>NZ_CP017639.1 GCF_001767255.1 Corynebacterium sp. NML98-0116
GCAGTGGGTGTGTGAGCCTGGCCGGGTGGGGTATCGCGATGATGCTGCCGAGATTGAGTTGGATGGGTGGGGTGTGGATTCGTTTGCGGATGAAGCCGCACCGACGTGGGATTGGGACACACCCAAGGTTTAAGCATGCCCCAGCAGACTACAAGCCTCAGCCCACAGCGCCTCGAACTCCTCTACCGCAATGGCTGTCGCAGAAATGCCCTCGAACTGTGCGTACAGGTCTGGGTGTGGAACGATAGACATCGGCTCATTCGCCTGACCAACCACTTTGCCGTCGGCATAAATGCCAGTAATGGTCTCGCTCGGATCCAGCTCGATCATCCTGACCATCGTGCATTCACGAGGGTTCAACTCCTCAAGTTCTGCGATGTTGAGAAGCTCTCCCCCAAGATCTGGAGCGCTGTAATGAATCCGGACGTAATGTTTCACGTGAAACTATTCCTTCGAAGCTGTGGTTTGGGCAAGGCGCGAGACGTACGCGGAGCACGTCATCAACTGAATCAGATGGTAGATCATCAACGGCACGATCAGCACACCGAGCTGCGAGCCACCAAAAATAACCGACGCCATCGGCAGCCCCGCCGCCAAAGACTTCTGCGTCCCGCACATCTGGATGGCTACCGTGTCCGCCCTCGAGAACCTCAAGGCCTCCGGGACAACCCGCGTCACCCACAGCATGACGCAAACCAGAACCAGAGCGAACGCAGAGAGGAAGACCAACTCGAGCGCAGAAACATTCGACCACACGCCAGAAACAACACCGGCTGAGAATGCCGAGTACACGACCATCCAAATGGACCCGCGGTCAACAAGCTTGGTAGCTTTCCGCGCAGCGAAGCCAGCAACACCAGGCACCACTGCCCGAGCGACCTGACCCAGCACGAAAGGAAGGAGCAACTGTAATGCAACATTCCGGAACACAGATGCATCAATATGAATGCCACTGTCGGCACCCATCAGGACCATAACGAGGGCGGGCGTCGCTACGACACCAACTATCGACGACAGGCTCGCCGCCACCACCGCCCCCGGCACATTGCCGCGCGCGATGCCCGTCAGTGCAACTGAGGACTGGACGGTCGACGGCACCAGGCAAAGGTAGAGGATCCCCTGGTACACCGGGTCGGAAATGAAAGCGGTTATGGGGCGCATGGCCAGGCCGATCAAAGGATATGCGATGAACGTGAAGGCAAGGATGATTGAATGCAGGCGCCAGTTCGTCAAACCTTGCAGCGCCTCGCGGGTGGAAAGACGTGCACCATAGAGGAAAAACAGCAAACCGATTGCAAGTTTGACAGCAATGGAAAAGCCCTCGGCAAAGGAGCCTCGGGCGGGCGTAATGAACGCGAGTACCGCGGCGAGGATGATGCCGAGGAGCAAGGGGTCAGTACGGCGAAGAAAACCTGGCATGCACACATGATAGCCACGCAGACCACGCCAGGCAGGCCGAGAAAGCAGCAGTTTTACATCGACGCGTTCAGCGTCTCACCCTGTTCTGTCAGCTGCGCTGGGGTCAGTGGATTCTGCGTTGGGCCGGAGACTGCGGAGCCGTCGATAATGCTGAAGACGGAGCCGTGGCCGGTGCAGCGAACAGTGTCCCCATCGACCTTGGTGATCTTCTGGCCCTGGTGGGGGCAGGTTTGGGAGTAGGCGACGTACTCACCGGCGGTCGGTTGGGCGATGATGAAGCCGTCGACGATGACGGCGCTGCCGACGGGTACTTGGGTTTTGGCTACCTCGGCGGTTGGTTCCGATCCGCAGGCGGCGAGGAACGCGCCGGCGAAGGTGGTGGCGGTGCCGAGGAGGAACATGCGTCGTGAACAAGTCATGACCTGATAGTAGCCTGTTTCATTGCCGCGACGTAGGAGGACAGTTCGGCGGTCAGCGCGTCGATGTCCGTGATGTGCGCGGGATTCGGGTGCGTGTGTTCGGTGTATTTAGCCACGATGTTCGCAATCGCGGAGCCGGTGATGGCGCCTGCTGCCCCGGCTGCGATTGCGTCCGCGACGTGCTGCGGTGTGGAGATCCCGAACCCGAGCAGCACCGGGGCGCCGCCGTATGCTTGCACGTTGTCCACTACCTCGCGAAGGCCGTCGACGGAGGCTTCCTTGTCGGCGCCGGTCACGCCGTCGCGGGAGATGGCGTAGATGTACCCGCGGGACTGGGCGGCGACGCCCTCCAAAGTCTGCGGGCTGGCTTTGGCAGGGGCGATGTAGATCGGGTCGACACCCGCGGCAAGAGCAGCTTCGCTGAACGGCGCCGATTCGCGCACAGGAACGTCCGGGAGTAGCACGCTGTCCGCGCCGGCCTCTCGGAACGCCTCGTAGAACGAGGAAAGACCGCGCACGTAGGCGACGTTGGCGTAGATCAGCATGCCGATCGGCAGCTCGGGGTATCGCTCGCGGATCGTCCGAACTTGTGCCAGTGCCTTTTCGACGGTCGCTCCGCCATCGAGTGCCCGCACGTGTGCCGCCTGGATGGCGGGGCCGTCGGCGACGGGGTCGGAGAACGGGACGCCGAGTTCGAGGGCGTCGGCTCCGGCGGTGACGGCGGCGTCGATGATTTGGAGGGCGTCGTCGGGGTTGGGGTCGGAAAGCATGATGAATGGGACGAAGGCCCCCTCTCCCCTCTCCTGTAGGGAGGCGAAGAGTCTTTCGTAACGTGACGTTGCAGGGGTGGACATGTTAGTTGGTCTCCTTTCGCACATTTTCAACCCATTCCGGGTGTTCGGCGAGTGTTCTACGGACGTGAGCGACATCTTTGTCGCCGCGGCCCGAAAGGGAAACGAGGATTGTGAGGGGCTCCGCGTCAGCCGGGTGGGACGCCGCGCGTTGCAGCGCGTACGCCAACGCATGCGAGGACTCGAGCGCCGGGATGATGCCCTCGTGCCGTGACAGCAACTGGAACGCACGCAGGGCGGATTCGTCGGTGACGGGAACGTACTTCGCTCGGCCCGTCTTGGCAAGGTGTGCGTGCTCGGGTCCGACCGCGGGGTAGTCCAGGCCGGCGGATATTGAGTAAGACTCAGCGACCTGGCCGTCGCTGTCGCGTATCAGGTAGGAGCGCGTCCCGTGCAGGATGCCGACGGTCCCGGCAGCAATGGCAGCGCCATGCTTGCCGACGCCCACGCCCTCTCCCCCGGGTTCGACGCCGACGAGTTCGACGCCCTCCTCGTCGATAAACTCGGCGAACATCCCGATGGCGTTGGAGCCGCCACCGACGCAGGCGCAGACGACGTCCGGCAGTCCGTCGGTACGCTCAAGCATCTGGGCTTTCGCCTCGGCGGAGATCACGCGGTGGAACTCCTTGACGATCTTGGGGAACGGGTGCGGCCCCGCCGCGGTGCCGAGCAGGTAGTGGGACTCGTGGAAGGTGGCGGTCCAGTCGCGTAGTGCTTCGTTGACGGCGTCTTTCAGGGTGCCGGCGCCGGAGTCGACGCCCACTACCTCAGCACCCATCAGCCGCATGCGGTAAACGTTTGGCTCCTGCCGCGCCATGTCGGTCTTGCCCATGTAAATGACGCAATCCAAACCCAGCAAAGCGCAGGCGAGCGAGGTCGCGGTGCCGTGCTGGCCGGCGCCGGTCTCGGCAATGATCCGCGTCTTCCCCATCTTCTTCGCTAGCAGCGCCTGTCCGATCACCAGGTTCGTCTTGTGTGCGCCGCCGTGCACGAGGTCCTCGCGCTTGAGGAAGATGCGCGCGTTCGCGCCGTTGAGGGGAAGGTTGCGGCATTCGGTGAGCGGGGTTGGGCGTCCGAGGTAGTCGCGAAGGAGGGCGCGGTATTCGGCCATGAAGGTTTCGTCGGCGAGGGCGTCGACAAACGCTCGCTCGAGCTGGTCAAGCGCCGTCAGGAGCGATTCGGGGACGAATTGCCCGCCGAATTCGCCGTAGTATGCGGGCAGGATGGTGCTGCCGCCGTGGGTGTAATCAGTCATTTTCTGTCCTTGGGTAGTGGTAGTTGCCGATGATCTCGAAGGCCCGCCGCAGCGCGCCCGCGTCCTTACGCCCGGCCTGAGCAGGGTATTCGACGCCCGAGTTGAGGTCTACGCCGGAGCAGCCGACGGCGAGCGCGTCCGCAAGGTTGTCGGGGTGCAGCCCGCCGGCGAGGAGCGAGTCGCCGCGCACCTCGTCCGGGATGTCGGCCCAGCGGAAGGTCTCGCCGGAGCCGCCGTCGCGCGCGTCGAGCACCAGCTTGTCGACGCCCCCTCTGATCCCCAGCGCAACCTCCACGCCGGATGACTCACTCATGGAGACCGCCCTCCAGAGCTCGACGCCCTCCCCTATCTCCGCGCGCACCCGGTCCACCAGCGAGCGCTCGGCCTCGAGCGATCCCTGGTACGGAGCGTGCACCTGCACCGCGTGAATGCCCGGCTGGATCAGTTCGCCGTACCCGGACGTCCGGCGCGAGACCGCAACGTACCGCAGGCCCGGCTCATGCGCGATGATGTCCGCCGATGTTTCACGTGAAACATTGCGTGGACTCGTCTCCTCGAAGATGAGCCCGCCGTAGACCGCGCCCGCCGCCTTGGCGGCCTGGGCGGCGCTCCACGACGTCAGCCCGCACACCTTGTTTGGCCCGTACACCAGTTTCCGGGCGGCCAGGTCGATGTCCGGCTGGCCGGTCAGCTGCGACCCGACCAGGAACCCGTCCGAGTGCCCGCCGAGCTGACGCACAGTCTCCACGGACCGGATGCCGGACTCCGACACCACCGCCGCTTCGGCAGGAGCGAGTCGCGCCAACCGGGCGGAGCGCGTTAGGTCAATCGACAGGTCGTGGAGGTTCCGGTGGTTCACGCCGAAGATCCGCGCGCCGAGCCGGCGAGCCCGCACGGCCTCCTCCTCGCTAATCACTTCGGTGAGCACATCCATCCCCAGCGACTCGGCGAGGCCGGAGAGGTGGGCGTAGCTGGCGTCGTCAAGAATCGAGAGCATGAGCAGGATAGCGTCGGCGCCGAAGTAGCGCGCGGCGTAGACTTGGACCTCGTCGATGATGAAGTCCTTGCAGAGTACGGGCAGGTGCGTGCTTGAGGCGACCGTGGCCAGGTGGTCGTAGTCGCCGCCGAAGCGGGAGGGCTCGCACAGCACGGAGATGCCGGCGGCGTAGCGCGAGTACACCGAGGCGATTTGGCCGGGCTTGTAGTCGGCGCGGATCAGGCCGAGGGACGGCGAGGAGGACTTGCACTCCATGATGAAGCTGGTGCCCTCGCGCTTCAGGTTGCCGTAGAGCGAGCGCTCCGAGCGCGGCAGCGCAGCGACATCCACGTGGGCAAGACGCTCGCGGATCGCTGCCAAATCGCCGCGTCGGCTTGCCACGATCTCCTCGAGCACGGTGGGTAATTGCTTAGGCACTGTAATCAGCCTCTTCGTGTTGCTGCAACCATGCTTGCACGGTGCCGTCGGCAAGCAGGTTGAGGGCGTGGGTGACGCCGTCGGCGATGGTCGGCGCTGTGCCGTTGAGGTAGAACATGGCACCCGCACCGGCGGCGACGGCCGAGCGGTGCGCCGCCGGGCCCTCCCCCGCGAAGGTTGCACGGATGGCGGCGGCATTCTCCACGCCGTCGCCGCCGCGCAGGTCCTCGAGCGAGCAGCGCTGAAGGCCGAGCTCCTCCGGCGTAAGCACGTACTCAGTGATGGAACCGTCGCGGCCCAGCTCCCAGACCTGCGACTCGCCGTGCACCGCCAGCTCGTCGGTGCCCGCGCCGTGGACGACGAGCGCGCGCCCCCGCCCGAGCTCGCGCATCGTCTCAGCGATGACGCGTCCCTGCGCCGGGTTGGCGATGCCCATGATCTGGTACTCCGGCCGCGCCGGTGAGAGCAGCGGCCCCATCGTGTTAAACAGCGTGGACACGCCCAGCGCCTTGCGCACCGGCTGCACGTGCGCGATGGCCGGGTTGTACGCCGGCGCGAAGAGGAAGGTGAAGTTGGAGGACTCGAACTGTCGCACCGCGCGCGAAGGGTCGAGGTCGAGTGGGATGTTCAGGGCCTCGAGGACGTCGGCGGAGCCGGACTTGGAGGACACGGACCGGTTGCCGCACTTGATCATGGGCACTCCGCCAGAGGCGGCGACCAGTGACGCCGCGGTGGTGATGTTGATGGTATTCGCGCCGTCGCCGCCGGTGCCGGCGGTGTCCATCAGCCCCTCCCCCGTCACCGGGAACGGTCGGCCTGCGGCGAGGAACGCGCGAGCCGCGCCGGCGATGTCGGCGAAGGTTTCGCCGCGTGTGCGGATCGTGGCCAGGAGTGCTGCGATGTGGACGTCGTCGTAGTCGCCGACGGTGAGCGGGGTGAATGCCTCGATGGCTTCCTCGAGTGTCGGCTCCCGGTTGTCCAGGAAGCGCTTGAGGATGGTGAGGGATCGTTCGGTTGCCATGGTTAGTTTCCTTTCTTCAGCTTGTCGACGCACCGGCGCAGCATCGTTGGGCCTGCGGGTGTGAGGATCGATTCGGGGTGGAACTGCAGCCCGATGGACATGCCGTCGTCGGTTGCGCCGGCCATGACGATGTCCCCGGTGCGTGCCAAAGCGTGCATCCCTGCAGGCATTTCCGTAGCCCCGAGCGAGTGGTAACGTGCTACGGGCACGTCGCGCCTGAGCTGGCTGGTCATGCCGTCGAAGAGCCCGCACGCAAGCCCTTCCGAGGTCAGCCTCATGGTGTCCGAGACTCCGTGGACGGGCCCGCAGGGCTGGACGGTGCCGCCGAAGTGTTTCACAAGGGCCTGGTAGCCGAGGCAGATGCCGAGCATCGGCACGCTGCCCTGTGCCCGGCGGATCAGTTCGGGCATGCAGCCGGCGTCGCCGGGGTACCCGGGCCCGGGTGAAAGCACGATCAGTGAAGGATCCAGCGCCAGTATTGAGTTAACATCAACAGTGTTACGAAACACTACTGACTCATACTCAGCAAGCGCGTCCACCAAATTGTAAACGAACGAGTCCTGGTTATCCAGCAGCACAATCATTTGATGACCTCCAGTTCTGCGCCAGCGGCCAGCGCGATCGCGTTGAGTACCGCGTACGCCTTGTGCAGCGTCTCGTCGGCTTCGGACTGCGGGTTGGAGTCGCGCACGACTCCAGCGCCTGCCTGCACGATCGCCTTCCCGCCGGTGACGTACGCAGAACGGATCACGATGCAGGTGTCAAAGTCGCCGTTGCTGTCCAGGTAGCCGACTGCTCCGCCGTAAGACCCGCGCCGCGCGCCCTCGAGCGAGCGGATGAGCGAGGTCGCGCGCAGCTTCGGCGCCCCGGTGAGCGTGCCCATGTTCATGCACGCCCGGTACGCGTCGAGCGCGTCGAGGTCCCCAGCCAGCCGCGCGGTGACCCGGGACACGAGGTGCATGACGCGCGAATACCGGTCTACCTGCAGCAACTCGGCAACTCGCCGCGTGCCGGGCTCCGCAACGCGGGCGACGTCGTTGCGCGCGAGGTCCACGAGCATGGTGTGCTCGGCGACTTCTTTGGCGTCGGTGCGCAGCTGCAGCTCCATCCGCGTGTCCAGCTCGTGGTCGACCGTCCCGTCCTCGGCGAGCCCGCGCGGCCGCGTCCCCGCGATCGGGTACAGCTGCACCTCGCGGTCGGCGTTGGTGTACTTCAGGTTGGACTCGGGCGAGGCGCCGAACAGCTCGAAAGAGTCACCATGCTTATCGACGCCCCTTTGGTAAAACATGTACGGCGAAGGATTAGTCGCGCGCAGTTGGAGGTACGCGGCGAACGCGTCCGGGCAGTCGGCGATGAAGCTGCGGGCGGGCACGACTTGGTAGATGTCCCCGTTGTAGATGTGCTCCTTGAGGCGTTCGACGTCGGCGCAGAACTGCGCGTCGGGGATGTCGGCGCGAGCAACCAGGGTGCCGCCGGGCCCCGCCGAGGAACGTAATGGCGGTGGCGAAGCGGCGTCGATACGCTCGGCGAGCGCGTCAATCCCAACTCCGCTGAGCGTCGCGGTCTGTGCCTGGTGGTCGATGCGCAGCAGCACTTCGGCGAGGACGAACTGGTAGTCGGGGTAGGTGTTGGCGCCGTCGGCCACGGCCGGAAGCGCCTCGAAGGTTTCGAGGTAGTCGTAGGCGAAGCCGCCGGCGAGGAACCCGAAGCGGCTGAGCGCGCGCAGTACCTCGACGGTGGAGGTAGCGGTGAGGCGCTCGCGCTCGTCCGCAACAACAGCAGCGGCAACAGGCGGAAACGCGTAGACGTTCTCGCCGACGTGGTACTCCCCCAGCTGCTCCCGCAGTTGATCGGCCACCGTGCGCCCGAAGGCGGTCAGCGGCTCGACGTGTACGCGGCTGCCTGAGCAGGTCGCGCGGACCGCAGCGCGCAGCACCGCGACGGACTGGATGCCGGAGCGGGTGGTGATGTCGGCGGATTCAAGCAGTACCGTGTCCCGGGTCGTGGTGCCGCCGAGGTGCGCGAAGAGGCTGGCGGCGTCCGCGTGGTACTTCACGCGGCGGGTGGTGTGTGTGCTCATGGTCGTCCTTCGTGTGTTGGTACACCGAGGGCGTGTGAGCCAAAGCAAACGGCCCGCGGTGCTTGTGGTTACAAGCCGGCGGGCCGTTGTTGGGACTCTAGAACGTACTAGAAGAGGCGGCTCGCCGTGTTCGGGAGCCACCACCAGTTCTTCTGAGTCGTGAAAGTCATAGGTGTAAAGGTAGCGGAGAGAGCGAACGCTGTACGCGGAACCACCAAACTCCCTGCGTACAGCGTGAATATAAAACGGCTACTGCTGTTCGTCCGCCTTCCCGGCGGCCTTGCGTAGCGCGCCGAGGTCCACGGCGGGCTCGTCTGAGGAGTCTGAGTCTGAGGCGTCCAGGGCGGCGTCGACAAGCGCGGCGGCGCGGGCCCCGAAGTTGCCGCCGACGGAGATGCTCACGAACCCGGCGACGACCGCCACGGCGACGAGAATCCACATCCACCCGTATGCAATAAATGCAAAGGCGGCGCCGATGGCGAAGGCGACTGCGGCGAGCACCCAGAAGGGGCCGGTGACGCGGTGTGCTTGGCGCCATGTGGACTCGTGCTTGCGAACTTCCGGGACACGCAGCCCGATCACGCCGTTGCCGGGCAGCTTCCCGGCGGTCGCGAGGACGCCTGGTATGAGAAGTGCCACAGTGAATACTATAAGGAGTATCCCAATGATAGTATTTATGGAACTTGTGTCAGAAAATGGCCCATTAGGGCTCTGTGCAAGCAACATACCGTATAGCATAACCATCACAGGTTTTTCGCCTGTGGATCTGTCCATCGCCTCGTATTAAAGGTGCAACAATGAAATCGAAAGTGTTGAGCTCGCTGCTCTTCTGGATTGTCGTGGCGATCGTCGCCGGCTTTCTGTGCAGTTTTTTCTTTCCTGACTGGCTCGCGCGCGTCTTCGTGACGTTCAATGGCCTGTTCTCGAACTTCCTGGGATTCTTCGTCCCAATCCTCATCTTCTCCCTGATCGCCCCCGCGATTGCGGGCCTGGGCAAGGGCGCGGGTAAGTGGTTGGGTATCACGGCCGGGGTCGCCTACGGATCCACGATCATTTCCGGCCTGATTGCCTGGGGTGGGGCTTCAGCACTCTACCCAACGTTGCTGGCTGGTACGCAGCTGCGTACAGATATCGACGACCCCTCCGAGGGCGGCCTGTCGCCGTTCTTCGAGGTGGAGATGCCTGCACCGTTTGAGGTGATGTCGGCGCTGCTGCTCGCGTTCGTGATTGGTATCGCGATGACCACGGTGAAGTCCCGCACGATGCACGAGGTGCTCAACGAGCTGCGTGACGTGATCATGAAGGTGGTTCAGAGCTTCGTCATTCCGCTGCTGCCGTTGTTCATTTTCGGTACGTTCCTGAACCTGGCTATGAACGAGAACTTCGGTTCGACGATGGCCGCGTTCGGCGTGGTGTTGCTGCTCTCGGTCGGCATGACGATCGTGATCGTGCTGGGCCAGTACCTGATCGCTGGTGCTGTGGCGGGTCAGAACCCGTTCACGGCGCTGAAGAACATGCTGCCGGCGTACTTCACGGCGCTGGGTACGTCGTCCTCCGCGGCGACGATTCCGGTCACCTACCAGTCCACCCTGAAGAACAAGGTGGACGAGAACGTGGCGGGCTTCATCGTGCCGCTGTGCGCGACGATTCACCTGTCTGGTTCGATGATGAAGATTACGCTCTACGCCCTGGCGATTGTGTTCATGGCGCAGCTGCCGATCACCGGTGGCGCGGTCGTCGGCTTCGTGCTGCTGCTCGGCATCATGATGATTGCTGCGCCGGGCGTGCCTGGTGGCGCGATCATGGCCGCGGTTGGCCTGCTGCAGGCGAACCTGGGCTTCGACGAGTCGATGATCTCCCTGATGATCGCCGCTTACATTGTGGTTGACTCCTTCGGTACCGCGGCGAACGTGACCGGTGACGGCGCGATCGCGATGATTGTGAACCGTTTCGCGAAGGGCAAGATCGTCACGCAGGATATGGAACGCGCCAAGGAAGTCACTAGTCGCTAGCGAGTCCCCGCCCGAGCGGTGCCGCGACGAGCAGCTGTACAAGAAACAGCGTGAGCGCCGGCACCAAAAAGAAGTAGGCGGGGATCCACACGGCAACTGAGGTCCACAGCGGCAGGGATGCCGCCGCCCCGATGCACAGGAGTGCGCCGAGGGTGCGTGGCAGTTGCTGGAACGTGAGGATCACGGAGCGCCCCAGGGTTTCGCCCAGGGGCGCTTTTTGCTGCCCTTCTGAGGTCGCCTGGAGGTCCAGCTGCGCCTGGAGGGCGAAGAACCACACGCTGATGCCGGCGATGATGAGGATGCCGGACAGGGTGAGTCCTTGCGTGAGGTTGAGGAGGTGGCCGTCGATACCTGCTTGGAAGATGACCCACTGTTGGTAGATGACTCCGAGGGCGATGGCGACGAGGATCCCCCACCACTGCGTGGAGGCGCCGCCGAATTTGCCGCCGCCGTAGCGGAACTCGCGGAGGTAGTGCAGCCCGTAGCGGGAGCCGCGCCCTTCGACCATGTAGCCGGTGACGACGTTCGCGGCGCGGATCGCCATGCCGCCTGTCACGATGGGCAGGCTGGACAGCACGAAAAGCATGTTGACAATGACAATGTCCGCCATCAAGGTGAAGGCGGACATAAATCGGGAATCGGGATTGAAAAGGCTCACGCCAGAATGTTATCCCTTCACGGCGCCAGCTGCGACACCTTCCACGATGTGCTTCTGGGAAGACATGTAGAAGATGATGATCGGGACGATGGCGAGCACGAGCATTGCCATCATTGCGCCCATGTCGCGGTTGCCCTGGGATCCAACGAACTGCTGGATGACCACTGGGATGGTGCGGTATGGGGTGGACAGGCCGATGACGAGGTATGGCAGCAGGTAGTCGTTCCAGACCCACATTGCGTTGAGGATGGCGACGGTCACTGCGGTTGGCTTGAGCATCGGGAGGACGACGCGGAAGAACGTTTGCAGTGGGCTGCAGCCGTCGATGGTTGCTGCTTCTTCAATCTCGAGCGGGATTGACTTGACGAAGCCGGCGAACATGAAGACGGATAGGCCTGCACCGAAGCCGGTGTAGAGCACCACCATGCCGAGCGGGTTGGCCAGGCCGAGGCGGTCGGCGATGGTGACGGTTGGGAACATCACCATCTGGAACGGGATGACCATGGAGAACACGAACAGGTAGTACAGCGTGGACGTCCACCACGTTTTCACGCGGGTGATGTAGTAGGCCGTCATCGAGGAGAAGAAGACGATGGAGGCGACGGAGAGGATCGTGATGGTAAATGACCACACGATGGCCCACGCGAAGCCTTCGCCTTGGATGCCGGTGATGTAGTTTTCGAATCCGGCCCACATGTCGCCGAGTGGAATGGCGAATGGGTTGTTGGAGATTGCGAACTTCTGCTTGAAGGAGTTCAGGAAGATGAACACGATTGGTCCGAGGAAGACCACGGTGAGGAATACCAGCACCGCGTAGATGAGTACTTTGGCTGGGCCGCTGACGCTCGCCTCGGAGGCGGTGACGGGTGCCTTTGTTTTGGTTGCCATGGGTTATGCCTCCACTTCCTTGCTGCGTGTTGCGCGCAGCTGGAACATTGCGATGACGACGACCACTACGACGAAGATGACGGCCTTTGCTTGGCCGACGCCCTCGACGTTGTTGCGCAGGAACATCGTGTTGACGATGTTCAGAGCGACCATTTCGGTTGCGCCGCCTGGTGCACCGTTGGTGAGCGCGAGGTTCTGGTCGAAGAGTTTGAAGGTGTTGGACAGGGTCAGGAAGAGGCAGATGGTGATGGACGGCATGATCATTGGGATGGTCACGTGGCGGAGCATTTCCCACTTGGAGACGCCGTCGAGTTCTGCTGCTTCGATGAGCTCTGGTGGCACGTTCTGCAGGCCGGCGATGTAGATGATCATCATGTAGCCGACGAGCTGCCAGTTAATGAGGATGACCAGGCCGAGGTAGCCGTACTTCCAGTCGGAGACGATCGTGGTGCCGTATTGGGCGAGCACGGCGTTGATCATGGATTGCCATGTGTAGCCGAGGACGATGCCGCCGATGAGGTTCGGCATGAAGAATACGGTGCGGAAGAAGTTGGTGCCTTTGAGTTTCCGTGTCAGTGTCCAAGCGATTGCGAACGCGAAGACGTTGACGGTGATGATGGAAACGATGGAGACGAGGGCGGTGAATCCGAACGCTCGGACGAAGCCTTCTCGTGCTTGGAACGCTTGGACGTAGTTGTCGACTCCTACCCAGGTTGCGTCGGTGATGGTGTGGAAGCTGGTGAATGACAGCAGGAAACCAATGACGAATGGGGCAAGGAAGGCGATCAAGAACGCAAGCAGCGTCGGCAGTACGAAGATTGGGAAGTATTTCTTCAGTGATTGCTGCATTTGTGGTGCCTATCTGGGGAATAAAAAGCGCGGAGTGCGCTGTTCGCACACCCCGCGCTCTGGTTTACAACATGTTCAGTGCTTAGTTGGAGCCCTTTTCGGCCTTCCAGTCCTCGCTGAACTTAGCGACGACGTCTGCCCACTCCATGTTGCCGGATGCGTACTGGGCGAGGTTGCCGCCGAAGTCATCCTTGAACTGCTGGGATGGGAAGAACTGGAAGTCCCATGGCAGGGTGGTCAGCTCGGTGTTGGAGATTGCCTCCTGCACCTGGCGTGCCAGTGGGTCTGCCGGGACGTCGGTCTCCGTGTAGTTCTTGAACGGCGCGATGAAGCCGAGGTCCTCGATGACGTGCTTCTTGCCTGCCTCGGAGGTGAACAGCCAGTTCAGGAAGTCCTTGGTGGCCTGCTGGTCCTCTTCTGGAGCCTTGGCGTTGATGGCGAGGTAGTTCTCGGTGCCGACGTTGATGCCGGTCTTCTCCTCATCTGGGAGGCCCATGTACATCGGGAGGAACTTGATCTTGTCTTCCTTCACGACGTTGCCGTTGACGTCGGCGATCTGCGACCATGCCCAGTTACCGTTCTGGACGAAGGCTGCCTGGCCGAGTGCGAACTCTGCCATGGAGTCGGAGACTGCCTTGGACGGTGCCAGGGTCGGCGCGATGGTGGAGTTGTTCAGGTACAGGTCAAAGAGGTTCTTGAACTCCTTGTTGTACTTGAAGGTGACGTCCTCTGCGTCGGTGGTGCCGAGGTCCTCGAACTCGAAGTGCATCGGGCCGTTGGCCAGGTGGGTCTGCCAGCGCCAGTCCTCACCGCTGGTGAGCGAGGTGGAGGCGAAGGTGCCGTCGATGCCGAGCTCGTCCTTCTTCGACTGCATGTCTTCGGCGAGCTTCTTCAGGGATTCGAAGTTCTTGACTTCGTCCATGGAGGCGACTGCCGGGTTTGGCAGTGCGAAGTACTTGTCAGTGATTTCCTCGTTGTAGATGATGCCGAAGCCTTCAACTGCGAACGGGATGCCGCGCACGGTGCCGTCTTCCGCGGTGAGCGGGGTGACGTCCTCGTTGAGGTCCTGCGCGAGGGAGAAGTCGGACAGGTCTGCGGTGTAGTCCTTCCAGGTCTTGAAGCCGGTTGGGCCGTTCATCTGGAAGAGCGTCGGAGCGTCGGACTTGCCGACCTCGGTGCGCAGGGTCTGCTCGTAGTTGCCGGATGCCGCGGTGACGACCTTGACTGGGACGCCAGTTTCTGCGGTGTACTCTTCGGCGATTGCTTGGTAGGTCGCGTCCTGCTCAGGCTTGAAGTTGAGGAAGTAGACGTTCGGACCTTCGGTGTCGCCACCGCCGCCACAGGCGACGAGGGCGGATGCTGCCAGTGCTGCGACAGCGGTTGAGGCAAAAGCTCGCGTGAATTTCTTTATGGGCCATCCTTCATGTGTAGCCGTGCTCCTTGCCAGCGTTACCCGATGCGGTTCACGGCGCGTTATAAGGTACTACCTCAGCATAGTGACCATTTATGGAGCACGGCAAACATTATGGCCCGCGTCACATCTCCGGGGGTAATTTATAGACGATTGCTTCGTCCGGATGCCCCGGCAGCACATGATCGAAATAGGACTGCGCCGCCTCGGCCAAGGTGACGTAGCGCTGGTCATTTTGGCTCATGAACCAGCGGTGATCCAGGATTTCGTGGAAGATTTGGGCGGGCTCGAGCTTCTCGCGCAGCTGCGGCGGGATGAGTTCCACGATGGGTTCGTAGTTCTTCACCATCCAGCGGTGCGCGACGGCTTCGAGGGGGAGCTTGCCGCCGTAGCGCACGGCGCGGTACACCTCCATCTCGCCGAGGAGGCGCTGCGCCTGCCGGTCCTGCACCTCCAGCCCGGTGAGCCGCAGCAGCTTTTTCTGGTAGAAGCCTGTGGAGAACACGGCGGGCTCGATGATCACCCGGTAGGTGTCTTCCCCGTCGTGTTCGATCTCGACTTCGCCGACGTCGAAGCCCAGCTCATTAATCTTTGCGACGCGCCCAGCGATCGCCCCGAACGCGTCACCTTCGACGATGAGCTCCCCTGTCATCAGGTCCCACAGTTCGTTGTAGGTGGAGGCGATGTCGTTGCCGAGGGTGATCACGTCGACGTCCTCGCGGAGGTAGCCGCCTGCCTGCAGGTCCATCATCTCGCCGATGATGTTGACGCGGGCGACGTCGACGTCGTAGAGGCGTCGTCCGTCGGAGATGGGGTCGTGGAATTCGCCGGTTTCGGCGTCGACGAGGTAGGCGGAGAACTGGTCGGCGTCGCGCCGGAACAGGGTGTTGGACAGGGAGACGTCGCCCCAGTAGAAGTGGAGCAGGTGCAGGCGCACCAGCAGCACCGCCAGGGCGCGCACTAGCTTGTTGATGGTGTCGACGGTGATGTCGCGGGAGAACACGTCGCGGTACGGGAGTGAGAACCGCAGGTGCTCCGTGACCAGGCAGGGGGTGAGTTCCTCGCCGTTCTCGTCTACGCGGTGCGTGATGACGGCCACGGGGACGACGCAGGGGGCGTCGAGCTCTTGGAGCCTCCGGAGCATGTTGTACTCGTGGTAGGCGACTTCCCCGCCGATTTCCTTGACTGCGAAAACTAGCCCGTCGGCTTCGATGAGGCGCACCGTGTGTCGCGAAATGCCGCGGGGCAGCGCCGCGAGGAGGTCGGAGGACCAGTCCTCGAGTGGCTGCGCCCACGGCATTTTCAGCAACGTCGGTGCGTAGACGGGCGAGACAACGCTGAGTTTCTCGCGCAATGTGTGTCCTTAGATCCGCTGGCCGGTTGCCTTGCTGAATACGTGGAGTCCGCCGTCGACGATCTGGACGTGGACTACGTCGCCCTTCATCACGCCGGACAGTGGCGCGGTGCGCACCACGATCTGGCCGGAGGTTTCCTCCTCGAGGCCCTCTTCCTTCCAGCCGCCGCCTGCGAGGTGGCCGTACAGGTAGGAGTCGGAGCCGAGCTCCTCCACGAAGTCGATCTCGACCGGGATGGAGTGCTTCGCGGTCTCGTCGACGACCTGCAGGGACTCTGGGCGGAAGCCGAGGATGACCTGGCCGTCGTCTTCCACGGTGAGGTGGGAGATGTGCTCGTCGGAAAGCGGGATGGAGGCGCGGCCGAGCTTGGCCACCTTCTCGTTCAGGTCGACGTCGAAGGTGGACAGGTTCATGGCCGGGGAGCCGATGAAGCCTGCGACGAAGACGTTGTTCGGGTGATCGTAGAGCTCACGCGGGGTGCCGACCTGCTGCAGGACGCCGAAGTTCAGGACGGCGATGCGGTCGCCCATGGTGAGGGCTTCCGTCTGGTCGTGGGTGACGTACAGCGTGGTTACGCCCATGCGGCGCTGCAGGTTCGCGATCTGGGTACGGGTCTGCACACGCAGCTTCGCGTCCAGGTTGGACAGTGGCTCGTCCATAAGGAAGACCTGTGGCTTGCGCACGATGGCGCGGCCCATAGCCACGCGCTGGCGCTGACCACCGGACAGTGCCTTCGGCTTGCGGTCGAGGTACTGAGTCAGGTCGAGGGTCTTCGCGGCCTCTTCCACTCGCTTGTCGATCTCGGCCTTGTCCATGCCGGCGATCTTCAGCGCGAAGCCCATGTTCTCGCGCACGGTCATGTGCGGGTACAGGGCGTAGTTCTGGAAGACCATCGCGATGTCGCGGTCCTTCGGGCTGACGTGGGTGACGTCGCGGTCGCCGATGCGGATGTGGCCTTCGTTGGTGTCCTCGAGACCGGCGAGCATGCGCAGCGCGGTCGACTTACCGGAGCCGGACGGGCCGACGAGGACGAGGAACTCCCCGTCCGCGATTTCAAGGTTGAGTTTGTCGACACTCGGTGTGGTCGCACCCGGGTAGATGCGCGTTGCGTTGTCGTAAGTTACTGATGCCATGTGGTCCTCCATCGGCAGGTACGTGCCGAACGTTCCGTAGTGGGGATAAGGTACTCCCTTAACCTACCATCTGGAATCACAAGCCCATACTCGCTATGTCGCGAGTCACACTCCCGCTACCCCCGTTACATCCTCCCCCCGTACGGGGCTGAACTGCGTGACGTGTCCCCGTTTTTCAAACTTTTTTCTATTTGGAATACCCTAAGGTCAGCGCGAAATTAAGAGAAAGTTAAGAAACCTTCGTTGTCCCCTGTCTTTAAAGTTTAGGCCGATTTTCTTACGGGTATTCCCCTTTTCGCAGCTGGTTCCGTATAGTCCCAAGTAGAGAAATTCGAAGCAGAGACCCGGCACCTAGAACACGAGGTGCCGGGTTTTTCTTTGCCTTCTTAGAATTTTTTTAAGCCGCCGGGCCCTCGCCGTCCAGGATCCGCTGCGCGTCCTCGGTGCTCAGCTCGTATCCGTAGAACGTTGAGTAGAATTGTTGCGTCTCAGCAACCAGGTCGACGTCCTCAAACTTCTCCGGGTGGAACAGCTTCGCTGCCCACAGCAGCTGCAGCGCTTCCTCCGCCGAGTAGCGGCCCCAGTTCGACGTCCCCACCGGGTTCTTCACCACGTTGCCCTGCTTCACCGCAGGCACGTTCGCCAGTGCAGGATCATTCACCAGCTTATCGACGCCCAGCTGCGCCTCCATACCGCCCACGATGATGAAGTCCGGAGCGGCGTCGACAATGTCTTGCGGGGTGACGGTCGTGACGTCCACAACCTCCTCGATCACATTGCGAGCCCCCGTCGCTGCAACCCACTCCCCCACCAGGGAGTCCGGCCCGTCCGCCTGCGTGACGTCCTCCCCGCCAACGATATGCAGCACCTTCGGCTTCTTCTCCCCCGGCATGCCGCCCAGGCGGTCCGCGACCATCTTCAGGTTGCGCTCCATGTAGGTCACGTACTCGGTCGCCTTCTGGTCGGCCTCCTCGGTGCCCAGCGCGTTCGCCGTAATGCGCACGGACTTCATCAGCTGCTCAAAGTCATCAAAGTCGACCCTCGCCGCCGGGATCCCCTGCGCACGTGCCGCCTCGACCTGTTCCTTCGAGGAGGTTAGGAGCATTTCTGGGTTGATTTCCTTCAGCTCTTCGACGTTGAGGCGCGTCCCGGAGGCCGGCGTCGGCAGTTCCGTGACGTGCGGGTAGATCTTCGTCAGCCATGGCAGCCGCTTCGCTTCCTCAGTGGTGGCCACCAGGGTGTCCCCGCCACCAAGCATCAGCACAAACTGATTATTGACGTCCCACGTGTCCGCCAACCGGGTCACCTGCTTCGGCACCCGCACGTCTGTGCCGTCGATGTCTGTGAGCAGGCGGGTCGTGTCCTCCTGGGTTGTTTGGGTCGTCTCCTCGGCTGTGTTTTCGGCTGAGTTTTCTGCTGAGTTTTCGGCGGTACACCCGGTGACCAGCAGTGTTGCGGTCAACAACGTTGCGGCTACGGCGTGGTGACGCATAGGAAAGGACTCCTTCTTAGGGGTTGCGATTACGCCAGCAGTGTACCCACCGACATCCCCATACCCGAACCCGCCCCTCCCCGCGCACCACATTCCCTCACGCAGTCTCAACGACCTGGTCTTTTATCGACGCCACTTCAAAAAACCCCGGGATTTGGTGTCGTATCTCGGCGTGCCAGTGCCAAAAGACGCAACCTATAACATCTAGCACATTTATGAACTGCGGAAATGCGGAGGCCGGAATTCAAACATGCGTCTCTTGGCACTGAGGCCTCTGTGTACGCACCACATTCCCTCCTGGCCGACCCCCGACCTGGGCTTTTATCGACGCCGCTTCCCAAAACAGGGAATTTGGTGTCAGTCCGTGCTTGGTGTGCACCACATTCCTACCTGGCCGACCCCCAACCTGGGCTTTTATCGACGCCGCTTCCCAAAATCCAGGAATGTGGTGTCGTATCTCGGCGTGCCAGTGCCAAACAACGCAACCGATAACCTCTAGCACATTTATGAACTGCGGAAATGCGGAGGCCGGAATTCAAACATGCGCCTCTTGGCACTGAGGCCTCTGTGTACGCACCACATTCCCACCTGGCCCCAACCCCCGACCTGGGCTTTTGCCAACGCCACTTCCCAAAATCCAGGAATTTGGTGCGGGGCCGGGGCCTGCCTGCAAGGGCCTCAAACATAAAAACGCAAAGAGTGAACCCCCTGCGCTCTCGCACTCGAAAATGGGGGGGTGTTGAGTGCTCAACCGGACTCGGGGGGAATCCGTGGGCAGGAGGCTCATACGCGATTGTAGCGTGCCTTCTATAATTACACAACTCCTAGCATTGTCCCAGCTCAGGGGCTATAGGTGGATGACTTCTACGTTGTCCCAGTGTTCGGCAAGGTAGTTGGCGGCGACGATGCGGTGGCAGGTGCTCGGGTCGGCTTCGGAGCACAGTAGTACTACGTCGGAGAAGGTGTCGCGGTCGAGGTCGGCGGCGTGGCGTTCGTCGTACTCGGCGCGTAGTGCCGCGGCGAACTTGTCGAAGGGGATCTCGTTATGCCGGTAGGCGTGCATGAGCTCGTGGCTTGATGCGAGGGTCAGCTCGTGGAGGTAGGGCATGTCGAGGATGGTGCGCAGGAAGTATTCCAGGTCGTGCATTTTGGTGAACCCTGCGAGCTGGTTGGTGTTTGACCTGCGGATATCCACGACCCGCGAGATGTTGTTGTCTCGCAGGATCGTGAAGAACTCTTCGGCGCGTTTGTGGGAAAACCCTAGGGTATACAGCCTCATACGGCGTCCGCTACCGCCTTGGCGACGGCCGGTGCCACGCGGGGGTCGAGTGCTTGGGGGACGATGTTGTGGGCGGTGGGGGCGTCGATAAGTGAGGCGATGGCTTCGGAGGCGGCGAGCAGCATGGGGCGGGTGATGCGGGTGGCGCCGGCGTCGATGGCGCCGCGGAAGATGCCGGGGAACGCGAGGACGTTGTTGATTTGATTGGGCATGTCTGAGCGCCCCGTTGCGACGACCCCTCCGTGCTTCCGCGCAACCTCCGGCTCGATCTCCGGGGTGGGGTTGGCCAGCGAGAACAGGATGGGTGCCTCGGCCATGAGGAGGACTTGCTCTTCGGTGATGTGGCCGCGGGACAGTCCGATGAAGGTGTCGGCGTCGCGGAGGGCGTCGTCGACGGTGGTGTGGATGTTGCGCGGGTTGGTGCGCGCGGCGAGGGACTGTTTGACGGGGGTGAGGCCGGCGCGGTCGGCGTGGATGGGGCCTTGGGAGTCGAGGACGATGATGTCGTGGATGCCGGCGTCGAGAAGCATGTCGACGCATGCGATGCCCGCGGCTCCGGCGCCGGAGATGACCACGCGCAGGTCGGCGAGGGTGCGGCCGAGGACGCGCGCGGCGTTGCGTAGTGCCGCATAGATAACGACGGCGGTGCCGTGCTGGTCGTCGTGCATGACGGGGATGTTGAGGCGTTCGTCGAGGCGGCGTTCGATGTCGAAGCAGCGTGGCGCGGCGATGTCTTCGAGGTTGATGGCCGCGAAGGAGGGCGCGATTCGCACGACGGTGTCGACGATTTCGTCGACGTCCTGGGTGTCGAGGACGATCGGGAAGGAGTTCAGCCCGGCGAACTGCTGGAAGAGCTGGGCTTTGCCTTCCATGACGGGCAGTGATGCCAGCGGTCCGATGTCGCCGAGCCCGAGGACCGCGGTGCCGTCGGTGACGACGGCGACGGTGTTCCCTGCCCCCGTGTAGTGGCGTGCCTTGGCGGGCTCTTGTGCGATCGCCTCGCACACTTCCGCTACCCCCGGCGTGTAGCAGATGGCGAGGTCCCGCATGGTGTTCACCTCCATCCGTGATTGGATGGAGAGCTTTCCACCCTCGTGAGCTGCGAATATCTCGTCTGTCGTTGGCTGTTCCTGCATGATTTCCCTTTCATCATCCTAAAGATTGACCCCATAGTACAGCTGTGGTGCGCCCGGGTCTATGGGTTAACCCCGGTGTGTTTCACGTGAAACATGAGAAACGTAGCGGTGGACTAGACTAAGATGTCTTTAACTATGTTGCTTTTCACCCAAAAGGTGCGCAGGTGCAACGCGCAACTAAACTCGGAGCTGTAGCGCTAGCCGCAACGCTGGCGCTAGCGGGCGCCGCCGCTCCCAACGCTGCTGCGGACCTCAGTTCCGTGCGCTACACCGCCGGCGTCGTGGTGAACCAGGGTGATGTTGTTGAGGTGGGCATCACGAAGTGCCAGGTCGGCTATGTCGACGCGGCATCGAAAACTGCGTACGTCGCGCGCCACTGCTTCTCACAGGACGCGGGAGAGATCCTGTACAAGAAGAGTCAAGCGGTGGGCTACAGCACTCGCGCCGGGCTTATCGACGCCCGCTTCAAAAACGACGACGTCATGGCCGTGCGACTGTACGAGGATATCATCGCAGGCCAGAACCTGTTTTCGGGCGATGCAATTGCCGATTACGACTCCCTCGAAGCCGACATGGAAGTGTGCGCGAACTCAGTGAAGCAACGCAAGGTTGTGTGCGGGCATATCCAGGGCGCGGGCGACGGCGTGATCAAAGTCGAGGCCGACGAGACCTTCATCCAGGGCGACTCGGGCGGGCCCGCCTGGCTCGTCGATGACTCCGGCAACCCCCTCTCATTCGTTGGCGTGATCTCGCAGACCAGCAGTACCGAAACTCCGCAGGGTAAGCCCTGGTACGAGTGGAAACTCACCTCCGTAACCGCGAAGTCCTGCCGTGCCAGCACGGAAGTTCCCTCCTACACGCGCACGCAGCCCGAGTCGTGCGGGATTCACGACGACGCCCCTGGCCTCCTCGCCCCGGAAACCAGGACGCGCCCACCCGGCCAGCCCTGGATGAAGCGAGTGGCCAACGAGTTTGAGGTGTTGTCCTCGAAGATCAAGGCCGGGGAACCCCTGAGTCGGCAGCAGGAGGACATGGTCCTTGGGCTCACGCTGTCGATCGTGATCGGCGTGAGTGGGCTGGGTCTCTACGCCGCGTACCTGCTGGGCGAGCCTGTGATCGCGCGGTTCGTGGATGGGCTCAAGCGCTAACCCCACTCAACCGTTCGGTTGACGCAACATTCAACCTGCTGCGCGATTACTTTCTGCGCCCGCTCCAGCACCATTGATGGTGTCAATGGATTTCCCGCCGGTGTTGGCGGTTGTAGAAGGAGTGTGCAAGGTGCAGAAGTTGTACAGGGCAGCAGTGTTGTACTTGGTGCTTGGTCTGGGCGCGGGGTTGTTCTACCGCGAGTTCACCCGCGCGAATGATTTCCCGGAGGGCCAGTTCACGCAGCTCGGCGTGACGCACACGCACTTGCTGGTGCTCGGGTTCGTCATGTCGTTGATTTTCTTGGTGTTGGAGAAACTGTTCCGGGTGTCGCGGTCCGGCAAGCTGTTCACGTGGTTCTTCTGGGTGTACAACGTCGGCGTGCTCATGACCTCGGGAATGATGGTCTGGCACGGCATCCTTACTGTGCAGGGCAAGGAGTCCACGGCGATGATCGCGGGCATCGCGGGCTTGGGCCACATCGCGATCACGATTGCGTTGGGCCTGTTCATGGCGGCGCTCGGTCGCGCGCTCAAGCCTGTTGAGCAAGAATCAGTAAGGCGCTAGTGATGAGCGAAGTAGAGGTCACCACGCCAACGCGTCGCGACTGGATCAGCCTCGCCGTCCTCTCGGTGGGGCTCGGGGTCATCGTTCTCGACGGCACGATCGTTGGCGTGGCGTTGCCGTCGATAATTACTGACCTCGGCCTGGACCTCACCCAGGCACAGTGGGTGAACAGCCTGTACGCGGTGCTGCTCGCCGCGTTGTTGCTGTCCACGGGCAAGATTGCGGATTCGTGGGGCCGCAAGCGCGCCTTCCTCGCGGGCCTCGGGGTGTTCGTCGCGGGCAGCGTCCTCGCCGGCTTTTCGACGTCCGCCTCGACCCTCATTTCCGCCCGTGCAGTGCAAGCCGTCGGCGCGGCCCTCATCATGCCGTCAACCCTTTCGACGGTAAACGCGGTCTTCCGCGGCAAGTACCGCGCTGCCGCCTTCGGCGTGTGGGGCGCCGTGATCTCGGGCGCAGCCGCCGTCGGCCCCCTGGCCGGTGGCGCACTGACGCAGTGGGTGTCCTGGCACTGGATCTTCCTGGTGAACGTGCCAATTGGTATGCTCGTCGCCATCGGCGCGGTGCTCACCGTCCGCGAGACCCGCAGCCCCGACAAACTCCCCGGCATCGATGTCGACGGCGCCCAGCTCAGCGCCATCGCCTTCGGCACCCTCGTCTTCGCCATCATCGAGGCACCCGACCTCGGCTGGTGGACTCCCAAGGAACCCCTGACCGTGTTCGGCTGGACCTGGTCCACCACCGCCCCGGTCTCCCCCGTCCCCGTGTCACTTGCGATCTCCGCCGTGGCCTTCGCCCTCTTCATCCGCTGGGAGCAGCACCGCAAGCGTGTGGAACGCTCCGCGCTCCTGGACTTGGGCCTGTTCTCCTACTCCACCTTCTCCTGGGGCAACATCACCGCCGGCGCCGTCGCCATCGGCGAGTTCGCCATCATCTTCATCTTGCCGCTCTACCTTATTAATGCGCTGGGCCTGTCCGTCATGTCCGCCGGCCTAGTCCTGGCCGCGATGGCCGTCGGCGCATTCCTCTCCGGCGCGGCCGCCCGCCACGTCGCCGCCCGCTTCGGCGCGCCGGGCACCGTCCTGATCGGCCTCGCCCTCGAGGTTGTGGGCGTCATCATCCTCGCCTCCGTGATGGGTGCAAACACCAGCGGCTGGCTCATCGCCGCCCCACTCACCCTCTACGGCCTCGGCCTGGGTCTGGCATCGGCGCAGCTCACCGGCACCGTGCTCCGGGATATTCCGGTACAGCGCTCCGGCCAAGGCTCCGCCACGCAAAGCACCGTCCGCCAGATCGGCTCCGCCCTCGGCACCGCGGTCTCCGGCTCCGTCTGCTCGATGGCCCTCGCCATCACCCTCCCCAAGACCCTCACGGCCGCCGGCATCACCGGCCCCCTTGCCGACGCCACCTCCTCCACCACCCGCCAATCCGCCGGCTCCGCCATCACCCAACTCCGCATGGAGGGCACAGCCAGCGCATTCGGCGACCAAACCGCCGCCGTCGTGCAGGCGCTCAGCGAGGGCATGGCCGACGCCGCCCGCTGGTCCCTCCTCGCCGCCACCGCCTTCCTGGCCCTCGGGTTCGTCGGCGCGCTGCAGGTGCGGAGGGCGGCCAAGGCCGGGGCGTAGGGCCCTGCCACGTCCCCAGCTCCGCCCCGCCTTGCCCCTCCGAAAAAGTTCCCGCGCCCGGGAACGATTTCGGCTTTCAGGCCCGTTCCCGTCGACCGGCACTCGTGTTTCCGCAGGTGGCGACGCATGTCCACGAAGAAAGTTCCCGTTATTCAAAATCCGTTGGGAACTTTTCTGGTCTGCACACGAACCCGGCCTTCCTGCATCAGCTCTTCGATCAAGGTGAGGCACTCAAACATTGTGGCTGCCGAGCACCGCGCCGGTGTCCAACCTTGCCGAATCATCTTTAAGGTGATGGAGGAGTCCTTATTCCGCTGTTGGTAATCGGAGTGATGTGCGCCGTCGTACATGACGGCAATCTTCAACTCGGGAATGGCAAGGTCAAACACTGTGACAAGCTGGTCACCGACCCTCAGTGGCACTTGTTCTTCGACCGTGCAGCCGTACCGGTTGGCCAGGGCGGCAACCAGCAGGCGCATTTCAGTTTCTTTTGGTGAGTCCGCCAATACGCTGCTGTGTCGTAGCACCTTGTGCAGCCATGTGGCGTCAATTTTGTGCCTAGCTGCCTTGGCGATGCTGCTGGGTGTGATGCCCCAAAAACGTCGCACACAGTCAACTAGTTGGATACCTCTGACCTCTTCGGGGGCCAGCCCCTCTACAGTGACGGTTCTCCACAGGTGCTCACCACGTTTGACCTGCACAAGTGCCTGTATTACGGCGGTGAGTGGTGTGACCGCTTGCAGTGATACACCTCGGTGGGTGACGGTCCATGTTGCAAGTGAGATCCGTGATCGGCGGATTGTCGGACGGCAGGCCCCGGCTACGCTGGTGTGGCCGGAGGTGGTCACCAGGGTGGTGTCAGCGCCTTCGACGAGATAGGGCAAGCCGTAGAGCGCGAGTGCCGAGAATCCGGCGATGATGCTGCCGGGTTGTTCTACCGCGTGTGCGATTGCACGGACTGCTGCCGGGGCGTGATACCTGACGTTTTTGGGGTGGTAGCGCGCATTGTTTTGGACTTGCCATGGTTGCAGGCAGTGTTCGTTTTGTAGGTAGCGACGCACGCTGACCTGCTGGTATGCATGGTTTGGTGTTCGCTGTTTTTGGTGGATCAGGGGCGTGTCGAGGTCGATGGTCATGCCGTTGTAGAGAGTGTTCATACCGTTTAGACGTAAAAACGGCGTGTTCGGCTCCCTCAGTGCTTATTATTTTTCGACGCCCCTAGCCTCGCCCGCCACCCGTCGCCCGCCGAGAAAGTTCCCAACGTTTTTTGAAACCGGGGACCTTTCTTCGTGGACAGTCGTCGCGAACTGGGGAAACGTAAGTGTTGGTCGACCGGAATCGGCCCAAACCCAAAATAGTTCCCGGACGCGGGAACTATTTCAGGCCTACCCTTTCGACCACCCAGGCATGTCAATCTCCCCGTCCGTGGCCACGACCTAAGACGAAGTCCGCCTGTCTCGCTCGTATGCGATGCGCTGCCGTCGTGCCTTGCTCCACCCGGTGCGCCGTTTTGGTGCTCGCGCGTTCTCGCGCATCATGAGCGTAATGCCGTCGAAGTCTGTCGGTTTCCAGGCGTGCCGGTGCTCGCGGAACTCCATGCCTTGCTCGTTATTTGAGCTGTAGACGAGCAGTGCCCTGCCGTCTTTGCAGAGCTCGATGGTGCGGTCCCAGAGTAGGTCTCGGATGCGAGCTGATGGGGTGCCCACGAAGACACCTGGGCTGAGTTCCATGAGCCACTTTGTCAGGTCGCCGCGCAGGCCCGCCGGGCATGCGGTGACGATGAGCACCATCATTGCAGTGCCTCTTCCTCTGCCCAGTTGACGCCTGCAGAGATGACTTCCAATTCGCTCCACAGCATCAGTTCGACATCGCTGTAGAGTTCTTCTTCGGGTACGTCCATGACGTATTGGAGGTCTTTGACCATGCGCTGCATCAGTCGCTTTTCGACGACAGCGTCGCGCACCTTCCGTCGCACCTCGATATGCGGTTTCCCTTTCGCTTCAGCTACTGCGTCGAACGCGGCGGGGATGGCGATCTCGGCTTTGTACAGGTCGGCGATGTCGTAGACGAACGCGCGGTCTGTTCCGGTGTGGACAACTCCGAGTGCGGGAACGAACCCAAGCCCGGCAATGACTGCGTGAGCAATGCCGTAGAGCGCTGCGCTTGCCGCAGTGAGCGCTTGGTTGATGGGTGTGCCGGAGTCGAAGTCGTGCGGGTCGTAGCTTCGTCGGTCCCAGTACACGCCGGTTCGTTCGGCTTCGGCGGCGTAGACACGTTTCATGCGGGAGCCTTCCCTGCCGCGCAGCTGCGCCATGGTGAGAGTGGACACGTCCTCTCCCGGGAATCTGAGGCTGTACATTTTCCGGGCGCAGTCAAGCCGTTTGCGCTGGTGCGTTACGACTTCCGCTTGGAGCAGCGCCATCCGCGATGACTTCGCGGGTGGGCGGCCGGAGGCGTAGTACCGGACACCGCGCTCGCCGACCCAAACTGTGCTGGTGCCTGCGTCGCCGAGGAGTGCCATCGCGGCGTAGGTGATCCGGGTTCCGGGGCCGAGCAGGAGCACCGCAAGTTGTGTCGCGGGGACGTGTGCGGTGCCGCGTTGGTCGGTGATCGTCAACGCGTTGCCGTCACGGTTGACCACGCACCGTTCCGCGTAAAGGAAGGACAGCCGATCACTCATTCGCGCGAGTGCACGGCGAGTGATCGGCAGTTCGTCAGGTGTTGGCATCTCAGCACCTATTTGATGGGGCTAGCGTCAGGAGGCCACAGCCGTAGCCGCGACCACGTCCGATGCCTTGGGTGAGGGTGCGTCGAAAAGCCTCGACGTCAGTGACTTCCAGGACTCCGGAAAAACGGGCCTTGGCGATCCGTACGGGCCTGCCTTTGGTGCCGTCGGCTTTCTTCCGGTGGAACACGTCGGTCCAGCTTTGGATGACTGCCGGTGCTTCAAACGCGTCCCAGTGTGCGCGCTCTTCGTCGTTGACCTCGTCATCGAGCCCTGGTGCCAGCGCAAACCCATGTGCGAGTGACTTTTTACGCAGCCAAGCAAGCTGGTGACGCGGGGAAACGTGCGCCTTGATCTTGCCCCGTTTACCCTGCTGAAACTCGCTATACGTTGGGTTGGCAACGAGTTCGAACTTCCAACGCTGCCCTTTCATGATGCTGTCGAGGAAGCGGCTGTAGTCGGCGATTTTCGCCGGCCGGGTATCCCACCCTGCTTGTTCCACGATGGAGTCAGCGGTCGGCTTTCCGGGCCCCACGATGTAGAGCACGTGGGTGTGTTCTTGGCTATCGACGCGCCACAGCACCCGCCCTGCAGTCTCATCGAGATCCGGCGGGAACGCACTGCGTACGGCGGCGTGCATCGCTTGGGAGTCGGTGAGCAGTCGCCTGCCTTGGCGTCGGGCGGGGTTAATGAGGATCCTTGTGAATGTATTGCTCATGCCTTGATCACCGTTTCGAAGAAAACGTCACTGTCCACCAGCGATTCAGTTCCATCCGGATTATCGATAGCGACGTCCTCTACGCGCAGAACGTCACGCCACCCGTAGCGTCGGTGCTGCGGGTCGAAGCTTATGGGCACGTCCTGTCGCCGGACTCCGCCTTGTTCTTCCTCGTCCGCATCCCGGTAGAGCGCCAAGTTGACGTGTTTTGGCGCTTCACGCTTGTGCTGTGCTGTTGCATGCCACGTAGGATGCTCGCGCAGCGCAGTTTCCGCGTCGGTGTCGACGATGCCGATCACTAGTCCTGGGTGCACCGGACATGACCTTCGGCCCATGAAGAGTGGGAATGCGGGAGCGCGTAGTGCTTCCGCGATGCCCTCCAGCAGGGCACGGTCGTCCGATTCGACAGCTACTACGAACGCAGCGTCGCTGAGGAAGTATCGGGTGATGAGCTCCGCGGATGCGTTCGGGTCGGTAAGCCAGGGCTGGGCCGTCTGATAGTCGCGCAGTAGGCTGCCTGACTGGTCAACGCGCACTCCGAGCCGGAGGCGAGTGAGGTCTTCGACTGGGTCCGTTCGACGCCGCCCCTGTGCTGCAGCGATGAGTCCGATGATGCCCGATTTCGTCGGTGTGAGCGCAGTAGCACGTATTTTGTGCCGAGACTCATCACCCCATGACTGTAGGGGCCCTTTCAGTAGGAGGAGTAGGGAGGAACTCATGCGTCATCACCTAGTGCGGTGGCAACGTCGGCTGCGACGCGTTCGCCCAGCTCCTTCAGTGTTACGCGCTCCGCGAGGCCGTCGAATGGCGCGGCGATATCGCCGAGACCGAGGACGTATTGGCTGGTGGGGACGAAGCCGTAGGTGTCCTGAATTGCGCGTGCCTCGTCGGCAAGACGTGCTGCTGCTACGTGGCGACGGTCGAGTTGCTCGGTTGCAGTCACCGCGTCTTCAAAAGCAGTGACGAGGGAGACTGGGCGGGTATCGCGGACGGTCACAAACACGAGCTCGGGGAGAGTCTGGTTGGCAAAGGTATTGATCTTGCCAGTTGGCATGGACGCGACGAATGCCTCGATGAACTGCTCGACAGCCTTAATCGTGGCATCGGTGGACTCGAGGTTTTTCTTCAGGCCGTCGACGTTGATGGTGGCGTAGCGGTAGAGGCTGGAGGACATCATCTGTACAGTGCCGAGCATCCCTGCACCAGTTTCTTCGCCTTCTTCGGCAAGGTCGTCGACGGCGGTGTAGAAGTCGAATTCGGGCGCGGATGCGTGCACGCCGATGGCGTGCGCTACCTGGACTGCTGCGTCGACATTGAAGGATGCG
The DNA here is from genome assembly GCF_001767255.1 of Corynebacterium sp. NML98-0116. GTDB lineage: Bacteria > Actinomycetota > Actinomycetes > Mycobacteriales > Mycobacteriaceae > Corynebacterium > Corynebacterium pseudogenitalium. Next base: position 28,779 of record NZ_CP017639.1, read on the forward strand.
TCGTCAGCAACCATTCGACCGAACATAGACATGTCCACGCTGTGGTTGGTATCCAAAATGGCAGTCGCTTCGGCCTTAGTGAACTTCTGACCGTCGCGCTCAGCAAGCTCGCGGACAGCGCGATCGATTTGCTGTGGGCTGAGGAAGATCAGGTAGGTGGTTTGTGGCCATGGGTTGTGTTCGGTGTCGTCGCCCTTCTTTGGCTTCTCTACGACGGTCTTGATCTTTACAGCGTTGAAGAGCTGCTCCGTGCGCTTGATGGCGTCTTCATCGGAGATGCCGGCAACTTTGGCGAGCTGCTTCGCGATCTTTTCTGGAAGGCGCTTGGAGCGGTCACCGATGGATTCTGGATCGAAGTGCTCGGCGAAGTACTTGCGGATTGCGCGCTTCCAGGACTGGGAGGAGACGCGCTGACGTGGGACGCCGCCGAACACGGCTGTCTTAGGGGCGCCGGTATCGTCGCGGTTGATGAGTGAAGGCGGGACTGTCTGAAGTGCGTGGATATCGATGATGAGAGACATGATTGTCCTTTCGAAAAGTAGAAGTTAGCGGATTGCGTTGTCGAGTTCTTGTGCTTCTGCCTGGGCAGAGGGCCGGAGTGTTCCGATGGCGAAGTCTCTACCCCACCGCAGCAAAACGCCGTCCCGGTACTTTGGGTTTTGGAGCGATCGGAGATCCCCGGCGAATTGCCCGTAATCAAACGGCAAGTCTTGCGAGCGAAGCAGGCTGACGAGTGAACGTAGATGGGTGATCCGTGATGGGAAATCCAGAGCAACCTGCATCGCGTCGAACCGCTGCTTTATTGAGTTGGACTCAGTTTTTCTGTAGAGCTGACCACATGCGAGTGCGAACGAATCTCCCTGCTTGTGCGCCGGTGTGCGTGCACTTTGCATGTGGACCCCGAACAGGGCGAGTGCGTAGAACGCTGCGTACTCGCTTGGGGAGGGCTTGTCAGACTTTCCCAGTTCTTGATCACTGAGTTCCGGTTGCAGCAGCATGAGCACGTCTTGGAGTGCGAGCGGGTTATGCTCCAATCCTATTGAGGCATATTTGCGCAGGTCGGCAAGCGATCCGCGGGCGCTAGCTCCTAGAGCGGTATGGGCTTGCTCTAGGTAGTGGTTCTGTAGCCGCGTCGCCGTTGCCCCTACTGCGGCGCGGAGGGTGGGTTTAGTCATGGTTTTCTCCCTGTTGTGATGTGCGGTCGGCGTTTCGCTGGGCAAGCAGCGGAAGGGCGTCGCGCAGCTTCCGAAGCAGCTGGTTATGGATGGATCCGGCGTTGATCACACGGCCTTTGCCGTCTTCAGTGCTATCGAGGCGGCCGATCATGGCTTTGGGTCCTGCTCCTCGGACGAGTTCCGCTGCAAGCTCGAGTGCGCTATCCCGGACGAGTTCCTGCCAGCGCACGCACTCGGAGGCTACGTCGTCGATGTTGAGATTCCGGAGCCACGTCATGAACTCGGGTTCGAGAAGGGCGTAGAGTCGGTCCGCCGACTTGGTGCCGAAGCTGTACTCTCCGCCTGCCGCGACCGCGAGTTGTCCTTCAAACCAGCCGAGGCAAACCGCTGTATCGCGCACCGCCTGGGCGGCCGCGCGGACACGTTGCCGGTCGGTGGTGGAATACTCATTGTTCTGCAGCAGATAGAGGGGCAGCCCGATTTCGCCGCTGATCACGGTGCCGACAGAAGAACTCTGAGGGCCGTAAGCCATGGAGACAATGGCGATGTCGAGCAGTTCTTGCTCCCTGGTCACGTCGGCAATCTCCGCCAGATTTGCGAGTGTTGCGGGTTTGATCGGGGCCAGGTTCTTTCCGCCAAACCCGGCGTCATTTTCACTGACAAGGAGCGCATCGATCGAGTTCCACACGGTGCGCTCTGAATCGTATGGCTTCGGGTAGTACGCGGTGAGGTCTTTCTTACTCTGATTCGGGCTGTACCGGTATGGCGTCATCGGGTCGCCGAAAACATTCTTTCCTGCGTCTGGGATGCGGTCACCATTGCAGACGAGCACTCTCGTGACGCGGTCCCCTTCTGGGAAGAGGCGGATGCGTCGGGTTTGCCAGGTTGCCAAGTCAGCAGGGCCGTTCGGCATCACGCCTTCCTTGGGTGCACTTGGATCGAAAAGGCGTTGCTTGGCGGTATCAGGATCGCGTTCCCAGATCGGTGTGTCTCCCGTGGCCGTCGGGTCTACTGCTTCCTTGACTGTATTGAGCACCAGTGTTTCTTGCAGTGTGTCGCCGCGTACGACCGTTCCGCCGGTCATGCCAGCCCACCCGGTCCCGATCGGGTAACCTCTGCCACCCTTGACTCGCGGGTCATCTGCAGCGCCAGATTTGATGCCAGAGTAATCGTAGGCGTGTTGGTGGATCAGCCACCTGGCTGCCTCCGGGAACGAAATGGAGGCGCGCCCTGCGCCGGTGCGCATCGTAAAGAAATCTGCCTCAGCGTCTGGGAGGATCCTCGAGATAGGTGAATGCGTATTCTTGCTGGTATGCAGGTTCGCTACCTGCATGAACGGCACTTCATCGTCGATCAGATTGAAGCGGTGTTCGTATTCCTTCAGATAAGCAAGAACGATGTCATCGCGCTGGTGCTGTCTCGCCTGGTTGCGTTGTTCCTGGAACCACGACTCCCAGCGGAAACCTCGGCTTCGTCGGCCGGTGGGTACTGAACTCTTGAGGTGATGGTGGTGCGCTCGCCAGTAAATGGCAAGCAGCACTCGGAGCACCGCGTAGTCCTGCGTCGGTGAGTCGCCGACGACGCTGAGTGGCTGCTCGGTGCCGTCGAAAATTTGCTGCAAGCTGAGGACTTTGTCGCCGTCAGCCGTTGTGGTGCAGATCCACGGTTCATGTACGAGGTTGAATGTCACGTTCATCACTCCTTTCTCTCATTGTTGTGCGTATGACTACAGCGTAGCGGTGGAGGGGACACCACTACTCACCCCTTTCGAACGAGACTTCGATTCCGAGCTCGCTGCTGTAGCGAACGAGGAATCGGCCGATCCTTGTTTCGCCGTCCTCGTCGAGGGGAAGTGCGAGTTGGCCGTTGAGTAGGTAGTGCTTACTCCAGGTGACAGGGGTATTTTCCTCGAGCGCATCCATGACGATGTTGAAGTCGCTCTCGTATCGCGTCAGGCGCGCCGGGAGTCGCACAGTGCTTGATGCGAGTTGGAATGCCGTCTGATAGTCAGGCTCGGCGTCGGCAAGTACTTCCTTATCGACGCCCCATAGCCGGTACCCGTAGTCAGTCTCGATGATGGGTATCACTTCGACAGTGGGCTCCGCGTCGCGAACCTGCGCGGCGCCGGCTTCTTCCCTGTCCAGGTTCAGCACGGCCTTACTGTCCTTGAAGAATTCATTGAGTCGAGTCGAGCAGAACGGGGATGGAGTCCGGAAAGACTTCGAGCGTTCTCGCGCGTTATGCTGCCTTAGTTGGCTTACTCCAGCGGCTTCATCCCAGATTTGCTGCATCTCGTCGGGCACTACGGTCGTGTCCAGGTCATATGTTGACTGGACGAGTTCTTCGATGTCGTCTGGCCGATGGAACGTCGTGGGCAGATGGAGCAGGGTGGAAAGAAGAATCTGGGGGTCATAAATAGCCTTCGCACCACCGTCGAATTCAGGAGTCGGCAGGGGCGAGAGCACGCCGCGAATAAAGATCTTCGGATCCTGTAGTTGAGGTGGACGGTCATCAACCGGGCGGCTGTGACGCTGTAGTCGGCCAGCGCGTTGTACTGCCAGGTCCATCGGCGCGATGTCGGTGATCAGTACGTCGGCGTCGATATCCAGACTCTGCTCGGCGACCTGGGTTGCAACAACAACTTTGCGGTATGGGCGACCTGCGCCGCGCCGCGCGTGCGGGCCGAGTTGTTCCCGGAGCTCGTCTTCCTTTTGGGATCGTTCCCAGGCGATGAAGCCGGCATGGTGCAGTTCGATGTCATCCGCGTACTGGGTTTTGAGCTCCCGGTACGCATCTTGGGCGCGGGCAATGGTGTTGCAGATGATAAGGGCGCAGCCGCCGTCGATAAGCAGGTTGTCGAGCGTGCCTCGAAGAGTGTCGAGTGAGTCGTCGATGTGCTCGATGGTGGCCACCATGTTGGTTGGATTTGGGGGTGGCGTGATGTACGTCGTCGCAGACTCATCGGCGACCGTAATCAGCGGGTAGCCGTGTGGTGCTTCCTCGGGAGCCACCCCGGTGTACGCTTCGACGAGCGAGGCCCGTCGCTGGGCTGGCAGCGTCGCAGACATCATAATGACGCTCGCGCCGTAGTACGCAAGCCACTCAAGTGTGGTTTCGAGGTATTCGGAAGTGTAGGCGTCATAGGCATGAACCTCGTCGAAAATGATGACCTTTCCTGCTAGCGCGGCGTGACGCAGCATCGAAAAGCGTTGCATGAGCGACATCATTAAGACTTGGTCAATAGTGCCAACGACAATATTGGAGAGGAGGCCGCGACGTCTCCCCCGCATCCAGCTGCTCGCGATCACATCACCGCGGTTCGACGTTTCGTCTTCGGCGATTCCGCGCGGCAGACTCATTGCTGCCCGTGACAGCTGGTTTTTGGAGTGCGCGAGGTACAGCGACGTGACAGCGCCAACGCCTGAGGTGTTGCGCGCCCAGTCGATGGTTCGCTCCAGTAGCCCGTTCGCAGTGGCCATAGTGGGGGCCGCAAAGTAGATGCCCTGTGCGCCAGTCTGATCAGCGATGATGTGTGCTGCGGCAAGCGCCGCCTCAGTCTTACCGACGCCAGTCTCCGCCTCAAGGATAAACAGCGTGGGCCGGGTTGCGCGCCGGGCAGCTTCAGCGAGTGCGCGTTGCACGTTGCGCGCATTGAAGTGTTGGGGCCAGGCAAATGATGCTCGATACAGCTCGTCGATGTCGCTGATCGGTTTAGCTGGGTGCCATGGAGCCGTGAGGTCGGTCTGCGCCATCCCCGACCGCAGCCTCTCGACCTGTCCTTTATCGACGACCATCGGAAACGCCTCAGCATTCGACGCTATCCAGTCCGCAATGACCACCAAGCCAGTCAGGAACTGCGCAACCCCTGCCTCGGGGTCCTCGATCTTTCCGATTTTGTCTAGGACCGGTTGCGCGTGCAGCGTCGTCGTCATTGCGCTCACAATTTCGTCTTGAACGCCTAGCCATGCCGCTGGGTACTCCTCGAGGACAGCCTCAATAGCCGACTTCTCGTCGCCTGTCGACGCCACTCCGTGGTGAGCGTCCCCTATCGACCCAACCCATGTAGCCATCGTTCGCGGCATGCCTTGTGCTTCCAGCCAGCGCCTCAGGATGACTCCCGAACTCCTGCCGTGCGGCATCTTCGGAAGTTCATCTTTTTCGAGGTCAAGGCCAGTATCGACAATGGAATTGATGATATGCTCGTACCCGGCTCGATCTTGAAGCTGGGTCTGGAAAGCACGCGTAATTTTTCCCACGTCGTGGGTGCCAGCGAGCCAAATATAAAAAGTGCGGAGCTCCTCGACGGTGATGCCTAGATGCCCCGCGATCTCGCGTTTGATGTTATCGGCGACCCACACATCGAACACCGCAGCTGCGGAACATGCTGCATCTACGAGATGCTGGGGGACTGAAAGATGACCAGTGTCATCGCCGGACTTAGCCCAAAGTGACTGCGCCTGCGGGGAGCGCTGCGAAACCCACTTTTCGAACAGCTGAGCTGTCTCGAGCGTGCTTTCTGGCAGTTCGTGTCCGGGCCTCATGTTTAAATCCTTTTGTCGATGTTGCTTCAAGTTATAACAGTCTTTTCACATCGGTGCAACCCGTAACCCAAATGTACAAGTTAATTACAATGCCGAATGTCGTGTTTGGACGTTGTTTCCAGCGGTATTAGATTTGAAATTAGCCCCGCGGAAGCAGGGATGAGCCCTTGTAAATTTGGGGCTGATAATAATCCCCGCGTTTGCGGGGCTATGTTTCGAGAGCAAGTCGTATGTAGAATGCGGTACAGGCTCCAAAACTTGCAGCTCAGCAAGTGTCCTCCCCGCGCTCGCGGGGATGAGCCCGGCGTGAAAAGCGCGACCAGTTGTTCTGGGAGGTCCTCCCCGCGCTCGCGGGGATGAGCCCACTTTCGCCACCATCGACTGTGAGGGGTACGCGTCCTCCCCGCGCTCGCGGGGATGAGCCCGTCTCGCCAAATCTGCTCATCGACACCCGTCGGTCCTCCCCGCGCTCGCGGGGATGAGCCCCAACCAGGGTTTTGCAACTTCCAATATTCCGCGTCCTCCCCGCGCTCGCGGGGATGAGCCCCGTCTCGATTCGATTGACCAGGCGACCGCGAAGTCCTCCCCGCGCTCGCGGGGATGAGCCCGGCGTTGTCCGCCTTGTGCGTAATGACACCGCGTCCTCCCCGCGCTCGCGGGGATGAGCCCCTAGTAACATAGAATACTAGGTGTAAGGCAAGGTCCTCCCCGCGCTCGCGGGGATGAGCCGCAAAGGAGCTAATCAATGAGTAAGGAACTCGAGTCCTCCCCGCGCTCGCGGGGATGAGCCCAAAACCCCCGCGCAAAATGCATCACATACCCCGTCCTCCCCGCGCTCGCGGGGATGAGCCCACACCCTGGGCGGCGTTGTGGTCAATGATGGTGTCCTCCCCGCGCTCGCGGGGATGAGCCCGATTCGAAGGGCTTCTCGTAGGTCGTGGTCGAGTCCTCCCCGCGCTCGCGGGGATGAGCCACCGTGAGGCAGTCCGAATCGGCGTGCATTCGCGTCCTCCCCGCGCTCGCGGGGATGAGCCCGCGACCTTGACGTGTGGTGGAGCAAGCTGCCAGTCCTCCCCGCGCTCGCGGGGATGAGCCGTAGGTGTCAGTCCAGTCGAGGCCCATCACCATGTCCTCCCCGCGCTCGCGGGGATGAGCCCGGCACTGACTCCACCCCGCAAATGCGGACCGCGTCCTCCCCGCGCTCGCGGGGATGAGCCGGTATCCTTCCAGGAATTCTCCGACGTGATGGAGTCCTCCCCGCGCTCGCGGGGATGAGCCCGGTGACAACTTTCATTGCTCGCATGGTGGCGAGTCCTCCCCGCGCTCGCGGGGATGAGCCCCTATCCACCAAGAAGATGAAGTCGGTCGCGCCGTCCTCCCCGCGCTCGCGGGGATGAGCCCCAGGGGTCGGCGCAGGGGCTGACCCGCAATGTGTCCTCCCCGCGCTCGCGGGGATGAGCCGGCGGCAAGCGCCGCCGAATCGTACTCCCCCAAGTCCTCCCCGCGCTCGCGGGGATGAGCCGCGCCGACCATCAAAGTCGGCACAGACGGGGTGGTCCTCCCCGCGCTCGCGGGGATGAGCCGTCGGCCAAAAACTTTCGCGTCGCCTCGTGCTCGTCCTCCCCGCGCTCGCGGGGATGAGCCCTTTATATGTAAGCAAGGACCGAAAGGGTCCATGTCCTCCCCGCGCTCGCGGGGATGAGCCTTCTGGTTTTCCCTCGCATGGTGGACGCACATTGTCCTCCCCGCGCTCGCGGGGATGAGCCCCCCTGATTCGTCCGGCTTAAACGGATCCCCAAGTCCTCCCCGCGCTCGCGGGGATGAGCCCACCGGCTTCACATATTTTCGCCCAGGCCCTACGTCCTCCCCGCGCTCGCGGGGATGAGCCCCACTTGCGCAGGATGCGCCCATAATTCTGTCTGTCCTCCCCGCGCTCGCGGGGATGAGCCCGCACAACCTCCACACAGTTCGGGTCGGGGTGTGTCCTCCCCGCGCTCGCGGGGATGAGCCCTCATGTGTGACGGGGTGAAGATCGCCGACCGGGTCCTCCCCGCGCTCGCGGGGATGAGCCCGGAATGAACTCCGAAACGACGTTTACGTTCCCGTCCTCCCCGCGTTCGCGGGGATGAGCCCGTTGTTTGTAGGTTGGTCACGTCGGCGATCGCGTCCTCCCCGCGCTCGCGGGGATGAGCCTAAGCGCTGGGTTGATGCCCAACTCGCAGAAAAGTCCTCCCCGCGCTCGCGGGGATGAGCCGTTTGGCAAGCAGGTTTCTCATTGTTCTCTTTCGTCCTCCCCGCGCTCGCGGGGATGAGCCCAAAATCCTCAATTTCACGCTGCCTGCGCATCCGTCCTCCCCGCGCTCGCGGGGATGAGCCCCCGGACCCACACGAAACCATCCCCGATGTGAGGTCCTCCCCGCGCTCGCGGGGATGAGCCCTCAATTGCCTCGAACCCCAACGATGTTTCAGGGTCCTCCCCGCGCTCGCGGGGATGAGCCAACGCCTCAACCATGTCGCGCACCAAGTACTGGGTCCTCCCCGCGCTCGCGGGGATGAGCCTCTGCTCCGGCTTGCCGCTCTTGCGAGCCTTAGGTCCTCCCCGCGCTCGCGGGGATGAGCCCCAACAACGCGAACGCCGTGACTATCGGATTCGGTCCTCCCCGCGCTCGCGGGGATGAGCCCATTTCGTCTGACAGACGGTGAAACGCGTCGTCGTCCTCCCCGCGCTCGCGGGGATGAGCCGCTGCGGGGTCGCTGAACGTTCCGGGTGGCTTTGTCCTCCCCGCGCTCGCGGGGATGAGCCCATCTGGTGGAGTCCAAAACGAGGGTGCAGGCGGTTCTCCCCGCGCTCGCGGGGATGAGCCCAGCACCAGAACCCACGCGGAATGCGATTCAAAGTCCTCCCCGCGCTCGCGGGGATGAGCCTGCGAAACTGTCACTCAATTACCCCACCAGGTCGTCCTCCCCGCGCTCGCGGGGATGAGCCCGTCGCAGCCAGCTTCGTGGCCTTGTCAATCGCGTCCTCCCCGCGCTCGCGGGGAGGAGCCCACATGGAGGAAGCATGAAACCACACCCAGAAAGTCATCCCCGCGCTCGCGGGGATGAGCCCCACCCTGCTCGATATACACCCCACGATGAGAAGTCCTCCCCGCGCTCGCGGGGATGAGCCGGATTCACGCAATGAAAGTGCGTGCTGAGCACGGTCCTCCCCGCGCTCGCGGGGATGAGCCCATATCCGACGCGCGTTCAGTTGCAGGGGGGCTGTCCTCCCCGCGCTCGCGGGGATGAGCCCTCAATCGCCGCCGCATTCGACTTCTTCGTCTCGTCCTCCCCGCGCTCGCGGGGATGAGCCGGATTCACGCAATGAAAGTGCGTGCTGAGCACGGTCCTCCCCGCGCTCGCGGGGATGAGCCGGCCTACACCCTCGAGGAGGCTATCGCTGACCCGTCCTCCCCGCGCTCGCGGGGATGAGCCCAGGTCGTCGCGTGACCTGGCTGACCAGCTCAAGTCCTCCCCGCGCTCGCGGGGATGAGCCCGCCAGCGCAACGGCAACGTTTTCATTTCATGAGTCCTCCCCGCGCTCGCGGGGATGAGCCCAAAACAGTGTCCCTGTGGCTTAATGCAGAGCGGTCCTCCCCGCGCTCGCGGGGATGAGCCCGCGTCCAGTTCTGCGTCAGCCCCGGCCTTTTTGTCCTCCCCGCGCTCGCGGGGATGAGCCCTAATTGACAACAGCAACTAAAGCGTCTGCCAAGTCCTCCCCGCGCTCGCGGGGATGAGCCCAATAACTACGCGCCGGGTTCGGGTGATACGAAGTCCTCCCCGCGCTCGCGGGGATGAGCCGTTGTGCGGTTCCACCGTCGCGAAATTCGCTTTGTCCTCCCCGCGCTCGCGGGGATGAGCCGCGTCGTGCAGCTCTGAACACATGGATTGACCAGTCCTCCCCGCGCCTGCGGGGATGAGCCGGCGGCGTTTCCTGGCCGGTATGCCGAAAAGATGTCCTCCCCGCGCTCGCGGGGATGAGCCCGTCACCGGAATTGACGCATACCCAACAGCAGAGTCCTCCCCGCGCCTGCGGGGATGAGCCCATCAACCCCGCCCCGAACTGGTACCAGGTGCGGTCCTCCCCGCGCCTGCGGGGATGAGCCGCCCTCGCCGGTATCGAGTGGGCGGGCCCAAATATCCTCCCCGCGCCTGCGGGGATGAGCCTCTGGTCTGATGGGCGGTAGGGCTTAAGTTTCCGTCCTCCCCGCGCCTGCGGGGATGAGCCCAGCACGGTTTGGATCGGGATGCCTGGCGTGCCGTGCACCCCGAGCGGGTGGGGGAGCCACATAGTGTGTTCTTTTCTGAGACATTGTGACGAGGTACGTCGCGGTTCTGGCTAATTGGCGCGATCAGAACCGTGAGACCTTTAGCGTTCCATGTGCTTGCGGGGTATGAGCTTGTTGAACCTCAACGCAATACGTTTTCAAGGGTGTTCCCCGTGCTGGTGCGGTCGCTTGCTCTTTTGGCAGTTATAGGATTCATACATTTTCTGCCGTAGCAAGCCATTTGTTGTGAGAATTCAGCCAGCACGCCTCATCGAAGGAGGGCCCCGCTGCCTAATTGGCCACGAGCGACCGACGGCCTCTCCTCGGATCGAATTCGTTTGTTGCAGGTCGACCCTGATCGATACTCCCGAGAATATCCGGCCATGACCCGGCCACCCCAACAAAAAGGGCGGGCCCTCACGAAAGTGAGGGCCCGTGACCTGTATTGTACGGGCGTTTTCCCGTTTCACTTGTCCCAGTATATGGCCTTTCCGTGTCATATCCAACGCGAACCACCGCTTCGCGACCCAACAAAAAAGTTCAGTTCTGCGCCCGGGAACCATTTTGGGTTTTAGGCCCACTCCCGTCGACTAACACTCTAGTTCGCCCAAAGACATGTTTGATACAAGTATTATTGCCTAGGAGCACGGAGGTAGAAGCATGTCTAAAAGACCAGTTAGAGCGGTTATTGTAACCAGGCTATCGCGCGAAACAGAGAACTCAACTTCTATTGAACGGCAAGAGAAGGATTGTCGGGAGAAGTGCAAGGCCGAAGGCTGGCAGGTGGTAGGTGTCGCTAAGGACGTCAACGTCTCTGCTGGACGTCGTAACCCGTGGCAGCGCGAAGGCCTAAGAGAGTGGATCGGCAAGAGCAAGGCAGACCCTGGACGTACCGACGAGTTTGACGTTCTCGTTTTCTGGCGTATGGATCGCCTGGTTCGTTCAGTCACACAGCTCTGGGAGCTTCTAATCTGGGCTGGCGAGCACGGGGTAACGCTAGTTTCAGCCACGGAGCAGATGTTCGATACCACCAAGCCCGAAGGCAAACTCATGATTTCGATGGTTGGTGCGTTCGCAGAACTCGAACTCGAGGCCATCCGCGAACGTATCCACGCCGATCAGCAACACAGGATCACAGCAGGCCAGTACGCGGGAGGTGTACCCCCCTGGGGCTACCGCCCGGTGAAGAACGAACAGGGAGAATGGATGCTCGAGCCTGATCCGCAACAGGTCAAAGTCATTAACCGAGTTGTCCACGCGCTCCTGCACGAAAACAAGTCGCTCAAGGCTATAACCAGAGAGTTGAACGCGGAGGGAGTCCCAACCGTTAGAGACCTCAACAACGCTAGGCATGGACGCCCTATGAAGGGGTATTCATGGTCAACTACTCCGCTAACAAGGCAGCTTCGGAACCCAACGCTACTAGGGCTGGTAACTATCGCTGAAGGGGTACAAGACGCTCACGGCAGGCCGGTTCGTGACAAGTACGGCAACCGCACCTACGAGAAAGGTCGTATCCTTCTAGGGCCTGATAACCGCCCTTTACGGCGTGCCGAACCCGTTATTTCGAAAGAGGATTTTGACGCCGTTCAGAAAGTGCTCGATGCCCGTTCTGTCAAGACACCCAAGAGCTCTCGCAGCAGCTCGCTTCTACTAAATGTGCTGTTTTGCGGATGCTGTGGAGACAAGGCGTACCTACTGCACCGTTCAGATGGTAAATATGCCAGCTACTACAGGTGTAGCTCTATGAGCCACCAGCGCGGGGGCCGTAGGGAGTGCAGCCCCAAGCAGATTTCGACACAGGCTGACTGGATAGAGGATGTCGTAACAACCGCATTTCTGGGAGTGTTTGGAGACAGTGTTCGTACCGTCCGTGTGTGGCACGAGGGAACAGACACATCCAACGAGATCGAAGAGCTGAACGAAAGCATGAACTCTGTAGCAGGCGTTCTCGCTCGCCAGCGCCCCGGTTCAGCAGCGTTTAACAGTCTTTCGCACCAGATTGACCAGATACAGGCGCGACTTGACGAGCTCGAAGCAGTAGAAACTACCCCGTCTGGTTGGATCTGGGAGCCTACAGGCCAAACCATTAGGGAATGGTGGGAGAACGCCAGTGTCAAGGAGCGCAACGCCTACCTAGTCGAGTGTGGCGTTCGTGCAGAGTTTGAGCACGCAGGCCCTAACCAGCGTGGTATCAACCCGAGCGTTCGAATCAGCTTCGAAGACTTCGAGGGTGTAATGAGTACGCTGACTCCCAGCGAACCAGCCGAGCGACTCTCGGAGGCCCTTAAGGAAGTCCCTTCCAGCGTTACGATGCACCTGCACAACGGCGATGCTTCCTTCGAACAGAGGGAGGAAGAGAAGTGATTGTTTCGCACTGGTTGAGCGATAACGCCGGGGTGTTGGTGGTTCGTGATGAACGAACACCAAGAACAGCGCAGCTTGATGATTGCATTCTCGAGAATGGTTGGGGCCTTCGGTTAGCGCTCCAGTATGGCCAGTTGCTACTCGAGGCCTGGGGTAGCGCCGGGGTGGTTCCCGTCGATGTGCTCGAAGAGTCTGGTTTTATCCGCATGCAGGACGTCGCCAGCGAGTACGGCGTTCCGCTCGAGGTGCTGGTTCAGCAGATGCTCGAGGATGGGTTGCTTCTCGAGGTGGGCGGAGCTCTGGTTGCCAGTCCTCACCCCGCAGTACGGCGTATGGATTAGTGGCCAGCTTCTACAGGCTGGCAGTAAGTAACAAGCAGGACAAGCAGCAGGAAGGAGGTAGCAGGTTGGTGTGCCTGGATACGGTGTTTAGCGGTGTTCGCGCTGTACGCTGCAAACCTGGAACAAAAGAGATTGTGCAAGGTAGCCCCGCCGTTGATCCGACCGAAGCAGTAAACCGCGCCGGTATCAACGGAACCGGCGGGCTGGTAGTCGTTGACTTCGACGCCAAGAACGGGGCCAGCGAGCTCGAATTGCAACGAGCGTTCCCAGGCGTGCTCGACAGTCCTACCCTGGTTGTATCAACGGCAACCAAAGGTTGTTGTCACTACGTGTACCGCTGGCCTGGAAAGCTCCCTGTACGCGCCGGTGACTCGAGTGTCACACTGGTTCCTGGAGTTGAAGTACCAGCCCGCTACATGATGTACGGCAGCAGCGTGAACGGAGTCACCTACACGGTGCTTCGGGACGAACCAGTAGCAGAGCTCCCAGCAGACCTGTACGCCGTGCTGGTTGCTGATTGGCAGCAGCTCGAACACCCAACCCCTGTAACCGGATTGAGTCTTACTCAACAGGAACGGGAAGCTCGAGCCTTCGAGCTGCTTAAGAGTTTTGGCAAGTACGAGGCTGGCAAGACCAACGAGAAGTTTCTGGAAGTAGCGTTCCCGGTACTGCAATTGCTAGGCGTCGAGCGCGGGGCACTGGAGCTCGAGGCAGCATGGCCTAGCGCTACCGACTCCGAAGCAGAGATTAGGGCGCGCGTATCTAGCGCGGTGGCGTCCTACACTGCCGAAGCTGATCCGTCGAACACTGGAGCACGGTATTCCCCTACCCGTGCTCGAGTGCTACTCAAGCTCGAGCGCGCAGCCCGCTACGGTGCCTGGAAGGGGCGTTCAGCTCCCAACGATAGGCGCGTGCTGCTGGCAGTTTTGGAGCGCGCCAGCCGCGTTAACGAGCTGGTTGTTTCATACCCAGCAGAGACGCTCGCTAACCGGGTAGGTATTAAGCCTTCCAGTGTTCGAGAGTCGCTGGAGCGGTTGAGTAGTGCTGGTTGGCTGTACTGGATGCCCAAACACTCGCTCGTAGCGCTTACGAGTTCGGAACTTGTACGTCTATTAATTAAGGGGAACTCCCCTAGTAGGGGGAGTTCTACAGGTGGTGGTTACTCACCCTTCCAGTCGCAAGAAGCAACCAGCTTCTTGCACCCGGTTGATGAGGTTTGGAGAGCGCCGGGCTTGCGAGCCCGCCACGCCCACCTGTTCGACCTCGTTGACGCCGGGGTAAACGTCCGCTCGAGCCTGGTTGCTCGTTCTGGGGCAAGCAAGGCGACTGTTTCGGAAACAGTGCGCTCGCTCCAAGAGCACGGGCTGATCGTCGAGAACGCCGGGGTGCTCGAGGTGGCCCCCACCGCCTCGAGCGTGGTTGCCACGCTACGAGAACAGGCCAGCGAGACCTACGCCAGTGTTCGGGCTGGCATTGAGAGTGACCACCGAAGACTAGAGGCGTTCCGCAACGAACGCAGGCTCGAGAACCAGCAGCGTCTCGAGGACGCCTACCGACGCCGGGAGCTCGAAGAGACAGCGCCAGTGTAACGGCGCTCTACAAGCTCGTACGAGGTGCTGAACGTCCGTAGCTAGGTTGTTCGTCCACCCGTGCTCTGGAAGTCTGTCAGCGAGGCAGCTGGACCACCTAGAGCCGGTGCCACGCCTGAACGTTCAGTGCGTCTACACCCGGTGGACACACAGCACGGACCTAGCAGCGGGGTACCAACCCCGGAATGGGGTGGCTTGACAAAGTGACACGTATATACTAAGTGAAGGGTACCTCCTGGTAGTGGGTGGCATTCTCTCTACCACCTCCAAGTCAACACCCCCTTCAGGGGGTGTGGCGAAACACTCACACGTATATCAATTATGAAGGGTGTTTCGCACACCCGGTTGCCTTGCTCTCCTTCGGAAACAACCACACCGCCGAAGCTCGAGAACAGGTACCGGAACCTTAACTACCCTTCCAAGCTCCAGTACGCCCCCAGCTCCTTCGGGAGTAGGGGGCGTTCTTCTTGAATCAAAGACATAACAGTTAGGGGATGCCTAGCGATGTACCGATACTCGAACGGCAGCACTCCAGACCAACAGCAGGAAGCTAACCGGCGCTACCGCCGAAAACAAGCGCACTACCGCCAGTGGCTCGACGACGTGGCAGCAGAACTAGGGCTCAACCGCGATCAGCTCACCACAAGCAGAAACGCCGAGCTCGTAGCTCGAGCACTCGCACTGACCACGCCCCAGCAGGAATAGCACAGCGTTAACGCTCGAGGCAGTCACGCCTTGCAAAAGGGAGCCGGCTAGCTGTTTGCCCAGGTCACAGCAACAACACAAGCAGAAAGGAAGGCTTATGCCACTACCACTCAACGGCACTGCTGTAACGCAGTTCGTTGCCGATCAACTCATGCAACGCCCAGCGCACCAGCTCGCACGCGCGCTCGCATCACTGGAAGAACCCGCAGGCACCATGACGGACCCAGAAGTACGGGTGCGCACACCACGAACCAGCGACACCGTGGCAAAACTCGAGTTCCTGTTTAGCGGGAACGAACCAGAGTTCACCACCAACCACTACTAGAAAGAGAACCCTTATGTCCTACTGCACGACTCCAGACCTTGTAATTCACGCTGTACACAAGCTAGGAGAAAAGCACCCCAAGCCCGTTCAAGACTTGCTCGACGCAGCCCAGGCCCTCGAAGAGATTGGAAAGCAAGCACCTTCCTGGGAGGGGGTCGAAGATCCCACCAAGGTTGTTGACGTTGTTCAAGAGCAAGTGCGCTACCGCGTTATGAACAGCGATGAACTTCGAGAGGTCCGCAACCAAGCTCGTACCAAGATTGCTAACGCACTTGCTCGAGAGATGGAAGACCACACCGGCGCATACCTCAAAGCAATTCAAAAGACCTTCGAAGCAGCAGCAAACCAGTATACCGAAGCTGTAGCAGAGCTACCGCGCGAGTTTGACTCCAAAGACCTTCTCGAGTGGGAACCAGTTCGTTTCGACGCCTACACTCGAGCTAAGCAGGCGAACGCCGTGCTCGACCAGGCCAAGACCTGGATGTTCGAGCTAGGCAAGGTGGTGAATAGCGAGAACTACCCACCAAGTCTTTCGACCGAGCTGCTCGTTCTCGAGCCCCAGGCGCTCGAGCACTACGTTTCGATTCAGACCGCTGACGGCACATGCACGGATAATGCACTCCGAGCCGTTAACCCTGTTCGTCTCAAGGCAGTGAAGGACGGCGTACCGCTCCGGTTGTCGCTGCCCTCGAAGGTTCGTAAAGCTGTGACACAGTTCGAAGCCCAGCGCCAGCAGCTTTCAGACACCGAAGCACGCGAACTTCGCCTTCGAGCACCGGCTTACTAGCACCCAAGCAGGGGCTGTAGGCAGGCCCCGGCGTACCGGGCACCTAGCACCGGGTACCCGCTACCGGGTACAGGGGTAGCAGGGGCCTGGGGCACCTACCGGGAGCCCGCTAGGTAGGGGTGCACTCCCTCCACACCCCGGCGTACGCCCCCGGTGTACGGCCCCGGCGTAGGGGTTGGGGTACTAGGGGTGCACGGGGCGTGGGAGGGCGTAGCGCTCGCTCGCTAGGTTGGCTGGCACTACGTTCCCCCGCTCTAAACCAGCCCTCCAGACTGGCGTACAGGGAACGCATGCACACCCTGGACACGACCGCAACCAGCTACCCCCGCTGTTCGTGGCGGCAAACGTGCAAAACCCCAGGTTATCGCCTGTTTATGCACCCCTGGGGGTATACCCCCGCCCCCGCATGAAAGACCGGGGGTCAATCCGTCCAAGAGCCTCGATGCGTTCTAACAACCTATTTTTTGACTCACCCGAAGGAAAGCAGATGACTACGACCCTACCAGAGCCCCCGGTACTCACTAAGAAGCAGCGAGCCCGGCTCGAGTGCCAGCAGCGCAGGCAGCAAGCACGCGCCTACTACGCCGAAGCACAGACACCGGCGCAGTTCACGCACCTAGTAAACCGCTGGCTCGAGTTCCAGCAGGCGCAGAAGCTACCCCAAGAGCACCACCAAGCACTACGAGAAGCTGGCGTGAAAAGGTGTCCAAGCTGCACCGTGGTGAAGGACCTAGAGGCATTCTCAACCTTGAAGAACGGGAGCCAGAACTACCAGTGCAAGACATGCGCAGCCAACCGTTACGGGGATTACCGCAAGGAGAACCTCGAGCAAGTGCGAGCACGAGACCGTAAAGCGAGTGCTCGCTGGAAGAGAGCTAACCCCTGGGCTGTTCGGTTAGGTAACGGATACCAGCGCGCTGTTCGCATGGGAGCGCCTGCTGTACGCATTACCCCGGAGCAACTGCTGAATTACTGGGAGTCGGTCGGTATTGATCCTTCGAAGTCCTACTACACGGGTACGCCGTTGACACCGGAGAACTGTTCGCTGGACCACCTCGACCCACTGGGGCGTTCGGGAACGATGGGGCATGTGCTCGAGAACCTATTCCCCTGCACCGTCGAGGAAAACACCCACCACAAGCGCGGACTCGCTCCACACCACGGACTACGAAACATTAGGGAGAAGGTATGCAAACCAACCAACCAGAAGGGCTGAACACTGCTGGCAAACACCTATGGGACTCGATGCACAACGAGTTCGACTTTGCAGGCGAACCAGGCAAGCTAGTGATTCTCGAGAGAGCTTGCAGGACGGCAGACCAGATAGCCAAGCTCGAAGAAGCCACCTCGAACGCGCCGATGACAGCCACCGGCTCGATGGGCCAGCTCGTTATCCACCCGTTCATTCAAGAGATACGCCAGCAAACCAGCACGCTGAACACGCTAATCAAGTCGCTGGGGCTACCAGATTCAGACGAAGAAGCAGCAGTCAAGGCCAAAACCAGGCAGCAAGCAGCGACGAAGGCAGCTAACGCGCGCTGGAACCGAGGGGGTGGCAAGTGACTGTACGCCGAGGAAGGGCGGTAACCAGCACGCCCGAAGCAGTAGCGCAGCTACTCCGAGAACCAGCGCTACAGCAGCTCCCAGCAGCCCCAGCGCTCGAGGCTGGTACTGGAATGGCTCTACCGGGGGCTACAGGCCGTTACGAGCTGTTTTTTGCAGAGTTGCTCGCAGAGGTAGAGGCCGAAGTACCCCACGCTACGCGCTCGTTCGGGCTCGAGGTAGCCCGGCTCGCTGGCGTATCGCTGGCAGATTGGTACCGCCTAGTCATGCGTGAACAGTAGGAACACCGATACCAGAGCTGGCCTTCTTGACGGTGCTCGAAGGCCTTGGAAGGGTGCTTCGAGGTGCTCTACGAGCTGTACCGGATCAAGCCGAAGGTTAGCAGCTCTGGAGCCCCAGCGTTTACGGTGCTCGCTACGTTTCGCCACCGGGCCTGTAGGGAGCATGGTTTGCCCTCCCTAGCTCGTTGTTCGGGCTAGTGTTGTGATGTCTAGGGACTTTTTGGACACGGAGTCCAGGATGTTTTTGGACGGGATGTCTAGTGGCTTTTTGGACGGTTACGGCGGTGGAATAGCCGGATGGCTATTCCATTGCATAAACGTAGAAAGGTCGCAGATTTCGATCCCGTTCGTGACGGCAAGACGGTCACACAGTTTTGCAAAGAATTGGGGATCTCGCGACAGACGTACCACAACATCAAAAACCGGATAGCGCAGAAAGGCCGAGCAGGTATCGTGCCGGATTCGACTGCCCCGAAGAATCCGATGAAGAAATTTGACGAGGCCGACAAAATCGCAGTCATTCACGCCAGGCAACAGTTGATGGAACAAGGCTTGGATTATGGCCCTTGGTCGATCTACTACTTCTTGTTCGACTCTGTCGGTGCAGATCGCACCCCATCGCGGTCCACAATCGCCTCGTGGCTGTATGAGCTGGGATTTGTTGATGCCAATGCCCGCAAACGGCCGCGGAGTTCCTATAAGCGCTTCGCCCGTGATTTCGTCGGTGAACTCTGGCAAATCGATGGACTGGTCTATCGCCTCTTCGACCATGCCCACACGCATGTCACGATTTACCAGATCATCGATGATGCCAGCAGATTTGATGTCGGAACCACAGCATTCGCTCTACCGGAAAACGGTACTGATGCGCGCGCTACGCTGGCCGCAGCGTTCGCCGCCTACGGCAAACCCCAAGAAATCCTTTCTGACAATGGCGATGCGTTCGCCACCTACCACCGGGGTTTTCTCTCTGCTACTGAAACTTGGCTCGCCAGCCAAGGCGTACTTGCTATTGCTGGTTTCGCACCGACAACCCAGGGAAAAGACGAGCGATCTCACCGTACGTTGACCCAGTTCCTCGATGCACGCCACCCAGCAAGCCTTGCTGAGGTCAACACCTATCTGGCCGAATATCGCCAGGTATACAACGAACAACGACGGCACCAATCACTGCTGGTCGGCAAGATGCATATCACACCACGCCAGGCTTTCGATACCTTCCCCAAGGCACCGTCGCCTACGCATCCACTCGATCCTGATCAAATCTGGGCCCGCGTAGTTGCCTATAACCAAGCACACAATCCTCAAGCTATATCCAAAATGCCAAACGGCCCCGTGGAAGCGGCAACTTCACACGAGGCCAACACCGATGACATGGCAGCTCAGCAAGGCATACCTCCCACCGACACCTCCACACTAACGGCGCCGACGCCACAATCAACAAACCATTGGGGCATCCCAGACCAGCTCTGCGTGAGCAAAGACGGCGTTGTACGCGTATGCGGTTTCGGGCTCTACATTGGTCTGAGGTTTAAAAACCGTCGGCTCTACTCGACAGTCGCAGTCGATAATGTTGCGGAGTTCTACACGGCCCATGATGGTGAATTCCTCTTCAGCGTGCCCCTTCCGATCACGTTGAGCCACAGGCCGCCAGGTGGTCAGATCAACATTAACCTCGTCGAAGGAATGAAACATCGCCAACCACCGCGGATGAACCCGAAATTATCCAAGCCCCGGCCGAAACGCAGGCTGCAACCGTAAGCCGCTAGAAGTGCCCAAGAACACCATGGATTCCGTGTCCAAAAAGACACCGGACTCCGTGTCCAAAAACCCTATGGACATAGCATGTTCGGGCTAGTGTTTGAGGTATGTCTGTACCGCACCTGAACACAAGACCAGACCGAGACACGATGGTTCGCAAGCTCCAGAGTTTTCAGAACCACTGGATTGGAGAGCTCGAAGAGTGGAAAGAGCAAGGATTAAGCGGCGAAGAGCAGCAGAGCGCACAACGATTCTGGATTGACCTGTTCCGGTGCTTCGGTATTCAGAGCGAGCGGTTCAACCTGTTCGAACGCAACGTTAAGCGCGCCTCAACAGGAGGCCGTGGCAGGATTGACCTGTTTTACCCCGGCGTAGTCATTGGTGAAGCGAAACGGCCTGGAATAGATCTTGAGGTTGCCTACCAGCAGGTTCTCGACTACCTCAACGGTGGTGACGTGCTCGAGACAGAGTGGCCCCGCTACATTCTGCTTACGAACTTCGAGAGCTTTAGGCTGATACGCCTGGGAGACGCAGAGCATGCGTTCGATACGACCTTCGAGCTGGCAGAGACAGCAAGCAGGGTTGACGAACTCAAGTTCCTTGCTGGTTACAACACCGTCAGCAAGGCCGAAGAGGTAGAGGCGTCGATTAGGGCTTCTAAGCTCATGGCAGACCTGTTTACCGCAATGGTTGGGGAGGACGCAGACGAAGGCGTGGCTGAAGAAGCAGCGAGAACGCCCGAAGAAGAGGACCTCGCTGTACAAGAGACTTCGATGTACCTAACCAGGCTACTGTTCCTACTGTTCGGAGACGATTCTGGACTATGGGAGGCAGACCTGTTTACCCGGTTCGTAGAAGAGTCTACGACGCCCGAAAACCTGGGAGCCCAGCTAAACGCGCTGTTCGACGTGCTGAACACCCCGGAAAACAAGCGTCGTCGAGTGCCTGATTCTATGGCACGTTTTCCATACGTCAACGGGGCCATTTTTGCGGAACCGATGAAGCTACAGTACTTCGATGCTGGCATGAGAGAGGCCCTGCTTCGAGCATGCCGATTCAATTGGGCGGATATTTCCCCCGCCATCTTCGGCTCACTGTTCCAGTTGGTCAAGAGCAAAGAAGCTCGACGCCACGCAGGCGAACACTACACCAGCGAAACCAACATCCTCAAGACCATAGGCCGTTATTCCTGGATGACCTTCGAGCCGAAGCAGACCGGCTTATCCGCAACAAGTCCACCACCCAACGCCAGCTCACAGAGTTTCGCGACGCTCTAGCGCACAACATCTATTGCGACCCTGCTTGTGGTTCGGGCAACTTCCTGATCGTGGCGTACAGGGAGCTCCGTAAGATTGAGACGGATATTATCGTTGAGCTTCGACGCAGGCAGGGCGAAACGAACTTTGTCCTGGATATTGCTCTCGAGCAGAAACTTTCGATTGGCCAGTTTTACGGCTTCGAGCTCAATTGGTGGCCCGTGAAGATTGCAGAGACCGCAATGTTTCTCGTAGACCACCAGGCGAACAAAGAGCTCGCTGAACGGGTAGGCCAGGCTCCTAGTCGCCTCCCCATCAATATCAGTGCCCACATCGAGCACACCAACGCCCTAGCGATTGACTGGAAGGAGTACCTACCAGTTCCTAAGGGTGATACGTTCATTTTTGGTAACCCACCCTTCCTAGGTCATGCCACGCGTACCGAAGAACAGGCGAACGAGCTACGCCGTCTTTGGGAGACGAAAGATATTTCCCGTCTCGATTACGTTACGGGCTGGCATGCGCAGCGCAGGCCTTGAAGCTGTATGAAGACCGACCTGGAAGGTTCGCGTTCGTAACAACCAACTCGATTTCACAAGGCGATCAAGTCCCACGACTGTTTGGCCCGATCTTTGCAGGTGGCTGGAAGATCCTTTTTGCACACCGTACGTTTGCCTGGGACTCCGAGGCACCAGGCAAGGCAGCCGTTCACTGTGTGATCGTTGGTTTTACTCGAGAACGCGGCTTTACACCGCGCTTGTGGGATTACCCGAAGGTGAACGGAGATCCTGTTCCGGTCAAGGTTGATACAGGCATAAACGCCTACCTGATCGACGGAATAAACGTACTGGTTGAAAAGAGTAGGAAGGTTCTTTCGCCAGAGATTGCCGTAGCTGTGATGGGGAACATGGCCCGCGACGGGGGCAACTTGATTGTAGAGCCTGAAGAATACGAAACGATCTACGCGGATGAAGTAGCCCGAAAGTATCTACGCCCGTTTGTTGGGAGTCGTGAGATTGTTCAAGGCAAGGATCGATGGTGTCTATGGATGACAGATCTTGAACCAGCGGATCTGTCGAGAAGTAGCTTGCTTTCGTCCCGTTTGCAGGCGGTTCGAGAGTTTAGGAGCGCAAGCAAGGCAGCAAGTACGCGCCAAATGGCTGAAACACCCCAGCTGTTCGGCCAAAGGTCACAGCCCGAAACTGATTACCTGGCAGTTCCGAAGGTCGTAAGCGAAACAAGGCGTTACTACACTGCACAGCGCTATCCGTCTAACGTGGTTGTTTCAGACCTGGCCTACCACGTACAAGACCAGAACGGGTTACAGTTCGCACTCATTTCGTCTTCGATGTTCATTGCCTGGCAGAAGGCTGTGGGAGGCCGTCTAAAGTCGGATCTACGCTTCTCGAACACGCTTACCTGGAACACGTTCCCAGTACCTGAATTAACCGAAGATCAGCGCCAGCGGATTATCAAGGCCGGTAAGGGCGTGCTCGAAGCTCGAGCCCTGCACCCGGAACGTTCCCTAGCAGAGCACTACGAGCCCCTAGCTATGGCACCGGAGCTAATCAAGGCCCATAACGCACTAGACAGGGAGGTCGATAAGGCCTTCGGAGCTTCTAAGCGACTCACCAGCGAGAGGCAACGCCAAGAGCTGCTGTTCTCGAACTACGTCGCTCTAACCAAGTAGAAGAGACAGCCCGGCGGGAGCTTATCGGGGGGACGCTCAACCGCCGGGGGGTGGCGCTGCTGGAGCTGTGCAAAAGTGTACACCATTCATACCGTGCTAGTGCAACCCCCACAACCAGAACACCCACCACGGCTAGAGCCGGTAGGTAGCTTTCATTCTTTACCCGGTGTGACCTGCATATTCCCAGCTTAGGTAGCGCACTGGTTGAACTGTGCTATTCTTTGTATCAAACGTGTACTTTGGAGTTTCCCCAGGTGGCGACGCATGTCCATGAAGAAAGTTCCCGAGACTTGCAGGTCCGGGGAACAATTCTAGGGCGGACCAGACAACCAGACTGCCAGACCGGGGAAGCCGTCAAAAGTCAGCAGTCAGCAAACCAACCCCCCAACCAAAACAGCCCGCGCCGTACCTAAGTACCGCGCGGGCTGCCCCACCATGGGCCCCACCAGGCCCTTTAGGTTCGGGCCCCACCAGACCCGAAAGGAGGTCGTCACGCTGTTGCTGTCATCAGAGCCAAGCAATGTGACAGGCAATGGTGACTGACCGCGTTCCATGGTACCCGGTTGGCGCGGTGGGGGCGAAGTGGGCGTCGGAAAGCGAAAAGTGGGGCGCAAGCAAAAACGCAATTCTGTTCACAAAATCTCGAGCAAACTCATCATCACTACCTGTCCCCCCAAAAATGACGCCTACAATCAAACTTTCCAATTCCACAATCTGTAAAGGACCGCCCATGGACCTCGTAAGGCTCCTCAGCAGGCACGCGCGCCCGTACCGCGGCGCGATGCTCGCGGTGGTGTTGCTGCAGGCAATCACGACTGCGGCGACGCTCTACCTGCCTAGCCTGAACGCAAAAATTATTGACGAAGGCGTCTCCCAAGGTGACGTCCCCTTCATCTGGCGCACCGGCGGCGTGATGCTGGCCGTGGCGTTTGTGCAGGTGATCGCGGCGTGCGCGGCGGTGTGGTTCGGGTCGAGGGCCTCGATGGGCACGGGCCGCGATATCCGCGAGGAGGTGTTTGGTCGGGTGTCGCGGTTCTCGGCGGAGGACATGTCGCACTTCGGTTCGGCGACGTTGATTACGCGCGGGACGAATGATGTGCAGCAGGTCCAGCAGGTGTTCTTGATGTTCTTGAACTTTATGGTGGCGGTGCCGATCATGATGGTCGGCGGCGTGGTCATGGCGGTTCGGGAGGATCCTGGGATGAGTTGGCTGGTCGCGGTTTCTGTCGTTGTGTTGGCGGTGGTTGTGGCGGCGCTGATCGGTCTCCTCCTACCGTTGTTCCGCTTGATGCAGTCGAAGATTGACCGTATTAATGGTGTGCTGCGCGAGCAGATCGCGGGCGTGCGCGTGGTGCGCGCGTTTACGCGGGAGGAGTTCGAGTCCGAGCGTTTCGACGCCGCCAATGCCGACCTCACGCGGTTGAGTCTGCGGATCGGCAATTTGTTTGTGATGATGTTCCCGCTGATCATGCTGATCCTGAACCTGGCGACTGCGGCTGTCCTCTGGTTCGGTGGCCATCGTGTGGATGCGGGTGAGGTGCAGGTCGGGTCGTTGACGGCGTTCTTGCAGTACCTGCTGCAGATCCTCGCGGCGGTGATGATGGGCGCGTTCATGGCGATGATGTTGCCGCGTGCCCTGGTGTGCGCTTCCCGTATTACGGAGGTGTTGCAGCACGAGCCGTCGCTGACCGAGCCATCGGCCAGCGCAGCCAGCACAGCCAGCGACCCCACCAACAGCACCGTCACCTTCGAGGACGTCACCTTCACGTACCCGGGCGCGGAGGAGCCGGTGCTGGACGGCATCTCCTTCGAAGCCAACCCTGGCGAAACGACCGCGATTATCGGCTCGACGGGTTCGGGCAAGTCGACGTTGTTGGGTTTGATTCCGCGCCTCTACGCGCCGACGGGCGGTCGGGTGCTGCTTGGTGGTCGGGATGTGGCGTCGTTACGCCGTGAGCAGCTGGTGGATGCGGTGGCGATGGTGCCGCAGAAGCCGTATTTGTTTTCGGGGACGGTGGCGTCGAATTTGCGTGTGGCCAGCCCGGATGCGACGGATGAGCAGCTGTGGCGGGCGCTCGAGATCGCGCAGGCCACGTTCGTGGATGATTTGGAGATGCCGATTTCGCAGGGCGGCACGAACGTGTCCGGCGGGCAGCGGCAGCGCCTGTGCATCGCGCGCGCGATTGTGGAGCGGCGCGGCGTCCTCCTCTTCGACGACTCCTTCTCGGCCCTCGATATGACCACGGACGCGCGGCTGCGCAAGGCGCTGGCCGAGCACGTCGCGGACGCGACGGTGATCGTGGTGGCGCAGCGTGTCAGCTCTATTCAGGACGCGGACCAGATCCTGGTTCTCGACGCCGGCCGTATCGTGGCCCGCGGCACCCACGATGAGCTGCTGCAGTCTTCGCCGACGTATCAGCAAATTGTCCGTTCCCAGCAGACTGTGGAGGCAAAATAATGGCCGCACATCAAAGCAAGGACCACCTCGAACTCACCGACGAGGAAATCCAGAAGCTCGAGGGCTCCATGGACGGCCACTTCGGCGGCGCCCCGCGCTCCGCGAAGAACTTCTGGCCGTCGGCGAAGCGGCTGGTCGGTCTGCTGGCCCCGCACAAGGCGATGTTTGCCCTGGTGGTGGCGCTGGTGTGCGTGTCGGTCGGGCTGAATGTGTACGCCCCGCGCGTGATGGGCCACGCGATGGACGTCATCTTTTCGGGCGCGATCGGCGCCCACCTGCCCGCCGGTGCGACCCAGGAGCAGGTGATTGAGGGGTTGCGCGCGGGCGGCCAGGACACCTTCGCGGACATGCTGTCCGGGATGGATGTGACTCCTGGTGTGGGCGTCGATTTCTCGCGCCTCGGCCAGCTGATCTTGGCGGTGTTGGCGCTCTACGTCGGCGCGAGCCTGCTGATGTGGCTGCAGGGTTTCTTGCTGAACCGCATGGTCATGCGCGAGATTTACCGCCTGCGCGCCCAGGTGGAGGCGAAGCTGAACCGGGTGCCGCTGAGCTACTTCGACCGCGGCCAGCGCGGGGACATCCTGTCGCGTACCACCAACGACGTCGACAATGTGCAGCAGACGTTGCAGCAGGCGCTGTCGCAGGCGTTGCAGTCGGTGTTGATGGTGTTGGGCATCATGGCGATGATGTTTACGGTGTCGTGGCAGCTCACCCTCCTCGCCCTCGTCTCGATTCCGCTCACGGGCCTGGTGGTTGGGGTGATCGGCAAGCGGTCGCAGCGGCACTTCAAGCAGCAGTGGCGCGCAACGGGCCAGCTCAACGGGCACATCGAGGAGTCCTTCTCCGGCCACGAGGTGATCACGCTCTTCGGCCGCCAGGACGCCTCCCAAGAAATTTTCGACGCCCGCAACCACGACCTCTACACCGCCTCCGCCTCCGCGCAGTTCCTCTCCGGGCTCATGATGCCGATCATGCAGTTCATTTCCTACCTTTCCTACGTCCTCATCGCGGTCTTCGGCGGCCTGAAAGTCGCGAACGGCTCGCTGACGCTCGGCGCGGCGACGGCGTTCATCCAGTACTCTCGCCAGTTCAACCAGCCGCTCGGGGAGCTCGGCGGCATGGCTCAGATGGTGCAAAGCGGCGTCGCCTCCGCGGAGCGCGTCTTCGAATTCCTCGACGCCCCCGAGGAACCCCGCGAGTCACACACCAGCCCGAAACGCGCCTCCGGGCACGTCCAATTTATCGACGTCCACTTCTCCTACACCGACACTCCCCTCATCCAGGACCTCAACCTCGAGGTGCAGCCCGGCCAGAAGGTCGCCATCGTTGGGCCGACCGGCGCCGGCAAAACTACCCTGGTCAACCTGTTGATGCGCTTCTACGACATTGACTCGGGTCAGATTCTCCTTGATGGCGTCGATACGCAGTCGATGTCTCGCCAGGACTTGCGCAGCCAGGTCGGCATGGTACTTCAGGACGCCACCCTCTTCGAAGGCACCATCCTTGAAAACATCCGCTACGGCCGCCTCGACGCCACCGACGAGGACGTCATCGCCGCCGCCAAAGCCACCCTTGTCGACCGCTTCGTGCACACCCTCCCCGACGGCTACCACACCGTCATCGACCAGGACGGCGGCGCCCTCTCCGCCGGCGAACGCCAGCTGATCACCATTGCGCGCGCCTTCGTGTCGAAGCCGTCCCTGCTCATCCTCGATGAAGCCACCTCCAGCGTGGACACCCGCACCGAGCTGATGGTGCAGCACGCCATGGCCGCCCTCCAGGCCGACCGCACCAGCTTCGTCATCGCCCACCGGCTCTCCACCATCCGCGACGCCGACCTCATCCTGGTCATGCAGGACGGCCACATCGTCGAGCAGGGCGACCACGCCTCCCTCCTTGCCCGCCGCGGCGCCTACTGGGAGCTCAACCAGGCCGGCTTCTCCGAGGACTAGGCCCCTCGGGGGCCCGCTGAGGCCCCTCGGAGGCCCCGCGCGCACCACATTCCCTCCCTGTCCCCCGCCGACCTGGGCTTTTCCAAACCCGGCTGTCGAAACCCCAGGAATTTGGTGCGCACATCCCCCGCCCAGACACCACATTCCCGTTTTTTGAGAGGGCGCCTCGGCGTTTCCCCTGGTCGTCAACACCACGAGAGGGAATTTGGTGCACTCCCCCTCGCCTCAGTGCCAAAGCACGCAACCCCATTTTCACGACCTGGGCTTTTATCCCCTCCCCCAGCAAGAATTGCGTCCTTTGGCACTGGCACCCCAACCTCGAACATATTTTCGCCTCACGTGCCTGCCGTGTCGGGTCTCGTTCGTATCCTGATGGTTGCAACCACCAGAGAAAGGAACCCATCATGGATCAGTCATTACGCGCGCGGGCCCGCGGCGCTATGTACGGCCAGATCATTGGCGATAACCTCGGCGCGATCGTCGAGTTCTCTTCCCCCGCGCAGATTCGGCGCAATTTCCCGGATGGTGTCCGCGAGCTGACTGGTGGCGGCCCGTTCAATGTCGCGCCGGGCCAGGCCACCGACGATTCCGAGCTGGCGCTGGCGCTTGCCCGCAGCATGGTGCGCTGCGGCGGGTATGAAGAAAAGGACGTGTTCGAGTCGTATGTGCGGTGGGCAGCGTCGTTTCCGCCGGATATCGGT
Organism: Corynebacterium sp. NML98-0116; assembly: GCF_001767255.1. Lineage (GTDB taxonomy): Bacteria > Actinomycetota > Actinomycetes > Mycobacteriales > Mycobacteriaceae > Corynebacterium > Corynebacterium pseudogenitalium. Next base: position 56,578 of record NZ_CP017639.1, read on the forward strand.
AATACGTGTGCGGCTGCGCTTCGGCCGCCGTTTGAGCCGAATGCGGCCAGCAAGTCGAATGGTGCGTTGATGCGGGTCAGCCCGATCGCCATTGCCTACGCGCATGACCCGCAGCTCGCCGACGACCACGCCCGCACCGACGCCCGCCTGACTCACCCCAACGAGTACCCGGTGGCCATCAACGGTATGTATTGTGAGGCGCTCGCCCGCACGATCAGTGGTGAGGATCCTCGCGAGGCGCTGCTCGCGGTGGCTGGGGATGAGGCGTCGACAATTAGGGAGTTTATGCAGTACCTTCCCGTGGATGTTTATAGCCATCGCATGGGGTATGTGCAGTTCGCCTGGAATATTGTGTGCTATTTCGTCGCGAACGGTGCCTCTTTCGAGGAGGACCTCGTCGCGATTGTCGGGATGGGCGGCGACACGGACACAAACGCCGCGATCGCCGGCGCGTTCTTGGGCGCGGTGTACGGGGAGGAGGGGATTCCTCACCGGTGGCGCCAGATTATCGACGCCTACTCCACCCACAAAGCGAACCGCCCCGAGGAGTTCTCCGTCGAGGGCGCCCTCGACCTGGTTGACGCTCTCCTGGCCTAGGTGCGCACCACATTCCCTCGCCAGCCCCCAGCGACCTGGGCTTTTTCAAACCCGGCTGCCAGAATCCAGGAATTTGGTGCATTGCCGATCCTCGCGTACACCACATTCCTTGATTCCCCAGAAAAGCCTTCGGCGTTTCCCCAGGTCGCCAACTCTGAGTGTGGGAATTTGGTGCACTCCCCCTCGCCTCAGTGCCAAAGCACGCAACCCCATTTTCACGACCTGGGCTTTTATCCCCTCCCCCAGCAAGAATTGCGTCCTTTGTCACTCGCACTCGCTGACGCGACACCACATTCCCTCACCGACTCCCAGCGACCTGGGCTTTTCCAAACCCGGCTGCCGAAAACCAGGAATTTGGTGTGTGCACCCCCAAAAACCAAGCCCCTATTCGTCCGGGTTCCGGATCTCCACGTAGTCGGGGTCGTGCCAGTCGACGTTGACGTTGTCCTTGGTGTCCAACCCCTGGTCAGCGAGTTCGGGCACCTTGGCGAAGATGTTGCGGCGGGCGCGGCCGGCGCGCAGTTGGCGTTCGACTCGTTGGGCGAGGACGGTGAGTCCCCAGTTGATGAGGATCATGATGATGGCCACGACGGCCAGCGAGGCGAGGAAGTTCTGGTTGGCGGATGCGCTTTGGATGCCGGAGCGGACCACTTCGACGTAGCCGATCTGGTAGCCGAGTGCGGAGTCCTTGAGCGCGATGATCATTTGGGCGATCAGGGCTGGCAGCATCGCTGCGATGGCTTGGGGTAGCAGGATGGTCCGCATGGTTTGCGAGTAGGTCAGGCCGAGTGCTTCGGCGGCTTCGGTTTGGCCTTTGGGGAGGCTTTTGATGCCGGAGCGGAGGATTTCGGCGATGACGGACCCGTTGTACATGGTGAGCCCGAAGACGACGGCTGCGAACGCCAGGTGCTTTGGTGGGGCGAGGTGGTAGATGGCGAAGAGTTGGTAGGCGAAGATCATGAGGAGGAGCACTGGGATGGCTCGGAAGATCTCGACGATGACGCCGCACACCCAGCGCAAAGCCTTATTCCGGGAGAGCCTGCCTAGGCCGAGGAGGATGCCGACGGCCAGCGCGAGCAGGATGGATGCCACTGCTGCTTTGAGGGTGCCCATGAGGCCGGGGAGGATGTAGGTGGTCCAGGTTTGGGAGTTGAGGAACGGGGTCCATTTCCCGGCGGCTAGTTGTCCGTTGGCCTGCAGTTTCCAGAAGACCCATGCGGCAATGCCGAGGCAGACGGCGAGGCTGATGCCGGTGAGGATGCGGTTGGTGCGGCGGCCGTTGGGGCCGGGGACGTCGTAAAGTACTGTTGCGCGGACGCTCATTATTTTTTCACCGCCATGCGTTCGGAGAGGGCGCCAAGGACGAGGCCGGTTGGCAGGGTGAGGATGATGAAGCCGAGTGCGAAGATCCCGAAGATGGGGAAGAGCATGTTGGCGTGGTTTTCGATGGTGGATTTCATCAGGAGGGATGCTTCGGCGACACCGATTGCGGATGCGATGGTGGTGTTTTTCGTCAGCGCGATGAGCGTGTTGCCGAGTGGCACGATGGCTGCGCGGACGGCTTGGGGGAAGATGATGTTGCTGAATGTTTGGCCGAAGCTGAGGCCGAGGGATCGGGCGGCTTCGGCTTGCCCGAAGTGGACGGTGTTGATGCCGGAGCGCAGCGATTCCGCGACGAACGCCGAGGTGTAGATGATGAATCCGAGCACGGCGAGGCGGAAGTTGTTGTCTACCAGGAACGTCGCGGACTCTTTATCGGCGAGGGTGATGCCGAGGTTTTGGTAGAGCCCGAAGGAGCAGAAGATGATGATGAGGGTCAGCGGTGTGTTGCGCACGACGTTGATGTAGAACGTCGACATCGCGCGCAGCACGGGGATGGGTGCGACTCGCATCGCGGTGAGGATCGTGCCCACGATCATGGAGCCGATTGCTGAGTAGATGGTGAGCTTGATGGTCAGCCAGAAGGCTGCCCAGAGCTGCGGGCCCAGGTCGGACCAGAGTGTGGACATGATGTTCCTGCCTTAGGGGGTCTTACTGTTCGATGAAGGAGAGGTCGCCAGGGGTGCCGGCGTCGACTGCGTCGTCGCCGCCAAGGTTCTTATCGACGAGGGCGTCGAACTCTCCGGACGTTTGCAGTTCCTTGAGTGCGTTGTTGATGGCGTCGGTGCCTGCGGTGTCGCCCTTTGCCAGGCCGATGCCGTAGTACTCGTCGGTGAATGGCTTGCCGTCCTTGGTCATTTCGACGACCTTGAAGTCGCCTGGGGTTTGGGCGGAGTAGCCGAGCAGGATGGTGGCGTCGGTGGTCATGGCGTCGATGTTGCCTTGGCGGAGTGCTTCAACGCAGGAGGAGTAGGTGTCGTACTCCTGGAGCTGCACGCCTGGCAAGGCGTCCTTGACTTTCTGGGCTGGGGTGGAGCCGGTGACGGAGCAGAGGATCTTGCCGTCGAGGTCTTCGAGGCCCTTGATGTCGGTGTTGTCGTTGCTGACGAGGAGCGCCTGGTGGGTGACCAGGTATGGCCCGCCGAAGTTGACGGATTCGGAGCGGCCCTTGTTGATGGAGTAGGTCGCCGCGATGGCGCCTACCTCGCCGTTCTGGATGAGGGTTTCGCGCTGTGCGGATGGACTTTCGCGCCAGGTGATGGTCGGTTCTGCCCAGCCGTTCGCCTTCGCGATGTGGTTGACCACGTAGGTCGCCACGTCGACGTCGAGGCCGGACATGGTGCCGTCCGGGTTGCGCAGGCCGAGGCCCGGCTGGTCGTACTTGGTGCCCAGGGTGACCTGGCCGGATTCGATCTGGCCGAGGAGGTCGGTGCCTTCGCCGGCACCGCCGCCACAGGCGACGAGGGTTGCGGCAGCAGCGGAGAGCGCGGCGGTGAGTGCGGCGTAACGGATGTTCATGGTGTTGTCCTTTCGGTTAGTGGGCCAGGATTTTGGCCAGGAAGTCTTTCGCCCTGTCGGTCTTCGGGTTGGTGAAGAACTCTTCGGGTGTGGCGTCTTCGATGATCGCGCCGTCTGCCATGAAGATGATGCGGTCGGCGACGCGCCGGGCGAAGCCCATTTCGTGTGTGACCACGAGCATCGTCATCCCCTCGTTGGCGAGGTTGGCCATGACATCAAGCACTTCATTGACCATTTCGGGGTCGAGGGCGGAGGTGGGCTCGTCGAAAAGCATGACTTTGGGTGACATGGCGAGCGCCCGCGCAATCGCGACGCGCTGCTGCTGCCCACCCGACAGTTGCGCCGGGTACTTGTCCGCCTGATTCGCGATGCCCACGCGGTCCAGCAGCTCAATCGCCCGCTTCTCGACGTCCCCCTTCCCCTGCTTCCGCACCTTCAACGGACCAAGCGTCACGTTGTCCTTGATGGTCAGGTGCGGGAACAAGTTGAAGGACTGGAACACCATCCCGACGTCCGCCCGCAACTTCGCAAGGGCCTTGCCCTCCTCTGGCAGCGGGACTCCGTCGATGGTGATGGTGCCTTCGTCAATCGTTTCGAGCCTGTTGATCGTGCGGCACAGCGTCGACTTCCCCGACCCCGACGGCCCGAGCACCACCACTACCTGGCCTTTCGGCACAGTAAGGTTGATGTCTCGGAGCGCGTGGTAGTCGCCGAAGTGCTTCTGTACGCCCGCTAGGTCAATCATGGCTTCACTGGAGCTATTGCCCGACCCACTCTGGGCAGTGAATGTGCTTTGTGTCATAACGGGCACGTTAGTGGCCTGTCCCACACTTTGTATAGTGCTTGCGCGCTTTTCGCCCGAAAGTTCACCCCCACTACGTGTACTTCCCCGGCCCGCGCGCCTACTTCCCTTCCGGTTCGCAGCCGACCTGGGCTTTTGATCTCACCCCCACGAGGAATTGCGTCCTTTGGCACTCGCTCCCCTGTCGCGCGCACCACATTCCCTCCCGTACCCCCGCCGACCTAGGCTTTTCCAAACCTGGCCGCCGAAAAACCAGGAATCTGGTGCGCGTGTCCCCCGCCCAGACACCACATTCCCGTTTTCCCGCCAGACCCCCTCGGCGTTTCCCCAGGTCGCCAACTCCACGAGGGGGAATTTGGTGCACTCCCCCTCACCCCAGTGCCAAAGCACGCAACCCCCTTTTCACGACCTAGGCTTTTGCCCTCACCCCCACCAGGAATTGCGTCCTTTGGCACTGGCACCCCCGATGGGACGCCACATTCCCTCCCGCGCCCTAACTGACCTGGTCTTTTCCAAACCCGCCTGCGAAAATCCTGGAATTTGGTGCGCGCCCCCTAGGCTTCTAGCCCAAGCGCATAAAAAATGGGCGACCCACATGGGTCGCCCACATCTATCGGTGAGATGCTTCTTAGAAAGGAAGCGCGTCGCGCACTGCTGGTGGCAGCATCGGTGCAACCTGTGGCAGGGCCACTGCGATCAGGGCGATCAGCGCGAGAACGGAGCCACCAGCTACGGCACCGATGCCATAGTTGTTCAGCTTGCCGTCAATGGAGCTGAGGGTGGACTCGATCTTGGAGCTGGATGGGGAGAGGTCCTTGCCAGCTGCGCAAGCGCGAAGTGCTGGGGCGGTGGCGTTCAGGGTGGCGAGCTTTGCGTCGATCTCCTTGAACTTCTTGTCGGCGTCTTCCTGCTTGATCTTCTTGTCCTTGAGCTGTGCCTCGACCTCAGCGCGCTCCTTGACCAGTTTGGCCGAAGCCTCGATGTCCTTCTTCAGCTGTGCGTCAGCCTCAGCCTTGGTGAATTCCTTCGTTTCGGCCTTGTCGCCTTCCTTGGCAACCGGGTAGGTGATCTTGCACTTGGTCTCCTGTGGCTGGTTGTCAGCTGCCTGTGCTGGAGCGGCCAGGCCACCAGCGATGACTGCCGAAGCAACTGCGGCGGTGATGATCTTCTTCATGTTGAACCTCCTTTCAGGGGTAAGAAATAAGGGGCTTTAGGTGAACTACCTAGCTCGAAAATATATTGAATCCCCACTATTCGGGAAACAGTTTTTCGATAAATGTTTGGAGTTCATCCCCTAAATACCCCCGAAATAGGTGCGCCTAGAACGGCAGCTTCGGCGCCAATGTTGGGAATACCACGGTCACGAGTGCGGCCGCGCCGAGCGCTACTGCGAGGAAGATCCCGGCGAGTGGGCCAGCGACGCTGAGCCAATCGCGCATCTCTGCTGGGCTCACATCTTTAATGCTACTTCCTTCGCTGTTGCCGATTGACCCGGTCTGCTTTGGTGCAGTTTGCTTTGGCCGTGGGCTTGTGGTCTTAACTGTCCATTTCCCGTGATTTTCGCGCTGAGAGCAGGCTTTCAGGGCAGGCTCGAAAGCGCGAAGGAACTTGAGCTGGGAGTTGAGCTGTTTAAGTTGTTGTTCGTCGGCTGTGCCGTTGGTGGTGGCGTCGAGAAGTTCTGAGCGCTGCTTGGTGAGTGCGGCGACCTCCTGATCGAGGAGTGCCAGCTTGTCCGATGCTTCTTGCGGCGTTACCAGCGCGAATGCCTCGCGCAACCCGGCCTCCGAAAGTGCTTTCTTGGGTGCGATGGTGCTTGCTTTGAGGCTGGGAAGCTCGTCGTCGAACAGGGTGAACGCGCAGGTACCGTTCTGGTACTCAACGTTCGCTGCGTGTGCCGGTGTGGCGGTGGTAGCCAGCATGGCTACTGCGGTTACGGAAGCAACGATTCGCTTCATGTGGTGTCCTTTCCTGTCGGGGAACCTGATGGTTCAGGTTCTTCAAGAGTTTGACGCTGCGTCGCGCGCTTTGGTTCCATCGCGTCTTTGACTAGCTAGGCGTGGGTTAGTATTTCGGTATGCTTACCCGCTTTGAAGTTGATGGGTTTAAGAACCTGCGCAACCTAGCTATCGACCTCGGCCCATACACCTGTGTCGCCGGGGCGAATGCTATTGGTAAATCTAATCTTTTCGACGCTCTCCAGTTCCTAGCGCTCACTGGGTCGCGGACGTTGAATGAGGCTGCCATCAAGATCCGGGGTAATGGCGGGGACGTGCGCGATATTTTCGCGCCGGGTGGCAAGATGTCGTTTGCTGCAGAGATGATTACGGAGAAGGAGTTTGAGGATTCCTTCGGCAAGTCGATTACTGCTGATCAGACGTATCTCCGGTATGAAGTTGATCTTGAGCTGCGGGACGTGACTGTTGGTAACAATAGGAATGTTTCCAGCATTGTTGTTACGCGTGAGGAGCTAAAACCGCTCACGAAGGCGGATGCTCGAGAGAAGCTGGGTTGGGCAAAGAAAAGCTTTGTTGAGTCTGCGATCATGGGCGGACGTCGAAAAGCGTTTATTGAGACGAGTGAGCAGGAACGACAAATCCATGTGCGGCATGGAAGTCAGGGAAGGCCGTCGTTGGTGTCGCTGAGCGGGGATGCGCCGGCCCGTACTGCTCTGTCGGTGTATGGGCAGCAGGACCAGTATCCAGTGATTATGGCGGCGCGCCGGGAGCTGGATGCGTGGATGTACCTTTCCCTTGAGCCGAGTGCCATGCGCGCGCCGAGCGAGGCGTTGGCTCCCGACTTTATTAGTGCGAAGGGCGGGAACCTGCCGAAGACGCTGGACCGTCTTGTGGGGCAGTCGCCGGATCATGATGTGCTTGCGGAGCTTGCTGATGTCGTCGGAGATCTTGTCGATGTACGCAGCGTTACGGTGGACTTTGACGAGGCACGCCAGGTGTTTACGCTGCAGGCGCAGGTCGGTAATGGCGGTGTGGTGTCTGCCCGTTCTCTTTCTGACGGGACGCTGCGCTTCCTGGTCCTAGGCACGATCTTGCTTGACTCCGGTGGGAGCCGCCTGATCTGCTTCGAAGAGCCCGAGAACGGCATTCACCCGTTAAAGATCCAGGCGATGTATTGGCTGTTGCACGATTTGAGCGTGGACCCTGAGGAAGCAATCGGGTCGGAGAATCCGCTTCGTCAGGTCATCGTGAATACCCATTCACCAGCATTTTTAGCGCTGCACAAGGACAATTTTGACGAGCTGTTGCTGGGGTCGAAGGATCCGATGAATGGCTCGCTGGTCCTCACCCCGGTGGTGGCGGAGGGGAGCTGGAGGAAGTCGAAGGTGAAGGCTTCGGCTGCGAACGTTGAGGAGCTTCTTCGCGAGTCGTTCCCGGAGCTCAGCTTCCGTGAGCTCTTTGTGGCAGACGATGAGGGGGATCGATGAGTAGGCCACTGTATTGTTTGCTCGTTCGCGAGGCGTCCGAAGAGGTCAGCCCGGAGTTCGCGGTTGTTCCCGTTGTGCCGGTGAAAATGACTGAGGCGTGGGTGCTCCACGCACTGCACAGTCCGCAGTATCAGGCACAGCTGGGGATCAACATTCCTGCGAAGGATCTGCCAGCCAGGAAAACTATCCCGAATATTGCGGCGAAGGATCGGCTAAAACAGCTTCACGACGCCCACTTCGCCACCCGCGGGCGCCGAAAGCGAAAGCACGATTCCCGCTTCACGACGGACCGGTCCCGTTGGGTCGAGGCACTCACCAATGTGAGCTTCTTGGAGGGGTGCGAGTCCTTCGAGCGCTTGCGCGACGAGATCCTCAGCGCACAAACAGGCCTCTAGCCTCACTCCCTCCCGATGGGACACCACATTCCCTCCTTGGCACCCGACCCCCTCGGCGTTTCCCCAGGTCGCCAACGCCACGAGAGGGAATTTGGTGCGCTCCCCCTCACCCCAGTGCCAAAGGACGCAACCCCCTCTTCGTGACCTGGGCTTTTACCCCCTCTTCAAACAGGAATTGCGTCCTTTGGCACTCGCCCCCCCCAAAAAAATTAGATCTCGAACCCCTGCCGCCGCGCGACATCGAGGGACCCGTCCTGTGGCATGGCGTGCGTCGGCAACCCTGCGCGGACTTGGCGGAAGAAGTTGTCGGACCTGCGGTTGGCGTCTCGGAGGTCGTAGTAGGTGGTCATCTCCTGGTCGTATTCCCCCAGCGCCTCCTCCCAGCTCGCGGGGGCCTGGTAGGTGTTTTTCATGACGCGCAGCCGCGCCGGGATGCGTGGTTTGAATTGTGGGTCTTGGGCGGGCCACCCTAGGGTCAGCCCGACGACCGGGAAGGTAAAGCGTGGCAGTTCCAGCAGGTCAACCACGGCTTGCAGGTCGTTGTGGATGTTGCCGAGGTAGTTGGCTCCCATCCCGAGTGACTCCGCCGCGTTGACGACGTTTTGGGCCATGAGGCAGGCGTCGGTAAATCCTTCGACGAAAGGGCGGGTGTGCCCGGCGGCTGAGGGGTCCTCCAACAGCGCCGCGTTGCGCGCGGTGTCGACGATGAAGAGCAGGTAGACGGGCGCGCGCCCGACGTATTCCTGCTACCCGATCTCGGCCAACCGCCGCTGCTTGTCGGCGTCGGTGACGTGGATGATGCTGGCTTGCTGCAGGCCGCGCGAGCTCGCTGTGCGCATCGCGACCTCGAAGAGCTGGTCCAGCACCTCCTTATCGACGCCCCTCCGCTCAAACTCGCGGATCGTCCTGTGCTGTAGCTGGTGTTCGATGGTGTGGTTCATGCCCACACGGTACTTGAAATCGGCTACCCGAGCTCCTCCCGAAGCACATCGCGCACGATTTCGGCGACGTGCTGCGCCTGGGTGCCCGTGCCCTGCTCGACTTGGGTGCGGCAGGAGAATCCGTCGGCGACGACGGGCCCGTCGTGTTCCCTCACGCGCGGGAACAGCTCGCGTTCTCCCAGCTCCAGGGACATTTCGGCGTGGCCGTCTTCGAAGCCCCAGTTACCGGCGAGGCCGCAGCACCCGGTTTGGATCTGTTCCTCGTCGTAGCCGAGCGCCGCCAGGATCAGGGAGGACTGCTGCGGGTCGCCGAGTGACTTCTCGTGGCAGTGCACCTGGGTGAGGATGCTGCCGCTGTGCTTGCGCACCTTGCCCTCGGTGACGAGCGCTTGGATTTTCGGGGCGACGATTTCGGCGAAGGTGTGGGTGGCTTCGGCGAGTTCGCGGACGGCGGGGTCGGCGGTTTGGGTGGTGGCGTCGTGTTGCAGCATGACGGTGCACGACGGCTCCAGCGCGACAACCTGCAGCTCTTGGTCGAGGTACGGCTTGAGCACGTGCGCGGAGTGCTCGAGCACGCGCCGCGTCATCGCGAGTTGGCCGGTGGAGTGCCAGGTCAGGCCGCAGCAGACGAAGCCGTCGGGGATGATGACTTCGTAGCCGAGCATCTCCAGCGTTTCGACGGCCGCTCGCGCCGGGCCGGTGTTGAGTTTGTTGTTGAAGCTGTCTGGCCACAGCACAATCCGCTCACGCGAAGCTCCCGAACCAGCAGCACCCGAACGCTTCCGCGCCCACTTCTGCAGCGACTCCGGCGCGAAGCTGATGAGCGGCCGCCCGGTGTCCACGCCGCCGAGTTTCGCGACGGCCGTCGAGACGCCGGGGGCGTGGAGGGCCCAGTTCGTGATGCGCGGTACGAGCGGGAGTTTGTGGGCGATGTGGCTGAGGATTGGCAGCCAGCCCATGAGGTAGTGCACGCGTGGGCGGACGGGGCCGGCGTAGTGGTCGTTGAGGAACTCTGCTTTGTAGGTGGCCATGTCCACGTTGACGGGGCACTCGGAGGCGCACGCTTTGCAGGAGAGGCACAGGTCGAGGGCAGTGGTGGCGTCGTCACCTGTGATGGTTTCGCCGCGGAAGAGTTCGGAGAGGATGCGGGCGCGGCCGCGGGTGGAGTGGATTTCGTCGTGGGTGATTTGGAAGGAGGGGCACATGGAGCCGTCCATGGAGCGGCAGGCGGAGACGCCGACGCAGCGGTTGACGGCGTCGGTGAAGCTGCCGTTGTCGCGTGGGAAGAGTTGGACGGGTGTGATTTCGTGGGTGCGTTGGGCGGGTTCCATGCGCAGGCCGTCGGTGACGGCGTCGGCCCAGACGAGGACGCCGGGGTTCATGATGCGTTGCGGGTCGAAGAGCAGTTTGAATTCTTCGAAGATGGCGCGCATTTCGGGGCTGTACATGGTGTGCAGCAGGGATGAGCGTGCGCGGCCGTCGCCGTGTTCGCCGGACAGGGACCCGCCATGCTTGGTGACGAGTGTGGCGGCGTCGTTCATGAAGTTGTTGAAGTTGGTGATGCCCTCTGTTGAGTGGAAGTCAAAACTGATGCGGACGTGGACGCAGCCTTCGCCGAAGTGGCCAAATGGGATGCCGCGGTAGCCGTAGGTGTCCATGAGGTCGTAGAGTCCGCGCAGGTAGCTGGCCAGGTTTTCGGGCGGTACGGCGGAGTCTTCCCAGTTGGGCCAGGCTTCGCCGCCGTCGGGGAGGCGGGTGACGGTGCCTGCGGATGCTTCGCGGATGCGCCACAGCGCGCGGGCTTCGGCGTGGTCGCTGACCACGACGGCCCCGGTGTGTTCGACGGTGGAGGTGAGCGCTTCGGCGGCGGCGATGGCTTCCTCGAGGGTGTCGCCTTCGGTTTCGCAGTAGAGCCAGCCGCCGGCGTGGGGTTGGCCGGGGAGGTTCTCGCCGGCGTGTTCTTGCCCGTTTTTGCTGCGCAGCGCGTCGAGGAGGTCGCCGCCCATGCCTTCGATGGTGGCCACACCGGGTTGGCGCAGTTTGGGGGCGGCGTCGGCGGCGGCGAAGACGTCCGCGAAGGAGAGCACGGCCAGCGCGGTGTACTTCGGCTTATCGACGAGCCTCACGGTCATCCGCGTAATCACCCCGAGGGTGCCTTCGGACCCGGCGATGGCTTTGGCCATGTCGCTGCCCAGGTAGTGCAGCCCGTACCCGGAGACCTGGCGGGGGAAGCGCCCGAGTTCCCGCTGGATCAGTTCCTGGTTTCGGGTGTAGAGGTCGGAGAGGGCGTCGTGAAGTGTGGGGTCGTCGCAGCCGTCGGCGCTGAAGGTGACTTCCCTGCCGTCGGCGAGGGCGAGTGTGATGTCGACGAGGTTGTCGGCGGAGGTGCCGTAGGCGACGGAGTGGGAGCCGCAGGCGTTGTTGGCCACCATGCCGCCGATGGTGCAGCGGGAGTGGGTGGAGGGGTCGGGGCCGTAGGTCAGGCCGTGGGGTGCGGCGGCGTCGCGGAGTTGGTCGCAGATGACGCCGGGTTCCACGGTGGCCGTTTTGGCCTCGGGGTCGATGTTGAGGATGCGGTTGAAGTAGCGGGAGGTGTCGATGACCAGGCCGTCGCCGATGGCGTTGCCCGCCACGGAGGATCCACCACCACGCCCCACGATGGACCAGCCGCGTTCGCGTGCGTAGGCGATGCCGTCGAGCACGTCTTGTGCGCTGCTGGGTTCGAGTACTGCCGCCGGGACGCGTCGGAAGAGTGATGCGTCAGAGGAGTAGGCGGCCCGGGTTGGCATGTCTTTGCGGAGCTTGGCCCGGATGGCGTGTGGCGTGGTGTTCATGCGTGTCCTCTATTATTCTGCGCTGTTTTCGTCGCGGTGCTCGTGGAACTGCACTTCTTTGTCGCGTTTGCGTTGTTCGCGTTGTGCTCGGAGCGCTTCTGGGCGGTAGCCGAGCACGAATGCGGATACTGCACAAAGTGTAGCTGCGCCGAAGACCCATGGCGCGAGCGCCGCTTTGGCGCCGGTGATGGTGTCGCCGCTGCCGGTGACAAGACCGACTGCCTGAATGCCGACGAGTGCGAGTCCGCCGAGGAGGAACGCGGCGAGGAAGAGGTAGAACAGGATGTAGAAGAGCTTGAAGATTGGGTTCATGGTTTTACGCTCCTGGTACGTAGACGGGGACCAGTCCCATGCCGACGAGCCACGCCAGCAGGATCATCGGCAGGACAAAGTAGATGATGAGCGGGATGAACATCTTGGTCGGGTTGGCTTCCGCCATCGCGGCCGAGAGGTAGATCGGCGCGCCCACGGGTGGCGACGCCCCCTCCGTCGAGGTGCATAGCAGGGTGACGACGATCGCTACCGTCGGGTCGATGCCTACCGCGGTGAGCGCCGCGACTGCCGGGGCACCGATGGCGGCTGCCGTCGCAGTGGAAGACAGTGGGGTTGCCACGACGACGGCGAGCACGCCGACGACGAGGATCATGACCCACTTCGGCAGGTCCATTGCCCCAAGCGTGTTGGAGAGCTGGTCGCCCACACCGAGTTCCTCCATGATGGACGCGGCCGCGAGCGCTGCGAACAGCGAGATGCCGACGGTGGCGAAGCTTGGTAGGTCACGGACGATTTGCGCCCTGAACTGGGCGTTGTTGCGGCGGATGCGGCCGGCGCCCTCGATGAGGGCGATGAGCGTGATCAACACCGGAACCCACACGATGATGGAGATGGCCTTGATGCCGTCCTCGCCGACGCCGGTGGAGTTCTTGAACCAGTTGGCCAGCGGGCCGATGGTGAGCAGCACCGGGATGATGATGCCGAGGAAGATCGACGGCGAGCGCCACCCCTGCGCCCACGCTTGCCCGAACGGCACGATCTGCTCCTTCGGGGTCTTGGGGATGCGGTCCTTCTTGGTCCAGAAGAACACGACCGCCAGGCGGTACAGCACCGCGTACGCGCCGGCGGAGGCCAGCGCCACGTACACCTGGCTTGCCGACGCCGCCGCAGCCGCCGGCATCGCCAGAATGATGAACATGGTGGAGTTCGGCGGCAGCGCCACGCCCAGGCCGGAGTTACCGGCGACGAGGGTCGCTGCCCTGTTGGAGGAGAACCCGGTCTGCTTCATCCACGGAATCGTCACGGAGCCGACCGTGGCGGAGTTGCCAGCGGTCGAGCCCGCGATGAGCCCCATCATCGCTGAGGCCAGGGTGGACACGTAGCCCGCCCCGCCGCGCAGCCGGCCGAAGATCGAGTTCAGGATGGTAATCAACCTGTCGATCAAGCCCGTCGACTGCACAATGATCCCCATGAACACGAACGCCATACCTGCGAACGTGACCTCCGAGGAGACGGCCTTTTTAATTCCCAGCCACAGCAGTTCTGGCGCCCTCGTTCCGCCGACGAGCGCCACGCCGACCAGGCCGATCAGCAGCGCCTCTGCAATATTGCGCTTGAGCAGCACATTGAACACAACGGTGATCGCGATGAACACTATCAACGCAACGATGCCCATGTTCACTCCCTTCAACTCCAATTAGTGACGCGGCACACATTACGCGCTGCATGTTGCTGTAGCTACAAAATCCAACTAATTATCGACGCCCCTCCTCCCCCATCAACGCAAAAACCCGGGCGGGTGCGTTGTTGCACTCGCCCGGGTTTGACCCCCAGTAGCGGTAATCCCTACTTTGCCGGGACGTTCAGTTCCGCCAGGTCAGAGCCGTCCGGGTTATCGATGCTGATCTCCCACTGCAGCGCGCCATTGTCTTCGTCGAGCTCCGCCGAGTCCAGGATGCCGTCGTGCTGGCCCAGTGCCTCCTTGATCGCGTCCTCGATCGCCACGGTGGCCTGGCCCGCCTTCGCGACGTCCTCAGCGTCCTGCTCGGACTCCTTTTCCATCACGTGGTTGCCGTCGACATGCAGCTCGACGATCTTGTCCTCTGCCGCGACCTTGACCTCGAAGGCGTTGGTGTTGTCCTCGCGGTCGATGGCAATGACGGTGCCGAATGGGCGCGCCGCCTCAATCGCGTCGTACGCGGCGTCATTGGTGGCCTCGCCCGCGCTTTCCGACGCCGCAGCCGTGGTCGTCGTCGCCACCGTGGTCTCCGGAGCCTCCGTCACGGTCTTCGTCGCTGGTGCCTCGTCCGTGCCGTTCGAGCAGCCTGCGAGCAGTGCCGCCGCGGCCAAGACTGTCAGTGTGCGTTTCATGATTGCTCCTTCGTTCGGGTTCAGAAAGCCCCCACCGTACCCGTTTTGGAGGTAGAGTGTCGCACAACAAAGGTTCACAAACGCGGAGGAAATTCACCATGACCGATGTGGAAAAGATTGAGCGCGACACGCTTCTACCTGCATATTTCGGAGAGTTCGGCGGGCAGTACGTGCCCGAGCCGCTCTACCCGGTGCTCGATCAGCTGGAGCGCGCCTTCGTCGAGGCCCGCGAGGACAAGGAGTTTCTCGACGAGCTTTCGCGCCTCCAAGCGAAGTTCCTCGGCCGGCCGACCCCGGTCTACGAATGTGCCAACCTGCCGAGGGTGGGAGCGTCGAAAATTTTCCTGAAGCGTGAGGACCTCGCGCACGGCGGCGCCCACAAGGGCAACCAGGTGCTGGCGCAGGCGCTGATCGCGAAGCGGTTGGGTAAGAACCGCCTCATCGCAGAGACCGGCGCCGGCCAGCACGGCACCGCCACCGCCATGGTCGCAGCACTGATGGGGATGGAGTGCACGATCTACATGGGCGCGCAGGACGTCGCCCGCCAGCAGCCGAACGTGCGCCGCATGCGCCTGATGGGCGCGACTGTCGTCCCCGTAACTAACGACGCCGGCGGCTCCATGTCCAACGCCATCGACATCGCCCTGCAGGACTGGGTCGAGCACATCGACTCCACTCACTACGTCCTCGGCTCCGCTTGCGGCCCCCACCCATTCCCGACCCTGGTCAAGGAGTTCCAGTCCGTCATCTCCCGCGAGTCCCGCCAGCAGATGCTCGAGGACACCGGCCGACTTCCCGACGCCGTCATTGCCGCCGTCGGCGGCGGCTCCAACGCCATCGGCGCCTTCGCCGAATACCTGAAGGACGAGCCCGGCAACGCCGACGTGAAACTCATCGGCGTCGAACCCGCCGGCGAGGGCCTGGACACCGACCGCCACGGCGCACCACTCAACCACGGCAAGCTGGGCATCCTGCACGGCTCCCGCTCCTACATCGTCACTGGTCAGGACGGCGAAGTCCTCCCTGAGTCCTTCTCCGTCTCCGCCGGCCTGGACTACCCAGGCGTCGGCCCCGAGCACGCCTACCTCCGCGAGATCGGCCGCGCCCAATACGTCGCCGTCACCGACGAGGACGCCCTCCAGGCCTTCCGCCTGCTCTCCCGCTACGAGGGCATCATTCCCGCCCTCGAGTCGTCCCACGCCCTGGCCTACGCCCTGAAGCTCGCCGAAGTCGCCGACGCCGACGGCCACGAGCTCAACCTGCTGGTCAACCTGTCCGGCCGCGGCGACAAGGACCTCGACTACGTCTACAACATCCTCGGCGACCAACTCTTCGAGGATCCCGAGCAGGCCCCCATCGGCGACCTCCACATCAGCGAAGTCCTCGCCTCCATGACGAGCTCCTCCAACGAGCGCGAGGCCGGCCACACCGTCGCCCACTAGTTTTGGGTTGCTTGCTGTGACGTTTGGGCCCCTTCGCTCCTAGCGTGGGGCCCTTTTCTTTACTTTTGGCGTGCCTGTGTGCTGCCTGTGCGGGGCCTGTGCACCACTTTCGCTTTTGGCGTTGCGACGACCTGGGCTTTTCCGCCCGCCCCCTCCCGAAATCCTGGAATTTGGTGCACACTCCCTCACGGCAGTGCCAAAGGACGCAATTCCATCTGCCAGATCCGGCAAAAGCCCAGGTCGTGAAAAAGGGGTTACGTCCTTTGGCACTCACCCTGCCCGCGAAGACACCACATTCCTTCCCGCCCAACCTGCGACCTGGTCTTTTGCCCAGGCGCCCTCCCGAAATCCTGGAATCTGGTGCGTCCAACCCCTCACCAACGCAAAAACCCGCACCCCCTGCCACGAAAGCTAGGGGTGCGGGCTCAAACCCATTTGCAATTATGCCCGTGGAAGGACTGCGAGCGGTAGTACGTCGAAGCCGGTGGCAACGCCGTTGTTCTCGTCGCGGAACCACGTGCGGATTTGGTTGATCAACTGCATCATGTGGGTCCCTCCTTTCAAAGTGTGAAGGTTGTTAACCTTCTGTTCACGTTGAGGTAACTCTAGGGCCACAAAATTAGTTTGTCAACACCCACTATTGGCGTGTCGCAGGTATTTCTGGAACGAGTCCCGGTGGCCAGCACACTCATTTCCCCAGGCTTGAACCCAAGGGCAACAACTCGTCTATAGTGGGATCTGACATGAAGCCACCCAACGCCTCCATGTCAGCGTAAAGGCGAAGCCCCTCACCCGCCGGCAAGCAAAGTGAAGGGCTTCGTGAGACTAGTTAGTTGGCCGCTAACGCCCCGAAGGTCCGGAACGTAATTGCACCGATTGCTTTCCGGGCCCTTCCCTCATTCTCGTGCAATCAGGCTCTGCGGTTGAACCGTAGAAATACCCCCAACCCATTCAACGCGTGCGCTTAGAAGCGTGCGATGCAGGTCGCTCATTCGCACTGGCCTGGGTCGATTTTCGGCGACCAGCGTCGCACTCCTTTAGCACCTCGACCGAAACGAAAACAACCCGAAAAACCTACAGGAACGGGTACGGGTCCCACCCGGTGAAGTATTCGATCCGTTCGCGCGCGATCAGCAAAATGGCGGCGACCACGGCGACCAGCACGATCGCCAAAAAGACCCAGCCAACGACCCGCCGCACTCCGCTCGCCGCCGTGCCGTCTTCGGCTGGGGACAGGAAGTGGATGCTCAACGAAAACAGGGTGGGCAGCCCGGCGCCGAGGAGCAGGCCTACGCCGAGGACCATGAGTAGTGATTTCAGCATTGGTGTCTCCTATTTGCCCAGGTGGTGGTTGAGGCCGTGGGTGGTGTCGACGATGTGCGCGGGTCCGGTCGGGCCGGTTTCGGGGCCTTCGGGGCCGTCGATTGGGTCCCAGTCGTCGTTGACGTTGTCGCGGTGTACGGGCTGCAGTTGCGCGCGGTAGAACATGTAGCCGCCGCCGATTGCGAGGATGACGGTGAGGAGGATGCCGCCCCAGACGAGGTCGCCCCCAATTGTCGACGCCCACTTCGCCACCCACCACGTGACGAAGGAGATGGCTGCCGCGATCGGCAGTGTGGTGATCCAGGCGAGTGCCATCCTTCCGGCGACTCCCCAGCGCACTTCACCTTTCGGGCCCGTCAGGCCTGAGCCCATGATGGATCCGGTGGCGACGTGGGTCGTCGATAGTGCCATGCCGAGGTGGGAGGAGGTCAGGATGATTGCTGCGGACGATGTTTCCGCGGCGAGGCCTTGTGGCGGGTGGATCTCGACGAGCCCTTTGCCCAGCGTGCGGATGACGCGGAATCCGCCCGAGTAGGTGCCGATGGCGATGGCCAGGGCGCACGCTGCTTGGATCCAGAAGGGCATGGTGTGGTCGGCGTCGAATTGCCCGGCGGCGACCATGGCGAGGAAGATGACGCCCATGGTTTTTTGGGCGTCGGACGTGCCGTGTGCGAGCGCGACGAGCGACGCGGTGCCGACCTGCCCCCAGCGGAAGTAGGTGTCGCGGTGTTCGTGTTCGGCGTTGGCGGTGA
The DNA here is from genome assembly GCF_001767255.1 of Corynebacterium sp. NML98-0116. GTDB lineage: Bacteria > Actinomycetota > Actinomycetes > Mycobacteriales > Mycobacteriaceae > Corynebacterium > Corynebacterium pseudogenitalium. The sequence continues at coordinate 74,368 of NZ_CP017639.1, forward strand.
GTCGGTAGACCAGCCACGTCGCGACGGCCGCGATGATCCCCGCGACGAACGGCGCGAACACGGCCGGCAGGATGATTTTGTCCAGGACGCCTTCCCAGACGACGCCTCCCCAGCCAATCGCCGCGATCGCAGCACCGATCAGCCCACCGAACAGCGCATGCGAAGACGATGATGGAATCCCGTACAGCCACGTGAACAGGTTCCACATGATGGCACCGGTCAGCCCGGCGAACACCACGAGCAGCAGCTTCTCGGATTCGATGGTGTTGGACAGGTCGAACCCGTCCAACTTCACGATGCCACTCGCCACCGTCTTCGCCACCGCCACCGACAGGAACGCACCTATTAAATTAAGGACGCCCGCGAGCGCCACCGCCGTTTTCGGCTTGAGCGCCCCCGTCGCGATGGATGTGGCCATCGCGTTCGCCGTGTCGTGAAAACCGTTCGTGAAGTCGAAGAACAGTGCCACAGCGATAATCAGAATCAGAAGGATAGTGATACTCACAACGTCGAATTATTCCCCTCTCCAGCGCGGAATGAAACTCTTTTCCACTTTTTACCTATTGTTCACCTCCCACCAGGCCTTTTCCCAGAGCGTCCGCCGGTTGTTCACCTTCTGGGGGCTGGCGTGGGGGTGTGTTCGTGTTAGAGTCTGTGCCAATGAGGACACGCCGAGGTTGGGGAGGTGTACCGTGAACGATTCCGCTGCGTACGTTCCGTTTCCGACGTTTGCTGAGTGGTCCAACCAGGCGAATGGGCATGGGGCGTTTGAGCGACTTGCTGCCGAGTTTCGGTGTTTTGGGGCGGAGCAGCGTGCCCGCTATTCGCGTGAGTCGACGCGCTTTGCTGCCGTCGATACGAATGCGATTGAGGGGGTGTTTCGTTCGGATCGTGGTTTTACGTATTCCGTGGCGAAGCAGGCGCATGGTTGGGAATCGGCGATGGAGGAGCGCGGTGTCCATGTGCGGCCGTCGTTTGAAGCGGCGATGGACGGCTACAACCTGGCGCTTGATGTGGCTACGGGCCGTTGGCCGTTGACGGAGGCGTTGATCCGTCGCCTGCACGAAACGATCATGGCGAGCCAGAAGCAGCCGCTGCAGCGTGGCGTGTATAAGTCGCAGCAGAATTCCCCGGTGCGTCCGGATGGTTCGCAGCACGTGTACGCGTCCCCGGAGGAGACGCCGAGTGAGATGCAGCGCCTGGTGGAGCAGTGCCGTTTGGATGAGTTTGTGGCGGCGCATCCGGTGGTGCAGGCGTCGTATGTGCATTATGCGTTTGTGTGCGTGCACCCGTTTGCTGATGGCAATGGGCGTGTGGCGCGCGCGTTGGCGTCGGTGTTTTTGTACCGGGATCCCGGCATCCCCCTCGTCATTTTCGACGACCAAAAGCACCACTACTACGACGCCCTCGAGAGCGCCGATGCGGGTGTGTTCCGCCCGTTCATTGACTTCATTGAGCAGCGGGCGATTGACACGATGAACGTCGCGATGGTCGAACTCGGCGGCACGGATGACGTCGATTCCGCCCTCGCTGACCTCGGCGATGCCTCCGCGCTCCGCCTCGCGGACATGGTGTTCACGGAGCTCGAGCGCCAGTTCGGTGCACTCCAGCACCCTCTTTTCGACGCCACCATCGCCCGTACCTGCACCACTCCAACCTGCGCCGATACCGGCTACCTCCCCGTCATTTCCGACGCCGACGGCTTTTCCTTCTCCCTCACGCCAACCTCATCTTCCGGCTCCCAGGTGACCGCGAACTTTAGCGTGTTCGCCAACCCGCAGGCCACCGATCGCCCCGAATACATCGTGGCTTGTACGTATGCGCAGCCATCCGGCCGCCCTGGCCCGCGAAACCTGGAAGTGTTCCGTCGCGAGCTCACCCCGGACATCAGCCTGAGCCTGACTACCCGCATCCGCGCCTGGTCGGCAGTCGTACTCGCCGACGCGGTGCGGGCGTTCAAGGGTTAGCTCGCCCCTGTTAGCTCACCACGGCAACCCCACAAACACGAACGGCACGACCTCTGTGCATTCAAAGCGTTCGATTAGAAGCGTGCGATGCAGGTCGCGCTTTCTCACCCAGCCCGGCCGATTTCCGCTGACCTGCATGGCACTCCTTAAAGCGCACGCTTTTAACCCGGCTCGAAGGGCACCCGAAGTACCAGAGTGGCTAAGAGGGCTTCCTGAACATTAGCTGTGCACCACAATCCCCGACGTGACGGCAGTGGCCTGGGCAAATAGAACGTCGGCAAACAGGAAACCCGGATTTTGGTGCGCCAGGCATTGATAGTCAGTGGAACCCTTATCGCGACGCGCCGTATTTTTGCCGGTCAACGGTCGACTGCTTGTCGACGGCGGCTCCGCCCGCGCCTGCGCCGCGGCTCGGTGACTTCGCCAAAAATAAAAGCCCCCCTCTCGTATGACGCTGTTCTGACGGGAAGCTCGGAGGGGGTTTCTGTCTCCACGAGTATAGGCCATGCGGTGGGCGCCTCGGGAAATGACGCTGACCTCAAGTAGCAGCTATCGTGTGATCGATTCCCGTTGTATCTCGTAGAGAGCGCCTCTAAAAGAGGAATGGGAGTACAGGTAAAAGTATGTTTCGGTGAGAGCACCGGTCATGAGCAGTTACGTGTCGGTTGGACATGATTCGAAAGGTATTTCTTGTGGATTCCTCCAAATATCCGTCAGATGAAGAATTCCTTGCACTGCTGAAATTGACGCGCGAAGAGCTATCCCCAGAACTGACCCCGGTCACCCTGGAATGGATATCCGCCTTGCAATTGGAAACGGAGGGGTTTCTGGCAATCGGTGAGTCCTTGACAGCGAAGCGCCTCGCCTTGTCGCTGATACAGGTTTTAGCAAGATTTGAATACGAATACGGGAACCGCCGTTAATCACGCTGCCAACGTCTAGGGCCCAGCTTCTCGACGCCAGCTCCGCCCCACCGCCTCACCCGCAATTCTGTTCACAAAATCCCGACTCTCAGCGCGATGCCTATCTCCACCCGCCTAAATCCCAACCCACCCAAATCCCTCCCCACCCAAAATCACACATAGAATCAACAGTCATGTGCCCTGACGCGACAGTAACGAACGCCGCCAAGCCCGCAGCCGAGCAAGACCAAACCTTCGCCCCCGGCCTCACGGTCCGGGTCCGGGACGAGTTGTGGCTGATCACGAACGTGACGCAGTCGGCGGACGGGTTTTTGTTGTCGGTGCGCGGCCTGTCGGATTTTGTGCGTGATTCCTCGGCAGCGTTTTATACGGCGATTGACCGTGTTGAGGTGGTGGATCCGGCGGATGTGCGGGTGATTCCGGATCGTTCGCCGGGGTTCCGTACGTCGAGGTTGTGGTTGGAGACGACGTTGCGTCGTACGCCGGTGCCGTTGTTTCAGGAGCAGTTGTCGGTGGCGGATCAGATGTTGTTGGATCCGTTGGATTATCAGTTGGCGGCTGCTCGTAAGGCGTTGAGTAGTGAGAATTTGCGTCCGCGTGTGTTGATTGCGGATGCGGTTGGTTTGGGGAAGACGCTTGAGGTCGGGTTGATTTTGTCGGAGTTGATTCGGCGTGGGCGTGGGGATCGTATTTTGGTGGTGACGCCGAAGCATATTTTGGAGCAGTTCCAGCAGGAGTTGTGGTCGAGGTTTGCGGTTCCGTTGGTGCGGTTGGATTCGTTGGGGATTCAGCGTGTGCGGCAGAAGTTGCCTGGTAGTCGGAATCCGTTTACGTATTTCAATCGTGTGATTGTGTCGATGGATACGTTGAAGTCTCCGAAGTATCGGGCGCAGTTGGAGCGTGTGCGTTGGGATGCTGTCGTGGTGGATGAGATCCATAATGCGACGAATGCGGGGACGCAGAATAATGAGTTGATGCGTACGTTGGCGCCGACGACGGAGGCGTTGTTGTTGGCGTCGGCGACGCCGCATAATGGTTCGTCGGATTCGTTCCGTGAGATTTTGCAGTTGTTGGATCCGTTGTCGGTGCGTCCGGATGGTTCGATTGATGTGTCGGCGGCGGAGCGGTTGATTATTCGGCGGCATCGTCATTCGCCTGAGGTGGCGAGTGTTGTGGGGGCGAAGTGGGCTGAGCGTGCGGAGCCTCGGAATATTTTGGTGGCGGCGTCTCCGGAAGAGAATGCGGTGGCGCGTGAGCTGGATGAGGTGTGGGTGCATCCAAAGGCAGGAAACCCTGCGGGGGATCGGCTGTTTCCGTGGACGTTGGTGAAGGCGTTTTTGTCGTCGCCGGCGGCGTTGGAGGAGACGCTGGTGAACAGGTTGAAGAATGTGCCGTCGGGGTCAGCGGAGGCGCAGTCGTTGGAGCGGTTGCGTGGGTTGAATGCGGGTGTGTCGGCGGGGGCGTCGAATAAGTATCGGCGGTTGTTGGAGTATTTGCGTGAGGTGGGGGTTGGCCCGCGGAAGGCGACTCGTGTGGTGGTGTTTTCGGAGCGTGTGGCTACGTTGCATTGGCTGCGGGAGCATCTGGAGCGGGATTTGAAGATGCCGAAGGGCGCTGTTGCGGTGATGCATGGGCAGTTGTCGGATCAGGAGCAGATGCAGCTTGTGGATGAGTTCAAGCGTGCTGATTCGAAGTTGCGTGTGTTGGTGACGGGTGATGTGGCGTCTGAGGGCGTGAATTTGCATACGTTGTGTCATGATTTGGTGCGTTTTGATATTCCGTGGTCGTTGATCAGGATTCAGCAGCGTAATGGTCGTGTGGATCGGTATGGGCAGGAGCATGCGCCGCAGATTGCGACGTTGTTGCTGGATACTGAGGGTGGGGGCGATGTTGGTGAGGTGAAGGTGCTTGCGCGGTTGGTGGAGCGTGAGTTTGAGGCGAATCGGATTTTGGGGGATGTGGGTTCGTTGATGGGGAAGTACAGTGAGTCGGCTGAGGCGGATGAGATCCGGAAGGTGTTGGAGCGCCAGAAGGAGCTTGATGACGTCGCGTTGGCACCGGAGGCGGTGCAGGATGGCTCGGCGGGGGATTTGGTGGCGCAGATGTTGGCGTCGTTAGCTGCGATGCCTGAGGAGGGTGTGGCTGATGTTGGGGCGCAGCGTCGTTCGTTGTATCCGGCTGAGGTGGGGTATTTGCAGGATGCGTTGAGTGAGGCGTTTCATGGTGCGCCGGAGAAGCCGTTGGAGGCGAATGGGGTGGCGTTTCATGTGCATGGGAATGGGGTGGCGGAGTTGGCGCCGCCGGTTGATTTGCGGCGCAGGTTGGATGTGTTGCCGCAGGATTATTTGGCGGCGCGGAGGGTGAAGGAGTCGTTCCAGTTGGCCACGACGCGGCTGCTTGGGGAGGAGTTGTTGCAGCGTGCCCGTACGGGTGATGAGGGGTCGACGTGGCCGGCGGCGCACTTTTTGGGCCCGTTGCATCCGGTGACGGATTGGGCGACGGATCGTGCGTTGGCGCAGTTGTCGAATGGCAGGATTCCTGCGATGCAGGGTGCGGTGGATGCGCCGACGGTGTTGTTGATGGGCACGTTGACGAATAAGCGTGGCCAGGTGGTGTCGCGTGCGTTTGTGACGGCGGGTCCGGAGTCGTTCCCGGCGACGATTGAGGATCCGGTGGCGTGGCTGCAGGGGGTCGGGTTGACGGTGGATGCGATTAATCCGGGCACGGTTGTGGTGCCGGAGGGTGCGCAGGAGATGATCCGTTCGGCGGTTGAGCAGGCGAAGGGCCAGTTGCAGCCGATGATGGCTGGGGCGAAGGCGGATGCGTCGAGAAGGATTGAGCGTTGGTTGCAGCAGGCGAATGCGTGGGAGGCGGAGAAGGCTGCTGGTTCGACGCATTCGGTGCGGGCTGCGAAGACGGCGAGGTTGTTGGAGCAGGAGAAGGCGTTGGTGGCGTCGTTGCATCCTGATCGTGAGTTGGTGCGTCCGCTTGTTCTTGTGTTGCCGAGGGAGGCCTAAGTTCCATGGCTGTGTTTGATTCGATTGTCAATGTTGAGGAGTGGATTAGTGATTACTACCTCACTACGGACGAGTCGAAGGGTGAGTCGTTTACGAAGCGTGTGAAGGCGCGGACGAATCAGTGGGCGAAGGAGGCGTCGCTGTCGGAGACGCCTGTGGAGCGGCTGAAGCGTGTGCGCGGCGCGTTGCAGTCGGCGTTTGCGCAGGGCGCGCCGACGTCGGCGTTGATCCGCGAGGCCTTCGGTTACGGGGAGCCGCAGGAGTTGACGTTTACGCGCGCGGGGGAGCCGGTGGAGTTCGTGGGCTGGGTTGGCCATGCGGGCACGCTGGTGGTGCTTGAGGCTGATCCGGTGGACAGTGTTGAGGAGGTTGCGCAGGCCAGCAAGGTTGTGGGGGATATTTTTCTTAGCGACGCCCCTCCGGCCTTCATCGTGATCATCGCCGGGAATTGGGTGGTGCTTGCGGAGCGTGAGTTGTGGCCGCTGGGCCGCTATTTGGCTGTGGATCTACAGCTGGTGGTGGAGCGCAATGACACGACGAAGTCGGGTGAGCTGGCGCGTGTCGCGGTGATGCTGGCGCGTGAGGATATTGAGCGCGCTGCGGATGGTACGACGTGGTGGACGGACACGTTGGAGGAGTCGCGTCAGCATGCGGTGAAGGTGTCTGGTGATTTGCGTGATGCGGTGCGTGAGTCGATTGAGTTGATTGGCAATGATGTGCTGCAGCGCCGCCAGGCGCAGGGCCTCCCGCTTGAGGATGTCGACGGCAACGAGCTTGCCCGCCAGGCGCTCCGGTACTTGTACCGCATTCTGTTTTTGTTGTTCGCGGAGGCCTCACCCGAGTTGGGTATTTTGCCGACGGGTAGCCCTGAGTACGTGGCTGGCTACGGTTTGGACCGGCTACGGGATCAGATTCTGACGCCGCCGGTCACCGAGCAGGCGCGCCACGGCACGCATCTTTACGAGTCTCTGCAGGTGCTGTTTGACCAGGTCAACCACGGCCACGATCCGTTTGCGGCAGCGGACGCGGATGAGGATGCGCAGAACCACGGCCTGACGTTCCGCAACCTGGACGCGGACCTGTTCAAGCCGGAGGCCACCGCGCTGATTGACCGCACTGCCCTGTCCAACGAGGCGCTCACGCACGTGCTGCGCAACCTGTTGCTCTCCCGTGAGGCGGCCGGGAAGGACCGCGGGTTCATCTCCTACGCAACGCTCGGTGTCACCGAGTTGGGCCAGGTGTATGAGGGGCTGATGTCCTACCACGGGTTCATCGCGCAGGAAGAACTTTACGAGGTCGCCCCGAAGGGCAAGGCCGAAAAGGGCTCCTAGGTCATCCCTGTCTCCCGCAGCGGTGAAGTTCCCGAGGACAGCTTTGTCATGGAGGACGTCGAAGACCCCGCCGGTGGTGTGTTCAAGCGCCGCCGCAGGTACCCGCGCGGCTCCTTTGTGTACCGCCAGTCCAGCCGCGACCGTGAACGCTCCGCGTCCTTCTACACCCCGCAGGTGCTCACGGAGTTCAGCGTCTCTCAGGCAGTCGAGGTGCTGCAGGAGGAAGGCCGCATCAGCTGCGCAGATGACGTGCTCACGCTGAGCATCTGCGAGCCGGCGATGGGCTCTGGTGCCTTCGCCGTCGAAGCCGTCCGCCAGCTCGCGGAGTGCTACCTGGACCTGAAAGAACAAGAACTCGGCGAGCGCGTCCCCGCCGAAGAACGCGCCGTCGAATTGCAAAAAGTGAAGGCCTACCTGGCGCTGCACCGCGTGTACGGCGTGGACCTCAACCCCACCGCCGTCGAGCTCGCCGAGATTTCGCTCTGGCTGGACACCATGACGGCTGGCCTAAAGGCGCCATGGTTCGGCCTGCACCTGCGGCGCGGAAACTCCCTGGTCGGCGCATTGCGCGCCACCTTTAGCAAGGAGCAGCTGAACAAGAAGGCGTGGCTGAAGGCTGTGCCGCGCCGGGAGTACGCGCCGGGCCGCATTCACCACTTCCTCCTCCCCTCTGAGAGCTGGGGTGCCGCAGCGGACGCGAAGGACCTGAAGAAGCTCGCCGCCGAGGAACAGAAGGCGTTGAAGGCGTGGCGTAGGTCCATGTTGGTCAAGCCGACAGGCCCACAAGCTAAACGCCTGTTGAACCTGGCTCAACGCGTTGAGTTCCTGTGGTCCGTAGCCCTTGCCAAGATGCAGATTGCGGAATCACAAATCCGCCGCGACATTGACCTGTGGGGCCGCGACCCCGAACCCGCCACCGGCGTGGTCACGCGCGAGCAGATCGAGCGCGAACTCCTCCACAACGAGGAAGGCGCCTACCGGCGTCTCCGGCTGGTGATGGACGCCTGGAACGCCCTGAAGTTCTGGCCACTCAATGAGGTGTTGGACACCGAGCTTCCCGATTGGGACGAGTGGCTGGACACCCTGCAGGACATCCTGGGCAAAGAGGCCGAAGCCCGCGACGAGGCCCAGATGGTCGTTGGCCGCGCCACAACCTGGGATGAGTTGCACGAACTGGAAACCACCGACCTCGGCCTGTCTGGTGCCCTGTCCATGGAGCGCATCCTGAGCGCCCACCCGTGGATCGCCACTGTTCGCGACGTCGCCGAGGAGCAGGGCTTCTTCCACTGGGACCTCGACTTCGCCGCCGTCTTCGCCGAGGGTGGCTTCGACCTGCAAGTGGGTAACCCACCGTGGGTGCGTCCCCGTGGCGACCTGGACGGGCTCTACTCGGAGCTGGACCCGTGGTTCTCCCTCGCCCACAAGCCGACGCAGGCCGTGAAGAACGAACGCCGCGCCCACTGGAACGACGACGCCCGCATGCGCGACATCGTATTCAAAGGCACCGGCGATATCGTTGCCACCGCGAATGTGCTCGGCAACGTGTCCGACTACCCGCACCTGGCCAACCAACAGCCTGACCTCTACCGCGCGTTCATGGAACGCACCTGGTCCAACGCCTCGAAGCGAGGCGTGGTATCCCTCATCCACCCGGAGTCCCACTTCACCGAAAAGAAGGCCGCTCCCCTACGCCGAGGCGCGTACCTGCGGCTGCGGAGGCACTGGCAGTTTATTAATGAGCTCTCACTTTTCGACGTCCACCACCTCGTTTCCTATGGTGTACACGCTTATGGACCTGAGCAGGAAACTGCCGACTTTATCCAGGCAGCACACCTTTACCACCCACGCACCGTCGAAGAGTCACTGCAACACAACGGTGAGGGACCACTGCCCGGCTTGAAGGACGACAACTACAACTGGGACCAGCGGCCTCACAAGGACCGTATTCAGCACGTTAATCTCGACGCACTTAAGCTATGGGCCTCGATCTTGGGCGACTCGGAAGCCGACCCGCTTGAATCGCGCATGGTGTACACCGTGAACACCGAGGCAGCAAAGGTGTTGGAGAAGCTCGCAGCGCAGCCACGAATCGGTGAGCTTGGTTTGCAGTTCTCGAACGGCTGGCATGAAACTGGTGATAAGAAGAAAGGCTATTTTGACACCGGCTGGGCGCATCCTGATTCCTGGGACAACGTCATTATTCAAGGGCCGCATATCGGTGTTTCGACGCCGATGAATAAGCAACCGAACCCAACGCTGAAGAACAATCAGGATTGGTCCGAGATTGATCTGGAGGCGTTGCCAAGCGATTTCACTCCCGCTACTGCCTACCAGCCAGATCGAGAGAAGAAGCCAACCTACGACTCCGACTACACGCAGTGGGAAGTCAAGGGTGAACGGCAATCTGCGAGGGGCTTCTACCGAGTTGCCTGGCGCGCAATGGCAGCGACCACAGGCTACCGAACTTTGTACCCAACGATTTTCCCCCCGGGCACAGCTCACATTCATGGTGTCTGTTCAGCGGCAAAACCAGGAGACAACCGAGCAACGGTGACGACGGCAGCTGTGTTGTCGTCGTTACTATCTGATTTTCAAATTCGGGTTAGTGGTATCGCCAATTTATATGGACCTGCAATAGAACACTTGGTAAGGCCAAATGAGGTGAAGAATGTGGAGAGCCTCATTCGCATCTACCTCCGCCTCAACTGCCTGACCGAAGCGTACGCACCACTCTGGGAAGAGATCATTGGTGAGAAGTGGACGGTAGACACGCCGATCCGCAACGCCCTTGAGCGGCGGCGAGCACAGTGGGAGATTGACAGAATTGTCGCAGAAAGCCTCGGGGTCAGCGAGGACGAGCTTGAGATGATCTACCGCACCCAGTTCCCCGTCATGCACCGGTATGACCAGGAAGACCTTTACGACACGAACGGTCGCAAAGTACCGAAGGAGGTCGTCAAGGAACACGAAAAGTGCAAGGGTGACGCCCAACTCACCGAGCAAGAGCGCACTTGGACGCACCCACAATCGCAGGTGGAGTATACGTTTGAGTACCCGTTCCTCACCTACGACCAGTGGGAGCATCAAAGAGTGCGAGCAAAGGAATCGTAGCCTGACTCAGTTTGAAATAAAGTGCATATACGAATTGTGCTATTGCGACACGAAGGATGAACATGATCGAATGCCCACCAGTTTTCCAACTTCACTCACTTGATCTTTGGTGGGAAGAGTATCTTTGCGAAACAGACCGCGAGGAGATCATCGCATACCTAACTGAATTTTCGCCTGAGTCATTGCAGAATGGGTATGGCGAGACCACCATTTACATGCCAAAAGGTGGCGAAGACTATACCGTCGAAACTGAAATAAAAGGTATCGCGAGCGGGATGGCTAGATTTTCCGACAACTTTGAATGTGTCGTGAAACTGTTCACCCTCCGACTTGCTCTTTTGGCAGAATCTGAAAACTTATTTCGCCTGCACCTTGGAATAATTGAGTTCGCTCACTTCCTGTACAAACGCCGTTCTGAACCGGGGGTTCTAGATGAAGCGACAAGATTCTATGCTTTGGCAGTCTCAGTAAGTGATGAGGTTTACGCTGAGCTTTCAAAAGAGCCATGGTTCGACGGGAATTGTATTAATGAAGCGGCTAAAAGGCTCTCAATAATTTTTGAGAAATCTGAGTTGTTCAACGTCGCTTTACAGGTAATCGAGAAAGTACGTGCTGAAGGATGGCCCGGGGACTGGAGCAACAGGACCAGACGAATTCAGCGGAAGCTAGAGAAACAAGGCGTGAGTAGTGCGAACACTGATTACGCAGTAGAAGAAGCACTTGCTACTGCGCTGTTTCAGCCACGAGACGTCATCGAAGTATATGAGTCTCTAAAGGATGGTTTCGAGGATGTCTTGAACCGGGTTTCTGTGTCTCGGCCTTGGGTGATTGAGAGCAGTGACCCTCCCGAACCAATCCCGGGCCCGAAGTCAGGGCCGGTGAAACTGCAAAGGCTCGATGTGCGAGTAGCAGTTGATATGTCGAATAAGCTTTTCGAAGTAACTAAAGGCACGACAACTCGCCAGGCTCAATTTCCGCCTGTTACGCGAAAGTTTATCGATGTTGAATGGTGGGAATTCATAAATATCATCGCAGCTGCATCTGATCGACAAGGCGGAATCCGGGAAGGCGTTGAGCAATGGTGGGTGTTGGAAACTGAGCCCCTCGAGATGCAGAAAGTGAGTCCATCGAAAGCACCTCGATTTGAATTCACTCTGCTTTCCAATGACCCGTATGGATTAACAAAGAAATCTGACCCGTTCGCAAGTCTCCATGGATTCAGAAAACTCAACTGGAACACGGGTGAGTCGCTACTCAGGAAAAACAAATACGCTAATCGACCCAGGCCAGCCTATTTATACTTTGAATCGGATCATCATAGAAGGAGAGTAAGCACGGGATATATCGGCGGAGAGGATAGAAATATTTGGGATAACGAAATAAATCTAGGCGGAATTATGGATGATACAAACTTCGATTTATACTCTAAGCTCGCGAGTGCAGTCGAGTCCGGTCTAGAACATGGTTTCACGCCTACAGGCCCGTGGGTCGGGCGGTTTATCACCGGCGCCGAGCCAGGAACTTTTGAATGTGGTTTTTATGCGCGTGCTGAGTTTTCCAAACCAGGATTCAGCGCCCCGATGTGGCTTGATTAGAAGGAAAGTTGACTCTGTCGGCACAGATCAGCACTTGCCTAGTGCCCTCCCGTGCAAAGACGCAAACTAGTGGATTACGTTGCAGTTGCAATTGCAACGCCGAGGCCTTCATTAGGCCTGCGGTCTGAACAGCACCTACTTATCGCAGAAGAGCTTGTTGGTGGAGGATAGATTGAGGATGGTGTAGTCTTTTATAGCCTGCTCTGACAAGCCTGCGGATACCAGCTTTTCGTGCAGCACAGCTACGATCATTTGTGCTCCAGTCTCTTCGCAAACATCGATAATGTGCCGCAGGTCGTCACCCTCGATGTTTTCAATGACATCATGAATGAAAAAGCGTGGGACAATAGTGTTGCTTGATTTTGCAAATTCTTGGTAAGCAAGATCGTAGGCAGCCATTAATGACTTGCGGGAACCGCTGCTGGCTCCATTCGGCAGCACAATTTCCATCGGGAAATGTGTTATATCCTGATCGTATTTGAGCACCGGATGTTCCTGATTAATTTCTTCAGAAAACTCGCTGAAGAAGTAGTTGAAAGACGCGATGCGTTGTTTCGCTTGGTGCTTGCTCGCTTCGATCGTTTTTTTGTGTTGCTCTAGTTCAGTCTCCAATGACGTAATCTCTTCCTCGAACTGTTCGGCGGTATTGACAATCTCCTGGAGCTCACCAATTCTTAAAGTCTGCTCTGTGATTTTATGGTTTAATTCTCGGAATTCATCCAAAGCAGGATCATTCAGTACCTCGTGGTTGCCGGCTAACTCTGCAATTTCATTCTGCGTGGCTAGCAGCTGTTCATGTGTATCGGATTTCAGATCGGAGAAATATTTAAGTTTGTTTTCTATTAGGCGTTGGTTGAAGCTGAGCATTTGCTTGAAAGTCTTATCCAAGTGCGGGATCAGCTTGGCGACCTCAGCGTAGAATTTGCTCTGGATATCGATCTCAGCCTGTAGATCACGTTCTTGCTCGATTTCTTGGATACTAAGATCAATCATTGTTAGATGATATTCGAGTTCATTTTTCCTTTCGTAGGCACGTGAGAATTGACTATAGAGTTCGGCTTGAGCGTCTTTGAATTTGTGGAAAGCCGGTAGATCTGTTATTGCTTCTAGTTTTTGTTCGAGGATATTGAGGGATTCAATCGATGCGTCGAGCTCGGATTTCGTTGCATTTATTTCATCGGTATCCCGAAGCTTTAGGTATGTTTTGCGGGCGTTCTTTATTGCGTTCAACTTACTGCTGACTTCAGCAGATTGAGATTTGTCTATATGACTGCCGAGTCCAAACAATACATCGTAGATTGAGTGGTAATCCGAGTGGCTTGTAGATTCAAGATTTTTCAAAAACCCTGGGTCATCACTGCGGGCTGAAATTCGTATAAACGACTTGATCAGCATCCGAAATGTCGGCTTAGCTGTTCCGTGCGCAAAGAAGATTTCATTTAGTTTTCGTACATATTTTTCGTAGCTGTACTGAGAGCCGTTGATGTAACGCGTACCACGTTCGAATAATTCAACTCTACAGGTTAATTCGTCCTCGTGATCCAGGATAGAAAGATCCGGTGTAAAAACGGCTTCGATTGCTATTCGAGAGTCATTGATTAGATTTTTGAGCTCGGAGTTTTCCTGCTGGAGCTGGTGGTCATAGTAGATGATCTTCTTATCTTTGGCCCCTAGTAACAGGTCGAGACAGCGCAGGAACGTAGTTTTTCCAACTTTGTTGTGTTTGTTGGATTTTTCGTTGTCAACGACGAGATTAATTCCTTGGCGAAATGCAACTGTGCGCAATGGGATATCGGTATCAGTTGCTATTATCTGAAATGTTTTGATGTACATGTAAGAAGCCACATTCGTCTAAATAGATCAAGTTGTTGAGGTACAGAAAGTCAAGAGCGAATAAGTAAGTACGGTACTGCATGTGGAGCGATTGGTGTTCATTTTTTGAAGCTCGGAACAAGCCAAGTGAATCTATAGCTCCATGCTTTGCGATGTCATGCAGAAGTTCTGCGGCCTTATAAAACACGGTGTGCTTCGGATGGGCGTTTCGGTCTAATATGATCATCGTTTACTCATCTTCGGTGGGACTTCTAGAACCTTACATTTCGATACCCCAACTTCAACGAGTGCCGTACAAAAATGTTGGACTGTCTCAACCTCTAAATCAAGCGCAGCGAAACGAGGATCGTTTTGGACTGTCTCTTGTATGTGATCCGCGAGTTCTTTTAGTACCTTGTCGGCGGCGCCCGGGGTTTGTTGCCATTTAGGCTCTGGAGGCATTAGTAAACAGTATTTTCGCTCCAGCGATTTGATGATTGTTTCAGAATTTGGAACATCATCTAGGACTTTGTCAACTAATTGAAATTCTCGAGCAAAGGTTCTAAAAAGCCGCCTTTGGTTTATGACGTTCTTAAACGTTAGCTTTTTCTCTAGCTCGGAGGGGAGATTGGTGAGGTCAAACGACCCCGATTCGTCGTTGGCGTCCGAATATAGTTTGAGCAATTTGTAGATATGAGTTTTCTGAAGCTTTTGAGGCCCTTGGGCGTAGTAATTATTGTCGCCAAAATGCTGTGTCGAATTATTCCCTGAGTTTTTCGCGCTGATTCTACCATTAGTGCTCAGCATGGTTGCCTACGCTCTGGGATGAATTCGCCCCGGAATTTTTCATCTTGATGTCCGAAAACGCTGTGCTATTACTGCCTTGTTTGATCTGCTTCTTGAGAGAATTGACTTGGCAAGTGCTGGCAATAGCTAGGGCGGATGCTATACAACTCAGCACAAGGGAGATAGTTTCGAGCATTGACTTCCATTCTTTAAAGGAGATACCTGTTTCCCTGGCCGTGAAATCGACGGGGGGATGCTCGTATATTACATGCATAGACTTGTGATCGATTCCATTTTTAGCGAAACAAGATGCGAATGGCCCGGCCAACTGCACGCTCTCAATGACTAATCTAATGGCGGTGTGTAACATTCACCACGAATACGTCACCAGGGAGCCCGCATGTCCACGTTGATCCCCGTTCACGCCTCCAACCACGTGCTTGAAGGTGTCAGTGAGTACCTGGCCACCACATTCTCGCTGGCCAGTCAAGACACGTCGGCGGCGCTCAAAGCGTTCCTTGAAGACTCCAAACAAGGCATGTTCCATGGACCATACGTGCGCACACGCTTGCCCTACGCGCGGGCAACAGGGTGGGAAGGGCTGCTCGGGTGGCTACCGGACTGGTTCAAGCCCTACCACCACCAGGCACAAGCGTTTCGTCGGCTCCGCTCCCTGGATGAAGGCGGGCAGCGCCGCCCAGAGCCAACACTGGTGATCACGGGTACCGGCTCCGGTAAAACGGAAGCTTTCCTCTACCCCGTGCTGGACCACGCGCGTCGCATGCGCGCGCAGGGGCAACGCGGCGTGAAAGCGCTGCTGCTCTACCCCATGAACGCGCTGGCGAACGACCAGGCGAATCGTCTTGCAACGCTGCTCACCGAGGAAGCCGCCCTCGCAGGGGTGACGGCGGGCATTTATACCGGTGAGCAGGCCGGAAGCAACGTGACCAAGGTGTCCAAGAAGTCCCTCATCACGTCGCGCCAACAGATCCAACAAGACCCGCCGGACATCCTGCTGACGAACTACAAGATGTTGGACCAGCTGCTGCTCCGCCCGGCGGACAGGGAGATCTGGCGCAACTCCGCCACCAGCCTGCAATACATTGTGCTCGATGAGTTTCACACGTACGACGGCGCCCAAGGCACTGACGTGGCACTCCTGCTGCGCAGGCTTGGTCTGCAGCTGAAGAAGCATCAACCGGCAGGGTTCCTCTCCCCCGAGGCAGCCGCGCGGCCGCTCGGGCAGGTCACGCCGGTGGCTACCTCCGCGACGCTGGGCGGGGAGGATGAGGCGCACAAGGTGCTGGGGTTCGCAAAGACGATCTTCGGCGAGACCTTCAACGAGGACGCGCTGGTTGGGGAGACGGTGCTCTCCTACGAGCAGTGGCGCGATGAGATCGCGCAGGCCTACGGGCAGGCGCACACGGACGCGTTCGTGCAGGTGGATGCGGATGTGATTCGTGGGATCGTCGAAAAGGTGGCTGCGCGCGTGGAAGCAGGTGAAGAGTACGCAGCAACCTGCCTGACAGTATTTCGTGGCGAGCTCCTGCACTGCGCAGACAACTTGGATGCCACCACTGCCGCCTTCGCAGCGCACCCGCTGACCAAGGCGGTGCTGCAGGCCTCCGCGCACGCGATCCCGCTCACCCAGCGCGAAGGCAGCGCGCAGGACACGCTGCCGCACCGGGTACTCGACAGCCAAGACCAGTACCTCGTGCGCGCCGTCGGGGAGGATACCGCGGCGGAGTTCACCACCCATGCGCTCACCGTGGTGTCCTACCTGCGCGCGCTCGCAGGCGACGCCTACGGCTTCGAAGGCAAACGCCTGCCCGGTGTGGAAACGCACCTGTGGGTTCGCGAAGTCTCCCGCGTGGACCGCGCCGTCACCCCAGTTGAGGACGGTCACATCTTCCGCTGGTCAGACGACGGCGCAGTGGAAGAGACCGGCGACTCCGCCGTGTGGCTGCCCGCCTGCTACTGCCGCAAGTGCGGGCGCGCAGGGTGGATGACGTCCCTGGAACCAGGCACGGACTCCCCTGTTTTCGACGTGGCCAAGATCCGCGCCGGCTCAATTGAGGATCGCAGCCGGCAGCGCGCGCTGCTGGACGCCACGAACGAATACCACCAGGCGCAGAAGCGTGGCACCGACTTCACTACTGGCGGCAGCGGCTCGGACGCCCGCGCGTTGCTGTGGCTGCACACCGGCACCCGCGAGTTGAGCCGCACTCAACCCTCCGAGGAAGCGCTCGCGGACGGACTGTCCGTACCGGTGCTCACCTTCGCAGGGCTTGAGGCGGACGAGCTCGCGCAGGCGCAAACCTGCCCCTCCTGCGGGGAGGCGGGCTCCATCCGCTACATCGGCTCCGCCGTGGCAACGCTGCTCTCCGTGGGGCTGTCGAACCTCTTCGGCATGGCGGACCTGGAGAGCCGGGAGAAGAAGACCCTCGTGTTCGCGGACACGGTGCAGGACGCGGCGCACCGCGCCGGGTTCGTGCAGTCGCGCTCCCACGCCTTCGGCCTGCGTACGTTCATGCACAACGCTGTGGGCGATGAGGTGCTCTCGCTCGCGGACGTGCCACGCCGCATGGTGGAGGCCGCCGATGCCTCCGGGGAGAAGTATCGTGCGCGCTACGAGCTGCTCCCGGCCGAAATCGCGCACACCCCGAACTTCCGCGCCTTCTGGGACCCGGACGCTGACCCGCAAAGCAGGCGTGCCTCCCGCACGAGCGCGCTCGAGCGCATCGCATTCGACGTCGCCCTCGAGTTCGGCCAGCGCGGGGACCTGCCACGCTCCCTTGCCCAGACGGGCGCGCTGTCCGTGGCGGTGGACGTGCCGGACGCCGTGCTGGAATCCGCAGGCAAAGTGGCCCTGGATGCCGTGGCCAGCCCCACCACCGCCATGCAGGACAAGCGCTTACGAATGCAGTGGCTGCGCGGACTGCTCGAGCAAGTCCGGGAACGCGGCGCCATCAACCACCCGTGGCTCAAGCAGTACCTCACCAATGACGGCAACGCCTGGTTCGTCAACAACCGCAACGCCAAGTCCCGCGGCGTGCCCTCCTTCCCACGCGGCGGCGCGCCCGAGTTCCCCCGCTCCGGGAAGAAGATCGACGACAAAGACCGCGGCATCACCCCACTCGGCAGCCCGCGCGGGCGCTACGCACAGTGGACGGAGAAGGTCCTGGGCATTACGCCTCACGACGCCGCCACCGTCCTGACCACGCTCTTCCACGAGCTGGCCAACCGCGACGTGCTCACCGCCATCCAAACCCAAAGCGGCGGCATCATGTACGCGCTTGAGCCCGAGCAAATCATCCTCACGCAGGAAGCGCAGCCGCACGTGCTGGAGTGCAACGTGTGCAACGCGCACATGGCGCTCGCCGCGACCACCCGCACGCTGCTCACCGGCATGGCGTGCACCACCCAAGGCTGCCCCGGCACCTTCGAGCAAAGCGCGGTGCCAGCCAACTACTACCGCACCCTGTACACCTCCAAGCAGGTGCGCTCCGTCGTCGCCGCTGAGCACACGGGCCTCATCCCCAAAGACGAGCGCCTTGCCCTCGAGCGCATCTTCCGCGGGGACCTCGCCAGCGGCACCCCGGCCCCGGATGCCCCGAACGTCCTGGTTGCCACCCCGACGCTCGAGATGGGTATCGATATTGGTGACCTGTCCACCGTCATGCTCTCCTCCCTGCCGAACAGCGTGGCCAACTACGTGCAGCGCGTTGGCCGCGCCGGGCGCCTGACCGGCAACTCGCTGGTGCTTGCCTTCGTCCGCGGGCGTGGCGCGTCGCTGCCGAAGCTGAACCAGCCGCTCTCCGTCATCGCGGGCAGCGTCGAACCGCCCGCCGCGTTCCTGTCGGCCACGGAGATCCTGCACCGGCAGATCACCGCCTACGTCATCGACTCCATCGATTTCGACGTCCTCGGCATCCAACTGCGCCAGGCCACCTCGGTGTTCTCACCGAAGGCACGCCCCGCCCCGCTTGTTGATGTCCTCGTGGAACACCAGCACGACGCCCACGAGAGCAACGCGTGGGTGGATGAGTTTTTGGGCACGCTGGACGCGGAGCACGTCGATAAGGAAACCCTCGAGCACGCCCGCGAGTGGGCGCTCGGTGGCGGGCCTGACTCCATGGCGGGGGACTTGAAGCGCGCGCAACAACGCTGGGAACAGCACGTGCGTGTCTACCAGGAGCGCGAGCGCGTCCTCGATGCCCGCTGGAAAGAACTCGAGAAGCTCAATGCCTCCAACCAGGACGAACGCCACAAGGATGAGGACCTTGAGCGCGAACTGCGCGCCGTGAAGTCCGCCCTGCGCCGCGTGCGACGCGACCTGAAGGAGCTCGCACTCGACGAGCACTGGGTCTCCGCCATGGAGCGCTACGGGCTGCTGCCCAACTTCGCCCTCCTTGACGATTCTGTGGAACTGTCCGTCTCCGTGAGCACGCTGAACCCCTCCACCCTCGAGCTGGAGCCCGAACCCTTCGAGCTCACCCGCGGCGTGGCCTCCGCCCTGCAGGAATTCGCTCCCGGCGCGACGTTCTACGCCCGGGGTATCGCTGCGAGGATCGACTCCGTCGAGCTAGGCGACGACGCCTCCGATGTCACCGCGTGGCGCCTGTGCCCCGCGTGCTCCTATGCCGAGCCTGCGGACGCGCGCGAGCCCGGCGCGTGCCCGGTGTGTCACTCGGCGGCGTTTGCGGATAATGGCCAGTGCATTGATGCGGTGCACCTGCGGAAGGTGTCCGCCTCTGTGGACCGCAGCCAGGCCACGATTGACGGGCGCAGTGAGCACCGCGTGAGTACCTGGTTCCATTCGACGATGAGCTTCTCCGTGCCCGAGCACGGTCAGGGTGGGGCGTGGTACCTTTCCGGCGGTTTCGGTGCCGAATACTTGCGTGTGGTGGACCTGAGCTGGTTCAACCTGGGCAACGGGCACGCCGTGCCGCGTATGTTTGCTGGCCGGGAGATCCAGGCGCCGCTGTTTACGGTGTGTAAGCACTGTGGTCACTTGGATTCGGCGCGTGGGGAGAACTCGAAGTGGGACCACAGGCCGTGGTGCCCGCAGCGCAACGAGCTCAACGAGGACGTCATGAGCGTGGCGCTCGCCCGCACGCTTCGCACCCAGGGCGTGCTGCTGCACATCCCGGAGCGCTTCAGCGCGGGCGATAACACCACGATCCCGTCGCTGGCGGCGGCGATCCGCCTCGGCTTTAAGGAGGTACTCGGCGGCGATCCGGACCACCTGAACGTCACCCCGGTGAAGGTGCCGAAGGAAAGCGGCGGCGCAGTCGAAGCGCTGATGCTGCACGATAACGTGCCAGGCGGCACCGGCTACCTCTCCCAGTTCGCGGACCCGGAATCGGTGCGCAACCTGCTGCTGCGCGCGTACGAGCGCGTCGTGTCCTGCACCTGCGCGGCCGATGATCGTCTGGCCTGCCCGCAGTGCCTGCTGCCGTACGCGCGCCCGCAGCAAATCGAGGTCACCTCGCGCGCCGCCGCACAGCGTGCGCTGCTGTCCATCCTCGCCGACCAGGACCATCCCGACCCGGCAACGGACCCGGCCTCAGTCACCTGGGACCCACAGCGCGAAGCCCCCACGATCGACCAGGGCAGCCAGCTGGAAATCCGCTTCCGCGAGACCCTGCGCCAGGCGCTCGAGGACCGCAACGCGGAGATCACCCAGCGGCCCACCGCCACCAGTATGGAGTGGCACATCCGCTTCCCCTCCGGGGAGCAGTGGGTGATGAACGAGCAGGAGGACTTCGGCTATACCCGGCCGGACTTCCTCTTCCGCCACCGCAGCAACCGCCAGGTGCGCAGCGTCGCCCTCTTTACCGACGGCTACGCCTACCACGCCTCCCCCGACGTGTTCCGCTTCGCCAGCGACATGGACAAACGCGCCCGCCTCGCCACCGAGCGTTACCTGCCGTGGACCATCACCCACCAGGACCTCAACTGGTTCGACGCCGAAACCAAAGGCACCGCGGAACCACCCGCCTGGCGCGACCCCCGCGGTATGGCCCAAGGCGGCGCCTTGCCGGCCCTGGACTCCCAGGCCATGGAGACAATCGTGTCCTCCCCACTTACCCAGCTGCTGCACTACCTGGGCAACCCACGCGATAAAGCGTTCGCCTCCTACGGGGAAGGCCTTACCGTGCTGCTCTTGGCCAGGATGTTTAGCGCGGGTAGCGCCCCTGACGGGAGTGTGTTGCGCTACCTCAACGACATTGAGCTCACCTTCGAGCAAATCGGCAACCGGCTGCTGCCCACCACGCTTAACATCGACGTGACCGGCCACAGCCTCCCCACCGAACTCTGGAACGACTACCTGCGCTTTTCCAACCTTCTCTACCTTTCCGACGAGCCCGTCACCGTCACCACCAGCGAATCCACCAGCGCCAGCGTGCCCGCTGTGCCCGCCGGGCCCACTGTGCCTTCGGGGCCGGAGGTGGGCGTCGACAAGCCTGTTGCTGACGAGGTCGCACCTGAGTGGGTCGAAGCCATCGAAGAATTCGAAGGCGAAGGTGCCGTCACCGAAGCCCTGCAGAAACTCGCCGCCGCCGGTGCCTCCACCAACATCCTGGTCGGCGAGGAACTCGAAGGCCTCATGACTGTGGTGCAATGGCCCGAGCGCCACGTCGTTGTCCTGTACGACGCCGCCGACGCCGAATCCCCCGCCGAAGCCGCCCTCCGGCGCGCCGGGTGGACCGTGCTCACCCCAGAAACCATCACTGACGACGCAATGAGAAAGGTCATGCCATGAGCATCCCCGTCACCATCAGCTACTACGAAAAGCTCAACGTCGACGGCAGCCTCAAGTCCCAAGTGTTCGACTTCGGACAGAAGCTCATGAAGGACCCCACCAACCCGTCGCTCAACATCAAGACGATCAACAACGCGGTGGACAAGCGCGTGCGCACCGGGCGCATCAACAAACAGTTCCGCGCCGTCCTCTTCGAGCTTCGCGACGCCACCACCCACCACTTCGTCCTCGTCGACGTCGACTCCCACGATGAAGGCATCTCAAAAGCCCGCCGCCTCGACCCGGCCAAACTGCGCCTGGACGTCAACCCCATCAACGGCATCACCACGCTCATCCAAGAGACGGGGCCGGCGTTGGATGCTGCAGTACCTGCTGCTCCTGCCGCAGCCCCTTCGGCTCCGCCGACCGCGACCTCCCGCCCCGCCGACGCCCTCACTGCCCATGGCTACACCCCGGACTCCCTCTACACCGACCTCGGCATTGATCCCCACTTCACCCAACAAGTCCTCGACTTGGCCACCGACGCCGACCTCGACCCGCTCCTCGCCACCCGCCCTGCCTGGGAAAACGAGGCCATGACCGGCCTGCTCGCCGGGTTCAGCGTCGACGAAGTCCGCGACCAACTCGACCTCTACGTCACCTCCCCAGCCGACGCCCCCGACCCCACCGACGATTCCCGCGTCATCGCCGGCCTCAAACAAACCGCCGCCGCCCTCGAGTTCGCCTACATCGGCGACGGCGACACCGACGCCCTACGCAACGTCATCGAAACCGGCGACTTCGACAAGTGGCGCACCTTCATCCACCCCGAACAGCGCCGCATGGCCAAAGGCGACTACAAAGGCTCCGCCCGCGTCTTCGGCGGCGCCGGCACCGGCAAAACCGTCGTCGCGCTGCACCGCGCCAACAACCTCATCACCACCCGCCCACAGGCCCGCATCCTCCTCACCACCTACACGCGCGGCCTCGCCGACGGCCTCAAATCCCAAATGACCATCCTCAACCCCACCTTCCCCGAAGCCACCTCACCAGGCGCGCCGGGCCTCTACATCGAGAACATCGACGCCATCGTGCGCAAAATTCTTCTCGACGCCACCACCGCCGAAATCGAACACGCCACCCGCAGCGTTCTCGGCGTCGCCGCGAAAGCCGTCAAACCCTACACCGACGCCCAGGCCCAAAGCGTGTGGGACAGCGTCCTGTTCGACGCCGACGACGCCCTCCCCACCGAGATCGCGAACCAGACCTTCCTCGCCGCGGAGTACGAAACCATCGTGCTTGCCCACGGCATCACCACCCAGGCCGAATACCTCCGCGTCGCCCGCACCGGCCGCGGTACCCCGCTGAACCGTAAGCAGCGCAAGCTAGTCTGGCCGCTGCTCGAGTCCGTCCTGCAAACCCAAGCTATCGACGGCAAACTCCTCTGGCCCACCATGTCCGCCATCGGCGCCGCCGTCCTCACCGTGCGCGGCCCAATCTTCGACCACGTCGTCGTCGACGAGGCTCAGGACTTCAACGCCGGACACTGGCACTTCCTGCGCGCCAGCGTCGCCCCCGGCCCCAACGACATCTTCCTCGCCGAGGACTCCCACCAGCGCATTTACGGCCAGCCGCTCGTGCTCAGCCGCTTCGGCATCTCCACTCGCGGCCGCGCTTCTCGACGCCTCACCCTCAACTACCGCACCACCCGCGAAAACCTCGACTACGCCCTCCGCATCCTCGACGGCTCCGAGAACGCCTACATCGACGGCGAAGGCGAAACCGACAACACCTTCGGCTACCGCTCCGCACGCTCCGGCCCCGAACCGACGCTCGTGCGCTGCACCGACCCCACCGAGGAATTCGACGCCGCCGCCCACTTCATCGGCACCTGGTTAGAGGAGGACCCCAACGCCCGCATCGGCGTCATGTGCCGCACACGCGGCCAGATTCCCCGCATCCTCTCCGGACTTCGCGACCACGGCATCGAAGCCATCCAAACCAAAAACGCCGACACCGCCGCCCACGAACAGGTCTCCGTCATGACCATGCACGGCGCCAAAGGCATGGAGTTCACCCACGTCGTCCTGATGGGCGTCGGCCGCAACATCCTCCCCCAGCGCTTCCGCCTCCGCGGACTCGCCGAAGCCGAAGTGGCACACGCCCTCCAGCAGGAGCGCTCCCTCCTCTACGTCGCTGCCTCCCGCGCCCGCGACGCTCTCCTCGTCACCACCCACGGCGAACCCTCCGACCTCCTCCCGGAGGTGTAGAAGTCGGCTGTAATTCCCGGGCGGCTTCGGATTACTCCCACCCGCAATTCTGTTCACAAAATCCCGACTCCGCGCGCGAAGCACTTCCCCACCCCACCTCAGAACGCCTCCAGCCTCCGCACCCACTGGGCGAGGGGGCTACCTTTTTCGCTGCTAGCGGGAACTGCAGAAACGGGACAAACGCTTCCACGCATCCCGCCAGTCCGTGGCTGAGCACGGATTTTTCCGAAGGAGCCTGCTTGTAGAGGTGGGAACAGGATGCCGACATCCATTGCCGTTGCCATTTGTGGGGGTGTGGAAGGAGCCATCAACTTTGCTTTCTAACACTCCACCCCGTTGCGGAAATCGAGTAGGAAGAAAACCTCCTATGAACTAGCAGATGATTTGGAAAGCGGAACCAAGTCATCGCCATCTTCTAAGGCCCAGAACTCTTCGCCCTTGAGGTTCGTTACGCCGAGGGAGTGCGTGGCTTCATCCAGTGAGTCAAAAATATTGACGCCATCGATGACAAGGTGGCCGTCCTCATTAATGACGGCATCAACAATCCAATCTGGATCAACCGGATCGAGAAGGTCGCCAGGTTTCAGCAGTCCGGCCTCAAAGAACTCCTGCAGGGTTCTAGACCCGGAACGTTCTTCAACGTCAGACGTAGAAATCACCGGTGCAGAGCCAGCTGTGATGTGGGCGAAAGCATCACGGATAACCTGGGCAATGAGGCTACGGCGGTTGGAAAGGAACTCGTCGTAGGACATGTTTTCCCAACCTTCTGGAATGGCATGCCAGTACATCTGTTGTTTCAGCCATTCCTCGTCTGGCGCGCGCTTCTCGACGAGTTCTTGCCAATAGTCCTTCGGGGCGCGATCCGAAATATGGATGTTGGTAGCCCAATCAGTGGGAGCGAAGTTAGCCACCTGGTTGATGCGCTTGAAGTCCGTAATCCCCAAAACCTTTTCCAGGTATTTGCGTGGAAACAGATGGTGGCCTTCGGTGCCCTTAGCCGCGGGCTGATTGGGATCCATCCAATCACGGACGCGCTCGTTGAGCATGAACATCTTGGCATCCAGGATGTTCAGCGCAGCGAGGTAGCACTGGTAATGCGGTGATAGGGCAGCGCCGGAAGTAACCAAGTTCTGAGGCAGATTGAAACGCCAGTAGTCTTCGGTGAGTTGAGTGCTAATCGTACGGTTAAGCAGCTCTTCGAAGCCATCCGCGTCGCCCTTGTCCAGCGCAGCAATCTGGTCGAGGTCCTTCTGGATTTGGGATTCCGATGAGCCCGTGTAGCGGGCGGTGAGTTGCGACATGAAGAGCCAGCGGGCAACCAGTGCGCGAAGGCGAGCGAGCTCGACGTCAAAATCATTGCGTCCAAGCAAGAAGATCACGTAAGAGTAGATGATGTTCATGTGCGAGGTGACGTTCCGGTTGGTTCGGAATCCAGCGGCCTGAATCGAACGAGTGAATTCCGTCCAGTTCGTGTGATCCACGACGACCGGTAGAGCGTCCTTGAGGAGCCCTAGTTCGCGTTCTTGACGCTCAGAGTTCACGCGGCCGGTGTGACGATCCTTTGCTTGAAGAGCGGCGTACGCATCTTGCAGTCGGCCTCGTCGCTGCCCGACAGCAACCATTGCACGAACAAGGTGGCCGTTCTCAACGTCAATATAGGGGTTGTGAGCCGTCCACTGAATTTCTTTCCCCAGTGCGGAGCTCGCATGAGCTGGGGACATACGGGAGTTGCGTGAAAACTCCTCGATTTGTTCACGGCCTTCAGGCCAAAAGACGCTGAGCCACGTCAGAATGTAGTCGTATGCCTTCAGTCGAACTCCTTCTGAGTTGATGCGAACGAAGACGTCAGCAACGAGGCGCTTGTCGGCCTCGCTCTGAAGGTGAACGACGTTGAACCGGTATTTCTCTAGCCCAGACAGTTTGCTAAAGACATCATGAACTGCCTCTTCTTCTTCATCGCTGAGAGTTCCGCCGGATTCTTCATACCTCTTGAAGAATGCTTTTCTTGCCTTGTAGGAGCTGGCGAAATAGGTCGAAATGTCTTCGACCCACTCCGGGGATTTGGCAATAGGTGGTGTACGAACCTCAAACTTCTCACTAAATGGATTGAACGCAATACGGATCCGCTTCTCGTTATAGTTAACGTCCCGGACAGGAAAGCCTTTTATTGCGGCATAAAGACTGGTCAAGCGCTGCTGGCCGTCGATAATTTGGTGCTGGCCGATGAAATTCGCGTCACCTGAAATTGATCGAGACTCACCGTCGGCAGCAACGTCCCAAAACATAAGCTCGCCTACTGGGTAGCCGCGGTACATCGAATCAAAAAGGTCACGAACCTTCGACGTGGGCCAGACAAATGGCCTCTGGAGATCTGGAAGTTGAATCCTTCCAGAGTGAACATCATTGACAAGTTGCTGCACGTCCCACGGGACAGTGCGGAAGATGGAGGCCATGGAGAGACCTTTCTAGAGTGACGTGAAAGAATTGATACCTTTTTAGAGTATCGCGCACTTCTGACACCTCTGCATGCGATTGCGCTGATGTGTTCGAGTGACGAAACTGCACCTGAAAAAGGCTCCGAACTTCGGGAAAACCTCGTTAGAGTTTCCGGCTCAGGATGGAAAGCCGATCGCCACAGTAGAACACCCTTTGCCACAAACCCCGAGTCCGGAAGGCCGGTGGTGCAAAGGCTTCTCTGTAGAAGCGAGGACGAGTGCTGTTTGCGTGGCCTGATCGTAAGCACCTGAATGACTTG
The DNA here is from genome assembly GCF_001767255.1 of Corynebacterium sp. NML98-0116. Lineage (GTDB taxonomy): Bacteria > Actinomycetota > Actinomycetes > Mycobacteriales > Mycobacteriaceae > Corynebacterium > Corynebacterium pseudogenitalium. The sequence continues at coordinate 100,683 of NZ_CP017639.1, forward strand.
TGGGGTATCGATGCAGATGCGCTCGTTGTGATCGAGTGGAACACAGAGGAAACCCAAGAGTGGATTGAGGACAATCAGCCCATCTTGCTACTTCATGATCGAACAACGCCCTACGTACCAGACGAAGAAGAAACGACTCATGCTGAGCCTCTGCCTAATGGGATTGATCGCATTCTGGAGTACGTTGCAAGGATGGCAGCCGGTTACTCCAGCGGGTTGAAATGGAATGAAGTAGACAAGCTAAAAGCGGACATGATGAATCGTCCTGATAGGTGGAAACCTGTAACGGTTGAGCAAGTTCGCGCTAAATGTAAAGAACTTGGTATGCGGCCGAACGATGTGGACACGATCGCAGATCTATTGCAGCGCCGGAAAGACGGGCGTTCTTTCCGGGTCGAACCTTCATATCGGAACTTTCATTCCTAGAAGAAACCAGCTTTAGAGACAGCCACGCGGACACGAGAGTTCGTAGAGCTTGCGGACTGTCTCGAGTCCGCGAGGCATCCTTGTCTATGGCGAGTACCTCGAGCTGCAAGGCAAATAGGCTCTGGCCCCGAGCAATCGGGGCCATCTTTTATCTCCCCATTCCCGTCGCTCTCCATCTGCAATTCTGTTCACGAATTCCCGACTCCGTGCGTGAAGCACATCCCCCACCCACTGCCTAATCCCCTTCTGCCCTCATGTCTCCGATTCGCCGATCGCCGAACCGCGAAATCGGCCCAGATACTCAGAATGGGCCGAAAACTCCGTGACCAGCATTGGTCGACGAGACCGAAGTAGCATGCGGAGCGCACTGGGCACCCGGGGTGCGGAGAGGCGTCGATAATTAAAGCTCTATTAAAACCGTCTGCAAAGGGTTATTGTTATCCGTGTAAGTCGCCTGTGTTCGGCGTTGTGCAGATTTGTGGAGAAATAGAAAATGAACCGGAAGAAACTGGTTGCGCTGTGTGGTGCCATCGCTATTGCGTGCGGGTCAATTACTGCGGTGGGTGGCCCGGTGGCGGGCGCGTATGTGGAGAAGCAAGACACTGCAGGCATGCAGCCGAGCCCCGATGTGACAGACGCGGCGAAGATTCCGGCTGTGGACGTGAAGGTCGAAACGGATAAGGCGGACGAGGTCAAAGCTGGTGACACGTTTAATATAACGATTTCGGGAACAGCGGAGGCGCCGTTTCCTGCTGGGGACGCAGCTGCTCAACCTGGTCAATCCAACATTTTAGGCTTCACTGTTGAGGTAACGCTGCCAGACGGCATCGAGCTTGCCGACCAAGCGGCAGTAAACATCAATGGCCAGTCCTTGGGCACTCTGGCGTTTAATCAACTCCCGTCAGGGTCGTACGAAGTAGACCTTCGTGGCGCTATGGGCGAGAAAGGCAACTTCCAGATCACCGTCCCCGTCAAAGCAACGAAAGATGCTCCCGCGGGTGAGACTTTGACGTTTTCTGGCGCTGCCCAAGCGCTGATTAATCCGGAGTTCTCTTTCGACGCTGTCCCGGGTAAGCGTACTGTTTCGCCTCAGGAAGTTGACGGCAAGTGCACCTGGATTGCCAAGACGGAATACGAACTCCACGCTGGTGAATACGGCGCCTGGCTTACCGAGCTTTTCCTCGGCGTCATCGACCCAGCCAATGTTCAGCTTGGCGACGCCACCATTACCATTTTTGACGCCGACGGCAAGAAGGTCACCGGCAAAGCTGGTGAGTTCGACGCTGAGGGACGGTTGACAGACCCGAGAACGTTGGAGAAGCGCAATGAGCAGTATAAAAACACGACTTGGCAGCAAACTTACGACTGGGGTTTGAACCTCAATCGCGCCGACCTGAACAAAACGCTTGGGCAGGTGTTCCTTCCTAGCGGTAGCCGCGTAGTCATCGAGCAGCCCGTATACGATAACCAGCGTCATTGTTCGATGACGGAGGTGTACCCGTCGGATATTTACAGCAGCTACGTCGGCGGCGTCATCATGAACCCAATCAAGCGTGAGACCGCCAAGACCCAAATCTCAGCGCCGGAAGCCCCGACCTCGCCTGCCGAGACGCCAACGCCCACCGTAACTACGACGGCAACTACGACGGCGACTACCACCGCAACCACCACGGCAACGACGACCGCAACCACCACGGCGACGACCACGGCGACGACGACTGCGACGACGACGGCAACTACCACCGCGACCACGACCGCAGACTGCGATTGCTCTCCAACGACGGTGACTGAGACCGCGACGACGACGGAGAAGGCCCCTGAGCCGACCACCGAAACCGCCACGGTGACCACCAAGGAGATCACCCCGACCACCGTTACGAAGAAGGTCCCTGAGCCGACCACCGAAACAACCACGGTGACCACCAAGGAGACCACCCCGACCACCGTAACGGCCACAGCAACCGAGACCACTACGACGACCACCACAACGACCGAAAAGGCCACGGAGACCGTCACGACCACTGTCACCACGACTCCGGTTGCTCCGGCGGACCCGCAGGATCCCACGCCGACCGTCACCGCAACGTCGACCCCGACCGCGCCTGGCAAGACTGCCGAGCGCTGCTTCGCTAACGCGTTGGCGTCGCCATTGTTCTATTTCGTGCCGGTGGGTGTGCTCGCGGCGGTTGGCGGTGAGCTCGCCCGCCCGTACGCCGGTGCGCTGAATGAGCAGCTCGCACGCATCAATGCGGATATTCAGGCAGCGTTCCAGCAGGATTCGCCAGATCGCGGTCGCAATGGTCGCACTCCGCGTAACGACGACCCCTCCGCCGCCCTCCGCGCCCAATTAGAGGAAGCGAACCGGAGGTTCCAGGAGATTGCTTCTGACCCGAACGTCCAGCGTATCGGCACGGTCGCCGCAGTGATCTTCGGTTTAGCTGCCGCCTCTGCCATCCTTTACGACTGGTGCTCCTCCGAGCCCGGCAAAGCCTTCACCGCCGTAGAGGGAAGCAGTGCCGCGGAGCGCTTCCTGAACCGGAACCGCTAACCCCCTGCCCTGCCCCAACCGAAAACGGGATACTAGTGAACTGAATTGAGCAGCGACTGTGTAGTGCCTCAACCCCCATTACTCCCATCTGCAATTCTGTTCACAAAATCCCGACTCCGCTGGAGGCAACTACTTCAGAAGGCCTCCAGCCTCCGCACCCACTGGGCGAGCGTGCCGTCGATAATCGCGGCATGCAACATAGCGGGGCCAACGATCCGCCGCCCGGTGAACTCGCTTGAGCCCCCCATCGCTTCGGTGGGGAGCACGGTTTGGGGCGGGTGAGCGTAGTCGTCGCCATGCGCCGTAGAATCCGGTTGATCGCAGTGCAGTTGGCGCGATTCGGCCCCATCATCACCTACGGTGGGTCGTGTTGACTCAATTTTGACTAGCGGGCGTCGATGAGTAGCTCGGTTGCGTAGTTCTTTGACCGCAAGCGCCTGGCTTTGGAAACGCCTGCGATTACTGGAGCTTCGGCCATAGGGCGAGAGGTTCGGTTCAAGCGCCTCATTCCAAAGAATTACGCGAGCATTGCGTTCTCCCGCATGAGGCTTGGGGAGAAGATGCATCCACTGACCAAACGTCAGCCCCGCCAACGAGTCATCCTGCGTACGCCACACTCTGCGGACTGAGCCGATAACATGGTGCGTAAACGCCCAGACACCACCACCCCCGATACCCCACAGATTGGATCAACGATGTCTCAGCCAAAAGATGACCTCCCCGTCAACCGCCCCGAAGTGTTTGGTGCTGCAGACTCGACAGGCTCGATCGACCGCGCCACCTGCATCCAGACGATCAACGCCGTTGCTCCGCGGCCAGACAACGCGCGGCCAGGGGTCAAGCGACTGCTGCAGGGCGACGGCGCGAACCTTATCGTCTTCAATTTCTGCCCTGGCCAGACGTTGCCGGCTCACAAGGCGGCCCACCCGATCACCGTGCAGTGCCTCAACGGGTCCCTCGAGTTCGAGTGCGGCGGCGAGCGTTTCCCGCTCAAGCAGGGAGAAGTTGTCCACCTGCGCGCGTATGTGCCACACGCGGTGTACTGCCCGGATAACGCTCTGTCGGCGGGCAACATTTTGCTGCTCAGCATGCTTACGGGCGAACGCCACGGCGAGCAGGACAGCTAAGCCCAAACATAGCCCCTAAAGGTGCACGATCTCCACGTCGTCCCAAACTTCGGCGAGGTACTCGGCGGCAACTAACCGATGGCAGGTGGAGGGGTCTGCTTCGGAGCAAAGCAGCACGGCGTCGTCAAAAAGCGAGCGGTCCAGGGACGAAACCTCCCCAGCGTCGTACTCCTCGCGCAACTGCTTCGAAAACTCATCGAAGCCAACCTCGTCATGCCGATACGCGTGCATCAGATCCGCTGACGGCGCGAGAGCGAGCTCGTGCGTGTACGGCATGTCCAGGATGACCCGCAGGAAGTAGCGCAGGTCGTCCTTCTTGGTAAACCCGGCGAGCTGATTCGTGTTGGAGCGGCGAATATCCACCACGCGCCGCACGCCGGACTCGCGCAGAATGTCGAAGAACTCCTCCGCGCTCTTGTGTGAAAACCCGAGTGTGTAAATTCGCATAATCCTCCTAGATCACGAAGCCTTGCCCGCAGCCACCGGGTCGTAGCCCTGCTCGCGCAGCTCCGACGGCGCGTCGATCGAAAGGTCTTCAGGCTTCGGTGCAAGTGCATCAGTCACGCAGCCCACGGTACCGCAGGGACTCTTGCTTATCGACGCCCCACTGTCCCACCAAACGTCTTCCGCTGCGCCCTAATGTCCCTTAAGCCCGGATTACTCCCATCTGCAATTCTGTTCACAAATTCCCGACTCCGTTTGTGACGCCTATCCCTTCCCCTATCCTGTCCCCATGCCTACGATCCGCCGCGCCAGGCCCGACGACGCCGAAGCCCTCGTCGAACTGTCTATCGCCACGTTCACGCAGACCTTCGGCCACCTCTACGACCCCGCCGACCTCGCAGCCTTCCTCAACGAGGCCTACGACCTGCAGAAACACAAAATCCTCCTCGCCGACCCCGACCACGCCACCTGGGTCGTCGAGGACAACGGCGCCCTCGTGGGCTACGCCCTCGCTGGGCCCTGCAGCCTCCCCCACCCCGACGTCCTCCCCGAAGACCGCGAGCTCAAACGCCTCTACCTCCTTGCCGATCACCAACAGTCCGGCCTCGGCTCCACCCTCATTGAGCTCGTCCTCGACTGGATCGGTCCGCGTACCGCGTGGCTCGGGGTCTGGTCGCAGAACTTTGGGGCGCAGCGTTTCTATCACCGCTACGGCTTCTCCAAGGCTGGCGAGTACTTCTTCAAGGTCGGCAATCACCGCGACCACGCTAACCTCTTCCGTTCAATCTCGAACGATTTTGGCGTCGTTATCCGACGGGCATTCCCAATTTTCGGGCACGGGCATTTGGAACTCAAAAATAACGGCTGCTGTTTGGCTCTTTCGCCATTTCAAGCGTGACTTATTTAGGTGCGCTTTCCATCTGCCTAGATCGGTATCGAGGTTGAACTCCTGGCGGAGGCTCTCTAAGACATCTTCCAATGACGGGCGGAAACGGTGCCCACCAGTAGGGAAATGGATTTTTGAGAGTCGAGGGAATTCCGAAGTAAATTTCTTTATCTTCTGATCGTTCGTTGAATCCAACTTCTTTGTTAGGCCTAGAAGGTGGGCTACTTCGTCCCGATGCGCGTGAACGTGGAAGTGCGAACTCGGTCTGTTGCTTTTGTTGCGGTCGTACTCAACTCTGAAAAGCGGTTCGTCGTTTGATTTTGCTTGAGCGTGAACAGCGAAGCTGGAGTTCTCCACGGCCAAGAAACTGTGAGTTGAATCCCAGGTGCATTTAAACGTCGGACGCAATCCGAGTATTACGTGCCCGTTCCAAGATAGAGGAATGATGCCTACACGGTCCTCTATCTGCTTTAGGCGGATCGAAATGCTGCCGTTCTCAACTATTTTGCTACTAAACTCAAAATGCTGTCCGGTGAAGGCTTCCACCGTAGCGGCGAGGTCTGCGCTGAACTCGGCGACCAGGGCCTGTAATTGCTCAGCGTTTTTAGTCATCGCCAAGGAGCCAGCGCAGTTCCGAAACACGCTCCCACACGGCGAATTCACGGGGTGTGAGATTGTAGTTGTCCGCACGCTCTTCAAACTCTTCGAACGAGTCCCCAGAAAGGGATTCGATCGACTTTTTGAGTTCAGCAAGCTCATGACGTGCAGCTTCTTTCGACAGATTTTCAACGAGCGGGGCGGTCATGATCGCTCCTTTCGAGTAGGGCAAGTGAAAATTGAAAATGAACTATATGCCTTTATCTTAACTTTGCAAAGGACAAACGGATCCTGCCACCCCCAAACGATATGGAACAAACGTGCGATATGTTTCTGGATTTTCCTCGTGAATGCGATGCTGACCAAACTCCGTGAAACCGGCACGATCGTGCCGAAACTGCCTCTTGCGCACCACTATTCCGCACAATATACTTCAAAACGGCACGATCGTGCCGAAACTCCAAAAGGTCGAAACCCCTCCAGAATCACAACACCGAAAGGCCCCCATGTCCCCCACGCCCCGCAGTCTCGGCGAGCAGGCTCGCGAGCAACGCCGTGCCATGCGCCTGACGCAGGCGGACGTGGCCGACCTGTCGATGGTGTCGGAACGGTTCATTCGAGAGTTTGAGCAGGGAAAACGTTCTGTCCGGCTGGATAAGGTTGAGGCCGTGCTGGCTGTGCTTGGCTTGGATGTGGTGGCGGTACAGCACGTTCCGGAGGCACTCCGATAGCGAGGCGCAATTCTGTTCACAAAATCGCTAAGGACAGTTTTCGACACCTTCCGCCCAAGCTTCCGCGCAGCTGGCCGTCGATAAGTTAGCTCAATTTCATTCATCGGCTAAGGTGTGTGGGGTCACATTATTGTCGAGCGAGAGAGGATTTCATGAGCGAGCGCGCCACGGACCCCGTACCTTTCAGCAGCGAGCACCAGGAGGTTGCCGCTGACGAGTTCGAGCTGGAGAACCTCACACCGGCGGACAAGCGCGAGATCCGCCGTACGCGCCGAGCCCCGTCTCCGGACGGTAGTACCTGGTCGTGGGCGATTACGCTGTTCGGCACCGCCGTCGGCGCCGGAATCCTCTTCCTGCCTATCGACGCCGGCTCCTTCGGCTTCTGGCCCCTCCTGCTTGCGACGATTCTGGTTGGACCAATGGTGTTTTTCTCGCATCGGATGTATTCGAGGATTGTGTCGGCGTCGCCGGTGAAGGGCCTGGACGTGCTGCAGGTCATCACTTCCCTGGCTGGGCGGAAGCGTGGCCTGGCCACGGCGCTGATGTATTGGCTCGCCATCTACCCCATCGTGCTGATTTATGGCGTTTCGGTGACGAACACGATGGACAGTTTCATCGTGAACCAGATGGGCGGCCCGCACGTGGACCGTTGGCTGCTGGCCACGATTTGCGTCGGCGTGATGACGGGCGCCTACGCCCTCGGCAAGAAGGCGACGCTGTGGTTCGCGAATCTGCTGGTGTATCCGCTGATCGTGGCGCTCGCTGCCGTCTCCCTGTACTTGATTCCGTACTGGGATCTGGAGAGTTTCATGGCGTACAAGTCGGATGTGCCGCTGTGGAAGGCGATGCTGTTTGTGCTGCCTGTGCTGGTGTTTTCCTTTTCGCATATGGCGGCGGTGTCGCAGTCGGCGTTGGATGTGCAGAAGTCGCACGACGGTGATGTGGCCGGTACGGAGAAGGAGGTCTCCAAGATTGAGTTGATCACTTGTACGCTCCTGGTCAGCTTCACGATGTTCTTCGTCTGGTCCTGCACGCTCGCCCTCGGCGCGGATGGCATGGCCGCCGTGCGCGAGGAGAACATTCCGGTCCTTTCCTACTTCGCCAACACGACGAATGCCCCGTTCATGGCGGTGGTGACTCCGGTGGTCGCGCTGTGTGCGATTGCGTCGTCGTACTTCGGGCACATGCTTGGCACGGAGGAGGGCACGCAGTATTTGCTGCGCGCGGTCGCGCCGAAGGCTTCGGAGAAGTGGAATCCGCGTGCGGTCCGCGCGGGCATCTATCTCTTCGTCTTCGTATCGACGGTCGCTGTCGCCATCTTCAACCCGTCAATCCTGGATTTGATTTCGGTCGTCGGCGGTCTCTTCATTACTTTGCTGGTCTACATCGTGCCGATGCTCCTCTTCCGCCACGCGACCGCCTTCCGTCATTACGCCAACCAGCCGGAGGCGATCTTCGTGTTCGGCCTGGGCATCGTGATTATTTGCGTGACGGTCTGGCAGATGGTGGCGTAGTACGGCGGGTTGCACGTTTATGGTGTGGATGTTACAGTTATAAGTGTAAACCCTCTGGAGGTGAAGCGCTGTGACAACGAAAACTAATCCGGCAATTGAGGTCACTCAAGCTGTCGAGCAGCAGGCCAGCCAGGTCGTGGCTAACCCCGAAACGTTTCATGATGCCGTGCGCGGTACGTTTCCACCTGCATTAGCCTCATTTATCGAGTCCATCTTGGCCAGGGTCGCGCGCGGAGAGAGCGTCGCGCTTTCCCGCCCCTCCGAGATACTCACCACCACTGAGGCCGCTGAGTATCTCGGGATCTCTCGGCCGACTCTGATGAAACGGATTCGAGAAGGCGAAATCGATTACTTCAAAGCCGGGTCACACACGCGGCTTCGCAGGGAAGACGTCGTCGCATACTTGCAGCGGTGCCGTGCGCGCGCACGGCACGAGTTCGATGCGATTCGAGAGCTCGATAATGAGATCGAAGGCCTGTGAGTATTCCAGTCCTTTTTGACGCTAACGTCTGGTACTTGCGCACTCTCACCGACTGGTGCTTCCTTCTCTTCCTGGGCTCTGATAAAGATGTCGAGCCACCATTCTTTCCAGTGTGGACCGAGGGTATTATCGCCGAAGCTCAGTATCATTTGCGCAGAAATAACCCACACGCTCCCGAGGGTGCTATTTCAAAACGCTTCAAGCGAATTCGCGGTGCGGTGGCGGAATGGGAAATCTCCGGTTTTGCTGTTGGCAAGTATGGGTACGCGGACATTCATGATCATCACGTTCTCAGCGCTGCCGTGGCTGGCAACGTCCAGTACGTCGTCACCAGCGACAGGGGACTCGTTGACTATGTTGGCTCACAGCAGTTTCTGTTTGACGTGGTGACTCCGGATGATTTCTTTTGCCACATTTTTGAGGCGTTCCCAGGGCTTTGTAAGAGGGTGGCGCAGGAAAACGAGGCTTATTGGGAGAAGGTGAAGGGCATCAAAGCGGCGGACCGGCCGATAACTGCTGTAATGCTAGAGCGCTCGGGCTGTCCGAATTTCGCAACGGTTATTGATTACGTTTTAAGATAGTGGGCACGGTCGGTGCCGTGCAGCAAATTCCATTGTGGACTGTTTGCGACCTGGACGTTTCAGAATCGCTCCTCCACCCCGGTAGGTAAAACCCCAGGTAATTCTTTTTAGGACCATTTTAAGGCTCTGAAAGATATCGGAAAGATATCACGCGCCGAGAAGTGGCAATTCTGGCCGTTTGTGCAGGTCAGAGAATTGTTTCGATATCTTTCTATCTCTTTCTACGCCCGAATCCAACGGGTGCCGCGGCCTCGCGGAGGACCATCCGGGTCGATCTTCGCGCGCCCGAGGCTGCGCAAGTGTCGAAGGATCCGGCCTGCTTCGGCGACGCTGACACCGGTCTGGTCGGCGATGTCGGCGGATTGGAGTGCGGCACCGTCGTGGAGTTTGGCCTCGATCCATTCCTGGACGCTCACGGTGGCCAGGTCGCCGGGTTGTCCCAGGTTAAGGAGTTTCCGGGCTTCACCGCTGAGGGTCCACTCGTCGGCGTCGGTGACGGGGTCGAGAAGGCCGCGGGCGACGAGGTCGTCCATAAGCTCATGTACCTCAAGGGTAGTGAGCTGGGTTTTCTGTGCAGCCGTTGTTGCTGTAATGAGCGGCGCGGAGTTGAGGTGCCAGAGCACAATCAGTGCCGCAACACTATCGACGACCTCCTCGCCGAAACGCTCCGAAAGCTTCCGCAAGCCCTTGATGAAGTTGGTATCTGGCTGCTGCGCTGCTAGCACCACCTGCACATTTGCCTCGGTCGCGGTTACCTCCGGGGCGCTGCGGCCGGTGCGGATCATGGTGGTCCACATGCGGTCGAAACCGCGCGAGCTTTCCTCTGCGAGGCCGAGCGTGCGCATCGCTGCCATGAGTCGATTGTTCCGTGGCACTGAGGGCGTCGATAGCAATGTATCAACCGTTACGCCTGGTGGGAGAGGTCCCGGAGAAGTGATCTTGAGCGTGCGGTTCGTTTGCTCGACCACTACTGGGCCGGGCAGGCGCCAGTCGCGGTGAATGAATGCGTTCGAGACGGCCTCGTCGACTGCCTGCGACGGGAACCTACTGATGGCGACTTCCTCACCATCTGCAAACTGCACGCGCTCAATCTCGCGGTCACCATTTTCCGCAATCAGACGTCGCAGGCGTGGCAACGCCAGCAGCAGAGGGTCTGAAATGAGCGTGGCCTGCGGTTCTTGCCCTGGGATGCTGCGCCACAGGTGGCGGACCACCACGTCTGTCGGGTTTGGTTGGGCGAGGAGGATTTCGGCGGCGCGCTTGAGTTGGCCGTCGTCACGCATGAGCCCGAGCTCTCGAAGCAGGCCAGTGGTGGTCTGCGGGACTGCCGCGTCTGAGCCCCGCGAGCGGCGATGCTCCCGCAGCATCCGCCGAGCCTCCTCGATGACGGGAAGTTGCAGGTCATCGACAGTGATATCGGCTGGGTCGTTCGAATAGTCAGGGTCTCGCCGCGCGGCATCAATCGCTCGGCGTAGCTCCTCTGTCATCGGCTGGCACGAGAACTGCGAGTCCGCCGTCCGCCTTTTCGCCGCACCATCACCCCGCGTGTACAGCGCACGAGCTTCCGGCACGTGAATCACTACAAGCCGAGCACCCCACGCATACACCGCTGTGACCTGCACATTCATGTTCGGCTTCGTGCCATTGAAGATTCTGCGGGCAATGTCCTCCTCGCCCAGCTCAGTGCCAGTGAATGCGCCCGCGCCGGGAGTCCGGTCCGCAACGCCGACAACAATGTGCCCCGTCGCCGCCTCGCTGTTGGCCATACAAATAGCCTCATTCAACAGCTTCTCGACGAGCTTCGCCCTCCCGCCCTTCCCCTCACGAGCAGTGGGATCCTCCTTGAATTCCAAAATCAGCGACTCTTGCGAGTCCGCCGTCGCTCCATCATGAATCGCCTCCAGCGCTAAACGAACATACGAGGGGAGCGCGTCCCAAGCTGATTCCGTGACCATGTGGCAGATTGTACATTCCCCAGGTAATTCTTTTCGGAGCCAATTTTGGGAGTTGAAAGATATCGGAAAGATATAGGGAGCCTGGAAGCCTCGCCGAAATGTTATTTGTGCAGGTCAGCAATTTGTTTCGATATCTTTCTATATCTTTCGGTGTGAGGGCGCCGGGTGCACCAAATTCCACCTCGCGCAATCAGCGACCTGGCCTTTTACCCTCCAGCCCCGCCAAAAACCCGGGTTCTGGTGCACAGCTAATTGCTAGAAACCCTTTCGCCAGCGGAGCCAGTGCCAAAGGACGCACCCGAAAATTCACGACCTGGGAAAACAGCCGTTTCCAAAACCGAAATTGCGTCCTTTGGCACTCGCTCCCTGTGACCAAGCCACCAGCAAGCCACCAACAAGCCACCAACCTGCCACCAACCCGTCGTGCGCATTCCCTCACAACCGATGTGCGAGTAAAGTAGGCCCGTAATTTATGGGCAAACAGCCCAGAAGCCACGAGCCCAAAGGGCCACGAGGAAAGGGAGGCGCATTATGCGTGTTGGCATTGTCGGCTATGGAAACTTGGGCAAGAGCGTGGAGCAGCTGGTGAAGCTGCAGCCGGATATGGAGTTGTCGGCGATCTTCTCGCGCCGCAGCAAGCTGGACACGGACACCCGCGTGTTGCCGGTGGCGGAGTTTGGCCAGTACAAGGACGAGATTGACGTCGCGATTCTGTGCCTGGGTTCGGCGACGGATATTCCGGAGCAGGCGCCGGAGTTTGCGAAGTACGTGCCTACCGTGGACACCTACGATAACCACCGTGACATCCCACGTCATCGCAAGGCGATGGACGAGGTCGCGCGCGAGCACAACACGGTGTCCATCGTTTCCACTGGTTGGGACCCGGGCATGTTCTCGTTGAACCGCGCGATGGCGGAGGCAATTCTGCCGAATGCGCAGCAGCACACGTTCTGGGGCCCGGGCTTGTCGCAGGGTCACTCGGATGCGGTGCGCAGGATTGAGGGCGTCGCGAAGGGTGTGCAGTACACGATCCCAGCGCCGGATGCGTTGGATCGCGCGCGCCGCGGCGAGACCGAGGGTCTCGACGGCAAGTCCGCCCACAAGCGCGTCGTTTACATCGTGCCGGAGGATGGCGCCGACACCGCCGCCATCGAGCACACCATCCGCACGATGCCGGACTACTTCGTCGGCTACGAGGTAGAGGTCAACTTTATTGACGACGCCACCTTCGTCCGCGAGCATTCCGGCATGCCGCACGGCGGTCACGTGATCACCACTGGTGGCGTCGGCGAGAACCACCAGCTTGTCGAGTACACCCTGGAACTCTCCAGCAACCCCGACTTCACCGGCGCCGTCGCCGTCGCGTACGCGCGCGCGGCTGCCCGCCTCGCGGAGGATGGCAAGTCGGGCGCGTTCACGGTGTTGGAGGTCCCGCCGTACCTGCTCTCCCCGGTCGCTCTCGACGACCTGATCGCCCGCGACGTCTAACTCACGGGTAGAAGGTGCCGCAAAAGGCCCTTAGAGATTTTGTGAACAGATTTGCACATGCAGATCTGTTCACATTTTTCTGACTCTTCTGGCTACACTTCCTGGAAGTGGCATTTTCAGGAGGCCCCTGTGAAGAAGTTCATTGCCCTGTTTATCGCGTTCGTGCTCGCAGTTCTTGTAGCGCCGAGTGCTTCGGCGATCTCCGTGCGTGGCGACGCCGCTTCGCCCCGATCCGCAGTTGCTGTGGTGCATGCGGGTGGGGGAGTGGAGGCGTCGAGAAATGGGTGGGAGGCGCGGCCGGCGCTGAGCCTGAGCAAGCTCTACCTGGGCTATTGGGTGCTGTACCACGGGGCGCCGCGGCATAAGGCGATGGTGGAGGAGATGGTGCGCACCTCGAGCGATGGCATCGCGAGCGTTCTCGATGCGGCGTACCCGCAGGCCATTGATGCGATCGCGCGCGACTTCAAACTGAGTGCCACTCAACGGCGTGGCAATTGGGGATTGGCGAGTACGTCGGCGGTGGACGTCGCGAGGTTTGTGCAGGCCATCAGGCACGATCCGGTAGCTGCGCCACTGCTGCGTGGCATGGCGCACGCGGCACCCGTCGCCGCGGATGGCTTCCCGCAGAACTACGGCACCTCGAGACTGCCCGGTGTGCAGGGCACGAAGTTCGGCTGGGCCGACGACCGGCGCAGCTCCACCGCGACGGTTAGTTACGGTGCCGGGTTCGCGGTCGCGGTGCTCACGTACGGTGATGTGCATGCGAACACGGTCGATGCGCAGCGTGCCGTCGATACCTCGGTGATGCCGGGGCCGAGCGGTGGCCGACGAGTTGTTGATATGTTGCCGCCGCAGACGCCGAACGAGATCAGGAACCTGGTTCCGAAGCATTGGGAGGTCCCGGCGGGCTCGTCGGTGCCGTGGTAAGGCGAGGTCCTGACCAGCCATTACGAGAATAGAGGGGGCTAATCGTCCAAGGTTTCGACGTTTCAGGAAAACCTTGGGAGATTAGGGGCAGGCGCAATTCTGTTCACAAAATCCCGAGCAAACTTGGCAACACACCTTCCACCCCGGAACCCCGAAACCCGCACCACTACTACTCACCCTTGCGGTACCTGCGGGAGCGCCCTCCGCCCACGGCGACGAGTAGGCCGTCGTCTTCCCACCCGCTGATGAGGTTGGTGGCCGTGGAACGGGAGATGTCGCAAAGTTCGACGAGGTCCGCGGTCCGGATTTCGCCGAATACGGAGAGCCATTGCAGCACAACGTTGCGTGCGTTTTCCGGGTCGGTGCCGAGGTACCAGGCGGGCTTCGAGGTGGGGGATTCGTGGTCGCGGAGTACGGCACGGCTTGTCTCGTTGAGGAGCCACGCGTCCCCATGCTTGCGGATCAGCGGTTCGCCATTGACCGTCGTTTGGTGCGCCGCGGTCAGGGCCAGTTCGGCGGCTTCCTCCGTGGACTGTAGTGCTTCGGCAACGCTTCGGCGGGTGATGAAAGGGTGGTTGAACAGGAGGTACAGGATGATGGCGATGCGTGTGTCGCGCTGGCGGGGCGTCGGCACGATGCGTGAAACGAGGTCCAGCACGGGCAGCTCAGGCTGGCCGCCCACGAGCGTCGTTTCGATGTATGGTCCTGGAACCTCGATGATCTCCGGAGACCGGTGGCCGAGCGTGATCATGGATTGGTACATGCGGTCAACGCCGACGCCCTGCTTGTCCACGAGGCCGATTGCGCGGTAGAGGTCGGCAAGGGCGGGGTAGCGGGCTTCCCGGTTGCTGAGCACGTTTGCCGCAGAGATGGCGGGCATGAATGGGCCGGGGCTGCGCACGATGAGGGTGCTGTCGAGTTCGATCCAGCGGACGTCGACTGGTTCTTGTCGGTTCCAGTCGCGGTGAATCATCGCGTTGAGCAGGGCTTCACGTACGGCGCTGTGCGGAATCTGTGGAATCGGTTGGTGCACGAACCCGGACACGATCGTGTTGTTCTTGTTCACGATGCGCAGCGCTCGCTCGATATCCTCAAGTTGTTCAAGTGCCGACGTCCCCGCGTTGCCACTGACACGATTCAGCACGTTGCCGCCGTGGACGTCGAAAATTGTGAGCTCGAGTACCGCGCGCGGGGCAGCGGCGAAGAGCGTGACGCCTGCTTGGGTGAGGTTGTTGTTCGCGTCGAGTGCCCCGAGTCCACGTAATAGTTCCTCGTCGGTGAGCTCGCGGAAGGCTTCTTGTTGACGCCGAACAATCTCAAGCGCACGCGGCCGGACGTCCTCAACTCCCAGGTCGGAGGCCTGTGCCATCGGGTCGATATTCATTTGTGAGCGCTGGTACTCCCACCATTCGGAAAGGTCCACCGGCTTGCACGAGTCGCCAATGCGCCAGCGCAGCTGATCACTCGTGTTGGGGACTGGTTGCTGGGACGCTGCCACAAAGAGGATCAACAGCCGCTGCCCTTCAACTACTCGTTCTTCGATGGAAGGGGCAACCTGCACACGCTGGTAAATTTCTTGCCGCAGCCAATCGACGTCCAACTCCGTCCCAATAATGCGCCCCGTTTTGTCTTCGACACCGACGATGAGCGCACCACCGCCGGGGGTGTTGGCCATGCAGGCAACTTCGTCAGCGAGTTTGGTGGCCGCCATCGGGTTCCGGGGTGCGCCCGGTTCGATCTCAGGCCCGTTGCGACGTCCGGCTTCTTCCTTGAAGTCGACATCCTGGGTTTCAGTCGTCCTATGGACGCGTCCACCTGCTGCCGTCGCCAGAATTGCGTCGACTTGTTCAGCCAAATCTTGCCGCAGGGGGTGAAAGCCGGGCTGCATACGAACCCTCCGACCTGCGATTGTTTGAATAACTATGTCTAATCTACCAAGGTTTCTGCGTTTCGGGGAAACCTTGGACGATTAGGCAGCTGTATTCGGTTAGGGTGGCAGGGGCCGTGATGGTGTTACGGCAGCATTGCTGCGATGTTGGCTGGCAGCATTGGCTTGAGCGCTGGCAGCGCGACAGCGCCGAGCACACCCGCGATCAGCAGTGCAACCGGTGTCCAGAATGTCGCAGCGCGTTCGGACTGCGTCATCTTCGAGGACTTAAGCCCCCAGAAGAGCTTGCCCGGCAATAGGACTTCGGACGCGTTGGCGAGAAGGCCGCACGAGCTGCTTGGGCCAAAGAAACACAAAATGTCCCTCAAGCTAAAAATGAAGGGACCCCGTCCGATGCTTCGGCACTAGCCGGTATTCGGACGTGATCCCTTCCCATCCGGAATACATAGGAGGCGATTACCGCCTTCTTGTACCCTCTCGTGTGTGATGCTAGTTCACACTGGAAAATACATCAAGCGCTATGCGTCGATTGACCGTGTTACAGTGTTACCTCACAGGGGGATTCGGCGGGAGGCAACACATAGAAATGCATGGTTCCGAGCAAGATAAGCGAGTCGTACGGGCGCTCGGTATGCAGCGTATGGAGAAATACCTGTCACAAATGGGTGACCATGCCGGTCGAGCAATCAAGCTTTACAAATGGGACGCCGAAATCTCGGCCGCTTTGTGGAACTTAGTTGCTCTTGTTGAGGTGGTTTTGCGGAATAAGATCTGTGAACAGGCCGAAATTTGGAGTGTTCAAAATAACCCACGAAGCAACCCAGATTGGATTTTGCAACCACGTCAAAACGTCCAGGAACCATTATCAAAGGTGAGCGCGAGCATCTCTGATCCGGCGTTAAACAAAGCTATAAAAGCCAAGCAAATCCGAGACGAGGGAACCGGTCTAACCGGGGGAGATCATCCGCGAAAAGGACAGCCAATCACGAAAGATGATGTGATCTCCCAGGTCACCTTATCCCAGTGGAAAGAATATTTCTTTTACCGTGAACCAATCAAAGCGCCAGATGGGTCCGTCCAGTACTACCCCGATAAAGTCACCTATGAATTTCGCAAAGCAATCTACCAAAAGATTACGTGCGAAGCCTTTTCCGCGCTTCCCGATACTGACCGAATTGATCCGGACGACGTCAGCCGAATCATGAACCGCGTTGTTCTACTTCGGAACAGAATTGGACATCAAGAGCCACTCATCGACATCAATTGTGCAAAATCTCGCGATGGCCTGCTCATTCTGCTCAAGCATTTGGATAGCGACGTCCTGAACAATTACACGGCATCCGACCCAATTCCTAGGATACTGAAGGCGGATCCACGGATACGCAGGGGTAGACGATAGGTACTTCGCTTCGCCACTTCTTTCGCCGTTTCTACAACGGGCGCAGCATTCTGGAGAGGCATCCCACCCCGTAGTAGCCCTCTACGCCCATGACGCCAGGTTGCGCCTAATACCTGACGTGCTCGGGTACAGCGCTATGATTCCTCATTCAGTGCGTCGTAGTCGAAGCCCGTGGAAGGTATGAACTCCTTCACGGGGTTCAACTCGTCGAGGCTCTCCGCCCTCTCAATCGCTTGAGGCACCATGAACGCATTACCTAGCGACGCCCCGTTGGTGATGCTTCCGGCGCGTCTGCACCCGCCCCGTCACGTCGGTGACAATCTGCGGCCACAAATTTGCTCTCAAGCCGCCGTCGGCGCCAGCAATGCGTTCTATGCGCAGACCAGACTGCTCTATCAACTCGATGTTGTGACGCACAGCCAGCGCGGTTCCCTCAAGCACCGCTCGGTACATGTGGCGACGGGTATGATGCGGCCGCAGCCCGGTAATCACCATGGACACGAACCCGTCAGGAGTGCGCGAGACCGGGTACTCACAAGTCTCGCTCCCCAGCATGGTGCCGTCCGACGCCACGAGTACCGCCTTCGAACTCGAGGTACCGACATCAAATCCCAGCACTGCTTCTTGGCCCGTCTACGCTCCCCTGGGTTGATAGGTTGTCTGCCCGATATCGTGAGTTTGGATTAGGGCAATGCCGCTTCTGACGACGCGCTCATCGCTGGCGCGGCGCTTGGGTTTACCAGTAGGGGTCCGGTTGTAAGGTATTCGGGGATGTGCCCGAGAACGTCTCTGGGCGCAACCCCACAGGAGATAAGATATGTTTTCTAATTTGTTTGAGGAGGGCGCAATCGATCAGTACTTTTTCGTCGGGGAAAGACCCCCATGGCATCGTAGAAAGACTCAAGAAGTTATACGTTAGGAATCTAACTAGGGTGAAACCAAAACAGAAAATACCCTGCGCGTCGTCCTAAATTTCCTGATTGAACACGTGGCTGACTAAGCGGCTCATAAGCTGCTGGGCTGCTGGGCGCCGATACGCCTCAGACTGCAGCGCTTCCTTAAGCTTTTCTGGCTTGCTCTTCTGCCCTTCTATCGACGGAAATAAATCCTCCAGCTCTCCTTCACGAACCAAATGTACGCCGAAACCATCCAAAGCATTCAACATTTCTTGCGCAAGTTCATTGAATTCCTTATCAGGAGAAACCGCACCGCAATTCTTGGCAGCGTTTTTACTACCAAATAGTTTTACACTTGCCACTCTCACTTTCTCGATGGTCGGACGAACATTCGTAATCGCTTCCGCAGAGTGTAGTGCACTAACCATGGAATACACAGCTCGCTGGGCGTGTACGTCGAAATCCGTTATTATTGCGACCTTTGCGCCCACCTCTCGAAGTGATTTTGCAAGTGGAGGAATCCCAGATGCACCACCTGCGCCAAGAAAAAGGACCCTGTCTGGCAAGTTCCGCACGTCCGAGTCAGTATTTGCCTCAGCAAACGCTCTCAATGCCTCGTCGTAGAATACGGCGTCTCTTTCGTTCTCGACCAAAATCGTGAGATCGGCGAAAAGACTGTCCAGAAACGGAGTAAAGCGCACTTGGCTAGCTTGTTGCGCTGAGCGGATAATCTCCGAGTTGAGCTTCTTGATTACCGGGAGGCGGTTACCCCTGTCTCGTCTCAGCGAGAGAATTGTCAGTGGAGTCTCTGTCGATCTAATTAGCGAAGCAATGAGGTTACGGTCGTGCGTTGCAATAAATATTTGCCTGTTGTGAAATTTCGTCAACTCCGACAAGATGGAGCCTAACGCAGAGGCTTGAGGCGGGTGTAGAAATGCTTCTGGCTCATCCAACAAGGCAATTGATGAATCACTCGCGTGTATGCGTAGAAGAAGACCAACTACACTGCGCATCCCATACCCTTGCTCCCACAGCTTCGGTCTTGTCTCCATATAAGCCCGCGTCTTCGTGTCAATCGGCTCCATCAGACTTGAGGCCTTGTTGAATGGTGGCGCTAAGAGCAGACCTATCTTGCCCTCTCCAAGGTTATAAAATGACAGATCTTCGTTAAAGATACGTCTGAATGCAGACGCGATCCTATTAAATACTGGCGGTTCATCCCAAGCTTGTTGGACTAATGTTTTGCCCCAGTATGCCGAGTTTTGCTCTTGCGGCTCTGTTTCATCCAATCTGTCCTTCACATCGTCAAAAGAGACAAAGACATTCGTCAATTCGGACAGCTTTGACTCGCTTTCAAACGCCGAATACACATCGCCCTCAGTCAGAAAACTCTGACTCTGTGTAGGTCGTCCTCGAACCGGCACTCTAAAGTACCGATCTGAACCGCTGCGGTATTTTTTGAGCTGCTTTATCAGCTGGGCGACACCATCTTCCCCTTGGTATTTCCAATTGATTTTTATTTTTTCCACGATTGAGTCGGCGTAATGATTTTGATCCAAAACATCGGCTTTGCCCGCTAATTGAAACTCGAGCGCCTTCAGGAAATAAGATTTCCCAGCATTATTGGGACCCACCAAAAGAACGACTTCGCCTGGCTTAAATTCCAGAGCTTCACCACTCGCCAAACGAATTTCATCGATATAAGGAGCATTAAGCAATTTTGGTTCTGAATAATCTAACATAAAGCCTTCCTTTTGCTTCTAACCTTTGCCCACGCACATTCAAAGACCACGAGAAGGAAATATGATTGAGACATGGGCCGACGTTTGATTGCTAATCCTAGAGAGAATTTGCGGCAAGAGTTTGAGGCAAAGCTTCAAGAGCGCGATAAGGAGATTGAAATGCTAAAGAGACGGATTGATGAACTGGGGATAGAACTTCGACGGCTTCATATCCAAATTCGGGAGAGATGATTCTCCTGCCGTAACTTCGCTGAGTCGAGATTTGAAAACCTGGAGAAGGCGCCCCTATATTTGAGCACAAATAATCTACACTCCCCACACCGGTATCCTCTTAAATCGCACCAGATTGTTTTAGGGGATTCGGCAGAGTTAGGCTAACGATTCCCGAAAGGAAAGCCAGAGAAGATGGTACAGGGGAAGCATGAACTAGCAATAATTAGTTTTCGACAAGTCAGATTATGAAGCTTTCGAGCCAAACGGCCAACACAACATTATGATGCTTGTTGGCATTGGTTTCGATATTTCGGTTCTGCAAATGCTCAATACCGACCGCCTCACTAGCTATCAGTCATTCTTTTACTACTTAGAGCACGACGTTTCAATGAAGAATGTTCTTTTCCAACAGTGCTGCCCGGCAACTTCTGCTTAATCCACTGGATACCCGCCGAGTCAAGGCGTATCAGCGGGGTAGCAAAACGGATCCACATCTCCTGTTGGAACTGTTCCATGATGTGTTTTGGATGACCATCAGGATATGCTCACCGCGACCGCGCCGGATCAGCTCCGCCACAATCATGCGGATCTCCACCGTCTTGCCCAGGCCCGTCGCGTCTGCGACGACCACGCGCGGACGCCAATTGTCCTGCGAGATCGCATTCGTCACCGCAGCGAGCTGTGAGTCCAGTAGATGCATCAGCAAGTCCTTTGTCACCGACAACTCGTCCTGATACCTGGTCACCGGATTCTGGCGCAGCGTGGTCTCCAGTCTCCAGCCACAGGCGCGGCGGGCGGTAGCCGGGTGAGTCATCCGGAGCAACCTGTACCTTCGCCGGGTTCACCACCTCGGTTGCGTCGATCGCGGTGTAGAAGCTGCTGGCGGTAGAATCACGTACGAAGTCCGACAAGCCCACGCACCGTAAGCAGAGAGCCGTCCACCGACTGCGCCACCTTGGTAATCGACCACAGCTCGTCGCGCACACGGACTGTCAGGTCCGGGACAGAATCGCTCTCGCAGAGCGAGATGAACCTTTGACCTGCAGGTCTTGAATGCGATTTTGAGTTTTATTTTCTTTGCGTGAGCGAAACCGTTATCAATCAAAATCACCATCAACACTCTGCGAGACATGGGCCGAGCTGGTTAAGGTTGGCATTCCTCTAAGTTCTGCTTCTTGTGTGGTCGGCTGTCCACCAAGTGGTAAGACTTGACCCCAGTTCGTGCTACCAGCGACCACTGTGATTGAAACCGGCGATTACATCGCCCAATTCGACACTGGTGGCACCTGGCGACTGATTGCAGAGAGGTTCGGAAAAATGCTTGAAAATGTGTGAGAGAGTGCAACGCCATGGGCTCTTCATGACTTTGAATGGGGCGAAGCGCTTCTCCGCTTGTTCCTCGATGGAGCTGACACTCAAGCAATCTGGTACGACCGTGTCAGACAGCAAGTCGGTGGGTGGCCTGTCATTTAAAGATGTATCAAAGTCGCCTCCAGATTCAAAGCGAGATTTGGACCTACGGCGAAGGTTTGCGGGCACACGCTTCCAACAGTGCCTCGAGTAGCTAGTTCGCGCTCAAATGGTCTCCCACTGTCTAACCAGCTGGCCGTTTTGAAAAAGGGGCCTGATCTGCAAAGGCTTCTTGAAATTCTAGAAACTTTGGCAGATCAGGCCCCGCGCATTTGATGTGAAGCGGCGGAGTGCCCCGTGGCGGTGTTACGGCAGCATCGCTGTGATGTTGGCTGGCAGCATCGGCTTGAGTGCTGGCAGCGCGACCGCGCCGAGCACGCCTGCGCTGCCAATGACACGATTCAGTATGTTGCCGCCGTGCGGCCAGGGGTGGACGTCGAAAATTGTAAGGTCGATTACCGCGCGCGGCGGCGGAAGTCATGCCAAACGTGCTGGTCGGCTGGGTGTGGATGCAGGGGAGAATGTGCTGTGGGTTTTGAGGGTGATTTTGATTTATGTTTTGAGTTTTACTGCCTTATGCGAGCGAAACTGCTATCAAAACCACCATCAACACTTTGAGAGACATAGGCAACGGCACCTATAGAATCAAAGCAAAAGATGCCTCGCACGGCTTTTCGCCCGTCATCATTTGTCAAGACTGCTGCCCGGGCGCGAAGCCAGGTGCAATTCTGTTCACAAAATCCCGAGCAAGCTTTTCACCACACCTTCCGCCCCCGAAACCCCGCAGCCTCCGCCGCCGCAGCGCCCCGGCCTACCCCAACAGCGCGTTATCGATGAGCCGCACGCCGTCCACCGTCGCCGCAACCAGCGCCAGGCCAGGACCGGACGTCGGCTGCAGCGTATCTGGATCAACGACCACCAGGTAGTCCAACGTCACGCCCTCCGAAGCGGCAAGCTCCGCACGCACGGCGTCCACGTCGAGCGCGCCCGCGCCGACCTGTTCCTGCAGCGTCCGCAGCGAACGTGACAGCGCCAGTGCCTGCGAGCGTCCCGCCTCGGAGAGGCGCACATTCCGCGAGGACTGCGCCAGGCCGTCCTCGGCGCGCGCGATGGGCAGGGTGCGGATCTCCACGTCGTGGTTCAGGTCGCGAACCATCCGGCGTAGCACCGCGACCTGCTGCGCGTCCTTCTGTCCGAAGTAGGCGACGTCCGGTTTGGCTAGGTTGAACAGCTTGTTCACGACGGTCGCTACGCCGTCGAAGTGCCCAGGCCGCGACGCGCCCTCCAGGACGGTGCCCATCTCGCCGGTGCGGACCCAGATCTGTGGAATCCCGCCGGGGTACATCTCCTCAACGCTGGGCGCGAACACGATGTCCACGCCGAGGCTTTCGCAAAACGTTGAGTCCGCCTCAATATCGCGTGGGTAGTTGCGGTAGTCGTCGCAGTCGCCGAGGTTGTCGAACTGTAGCGGGTTGAGGAACACGCTGGTAATAAGCGTATCGACCTCTCGCCGAGCACGTTCGATGAGCGTGCCGTGCCCGGAGTGCAGTGCGCCCATCGTCGGTACCAGTCCGACGGTCCCGTTCGCCTCCGCTCGTACCGCGCGGAGCTCTTCAACAGTGGTAATGACTCGCATGATGCCCTTTCCTAGTCCTCGAACGATTCGGCAGCAGCAGGGAAGTCTCCCTTTTCGACGTCCTCCCGGTACCTCCGCGCCCCCTCCAGCAGCTGTGTTCCCAGGTCCGCGTACTGACGCACAAACCGCGGCGTTTTTCCGCCGGCGCGGAACCCGAACGCGTCCTGCCACACCAGGATTTGCCCATCGGTGCCGTTGCCTGCGCCGATGCCGATAGTCGGGATCGGAACCTCCTGGGTCACCCGCGTTGCGATTTCGGAGGGCACCATCTCCAGCACGACCGCGAAAGCACCCGCGTTTGCGACGGCGGTGGCGTCCTCAAGCACCTGCTGGGCTGCGTCACCGCGACCCTGTACCACGTAGCCGCCGAGTGCGTGCTCGGACTGCGGCGTGAACCCTATGTGGGCGCAGACGGGAATGCCGGCGTCGACAAGCGTTTTGATCGTCGGCGCCACCTCGACGCCGCCCTCCAGCTTCACTGCCTGCGCTCCAGTCTCCTTCATCACGCGGACCGCCGCGGCGAGCGCCTGCGCCGGCGACTCCTCATACGTGCCGAACGGCAGGTCAACCACCACAAACGTACGCTGCGTCGAGCGCACCACGGCCGAGGCGAACGCGATCATCTCGTCGAGCGTGATCGGCAGGGTAGTGGTGTGGCCAAGCACCACGTTGGCCGCCGAATCTCCGACGAGCAGGAAGTCGATCCCGGCCTCGTCGAAGAGTTGGGCGGTCATGGTGTCGTAGCTGGTCAGGGCCGTAAATTTGCGACCCTCAGCCTTGGCCTGGGCGAAGTAACGAGTACGAAGGCGTTTCATACCGCCTTATATTAGGACGGCGCGTGGCGGTTTGTTGGCGGTTATTGAAAACCGGATGTCCACCATGGTGTACACAAAACCCTTTACAATCGCGCGAAATGCACTAGGTTGTGTAGAAACACTTTCAAAACGGGGGGACACTTTGCGCACCTACACATTGGCACCACTACTCGCCGCCACACTGCTCGCTGGCTGCTCCAGCACCACCCTTATCGACGCCCCCTCCGCCCCAACCAACGCCCCTCCTGCGGATTCTGCTGGCTCCTCGGACTCTGCGGGTCAGAAAGCCTTCGTCTTCGAATCCGGCTCCGTCCCCATCGGCGACTTCGACCCATTCACCCTCGCACCCGAGGACTACTTCGATCCCTGCAACGACATCACCGAGGACGAATTCCGCCGCGCGGGCTTCACCGGCGAAATCAAGCGGAGCACGGACGGGGAGATGGACGCTCCACCCGGTATTTCAGCTTGCATGTTTAAAGATGATCGAACTAACTGGGTAATCGGACTCGCCAATGTTGACGCCAACCGAAAAATGACAGAAGAGATTAGAACGATCTCTTCAAGCTATTCATCAAATGACTTGCCGAGCCTTTACGTTTATAACAATGGCGATCTCGTAACTGCTAGTAATCCTTGTGTTGCACAAGTAGACACGGTTAACGGGGGCATTGGGGTTTTCGTTCAAACGCCAAGTGATGAAGATGGCTTCGACATTCTTTGCCCAGCGGCTGTTGAAAAACTTGAAGCTCTGTACTTGAACAACAAGAAATAATTGGGGGGAACATGGTTCTTATAAATATTGAGGTAGAAGACGTTAACAAGGCGATTGCTGACTTGCTTGCTTTAGGAAAGGAAGGCAACGCCACGTCGGGTGTGTTCGGCATGGCGTCAGCCTTCACCTTCTCCGCCGTCTCCGGCCTCCGCGAGGCAGGGGAGAAGCACGGGGCGATTTACTCGGAGCACGCTCCACTTGCGACGGACGCGTTCACGGGGAATGTGAAGTCGTCGGCAAAGGTGTTGAAGGTCTGCCTGGACAATACGGTGATGGCGGACGATTCGATTGCGGGCATTGTGAACGCGGTCGGGCTTAGTGGAACGCCTGGGTTGAGTGGTTTGGGTTCCAATCTTGGGATGTCGTCGGCGGCGGCTGTTGCGAAGAGTTACAAGACGCAGCCGTTCAATAACAGTTCGGTGTATGCGTCGACGGATGGGAGCTTCGAGTCGCTGGTGAGCAACATCCTGACCACGAACACAGCGATTCCGTCGGGGTTGGCGTCGAATTGGACGTCGAATGCGCAGCGTATTTACGAGATGGTGGAGGCCATCGCCCCGGCCATTGCGTCGCTCGAATCTTCGGCGGAGACCGAGTTCGTCGCCCAGGCGATTGCGCGTCTCCAGCTGATTCAGGCAGCGGGGTCCGAGTACGCAGCCAACTCGGCGGCGCTTGCGGGGAATAACACGGGGTTGGCGGCGTTGGCGTCGTCGTCGCAACTTATGGCGGCGGCAGCTCAGGCTGCGGCGATAGCAGCTGAGGCCGTCTCCCCGGCCGCGGTGAAGGCTGTGAAGGAGGCCTTCGTCAGTTCCTACCCGATGTACGTGAACTCGTACCTGCCTGCGACGAACCCGACCTTCGTCAAACTGCTTCCGGATCTCACCGATGTCACCGGTTCCGACTTCTCCATCAGCGGCCCACCCGCGCCGACAGCACCCGAGTTCGCGGACGCACCGATGCCAGCGGGACTGGCCAGCATCTTTGCCAACAACGGCTACACGGATCTCGCGAACGCGCGTGGTCCGCAGGACGTGTTGCAGCAGTTCGGGAAGCCGAACCCGGACATGCTCAACGCCATCGCGTCCGGCGCCACCCCGACCCAGGTCGCCTCGGCGCAGGCCCCGACGCTTCCTCCACCAGGCGCGCTGAACGCTCCAGCAGCGAATGTCGCGCCGGGCGCTGGCCTCCACGGCGGTCTCGCCTCCGGTGCAGGCGGGCTCAGCGGTGCGACGACCGGCGCCGCCTCCGCAGCAGGCTCCGGCGTAGGCGCAGGCCAAGGCGCATTCGGTGGCATGCCAATGGGCGGCGCAGGCGGTGGTGGCCGCCATCGCGCCGGGTCGTTGCACCAGCAGGCGCCAGGCTTCGGCTCATCAGCAGGCTTCGGCTCGCCGGCAGGCGCAGGTGCAGGCTCACCCGCAAGCGCAGCCTCGGGCGCAGGCTTCGGCTCCAACGCTGGGCTTGCTGGCGGTGGTGCGGGAGGCTTCGGCGCCCGGCCGGGTGCCGGGTCCGCAGGTGGCTTCGGCGGCCAGACCAGTGCAGCGAGCGCCGCAGGCTCCTCCACCGGCAACGCAGCAGGTCAACAGGGGCAGCGTGGTGGCTTCATGGGCGCGCCCATGTCGCAGGGCCGCGGCAAGGATGACAAGAAGCAGCGCCCGAAGGCGGTCACCAGCGCTGTCGAGAGGGAAGGCAACATCCACGCCCTGCTTGGCGACGCCCCCTTGGTCAACCCCGGCGTCATCGGCTTCAACGTGCGTGGTCGGTAGGCAGTCCAGCGCGCTGGCGTAGTTCGGTGGCGCGCTCGGGGCGTGGCCGCAGCCGCCAGATGTGCGCGCTCACTGCGGTGCCGATCGCGGCGAGCAGCAACGCCACCGGCCACAGCCCAACCACCGCAATCACCACCCATATGGAGGCGCCCATCCCCAACCACAGCAGCCCTAGAATCCGCAGCTTCTGCGCGCGCGTCAGCTGTCCTGAGTAGTAGTCAATAATGAACGGTCCGAACGTGTCGTGGCGCAGCAGGTAGCGCTCCAATCTTGGCGAGCTCCTCGTAAAGCACACCAGCGCAAGCAGTAGAAACGGTGTCGTGGGCAGGATCGGCACCCACGCGCCGACCGCGCCCAGGCTCAGCGCCACCAGCCCCACAATCATGTACACGTACCGCATCGTCGCCACATTCTAGCCGGAACATGCAACAATAGTTGTATGACTGCCTGCACTATCCTGTACGCCTCGTTCTACGGCTCCACCAAGGAATACGCCGATGAGCTGGCAAAACGCCTCGGCACTACCGCCGAGCCAATCCCCGACGCCGACTTCTCTCCCGAAGGCCCCATCGTGGTCCTCGCCCCAATCCACGGCCCGAACAACCCCGGCGCCAACTTCATCCGCAAGCTCCCTGACCCACTTTTCGACGCCCACTCCGTCTCCCTCGTCACCGTTGGCATGAGCCTGGACGAAGTGGCCGTCGATAAGGACTTTTCTGCCAAACTTTTGGGGAGCCGCGCGGACAGCGTCACGCGCTTCTACCTGCCCGGACGCATGAACTACTCCGAGCTGTCAGCCGCCCACGCCGCCACGATGGCGGGCGTCGTCGGCGCTTTGCGACTCAAACCGCGCAAGTCCGCGAACGACCGCATGATGATCGACACCTATAACAAGGACGTGGACCGCGTCGACTTCACCCGCCTCGCCCCCGTCGAGGCCTGGGTGCGCGAACGCATGTAGCCCAGCAGGAAAACCTGCCGGGCTACAAAACTACAGAATGCTCAGCGCTGATTACTTGAGGAAGTCTGTCAGGAACTTTGCAACAGGTGCTGGCAGCATGTGGCGGAACTCGGGCGAGAACGCCGCACCAAGCGCCGCAATGCCGATGCCTAGAGGCACAATGACCGACAACAGCTAGTACGCAGCCGCGCGGCCCTGGTGAGGTTCGACCACGGAGGACAGCGAGTTCACGAAGTTGGTGGAGTAGTTCTCGCCGTCCGCGCATGCCTTGTAGGCGTTGTCGCCTCGCCCCAGTAGAAGTCCGTCACCTTTGAATCGGCAGCCCCACGAAGGAATGCGGAATGCTTGGAAGTTATGGTGCCTTCGGCGTATTTGCGCAGATCTAGCCTGGCCGCTTCGCGCGTGATGGTCTCATTTGTTCCAGCGGAGTTCGCGATCTTGCAGGTGTTGCCAGTTACAACAGTCGTGATCCAATAAGCACCATCGCTGCCCTTATCTTCCGCGGCACCAGCCGTCGGGACGGCCAGGCCGAGTGCCATGGTTGCAGCTACCGCTGCAGTTGCGAACTTCTTCACAGTGAGTGCTCCTTTGTTTGACAGGGAAAAATAAGGTTCATGCTCATTAACCCCCCCTATCTTTTGTCAATTTCTGGTTACCAGGCCTTACGCTGTGCCGGTGGAGCGTCGAACTGGGGATGTCAGTTCAAGAAACGTTGGGTATCACAGAGGTTCTTGTGCGTCATGCGATGGATGCCCGATTGCAGGAGTGGAGCCGGAGGGAAACCGGCAACCCTAGCTGACGTCTTGAAGAGCCTGCTTCTCTGCTTCTTCTCTGCTCCGAAGCCTCACACAAGGTAAGCGACGAGAGGTGTTGCGGCGTGCACGGAAGGGTGCAGCCCGACCTCGGCGATCAGCATGGCACTCCGTAAATCCCGCGCTTTTAGCTCGGCACAGGAACGCCAGGATAAAAACGAGGAATTCCTGTACGTTAGCTGTGCACCACAATCCAGAACCGGACAGCATCGAACTGGGAAAATAGAACCTCGGATAACGGGGGGGACCTTGAATTTGGTGCGCCACCCGTCAAAAAGGATCGGTCTCAGCAAAAGGAAGAAAGCCCTACATGTGCAAAATGTCCTGTAGAGCTTTCTCACCTTATAGCGAGGGACTTTGTCCTCACTTCCTCTTCACGTATGTGACTCCTGGAAAAGTTCAACGCAAACTGCCGATGGGCTATGCCAATCAACTTGGCAAGGTCATCCGGTACGCGAATGGTTTACAATTCCCGTCGACCTCCTCCGGGCAACCAAAACCCCTGGCCCCGCACCCGGGGAGTATCGCCACACCCAACTTAAAACGAAAGAACCCCTCCCGATGCTTCGACGCTGCGTCGGTATTCGGGCGAGGTTCCTTCTACTGGAGTGCACTCGAGCCGGAGACTCTACTCACTCTCTCGCTTGACACGCTAACCAATGGGACAGACAATAGTCAAGTCTAAAGGTGCCTTCATGGGGGTGTAAGGCTATGCACGGAAGCACACACGCTAAAAACGTATTAAAAGCGCTCGGCCAACAACGGATGGAAAAATTTCTAGCGCAAAGCGGAAATCATGCTGGTAGAGCACTCAAGTTGTACGCTTGGGATGCTGAACTTTCTGCAGCAATGGGGAGCCTCATCGCTATCCTAGAAGTAGTTCTTCGAAATAAGATTTGCGCGGCCATCGATATTTGGAGCGATCAGCCCCGGGCAGTAACAAAAATTGGATTCTCACTCCGGACCAAAACGTTCAGTCTCCATTATCGGAAATCAGTAAAGCAATCTCAGGCCCCGCTATAAACAAAGCGCAGAAGGCTAAAGAGATTCGAGATAGCGGTGCCGGTCTTTTCACTGGACACCACTTACGTAGTGGGAACGACTTGACACGAGATGACGTAATCGCTCAGGTCTCACTCACTCAATGGAAACAAAATTTTTTCTACCGAGAGCCCGAAATGCAGGACGACGGGAGCATAAAATTCTTTCCGGACGAAGTTACGTACACAAGAGTAAAAGCAGTCTATGAAGTGATCACCCACAAAGCTCTATCAGGTGGGCCTTCACAAATTACACCTGACCGTGCAAGTCTTATCATGCACCACGCTGTGCTGCTCCGAAACAGAATTAGCCACCAAGAAACGCTCATCAACATCGACTGCAAGGCATACCGCCAAGAGTTTCTCGATCTTTTAAAATGCCTCGACCAAGATGTTCTGGCTTACTACACTGCCAACGACCCTATTCCCGAAATTTTAAGCAGGGATCCTCGAAACACTGCTCCGCGATAGCCTCGCTCGCTTTTCAGCTTGTTCATCCACGCCAGCGGCAATGGTATCCGCTCCGAAACACATTGCACGCATCATGCGTGGTGGCGCTCCCGCTTGCAGGAAATGAAACTCGGTCATGCACTGCATCCCCAAGCCATCGGCAACGTCAGGCAGCTTGACCGAGCGGACCCGCGTTTGTTTTCGACGCCAATTCCCCCATCTTGCGCTGAACTGCATTGGTCAACGCTAAGAGGTCGCCCGGAACGCCCCGTCGGCCAACAGGCCGAACCACACGCAAATCTGTTCACAAAATCTCTAGCAACGCTCCCACGACACATCCCACCCCGCCGCACCTCACCCACTACACTGTGTATCCATGACTAACGCGAGCGAATCCCCAGCGCACCGTTACGGCGCTGGCCTGGCTAATCAGATTGAGCAGAAGTGGCAGACGTTCTGGAAGGACAACGGCACGTTTAACGCGCCGAACCCGGTCGGCGACCTCGCCACGGGTGGCACACTGCCCGAGGACAAGCTGAATGTGCAGGACATGTTCCCGTACCCGTCGGGGGCGGGGCTGCATGTGGGTCACCCGCTTGGCTACATCGCGACGGACGTGTTTGCCCGCTACAACCGCATGTTGGGCAAGAACGTGCTGCACACGTTGGGCTATGACGCGTTTGGTCTTCCGGCGGAGCAGTACGCGATTCAGACGGGTACGCATCCGCGTACGACGACTGAGTCGAATATCCAGAATATGAAGCGTCAGCTGGGCCAGTTGGGTTTGGGGCATGATCCGCGTCGTTCGGTGGCGACGACCGACCCGGAGTTTTATAAGTGGACGCAGTGGATTTTCCTGCAGATTTATAACGCCTGGTTTGATGAGGAGCTGCAGAAGGCCCGCCCGATTGAGGAGCTGGTCCGTGACTTGCTCACAGGCGCGCGCCTGACCAAGGACGGCCGTAACTTCCGCGACTTGACGCACGCGGAGAAACACAAGGCGATTGACGAGTTCCGCTTGGTGTACCTGTCCGATTCGATGGTGAACTGGTGCCCTGGCCTGGGCACGGTGCTGGCGAATGAGGAGGTCACGGCGGAGGGTCGTTCGGAGCGCGGGAACTTCCCGGTGTTCCGCAAGCGGCTGCGTCAGTGGATGATGCGTATTACTGACTACTCGGATCGCCTGCTCGATGACCTTGATCTGCTGGATTGGCCGGAGAAGGTCAAGGCGATGCAACGTAATTGGATTGGTCGTTCGCGTGGTGCGCAGGTGGCGTTCGCGTCGGAGGCGGGCCCGCTCGAGGTCTTTACGACGCGTCCGGATACGTTGTTCGGCGCTACCTATATGGTGCTCGCGCCTGAGCACCCGCTTGTCGACGCCCTCACGGCCGATGCCTTCCCGACCGACACGGATGAGCGTTGGACGAATGGGGCGGAGTCGCCGAAGGTGGCCGTCGAGAAGTATAGGGCGGCGATTGCTGCCAAGAGTGACTTGGAGCGCCAGGAGAATAAGGAGAAGACTGGCGTGTTCTTGGGTTCGTTTGCGACGAACCCGGTGAGCGGCGAGCAGGTGCCGATCTTCATCGCGGATTATGTCCTGACCGGTTATGGTACGGGCGCGATTATGGCGGTGCCGGCGCACGACGAGCGCGACTACGAGTTCGCGACCGTCTTTGGTCTGCCGATCGTGCCGGTGCTCGACGGCGACATCACAGAAACTGCGTTCACCGGTGATGCGCCGCACATTAATTCTGCGAACGAGCAGGGCCTGGACCTCAACGGCCTGGGCAAGGACGAGGGCATCGCGAAGGCGATCGAGTGGCTGGCCGCGAACGGTGCTGGTGAGGAGAAGATCCAGTACAAGCTTCGCGACTGGCTCTTTGCCCGCCAGCGCTACTGGGGCGAACCGTTCCCGATCGTGTACGACGAGAACGGCCAGGCGCACGGCCTGCCGGAAGACATGCTGCCGGTCGAGTTGCCGCAGGTGGAGGACTACAACCCGGTGTCCTTCGACCCGGAGGACGCGGATTCTGAGCCGGCGCCGCCGCTGGCGAAGGCCACGGACTGGGTCGAGGTCGAGCTCGACCTGGGTGAGGGCACGAAGAAGTACTGGCGCGACACGAACGTGATGCCGCAGTGGGCGGGTTCCTCCTGGTACCAGCTGCGCTACATCGACCCGACGAACCAGGACGCGTTCTGCGACATCGAGAACGAGCGCTACTGGACGGGCCCGCGCGGCGAGAACGACCCGGGCGGCGTGGACCTCTACGTCGGCGGTGTGGAGCACGCGGTGCTGCACTTGCTCTACGCCCGTTTCTGGCACAAGGTGCTCTATGACCTGGGCTTTGTTTCTTCGAAGGAGCCGTACCGCCGCCTGTTCAACCAGGGATATATCCAGGCGTACGCCTACACGGATTCGCGTGGCGTGTACGTCCCGGCCGCCGAGGTGGAGGAGAAGGACGGCAAGTTCTACCGCAACGGCGAGGAGGTCAACCGCGAGTACGGCAAGATGGGCAAGTCCCTGAAGAACGCCGTCGCGCCGGATGACATCTGCCGCGATTACGGTGCGGATACCCTGCGTGTTTACGAGATGTCGATGGGCCCGCTGGACACGTCGCGCCCGTGGGCGACGAAGGACGTCGTCGGCGCGCACCGTTTCCTGCAGCGCCTGTGGCGCCTGGTTGTGGACGAGGAGTCCGGCGAGGTCACCGTCACCGACGCCGCGCTCACCGAGGATGACAACAAGCAGCTGCACCGCACCATCGCCGGTGTCCGCGACGATTACGAGCACCTGCGGGACAACACGGTCGTCGCAAAGCTGATTGAGTTCACGAACTACCTGACCAAGACGTACCCGTCGGGCGCCCCGCGCGCGGCGGTCACTCCGCTGGTGCAGATGGTCGCGCCGCTCGCCCCGCACATCGCCGAGGAACTCTGGGCGAAGCTCGGCCACGTCGACACCATCACGTTCGAGCCGTTCCCGACCTTCGAGGAATCATTCCTTGTCGACGCCACCATCGAACTGCCCGTCCAGATCAACGGCAAGGTGAAGGCCCGGATTGACGTCCCGACGGACGCCTCCAAGGAGGACACCGAGTCCCTCGCCCTAGCTGACGAGCGGGTCAAGGAGCTCACCGACGGCAAGAACGTGGTCAAGGTGATTGTGGTGCCGGGCCGAATGGTGAACCTGGTCGTTAAGTAAACGTTCAGGAAACGTGTAGGTGCTGCGGAGCGTTTGTGTGTACTGTTGGGCACCATGACTGAACCAAATACACCTAACAACGATCCGCAGAACCCGGGCGGCATCCCGTCCTACCCGGAATACGGCGCGTCGCCATACGGCCAGCCCTCGGGACAGCCCTCCGGCCAGTCCTACGGGGAGCAGGTCGATTTCGGTGCGTTTGACGTCAACTCGGCCGCCCAGGCGTCCGGGCAGAGCGCGTTGCGCTACCACGGCGCCCAGCTCGCCGTGCCGACCAGCCCCGCAGCAGCCATGCTGGCGAACGACGACGGCTTCGTCGGCATCACGCCTTCCCAGTTCGGCGACGGCGTCACCCCGCACCCGATCAGCAACCCGGCCGTCAATGGCGTCGCCCACCAGCTAGGCACTGGGAAGCTGTCCGTCGGCGCTGCGCTGAAGTACGGTTTCAAAACCGCCTACTCCAACCCGGGCACCTGGCTGGTGCTGGCGTTCGTGTACGCGCTGCTGAACAACATCGGGGCCGTCTTCCAGAGCGACACGGTCAGCGCCCTGGGCATGCTGGCCCTATTCTTCGTCACGCCGCTGTTCCTGGCCGCCGCGCTGCAGCAGACCCTGGTCGGCCCGAAGCAGTTCGTCCTGAAGGACATCAAGTCGGCTGCCTACGGCAAGACGCTGGGTATGTCGGTGGTCGTCGGCATCATCACGACTCTGATCTTCGCCCTGCTCATGGTGATCGGGTTCGTCGCTGGTTTCGCCGGCGCGGACCCGGAGGCGCTCCTGACCGCCTCGAGCGGTGATCTCAGCGCTATCGACCCATCCGCGTTCGTGACCCTATTCGTTGGGATCGGCATCGCGGTGCTGATCATGTTGCTTATCTCGCCGTTCTTCATCTTCCAGTCGTTCTACGCAGCCGACAACAACGGCACTTTCGGTGACGCCTTCAAGGCCGGCTTCACCACAGCGAAGAGCAACTACGGTGGTCTGCTCGGCCTGATGATCGTCTGCGGGATCCTGATGGCCACCGTCTCCGGCAGTGGCGCCGCCTCCGGCGTGGCCGCTTTTGTCTCGCTGGTGTTGGGCACGCTGCTGGCCGCCCCAGCACTCCTGGCGATGGTATACGCCTACCGCCAGGTCTCCGGCGGCCCCGTCCCGCACGAGGTAGCCGTTGCCTAAACGCAGCACCTACTACACGGCCGTGGCACTGACCGCCGCGGCCGTGCTCTTTTTTACCATCGGCAAGGCGTACGTTGGCCTGCCCGGGGTGTGGGACACAATCTCCCACGAGGTCCGCCACCTGCGGCTTATCCCTTTCGGCTCCTTCATCTACTACCGAGTCTGGTGGGGGCCGTGGCTCAACCTCATCGGCAACATCGTCCTGTTCCTTCCCGTCGGCTACTTGGCCCGCCTCCGGCTCGGCTCCGTCTGGAAGGCCGCCCTGGTGTCGATGGTGGCGTCACTAAGCATTGAAGTAGCCCAGTACGTGCTCGCCGCCGGCTACTCAGATATCGACGACCTCATCATCAACACCGCCGGCGGCACCCTCGGCGCTACACTTGCTCACATGCCCAGCTTCACCCGCACCATCTTCCCCGACGGCAACGAACCCGACGCCCGCTTCACCCTCGCCAACGAACGCACCTTCCTCGCCTGGACCCGCACCGCCCTCGCGTTCCTCGCCGGCGGTATCGCGCTGGGCGCCTTCGACGTCACCGGCATCCCACCCGGCACCCAAACCTTTGCCGCCGCCACCGTCATCGTGATCGGCATGGCCATCGCCGCCGGCGCCGCCATCCGCTGGGTCCGCGTCGAACGAGCACTGCGCCACGGCCGTCCCCTGCCTGCCCCCGCGATCGCGCCGCTGCTCGGCGTCGGCATCCTGGTCGCCTCCATCGTGGTGTTAGTGGGGCTCCTCTCGTGACCATCCCCGTCCCAGACCCCGGCCTCCAGCCCGAGCGCACCGCCCTGAGCTGGACCCGCACCGCCCTAGCCATGCTCGTGTGCTCGATGGTGCTCCTGCGCTGGTCCCACGCCTACCCGGTGCCCGTCTTCGGCGCCATCGGGCTGCTACTCACGCTGGCGACAGTGCTCATCTCCAGATATCGACGCCTCTACCGCACCGAAGCCCACAACCTCGCCCAGGAGCGCTCCCAACCAAACACGATCTCCGTCTTCGCCACCGCCGTTGCCCTGGTGGCCTTGGGCGGGTTGGGCCTGTGGCTGGTCCTTGCGCAGTAGGTGTGCGCACCTTTTTCCTGCCTGGAAAATCCGTGACCTGGGGAAACGTGCCTGGCTTCGCGCGAAATCAGGGAATTTGGTGTCTTGCAGCGGGGTGCAGTGCCAAATCAGGCAGCTAGGAAAAACTAGCCCTTTTCTGACCAGCGACTATGAACATCTATACCAAGCCTGGCTGCGTCCTTTGGCACTGGCTGCCGATTCTGCGCACCTTTTTCCCACCCGAGGAATCCGCGACCTGGGCAAACGCGCCGGGCTGCGTGCGAAAACCAGGAATTTGGTGTCTTGCAGCGGGGTGCAGTGCCAAACCAAGCAGCTAGTGAAAACCAGCCCTTTTCTGACCAGGCACTATGAACCTCTATGCCAAGCCTGGCTGCGTCCTTTGGCACTGGCTGCCGATTCTGCGCACCTTTTTCCCACCCGAGGAATCCGTGACCTGGAGAAACGCGCCGGGCTGCGTGCGAAAACCAGGAATTTGGTGTCTTGTGGCGGGGTGCAGTGCCAAACCAAGCAGCTAGGAAAAACTAGCCCTTTTCTGACCAGGCACTATGAATAGCTATACCAAAGAGAAGTGCGTCCTTTGGCACCAGGCCTACGAAGAAAAGTCGATGGCGATGCACTTCAGCATGTCGTAGCCATCCCCGTTGAGGGCGAAGCCGTCGCCGGCGTCTTCGCCGAACCCGAAAGCCTCCAACAGGGCGGTGCCTTCTTTGTAGATGGTTGAGTCGGGAAGGTGGGGGGAGTCGGAGATGAGGTTGAACATGAGTTGGTTCCAGTTTTCGCGGCCGAAGGTCGCGTAGAACCCGCGGGCGATGTTTTCGGCGAAGTCGAAGGGGTTGTCGCCGCCGCTGAGCAGCTCGACGCCCTCGTTGGTGATGGTGTAGCGCCCGGTTTGTTCGGCGCGCATGAAGCCGGATTCGACGAAGAAGTTGTGGAGGTGCCTGCGCCAGATGGGGTCGTCGGGGAGGAGGCCGTCCATGAGGTTGTAGAGCGCTTCGGTGATGCCGGTGTAGACGGGGGAGTCGAAGGTCGGGTTAGGCCCGTAGTAGTCCTCGAGGAATTCGCCGATGGCGGCCATGACGGCGGGGTTGCTCTCGGGGTTGGGGTCGATGGCCATGATGTCTTTGAGGTCTTCGCGGTTGGCCAGGTATTCGCGGAGCGCTTCGCGAACGTCTTCGTCTTCTTCGGCGGCAGCCTCGGGGTTCATCATGTTGCGGGCGACCATGGTTTCGACGCTGTAGTACATGCGGTTCGAGATACTGACCGGGTCTGCCTTGGTAAGCCTGTCCACCATGTGGCCCGGCGACATCACGGGCATCGCGGAGAACAGGGTTGGCGTGATGTGCATGTCGGCGGGTTGGCCGGCTGCGAGGCGGACGGCTTCGTCATAGAGCTCGGTCATCATGGCGGGGCCTTTGAGGTGCTCGATGACGTCGGGGCCGAGTGCGGAGATGAGGACGGGGGTCGGGCCGGCGATGGTGGATGGCCCGAGTACTTGGACGTTGATGTTCCAGTTGGCGCCGGCGTCGTAGATGTAACTCATGGTTTCGGGCATGTCTTGGACGGTGAGGTCGTTTTCGTCGTATTCGCCGGCGGCTGGTTGGGCGGTGTAGACGCGTTGTTCGCCGTTGATGTTCCCCGAAAACATGTGTGTTGCTGCGCTCGAGAAGCCGAGGGTGGCGTCGATAATGAGTGCGAGTTCCCCCAGGTACATCGAGTGATCAACATTAATGCATCGTGAAATCTCGGGTCGGGAGTTTTCTACGGTGATTAATAGAGAGATGTTCATGTCGTTCACTCTATAGTTTTGTATCTTTTAGCGCTCGCGAACTACCCAGAATGTGCAGCGGGTGACGCAGAGGAGCCAGTGGAAGACGAGGAGGGCTGGCAGTGCGGTGGCGATGATGGTGAGCCATTCGAGGTTCCAGACTTCGGCGAGGTGGTGGCTGCCGACGCTGATGGTGCCGGTGGGGAAGGTGGAGGCCCACCAGGCGGGGGAGTATCGCACCCAGTGCGCGACGGCGGGGTAGAAGTGCCACATGGCGAAGGCGATCATGGGGATCGCGATGATGAGCAGCACGGTGCCAACGATAAGCTCGGCATCCTTGCCGAACAGCAGGTCCACGGCGGACACTGTCTGCCCGACGACGCCGAGGGGGATCCAGGCGGTCGCCGCGTTCGGCCCGCTCAGGTCCACTTTTCGACGCCACGCCGCCACATACACCCTGGCAAACAGCGGATACGCTGCGCCTATCGACGCCACCAAGCAGCACACGCCGAGTATCCAGTAGATGTCGCCGCCGCCTTTGGCGTGGGTCGTCCCGGCCGTGTTGGCCGCCATGATGGGGCCGACGAGCGCGAGCCCCCACGCGAAGTTCGGTTCCCCTTGGAAGCCGCGGAGCTGGTTGGCGTACACGGCGAGGCAGGCGGGAGCCCCGACCCAGAACCCGACGAGGATGTACGTCAGGTTGTCGGTGAGGTTGGTCCAGGCGGTGCCGAGCGACATGATCCCGATGAACGTCATGGCCCACGGCGCCATCATGTCCTGGTGGAAGCGGGGCGTGCGGTAGATGATGAACCCGACGACGAGCGCCACCAGGATGGCCACCCCGATACAGGCCACGACCCACGCCAGAGGGTCGAGTCCGCTGATGACCAGCAGCGTCGCCACCAGCGAGGTCCCCATGAGGCTGCCGCCCCACGCCGGGCCCGCTGGCGGCAGGCTATAGCTGGTCCTGGTTTTCACACGCGCTCACGCTGCCAGGAACGGAATCGGAGTGCGCACGCGCACCAGTGGAACAGCAGCAGGAGCAGCAGCCCGAAGGAGAGGGCGTGCCAGCCCTCGGTCCAGGAGCCCAGGCACAGGGTGCCCACCGGGAATGTGGAGCCCCACCAGCCCGGGCCGTACGGCGCCCAGGTGAAGACCGCCTGGTAGAAGCAGTACATGCCGAAGAGGACGCACGGTACGCCGATGGCGAACATGATGATGCCGTAGAGGTGGGCGTCGAAAAGGAAGGTGGAGGCGGCCGTCGACTGGCCGACAACCCCGAGCGGAATCCAGGCCGTGCCTGCCGCCGCGCCGCGCGGGCGATCGCGGCGCCGCCACAGCGACCAGTAGCAGTAAGCGAACAGCGGGATCGCCGGGATGAACGTGAAGAAGAAGCACACGATGCCAGCGTGGTGGTAGAACATGCCGTGCTCGGCGGCGAGCTGCCCACCGGACGTCGCCGCGACCATCGGCGTGACCGGCGCCAGCCCCCATGGGAACGCCGGGGTGGTGTAGTGCTCCGATACCTTCCAGAAGCCCCACAGCTGCCACAGGCACACCGCGATCGACAGCGGCGCGCCAATCCACCAGCTGATCAGCTGGAAGATGTCGTTGCCGGTCAGCGCCGTCCACGCAGAGCCGCACGCCAAAAGCCCCATCGTGTACATGCCCCACGCCGCCATGTTCTGGTGCCGCGGCGGCTCGTTGCGAATACCCACCGTGAACACCGCCAATAACACGGCCGCTACCAGTGCAAACGCGATCTGGCCGAAGCGGAACCCGTGCAACCCGGACAGTGTAGAGGCGATCGACGTCCCCATCAGGGACCCGGCCCACGCGGGGCCATACTTAGGCAACTGCATGCACCTACGCTAAGCCCGCCAGGCCTGTTTGGCCAACTACGAAACGCTGCCGAACAGCAGCGCTCGGCCCGTTTCTGTCCCCGTGTTGCGGACCGTCACCGCCAGGTGCCCGGCCCCAACCTTGCCTGCCTGGCCGCGCTCCAGCGCGACCCCCTCCAGACGCAGCCCCTCCGACTGAGCAAGTAGGTGGTGCTCGTAGTCCTCGTTGACCCAGAGCGTGACCTGCGCGCCGGGCTCCACCCGCAGCTCCGCGGCAAGTCGCCCCTTGGGCCCCGGCCTTGACTGCCCCGCCAGGCGCCCCGCATAGACTCGCAGCTTCCCGCCGGGCGTGGTGTCCACCGCCTTGAGCACCACCCACTCCGACGGCTCGCGGTCCGTGAGCGCCTTCGTTGTCGTTGGTATGTCTTCAGCCGAACAGATTTCTACAGTCGCACGCATGCAGCTATCCTACCGACGTGCAGAAACTTTCCGGTGGCCTCCTACTTGCGCTGGCCCTGCTCACCGCAGCGGGCCCGCTCGGCATCGACATGTACTTGCCCGGCATGCCCGAGCTCGCCACCCAATTATCGACGTCCCCCTCCTCCGCCCAACTGACCATCTCGGGGTTCATGCTCGGGATGGCACTCGGCAACCTGGTCTTCGGCGCCATCTCTGACGGTACGGGCCGCAAACCCGCCATCCTGGTCTCCTCGGTGGTGGCGCTCGCGGCATCGGTGGCGTGCGCCGTCGCCCCCACGATCTCCTTCCTGATCGCCGCCCGATTCCTGCAGGGCCTGGCAGGGGGCTGTGCCGTCGTCGTCACCCGGGCCGTCATCCCCGACATCGCCCACGGCCGCGAGGCCGCCCGCGGACTGTCTGGCCTCATGGCGATCTCCGGCTTCATGCCCGCCATCGCCCCCGTGCTCGGCGGCCTAATCATCCCCGCCTTCACCTGGCGAGGCGTCTTCTGGACCATCGCCGCCGTCAACCTCGCCCAGATCCTCATCGCCTGGCGCTTCGTCCCCGAAACCCTCCCACCCGCCAAGCGGACTCGCGGCACACTGCGCACCATCTTCCCTCGCATGGTCCAGTGCCTGCGGCGCCCCGCCTTCCTCGGCTACATGTTCGCCGCCGGCCTCGGCTTTGGCACCCTGTTCTCGTACATCTCGGCATCACCGCTGGTCCTGCAGGTGCAGCTCGGCGTTACACCGACTGCCTTCTCCCTCATCTTCGGCGGCATCGCCCTGCTCATCCCGCTGTCGAACTCCATCAACATGCGCCTGGTCAAGACCCACCAGCCACGCACCCTGCTCGTTGTGGCGTTATCTGTTGACATCCTCGCCGGGCTGATCCTGCTCGCTTACAGCCAGCTCGGTCCCAACCTCACGATGCTCCCCTTCATCGCCACGCTGTCCGCCATGGCCGGGTTCATCATGGCCAACGCCTCGGCGCTCGCCGTGGAGGAGATCCGGGACATCGGGATCGGCGCCGGCACCGGCGCGATGGGCTTCTTCCAATTCATCATCGGCGGCCTGGTCCCTCCCCTGGTGGCGCTCGGGTCCAACCCGACCGCATCGATGGCCAACGGCATCCTCACCTGCGCCGGCCTGGCCCTTCTGGGAGTGCTTTTGGGTAGCGCTGCACCACATTCCAGGC
Organism: Corynebacterium sp. NML98-0116; assembly: GCF_001767255.1. Lineage (GTDB taxonomy): Bacteria > Actinomycetota > Actinomycetes > Mycobacteriales > Mycobacteriaceae > Corynebacterium > Corynebacterium pseudogenitalium. The sequence goes on from NZ_CP017639.1 coordinate 140,887, forward strand.
CTAAAAACATCTAGCACTTCTGTGGCGTGCAGGTATCCTGGGGCCGCTTTTCAAATGCTGGAATTTGGTGCATGGAGTGGGGAGCGAGTGACAATGGACGCAATCCTGTCGGCTGAACCCGGTAAAAGCCCAGGTCGTGAAAAGTGGGTTGCGTCTTTTGTCACTCGGGTCGGCGAGGGTGACACCAAATTCCTTTGCGCAGAGATCGCGACCTGGGGAAATAGCCAGGCACCTTTCCGGAAAATCGGGAATTTGGTGCACGTTCTGCCGCGGTTAGCGCCAAATACCCACATTAACAATCAGCGACCTGGTCTTTTGCGTGCACGTCCAGCTCAACGCTCGAACTTAGAGAAAAAGAGCTATCGATTTCGATCCGGTTCTACTTATCCTCAGAGCGATTGTCCTTGAGAAAGCCCATGAAACTGAAGTATGGGACATCTTCTGTCGCTCGTTGAACGGCTTCGAAAACAGCATCACTAATAGGGTCAATTACCTGGTCACTTAGGTTTAAGACTTCCAAGAAGAAGTGCTGGGTAATCACGTATGGACGAAAGCTCTCCTGATTGCTACCAGGTTCTAATTCTTTAGCAAGTTCGTACTCGTCTTCATCGCATTCACTAACTGTGAAATCAGGAAGAGCGTCAATTTCGGAGAAGGAAAGTTTGAGTTCCTTCTGGAAACGCTCTGCAATGTGGTAAGAATCCTTTTCAGAGCAATACACGTAAAGCTCTTCGTAAAAGCCTTGCAGCTCACCATTTGACAAGGAAGAAAGACTGGTCATTCGAAAGCCGCTCCGTTCATGAGTAGTTGGGATAGTAAGTTTAGCTTTCACGGGGGCAGCAATTTCGGTTGCGCCGAGTGCTAGTGCTTATGCACCGAAGCCAGCATCGGAAGTCTTCCCAGCGCAGAAAAAGCCTCCACGAGGAAAAGGATTCAAGCTCAAGCACTGCCGAGCAATCTAGCGCCCAACCAACACCTAAATAATCTTGCGCTCCCTCGCCCGGTCCACGGCGGCGGTCCGGTTGTCCACGCCGAGTTTGTTATAGATGTGGATCAGGTGGGTTTTCACCGTGGCCTGCGAGATGAAGAGTCGGTCGGCGATGGCGCGGTTGGAGGCGCCGGTCTGCAGGGCGCGCAGGATTTCGATTTCGCGGGCGCTTAAGGCTTCGTCGGGGCGCATGAGGCGCTCGGCGAGGACCCCGGCGACTTCCTGGGATAAGACCCGTTTGCGCTGGGAGGCGGCGACGATAGCATCGTGGAGTTCGTCCTCGGGGGCGTCTTTGAGCAGGTAGCCGAGGGCGCCGGCTTCGACGGCGGCGACGACGTCGGCTTCGGTGTCGTAGGTGGTCAGGATGAGCACGGGCGGGCCGCCTGCTTCGCCGAGGCGGCGGGTGACTTCGATGCCGTCCACGTGCGGCATCTGGATGTCGGTGACCACAACGTCGACGTTGTCGGGCATCCGCTCGATGGCGCGCCCGTCCGCGCCTTCGCCAACAACGGTGATGTCGCCGAAGGAGTCGAGCACTGCGCGGAGGCCGGCGCGGACGACGGGGTGGTCGTCGAGAAGCATGACGTTGATCTCACTCATGGGTGTCCTTTCCCAGGGGGATGCTTGCTGCTAGTACGTTACCTTCGACGCTGAGGGTGCCGCCGACTTCCGCGACGCGCGCCCGCAGCCCGCGCAGGCCGTAGCCTTCGGGCCCGGTGATGCCGCGGCCGTTGTCGAAGACGTCGACGGTGGCGACGTCCCCAAGCTTCTCCACCGTGACCACGGCGCGGGTGGCGCCGGCGTGGCGCACGATGTTGGAGAGCCCCTCGCGCACGACTCGCTCGATGACGTCGGCGGCGGGCTCGGGCACGTCCTCGACGTTGAGGTCCACCGTGAGCCGTTGCCCGAGTGCTTGTTGACGCCCCTCCGCTCCCCGCGCGAGCTCCTCCAGCCTGCGTGGCAGGGGTTCGGCGGGCCCGGCGTTGACGGCGACGAAGCGGCGTGCTTCGGCGAGGTTGTCGGAGGCGGTGGCGCGGATGGTGTCGAGGATCTGTTTCGCGCCGGGCTCGGTGATCTGTTTGTCCAGCGTGCGGCCGAGCAGCACGATGGAGCTGAGGCCTTGCGCGATGGTGTCGTGGACTTCGCGGGAGAGGCGGGCGCGTTCCTCGAGGACGCCGGAGGCGTGTTCGGCGGCGGCGAGTTCCATGTGGGTGGCCTGGAGTTCGTAGGCGAGGTGTTTGTAGTGGTCGGCTTCGGCGCGGAGTGCCCGGTAGGAGTGGTAGATCAGCAGCGCCAGCACGGTGCCGAGCAGCGGTCCGACCACTCCGCCGATTCCCGCGCCCGGCGCTGTGACCGACAGCGTGAATGCCAGCAGCAGCGCCGCCACCGCGATACCGGACCAGGTGGGCAGCACCACGGAGACCAGGATGACCAGCGGGAACTCCAGCCAGACGAACTCCGCGGCGTGCAGCGCCATAACCACCCACAGCGCGAGGACGGCGGCGAGCCAGGTGTACATAGCAGCGCGGGGGAAGCGCTTGCCTTCGTTGTAGGCCACGGTCCCGGCCAGGTAGAGCAACGCGAAGGGGACCGCCATGCAGATGGCCAGCGGGTTCCACCCGCTGGAGACAACGCCGACGAGCAGCAGCACGGCAACGAGTACGTGCAGGCTGACGCGCAGGAAGGTGAGGATCCGGTTGGTGGTGTTCACGCAGATCACCTTAGACGCTGCACCCGACATGCGATTGAGAGCGCATCAACCGGACGGTTGATTCGAGGTTCAACCCCGCTCCCGATGTGGATTATGCCTGCTCACACGCACAATGTGGGCATGTTCGTCGGATTGAGAGAAATTGTGAAAGCCAAGGGGCGGTTCGGCCTCATTGTCGGCACGGTCGGGTTGATCACGTTGCTCGTGGTGATGCTGACCGGGTTGACCAACGGTTTGGGCAAGCAGAACACGGAGGCCCTGGAGGCACTGGATGCAAAGTCGGTCGTCTTCCAGGACATGGATGAGCCTTCCTATATGACGTCGCGCGTGACGGCGGAGGAGGGCACGGTCCCGCTGGGCACCGGCCAAACCTTGCTGCTGCGCGAGAACGGCAAGGAGGAGTCCATCTCCATCCTGGGTCTGCCGAAGGGCACGGAGCTGCCCGGCGGCGAGGTGCTCGGCGACGGCGCGGTCGCGTCGCGTTCGCTGAACGTCGCTCCTGGCGACGAGCTCTCCGTCGGCGGCACCCCGATCACCGTCGACGCCGTCACGGATGACTTGTACTTCTCCCACACCGCGGTCCTGTGGGTGAACACGGAGGACTGGAAGGCCGCTATGCACACCGACGCGGACGGCACGGTGCTGCTCGCTAGCGATGACCGTGGCATGAGTATGAAGGACTCCTTCAACGGCCTGGCTGCGTACAAGTCGGAGCAGGCGTCCTTCAACATGATCCTGGGCTTCCTGTACGCCATCGCGGCGCTGGTCATCGTGGCCTTCTTGACGGTGTGGACCATGCAGCGCACCCGTGACCTGGCCATTTTGAAGGCGATTGGGGCGTCGAATAGCTACTTGCGCAAGGATGCGCTGGGTCAGGCGGCGGTGCTGCTGGGCATCGGCGCGGCGGTTGGCGCGCTGATCGCGCTGGGCATTGGCCTGGCGGCGTCGAAGGTGGCGCCGTTCTCGCTGACGGTGCTCACGGTCGCCGGCCCGCCGCTCGCGATTTGGGCGATCGGGATGGTGGGCGCGTTCATCGCGACGCGCCAAATTACAAAAGTTGAGCCGCAGCTCGCACTGGGAGGTATTGCGTAAATGTTGCACATGGAAAACGTCACCGTCACGTACCAAGACGGCGAGGACACACTCACGGCGCTGGATAACGTCAGTTTCGACGCCAACCCCGGCCACCTCACCTTCATCATTGGTGAGTCCGGCTCCGGCAAGTCCACCCTGCTTTCCGCGGCGGCGGGCCTGCTCACCCCGGACAGCGGCACCGTTCTTGTCGACGCCACCCCGGTCTCCGACGAAGTCCGCCTGCAGAAGATCGGGATGATTTTCCAGCAGGCCAACCTGATCGGGGCGTTGAACGTCCGGGATCAGTTGCTGGTCACCGACCACATTCGTGGCGTGAAGCCTCGCGTGGACCGCGCGAACGAGCTGCTCGCGGAAGTAGGCCTGGACGGCCTCGGGGACCGCAGCATGCAGCAGCTCTCCGGCGGGCAGCGCCAGCGCGTCGGCATTGCCCGTGCGCTGATGGGGGAGCCGAAGCTGATCCTCGCGGACGAGCCGACGGCGGCGCTCGACTCGGAGCGCTCCCACGAGATCGTCGCACTGCTGCGGACCCTGGTGCAGGAGCACGACGTCGCCTGCGGGTTTGTCACCCACAACGCCAGCCTCATCTCCGAGAGCGACGAGGTAGTCCGCGTCCGCGACGGCCACGTGTCGCGCGAGCGGGTGCTAGCGTAGCTTCGGGCGCGACCCAAGCACCAGGGTGATGAATGCGCAGGCCGCCAGTCCGGCCGTCATACAGAGCGTGCCGGGCAGGAAGCCCGCGTCCACCACCGCGGCGCCGAGCGCGGATCCGGCCGCGATCCCGACCTGGTAGGTCACCACGTAGATGGAGCTTGCCAGGTCTTCGTTGCGTTTTCCGGCGTGCAGGAAGATGGTGGTTGCCGACGGCGGCAGCGCCCCGTTCGCCAGCCCGAACACGATGATCATCGCGATGATGAGCAGCACCGATTTCGTCTCCAGTGCGAGCAGCCCCAGCGCCGCCGACCCGACCAGCAGCACGGCGACGAACCCGTTAACCCGGATCATGCGCCGGTCCACCGTGTTGCCCGCCGTCAACACGCCAATCACCCCGCAGATGCCGAAGAGGGACAGCCCGAACGGGACCAGCTTCGGCCCGGCTGTCGTCGTCATGAGCAGCGCCAGGTAGGTAAAGGTGGTGAACACGGCGGTGACATTGAACGTCAGGAAGAGTACCAGCGACGGGATCGCCGACTTTGTCCGCTTCGCCCCCGTTGCCGGTTCCGGGTGCTTCGCCGGCATCGAGGGTAGCGACGCCACCAACGCCACCACCGAGAAAATCACCGCGACGCCCAACACCCAGGTAGAGCCGCGCCACCCGATCATCCCGCCGAGCATGGTGGTCAACGGCGTACCGATCACCGCCGACATCGTCGACCCGAACGACACCGTCGCCACCGCCTTGCCCGTCATCCCCTTCGGCGCCAGCCGTGCCGCCATCGGGTTGATCAGCGACCAGAACAGCCCGTGCGTAAACGCCGCGGTCACGCGGGCAGCGACGAGCACCGCGTAGCTGTTCGCGATGCCCTGCAGAATCACGCCCCCGGCGAGGAAGCCGAGCGTGGCCAGGAAGACGGGCCTGCGGTCCCAGTTGCGCGTGAAGTGCATCAGCGGGATGGTCACCACGGCGACCAGACCGGCGTACACGCTCATGAGGAGGCCGATCTGGCCTTCCGTCACGCCGAGGTCCTGCGCCATGGGTCGAATCAGGCCGACCGCGAACATCTCGTAGGTGACGTAGACGAACGCCGCGAAGCTCATCGCGGAAAGAGGCAGCATAGGAAGCGACGACTGTTTACTCACACGTGACAACCTACACCGGGCGTGTTAGGCGAACGCCCCCAGGTTGAGAGCCTGCATGATAAGGGTGCCTCCCGCTAGCACCGCGCCCAGCACACCCAGCACGATCCCGGCGATCGCGAGCGGCGTGAGCTCCTTCTCTTCCTCGGTCTCGGTCGGGGTCGTGGTTGTGGGCGCGGGCGTGGTTGTGGTTGGGGCTGGCTTCGTTGTGGCCGTTGCGGTCGGCGCAGGCGCTTGTGCAGCGGGCGTCGAGGGCTTCGGCGCCACCGTAACCGCGGTGCTGGTGGTCGGCTCGGGGATCGGCGGCACCACCGTATTCACCGCGTTCGGCGGGATCGGGAGCGCCAGGGTGGCGTCGCCGCCGGCGGCACAGAGCTGCTCAGCCCGCTCCCGTAGGCTGACGTATTCCTTGACGCGCCGCAGGTTGGTGTAGAAGAACGTGTCTGCGTACTGCTGCGCCCAGGCGGTTGCGGCGGCGTCGCTGAGCCCGGGGAAGCGGGTTTGGAGCTCGCGCGCGATGTCTGGGGTTTCAGTGGCTTGGGTGACCGGCCGGAACAGGGCGCGTTGCCCTGGCCCGAGCACCTGGTATTGCCCCATGAGTTCGTAGTAGTGGTAGGTCAGCACGTCATCCGCCGACGCCTGCGGTGTGGTGCGCTGCGGACTGTACTTGAAGAGGTACCACTCGGCGACACTCGCGGGCAGCCCCGCCTCTGTGAAGGCCTCAACCGCGTACGTGTGCTGCAGCGAGTCGGGCCGCGCGAAGTTGCTGGGAGCGAGAAACTCTCGCCCTCCTCTTCCCTAATCCGCTTATAGACGTCCTCTTCGACCTTCCCCAGCTCCGGAAATGCTTGCCGGAATGTTTGATAGTCCAGCGCGTACTCTTTTTCGGGCGCGGAGAAGTGGAGGCGCGCTGCGTTCATGAGGCGGGCGTATTCGGCGGGGGAGAGGTAGAACGCGCAGAGTTTCGTTGCGGGATCTTGGGGGCCGATGACGGCGGCGTCCGCGACTGGAGACAACAAACTGGCGCTGAGCCCGAGGGCTACAACGCCAGTGAAAAATCTCCGAGACTCCATGGAGATGAGATTACAGCATCTTGGCTGCCGTCAGGCCGAGGACCGCCAGGATTGCAATCACGATGGTGCCAACAATGCCACCGATAAGGGCAGCCGAGTTATCGCTCGTATCGACTGTCTTCGAAGGCTCCTGGGTGACGGTGGTCTTCCCGTTCAATGGGTTGACCTGAACGTCAACGGAAACCGTGGTGGTCGGAGAGGAAGGCGTGGTGGTTGGCTGCTCCTTGCTGCGCTCAGTGCCCTCAGCACCCTGCGAGACTGCGTCCGGGTTGGAGTGCTGCGTTGGGAAGAGCACGATGCCGGACTTGCCGTCGCGGCAGTTGTCCTTCGACTGGTTCAGCGCTGCTTCGACTTCCGCCATGGTGCGGGTCTCTGCGACGCCTTCCTGGTTCTCGAACTGGTCAACCCAAGCAGCTGCCTGTTCGTCGGTGAGGCCCTTGAACTGGTCCTTCTTCTCCTGGATCAGGGCGTCGCGGTCACCGATGGTCGGGAAGACTGGTTCCGGTGCGCGGAACGACTGCTTCGAGGCTGGGATCTCGCCGTTCTCGAAGTACTTGTCGTACTCCAGGATCTCTGGGAGGCGACCCGGGTTCTCGAAGCCTGCCACGACTGCGTCGCTCCACTTGTGGGTGACGTAGTCGAGTGCGACAGACTCTGGCAGTTCCGAGTCCTCAGCGACCTGCTTAGCGAGCTTCGGGCGAGGATCTGGCTGGAACTGCTGCTGGTACGCAAAGTCCGACTTCAGATCGTTGTACAGCTTCTCGCCGTGCATCTTGGCTGCTGGGAAAGCCTGCTCGAATGCGAGCTTCCACGCCTTGTCGACGTCGAAGCTTGCCGCCTTGCCTTTCGACTGCTCATAAAGCTTTGTCTCTTCGGCGTTAAGGCGGATGGAGCATACGCCGGAGACATTCTCGCCAACGGTTGCGCCTTCAGCGGAAGGGGCGACCATGGCGCACGCGCCGAGCGAGAGCGCGATTGCGATTGCTTGGAGTCTCCGATTGTTGAACATATTTCTGAGTGTAGCCGAGGGAGCTGCGGAAACGTATTCGTTCGTTGACGCGTGTTTCTGTATTTATCCAGGAAAAACCGTAAATAAACCTTAATATTCACATACTCGCAGGTCCATGACATGTGTTTGCGGGATTGTTCAACATCTACATTTAAGGAAGCCACAAACCAAACAAAGGGACCATACCCCACCTAACCCTTTCTGGGGGTGTGGAGGGTGAAAATGCAGTTCATCGGCATTAAATTACAGCGGTGTAATTTAGACCCACATACACTGCTTTTGCTAAAAACGTGCGCACCACGCCGTAGCGCTACGCACATTGGATGCAATTTCGCTAGCAGAAGTCTGTGCGTGGCCGTACGGTGTCCGGGAAGCGAGCCACGCAGCCACCGCGTGTACCTGAACCGACTGGGCCAAAAGTAGGACGTCGTCTATCCCGTCGCGCGCCACACGAGCCCCAATAATCCCGGCAAGCACATCGCCGGAGCCGGGTGTGGCGGCCCAGGAGGAGCCGGCGTCGATAAGGATGGATTCCTGGCCGTCTGAAACGACCGTGGCACGCCCCTTCCGGACCACCGTGCAGCCGAGCGCCCGTGCGCAGTCGGCAGTCTCCTCGACGCGATCGTTGGTCATACCTGTATATAGGCGTGAAAATTCACCGTCGTGCGGGGTCACCACAACCCGCGCCAACTTACGCGGCGCGCGGGCCACAAGGGTGAGCGCATCCGCGTCGAGCACCACCGGCACACCCTGCCGCAACACCCAATCGACGGCAGCATCCGCCTCCCCATCGATCCCGATACCAGGGCCGCACACCCACGCCTGCACCTGACCGGCTTGCTCCAACTCGCGGGTGGCCACGACCTCCGGCCGCGCCCGTACCACCTCAAGCGCCTGCGCGCCCGCGAACCGCACCATCGCCGGTGTCGCCGTCACCGCCCCAGCCGTGCACAGCAGCGCCGCGCCCGGATACGTGCCGCTGCCAGCGTGGATGCCGACCACACCGCCTGTGTATTTGTCGTCATCGGCGCCGGGCTCCTTGACGCTCACCGGCACCGGGCCCATCGGCCTGATGCCCTCGAGGTCCAGGCCCGTGTTGGGCACCGCGCGGTACGCCCGCACGTGGCTCTCCGGCAGTGGTAGGCCAATGTCCGCGCACAGCACATTCCCGCAGCGCGTCGAGAGGGCATGCGCGTAGCGCCACCCGCCGAACGTCACCGTCACGTTGGCCTGCAGCGCGTTGCGGCCGGCCTTGCCGGTGTCGGCATCCACGCCGCTCGGCACGTCCACGGCCAGCACCTGGTTCGCGTCGATGTCGGCGACAGCGTCGGGCAGGTCGCCGGCCCCGCCGAGGCCGAAGAGGCCGTCGATAAGGAGGTCGCACGCCCCAGGCTTCTCGACGACCCCACCTCCGGCCCCCACAAACGCATCCAACGCCCGCTGCTGCGCCCTGCCCAGCGGCAGCCAGGCCTCGACCTGCCATCCCTCCCTGGCGAGCTCCGCCCCCGCGTACAGCGCATCCCCACCGTTGCCGCCCGGGCCCACCAGCAACAACACTCGCTCCCGCGGCCCCGACATCTCGCGCGCCACGCGCGCCACAGCATGCGCGGCGCGTTGCATCAACGCATCTGGAGACGCCTCAGCGGCAAGGAGGGGAGCTTCCGCGGCTCGAATCTCCGCGGCGGAATAGGCAAACGGTGCAGCAAACATTCCGCCATTCTACGCGCTATTCCGCCTGGCAGGAGGGGCACCAGAACAAATTGCGGCCCTCGTACTTGCGCACCTCGATTGGTGTGCCACAAACAAAGCAGGGCTCGCCGGCGCGGCGGTACACGTAGACCTCACCGCCGTGGTCGTCCTTCCGGGGTGGTCTGTCCATCGCCTCGGGGCTGTGCTCGGGGCGCACAGTATCTATCCGGCCGTGCTCCACCCCGTACTCCATCAGCTCGCGCACGTCCTGCCACAGGCGCAGGAACGCCTCGTGGTCCAACGCGCGGCCCGGCACGAACGGGGAAATACCCAGGCGGAACAGCGGCTCCGCACGGTATATATTGCCCACGCCCGCGAAGTACTGCTGGTCCATCATCAATGACCCAATCGTGCGTCTCGACGCCCGCACCCTCTCCCACAGCGCCTCCGGGTCCGCGTCCGGGTCAAGGGGGTCTTCGCCGCTGCGGTCCAGAATCACCTGCTCCTCCGGTGGGGAGACGTAGCGGCAGTACTGCGGGCCGCGCAGGTTCGCCGCCACGTCCTCGTTGGCCAGCCGCAGCCGGATCTGGCCCCACACGTCCTCCGCCGGTTCGAAACGGAAGGAACCAATCAGGCCCAGGTGCACATGCACCGTCGCCGTGGAGAACTCCAGGAACAGGTGCTTGCCCACCGCGCGGGCCTCCGTCAGGGTGGCGCCAGCGAGCGGGGAGACGTCGAAACGTCCTTGCGGGGAGGAAATCTCGATGGGCTGCCCCGCAAACGTGTCGTTCAAGTGGCGGGCGAGGCGGTGGATGACGTGGCCTTCGGGCATTGGACTCTGCTACTCCTTATATCTCACCGATTAAGGTACAGTGCGCACCCGCTTCCGCTCCGGTCGACCTCTTAGCGTCGACCAATGCAGGTCACGGCAATTTGGGGCTTTTCGACGCCAAAAACCTGATTTCGCCCTGACCAGGGTTGGTCGACCGTAAGAGGTCGACGGGAACCAACCCCGCCCCAACGTGCACAAATAGAGATGCGCGGGCTGGCCCGGTATACTTCAGGTTCCATGCCATATAGCGTTGGATTTGATCGGGATAAGTACATTGCGATGCAGTCGGAGCACATTTCGGCCCGACGAAAAGCAATTGGGGGAAAGCTCTACCTAGAGATGGGTGGCAAGCTCTTCGACGACAATCATGCCTCCCGCGTGCTGCCGGGGTTTACGCCGGATAACAAGATTGCGATGTTGGACCGCATCAAGGATGAGGTCGAGATCGTGATCGCGTTTAATGCGGGTGACGTGGTGCGCCAGAAGATGCGGGCGGACCTCGGGATTTCCTACGAGGAGGACGTGCTGCGCCTCGTGGACGTGTTCCGGGAGCGAGGGTTCCTCGTCGAGAATGTGGTGGTGACCCAGCTGGAGGGTGAGAACCCGCTGGTGGAGGCGTTCATTGAGAGGCTGCAGCGTCTGGGCCTGACGGTGTCGCGCCACTACATGATTGCCGGGTACCCGCACGATACGCAGCGCATCGTATCCGAGGAGGGCTTCGGCCGCAACGAGTACGTGGAGACGTCCCGCGACCTGATCGTGATGACGGCACCGGGCCCGGGCTCCGGCAAGCTGGCCACGTGCCTGAGCCAGATCTACCACGAGCACCGTCGCGGTATTAACGCTGGCTACGCCAAGTTTGAGACGTTCCCCATCTGGAACTTGCCGCTGTCGCACCCGGTGAACCTCGCGTACGAGGCCGCGACGGCCGACCTTGATGACGTCAACGTGATCGACCAGTACCACCTGGACGCCTACGGGGAGACCGTCACCAGCTACAACCGTGATATCGAAGTGTTCCCGCTGCTCAAGGCGCTGCTGCGTGAGGTGACGGGGGAGGAGCCGTACCAGTCACCGACGGACATGGGCGTGAACATGGCGGGCTACTGCATTAGTGATGACGCCGCCTGCCGCCACGCCGCGAAGCAGGAGATCGTGCGCCGCTACTACAAGACGCTCGTGGACGAGCGCCGCGACGACTCCGACCACACCGTCTCCGACCGGATCCTGAACATCATGCGCAAGGCGGAGGTGACCCCGCAGGACCGCGTGGTGGTCGCTCCGGCCCTGGAGGTCGCACAAACCACCGGCACGCCGGGCGCTGCGCTGGAGCTGCCTGACGGCACCATCGTGACCGGCAAGACCACGGACCTGTTGGGCCCGTCGGCGGCGGTGCTGCTCAACGCGCTGAAGGTGCTCGCGGGGATCGACGACTCCGTCCACCTCCTGTCGCCGGATTCCATCGAGCCGATCCAGACGCTGAAGACGCGCCACCTCGGGTCCGTGAACCCGCGGCTACATACTGATGAGGTGCTCATTGCGTTGTCGGTGTCGGCGTCGACAAGCAGTGATGCGGCGGCGGCGCTGGAGCAGCTGAAGAACCTGCGCGGCTGCGACGCGCACACCAGCACCATTCTTGGCTCCGTCGACGAGGGCATTTTCCGTAACCTGGGCGTGCTAGTGACCTCGGAGCCGAAGTACTGGAAGAAGGGGCTCTACCACAAGCGCTAAACTCGTGGGCATGACGAGCAAGATCCTCCTGTATTACAAGTTCCAGCCCATCGCGGACCCGGACGCGGTACGCCTCTGGCAGCGCGACCTCTGCGAGGGCCTGGGACTGACCGGCCGCATCCTGATCTCGAAGGACGGTATCAACGGCACCGTCGGCGGTGACATTAAGGCCTGCAAGACCTACGTGAAGAAGACGAAGGAGTACTTCCGGGGCATCGAGTTCAAGTGGTCCGAGGGCGGCGCGGAGGACTTCCCGAAGCTGTCGGTCAAGGCGCGCGATGAGATCGTGGCGTTCGGCGCGCCGGGCGAGCTGAAGGTCGACGAGCACGGTGTCGTCGGAGGCGGCACACACCTGAAGCCGGAGGAGGTCAACGAGCTGGTGGCCAACAACCCGGATGTTGTGTTTTTCGACGGCCGCAACGCCCGCGAGGCTGAGATTGGCAAGTTTAAGAACGCCGTGGTCCCGGACGTGGAAACCACCCACGACTTCATCAAGGAGCTGGAGAGCGGCAAGTACGACTGGATGAAGGACAAGCCAGTCATCTCTTATTGCACCGGCGGTATCCGCTGCGAGATCCTGTCCAGCCTGATGAAGAACCGCGGCTTCGAGGAGGTCTACCAGATCGACGGCGGCATCGTCCGCTACGGCGAGAAGTACGGCAACTCGGGCCTGTGGGAGGGCTCGCTGTACGTGTTTGATAAGCGGATGCACACCGAGTTCGGCCCGGAGAATGACCCGGACTATGTGCAGCTTGGCCACTGCGTGCACTGCGGGGCGCCGTCGAACATGTTCTATAACTGCGTGAACGAGCCGGAGTGCCGCCACCAGTACTTAAGCTGCGAGGCCTGCCGGGAGGAGAACCCGTACTGCGCAGATTGCGCTAGTGCGTCGCATCAAGCGCCAGCATCCCAATCGTGACCGTCAGCCACCACATGGTGAACGGCACGATGGGCAGCCAGAACACGCCCATCCAGGGGATCCAGCGCTCGTAGCGGTTGAGCTTGCGCACCATCAGCACCGCGCAGGTGAGTAGGCCCGCCACCGGCGGAATCGAGGTGACGACGGCCCACCACGTCCGCCACGACTCGGTGCACAGCCACGCCGCGTCCCCGGCCTCGCACAGGGGGCCGCCCTGCACGCGGGCGACGGCGGCGAGTGCCCACGCGAACAGCAGCGTGCCAAGCACCGTCACCACCGCAAGCGTGATCGCCTGCTTCGTCGACGCCTTGTTGCGCCGCGCGACCTCCAGCGGGTCCGGCTCTAAGGCCAGCTCGTCGAAGCTGGCCGGTTCCGGCCGGACGCGGGAGAAGCGGTCCGCGCCGGAATGCAGATCGTTTTCGGGGTGGTCAAACACGTCAGCCATGGTTAGTGCTTCCCTCGTGGGTACACGATGACGGGCACCGGGGCGAAGCGGATGAACTCGCCCTCGCGGGTGCCAACGAACACGCGCTTGAGCGGGCCCGAGGACTTCGAGCCCAGGCACAAAATGTCGCCCTTCTTCCACTTCACCGAGTCGATGGCCTTCTTCCAACCCTTGCCGGTGGCGACGAAGTTGGAGACGTCGAGACGCTCGGTGTGCTCCGGCCCGAGGTGTTCCGCGACAGCAAACGCCGAGTCGCGTGCGCGGTCCAACAGGCCGAGCGCGGCCTCGTTCCACTCCATCTGGTCTTCCTGGTCATCGAAACCGCCGCCCTCGCTGGGGGAAAACGCGATGATGCGCAGCGGGACGTCGAGAAGGCTGGCGAGCGTGGTGGCGTACGCCAGGCCGGAGAAGCTCGGTTGCACCGCGCCAGAGTCGATGAGCGAGTAGGTGACGCGGGTGATGCCCTTCTTCGAAAGCTGCACGCCCTTCGGCGCCAGGCCCAGCGGAAGCGGGGGAGGAGTGCATCATCTCGTCCGCGTCGGAGGTCGGCCGGAAACGGCCCTTCGACGTCTTCGACTTCGAGCCGAGCAGCAAAATATCAGCCTCAAAACCGTCCGCCATCTCGAACAGGCACTCCGCGAGGCTGCCGCGCTCCAGCACCTGCGCCACCGGGTCCGCCCACTGCGAACGCGGCAACTCGTGCTTCAGCGCCTTCGTGGCCTTCTCGCTGATGGTGTCTCGCTGCTTCTGCAGCCACTTGTCGTACTTCTTCGACGACAGCGACTTCGTCCACGAACCCGACACCGACGCCGCAACCCGCACCGTCACGGGCAGGCTCCGCCCCAGCCAGGCGGCGAACTCGATCGCCTCCGAGTTGGAAGCATCCCAACCGACGAGCACTCGAAGTGGGCGCTCAGACTCAAAGGACTGGGCTAGTTCAGAAGAGAAAGATCGTGGCGCCATACCGACCTAGTGTATTAGCTTTCCGGGTTCGCGTAGACGTCTGCCAGGGTATTAATTGCCTCGGTGGCGGCGTCGAGCTGCTGCAGCGAGGCGTCATCAAGCGTGGCGAGCATATCCGCGAGGTACTGCGTGCGTTCCTTGCCCACTCGCCTCAGCTCGCGTTTGCCCTGGTCAGTCAGGTCGACGAGCACGCCGCGCCTGTCCTCCGCGGAGCGCGTGCGGTGCACGAGGCCGCGCTTCTCCAGTTGGTTGATGGTGTTCGAGGCCGTCGGCATCCGCACGCCCTCTGACGTGGCGATATGGCTGATCCGGCTCGGCCCTTCCACCTCGAGGCGACGCAAGATCGAAAGCTGGGGGCCGGTGAGGTCGGAGCGTTCCGTATTTCGGAAATACGCGACATACAAACTCGTCATCGCCGGGCGAATACGCTGTGCCAACTCCAACGGGTCAGGACGATCAGCCATAAGGACCTGCCTTGTACAAAAGAGACGAACAAAACGTGCAACGCATCATTCTATACATAGGCGAAGGAAACTATGTTGTTGCGCTAGTATGGCGGCGATGTTCACCTACCAGCACGAAGTTTCGCACGAATGGCAACGCCGGGCGGCCCTTCGCGCCTATCACGCCGGGCACATTCCCAGAGAAGAGCTTTGCGACGCCGACTTCCTTCTCCGCGCAGCCGCAGAACATCACGGAGAGGCGTCGAAAAGAAACTGCCCAATTTGCGGCCGTGACTTGCGAGAAGTGCGCTGGGTGTACAGCGAAAAGCTTGGACGTCGCACCGGCACCGCACGCAGCGAGGCCGAGATTGACACCCTTGTGGGTGAGGTCGGCCCAATCACCGTGCACAAGGTGGAAGTGTGCCCCCACTGCCACTGGAACCACTTGTTGCAAGAATGGACCGCCACTCCAGTGCGGTAAAAACGCCCGGTACGGGTAGTGTGTGCTGTAGCAATTCTGTAGGTGATCGTACAGGGACAATGTGTGACTAACGTAGACGAGAAAACCAAGACCCCATCCAAGTCCCGGTCGCGGACGGGCCAATGGGTCCTAGCCATGCTCCTGCTCGTGGTGTTGCTGGCCAGCATCCCAGCTGTGTGGTTTATCTGGAACTACCAGCGGGCGAACATCCCGGAGCCGCATGAGATCGAAACGGCGCAGATCTCAAACCTCTACTTTAACGACGGCAAAACCGACCTGGCTCGCATCGTGCCGCCGGAGGGCAACCGCGTTCAGATCCCGCTGGAGCAGGTGCCAGTTGACGTGCAAAACGCCGTCCTCGCTGCCGAGGACCGCGACTTCTGGGACAACTCCGGCTTCTCCTTCACCGGCTTCGGTCGCGCCGTGATCGGCCAGATTACCGGCAACGCATCAGCCGGTGGTGGCTCCACGATTACGCAGCAGTACGTGAAGAACGCCCTGGTCGGCAATGAGCACTCCTATGAGCGCAAGGCCAAGGAGCTGGTGTACTCCATCAAGATGACCCACTCTTGGACCAAGGAAGAAATCCTCAACGCCTACCTCAACACCGTCTACTTCGGGCGCAACGCATACGGCATCGAGGCTGCTGCGCACGCATTCTTCGACAAGCCGGCCAGCGAGCTGACGCTGGAGGAGGGCGGCGTGCTTGCGTCCTCCATCCAGCTGCCGAGCCAGCTCGACCCGTGGACCAACCCTGATGGCGCGAAAGCCCGCTGGAACTACGTGATGGATGGGCTCGTTGAGACGAACAAGCTCGACCCTGCGAAGCGCGCCGGGCTGCAGTACCCGGAGACCCGCGATCCGGCGACCTACTCGGCCTACACCGAGGCCAGCGGCCCGAACGGCCTGATTAAGAACCAGGTGATGACGGAGCTGGCCACCATTGGCATCTCCGAGTCGGACCTTACCAACCGTGGTTTGAAGATCACCACCACGATTGACCCGAACTCGCAGGCAGAGGTCGAGCGGATTTCCCGCGAGCAGCTTTCGCTCCTGCAGGACGACGCCCGCACCGGCGTCGTGGCCATCGACCCGAAGACGGGCGCAGTACGCGCCTACTACGGCGGCGACGACCCCTCCGGCTGGGACTACGCCAACGCAGGTCTGCAGACCGGTTCCACCTTCAAGATCTTCGCGCTGGCCGCGGCGCTGCAGCAGGGCATCCCGCTCAACGCGATGTACTCGGCAACCCCTGTGACGCTGCCGGGTGGCCACGTGGTGACGAACTGGGACGGCGGCGGCGCAGGCATGATCTCCATGCTGGATGCCACCCGCACCTCCTCGAACACCGCGTTCATGCGCATTCAGGATGACCTGGATAACACCACGCAGGACACCGCGGACATGGCGCACGCTCTCGGCGTGGCCCGCTCCATCCCAGGTATCCCGGTGACGCTGCGTGAAAACGGTGGCCAGCCCTACGAGGGCATCGTGCTGGGCCAGTACCAGTCCCGCGTGCTCGATATGGCTACGGCGGTGTCCACGTTGACGAACCGCGGCCTGGCGCACCCGACACACTTCGTGCAGCGCGTCACCGACGCCTACGGCGAGGTCCTCTACGAGTTCGACCCGGGCTACACGGAGCGCCGTGTTTCCCAGCAAGTCGCCGACAACGTGATTAAGGCGATGCAGTCCGTCGTCCCGTACTCCAACGCCGTGTTGGCCGGCGGCCGTCCGTCGGCCGCGAAGACCGGTACTGCCCAGCTGGGCAACACCGGCCTGAACAAGGACGCCTGGACCGTCGGCTCGACGCCGCAGCTCGCCGTGGCCGTGTGGGTGGGCACTGCCGACAACACCTCGGCCATCTTCAACTCCTACGGCGGCAACATGTTCGGCGCCGACACCCCGGGCCGGATCTGGAAGAACGTGCTGGACTCCCTCCTGCAGGGCCAGGACTTCGAGTACTTCCCTGAGGCATCCCCGGTGTACTGGGGCGTCCACCCCTACTCGGGCGGCGTGAACCTGGGCGGCTACTACGGTGGCTTCTCCGGTAATTCGACCACGGGTGCTCCGGCTGATGCGGCGTCGCCAAGCGCCGACGCCAACGCGCCGACGGGCGAGGCCGGACCTGGCCAGCCGGCGGCACCAGCCCCCGCACCGGCTCCGGCTCCGGCGCCAGCACCGGCGCCCGCGCCGCGGCCGGACCCGGTACAGGACGCAATCGACCAGGTTATAAACGATATCTTTGGATAACGGAGCAACGATGACAGCAACCACGTGGCCTGACCCGAAGGATCGCGTCCAGCCAGCCCTCACCGAACCCGCCGCCCGCGGTTGGGTTGAGTTCCTCGGCGGGCCGATGGGGCGCTTCGCCCAAATTGGTCGCTCCAAGTTCTGGACGCCGCTACGCACCATCTTCGCGCTCGCCTACGTCTTCATTGGCCTCGGCGCGCTGTCGAAGTCGAACTGCGCAATGGGCAAGTTGGACGATAACGGCATCATGCAGGTCAACTGGGACGGAAACCGGCAGTACACCTCCTTTTGCTACAACGACATCCTGCCGCTGTACGGCGGCCGCGGCCTGGACCAGCCGGGCTTCGTCTACGACTTCTCCTGGGTTGAGGGTGACCTGACGCGCTACATGGAGTACCCAGTGCTCGCTGGCCTGTTCCAGCAGTTCTGCGCGTTCATCTCCCGCAACACCTACTTTGCGGTCTCCCGCATCCTGCCGGAATCCGGCTGGTACTTCTACGTCACCGTGCTCATCCTGGCCGCCATCTGGGTGGTCACGGCGCGCATGGTGGCGGAGCTAGCCGGTAACCGAATCTGGGACACCTTGCTCGTCGTCGGCTCCCCGTTGCTGATCATGCACCTGTTCACCAACTGGGACATCCCATCCATCTTCTTCGTCGTGGCAGCCATGCTCGCCGTGCGCAACAAGAAGTACTGGCTGGCAGGCGTCCTGATCGGCGCCGGCACCGCATTCAAACTGTGGCCACTGTTCATCCTCGGGGCCTACCTGGTGCTGGCGATCAGGAAGCGCACCTTCGTGCCCTTCCTGAAGATGGTGGCCGCCACCGCACTGACCTGGGTGGCGGTGAACCTGCCGGTGTACCTGCACAACCCGGAGGCATGGAACGAGTTCAACCGCTTGAACACTGACCGCGGCTGGGAGTGGACCACCATCTACGCAGTGATCAACCGCGTCTTCGGCTGGAGCGGATTCGACAGTGGCGAAGGAGCCCCCGTCATCCTGAACACGGTTACGCTGGTGCTCTTCCTCGCGGGCTGCGCAGCCGTCCTCGTGCTTGGCCTGAAGGCGCCGCGCACGCCGCGCGTCGCCGAGCTGTTCGTGCTCATCGTCGGCTTCTTCCTCCTCTTCAACAAGGTGTGGAGCCCCCAGTACTCCATCTGGTTCATCGTTCCCGCTGTCCTTGCCCTGCCGTACTGGCGCCTGCTGCTGACCTGGATGACCGTGGACATGATGGTGTGGCCAGTGCTGATGTGGCACATGATGGGCGAGGACCAAAAGGGTGCTCCTGGCGCGCTGCTGGACACCGTCATCATCTCCCGCGACGCACTCATCATCGCCATTATGGTGCTGGTTATCCAGCAGATGTTCGGCAAGCGCGAGGACAAAGTTGCTGCCGCACACAACGGCCACGACCCGCTTCTGACTACCCCTGAAGATTGGAAGGAGCCAGCATGGGATCCGCAACCGTTACCGGAATCGCCTCAATCGCAGTCGGATTCGGTTTCATCGCCGCAGCGTTCGTAGCGACGAACCGTCAAGAAATCCCTCGCGCCGTTGGCTACGGTCTTGCCGCTTTTGTCTTCATTACCGTCATTCCGGTGATCCTCGCGGTCTTCGTAGCCGTGCCCAATCCGCAGTAGGGCGGAGGGGGCGTCGAGAAGTATTTTGCCCAGCGTAACGGGTGGGGTACGCTGGTGGGGTTGCTTGACGCAACGACCCTCCTGCCACCGCACAATGCGGCGGCCGAAAACATTCAAATCTAGACCATAGGAGGTGATGAGGTCCGTGCGTCACTACGAAGTAATGATCATCCTCGATCCACAGCAGGATGAACGCACCGTTGCCCCGTCCCTGGACAAGTTCCTCGAGATCGTCCGTAAGGAAAACGGCAAGGTAGAAAACGTTGATGTGTGGGGCAAGCAGCGTCTTGCGTACCCAATCAACAAGAAGGAAGAGGGCATCTACGCTGTCATCAATCTTGAATGCGCAGCAGATACCGTCCAAGAGCTCGATCGTGTGCTGAGCCTGAGCGAATCAGTGCTGCGCACCAAGGTTCTGCGAACCGACAAGTAAAGAACGGCTTTCGGAACCACGGAAACGAAGGAGTCAAAACAATGGCACAAGGCGATACACCGATCACCGTCGTCGGCAACCTGGTTGCGGACCCGGAACTGCGGTTTATTCCAAGTGGTGCAGCGGTAGCGAACTTCCGCATCGCTTCCACGCCACGCCAGTTCAACCGCGACACGAATCAGTGGGAAGACGGCGAGGCCCTGTTTTTGACCTGTAACTGCTGGCGTCAGATGGCGGAGAACGTCGCGGAGTCCCTCACCAAGGGTATGCGCGTTATCGTCAACGGTCGCCTGAAGCAGCGCTCCTACCAGACCCGCGAGGGCGAAAACCGCACCGTGTTTGAGGTCGAAGTTGATGAGGTAGGCCCGTCCCTGAAGTATGCCACCGCGAACGTGCAGCGCACGCCACGCGAGGGCAACTCGGGCTACGGTCGCCCACAGCAGCAACAGCAACAGCAGCAGCCTCAGAACATGGGTGGGTTTGGTCAGGCACCGCAGCAGCCTGCACAGCAACAGCAGCAGGCACAGCAGTCGCAGCCGCAAAACGATCCGTGGAATTCGGCTCCACCTGCCGGTGGATTCGGCGGGATGGACGACGAGCCCCCGTTCTAAGCATTTCCCACACATAAGCATTTTCAACTCAAGGAAGGTTAGGATTCATGAAACTGATCCTCACCGCTGCCGTTGATAACCTTGGCGAGGCAGGCGAGATCGTCGAGGTCAAGGGCGGCTATGGCCGTAACTTCCTGCTCCCACGTGGCCTGGCTATCCCAGCCACCCGCGGTGCAGAGAAGCAGATCCGTGATATTCAGCGTGTACAGAAGGAGCGCGAGGTCCGCGACTTGGACCACGCAAAGGAGCTGCGTGATCAGCTCGACCAGCTGACCGGCGTGAAGGTGCCAGTGCGTACCTCCGAGAAGGGCAAGCTGTTCGGCTCCGTCAAGCCTGGCGACATCGCAGCAGCTGTCAAGGCAGCCGGCGGTCCATCCCTGGACAAGCGCCGCATCAATGTACCGAAGGGCCTTGTTACCAAGACCGGTGGATACCAGGTCAAGGTGAACCTCCACGACAGCGTGGAAGGCAAAGTGAACTTCGAGGTCGTTAGCAAATAACGACGATTACCGATAGGTAGTCCAACGACAACAGCTTGAGAACGGGTCCCGCTTGTGAGGAGCGGGGCCCGTTTTCGTTTGCCTACCTGCGCTTGTGGATAACTCTCCACAGCGAGGCGGTGTGACCCTCATGTGACGGTGTATATAGCGCACCGTAATCGCCTAGTCAAACCAGCTGGTAGCGGGTTATCCACCGGGGGTACCAATGGGTACCGTCTTGAATAAAAGTGGTGTGACCTGCGAAGAGGTCGCTGTAGCGCGCGCTATCGATAGCTTTTCCACACACTCTCCACAAGTTGTGCACACCCCCTGTGGATAGATCCCAGGCACAATGGAAAACTATTCACAGCCCCTGTGGATAACTCAACTGGCGGTACGTGAATGTCTGGGGAATCCGGTACGCTGTTGTGCAACACGAAAGGGTAAAGGGTGCTGCATGGCTGAGAACTCGAGTGCCGCGAGCTTCGACGATTTTGACGACGACTACGTTCCACCACCGGAGCCTCCAGAGTCCTCGGCGCCACCGGAGCCACGCCAGTGGGACGGTGGGTCGTCGAACTTTAACCGGGGCCGCAAGGACCTGAAGGAGTACCGCCAGCCCCCGCACGACGAGCGCGCGGAGCGTTCCGTGCTTGGCGCCATGCTGCTCAACCAGGACGTCATCACTGACGTTTCGGACGCGTTGCGCCCGGAGGACTTTTACTTCCCGGCGAACCAGCTGGTGTACAAGACCATCACGGACCTGTACTCGCACGGATCCGACATTGACGCGGTGGTCGTCGCAGGCCAGCTGGACCGCAACAACGAGCTTGAGCGTGTCGGCGGCGCTCCTTACTTGCACACGCTGATCTCCGAGGTGCCGACGGCCGCCAACGCCCGCTACTACGCGGAGATTGTCGAGGAGAAGTCGATCCTCCGCCAGCTGGTCAACGCCGGTACGCACGTGGTGCAGCTCGGCTATGAGGGTGAAGACGGCATGGAGATCGACGCCGTCGTGGACCGCGCTCAGCAGGAACTCTTCCAGATCTCCCGCAAGAACGCCGGCGAGGACTACAAGGTGCTCGGCGACCTGCTGCAGGACACCGTCGACGAGCTCGCGGCCATCGCGCAGGGCGGTGGCCTGGAGCAGGGCGTGCCCACCGGCTTTATTGACCTGGACAAGCTCACCAACGGTCTGCACGCAGGCCAGATGATCATCATCGCGGCGCGCCCGGGCGTCGGTAAGTCGACGCTGGCGCTCGACTTCATGCGCTCCTGCTCGATCCAGCAGGGCAAGACCTCAGTGATTTTCTCGCTCGAAATGAGCGCGTCCGAAATCATCATGCGCATGCTTTCGGCCGAAACAGAGATCAAGCTGTCCTCGATGCGCTCGGGGCAGATGGGGGAGCAGGACTGGGAGAAGCTCACCCGTCGGCTCGAGGAGATCCAGGACGCCCCACTCTTTATCGACGACTCCCCCAACCTCACCATGATGGAGATCCGCTCTAAGGCGCGCCGGTTGAAGCAGCAGCAGGGCCTCGACCTGATCGTGCTGGACTACCTGCAGCTGATGAGCTCCGGCAAGCGTGTGGAGTCGCGTCAGCAGGAGGTCTCGGAGTTCTCTCGTAACTTGAAGCTGTTGGCGAAGGAGCTCGAGGTACCAGTGATCGCGATTTCGCAGCTCAACCGTGGCCCCGAGGCCCGCACGGACAAGAAACCGCAGCTCGCTGACCTCCGCGAATCCGGCTCCCTGGAGCAGGACGCGGATATGGTCTTCCTGCTCTACCGCCCGGACTCGCAGGACCGCGACGACGAGCGCGCCGGCGAAGCCGACATCATCGTGGCGAAGCACCGCGGTGGACCAATCGACACGATTCCGGTTGCGCACCAGCTGCACTACTCGCGCTTCGTGAACATGGCGCACGGCTAATCCTGCACCCGTCCGGGGGTGGACAGCCAAGGCTGTCCTTGCTTAGGGTTGGCTCGCCATGCATGACACGCTGCGCGTTTCTGGCTAGCATTGTGGACTAACACAGTTACGAACGAAGGAAAAGTCACAATGTCTGTCCGAATGATGCACGACGCACCGTCCGCGTGCGCCCACACGGTGGCCCAATTAGAGGAACGTATTACCGTCGCGAAGAACCAGGATTCGACGATGCTGCTGAACCTCCCCCGCAGCATCGACGAGCTGGCCGCCACCTCCCAGCCGAGCGGTGTCCTGCACCGCCTCCGCGGCCTGTTTAGCGCGTAGCGCGGAAGCGGCGTAGCCGCAGCGAGTTCGTCACCACGAACACGGATGAAAATGCCATCGCTATGCCTGCGAGCAGGGGGTTGAGCAGCCCGATGGCTGCCACGGGGATGAGCACCACGTTGTACGCAAAGGCCCAGAACAGGTTGCCTTTGATGGTGCGCAGCGTCGCGCGCGACAGGCGGATGCCGTCGGCGGCGCTGACCAGCGAGTTATTCATCAGGGTGATGTCGGAGGCTTCGATGGCCACGTCGGTACCGGCGCCCATCGCCATGCCGAGGTCGGCCTGCGCGAGCGCTGCGGCGTCGTTCACGCCGTCACCGATCATCGCCACGCGTTTGCCCGCGTCCTGCAGGCTGCGCACCAGTTCGACTTTGTCGGCGGGGAGTACGCCGGCGGTGACGTTGGCGGCGTCGATACCCACTTCCTTCGCCACGGCGAGCGCGGTCGCGCGGTTGTCGCCCGTGAGCAGGTGCGGCTCGAGCCCCAGCTCCTTCAGCTTCTCGACGCCCACCCGGGAATCTTCCTTCACGGCGTCGCGCACCGCGATCACTCCCGTGAGCACGCCGTCGACCTCGACAGCGACTACGGTCGCGCCCGTCGCCTCCATGGACTCAAAGGTCTCCCGGAATTCGCCAAGCTCAACGGTCGGTCTGCCGACCCGGACGTGTGTACCGTCGACGGTCGCGCTGGCGCCGATGCCTGGCTCGTTGCGGAAGTCGGTGACGGCGGCGCTGGGAGCGTCCTGCACGTGGGCGGCGATGGCGCGGGCAATCGGGTGCTCCGAATGCGCCTCCACCGCGGCGGCGAGTGCGAGGGCGTCGTTGCTGCCATTCGCGTCAACCACGGTCATTTCGCCGGTGGTGACGGTGCCGGTCTTGTCCATCACGATGGTGTCCACCTGGCGGGTGGACTCCAGAATCTCCGGGCCGCGGATCAGCAGGCCCAGTTCGGCGCCGCGCCCGGTGCCCACCAGGATGGCGGTCGGGGTCGCCAGGCCGAGCGCGCACGGGCACGCGATGATGAGCACCGCCACCGCCGCCGTAAACGCAGCGGCCACGCTATAGCCCAACAGCAGGTGCGCTACCAGGGAAACCGCCGAGATAGCGATCACGGTCGGGACGAAGATCTGCGCGATCCTGTCCACCAGCCGCTCTACCGGCGCCTTGCCTGCCTGCGCGTCCTTGACCAGTTGGCCCATCTGCGCCAGCGTCGTGTCCGAACCAACGCGCGTCGCCCGTACAAGGAGGCGCCCGTGCGTGTTCAGGGTCGCGCCCGTGACGTCGTCGCCTTCCTTGACGTCGACAGGAACAGACTCGCCGGTGAGCATTGAGGCGTCGATCGCCGAGCGTCCCTCGACCACCGTGCCGTCCGTCGCGACCTTCTCGCCTGGGCGCACCACGAACGTGTCGCCGACCTTCACGTCGGCGATCGGCACGCGCGTTTCCACGCCGTCGCGCAGCACAGTCGCGTCCTTCGCGCCCATGTGCAGCAAGTTGCGTAACGCCTCGGAGCTGCGCCCCTTCGCGCGGTTCTCGAACCAGCGCCCAAGCAGCAAGAACGTGATGACGACGCACACCGTCTCCAGATAGACCTCGTCCATCCCGGCAGAGTTCGGCGTCAGGCTCATGTGCATTCTCATGCCCGGTTCGCCCGCGTTGCCGAAGAACAGTGCATAGATCGACCACCCGTAGGCGGCCGTGGTGCCCATGGAAATCAGCGTATCCATGGTCATGCTGCCGTGACGCAAGTTCAACAGGGCATTGCGGTGGAACAGCGACCCTGCCGAGAAATACACCAGGGTCGTGGCAGCAAACGCCGCCCACTGCCAGTACGTGAACTGTAACGCCGGAATCATCGACACCAGCATCACCGGCAGCGATACCGCAGCGGACCACACGATGGTCCACAGGAGGGTGTCGCGCTCGGGTTCGGAGGGGGCGTCGGCAAGCGGCTCGTCGGCGTCGGTGAATGTGAACGCATCGTAGCCCGCGTTCCGGATCGTCTTGATCAACGAATCAGGGTCAGCGAGCGCCGGATCGTACTCGACGGTGGCGGTTTCCGTCGAAAAGTTCACCGACGCCTCGACCCCCTCCATCTTGTTCAGCTTCCGCTGCACCCGCGACGAGCACGACGTACACGTCATGCCCGAAACGCCGAGTTCTATCTGTGCAGTCGACATTAGAGTAGCTTGAACCCCGCTTCCTCAACCGCCTTATCGACGTCCTCCCTGCTCACCTCTGCACCCTCAACCACAACCTCGCCGGTTGTGTGATCAGCCTTCACCGAGGTCACGCCCGGGATTTCCCCGACCTCTTCCTGGATGCTGAGCTCGCAATGCCCGCAGCTCATACCCTCAACCTGGAATGTTTGCGTTGCCATGTTATTTCCTTCCTTCCTGCGGGAATCGCCCCGCACTTGTTAGTGTTGCATTAATAGCTGCCAAACTAGCAAAAAACGAAAAGGAGCTACCTAATGGCCACAACCGACCTCACTGAGGAAACATTCCAGGAAACCGTTCTCGGAGAGGGCATTGTCATCGTCGACTGCTGGGCGTCCTGGTGCGGCCCCTGCCGCCAGTTCGCGCCTGTTTACGAAAAGGTCTCCGAGAAGCACCCGGATGTGACCTTTGCGAAGCTCAACACCGAGGAATACCAGCAAGTAGCGGTCGCCCTGGATATCCAGGCGATCCCGACGCTCATGGCGTTCCGTGACGGAATCATGGTCTACCGCGAAGCCGGCGCCCTACCGGAGTCCGCATTCAACGACCTTGTCGAGCAAGTCAAGGCACTCGACATGGACGAGGTCCGCCGCCAGGTCGAGGCCCAAAACGCGCAGGAGGGACAGTAATGGCAAACCCATTCGTGAAGGGCTGGAAGTACCTGATGCAGTCCTTCGACACCAAGATCGACGAAAACGCCGACCCGAAGGTGCAAATCCAGCAGGCCGTCGCCGCCGCCAAGAAGCAGCACCAAGAAATCACTGAGCACGCAGCCGCCATCATTGGCAACCGCAACCAGCTCAGCATGAAACTGGATCGCCTGCTGAAGTCCCAGCAGGACCTCGAGGCGAAGACTAAGACCGCCCTCCAAATGAACGACGACTCCGCCGCCGAGGTCATCGCCACCCAGCTGGTGTCCGTCGAGCAGGAACTCGAGCAAACCAAGCAGGCCTACGCCTCCGCCGAGCAAGCCGCGCAGGAAGCTCAGGCGAAGCAGAAGGAATCCGAGGCGCGCCTGCAGGAGCAGCTCGCCCAGGTCTCCCAGCTGGAATCCCAGCTTGACCAGGCGAAGATGCAAGAGCAGACCACCAAGACCATGGACTCCCTCAACCAGTTCGGCGGCGACGACAACGTCCCGACCCTCGACGGCGTCCGCGACAAGATCGAGCGCCGCTACGCCCAGGCACTCGGCGAACAGGAGCTGGCCAAGTCCTCGATGACCGACCGGATGACCGAAATCGAGTCCGCTGGCAGCGATGTTGCCGCCAGCGCCCGCCTGGATCAGATCCGTGCTGAGCTTTCCGGCGGCAAGTCCTCCTCATCCGAGGCTCCGAAGGAAATCGAGTCCAGCGAGGACTAGGAAAACCTCAGCGCCGCAAACTGTAGTAACAGGATTGTAGTATTCCCCGAAAATGCGTTCGAAATGGGGATTACTACAATCCTGTTGCTCACATTTAGAAAAACCGCAGCGCACAACGCAAAAAGAACGCCCCTGCCCGACCTGAATGTGTCGGACAGGGGCCTTGCTGTCTCGAAAGTGTGTTAGCTTTCGCGGCGAATATTGATGAGTACGCCCCGGATGCCGGAGTGGAAGCCGTCGCGAAGGTTGACGCGCTGGGTTTCCGTCAGGGTGTATTCGTGCAGGGTTTCGCAGGCGAACTGGAGCAGTGGCCTATCGATCTCCGGTGGCAGACCGCCACCGGAAAGCATGTGGGCCTTGTCGCGCTGCTCGCTGGAGGCAGCGTTCTCGAACCACCAGGCTGCGTACTGTTGTCCCACGTCGTAGGGGGTTTGGAAGCCGGAGGACGTCCAGACTTCTTCTGGCAGTGGCACGTAGCGCGAGCGGAGCTTGCGGCGCGGCGCCATCATCGACGGCTTCGGTGCCGGCTTGGGGGCCGGTACATCGTCGGTGTCCTCGTCGGAGATGGTTTCCGGCTTCGGGTCCTCGGCAGGTGTTGCAGGTTCTGTCGGCTTGGCCGGTGCCGGTGGTTCCGTGGGTACCGGGCCAGGCTTTGGGCCGGGCTTCGGCATATCGGCAGGCGATGGGGTCGCCGGGGTAACTGGGGTTTCCGCGGCCGGTGGATCGACCGGCTGGTCCGAAGCAGGCTCCTCAGCGGCAGGCTCCTCCGGCGCAGTGAGTGGATCGGGTCCCAGGCCGGGTACTTCAGTGGGGCCCTGGTTGTCTTCGACGGGTTCGGCGTCGGCGATCGGGCGCTCCCGGATGCTGGGTGGGAGGGGCCCTTCGAGGACGCGGAGCTGCATGGAGTCTGCGAAGTCTTCGCGTGGGTCGAGGATGGTGGTGGTGTCGCAGGCGTGGCGGAGGGCGGAGGACATGGAGTCCCAGCCGAATCCGTAGAGGTGGACGCGGACGCCGTTGTTGGTGGCTTCTTCGACGCCGGGGATCATGTCGGCGTCGCCGGAGACCAGGACGAAGTCGCTGAATTGGCCACGCGTAGCGTTGATCACCAGGTCTGCGACGAGTCGGGTGTCGACGCCTTTCTGTGTGCGTCGTTCACCCCATTCGATGAGTTGCCCGGTGCGGAGTTGGACCCCGTCGCAGGAGCGCAGGGCGCGCTGGTAGCGGTGGGGTCCGGAGTCGGGGATGCCGTCGTACCACATTTGACGGTGGATGGGTTGGTGGAGTTGGTGGCTGATCATGACTCCGAGGTTGGCGACTACCTCGGGTAAGTCGATTTCTAATTGTGCTCGCGCGCCGATTTCCCATGAGTTGTAAAAGCTCGCCAGTAGGTAAGAAGTGTCGACGAACACCAGTGTGCGTTCAAGCATGGCTCCTAAATTCCGATTCTTTATTGTCGTTAAATTCTTTTCATCACAAGGCTACATATGTTTGTGTGCCTACTCATGCTAGTAGTTCAAGAAATTTCGTAGGGGTCCTTGCGAGCTACCTGACCACAGTTCTATAGTTAGTTAGTGCAGTAACTAACCAACGAGCTCGAAGGGAGGAATGGTGGTTGGAGATTCAGAGCCACTCTTCGTGCAGATCGCGAAGTTGGTGGAGGACCTCATCGTCGACGGGACACTGAAGTCGGGCGAGCGGGCACCGTCGACAAACGAGCTCGCAGCCTTCCACAACATCAACCCCGCGACAGCGCGCAAGGGCCTCGGTTTACTTGTCGACGCCCAGGTCCTCGAGAAGCGCCGCGGCCTCGGGATGTTCGTCACCCCGGACGCGCGCGAACGGATCCTGGAAACCCGCCGGGAAGCGTTCCCGGGTACGTTCGTCGCCCCTCTTATCGACGAAGCCGTCCGCGTCGGCCTGAGCCGCGACGACTTGATCGACCTTGTACATCGAGTAGCAGAAAGTAGAGGAATGTATCAATGAACGCCATGATTATCCGCGCCGATGGGCTAGAGAAGCACTTTGGTAAGAAGCACGTCCTCAACGGGGTGTCCTTCGACCTGCCGTCTGGCGGCATCCACGGGCTGTTGGGGCGAAATGGCGTCGGTAAGTCGACGTTGTTGCAGATTGTCGCCGGCCAACTGAAATCCTCCGGCGGCGCCGTCGAGGTGTTCGGCCTGGCTCCGTTCGATAACGCAGCGGTGATGGACCGCGTCGCGCTCACCGGCGTCGACGTCGGCTACCCGGCGAGCTGGAGCGGCAAGGACATTCTCAAGGGCGCGCAGCTGCGGTACCCGAACTGGGACGATGGGCTCGCGCGCCGCCTCATCGACGACTTCGACCTCGACGAGGCGCTCGGCACCACGTACAGCAAGATGTCGCGCGGCCAGCGCGCGATGGTCGGCAACATTGTCGGCATCGCCTCTGGCGCCGAGCTCACGCTTCTCGACGAACCCTACGTCGGCCTCGACGTCCACAACACCAACGTGTTCTATCGCCACCTCCTCGACGTGGCCGAGGACGGACGCACGTTCGTGATGGCCACGCACCATATCGAAGAGGCGTCGAAAATTCTGAGCAGCGCCCTGGTGCTGGGCCGCGACGGCAAGGTCAGCGCGCACGTGACCGCCGATGATGCCGACGCCCACGCCGAGCGCCTCGGCCTGCACAATCCCCTGCGACCTGTCGACTTTGGCGATGTCATCGAGCACCTCCTGGAGGTGAGCTAAATGCAGACCTTTGTTCGCCCCGGTTTCTTCCGCGCGCAAATACTCGCGGGCTCGAAATGGCGCTTCCTGCTAACGCTCTTCGGCCTGTTCATGGGCGCTGCCACCATCTTTGCCGACTGGCTGGGCAGTATTCCGCTGGTCATCACAGCCGCGACGATGTCCTCGCTCCTCCTCTATATGACCCTTATCCCCGAATCGAACGTTTTTCGCTCCTACGGGATGAACCGCAAGCGCGCCCTCGCGTACAAGCGCCGCGCCGCCCTCGCGGTCTGGGTCGTTCTTTGCGTGCCGACGCTGATCGTGAGTCCTTCGCTGTACGGGTTACTCGCCATCGCGCTGGTCACCGGGTGGCTCGCCCTATACGCAAGTAACGACGCCACCACCGGCGAAGAACTCAACTCTCCCGAGAGGGGATCGGCCATCATGGGGCTGCGCTTGGACCAGCCGCTGACGTTCCAGCTCTTTTGGAAGCAACCGCTCCTCCTGGCCGCCGCCTTTGGCCTCGGCTCGGTCGCCGTGCAGCTCGCGGTGCAATCGTTCATCGACAAAGAGTGGGGCCCGTTTATCGCAACCATCCCTGACCTGTTCCTTTTTGGCTCCTTCGCAGCAATCTACTCGTGGGGCGCAAGTTCGCCGACGACCGCACGCGCGTACGGAATCCCCCGGCGCACGTGGGGTTTGCATGGGCTGGGTGCAGTGGTGGTGTCCGCCGGGATCTACGTAGCGCTGCGTTCCCTTCCCACACTTTTCGACGCCCACACCCTCACCACCGCACCTGTCTGGGCGACGTTCATCTTGGTCCTCACCGGACTTGCGATGCCGTTGGCATGGGGGCGCAACCAGCTAGTGACGTTCATGGCCGTCATGATCCTCTGGCAGTTCATCCGCGACCCAGAGCCCTTGGCCTGGACGCTGCCAGTAGTTGGATGCGCATTGCTGGTGGCACTCGCGACGCTCACGCTGTACGTCGCGGGACGTGTAAACGGAGCCCAAAAGAACCCTGATATGAAGTTGTGAAAATGCTGTCTGAACTGGCGATTTGTGTTGTTGTTGGTGTGTGTGTAACTTTATGTGAGTCAGCGAGACCGACAACGCCCCGCCAGACAGACTCTTGAGAGGGTTGGATGGTGAGATGGCGGTTAGGAAAACTACCGCTGGCCGACATAATGAAATAGGTTCTGTGATGCGGCGCGTGTTTGCGTTGTTGAGAATGTTTTGTTAGTGTCAATCTTCGTCGCTTTGAATGCGCCACTGTGTTTTGTGGTGTGTTTGGGTGTGCGGTTGTTGTTTGAGAACTCGATAGTGTGCCAATGTACTTTTTATTTTTTTGATTGCATTGACTTTTGGTTGCGTGCTGTGTGCCATGTNTTGGTGTGTGCCGGCGGTGATGCTTGAACCTATGATTGAGTGTCACTGGTGTGGTGCAGATGCATGGTCGCGTTGACTGTATTGGTTGATGTGGTTGTGACTGGTCCTGTTTTACCCCGTCGGGTTGGGACCAGTTTTGTTTGTACTTTACAGTTTTTGTAATTTTAGGATTTTGCCAGACACTGGCGATGACTGTTGTGGTTGTTGTTGGTGGTTGGTTTGTTTTTGGTTAGGTTTTGGGCTTTTCACGGCCTTGTTTCTTTCTGAAATAGTTTTTGTGGAGAGTTTGATCCTGGCTCAGGATGAACGCTGGCGGCGTGCTTAACACATGCAAGTCGAACGGAAAGGCCAGTGCTTGCACTGGTACTCGAGTGGCGAACGGGTGAGTAACACGTGGGTGATCTGCCCTGTACTTCGGGATAAGCTTGGGAAACTGGGTCTAATACCGGATAGGACAACTTTTTGGATATTGTTGTGGAAAGCTTTTGCGGTATGGGATGAGCTCGCGGCCTATCAGCTTGTTGGTGGGGTAATGGCCTACCAAGGCGTCGACGGGTAGCCGGCCTGAGAGGGTGTACGGCCACATTGGGACTGAGATACGGCCCAGACTCCTACGGGAGGCAGCAGTGGGGAATATTGCACAATGGGCGCAAGCCTGATGCAGCGACGCCGCGTGGGGGATGAAGGCCTTCGGGTTGTAAACTCCTTTCGCTAGGGACGAAGCTTTTTTGTGACGGTACCTGGAGAAGAAGCACCGGCTAACTACGTGCCAGCAGCCGCGGTAATACGTAGGGTGCGAGCGTTGTCCGGAATTACTGGGCGTAAAGAGCTCGTAGGTGGTTTGTCGCGTCGTTTGTGTAAGTCCACAGCTTAACTGTGGGACTGCAGGCGATACGGGCATAACTTGAGTGCTGTAGGGGAGACTGGAATTCCTGGTGTAGCGGTGAAATGCGCAGATATCAGGAGGAACACCGATGGCGAAGGCAGGTCTCTGGGCAGTAACTGACGCTGAGGAGCGAAAGCATGGGTAGCGAACAGGATTAGATACCCTGGTAGTCCATGCCGTAAACGGTGGGCGCTAGGTGTGAGTCCCTTCCACGGGATTTGTGCCGTAGCTAACGCATTAAGCGCCCCGCCTGGGGAGTACGGCCGCAAGGCTAAAACTCAAAGGAATTGACGGGGGCCCGCACAAGCGGCGGAGCATGTGGATTAATTCGATGCAACGCGAAGAACCTTACCTGGGCTTGACATGTAGCGGATCGCCGCAGAGATGTGGTTTCCCTTGTGGTCGCTATACAGGTGGTGCATGGTTGTCGTCAGCTCGTGTCGTGAGATGTTGGGTTAAGTCCCGCAACGAGCGCAACCCTTGTCTTATGTTGCCAGCACGTAATGGTGGGGACTCATGAGAGACTGCCGGGGTTAACTCGGAGGAAGGTGGGGATGACGTCAAATCATCATGCCCCTTATGTCCAGGGCTTCACACATGCTACAATGGTCGGTACAGCGCGTTTGCTACCTTGTGAGGGGATGCTAATCGCACAAAGCCGGCCTTAGTTCGGATTGGGGTCTGCAACTCGACCCCATGAAGTCGGAGTCGCTAGTAATCGCAGATCAGCAACGCTGCGGTGAATACGTTCCCGGGCCTTGTACACACCGCCCGTCACGTCATGAAAGTTGGTAACACCCGAAGCCAGTGGCCTGTCATGGGAGCTGTCGAAGGTGGGATCGGCGATTGGGACGAAGTCGTAACAAGGTAGCCGTACCGGAAGGTGCGGCTGGATCACCTCCTTTCTAAGGAGTTTTATTTTGTTGGCTCACAGTTGTGGGCTTTTTTGTTGGTTGAGTCACCGTGGGTGTGGCTGCCAATTTGTTGTTTCCGGGTGGAGACACACCAGTCACGGACTGTCATGCATTCGTGTGGTGGTTGTGGTTGTGGTTGCAGTGTGGCCGGGTTTTTGTAGTCAAAAAGAAGTGTTAATTATTGTGTGTTGGTGCACTGTTGGGTGTCTGAGGCAGCAGTTGTGTTGTCTTGAATGATTCCGCGTGTTGATCACTGACTGGTTTGGTTGGTGGTTGGTGTGTGGGGTGTGTTGTGTGAGAACTGTATAGTGGACGCGAGCATCTTTATTCTTGTGGAAGAATTTTTTGATTGTAAGTTTGCCTAACAACAAGTGATTGTCATGCTGTTTGTGTGTGGTGGTTGTTTGTTGTTTGTTTGTTGTGTGTTTTTGTTTTGTTACAAGGGCGTACGGTGGATGCCTTGGCATGCTTAGCCGATGAAGGACGTGTGAGGCTGCGTTATGCCTCGGGGAGTTGCCAACAAAGCGTTGATCCGAGGATGTCCGAATGGGGAAACCTGGCACTTGTTATGGAGTGTTACCTGCAGATGAATGTATAGTCTGTGTGGGGGTTACGCGGGGAAGTGAAACATCTCAGTACCCGTAGGAGAAGAAAACAATTGTGATTCTGCTAGTAGTGGCGAGCGAACGTGGATGAGGCTAAACCATGCGTGTGTGATACCTGGCAGGGGTTGCGCGTGTGGTGTTGTGGGCGATGATTGTGGGTATGCTGCCATGTACCCTCATGATGCGGCGTGTTAGCGGAAGTCACCTGGGATGGTGTGCCGGAGAGGGTGAGAGCCCCTGTACGTGAAGGCGTGTCGTGTTGTGGTGATTGTTTGCCCGAGTAGCAGTGGGCTCGTGGAATCTGCTGTGAATCTGCCGGGACCACCCGGTAAGCCTAAATACTAAGTGTGACCGATAGTGGATAGTACCGTGAGGGAATGGTGAAAAGTACCCCGGGAGGGGAGTGAAAGAGTTCCTGAAACCGTGCGCTTACAATCCGTCAGAGCACCGCGTGTGTGTGATGGCGTGCCTTTTGAAGAATGAGCCTGCGAGTCAGCGGCATGTCGCGAGGTTAACCCGTGTGGGGTAGTCGTAGCGAAAGCGAATCCTAATTGGGTGTTGTTTAGTGGCATGTCCTGGACCCGAAGCGGGGTGATCTACCCATGGCCAGTGTGAAGCAGCTGTAAGAGGTTGTGGAGGCGCGAACCCACTTAGGTTGAAAACTGAGGGGATGAGTTGTGGGTAGGGGTGAAAGGCCAATCAAACTCCGTGATAGCTGGTTCTCCCCGAAATGCATTTAGGTGCAGCGTTATAGTAGTTTGCCGGAGGTAGAGCTACTGGTTGGTTGAGCGGGACTATCATCTTAGCAACATCAGCCAAACTCCGAATGCCGGTTAAGTGTTCTATAGCAGTGAGACTGTGGGGGATAAGCTTCATAGTCGAGAGGGAAACAGCCCAGATCGCCGGTTAAGGCCCCTAAGGGTGTACTAAGTGGAAAAGGATGTGGGATCGCGAAGACAGCCAGGAGGTTGGCTTAGAAGCAGCCATCCTTGAAAGAGTGCGTAATAGCTCACTGGTCGAGTGGTTCTGCGCCGACAATGTAGTGGGGCTCAAGTACACCGCCGAAGCCGCGGCATAGTTTTTACTATGGGTAGGGGAGCGTCGTGCATGGGGTGAAGCCATACTGTAAGGGGTGGTGGACTGTGTGCGAGTGAGAATGCAGGCATGAGTAACGAGAGATACGTGAGAATCGTATCCGCTGGATGACTAAGGGTTCCTGGGTCAAGTTCGTCTTCCCAGGGTGAGTCGGGTCCTAAGGCGAGGCCGACAGGCGTAGTCGATGGTCAACGGGTTGATATTCCCGTACCCGTATGCATGCGACAAAGAGTGAAGCGGTGATACTAACCACCCTGAACTGGCAACATGCGCATCCTTTTGGGTGTGTGGTTGTTGGTGATGCGTGGGGCCTGATCCGTGGTAGTTCAGTGATGGGGTGACGCAGTCAGGTAGCCGCGCCAAGTGTTGGATATCTTGGTGTAAGCGTGTGGCACGTCGACTTGTGAAATGCGGTCGATATTTTGTGTGAGGCGTGATGCGTAGCCCAATTGTTGGGTGATGGTGGTGATCCTTTGCTGTCGAGAAAAGCCTCTAGCGATGTGTGTGTATGGCCCGTACCCGAAACCGACACAGGTGGTCAGGTAGAGAATACTAAAGCGGTCGGGTGAACTGTGGTTAAGGAATTCGGCAAATTGCCCCCGTAACTTCGGGAGAAGGGGGGCCCTTGCTGGTTGCATGCCTTTTTCGGTGTGTTGCTGGTGGGGGTCGCAGAGAATAGAGGGGAGCGACTGTTTATCAAAAACACAGGTCCGTGCGAAGACGGTTAAGTTGATGTATACGGACTGACGCCTGCCCGGTGCTGGAAGGTTAAGAGGACCTGTTAGGACGTAAGTCCGAAGCGGAGAATTTAAGCCCCAGTAAACGGCGGTGGTAACTATAACCATCCTAAGGTAGCGAAATTCCTTGTCGGGTAAGTTCCGACCTGCACGAATGGCGTAACGACTCCCCTGCTGTCTCAACCACAGGCCCGGTGAAATTGCAGTACGAGTAAAGATGCTCGTTTCGCGCGGCAGGACGAAAAGACCCCGGGACCTTCACTATAGCTTGGTATTGGTATTCGGTGCGGTTTGTGTAGGATAGGTGGGAGACTGTGAAGTGGTCACGCTAGTGATTGTGGAGTCGTTGTTGAAATACCACTCTGACCGTAGTGGATGTCTAACCTTGGCCCATGATCTGGGTTGGGGACAGTGCCTGGTGGGTAGTTTAACTGGGGCGGTTGCCTCCCAAAATGTAACGGAGGCGCCCAAAGGTTCCCTCAGCCTGGTTGGCAATCAGGTGGTGAGTGTAAGTGCACAAGGGAGCTTGACTGTGAGACTTACAAGTCGAGCAGGGACGAAAGTCGGGACTAGTGATCCGGCACCTACTTGTGGATGTGGTGTCGCTCAACGGATAAAAGGTACCCCGGGGATAACAGGCTGATCTTCCCCAAGAGTCCATATCGACGGGATGGTTTGGCACCTCGATGTCGGCTCGTCGCATCCTGGGGCTGGAGTAGGTCCCAAGGGTTGGGCTGTTCGCCCATTAAAGCGGCACGCGAGCTGGGTTCAGAACGTCGTGAGACAGTTCGGTCTCTATCCGCCGCGCGCGTTGAAACTTGAAGAAGGCTGTCCCTAGTACGAGAGGACCGGGACGGACGTACCTCTGGTGTGCCAGTTGTTCCGCCAGGAGCAGGGCTGGTTGGCTACGTACGGGAGGGATAACCGCTGAAAGCATCTAAGCGGGAAGCCTGTTTTGAGATGAGGTTTCGTTTGAGGTTCCCTAGAGATGATGGGGTTGATAGGCCGGATCTGGTAGCACTGTGAGGTGTGTAAGGTGACTGGTACTAATTACACCGAGACTAAAACAAAGCACACACATGTTGGTGTTGTTTATGGTCAAATTAATGAGTGTTCTTCCGCGAAGAAGAGTTAAGTGTTTGCGTCCACTGTGCAGTGTCTGGCATGACATGCCTGTGCTGATATGTGAATATTGTCGTTGTTATCAACAGTATTGTGTTGGCACGATTTTGGTCGTGTCGGTGGTTGATGGCGGCGGGGAAACGCCCGGTCCCTTTCCGAACCCGGTTAGCTAAGCCCGCCCGCGCTGATGGTACTGCACCTGGGAGGGTGTGGGAGAGTAGGTTACCGCCGGCCTATAACTTCATTTTCTTGTGTGTGGTGAGTGTGTGTTGTTGTGGCACATACTCACCACACTTTTTTGTTTTGGTGGGGGTGTGGTGTGGCTCGGGTGTGGGGTGTGTGCACCAGATTCCTTTACGTAGGGGGCGTGAGCTGGGGAAACGTCACCGCACAGTCTCGAAGACCCGGAATGTGGTGCACAGCTGCCTCGGCTACCGTTGGAGACACACTATTGGTACTCCGAGAGGGTTTATGGCCAGGGCACCGATGGGTCGGTCGTGAAGTGGACGGCCTTGCTGGAGAGCGGGTCGGTGAAGGCAACGGAAATGCATTCCAACAGCATTGGTTTGGTGAAGTCGTCCTCCCCAAAAGGATGTGGGACGGGGTAGATAGAGTCGCCGATGATGGGCACCCCGGCATCCAACATCTGGATTCTCAGTTGGTGCGTGCGTCCACTGATCGGTTCGAGGAGATAGCGCCCGAGCGGCTCTTCCACTCCGTAGCGTTCTTGAAGCACTGATTCTTCGTTCGAAGGCAAACGGGACGCGCCAAGGAACAGCGTCTCTGAATTGGGTTCCGCGCCGCGGACAATCTTGGAAGCAATTTCGCCGTGTTCTTTGACGATGTGATGCCGCCAAGGTCCGGCAGGTAGCGAAGGATCATAAGGAGCAACCGCGGAATACAGGCGGCGGACTTCACGGCGGGCGAACATGTCCTGGTACGCCCCGCGGACGTCACGGCGCTTCGTCAGTAGCAACAAGCCACTCGTCATCCGGTCCAAGCGGTGGGCCGGTGTGAGCTCCTCGTTGCCGGTCTCGCGGCGAAGGCGGACGGTGAGGGTCTCGGTGATGTGGGCGGCTCGTGGCATCGTCGCTAAGAAGGGTGGTTTGTTGACGATGAGGACGTTGTCGTCCTCGAACACGACGGTGGGAATGAAGGGGACGGGGGTTTCGGGGGCGGGGCGTCGATAAAAGAAGACGTCCGTGCCTGGCTGCAAAATATCGTTGGGAGAGAGCGGGGTGCCGTCGCGCAGGACGACTTCGCCGACGGCGAAGCGCTGGAGGACGGCTGCGGCGTCGTCATCGGGGTGGCGGTGGCGCTGCCCCATGATGACTTCGGTGAGGAAGTCGCCGGCGGTAATGGGGGCGTCGGGGACGCGGACTCGTGACGCGCCGAGGCCATCGCGCGGAGGCAGTGGCGGGGGCGACTTCCTTCGTTTTCTACTCATGTCCTTTGCTAGATTAGTCGCTATGGATCTTGGAGCGATGTTGCAACCAGTACTGGCGTTCTTCAATGAAGGTATCGGGAAGGTGATCGCGGACGTGTTGCGAGCACTCTATGAGACGTTCTTCCCTGCGAACTCTGAGGGCGCGAAGCCCGTGGAAATTCCCAAATAAGGGCCACGATATCGATGTGGGTTTTGTCTACAATGGGGGTAGAAACTGCCTACCTTCTTGAGAAAGGGCGAAACACATGTCGAATGAAGAAATGGTCGTTGTAGCTGTGGACGGAAGCCCGGCTTCCCACAACGCGGTCCGCTGGGCGGCGAACACTGCTGCGAAGCGCGGCATCGCGCTGCAGCTGGCTGCAAGCTACACCATGCCGCAGTTCCTGTACGCGGAGGGGATGGTTCCGCCGAAGGAGCTGTTCGACGATCTGCAGAAGGAAACCATCCAGAAGGTCGAGGAGGCGCGTGACATCGCGCTTGAGGTCGCCCCAGATATCAAGATTGGGCACGCAATCGCGGAGGGATCCCCGATTGACATGCTGCTTGAGATGTCGCGTACCGCGACCATGATCGTGATGGGGTCGCGTGGCCTTGGCGGGCTTTCCGGGATGGTCCTCGGCTCTGTGTCTGGTGCGGTTGTCTCCCACGCAAGCTGCCCGGTTGTGGTGGTCCGCGAGGACAACAACGTGACGGAAGAGAATAAGTACGGCCCTGTCGTAGTCGGCGTTGATGGCTCTGAGGTTTCCCGCCACGCAACGGAGGTCGCCTTTGAGGAGGCGCACGCTCGCGGTGCGGAGTTGATTGCGGTGCACACCTGGATCGATACGCAGGTGCAAGGGCCGGGCGCTGGGTTCTCTGTCACGGACGAGCACTGGAAGGCTGTGCAGGAGGAGAAGGACGAGATCCTCAATGGCTACCTGGAGGACTCCGCCGCGAAGTACCCAGATGTGCAGATCCGCAAGGTGATTACGCGTGACCGTCCAGTCCGCGCACTGACCGAAGCCGCTGAGGGTGCACAGCTCCTGGTCACCGGTTCCCACGGTCGTGGCGGGTTCAAGGGCATGCTGCTCGGCTCGACGTCGCGTGCGCTGCTGCAGTCCGCGCCGTGCCCGATGATGGTTGTTCGTCCGAACGACTAATCTCGCGGCACGCAACCAAGTCCCAGCGGTGCCGTTCCCGGATCGTTACCTGTTGGTGTCCGAATCGTAGTGGCATTATGCCCGAATAGGAGGCACCATGGTCAGTAGACATTAAACGATCGTTATAGAAGGGAACGTAGACATGCTGGGACTTGGCTTTTTCGGCTGGATTATTATTGGTGGACTTGCAGGCTGGATTGCCTCGAAGATTAAGGGCAAGGACGCCGACATGGGCATCGGCCTGAATATTATTGTCGGCATTATCGGTGGTCTGATTGGCGGCTGGTTGCTGGCGAAGTTCGGAGTGGACGTCGACAATGGCGGACTCTGGTTTAGCTTCTTCACCTGCATCCTTGGTGCGGTGATCCTGCTGACCATTGTCAACTTTGTGAAAGGCAAACAACGCCAATAGCCAGTAGCGCGAAAAGCGCGTGATGTATGTACCGGCCGGAGGGGCACACCCCCGGCCGGTATTTTTCTTTTCAGAAACTACGGTACGCGGTATGGTGAACGTACTGGTTTGTCTACTAGAGATTTTGGAGGAGCAGTCGCGTGAGCAGCGGTACAACCAGCAAGGCAAAGAGTGCTTCCAGGAGGCGGAATCGTCCCAGCCCCCGGCAGCGGCTGCTGGACGCCGCCACGAAACTCTTCCAAGAAGAAGGCATCCGCGTCATCGGTATTGACCGTATTTTGAGGGAGGCGGACGTCGCGAAGGCGTCGTTGTACTCCCTGCTTGGGTCGAAAGACAACCTGGTCATCGCGTACATTGAGCGGCTGGACGAGGAGTACCGGCAGCGTTGGGCGGAGCGCACCGAGCATGTCTACGACGCGGACGGCAAGGTGCTGGCGTTCTTCGACATGGCGATTGAGGAGGAGCCGGACCGGGAATTCCGTGGCTCGCCGTTCCTGAACGCGGCGAACGAGTATCCGCGCCCGGACACGGAGTCGGAGGAGCGCATCGTTGCGGCGTGTAAGAAGCACCGCCAGTGGATGTACGACACGATTACGCACCTGCTCAGCGTGAAGAACGGCTACAACTCGGCCTCGCAGACAAATGAGCTTTTGATCTTCCTCGACGGCGGACTGGCGGGAGCCCGCTTCGTGCGCGATACCGCGCCGCTGGAAACCGCTCGTTCGTTGGCGAAAGCTACGCTTGGGACTCCTCCTGCTGACTATTCGATTTAGCCTCCCGCTGCACTTTCGACCGCTCTTTTTCGATGGCCTTTTTGGCGCGCTTTTCCTCGCGCTTGGCCTCGGCAAGGGCGGATTTTTCTGCGCGGATGTCGCGGCGAACCGCTGGGATGGTCGTTGGTCGCACGAGCGCGCCAGCCTTCTTGCGGCGCCAGGTCCGCTTGCGCTCCCGCTTCTCCCGCTTCTTTTCGACGTACGCTTCGCGCGCCTCGCGTACATGGTTGCGGTGAATCTCCTCGGATGGGAAACGCTTTACAAGCAACGCCCAGAGCAGAACGGTCTGTGAGGCAGTCCAGAAGTTGTTGACTACCCAGTACAGCAGTAGCGCGATCGGTACGAGGCCGAGCAGGCCCGCCGTGGTCAGGGACAGCGCAATGAAGGGGATCATCCAGTACAGGAACCGGTAGCTGCCGCGGGTGAACGCGTTTTCCCACTCGAGGGTGGTGCGGTTGCGGATCTGGGAGAGCAGCAGGTTGATGCTGGTGAAGCAGATGGCGGCGATGAGCATCGGGATGGCCAGGCCGCGAACGGCGTCGACCGTGGTGCCGAGGGAGGCAAACTGCTCGGGTGTCATGGAGACGTAGGCGGGGAGGGGGACGTCGAAAAGCGTGGTGTTGCGGAAGCTTTCGATCTCGTCTGGGGTGAGCAGGCCGATCCGGTGGGCGTCGCCGACGTCGGGGACGGCGAGCCAGTACAGCAGGCGGTACAGGCCGAAGAAAAACGGCAGCTGGATCATGGCGGGAACGCAGCCGGCGAGCGGGTTGTAGCCGTGCTCGCTGCGGAGTTTCTTGATGGCTTCGCGCTCCGCCTCGATGTCCTCGAGTGCGGTGGAGCTGCCGTAGCGGTCCGCGATGGCTTTCATGTGCGGGCGCATCATGTAGCTGGTGCGGCCTACCTTGTACGTCTTCCAGGAAAACGGTGCGATGGCGCCGCGCACTGTGATGACCAGCAGGATGATGGATGCGATCCAGGCGCCAGAGACGGGGGCGCCGAGGACGTCGGCGAGGAGCCAGTGCCAGAACTGCAGCACGGCGGATACGGGATAGACGAGGATTTCCATCATTCGCTAATGTTAGGCCATGGTTTACCAACAACCCAGACGCAAGGTGCGCGCCTCCCAGGTGTTCGGCGAGGTGCTGCTGACCATCGGGGCGTTGTTGTTGCTGTTCGCGTTTTACGAGTCCTATTGGACGAATATCGCGTCCGGCAAGATGCAGAACGAAGCGCAGGACACGTTGTCGGAGCAGTGGAAGAACCCGCGCCAGCTGCGCGCGCCACAGCTTGGCGACGCATTCGCGCGCATGTACATCCCTGCGTTCGGGTCGGACTACCAGTTCGCCATCATCGAGGGCACCGACGAGAACGAGTTGTTGGTGGGTCCGGGCCGCTACCCGGACACGCAGATGCCGGGCGAGCCGGGCAACTTCGCGGTGGCGGGCCACCGCGTGGGCAAGGGAGCGCCGTTCAACGACCTTGGGGCGCTGAACAGTTGTGACGCCATCGTGGTGGAGACACAGGATTCCTGGGTGACGTACCGCGTGCTGCCGATGGGCCTGGACCCGCAGGAGCGCCGGGACGTGGCGGCGGGCTGCGTGCCAGCCGAGATCAACGAGCCGATCGCGACGGGCGAGTACCGCAACGTGGTGGGCAGGCACATTACGCTGCCGGGAGACGTGAACGTGATCAACCCGATCCCGGAGCAGCCCTCCATTGAGGTGCGCCCGGACATGCTGGGCATGATCACGCTGACCACGTGCCACCCGCAGTTTTCGAACGCGGAGCGCATGATCATCCACGCCGTGCAGACTGAGGTGCTGGCGAAAACACCGGGCGAGCAAACGCTGCCGCAGGCGATGTCGGAGGTGAAATAGACAATGTATGGAGCACTTTGGCGGATGCTGCCGGGGCCTACGCCGGTGAAGTGGCTGCTCGCGATCGTGATCGCGGTGGCCGTGTTCTTCCTGCTGATGGAAGTGGTGTTTCCGTGGGTGTCGGCGCAGATGCCCTACAACGACGTCGCAGTGTAACGCTCTAGAGCTGCAGGTTCTTGATGGTCTCCTCGGCGACGAGCTGCGCCTTGATGGACTCGTCCTGGTTGGTGAACACGGTCACGGCCGTGTTGCCCTTGGCCACGGAGTAGGCGGCGCCGATCCGGTTGGGCACGGCGCCGCCGCCGTGGCGCCCGCCGTTCCACCCGGCTGGCTGGTTGGCGGGCTCGGTGTAGTCGATGGGTGTTGCCCAGTCGACTACGGCCATGGCGTCCTCGGGGCTGTCCATGTGCCGCACGATGACGGTCAGCTGTGGCTCGGGCGGGTAGGACCAGAACTGGCAGGCTGGGGGGTCGAAGCGGGCGT
The DNA here is from genome assembly GCF_001767255.1 of Corynebacterium sp. NML98-0116. Taxonomy (GTDB): domain Bacteria; phylum Actinomycetota; class Actinomycetes; order Mycobacteriales; family Mycobacteriaceae; genus Corynebacterium; species Corynebacterium pseudogenitalium. The sequence goes on from NZ_CP017639.1 coordinate 182,896, forward strand.
CGATACCTACGCCGGTGACGCGCTGGCCGTTGGCGTCGGCGACCCAGTCGGTGTCGAGGTATGGGCAGGGCTGCCACGCGTTGCGGTCGGTGGCGGGCAGGGCGTCGAGAGGCAGGGCGGCTTGTTGCTTCTCGACGCCCCCTTCGCCCGCGGGCGCCGGATCCGGGTCGGGGGCGGCGCACCCGGCGAGGACGCCAAATGCCATGACTGCTGCGAGGGTGGGTAGTGTCAAACGCATGGGTTCCAGATTAGCTGTGTTGTCGCCGGGCCCCGGCGAAACCACTGAGGTGCCGGTAAACCGTTCTTTGGATATCGGTATCACGGTGTTGTCGGTGTCGCTGGTGCTGGTGTCGCTGGCGGCGCTGGCGCGGATGTCGCTGGATGAGGCGCTGCTGCACATCACTCTGGTGACGACGTTTTCCTTCCTCCTGTTCTACGGGATGACCGAGATGCACTACTGGGCTACCCCGGGCCGCGTGCTGTGGCTCGTGGGGCTGACCGGCGTGTGGATGCTGGACACGACCATCTCCGTGGTTGCGATGTACTGGGTGTTCATCCTGTTCTTCGTGTACATGCGGGCGTTCAACGACTGGCGAGGTATTGCCGGGGTTGCTGCTGGGCTTGTGATCACGGTGCTGATACAGCTGCCGGATCATCTCACGCTGGGCAGCGTGTTGGGGCCGGCGCTGTCGGCGGTGGTGGTCCTGGCGATCAACTATGCCTTCACCACGATTACGAAAGTGAGCGACGAGCGCGCCGAGCTCATCAACGAGTTACTGGAGACACGCGAACAGCTAGCAACTACGGAGCGCGCAGCCGGTGTGGCGCAGGAGCGGGAACGGCTCGCGCACGAGATTCACGACACGGTGGCGCAGAACCTGTCCTCGATCCAGATGCTGCTGCACGCCGCGGAGCGCGACCTGTTGGCAACGGACCTTTCGGAGGAAGAGCTGGCGGCGCCGTTGAAGAGGATGGAGACGGCACGCAGGGCGGCGTCGAGAAACTTGGCGGAGACCCGTGCGATTATTGCGGCGCTGACGCCGGCGCCGCTGAGCACGACGTCGCTGGAGGAGGCACTGCGGCGCATCGCGGCGGACTTCGGTACGACGGGCGACATGGACATCGAGGTGGAGGTCGACGGTGAACCGCAGCAGCTGCCGATGCGGATCGAGGCCGGCCTGCTGCGTATTACGCAGGGCGCGGTGTCGAACGCGGTGAAGCACTCCGAGGCGAGCCGCATGCGCATCACGCTGACGTTTGGGGATGATGAGGTCCGCCTTGATGTGGTGGACAACGGCAAGGGCTTCGACGTAGCGAGCCAGGCCAAAAAGCCCTCAGGGTTAGGCCATTTGGGTCTCGATGCGATGCGTTCTCGGGCCGAGGAATTGGGCGGTGAGCTGGCAATTGAGTCCCAGCCCGGCGGGCCGACAGCACTTTCTGTGGCGGTACCGAGTAGTATCAAACAAAAGACTGACCAGGTGGAGAGGAAAACTTCATGATTCGTGTGTTGCTGGCTGATGACCATGAGATCGTCCGGCTGGGGCTTCGGGCCGTGCTCGAGGAGGCCGAAGACATTATGGTCGTCGGCGAAGTTGCCACAGCTGAGGGCGCGATCGCGATGGCGCAGGCCGGTGGCATCGACGTGATTTTGATGGACCTCCGCTTCGGCGCGGGCGTCGAGGGCACCCGCGTGACCACGGGCGCGCAGGCAACGGCGCAGATTATCGCCTCGATGACGAACCCGCCGAAGGTGCTCATGGTGACCAACTACGACACCGACGCCGACATCCTTGGCGCGATCGAGGCCGGAGCCGTCGGCTATCTGCTGAAGGACGCCCCGCCGGAGGAGCTCGTCGCCGCGGTGCGCTCCACCGCGCGTGGCGACGCCACAATGTCCCCGGTGGTGCGCGAGCGCCTCGAGACGCGCGACCGCACTCCGCGCTCCTCGCTCACGCCGCGTGAGCTGGAGGTGCTGCAGTTGGTGGCGGCGGGGTCGTCGAATAGGGAGATTGGCACGGAGCTCATGCTTTCTGAGGCGACCGTGAAGTCCCACCTCGTGCACATTTACGACAAGTTGGGTGTGCGTTCCCGTACTTCCGCCGTGGCGTCGGCGCGCGAGCAGGGCGTGCTCTAGTAGTAGGGGTGGGCTTCGTGGAACGCTTCCACGATGCCGAGGGGGATCTTGCCGCGGTTGGCAATGGGCAGGCCTTCGGTCTGCGCCCAACGGCGGATCTCGGCGGGGTCAAGGGCCCGATCGGTCGCGTCGCACGCCTCCCTAGCTGCTTCGACGTACGGCTTGAGCTGCGCCAGGAAGCGCTCCGCGTTCTCCGGCTTGAGGTCCAGCACGTAATTCTTCCCCTGTAACCCGAAGCGGATCACGCGAACATCCGCCTCGTGCAGGGGCGTGTGGTCCAGGTCATCGAAAAACTGGGTGATATTTTGCCGGGCCATGAAGGCTGTCCTTTCTCCGGTACTCCCAAGAACGATACTTGGGAGTAGTGTTCGCGTTTGGAGGAAGTCTAGCAAATACTTTGGCCAATAATATTAATTAAGTTTCTTCTGCACTTCCGCGGACAGTTTCTGCAGGTCTTCATCAATAGAGTTGTGTGCCAGGCGCTGCTGTACCGGGTTCATGTGCTCGGCGTTTTCCACCGCGGTCTGCAGCTCCGCGAGGCGGACCTTCGCGTCGGTGGCGAAGCCCTTCGGCAGCTCGGCGGTCTTGACCTGGCCCTCGAGGGCGTCGACGCGCGACTTCAGCTGCCCGCCGCGCTCAGAAAAGCGCGAGACCTCCTGGGAGGACAGGCCGACGCTCTGCGCGCGCTGTTGTACCTGCTTCTGCTGGTAGGACGTCCAGCCCTTGTAGAACAGCGGCAACAGCACCGGCAGGAGCAGACGGGTCGCGCCGAGCCACTGCTTGGCTTTCTTCTTCGTAATGCCGGATTCCTCAATGCGCTGCAGATGTGCCTTCGCTAGCCGCTCCTCGTGCTTGCGCTTCTGCTTCAGGCCCTGCTTCTCTGCCTTCAGCAGGCGCTTCTCGGCCTTGTCCAGCAGCTTTGCGGTGCGGAAGTCCTGCTTCGCCTCCTCCTTGGCAAGCTTGCGGGCGTGCGCCTGCGCGGCCTTAATCTCAGCCTTGGCCTTCGTGCGTGCTTTCCGGATGGATTTGAACAGTCCCATGCGAGTTAACTCCTTTACGCTTCAGCGTTCGTTTGGACACCAACCTTACCTGTTTCTCCACTGCGCCTAGTAGAATATTGCCCATTGTGAGTACGTCGAAGCAGCAGGATGGCACACGCATGCGGCCGTCGGATCTTGTGGGGTGCCGCTTCCGGTTCCGCCGGAGGTGCCAGTTCCCGGACTACCCGTCGCGCGAGGAGGCCGAGGCGCACATGCCGCAGCGCATCGCGGTGCAGGAGGCGGTACTCGCCCAGCTGCCTACCAAGCCAGCGCTTGGCGACGGCCGGCGCCGCCTCTTCACCCGCGCCGACGCCGCGGACGCCACCACCGAGGGCGTCTTCGACTTGATGCGCCGCGGCACCCACCTGATCACGCGGGCGACGCTCCATGGGGACATCGCCGGGGTGGCGGTCGAGGTGGACGTCGACATCCTGGTGCGCACCGCCGACGGGTACGTGCCAGTGATCATCTCGAACCACAGAGTCGCGCGCACGCACCCGACCTCGACGCTGCAGGCCGTGCCGGTTGGGCGCCTTGGGCTGGGGGCGCCACTGCGGGTAGCGGGCAAGTACCGCCACCACACCGTCGACGGCTACCGGCTGGCCATGGCGCACCTCCTGCTTGGGGAGCGCTCCGCGGGCCGCGGCGGCGTCATTGGGCAGGATAGGTCGCTGGCGTACGGAGTGGACGTCGAAAAGTATGTCGCGCCGCTGCTGCTCGCGCTCGCCGAGCCCACGCCCGAGCACCCAACCCGCTACAAACAGTGCGCCACCTGCAGGTTCTGGCCGCTGTGCCTGCCTGAGCTCGAGGCGCGCGACGACATCTCGCTGGTGCTGCCCGGCGGCAAGGGCGACCGCTTCCGCGCCCAGGGCATCACGACGGTCCAACAGCTTATCGACGCCCAGCTCGGCGAACCTTCCCGCATCGCCGAAGCCTGGCGCGCCGGGATCCCCCTGCTCAGGAGACCGGGGCCGATCGGTATTCGCCGCGCCGACGTCGAGATCGACATCGACATGGAGTCCTACATGGACCAAGGCGCCTACCTGTGGGGCACCTTCGACGGCGAGCGCTACCGGCCGTTCGTGACGTGGGAGGAAGTCGGCGGCGACGCGGAGGAAGCCAACTTCGGTGTGTTCTGGCGCTGGCTCCTCGACCAGCGTGCCCAAGCCCACGCGGAAGGCAAGACCTTCGCCGCCTACTGCTACGCCGCCGCCGGCGAAAACCACTGGCTGCGCATGTCCGCGCAGCGCTTCGCCAGCATCGACGCCAAGGAAGTCCAGGAGTTCATTGCCTCCGACGAATGGGTCGACGTGTTCGCGGCGGTGCGCAAGCACCTCGTCGGTACCGACGGGCTGGGGCTGAAAGTGCTCGGGCCCATCGTCGGCTTCCACTGGGAGGACGACGACATGGACGGCGAAGCCTCCATCGACCGCCGCTTCGCCGCCGTCCGCGGCGACGAGGACGCAAAGCAGACCCTACTGCAGTACAACGAAGACGACTGCCGGGCCACCCGTGCCGTCCGCGAGTTTCTCGACGCCGACGCCCCCGGGATCCCTTTGCTCTAGCTTTGGGGGTTTAGCGTCTGGTGTTTTAACGCCTGGTGTTGCGGGCCACTGCCGCGGTAATCAGCACCAGCACCACAACGAGGCAGGCCAGCACCATCGTGAACCCGGCCCACGGCAGCAGCTCGTACACCCAGCCCGACGCCGCCCCCACCATCGACGACCCCATGTAGTACCAGAACACGTACATGCTGGACGCCTCCGCCCGGTCGCGCTCCGCGATGATGCCCACCCACGCAGAGGCCGTCGAGTGCATCGCGAAGAAGCTCGCCGTAAACACCAGCAGACCGGCCAGCAAGGCCACCAGGTTCGGTATCGCTGCCAGTATCAGGCCCACCACCATGAGCGACGCGCCCCCAATCACCACGTGCCCGCGACCGTACTTGCTCACCAGCGCACCCGCACGCGACGCAGACCACGTCCCCGACAGGTACAGCAAAAACGCCAGCCCCACCAGCGACGGCGGCAGGCCAAAGTAGTCAATCGCGCGGAACCCCAGGTAGTTGTACAGGGAGACGAACACGCCCATCCCGATGAACGCCGTCGCACATAGCGCCAGAATCCGCGGGTTCCTCGCGTGCCGAACCATCGCGCGGAACTCATTGCCCGGTCGCAGCTTCGCCTTCGGCGTGAAGTTCCGCTGCGCAGGAAGCAGGATCGCCGTTGCAATCGCCAGTGCAAGTGCCGTCACGCTACTGGCTGCGAGCGCCCACCGCCACGACGTGACCGCCAGCAGCCCCGTCGGGATCAACCTGCCCGTCAGCCCGCCGATCGTGTTGCCGGCGATGTACAAGCCCATCGCGCCGGGCAGGTCCTTGGCGTCGAGCTCCTCGGAGAGCCAGGTCATCGCAACGGCCGGGGTGCCTGCAATCGCGACGCCTTGCAGGGCTCGCAGTAGCACCAGCTGTTCCATCGACTGCGCCAGCGGCAACAACAACCCAATGCCCGTTGCCACCAGCGCCGACACGATCAGTACACGCCCGCGCCCGTACTTCTCCGAAAGCATCGACGCCGGCACCACACACAGCGCCAACCCGCCCGTCGCCGCCGACACCGTCAGCGCCGTCGTGGACGGGGAAGCGTCGAACGCCTCCGCCAGGGTGGGGAGTAGCGCCTGGGTGGCGTAGAGGGCGTTAAAGATTCCGAGCCCGGCGAGCAGCATCGCAATCGTTGCGCGACGATACTCCGGGCTCCCTTTCTTCATGCTCCATATCCTGGCACTTTGTGGCGGGGACCTCAAGGAGCGTTCTAGATTGCTGCACCAAATTCCTGGTTTGCCGGGCAGATTTGTAAAAGCCCAGGTCATTTTCGGCGCGTGGTGGAATCTGGTGCGCAAGTCGACCGGAGCGAACACTGCGGCCCAAAACTGGCCCGGTTAACCCCGTCCCCTACCCCCTCTTGCGTAGCAGGTTAGCCTACCCTAATATTCCTAGTGGGTCCTGGTTCCTTCAACGGACTCGTCGTGAATACAGATAAAACCCGCCGTGTTTCATACCCCTGTATGAAACACGGCGGGTGGCCATGTAAAGCGCTCCTCGCGAGAGCGCCTTTAATCTAACAGAATTACATGGCGTTGTCTATACCGACTTACTTGGAAGCCGCTGCGAAGCGCTCGTTGACGTCGTCCCAGTTGACAACGTTCCACCAAGCCTTGACGTAATCGCCCTTGACGTTCTTGTACTGCAGGTAGAAGGCGTGCTCCCACATGTCGAGCATCAGCAGTGGGGTGAAGTCAACGGAGATGTTGCCCTGCTGGTCGGTGAGCTGCTCGATGATGAGGCGGCCGGCGATGTGGTCGTAACCCAGGACTGCCCAGCCGGAGCCGTGCAGGCTGGTTGCAACGCCGGAGAAGTGTGCCTGGAACTTCTCGAAGGAACCGAAGTCGCGGTCGATTGCCTCAGCGATTGCGCCGGTTGGTGCGCCGCCTGCGTTCGGTGCCATGTTCTTCCAGAAGATGGAGTGGTTGGTGTGGCCACCCAGGTTAAATGCCAGGTTCTTGGACAGTGCACGCAGCTTGTCCGGGTTGGCGTCGCCGTTGCGCTCTGCCTCGAGGGCCTCGAGTGCGGCGTTTGCGCCAGCGACGTAGTTCGCGTGGTGCTTGTCGTGGTGCAGCTCCATAATCTCGGCCGAGATATGTGGCTCGAGTGCGTCGTATGCGTATGGGAGCTCTGGAAGTTCGTAAACAGCCATTGTCAGTTCCTTTCGTTTGGGGTTGGTGACGTGCCCCATAATAGACAAGAATCACATTCCCGCAATGGCGTACGCTAATTTTTATGGGTTTCTTGTTTGCACCGGAGCCGAAGCTGGTTCCTGAAGATCGCACGTTGCCGGGTCGTGATGAGCCTGTGTTGGCGCAGCCACGCCCGCATGCTGTGTTGGGCACGCCGATTACTGGCCCGTGGCGCGAGGGGCAGCGCCGCTTGCTGGTGGGCATTGGGTGTTTTTGGGGTGCTGAGAAGATGTTTTGGCAGATGGAGGGGGTGGAGTCGACGTCGGTTGGGTATGGCGGGGGTTCGACGCCGAACCCGACGTACCGGGAGGTGTGCAGTGGGCAGACGAACCACGTTGAGTTGGTCGAGGTGGTCTACGACCCGGAGCGCATCTCGTTGAAGGAGTTGGTGCGCGCTGCCCTTGAGGCGCACGACCCGACGCAGGGTTTCCGCCAGGGCAATGATGTGGGTACGCAGTACCGCTCGGCGTTCTATGTGGATGGGGAGGATGAGGCGTCGATAATTGAGGGGTGGGTTGCGCACTACGGTGAGCAGCTTGTCGACGCCGGCTATGCCCCGATTACGACGGAGGTGCGATGGGGCGTCGATTATTACTTGGCGGAGGATGAGCACCAGCAGTACCTGCATAAGGTGCCGAACGGGTACTGCCCGCACCACTCGACGGGCGTGGAGTGTGGGATCTAGTGTTGCCGAAGATTGTGGCGCATCGCGGCTTTTCGGCGATGTACCCGGAGTCGACGCGCCTGGCGTTTGAGGCGGGCCTGAAGCTGCCGATCCACGGCGTGGAGTGTGACGTGCGGTTAACGCGCGACGGGCGACTGGTGGTGTTCCATGACGGATTGGTGGACCGCACTACGGACGGGATGGGGCGCGTATCCACGATGGATTTTTGCGACCTGCGCGAGCTGAACTGCGGCACGAAGGAGTGCCCGCAGCAGGTGATGCTGCTCGAGGAGCTGCTCGAGCTGCTGCAGGACTACCCGGACAAGCACCTCTATATAGAGACGAAGCACCCGACGCGCTACGGCCCCGAGGTGGACGAGGCGACGTTTCGGGCGCTGGCGTACGCGGGCATGCTGGATTCGGAACAGGTCGCGATCATTTCTTTCTCGCATAAGGCGGTGCGGTATTTCACGCGGATGGCGCCCGATTTGCTCACGTATTACCTGTTCAGGGTGCGTGAGGCGAAGTGGAACCCGAAGAGCGTGATGCTGTCGAGCCCGTACGGGATTGGGCCGGGGTTAGCGCATGTGCAGCGGCGCCCGGAGCTGATCGGGAAGCATGGGTGCCCGACGTACGTGTGGACGGTCAACGACCCGAAGGATATGCGGTGGTGTGCCGAACACGGCATCGCTGCGATTGCGACGGACCACCCGCAGCTGGCGCTGCAGACGTACGCAGGGCTGCTGTAGCGCCTGTACGATGTGTGTCTATGGCTAAAAAGAACCGTAGAAAGCAAGAGAATCTCCCAGAGGGAATGAGCCGCCGCCAGGCGAAACTCGCTGCCCGCGCCGCTGAGCGCGAGGCGCTGCAGAAGGACCCGCGCCCGTACGAGGGCCTGGCCGCCGAGGCCGAGTTGGTGGCGCTGCAGGAGTTCGTGCCGTCCGCAACCGCGCAGGTGACCGTGAAGGACACCCCGGTGCAGCTGGTGACGGTGCTGCCAGGCGCCGTTGCGGCGATGGTGCGCGAGGGCGGCGAGCGCCTGGTCGCGCTGCAGGTTGCTGCGCACTCCCAGAACCCGGGCCGCGACCTCGCGTACGCCCTGAACTGGGTGCTGAGTGCCAAGGAGGGCGAGCAGCTCCAGTCCACCGCGGCCGACGGCCAGCAGCCGGCCCTGAAGGACATCTTCCCGGTTGACGACGCCTTGGACGTCACCTCCTACGACGACTTCTCCTGGTGGTTCCCGGAGGACGCGCAGATCCCGCCGCAGATCCAGCAGGCGATGGCGGCCGCGAACGACGCCGTCATCCCGTCCGTCGAGGTCAAGTCGGACGCGCCGGGTGCAGTGTGGTGGGTCAACCCGGGCGGCGGCAAGGCGCACATCCGCTGGGTGCGCACCGAGGATAACGAGAACCAGATGCTCTCGGCGCTGGCGCGCATCGCGGCGCGCGGTGAGCTCAACCTGGGTGAAGGCACGAAGTTCGCTGGCGCGTTCCGCACCCATGGTGTTGTGGTCCCGGTGTGGGACCTGGACCCGGCGGTGGAGCCTGCGTCCTACGCGGATGCGTTGGTGGCGCTGAACAAGGCCATCGAGGCCGAGTACGCGAACGAGGCCCAGCTCAGCGCCGACGAGCGCAAGCAGCTGGACAACATCAAGTCCCGCCAGGTCACCATCTAAACAGAGGGCGACCGGGCTACACGGGGGCTATTCGGGGGCCTACCTGAGTGACGAGAAGAGCTGCTCGGCAGCGACCTCGTCCCACAGGATCACGTTGCCGACGTCCGCGTCCATAAACCCGCCCACCGGGATGGTTTCCGTGTTCAGACCCATGCTGAACGCCAGCCCGATGCGGGCCAGGTTCCATACGTGGTCCTTGCTGCCCACGGTGAACATGGCCGGGGCGGTCCACAGCAGTGGCAGCGCCCGGAAGGGGTTGAGCAGCACGCCGGGAGAGAGGATGCGGCTGGTCAGGGCGCCGAGGAACTCGCGCTGGCGCCCGACGCGGTCCAGGTCGCCCTGGGCGGTGGCGCGGGTGCGCACGTACCCAAGGCCGGTCGCGCCGTCCATCGTTTGGCAGCCGGGCTCGACGAACAGGTTGGCCAGCGGGTCCTGGATGGGCTCCGCCACGCAGATTTCTACGCCGCCGACGGCGTCGACGATGTTTGCCAACCCACCCATGCCGATTTCCGCGTAGCGGTCCACCCGCAGGCCGGATGCCTGCTCAACGGTCTGGATGAGCAGCTGCGGGCCGCCGTAGGCGAACGCCGCGTTGATCTTTTCCTGCCCGTAGCCGGGCACGGCCACATAGGAGTCGCGCGGGATGGACACCAGCGTCGCCTTCCCGAACAGCGGCAGGTGCAGCAGCATGATCGTGTCGGTGCGGGTGGTGCCCAGGTCGCCGCCGGTGCCGAGGCGCGCCGCGTCCTCCTCGCTCAGGCCCGTGCGCGAGTCGGACCCGACGAGCAGCCAGTTCGTGCCCGAGGTGTTCGCGATGCGCTCGGCGGGCAGGGCGTCGACGCGGGAGAGTCGGGCGTCGACAAGGAAGGTGAGGGCGAGCAGCACCACGAGGAGGGCGGCGAGCAGACGGCCGCAGCCACCTTTTCGACGCCCCCTCCGCCGCTGCGTGCGCTGCCGTGGGGGTCGCTGTGGCCGCTGCGTGACCTGCATCGGGACGTGCTCGCGCTCCGGGCGCTGCTGCGGCGGCCTGTGCTGCGCTGGACGTTGCTGCGCCGGGTACTGGCGCGGCCGGTATTCGCGCGGTTCGTAGTCGCGCGGGTTGTACTGTCGTGTTTCCTGCGGCTCGCGCCGCTCCGGCCGGATGGCTGGCCGTTCCTGCCAGGCAGGGGGCCGTTGCTGCTCCCGCTGCGGGCGACGCTTCCGGATGGGGCGTCCGTAGCGGTCCACGAGCGGTTGGCCGTCCCTGCCAAGCACGAAGTCTTCGAGGTTATCCCGGGGATCGTTGGAATGCGGCGTACTCATGGCAACAGTGTAGACGGCAGGAGTGGGTAGGCGAGAAAAGCGACGGCGTCGATAAGGAAGTGTGCGAGGATGAGTGGCCAGACTTTGCCGGTGCGGTGGTAGTAGTAGGCGAAGACGGCGCCCATCGCGAGGTTGCCGAAGCCCGCGGAAACCCCCTGGTAGAGGTGGTAGGAGCCGCGCAGGATCGCGGAGGCGGCGATCGTGGCGGGTACCGACCAGCGCATCTGCCGCAGCCGGGTGCAGAGGTACATCACCACCACGACTTCTTCGGCGAACCCGTTGGCGAACGCCCACAAGAGGGAAGTGGGGATCTGGACAGCCTCGGTGGTGGGGATGACTACCTTGGACCAGCCGAAGCGCACCGCCCCGATGTAGAGCGCCAGCCCCGGGATGCCGATAAGTGCCGCGAACCCGGCGCCGCGCAGCCAGTCGCGCCACTTCGGCGCAACCCACGCGGTGCCCAGCAGGTACCACGCCAGGCCACCCCACCCGATAAGCGAAAGGGCTGAGACCGCCTGGAGCGCCACGTCGAGCCAGCCGATGGAGCTCGCCTGGGAGTAGAGCGTCGTCGATTGCTCGTTGAGGGGCGCCTGCAACAGCGAGTCGACTAGACGCAGCGCGGCGCGCAGCCCGCTGGCGCCGAAGGTGACGGCCAGCACAAGGAGGACTTCGACGCGGTACCGAGTGTGCATGCAGGCTACAGTAGCCCCATGACAACGATTGCGTACCTCGGCCCGGCGGGAACGTTCACGGAGCAGGCCGTCTGGAACTTTGACCTGCCCGACCCGCAGCTTGTGCCTGTGGATTCCCCGGCGGAGGCGCTCAACGAGGTGCGCGCCGGGCGCGCGGACTACGCGGTGGTTGCGGTGGAGAACTCGGTTGACGGCGCGGTCACCGCGACGACGGACGCACTGACCGAGGCGCCCGGGGTGCAGATTTACGGTGAGACCGAGCTGGAGATCGCCTTCGCAATCATGACGCGCCCCGGTGCTTCACTTGTCGACGCCACCCGCTTCGCCACCCACCCCGTGGCCTACCAGCAGGTCAAGCGCTGGATGGCCGACCACGCCCCGAACGCGACCTTCCACCCGACGACATCGAACGGCGCCGCGGCGCAGCTCGTCGCTGAGGGGGAGGCGGACGTGGCCGCGGCCCCGGAGCGCGCGGCGGAGCTGCTCGGGCTCGAGGTGCACGCGCGCGGCGTGGCCGACTTGTCCACGGCGCGGACGCGCTTTGTGCTGGTTGGTCCGTCCGGGAAACCAACGCCGCGTACAGGCAACGATAGGACGTCGATCGTGTTCCAGACCCCGAACGAGCCTGGCACCCTGGTGGCGGCGCTGCAGGAGTTCGCGTTCCGCGGCGTGCACCTTTCCCGTATTGAGTCACGCCCAACACGCAAGGAGCCGAACACGTACTCCTTCCACGTGGACATCGTGGGGCATATCGACGACACCGCCGTGGCGGAGGCGCTGCGGGCTGTGTACCTGCGGTCCTCGCAGATTACGTATCTGGGGTCGTGGCCGTGCGCGCAGCAGGCCACGTGGCCCAGCGGCAACCCGCGCCTGGCGGAGGCCCAGGCATGGGTGGACGGGCTGCGCTAAGCAGGGATAGCTTCGGCTAACCCCAGCCGAGTTCGTGCAGCTCGTGCTCCTCGAGCCCGAAGTAGTGGCCGACCTCGTGGAGGACGGTCACCTTTACTTCGTGGCGCAGTTCTTCTTCGTCGCTGCACATCGCCTCGAGTGCGTCCTTGTACACGAATACCGCGTCCGGCAGGAACCCGCTGTGGTTTGAGTGCTGCTCAGTAAGGGGGATGCCCTCAAACAGTCCGAGTAGCATGGGTTCGTCCGGGTTGAAGTCGCGGGCCAGCACCACCATGTTCGTCATGTGGCGGGCGAACTCCTCGGGGATGGTGTCCAGGGCGTCGTTGATCATCTCCTCGAAGGCGTCCTGGCTGACCGGCTCCATCATGGTCGGGGCTGCTCCTCCCGAAGCGGGCGGCGCTCGGGACGCTCCGGTGGCGGGTTGCCGTCGATCTTGAGCACTTCGCGCCCGGCGGTCGCGGACCCGGTCAGGGTAGCGAACTGCCCCTCCGGATTCGAAAAGACCAGCGCGCAGTTCACGCTGTGCGAGCCACCCTCCCATGCGGACGGCTTCTGCGTGGTCCAGAACGGCTGCAGCGCGATCTGGTAGAGGTTTTCCTCCGCGCCCATGTACTTCTGGGCGGCGTCGGTGCATACGTCGCGAAGGTGGTTGTCCTGCTCCTCGATGCTCGGGGTGTGGTCGGGGAAAACCGGTGCGAGGTCCACCGTGCTGGTGATCTCCATCTGGTGTGGCTCGTTGCAATCCACGCTGCTCAGGCTGGAGGTGCCGTCGATGGCTACGCACTCCCCGGGATTAAAGGTGCGCGCCTGGTCCTGCTCGGACACGCGGCCCGTGGTCAGGATTGGGGTGCCGTCGCGGTCGGTTTCCTGCAGGCCGCACAGCATGGTGCGGTCACCCTCTTCCCACGCGGCCGCGGGTGGCAGGATCGGCGCGATGGAGTAGCGCCCGTTCGGGTCGAAGGCGCCGTTGAGGTAGCGCAGGGTTGCGCCTCCGCACAGCTCCTCGCGCAGCTGTGCCTGGCGGGTCTGGTTCGGCATCGGCGCAGACGGCCCGAACTCGGAGGTGGGATAGGTGGCCAGGTCCTCGCGCGCGGAGATTTCAAAGCGGTGCTCGAGTGCGCAGTCGGTTTGCTCGAAGGCGGTGATGTGGCCCTCGGCATCGGCTTCCCAGGTCAGGCAGGCGCCTTGGTCCGCCGTGGTGAACGGCGCTGGCTTGTTCTTGCTCTGTCGCTTCGGAGTGGACGTCGATACCCCAGATGCATCAGTGCCGCCTTGCGGCGCGGGTGAGGCGTTGTAGGTGTAGGAGCCGAAGCCGACCGCACCCGCGAGCAGCGCGACGAGAAAGCCGCGCAGCGCTGTTGTCCTGCTAGCCATGTGCATTTCCTATCCCTCGAGGTTGCGCAGTACCTGTGTGTGCAGACTATAACGATCCGTCCGGTACACACTGGCACAGTATTCCACACGTGTGCCATGGCTTTGCGCATAGCGCACGATTCGCAGCAGCGCGCGGTTCGCCGGCACCTCGAGTAACGGGGCGACGGTCGCGCCGGCATTCACGGCGGTCACGGTCTGCTCAGCTTTGGTGATGCCGAGGTTGTAACGCTTATCGAGTACCTCGTACACCGACGCCTGCAGGTCGTGTTCCAGCAGGTCGGGGACCAGCTCGCCGTTGTACCAGCCGTCGTCGACGGCGTAGGGTTGGGCGTCGCCAAGCCGGAGGCGACGCAGGTGGATGTGCTCTGTGTGCGGCGGGGTGCCGAAGTACTCAGCGACTTCTTGAGGCGCTGGCGCGCGCTCCGCCAGCAAAATACTTGACGACGCCACTACGCCCTGCGCCTGCATCTCCTCAGAAAAACTTGCCAGCTGCAGCTTGCTCACCAGCGGGCTCGGCGCCACGAACGTGCCCTTGCCCCGGACTCGGCGGAGTTTCCCCTGGGCGACGAGATCCCCGATCGCGCGACGCACCGTGATGCGGGAGACGTTATAGGTTTCTTCGAGGGCGCGTTCGCCGGGCAGCGGGTCTCCTGGAGACAGCTCATTGCGGCAGTACTCTTCGAGGATGATGCGCAGCTGCGCGTGTTTCGGGAGGGGGCCTTCCTGGATTTCGGTGGGGGCTGCTCGGGCGTGGACATACCCCCACCATAGCGCACTGGTTATTACCAGAGCGGGGCGGCGGCGCAGGTGGCGTATGGAGGGGCGGAACCGGGTAGAGTTGTGTGCGTGATTGATCTGAAATTTCTGCGCGAGAATGCAAACGACGTCCGAGAGTCCCAAACCGCCCGTGGCGAGGATCCCTCCCTCGTCGATCAGCTGCTAGCGGCCGACGAGCAGCGCCGCGAGGCTATCCAGGCAGCAGATGAGCTGCGTGCGGAGCAGAAGGCCTTCGGCAAGAAGATTGGCCAGGCTTCCCCGGAGGAGCGCCCGGCGCTGCTCGAGGGCTCGAACGAACTCAAGGCTAAGGTGAAGGCCGCCGAGGCCAAGCAGGCTGAGGCAGAGCAGGCCGTGCAGGACTTGCAGTACAAGATCCCGAACCCGATCCAGGGCGCACCGGCTGGCGGCGAGGAGGACTTCGTGGTCCTCGAGCACGTCGGCGAGGTCCCGACCTTCGACTTTGAGGTGAAGGACCACCTCGAGCTGGGTGAGAACCTCGGGATTATTGACATGAAGCGTGGCACCAAGGTTGGCGGCGCGCGCTTCTACTACCTGGTCGGCGACGGCGCCTGGATGCAGCTGGGCATGATGATGCTCGCCGCGCAGAAAGCCCGCGAGGCCGGCTTCAAGGTCATGATCCCGCCGGTCCTGGTCCGCCCGGACGTCATGCAGGGTACTGGTTTCCTTGACGAGCATGACGAGGAGATCTACTACCTCGAGCGCGACGACCTTTACCTGGTTGGCACCTCTGAGGTGGCGCTGGCCGGCTACCACACCGACGAAATTATTGACCTCTCGGACGGCCCGCTGCTCTATGCCGGCTGGTCCAGCTGCTTCCGCCGCGAGGCCGGCTCCTATGGCAAGGACACCCGCGGTATCCTGCGCGTCCACCAGTTCGACAAGCTGGAGATGTTCGCGTACTGCAAGCCTGAGGACGCCGAAGAGATGCACCAGAAGCTGCTCGGACTCGAGCGCGAGATGCTCGCCGCAGTCGAGGTGCCGTACCGCATTATCGACGTCGCCGCTGGTGACCTCGGCTCGTCCGCTGCACGCAAGTTCGACACCGAGGCGTGGGTGCCGTCGCAAGATACGTACCGCGAGCTGACGTCGACCTCGAACTGCACCACGTTCCAGGCGCGCCGCCTGTCCATCCGCTACCGCGACGAGAACGGCAAGACCCAGACCGCCGCCACCTTGAACGGCACGCTCGCGACGACGCGCTGGCTCGTCGCCATCCTCGAGAACAACCAGCAGGCCGACGGCTCCGTGAAGGTGCCTGAGGCGCTGCGCCCGTGGGTTGGGAAGGACGTACTGGTTCCCTAATGCGCACGATTGATGGACTGTTTGAAGTAGCAGACGGCTATACCGCCCCGCGGCCGCACAGCGGTGATATGCAGAACCGCTTCTACCAGCGGATTGTGCGCGCGGCAAAGCGCTACTTCCGGTTCGCCGGGACGAAGGCGACGGTCCACGGCCTCGAGCACGTCCCGCTGGACGGCGGGGCGATGCTGGCGATCAACCACACCGGCTACCTTGACTTCATGCTGGCGGGCATTGGCCCGTACCTGCGCGGGGAGCGCCTGGTGCGGTTCATGGCGAAGAAGGAAGTCTTCGGCATTCCGGTGCTGCGGTGGCTGCTGCGCAACATGGGGCACGTCCCTGTGGACCGCTCGGCGGGCGCCGGGGCTATCGACGCCGCCGTTGCCGCCCTGCGCGAAGGGGCGATCGTCGGCATCTTCCCGGAGGGCACGATTTCGCGCTCCTTCGAGATTGCGGACTTTAAGACGGGCGCCGTGCGCATCGCTCGCCAGGCCGGAGTGCCGCTCGTGCCCTGCGTGATCTGGGGCTCCCAGCGCCTGTGGACCAAAGACCAGCCGAAACGGCTCGGACGCTCGGGCATTCCGGTCATCATCCGCTACGGGGAACCCGTTGCTGTCGACGGCACCGTTGAAGAAGCCACGGGTAGGCTCAAGGCAGCGATGGAAGCCATGCTGGAGACCACCCGCGCCGAATACGAAACGCGCTTCGGACCCTTCGAGCCCGGCGAGCCATGGATGCCGGCCTCGCTCGGAGGGAGCGCACCGACTCTTGAAGAAGCAGCCGAAATTCGCCGAAAAGAACGCGAGGCAAAGAAAGGGAAATAACATGAACGCCCCCAGCCTGATCATCAGTGACATCGATGGCACATTCCTCAACTCCTACGGACGGGTGACACCTCGTCTGCTGGAGGTCGTCGCGCGGGCTGTGCGCGGCGGAACCAAGTTCGGGCTGGCCACCGGGCGCCCCCACCGCTGGCTGCTGCCGGTGCTCGAGCAGCTGCCGTTCGAGCCGGTCTGTGTGGCCGCCAACGGCGCCGTCATCTACGACCCAGAACACGACGAAGTGGTGAAATCCTTCGCGCTGTCCCCGGAGAGTATGCAGGAGACCGTGGAGGTCGTCGAAAAGGTGATGGGGGAAGCCGACGTGACCGTGGGCTACGGGGTGGAACGGCTGAGCCAGAGCGCGCTCGACCCGGAGGAAGAGTGCTTCCTGATCACGCCGGAGTACAACCCGGACGCCTGGGACGCCCGCTTCGGCGTCGTCCACGTCGAGGAGCTGCTGGCAGAACCTGCGGCGAAGCTGCTCGTGCGCTGCCCGGACCTGATGGCAGCAGAGATGTTCGACATGATCGCCCCCGAGATCGACCAGGACATCGCGCACGTGACCTACTCCATGGAGGAGGGGCTGCTCGAGTTCTCGCGCCCCGGCGTGACCAAGGCGGCAGGTGTTTCCTACCTGGCGGCCCAATACGGGATCGACCCGTCTCAGGTGGTGGCGTTCGGCGACATGCAAAACGATGTTGAGATGCTGGCGTGGGCCGGCATGGGCGTTGCCATGGGCAACGCGACGGACGCGGTGAAGGACGCCGCTGATATTGTGACCGCATCGAATGATGAAGACGGCGTGGCACAAGTACTGGAGCACTGGTTTTAACTCATGACGTTGCTGGCGGCTATTGATCAAGGCACAACATCAACCCGGTTCGTAGTCGCCACTACGGGCGGCAAGGTGATCGCGCAGGCGCAGTTCGAGCACCGGCAGATCCTGCCGCGCGAAGGCTGGGTCGAGCACGACCCACTCGAGATCTGGCGCAACACGCGCCGCGCCATGAGCGACGCCGTGGCCAGCGCAGATATCGACGAAGCCGCCATCGCCACTTTGGGCCTGACCAACCAGCGTGAAACCGCCGTCATCTGGGAACGCGCAACCGGCATGCCCATCTACAACGCCATCGTGTGGCAGGACACCCGCACCTCCTACGACGGCGACGCCACCGAGTTCCAGGCCACCACCGGGCTGCTGCGCAACTCGTACCCGGCCGGGCCGAAGTGGGCCTGGATCCTCGACCACGTCGACGGCGCCCGCGAGCGTGCTGCCCGTGGCGAGCTGCTCGCAGGCACCATGGATACCTGGCTGATCTGGAACCTCACCGGCGGCCAGCGCGACCCTGACAACGCACTGCACGTCACCGACGTCACGAACGCCAGCCGCACCCTCCTGATGGACCTGGAAACCCTCCAGTGGGACCCCGACCTGTGCGAAGCCATCGGCGTGCCGCCCGAAATCCTGCCGGAGATCCGCCCGTCCGTCGGCGACTTCGGCCAGGTCCGCAACCGGGGTCCGCTGGCCAACGTGCCCATTTGCGGCGTGCTCGGCGACCAGCAGTCGGCGCTCTTCGGCCAAGGCGGCCTCGAAGAGGGTGCTGCGAAGATGACCTACGGCACCGGCCTGTTCATGCTGCTCAACACCGGCACCACGCCCACCTTCAGCGAGACCGGCATGCTCAGCACCGTTGCCTACCAGTGCGCCGGGCAGCCCGCCGTCTACGCCCTGGAGGGCTCCGTCGCGGTGGGCGGATCGCTCATCCAGTGGCTTCGCGACCAGCTCGGGATCCTGCGCACCGCCGCCGAATCCGAGAAACTCGCCAGCGAGGTCCAGGACAGCGGCGGTGTCGTCATCGTGCCTGCGTTCTCCGGGCTGTTCGCGCCGCGCTGGCGCCCGGACGCCCGCGGCGTCATCACCGGTCTGAACCGCTTCGTGGACCGCCGCCACATCGCGCGCGCCGCCCTCGAAGCAACATGCCTACAGACCCGCGAGGTCGTCGAAGCGATGGGCGTCGAACTGCGCGAGCTGCGCGTCGACGGCGGCATGACCTCCAACGACCTCCTCATGCAGATGCAGGCCGACATCCTGGGCACCCGCGTCGTGCGCCCCGGCAACATCGAAACCACCGTCATGGGCGCGGCCTCGGCGGCGGGGATGGGCGCCGGGCTTCTCGACGCTCCACTTTCCCTCGGCACGCCCACAACCTGGGAAGATACGGCAAACGCGGCGACTCGCGAAGTGCTTGTCGCCGCGTGGGAAGATGCGGTACGCCGTTCCTATAACCTTGCCTAGCCGCTAGCCGTTGCTAGTGCACGCCAATGTTGATGGTGTTGGTGTGCTGGTTGTACGTGATGTCGCCGCCTTGGAAGTCGACGCGGAAGAGGCCGTCGCCAATCGGGTGCTCGGAGTTGACCGGCAGGCCGAGCGGGCCGGCGTCGAGACCCTGCTGGAGCCAGGCGTTCGCAATCTTCGTGAACATCGTGAACGCTTCGCCCTTCGCGTTGCGCACGGCGATGCCGTTCTGGAAGAAGCCGAAGTCGTTGCCGCCCACGCCGCCGACGCCACCGATGACGGCGCCGAGCGTCGGCTCGAACTGCTTCCACACCGCAGCCAGGTCGTTCTGGCCAGCGAACTTCAGCATCGGCTCGATGTACGGGGCGATCTGCTGCAGCGTCAGCCCCGGAGCGATCTCCACACCTGCGAGGTTCTGGATGCCTCCCGGCAGCAGGTCGTTCGCCTTCGCGTACAGGAAGATCAGGCCAGCCAAGGTGCCGACGGCCGCTGCGATCGCCACCGCGTCACCCGAGGCAATACCCGACAGGGAGATGTTGTCGGAGGAGCCCGAGTTGGTCACCTGGGTCGTGGTGCCGTCAGGGTTCGTGACGGTGTCCGATTCCTTCTTACCGGAGCCCAGCGCGTCGAGCAGGTCGCCGACCGTGGTGTCGGTGACCGGTCCCGTGTAGTCGCCAGGAGGGGTGAACTCGGAGGAGTTCTTCAGCGCGCGGTACTTCGTGTTCGCGATGGTGCGCACCGTGCCCATCTGGTTGTACAAGTTCTGACCTGGGCACTCGTTGTAGTGGAAGTCCCGGTGCGCGTTGATGTTCGGGAACATCCCGCCCTGGCCGGCGCGGTACTTGCTGCCCTTGAAATCGAAGTCAGCGTAGTGGTAGCTCGAACCCATCGGGTCGAACCCGGAGACAGCAGCCTTCCAGCCGATGATGTCGCCCAGCGCCTGCAGCGACGCCTGCGTCGGCACCGCAGTCTGGTAGTTGCCCAGCACGGACACGCCCCAGGTGTTCTGGTTGAAGCCACCCACGTGCGCGCCCTGGACCGCGCGGTCGAGCCCGCCGTACCGGCCCTCGTAGATGTTGCCGTACTTATCGACCATGGCGTTGTAGCCCACATCGCCCCAGCCCAGGGTGTAGGTGTGGTAGTTCCAGATGCCGCGGACGATGCCCGGCGCCTGCGCCTCGGTGTAGTTGTTGGAACCAGCGGTGTGGTGGACCGTCGCAGCCGTGACCGGCGCGGTGTACGTCGGGTTGCTGTTCTTGCCAGCACCCCACTGCGCGCGCGTGATCACCTTCGGCATCCCGTAGGTGTAGGAGTCGACGACTGGCTTGATGTTGCCGTTGACGGTGCCGGTGCCGCCGTCGATAAACACGGCCTGGATGTCGGTGGCCGTATTCGGTGCAGTGGAGTCCTTGCGGCCGTTCTCCAGGAGATCGACGTTGCCCGTGGAGACCTGAACACGCTTCGTCGGCTCCACGAAGATCGGCTCGGTGCCAAACGTGTCGGTGCCGGGTGCTGCATCGAGCGGATCCATCTCGAACCACTCCGTCCAGCTGCCGTCGGCACGCTGGGCACGCACGTAGGCGACGATGTCGCGGTCGCCCTTCCACGTCAGGCCAAACAGCGTGAACTCGCGGTCGCGGGTGAACTCCTTGACCACACGACGCTCCTCGGTCTCCTCACCCTGGGTGCGCACCGCTGCGTCATCCACGGTGATATTCGCACCCTTGGCGAAGGACTCGCTGGCGTTATAGACGTCCATCTGCGCCGGTGCCGCTGACTGGACCTGGACAATGTGGTTGCCGCCGAACGCTCCGGCGACAACGAGGGCCACGGACATCACCGCAGCCATCAGAGGGCGCATCCTGGAGGATTGCCCATTCAGGCGCTTCCGCTGTTGCACGTTTTAACTCCTGTGGCTATAGGGATAAAGGTTACTCCAGTGAAGTGTAGTGCAAGTTAAAGTCTCAAGTGATTCTTGAGGCTTGGCGTGTCGTGCGGAGGGGCGTCGAAAAGAAATGTGACAAAATGGCCGTATGACTTACGACCTCATTGTTGTTGGATCCGGATTCTTCGGCCTCACCGTGGCAGAGCAAGCCGCCAGCGAGCTGGGTAAGCGGGTGCTCGTGGTGGAGAAGCGCAACCACATCGGCGGCAACGCCTACTCCGAAAAGGAGCCGGAAACCGGCATTGAGGTGCACAAGTACGGTGCGCACCTGTTCCACACCTCCAACGAGCGCGTGTGGGAGTACGTCAACCGCTTCACCTCCTTTACCGACTACCAGCACCGCGTCTTCGCGATGCACGACGGCACCGCCTACCAGTTCCCAATGGGTCTGGGCCTGATCAACCAGTTCTTTGGCAAGTACTACTCGCCGGACGAGGCCCGCAAGCTGATCGAGGAGCAGCGCGAGGGCCGCGATCCCGCCGAGGCTACGAACCTCGAAGAGCGTGGCATCGCGCTGATCGGCAAGCCGCTGTACGAGGCATTCGTGAAGCACTACACCGCCAAGCAGTGGCAGACCGACCCGACCGAACTGCCGCCGGAAATCATCTCCCGCCTGCCAGTTCGCTACACCTTCAACAACCGCTACTTCAACGACAAATACGAAGGCCTGCCCGTCGACGGCTACGCCGCCTGGCTCGAGAACATGGCCGATCACGAACTTATCGACGTCCGCCTCGACACCGACTGGTTCGACATCCGCGACGAGTTCACCGGCATCCCAGTGGTCTACACCGGGCCGCTCGACCGCTACTTCGACTACGCCGAAGGCCACCTCGGTTGGCGCACCCTCGACTTCGAACAGGAAGTACTGGACACAGGCGACTTCCAGGGTACCTCGGTGATGAACTACAACGACGCCGACGTCCCCTACACCCGCATCCACGAGTTCCGCCACTTCCATCCAGAGCGCACCGAGTACCCAACGGACAAGACGGTGATCGTGAAGGAGTACTCCCGCTTCGCCACCGACGACGACGAGGTGTACTACCCAATCAACACCCCTGAAGACCGCGCCAAGCTGCTGAAATACCGCGAACTCGCCGCCGAGGAATCCCGCAAGAACGGCGTCCTATTCGGTGGTCGCCTGGGTACCTACCAGTACCTGGACATGCACATGGCCATCGGCGCTGCCCTGTCCCTGTTCGACAACCACCTGCGCCCCCACTTCGAGGACGGCGAGCCGCTGGACCAGAAGCGCGGGCACTAGGGGTTCGCTTGGGGTTTCGGCGGGGTCTTGAGGGGTGAGTGCCAAAGGACGCACCCGTTTATATCTAGAACATTTCTTACCTGCTAGTTTGAATGTCTAGGGTAATTCGGGTTGTGTCTATTGGCACTCTTTCTCTTGTACGCGCACCAAATTCCCGCGTCGACTTCGCGCGACCTGGGGAAACGTCTCGGCGCCCAACCGAAATTCGGGGATTTGGTGCGCGCAGCTCTTGGCCCTACGCTACGGCTTCTTCCTATCGGTGATGCGTACCAGGCAGCCAGCGGCTGCGCCCACCAGCGCGGCCCACAGAATATTCGGCACAGGTCCTGCCACGATCAGTGCGATGCGTGCCAGCGCCGCCGTTGCCATCAAGGCCAACCAAGTGATTCTCGCCGAAGGTATCGCGGCGCTGGGCTCTGCGTCTCAAGTGCGTCGCCTCCGCTCGGCGAACTCATCGAGCAAATCCAACACGTCGGGGGCTCGCCAGGCGCGGGTGCGTCTGTCCAGCTGTGCTCCGGTAACGATGCCGACCTGCGCGAGTGCTTCGAGCGCATTTCCTGCTGAGGTCTGCGTCGCTCCTAATTCCTCTACCACAATCCGCGTGGTGATTACCGGCCGCTGCAACAACAACGGGAGCACTCTCCATACAAGGGCATCGGAGCGTGCGGCCAACTGTTGCTTCCACTCATCCAGCAGCGTATTCAGTTCATCTGCGATCCACGTGCCGTACTCGACGGCTTCGAGCGCACTTGCTGCGAAAAGGTTGACGATTTGGTCGGCGTCACCTTGCCGGTATGCGTCCAGTGCAGCAAAGTAGTCATCAATATGGGATAGCAAACCTGCAGAGATTGGCACCGACCCATTGACACTGATGCCGTGGGTTTTCAGCAACACATGAACGAGGGCTCTCCCTGTCCTCCCGTTTCCGTCCGCGAAGGGGTGGATGGTTTCCAACTGAGCGTGTGTAATCGCGGCCTGCGCCAACGCTGGGATGTCGCGGCGCGACATGAACCTCTCCAGATCCGCCAACAGCTCCGGTACATGATCGTGGTGCGGCGGAACGAACAATGCACCGCCCGGGTGGTGGTTGTCCGGTCCACCGATCCACACCGGCTGCTCGCGCAGTCGACCTGCGATCCTCGGTGCAGCGTCCTGCAGAAGCACACTGTGCATCGCCAACAACGTTTCAGTTGTTGCTGTATCAACTGCAATCACCCGTTGCATCTGTCGAACATTCGCCACGATCAGCTTTGCATTGGCCGACCCCGAACCAGAAAGTTCCGCTTCAAATATCTTGCGAGACGAGGAGGTAAGTTGTTCAATTCTACTCGATGCGACGGCTTCACCGCGCAGCAAAAGTGGGATAAAAGGAATGAGGTCTGTGGCGTGTGTGGCGTCGAAACGCGTCACCGCGATGGTTGCTCGATCCGCGGCTGCAAGCGTTTCAGGGCGTAGCTGCAATTCCTCGTCAGCGATGCGCGGGACTATGGCGCTCTCGTATTTTCGCGGCGTACGTAGCTGCGCCCGACGCGATATATTCTCGGTTGCAGCCTGCCACGGCAAAGTCTCATAAGTCACACTCGGCCACACCATACGTCATAAGTTAGCATGCAAAGTTGTGATGTCGTACCCAACCTATAAACTTAGACATCTATCCTTTGCTATTTGAAGCAACATCAAAGGATAGGTGGAAAGCGCACCTGCTCCCAATGATTGCCTCACCATCTGTACCGAATGGGTGAACAATTGCCAGCCTGGGCATGATGGCAGTGTCTAGAGCATCTGTCAGGGCGAAGTGGCATGGGCGCTCGGTTGAGGGCTTTGTGCTGTCGGTGGGGATGGACCTCCAAAATGACGAGTGAAACCATTTCAAAGTGCCGAACGTGCTGGTAGAAGACTATGAGCGGGTAGTGCTATCGATCTGATCGGTGCAGATCCGCCGGAAGGCACAAGCCACGCTTACACGTTTTTCCTCAGCAGCTGCGCGGGGATTCGCTGCGCGATGCTTGCTTCAGTAGATGTTCGCGGGTGCCTGCGCGGATAATCTCGAGAATGCAAGCAACCTTGACGGCAAGCTGCACCTCGTGGAGCATGTATGCCTCGACCGGGAGTACGGAATAAAACATTTGCGCAGCTTGAATAATGACCACAGCGCCAACCAGGTACTTCCAATTCATCTCATAAAACGCGAGCGTGGCCAGGGTGCAGACGGTGCCTACCAAGATTCCCTCCGGGGACGGCCACGCATGGGCAGTGAGTAGCCGCCCCGCAGTAAGAATGAGAAAAGCGGCCGTGATCGCGCCGGGCATCGATAGCCTGCTCGTGTCTTGACGAAGTACTAACACGGGATTGGCCTGCTCTATGTGGGAAATGATGAGGACGTAGATTCCTGCGAGCAGTAACCCTGCCGGAAGCGGAATCCAAACGTGTATAAACGATTCTGGGCTGGGGGCCAGGACCATGGGCACAATGATTGCGATGAGACCTAGCAGGCCGACTGCGCTGGAGATAACAGCAAACTTCCGAGGTAGCGGCCGCAAGAGCAGTGCCACTATTCCAAACACCAACGCGGAAAATGGCCCGAAGGTGCTGATGATGCTTCCTATCAGTGATTCAGGCTCCGATGCTGTATCCGGAACTTCGAGGAAGTAGTCGAGAAGGATGGCTAGTAACGGAAGGAAATGAAACATGTGGAAACACCTAGCGGCATGTAGCTACTAATAGGTATGCCATAAATGTACGGGACTGCACCTGTACGTGTAGGACGTTGCCGATAGATTCGGTGGCGCGCGGTACCTGGCACGCCACCTCGTCTCTTGGCTGGTCAGCTTGCAGGTTGCTCAGTTTCCGGCGGCTCAGGGTTATCGTCGAGCGGATACAACAACCACTGGAGGATATAGGTGGCAATGGCGGGCAAGCTAAATAGTTGCGCTACTGCGTACCACCAACGGATTGTTTCTGGGCTGCGACCGTAGCGTTCTGCGAGCCCCGCACAGACTCCTGCAATGACGCGTCCGCGTGATGTCCTGTAGTAAGGCCTGCGCATGTTATTCCCTTCAGACGAAATGGCGGGTCGAAATCACTGTGTCAGAGCTTAATGGATGGGTGCCGACGACGATATGAACAACGAGCGCGCTCACTCCTGGTGACAGGGAAGCTCAGGGCCGCTTGCGTCGGACAAGCACCAAACCGGTTCCGATCAGTGCGTCCTACCCATCGCTAAAGAGAATGTATCCGCCTTTTACTTCGCCGGGTCGACGAACGTCGATACGAGGTAGCGGTTGATGATGCCCCTGCTGTCACCTGCTTTGAAGGTGGCTAGCCGACTCCAGCTACGCGGGCGCTAGGGGACTGCGCGCTTCACACTTTCTATAGGTTAGGCAAGCCTATATAATTTACGGGGTGAGTTTTAGGTCTTTTCTTGCAACCGTCGTCCGGAGTGAACGTATTGCGCCGAGTTTCCAGCGGGTGACGTTCACCGGGATCGACGCCATGGGGCCCGCCGTTCCGATCAGAGATTTGCGTATCAAGCTGCTGATCCCGCCTGCCAGCGGTCTGTTCGAGCTTCCCGAAGAGGGGTGGTGGGACACATGGCGTGCGATGCCGGAGCACACGCGCGGACACCTGCGTACCTATTCCATTCGGGAGTTCCGGCGAAGTGCTGACAGCCCTGACGAAGTGGATGTGGATTTTGTTTTGCACAGCGATAGTCCCGGTCCCGCCTCGGCGTGGGCACAAGACGCTCACCCTGGACAGCAGCTGCTGATTATTGGACCAACCCGCGACGATGATTCCGGTGTTGGTATTGAATTTAACCCCGGATCTGCTGGGATTGCCCGTCTTTACGGCGATGAA
This sequence comes from Corynebacterium sp. NML98-0116, assembly GCF_001767255.1. Classification (GTDB taxonomy): domain Bacteria; phylum Actinomycetota; class Actinomycetes; order Mycobacteriales; family Mycobacteriaceae; genus Corynebacterium; species Corynebacterium pseudogenitalium. The sequence goes on from NZ_CP017639.1 coordinate 208,759, forward strand.
ACCGCGTTGCCTGCAATGGCTCGTATCCTGGAGGATTGGCCCGAGGGGCTCGCTGGTTCGGTTGATATCGAGGTGCCCGCCGGCAATCACCTGCCCATCGACTCCCCTTCACAGGTTGATGTCCGGTGGCATTTTCGTGCAGAGGGGGACTTCGACTATGGAGGCTTGCTTCTTGCGCAGCTGAAACAGGAAGTTGGATCCCGTTGTGCCTCCGCTTCGTTGGAAAATGGAGAACCTGGTCTTGTGGATGAAGCCCAGCTCGATGAAGTCTGGGAGACACCCACGTATTCCAGCAGTGGAGAATTGATAGGTCCCACGTCGGATACTGCAGGGCACACCTATTACTGGATCGCAGGGAAGAACACGGCTGTGACGGCGATGCGGCGGCTCCTGGTGAAAGAGGCGGGTGTGCCTCGCCACCACGTGTCGTTTATGGGGTATTGGCGATAACGGGGTTACAAAGTGGATAAACGTGTAGGGCTTGTCGCTTTCCTTGCGGCTTCCACCGTGTGCGCGGCATTAGTGTCTCTTCTGTTCGGGGCGCGTGAAATGGGTTTCGGGGCAACGTTGGGCGCGGTTCGCGACGGAATTGTGTTGGCATTCTCGGGAGGAGCCGAAAGGCTTGAGGCCTCCAGCGACGAGGCGAAGATCATTGCACAGCTTCGGGTTCCGCGCACCCTGCTCGGCCTGTTGGTGGGGGCAGCCTTGGGCACAGCGGGGGCGTTGCTGCAGGGACACACCCGAAACCCGCTCGCAGACACAAACTTGCTGGGTGTAGGCCCTGGTGCGGCGCTTGCGGTGGCTGCAGCCATTTCCTTTCATGGCTCAATGACGGTGTTGGACACTGTTGGGGTGGGATTCCTTGGCGCAATACTTGCGGTGGCGCTCGTGTTCACACTCAGTATGAGGAGCCTGGGATCGAGCCCGATCATGGTTGTGCTCGGTGGTTCTGCGCTGGGCGCGGTTTGTAGTGCGCTCACCAGCGGCATCGTGCTGACCAATACACAAAGCCTCAACGAGATGCGGTTTTGGACGGCGGGCGCTATCGCTGGGCGTGACATGCAGGTGGTCACGGTGCTTGCCCCGGTGATTCTCCTCGGACTAGTGGGGGCCTTCGCCATGGCAAACAGGGTGAACCTCCTGAACTTGGGAGACGATGTGGCAAGCGCACTTGGCGTGAGCGTCCCCCTCTCGCGGGCCGTGGGCATCGTCCTGGTTGCATTGCTCACGGGTGCCGCGGTGGCTGGGGCGGGCCCAATCGGGTTCGTCGGTCTGGTTGTTCCACACCTTGTGCGCGCCTTCACGGGGCCCGATTACCGCTGGGTACTACCGTGTTCCGCGTTGGCTGGGGCCACGTTGCTTTTGCTTGCCGACGTTATCGGCCGCGTCATCGCCAGGCCCGGCGAATTGCAGGTGGGCATCACGCTCGCCTTCGTTGGTGCCCCATTTGCCCTGTACCTCTTGCGCAAAGGGGCGAAACTGTGATGCGGGTTTTCGTGACGAATGGTGTCCTTGCGGTGTTGGCTTTCGCCGCGGCCCTTGGCGGCGTTATAGTCGGGGACTTCGGGCTTACGGTGCGGGATGTCGCTTCTGCGCTCATGGGCCAATCCACAGAATTGGCTCGTACGGTGATTGTTCAGTGGCGTCTGCCGCGGGTGGTAACTGCTTTGGGAGTAGGAGCTGCGCTTGGTTTTGCGGGGGCGATCTTCCAGACCATCACGAGGAATCCATTGGCGAGCCCAGACATCTTGGGCGTCACTTCGGGTGCCTCCGCTTTCGCATTGACTGCGTTACTTGCTGGTGGAAGCTCCGGAATGCTGCTGCATCTTCTGGGGGTCCCGCTCAGTGCGTTCCTCGGTGGATTAGCAGTGTCTGCGGCAATCTGGTGGCTGAGCCGTGGCGCGGGTCTCGGGTCTTTCCAGCTTGTCTTCGCCGGGATCATTATCAATGCACTGGCGATGGCATATACCTCGTTCCTGCTCGTTCGCGCCGACTATCGTGACGTGGGCAAGGCGCAGGCGTGGGTGACCGGCTCGGTGGGTTCTGCTAGCTGGCGCGATGCACTCGCCGTACTTATTGCGCTGGCAGTCGTCGTTCCGTTCTTGCGGTGGGCAGCCTTCAATCTGCAGGCGCTCTCGCTCGGGGAGGATACGGCTGCTGGCCTCGGGGTGGAGCCCCGGCATATGCAACTCATCCTCATGCTCATGGCTGTAGTGCTGGCATCGGTGGCCGTCGCGGCGTCTGGTCCGATAGCTTTTGTGGCGTTTGTTGCGCCACAGATTGGACGCAAGATCACACAAGCAGCAACGCCACCTTTAGGAACAGCGATGCTCGCTGGCGCGGCGATTGTGTCTGGCGCAGACTTAGCAGTGCGCACCCTGGTGCCGGGGAACTTGCCGGTGGGCATAGCTACAACTGCGATTGGTGGCGCAGCACTGCTCTACACACTGCTACGCGCAACACGAAAGGTGTCCGTATGATGCTTCAGGTTCGAAATCTCAAGGTGAGTTATGGGGCTTCCGTCATCGTTGACGGCATTGATCTCGACGTGCCCCAAGGCGGTGTCACCACAATCATCGGCCCCAACGGTTGCGGCAAGTCAACGCTGTTGCGAGCTACAGCAGGGCTTATTGCGCGCGATGGCGGCACGGTAATGCTGAACGGCGTAGACACGTCGAAAATGAAGCGCCGAGAGATTGCGCGTCAGCTAGCAGTATTGCCACAGACGCCTGTCGCCCCCGAGGGACTGACGGTTCGTGACTTGGTCAGCCGCGGACGCCACCCGCATCAGTCTTGGCTACGACAGGCTTCTGCTGAGGATGCGCGTGCGGTTGATGCGGTGATGGAACTGACCAATATTGCAGAGTTTGCAGATCGTCCACTCGAACGGCTTTCTGGCGGACAGCGCCAGCGTGCCTGGATCGCGATGGTCTTGGCGCAGGACACTCCGCTCGTGTTTTTGGACGAGCCGACGACATACCTCGACCTGTCTCACTCCGTCGAGGTCTTGTCGCTCGTACGTCGACTCGCTGATCAAGAGGGGCGAACCGTGCTCATGGTGTTGCATGATTTGAACCTCGCAGCACGCTACTCGGATCAACTTATCGTGATGCAGCGTGGCGAGGTTCGTGCGGTCGGTGCGCCTGCCGAGGTGGTCACGGAGACTTTGCTGAACAGCGTTTTTGATCTGCCTGCTGTCGTGGCAACCGACCCGGTAAATGGGGGCCCACTGGTTGTCCCCCGGTAAGCACCACTTCTAGAGCGACTTTTTGATTTGCTCGATTGCGTACGGGATGGTGAGGGGGTTCGGCATGCTCATTGCATTGGCGGTATCGGTGTCTAGCCAGTAGACCCCGCCACGCTTGTTGACATCAAGGTCCATGAATTTCTCGTCGTTCTTCAGCGCATCGATTGCGCCGTAGTAGTCCAGCACGAAGAGGTAGTCCACGTCGTTGAAGTCGACGTAGTTTTCAGGCGACCAGTCGAGGAAGAAGCTGGAGCCATCGCCGTTGAACTTCTCTGGGATCTTGAAACCAAGCTTTTCAATGAAGGAGCCGCGGCCGTCGCCCGAGGTGTATACGCCAAACTTTCCGTCGTAAGGCATGCCGATTACCGCTGTTTTGCCTTGCAACTCAGGGTGAGCTTCGCGGAAATCTTGGAAAGCCTGCTCGGAATCGGCGATGAGTTTTTCGCCTTCGGCTTCCTTATTCAACGCCTTGGAGATTTCCTTAATCTGCTCATCCCACGGCACTTGCCAATCTTCGTATGCATCCGAGTGGAAGGTAGTTGGCGCAATTTGCTCGAGCAGCGCCTTCTTGTCAGCTTCGAGACCACTGTTCACCGCAATGATCTTTGTCGGGTTGAGCGAGGCAACTCTTTCGGCAGTGTCGGTGCTGAACTCGGTGGTCGTATCCCGGATCGGGTTTGGGTCGACTGTGAGTTTGTCCTTGGCCCATGGTCCAAGTCCGGAAGGGTCTCCCGAACCTTCCTGTTGCCAGGTGGCGTAACCGACCGGTTGTTCACCGAGCGCAAGGACCGTATCGACGTCGCCGAGACCCATTGTCACAATGCGCTCCTCTGACCCGTTGGCATTGGAGGTTTCGGGAGCGGTTGTCGAATCGCTTGATCCGGTGGAGCAGCTGGCAAGCATGAGCGCCGCAGTGAACGTGGCTGCGATCCCCTTCAGGGCGCGAGGGGTAAAGAGTGTCAAGGTTGCACCTTTCGTAGGTGGTTAAAGAATTTCGCGTTAGGTCTCCCTGACCCAACGTGACCACTCTAAGGTATGCCTTGCCTAATGGGCAATCCTTGTCTAGGCGCTCGGGACCGGGTCGACGAACGTCGATACGAGGTAGCGGTTGATGTCGGAGCGGTTGATGATGCCCACGACGGTGCCGTCATCCGCCACAACCAGCGCCTTCTTTAGGTGTTTATCGGCGAGGACGGAGGAGATGTGCCCGAGGTCGTTGTTGACGTTGACCGTGATGACGGACTTGGTCGCGATGGAGACGATTGGCCGGTCGAGGACTACGGCGACGTCGGTACCGAACTCCGTCGAGTCGTTGTGCGCGAGCAGCGCATACGGTGTGGTGAGCGCCTGGACGGAGTCGCCGATGACGTCGAGCACGTCGCCGTCGGAGACGAAACCCGCGGTGGGCGTCATGACGGCCGCGCCCAGCATGTATGCCGTGGCGAGCCACTGGACAGTCGAGACGCCAATGTTGAAGTCGGCCATGATGTTGGTGAAGCCGACGTTGAGGAACGTTTCATTAAACGTAGCGATAAACGCAGCAAGCGCCGCCGCAAACATAATGGACAGCGGCCGATTTTCTGCAGCCTGAGCTGCCGAGGATGGAGACGTAGCCATGAAGCCTCTCTCAGTCGAGCGGATAGGAATGGCTTCGGTGGCGTTAGCAGATTTACGCGCGGCTATCCCGGCAGCGGGGCCGCACAACGTGTCTCGTATTCCAGGCGGGGGCAAGGCTGTAGCAGATTTTCGGTTTTGGTAGGAGTGGATTTCAAAGTGGCGAGTAAAACCATTCCAAACTGCCGAGTAAAAGTATTTCAAAATGACGAGTGAAACCATTTCAAAGTGTGGAATAGGCAGTTCATGGCTATGATTTATCCTCATGGTGGATTCGTATATTGCCCGCATTGCGGACGCTCAATTAGAGGCAGCGCTTCGGCGGCAAGGTGGGGTGCTCATCCAGGGACCAAAAGGCTGCGGGAAAACAGAGACGGCAAGCCGACAAGCGGGAAGCATTTTGAATGTTGAAACCGATCCCAGCGTCCCACTGGCGATGGCTACCGATCCGCGATGGCTGCTCGATGGGGAGGCACCTCGCCTTGTCGACGAGTGGCAACTGCATCCTCGCCTGTGGGATTTTGCACGACACGAAATTGATCGGCGCAAAGCGAAAGGGCAGTTCATTTTCACAGGCTCGACAGCGCCTGGGGTGAACGCGACTCGCCACTCCGGGGCAGGTAGATTTGCGCGATTGACGATGTCGACCATGACGCTATTTGAATCCGGCGAATCGGATGGCTCGGTGTCTTTGCGGGATGTCGTTGCTGGTAAGTCTCCTGCTTTTGCAACTCCGCCACTCGCATTTGCGGATTTAGCGAATCGGATGTGTCGTGGTGGCCTGCCCTACAATATGGATCTTTCTTTGGAAGATGCCATTCAAAACGTCCGCGACTACATGCAAACAGTCGCGGACGTAGACATTCACACGGTTGGGGATGTGACTCGTGACTCGGAACGGGTTCGTAGAGTTTTGCGCTCTATTGCAAGAGCCGTGGGGACAGAGCTTGGCCTACAGACGATTGCAACCGACGTCGAAGTGAGTCGCGATACGGCGCGTGACTACCTTGACGCGCTTTCTCGGATTTTCGTCTCCGTGGATCAACCAGCCTGGTCGACTCACCTGAGGACAAAAGCAACGTTGCGAAAGTCTCCCAAGCGTCACCTCGCTGACCCTTCGTTCGCCATGGCTGTCCTTGAGCGAGGCCCACATCATCTGATGCAGGATGCCCGCTATTTTGGGCAACTGTTTGAGTCGCTCGTTGTGCACGAATTACGCGCTTTGACTGGCAAGACGGTGTACCACGCAAGGCTGAATACAAAGCTCGAAGTGGATGCTGTAGTCAGCTTTGACGATGTTGATTTACTCGTCGAAGTGAAGCTTGGCTATACGCCAGAGATTCTTGACCACGCCGCAGATACGCTTAAACGGTTTGCGGATCAGCTTGAACAGGAAACAGTTTTGCTCATCGTGACCTCAGGGGGTCCGGTCCACAGGCGTGCGGACGGTGTGATTGTTGCGCCGATTGGGGCGTTGGGTCCGTAGCGGAGGGATTGACGTGCTGTTCGCGTATGGCGGCCACTGAAAAAGTTGGGCGGGGAACTTTTTCAAAAGGGCAGGACGGCAAACCTCTGTACCATGTTCACATGGAACCTCGAAGCATTCTCCGGACCTACGCGACGGCGATGGTTGTGTGCCTCGCGCTGGCGATCGGTACGCAGATCCTGCTCGGTAGCTCCGTGGAATTCATGACTATGACCTTGGTGTGCGGCATCGTGGAGGCAACGACGGCGCTGCTTGCGCTGGGCGGCGCGGTTTGGTTCACGCAAGCTGCGTGGGGGCGCGGCTACAGAAGGGCAGTTGTGACGGCGTGGGTAGCCACGGTGTGCCTGGTGGTCGGGTGGGGGTCGATGGCGGTGGCGCGGTGGGAAGAGTATCGGGCGGAGATGTCCCTGCCGATCATCAACCTCTTTATGTTCCTCATTCCCATCGGCCTGGTGGTGTTGTTGAGCGCGGTCCAGCTGGTGCGGAGGCGCTAGCGCTGCGCACCTTTAATAAGGAACACCACGCCCACGATCGCGCAGGCGGCCGCGATGATGGCGCCTGTCGAGCCTGAGATGAACATGACAGCAAACGCTGAGAGCAAAATTCCTGCCCCGCCAATCAAGAAATCCATAGGTTGCAAGGCTAGTGCATGTCAGTAGACTTCGGTGACCTTGGAGGGGTCGCCGAGTCGCTCGCCGGCGAGTACGAGGCCGAGGAAGCACAGTGGCACGACGTAGCCGAGCATGATCCAGAAGGTGTGCAGCCGCGGGCCGCATGCGCGGGCGATGCCGACGCCCACCAGGGTGCCCACGGTGTTCATGAGGAGGTCGTCGATATCTGAGTAGCCGAGCGAGAAGATGTATTGTCCCGTTTCGACGGCCAGGCTCAGCCCGAACCCGAATAGGATGGCCCAGCGGGCGTCGCGGAAGGCAACGTATGCGAGCACGCCGATGGGGATGAAGAAGGCGATGTTGCCGCCGTAGCCGAAGATGGGCGCGAACCAGGATTGGGCGTCGTGAAGCTCGGCGAGGGGTTGCAGCGAGAGGCCGCGGCGGCGTTGGTTGGCTGGATCCCAGAGGTAGCCGATGCGGAAGAACGCTTTACACATTGTTAACGCAATGACGACGCAGCAGTAGGCGGCGAGGGCTCCGAGAGCTTTGCGGTTCATGGTTGCAACCTAGCACAGTTTCACACCAGTCACAGGGGTAACAGTGGGGGCGTCGAAAAGTCACCCTGAACTGCCCAAACATAAAAGCGAGATAGTGGGTGGAAATAAATGCTTGACTTTCACCCACTAATTCTTTAAAGTAAACAGCAAGTTAACAAACGGGCAACAAAGTAAAAGTAAATGAAAACCGAAGGGAGAGTGTCATGAAGTTCCTCAAATACTTGCTCACGTACGATACGCGCACGATCCTTGAGGCGATCGACCGCGCATCGAACTAACAACTAACACAGAGCGAACGCGAACTGGCGGGCACCGACGAGGGGGTTGGTGCCCGCCAGATTTTTCATGTGCACCCACATATGAGAGCGCCGAACATGCACCGGCGCCCGCGAACGCACTACGCTTAGGGCGAAACTCTAACTAGGCACCGAAAGTGAGACCTGTGGAAACCACGACTGCAGTAGAAGTCCTTCAGCGAGTGCTGATGCCGAAGAAGGGCGAACCGCACGACGTCCGCATGCTGTACCTCATCGAGGCAGAGCAGAACAAGCAGCGCTTGACGTGGGCGGACCGGACGAGCGTATCCATCCCCGCCGGGGAGGAAGTTTCCTTCGAGACGTACTTCAATGCGTTCCCGGCATCCTATTGGCGGCGCTGGTCGCAGCTGGAAAACGTTGTGCTGGCGATGGAGGTTGAGGGGCAGGCGACTGTCTCCATTTACCGCTCGAAGCACGACGGCAAGCGCATCGCTGTGCAAAACGCGGACGCCAGCGACGGCGTGCTGGAGGTAGTGCTGCCGCTGCGTAACTTCGAGGACGGCGGCTGGCTGTGGTTCGACGTCACGGCGGAAACGGACACGACGATCCGCAACGCGGGTTGGTTCTCCGACAAGGAGCCGGAGGCCCAGACGATGCCGGACGGCACGACCACCGGCCCGGAGCCGAAGCAGGTCGCGGTGGGCATCCCGACGTTCAATAGGCCTCGCGACGCCGTCAACGCCCTGCACGCGCTGGCAGAGGACCCGTTCGTGCTCGAATCCATCTCCGATGTGCTGATGCCCGACCAGGGCGACCAGCACCCGTCTGACCTACCGGACTTCAAGGAAGCGGAGAAGAACCTGCAGGGTAAGCTGCAGATCTTCCGCCAGGGCAACCTGGGCGGCTCGGGCGGCTACGGCCGCATCATGTACGAGGCGCTGCGCACCACGGACGCCCCATACATCCTCTACATGGACGACGACATCGCGATCGAGCCGGATTCGATCCTGCGCGCGGTGCAGGCCGCCCGCTACGCGAAGGCCCCGATCCTGGTCGGCGGCCAGATGCTGAACCTGCAGGACCGGTCGCAGCTGCGGACGACGGGAGAGGCCGTCGATAAGGATGTGTTCATGTTCCGCGCCGCGGAGCACGCGGTGTACGACCACGACTTTGCCAAGTACCCGCTGGGCTACCTCGGCACTGAGGAAGAAGAGCTGGACCCTCGCAAGACGACGTCGCGTGCCCTGCACCGCCGCGTCGATGTGGACTACAACGGCTGGTGGATGAACCTCTTCCCACGCGTCGTCGCGGAGAAGCTCGGCCTTCCGATGCCGCTGTTCATCAAGTGGGACGACAACGAATACGCCCTGCGCGCCAAGCAGGCCGGCTTCCCCACGGTGACGTGGCCGGGCGTGGCAATCTGGCACATGGCCTGGGCAGATAAGGACGATGCCATCGATTGGCAGGCCTACTTCCACATGCGTAACCGCCTCATCGTCGCCTCCCTGTACGGACCGGAGGCCCCGGACGCGATGCTGAAGAACATGCTGAAGTCCACCTACAAGCACATCATGTGCATGGAGTACTCCACCATGGCCATCCAGCTGGAGGCCATGAAAGACTTCCTCGCCGGCCCGGACCAGCTGTTCGACATCCTCGAGACCTCGCTGCCGCGCATCCAGAAGATCCGCGCAAACTACGACGACGCCAAGGTCGTCGCCTCCGCAACGGAGCTGCCCGCGCCGACGGGCGCGCCGGGCGTACCCACCAAGAACATCGGCGGGCGCCTGGCCAAGCTGAAGAAGATCCCGTGGGCGGTCAAGGCGCTGCGCCACCAGTTCACCCAGGAGAACCAGGAGCACTGGCAGGCGCCGCAGCTGAACCTCACCGCGGAGGAGGCCCGCTGGTTCACGCTGGCCCGCCTCGACTCGGCGACGGTGGCCACGGCAGGTGGCACGGGTGTGGCATTCCGCAAGCGCAACAAGGCGCTTGCCGACGACCTGCTGCGCGACACCAAGGCGCTACAGGAGGAAATCAAGGAGCGCTGGCAGGAACTGCGCCAGCAGTACGAGGCCGCGAAGCCGGCGCTGACCAGCGCAGAGAACTGGGGGAAGGTGTTCGATGAGCAAGCGTGAAGCTGATATCCTCGTCGCGATCCAGAACGCGGCGTACACCCCGGCAGCCGTCAAGGCGGCCAGGGGCTTGAGCCACTTCGGCGAGCACGACCTTGGCTGGTTGGCCGTCGCGGGGCTCGGGGCGGGCGTCGATAAGAAGAGGCGCTCGAAGTGGCTGGCGCTGGGCGTGGGCACCTTCGTGGCGCACGCGGCGAGCGTCGTCATCAAGCGGATTGTGCGGCGCCCAAGGCCGCATGACCCCCGCGTGAACATTGGCGTGGCCACCCCGTCGAAACTGTCGTTCCCTAGCTCGCATGCGACGAACACGGGCGCGGCCGCGGTGCACCTGATGGACATCACGGGCAAGAAGTGGCCGCTGCTGCTCGTGCCTGTGATGATGCTCTCCCGCAACCTCCTTGGCGTCCACTACCCGACGGATACTATTGTCGGTGCTTTGCTCGGCGCCGGGTGCGCCAAAGCGACGATCGAGGTGGAAAGGCAGCTGAAGTGAGCAACACGCAACCGCACGAACCCTTTTTGAAGCCGGAGCCCCACACCGAGGGCGTGGACTACCAGCAGGTACGCGTCCCGCCGAAGAACCTTCCCGACGCCATGGTGAAGGGCCTTCGCCCGAAGCAGTGGGTGAAGAACGTCCTGGTGCTGGCGGCTCCACTGGCCGCCGGGACGGAGGCATGGACCTCGCGCACCGCGCTGGACGTGCTGTTGGCGTTCGTGGTGTTCTGCTTCGGCGCCTCCTCGATCTACCTGGTCAACGACGCCCGCGACGTGGACAGTGACCGCGAGCACCCGACGAAGCGCTTCCGCCCGATCGCCTCGGGCATGCTGCCGATCAACCTGGCCTACGCGATGGCGGTGGTGCTCATCGTCGCAGCGCTTGGCCTCTCCTTCTTAGCGACGGACGGCTTCGCCCTCGCCCTCGTGATTGGCATCTATATTGCGCTGCAGCTGGGCTACTGCTTCGGCTGGAAGCACATCCCGGTCATCGACATCGCGCTGGTGTCCTCCGGGTTCATGCTGCGCACCATGGCCGGTGGCGTGGCGGCGAACATTGACCTGTCGCAGTGGTTCCTGCTGGTCGCGGCGTTCGGCTCGCTGTTCATGGCGTCGGGCAAGCGCTACGCGGAGCTGCTGCTGGCGCAGGAGACTGGCGCGAAGATCCGCAAGGCCCTGGAGGGTTACACGGCCACCTACCTGCGCTTCGTGTGGACCCTGTCCGCGACCGCCGTCGTGATGAGCTACGCCCTGTGGGGCTTCCAACTTTCGAACTCGGTCGAGGGCGCGGCCGCGGTCTGGTACCAGATCTCGATGGTGCCGTTTGTGATCGCGATCCTGCGCTACGCCGCGAAGGTTGACGGTGGTCACGGCGGCGCGCCTGACGAGATTGCCCTGGAAGACCGCGTGCTGCAGATGCTGGCCGCGGCCTGGATCCTGTGCATTGTGCTGGCAGTTTACGTGGTGCCAGCGCTGGCTTAGTAACATTGGCGCAATGAAGATCAACGCCCGGGTGACGCTGCTGCTGTCGTGCGCCATTGCGGGCGTGTTCGCATTTTGGGGCGGGTGGACCAGGCGCTGGATGTCTGACGACGGCCTCATCGTCCTGCGCACCGTGCGCAACCTGTTGGCCGGCAACGGCCCGGTCTTCAACGCAGGCGAGCGCGTGGAGGCGAACACCTCCACGCTGTGGCAGTACATCATCACCGCCTTCGCGATGGTCAGCGACGCCCGCCTGGAAACAATCGCGATGTGGCTCGCGCTGCTGTGCACGGTCGTCGCGGCGGTGCTGGCCACCTACGCTGCGGGCAAGTTCTGGCACACCGCGCCGGTGGTGCCGCTGGGCATCTTGGTGTACTTCGCCCTGCCGCCCGCGCGCGACTTCGCCACCTCCGGGCTGGAGTGGGGCCTGTCCCTGCTGTGGCTGGCGGCGTGGTGGGCGCTACTCGTCCAGTGGGCGGGCGGCACCGCGCGCCGCGCCGCCCCCGTGGTTGGTTACTGGCTGGCCTTCTGGTGCGGGCTGTCCTGGCTGGTCCGCCCCGAGCTGGCGCTCTACGGCGGGCTGAGCGGCCTGGTCCTGCTGGTGTACTCGCCGCGCAAGACGCCCGGCATCCTGGCGGCGGCGCTGCCCGTGCCCGCCGCGTACCAGATCTTCCGCATGGGCTACTACGGGCTGCTCACCCCGCACACCGCGGTGGCCAAGTCCGCCTCCGGCAGCGAGTGGGCCGAAGGCGCCAAGTACGCCTGGGACTTCATCGGGCCCTACGCGCTGTACCTGCCGCTTCTGCTGGTCATCGCGGTACTCCTTATTTCTTTACGACGCTTCCTCGTCACCGGACGTCGCGCCGCCATCGTGGCGCTCGTCGTGGGGTGCGCGCTGATCCACATCCTGTACGTGCTACGCGTCGGCGGCGACTTCATGCACGGACGCATGTGGCTGCTGCCGCTCTTCGCGCTGCTGCTGCCGGTGATGGCCGCCCCACTGACGCGCCTCAACTTGGTGGTTGCGCTGGTGTTGGTGGTGTGGGCGTCGATAATTGTGGTGCGTGCCCACCCGCTCGACGAAGACATCCACAGCAGGTCGGCGAAAGAATTGGGCATCGTAGACGAGCGCGAATTCTGGACGATGGCCGTCAACCGCGAACCAGACAACCCGCCGCGCTACGCCGAAGACTTCCTGGGCTCGAAACTCATGACGAACTACACAGACGCTGTCATCGAGGCCCGCGACGCCCACGCCGCCCAAATCGCACCGGGGCTTATCAGCCGCGACCCGGAGCTCTACTCCTGGTACCCGCGCCCCCGCGTCCCCGAGGCTGACAGCGAACTGCAGGCCTACCCGTTGTCGCTTTACCTGATCAACCTCGGGATGACCAGCATGAACGCGCCGCTCGACGTGCGCGTCCTCGATACCGTCGGCCTCGCGACGCCGCTCGCGGCCCGTATGCCGCGCGACCCCGAAGGGCGCGTCGGGCACGACAAGCAGCTTGCCGCCGAATGGCAAGTTGCGGACACGGCCGTCGACCTCTCAAAGCTACCTGAGTGGATCGACCAGGACGAAGCACGCCAAGCCCGCGCCGCACTCCGTAGCCCCGAAATAGCCGAGCTGCTCGCCACCTCCCGCGAGCCAATGAGCCGCGAACGCTTCTGGAAGAACATCAAATACTCGCTGGGTAACGGCCGAACCCTCCAGCTTTCCGACGACCCCTCCACCTACCTCAGCTACCTCACAGACGACGAACAGGCACGGCTCAGCCAAGGCGAGGATTTGGGTATCCATAGCGGTACCCGTGTAGTTTGGTAGCAAACTGCTGAGAAAGGGAAACGCTGTATGAAGAACCGCCACGGACTCATGGGCCTAGTGGTAGCGCTCCTGACCGCGCTGTCGATGATCGTCGCCGCCCCCCAAGCACAAGCCGCCAACCGTGACTGGCTGCGCCCCGACTCCACCGGAACCTGCGAGTGGGACCGCGTCGGCTACTGGGTACAACGCTGCACCGTCTGGTCGCCAGCAATGGGCCGCCACATCACCGTCCAGATCCAGCCCGCTCAGCGCGGCGGCAACGCCGGCCTCTACATGCTCGACGGCCTCCGCGCCACCGAACGCACCAACGCCTGGGTCCAAGACGTCAACGCAGCACGCACCTTCGTCAACCACAACATCACCCTCGTGATGCCGGTCGGCGGCCAGTCTTCCTTCTACACCGACTGGAACGCGCCAGCCACCTACAACTTCAACAGCCCCGTCACCTACAAGTGGGACACCTTCCTGTCCAAGGAGCTGCCCGCATACCTGCAGCGCCACTTCGGCGTATCCCCGACGAACAACTCCATCCTCGGCCTGTCCATGGGTGGCACCGCCGCGATCAACCTCGCCGCGCTGCACCCGCAGCAGTTCCGCCAGGTGCTGTCCTACTCCGGCTACCTCACCACCACCATCCCCGGCGCCCAAACCGCGCTGCGCCTCGCACTTCTCGACGGCGGCCTCTACAACCTCAACGCCATGTGGGGCTCCATCTTTGATCCCCGCCGCTACGAGAACGACCCATTCCTGAACATGGGTAACCTCCGGGGCCGCGACGTCTACGTCTCCGCCGGAAGCGGCACTCCATCCGCACGCGACGACCGCTACTTGCCACAGCACAAGGCCGCCGGTATCGCGCTCGAGATGGTCGCGAACTTCACCACACGCCTGTGGAGCGCCAAGGCCACGGCCACCGGCGTCAAGCACACCGCCGTGTTCACACCTGTTGGCCTGCACAACTGGGAGCAGTTCGGCCAGCAGCTCGAGTACACGAAGCCTCGCATCCTCAACGTGATGAACGCCTGGTAGTTCTTGGCGCTTGCCCCCCGTCAGCCTCGCCTGGCGGGGTTCTTTTTGTCTGTGCTGAGGGCGCGAGTGCCACAGGACGCAATTCGCAAACTGGTACTTTTCGTATTTGCAGTTCAAAAAAGGGCTAGTCGAAAACGATTGCGTCTTTTGGCACCGATATCCACCCACAAACAAATATCTTGGTGGCGCAACGGCGTGTCTGGTGGCTAAACTCTCAAGGCATACTTAACCTTTAGAGTGATTTGTTGGCGCCGTCGCTGGTTGATTCCGGGGGAGGGGAACCCTCGGAGTTGGTCGTAGAGCACGCGGCGCTGGTTGTGCACACCCAAAAAATGGCAAAAGCCCAGAAGAAGAGTTGAGGCAGGAAATTCATGCGTGAGACCCGTTCCCCTATGAATCGGATGAAGAAGGCTGCGATTGTTGCGGCGGCGGTGCCGATGGTGGCGTCGTTAGTTCCGGTGTTGTCGACGTCGGCTGCGGCGCAGTCGTCGTTGCCGCTGTCGAGTAACCGTGGTGGGCTGTCGGATAATATTCGGCCGTCGGACCCGCCGAAGCGGACGCCGATTGAGGTGGATAAGAACCCGCAGATCCCGGGCCTGCCTGAAGGTGTGAGCGTGGACCGCATTGAGTGGTTGACGAACCGCCGCGTGGCTGTGTTTATTCGTTCGGCGGCGATGCCGGAGCAGCTGATGCAGGTGCAGATCCTGCTGGCGCGTGACTGGCACTCGAATCCGCAGGCGAAGTTCCCTGAGGTGTGGGCGCTGGATGGTCTGCGTGCTCGTGATGATGAGAATGGCTGGACCATCGAGACGAATATTGAGCAGTTCTACGCTGACAAGAACGTGAACGTGATCCTGCCGGTTGGTGGTGAGTCTTCGTTCTATTCGGATTGGCAGCGCCCGAACAACGGGAAGAATTACAAGTGGGAGACCTTCTTGACGAAGGAGCTCGTCCCGGTGCTCAACAACGAGTTCCGCTCGAATGATAGCCGTGCCGTGGTGGGTATCTCGATGGGTGGTACTGCCGCGATTAACCTGGCGGAGCGTAACCCGCACCTGTTCAAGTTCGTGGGTTCCTTCTCTGGTTACTTGGACACCACAACCACGGGTATGCCGACGGCGATTAAGGCCGCGCAGATGGATGCGGGCGGCTACGACTCGGAGGCGATGTGGGGCCCGGCTGGGTCGCAGGACTGGATTGACCACGACCCGAAGCTTGGCATTGAGGCGTTGAAGGACATGACGGTGTACGTGTCCTCGGGCTCGGGCCGCGATGACTTTGGTAACCCGGAGTCGGTGGCGAAGGGCGCTGCGAACCCGGCTGGTGTCGGGCTTGAGGTGATTTCTCGCTTGTCGACGCAGACCTTCGTCGATTACGCGTCGCGGACGCCGGTGAAGCCGGTTGTGAAGTTCCGTCCGTCGGGCGTGCACTCGTGGGAGTACTGGCAGTTTGAGATGACGCAGGCCTGGCCGTACATCGCGAATGCGTTGGCGTTGGCGGAGGCTGACCGCGGTTCGGACTGTAGCCCGGTGGGCGCGATTGCTGAGGCGACGAAGTCTGGTGTGATCGGTAGCTGCGTGAATAACGAGTACGACGTCGCTGACGGCAAGGGCAAGGCCGAGGACTTCCGTGGTGGTACCGCGTTCTGGTCCCCGAAGACGGGTGCGTACCCGCTGTTCGGCGCGATCCTGGCGAAGTACAGCGGCCTGGGTGGCGCGTCGAGCTGGCTCGGCTTCCCGACCACCGGTGAGACCAAGACGCCAGACGGCGTTGGCCGCTTCGTGCACTTCGAGAACGGTTCGATTTACTGGACGCCGCAGACTGGCGCCTACGCTATCCCTGGCGACATGTTCAAGGCCTGGGGCGAGAACGGCTACGAGACGGGCGACCTGAAGTACCCGGTTGCTGAGGCGAACCAGGTGGGCAAGGGCTACGTGCAGAAGTTCCAGGGCGGGTTCCTGACCCGCAACCCGGACAAGAGCCACAACATTGTCCACGGCGCGATCGCTGAGAAGTACGGCGAGCTGGGCACGGCGACGAGCGCATTGGGCTACCCGAAGAGCAACGAGATCGCGATCCGCGGAGGGTTCTTCCAGCAGTTCGAGAAGGGCAACATCTACTGGTCGCCAGAGACCGGCGCACACGTGGTGCTCTACGGCGACATCTTCGAGGAGTGGGGCAAGCGCGGCTACGAGCAGGGCGCGATGGGCTGGCCGACCTCGGACATGCGCGAAATCCCTGCCGGTGGCCTGGTGATTGACTTCCAGCACGGAACGCTGGAGCAGGTCAACGGCGTGGTCCGCGAGCGGAAGTAAGGAGCGGCGATGAAGCGACTGCTGACGAGCGCAAGCCTGTGCCTCGCGTTGGGCCTGGCGGCCTGCGGTGGCACGACGGTGGAAAGCGATGACGTAACGGCGACGCAGGCCCCGCCGACGGCAACGTCGTCGGCGTCTGGCACTGCAAAGGCGACGTCGTCGGAGGGAGCGAAGCCGGCGTCGAAAAACCAGGGCCCGGCGGATCAGCCGGCGCGTGAGGTGACCTCGATTCCGGAGCAGGCGCCGACGTTTAGCCCGAAAGAGCAGGCGTTCCTTGACCAGCTGCAGCAAAGCGGCGTGAATGTGAAGGGCGTCGAGGATCAGTTGACGGCGACGGGCGCGACGGTGTGCAATGGTGACTCCGTGACGCGCGATGCGGTTGCGGGGCAGCTGGTAGAGCAGCGCCGCACCGATTTGGATGCGAATGCCGTGGCGGCGCTGATTGGTGAAACCGCGCAGTCCAAGCTGTGCAAGTAAGGGAGTAATATGCGCAGAGCAGGCGTTGTAGCTGCAGTCATTGTGGTGCTCGCGGCGATTGGGCTCGGGGTATTCCAGTGGCTCAAGAACCAGGATGGGCCGCGCGTTGTCGAGCCGGGTGAGCCGGGCACCTCGACGGAGGCCCGCCAGGAGCCGGATTGGTGCCCCTCGGTGGAGTTCGTCTCGATTCCGGGTACGTGGGAATCGTCAATTGACGACGACCCCTTCGCCCCGCAGGCGAACCCGAACAGCTTCATGCTGTCGATTACGAACCCGCTGCAGGAGCGCTACCCGATTGACCAGGTGCGCGTGTTCACGGTGCCGTACACGGCGCAGTTCCGGAACATTCAGACGCCGCAGGGCCGCAACGAGATGAGCTACGACGACTCCCGTGCTGAGGGCACGGCGCGCGCGAACGGCGAGATCGCGTTTGTGGCGGAGCAGTGCTCGAAGACGAAGTTCATCGTGGCTGGTTTCTCCCAGGGCGCGGTGATTGCGGGCGATATTACGAGCCAGATTGGCGCGGGTACGCACGCGTTGCCGCCGGAGCGCCTGCTGGGCTCGTTGATGATTGCGGACGGGCGTCGTGAGAACGGCGTCGGCGTGAACCCTGGTGTTGAACTGCGTGGTGTTGGCGCTGAGATTGCGCTGCGCCCACTGCAGATGGTTGTGAGCGCGGCGACGCCAGGCGCAACGATGACCGGCGCGCGGCCGGGCGGTTTCGGACAGGTGGCTGATCGCGCGTACGAGATTTGTGCGCCGAACGATTCGATCTGTGACGCGCCGCAGAATGTCGGAAATGCTGTGGATCGCGCGGCTGCGTTGTTGCTGGCTAACGGCAATCACGCGATGTATGCCTCGAACCCGGATGTGATTCCGGGTACCACTACGCCGCAATGGGCTGTAGATTGGGCAATGTCCGTAATTGATTCTTTCTAGAAACTAACTAGATTCTAGGACCTGACTACAAGGAGTGCCCATGGATCTCCAAGCACTGATTCAGCGGTTTATTGACGAGACCGGCCAGATCAAACTCCCGCCGAACTTCACCATCCCGGCCCTGACCGAGATGCTCTACGGGGCGGCGGCACAGGCCGGTGCGACAGACACCATCAATATCCGCTCGTGGGACTACTCCGCGGACCCGGACGGGGCGCTGCGTACGTTCACGCGCGCGGAAGTGAACACGCGGATCAAGTCGGTAGCGGCGCGCCTGCAGCAGATCGGCGCACCGGGGGACCGCGTGGCCATCCTGGCGGGCAACTGCCCTGAGTACATCTTCGGATTCATGGGTGCCATGTACGCTGGCCAGATCCCGGTGCCGCTCTACGACCCGACCGAGCCAGGCCACGAAGGCCACCTGCGCGCCGTCCTCGCCGACGCCGAGGCCAACGTGGTACTCACTAACAAGCAGGGCGCACCAGCAGTGCGCGCCTTCTTCGCGGAGCTGCCGGGCAAGGAGCGCCCGCGCATCATCGCGGTCGACGCGCTGCCGGATACACTCGCTGCCAGCTGGGTGGCCGGACAGGTGGAGGGGGACGTCGATACGACGGACCATGTGTCCTTCCTGCAGTACACCTCCGGCTCCACCCGCAACCCGGCAGGCGTGATGCTCACCAACGAGTCCATCGTGTCTAACGTCATCCAGATCTATACGGCGGCGAAGCTGGAACAGCCGATGCGCGTGCCGTGCTGGCTGCCACTGCACCACGACATGGGCATCATCATCTCGATGATGCTGATCATCCTTGGCAGCGAGTTCGAGCTATTCACCCCGCGTGACTTCATCCAGCAGCCGATGCGCTGGGTGGAACGCCTCGGTCGCTGCGAGAGCGACCCGGAGGACATCCACGTCTTCACCGCGGCGCCCAACTTCGCGCTCGAGCTGTGCGCTCGTGCCGTCGGGCACGCGCCGCAGGACCTGGACCTGTCCGTCCTCGACGCCCTCGTCATCGGTTCTGAGCCGGTGACGAAGCCGAGCGTCGACAGCTTCATTGCGGCCTACGAGGGCTTCAACCTGGACCGCAAAGCGATGCGCCCCTCCTACGGGCTCGCGGAGGCGACCCTGCTCGTTTCCACCCCGCAGACCCCGGACCGCCCCAAGTTCGTCACCCTCGACCGTGACAAGCTCACCGAGGGGCTTGCGGTAGAGACAGATGGCGGCGTTGTGATGGCCTCCAACGGCCAGCCGGTGTCATGGATGCACTTCGCCGTCGTCGACCCGCAGACCCACGACGAGGTCGCGCCTGGCACCATCGGCGAGCTGTGGGCACACGGCCCGAACATCGCCCTCGGCTACCAGGACCGCGCGCGCGACACCGCCGACACCTTCGGCAACACCATCGGCGCCACGCTCCAGGAAGGCCTGCCGAAGGACGGCTGGCTGGCAACAGGGGACCTCGGCACGCTTCTCGACGGCCACCTCTACATCACCGGTCGCGTCAAGGACCTCATCGTCGTCGCAGGACGCAACCACTACCCGCAGGACATCGAGGCCACCGTCATGGAGGCCAGCGAACATGTGCGCAAGGATTCGGTGGCGGCGTTTGCGGTGCCGGGGGAGGACGTCGAAAAGCTGGTGTTGCTTGTCGAGCGCGCCGAGACTGCGACCCCGGAAGGCGACGCCGACGCCATCGCCGCGATCCGCTCCGCCGTGACCGCGAAGCACGGGCTGGCGCCGTCGGACATCCGCTTCTACGCGCCGAACGAGATCGCGCGTTCCTCCTCAGGCAAGATTGCGCGCCAGGTCAACGCGAAGAACTACCAAGGCTGATAACGAAAAGAAAGGCACGACCGATAGGGTTGGATGCTATGAGTGAGAATGCATTGATCCAGTGGCTGCAACAGTGGGTTGCGGAGACGACCGGTGTGGAAAGCGTTGACGCGACCACCCCGTTTGAGTCCTACGGGCTCTCGTCCCGCGACGCAGTGGTTCTCTCCGGGGAACTGGAGAAGCTACTGGGCCGACGCATTGACCCCACCGTGGCCTACCAGTACCCGACGATCGCTGCCTTGGCCCACGCGCTGACCGCTGACGCCCCGGCGGCGTCGAACGTCGTCGCCACCGGCCGCGACGTGGAGGCGAAGGGTCACGACATCGCCATCGTCGGCACGGCCGGGCGGTTCCCGGGCGCGAATAACGTGGACGAGTACTGGGAGCTGCTCGCCGCAGGCGAGGTCACGACCGGCCCGCTGCCGGAGGGCCGCTGGTCCGAGTACAACTCGGACCCGTTCCTGCGCACCAAGATGCGCGAGGAAGCCACCGACGGCGGTTACCTCGACGACATCGCCGCCTTCGACAACGAGTTCTTTGGCCTGTCCCCGCTGGAGGCGAAGAATATCGATCCGCAGCAGCGCATCATGCTGGAGGTCGCCTGGGAGGCGCTTGAGGACGCCCACATCCCCGCCGACTCGCTGCGTGGGCAGCGCGTGGGCGTGTTCGTCGGTTCCTCGAATAACGACTACGGCATGCTCATGGGCGCTGACCCGGCGCAGGCGCACCCGTACGCGCTGACCGGCGCGTCCAGCGCGGTGATCCCGAACCGGATCTCCTACGCCTTCGACTTCCGCGGGCCGTCCATGAACGTGGACACGGCCTGCTCTTCCTCGCTGGTGTCGGTGCACCACGCGGTGCGCGCCCTTCGCGAG
This sequence comes from Corynebacterium sp. NML98-0116, assembly GCF_001767255.1. Lineage (GTDB taxonomy): Bacteria > Actinomycetota > Actinomycetes > Mycobacteriales > Mycobacteriaceae > Corynebacterium > Corynebacterium pseudogenitalium. The sequence continues at coordinate 229,430 of NZ_CP017639.1, forward strand.
GGTGAAGCCGACGTCGCCCTCGCCGGCGGCGTGAACATCCTGGCCAACCCGTTTGCTTCCCTGATGTTCTCGGAGCTGGGCGTGATTTCGCCCTCCGGGAAGATCCACGCATTCTCTGATGACGCGGACGGCATCGTTCGCTCGGAAGCGGCCGGGTTCATCGTGCTCAAGCGCGTGGAGGACGCCATCGCCGACGGCGACGACATCCTCGCCGTGATCAAGGGCAGCGCCACCAATTCGGACGGCCACTCCAACGGCCTGACCGCCCCGAACCCGGAGGCCCAGGTGGATGTGCTGCAACAGGCGTACGCCGACGCGGGCGTGGACCCGCGCACCGTCGACCTCGTGGAGGCCCACGGCACCGGCACCATCCTCGGCGACCCGATTGAGGCCACCGCGCTGGGCCAGGTCTGCGGTGCCGGACGCGAGGCTGGCCAGCCGCTGCTGCTCGGCTCGGCGAAGTCGAATATCGGCCACTCGGAGTCCGCCGCGGGCGTGGCCGCGCTGATCAAGGTCGTCCAGGCCCTGCAGCACGACACGATCCCGGCCATGGCGAACTTCGCGGGCCCGAACCGCTACGTCGACTTCGACGCCAACAACCTCGAGGTCGTCGAGGACCCGCGCGAGTGGCCGCAGTACTCCGGCCGTCGCGTGGCGGGTGTCTCCGGCTTCGGCTTCGGCGGCACGAACGCGCACGTCGTGGTCAAGGAGTTCGATCCCGCAGACTACGAGGCAGCGCCGCAGTGCCCCGAGGCGCTCACCGGTGTATCAGCGGCCGTCCTGCCCGTCAGTGGCCTGTTGACCTCGCGGCGCAAGTCCGCGGCAGCCGAGCTGGCCGACGCGCTCGAGGGACGCCCGGACGCCGACCTTATTCCTCTTGCGCGTTCGTTGGCGCTGCGTAACCACGGCCGTTCCGCCGCGGTAGTCACTGCCGCCACGACCGAGGAGGCAGTAAAGAGGCTGCGCCAGGTCGCCGAGGGCAAAATCGGTCCCGGGATCGCCGTGGCGGATTCGCCGAACGCGCTCGGCCCGGTCTTCGTCTATTCCGGCTTCGGCTCCCAGCACCGCAAGATGGCCAAGCAGCTCATGGAGTTTTCGCCGTTGTTCGCGCAGCGGATGCGTGAGCTGGACTCAATCGTCCAGTTCGAGGCCGGCTGGTCCATCATCGAAATCATCGAGGACGACGGCCTGACCTACGACACCGAAACCGGCCAGGTCGCGGTGACCGCGTACCAGATCGCGCTGACCGACATGCTGGACGCCGCCGGTATCCGCCCGGCAGCCGTGATGGGCATGTCCATGGGCGAGATCGCCGCGGGCTACGCCTCCGGCGGCATCAGCGCAAAGGACGCGATGGTGATCGCGTGCCACCGCGCCCGCCTGATGGGCGAGGGCGAAGCGCTCACCGCCGACACCGACGCCGAGGGCGCTATGGCCGTCGTCGAATTGAGTGCCGATCAATTGGAGGGCACGGGCGTCGAAGCAGCTGTGTTCGCCGGCCCTGGCATGCTCACCGTGGGCGGCCCCGTTGGTGCGGTGAAGGGGCTCGTCGAGAAGCTGGAAGGCGAAGGCAAGTTCGCGCGACTGATGCGCGTGCGCGGCGCCGGGCACACGAGTGCGCTCGACCCGATCCTGGGTGACCTGGCCGCGCAGATCGCCGGGATTGAGGCCCACCCACTGCGGATCCCTCTGCTGAGCAGCGTTGACGAGCGGGTGGTGTACCAGCCGGGCCAGGTTGTGCACACCGACGAATACTTCCTGCGCATGACGCGTCAGCCGGTCTACATCCAGCAGGCCACCGAGACCGCGTTCGCCGAGGGCTACACCACGCTCGTGGAGGTCGCGCCAAACCCGGTGGCGATCATGGGCCTGATGAATACCGCGTTCGCCTCGGGCAAGCCGGACGCGCAGCTGCTGTTTACCTGCAAGCGCAAGGTCGACGAGGTGGAGTCCATCCTGGACCTCGCCGCGAAGCTCTACGTCACCGGCACCGCCGTCGACTTCACAGCGTTCTACGGCCGCGGCCCGCGTATCGACGCCCCACTGACCCAGTTCAAGCGCTCCGAGTTCTGGACCGATGCGCGCCCCGCGTCCGCGCACACCTCGCTGCTCGGCGCGAAGGTGCGCCTGCCGGAGGGTCAGGTCGCGTACTCGACGGCCGCGGACACGCTGTTTAGCCCGCACCAGATTATCGACGCCGTCGCCGCCGAAGTCCTGCCCGGCTCCCGGGTGGTGGCCTACGAGGACCACGACGTACTTCCTGCCGAGGGTGACGTGACCACGATCGCGGCGACCTCGCTCGGCGGGGTGAGCGTGAAGGTCTTCCACGAGGACACCCTGCTGGCGGAGGGCTTCGCTACCGCACTCAACCTTGGCGGCGCTGTTGAGGAGGACTCAACCGCAGCTGCTCCTGCCGCAGTGGCTGAGGCTGCTGGTGAAGGCGCGCCAGTCGCGGACGAGCTCGCCGACGTCGACGCCATCCGCTGGGACCCGAACTCCGGCGAGTCCGTCGCCCAGCGCCTGCGCTCCATCGTGTCCGAGTCCATGGGCTACGACGCCGAGGACCTCCCCGACGAGCTACCGCTCATCGACCTCGGCCTGGACTCGCTGATGGGCATGCGCATCAAGAACCGCGTGGAGAACGACTTCCAGATCCCGCCGCTGCCGGTACAAACGCTTCGCGACGCTTCCGTCGCCGACGTCATCCGCATCGTCGAGGACGCGGTCGCCGGGGTGCAGTCGGAGGCCGCTGAGGCTGCCGCCCAGCCCGCTGAGCCCGCCGATGCTGCTGCCGCCGAGCCCGCCGAGAAGCCTGAGGGTGCCCAGGGTGTGGGCGTCGCACCGCGCGACGCCTCGGAGCGCATGGTTTTCGGCGCGTGGGCCAAGTTCACCGGCACCGCAGCAGCCGGAGTGACCTCCGAACTGCCCACCATCGACGACGCGCAGGCCGAAGCCATCGCCAACCACCTGAGCGAGCGTTCCGGCATCACTGTGACCGCCGAGCAGGTCAAGGACGCGGAGACGCTCGAGCCGCTCGCCGACATCGTGCGCGAGGGTCTCGAGACCGAGGTCGAGGGCAATATCCGCGTGCTGCAGCAACCAGAACACACCACCAAGCCGCCCGTGTTCGTGTTCCACCCGGCCGGCGGGTCCAGTGCGGTGTACCAGCCGTTGGCTCGTCGATTAGAAGATGACGTCGCGGTGTACGGCGTCGAGCGACTCGAGGGCACCCTCGAAGAGCGCGCCGCCGCCTACGTGGAAGACATCAACCGCATCGCGCCCGAGGGTAAGGTCGTGCTCGCTGGCTGGTCTTTCGGCGGCGCACTCGCCTACGAGGTGGCGCACCAGCTGGGCAACGACCGCATCGCCTACATCGCGCTGCTGGACACCACCCAGCCGTCAGAGCCCGCCCCCGACACCCCGGAGGAGACCAAGGCGCGTTGGGAGCGCTACGCCAAGTTCGCCAAGGACACCTACGGGCTGGACTTCCCGGTGCCCTTCGACCTGCTGGAGTCGGCCGGGGAGGACGCGGTGCTCAACATGCTGGCGGAGTTCCTCGCCACCACTGACGCCTCCGAGCACGGGCTCGCCGCCGGGGTGCTGGAGCACCAGCGCGCGTCGTTCGTCGATAACCAGATCCTCAACCGCCTCGACTTCGCCCGTTGGGCGGACGTGCAGGTGCCGGTGCTGCTGTTCCGCGCCGAGCGCATGCACGACGGCGCCATTACCCTGGAGCCGGCCTACGCCCACATTGACGAGGACGGCGGCTGGGGCGCTATCGTGAAGGATTTGACGATCGTCCATCTGCCGGGCGACCATTTGGCAGTAGTTGACGAGCCCGCGGTTGGCATCGTGGGCAAGTACATGAACGAATGGATTGATAATGGCAACTAGCGCAGAAAAGCTCGCTGACCTGCGTGCACGTCTAGAAAAAGCGCAGGACCCCGGTTCTGAGCGCTCGCGGAAGCGCCGCGACGACGCCGGGAACACCACCCCGCGCCAGCGCATCGCCGCGCTTCTCGACGAAGGCTCCTTCGTTGAGATCGGCGCCCTGGCCCGCACACCCGGCGACGAGAAAGCCGTCTACTCCGACGGCGTCGTCACCGGCTACGGGCGTGTTGACGGCCGCCCCGTCGCCGTCTACGCCCACGACAAAACCGTCTACGGCGGTTCCGTCGGCGTGACCTTCGGCCGCAAGGTCGTCGAGGTCATGGAGTTCGCCATCAAGATCGGCTGCCCCGTCATCGGCATCCAGGACTCCGGCGGCGCCCGCATCCAGGACGCCGTGACCTCCCTGGCCATGTACTCCGAGATCGCACGCCGCCAGCTCCCGCTGTCCGGCCGCAGCCCGCAGATCTCCATCATGCTGGGTAAATCCGCCGGCGGCGCCGTCTACGCGCCCGTAACCACCGACTTCGTCGTCGCCGTCGACGGCCAGTCCGAAATGTACGTCACCGGCCCCAACGTCATCCGCGAAGTCACCGGCGAAGACATCACCTCCGCCGAACTCGGTGGCGCCCGCGTGCAGGAGCAGTCCGGCAATATCCAGGCCGTCGTCGGCTCCGAGGAAGAAGCCTTCGACTACGTCCGCGACCTCCTCGCCCACCTGCCGACGTCCACCTTCGACCCAGCCCCCGTCGAATGGGCCCCCGAGGACGACGACCTCGACGACTCCGCCCTCGACACCTTCATGCCCGACGACACCAACGCCGGCTACGACATGATGGACCTCCTCGTGCAGCTCGGCGACGACGAGGACCTCGTCGAAATCCAAGCCGGCTACGCCGAGAACCTCATTTGCGCCTTCGGGCGCATCGACGGCCGCACCGTCGGATTTGTCGCCAACAACCCCATGTACCAGGCCGGGTGCATCGACGCCGACGCCGCCGACAAAGGCGCGCGCTTCATCCGCACCTGCGACGCCTACAACATCCCCCTCGTCTTCGTCGTGGACACGCCCGGCTACCTGCCCGGCGTCGACCAGGAGCGCGAGGGCCTCATCCACCGCGGCGCCAAGCTAGCGTTCGCCGTCGTGGAGGCCACCGTGCCGAAGGTCACCCTCATCGTGCGCAAGGCGTACGGCGGCGCCTACGCCGTCATGGGGTCCAAGAACCTCACCGGCGACATCAACCTCGCCTGGCCGACCGCGCAGATCGCCGTCATGGGCTCCTCCGCCGCGGTCGTGATGATCCAGGGCAAGCAGCTCGCCGCCATCGAGGACCCCGTCCAGCGCGAAGCGATGAAGAAGATGTTCATGGACTTCTACGACGAAACCATGACCTCCCCATACGTCGCCGCCGAGCGCGGGTTCATCGACTCAATGATCGAGCCGTCCCAAACCCGCATCTCGTTACGACGCGCCCTTCGCCAACTTGCCACCAAACAAGAGCAAGACCTGCCGAAGAAGCACACCATCAGCCCGCTCTAACACTCAAAGGAGAAGAATTTCATGCTTTCCTCTGCACTCGACATCGCCGGAGACATCATCAACCACCTCGTGTGGATGGTCTACGCCCTTCAGGGCGGCGACTTCCTCGCAAACATGGGTTGGCTGTCGAGCTAACGCCGCTTCAGGACAAGTTTCGCTGTCCCGCGCCACCCCAGCATGAGCAGCGCCGACATGCTGCTCGCCACGATGACGAACGAGTAGTGCGGCAGCTTGTGGCGGTAGAAGCCCCAGATGATCAGGCCGACCACGATCGTGATGAGCCAGATCAGCCACCCCTTATCCTTGCGGGTGGCCAGCCACGCCAGCCCCAGCCCAGTCGCGAACGGCAGGAAGGTTTCCAACCAGCCGAAGAAGTTCAGCGGCATCTCTTCGGTCTGGTGCGCGATGCGCGCGAGCAGCGCGAACGCGGCGATGGCAACGTAGTCAGCAGCAATTGCGTACGGTTTTTTGATCATGCCAGACAGTCTAACCCGGTGCCTGGTTGCGTCGGTAGGCCGCTGGTAGGTGCCGCAAAACCTGCTTAGCGATTTTGTGAACAGATTTGCGTCTGCTTCCTGCTAACACCGGTAAAACCGCAAAGTGTAGTAAGAGGATTGTAGTAATCCTCGAAAACAGTTGCGAAACGGGGAATACTACAATCCTATTACTCACATTTGGGTTTCGGCGGCGATGGGACCGAACTCACGCCTTGCCTAGCATGTAGCCGCGCCCGGCGTACTCCGCCGTGTGGACGACCCAGCCGATGGCGGTGATGAGGGCGAAGGAGATGAGGCGGTAGAGGACGGTGACGGCGGTGGCGTCGACAAGGGTGAGGCCGACGGTGACCAGGGAGCCGGCGAGGATGGCCTCCACGGTGCCCACGCCGCCGGGCGTGACTTGGGCGGCGCCGGCGAGTTTGGTCATGATGAACGCGAGGGTGATGCCCATCGCGGAGGTTTGGTTGAGGCCGGGGTCGAAACCTGGGGCAGCGCCCAGGACGGACCAGGCGCAGAAGTAGAGCACGGCCAGGTCGAGGACCTGGTTGAGCAGGGAGAATGCGGCGGCTGCGGTGAAGCGGCGGCGTGACATTTGGATGGCGGCGACTTGGTCGACGACGCCGCTGGCTTTGGTGGCGACGCGGGCGGGCAGGAAGCGTAGCCAGCGTTTCAGCACGGCGGGGTTGCGGGTGGCCCAGTAGAGGCCACCGACTACGGCGGCGGTGCCCGCGAGCGACCCGGCCAGGGCCCACACGGAGAGGCGGGCGCCCATAAACACGACGGCGCTGATGCCGATGAGCGCCATCCACACAGTGGATAGCGCCCCGGAGACGACGAAGAACCAGGCGCACAGGCCGGTGGTCGCACCCCAGGACTGGTGGACGCGGAAGGTCAGCCACGCGGAAAGCGCCGGGCCGCCGGGGACGGTGGTGGACCAGGCGTTAGAGGCGAGCGTGATGTTGATGCAATTACGTAGGTCGGCGATGCGCCCCTCGATGTTCAGGAGCACGAGCATCACGGCGGCCATGGCGGCGATGGCGCCAAAGGCGGTGGCGACGGCCCCGATCAGCGGCAGCGGGTGGACGCGGCGTAGCGTGGTCCAGGCTTCGCCGAGGAAGGGGAGGCGGTCGCGAAACAGCACCAGGCCGACAATCAGGATGACGACGGGTGCTGTCCAGCGCAGCCACTTAGCGTTCAAGTTCACGCTTCTTGAGCTGCTCGAGCGCCCGGCGGGCTTCGAGTTCCTGCATCAATTCCGTGAAGGGGACAAGGTCGGCGTCCTCGTTGACGGTACGGCCCGCGCGGGCGGGGGAGGGGTCGAGGGCGATCGCTTCGTCGACGGGGGTGTGGGTGGGGTCGGAGGGGGCGTCGATAAGTGGGACGGAGCTGGAGCCTTCGCCGAGGCTGCGGTAGGCGCGCTTGACCCAGCGTGGTGCCCACCAGTTGTCTTCGCGCAACAGGTGCATGACGGAGGGCACGATGAGCAGGCGGATGATGGTGGCGTCGAGGGCCAGGGAGACGATCATGCCGAACGCGATGTACTTCATCATGACGATGTCGCTCATGGCGAAAGCGGCGGCGACCACGATCATGATGGCGGCGGCCGCGGTGATGATGCCGCCGGTGTGCGCCGTGCCGTACTTGATGGACTGGTCGGTGGTGGCGCGATTGTGGCGGGCCTCGACCATGCGGGAGACCAGGAAGACTTCGTAGTCGGTGGACAGACCGTAAAGGATCGCGATGATGAGGACCAGCACCGGGCTCATGAGCGGGCCTGGAGTGAAGTTGAGCAGGTCGGAGCCGACGCCGTCAACGAAGACGAGGGTGAGGAACCCGAGGGTGGCGCCGATGCCGAGCACGTTCATGATGACGGCCTTCGCTGGCAGAATCAGCGACCCGAACAGTAGCGCCATCAGCAGGAACGTGGCCAGCACCATGTAGAGCGCCATCCAGGGCAGCCGCTCCAAGAGGGCCTCGATGGATTCGACTTCCATGGCCGGGGTGCCCGCGATGTAGACGCCGACGCCTTCTGGCGCCTCGATGGCGCGCAGCTGGTCCACGACTGCCTGGCCGCCGTTGCGGTCCGCAAGTGGTGCGGAGAGCACCGTGGTGCCGTCCTTCGTCGCCTGGGATGGGGAGAGCGGCTTGGCTAGGCCGGTGACTTCACGGGACTGCAGGACCACGTCCACGAGCTGTTCGTTGGTCGCGTTGGTGACCACGAGCTTGATCGGGTCGGTGCGGAACGCGGGAAACTCTTCGTTGAAGGCGTCCTGCGCCTGCCGTGTCTCCTGGTTGGGCGGCAGGTAGCTTTCGTTGATGCCGCCGAAGGTGATGCCGACCATTGGCACGGTGAGCAGCAGCAGTGCGCCGGTCGCGCCGACGACGACTTTCTTCGAGTTGCGCATCGCCCACGCCGGAAGGCGGTACCACACGGTGTCGTCTATTCGACGTCCCCTCCGCGACGTCCGCCGCACCGACCACTTATCGATGTTCGCCCCCAGCATGCCGAACAGCGCCGGCAGCATGGTCACGGAGATGACCGCGGCGAGCATCACAGCGCTAATTGCGCCGTAGGCCACGGACTTGAGGAAGGCCTGCGGGAACATGAGCAGGCCGGAAAGCGCCACACCAACCATCAGTGCGGAGAAGAACACGGTCTTGCCGGCGGTGGTCGTGGTGGCGGCGACAGCCTCCTCGGTGCTCACGCCGCGGTCGAGTTCTTCGCGGAAGCGGGAAACCATGAACAGGCCGTAGTCGATGGCCAGGCCCAGGCCGAGCAGCGTAATAATCGACTGGGAAAAGATGTTGACCTGCTGGAACTGCGCCAGGATGGACAGCAGCGACAGGGAGCCGATGATGGACAGGATGCCCACGATCAGCGGCATTGCCGCGGCGACCACGCCACCGAAGACGAACAGCAAGATGATGGCCACGAACACCAGGCCGACTTTCTCGGCGCGGGCGATGTCGTTGGCCATGCCGGTGTCCAGCGCGTCCGCGACGGCAGTGGCGCCGGCGATCTGCACGGTGGCGTCCCCGGGCAGCGTGATGTCGTTGAGCGCCGGCTGGATGGTGCGGAAGTCTTTCAGCGTCTGTTCGCCGTCGCCGGCCAGGCCGATCGCGGCGAAGGCGGCGGTGCCGTCCTCGGTGATCTGCTGCTGGTTCGGCGCGGAGAAGTAGCTGGTGATGTGGTCGATCTGGTCCGGGAACTGGGTTTTTAAGGCCTCGATTTGTCGGTTGGCCTCGTTGAATACGGCGGGGTCGGCTACGCCTTGTGGGGCGCGGACAAGCAGGATGACGTCACCGGCGTTGTCGCGGCCGAAGGTGTCGTTCTCGATGGTGGCCGCCGTGGTGGAGTCCGCGCGGGGGTCCTCCCAGCCTTCCTGCGAGAGGCGTTCGCCCAGCTTGGAGCCGAAGAGCACCTGCAGCACCACGATCACCGCGATGACCACGATTGGCAGCACCTTGCGCTGCCGGTACGCGAAATGTCCCCACCTGTAAAACACGGCCAGCTCCTACTTTTCCTTGGTGTTGTGCAGCAACGAGGTCAGTGGGCGGAATGGCTGCAGCCATGCGCCACCGTCCGGCAGGGATTCCAGGTTGATGCGCGGCAGCGGCTCCAGGAATACGTTCGGGATGTCCTCGAGGTCCACGAAGCGCAGCAGTGGGGAGTCGACGGCCCACGCGGCGTGCTCGTGGAACCCGATGACGGTCACGGGCAGGCCGTCTTCCGCGAGCTGCTCGAGCGGCTCCTGGAAGTTCTGGCCGTCGGCAGACGCGACGACGACGCCGCGCAGCACGCCCTCGTCGAGGCGGCGGCGGATGTGGGTGAGCATGTCCTGATCGACGTCCGAATCCTCAGCAGTCTTCGGTTTTGCGAAGACCGCGAAACCCACGTTGCGCAGCGCGTCCACCCACGGGCGGATCGATTCTGCGTTGTGGGAGGCGACGTTGGTAAACACGGTGGCTTCCGGCTCGATGGTGGAGCCGGTGTCCTGCGAGGCCTTCGCCGCGAGCCCGATCAGCCAGTGGCCGAGGGCGTCGAAACGCGGCCGCTGCGCCCCGGAGGGCCTCCCGCCGAGGATCGCGCCGAGCCCCATGTCAAGGTTCGGTGCGTCCCAGACGAGCAGGTAGGTGTCGGGACCTGGCTCTGCGCCTGGCGTGTAGGGGTGCGTCTTGTCCTGCAGGTCCTGCATGGTTTACTTCTTCTCCCAGAGGTATTCGCGGATTGTGTGGTCTTTTTCTAACCCTTTCCCCTCGAATTTAGTGATGACCTGTCGGTCTGTCAGCAACGGCGCCTCTGGCCACGGCCAACCCTTGTATTCCAGCATGGGTTCCACGTTGACGAGTTCGTCGATCCACTCGGCGTAGTCGGCGTGGTCGGTGGCCACGTGCAGCACGCCGCCTTTCTTCAGGCGCGTCGCGATCAGGTTCAGCGTGCCCGACTGAATAATGCGGCGCTTGTGGTGGCGGGCCTTTGGCCACGGGTCCGGGAAGAAGATGCGCACGCCGTCGAGGCTTTCCTCGCCGAACATGCGGGCCAGCACCTCGACGCCGTCGCCGCGCACCATGCGGATGTTCTCGATCTCGCCACGCACCACGGAGCCGAGCAGCTTCGCCAGGCCCGGCTTGTACAGCTCGACCGCAATCACGTTGGTGTCCGCCTCCAGCGGGGCCATCGCCGCGGTGGAGGTGCCGGTGCCGGAGCCGATTTCGAGGATCGTCGGGTGGCCCGTGCGGCCGAACCATTCGTCGATGTCGATGGGGGTGTCGCTGAGCATCTGCCCCAGGCGCGGCCAGTGCTCGTCGAAGAGCGCCTCCTGGTTGTCCGTCAGCGTGCCACGACGGAACGTCACCGAGCCGAGGCGCGGGTAGTCCAGGCCAGTATCAAATTCGGTTTGTGGGGGCCGCCCGTGGGGCAGTTCGCCCATGCCAGGGCGTGGATTCTCAGACATGTTCATCGTGTTCATTGTCCACACAGTGTGGTGAAATGCAATTCCCCCAATTGCCCCCGGAATGGGGTGAATATGGGTCCGGTCACGTTTATTTACGGGTTTGCACGGTGAAAGAATGTTGTTTTCGCTGCGTACGGCCAATATTTATCGACGCTCCACCGTTCGGGCACACCCCTTTTCGGGGCACATTTACATGCTCACTCTTGGTTACATCTATGAAGTATGTCACTGGTTATGACCGGGGTGGGCGTCGAAAAGCTGGAGACGGACCAGCGTAACCGCGATTTCGATAGGCTTGGGACCTAGAGGTTTGTCTATTTTGACCAGGAGAGATTATGACCACTGCCGTGAAGCGCATCGAAGGCAACGTACCAACCGACAATGAGCAGCTCATTGCTTGGATCAACGACGCTGTCGACCTCTTTGACCCGGACAAGGTGGTTTTCGCGGACGGATCCCAGGAAGAGTGGGACCGCCTCGCAGCCGAGCTGGTGGAGAAGGGCACGCTGATCAAGCTCAACGAGGAGAAGCGCCCGAACTCCTTCCTTGCACGTTCGAACCCTTCCGACGTCGCACGTGTTGAGTCTCGCACCTTCATCGCCACCGAAGACGAGGACGGCGCAGGCCCAACCAACAACTGGCGTGACCCAGCCGAGCTGAAGGCTGAGATGCGCGAGCACTTCAGCGGCTCCATGAAGGGTCGCACCATGTACGTCGTGCCGTTCTGCATGGGCCCAATCAGCGACCCAGACCCGAAGCTGGGCGTCCAGCTCACTGACTCCGCATACGTGGTCATGTCCATGCGTGTGATGACCCGCATGGGCCAGGAGGCACTGGACAAGATTGAGGGCGACAAGTTCGTGCCGTGCCTGCACTCCGTCGGCGCGCCGCTCGAGCCAGGCCAGGAAGACGTCGCGTGGCCGTGCAACGAGACGAAGTACATCTCCCAGTTCCCAGAGACCAAGGAAATCTGGTCCTACGGCTCCGGCTACGGCGGCAACGCAATCCTGGCGAAGAAGTGCTTCGCCCTGCGTATCGCCTCCGTCATGGCGAAGGAAGAAGGCTGGATGGCTGAGCACATGCTCATCCTGAAGCTCACCTCCCCAGAGGGCAAGGTGTACCACATCACCGGCGCATTCCCGTCCGCGTGTGGCAAGACCAACCTGGCAATGCTCACCCCGTCCCTCGAGGGCTGGACCTCCGAGGTCGTCGGCGACGACATCGCCTGGATGCACCTGCGTGAGGACGGCCTCTACGCCGTCAACCCAGAAAACGGCTTCTTCGGTGTTGCACCTGGCACGAACTACAAGTCCAACCCAATCGCCATGAAGACGATGGAGCCGGGCAACACCCTGTTCACGAACGTCGGCCTCACCGACGACGGCGACGTCTGGTGGGAAGGCATGGACGGCGACGCCCCAGCACACCTCGTGGACTGGCACGGCAACGACTGGACCCCAGAGTCCGGCGAGAAGGCCGCCCACCCGAACTCCCGCTACTGCACCCCGATCGCACAGTGCCCAACCGCAGCACCGGAGTACGACGACTGGAAGGGCGTCAAGGTCGACGCCATCCTCTTCGGCGGACGCCGCCCGGACACCGTGCCGCTGGTCACCCAGGCGCACGACTGGGAGCACGGCACCATGATCGGTGCGATGCTCTCCTCCGGCCAAACCGCAGCCTCCGCAGAGGCGAAGGTTGGCTCTCTGCGCCACGACCCGATGGCCATGCTGCCGTTCATCGGCTACAACGTCGGTGACTACTTCCAGCACTGGATCGACATGGGCCGCGAAGGCGGGGACCGCATGCCGGCGATCTTCCTGGTGAACTGGTTCCGCCGCGGCGAGGACGGCCGCTACCTGTGGCCAGGCTTCGGCGAGAACTCCCGCGTCCTGAAGTGGATCGTGGACCGCATCGAAGGCCGCGTCGGCGCAGACGAGACCGTGGTCGGCTACACCGCCCGCGCAGAAGACCTGGACCTGGAGGGCCTCGACGAGCCAATCGAGGACGTCAAGGAAGCCCTCTACCCGGATCCGAAGCTGTGGGAAGGCGACGTCGCGGATGCCCGCGAATACTTCGCTGGTCTCGGCGACCGCGTTCCGAAGGAAATCTTCGAGCAGCTGGACAAGCTCGAGGAGCGCGTTAACGCCGCGAAGTAAATCAGAGTAAGCCTCTAAGGTAAAAGGCCCGCCGTGTGGCGGGCCTTTGCTTATGCGAACTTAGCGGACAGTGATTGTGACAACCTGTGGCTTCTCAAAGTTACTGACCTGCGCGTGGCCTTCCAGCCGTGTCTTTCCGGAGGACAGGGCCCCAATACTCGGGCAGGATGCGTCGATGCGTTCCTCCCCCGGCTCGAGCTTCCAGTAGTAGACGGAGTTCTTGTCGGTGTAGTGCACCTTTTCCTGGCGCAGACCACCGAGTGCGCATACGCCCGCTGACTTGCCGTCTTCGGTAACCACCTGGATGACTGACTGCTCGCCACGAGGCTGCACGACGGGCGCTTTCGAGTTGGTTTCGCCCATCACGACGGCCACCACGATGGAGACCACCGCCAACACGGCTGCGAAAATGGACGGGGCTTGGAATTGGATCGGGAGTTTCATAGTTGCTGATCCTACCCGCGCAGCACGACGACGAGGTTAGAAACCGCAAACTCGCGAAGCAGGGGCACCCGCGTGAGCCACCAAGCCCAGCGCGGGTGGTAGCGCGGGAATGCAGCGAGGAGCCTGCCGGTCGATTCCGCCCACGCCAGGCCTTCCTTGGCGGAGACGGCGAAGAGGGACTCGCCCCACTTGTTCTTCGGCTCGTGGCCGTGGGCGGCCACGTAGCAACGCCTGGCGAACTCGCCACCCACGTAGTGCTGCCACAGGCCGGTCTCGTGGCCGCCGAATGGGCCCAACCACACCGTATAACTCAACACCACCAGGCCGTCGGGCTTGGCCACCCGCAACATCTCCTCCGCCATCGTCTGCCAATCCGGGATGTGCTCGGCAACGTTGGAGGAGTACACCACGTCGAAGGAGTCCGTGGCGAAGGGGAGGGCGGTGCCGTCGCCGCGAACGGAGCCGTAGCCACTGATGCCGGCGGCGGACAGCTCGGAGACGCTCGGCTCCACGCCCACATAGAACGTGTCCGCGAAGGCCTCGGCGAAATAGCCCGGCCCGCCACCCACGTCTAACACTGACTTGCCCCGCAGAGGGGTGGAGGTGAGGTCGGCGGAGAGGGCGTCGAGAAGCTGGTAGGTGTCGCGGGCCAACCCCTCGTAAAAGATGCGAGGGCGGAACTGCTCATAGCGAAACGAGCCCAACAAGCGCAACGAACGTGCCAACGTGGCCAGGCGGCGGGTACGGTACATGACAATGAAGATACTGCTGATGTGTTGGCGCGACTCCACCCACCCGCAAGGTGGCGGCTCCGAGGCGTACCTGGAACGCGTCGGCGAAGCACTCGCGGCCGCCGGCCACCAGGTGATCTACCGTACCGCGAAACACACCGACGCCCCGCGCATTACCCGTCGAAACGGCATCCGCTTCGAGCGCGCCGGCGGCAAATACAGCGTCTACTTGCTCGCGCCGTTCGCCGCGTGGCGGCACCGGCCCGACGTCATCGTGGACACCCAAAACGGCATCCCCTTCTTCGCACGCCTCTACTCGCGGGCCACGACCGTGCTGCTCACCCACCACTGCCACAAGGAACAGTGGCCGGTGGCTGGGCCGATCATCGGGCGGTTCGGGTGGTGGCTGGAATCCAAGGTGGCGCCGCGGGTGTATCGCTGGGCGCCGTATGTGACGGTCTCGCAGGCCTCGAAACGCGACCTGGAGGCGCTCGGGGTGGACCCGGCGGCGATCCGCATCATCGAAAACGGAGTGGACCCAGTGCCCGCCGAACTGCCCACCCTCGCCGACGACGGCCGCACCCACGTGGTCACCCTCTCCCGGCTCGTGCCACACAAGCAGATCGAGCACGCCATCGACGCCGTCGCTGCCCTCGACAACGTGGTGCTCGACGTGATCGGCTCCGGCTGGTGGGAAGACCAACTCCGCGACTACGCCGGCGACCTTGCAGGCGAGCGCGTCATCTTCCACGGCCACGTCGCCGACGACCACAAACACGCCCTGCTCGCTCGCGCGCAACTCCACCTCATGCCCAGCGCCAAAGAAGGCTGGGGCATCGCCGTCATCGAAGCCGCCCAACACGCCGTCCCCACCATCGGCTACATGACGGCAGGCGGCCTTGCCGACTCAGTGCAGCACGGGGAAACCGGCCTGCTCGTGGAAACGCGCGCCGAGTTCGTCACCGAAGTCGCCCACCTTCTTGACGACGCCCCCCTCCGCCACACCCTCGGCACCCAGGCGCAACAGCGCGCCGGGACCTACTCGTGGGCGGAAACTGGGCGCAAGTTCACCCAGTTCATTGACTCTCTTTAGAGCAGCTCCGTCGACCAGTTCAACTGCTGAATCTTCGTATCCAGCTCCCGGTACTCCTTCGCCGCCTTATCCGCCATCGCGTGCAACTGCCCCACATCCACCGTGGACACATACCGCACCTCGGAGGCCGAATACCGATCCGCGCGTGCCGACGCCGCATCCGCCACCGCACTATAAAACTTCCGAGCGCGCAAAAACGCATCCCGACGCGCAATCGCATCCGTCAACGTCGCGTCCCCCTCAAACGGCGTCGACGCATTCGTGTGGTTAATCCGGCGCACCAGCGTCTCAATGCTCTGCAGCACCGACGCCGACTCCTTCAACAACACCTCCGAATCCTCCACCGGGGTATCCCCCTCCTGGATCCGCGCATTCCGCGTCAAACGACGCTCCAACTCATTCAGCCGATCCTGTGCCTGCGCCCGCTTCGCCAGCGCCTCTGCCAACAACATCGCATCCTCCTTCAAAAAATAGGCGGCCACCCCCAGCACCGTGGTAGTTCCCAATTCTCATGTGCACTGTACCCGTGTACCTTGTGCAGGCTTAGGGATCAATCACAGGGACCCGGAAAGCCACCGGGTTACAGGTTTGGGTGGTTTCCAATTGCGCCCGAGGAAACCGGTCGGGCTGGTGCTCGCTGAGTAGCCTGCGCACCACGATAGCAGGTTGGTGGGTGTTGGGGTTGGTGGCGGTTTCGGCTTTGGCTTCGGTTCGGTTTCGGTTCGGTTTCGCTCTGGTTTCGCTCCGGTCGAGGTGTTAATGGAGTGCGATGCTGGTCGCCACAAATCGGCCGGGCGGGGTGAGAAAGCGCGACCTGCATCGCACGCTTCTAAGCGCACGCTTTGAGTGGTTTCGGGAGTCCGGAGTGGGCAGGGTGCGCACCAGATTCCGGTATGGTGTTTGTTTGGCCCCTTCCATTGGAGTGAGTCCTGAACATTATTTAAGAGGTTGTTCGTAATGGCTAAGGTTACGCGGGAAAATAAGGTAAAAGCTTGCTTCACCTTGATCTTTACGGGTTTGGCCTTATACTACTGCTTCTATACCTTTCTTAGTCGAGACGGTGCCTTGCCTACTAGTGTTGGCCTCGTCGGATTCGCGGTGACAGGTGTTGCAGTATGGCGATCGGTTCACCTTTTTCCCCAACGCCCAGTTCGAGAGTTCTTGCAGGAAACCTTTCTGTACTTCTTTCCTGTCTTCGTGGTACCTATCGTCGGTGCGCTGCACGTGGAGTTTCCCTATTCCGGGCTGATGGCTCTTATTTGGCCTGTAGGTCTAGCTGTCTGCTTTGTTTATAATGACAGCTATCTCTCATGGGCTTCTAGGGGGTGACTTCTCCGAGAAGATTATCCGCTGTAGCGCAGGAGCATCTTCGCTAAGCATGCTATGTCCATAGGGTTTTTGGACACGGAGTCCGGTGTCTTTTTGGACACGGAATCCATGGTGTTCTTGGGCACTTCTAGCGGCTTACGGTTGCAGCCTGCGTTTCGGCCGGGGCTTGGATAATTTCGGGTTCATCCGCGGTGGTTGGCGATGTTTCATTCCTTCGACGAGGTTAATGTTGATCTGACCACCTGGCGGCCTGTGGCTCAACGTGATCGGAAGGGGCACGCTGAAGAGGAATTCACCATCATGGGCCGTGTAGAACTCCGCAACATTATCGACTGCGACTGTCGAGTAGAGCCGACGGTTTTTAAACCTCAGACCAATGTAGAGCCCGAAACCGCATACGCGTACAACGCCGTCTTTGCTCACGCAGAGCTGGTCTGGGATGCCCCAATGGTTTGTTGATTGTGGCGTCGGCGCCGTTAGTGTGGAGGTGTCGGTGGGAGGTATGCCTTGCTGAGCTGCCATGTCATCGGTGTTGGCCTCGTGTGAAGTTGCCGCTTCCACGGGGCCGTTTGGCATTTTGGATATAGCTTGAGGATTGTGTGCTTGGTTATAGGCAACTACGCGGGCCCAGATTTGATCAGGATCGAGTGGATGCGTAGGCGACGGTGCCTTGGGGAAGGTATCGAAAGCCTGGCGTGGTGTGATATGCATCTTGCCGACCAGCAGTGATTGGTGCCGTCGTTGTTCGTTGTATACCTGGCGATATTCGGCCAGATAGGTGTTGACCTCAGCAAGGCTTGCTGGGTGGCGTGCATCGAGGAACTGGGTCAACGTACGGTGAGATCGCTCGTCTTTTCCCTGGGTTGTCGGTGCGAAACCAGCAATAGCAAGTACGCCTTGGCTGGCGAGCCAAGTTTCAGTAGCAGAGAGAAAACCCCGGTGGTAGGTGGCGAACGCATCGCCATTGTCAGAAAGGATTTCTTGGGGTTTGCCGTAGGCGGCGAACGCTGCGGCCAGCGTAGCGCGCGCATCAGTACCGTTTTCCGGTAGAGCGAATGCTGTGGTTCCGACATCAAATCTGCTGGCATCATCGATGATCTGGTAAATCGTGACATGCGTGTGGGCATGGTCGAAGAGGCGATAGACCAGTCCATCGATTTGCCAGAGTTCACCGACGAAATCACGGGCGAAGCGCTTATAGGAACTCCGCGGCCGTTTGCGGGCATTGGCATCAACAAATCCCAGCTCATACAGCCACGAGGCGATTGTGGACCGCGATGGGGTGCGATCTGCACCGACAGAGTCGAACAAGAAGTAGTAGATCGACCAAGGGCCATAATCCAAGCCTTGTTCCATCAACTGTTGCCTGGCGTGAATGACTGCGATTTTGTCGGCCTCGTCAAATTTCTTCATCGGATTCTTCGGGGCAGTCGAATCCGGCACGATACCTGCTCGGCCTTTCTGCGCTATCCGGTTTTTGATGTTGTGGTACGTCTGTCGCGAGATCCCCAATTCTTTGCAAAACTGTGTGACCGTCTTGCCGTCACGAACGGGATCGAAATCTGCGACCTTTCTACGTTTATGCAATGGAATAGCCATCCGGCTATTCCACCGCCGTAACCGTCCAAAAAGCCACTAGACATCCCGTCCAAAAACATCCTGGACTCCGTGTCCAAAAAGTCCCTAGACATCACACATCTTCGCTAAGCATGTTCGCTAAGCACGGGGCTGGGCGCGGGCTACTTGTGTGCGACACTAATGGATACAACCGGTGCACCACGACACCCCAAGACCAGCGGTAATACGACTGTTCGAAAGGTAGTTAATCACCAGTGTCACTCCAGCTATCTTCAATTTTTTACCGAGAGCAACGCTAAAAGATAAGTGTTGCGGACTCCTAGCTCCGTCAAGGGATCACAACCAGCTGACCGTCTTCCACCAATCAGATTCCGACACCACCTAACCAGCTCAGCCTCAGAGTGGACCTACACCTTTGACTGCGAAGAGCTTGAAGACTATTCAATGGGTTACTTTGGCCGATGTCGTTTATAGTGCTGCACGTGCAGCACCATCGAAGTTGTAGTCGATTCCTTCATGCTGAGGTAAGAACACGAACGCCTACAGCGTTCGTGTTCTTTTGATTTTTGCACTTGATGCCGCTTTTCCTCATCCACGCCACGCGCGGGCTTACCGCGTACCGACAGAGGGGGTCACGCTCACATCACCGTGTAGGGACATCAGCGTGAACCGGAATTAACGGTAGCAGTAGTGGGTGGGTGAGCGGAGGACTCTGAAATCATTTGATGGGGAACTTTCTTCGTGGTCACACGTCGCGACCTGGGGAAACAATGTGGTTGGTCGACCGGAACTGGCGCGAAACGCTAAATGGTTCCCGAACGCGGGAACTTTTTCAGCGGGCGAGCGACGTGAACTGGGGAAACACGTCCCGAACGCAGGCGGGCGGCCCCGAGACGCGAAAAAGTTCCCGGACGCAGGGCGCGGGAACTTTTTGCAGATGGAAGGGAGGGGGATGGGGTAGGACAGAGCGCGTTGAGTATCAGTGAGCCGGAGTTTAGGCGGCCGCGAGGAGGCTGTCTGTGCGCAGGCGGTTGAGCATCTCGGCTTCGACGAGGACGGGGATGAAGTCTTCGACGGTTGCGGTGCTGCAGTGCTCGGCGAGGACGGTGTCGAAAGTGTTGTTGATTTCGGCTTCGCTGAATTGTGGGGTCCAGGCCTCGAGGAGGTCGTGGCGGATGTTGCGAAGTACGCGCTTCTGGATGGTGTTGAACTGAATCTGCATGGTTACGCTCCTTGTTAAACTCTTGTTTACCTGGAGTTCACTTTAACCTACGCGCAAGAATACTGCAAATGCTCCAATAATGGGAGTTCCCCAACTATTTAAAGCGCCTGGTCAGCAGCGCAATCAGGGGCGATGTGCACCACAGTCCGAACAGTCCGAGGCCAAGCGGCGGCAGGCCGACGGGCGCGGCACCCGTGTCCACCGAGCGGCCATCCGGGTACACCACCACGCCGACGCCCAACGAGGCGGCACGGCCCAAGTCGGCGTTGAGGGCGGACCAGCGCGGGGACGGTGGGTCGACCTGCACGTCGCCGACGCGTAGCGCGCCGGACTCGACAACGTTCATGATCTTGGGGGCGGGATCGACGATCACCGTGCCATCGGTACGCAGGGCGAGGGTGGGGCGGTCGACGAAGAAGACGTCGCGGCCCTGGTCGTCGACGTGCGGGATCGGGAGGGAAGACGCCGGGACTGGCGTGAGGGCGGAGAGGGCGAAGGGGGCGTCGAGAAGCTGGAGGAGGGCGAAACTGCCCGCGAGCTGGGCGCGAAGCTCCGGGAGGTTGCCGGCGGCGGTGACGTAGGCGGGGATGGCGAGGATGAGGAGTTTGTGGGCGTCGCGAAGGAGGCCGCCGCCGGGAACGTGCTGGATGACGGGGGTGAGCCAGCCTGCCCACGACGCGAGCGCCAGTGCAAACCCGAGGCCCGCCAGCACGAGGAGGCGGCGCGGGACGTGGCGCCACGCCAGGCACAGCACGGCAAAAAGCAGCACGCCGAAGACGGCGAAGCCCGAGGTGCGGGAGGCGGGCACGGCGTGGGCGTTCCAGATCCCGCCCAGGCCGAGCAGTGCACCGAGGGTGCCGACGCTCCCCTCCGCACGCGGGGCGAACATGGCGGCGGCCTGCGCCGAGGATGTGCCCTGTCCGCCGCTAAAAGCGGCAACTGCACCGGCGACAATCCAGGGCGCGCAGGTCAGGGCGCTGAACAGCCAGCGCCTGGAGTGGAGGGCAGCCGCGATGGCGCCGGTGGGGGTCAGCGAACAAACCCACTGGGCAGCGATGCTGCCGCGCGCGCCAAGTGCCACCAGCGGCAGCAGCCAGGCGGCCACCGCCACCGACCACTGCCCCTGCAACAGGCGCTCGACGACGAACGGGTTCCACACCGCGACCGTGATCGCCGCGAACCGGCCCCAGCCGCCGCGGCCGATCTGCCACCCCGCCCACGCGGCAGCGGCGGCGGCGCCGACCACGAGCGCGCGCACCGCCAGCACCGGGAAGGGGAGGACAGCGAGCAGCGCGTCCTGGGGGACGTTGCGGGCTGGCAGGTCCCCGAAGCCGAGGGCTGCGCGAGTTAGCGCCATGTCCGGCAGGACGAGCATGTCCCGGTACGCGAGCGCCTCGCCCGGCGCGAGGAACGGCCAGGTCACGCCGAGGACCAGGGCCGCCGCGTAGGCGAACAGCAGCCAGGAGAGCAGACGCCCCTTAATCACGGCGGCGCCGCACCAGTAGGACGAAGGCGTAGAAGAGCGCGAGCGCGCTCACCAGGCGGGTTACGAACGCCATGACCTGGAGGGATTTGAGGATGTGGACGTCGTGAAGTGCGGCGGAAGCCGCTGTGGCCTTGTTCTCTTCGCTGAGTGCGTAGAGGCCATTGAGGGGGCCGCGCGTGATGGTCCACGACTCGTCGAGGAGGCGGCCGGTGCGGCGCTCGACGTCGATGGTTCGCTCGGCGTGGTACTCGGGCACGTCGATGGTGGCGGTGTACTTGTAAGTTTCCAGGCCGGCGACCCAGCCGGCGCCGAGGTAGTCCAGGGGGACGACGAGGTCCGCAAGCGGGTCGTAGAAGGGATAGGAGCGTCGCTCCGGGTTGTACGGCAGGACGTAGCCGAGGCCCTGGCGCCCGCTGGTGGGGTAGGCGGAGGCCGGGTTGACCTCGAAGGAGTCCTCGGCGATGACGGTGCCCTCGTTGCGGACGGTGGCGGACATGGTCAGCGCCTTCTTCTTCGGGTGCTCCTCCGAGGGACCCTCCGTGATGAGGAGGGTGCGGGTGAGGGCGGAGGGGCCGTCGAAAAGGAGGGTGCTTTCGGTGGGGGCGAGCACCCGCTGGTGGTTGATGATGAGCGGGGACAGGAAGTTCAGCGCCACGCACACCGCGATGATGGCGGCGCAGATGCCCAGGCGCCGTTTGCTTACAATGTCCACATCAGAAACATTAACGTACTCCCGGAACTGGCGGGCCTGCGCGGTATCGCGGCGCTCGGCATTGTGGTGACGCACGTGGCGTTCCAGACGGCCACCGATTCGCCGCTGCTGGCGCGCTTCGACTACTTCGTGGCCGTCTTCTTCGCGCTGTCGGCGTTTTTGCTGGCGCGCGGCGAGCCCCGCCCGGCGCGCGAGTACTACTGGCGTCGCGTCGCCCGCATTGTGCCTGCGTACGTGGTGTCCGTGGCGATCATCGTGGTGACGTTGCCGCCACGGGCGGGGGTGCGCGCCGGCCCGCTTCTGGCCAACCTGACGCTTACGCAGCTCTACGTCCCCGGCGGGCTTATCGACGGCCTCACCCAGCACTGGTCCCTCTGTGTCGAGGTGGCGTTCTACCTGGTCCTGCCCGCCTACCTAGCGTGCGGGCGCCGGGGCCGCGCCGTGGTGCTGGCGGTGGCGGTGGCGACCGCCCTGGTCTGGCCGCACCTGATCCCCGCCCCCGAGCAGACGCCGGGGGAGCTAAACCTGCAGATCTGGCCGATCTCCTTCGCGCCGTGGTTCGCGGTGGGCCTGCTGTGCGCGGAGGCGGAGCGCGCCGGGCACACGTGGCGGCTGCGGGTGCCGGAGCTGCGCTGGGTCTTCCCAGCGTTGTCGTTGCCGGTCGCGTGGGCGGGCGGGGTGCTGGGCCCTGCGGGGCTGGAGCACCCGAGCGCCGCCGAGTTCAACGTCCGGGTGCTGCTCGGCGCGCTGTTCGCAGTGCTGTGGATCGTGCCGTTCGCGCTCGCGCCGCGCCTGCACGGCACCGCCCTGTGCACCCGCCCGGCGCAACTGCTGGGCCGCTGGTCGTACTCGCTGTTCCTGTGGCACGTGGCGGTGCTCTACTTCGTGTTCCCAATCTTGGGGGTAGGGCTTTTCGACGCCCACTTCGTCCCCGCCCTCACCCTGACGGTGCTGTTGAGCCTGGTGGTGAGCTATCTGTCCTACTCGTGGGTGGAGGTGCCGGGGGCGAAGGGGGTGCACCAACTACGCGCCAGGCTTGTTAGGTAAGGCTTGCCTGATATATTGTTGTTCCGCACTATTGGAACAAATGTTACTACGGCAAGGAAACCACTGTGAACATCCTGCGTAAAGCAATGACCGGCGCCGTCGCACTGTGCGCGGCCGCCTCACTCGCCGCGTGCTCGGGCGACAGCGCCGACACCACCCCATCCGCCGAGCCGACCCAGGCGGACAAGGTGCTGACCGTCACCGACGTCACCGGCCGCGAAGTCACCTTCGACCACGCGCCGGAGCGCATCGTCCTCGGCGAGGGCCGCGGCGTCTTCGCCACCGCGCTGCTCGGCGGGGACCCCTTCGACCACGTCGTGGCCTACGGCAACGACCTGACCAAGGCCGCCCCGGCGTTCAAGGACAAGGTCTTCGAAATCAGCGAGGGCGCCATGAAGGCGCAGGAGATCGGCAACATCGGCAAGGGCGACGTCTCCCTGGAGACCCTCATGGCGCAGGAGCCGGACGTCGTCGTGATGACGCTCGACCAGAAGAAAGTCGCCGAGGAATCCGGCCTCCTGGAAAAGATGGACCAGACCGGCATGAAGTACGTCTTCACCGACTTCCGCCAGTCCCCACTCGAGCACACCGTCAGCTCCGTGCAGCTGCTCGGCGACCTGATGGGTAAATCGGAGCGCGCCAAGGAGTACGGCGAGTTCTACGAATCGAAGGTCGAAGAGATCAAGGGAAGGGTCGAAGAGGCCGTCGCAAAGGACGGAGAGAAAGACGGCCTGATCTGGTCCGCCGCGGGCTTCGTTGACTGCTGCAGTACCCCCGGCAAGGCGAACCTCGGCCAGCTGCTCACCGCCGCGGGCGGCAACAACCTGGGCGAACAGCTCATCACCGCCGACTCTAAGCAGTTCAGCGCTGAGAAGATGATCGAGCTGCAGCCCGAAAACCTCATCGTCACCGGCGGCGAGTGGGCACGCAAGCCCGACCAGCCGGACACCTTCAGCCACGTCGAGCTCGGCTACCAGTCCAGCCCGCAGCGCGCCGCCGAAACCCTGAACAACCCGCTGGGCACCCCGGGTCTCGACCTGCTGCAGGCGCCGAAGCAGGGCAAGTACTTTGCCGTCTACCACCAGTTCTACGACAACCCGTACAACGTGTTCGCACTTGAGGCGTTCGCGAAGTGGCTGCACCCGGAGGCCTTCGCTGACATGGACCCGGCAAAGGACTTCGAACAGTTCCACGCCGACTGGCTGCCATTCGACTACTCCGGCGCGTTCTTCGCCCAGGCACAGCAGTAGGGGAACCATGAACCAGCAAGATCAGGCGATCCGCGCCTACCACCAGCGAGGACGACGCAAACTCATCGCGATTAGCGCGCTGCTGCTCGTCGCGTTCGTCAGCTTCGTCGTTGCCACGGTGGTCGGCCCGATCAACCTCAGCGCCTCCCAGCTTCTCGACGCCCTCCTCCACCCCAACACCGCACCCGAGCAAGCCTCCGTGGTCCTGTGGGACCTGCGCCTGCCGGCCTCGGTGATGGCGCTGCTCATCGGCGCGTCCCTGGGACTTGCGGGCGGGATGATGCAAACCATCCTGGACAACCCGCTCGCGGAGCCGTTCACGCTGGGCATCTCGGCGGCGGCCGCGTTCGGCGCCGCGATGTCGATCGTGCTGGGCATCAACCTGATCGCGCACCCCCAGTTCAACCTGGCGCTCGCCGCCGCCCTGGCCGCGCTGGTGGCGGTGGCCGTCGTCGCCGCCGCAGCAGTGTGGCGCGGGGCCGCCGCCGAAACCATGATCCTGCTGGGCATCGCCCTGTCCTTCTTCTTCCAGGCGCTCCTGTCGCTCATGCAGTACGGCGCGACGCTTGAGGCGCTGCAACAGATCGTCTTCTGGACGCTCGGCTCCATGCAGCGCGCCACCTGGCTCGCCGACGGTATCATCGGCGCCCTCCTCGCCGCCGCAGTCCCGTTCGTGGTGTTCAACGCCTGGCGGCTCACCGCCCTCCGACTTGGCGACGCCCGCGCCGCCTCCCTCGGCATCAACGTCTCCCGCCTGCGCGTCACCACCCTGATCGTGGCATCCCTGCTGGCAGCAGCCTCCGTGGCCTTCGCAGGCGTCATCGGCTTCATCGGACTGGTGGGCCCCCACATCGCCCGCATGTTGGTCGGGGAGGACCAGAAGTTCTACCTGCCCGCCTCCGCCGCGGCCGGCGCCCTGCTGCTCACCGCAGCGCACGCCGTCTCCATCACCGTCAAACCCGGCCTGGTGATCCCGATCGGCATCATCACCGCCATCGTCGGCGTCCCATTCTTCGTCTTCCTCATCTTCTCCCGCTACCGCAAGGCAGGCCGTTAACCATGATCGTCGCCACAGACCTCAACGTTGCCTACGGACGCACCCCTATCCTCCACGACATGACCTTTCGCCTGGGCACCCCCGGCGCCGTCACCGGCCTCCTCGGCCCCAACGCCGCCGGTAAGTCCACCCTGGTCAAAACCATCGCCGGCCTCAAAGCCCCCACGTCCGGCACCGTCACCACCTCCTGTGGGCCCCACGACGTCGGCTACGTCCCCCAAGACCTGCTGACCAGCGCGTCGCTGACCGCGTTCGAATCCATCGTCGTCGCCGCAAAAGCCGGAGGCGCCGTCACCAACCCACTCGAAGCCACCGCCGCGATGATGGACCGCCTCGGCATCCTCCACATCTCCGACCGAATGGTCTGCCACATGTCCGGCGGCCAGCGCCAACTCGTCGGCGTCGCCCAGATGCTGGTACGCGAACCCCAACTCCTCCTTCTCGACGAGCCCACCTCCGCCCTCGACCTCCACCACCAAGTCAGCCTGCTCACCATCATCCGCAACATCGTCGCCGACACCGAACGCCAAGCCGTCGTCGCAATCCACGACCTCAACCTCGCCGCCCGCTACTGCGACGAACTCCTCGTCATGAAAGCCGGCCGCGTGGTCACGCACGGCGAACCCCTCGACGTACTCACCCCCGAACTCCTCGAAGAGGTCTACGGCATCGAAGCCCGGGTCCTGTACGACCCAGTCTCCGGCGCGCCCGTCATCTGCCCTGCGTAGGGGGTGGTAGGGGGTTGATCCGTTTTGGTATGGAACTGTTCTGGGTAGGCATTCAACAAGAGTCAGCGTAGGTGGGGTGCATATGTAACTTCGATGCCAGCCCCAGAGACAGATTGTGTTGCATATCACAGTATTGAAAAAGAGTAACATGCGTGATAATATCGACACCAATGTGTTTATCTCATACGAACGCAGCCTTCATCCCTACCTCAAGGAGCTGTCATGTATCTCAACTCCCATATCAGAAAGATCTTCAACCGGGCTACAGTCCTGGCATCATCGGCTTGTCTGGCCATGGCTGTGGCGCCAGTGGCAGTCCATGCTCAGGAATCATTCATCGGAGAAGAAGCTGAAACCACGGTCGGAGTAATTAACCCGAATGATCAGTCGACTAGATCAGTTTCCTCGGAGATGACACTGGATGAGTATTGGACACTGGATCGCATGTCGAGAGCCACTCCTGTTGATGCAACCCTCGACTTGCCATTTGCGGCGGACCGAGCAACGTCAAACAGCAAAGAGGTTGTCGTTTCCCCTGAAGTGCCAGAACGTGAACAAGAAGCATCAGAACCTATTGAACCGTTCTCCTCATCTCAAACGGCCAGTGAGGCGCACTCTCGAATCGGCAATTCCGGTGCTGCGAATGGAAAAGTATTTTTCTCAAAGAAAGTCAATGGCCAATATGAAGATCACGTCTGCTCCGCATCTGCCGTAAACTCAGACAACAAAAGTACCGTAATTACTGCCGGTCACTGCGTTCATAGCGGGAGCGGAGGTGAGTTTCATAAAAACTGGGTATTCGTTCCAGAATATACGATCGGTGTTGCACCCCATGGGAGATTCAAGGCCAATTTTATGACCACAACTACTGACTGGGCCAACTATGGAGCTACACCTCGTGGGTTTGCTTCTGACTTCGGGTTTGTCACTGTCAACTCAGAAAGAGGGAAACGTCTCGTCGATGCGGTTGGAGGCCATGGACTGCGCTCCGGAAATGCAGGTTCGTTCAAAGCTGACATAATTGGATATCCCCGCAAACGTTTCCTGGGTTCCGCTATGTTTCGGTGTACGGTACCGGTGAAAAACGAAAATTGGTCGTCCTTCAATTTCTACATGTCATATGGGTGCAACTTTGGCGGTGGTGCATCCGGTGGCGCATGGCTAGAAGACTTCAACGGAACTCTGGGGCATATCCGCTCCGTGAGTTCGTTTGGTCCTGAAAACGGTGCGTCGTATCTCGGTTCGCCGATCATAACCTCCAAGATTTGGGACATGTTTGATTCAACGGCGAGTCGGCCAGTGAAGTAAGGAGTGAGAATGTCTGGCATACTATCTAAATTCGGCATAAACGCAGGTTTGAATGCGCAAACTGTACATTTGGTCGGCGTTATTTTAACTGTGTTTGCGATAGTGGGAAGTACCATAGGAATAGTCTCAGCCACACCTGTCGGCGACGAACTCAGCAGTGCAATGGGGATCGTCCACAAAACTCGACAAAAACCTTTCGACCGAGAGGCGCGCAACGATCTCAAAAATGAGCGTCAAGTCAAATGGGCAGGCTATCAAGTAATTAGTCCGACAGAAATTCGAGTGTTCTTCCCCGCCGGAACCGAAACTTGCTACGGATACCGCGCGGAGACATCGGAGACCGCGACATCAGTAAAAGTTAGAGTGTACGAAGGGAATATTCCAGGATCGCCTGATAAGTGCATCCTGATCGGTTCCACGGCCTCCATGAAGGTGACGTTGCAGTCGCCACTTGGGGCTCGCTTGCTCCAGAACTGGTAGATCACCCGCCTGTTGTGTGAGAGTTTTCCGACGTTTCTTTGGCCCGTGCCCTAATGGGAACGGGCCAATTTACGGGGTGGAGCCCAATAAATCTCAGATTCACCCCTCGTACTCCGCTATCGTCATCTAGCCTGCCTAGTCCGCGGTGGGCCCATCGCACGCTTGTAATCCCACGCTTTCAGCATCGTTGGGGCGTGATGGACTGAAGACGCGGTAAAGCTATCGCCTGCAACCCGAAGAATTCAGGCTGATTCACCCTTCTGCCAAGCAACGATTGCTTCAGAAAAAGAGAGATCTGGATTCTTCTCCCGATAGCTCTTTAACTCTGCTGCCGAAGGGATTGGCAGATCAGAAGCAATAACATCATCGAGTGCTGAGCGCCGATTATGCGACCGCAACCCCCACACGCCAATCGCCGCGACTACCGTCGCAAGCAGAAACTGGCCGGAAAGAAGCCCCAGTACCGCCGCGAATAGAGCCAAATATGATCCAATGATCGTCAGTTTCTCAGACATAACGACACCTTTCGCAATATCTCGGGCGTGCTATCTACTCAAAGCACTGGTCTTTGATTCCTGCAATTTTTGTCAGCTCTGCTGTGAGCACCGACTGCGATCATTCTAGTGATTGCTGCCGCACATCGCAGAGCGCTTGTATATGGAGTGACTTTGTCGCCTTGGGAAGTAGAAGCAGCGGGATGTCCCCGACACTGCGCTGAGGAGATGGCGCGCTGTCACTCGAATTCGTTCCGGGCGAGGTGTTAAAAGTGTGCGAGGCGAGGGGCGGCCGGGTGCGCACCAAATTCCTGCATGAGGTTTGCGCGACCTGGGGGTTTGCAAACGCACTCGCGGGAAACCCGGAATCTGGTGCGAAGAAGCAGCGGTCGTGGGAACTTTCTTCGTAGACAGACGACGCGACCTGGGGAAACGTCACGTCGGTCGACCGGAACCGGCTGAAAACCCAAAATTCCCGAGCGCGGGAACTTTTTCAGCAGGCGGCCGGGCAACCAAAATCTAGTCCGGCCAGGCGAGGCAGGCCACCGCGACGCACCCGGCCACGAGCATG
Source organism: Corynebacterium sp. NML98-0116 (assembly GCF_001767255.1). GTDB lineage: Bacteria > Actinomycetota > Actinomycetes > Mycobacteriales > Mycobacteriaceae > Corynebacterium > Corynebacterium pseudogenitalium. The sequence goes on from NZ_CP017639.1 coordinate 257,999, forward strand.
AGGGCGGCGTCGCCGGCGTACCCGGCGGAAGGCCAGGGCGCGCGTGCCAGCCACAGTCCCATCACGGTGATGGCGCCGGCGGCAATGTAGCGTCTGGCCAGGAGGGTAAAGCGGCGCACCGCCCAGACTCCGATGGCGCTGACGATCCCGAGTACCGGGTTGATGCACAGCGCGGCTGCCAGCGGCAACGCTGCCACCATCCTGCCGGGGATGGGGCGGGCCGGAGTGCCAACAAACCGGCGTCGACACGCGAACCACAGCAACACCAGCGCGGTGACCAGGCTGAGCGCCGCCCCGCCGAATAGGCTGAGGCGGTAGGGGCGCTCGCCTGCGAAGGAGAACGTGAGGGTGCCACCGTGGCCTGCGGGGATGCGGAAGGCGAGCTGGCCGGCGTCGATGCGTTGGGCGGTGAGGGGTTCGCCGTCGAGGCTGGCTTGGAGCCCTGGGTTGAACGCGCGGGTGGTGATGAGCAGGCGGTCCTGGTCGGCGGGCACAACTGCGCCACCAATAACCGGCTCCCAAGAAACAGCAGGCGCAGGCCCGCGCCGCAGCGTGATCGTTTCGGCGTCCGTGACCAATTCGTGGCGCCCGGCGGGAAGGAAGACGGTGTTGGTGGCGGAGGAGCCGTCGATAAGGGCGGGGGAGGAGAGGTGCCATTCGGCGTCTTCGGCGGTGGTGAAGGCGCGCTGCAGTGTGGTGGTTTCGGGCATGAGGCGTTGGAAGAAGTAGGTGTCGGCTGTGCCGGGGACGTCGACGATGCGGTGGATGCCGGCGTCGATTTCGGTGATGCCGACGGGTTCGGTGAGCGTGAGGGTGGTTTCGCCGCGTACGCTGATGGTGCGGGGTTGGTCGGCGACGAGGCTGAGCGTGCGCTCGCCGGAAGCGTCCGTGACCTGCACTTTTGTGTTGGCGGTGGCGGTGATGGTGGCGGTGTCGGCGTTGGGGGTGAAGCGTAGCCACGGGTGGGGGTCTTGGGCGGCGGGCCACCAGGCGGTGTCGTCGAGGCCGTCGAATGCGGCGGTCAGTGACCGGGAGGCGCGGGCGCCGCCGAAGGCGGTGGCGTCGGCGGCGGAGGAAGAAGCTGAAGCGCTGCCTGCCATGGCTACGCCGACGGGTGTGCCCGCAGACGGGTAGTCTGGCACCCGGTTGCGCACGTCTTTGCCCTCCGAAGCGGTGGCCAGGTGCGCGGACTGCGCGCGCTGCACGGCGCCGTAGTTGCGCACCGCCAGCGCCGGGGTATCGGTCACGATGTCCGCATCGCCGCTGGTCAGGGTGGCGGGGAAGTAGCCGAACTCGCGCCACAACAGGGGCAGGGCCTCGCCGCCGGCGTCGACGCGGACGGGGGTGGCGCTGGTCAGCATCATGTCGCGCGTGGGCTCCAGCGCATAGATATCGACGTCCCCGAAGCGCACGGTCGGCTCGCCAAGATTAGGCACGCTTGTCGACGCCACCGCCTCCTCCAAATCGTGCCGGACCACGACGACGCCCACCCCGATGGCGCGCAGCGCCTCCGAGTCCACGGCGCGCACCTGGCCGTCGAGGCCCCGGATCGCCTCCGGGTCGACGAGGGGGATGGCGTCGCGCACGGCGAAGCGCGCCTGGCTGAGTGCCTGGATTGGTTCGTCGCGCGTCCAGCCCCAGGTCTGGCGGGCGAAGGGCGCGGCGGGGACGACGAGCGTGCGGGTGGCGGCGGCGTGTTCGTCGAGCCAGCGGGCCGCCGCGACCCAATCTGCGGATGGTTCCTGCCAGGTGCCCTGCGGCAACAGGCGTAGCGACCACGCCGGGGACACCGCGACCGCCACCAGCGTGACGGCGCCGACCAGCTGTGGGGTGCGCGCCCGGGACACCACCCACCCGGCCCCCAATACCAGCGGGAGGCGGACCAGTGGGTCGAACTTGTGCAGGTTGCGGAAGGCGGCGAGGGGGGCGTCGAAAAGTGAGGGGTGGGCGTGCGCGAAACACAGCATGCCGACGCCCACCGCGAAGACCGCGACGAGCGGGCCGCGGGCGGGCATGTCGCGCCGGGCCAGCCCCGCGATGCCGAGCGCCGCAACACCAGCCGTGATCAGCACGAACACCGGCTCGGTGACCAGAAGGTGCCCGGCGGCGCGCTCGGCGTCGACGAAGGGGGTCCAGCTGGTGGTGCCGCGCAGGACCTCGATCGGGTTGAGCCACGCGGTGGTCACTGAGGCGGACTCAATAAAGTCGGTGAACGGCGGGGAGTAGCGGCCGAGCACCACGAGCGGGCCGAGCCACCACGCGTTGACCAGTACCGCCTCCACCGGCCACAGTGCGGCGGCCCGCCACTGGCGCTGCGCGCACAGCACGAGCAGGGCGGGTAGGCAGGCTGCGATGGTGGCCGTCGCGTTGACCGCGCCCATGCACGCCACCGGCAGCAGCGCAGCGGCGAGCCGCGGCCCCCGGCGCTGCTCCCCGAGCAGCGGCAGCAGCGTCCACGGCACCAATGCCACAGGCCACGCCTCCGAAGAGATGGCGGTCAGCGTGGTCAGGATGCGCGGGCTGAACGCGTAGAGCGCCCCGGCCACCGCCGGGCCCGCCACCCCGCGCATCCCCAGCCGTCTGGCCAGCGCGTACGTCCCGGAGAACGCCAACCCGACCAGTAGCGTCCACCAGCAGCGCTGCAGCACCCAGGCGGGCAGCGGCAGCAGGAAGAACGCGCCCTGGGGGAAAAGGTAGCCGTACGCCTGGTTCTGCAGCTGCCCGAGCGTGAAGCGGTCCGTGTAGGCGTGCATGGCCTGCGCGAGGAACCCGGCCGGGTTGGTGGTGAGGTCGAACTTGGTGTCTGCGGCGATCTGCCCGGGCGCCTGCGCCCACACAATCAGCGCGATGATGACCCACGCGACCAGGTGGGGAATACAGCTGCGGAGTCTAGCGCGCGCCATATTCCGGGCCGCCAAGCACGGCCTCGTCTGCCGGGACGGCGTTGGACACCGGCACGGAATTCTGCCCGGAGAACGCCGCTACCCCAATCACGCCCACCACGCCGAGCACAACACCGACGACGGCGCTAGCCACAACGGAAGGCAAGGTAGTACGGTTTGACATGTGCAAAAGCGTACCAGACGTGTATGGGGGTCCGCCGCGGCGACGGCGGGGCTCGTCGTCGTGCTCGCCGGGTGCGCGCCCGAGCCAGCCCCACAACCCGTGACGACGCCCGCTCCGCTCCACGAACACATCCCACTCCTGCCCACCGACACGGTGCCGATCACCGAGATCGTCCCCAAAACGCCCGCTCAGCAGCGCGTTCCGGAGGACCTGCGGGCGCGCGTCGCATCGCTGATGGTCGTCGGAGTGAAGAACTACGACCAGGCCCGCGCGGCCCTGGACCAGGGTGTTGGCGGGCTTATCATCCCCAGCTGGGCCGACCCCAAACTTCTCGACGACCCCGGCCGCGACATCAATGCGCTGCGCGAGCAGTACCCGCGCGGGTTCACCGTCGCCATCGACTTTGAGGGCGGCCGCGTCCAGCGCCACACCGACGTCCTCGGTGATTTTCCCGCGCCGGGCCGCCTCGCCGCCGGGACACCCGCGGTGGTCCAGGGCACCGGCTACGACATCGGCCGCTCACTTCGCGCCCACGGCATCAACGTGGACTACGCCCCCGTCGTCGACATCGACGCCGCCGACCTGCCCATCATCGGGGACCGCGCCTTCCACCGCGACCCCACCGAAGTTGCCCGCATCGCCGCCCTCTTCTCCCAAGGTCTTATCGACGCCGGCGTCACCCCCACCTTCAAACACTTCCCAGGGCACGGCCGCGCCTCCGGCGACACCCACAAGAAGCTCGCCACCACGCCACCCATCGGGGACCTGCACGCTTTCGACTTGGCCCCCTACGGCGAGCTCCTGCAGCGCTTCCCGCGCGCCAGCGTCATGGTCGGCCACATGATCGTGCCCGGCCTCGGCGCCGAGGGCGTGCCCAGCAGCCTCAACCCGGAGGCCTACCGCATCCTGCGCGAAGGCGACTACCCCGGCGGCGTCCCCTTCGAGGGCGTGGCCGTCACCGACGACCTCTCCGGCATGCGCGGCATCCTCGAATACGCCCCCACGCCCGAGGCGGTCCGCCTCGCCATCAGCGCAGGTGCCGACCAAGCCCTCTGGTCCTCCGGCCACGACATCGCAGGCATCATCGATGGCGTCGTAGCGGGCGTCGAAAAGGGAGAAATCCCCGAATCCCGCATCAACGAGGCCGCCACCCGCGTCCAACAACAACTCATTGACGTTGGGTTATAGCCCAAACTCTATTACCCTGGGGCGGGTGAATAGGGCAACAAAGATCTTCATCGGCTTCTCCGTGGGCGTGCTCGCGGTGCTGCTGGCCATCTACCTCGCCGACCTGGCGCTCAACCGCGGCCACGTGCCGCGCGGCACCACCGTCGGCGGCGTCGCCATCGGTGGACTTACCCCGCAGGAGGCAGAAGCCGAGCTCAAAGCCCAACTTGGCGACGCCCCCTCACACCCCATCACCGTCACCTCCGGGCCAGAGCGCGCCGAGGTGGTGCCGCAGCGCGCCGGGCTCGGCATCGACTACTCGGCGACGGTGGAGGCGGCCGGGCTGCAGTCCGCAAGCCCGATTGAGCGCCTCAGCGGCCTGATCCGCGAGCACGAAGTGGCCGTCGTCCCCAGCGTCGACGACGCGAAACTCGCCCCAGAAATCACCCGCCTGCAGAAAGAACTGCACCGCGACCCCGTCAACGCCGCCATCACCCTCGAGGGTGGCACCGCCCGCGAACGCACTCCCGAAGACGGCCAAGACGCCCCCGCCGATGCACTGCGCACCCAGCTGACCACCCACTGGCTCAACCCCGACGGCGTCACCGTTGAGCCAAAACCAATAGCGCCGCGCATCGGCGCATCTGCCCTGAAAGAAGCGATGGACGGCCCGGTCCACCGCGCCCTCTCCGGGCCACTCACCGTCAACGGCCGCGAAGACGTCACAGCAGTGATCCCCAAGGAACGCATCGGCGAAATCCTCCACTTCGATGAGGGGCTGAAACCCGTCGTCGACTACAAAGCAGCCGGCGCCATCCTCGGCGAACAGCTCGCCGAGTCCGAGGTAGAGGCCAAGAACGCCCGCGTGCTTACCAGCGGCGGCATCGAGCCCTCCGTCGACGGCATCAACGTCGACTGGGACGCCACCTTCAAACGTTTCGACGACCGCCTCCTCCACAACGCCGACCGCACCTGGGACGCCACCTACAAAGACGTCCCCGCCAACTTCACCACCGCCGACGCCGAACAAGCAACCTTCAACGACACCGTCGGCTCCTTCACCACCGGCGGCTTTTCCGGCGCCTCCGGGGAAAACATCCGCATCGTGGCCAACACCGTCAACGGCGCCATCGTCAACCCGGGCGAAACGTTCTCCCTCAACGGCTACACCGGCCCCCGCGGCACCGCCCAGGGCTACGTCGAATCCGGCATCATCATCAACGGCCGCGGCGGCACCGCCGTCGGCGGCGGCATCTCCCAGTTCGCCACCACCCTCTACAACGCCGCCTACTTCGCCGGCATGACCGACGTCGCCTCCACCCCACACTCCTACTACATCTCCCGCTACCCAGCCGGGCGCGAAGCCACCGTCTACGAAGGCGCCATCGACCTCGCCTTCCGCAACGACAGCAACCACCCCGTCAAAATTGTCACCAACTACGGCGGCGGCAACATCACCGTCAGCCTCTTGGGCGTGAAAACCGTCAACGTGCAGTCCATCAACGGCGGGCGCTGGGCCTACACCCAGCCCCAGCCACGCACCGTCACCGGCCCCGACTGCGCCCCGTCCGGCGGCGCCCCCGGCTTCACCACCTCCGACACCCGCGTGATCACCGACCTCGCCGGCAACGAACTCAGCCGCGAAACCACCACCACGGTCTACGACCCGCAGCCCATCGTCCGCTGCGGGTAGGGTCTCTGTTCTTGGCTTCTTCCCTTTCGCTTCAGTGACAAAAGACGCACCTCTTGACGTCTAGCCCTTTTACGGTCTGCGGTTATGGCGACCAAATTTTTCCGGGTTGCGTCTTTTGCCACTCGCGTCTCCGCCCACCTCAAAAACGGCAAACGTAAACACCCCTGCAAAAGGGGTGTTAGTGGAGGCTTAGACGTCGAAAATGATAAAAGCCGCATGAGCCACTAAACCCCTGTTGAGCTGGGATTTAGCTGTTTTTGAGACTGCTCGCTACTTCGCTGGAGGTTCGGCGATCCGGCAGTCATCGCTGTAACGCCCACTGGGGGTGGCGTCCGTTTGAAGCCAAGGGGATCTGCGGGTGGGCTTGCGTTAGCGGGTATCTGGTTAGGGGGTGTCATCGCTTTCAGCTAGTGGTTGGAGGGCACGGAGTGTTTCAATACCGGCTTGATTGAGCGTTTCGAGAATTAACTCTGTGAGTGTTTCGTACTCTTGAGCAGTAGATGGACTTGCTTCAGGTTCGTGTTGGACAGTCCTGAAGTGCTTGATCGGTGCGAACCCATTTCGCGGGCGCAGCAAACTTCCAGCCCAAGAGCCTTCGTTCTTACAGATGTAGAGTGGAGCGCACTCATTGACCATGCCATTGTAGACGAGGATACGATCCGGTTGGTATTCCGCACCGGTGAACAGGTAAGCATGGCCTTGAAAGGGTGATGCTCGTATCGGTTGATGTGCACGGTTAGGTACACCTCCCAGAAAGCGAGTAAGGTTAGACTAACCTAATAAGGATGGTGTTTACGTGAACGATAGTGTAACGGATCAGGTTGTTGACGGTGAGTATGGGTCCGCGAAGGAAAAATCTGTCGCTGGCCAGAACGCGATCCGTCAGCTATCGCAGCCGGTGAAAGGCAAACTGTTTATCGCGCAGGTTTTGGCTTTTCTCTCAGGCGTGTTGGCTATTGCCCCGTATGTGGCTCTGGTGGAGCTTGGCAGAGAACTTATGCAAGACCAGGTGGACCCGGCGCGGGTGAACTGGATCGTCATGCTCCTCGTCAGCGCATACATGGCCCGGTTGACCTTATATTTTGTTGCATTGGGCGTGACGCATTTTATTGACCTGTCGTTGCGTAATCAGATGCGTCGGCAAATTGCCGCCCGAATGTCGACTGCTCCGCTGTCGTGGTTTACCCGCGAGGGTGAGGGGAAGATCCGCAAGACCATTCAGGATGATACGGCCACGGTGCATACAGTGATCGCGCACGGGCCGATTGAGAAACTGAACGCGATCGTATCCCCGCTCGCCTTGTTGGTGTATGCGTTTGTGGTGGATTGGCGGCTCGCTCTGCTGTCGATTGCGACGATTCCGATTTATGTGGGCATGTATGGCATGTCGATGCGTGGGATGAATGAGAAGACCGCACAAATGGACACCAAGCTCGCTCAGGTTTCGGCAACGATGGCCGAGTTCGTTGCCGGTATCTCAGTGGTGAAAGCATTCGGCAAGGTCGGCCAAGCACATAAAGCCTATTTAGATGCGGCTAACGAGTTTTCTAAGTTCTACCGGGCGTGGTGTATGCCGCTGGTGTCGATGTCGGTCGCCTCATTTTCGTGGGTGTCGATCCCGGTGTTGTTGATCGTGAACCTTGGCGGTGGCGCGTTGATGATGAACGCCGGTTGGGTGAGCATCTACGAGGTGATAACGACGACGTTGATCGCCTTGGTGCTGCCGGGAGCGTTGATGGCAGTCGCAACCATCGCCTGGTCGTACCAGCTCGCAGGGTCTGCGGCAGTGAGGCTGGTGAACGTCATGGAGCTACCAGCGTTGAGTCAGCCCGATGCGCCACAGACACCACACGGTCATGATATCGAGATTCGGGGTGTGTCGTATGCCTATGACGACACCCAGGCATTAGACGAGGTGAGCCTGAGCATTCCGGCAGGCACGGTGACCGCGCTGGTTGGCCCGTCGGGTGCGGGGAAGTCGACGTTGGCGAGTTTAATTGCCCGCTTTGATGACCCGGACGCTGGCACGATCACTATCGGCGGGGTTGATCTAAAGAGCATTTCCCAGGATTTGTTGTATTCGACGGTCGCGTTCGTCTTGCAAGATGCACAGCTTATTCGCGACACCATCCACAACAACATTGCCCTGGGCGCGCCAGACGCAACCTTGGATCAGGTGCGACAGGCGGCGAGAGCCGCGCAGATCGACGAGTTCATCATGAGCCTGCCAGATGGTTACGACACCGTGTTGGGGGAGGACACCCACGTTTCGGGCGGGCAGGCAGCCCGTATCGCGATCGCCCGGGCGCTCATGGTTGATGCCCCAGTGTTGGTGCTGGACGAGGCGACGGCGATGGCGGACCCGGAATCGGAATCGAAAATTCAACAAGCTCTCTCGACTCTTGCCAAAGGCAGAACCGTGATTGTGATCGCCCACCGGTTGGCGTCGATCAGGGGCGCGGATCAGATTGTCGTCATGGAACGCGGGCGCATTGCTGTGGTCGGTAAACACGACGAGCTGTTGGGTAATGCGCACTATCAGGCACTTCTTGCCCAAGGTGCATGTGAGGAGATGACACGATGAATCAACTATTGCTGCCACGCTTTAAGCGTTTGATGGAACCCGCCTCGTGGCGTGACCTCTCGGTCGGTCAAGCGTGGGGTGCGGTCTCAGGACTGTGTCACGGCTTTGCCCTGCTGATTCTGCTTCCCGCAGCAAGTGCCCTAGCGACCGGAATGCCGGTGTGGGGGTTATCGTTTTGGGGCTGGCTCATCGCCTTGGCGGTGATCTCGGTAGCGGGTGTAGGCACCGAGTTTTATGGCATGCGCACCGGCTATATTGGCGCGCTCGGGTTCATTCACGACGTCCACCACGCAATAGGTAACAAAGTAGCCCGCCTACCGTTGGGAGTGTTCGATTCGGGTAGCTCTGGCCGACTGTCGCGCATGGTCACCCAGGAAATGATGAACTTGGGCGAGTCGGCGGCGCACTTCATTTTCTCCCTCGTCCAAAAACTCTCAGCCGTGCTGGTGATCACTGTGGGAACCTGGTTCTGGGATTGGCGGCTGGGACTGACCTTGACGATCGCGTTCCCGATCATGCTCGCATTCCTCCATATCTCCCGCGTGCTTCTTGATAAAGGTAAGCAGGTTTCCGAACCAGCTGAGTCAGAATTGGCGGCTCGCATGGTCGAATTCGCCACCTGCCAAGGCGCGCTGCGCTCCTGCCATGTCGCCGACGACTACCCGGCCCTTGATCGGGCATTCAAACAGGCTGACCGCAAAAGCCGCAAAGCATTGTGGATCGAAACATTAGCGAACCTGATTAATGGAATGTTCGTCCAAGCCCTTGTCGTGATAATGATCTGGCTGACCGCCCAACTCGCCCTCGGCGGGCAAATGAATGCGCTGAACGCCGTGGTCACAATCGGCATGTGCCTGCGGTTCACCACCATGCTCCAAGACATCGGTGGCTGCATGACCGGGCTGGAAGAACGCCGCCAGCAGATGAACCACGTCGACAAGGTCATGGATGCCCCCGAACTGTCCGAACCCGATGCCTCTACACCAGCGAGGGCACCTGGTGATGTTCGTTTCGAGGACGTCACCTTCAGCTACGATCCGGACACCCCGGTGCTGCACGATATGTCCTTCCATGTCCCGCAAGGCGGCATGTGTGCCCTGGTTGGTCCATCTGGGTGCGGGAAGACGACGATCGCCCGGATGGTTGCACGTTTCTGGGATGTGCAGTCCGGCAGCGTGCGCGTTGGCGGAGTGGACGTGCGCGAGCAGACCACCGAAGATTTGATGCGCCAGATATCTCTGGTCTTCCAAGACGTCTACTTATTCAACGACACTCTCGAAGCCAACATTCGCCTTGGCAATCCCGAAGCTACTGATGAAGAAATCAGGTGGGCCGCTGAGCTGTCGGGCGTGACGGAAATTGTCAACCGCCTCCCAGACGGCTGGAATTCATTGGCGGGTGCTGGCGGGCGTGCACTGTCAGGTGGGGAACGCCAACGAGTGTCCATCGCTCGCGCCTTGGTGAAGAAAGCCCCGATCGTGCTGTTCGATGAGGCCACCAGCGCGTTGGACGCGGAAAATGAAGCCAACATTGTTGCGGCGATGAACGAGCTGCGTAAGCACTCCACACTAATTGTCATCGCCCACAAACTTGAAACCATTCGCCAAGCTGACCAAATCATTGTGCTCTCCCACGATGGGCGTATCGCCCAGCGCGGGTGCCACGACGAGCTGGTCAACCAGCCGGGTCAATACCGCGATTTCTGGCAAGAACGCATCAACGCAGCTGGATGGCAACTCGTCTAAACACAGCACGTATAAGCACATGAAAGGAAAAACTATGTCTACGCCTACATCCTCGCGCCTCAACACGCGCGACTTCATCAACATTGGCGTCTTCACCGCCTTGATGTTCGTCATCGTGTTTGCATTCGGAATGCTCGGGTTCATCCCCGCCGCCATGTATGCCGGCTTCTTGCTTTCTATTCTCGTTAACGGCATCGTCTTTGCGCTGTTCACAGCACGCACTCCGAAGATGGGGGCATTGACAATCATGCTGATTATCATCGAAATCCTCTTCTTCGTGACCGGCCACTGGGTAGGGGGAATCGCGGTGGCCGCTGTATTCGGCCTGCTCGCCGACCTAGTCATTACCAAGGGGCCGAAGAGCGTGAAGGTTCGCGTTCCGCTGGCATACGCACTGTTTATTCTGCCGATCTATGTTTCCCCGTGGATGCCGCTATTTATGGACCAAGACGCATATATGTCGCAGATCGCCGAACAAATGGGCGCCGAGTATGCCGCGAAGATGGCGCAGGTTGTCACGATTCCGATTCTGTTGGGCTTCTTCGTTGTGATGCTCATCGTGGGCTGGCTTGCTGGTCTGTTGGGAACCAGGGTGGCGCGTAAGCACTTTGAACGGGCCGGTCTTGTCTAAACTTCCCGACCCGCGCACGATTATCGTAGCGCTCGTCATCGTCTCCACCACGATCTACAGTGCCTACTCGCCGTGGTTCGTGTGTGCTCTGGGCGGATTCGCCGCCGTGATGCTGGCGAGCGCTGCGATCAACCCCAACACGCTCGTGCGCCCGAGCTGGGTGGCCGTCTACCTGGCCACGTTTGCGGTCCTCGGCGGGCTCGTCTTCGTGATACCACTGGTGTGGAAGTCAACGGTCAGCGCGTTCCTCATGCTGTTTTTGCAGTGGATGTGGCGATTCAGTGTCAGCGCAGGCATGGGCGCATACGCGATCGGTGTAATCCGACCCGCCACCTTGCAAAAAGCACTCGTCAGCTCACGGATCCCGACCTGTTTCACGATCCCAATCTCGGTTGCCTTACGGGTGCTGCCCGTGATCGGCCACGAGGTTAAAGCGATCTCAGATGCGATGAAACTACGCGGCATGTCTGCGTTTTCCCTGCGCGCGGCCCAGTACTTCACAATCCCGCTGCTATCGACCGTGGTACGCAGCGGGGACGAACTGGCATCTGCTGCCCTCGTGCGAGGACTGGGCGGAACCGCAAAGCCCACCTCAGTCACGGTCGTGAAATTCCGTGTGATCGACGCAGTCATTCTGCTCGTCGTTATCGGCTTCGCGATATGGAGAATCGTCCTATGACAATAACCCAAGCCACCGGCGTCACCTTCACCTATCGAGGAGCAGACCACCCCTCAATCACTGACGCAACCATCACCATCACACCTGGAACCGTCACCTTGCTGTGTGGCGCATCGGGATCGGGGAAAACCACCGCGCTACGGCTGTTTAACGGGCTCATCCCGCACTTTCACGACGGCGACCTTACCGGAAGCGTCACAGTCGACGACATTGACGTGGCACGAGTAGATCTATCAGAGCTTGCCCACCACTGTTCGACAGTGTTTCAAAACCCACGCACCCAGTTCTACACCACTCACGTGCGCCAAGAACTCGCCTTCGGCCCAGAAAATCTCGGCCGCGCCCCGCAGGAGATCTGTGCCCGCATTGACGAGGTTGCAGCCGAGTTAGGTATCGCCGACCTGTTGGAATCCCGCGTCACACAGCTGTCGGGCGGGCAGATGCAACGCGTGGCCTGCGCCGTCGCCATGTGCAACAACACGTCGCTGATCGTCTTTGACGAGCCGACCGCGAACCTATCAGCTGATCTTATCGGCCAACTCGCCACACTCATCGCCAGGCTCAAAGCTGATGGACACACGATCATCATTGCTGAACACCGGCTAAGTTTTCTTTCCGGGATCGCTGACCGTGTCTACTGCTTCGACAAAGGCAAGATCGCCCTCACCGCAACCGGCGAAGAGTTCTACGCTACCTCGGATGAGGAGCGCAAACAGCTTGGACTGCGATCCCTAGTGACTGTGTCTATGCCACAACTTCCGGAACCGGCAGGGGAGGGGCTCACGATCGACAACCTCACCTTCGCCTACCGGCAGGGGAAAACGGTTCTCAACGTCGACCATGCGCTCTTTCCGGCAGGGAAAATCACAGCGCTCCTCGGCCCGTGCGGTTCAGGGAAATCAACCCTGGCACGCATTGTTTGCGGACTAGAAAAAGCCAAACACGCATCCATCATACTCAATGGACAAAAATTCCCCAGCCGTGACGCCTACCTTGTGATGCAAGACCCTACCCGACAGTTGTTCTCAGATACCGTCATCGACGAAGTCACGCTCGGCACGACCAAAGCCGAAAAGCAACACATCGATGCCCACGCGATCCTTGAAGAACTCGACCTTGCCGACCACGAGGCTGACCATCCCCAAGCACTCTCTGGCGGGCAGCGCCAACGCCTGGTTATTGCTACAGCGCTTGCTGCGAACAAGAAAGTTTACATCTTCGACGAACCCACGTCCGGTGTTGGCTACAAGCACCTTGTCGCGATTTCCCGAGTAATGCGTAAACTCGCTGACACTGGTGCCGTCGTCATTGTCATCACCCACGACGCTGAACTCGTTACCGAGGTCGCCGACCATAGCGTCCGCCTTGACCAGATCAACGCCTGCTAACGCAAACGCTCGCTCAGCCGAAAGAGAGGAAAGCGCTTCCGCAGGTCAGAGCTAATGCGCTATACACTCGCTAACGCAAGCGATTTTCTTGACCCCCTTGGGGCGTACGCGCTAACGCAAACGCCTACTTATCATTTTCGACGTCATAGTGGAGCCGGCGACGGGAATCGAACCCGCACTCTCAGCTTGGGAAGCTGATGTTCTACCACTAAACTACGCCGGCAGCGCATGTAATGCAGCAGTGGGTAATTTTAGCACCGCGCTGCTAATTCGCCAAACGCTAGCGGGCTGCGTCGGACCCGTCGGGGAGTGCGCTGAGTGAGCAGGCGCGCTGGTTGGGGGTGCGGTCGTCGGCGGTGCGCTCGAGGCCCCACCGGGTGAGGGCCGCGACGGTGAGGTCGGACTGCATGTTGGGGTGCAGGACTCGGCCGGAGTTCGGGCAGGATGCTTCGATGTTGATGTTGACGACGTCCGCTCCGTCGACAGCTTGCAGGATTGAGGTGCTGTTTGGGGTGGCGGTGACGTCGGATGGTGAATAGAGCGAGGTGTACACGATTCCGGCTTGGGTGTCGGGGAGTGCGTTGAGGGCCTGGATCTCGGGGGAGTCGTTGAGCTGTTGGAGTGCGCCTGGTCCGACGAGGAACGCCGCGAGGCGTGGGAGTGCGCGGGCGATGGGGGAGAGGAATCGGCCGGCGCCGTTGAGGTCGGTGCCGTGGAAGGTGGCGCCAACGGTGACTGCGCGCCGGACGTTGTCGCCACCGCCGAGCTCGGCGATGTACTTCTTCACCAGCAGGCCGCCTTGGGAGTGTGCGACGAGGTCGACCTGGTCGGCACCGGTTGCTTCCTTGACACGTTCGACGTTGCGCGCGAGTTCGCGCGCGGAGCTGTTGATGTCGGCGTTGCCGTAGGAACCGGGGAAGAGAGAGGGCAGTCCGCTGCCACGGCCGTAGTTGAAGCCCCATACGCAGTAGCCTGCGGCTTTGAGGGCGACGGCGTTTTGGGCCCACTTTTCGGTGTTTGCGGAGGTGCCGTGTACATAGAGCACGGGTGTTGTTTTGTCGGCGGCGGGGACGCAAGAGGCGTCGTTAAATATGTCGCTGGTGTTCGCTGTGGCGATTGGGGCGCCACTGACCGCGAGAGCGGCGGTCAGGAGAATGGTCGAGAGGATTCGGTGCATGCGTTTACTTTAGCCCCGCGTGAAAGCAGGCTAGACTTGGCGCCGTGCTTCTTTCAGACCATGACATTCGTGACGCCGTTGATTCGGGACGCCTCGGTATTGCACCGTATGACGCTGCGTTGGTGCAGCCGTCGTCGGTGGATGTGCGTTTGGATCGGTTCTTCCGCGTGTTTAATAACTCGCGCTATACCCATATTGATCCGCGTGAGGAGATGCCGAATCTGACCACGCTGGTGGAGGTCCCTGAGGGTGAGGGGTTTGTGCTGCACCCGGGCGAGTTTGTGTTGGCGTCGACGTTGGAGAAGTTCACGTTGCCGTCGGATTTGGCTGGGCGTCTGGAGGGCAAGAGTTCCCTGGGCAGGCTTGGCCTGTTGACGCACTCGACGGCCGGGTTCATCGATCCGGGTTTTTCGGGCTACATCACGCTTGAGCTGTCGAATGTGGCGAATTTGCCGATTGTGTTGTGGCCCGAGATGAAGGTCGGCCAGTTGGCGTTGTTCGCGATGACGTCGCCGGCGGAGGTGCCGTACGGCAGTGGCGCGTTGGGCTCGAAGTATCAGGGGCAGCGGGGTCCGACGCCGTCGAAGGCGTACTTGAACTTCCGTTAGGGGGCCGTACGCATGCGGTTGTCGGTGGTCGGCGCGGGGTATTTGGGGGCGACGCACGCCGCGTGCATGGCTGAGCTTGGCCACGAGGTCCTGGCGGTGGATACGGACGCGGCGAAGGTTGCGGCGTTGCAGTCGGGGAGGGCGCCGTTTTTCGAGCCCGGCCTCGACACATTGCTGCAGCGCCACACGGCGTCGGGTCGGCTGCGCTTCACCACCGATCTGCGCGAGGTAGCGGGGTTCGCGAGGGTGCATTTTTTGGCCGTCGGCACGCCGCAGGTTTCCGGTGGGCTCGCCGCGGACACTTCATTTCTTGACGACGCCACCTCCCACCTCTCCGCAATCCTTGAGGGGGAGCACCTGGTGGTGGGCAAGTCGACGGTGCCGGTGGGCACTGCGCGCCGCCTGCAGGAGCGCCTCCCGGATGCGGTGGAGGTGGCGTGGAACCCGGAGTTTCTGCGCGAGGGCCACGCGGTGAGCGATACGTTGGCGCCGGACCGGATCGTGGTGGGGCAGCGTCCGGGTGGGCGCGCGGAGCAGGTGCTGCGGGAGGTGTACGCCACTCCTATTGAGCATGGCTCACCAATTGTGGTGACGGATCTTCCCACCGCTGAGCTGGTGAAAGTGGCGGCGAATGCGTTTTTGGCCACGAAGATTTCCTTCATCAACGCGGTCGCGGAGGTGTGCGACGCCGCAGGCGCGGACGTCACCCAGCTTGCGGACGCCATCGGGTTGGACGCGCGCATCGGGCGCCAGTTCCTGAACGCAGGGCTCGGCTTCGGCGGCGGCTGCCTACCGAAGGACGTCCGGGCGTTCATCGCACGCGCCGAGGAGCTCAGCGCCGGGGATTCGGTGCGCTTCCTCCGGGAGGTCGACGCCATCAACCAGGGGCGCCGCGCCCGCATCGTTGACCTGGTGCGACGGGAGCTAGATACGCTGGAGGGGCGCACCATCGCGGTGTTGGGGGCGGCGTTCAAACCGAACTCGGATGACATCCGGGATTCGCCGGCGCTCGACGTCGCGCAGCGCCTCTTCGAGGCCGGTGCTCGCGTGCGCGTCCACGACCCGAAGGCCCTCGACAACGCCCGCGCCGCCTACCCCGACCTTGACTTTCCCGGCACGCTCGCGCAGGCCACCGCTGGCGCGGACCTGTGCATCCTGGCGACCGAGTGGGATGCGTTCCTGCAGCCGCTGGTGGGCGTCGATAAGCGAGTAATTATCGACGCCCGCAACGCCCTCGACCTGCCCACCTGGCAGCAGGCGGGCTGGCGCGTCATCCGCTAGTGCTGGTGGTAATCCGAAAGGAAGTTGCCGAGGCGCTCGATGGCGTTCTCCAGCTGTGACGCCCACGGCAGCGTGACCACGCGGAAGTGGTCCGGGGTGGGGTAGTTGAAGCCGGTGCCCTGCACCATAAGGATCTTCTCGCTCTTGAGCAGGTCCAGCATGAAGCGCTCGTCGTCGTGGATGTGGTACATCTCCGTGTCGATCTTCGGGAAGGCGTACAAGGCGCCCTTCGGCTCCACGACGGAGATGCCCGGGATCTCGCGCAGCTTGCGCACGGCGACGTTGCGCTGCTTGTGCAGTCGTCCGCCGTCCGCGGTGAGCTCGTAAATCGACTGGCGCCCACCCAGGGCCACCTGGATCGCGTGCTGGCCAGGCACGTTCGCGCACAGGCGCGTGCCGGAGAGCAGATCCAAGCCCTCGATGAGGCCCTTCGCCCGGCGGCGTGGCCCCGTGAGCACCATCCAACCGGCGCGGTAGCCGCACACGCGGTACGCCTTCGACAAGCCGTTGAACGTCAGGGTGATCACGTCCGGGGCAACCTCCGCCATGGAGATGTGCTGGGCACCGTCGTAAAGGATGCGGTCGTAGATCTCGTCGGCGAAGATCATCAGCTCGTGCTCGCGGGCAATGTCCGCGATGCCCTCGAGCGTCTCCCGCGAGTACACCGCACCCGTCGGGTTGTTCGGGCTAATCACCACGATCGCCTTGGTCTTGCTGGTCACCTTGGAGCGGATGTCCTCCAGCGAGGGGTTCCAGTCGTCCTCCTCGTCGCACTTGTAGTGCACCACCTTGCCGCCCGCAAGTGTCGACGCCGCCGTCCACAGCGGGTAATCCGGCGTCGGAATGAGGATCTCATCACCCTCGTTGAGGGAAGCCTGCGTGACCATGCTGATCAGCTCAGACACGCCGTTACCCAGGTAGACATCATCGATGTCGAACGCCGGGAAATCCGGAATCATCTCGTAGCGAGTCACAATCGCGCGACGCGCCGAAATAATGCCTTTCGACGTGGTGTAGCCCTGGGACGTCGGCAAATTGGCAATCATGTCGCGCATGATCACATCCGGCGCCTCAAACCCAAACACGGCCGGGTTGCCCGTGTTCAGCTTCAGGATGGTGTGGCCGTCGCGCTCCATCTCCTCCGCGGTCGCGCTCACCGGGCCGCGAATGTCATAAAACACGTTCTTCAGCTTCTCGGCCTGGTCAAAGTGCCGGTGCCGCTTAAAAGGCGTGTGCTGCGGGGTTGTTTGTTCTGGTGCTTCTGATTGCTTCTTGTTGGCCATGTGCCAATACTAGCGCCCGAACCTAACCACGTTTGTTGAACCGCTGCATCGTCTGCTGCGCGATATTCAACGCATCGTTCTTGAGTTGGTCCATCTGCTGGCGCTGCTGCTGCTTCCGCATCGCGATCTCCGCCGCCTGATGCGACTGCAACTCCAACTGCTGTATCTTGACCGCCTGGCGCTGCGCCCGCTGAATCTGCCGAACCGACGGCGAGTACCAGCTATCCGGCCCCACCTTCATCACATACAGCAGGATGAACACGGTCGGGATGATCAGCAGCGACAGTGTAGCTAGGGCGTCCGCCCCCATCTCTGCAAAGACGCCGATGAATGCGAGGCTGGCGATCGTCGACAAGCCCAGCAGGCCTCCGCGCACATTGCGTCCGCGCTTGCGGGCCAGCTCAATGTCCTCGCCCGTGTACACCGGCGACTGTTGCGACTGCTGGGCAGGCACCTGGCACTGGCCCGGCTTCTGCGGCAGGTCCTGGAACAACGCCATCAAATCCGGCGAGTACTCCGCTTTCGCGACAGCCGCACACCGCCTATCGAACTCGTCCATGGTCAGGCGCCCCTCACCGAACGCCACCGACAACGCCGTCACCGCGTCATTGCGGTCGGTATCGCCGATGCGGTAGTTGAATTGGAAATTCGGATTCGGTTGAGGCATGGTCATAGCTCCTAAGCATACTTGGCTGGTGCGGACTGTCCTAGAACTGCAAAGTGTAGTAACAGGAATGTAGTAATCCGCTTTTTTGGGGCAATTTCGGGGATTACTACATTCCTGTTACTACACTTTGGGTTTTGTCAGCCCCTAGGACACCAAGTTGGTGATGAAGATCGCCAGCAGTGGCAGCGCGAAGAACACGCTGCCGACCCAGATAAAGATGTACACCTTGTTCTTATCGGCGAGGCCGGCGAGCCACTCGGCACCCTTCGGAGGAAGTGCGCGCAGGAAGGGCACCGACATGATGATGATCGCTGCGAAGGTGTTGAAGAGGGTGTGTACCAGGGCGGTCTGCATGGCGACCTCGGCAACCTCGGGCGGCGCGGAAAACGCCGCGATCAACCCGGTCACCGTGGTACCGATGTTGGCGCCGACCACGAACGGGAACAGGTCTCGCATGTGGAACTTGCCCGACGCCGCCAGCGGCACCGTCAGCGACGTGGTGGTGGAGGAGGACTGTACCGCCGTGGTGATGACGGCGCCGGAAAGCACACCGGAGAGGGTGCCCTTGCCGAGTGCCGCGTGCAGGAACTCCTGCGCCCGGCCGACCAGCAGCGTGCCGAGCATGTTGCCGATGAACCCGATGACCACCATGATCAGGGCGATGCCGCCAATCGAGAGGATGATGCCGCCCCACACGTGGCTCAGCGGGCTGACGGCGGTTTCGGCGAGGGAGACGAGTGGTTCGGTGATGGCGTCGACAAAGTCGCCGATGCCGCTGAAGATCGTGTTGAGGATGCCGCCGGAACCACCGCTGGTGTAGTGCGCGATCGCGCCCGAGGTCTTTTGCAGGAAGCCGGTGGCGAGCTCGAGCGGCATGAAGATGGCCAGGGCGATCAGGTTGAAGAAGTCGTGCACAGTGGCCATCGCGAAGGCGCGGCGGAACTGCTCCTTGTTGCCCGAAAGACCGAGCGCGACGAGGGTTGCGGTGACGGTGGTGCCCAGGTTGGCGCCGAAGAGCATCGGGATGGCGATTTCGATGGGCAGGCCACCCGCAACCATGCCGACGGTAATCGATGTGGTGGTGGAGGAGGACTGCATGATCGCCGTGGCGAGGATACCGATGCCCAGGCCCACGAACGGGTTCTGTGCAAACGAGAAGAGTTCCTCGGCGCGGTCACCGGCGGCCATCTGGAAGCCGGCGCCGATCATGCTCACCGCGTTGAGCAGCAGCCACACCGCGACGACGACGGACATCCAGTCCACGAAGGTCTTGAAGGGGCCACCGAACGGCAGGAAACCCAGTGGGTCTTTCTTACCTGCGTCTGCTCCGTCGGGGTGGTGCGTGAACGTCGTTGTCGCGGTGTCCATGCTCATATGATGAAGCGCTTCCTGTCGTCGAAAAAACTCTCGCCAAAAAGGGCCCAAGGTGTGGGCCAACGTATCACCATAATGTGCGCACGTGCACGGCCGGTAACACCAAAGTGAACTTTAGGCGAACTTATCGCAGCTGCCGCGCGTACCAGCCCGGGATCGAGTTTGACGACGTCGTGGGCTGGTCAAGGTCCATAGAAACAGGAGATAGCAGTTCGGGTCCGAAGTACAGCTCCGGGTAGGAGCCGGTCATCCAGTACTTCTTGTCTTTCCATACCCCGCCGGAGGTGACGGCGACGAAGCCGCGGCCCGGGATCCAGATGGGGCCGCCGGAGTCACCGTGGCGAGGCCCGGCGATGGAGGTTGCCACCATGTTGCCGCGCACCCCAGTGACGTGCCCGCAGAACTCGCGGCGCGTGGTGGCGCCGTAGGAGCAGACGCGCTCGCCCGGGCGCACCGCGTTGGGGTGGACCTTCGCGTTGCCAGAGAACCGGTTGGCGCCGGCGGTAGCGCCGGAGAGGGTGACGTAGGCGAAGTCGTTGGGGCCGTCGGCGGAAACGAGCCAGCCGGGGAAGGAGATCACCGTGCCGATGCGCCGGCCGCTGCCGTCAAGCACCTGCTGGAACGGGAACTTCACGCAGTGACGCGCGATGGCGATCTGGTTGCGCGCATGGTCCACGTAGCCGACGGTGCAGATACCGTAGGCCAGCCCCATGTCGAGGCGGACGCGGTCGCCCTGGTTCACCACCGGCCGCGCGTCGGCAGCGGGGGCGAGCAGGGAAGCGGCGGTGGCGACGCCCACGCATGCAACGGCGATCTTCTTCAAAAACTGGCGCATAGCCAGCAGCTTACTGCTTGTGGTGGGCGTAGGAGACCATTTCGTCCCACTCGACGATCTTCTTGCGCTCGCGGCTGTGGGTGGCGCACTCCTCGCCGAGCTTGCGCTCTGCTTCATCCAGGCGGTACCAGCCGTCCCAGGTGGTGTAGTCGATGCTGCGCTCGTCGAGAAGTCCGAGGATGGCGTCCGGGTCCTCGTGGACCGGGGCAGTGAGCTTGCCGGCGTCAGCGTCGGCGATGAGCATGTCGGTCGTTTCCTTCGCGTCCGACTTCGTGTTGCCGATTAGGCCGACCGGGCCACGCTTGATCCAGCCGGTGACGTAGAGGGAGTCCTCGAAGCCGTCCTCGCCGAGGACGTGGCCACCGTCGTTCGGGATGACGTGGCGCTCAAGGTCGAACGGGACGCCCTCGACGGGTTCGGAGCGGTAGCCGATGGCGTGGTAGACTTGCTGGACTGGCCAGTCGGTGAACTTGCCGGTGCCGCGCAGCCCGCCTTCGCCGTCGAACTCGGTGCGCTCGGTGCGGATACCAACGATGGCGTCGCCCTCGGTGAGCACCTCAACAGGGGACTCGAAGAAGTGAATGTGGATCTTGTGCGGGGCGTCGTCCGGCTCGCGCATCGCGTACTGCTCCAGGACCTGGCAGTTCAGGTCGATGGACTTGTCGGCGCGGCGCAGTTCCTCGGAGGGACCGTCGTAATCAATGTCTTCAGGGTCGACGAGCACCTGGATGGTGTCGGACTCGTCGAGCTCGCGTAGCTCCTTCGGCGTGAACTTCGCCTGCGCCGGCCCGCGGCGGCCGAACATGTGGATGACCTCGGCCTTGTTGTTCTTCAGGGACTCGTAGACGTTGTCCGGGATCTCAGTGACCAGCAGTTCGTCGCCGGTCTTCGCCAGGATTCGGGAGATATCCAGCGCCACATTGCCGACGCCCACCACCGCGACCTCGCGCGCCTCCAGGTTCCAGGAGCGCTCGAAGCGCGGGTTGCCATCGTAGAAGCCGACAAACTCGCCGGCGCCGATCGACTTGTCGCCACCTGGGACGAGGAACTCACGGTCGCGGACAGCGCCGGCGGAGATGATGATGGCGTCGTAGTACTCGCGCAGCTCATCAATGGTGATGTCGCGGCCGACGGTGATGTTGCCCAGGAAGCGCAGGTTCGGCTTGTCCATCACGTTGTGCAGCGACTTGACGATGCCCTTGATGCGCGGGTGGTCCGGGGCGACACCGTAGCGGATGAGGCCGAACGGCGCAGGCATCTGCTCAAACAGGTCGACGTGGATCTCGTGCTCCTGATTGCGGATGAGCAGATCGGATGCGTAGATACCGGCTGGCCCGGCACCTACGACAGCGACGCGCAGACTCATAGAAATATGTCCTTTCGGTTTTTGAGGCTAGTTATCTTAACAATATAGCGCTACGTGCTTAGTTCTTGGAGCGCCTGCCCATTTGTGCCATGTGTTCGCGCACGGCGTTGAAGGCCTCCTTGGAGTCCAACGTCTGGCTCTGTTGGGTGGCCATTTGGACCTCGTCGGGGGTGACTTCGCCAGTTCGGAGCGAGACCATCTCTGCCCAGTAGCGGAACCAGACAGCGAGGACCGCGGCGACCGGCACCGCGAGGAACGCGCCGACGATGCCGAACAGCGTGCCGCCGAGCGCCACGGAGAGCAGCACGATCGCTGCGTGCAGGCCCATTGCCTGGGACTGCAGGATCGGCTGGAGGATGTTGCTCTCCAGCTGCTGCACCACGATGATGAGCACGAGCACCAGGATGGCGTTGGTCAGGCCGTTGGAGACCAGCGCGATGATCACCGCCAACGCGCCCGCCGTGACCGCACCGATGATGGGGACGAAGCCCGCGAAGAACGTGATCACTGCCAGGACCGGCCACAGTGGCACGCCGAGTAGGAGCAGGCCGAGGCCGATGAAGATGGCGTCGACAGCCGAGACGACCGCCTGCGTGCGGATGAAGCCGGACAGCGTGTTCCAGGAACGCATGCAGACCTCGGTGAGGTGCCAACCGGCGCGCACGCCGACGTAACCCTTGAGCCACGGCAGGAACTTTGAGCCGTCCTTCAGGAAGAAGAAGGTGAGGATCAGGGTCAGCGCCAAGGTGGTGCCGACGGACGCGATCGCCCCGAGGCCTGAGAACACACCAGACGCGATGTTGGAGGCCTGGCCTCGCAGGACGTTCGTGACCTGGTCGATGACCTCTTGAACCTTGGTTGGATCGATGAGCTCGTTATCGACGTTGTCGCGCAGCCAGTGCGTGATCTGGTCAATACCCTGCTGCGCCTGGTCGACGAGCTGGGTGCCCTGGGTGCGAACGGTCGGGGCCATCGCGGCGAAAATGCCGCCGATGATGGCGAACGCCCCCACGAGCACGCCGGCCGCAGCGAGCGCAGGCGGCGCTTTCTTCTTGCGCAGCCAGTCCACTGGCGGCCACAGCACCGTGCACACGATGAGCGCTAGGAAGATCGGCAGCAGTCCCATCCAGACGTACTTCAGCAGGTACAGCAGGATGGCGGTGGCGGCGACGATGATGATGAATCTCGCCGCCCAAGCTGCCGCGGTGCGCCCGTCGGAGGCGATGACCGTGCTGCGGTCAACATTTTCTGAGGAAAGCTCCTGCGCGGCGTCGGCCGCGGTGGGCTGTGTTTCCTCCTGTGGTTCAACTTCGTTGTTCATACCAAGACATTGTGCCAGACCTCTCCGACATAACTTATTTACACCCCCTGGACTGCAAGATTAGGAAAAGTTGAGTCGAGTGGGAATAACTTTCTGGATTGCATGTTGTAAGGATTGAGCGTGACAAGCTCAAGGTTGGCGGAACTTCTGCTACAGTGGTTCCCGTCAAGTTGAGTCGAGGCGATTCAACTTCGGATTAACTTCAGAAATGACTTCGACAAACACAGGAGGAAATGTAGAAATGGGACGCGCAGTAGGTATTGACCTTGGTACGACAAACTCGGTTGTCTCTGTCCTTGAAGGCGGAGAGCCGGTAGTTATCGCGAACGCTGAGGGTTCGCGCACCACCCCGTCTGTCGTCGCGTTTGCGAAGAACGGCGAGGTGCTGGTTGGCCAGTCCGCGAAGAACCAGGCGGTCACCAACGTTGACCGCACGATCCGCTCCGTTAAGCGTCACATGGGCGAAGACTGGACGGTCGAGATTGATGACAAGAAGTACACCCCGCAGGAGATTTCCGCACGTACGCTGCAGAAGCTGAAGAGGGACGCAGAGGCATACCTCGGCGAGGAGGTTACCGACGCCGTCATTACCGTCCCTGCCTACTTCGAGGACGCACAGCGTCAGGCTACGAAGGAAGCCGGCCAGATCGCAGGTCTGAACGTCCTGCGTATCGTCAACGAGCCGACGGCAGCTGCACTGGCATACGGCCTGGAGAAGGCTGACAAGGAGCAGACCATCCTGGTCTTCGACCTTGGTGGCGGTACCTTCGACGTCTCCCTGCTGGAGATCGGCGACGGCGTCGTAGAGGTCCTGGCAACCGCGGGTGACAACGAGCTCGGTGGCGACGACTGGGACAACCGCGTGGTTGAGTGGCTCGTCGATAAGTTCAAGTCTGCACAGGGCGTCGACCTGTCCAAGGACAAGATGGCGATGCAGCGCCTGCGTGAGGCCGCTGAGAAGGCAAAGATCGAGCTGTCTTCCTCCCATCAGGCATCCATCAACCTGCCATACATCACGGTTGATGCCGAGAAGAACCCACTGTTCCTCGACGAGACGCTGACGCGCACCGAGTTCCAGAAGATCACCTCTGACCTGCTGGACCGCACCAAGGCGCCGTTCAACCAGGTCATCAAGGACGCTGGACTCTCCGTCGGCGAGATTGACCACGTTGTGCTGGTCGGTGGTTCCACTCGTATGCCGGCCGTGACCGACATGGTCAAGGAGCTCACCGGCGGCAAGGAGCCGAACAAGTCCGTGAACCCGGACGAGGTCGTGGCACTCGGTGCGGCGCTGCAGGCAGGTGTCCTGCGTGGCGACGTCAAGGACGTCCTGCTTCTCGACGTCACCCCGCTCTCCCTCGGCATCGAGACCAAGGGCGGCGTGATGACCAAGCTCATCGAGCGCAACACCACCATCCCGACGAAGCGTTCCGAGACCTTCACCACGGCTGAAGACAACCAGCCAAGCGTGCAGATCCAGGTCTTCCAGGGCGAGCGCGAGATGGCTTCCGCGAACAAGCTGCTCGGCTCCTTCGAGCTGGCTGGCATCGCACCGGCACCGCGCGGTGTTCCGCAGATTGAGGTCACCTTCGACATCGACGCCAACGGCATCGTGTCCGTCTCCGCAAAGGACAAGGCGACCGGCAAGGAAAACACGATCAAGATCCAGGACGGCTCCGGCCTGTCCCAGGAGGAGATCGACCGCATGATCAAGGACGCCGAGGCACACGCCGACGAGGACAAGAAGCGTCGCGAGGAGCAGGAAACCCGCAACGGTGCAGAGTCCGCCGCCTACCAGACGCGCAAGTTCATGGAGGACAACGCCGACAAGCTGCCGGAGGACCTCAAGACCCGCGTCACCGAGGCAGCCGACGCCGTCGACGAAGCACTCAAGGGAGATGACCTTGAAGCGGTGAAGTCGGCCGTCGAGAAGCTGAACACTGAGTCGCAGGAGCTGGGCAAGGTGCTCTACGAGGCACAGGCCAACGAGGGCGCGACCCAGGCCGAGGCAGCCGACGACAACGTCGTCGACGCCGAGGTTGTCGACGAAGACACCGACGAAACCAAGTAGACACCAGCAACACTGCAGAAGGAGGTCACCATGACGAACCCGAACACTCCGGAACCGGAGCAGGTTGAAGACCTGATCGAAGAAGCTGAGGCCGTAGCCGCAGAGGCTGCCGAAGCCGAGGCTGAGGTCGACGCCGACGCTGCACCGGAAACGGATGAGGGCGAGCAGGATGACGTCGAAAAGCAGCTTGCTGAACGGACCGAAGACCTGCAACGTGTGAGCGCCGAGTACGCAAACTACCGGCGCCGCACAGAGCGGGAACGCGCGGCCATCGCCGAGCACGCGAAAGCAGCCTTCGCTACCGAACTGCTCCCGCTACTCGACGACCTCGACCTCGCCGAACAACACGGAGACTTGAACGAAGGCCCACTGAAAGCCTTCGCCGACAAACTCCGCGGCGTGGCCACCGCGCAACGCGTCCAAGCCTTCGGCGCAGAAGGCGACGCCTTTGACCCCGAAACCCACGAGGCAGTCCAAGACCTGTCCTCCGGCGACGACAAAGTCATCGGCACCGTACTGCGCAAGGGCTACCGCGTAGGCGACCGACTCGTGCGAAACGCAATGGTCATCATCGCCGACCCTGCGAAAGAGCCTGCTGAAGACAACGAGTAACAACAAAACCCAGGGCCGGGGCGTGAGGTGCGCGAAAAGCGGCCTTCACGCCCCGGTTTTGTACTTGAAATAACAAAATTCATCCGAGAAAGGAGGGTGCGAGATGGCTATGCAACAAGAGTGGGCCAACAAGGACTACTACGGCGACCTCGGCGTCTCCAAAGACGCGTCCACAGCTGACATTAAGAAGGCATACCGCAAGCTCGCACGCGAAAACCACCCCGACTCCAACCCCGGCAACAAAGCCGCCGAGGAGAAGTTTAAGAAGGTGGCAGAAGCGTACGACGTCGTCGGCGACGAAGAAAAACGCAAAGAATACGACCAGTTCAAAGCGATGATGAGCTCCGGCGGCTTCGGCGGCCGATTCGGAGGGGCAGGAGGTCCCGGCTTTCCGGGAGGGTTTCGCCAAACGGGGCAGAGCGACTTCAACTTCTCCGACCTCTCCGACATCTTCGGAGGAGCCGGGGGTGCTGGACAAGCTGGAGAAGGCGGCCTTGGTGATCTCTTCGGTGGCCTCTTTAACCGCGGCGGCGCTGCTGGCAGGAACGCTCGGCCGTCGCGGGGGGCGGACGTCGAGACGGAAATAACGCTCGACTTCCGCGAAGCCGCCAAAGGCACCACCTTCCCCGTCGAACTCACCGGCGACGCCCCATGCACCACATGCCACGGCTCCGGATCCAAATCCGGCCACGTCGAACAGTGCGAACAGTGCCACGGCTCCGGCTACGTCCGCGAGAACTCCGGCGCCTTCGGCATGGCCCGCCCATGCACCAACTGCGGCGGCACCGGCGACGTCATCAAGGACCCGTGCACCACGTGCCACGGCACCGGCACCGTCCGGCGCTCCCGCACGATCACGGTGCGCATCCCCGCCGGCGTCGTCGACGGCCAAAAAGTGCGCCTCGCCGGACAGGGCGAAGCAGGACCCAACGGCAAACCAGCCGGCGACCTCTTCGTCACCGTCCACGTCCGCCCCGACAAAGTATTCACCCGCACCGGCGACGACCTCGAAGTCACCGTCCCCGTCTCCTTCAGCGAACTCGCCCTCGGCGGCACCATCACCGTGCCCACCCTGGACAAACACGTCCGCGTGAAGGTTCCCGCAGGCACCCCCAACGGGCGCACCCTGCGAGTCAAGGCGCGCGGCGTGCCACGCAAATCCGGCAACGCCGGCGACCTGCTGGTCACCGTCGAAGTCGCAGTGCCCAAGGACTTGGACGCAGCCGCCACCAGCGCACTGCGCGCTTACCAACAAGCCGAACGCGACTCAGGCTTCGACCCGCGCGCCGGGTGGGCAGGAGGCGCATAACCATGGCTGAGGAGTACTACGTCATCTCCGTCGCCGCCGAACTCACCGGCATGCACGCCCAAACCCTGCGCACCTACGACCGCATCGGCCTGGTCACACCGATGCGGACCAGCGGCGGCGGACGCCGCTACTCCCGACGCGACATCTCCATGCTGCGCCGGATCCAACAACTCTCCCAGGAAGACGGCGTCAACCTCGCCGGCATCAAAACCATCATCGAGCTCACCGAACACATCGACGAGCTCCAAGAGGAACTGGCGGCCAAACGCGAAGAAAACGCGCAACTGCGACAACGCCTGGAATCACGCCCGCGCGGCGGGGAGCTCGTTCACGTCCCACGCTCAACCGCGCTGGTGACGTGGGAGCCATCCTCCGCCAGGTCGCGTCGCCGGGCGCGGTAATAGTGGAAAGCCTCTGCTTCGCTTTGATGCTTGGCGGGGGCTGTTTTCTTTTGTTTGGGGGTTCTTGGGAGCTGGTGCGTGCTGTGTTTTGCCCTCGCTGCGCTCGTGTCGAGGTGTTTAAGGAGTGCGATGCTGGTCGTCGAAAATCGGCCCGGTTGGGTGAGAAAGCGCGACCTGCATCGCACGCTTTAAAGCCCACGCTTTGAGTGGTTTGAGGGTGACAGGCAGGGGTGGATGCGCACCAAATTCCTACATCGGGTTTGTCCGACCCGGGTTTTTGTAAATCCGCTCGCTGAAAACCCGGAATCTGGTGCGAAGAAGCAGTGGTCGTGGGAACTTTCTTCGTAGACAGAGGACGCGACCTGGGGAAACGCAAGTGCTGGTCGACGGGAACAGGCCTGAAACGCCAAATGGTTCCCGGGCGCGGGAACTATTTCAAGGATGCTGATTGATTGGCAGTCCCAGTTGAGTCGTGGATAGGCGGGTCGCCTCGTGGGGGCGTCGTGCTCAAGAAGTGAGGACACTGAGGGGTTGTTGAAGTGCTTGATCTGATGAATGTGTAGCGCAAGCCTGGGATGGAGAGGGTCTGGTCTTCATATCGCTGAATGTCCGTAAATGTTATGTTTGCTACATCTTTACTGTAGTAAACATAGCTTCCTAGTGTTGTATTTGATATGTTTGCTACATGAAGCTTTCTGAAGCTCAGACTATCTTGGCAGCGTATTCCTATCTGCAACATGGATTGGTTACCTCTGCCCAAGCGGCAAGGGAGGGGATTGATACCACGACGATGACACGATTGGCGCAGGGGGATTACATACGTCGTATCCGTCGAGGTGTGTACATCCTTTCTAGTGTGGCGGAAGATTCACTGACGGAGATCCGGGCGGCATGGTTGTCGACCAGGCCGGGGATTCTCGCTGAGGAACGTCTCCATGCAGAAAACCCGATCGTTGTCTCCCATGTCTCGGCTGCCAGCGTGCTTGAATTGGGTGATATCACCCCGGCAACGCATACTTTTACGTCCTCGAAACGGAAGCAATCATCCGCGACTGACATGTCTCATCGCACTGCTGATCTTCAGGATGAGGACTGGATGATAGTTCGTGGCCTTCCAGTGACGACCGTGGCGCGTACGATCCGCGACCTGGCGAAAGATCGCCTTGATGGGGACCAGCTTTACCACGTAATTGCGGACGGAATTCACGAACGGCGTCTTAGCCCCTCGGAGGTTGCGCGGGTAGTTGATCCCTATGCTGGTTCCTACGGCAGTAGCTCGGGCGATGAGATGGTGGCGGAATCTTTGCGACGCTTCCCTGAGCATGACAGCGCAACAGAAGCTAGGGCCTACAGTAGGAAATCGACCCCTGATGGTTGGGCCAACATGATGGAGGACGTTGGAGAAGCAGTAGCGTCAGCACTGATGCGCCAACTGTCGGATGAGTTGTTATCGAGAAAGCATACGACCCCTGGGCAGGAAGCGACGTTGATGCAGGGCGCGTCGCAGCAAACCCTCCGTTCGAAAGACTGGAAACTAGATCACGCCACGTTGGAAGCGATCCAGGCTCCAGTGAATGCTTTGTTTAAGAAACATCACCCTGCGTCAGACTCTGCTGATGGTGGTGAATCATGAGTGCGGTATCACCAGTCAGCCGTATTGTTCGCAAGCGGACGCAACTCTTGGCGAAGCTTCGTAACGAAGCCCGCCGACAGTCAGTGACAGTGGAGAATATCCAACACCAGTTCGCTTTCGATATGTTCCTGACCCGATTATTTGCTCATGATGACTGTGTGTGGGTCCTCAAAGGAGGGACGAGCCTTCTCTTACGGATCGGGTCTGGTCGACGCAGTCGCGACATCGACTTAGCGCGCCGGGAGCAAGTCCCTCCTGCAGAAGCGCTCCGAGAGCTGCAGGTGCTAGTTGATGAGCCTGGCCCGACAGATCCCGATTTCACTTTCGAGTTACAAGAGCCGGCAAGGGATAATCAGGACCCGATGGACCGGACCAGAGGATCATTCAAAGTCATTCTCAGGATCGGGGCGCAGCAGGTCGTATCCTTCAGCGTGGATATATCTACGCAGCAGCATCTCGACGCCCCGATTGACTCTGTGACGATCAATCCGGTCATTGAGTACGAGGGGCTTCCATCCGGTGCAGTTATCCGAATGGTTCCGGTTGAAAACGTTGCTGCCGACAAACTATGCGCCTGCTACGAATTGCACGGGGCAGAACCATCAACGCGGTACCACGATCTCATCGACTTGGTCCGGATTGTGACCAGCCAATCCATCGATGCGAAGCTCTTGCAAACACTCATGACAAAGGAAGCCACCCACCGCGGTCTTGATCTTCCAAAGGAGATGATTAGTCCTGGTCCGCAGTGGTCCCAGGCCTATCCGAAGCAGGCGCGGCAAGCAGCTGATTTCCCTGCGGAGTATCACGATCTTGCAACCGCACTTGGCGTCGTCGGAGGGTGCTTAAACCCGCTTCTTAGTGCGTCAATCGTGGCCGGGGTATGGAATCCGCAGAAGCAGACATGGGAATCCTGACAACATATAGGTCGCTGGTGCAGACCTCTCACTTACCCCACTCGCGCGCCTGAGTCACCTGTTCGCCGTCGGGGAGCTGGCTTTCGCGATCCCATTGGCCTGGTGTTCGCAGATGATTGCCCGCTCGAGTTTTACCACGTTACCGAGAAGGCCGAGCATGGTTTTGTATTTGGAGCCGAATCCCACGATTGGGTTGGTCCCGCTTTGATAAATCTCATCGGGCTTCTGCATTCGGCGAGATCTACGACTATGCGGTGTAAGTGCTTGTGCACCTCGTGGCCGAGTGGCGTTGGAGTTCGGTCGGGCTGCGGGATTTTGCTTGCAGTGCTCGTGTCGAGGTGTTTAAGGAGTGCGATGCTGGTCGCCGGAAATCGGCCCGGTTGAGTGAGAGAGCGCGACCTGCATCGCACGCTTTGAATCCCACGCTTTGAGTGGTTTGAGGGCGCCAGGCAGGGGAGGGTGCGCACCAAATTCCTACATCGGGTTTGTCCGACCTGGGTTTTTGTAAATCCGCTCGCTGAAAACCCGGAATCTGGTGTGAAGAAGCAGTGGTCGTGGGAACTTGCTTCGTGGACAGACGACGCGACCTGGGGAAACGCAAGTGCTGGTCGACGCGGGCGAGGCCGGCAACCCCCAAAACGCAAAGTGGCCCCGGACAAAAGCCCGAGGCCACAAAGCCGCAAAACCTAGCGCATCATTACTTGAACGTGATCGACGCTGCGCCGCCGATGTGGCGGAGGTTGGAGCGTGCCAGGTCGATCATGCGGCCGACGCCACCGTCGAGGACGGTCTTGGTTGCGGCGGCGGTGAAGCCCTTCATCATGTCCCAGGTGATGTTTGGTGGCATGGACAGGGCGTCCGGGTCGGTGACGATGTCGACGAGGACGGGGCCGTCGTAGGCGAGGGCCTCCTTGAGCTTCGGGCGCAGGTCGGCGGGGTCTTCGATGCGGAAGGACTTGATGCCGACGCCTTCGGCGATGTTGGCGTAGTTGACGCCGTCGTGGTCGGTTTCGTGCTCGGGGAAGCCTTGGACGAGCATTTCGAGTTTGACCATGCCGAGTGAGGAGTTATTGAACACGATGGTCTTCACTGGCAGGTTGTGCAGCTTGACGGTGAGCAGTTCGCCGAGCAGCATGCCGAGGCCGCCGTCACCGGACCAGGAGATGACCTGGCGGTCGGGGAATGCGGCTTGGACGCCGATGGCCTGCGGGAGGGCGTTGGCCATGGTGCCGTGCAGGAAGGACGCGGACTCGTCGCGCTTGCCGTTGGGGGTGAGGTAGCGGGAGGACCACACGTTGCACATGCCGGTGTCGACGGTGAAGTAGGCGTCTTCGTCGGCGAGTTCGTCGAGGACGGAGGCGGCGAGCTCTGGGTGGATTGGGGTGCGGGCTTCGCGGGCTTCCGTCGTGTACTTGCCGACGACCGACTCTAGTAGCTCAGCGTGACGCTTCAGCATTGCGTCCAGGAAGGAGCGGTCCTTCTTCTCCTCGATGTGCGGGAGGATGTTTTCGATGACGCTCTTGACGTCGCCGATGACGGGGTAGTGCACCTTGGTGCGGCGGCCGATGTGGGCGCCGTCGATGTCGATCTGGGCGACGTTCTTGCTGGGCAGCCAGTCGGTGTATGGGAAGTCGGTGCCGACCATGATGAAGAGGTCTGCCTTGTCGGAGGCTTCGTGGCAGGCGCCGTAGCCGAGGAGGCCGGACATGCCGACGTCGTAGGGGTTGTCGTACTCGATGTACATCTTGCCGCGGAAGGAGTGGCCGACTGGTGCCTTGATTTTTTCGGCGAGTGCGAAGACTTCGTCGCGGGCGTCCTTGGCGCCGTAGCCGCAGAAGAGTGTGACGGTGTCTGCCTCGTTGATGGCTTCGACCAGGCGGGCGGCTTCGGCCGGGTCTGGGTAGACGCGCTTGTTGCCGCCGGTGGCGTAGTTGCCGGACAGGGTTGGGGCGTCGGCAGTGACTTCTTGTGCGAAGACGTCACCTGGGACGACGACGACCGATACGCCGTTGCCGGACATGGTGTTCTGGATGGCGTTGTGGACGACGCGCATGCCCTGGTCGGCGGAGTTTGCCATCTCGCAGTAGGAGGAGCACTCCTGGAAGAGCATTTCTGGGTGGGTTTCCTGGAAGAAGGATGACCCGATGTGGAAGGACGGGATGTGTGAGGCAATCGCGAGGACCTTTGCGCCGTTGCGGTGCGCTTCGAAGAGTCCTTGGACGAAGTGGGTGTTGCCTGGGCCGCAGGATGCGCCGCACACTGCGAGTTCGTCGGTTGCGAGTGCGTCGGAGCCGGCGGCGAATGCGGCGGCTTCTTCGTTGCGGACGTGGACCCATTCGATGCCTTGGGTGCGGACGGCGTCGGAAAGCGGGTTGAGGGAGTCACCGACGAGGCCGTAGATGCGCTTGACGCCGAGCTCCTTCAGCTTGGCAACGAATGCCGAGGCGAAGTTCTGAGCCATTCCTAAAATCTCCTTTTATTTGAAGAATAAATTAACCGCTTATCATGTTACCTTTGTTCCTCCTGGAACTCGAAAGATTGTGTGAGATCTGACACAAAGGCCTCGTCTGTGAAGTAGGCGCTATGACCGCCCGTCACCCCAGGTAGGACGCGCGCGCCGTAGGCGGGATCAGTTGGCGACGCCCCCAGCACCGCCTGCGGACCGGACCTGGTCCACAGGATCGGATCGTCGGGAGAATCCACGGCGACCACGCGGGAATCTGGCCCGGCGAGCTGTAGGTCGCTCACGTGGCTACCGGCGACGCCGGCGCTGCCGACGAGCCAGAGCTGGTCGGTAAGCAGGCCGTGGTGGACGGCGGCCTCGGTGGCTACTCGTGTGCCATAACTGTGGGCGAGGACCACCCGGTGGGCGTTGGGGAAGCGGTCGGTGAGCGCGAGTTGGAAGGCGGAGAGGTCGTCGGCGCCGCGGCGCGCCGGGCCGGGGTCCAGCCCGTTGACCACGTTGGGTGGCGGGTCGTAGCCCTGCCAGAGGATAACGGTCGCGCCGGTGCGCTCGGCGAGGAACTGCGCACGGGCAAGCTCACCGCCCAAACCCTCGGGCCGGCCGGTGGACACGCCGGCGACCATCGTGATCACACGCGCCGGGTCCACGACGTCACCGACCGCCAGCGTCGCCGACACGGGCCCGGCTTCTAGTACGGTCGCGCCCGCGGACTCAACGAGCTCGCGGCGCGCCGGGTCGAGCGCGGCCAGGTTTGTCCGGTGTACCTGACCAAGGTCTACGCCGTGGCGCGCGATGAGCGGCACGTGCCCGCGCGCCGCCTCCAGGTCACGCTCGCGCGCCTTGCAGAGGGCCTCGAGATCGGCGGCGCACAACGTGTCGAAGGTCCGCGAGACCCCGTTCAACACCTGCACGGCCAGCGCGTAGACGGGGCTGTCGCGCAGGGAACGCGCCATCGCGTCGAGGCGCGCCTGCCAGGTGGCGTAGCGGCGCAGTACTTTGGCGGCCTGGGTGAGGTCGTCGGCGGGGTGGGCGAAGGTGGCGTCGACACGCTGGAGGCGCTGCAGGGCAGCGGCAGGTGCGGACCCGCGAAAACCTTCCCCTACCAGGTCGGACCTGGCAACGTGGCACGTCTGGGAACGCGCGCGGAACTCGGCGACGGCGCCATCGATCACGCCCGCGGCGACCATCAGCTGCCCGGCGTCTAGGGCAGGGCGGTACGCATCAGACATGGCGCAACGCCTCCGCGAGGCGGGTGTCGCAGTGGATGCAGTCGTCCGCAAATGAGGCGATGGATTCTAAATGTGCGTTGAGGGCGGTGGTGGAGGCGTCGAAAAGCGATTGGGCGCGATCCTCCAGCGAGTGCAACGCGGCGGCGCTGGCGCTGTCGCGCAGCTCAGCGCGGGGGAGCGACGTGCGGGCGACGCGGTGGGAGCGGGCGAGGGACGGGATAGTCGTTGAGAGATGCATGCACCCATCCTCGAAAACCCGCCGAAGCAGGGCAAGGAAAAACCCTGAAACCCTGTGGATAAAATTTCAGATTCGCTAAAGTTATCCACATGCGTATCGCATTGGCACAATTCACCAGCGGACCTGATAAAATGCACAACCTTTCGCGCATAGAACCCCAGGTCAGGGAGGCCGCGCGCCGGGGCGCGACGCTCATCGTGTTGCCGGAGGCGGCCTCGCACGCGTTCGGGGCCGGCCGCCTCGACTACCAGGCCGAGAATACCGACGGGCCGTTCACGCAGGGGCTGTTTTCGCTGGCCAAGGAGCTGGGCATGACCATCGTCGCGGGCTCGTTCCGCCCGGCGGACACCGTCGGCAGCATCAACCGCGTCTACAACACCACCCTGATCCTCGACGGCCACAGTGACACCCCACGCATCCTCACCTATGACAAGGTGCACCTTTACGACGCCCACAGCTACCACGAGTCCCGCACCGTCAAGGCCGGCGACACCCTGCTCACGTTCCAGCACGGCGACGCCACCATCGGCGTGGCCACCTGCTTCGACATCCGATTCCCGGAGCAGTTCAAGGAGCTGGCGGCGATGGGGGCGCACGTCATCGTGGTGCCCACGAGCTGGGCGGACGGCCCAGGCAAGCTTGAGGAGTGGCGCTTATTGACGCGCGCCCGCGCCCTCGACGCGGGCGTATTCATCGCGGCGGCCGGGCAGTCCCGCCCGAACCACGAGACCGAGGCCGGCGAGAGGTCCGGCCCGACCGGCATCGGGTTCTCCACTGTTGTGGCGCCGGACGGGCACCGGATTGTGGAGGCCGACTACGGCCCCGAGCTCCTCGACGCCGACATCGACATCGCGCAGGTCGCCGCCGTGCAGGAGGACGTCCCGCTGATTAGGCTTTCGGAAACTGGACCGCTGCGTCAGTCGCGCATGTAAGGACCCGGTCAGCCCCCGCAGCTTCGAGTGCCTCGCGGTACTCCGCAACCTCGGCGCCCTTGCCACACAGCACGATCTGGTGGTCCCACCACGTGCCCGGCGCCGACACGAACGCCGG
Source organism: Corynebacterium sp. NML98-0116 (assembly GCF_001767255.1). Taxonomy (GTDB): domain Bacteria; phylum Actinomycetota; class Actinomycetes; order Mycobacteriales; family Mycobacteriaceae; genus Corynebacterium; species Corynebacterium pseudogenitalium. The sequence continues at coordinate 292,788 of NZ_CP017639.1, forward strand.
CCCCGGCACCCAAATGGCCTTCGCGGAACTCTCGCCAAACTCGCCCGGGGTCGGCGCGACGCGCGTAACCTGCAGCCAAACTTGAGAATCGGCGAGCGAGTTGATGGTGCGGGTGTCGTAAAAATCGTCCACGTCCTCCCCGCATAGCACCAGGTGAACCTCGGGGCGGATGCGTTCCTCGATGAGCCCGAACACCACCGACTTCGCAGCCGCCCAACCGGTCCCCACCGCCACGAGCAGCATCTTCGGCCGGTTCGCCCGCACCGCAGGGCCTCGCGCGGCCCCCAACGTCAGGTAGTCGCCGACCTCCACATCCGGCCCGTCGAGGTGGAACTCCAGTTGCCCAAAGCGGTTCGGCGGCACCGCCGGAGCCAACGCCCACCACACGCCCTGGTTGCCCGCTCGCATCACCGGCAGCGCCTGCCCCGCCGCATAGCCCACCGCCGCGGAAGCCTCCGCCCGCACGACCCACGCCGACCCGTCCTGCGCAACCTGCGTCACCTGCGCCACCGACGCCGCGGCCACCCCGGCCTCGTCAGCCTCCCGCGACACCCGCTCCATCTCCCGCGCCGCACGCACCAACACCTGCGTATCGACGCCCACAACCCCACCAACGATCTCCGCCACCGCCGGAAACTCCGACGCCGGAAACCCAGTGCGCCGCAGATCCAACGCCCACTCGCGCAGCGGGATAAGGGTTGCCTCAGGGATTGCTGCCCCCGCCGACTCGGACTCCTGGGTGGCGGCGAGGGTGAACGAAGTGGCGTCGACAAGTACTTGGGGCACCTCCGTAGCACCTTCCGGAAAGACCATCGCTGCCTGCGGATACTGCTCCACAATCCGCCCAAACAGGGTGGCGCGCACCTCGGAATCCTGCTCCGCGAGCACTTGCAATGCGGCCGCATTCGGGCCATCCGCGACGGGGGCAAACTTTCTCATAGGGCCAGGGTACTGTTTCTCAGCCTCGGTGAGGTGGACTAGTGTGAGCAGGGAAACAATTAGAGAGAAAGGTGCCGCAGTGGACTACACGCCGTACACACTTCTGACGGATATCGGATGGATCTCCATCCTGCTCATCATCGGAAACGTGCTCCGAAACCGACTGAAAGTGTTACAGGCGCTGCTCCTGCCGGCACCGATCACCGCCGGACTGCTCGGGCTCATCCTCGGGCAAGAAGTCCTCGGCGTGATTCACTGGTCCGACCAAGTCGGCACCTACACAACGCTGCTCATCGCCGTCGTGTTCGCCTCCATGGCCTACTCCATGAACCTCGGCGGCTCCGTCGCCTCAGGCGCCCGCAACATGTGGGGCTACTCGACGGCCATGTTCATGGGCCAGTGGGGCATCTTCATCCTCCTGGGGCTGTACTTCTTCGCGCCATTCTTCGGCACCGAACCATGGTTCGGCATGATGCTCCCGGTCGGCTTCGTCGGCGGCTTCGGCACCGCCGCCGCCGTCGGCTCCGCACTTGAGGACATCGGCATCGCCGAAGCGTCCTCCATCGGATTTACCTCCGCCACCGTGGGAACCCTCGTCGCTATCGTTGGTGGCGTCATCGTTGCAAACTGGGGTATCCGGAAAGGCAAGGCAACCGAACTCCGTGGCACCCTCCCCGAAGACCTGCGCACCGGCTACATCGCCGCTGAGTCCGAGCGCCCCTCCATCGGACGCGCAACCACAAACCCATCCTCCATCGAACCGCTGGCACTCCACGCCGGATTCATCCTCATCACCGTGCTGATCGCCTACACCGTCAACACCTGGATCAAGAGCATGTGGAGCAACGTCTCCATCCCACTGTTCGCCATGGCCTTCGTCATCGGCCTTATCGGCCGCGGCCTGCTCGTCGCCTTCAAACGGCCCAACTACCTCGATCGCGAAACCATCTCCACCGTCTCCGGCGCCGCCACCGACTTCATGATCGCCTTCGGCATCGCCTCCATCGTCCCCGCAGCACTCGCCGGGTACTGGCAGGCCCTGCTCATCATGTTCGTGCTCGGCACCGTCTTCTGCGTCGTATGGATGGCCTGGGCCGGCCCGCTCTTCTTCGGCGAAAACTGGCTCGAGCGCGGCATCTTCGGCTGGGGCTGGGCAACCGCCGCCGTCGCGACCGGTGTCGCCCTGCTCAAGATGGTCGACCCCAAACTGAAGTCCGGCACTCTCAACGAATACGGTGTGGCCTACGTGGGCTTCGCCCCATTCGAGATCGGCATGACCATCCTCGCCCCAATTGCGATTATCGCCGGGTTCACCACCGTGTTCGGCTGGGTGTCGTTCCTGATCGCCGTTGCGGTGGTGGTCGTGGCGTTCGCGCTGAAGTGGGTGCCCGCCAAGAAACACGGCTCAGGGGCCGTGGCTGCCCAGGAATAGGGCCGGCATTTTCCTAGATGGTAGTAACAGGAATGTAGTAATCCGCTTTTTGGGGCCATTTTCGGGGATTACTACAATCCTGTTACTACCATTTGCGTTTTGACGTGGGGTTTCAGAGCGTTTCCAAGGGCTCGCCGAGCCCCAAAATCTGCAACGCCACCCCCGAAAACGCCCCACATCCAACCTTGAGTGGAACAGACTCAACTTCTCGTGCGTTAGGGAGAGTGAACAACAAAACAAAACGCAAAGAGAAAGGAAAACGGACATGTCTTCGTTTAACCCAACTACGAAAACGCAGGAGGCGTTGCAGCAGGCGCTGCAGCAGGCGTCGGCGAAGGGCAACCCGGATATTCGCCCGGCGCATTTACTTGAGGCGATCCTGAAGCAGGAGGACGGCATCGCGGCGCCGGTGCTGCAGGCGACGGGTGTGGACCCGCAGACGGTCGCGAAGGAGGCGGCTGAGCTGGTCAACTCCTACCCGAAGGCGGAGGGCCAGAATATGGCGAATCCGAACTTTAACCGTGACGGCCTGAATGCGTTGAACGCGGCGCAGGAGTTGGCGGGCGAACTCGGCGACGAGTTCGTCTCTACTGAGGTGCTGCTGGCGGGTATCGCGCGCGGGAATGATGACGCGGCGGAGCTGCTGAAGAAGCGCGGCGCTACGTTTGAGGCGATTAAGGCGGCGTTCCAGTCGGTGCGCGGCAATAAGAAGGTCACGACTGAGTCGCCGGAGGATCAGTTCCAGGCGCTGGAGAAGTATTCGACGGACCTGACGGCGCGTGCGCGTGAGGGCAAGATTGACCCGGTCATCGGCCGCGATTCGGAGATTCGACGTGTAGTGCAGGTGCTTTCCCGTCGTACGAAGAATAATCCGGTGTTGATTGGTGAGCCGGGCGTCGGTAAGACGGCGATTGTCGAGGGCTTGGCACGGCGCATCGTGGCGGGCGACGTTCCTGAGTCGCTGAAGGGCAAGACGCTGATTTCGCTGGACCTCGGGTCGATGGTCGCGGGCGCGAAGTACCGCGGCGAGTTCGAGGAGCGTCTGAAGGCGGTGTTGGACGAGATTAAGGAGTCCGACGGGCAGATCATCACGTTTATTGACGAGCTCCACACTATCGTCGGCGCTGGTGCCACGGGCGAGGGCGCGATGGACGCGGGCAACATGATTAAGCCGATGTTGGCGCGCGGCGAGCTGCGGCTGGTTGGTGCGACGACGTTGGATGAGTACCGCCAGTTCATCGAGAAGGATGCGGCGTTGGAGCGTCGTTTCCAGCAGGTGTACGTGGGCGAGCCGACTGTGGAGGACACGATCGGTATTCTGCGTGGCCTGAAGGAGCGCTACGAGGTGCACCACGGCGTGCGGATTCAGGATTCGGCGTTGGTGGCGGCTGCGGAGCTGTCGAACCGTTACATCACGAACCGGTTCTTGCCGGATAAGGCGATTGACCTGGTCGATGAGGCGGGGTCGCGTCTGCGGATGGAGATTGATTCTTCGCCGCAGGAGATTGATGAGCTGGAGCGTATCGTGCGCAGGCTTGAGATCGAGGAGATCGCGCTGCAGAAGGAGTCCGACGAGGCTTCGAAGGAGCGTCTGACGGATTTGCGTCAGGAGTTGGCGGATCAGCGTGAGAAGCTCGGTGAGCTGAAGGCGCGTTGGTCGAATGAGAAGGCGGAGATTGATAAGGTGCAGGCTGCGAAGGAGGAGCTGGAGCAGCTGCGTAACGAGTCGGAGATCGCGGAGCGCGAGGGCGATTACGCGAAGGTCTCGGAGCTGCGTTACGGCCGCATTCCGGAGCTGGAGCAGCAGGTCAAGGATGCTGAGGAGGCGGCGGGGGCGTCGTCAAGGACGATGCTCACGGAGGAGGTTTCTCCTGAGGTGATTGCTGAGGTGGTGTCGGCGTGGACGGGGATCCCTGCGGGCAAGATGATGCAGGGTGAGACCGAGAAGCTGCTGGACATGGAGGCAATCCTGGCTGGTCGCGTTGTGGGCCAGAAGGAAGCTGTCGTGGCCGTGTCGGATGCGGTGCGGCGTTCGCGTGCGGGCGTTGCGGATCCGAATCGTCCGATTGGTTCCTTCCTGTTCTTGGGCCCGACTGGTGTGGGTAAGACGGAGCTTGCGAAGGCGTTGTCGGAGTTCCTCTTCGATGATGAGGCGGCGATGGTGCGCATCGATATGTCGGAGTACGGTGAGAAGCATTCGGTCGCGCGTTTGGTTGGTGCCCCTCCGGGGTACGTCGGCTATGACGCTGGCGGTCAGCTGACTGAGGCTGTGCGTCGTCGCCCGTACTCGCTGGTGCTGTTCGACGAGGTTGAGAAAGCGCACCAGGATGTATTCGACGTGTTACTGCAGGTCCTCGACGAGGGTCGCCTCACGGACGGCCAGGGTCGCACGGTGGATTTCCGCAACACGGTGATCATCCTGACGTCGAACTTGGGCGCGGGCGGTGACCGCGAGCAGATCATGAACGCGGTGAAGGCGCACTTCAAGCCGGAGTTCATCAACCGTCTCGATGATGTGGTGGTGTTCGAGCCGCTGACGAAGGAGCAGCTGGTGGGCATCGTCGATATTCAGCTGGGCACGCTCGCCGATCGCCTTGCTTCTCGACGCCTCCAGCTCCGCGTTTCGGCCGCCGCGAAGGCGTGGCTCGCGGACCGCGGCTACGACCCGGCCTACGGCGCGCGTCCGCTGCGTCGTGTGATCCAGCAGGCGATCGGTGACCGGTTGGCGAAGGAGCTGCTGGCCGGCGCGATCCGTGATGGTGATGTGGTGCAGGTTGATGTCGCGGAAGGCGGCGAGGAGTTGGCGGTGTCGGCAGCGAAGTAGCGTTCGGGCTACACTGCTGTCCATGCAACCAACGACGACGATTTACACACGGGTGGCCGTGCCAGGCGTGGAGAACGAGCAACTTGAGGCTCACCAGCTTGGCGGCGGCCACTTCGTCATTGCATCGGTGCCGTTTGTGGATGTGTCGTTGGCGGTGGGGGACATCGTGGAGTGTGTGCGTGTTGGCGGCATGTTCCACGTGAATAAGGTCGTGGTGCGCGGGGGTGCGTCCACGGTGCGGATTTTGCCGCAGGGGGAGTCGCCGTTTTCGCTGGCGGAGACGTTGTTGGCGTTTGGCTGCCGGGTGGAGATGGGCCCGGGCGGGATGTTGGCGGCGTCGATAGGTGCGGATTGTCCGAAGGCCGGGATTGATGAATGGCTGGAGGGTTTGGCCGCGTCTGGAGTGATCCAGCTCGCACCTGGCTATACAGCGTGAGCCATACGCGTATGGTGTTATGTATGACTGTTTTTATTTCTCCGCAGGAGCTGTACGAACGTATTAAGTCCGGCAAGAAGCAGACGGTGCTCGATGTTTCTTGGGAGCCGGAGGCAGGCAAGGCCTGGCAGAAGTTCCAGTCCGAGCACATCCCGACTGCCGTCTACGGTGACCTGGAGGGCCACCTCGTGGGCATGCCGGGCCGCCGCGAGGGCCGCAACCCGCTGCCGTCGCTCGCCGTGATCGATGAGGCGCTCGAGGAGTGGGGCGTCGAGGCGAACCGCCCGGTCTTCATCTACGACCAGGGCTCCGGCGTCTTCGCCGCCCGGGCTTGGTGGATCATGCGCTGGGCAGGCCTGGAGCACGTCCACATTATCGACGGCGGCTTCCGCGAGTGGGAGGCCGAGGGCCTCAAGACCATCGCCGGCCCGGGCAACGTGGTTGTCCCGCGCGACCTGGAACTGGAGGGCAGCAAGCTTCCGGTGGCAACGCTGGAGGACGTACAGCAGTTCGAGGGCATCCTGATTGATGCGCGTGATGAGAAGCGCTTTGCTGGGCGTCGAGAAGTACTGGACTTGAAGGCGGGCCACATTCCGTCGGCGCTGAACCTGCCGGCCGCGGACCTGTTCTGCAAAGAGACCAGGAAGATCAAGGAGACGGACTACATCCGCGACCGCTTCGCAAGCCTGGGCGTGACGCAGAATACGGACCCGGCGAAGATGATTACGTACTCGGGTTCGGGCAACCACTCCGCGCTGCTCATCGCGGCGATGGAGCACGCGGGCCTGCCGGTGGCCACGCATTATGTGGGTGGCTGGTCGCAGTGGAGTGCACGGTTGGGGAATAAGGTCGCCACGGCACTGTAGTATCAATCTTCGATGATTGCTTACGTGTTGTTTGGGCTGGCCGCGCTGCTCGTGGTCGCGGCTGTCTGGTTGTGGTTTGCACCTGCGTCTCCCTCCTTATCGACGCCCCCTCCGCCACCAGCCGAGCCCTCGCCTGAGGCCGAGCCGGACGTGGAGCCTGAGGTCGAAGAGGAGCCTGCGCTCGAGGTGGAAGAGGAACCGGAACCCGAACCGGAACCTGCGCCGGAGCCAGAGCCACAGCTAGAGCTGGAACAGGCCCCGGAGCCGGAGCCGGAGCCCGAGCCAACACCGGCGCCCGAGCCTGCCCCGAAGCGCCCGCACCGCATGTCGGGCCTGCAGCTGCCGGGCGCGTCGCGCCGGGAGCGCCGCCTGTGGGCGGAGCAGCACGGCTTCCGCTTCTCCAAGGTGGATGAGTACCTGGTCGACGAGTGGCACCGGGGTGCGGCGGCGTCCGGTGCGGAACCGCGCGATGTCGTGGCGGGCCAGGTCTACGGCCATGATGTTCGCGTGGTGGACCTTGGCGGTGTGACGGTGGTGGCCGTCGCAACGGGTGAGGTCAGCGACATCGTGGTGGATATGCGCCGCCCGCAGTTCCAGGCGGATTCCTCGGCGGATTTGGTGCTGGTGGAAACCGTCGAGGGCTTCGAGCTGTTCACGAATGAGCCCGGTCCCGTCCTGCGCTTCATCGATGTGCGCGTGCGCACCGCCCTGCGCGAGATGCCCGAAAGCGTGTGCGCGGTGTGGTGCGAACAAGACTGGGTGTTGGCCCAGCTGGAGCGCGGTTCGACGCCACAGGACTGGGAGGACACGTTCGCGCCGCTGGCGTTGCTGGCGGACGCGGCACGCACGCTGCCACCGCGCGAGGCGGCGGCGCTTGCGCCGGTGCTCGGTGCCGAGGAGGCACTTGAGCCGGAGACCCCGCAGGTGCAGCGCCCGGAGGAACCACTCGAGCTGCCGACCCGCGTCACCGGCGGAGGTTTCGGCGAGCTGGAGGACCACGAGATTGGGGCGGATTCTGTGGCGCCGATCGCGGACGGTTCACCTGCCGATGACGGCGCGCAGCTCTATGATTTGACCAGAGTGCGCCGCGAGCAGCAGCCCTCCACAATTTTCAACGACACGTCAGACACCCCGGACACCGAGAAGGAGCCAACCGATCATGAACGATAAAGCACGCCTCGCAGAGCTGGTGAAGGAACTGGCCGTGGTGCGCGGCAAGGTCACGCTTTCCTCCGGGAAGGAGGCGGACTACTACGTGGATCTGCGTCGTGCGATGTTGCACCATGAGGCTGCGCCGCTGATCGGCAAGCTGTTGCGTGAGATGACGGCGGACCTGGAGTTCGACGCGGTCGGTGGTCTGACGCTGGGTGCGGACCCGGTGGCCACGGCCGTGATGCACGCCGCCGGCCGCCCGATCGACGCGTTCGTGGTGCGCAAGGAGGCGAAGAAGCACGGGATGCAGCGCCGGATTGAGGGGCCGTCGATTGTTGGCAAGAAGGTCCTCGTGGTGGAGGACACCACCACGACGGGCAACTCGCCGCTGACCGCGGTGGAGGCCGTGCGCGCTGAGGGCGCGGAGGTCGTCGCGGTGGCCACCGTGGTGGACCGCGCAACCGGCGCCGCCGACGCCCTGCACGAGGCCGGCCTGGACTACCGATTCCTGCTGGGGCTCGAGGACCTTGGACTCAACTGAGCAGGCTGAGCAGGCCAAAGGACCGACGGAGTGGAATGAGGGCCGCCACGGCGTAGGCCCGTGGGAGGGCCCGTGGCCGGATGACCCCCGCCTGGATCCGCAGTTTTTGGAGGAGGGGGATCGTCGCAACGTAGTGGACGCTTACCGCTACTGGTCGCTGGAGGCGATCCGCGAGGAGCTGGATCAGCGGCGCCACCCGTTCCACGTCGCGATTGAGAACTTTGAAAACGACGCCAACATCGGCACCGTGGTGCGCACCGCGAACGCGTTTCTGGCCGAGGAAGTCCACATCATTGGGCGGCGGCGCTGGAACCGGCGCGGCGCGATGGTGACGGACCGCTACCAGCACATCCGCCACCACGCGACGATCGAGGACTTCGCCCAGTGGGCCAAGGAGCACGACCTGCCGATTGTGGCGATCGATAACACGCCCGGCTGCGTGCCGCTCGAAACGGCGGAACTTCCGCAGCGCTGCGTGTTAGTGTTCGGGCAGGAAGGTCCCGGCATTACGGACGAGACGCAGCGCGAGGCGTCGATGACGTGCTCGATTGCGCAGTTCGGCTCGACGCGTTCGATTAACGCTGGTGTTGCTGCGGGCATCGCGATGCACGCGTGGATACGCCAGCACGCCGACTTGAGTACTGCTTGGTGAAAGGTGAAGGTTGTGGAAGAATCCGCCGCGGAAACATGGTCGCACCGCGCTGACCTGGCTCAATCGGCCGTGCAGGAGCGACACGCCTCCCGCCTGTGGGGGCTGCCGAAGACGAACCTCGCGGTGGTCACGTGGCCGCCGGGCTCGAAGGATCGCCTCTACTGGCACTGGCACTACTGGTGGCAGGCCCACTATTTGGACTGCCAAATCGACGCCGCTATTCGACGCCCCACCAAAACCCACAAGCGCCGCCTCAAAGACACCCTGCGTGGCATCCAGCGCCGCAACCTGGGCAAGCTGACGAAGAACAAGTACTACGACGACAAGGCCTGGCTGGCCCTGGCGTGGAACCGCGCCGTCGACGAGGGTTTGGCGCGCCGCACGAAGGCCCTCGACGCCCTGGAGTTCGACCTGCTCGCAGGCATCGACCCGGTGATGGGTGTGCTGCCGTGGCGCACGGAGGAAACCTTCTACAACGTGCCCTCGAACGGCCCGGCCGCCCTCTTGTTCGCGCGCACCGGCCGCCTGGACAAGGCCCGCGAGCTGCTTGACTGGACGTTCGACAACCTGGTCACCGAATCAGGCCTGGTGCAGGACGGGATCCGGATGCGGATGCATGGCCCGGAGGTCGTCGACAAGCTGTATACGTACAACCAGGGCACGGTGCTCGGCGCGAGCCTAGAGATCGCGCTGGCGTTGCGCGCCGACGTCGGACTTCGCGACGACGAGCCAATCGACTCCTTCGCGTACTCAAAACGCGCCGACGATTCCGTGTTTTACATCACACATATCCGGGCAATTGTGGAAGCGATTGTCCTGCATATGGCTACCCCCCAGGGGGTAATTCTGAACAAGTCGTACGAATCCGGCGACGGCGACGGCGGCCTGTTCAAGGGAATTCTGGCACGCTACCTTGCCGATGTTGCAGTGCGCCTGCCTGAAGATTCCCGCCAGAACATCGCGACCAAAAAGATAGCATCAAGGCTGATTATGGCCTCGGCGGAGTCCCTTTGGTCTCATCGTTTGGAAGTCGACGGGCTGCCGATCTTCTCCGCGCGGTGGACAGAAGACGCCCGCCTTCCCCACAATTACGGGCTCGGCCCATCGTCGCTGAGCGAAGCCGTCGGGTTGGTCCGAATTGATGAGAGGGACCTTTCAGTACAGCTTTCCGGGTGGATGCTCTTAGAGGCCGCGGCACGGGTGGCGGCTGCAAATAGTCAGTAAAGCAGGCATACTGGTTGGCGTACCTAAGAAGCTCTAGTGGAGGTTATCTTCATGCCAATTGCAACCCCTGAGGTCTACAACCAGATGCTCGACACTGCAAAGAAGGGCGGGTTCGCATACCCGGCCATCAACTGCACGTCGTCTGAGACCATCAACGCCGCAATTCGTGGTTTCGCAGAAGCCGAGTCTGACGGCATCATCCAGTTCTCGACCGGCGGTGCAGAGTTCGGCTCTGGCCTGTCCGTGAAGAACAAGGTTGCGGGTGCCCAGGCGCTTGCTGCGTTCGCACATGAGATCGCTAAGCACTACGACGTCAACATCGCGCTGCACACCGACCACTGCCAGCTCGAGGTTCTCGACGAGTACGTCCGCCCACTGATCGCGATCTCCCAGGAGCGCGTCGACCGCGGCGAGAACCCACTGTTCCAGTCCCACATGTGGGACGGCTCCGCTATCCCAATCGACCACAACCTTGAGGTCGCCCAGGAGCTCCTGGAGAAGGCGCACAAGGCCAACATCATCCTCGAGGTCGAGATCGGCGTCGTCGGTGGCGAAGAGGACGGCGTCCAGGCTAAGGCTGGCGCCAACCTGTACACCAGCGAAGAGGACTTCGAGAAGACCATCGACGCCCTCGGCACCGGCGAGAACGGCCGCTACCTGCTGGCCGCAACCTTCGGCAACGTCCACGGCGTATACAAGCCAGGCAACGTGAAGCTGCGCCCAGAGGTCCTCGACATGGGCCAGAAGGTCGCCGAGAAGAAACTCGGCCTCGCAGCCGGCACCAACCCATTCGACTTCGTCTTCCACGGTGGCTCCGGCTCCGAGAAGGAGAAGATCGAGGAGGCCCTGCGCTACGGCGTCATCAAGATGAACGTTGACACCGACACCCAGTACGCCTTCACCCGCCCAGTGGTCTCCCACATGTTCGAGAACTACGACGGCGTCCTGAAGATCGACGGCGAAGTGGGCAACAAGAAGGTCTACGACCCACGCTCCTACATGAAGAAGGCTGAGCAGGGCATGGCCGACCGCGTCATCGAGGCCTGCCAGGACCTGCGCTCCGTTGGCACCTCCGTGTCCAAGTAGTCGTACTGCTTGCTTTTCCTGAAACCCCCTGGGATCCTCGCGGTCCTGGGGGTTTCTTCGTGTGTAGGTTGTTTGGGCCTTTTGGGGCCCTGTGGGGGCCTGCTGTGCACCAGATTCCTATTCGTGGCCGGGCGACCTGGGGTTTTACGAAGCCGCTTCTCCAAAAACCTGGAATCTGGTGTCGCGTCCTTTAGCGCCAGTGCCAAAGGACGCAATCCCTTCCGCCGAATTCGGCAAAAGCCCAGGTCGCGAAAAATGCGGTGCGTCTATTGGCACTGAAAGCGTCTGGAAAGTTCCAGCAGTTCACACTTCATGCGGTTAGGTGTCTTGAAATGTGACTATTTTGTATTTGCTGTCGAGGGACTGCTGGCCTGGGGTGACAGGCTTGGCAGGCTTGTGTATACATGTATACATGAGTGGATCAGTGATTAGTTTGCGAATGGACGAAGTCCAGAAGCGTCGGCTTGACGAGCTTGCTACAAAGACAGGTAGGCCAAAGGCGTTCTACATCCGTGAGGCAATTGAGGCCTATCTTGATGACGCTGAATACATCTACGAGCTTCAGGCTGAGGCGGAAGCTGTTCGTAGGGGCGAGCTGGAAACTGTTACCCTCGATGAGCTAAAGGCCGAGTGTGGCCTGGCAGATTGAGTTTTCGCCTAGGGCACGAAAGGCGGTGCGGCGGTTAGACAAGCAGGTACAGCGTCGGCTTTTTCAAGTCTTGGGTGATTTGTCGCGGTTGAATGATCCACGCGTCCGCGGTAAAGCCCTTGTAGGTGGAATGTCAGGGTTGTGGCGGTGGCGTATCGGGGACTATCGGGTAATTGCTGAGATTCAAGATGACATCGTGACGGTGTTGGTGGTTGATGTTGGGCACCGTGGAGAAATTTATAGGTAGTGGACCGCCCTCACCCGCGCCGCTCCCGTCGACCTCCTCCGGTCGACCAGCGCAGGTCACGGCGTTTTGAGGCTTTTCGACGCCAAAATCCCGATTTCGCGCTGACCTGCATTGGTCAACGCTAAGAGGTCGACCGGAACGAAAAGCGAACGAAAACGGCACGACCACCCGGGGCGCTATGGTTATGGCATGGCGAAAGAGAGAATGGGTACGCGCGCGCGGTTGGCGTCGGTGGATCAGTCGATTCAGGCGCGGTTGATGCGTGTGCGTAAGCGCCTGTTGCCGATTCTGCAGATGGGTATCGCGGCGGGTATTGCGTATTGGATCGCGGGGGACATTATTGGCAACGCGAAGCCATTTTTTGCCCCGATTTCGGTGGTGATCATTATTGGCATGTCGGGTGGGGAGCGTATTACGAAGGCGATTGACCTCTCGATTGGTTGTGCGCTCGGCGTGCTGGTGGGGGATTCGCTGTTTTACAGGTTGGGGGATGGGGGTTGGCAGATTGCGGCGATTGTGTCGGGCAGTTTGTTGATTGCGTCGTTCTTTTCGAAGTCGCAGTTGGTGAATAACCAGGTGGCGATTGGTTCGATTCTGATCGCGACGATTATGCCGCCCGGTGCGGAGGTGACGGGTTTTGACCGCACGATTGACGCGGCGGTGGGCTGCATGGTGGCGTTGGCCACGATTGCTCTGATTCCGCAGGGGCCGATGGAGCCGGTGCGCGCGGAGATTTCGAGCTTGATGGGGTTGATGAGTTCAGTGCTTGACGACGTCGCCTCCGGCCTCACCGACCGCGACCCCTTGGTGATCGATGATGCTTTGGAGGCGATTCGCGGGTCGCAGACGGATATTGACGATATGGCGTCGGCGGTGAACGCGGGCAAGGAAACAACGAAGATTTCTCCGTTTTTGTGGGGCGCGCGCCGCTACATTAATTCCCTGAGCTTGGTGATCCCGCCGGTGGATAACGCGGTGCGTTCGTGCCGAGTGCTGGCGCGTCGGGCGCTGGTGCTGTGTGAGGACGGGGACCACGTCTCGCCGAAGCAGATTGAGTTGATCGATGTGTTAGCTAAGGCGTGCCTGGACATTTCTGAGGTGTACGAGGTGAAGTCGCGGCGTGCGCAGGCAACGGTGATCCCGCAGATCGTGAACGAGTTGCGAGCGGTGGCGCAGGGCTCCTCGGTAGACATGCTGGAGAAGGACGCTGTGTTGTCGGAGTACGCGATTTTGGCGCAGACGCGCTCGCTGACGGTGGACCTGTTGCAGGTGTGCGGCATGTCGAGGGAGTCCGCGCTGGCGGCGCTGGCGCCGACGTCGGACACGCCAGCGTACCCGCCGGAGTCCTTCGATTTGGACTAACCGCGCACCGACTGGATGTCGCGAAGGTGGCGGTAGAACGTCACCCGCTGCAGCGGCCGCGGGTGGGCGACACCATCCACCACCAGCGTGATGTCCTCCCCGCCGGACTGTAGAGCCCGGCCAGTCAGAACGGTCGCCGGGTCCGTGAGGGCCGGGGCGACCGTTTTGCCTTTCACAAACATCCCACCCAGTGGCATGCCCGCCAACCCCTCGAGTCGCTGCGGGTCCACGCGGCGCCCCTCCGGCACCACCAGCGGCGTGACCAGCCGTGACGCCGCCAGCCCCGGCGCATCCGGTGTGGGCACCAGGCGTGCCCCGAACTGCCCGAAGAACCGCGCCGACGGCTCCTCGCCGGTGCGCATCACCAGCTGCTGCGAGTCCACGACGATCTCGCCCACGTACTCGCTGCGCCCATCCCCGTGGGAGAGCGTCGCCGAACCGGCCACCACCACGCCCGTGTCCGTCCTAATGCACGGCGACGGCACCACAGGCCCCTCCACGGCCAGGTCCACGGAGCCCGCACCCCATGCCACCGCCGCCGGCGACGCCGGATCGGTGGGCAGGTAGGCCACCTCCACCCACATCACGTCCGCGCGCATCAGCCGCGTCAGCACCGCACTCAGTGCAGCATCACTGCCGGACACGACCACACGCAGCCGCTCTTCCGGCCGCTGCGGCGCCAGCTGCGGGGCACCCAGGTGCTCCACCGACGGCGACTTCTGGATCTCCGCCAGGCTCGGCGTCGGGTCGTGGGGGAGGGTGGAGCTGGCGGCGTCGAGAAGAAAAGAAAGCTCACTTCTCGACGGCACCTCCGGAAGTGTGACCTCCTCCGCACCCGGAACTGTGAGGGAGCTAGCACACGCACAATGAAGAAGACGCATGCCATTCACGCTACAATAAGCCCGGATTAGTGCCTATTAAAGGAGAGAGAATGTCCGCCATCATCATTGTCGGCGCCCAATGGGGCGACGAGGGGAAAGGCAAAGCCACCGATATCCTCGGCGGGAAAGTCGACTACGTAGTCAAACCCAACGGCGGTAACAACGCAGGTCACACGGTTGTTGTGGGTGGCGAAAAGTACGAACTTAAGCTACTGCCGGCAGGTGTGCTCAGCGAGAACGCGACCCCGATCCTGGGCAACGGCGTCGTTATCAACCTCGAAGCGCTTTTCGACGAAATCGACGGCCTCGAAGCCCGAGGCGCCAACGCCTCACGCCTGCGCATCTCCGGCAACGCGCACCTCGTCGCGCCCTACCACCAGACACTCGACCGCGTCCAGGAACGCTTCCTGGGCAAGCGCGCCATCGGCACCACCGGCCGCGGCATCGGCCCCACCTACGCCGACAAAGTCGCCCGCGTCGGCCTGCGCGTTCAAGACATCCTCGACGAATCGATCCTCCGTCAGAAAATCGAATCTGCCCTGGACGTCAAGAACCAAATGCTGGTCAAGATGTACAACCGCCGCGCTATTGAGGCCGACGCAATGATGGACTACTTCATGTCCTACGCCGAACGCCTCAAGCCCATGATTATCGACGCCGAAAACGTCCTCAACACCGGACTCGCCGAAGGCAAGCACGTCCTCATGGAGGGCGGCCAGGCCACCATGCTCGACGTCGACCACGGCACCTACCCGTTCGTGACCTCCTCCAACCCGACCGCCGGCGGCGCCTGCGTCGGCTCCGGCATCGGGCCGACCAAGATCACGGCGACCCTGGGCATCGTCAAGGCGTACACCACGCGCGTCGGCGCGGGCCCGTTCCCTACCGAGCTGTTTGATAAGTGGGGCGAGTACCTGCAGGAAACCGGCGGCGAAGTTGGCGTGAACACCGGCCGCAAGCGTCGCTGCGGCTGGTACGACTCCGTCGTCGCCCGCTACGCCGCCCGCGTCAACGGCTTCACCGACTACTTCCTGACCAAGCTCGACGTCCTCACCGGCATCGGCGAAATCCCGATCTGCGTCGCCTACGACGTCGACGGCGTCCGCCACGACGAAATGCCGCTGACCCAGTCCGACTTCCACCACGCCACCCCCATCTACGAAACGATGCCGGCCTGGGACGAGGACATCACCGGCTGCACCACCTTCGAGGAACTCCCGCAGAAGGCCCAGGACTACGTCCTCCGCCTGGAGGAGCTCTCCGGCGCGCCGATTAGCTACATCGGCGTCGGTCCTGGCCGCGACCAGACCATCGTCCGCTTCGACGTGATGGACCGCTAGCTTTCTGCTTCCTCCGAAGTTCGGGACCTGGGAGACGCTCCCAGGTCCTCTTTTTTGCTCGGGCCGAGGGGTGGATATGTGCCTCTCAACTTTATTCGGAAAATCGTGAACAAAATTGCGCTTTTTGTGACCGCGCACACAAGCAAATCTGTTCACAATTTCCCGACTCCGCTCGAGAGCACACCTTCTCCCTTCAGGGCGCATTCAGGCTCCTTCAAGTTTGCTCGCCCCATACGCAGCTGAATATGCTGACCACTATGAACGCAGCAATGCCCGAAGAGCAGCAGCCAGAGCAGCAACAGCAGCTCGACAACGAGCCCATCACTCAGCTCGACCCCGCGCGAGATTTGAGGTGCGATCCTCGCCAAGTGCTGGTGCTGGGCGATAGCGTGGTTGAGGAGGAGCTCGCGTGGTCCTTCAAGCAGCTCGGGTTTGACGTGACGCACCTGCACACCTCCGAAATTGCTGCGGAAGACATGCAGCAGCGGTATCCGTCGTTGACGGTGGCGGGCGCTGGGGTGGACTCTGAGGTGCTCAAGGAGCTGGAGGAGCGCGCCGGGTCGATTGTGGCGCCGTCGGTGGAGGCGCAGGAGCTGTGCAGTTCGCGTGAGGGCGTGCGGGCGACGGCGACGGATTCCTTGGGCTTGCCGACGTTGCGTTGTGAGTTCGTTCGTTCTCCGGAGGAGCTGGAGGAGGCGGCGTTGCGGTTGGGTTTGCCGGTCGTCGTGAAGCCGGGGCGCTCGTCGGAGGGGCAGGGCCAGACGGTGCTACGCAGCGAGCAGGATCTGCACGCGGAGGTAACCACAGCGTGGGAGGCGGCTGCGGAGGTGGACCCGGAGGGTCCGGTGGTCGTGGAGCGGTTTATTGAGTTTGATTTTGAGTTGACGATTTTGGCGGCTCGTTCGGTGGACCCGGCGACGGGTGAGTTGGCGACGTGGTTCTGTGAGCCGATCGGTACGCGGCATGAGCGCGGCCGTTTGGTGGAGGCGTGGCAGCCGGCGGTGTTGTCGGAGGCTGCGGCGGGGAACGCCCGGTCGATTGCGGCCAGGATTACGGGGGCGCTCGGCGGGCAGGGCTTGTACGCGGTGGAGATGTTCGTGGCAGGTGACGAGGTGTACTTTTCTGATGCGCGTCCGCGGCCGTCCTTGGATGGGTTGTTGACGCGTGCGACGCAGCGCCTGAACCAGTGCTCGTTGCACGCGCGGGCGGTGATTGGTCTGCCTATCGACGCCACGTTGGTCAGCCCGGGCGCAATGGTCCTGGTGGAGGACGTGGCGCCGAGCGTGGATGGCCTTGCGAAGGCGATGTCGGTCGCGGAGACTGGTGTGCGTTTTGTGGATGGTGCTGCGGTGGTGACGTCGACGGGTGAGTCGGCGCAGGAGGCGCGGGACCGGGCGACGCTGGCTGCGTCGCGCCTCTAAACCGGGTCCGTGTTGGATTTGGACTAGTTTGCTGGTTTAATTGACAGATTACTGCAATCTTTTTTGGAGATGGAGTTGTCTGCGCATGAACACTTCCCGGTTGGGTATGGCGGTGGTTGCTGCGGTGGTGGCGTCGTCAATTGTGGTGCCGCAGGCGACGGCGCAGATTGATGTAGATGCAGCGAAGCCATTTTTGGATGTGGTGGCGCCGGATTATGCGCAGGCGCTGCATTCGACGGAGGCCTTGTTTTCGCCGGGCAATCCGGATGATCCGGCGACGGTGAGCGGTTCGGTGAAGGTGCCGATGGAGGTGGCGCGTTCGGCGCGGACGGTGAGTGCGTCGGCGAAGGTGCTGACGAACCGCAAGGGGGAGCCGCTGGGGCGGCCGGTGATGGTTGATGATGGTTCGGGGAATTTGACGCCGGCGTTGCATCCGGGGACGTGGGCGCCGGTGCGTCGGGAGCCGATTCGTGTGTTCGCGCAGTGGTATGAGGGCGTGTATACGGAGCATTCGTCGCCGACGTTTTATACGGAGGTGGATGAGAACGGGAACTTTTCGCTGAAGCTGCAGCCGTATGTGGATGCGCGTGGGGTGGAGCGTGAGTTTTTGGCGGATGCGACGGTCGGCGTGGTTGGTTCGGGTGATCGCGGGCGTGATCAGTTGCGTGAGAAGCTGCGCGTCTGGGTGGAGCTGCCGGAGAGCGTCCGGGATGACTACCGCCTGATTCATCAACCGGCGGGTATTGTGCCGCCGACGAATTGGTTGGGCAATGTGACGCCTTCGTATGAAACGAATGGTTGGTGGCGTGGCGGCAAGGTGAATGGGTTCTTCGTGGCGTACCAGGACCGGAGGAACTCGGCGCAGCATCTGAAGGACCGCTCGAAGTGGGTTGAGAATGACGGCTCGGGAACTCCGTTTGGTGTGTACACGGGGCAGATGTTTTGGAATACGGTGGATACGCCGTATAACCGGCGCTACCAGGAGTCGATGACGAACAATGCGGGGGATGCGCCGGCTGCTGGGATGATGGTGGTCGGCTCCTACTTGTCGGATGAGGCAGTGGCGAAGACGCTCGAGTATGGCAAGAAGCAGTTCGGCAAGAAGGTGCGTAGCCGATCGTGGACTCCGGAGGATGAGAAGCAGCTGCAGCTGTGGATTAATGAGCAGGTTGCGAAGGACCAGAGCTGGATCGCGGAAACGGCGATGACCAGGACCGACGAGAACGGCGATTTCAACCTGTACTGGCGCGGTACCTACGGTGACACTTACAGCTATCCCGGTCTGGTAGGAAGCTGGCATCACCGGGTTGCGGAGTCGTGGGATGAAGGCTCGTGGGCCAAGGGCAATATGTATTCCAAGCACATCAACTGGGAATGGACCTATATTTCGATTTTGACGCCGGACGGCAAGGAGCTGCCGAACAACGTCGGTGCGATCCACCCGTGGGCACTGGGCTACTGGGGCGGCCCAGGTCCGAGTGGTGGCTACTTCGACTACTGGTCGGGCTCGGATGTGCCGTGGCTGAAGGCCTGGGCAGGCTCGGCGTACGCGGGGTCGACGCTGGTGAGCTCGCCGCGCTACGCTTTATCGACGGCCCCCTTGAAGTTCCACGTGGAGAAGCGGAATACGTTCAATAACTGGGCGCCTCCGGGGGAGACGGTTCGCACGTTTGGTTCGGGCGTGCCGCTTTCGAAGGGGTTGAGCTACAAAATCGTCTGGTATGACGATGAAGGCGAACGAGTTCACGAGTGCAAGGCAACGACGCCGGATGACCAGGCGCGCATTGCGTCGTGTGACTTCAAGGTGCCGGATGATGCGAAGAAGGGCGATACGTACATTGCCCGCCTGTTCTACGCGTCGGACGCTGGCAACGTGCAGGCGATGCTGGCGCAAGATTCGTTTGCGGTGACGCACATGTTCTTGGAGTACGGGGATCCGGTGCAGGCGGCCGTCGGTAGGCAGGCGCTTGCCACGCCGAGCTTCGATAACCCGGATTCGGATCCGTTGGAGGAGAAGCCGGAGCGCGCGGAGTTCCAGCTGGGCTCGCTGCCGTTCGGGGTTGACGCGTCCCAGGTGAGCGTGGATGATGAGGGCGTGGTCCGTTTCACGCCACGCATGGACCAGGTTGGCGAGCGCATTGAGATCCCGGTGGAGATGCTGGACCCGAGTAACAAGATCCAGCGTTATGATGCGCAGGGTTCGCAGGGCCCGGGCTCGCGTCCGGTGTCGGCCGCGATTGCGACATTCGTGCCGCACGTTGCCCAGTACGCCTTGGAGTACAAGGAGCAGCAGGTGGAGCCGGGGCAGACGGCGAAGTTCCCGGCACCGACGTTCGATGATCGCGCGACGAAGAAGCGTGAGAAGCTCACGTTCGAGGGCACCCAGTTCGAGCTGGAGCGCCCCGTGGAGGGCGTCACTATCGACGCCGACACCGGCGAGCTCACGGTCGATGTTTCGCACCGCCAGCTCACTGATGTTGAGGTCCCGGTCGTGGCGCACGTCCCGTACGAGGATCCGATCCGCGGCGTGGCGAAGGTTCGCCTCCGCATGCCGCTGCCGGTGCTGAGCACGGTTGAGCAGCAGTCAGTAGCGGCGGGTGCCCACCAGGAGCGTCTGGTTCCGACGGTGGAGCACGCCGGCAACGCACAGGCTCGACTGGAGCGCATCGGTGCCGAAGGGAAGTCTGTTGAGGGCGCCTCAGTAGACCTGGACCTGGATTCTGGCGCGATGCTCCTGACCGTTCCGGTGGAGACCAAGCCTGGCGATGACTACGTGATTGTCGTCTCCGCGCTCTCTACCGGCGAAGAGATCGGCCGCATTCCGCTGCGCGTTACCGAGAACATCGCGGACCTCTACACGCCGAAGTACCAGGGCGCGACGACGAAGGCCAACGGGGATATCACGCTGGACAACCTGGGCGATGCCCTGCCGAAGGATGCAGTGGTCTCCGTCAGCGGGCCGCTGGACTGGGGCGTTACCGTCGAAGGCGACGCGGTGAAGCTGCACGCGCCGAAGCACGCGACCCCGGGCACCGTGGTCTTCGATATCACGGTGCGCTACAAGGACGGCTCCTCCGACGTGATCTCGGTGCGCGTCCGCGTGGCCGCCCCGGTCACGACGACAGCGCGGACCTCCACCACACCGACCTCAGCTGCCCCTACGGCGACGGCGTCGACGTCCACCGCGACGCCTGAACCAGCACCGGTGACGACGAAGGGGACGTCGACAAGCGAGGCGACCTCGCAGGCCCCGACCACCCCAGCGACCGCGCCGGGCACCACCCCATTGCCGACCACCTCGGCGGCCCCGATTCCGCCGACGGACGCCCGCGCGAACTACGCCGACCCGAATAATGCGCTCGGCCGCGTGCCGGTTGACATGGGCGGACGCGCCATGACGCGCGATCCGTTCGCCGACTCGCTGGCGCTGGTGCGCAGCTACGAGATGCACGCCCCGGCCGGCGCGCACGGCTGGGAGTTCACCCTCGACGAGAACACCGGCCAGATCCACGCGGTTGCACCGTCGCAGGAGTTCCTGGCTGCGCTCTTCGAGGAGGCCTACGGCAGTGCCCGCGACGGTGTGGTGCAGCTGCGCCCGCCTGTGTGGGCCCAGTTCGCGGTGGACTTCCAGCACGTGCTTCGCCCGGCGGTCAACGTGATCGTCGAGCACGAGGACGGCCGCGTTGAGCTGGCCACAGCAGCCTTCGAGCTTCTCGACGCCCACAAGCACCCACTGCTCGACCGCACCGCGGACGCCGACGGTGATGGCGTGTCCAACCTCGACGAGCTGGAGCAGCGCACGAACCCGTTCGCCGTGCCCGCCCCGACCCCGACCACGGAGCCGGAGCAGCCAACCGAGACCACTACGCCTGCGCCAACGACGGCGCAGAAGCCGGATTCCGGTTCGGAGCGTTGGGAAGTGGAGAAGTGCATCGCGGTGTCCGTCGCGGCTGGCGTGCCGCTGCTGTTGCTGCTGCCGCTGGGTATCGCGGCGCAGGAGATCCCTGGCGTGCAGCAGGCGCTTGCTCCGATGCGCAAGGCGATGGCCGACGCGTTCGGCCCTGGTGGCCAGTCCGGCGTGAAGAACCCGGAGATCGCGCTGGCTGGCGCGGGCCTCCTGGCGTTCGGCGTGGCGCTCAGTGCGCTGATCTACACGCAGTGCGGGCCAGAGGTGGATAAGGACGGGCTGAGCAGTAAGAAGCCTTGATGGGACTTCTGCGGTTGAACATGATTACGGGCACCGGGACTTCGAAAATAAACGGTGTCGGAAATATGTTCGAATGGTTGATGATCGATAGGGTACCGGCGCAATAGTATGTGGGTATGTCGCTGAATCCTCTTGAGTCCGATCCACCGGAGTTTGGCAGCCAGCCCCATTGCTACATCCCAACTGAGCATAGTGATGACGGCGGTAAACGTTGGGACGTCACCGAGGAATTCGCTGAATACATCGCGTGGCTTCGAAAAGATCGAAAAGCGCCGCGTCAATATGCGAAGGTCAGCAGGGACTTTCTTGCCAAACTTAACTGGCTAAACAGGCCTGGGAGCTGCCTCGACGAATCGGATAACGTTGAGCTTTCGGACTCAGTCGTAAACGAGGATGGAGTACATCGAATTCCTGTAGGGAGAAAGGTTGAACCGACGCAATTGCCTAGTGATGTAAGCCTGATCTGGATGGGGGAGTTATACAGCCAGCACGACAATCCGGCGTCGGCTCACCGGGTCTACTTCAGCGATGTCTCTGACCTGGAGGGGAAACCCCGGAAACGAGTCTTTGTGGGTGGTGGCGGCACGAAAGATCAAACGCGACAAGGTAGGCAGACAAAGGATATTGCCAGAGCCATGGTTTCGGTGACTCGATTCGCGGCTGATGAAAAGAGCCAAGTCAGACCACCCGACCCCACTATGTATGCAGATTAAGCTAGTTGGATACAATGTCAGTAAGTTAAGCTATATATTGACTTTGTTGAGATGGAGGTGAAATTCAAGATGAACAGCATTCTCGATCAGTTGTATGAACAAGATAAAGCTGGCATTGACCAGCAGGAGGTGTTCATTGAGCTTATCCACAGTATGCGGACTTTGCGTAAGGAACGTGGATTATCGCAAGAGCAAGTCGGCGAGCGAATGGGCGGATTGTCCAAGGCGAGGGTGAGCCAAATTGAATCCATCAATCCCATATCCAACCTGCAGCTTCAAACCTTGGCGGACTACGCGGAGGCGATTGATGGTTTCGTAAGTATCGTCGTTTTTAAGCGTGATTCATATCCGACTATCACGGAGGAGCGTGCACGGCGAGCGCAGTATGACACTCGAGAAGCCACCTACGATGTCGAGTTGGTGAGTGAAGATATCGATTTGGCACGTGAGTTTGAAGAATATGGCACGTCGGATTTTCAACCGATACATGGGTGATTCAAGTGGTCGACAATGTCTATGAACTGTCCAACAGGTTCTTTAGCCACTCAACTTTTAGCACTCCCGCAGTGGCAGTGTTTCCAACGCCGAACAGTCCCAATCCTCATGGAAAGGCCCCTTTGAGCCTCGGCGCACAGCTTCCGACGCTTAATGAGGCAAACGCTCAAGATGAGGTGAAGGTTCGGTTGAACCTTGCTTTAAATGAGCCGGGGAAGGTGTATTACACCGTTCAGGCTGAAGGTGTGTGGGATAAACGAGATGATAGCCCCCAATTCGACTTGGGTGCATGGGAAACGTTTGTCTGCGATATCGCCCTTCCGCAGCTCTTTGCTGTTTGTAAATATGAACAGGTGGCGTTGACTCGTAGCCGCCAACTGATTCATGCTCGCTTTTCGCTCGAGACTGAACGCCGATTTATCGATGGTATGAGGCAGCGCCTGCGTATTGAAAATTCCTGATGTGGCGCTCGAGCTGGTCGCTTTATAGATCGACGTACTTGAGGAGAACGCGCCGGAGTTTCCGTCGGTCTACCTCAGCTTCTGTGTAGAGAACCAGAAGTCAACAAACCTATATCAACCGTACGAACGCCCCCATTGAGGGGCGTTCTGTGTTTGCAGGGAAGTTTTCGCCCACACTTTGCCCGATTTTTGTCCAGGAAAACTCGGAGAGAAACTCCTTTTGGCAATTGCTAGGCGAGCCGTCGAGCTAAAGGTCTGACGCAAATGCTGTGAGCGCTACGTTTATGTTTCGGTGGATGTGTTTGAGTTTTATTGCTGTTGAGCCTCAAGGAATGTTCGACGGTAATCTGCTTGGCTGCTGTCGAAAATCACAAGAAATAGGGCCGTTATCAATCCATTCTTAAAACGCTTTAACCAAAAGAAAAGTAACCGGCCGGGGAAGAGGCTTCAGTTTGAGTCGATGCAGGCTGCCGTGGATAACGGCCGAATAGGCGCTGAATCTGGGTGAAATTGCGCAAGTTTCTTGCGAAAAAGGATTCCAGGAACGGTGCATTCCTGTCGATATTGTTTAGTTTCGGGAAAGGTCTGTGCACCTTATTGACGGGCACGGACACAACTTTCTGGACATTCAGATCTTCGGGAAGAAGGAAGAAACATATGCGAAAGAGCATCACGGCACGTCGCGGTACTTCGATTGCTGCCGCGGCGTTGTCCTTTGCACTGGTGGCCCCGCTGGCTCAACCTGTTGCGTTTGCACAAGACAACCCTCCTGCAGTTGCCGGTGCTGACGCCAACAAGGAAGCGCAGCAAGCAGCAGCGAACGATGCCGATCCGTACGGCGCGATCTATTCGCCCGGCGTCAGCGGCGGAAAGCACACAATTAGCGGTAACGCCATGGTCTTCGACCAGCTACCGGGTAGCTCATGGGGTCCGAGCTTGCCAGAGTATGGCAAAGCGCTGCCAGCTGTGAACTCAGGAACCGGCGCAAACTTCAAAGGCGCTACCGTATACGCGCAGTGGTTTGAAAAGCCAGACAAGTCGGCCACCGGTGGCGAACCCAATGTGGCTTCACCTATCTATAAAACGACGGTCAATGAAGACGGCACGTTTGCGATTAATATGCGTCCGTACCTGGATCCGACAGGCCAATATCGCGAGTTTTGGGCGCAGTACGCTTTCACTGCAGGAATGCGTGGACAGCGGGTAAAGATCTGGGTTGATGGGTACGATCGCAACGAGTTCCGCGCTGCGCGTGGCTACGGTGAGCGCGTGATGCCTGATGGGACGGTTATTGATACCACTGGTGGTGTCTACTGGAATACCCCGACTGGTTATGTGTCTAGCGCGCACCAGCTCTTCGTCCGTAAGTCGAAGCCCGAGGAGATGCTTGGGTCAGAATCCGGATGGCGAGAGGTCTCGGAGCAAGAAAAGAAGATGCCGTGGTCGAACGGCGGAGCCATTACAGGTAAAGCGTACTGGAACCTGAACCAAGGTCTGGGCAAACAAGCTCAGAAAGATCTGGCTGGTCCAAGCGGTGACCGTAAGGTCAAGGGGCTGAAGGTTGTCGGTGCGTATCTCTCTGACAAGGCAGTGAACGCGATTACCAAATACGCTGAGGAGAACCGTGGATCAGAGTTCCAGGACCACACCCTCCGCGGTGCGGGTTGGGATATCCAGGATGAGACGAAACTCCAAGCGTGGATTCGCGACCAGATCAAGCAAAACCCTGATTGGATTGCAGAAAAGGTCACCACGACGACGGACGGTAATGGTGAATACCGTCTGCAGTTCAAGGGAACCTACGGTATCTCGCCGAACAAACCGGGGTATGTTCCGGAGGAGCTGGCGGGCACGGTAGCGAAGGACGCCGCCGATGGCACGTTCACTCCGAATGCCCTGTACCTCTACGCTGATGCCAAACACGTGAACTGGGACTGGATGTACGTGGAGGCTCCTGACCTGCCAGAGGGAACGTCCAACATGGGCGCTTGGCGTGGAAACGTGTGGCAGGGGTTGACGTCCACAAACTGGGGTGTGTCGAACCTGGCGACGTCTGAGCCGGCCGATCAATTCGATATGCGTGGTATGCAAGCAGTACTCCGCACCCCTAACTACAACATTTCGTCGTGGGACATGGTTCTGTTCCCGAACCGAATCAATTTCGAAGTAGCAAAGTACGATTCGAAGACGAAGTTCGCGCGGAAGGGTGACTCTACGTTCGCGCAGACCGCCAGCTTGCCAGCGGCGGATATGAACGCGTTGTATGAGGTTGAGTGGACGGACTCGAACGGCAAGGTCCTGCAGGTCTGCAAGGGTGCCGATTCGTCAGGCAAGCTGCTTCCGAGTGGTGAGGGCAATGGTCTCACTGCGTCCTCTGCCGGGACGTTGCCGAACTGCCCCGTGAGTGTTCCTGAGGACCTCAAGGAAAAGACCATCTACACGGCGACGCTGTATGGCTTGGACGAGAACGGCGCACGTATCCCGCTTGGGTCCGACTCGTTCACCGCCGTGGTTGGCATCGCGGCAGAGGTCGGGCCGGAGTACAAGGAGACCCCTGCACGCATCGGCGAGGAAACCTCGTCGAAGCCTGCGACGTTTGTTGACCTCGAAACGGGTGAGGCGATCCCTGCTGATGACAAACGCTTAGAGGGCGCAACGTTTGAGGTCGTCGAGGATGCGATCCCAGAGGGCTGGGTCGTGGCTGTCGACCCGAAGACCGGTGCAGTCACATTCACGGCTGGTCCGAACGGACGTGACGGCCATGCGCTCAAGCCTGGTGATATTGAAGAAATCCCGGTCCGAGTCACATACTCCGACGGTACGACGAACGGCGCGATTGCGCCTGTGCGTATTGCGGGTGAACGCGACGAAGTTGAACCAGCCTACGATGAGCAGCGTGTGGTTCCAGGAACACCTGCTTCGACTGAGCCAAAGTTCTTTGCTCAGCAGCTTGATGGAACTGTTACAGAGACCGCCGTTGAGCATCCTGAAGGTGTTTCGTTCAAGAAGGATCCAGCCTTTGAAACCCCGGCCGGGTACACGGTTGATGTAGATCCCGCGACCGGAAAGGTCACGGTGACTGCTCCGGAGAAGCCTGCCGATGACACAGCTGAGGTTGTCACGGTGCCCGTCGTTGTTACCTACAAGGACGGCACGGAAGATACCGTTGAGGCGGTGTTCAAGCTTGACACTGATGGTGACGGTGAGCCGGATGTCACGGATAAGGATGACGACGGCGACGGTATCGATGACGTCGATGAAGAGAAGGCTGGCACGAAATCGAAGGATGCAAACTCTGCGCCGTCGAGTATCGAAGATATTGACGACGCCACAGTCACCGTCCGCGAACCCATTACTCCGATCGCAGTGGTGGTTGAGAAGCTACCAACTGGTGGTTCCGTTGAGGTCACGGGGCTGCCGGATGGCCTGAAGTACAACAAGGAGACGGGCCAGATTGAGGGCACTCCGACAACGCCGGCGCCGAAGGATGAGCCTGCTGAGGTGACCGTGAAGGTTCTCGGCGAGGACGGCGAGCCGGTCGTTGATAAGGATGGCAAGCCGGTTGAGAAGACCTTTAAGATCACGGTGCAAAGCCAGGCAGGTAAGTACGACCCGCAGGGCAAGGACCAGGAGGTTGCGAAGAACGCCGAGCCGAAGGCTGAGGACTCGATCGCAAACAAGGACGAGCTTCCGGAGGGCACCAAGTACTCCTGGAAGGATGCTCCGAAGACTGACACCTCTGGTGACAAGAAGGCTGTCGTTGTTGTGACCTACCCGGATGGTTCCACCGATGAGGTGCCGGTGACCGTGAAGGTTGCCAAGGATCAGGCTGAGCAGTTCGACCCGGAGGGTAAGGATCAGACGGTTGAGACCGGCAAGAAGCCGGAACCGAAGGACAACGTCAAGGATGCGGATAGCCTGCCGAAGGGCACGACGTTCAAGTACAAGGAAGACCCGGATACCACTACCGCTGGCAACAAGCCGGTCACGGTCATCGTGACCTACCCGGATGGTTCCACCGACGAGGTACAGGCCACCGTGAAGGTGGAGGATCCGAAGAAGGAGGATCCGAAGCCGCAGCCGAAGAAGTCCGACGCTGACACCTATGATCCGCAGGGTAAGGATCAGACGGTTGAGACCGGCAAGAAGCCGGAACCGAAGGACAATGTCGAGGACGCTGACAGCCTACCGAAGGGCACGACGTTCAAGTACAAGGAAGATCCGGACACCTCTACCGCTGGCGACAAGCCGGTCACGGTTATCGTGACCTACCCGGATGGTTCCACCGACGAGGTGCAGGCCACCGTGAAGGTGGAGGATCCGAAGAAGGAGGAGCCGAAGCCGCAGCCGGAGCAGCCGAAGAAGTCGGACGCCGACACCTACGAGCCGCAAGTCCAGGACAAGACCGTCGCGCCGAATGAGGTCCCTGAGGCAAAGGATCACGTCACCAACATCGACGAGCTGCCGGAGGGCACGACCTTCGAGTACGAAAAGACACCGGACACCTCCACTGAGGGTGACAAGCCGGTGACCATCGTCGCCACTTACCCGGATGGCACCACCGACAAGGTCAACGCTAACGTCAAGGTGCAGAAGAACGCGACCGACGCCGACAAGAACGACCCGCAGGGCCAAGACCAGAAGGTCAAGACCGGCGGCACCCCGGACGCGAAGGGCAACATCAAGGACGCGGACAGCCTGCCAAAGGGCACGTCGTTTAAGTACAAGGAGAACCCGGACACCTCGAAGCCGGGCGTCTACGACGTCACTGTTGTTGTGACCTACCCGGACGGCTCTACCGACGAGGTGCAGACGACCATCACTGTCGGCACCGACGCTGAGCGTTTCGTGCCGGAGTACGACAAGGTCACGGGCGTTCCGGTTGATGGTGAGAAGAACACCAACGACCCGTTCGGTACCAAGGCTCCGGTGAAGAGTGCTGAGGTGAAGAAGCCTGAGGGTGCTGAGAAGTGGGCGTTCACCCCGCAGGAAAACGGCGTGCTCACAGCGAAGGCGCCGTCGATGAAGGATGTTTCTGACGAGTTCAAGGCGAAGCTGCCGGAACTCAAGAGCTCTGACGTCGAGAAGCGTTGGGATAAGTTCTTCGAGACGTTCAAACCGTTCGCTCGCCCGGCTGTCGAGGTTGACTTCACCTACGAAGACGACTCGACGAACAGCGCGACCGCCAACTTCGACCTGATCGGCAAGGACGGCAAGTCGCTGCTGGATCCGAATGGCGACTTCGACGGTGACGGCGTCACGAATGAAGCTGAGGTCAAGGCTGGCTCCGACCCTGCGAACGACGGCGAGAAGCCGGACACCACCGCGCCGACGGTGAACCCGATTACGGCTGGTGACACGAAGATCTCCGGCAAGGGCGACCGCCCGAACGAGACAATCATTGTCACGTTGCCGAATGGTAAGGAACTTGAGGCCACGACCGACGCGAACGGCAACTGGTCCGTGAATCTGCCAAAGGGCGTTGAGCTCAAGCAGGGCGACAAGGTCAACGTGAGGGACGGCCATGACAATAAGGCGAAGACCGTCACGGTTGCTGGCAAGGTCAACGCTGGAGCCTGCGCAGCGACTGCTGTGGGCTTCGGTCTGCCGCTGATCGCGCTGCTGCCACTGGGTCTGGCTTCCCAGATTCAGATCCCGGTCCTGAGTGACCTCGCTGGTCAAGTTGAGGCTCAGCTGCAGGCTGCGAACACCCGCATCCAGCAGCAGGCTGGCATCTTCAACCCGGAGATGGCACGTCAGGCGGAGCGCATCAACGCCCAGCTGCGCACCGTCGGTGCGGACCTCGGCATGGTTGTCGCTGGCATCGCGCTGATCGCTGCTGGTGTCCTGGCAGGCACGTTCATTTACGATGCCTGCAAGCCCGGCGGACCAAGCTCCTCTGTGAAGGATCTGGAGCTGAAGGGCTCCTCCGGAAAGTCGGTGAAGCTGTCCTCGAAGTAGGACAACAACGTATCGACGTCCACTCCGAAAGCACCTGAAACCGATACGCCGAAGACATAAAAGGATGGTGATGTAGCCTCCTCCCCCATACAGGGGGCTACATTTCGTAAATCTTGCCTAAAGTCTTGGTAAGAAAATTACAGTTGTTGCCTATTGTGTTTACTGCAATAGGTAGCAACTTTTACTTTTGCGTAATTGGCCGTAATTGTGTCGACAATTATTAACATTTGTCTTCCAGTTTAATTGAACTGGTCCTATTGGAACTGCGTCGATGAGTTCCATTTATAGTGACCAAAATGTATCACTAGAAAAAATTACTACATTCCACCTGTGCTTATCTGACATTTGTACTTCTTTGTGGTTGGGAATTAGAAAAGCCCTGTGGGGGTCCTGCATTTTCCATAGATTGATACAATTTACAGCGAGTGACTAATCGTTGACCACTGTCTACGTCCACCACCTGCAGTTTTGTGGTTTTACTAGACCTTGGCTGACAGGTAGGTGGTCACATTGATTAGATCATATGGAAGGAATGTTTATGCGAGGCCAATTTAAGGCACGTCGTGGCACGTCGATTGCTGCGGCTGCGTTGTCATTTGCATTGGTTGCGCCGCTGGCGCAGCCGGTTGCGTTCGCTCAGGACGTACCAGTTGTAGCGGCTGGTGCTGAGGCGCCTGCAGAAGCTAAGGGCAAGAACCAGCAGGTGCCAAACGCTATCTACACCAAGGGTGGGTGGCGTGACTACTACGGCTACCACGGCTACGCCTACATCAACAAGAACGGTAGTCCGGACAGCCGGGATGACCGTGACGAGCCTTTGAAGGGCAATGTCATCTACCTGCAGTATGTGAATGGGAAGGGCGAGGTTTCCCCGACGTTCTACACGCTGACAGACTCCGAAGGCCGCTTCTCCTTCGACCTGTCAGAGAAGGTCACCAACGAATACGATGCACCGGCATTCCATTTAGCTGGCGTTCAGGGCGGCAAGACCCGCGTCCGCGTGTGGGGTGAGAACCCAGATAAGGACAAGTACTCCGTCGTGATGGCCGGCGATATGCAGTCGGGCCGCTACACCACGCGTACGGATCGTACTCAGGAGTCGTGGAACTTTACGGCTGGTCCGTCTGGTTCGCGTATTACTGCTGGTCGTTTCGTGCTTGAGGAGAAGCCGAACCATGTTGGTTGGTTGGCGAAGCCGGAGGATCAGTGGACGCGTGCGCTTGATGGTCAGACTGGCCAGCCGACGGTGGATGGTCAGTTCCCGGACTATGGCGAATTTGGTGCGATCGACAGTCTTGCTGCGCCGAACCAGTCGCAGGTGTGGTGGGAGTCCGGTGAGGATGCAGGTTCGCTGCCGGGCTACTACAAGTACCAGCCTGGTCAGGGTGACCGTGCCGCTGGTGGTGTCGAGATTGTTGCCTCGTACCTTAATGATGAGGTCGCGCGTGAGATTGACGCGTGGAAGGACGCCAATGATGGTTACACGCCTGAGCAGGAGCGTGCGAACCAGGAGCGCATTATCAAGGCGTACCAGGCTGAGCACGGCGAAGGTTCCCATATTGCTGAGACGGTAGTGGTGCCGTCGAAGGCTGACGGCACGATTTACCTGCCGTTTAAGGGCACCTATGGTGTGTCTCGTACGCAGGAGAATCAGAATGCGCAGGTTTCCAACAAGCTTGCTAAGGGTGACTTTGGCAAGGTTGCTGAGACGTTTGAGACTGAGACTGGTGCTGCTCGGTATGATGCGTTTTCTGGTGGTGCGATTAACTCGGCGAAGCGCCGCCACATCAACACTGATTACATGTACATCTATCCTCGTATCGAGGGTCGGGATGTGAAGAATTCGGCGTTCCCGATGAACATGTTCCAGAATTACACCGATCAAGGTGGCATGACTGCGGGCTACAAGATGACTGGTCTGCAGTTCCCGTTGATGTCTGCGCAGCCGATCTTTGATATTCCGGAGTACAACTCGTATGACAATAAGGGTCGTGCCGGTTCCAAGGTGACCACCAAGACTGCTGGGTTGGTGCCGAATTCGGATTACGCGATCCGTTGGTACGCAACTGGTCCGGACGGTAAGCAGACTGAGATCAAGGATGCGATGTGCATCGCTAAGAGCGATGACAAGGGTGTTATCCCGTCGTGTGATTTCCAGGCGCCTGAGGATCTGAAGGCAACCACGGTCTACACCGCTGCCGTCGTTGACTATGACCCGGTGTCGAAGAAGGCGTCGGATCAGTGGGAGATGGCGGATTCGTTTACCGCTGTTGTTCCTGAGCAGCTTCCGTTGGGCTCGCGTTACGATACGTACTCGGCCGATAAGGTAGCGCCGTTGTTCAAGAAGCTGCCGGAAAATGTCGCTGAAGGTGCTGCGCCGAAATACTCGGCGGAGGGCTTGCCTGATGGCCTGACGATTGATGAGGCGACCGGCACAATCACGGGTACCCCAACCAAGGCTGGTACCACTGAGGTGACTGTGACCCGTACGGTTGATGTTGTGGTTGAGAAGAACGTGCCGGTCGTTGATGAGAATGGCAACCCGGTCTACGAAAATCCGGACGAGCAAGATCCGAAAAAGCGCGTCGAGAAGACTGAGAAAAAGACGGTTACCGAGCCTCGCCAGGAGAAGGTTGTTACCAAGATTGTGGTAACGGATTCCCCGCTTGCAGCTGGTACGGCTGGTACGAAGTACACCCAGGAAGTGAAGCCGGAAGGCTTCGGTCCTCTTCCGCAAGGCTTTGAAGTCAAGAAGGACTCCATCACGGTTGAGGGTCTTCCGGCCGGTTTGGAGTTCAAGGACGGCACAATCACCGGCACCCCGACGTCTGCGGTTGAGGCTTCTGAGGAGAAGCCGAACGTGACGGTGAAGTACGTGCTGGTTGACCGGGATGGCAAAGAGACTGAGCACACTGATGTTGTGCCACTGAATATCGCGCCGACGACCGATGTGTTTGAGCCGAAGTATGAGGACGGTAAGGGTAAGCCGGGCGAGAATGCTACGGTTCCTGCTCCGAAGTTCACTGACAAGGACGGTAACGACACCAAGGCTCCTGAGGGTACGAAGTTCACTCCTGGTGACAATGCGCCTGATGGTGTGAAGGTTGATGAGACCACTGGTGAGATCACTGTTCCGGTTCCTGAGGATGCGAAGCCTGGCGACAAGATCACTGTTCCGGTTGTTGTGACCTACCCGGATGGTTCCAAGGACAACGTCAATGTGACCGTCACGGTTGAAGAGCCTGGTGCTAAGACTGCTGATCAGGTTGAGCCGAAGTATGAGGACGGTAAGGGTAAGCCGGGCGAGAATGCTACGGTTCCTGCTCCGAAGTTCACTGACAAGGACGGTAAGGACACCAAGGCTCCTGAGGGTACGAAGTTCACTCCTGGTGACAATGCGCCTGATGGTGTGAAGGTTGATGAGACCACTGGTGAGATCACTGTTCCGGTTCCTGAGGATGCGAAGCCTGGCGACAAGATCACTGTTCCGGTTGTTGTGACCTACCCGGATGGTTCCAAGGACAACGTCAATGTGACCGTCACGGTGACGGAGAAGGATGTGCCACCGGTTCCGGGTTCGAAGGACAATGAGTCCTACGAGCCTGAGTACAAGCCAGGTTCTGGTAAGCCGGGTGAGGACGCCACGGTTGACAAGCCGGTCTTTAAGGATAAGGACGGCAAGGAGACCACTCCGCCGGCAGACACGAAGTTCGAGAAGGGCGAGGGTGCTCCGGAGAATGTGACTGTCAAGGATGACGGTTCGGTTGTGGTTCCTGTTCCTGAGGATGCGAAGCCTGGTGACAAGATCACTGTTCCGGTTGTCGTGACCTACCCGGATGGTTCCAAGGACAACGTCAATGTGACCGTCACGGTGACGGAGAAGGATGTGCCGCCGGTTCCGGGTTCGAAGGACAATGAGTCCTACGAGCCTGAGTACAAGCCTGGTTCTGGTAAGCCGGGTGAGGATGTCACGGTTGATAAGCCGGTCTTTAAGGATAAGGACGGCAAGGAGACGACTCCGCCGGCAGACACGAAGTTCGAGAAGGGCGAGGGTGCTCCGGAGAACGCGACTGTCAAGGAAGACGGTTCTGTGACCGTTCCTGTTCCGGAGGATGCAAACCCCGGTGACAAGATCACTGTTCCGGTTGTCGTGACCTACCCGGATGGTTCCAAGGACAACGTTGACGTCACGGTTGAGGTTCAGCCGAAGGATCCTTCGGTCAAGCCTGGTAAGAACACGACAGTTCCGGCTGACAATGAACCTCACGAGGTTGGCAAGGTTGAGAACCCGAAGGGTGATGAGTCCGGCAAGCTTGTTGACAAGGACGGCAAGGAGATTCCGGGTTCGAAGGTAGAGATCGACAAGGACGGCAACGTCAAGGTCACTGTGCCGAAGGGTACTGATCCGCAGGATGCCAAGGTTGTTGTGACTGACAAGGACGGCAATCCGGTTGGTGAGATCGATGTGAAGATCGTTGACCCGAACTCTGATGCTGCGAAGTTCGTGCCGAACTACGGTGATCGTAAGAATGTCGAGGCTGGTAAGACCGAGACGTCGAAGAATCCGTTTGAGGGCAAGACTGATGTTCCTGTGAAGGATGCAATTGGTACGCCTTCTGCTGGTTCTGAGGATTGGACGTTTGAGACTGGCAAGAGCGGTGTTGTCAAGGCAACGGCTCCTGACTACAAGAAGGTCGCTGACAAGATCGCCTCTGAGTTGCCGCAGATTGATAGCAGCTGGAATAACTTCAAGGAGATCTTTACTCCGTACGTTCGTCCGTCTGTAACGGTTGATTTCACCTATAACGATGAGTCGAAGAACCACGCAACTGCTGGTTTCGAGCTGGTTGGTAAGGATGGTAAGTCCTTGCTGGATCCGGATGGTGACTTCGATGGTG
The DNA here is from genome assembly GCF_001767255.1 of Corynebacterium sp. NML98-0116. GTDB lineage: Bacteria > Actinomycetota > Actinomycetes > Mycobacteriales > Mycobacteriaceae > Corynebacterium > Corynebacterium pseudogenitalium. Next base: position 326,575 of record NZ_CP017639.1, read on the forward strand.
ACGGTCACTCCAACCGTGAGGAGATCGAGAAGGGCTCTAACCCTGCCGATGAGAACTCGAAGCCGACGCCTGGTGAGGACGCTTCAGTCGCAACACCTGCCATCGATGACGTTCACGAGGGCGACAAGGCCATCACCGGTACCGGCGAGCCTGGCTCCAAGGTGACGGTGACCCACGATGGCAAGGAGATCGGTGTCGGTGTCGTCGGTAATGACGGCAAGTGGACCGTGGAGGTTCCAGGTGATGCTCCTCTGACGCAGGGTAAGACCGTGAAGGTTACCCAAGATGCAGGTAAGAAGACTGCTGAAAAGACGGTCCAGGGCCCACGGGAGGGTGATTCGAACAAGGACACCACTCCGCCGAGTGTGAACCCGATCAAGCCTGGTGATAAGACGATCACTGGTAAGGATGATCGTCCGAACTCGACGATTAAGGTCACGCTGCCGAACGGTAAGGTCATTGAGACCATTACCGATAAGGACGGCAACTGGAAGATTGATGTCCCGTCTGGTGTTGAGTTGAAGCCAGGCGACAAGATCACGGTGACTGATGAGGCGGGTAACTCGACAAACGCGCAGGTCGGTATTGATACCGGCAAGTGTGTTGCATCCGCTGTGGGCTTCGGTCTCCCACTGATCGCGCTCCTGCCGTTGGGTCTGGCTTCCCAGATTCAGATTCCGGTGCTCAGCGATGTGGCTGCACAGGTGAATGCTCAGCTGCAGGATGTGAACACTCGTATCCAGCAGCAGGCTGGCATCTTCAATCCGGAGATGGCACGTCAGGTTGAGCAGATCAACGCACAGCTGCGCACCGTTGGTGCGGATCTGGGCATGGTCGCTGCGGGTATCGTTCTGATTGCTGCTGGCATCCTTGCTGGCACGGTCATCTACGACAACTGCAACCCGAATGGTCCGAAGTCTTCGGTCAAGGACCTCGAGCTGAAGGGTTCGTCTGGTAAGACGATGAAGCTTTCCTCGAAGAAGGATGATGCGAAGGCGACCGCTACGCCGAAGAAGTAACGCGATAGCGCCCATCACCGCCTCCCCCCTTGCGGGGGGAGGGAAAGGGCTAAACGCTTACTAAGCATCTGCTAAGAAGAAAAGAGCTGCTGTTCGTCATCGCGACGAATGGCAGCTTTTTGCATGTTTGGACATTATTGGCGGAGGGGACGTCGAAAAGCCTGCGTCTTGCCAGGTGGCGTACAGATGTACCGAAGTGCTATAGGTCAAAGCTATTAACGTGCCTTCCTGGGCAAATGGCAAACAGTTCGCAGCTCATGAAGCTCTAAGTTTTTAACCCGCCGTAATGTACAAGCGTCCATAAATGGGCTAGATGTAAAAGGTCCACTGGATGCACAGACCTTTCATTGTTATTGTCGGATAACTGTAAACCATGTAGCGCCTGTGCCTACACCGGGAAAACGGTGATGCACGCGGCGGTGGCATGTTCTGAAATAACGAATGAAAGGAATTATTGTGCGAAGCTCCTATAAGGCACGCCGTGGCACTTCGCTTGCCGCGGCCGCATTGTCGTTCGCGTTGGTTGCGCCACTTGCGCAGCCGGTTGCGTTTGCTCAGGAGGCTCCTGCTGCAGTTGCGGGTGCTGAAGCTGCTGCTGATACGCAGAGCGGGAATAAGATGGTGCCGAACGCCATCTACACCAAGGGTGGCTGGCGCGATTACGGTGGCTACCACGGCTACGCCTACATCAACAAGGATGGTCGCCACGATGATCTGAGCTCGAACAACGAGCCGTTGAAGGGCAACGTCATCTACCTGCAGTACGTCACGGGTAAGAATGAGGTCTCCCCGGTTTTCTACACCCTGACCGACTCAGAGGGAAGGTTTTCCTTCGACTTGACCCGCAAGGTTACGGATCGCGTACATGCACCGGCATTCCATCTAGCTGGCGTTCAGGGCGGCAAGACCCGCGTCCGCGTGTGGGGTGAGAACCCCAACCCAGAGAAGTACTCGGTAGTAGCTGCAGGTGACATGAACTCTGGCCGCTACACCACGCGTACCAACCGTGTGCAGGAGTCGTGGAACTTCACGTCTGGTCCTGCTGGGTCGCGTATTACCAACGGCCGCTTTGTGCTGGAGGAGAAGCCGAACCACGTTGGTTGGTTGGCGAAGCCTGAGTCCGAGTGGACGCGTGCGCTTGATGGTGAGACGGGCAAGCCAACGGTTGATGGTCAGTTCCCAGACTATGGTGCGTTTGGCACCATTAAGAGCCTTGCTGCGCCGAATCAGTCGATGGTGTGGTGGGAGAACGGTGAGGATGCAGGTTCTTTGCCGGGGTACTACAAGTATCAGACTGGGCAGGGCGACCGTGCCGCCGGTGGCGTGGAGATCGTCGGCTCGTACCTCAATGATGAAGTCGCGCGCCAGATTGATGCGTGGAAGGATGCGAACAAGGGCTACACTGCTGAGCAGGAGCGTGCGAATCAGGAGCGCATTATTAAGGCGTACCAGGATGAGCATGGTGTAGGCTCCCACATCGCTGAGACGGTCGTAGTGCCGTCGAAGGATGATGGCACGATTTACCTGCCATTTAAGGGCACGTATGGTGCCAGCCGTGACAGGATCGGCAACGTATCAGAAGACGAGTTCGGCAAGGTAGCGCCGAAGTACGAAATGGACCGAGGCAGCCGTTACGGCGCCTTCACTGGTCTCGCTATTGGGAAGCGTCGTCACATCAATACGGATTACATGTACATCTACCCACGTATCGAGGGTCGTGATGTGAAGAATTCGGCGTTCCCGATGAGCATGTTCCAGAACTACGCTGATTCCGGCACTGTTATCGCGGGTGCGAACATGAACGGCCTGCAGTTCCCGTTGATGTCTGCACAGCCGATCTTTGATATCCCTGAGTACAACTCGTATGACAATAAGGGTCGTGCTGGGTCGAAGGTGACCACGAAGGCTGCGGGTTTGATGCCGAATGCGGATTACGCGATTCGTTGGTACGCAACCGATCCTGCTGGTAATCAGACCGAGCTCAAAGGTAAGGAGTGCATCGTCAAGAGTGACGAGAAGGGTGTGCTGCCTTCCTGTGATTTCCAGGCGCCCGAAGACCTGAAGGAAACCACCGTCTACACAGCGGCGGTTGTCAGCGTTGATCCTGTTTCGAAGAAGATGTCTGACCGCTGGGAGATTGCGGACTCGTTTACCGCTGTCGTTCCAGAGCAGCTGCCACTTGGCTCCGCAGGGGAAGAATACCCGGACAACAATGTTGCGGACCTGTTTGGCAACCTGCCGGATGACCTCGCTGAGGATGCGAAGCCGAAGTACTCCGCCGACAAGCTGCCAGATGGCCTTAAGATCGACCCTGAGACCGGCAAGATCACTGGTATTCCAACCGAGCCTGGCACTACTGAAGTGACCGTAACCCGTGAGGTTGAGGTCATGGTAGAGAAGTACGTTGGCGTCACCGATGAAAACGGTGACCCGGTTTGGGAGAACCCTGATGAGGAAGACCCCGCGAAGCGTATCCAGAAGACCGAGAAGTCTCGGGTTGCAGAGAAGCAGCTGGAAGAGGTCGTCACGAAGATTGTGGTGACGGATACGCCGCTGAAGGACGGTGTTGTTGGCGAGGATTACGAGCAGGAAGTAAAGCCAGAGGGCTTTGGTCCTCTGCCGCAGGGCTTCAAGATTAAGGAAGGCTCCCTCAAGGTTGAGGGTCTTCCTGACGGCTTGGAGTTCAAGGATGGCAAGATCACGGGTAATCCGACTGCTCCGGTTACGGCTTCTGAGGAGAAGCCGAATGTGACCGTGACCTACACCCTGGTTGATCAGGATGGCAACGAGACCGAGCACACTGATGTTGTGCCGTTGGCAGTTGGCGTCAAGACCACGGTTGATGAGTCTGGTAAGAAGCTGGTTGATCCGACTGATGAGAAGCAGGACACTGGTGTCAAGATCGTTAATCCTGACGACGAAACCAAGGTCTCTGCTAAGGATGAGGACGGCAAGGACGTCCCGGTCGAGATTGATGAGAATGGTAACGTTCACGTCACGCCGGGTACCGATGTTGATGGTCCGATCACGGTGACTGTTGAGGATCCGGATCTTGACGGTGGCAAGCAGGATGTTGAGGTTGAGGTCAACGGCCACAAGAAGGGTGTTGACGACAACGACTCCGACAAGACCACGGTTGATGAGTCTGGTAAGAAGCTGGTTGATCCGACTGATGAGAAGCAGGACACTGGTGTCAAGATCGTTAATCCTGACGACGAAACCAAGGTCTCTGCTAAGGATGAGGACGGCAAGGACGTCCCGGTCGAGATTGATGAGAATGGTAACGTTCACGTCACGCCGGGTACCGATGTTGATGGTCCGATCACGGTGACTGTTGAGGATCCGGATCTTGACGGTGGCAAGCAGGATGTTGAGGTTGAGGTCAACGGCCATAAGAAGGGTCGTGACGACAACGGCTCGGAGAAGCAGCCGGAGACGCCGAAGACCACAGTCGACGAAACTGGTACAAAGCCTGTTAACCCGACTGACGACGAACAAGACACCGGTATCAAGGTCCACAACGAGGACAGGGACACAGAGGTTACCGCGAAGGACGAGGATGGCAAGGACATTCCAGTCGAGATTGATGAGAACGGCAACGTCCACGTCACTCCAGGTACCGATGTTGATGGTCCAATCACGGTGACGGTCACCGACCCTGACCTGCCTGGTGGCAAGGTCGAGGTCGAGGTTGAGGTCAACGGTCATGAGAAGGGTCGCGATGACAACAACTCTGACTTCAAGGTTGATGATTCCGGCAAGAAACCGGTCGACCCGACCAACGAGAAGCAGGACACTGGTGTCAAGGTTCAGAATCCTGACAAGGACACCAAGATCTCCGCGAAGGACGAGGATGGCAAGGACGTCCCGGTCGAAATCGACAAGGACGGTAACGTTGTCGTCACGCCTGGTGAGGACGTTGATGGCCCGATTACGGTGACAATCGAGGACCCACGTCTTCCTGAAGGCAAGACTCAGGTTGAGATTGACGTCAATGACCACGAGAAGGGTCGCGACGACAACGGCAAGGCAGAGACCAACGTCAACGCTGACGGCAAGAAGCCCGTCGTGCCGAACGGAAAGGAGCAGGACACCGGCGTCATCATTAACAACAAGGATGGCGACACCAAGGAGTCTGCAACCGACAAGAACGGCAAGGACGTGCCGGTCCGTGTCGGCGACGACGGCAAGGTCTACGTCACACCTGGTAAGGATGTCGAAGGACCGATTAAGCTGGTCGTCGAGGATCCGGACCTGCCTGGTGGCAAGGCTGAGATCGAGATCGAGGTCGACAAGGCCCAGAACCCAGGTGGCGAGGAAAACAAGCCGGGAACCGGTGACCAAACCGACCCATCCGAGGGTGACAAGCTCGGCGAAAACGTTGTTGCGTCCTACCCGAAGACTGAGGTCAAGCCTGGTGACAAGGGTATTGCCAAGGTTCAGCTGAACAAGAAGGATGGCGAAAAGGTCGGAGAGGCCGTCGATACGCCGGCGGACACGACGGCGACGATCACCGATCGCACCGGTGGCGAGCTGCATGGTGCGAAGTGGGACATCAACACTGATGCTTCCGCGAATGTTACTGGTCAGGCCCCGTCGACGGAGGACCTCATGAAGGCCTTCAAGACGGCTGACGCTAAGGGCTGGGACGACTTCACGAAGAAGTTTGCACCGCTTGCAAACCCATCGGTGGATCTCACAGTGAAGAACAGCACTGGCGAGCACACTGGTGTGAAGGCGTCCTTCACCCTGGTTGGCCAGGACGGCAAGTCCATCTTCGATCCGAACGGTGACTTCGATGGCGACGGCGTGAATAACGGCGATGAGCTGAAGAAGGGCCTCAACCCATTCGACGGCAATGATGGCAAGATCAACGCTGGTCGCTGTGCCGCATCCGCCGTGGGCTTCGGTCTGCCGCTGATCGCGCTGCTGCCACTGGGTCTGGCTTCCCAGATTCAGATCCCTGGCCTGAGCGATTTCGCCGCACAGGCAAGCGCTCAGCTGCAGGCTGCGAACACCCACATCCAGCAGCAGGCTGGCATCTTCAACCCGGAGATGGCCAAGCAGGTTGAGCAGATCAATGCACAGCTGCGTACCGTTGGTGCGGATCTGGGCATGGTCGCTGCGGGCATCGTGCTGATTGCTGCTGGCATTCTGGCTGGCACGGTCATTTACGACAACTGCAAGCCTGGTGGTCCTTCGTCCTCGGTCAAGGACCTGGAGCTGAAGGGTTCGTCCGGTAAGACCGTGCAGTTGTCCTCCAAGAAAGAGCAGAAGTAAGGGACACGTTTAGCCCGCAGCGACCCCTCGCGGGTGACCGCGAGCTAAACGCTTACTGATCGCTCTTTGAACAGTGAAACGCTGCTGTCCGCCATTTGTGGCGGGCGGCAGCTTTTTGCATTCTTACGGGCGTGGTAATGGCTCGTCGCGCGCCTGCGCCTCAAATTGCTCGAAGCGTGTGATTAGAAGCGTGCGATGCAGGTCGCACATTCTCACCGGCTAGGGGCGGTTTTCGGCGACCAGCGTCGCACTACTTTAACACCTCGACACGAACGAGGATCACGCGAAAACAGCACGAAAGTTACGCGATGACCGCGCGAATTGAGATGGCGGAGTGCGGTTTCCACAGCACCGTACGCGCTCAGTGGCGTTATATCTTGGCTCGAGCACATCCCAAATTGCTCATAGCGTGCGATTAGAAGCGTGCGATGCAGGTCGCGCTTTCTCGCTGGCCCGGGGCGATTTTCGGCGACCAGCGTCGCACTCCTCAAACACCTCGACACGAACGAAGGCCATGGAGCGCCACCCCGCCCACCCCGAAAAGTTCCCAGGCTCAACTGTGAACGGGGAACAATCTTCGTGGACATGCGTCCCGACCTGGGGAAACATAAGCGTTGGTCGACGGGAACCGGCCCAAAACCGAAAATGGTTCCCAGGCGCGGGAACTGAACTTTCTTGAAAGGCGCACCAGCGAGCCAGCCACCGCCACCACCGCAAGTGAGACCCAAAGACCAATCTCAGAGAAATGTGAACTAGGCCCCATTTTGCTGCCCGCGTGTCGTGATGGGTCTGTAGAATGATACGCATTTATGTCCGCCACGATCGTAAAGGCTGGGTTATGGCTCAACATCTACTGCTCACCTGCACTAACACGAACCTCGGCAGTGCTGATGCTGACGCGCTCGCGGCACAGCACGGCCTTCACACCATCCACGTCACGGGGGAAACGCTCGCCGAGGCGTACGCCGCCTGCGCCGGTCAAGAACAGAGCACCTTGTTCGTGGGCCAGGGGGAGTGCTCCTTTGATGCGGAGCTCGCCGCAGCACTCGGGGCTTCGGTCATCGTGCTTATCGACGCCCCGCAGCGCGCACCCCTCGCGCAACGGATAGTGGAACGCCACAGTGCGACGCTGCTCGCCGTGGTCACGGACGTGCTGGAGGCGGCCGGCCTCACCATCCCGGAGGTCGCACCGGTGATGTCCCCACTGGTCTTCGGCTCCCACCTGTTGGACCAGGCCCGCGAGGTCGGCGCGCACATTGTCCTGCCGGAGGGTGAGGAGCCCCGCGTGCTGGAGGCGGCGCATAAGTTGTTGGAGGGGGGTGTCGCGAAGCTGACGCTGCTGGGGGACGTGGACGCGATCACCGCGAAGGCGCGGGAGCTTGAGCTGGACGTGTCGCGGGCGACGCTGCTGGATCACCGCACCTCCGACCTGTCTGAGGAGTTCGCGCAGGCCTTCGCCGAGCTGCGCAAATCCAAGGGCGTGACTCTTGAGCAGGCACGCGAGGTGATGCGGGACGTCTCCTACTTTGCCACGATGCTGGTGCACACCGGACACGCGGACGGCATGGTCTCCGGTGCGGTGCATACCACGGCGGAGACGATTAAGCCGGCGTTCCAGATCATCAAGACGCGCCCAGAGGCGTCCGTGGTGTCCTCGATCTTCCTGATGGTGATGCAGGGCCGTCTGTGGGCGTTCGGCGACTGCGCTGTGAACCCGAACCCGTCCGCGCAGCAGCTCGGCGAGATCACCGTCAGCTCCGCGTTGACCGCTGCTCAATTCGGTATCGACCCGAAGGTTGCGGTGCTCTCGTACGCCACGGGCGCCTCGGGTGCGGGCCCCGACGTGGAGCGCGCAGTCGAGGCCGTCGCCGCCGCCCGTGCTATTAATTCCGACTTAATTATCGACGGCCCCCTCCAGTTTGACGCTGCGTGCGATGAGGGCGTCGCGAAGCAGAAAGCACCCGATTCGCCCGTGGCGGGGCAGGCGAACGTGTTCATCTTCCCCGACCTTGAGGCGGGCAACGCCGGGTACAAGATCGCGCAGCGCACCGGCGGCGCGCTGGCGGTAGGCCCGATTCTGCAGGGGCTGAACAAGCCGGTCAACGACCTTTCGCGCGGCGCGACGGTCGATGACATTGTGAACACTGTGGCCGTGACCGCGATTCAGGCAGGGGTGAAGTAAATGAGCTACGTACTGGTGATTAACTCTGGTTCCTCCTCGGTGAAGTTCCAGATCGTGGACCCGAATTCGGATGCCTCGGACGCGCCGTTCGTCTCCGGGCTTGTCGAGCAAATCGGGGAACCCCAAGGCCGCATCACCATCAAGCACGGCGAGGACCGCTGGGTGTTGCAAAAATCCATCCCGACGCACAAGGACGGGCTGGAGGAGGCGTTCCACCGCCTGGCGCTGCGTGGCGTGAGCCCGAAAGACCTGGATGTGGTGGCGGTGGGGCACCGCGTGGTGCACGGCGGCATGGTGTTCAGCCAGCCTGAAATCATCGTGGACCAGGTCGTCGACATGATCCGGGACCTGGTGCCGCTGGCGCCGCTGCACAACCCGGCGAACATTGACGGCATCGAGGTTGCCCGCGAACTGCTGCCGGACATCCCGCACGTTGCGGTCTTCGACACCGGCTTCTTCCACTCCCTGCCGCCGGCCGCGGCGCTCTACGCCATCAACGCCGAGGTGGCCAGCCAGAACCAGATCCGTCGCTACGGCTTCCACGGCACCTCCCACGAGTTCGTCTCGGGCCAGGTGCCGGGGCTGATCGGGTCCGACCCAAACCACACTCGCCAGATTGTGCTGCACCTGGGTAACGGTGCGTCGTGCTCGGCGGTGGCGAACGGGCACGCGATCGATACGTCGATGGGGCTCACCCCGCTCGCGGGCCTGGTGATGGGCACGCGCTCCGGCGACATCGACCCAGGCATCATCTTCCACCTGGCGCGCCACGGCGGCATGAGCATCGACGAGATCGACGAGCTGCTGAACAAGCGCTCCGGCGTCAAGGGCCTGGCCGGCGTGAACGACTTCCGCGAGCTGCGCGCCATGATCGAAAACGAGGACGGCGACGCCTGGCTGGCCTACAACGTCTACATCAACCGGCTGCGTAGCTTCATCGGTAGCTACATGGTGGCGCTGGGCAGGGTGGACGCGATCACGTTCACCGCGGGCGTCGGCGAGAATGACAAGTTCGTGCGCGAGGACGCCCTGGACAATATGGAGGCCTTCGGTGTCAAGATCGACCCGGAGCGCAACTCCCTGCCCAACGACGGCCCGCGCATCATCTCCGCCGACGACTCTCGCGTGAAAGTACTTGTCGTGCCGACGAATGAGGAGCTCGCCATCGCGCAGAAGGCGGCGGCGCTCGCGCGCCGCGCGTAGCCTCCCGTGCGCCTGCCTGTCATTGTTCAACACCTTTGTTGTATGGCCGTTATTCGTTAGAATTTAAAACGGCATGTCAACAGCTGTAAAGGCAAATGTCTGCATAGTGAGTACACTGAGTAGCGTTTAGCAATTTACGGAAAGTTTTAAGAAGGAACGATGATGGGCAACGTGAGCGGTCGCAACGGGGCGAAGCGGCGAGGTGGGGTGTCGGTAGCGGCATGCGCACTTGGGGCATCGTTGATAATCACGGGTGCCCCGGCGGTGGCAGGTACAGCCACGGCGCAGGAGCCCACTGCTGAGTCCACGTCATGGAAAACGCCACGCACTGAGGCGGCCCGTACGGACGTCACGTTCCCGGACCTCGTCGTCGCGCCCGGCAAGACTGAATCGTCGAAGCCACAGCTGAAGCGCAACTTCTGGACTGCCGTCTGGAACAAGATCGGCACCCCCGTGAAGTGGGAGCTTAAGGAAGGCTTTTCGACGCCCACCGGCTGGCACCTCACGTTTTCCGACGACGGCACCCTCAACGCCACCGCCGGCGAAGGCATCGAAACCACTACGTTCAAGGTGCCAGTGACCATCACCTTTGCTGACGACTCCACCAAGGACGTCGAAGCCAACGTCACCCGTGCGGATGGCCCAACCATCGAGCCGGTCAAGGACCAGAAGTACTGGGAGGGTCGCCTGATCCAGCCGCGCCGCGTGATGGCGTGGAACGTCCCGGCTACCGCGGTCCTCGAAGTCGAGGGCCTGCCCGCGGGCCTGAGCACGTCGGCGCAGGCGCGCCTCGGCTCTGGTTCGTACTTCTTCATCAACGGCCGCCCGGCGCAGACCGGCACGTTCAACGTCACCGCGCGTGTCACCGGTGCAGGCGAGACGCTCGAGGAAACGTTCACCATCACCGTCGCCGACTCGGCTGAGCTCGGCGAGCCGGAGGACGCCGACATCGCACCTTCCGAGGTCCCGCCAGTGCGTCCCGGCACCGACGTGCACATCCCGCTCGACGTCGAGGATGCCTCCTCCGTGGAGGTTGAGGGCTTGCCGGAGGGCCTGGAGTACGACGGCGAGCAGCACGCGATCGTCGGCACACCGACGAAGGAGGGCACCTCCGAGGTCGTTGTGGACAAGGTCACGGAGGACGGCACGCACAAGCGTGATTCCTTCGAGCTGACGGTGGACGAGAGCGCACCGGAGCCAAGTGAGCCGACCGACCCGTCCGACCCTTCGGACCCTTCGGACCCCGAGGGTCCCGCCGCCCCTGACCAGTTCGAGTGGAACCCCATCAAGGTTCGCGCCGGCGAGGAAACCGGCGTGACCCCTGCTCGCTCCACGCAAGGCGTGCGCGTGCTCGCGGAGCCGGGTAACCCGGACTGGTTCACCGTCTTCGCCAACGGCGCCGTATACGCCGCCCCGTCGCGTGAAGTGAAGCCGGGCACCTACACCATGAAGGTTCGCACCGAGAAGGGCGAGCAGGACACCATCACCGTCGAGGTCACCGCAGCCGTCAAGGACTCCGAGCGCTACGACTCCTCCTACTCGGACACCTACGTCCGCGCCGGCGGCACCGCCACCTCACCTGCGCCGTACGCCCGCCTGGGCTACAACGGCATGGTCTTTGAGCGCCAGCCGTTGCCGAAGGAGGCGTCGTTTAGCACGAAGTCCGAAGGCGTGAAGCTGAACCAGCACACGGGCCAGATCACCCTTTCGGCGGACCTGGATGCTGAGGTTGGAAAGCCCATCGATGTGCCCGTCACCGTCACCTACCCTGACGGCAGCACGAAGGAGATCGTCGCGCACTTCCAGGTGCTGGCGCCGCAGTTCGCGCAAACACAGAAGTTTGAGTACGAGCGCCGCGAGGCCTTCGAGGGCGAAACCATCAAGGTCAATCTCACCGAACCTTTCGACCCTGCCTCCGACCCCGAGTTCGCCATCCTGACGAAGGCCTCCAAGTACCAGGGCTGGGACCTGTTTATCGACGCCACCACCGGCACCATCACCGCCACCGCCCCAGCGCAGGACGCGAAACCGCTGAACGTGGAAGTCGTTGCGCGGTACGCGGACGGTTCCCAAAAGACGGTCGTGGCCGTGATCGGCGTGCGGGACGCGAAGCCGCAGGCCTACACCTCCAACCTGGACTTTGAGGACACCGTCGTCGGCGACGACGGCACCGTCACCATCACGCCGAAGGGCGACATCCCGACCGGCGTGAAGTTCGAACTGGAAGGCGCAGCTGCGCTCGGCGGCGTGGCTGGTCTGCGCGTGGACGTCGACGAGAAGACCGGCCAGATCAAGGTCACCCTGCCGAAGGACGCCAAGCCCGGCCAGGGCTACGACCTGGGCGTGCGCATCAACTTCCCCGACGGTGGCTCGAAGGTAGTGCAGTTCAACGTCGCCCGCGACTCGCAGGCCCACCGCGAGCAGCCGTCCTGGATCCCACTGGGTGTCCCTGTCGGCGCGAACCCCGTCACGCACGACCCGAAGGTCGCACCGAAGGGAGCCACCTACGCCATCTCCGCAGACTTCGCCGCGGACGGCTGGAAGGCCGCCGTCAACGCGACCACCGGCGCGCTCACCGTCGCCGCCCCCGCATCGGCGCACGTCGGGGACCGCACCATGATCCCGATCGTGGTCACCTTCGAGGACGGCTCCCAGAAGCTCGTCGAGGTGCAAGCCACCGCCGTCAAAGCGATGGGCGGGGCAGTCTCCAACGCGTACGACCCAACCCAGGTCCGCGCAGGCGAAACCGTCACGCTCACCCCGACGCTGAAGGGCGCGCACTACTCGCTGCTCAACCCAGTCGGCGGCCTCGACACTCGTATCGACGCCACCACCGGCGCCCTCACCGTCGGCGCCCGCCCGAACGCAGTTCCGGGCGTACGCGAAGTCCCGGTGCGCATCAACTTCCCGGACGGCTCCACGACCATCGCGAACGCACGCATCTCCGTGTTGACCACCGACGGCAAGCCGTCCCTGGCCGAGGCCACCCCAGAGTTCAACGACACCATCAAGGCCTACCCGGGCAAGGCGACCACCTACGTAGTGCCGAAGCCGGCCGGGGCCGCCAAGGAGGCGTTTGCCCTCGGCCAGCTGCCGAAGGCGCTCGCCGACTGGAAGATCGGCATTGACGCCACCACTGGCGAACTCACCATCACGCCACCTGCTGGCACGGCACCTGGCATCGTGCCAGTCCCGGTCGTGGTCAGCTTCGCAGACGGCTCCCAGGCCACCAAGCTCCTCCGAGTGCAGGTGGTGAAGGGGCCGCAGGAGGTGGAGAAGGGGTCGTCGACAAGCAGTGAGATTCCGCCAGGGGTCAAAATCGCGGGCTTCGTGCTCGGCCTGCTCGCCTTCCTGGGCGGGCTCGGATACTCCCTGTACGAACACCGCGACTTCTTCCGCACATTCCTAGCATTCCCAATCAACCCGCAGCGCTGAGAGGACAACGACAGTGACCGGCAAAACCAACAAACAACGCATCGCAGCGATACTCGCAAGCGTTAGCGTCGCCGCAGGCATCGTCGTGGCTCCACACGCGGATGCGGCCATTACCCCAGGCAGCTTCGCCATCGGCGTCAACCGCGACTCCAACGTCGGCAACTTCCGCGTCGACGTGAACAAAGCGCGCGTGTCCTGGATGTACTTCAACCACCCAGAAAGCACCACGCGCCTGCTGCAGAACGCCTTCTACATCGACGGCGCCGTCAACGGCTCACCCATGAGCTACGTCGGCAACGCCACCGAAGTCGTCGAAGCTAAGCCCGTCGGGAACACCGACCGCGTCGTGCTGCGCCATACCGACCCCAACTCCGGCGTCGAAATGACCCGCACCTTCGTCGTTGGCGACGACTCCATCCAAGTCACCGTTGACCTGCGCAACACCACCGGCCAGGCCGCCAACATGCGCGTCGAGATGGCTAGCGGCATCATCGACCGCGACTTCCAAGTCACCGGCGTCCCCCGCGGCGACGGCTACCACGTCGACGTCAGCAACGCCTACAAAATCAACATCGACTTCATGGGCGCCACCAGCAAGGGCAAAGGCGAACAGCGCCACGACGCCATCAACCGCGGCACAGGTGACGACGCCCACTTCGTCGCCGGCGTCTGGGAACAAGACGTACCCGCCGACGGCACGCTGCGCGCCACCACCGCCATGACCCTCGACGTCGCCCAAGGCACCATCGACACCGACGGCGACGGCTTCCCCGACGAATGGGAAGAAAACGGCTTCACCGACGATAACGGCAATGTCTTCCCGCTCCAGAAGTGGGGCGCGGACCCCAAGAAGGTCGACCTCTTCCTCCAACTCAACTGGATGAAGTCCGAATGGGAAACCAAGAAGTGCTCCGAGCAGCGCAAATACGCGCCAACCGAGGAAGACTTCCGCAAGTTCCTCGACTGCTCCGAAGCCAACACCAACGTGTACCGCCCGTCGCGCCAAACCCTCAACGACCTCGTTGACGCCTTCGCGCAGCAGAACATCAACCTGCACATCGACGCCGGCGACTACTACAACCCAATGCGCCTCGAGCACCCACAAGGCGGCCCGACCGAAGACTTCACCCCGTACTACTTCGAAGGCAAAGTCCCCGGTATCAAGATGCTCGAGGACCGCGACCGCCTCCTCAACGGACGCCAAACCGTGTTCCGCGTCGGCGTCATCGGCGACCAACAAACCCGCACCAACTTCTCCTCAGGCAACGCACTGATCGGGGACGGCGCTTTCTACGTCGCAAAGAACCGCATGATGACCTCGCAGGACCAGCTGCGAAACACCATCCTGCACGAGTTCGGCCACAACCTCGGCCTGACCCACTCCGGGCCACTCGCCGACACCAGCCGCCCAATCTCTGACTACGTGCCCGGCTACCTCTCAGTCATGAACTACCTCTACCAGTTCACTGACTTCCGCTACTCCAACGAGCACTCTCGTCCGACGGGCAAGCTGCCGAAGGCATGCCAGACCGTCCAGTGCTACACCGGCGACTACGACATCGACCCCGACTGGCCAAACCTCGCCTTCATCGGCGGCCAAATCGGCCGCGCCAACGGCACCACCGGCACCCCCGGCCACGACGACCACGAACACGCCGACGACGAACCAACCGTCCGCGAACTCGAGGTCTACTCCGCCGAATTCAACAACGGCAAGGCCGGCCTGCGCGTGCGCAACGAGGAGCGCGCTGGCAACATCATCATCGCCAACCGCACCGACTCCAAGATCGCCTTGGAGCTGTCCAACCTGGGCATCGACATCCACAAGTTCCGCCTCCAGGCCACCTACCCAGGAGGCCGCTACGAGCAGGAATACACCATCGAAGGCGCCCTCAGTGACGAGTCCAAACTGCCCATCAGCGTCCCGATCACCAACACCGCCGGCTACACCGGCTCCACCATGCCGATCACATTCCGGGTGTTTAACCAGGACAACGATATTGTCGCCGACGAAACCATCGAGTTCTCCGCCCTCAACTACAACGGCGAAGACACCGCGAAGCTCATACGGGAACTTCGCAAGAAGAAGTCCGACCTGCTCAAGCGGGCAGAGCAGACCGTGGGCAAGGCGAAAGGCGGTGCCGGGCCACGCCCAACCAAGCCGCTGGCAACCCAGGCCAACGCCGTCATCCCGACCCGCGCCGGCCAAGCACCAGTGACCTCACTGAACGCCGCGCCGAGCGGAACCTACGACGCCCCGGCTCCCGCGCGCCCTGCCAAGCCGACCACTCGCCCAACCGCCCACCCTGCGCCTTCGACTGCGCAGCAGCAGAACCCAGGCAAGGGTGGGGAAACGGGTGGCCTGTCCGGCGGTGCCATCGTCGGCATCGTTGTCGGCCTGCTGGCGCTGCTCGGTATTGTGGCCGCAGCCGTCGGCCTAGGCGGCTTCTAAGCTCGCTGATTGGGTTTGTACCAAATTCCCCCAGGTCCAGATTGTGACCTGGGGGAATTTCTTTGGGGTAGGGGAAATTGAGGAATTTGGTGTCGGGCCGGGTGGGATGCGCACCAAATTCCCTCCCGAGAAACCCGCGACCTGGGGAAACACAAAACCTGCCCGCCGAAATCCTGGAATGTGGTGCGCCTTGCTAGGAGGCGGTGCCAAGGGACGCAACTCGAATTGGACCAGATGTTCAAACGTGCTGGTAGTAAAAGGACAAGATAAAAGGCGAATGCGTCTTTTGGCACCGGCGCCTCAGGCGGAGACACCAAATTCCCTCCCGGGAAACCTACGACCTGGGAAAACGTAAAACCTGCCCGCCGAAATCCTGGAATGTGGTGCCAGGTAGAGACGGAAAAGCAATGACCCCAGCGATTTGCAACTTAATGCAGGGATCGTCCTGGGGCCTTCGTTGGTCGAGGCTATCGGATTCGAAGGAGTAAGTCAATGGAGTGACACTAACGCCAATATCGTTTGGTATATATACTTCGCGCTATGACTGTACGAGAGAACCAGCCGATCTGTCAGAACCCGGAAGTCTCCGCTTCGCTCGCTGACCTAGAGTGTTGGTTCTCGGTTCCGCGTATGGAGACCTTTTCGGGCCAGAAAAATCCTGTCGACTTATACCTTTGGAATGCACAACTGGCCAAAGCATTCCTTGAAGACATTGAGCATTTTGAAGTACTGCTGCGCAATTGGATTGATCGATGTGTTGTTAAAGCTTGGGGGGGAGAGGTGGTATGGCAATATAAACTCTTCGTCGAATCCCGCTGGGCTGAACTTTAATAGCATTGACAAGCGGGGGTATAGCAAAGGCTAAAAGGCGTGCGGGAGAAGTGGATCCGCCTCCGGGGCGGGTGATTGTAGAGGTGGCACTCGATTTCTGGGTTCACATTTTTGATAACCGACATAGTGCGACTATCCACCCGAAGCTTATCTCGGCCATTAAACATCGTCATTCTATTGAAGAGTTTGTAAGCGAGATACAGATTGTTTATCGGTTGAGGAACCGGTGTGCCCATCACGAGCCCCTAGTCAAGGCGGATCGCGAGGTGGAGCTTGAAAATGTTGATCGCGCGTTGCGTGCAATTGAAAATGTGACCAGCTGGATAAGTCCTGATGCGGGTAGGTGGATAATGGGAAATTCTCGGGTGAGAGGGGTGTACGCTCGACGCCCCTAGTGGGGTGCGCACCAAATTCCCTCCCGAGAAACCCACGACCTGGGGAAACGCAAAACCTGCCCGCCGAAATCCCGGAATGTGGTGCAGGGCCGAGTGAGGCGCGCACCAAATTCACTCCCGAGAAACCAACGACCTGGGCAAACGTAAAACCCGCCCGCCGAAACCCTGGAATGTGGTGCGCGCAGCACCCGAAAGCCTAGAAACCCAAGCAAACCCTAGAACCACGTCACGGGACGGATCTTGTTGGCCATGTCCACGAGGTCGAAGCGGTGTTGGAGGTAGGGCGCCACTCTGGCCAGGGCGCGCAGGGTCCTGGCGAGTTCGTTTTGGAGTTCGTGCGCGGTGAACCTCGTGTCCAGGATGGGGGAGGGGTCGGGGTGGTGGCCGTCGAGGGTGTAGGTGAGGGCGGCGCGGAGGATGAAGACCTTGATCTGGAGGTAGCGGGGTTCGGTGTTGGGGATGCGTTGGAGGCGAAGGGCGGCCTCGCGGATGCGCGGCTCGGTGGGGTCGGTGACCAGGCTGAGGATGGAGGTGAGTTGGGCGAGGCGGTTGTGTCGGGAAGCGACGGGGACGCGGTCCAGGGCAGCGGCGGCAAGCTCGGGTTGATTTTCGTGCATGAGTTGGCGGGCCAGGCCGAAGGCGGAGGAGACGGTGGTGGGGTTGGTGCTCCAGACCAGGGCGTAGAGACGGATGGCGTGGAAGCGCAGCATGGCGGGGTTGGTGGTGACCATGGACCAGTCGGGGTCGAGGGAGCCGGTTTCGTGGAGGTGTTCGAAGACGGTGTTGGGGAGTTCGTCGAGGTGGCGGTTCATGCCGGCGGCGCCGCGGGCGACGCGGGGTTCCAGCAACGCGGTGTCGTGGAGGTCGGCGGATTGGAGGAGGAGTTCGGCGACGGCGGCAAGCGCTAGTTTGGAGGCGGATTCGCCGGGCAGGATTTGCAGGACGCGGGAGAAGGAGACCTGGGCGTCGGTGTATTTGCTGGTCAGCAGGTTGGTGATGCCGGTGTACCAGTGGTAGCGCCAGTTCTTCCGAAGGCCCTCGTCAAGTGAGTCGAGCCAGGTGCGCGCTTGGGTGGTGAAGCCGAGGTCGAGGAGGGTGCGGGCGACGGCGAAGGGGATTTCGATGGAGTCGGGGTGGCGGTCCTCGGCAAGCGCTTGGCGCAGGGCGGCAAGGGTTTCGGAGGGTTCGGAGTAGGTGGTGCTTTGGAGGGTGGCGGCGCCGGGGTCGGTGGCGTCGACAAGTGGGACGGGCAGGGCGATGTTGACTTCCTGGGGCGTGATGGTGACGGTGCGGGTGATGCCGTCGATGAGTTGGTCGGTGCGGAAGACGACGTGCTTGGTGCCGAACGTGCGGCGCTGCGGGGAGAAAAGTGAGTGTTGGGCAGGGAAGGTGCGGCCGTCGCGGATGGCGAGCACTTCGCGCAGGACGCCGAGGAGTTGGGCTTCGAGTTGGGTGACGGAGTCGAAGCGGTCGTCGCGGTTGGGGGCGCAGCAGCGGGCGATGAGTCGGTAGAGGGAGATGTAGCGGCGGAAGAGGGGTTCGGTGGTGGGGGTGGGGATGTCGGCGTCGTGTGGGAGGTCGATGATGAGGGCAGCGAGGGTGCGGCCGATGGTGTAGATATCGGATTGGACGGAGGGGCCGTCGGTAGCTACTTCGGGCGCTTGGTAGCCTTTGGTGCCGTAGATGAAGCCGTAGGAGCCGATGCCGGAGACCGCGCCGAGGTCGATGAGTTTGACCTGGTCTTCGGTGACGATGATGTTGTCGGGCTTCAGGTCGTTGTACACGACGCCGCGCGAGTGCAAGTAGTCGAGCGCGGGCAGCACTTCGAGGATGTAGGCGATCGCGATGTCAACGTCGCACCTGCTTATCGACGGCCCACCTACGTACTCCATCACGATGAACCCGCCGGGCACGCGTGGGTCGTCGATGAAGTTGAAAATCTTCACGATGCCGGGGTGGGTGATGTCGGCGAGGAACTCGCGCTCGGCGACGGCGGCGGCTTCCTCGTCTTTGTTGCGGGCCGAGTGCAGCCCCTTGAGTACCACGTTTCGCCCGGAGACGAAGTGGTCGGCGGCTAAATAGATCCAGCCCATGCCGCCGTGTACGATGGTGCCGAGCACTTCGTATTGTTCGGCGACCAGGTCGCCGGGCTTCAGCGCCGGGGCGGGGACGCCTTCGAAGGTGGATGGGTCCCGAAGGGCGTCGGTGGGGTTGATGGGGTGGACCCAGGGCAGTTCGACCATGCCGTCGGCGACGGTGCGGGTTTCGCGCTGCGTGCCGCGCAGTTCGCGGAACCGGTCGAGTGCGCGGCGCCGCGAGCGTTGCGAGGTATCCTCCTGCCGCTTCTCCTGCCGCAGCGCCTCGAGGTCTTCGAGGAGGGCGGACATGGAGTCGTCGTACTCGAAGAGGTCGTCGTCATCGTCGTCGTCGGCGAAGGGGTCGAAGGCGACGGCCTCGGTGCCTGGGTCATTCGTGCTCATTGGGTTCCTCCCGGTACATCAGCGGTGGGGGGTAGGGGTCTGTGGTGGAATCCGCCAGCCACTCCTGGAACATGCGGTGCCAGGTGCCGTCGGTGCGGATGCGCTCGATGGTCGCGTTGACTTGCCGCACTACTGAGTCGTGCTCAAGCGGGATGCCGACGGCATAGTACTGGGTGGCCAGCACGTCCGGCAGGATATCGGTGTGCGGGTCCTGGGCGAGCATGCCGGCGAGGATGGCGTCGTCGGCGATGATGGCGTCGGCCTGGAACTGCTGGGTGGCCATGAGGCAGTCGGACCAGGAGCGGGTGCGCAACACCGGGGAGTGCGGCGCGAGGGTGCGCACGATGTTGAGCAGCGTCGTGCGGTCGACGACGCACACGGTGCGCTCGGGCAGGTCGTCCATGCTCGTGATGCCGCGATCGATCGGGGCCAGCACCCTGACCTGGGACTTCAGGTAGGGGGTGGAGAACGCTACCTTGGAGGCGCGCTCCGGGGTAATGGACATCGTCCTGATCACAATGTCCACGCGCCCCTCCCGGAGCAGTTCTGCGCGCGAGGCCGAGTCCACGAAGCGGAAGTCCACCGCCTCGGGGTCGTCGAAAAGGTCGCGGGCGATCTCCCGGGCCAGCTCCACCTCGAACCCGCGAAGCTGCCCGCGCACCATATCGCGGTAGGACAGCAGGTACTGGGACTGCTCCACGCCCACGATGAGCCGGCCGCGCTCGCGGATCTGCTCCATGGCGGGGTCATCTTCCGGGGCGGATGGGCGCGGGCGCAGCGAGCCTTCCCAGTCCAGGCCGTGTGGCACAAACTCAATCGACGGCTGCTTGCCCGCTCCGTCCAGCAGCGCGCCGGGCGGCAACGGGATCGCCTCGTGCGCCGTGGACGCCGCCCCCGTCGGCAAGTCTTCCAGTGCGGACCGCGGCGCACACCCCACTGCGCCCGCCGCCACCGCGAGCGCCACCAACAACGAGCCAGCTCTGCGCATCATACGTACTCCCTGAATCGCCGCTGCGCCCCGAACCACATGCTGATGACCGCCAGCAGCGACAGCAGCGCGACCACCGTCGACACCAGCCTTGTCGCGTCCAGGGAGGTGTGGATGTAGTTGCGCATCTCGGCGCGCGCCGACTCAATCAACGTCACCATGTTCGCGTCCAGCTCCGTGTACGCGGTGGACGCGCTCGGGTGGTCCACACTATCGACCATCAGCACGTCGACGGCGCGCTCAAACCGGCCGGCGTCCAGCGTCGAGACGAGTTCGCCGTGCGCCTGCGACCACTGCTCCAGCGCCCGTCTTGCCGACGCCACCTCCGGCGCATCCGACGCCGTATCCAACGCCGCGCTCACCCCCTGGTACGTGGACTCAAAGGACTCCGCCGACTCCGCAACGGACTGGCGGCGCAGCAGCGCCATCGTCTCGTCGGTGCGGGCCTCCTGGGCGCGGAGGCGGGCGTCGGTAAGCTGGCGCAGCGGTGCCGCGGCTTGCTCGAACCCGATGACGCCCGAGCGCCACGAAATGAAGTTCGAGCCCGCGACCCACGCCAGCGCCACCACCATCGCCGCCGTCGCCGCCACGAAGCCCTTATTCCAGCGGCGGCGGAACGTGCGCCACAGCCACCACTGTGCCCCCGCCAGCAGCAACAGCGCCGCAACCAGGCCCGAAAGTGGCACCCACTGCGGCGCGTTGAGGCGCACCATCTCCACCGCCACCTGGCGCTGCGTCAGCGCAAACAACGTGTTCGCCGAGGTGATCATCCGCTCACGCATCATGCTGGACGCCTCCGACATATACGACACGCCCACCGGGTTGCCCAGGCGCTGGTTCACCTTCGCGCGCTCCATGAACGCCACGTACAACGGCAGGTCCCGCTGGATGGAACGCACCAGGTTCTGGATGCGCTCCTGGTCCTCCGGCCGCGTCAACTCCGAGGCGCCCTCGTAGATGTCGCTCGCCGCGATCACCGCCTGATCTATCGACGCCAAATACGCCTTCACCTCATCCGGCGTCATCAAGCCTGCCTGCACGAAGCCCGTCGTGGCCACCGTGTCCGCCTGCGACAGTGAGGTGAGCAGCACGTGCGCGGAGTGGCTCATCGGCTCCGTGGTCTGCACCAACACGTCGAGTGCGTGCTGGCGCTTACTCATCGACTGGCTCTGCGCGAACCCAATCGCGCCCACCGCCACCGTCAACACCAGCATCATCGCCAGCATCTTGCCCGGCGTGGTGATCACGAAGTCCGCCAGGCGCCGCGCCGCGCGAATCGGCCCACTCGACGCGCGCTGCTGCGGATGCAGCGCAAGATCATCCAACCAGGCGTCGCTGGGAGGTGGCGTCGTGACAGTCATTCCTCAACCATAACCACCGGGCCCGACCTATTTCTAGGAAACGACCTACAGTGGAACACATGCAAGGAGACGGCAACGGATGGGTCGAAGGACCCAACGGACAGAAAATGTGGGGCAAACACGGCGCCGCGGGGCTCTTCCTGCAGGCCACACACGGCGGCGAGCCCGTCGTGCTCATGCAACACCGCGCCCCCTGGACCGCCCAAGGCGACACGTGGGGCATCCCCGGCGGCGCCCGCGACTCACACGAAACGGCCTCCCAAGCCGCCCTGCGGGAAACGGAAGAAGAATGCGGTATCGATGGGGGCGAAGTGGACGTCGAAAAGGAATTAGTGACGTCCGGCCCCGCACCCAGTGGCTGGACCTACACCACCGTGCTCGCGCGCGTGCGCTCCGGCGAGCCACTCGAGACCACCGCCAACGAAGAAAGCGTTGAGCTGCGTTGGGTTCCCCTGAAAAAACTCGAAGAACTCGCCCTACACCCGGGGCTGCGTGCCGCGCTGCCGGACATTCTCAGGCATACTGTTTCGCATGATTGAAGTCCAAAACCTGTCAAAGGTCTACGGCCCCGTCCGCGCCGTCGACGACGTGAGCTTCCGCGTCAAACCCGGCATCGTCACCGGGTTCCTCGGCCCCAACGGCGCAGGCAAATCCACCACCATGCGTATGATCGTCGGCCTGGATAAGCCCACGTCAGGCAGCTGTCTTATCGACGGCACCAGCTACCGCAACCTCAAGCGCCCCGCCCAAAAAGTCGGCGCGCTCCTCGACGCCAAAGGTGTACACCCCAACCGCTCCGCCCGCGCGACGCTCCTGTGGCAAGCACAGGCCTCCGGCATTCCCGCCTCCCGCGTCGACGAAGTCCTCTCCCTCGTCGGGCTGACCGACGTAGCGGGCAAGAAGGTCGGCGGGTTCTCCCTCGGCATGGGGCAACGCCTCGGCATCGCAGCGGCCCTGCTCGGCGACCCCGAATACCTCATCCTCGACGAACCCGTCAACGGCCTCGACCCCGAAGGTATCCGCTGGGTCCGCTCCCTGCTGCGCGCGCTCGCCCAGGAAGGCCGCACCATCCTGGTGTCCTCTCACCTCCTCGCCGAGATGGCGCAGACCGCCGACCACCTCATCGTGATCGGCAAGGGCAAACTCGTCGCCGACACCTCCGTCCACGACTTCATCAAGGCCCACTCCGGCTCCCGCGTTGTGGTGCGTGCCGCTGATGCTGGGCTTTCTCGTTTGCAGGTGGCCGTGGAGGCAGGCGCGCCGGGCGCCAGCATCAGCCCAGGCACCGACGCCGACGGCCGACCCAACCTCACCATTAACGACGCCACCCCCGAAACCATCGGGCGCATCGCCTTCGAAGCCGGCGTCATCCTCACCGAACTCAGCGAACACCACGCCTCCCTCGAGGACGCCTACATCCAATCCACCGAAGGCACCGAACAGTTCGCATCCCGCACAGTCCAGGAGGGCAAGTAACCATGAACCTCATACTTTCCGAGTGGACCAAACTCCGCAGCACCCGCTCCTTCTGGTGGACCAGCGCCGCCATGATCATCGTCGCCGGCATCTACGGCGCACTCTTCGGCTGGCTGGCCAACACCTCCGGCATGCCCTACACACCCCTGACCGTCGTCTCGACCGTCTCCATGACCATCGGGATCGTCGTCATCGTGCAAGCCGCCATGACCGTCACCACCGAATACCGATTCGGCATCCCCGCCACCAACTTCCGCCTCACACCGCAGCGCTGGCGAGTCGCCCTGGCCAAAGTCGTAGTGGGCGTCGTCGGCGTTGTGGTTGCGACGCTGCTAGCCGTGGTCGTGGCGTTCATCCTCGCCGACCTCACCACCGCCGTCCCCGCAGGCTGGACCACAAATAGCGCCACCCAGCGCGCCCTGTGGGCAGTACCCCTCGGCATGGCGCTGCTCACCCTGTTCACCCAGGGCGTCGGCTGGATCGTCCGCAACACGTCCGCCGCCATCGTCATCGGCCTGTCCATGATGCTCCTCCTGGAGACCATCGTCGGGTTCATCCCTAAATACGGCCAAGACGTTGCCAAGTTCCTCCCCTTCAACAACCTCATCGCCTTCATGATGAACCAACCCACCCAACACTGGGAGCTCGGCGCCTCCCTCGGCATCTTCGCCGTGTGGGCCGTGGCGTTGTGGGTGATCGGCGTGCTGTTGACTGAGGCGCGGGACGCGTAGTTCGATAGCAGTGCCAGAAGACGCAATCTCCTAAGAGTGCCCCATTAAAACCGCTGGTTATAAAAGGGCTATATCTATAAGGTTGCGTCTTTTGGCACTGTTCACATTCGGTCAAGTAATTCTTCCATTCGTGGGACCACCTCACTAAACGTGGCGGCGGCGAACCTGACCACGGTCCAGCCCTCCAACGCCAGATCCAAGTTGATCCGGGCATCCTTCTGGCGCTGGTCATACTCCCAATGGTGCTGGCCGTCATACATGATCCCGGTTTTAAGCGGTTCGATGGCGAAGTCGAACGTCGTTACGAGGCGGCGGCCCCTATATACAGGGACTTGCTCACTCAGCTTCAGTCGGCGTTGCTTTGTTACGGCGTGGAGCAGCAGGCGCAGCTCGGTTTCGCGCGGCGAGTCGACGAGCTTGCTGGAAAGCTTGAGTACCTTGTTGAGCCATCGCTTCTCCACGCGCCAGTCCGCTGCTTGGCGCAGCGAAGATGTTGAAACGTTGAGGTGCCTGCGAACGCAATCCACCAGCTGCACTGCCCGTACTTGGAGGGGGTCGAGCCCCTCGGGTGTGATGACGGCAGGAGAGTGCTCTCCGCTTTTTAGCATCTGGATCGCCTGAATCGTGGCGTACGCGGGGGCCGCTGCGTAGATCGTGTGTCCGAAGTGGTGCACTGTTGTGAGTGCGATACCGTCGGCTCCGCGGCGTTTGAGTCCGGGCGTTGTTGGGGTAGGGGAGCGGGTCTTACTGGTCGGGCCGATGAATGTGACGGGGGCTGTGTCTGTAAGGTAGGGCAACCTGTAAAGGGTGAGAGCAGAGTAGCCGCTGGCGATGTGGGTCGGCCACTGTTGTGCGTAGTCGAGGATCATCTGTAGTGCCTCCGGTTGCGGTGTTTGTCTGTAATTCATATTTGTTTAGACGCATTGGATGGGCGCCTGGTTTCCTTGTTCTTCCACAATTTCTGTTTACAGTGCCAAAGGACGCAACCAATAAGCTCTAGCACTTTTGTGACCAGGTGTTATGGCGGTGTCTGTTTTGGGAATTGCGTCTCTTGGCACTGGGCAGATTTGGTGGGGAACTTTCTTGACCCACAAACCACACCCGCCACATGAGAAAACATTTAGAAAGTTGCGGAGGTTTAGGCAAAACGAATAATGGGGACTACCCTGGGAGTGTCATTGGCTTTTGCTGCAGAAAGGATTCGTTGTGGCGAATAATCGCGGCCGGGCAGCAGGTGAGGCTCGCCGGGCGGGTTCGCGTGTGCGGACCCGGTTGCGGAGGGGTGTGGTTGTTGCGGCGGCGGCGTTGATCGTGACGCCGTTGGTGCAGGTTGCAGGGCCAACAGAGCTGCAGGTGCAGGCAAATGCGCAGGCGCAGGGCCCGGCGCTGGCCGAGACGAATCCAATCAAATACAAGCTGTTGGAGGTCAGGCCCGGGAAGCTGGGCCGCAGTGAGCTGGAGTCGGGAGACCTGGCGACGATATCCAGGGTGGAGAAGCTTTATAAAAAGATTGATTTTTCAGGAGTGGCGTGGAGGCCTTCGCCCACCAGCGGCGCTGATGCTCCGCGTCGCTACCAGGTGAGCGTGTGGGCCCCGGAGACTGGGGTAATCGCCGGGGTTTATGACAGAGAGGTGCTGTCGGGGAAGGACTCCATTTATAAGTGGAATCCTCAGAAGTTTTTGGATGACCAGTCGAAGATCAACGAACTGGACTTCGACATTAAGTTCACGGATGGCTCGGTGCAGGAGCGCGCGGTGTTGCCGCTGCGTCTCTTGGGTCTCGACGGCCGCCTCGCCAACGATCCGGATGGGGATTTTGATGGCGATGGTGTGTCGAATGGCGAGGAGGCCAGGAAGGGGGCGAACCCGTTCGACGCCAGGGATAGGGGTGTCGCGAAGAATCCGTTGCCGAAGCTTCCGGAGACGACAACGCCGACGCCTACTTCAACTACGACGAGCGCAAAACCGCAGCCAAAGCCGTCGCCGTCGAGCATCACCTCGCAGCCGCAGCCGAAGCCGAAGCCGAGCAGCGCGCAGCAGACGAGTACTGAGGCGAAGCCGACGTCGACAAGTGTGAAGCCGACTACGACGACGCGGAAGCCATACATGGCTGAGCAGTACGACCCGTACCCGGGCGAGCTGCTGGTGCGGCTGAAGCCAGGCCAGGAGTTCCGAAGCGGGACGCCGTTCGGCAATGCTGAGGTGAAGGTGCGCTCGATTCGGTATAAGGGCGAGCAGAACGGCAGGAAGTCGCCGGCGCTGGACCACGCGCTTGTCGACGCCTCCGACGGCAACCGTTTCGTTGTGAAGGCCAAAGGCCTGGAGGCGTTCGCGGAGGCCTACGAGCAGGAGTTTGGGAACTCGAAGCCGGAGTTTGAGCGGGTGTCGAAGTGGTTCATGAACACCTTCATCACGCATGCGCGCGTGGAAGTGGACTACCCGGATAGCTCGTCTGATGCGAAGGATTTCTTGATCGGGTTTGTTGGCGAGGACGAGCGTGTGTTCTCCATCCCAGCCGCGGACTTCGACGGCGATGGCGTGAGCAACGAGGACGAAGTGAGCTTGGGGACGAACCCCTTCTCACCGGACAGCACTCCTCATGAGAAGCCGAAGTTCGCGATTACCTCGAAGAGCGTAAAGCCTGGCGAGGTGTACGAGTTCGTGCCGTCGGCGAAGTTGGACCCGAATACCAAGTTCCTGGGTGCGGAGGGCTACCAGGTGTCGCTGACGCCGGATGGCAACGTGCGTGTTGTCGGCAGTAGTGACAAGTGCAATCACAAGTTCTCCTTCAAGGTGTGGGACCCGCTGTACGAAGAGCTGGCGACGCTTCACGTCGAGTCTGATTTCTCGGAGGATTGGACGCCGATCAACGTGAAGGCGGGGACGACGCTTGAGACGAACGTGATGAGCCCCGATGAAATCGCGAGCGGCATGGAGATCGTCTCGACGAAGGATGAGCTGAAAGCCGGTGGGGTGTCGGATTGGGTCTCCATCGGTAGGGACGGCGAGGTGTTCTTGAAGCCGCCGCGCTCCGAGGGCGGATCGAAGGGTGAGCGCAGGTACTGGGTACGGCTCTCCACCGGCGAGCAGCGTGTAATTAAAGTCAACGTGCTCGACCCAACCCCGTACGCCGAAGAGTACAAGCTGCAGTACCCGGACGTGTTCGTCCGCCTGGGCGAAGAGACCCGCAGCCACGCGCCGCTGGCGACCCTGACGCAGGGCGCCGAGGTGTTCTTCAACCAGCCGATCCCGGAAGAGGCACAGGTCTCCTACTCGATCGAGGGCGAAACTGACGCGAGCGTCGTTGAGCGGGAGGGCACCGCCGAGGACGGCGAGCAGCCAGGCATGGTCACGTTCAAGGCCACAGGCGACGACCTGAAGGCCGGTGACGTCGTGCAAGTGATGGTAAAGGCCAGCTTTAGCGACGGCTCCACCCAGCACGTCCCCGTCTACTTCAACATCCTGCCGCGCCAGATCGCGGGCAGCTACAACCACGCCTATGAAACTGGCCGCGAGGTGCTGCCGGGGACGCCGATCGTCCTGCATAGGACGGATGTTCGCAACGTGCCGGAGGGCACCGACTTCGTGTTCTTCGAGGACGCCGAGGGCAACAAGAACCTCAATGGGTGGAAGGTGTCCGTGAATCGTGACACCGGCAACCTGGTTGTGCGTGCGCCGGAAAATGGTGCCCGGCCGCTGGACGCGGTGGTGACGGTGTCCTACCCGGACGGCAGTTCCACCGATGTGCCATTCCACGTCGGGGTGAAGCACAGCAAACCGGACGCGGAGGCATTTACGCCGAGGTACGCGCCGGAAACGCTGACCGGCGGCACCCGCACGTCCTACGAGATGTTGACCCCGGTGCCGGAAAACACCACGTTCTCGATTGAGGAGAACGCTGGGTTGGATGTGAGCGTCGATACGAAGACGGGCCGCATCACCGCCGTGCTACCGAAAGACGCGCCGGGCGGCGCCAAGTACAACGTGCGCGTGCGTGTGAAGTACCCCGATGGCTCCGAGGAGTTTATCGACGCCGAGCTGCGCAAGAAGGCTATCGCCGACGAAGAGCGCCCGCGCTGGAGCGACATCTACGTCAACGCCGGCGACTTGGCTTCCACGCCGCAGGGCCAGCGCGTCCCGCCTGAGACCACCTTCGGTATCGACGCCAGCTTCGCCGCCAAGGGGTGGCAGGTGCACGTCGATAAGTATTCGGGCAGGTTGCAGGTGCTGCCGGACGCGTCGGTGAAGTCGAAGTCGAAGGTTGAGGTGCCGGTTGTGGTGACCTACCAGGACGGCTCGCAGCGCACCGTGAAGGTGTCGGCGTACGTGCGTGAGCCGCGCCAGACCGCTGCGCCGACACCATCGACAGAGGCACCCACGTCCACGCCGACACCGACCCCGAGTACCCCGGCGCCAACGCCGGAGCCGGACCCAGCCCCCGAGACTGGGAGTTCGGCAGCGGGGTGGATTACTGTAATTCTCGGTGCACTTGGGTTCCTGGTAGGCGCCGGTTTGCTCGCGCTGCAGGAAGTCCCAGTTGTTCAGTCGAATCTCAGACACCTTATGCGTGACCTGGGCTTGAGGAGGTAAAAGGATGCGTTTTCACAAGACAGTGATTGCAGGTGCAGTGACGCTCGCGCTCGGCATGGGCGCAGTGTCGGCCGTGCCTGCGACGGCGTCCCCCGTCAATTCAGATGATGATGCCATCCAGACCCACCTCCACATCCGGAAGAGCTACCACGAGGCAACCCTGACCTACATGAACCCGAAGTCGGTTGCGGGCAAGTTGGAGAACCAGGTCGGTGTGATCGGCTGGGCCGATGGGCGCGTGGTGGCGCCGATCGCGAAGAGTACGACTGAGAGCTCCCCCGAGGACGGCGTCACGGTGCTGGAGCACACCGACCCGCGACGCGAAGTCACCATGAAGCGCACCTTTACGGTCAAAGGCGACGAGATCAACGTGGTCACCGAGCTGACCAACAACGCCGGAACCGCCCGTGAGCTGGCGATCCGCATGTACAACCACGCCAAGCCAATGAAGGGCACCATGACCGCCGCGCAGTTTGGGGACAGCCTGCGCGGGGAGGACAAGTCCGCCTACCGAGTCGACGCGAACTTCCCGGGTGCGACGGCGCTTGCCACCGCTCAGGATCCGGCGACTCTCCCAGAGTGGAACGCGGGCTCTGACAACAAAAACATGGAACGTGGTGAAGTCCTCAGCGGCACCTGGGTCCAGACCGTCGAGTCTGGCGCGACGATGAAGGCCGAGATGACGGTCAAGATCGAAACGCAGCTGGGGGCGCTGGACTCGGATGGTGACGGCCTGCTAGACATCTGGGAAATGCAGGGTGCGAATGTAAATGGCGTCGATATGCCGTTGCACCGCTGGGGCGCCAACCCGTATGAGAAAGACATCTTCCTCCAGATGAACTGGATGAAGTCCGAGTGGGAAACCGAGGGCTGCCAGGAAGCGGCGCGCTTCGCCGTCAACCCCGAAGGCTTCGCCCGCTACGACGCCTGCTCGAAGATGAACACGAACGTCTACCGCCCGTCCGGGCTCATCCTGGACCAGCTGGTGAAGAAGTTCGCCGCACACGGCTACAACCTGCACATCGACGCAGGTAAGGGCTACTCCAAGAACTTCGAAGCCCGCGACGACGAATACCGCGGCGGGCCGATCCTTGGCTACAAGGACCACTACTTCAACTCGCCCGAAACGTCCGGCTCGGAGCTGATCACCACGTCGGTGGACCTGCTCAAAGAGCGCGAAGGCATCTTCCGCTCCGGCGTCATCGGCGACCTTATGGACGCCCCCTCCGCCAACGGCTCCATCAACTACGCCACCGGACGCGCACTGATCGGCGGCACGAGCTTCTACGTGTCCAAGAACGCCCGCATGGGCGCCGAGGACAAAGTACGCAACACCATCATGCACGAGCTCGGCCACAACCTGGGTCTGAACCACAACGGCATGCTGTGGGTCGACGGCAAGCGCCAATCCGTCTACGAATGGACCAAGTACGGAGACTGGCTCAGCGATCGCCCATCCGCCATGAACTACGCCTACCAGTTCGTCACCTTCGACTACCAGGAGGAAGACAAGAGCGGCAACCAGGAGGCCCCGCACCCAGGCTGCGCCGACGCCCCCGACTGCTACGTCGGCGAGTGGTCCGTCCCGTCCGAGTGGAAGAACCTCAACGTCAAGGCCGGCGGCATCGGTGATGTCTCCGTCAAGCCCGCCGAGTCCGACTCCGAGTCGGACAAGGACGCCGAGAAGCGCCGCGGCATCGAACGCGACGCCCGCGAACTCGACGCCGCCGCTGCCCTCAAGAACGACGGCAAGGCCGACTTCTACATGGCCGACGAAAACAGCATCGCCACCGTGCGCGCCGACAACAAGGTTGTGGGCACCATCGGCAACCGCGGCTACCACGACCATGAGTTCACCGTGCGCGCCTTCTACGGCAAGGAACTTTCCCGCATCGCCCCAGTCCAGACCATCAAGGTCAAGGGCATCGGCGACGCCAAGGAAGCCGGGCCGCAGTCCCGCAAGGAAATCCAGATCCCAATCCCGGACACGCAGCGCCTGTACGGCTCCTACGTGCCGGTCTACATCCAGATCGAAAACGAGTCCGGCGAAATCGTCTTCAGCGAGCTTTTCGACATCAGCCTCCTCGACTACGCCGAGGACGAGCTGCGCCAAGTCAGCACCCAGCTCGGTGACTCCGTGCTGGGCCAGCGGGCATCCGCACTGCTCTCCCAAGGTAAGCTCGGCGACTTCCAGGACACCAACCGCCGCAACCTCGCGGACACCAAGGAACTGAAGCAACCTAAGCGGCCATCGACGCCACCAACCACGTCAGCGAAGCCGTCGCCTTCAGCGGCCCCGAGCACCGCGGCGCCAGCTGACCCAACCACGCAGGACGCCAAAGCCACCGACGACAAGGGCGGCGTCGACGAGAAGACCCGCAACACGATCCTGATCGTTGTCGGCGTGCTGCTCGGCATCCTGGGCCTGGGCGGCGCGGCCGCCGCCGTGATGGCGAACAAGTAGGTCGCTTATTCGCCCGACGCACCAAATTCCTTGGTTTTGGCTAGGGTTCCGGCGTTTTCCCAGGTCGCTGGTCGGTTGTGAGGGAATTTGGTGCGCCTGGCTGTGGGGCAGTGCCAAAGGACGCAACCAGTTTTCCGTGACCTGGGCTTTTGCCGGGTTTTTCGGATGTGGTTGCGTCCTTTGGCACTGGCAGCGTGCGGCTACTGCAGCGCCGAGGTCAGCTTCATCACGTTGTCGATGTAGCGGCGGTACCACGGCCGCGTGTTCCAGCGCTCCAGCGTGAGCTCGCGGGTCACCGACAAGTACGTGGTGGCGAGTTGGTTGAGGTTGCGGAGGAGGGGGCCGTCGCAAATTAAGAGTGAGCTTTCGTAGTTGAGTGAGAAACTACGAATGTCCATGTTGGAGGACCCAAGCACGCCGACGGCGGCGCCGGGCTCCTTCGAGGTGGGGTCGACGAGCAGGAACTTGGTGTGCAGGACGTAGGGGGCGGGGAACTCCCAGATGCGCACACCGGCCTCGAGGAGTTGTTGGTAGTAGGAGGACTGGGCGTGCTGCACCATGAACTGGTCTGCCTTCTGGCCAACGAGCAGGTCCACGCGCACGCCGCGGTAGCAGGCGGTGGTGATGGCCTCCAGCAGTGAGTCCTCGGGGACGAAGTAGGGGGAGCACAGCACCAGTTGTTCTTTGGCGTGGTGGATGAGGGTGTTAAACATCCGCAGGTTCGGTTCGGCCTGGTAGCCGGGCCCTGATGGGATGAGCTGGACCAGGTTCGCGTCTGCGGGGGCGCCAAGGTCCAAGGGGGCGGTCAGCTCGATGGGTTCGCCGGATTCGGAGTACCAGTCCACGGCGAACAGCGCCTCGATGGAGGTGACAATGGGCCCTTGGAGTTCCACGAAGGCGTCGACCCATTGGCGTCCGGCGGCGCGGTGTTGGCGGGTGAGGTAGGTGCGGTCGATGAGGTTCATGGAGCCCATCATGGCGGTGTGGCCGTCGATAATGATGAGTTTGCGGTGGTTGCGCAGATCCGGGCGGCGGAAGCGGCCCTTGAGCAGGCTCAGCGGCAACATGAGGTGCCAGTGGATGCCGGCCTTCGTCAGGCGCCGTTTCAGCGCGCGGAAGCCGGGGTATTTCATGGAACCGATGTGGTCGAATAGGAGGCGGACGTGGACGCCGCGGGCCACGGCACGCTCCAACGCCTCAAACACAATGGCGGTGGTGTTGTCCCAGGCCACCGCATAAATCTCGATGTCGACGTATGCTTCCGCCTTATCGACGAGCTCCGCAATCCGCACCATCGTCTTCTCGTAATCCGCCCACATGGCGACCGCGCTGCCGTGCACGGCGGGGAAGCCGGTCAGGGTGCGGTTCAGCGTGATCATCGAGGTCACTTCTGGGTTCGCCTGCTGACCGGCGGGAATGTCGGGGATGTCGGAGTAGACGTCGTTGAGGACGGCGTTCGCTTCCTTCTGGATGCGG
This sequence comes from Corynebacterium sp. NML98-0116, assembly GCF_001767255.1. Taxonomy (GTDB): domain Bacteria; phylum Actinomycetota; class Actinomycetes; order Mycobacteriales; family Mycobacteriaceae; genus Corynebacterium; species Corynebacterium pseudogenitalium. The sequence continues at coordinate 358,938 of NZ_CP017639.1, forward strand.
TGGCGCCGCTGCGAGACGTACTTGGACCCCATCAGCAGGTACAGCGGCAGGCCCACGAACGGGAGCAGCAGAATGAGTAGCAGCCAAGCGTTCGCGCTCGACGGCTTGCGGTTCGACGGCACCACGCCAATCATGACGAACTTGATGGCGTAGTCGATGCCCATGGCGATGAGCTGCCACAGGGAGAGGCCACTGAACAGAGACAACATGGCTACCGCACCTGGTCGAGTGCGAGGTCGGCGGTGTCGTAATCAGCGATGACGGGCGCGTGATCCGATGCGCCCTTGCCGTCGCGCTCCGCCACGTCCACCCGAGCCTGTTGCAGGCGGCGGGCGAGCGGGGGCGTCGCTAAGTGGAAGTCAATGAGCATGCCTTCGTTCTTGGGGAAGCGCATGGACTTGTAGTCCCAGAACGAGTAGGGGTCCGCGTGGCGGATCTCCTCCAAGCCGGACTCCAGCAGCATCTGGAACGCGGCGCGCTCCGGCTCCGTGACGTGCGTCTTGCCCTCAAACCAGGCGATGTCCCACACGTCCTCGTCGCGCGGCGCAATGTTGAAATCGCCCGTGAACAGCTGCAACGTTTGCGGGTCCACGGTCTCGCGCAGAGAGTAGAGGAACTCGAGTTTGTATTCGTAGTGTGGGTCGCCGATCTCGCGCCCGTTCGGCACGTACAAGCTCCAGATATCGACGCCCCCACAGCTCGCCCCAACCGCCCGGGCCTCCACAACCGGATCTCCCTTCTTCGCGAACGACGGCTGGCGCTCAAAGTGCGTCCGCACGTTCTCCAGCCCCACCCGCGACGCGATGGCCACACCATTCCACTGGTCGTAGCCCACGTGTGCGACCTCGTAGCCCGCCGCCTCGAACGTTGAGTAGGGGAACGTGGCGTCCTTCGTCTTCGTTTCCTGCATGGCCAACACGTCGACGTCGTTGCGGTCGAGGAAAGCGGCGATCCTCTCCGCCCGCGTACGTACAGAGTTCACGTTCCAAGTGGCGATGCGCATGCCAATATCCTAGCGCAGACGCAGGACACGCCGCCGATGATGGTCATCGCCCACGATCTCCTCCGGGCCGACCTCCCACAGCTCCGGGTGTCGCGCCGCGTGCTTCTCCGCCGCCTTGCCGATGCGCTCCGGCACCAACAGGCGCACTGGGAGGGAGTGGGCGTCGTAAAAATCTTTGAGCTCGGTGAGTGGCAGCGGTGCGAGTGCCGCCGACGGGCCCAACGGCACTGCCGTATTATCCTGCGGGTTCGCGGCGCCCGCGCGGGCCAGCCACCCCTCGACCCACTCCTGCACCGGTGCCGGGTTCGCCTCCGCGAGCTCCACCTCTTTTCGACGAATCTCCGAATTCCGAACCGTCTTCGGCGCCAGCGAACGCACCGCCACCGGTTCCGTGATCGTCACCTCGCGCCCATCGCGGCGGCGCACCCGCAGCGGGTCCAACCCCACGACCTCCCCGATCGCCTCATTGACCCCGGACTCCGTGCGGTAGCGAACCGTCACCCTGCCCCCGACAGCGGGCGCTTCTTGGCGGAACATCTTGCTGTTAGTGCCTTAGTGCCCGAACGGGTCTTCGTCCGTGCCCGGCAGCCACGTGTTGCCCGGCTCCGTCCACCCGTTCGCCTTGATCGCGCGCTTCGCCTCGCGCTTGTAGCGGCCGGTGAGCACGTCCGTGTACACGAAGCCGTCCAGGTGGCCGACCTCATGCTGCAGACACCGCGCGAAGAACCCAGTGCCCTCGACCTCAATCTCGTTGCCGTTCTCATCCAGGCCGGTGACCTTGGCCCAGTCCGCGCGGCCGGTAGGGAAGCCCTCGCCCGGGACGGAGAGGCAGCCTTCGTCGTCCTCGCCGTCGTCGCGCGGCATGGTCTTCGGGATCTCGCTCGTCTCCAGCACCGGGTTGATCACGGTGCCGCGACGCATCGTGTCGCCGTCAGGGCAGTGGTACACGAACAGGCGCAGCGGCACACCAATCTGGTTCGCGGCCAGGCCCACGCCGTTGGCGGCGTCCATGGTTTCGTGCATGTCTGCAATGAGTTCCTGCAGCTCCTCGACCGGTTGCTCCACAGGCTTCGTCGGGTTGTGCAGGACAGGGTCGCCATAAATAACGATCGGTCGAATGGTCATGGCTACCATAATAGGCATGCCTGAGCAGCTTTCAGATTCGGACCGCGCCATCCTCACCTTCGAGGCCCACGCCCCGCGCGCCATCGGCGCCAAAGAAGAGGCCATCACCACCCAGCTCGGGCTCACACCGGTTCGCTATTACCAAAAACTCAACCTCCTTCTCGACGACCCCTCCGCCCTTTCCGAATTCCCACAACTCGTACGCCGCCTGCAGCGCCTCCGCGACCGTTGAGCCGCTCCTCTCTTCGAGCTGTGAAAAAGTTCCCGCGCCCGGGAACTATTTTGCGTTTGGGGCCGGCTCCGGTCGACCAACGCTTTCGTTTCCCCAGGTCGCGACGTTTGTTCACGAAGATTGTTCCCCGACCCGGCGTGATCGCGCACCAGATTCCGGGTTTTCCCCTAGCGACCTGGGATTTTCCAAACGTGCCCGCCAAAAACCAGGAATCTGGTGCGCGTCCCTCCCACTCAGACACCACATTCCTGTTTTTCGGCAAGCGGATCTGCGAAAGTCCAGGTCGCATAATTCCATGCAGGAATTTGGTGCGCACCCGGCCCGCTCCTCGCCCCAAACTGCTCGTAGCGTGCGCTTAGAAGCGTGCGATGCAGGTCGCGCATTTGCACCCAGCCCGGTCGATTTCCGGCGACCAGCGTCGCACTCCTTAAACACCTCGACCGGAACGAAAGCGACAGGAGAGAGCACTGTATGTAGCGCTCAACTTGCGGCCGACACGGGCTCGCAACCGCCAGGTTTGATACCTTTTTCGCTCGTAGCGTGCGCTTAGAAGCGTGCGATGCAGGTCGCGCATTTGCACCCAGCCCGGTCGATTTCCGGCGACCAGCGTCGCACTCCTTAAACACCTCGACCGGAATGTACTGACGGTTGGCGAAACCGGGAACGCGGTGCGCGTGGGAAGGTGTAAACGTGTGCAAAAACGTTTAGAGTGGCGCATGTGACTAATGTGAATCCTGAGAACGAGTACCAGGGCGCCCACCGCCGCGCCGAAGAGGACGACTACGACCAAAACTACGAAGCGGCGCCGGCGGCGGCGTTCCCGAAGCGGGGCGTCGCGATGATCCTGCTGGCCGTCGCGGCACTTCTGCTGCTGTGGGGCATCTACGCCATGAACAAGGGCGACGGAAACCAGGACGCGGCCGCGCCGGGCTCCACCGAAGCCACGACCGCCCAAGCCACCCAAGCAACCCAGGCAACGACCGCGATCTCGGCGCCGGCGAACTCGTCGGAGCAGGCGCAACCAAGCGAGCAGGAAAAACCAGCCGAAGAAGCCAAGCCCACCGAAAAGCCAGCCGAGCAGGAACAGCCGGCGCCAGCCCCCGCAGGTCTGGCTCGCGAGCAGGCGCAGGTGTACGTCTACAACAACTCCGGCATCCCGGATCTGGCCAACCGGACCGCCGGTGACCTCGCCGCCCAGTACAACGTGGCGAACCGCTCCAACGACGCCGCCGCGATGAACATGCCGGAGCAGACCTACGGCGCGTTCCCGCAGACCTTCGTGTTCTTCAACCCGAACACCCCTGGCGCTGACGCGGTTGCCGCGGAGCTCGCGCAGCGGATCGGGGGTACGCCTCGGGCGACGACGGATGTGCCGGCGAATACGAGTTTGCCGCGAGAGGCCGTCGAGAAGCCGGAGGCGATCACTGTCGTCCTTGCGGGAGAATAAAACCCCCGCGCGGGCCCAGCGCAGCGTTTAGACTGGCTTGCTATGGATCCATACCGCGAGTTCGCCCGTTCCCCCGAGCCGACACTGGGAGTGGAGTGGGAGATCTGTGTCGTTGATAAGGAGACGCGGGACCTGGTACCCCGCGCCCCCGAAATTATCGACGCCATCTCCGCCACGAACCCCAACGTGCACCTCGAGCGGGAGTTCCTCCAAAACACGGTCGAGCTGGTGACGCCGGTATGTAAGAATACGAAAGAGGCCGTCGATAAGCTGGCGGAGAGCTTGGCCGTCGTGCGCGCCGAAGCTGACGCCCGCGACCTCGACCTGTGGGCCAGCGGCGGCCACCCATTTTCCGACTTCCGCGAGCAAGCCCTCAGCCCCAAAATTTCCTACAAGGAAATGATCAACCGTACTCAGTACTGGGGTCAGCAAATGCTGCTGTGGGGTATTCACTGCCACGTCGGCATCAGTCACGAAGACCGCGTCTGGCCAATCATCAACGCGGTGATGACGCACTACCCGCACCTGCTCGCCATCTCCGCATCCAGCCCCGGCTGGGACGGGCTGGACACCGGGTACGCCTCCAACCGCACCATGCTCTACCAGCAGCTTCCCACCGCCGGGATGCCGTACCAGTTCCAAAGCTGGGCCGAATGGGTCCAATTCATGGACGACCAGCGCACCTCCGGCGTGATCAACCACACCGGCTCCATGCACTTCGACGTCCGCCCCGCGGCCAAGTGGGGCACCATCGAAGTCCGCATCAGCGACGCCACATCCAACCTGCGCGAACTCGCCGCGGTCGTCGCACTGACTCACTGCTTGGTCGTCTACTACGACCAACTTCTCGACGCCGGCGAAGCCCTCCCCACGCTCCAGCCCTGGCACGTCGCCGAAAACAAGTGGCGCGGGGCCCGCTACGGCCTCGACGCGCTGGTGATCACCAGCCGCGACACCGACGAACGCTGGCTCCGCGACGAACTCGTTACGTTGGTGGACACCCTGCAGCCTGTGGCTGCGCAGCTTGGGTGCACGCGCGAGCTGAACCTGGTGCTGGAGATCATGCAACGCGGCGCCGGCTACCAGCGGCAACGCCGCATCTACGAGATGACGGGCTCCTGGCACGACGTCGTCGCCGCCACCTGCGCCGAGATGCAGGAGATGACCTGGGAGTAGCTTGTTTGGGCCTAGTGCACCACATTCCCGCGGGGAGGTTGCGCGACCTGGGGGAATGCGTTGGGGTCTTCGCGGAATCCAGGAATGTGGTGTGCGTGCCAGCTGGGGTGACACCAAAATCCTGGATTTCTGCAGAGCGGGCTGGAATAAGCCCAGGTGGTTGGAAGCTCGTGAGGGAATGTGGTGCGCGTAGGGGCTGGTTGATGCTTGATGGGGTAGGGTTGGCGTCGATAAGTGTTGAGAGGGGAACAGCATGGCAAACGTGAATGATGTGGCGAGATACATTTTGGAGCGTCAGGGGGAAAGCCTGAGTACCATGAAGCTGCAAAAACTCGTTTACTACGCACAGGCTTGGAGCTTGGTCTGGGACGAGAAGCCGCTGTTTAACTCCCGTTTCGAGGCCTGGGCGAACGGCCCAGTGTGCCGTGAACTATACAACCAACACCGTGGGCACTTCACCGCAACTCCCGAAATGTTTCCCGGCGATGCTCACCGGCTCACAAACGATGAGCGGGAGACGATCGACACTGTGCTCGACGCATACGGGCATCTCACTGGCCAACAGTTGAGCGACCTCGCGCATGGCGAGCGGCCCTGGCGGGAAGCCCGTGAAGGCGTTGCAGTGGGGGCGCCTTCCACACATGAGGTGAGTCAGGAAGTCATGCAGGATTTCTACAGTTCGATGCAGTCGGCGTCTGCGGTGTAGTTCGCGTGGGTGGGGGAAAGCGTAGTAGGAAGAAGCTTGCGCGTCAGCAAAACAACTTCGGGGGTAAGCGTGTTCCACACTTGTCGCCGGTGGCAAGCGATAAAAGCGTGCCCAGTGAGGCGACACAAAGTGCCTGGCGGGAAATGCCTGTTCGGTGGACTGTCGCTGAATTGGACATCCCTCCTGGTGAGAGCTTGTGCCGATGGTCGCTGGAGGCCAAAGAGACGAAAGAGCTCTTGACATTTTTGGAGAGCATTTCACGAAAGACATGGAAAGAGTGCCTTGCTGAGACCGTCATGTCCGGCCGGAAGAAACGACCCCGGAACCATGACCAACACGTTTCGACCCTGAGTATCAACGCCCAAAAGCGCATTCAAGCGCTGCCCTCTGCGGAGGAGCGTGTGTTTCGATTCCGTCTATCTGGCGAGCCCCGATTATGGGGCTTCCGATCCGGTGACCTATTCCGAGTATTGTGGTACGACCCTCACCATGCCGTTTGCCCTGTGGAGAAGCAAAGTACCTAGTGGGTCTGGACCTTGAGCACCACATTCCCACGAGGGGTGCGCGCGACCAGGGGAAACACCTTGGGGCGTTCGCGGAATCCAGGAATGTGGTGCGCGCGACTCGCGCGGGAGCGCCAAAAACCTACTTCTTGGTGGGGTCGACGCGCTTGGGGTGGTAGGCGGCGGGGCGGTCGTTGCGGCTGAGGGAGTCGGGGTTGCCGTAGAGGCCTTCGCGGCGGGCGACGCGGCCGAGGCGCTGCGCGGTGACGGGGTTGGTCATCAGGGCGAAGATGAGCAGGATGAGGATGACACCGATGTCGTGAAGTTCGTGGGTGCCGACAGCCTCGCCGGTGCCGGTGGCCCCTCCGGCCTGCCCATTCGAGAGTCGAATAATCGTGCCGATGATCATGAGGACCAGCCCCGTGGTTTGGGGCTTCGTGATGGCGTGGATGCGCGCCATAGTGGACTGGAAGCGCGCGGTGCCGATGGCGGCGGAGAACACCATGAATGCGCCGGGGAGGATGAAGACGAGGGAGGCGGTGTCGAGGAAGAATGCGAGTGTCATTGGTGGGTCCTTCCTAAGAGTTGTCGCGTTTGCGGAAGCGGGCGACGGACAGGGAGGCGATGAAGCCGAGGAGCGCGATCACCATCATGACGTTGACGACGGTGGTGTCGAGCGTCCAGCAGATGTAGAGGGCGAGGACGCATTGCAGTGATGCGGTGATGGCGTCGTTGCCGAGGACGCGGTCCATGGAGTCGGGGCCGACGATGACTCGCCAGGCCAGCACGAGGAAGCCGATGGCGAGGAAGATGCCGGCGACGATGAGGAATGCGTTGTATACCTGGGGGTTCATGGGCTATCGCCTGCTTTCGAAGATGTCGATCATTTGGCGCTCGAGTTTGGCTACGTTGGCGATTTCGCGGTCGATGTCGGTTTGGTTGTCGGCGTGGAGGACGTGGATGGTCCATTCGCGGTTGGCGATGTCGATGTCGGTGACACTGCCGCCGGGTTGCAGGTTGTAGGCGCAGGTGGCGAGGTAGAGGACCAGGTCGTCGGAGACGCGCATGGGCACGCGGAGGATGGCATTTTTGGGCGGGGCGGCGGGCCGCAGCGCGAGCCAGGAGACCTTGGCGGAGGCGACGATGAGGTCGGCGAACCACTGCAGTACGAACAGCAGCAGTTTGCCCCAGTGGATTTTGTTGCCGCTACGGGGGATGTTCGGCAGCGGCAGCACGAGCACGATCAGGACGCCGAGCGCCAGCCCGGCGGCGACGTTGCCCCAGGTGAGGTCGCCTTGCATGAGGACCCACATGAATGCGAGCCAGAGGACGAAGGCGCCGCGGAAGCGGTTTCGGATGCCGGTGAGGAGGTGGTTCATCGGTGTGCTCCTGTCGGTTCGGCGGTTGCGCTGGCGGGGAGGGGGACTCGTTCTGTCGTGACGACGTCCTCTCCGTCAGCGGAGCGCGCTGATTTGCGGGCGAGCGCGTCTTTGCCGCCGCCGGAGTCGGTGGGTTGGCGGAAGGCGTCGAGGTCCCGGGTTGGGTTGGTGGGGTCGCCGGAGAGGACGGCGTGTTGGTAGATGCGTTGGTCGCTGGAGGATTCGGCGGCGCGGTCGGTGATGGCGGAGATCGGGCCGGCGAGGAACGTGATGGACACGGAGGTCGCTACGAGGAGCGCGGTGGACAGCAGCATGCCGACGGGGATGCGGCCGACGTCGGCGCGGTCGTCGACGGCGATGGTGTCGTGGCGCTCGGTAAGCGATGAGGGTCGCGCCATGGCGACGGATTCGGGGGCGTCGGCGCGGTCGCGGAGGAAGCCCTTGGACCAGACGAGGATCATGGCGTAGAGCGTCAATAAGGAGGTGACGACGGCCCCTGCGATGAGCACCCAGGCGAGCCAGGAGCCCTCGGCGGCGCCGGCCTGGATGAGCATGATCTTGCCGAGGAACCCGGAGAACGGCGGGATGCCGCCCAGGTTGAGCGCCGGGATGAAGTAGAGCAGAGCGATGAGCGGCGCGGTGTAGAGCAGGGAGCCGAGGCGGCGCAGCTGCGCGGACCCGGCCTGGCGCTCGATCAGGCCGACGACCAGGAAGAGCGAGGTCTGCACCAGGATGTGGTGGACGGCGTAGAAGATCGCGCCCGACAGGCCGGCGACGGTGCCGAGTGCGATGCCGAAGATCATGTAGCCGATGTGGCTGACCAGAGTGAAGGAGAGGAGACGCTTGATGTCGTTCTGCGCGAGTGCTCCCATCACTCCGATGACCATGGTCAGTAGTGCGACCCACATCAGGAGGGTGTCGAGGGAGCCGTCGATAAATATGGTGGTGCGGACGCGAATGATGGCGTAGACGCCCACCTTGGTGAGCAACCCGGCGAACACCGCGGTGACCAGTGAGGCGGCGGTGGGGTAGGAGTCGGGGAGCCAGGCGTCGAGCGGGAAGACGGCGGCTTTGATGCCGAATGCGACGAGCAGCGTGGCGAAGATCGCGGCGCGCGTGCCGTCCGGGACCTCGGCCATGCGCTGGCCGACCTGCGCCATGCTCACCGTGCCGGTGGAGGAGTAGATCAGCGCGAGCGCGAACAGGAACACCATCGAGGACGCCATGGAGACCATCACGTAGCCGATGCCGGCGCGCACACGCCCCGGCGAGGCGCCGAGAGTGAGCAGCACGTACGAGGCCACGAGGAAGACCTCGAAGCCGACGTACAGGTTGAACAGGTCGCCGGCGAGGAAGGACAGGTTCACGCCCATGCATAGCAGCATGTAGACGGGGAGGAAGACGGCGACTGGGTCGTCCTCGTCGCCGTCGCGAAGCCCTTGGGAGATGCCGTACCACATGACGGCGAACAGCACGATGGAGGAGACGAACACCATGATGGTGGACAGGCGGTCCGCCACCAACGTGATGCCGATGGGTGCTTCCCAGCCGCCCATCTGGACGGTCTGGATGCCGTGGACGTCTGCGATGATGATCATCGCACCCGAGATGACGGCCAGCGCGAACAGAGTCGTCAGCGCGATGGTGCGCTGCAGGGTGACGGCGCGCCCGGTGACCAGGATCAGCGCCGCTGCCAGCGCTGGCAGCAGCAGCGGCATGACGGTGAGGATCGGCATGGCGGGCAGCGCCCAGTGGGCGAACTCGAACAGGTTATTCGTCATCGTCGGCCTCCTTGACGGGGTCTTCAAAGGAGCGTGGGCCGAAGGCGTCGCCCTCGGAGCTCATGCGTCCGGTCTCTGGGTCGTCGGAGGCGTCGTGGTCGGGGGCCGCCGCCGGGGTCTTCGGACGGGCGGCGATCGCGCGGTCTTCCTCGTCGCGCTCGATGATGTCGTCGGTGCGGTAGCGGTACTGGCGGTAGGCCAGGGCCAGCATGAACGCGACCATCGCCATCGAAATGACAATCGCGGTGAGGATCATCGCCTGCGCGAGCGGGTCGGCGGTGCGCTCGCCGAACAAGGTAGACATGCGCCCAATGATCGGCGGGGAGCCGGCCTGCCCGCCGGATTGCAGCAGCAGCAGGTTCGCGCCGTTGCCGAGCAGCAGCACGCCCATGATCATGCGGGTCAGTGCCCTATCGAGCATCAGGTACACGCCGGTGGCCACGAGCACACCCGACCCGATGAGCAGGAACAGGTTCGCTTCCATTACTCGCTCCTTTCGCGGCCACGCGCGGTGGTGTGCACCGGCGCCCCAATTGTCGACGCCCGGCCCCGCCCTGCCGTCGCGTCACCGTCACCAGTGACCGCTTCTCGACGCCTCTTTCGCGCCAACCGTTTCGCCGCCTGGGCTTCGCGGCGTCGTTTATTCTTCTCCTGCAGCTCACGAGCGCGCTGGCGAGCGTACTGCTTGCGGTTGTCTTCCTCTTGGTCGAGGTAGCCGCCCATGGAGGTCAGGATGTGCAGGGTCAGTCCGACCACGATGAGGTACACACCGGCGTCGAACACGAGCGCCGAGGTGACGTCAAACGAGCCGATAAGCGGCAGCGTGACCGTGGTGTAGCCGGACGTGAGCGGCGGGTTGCCGAAGAACATCGGGGTCACCGCCGCGGCGAAGGAGAACAGCATGCCGGTGCCCAGCAGCTTCGCCGGGTCCACAGGCAGGGCCTCCTCGATTTCCTGGCGCCCGCCCGCGAGGTAGCGCAGCGTGAACGCCAGCGCCGCCACCAGGCCGCCGGCGAAGCCGCCGCCGGGCGCATTGTGGCCGCCGAAGAAGAAGTACAGGGACAGCAGAATCATCGACGGGAACAAGATCCTTGTAGCGACGTCCACCATCAGCGAACGGTTCTGCGCCGTCTCCGAATCCACGCCGCTGGCCAACCAGCGCGGCTTGGTGGTGGACAGCGTCGGGCGCCTCGAGGAGCGCCCAAACTTGCCAGTGCCGAAGATCAGGCTGGCCACGCCCGTCGCCACGATCACCAGCACAGTGATCTCGCCGAATGTATCGGCGGCGCGCAGGTCCACGAGCAGCACGTTCACCGTGTTGCGGCCGTGGCCGATGTCGTGCGCCAGCTCCGGCATGAACACCGAGATCGGGTCGGCGGTGCGCGCGCTCATCGCAAACATGGCGATCACCACAACCGACACGCCAGTCAGGATCGACAGCCAGGCACGGGCCCGGTTGTCGTCGCTGCGGGGCTCGACCTCCGTCGGCATCTTGCGAAGGATCAGCATGAACACCACCATCACGATGGTCTCCACGAGCGCCTGCGTCAGCGCCAGATCCGGCGCGCCGTGCAGGGCGAAGATCGTCGCCATGCCGTAGCCGGTCAGCCCCACCATCACCACGGCGGATAGGCGGTTGCGTTGGACCGTCGCAAAGACAGCCATGCAGACCATGATGAACACCACCAGGCCCTGCCACGGCGAATCCCACAACATCATCCGAATATCGTTCGAGCGGCCCAGCACCAGCGCCGCCAGCGGCACCACGGCCAACACCGCGAAAATCACGCCCAGGTTGATCACCAGGGAACCGCGCTGCGTCGACGCCGTCAACCGCAGCGACGCAGTCCGCAGCTGCGTGAGCAGCGCGTCCCACAACGCGTCACCATTGCCGAGCGCAGGCTTGCCCGTCTGCAGCGGTTTCAGCAACGCACGCTGCCAGAACATGACGACGCCACCCAGCACAATCACGGCCGTCAGCACCAGCGGGATCGTAATCCCGTGCCACAGCGCCAACTCCTCCTGCTCGCCGCCGGGGAAGCGCACATCCAGGTACTCGTTGAACGCCGTCGACAGCAGCACCGGGAAGATACCGCACACCACCGTCAACGTGGTCAGCACCGCCGGCGAAATCCACAAGGTCGGGCCGATCGGGTGCATCTCGCGCACCGCCTTCGACTCGCCGTTGTTGTGTGCTGGCTTCGTCGCAAAGGCGGACCACCAGAAGTACAGCGAGTAGGCCATCGTCAGGATGGAACCAGCGACGATCGCCACCAGCGTCATGTAACCCGGCATGCCGTGCAGCATCTCCTCGTTCAGGACCGCCTCCAGCGCCGACTCCTTCGCCACAAAGCCGAAGAACGGCGGAATACCCGCCATCGACGCCGCCGACACCGCCGCCAAAAACGCCACAAACGGCTCCCGCTTCGCCAACCCCGACAGCTCGTGGATGTCGCGGGTGCCCGTCGAGTGGTCAATCGCGCCCACGATCATGAACAGCGTCGCCTTGAACATCGAGTGCCCGAACGTAATTGCCAGGCCAGCCATCGTCGCCTCACGCGACCCAATACCGATCACCGTCGTGATAAAGCCCAGCTGAGACACCGTGCCGTACGCCAGGATCAGCTTCAGGTCACGCTGCTTCAGCGCCAACCAACCACCCAGAATCATGGTGAACACGCCCGTCGAAAGCACCACCAGATGCCACGTACTCACCACCGCCATGTCCGGCGCCAAGCGCGCCACCAGGTAAATGCCAGCCTTCACCATCGCCGCCGAGTGCAAATACGCCGACACCGGCGTCGGCGCCGCCATCGCCCCCGGCAACCAAATATGCCACGGGGCCTGCGCCGACTTCGTCATCGCCCCCAACATAATCAGCACAATCGCCGTCGAAATCGCAGGCGTATTCTCAATATTCGCAAACTGCGACACCTCGCTGAGGCGCCAAATCCCCGTCTTGTAGCCCAGCAGGTTAATGCCGACGAGCATCGCCAGCCCGCCGAACGTCGTAATCATCAGCGCCTGAATCGCCGCCCTTCGCGACGACGCCCGCTCACCGTAGTAGCTGACCAGCATGTACGAGAGTATCGACGTCAACTCCCAAAACACGTACATCAGCAAGAAACTGTCCGAAATCACCAACCCGTACATCACGGAGGCGAACATGGTCAGCTCCCCGCCAAACTTGGCCAACCTGCGCGGATTCGAATCGAAATAGCCCCAGCAGTACAGCAACACCAAGGAGCCGACGCCCAAAATAATCAAACTGAACAAGCCCGCCAGGGCGTCCAACCTGAAATCCAGGTTCAACTCCGCCGACGGCATCCACGGAATCCGCGAAACGATCTCCCCGCCATCCACAAAGACACCCTTTGCGAACAGGTACACCATCCACGCGAACCCGCCCAGCGGCACCAACGCCACCAGCGCAAACGCCGATCTACCGATCGTACGGATCAACAACGGCGCCGCCGACGTCGCGACGAACAGCGCGACAAGTAGCGTCAACACAACCCGGGCCTCCTTGTTCAGCTTCCTTAGCTTCTTCAGCTTCGGCGCGCCACAGCAACGCAGCTGCCCACCATGCACCGTCGAAACTAGAAACAAGGCGCGTCATGATCAGTGGCGCGACCAACACAATCTCACTGTACTCACAGCTCCGACATTTTGCGAACGGCTTTCGCCCTGGCCGCCCCGCCGCTGGCTGGCCCCTCCTGTGCCCGCGCCCCGCGCCTGTGCCCTCTTTGAAAAAGTTCCCGCGTCCGGGAACCATTTTGCGTTTCGGACTGGTTCCGGTCGACCAACGGTTGCGTTTCTGCAGGTCGCGACGGCTGTCCACAAAGAAAGGTCCCGGGTTCACGCTGGGCCGGGGAACTTTTCCGAGGTGACGGGTTCGCGCGCCGTGGCTTTCACGTGATCTTGTTCGTGTCGAGGTGTTAAAGGAGTGCGACGCTGGTCGCCGGAAACCGTCTCTGGCCGGTGGAAATGCGCGACCTGCATCGCACGCTTCTAAGCGCACGCTATGAACTCTCGGAGCTGGGGCGGCGAAGATCCAGGCGAGCAAGACTATGGACAAACCGCACCAAAAACGGTACGGTTTGTCCATGGTTACGTATAGGGAAATGCTGCGACAAATCGCTTTGGAAAACGACGGGTATGTCACTCCGGCCCTCGCCCGTGTGCGGGGCGTGCCTGATGTTGAGTTGCGGAAGCTTGCGGCGCGAGGGGCCGTCGAGAAGCGGGAGCGTGGCGTTTATCGGGATCCGTACTATCCTGCCGCTGACGATTTTGATTTTCTCCGCGAAATTATTCTCACGCTAGGTGCTGGCGTGCATGCATGTGGGGAAACCACATTGCAGGTTACCGGGATCGGTGAGCTCAATCCCAAGAATGTCTATCTAGCTTCGCCACGTCGACACCGCCGGAAGGTGCCTGGAACATGGCGGATTAGGTCCGCTCCACCGGACGCTCAGGTGAAGAAATATCACGGTATTCCGTCACAGCCCGTCGCGGAGGCGCTCGTGGAGGTTCGTCCAGCGGTTATGGCCGACCGTTGGGAGGCGATGGTGGAGGATGCCTACCAGGAAGGGTTTATTCGAGGCAAGCAGTATCGGGAGCTGAAGGGGCTGGTGGGATGAGCCGGCCGGTAAACATTGTGTCCTTACGACAGAAGATCAGAAACATAGAAAACGATCAGGCGCGTGAGACACAGCGAGAGAACGTAATGGCGCTTGTTGTAGTTGCGCAGATGCTTCCACAGGGAGTGGTCAAAGGCGGAAGTGCGATGGCTGTTCGCTACGGCAGTGGAGCTCGTGCCACAAAGGATCTCGATGCCGCGCGACAGCAGGACGAAGACCACTTCTTGGATGAACTGGAGGACAAACTTGAAGCGGGATGGCAAGGCTTTACTGGAAGAGTGAAGCAGGTGAAGAAGCCCAGCCCTGCAGGGGTTCCGCCGCAGTATGTAATGACTCCTTTTGATATCAAGCTCCAGTACGAAGGGAAGGACTGGAAGACCGTGAGGTTTGAGGTGGCGCATAACGAGCTACATGTTGCGGACTCTGTGGACAGGCAGATTTCGGATGAACTCTCATCGTTGTTCATGGACCTGGGGTTTGATGCACCGGACCCTGTACCGGTTGTGAAGCCTGAACACCAAATTGCACAGAAAATACATGCGGCTACATTTCCTGATAGTCAGCGAGCGCATGATCTCGTAGATTTGCAGATACTCGTGGCTAATGAAGATATTGACTATAGCAAGGCGAAAGAGCTGTGCGAGCAAACGTTCAAGTACAGAGGCGATCACTCATGGCCGCCTGAATTTGTTAGGGGCGAGGGCTGGGACGATGTTTATAGGGCCGCGGTGGAGAATATGACGCTTCCTGGAGTCGAAATATTAGGTCTAGAGGACGCCATCCGCTGGAGTAATGACCTGGTCAAAAGGATAGATTTCAGTTAGGGGTACCGAATTGATTGCTTCCAACGTGGATCTCGCGGATCTTGCGGCAAACGCCTCACACCATGTGTTTGGTTTGGGCCTGTATGAGCGCAAGGTGATCATTGACGGTGGCGGGCCGGTGGCCGTCATCATGTCGGCGGGTGAGTTTGAGCGGCTTGAGGCTGAGCGGCAGGACGCCCTGGACCTGGCACTCGCGCTCACGCGAATGCTGACCGACAGTGGCAAGCGCATCAGCCTCCAGGATGTCCTGGCTGAGTTTGGCATCGACCCGTCGGAGCTTTAGATTCACCAGCTTTTCGACGCGCTCTCCGCCCCATTTGAACCAGCCAAATCTGCAAAGTGTAGTAGGTGGATTGTAGTAATCCTCGAAAAGTTGTGCGAAATGGGGATTACTACCATCCTGTTACTACAGTTTGGGTTTCGGCAGCGCCACAGCCAGCAAAAACAAGCCGAAACGCAGCCGAAACCTGGCCGAAACTGGCTACTTCCCGTACTGCTGCAGGAAGAGCGCTTCGGCGACGGCGATGCGTTCGATTTCGGTGGGGTCGACGGATTCGTCGACGCCGTGGATGCCGCACTGCGGTTCCTCGACGCCGTAGAGGGCGATGGCGGCGTCGGGGAAGTGGTTCTGCAGCGTGATGGTGAGTGGGATGGAGCCGCCGGAGCCGATGAGGGCGAGGTCGGCGCCGTCGTAGGCGGTTTGGAGGCAGTCGCCGAACAGGGCGATGGCGGGGTGGTTGGGGTCGGTGGCGAATGGTTCGTTGACGCCGGAGATTTCCACGGTGACGTGGGCGCCGTTGGGGGTGTGGGCGTGGATGTGTTCCTTGACGGCGTTGGCGATGGCGGCGGCGTCGGTACCGGCGGGGACGCGGAGGTTGTATTGGGCTTCGGCGCGGTGGTTGACGGCGTTGACGGCGTTGGCGACGGGGGTGGAGGTGAACCCGATCATGGTGATGGCGGGGCGGGCCCAGACCATGTCGGCGGGGTTGTCGTCGGGGGTGCCGTTGAGGGTCACGCCGTCGAGGACGCCGGCGTCGGTGGCGAAGGTGTCGGCGGGGTAGGGCTGGCCGTTCCAGGTGGCGGTGCAGTCGACGCCGTCGATGGTGGTGCGGCCGGTGTCGTCGAAGAGGGAGTCGGTGATGCGGACCAGGGCCTGGGCGGCATCGGGGGCTGCGCCGCCGAAGGAGCCGGAGTGGATGGCGCCCTGCAGCGTCTCGACGGTCACGTTGATCTGGGCGCCGCCGCGCAGGGAGGTGGTGAGCGTTGGGACGCCGACGGCGGCGTTGCCCGAGTCGGCGATCATGATGGCGTCGGCGCGGAAGAGGTCGGGGTGGGCGTCGATAAGTTTGCCGAGGCCGTCGTCGCCGCCGAGCTCCTCGGAGCCCTCAACGACGACCTTGATGCCGAGGTCGGTGCCGCCGTTGGCCTGGATGAGACGCAGTGCTTCGAGGTGCATGGCGAGGTTGCCTTTGCAGTCGGCGGCGCCGCGGCCGTACCAGCGGCCGTCGCGCTCGGTGAGGGTGAAGGGGTCGCTGGTCCAGGCGTCGGGGTTGTTGGCGGGTACGACGTCGTAGTGGGAGTAGAGGAGGACGGTGGGGGCGTCGCCGACTGGGGCTTTGGTGGCGATGATGGTGTCAGCATTATCGACGGTCGCGTGGCGGGTCACGTCCAGTCCGAGGGCCTCGAGTGCGGAAACTGTCCAGGCGCAGGCGGCTTCGTGCTGGTCGGCAAGCTCAGGCGTGGAGTGTGGGGAGTTGAAGCCTACGAGGGCGGAGAGGTCGTCGAAAATTCGGTCGCGGTTTGGGGTAAAAGCTGTTTGTGTCATGTGGTCGAAAGTACCACCAACCGGAGGAGTACAATCCTTTCCGTTCGTTTTTATGCCTATATATTGAAAGGTCTTGCAATGGCCTCGACGATGCGTGAGTTGACGCTGCGCGGGATCATCATTGGTGGCTTGATCACCTTGGTGTTTACTGCTGCGAATGTGTATTTGGGGTTGAAAGTCGGGTTGACTTTTGCCACGTCCATTCCGGCGGCGGTGATTTCTATGGCGGTGCTGCGGAAGTTCGCCGGGCACAATGTGCGCGAGAACAACATTGTGCAGACGATTGCCTCGGCCGCGGGTACGCTGTCGGCGATCATTTTCGTCCTGCCCGGCCTGGTGATGGTCGGTTACTGGCAGGGTTTCCCCTTCTGGACGACAGCCCTAGTGTGTGCCCTGGGTGGCACGTTGGGCGTGATGTATTCGATTCCGTTGCGTCGCGCGCTGGTGACTGGTTCGGATTTGCCGTACCCGGAGGGTGTCGCGGCGGCGGAGGTGCTGCGCGTTGGCGACGGGGACAATGGTGGCTCGGAGCGTGATCACGCGGAGAACTCTGAGGGGTTGCGTGTGATTATTCTTGGTGCGATTGCGTCGGCGTTCTATTCCTTATTGACGGCCATGAAGGCGGCGGCCAGCGAGGTCGCCGGGTTCTTCCGTGTTGGTGGGGGCGGCACGATGATGGGTGGTTCGCTGTCCTTGGCGCTGCTGGGCGTGGGCCACTTGGTGGGCTTGTCGGTGGGGATTGCGATGCTGGTTGGCGTCGTGATTTCCTTTGCGATCCTGCTGCCGATGAAGTCGGCGGCCCATATGGACGAAGGCTTGGAGCTTGCCGAGGTTGTCTCCACGACGTTCGCGGACGAGATCCGCTTTATCGGTGTGGGCACGATGGCGGTGGCGGCGCTGTGGACGCTGATCAAGATCGCGAAGCCGATTGCGACGGGTATTGCGTCGTCGTTGGCGGCGTCGAAAAAGAGGCACGAGGGCGTGGCCGTCGATGTGACGGAGCGTGACATCCCGTTCCCGATCGTGGCGGGTGTGATTGTGGCGTCGATGCTGCCGATTGGCTTGCTGCTGTGGAACTTCGTGCGTGGCACCGACATTCACGAGCACGCGCTGTCCCTGACCATGATTTCGGTGCTGTTTATCCTGGTCATTGGCCTGATTGTGGCGTCGGTGTGCGGGTATATGGCGGGGTTGATTGGGGCGTCGAACTCCCCGATTTCCTCGATCGGCATCATCGCGGTCCTCTCGTGCGCACTGCTGATTGGCGCGTTCATGGCGGGCACGGACGCGAATGCGAGCTCGCTGGTGGCGTACACGCTGTTTACGGCAGCGATTGTGTTTGGCATCGCCACGATTTCGAACGATAACCTGCAGGACCTCAAGACGGGCCAGCTCGTGGGGGCGACGCCGTGGAAGCAGCAGGTGGCGCTGATTATTGGTGTGCTGTTCGGCTCGGTGGTCATCCCGCCGATCCTGCAGGTGATGCTCACCGGCTTCGGCTTCCAGGGCATGGAGGGCGCAGGCCCGGACGCGCTCGCGGCACCGCAGGCGGCGCTGATGTCATCGGTGGCGAACGGCATTTTCAACAGCTCGCTGGATTGGGGCTTGATTCTGCTGGGTGCGGGCATCGGCGTTGTGCTCATCATTATCGACGAGACCCTCACCCGCACCACGGGCAAGTACAGCTTGCCGCCGCTGGCTGTGGGCATGGGCATGTACCTGCCGGTGTCGGTCACGGTGATCGTGCCGATCGGCGGGCTGGTCGGATACATCTATAACCGTTGGGCGCAGGTGCAGCGCCACCCGGACTTCGCTCGCCGGATGGGCACGCTGGTGGCCACGGGCATGATCGTTGGCGAGTCCCTGTTCGGCGTGCTCAACGCGGCGCTCATTGCGGGCGCGGCGGGGGAGAGCCCGCTGGAGGTGTTCACGGAGCAGTCCTGGACGCCGTGGTTCAGTACGGCCCTGTTCGTTGTGTTGGTGTGGTTCGTGTACTCGAAGACGCGCTCCAAGGTCAGCAAGGTGGCCGAAGATGGTTCCTTGCACTCGGCGGGCGAGGGTGCTAAAACTGTGTCTTAGCACTCGAGGCAATTGAGTGCTAACGCGGGTGAGGTTGGCCGCGCGCTGACCGTGCCGTCGCGGGCGCCTGCATTTTACGACGAATACAAGGAGAAAACTTACATGGCTAAGATGATCGCATTCGACGAGGAAGCACGCCGCAGCCTAGAAAACGGCCTGAACACACTAGCCGACGCCGTCAAGGTCACCCTTGGGCCTAAGGGACGCAACGTCGTCCTGGAGAAGTCCTGGGGCGCACCAACCATTACCAACGACGGCGTCACCATCGCCCGCGAGATTGACCTCGAGGACCCATACGAGAAGATCGGCGCCGAGCTGGTCAAGGAAGTAGCCAAGAAGACTGACGACGTCGCCGGCGACGGCACCACGACCGCAACAGTCCTGGCACAGGCGCTGGTCCGCGAGGGCCTGCGCAACGTCGCAGCTGGCTCCAACCCGATGGGCATTAAGCGCGGCATCCAGGCAGCGACCGAGAAGGTCTCCAAGTACCTGCTGGACAACGCGAAGGAAGTAGAGACCCAGGAGCAGATCGCCTCCACGGCAGGCATTTCGGCCTCCGACCCGGAGATCGGCAAGAAGATCGCTGAGGCGATGTACGCCGTCGGCAACGGTGCGGTGAACAAGGAATCCGTCATTACCGTTGAGGAGTCCAACACCTTCGGCGTTGACCTCGAAGTCACCGAAGGCATGCGCTTCGACAAGGGCTTCATCTCCGCATACTTCGCCACCGACATGGAGCGCGGCGAAGCCGTCCTGGAAGACCCATACATCCTGCTGGTCTCCTCCAAGATCTCCAACGTCAAGGACCTCGTTCCGCTGCTGGAGCAGGTCATGCAGTCCGGCAAGCCACTGCTGATCATCGCCGAGGACGTCGAGGGCGAAGCCCTCTCCACCCTCGTCGTGAACAAGATCCGCGGCACCTTCAAGTCCGTCGCCGTCAAGGCACCAGGCTTCGGCGACCGCCGCAAGGCCATGCTGCAGGACCTCGCCATCCTCACCGGCGGCCAGGTCATCTCCGAAGAGGTCGGCCTCTCCCTGGAGACCGCCACCCCTGAACTGCTCGGCCAGGCACGCAAGGTCGTCGTGACCAAGGATGAGACCACCATCGTCCAGGGCGCCGGCGACCAGGCGCAGATCGACGGCCGCGTCAAGCAGATCCGCGCCGAAATCGAGCACTCCGACTCCGACTACGACCGCGAGAAGCTGCAAGAGCGCCTGGCCAAGCTGGCCGGTGGCGTCGCAGTGATCAAGGTTGGCGCAGCCACCGAGGTTGAGCTCAAGGAGCAGAAGCTGCGCATCGAGGACGCCGTCCGCAACGCGAAGGCAGCCGTCGAGGAAGGCATCGTCGCCGGCGGTGGCGTCGCACTCCTGCAGGCCGCCCGCGAGCTTGTCGACGACCTCGGGTTCGAAGGCGACGAAGCAACCGGTGTGAAGATCGTCCGCGAGGCGCTGTCCGCACCACTGAAGCAGATCGCTCTGAACGCTGGCCTGGAGCCGGGCGTCGTCGCCGACAAGGTTGCCAACCTGCCTGACGGCCAGGGCCTGAACGCCTCCAACGGCGAGTACGTGGACATGATGGAAGCCGGCATCAACGACCCGGCAAAGGTAACGCGCTCTGCACTGCAGAACGCGGCCTCCATCGCGGCCCTGTTCCTGACCACCGAGGCCGTCGTTGCCGACAAGCCTGAGCCAGCCGGTGCTGCCGGTGCAGGCATGGACCCAGACGCCATGGCAGGCATGATGTAAACCGCTAGTTTCTGACTGGCTTTCTCCCGGGCGCCCCGCTTTCGCGGTGGGGTGGCCCGGGATTTTTGCGTGTTGTGGCGTTGTGGTTGGTCGGGCTTCGGGTTGGGGTATGGCTCTTCGGTTTGTTCGAGATTTTGTGAACAGAATTGCGTGTGGCTCGGCATAGGTTTCGCGCTGTTTCCACCTCGATTTCGTTCCCGTCGACCTCTTCCCGTCGACCAACCCAGGTCACGGCAATTTGGGCTGTTTCACGCGATTTTGCTGATTTCGCGCTGATCAGCGTTGGTCGACCGGAGGAGGTCGACCGGAATGATTGTGGCGGCAAAGGGCCTTGCGTCGGCAGCGCTGAAAACTCCCCCATAAGTGGTCAGAAAGTATGAGGAATCTCTAAGAGTTTTGGAGAATCCTGACGGTCAGAATGTCTAGCGTTAACTGACAGCCGGCTACATATGTAATGGTCAACGAATAAAACCGGTTTGCGCTGCATAAATGGGTCAATATGTCGGCTGAGAAACCTTGAGATTTCGTACTAAATGACTTGGACAAAGCGGGGGGGGGGGGTGCTTAAATTCAATGCGTTCCCAAAGTTGGGCCACTGGCGCGTGCGCAAGAAACCTAACTTCTTGAAGTGCGCTGAGGGCCCCAAGAGACCTCTTTTGGAAGGAAACCAAATGACAATTGCCCTCAAGAAAACCGCCGCGATCGCAATCGCAGCAGGCCTGACCTTCGCCGGCTCTGCTGGCATCGCTGCGCAGGACGCGATGGCGCAGGAGAACGGCCCAGCTGTCGCGAAGTCGACGATCGATGTCGCCAAGAAGGGTTCCATCACCCTCTACAAGAAGGCTGACCCAGAAAGCCTTGGTACACCTACGGGCGAGGAAGACACCACGGTCAAGGGAGAAAACCTTAAGGATGCTGGGTTCACCCTGTACCCTGTCACTAATGCTGACCTGACGACAAATGCAGGTTTGGTGGCCGCATCAAAGCTGACCGCGGGTAGCGCGAAGCTTGGAACCCCGTTCGCAGAGGTGAAGACAGATAAAGACGGCAAGATTGTCTGGTCAGACCTCAAGGTTGGCGTCTATCTCGTTAAGGAAACTTCTCCTGTAGCGGGTTACTCCCCGGCAGCTGACTTCCTCGTGTTCGTGCCGATGACGAAGGCCAACGCTCAGGCTGGTGGCACGGAGTGGATGTACGACGTCGTTGCTTACCCGAAGAACTACAAGCAGAAGGAACCGAAAAAGTCTGTCGTTGACTCTGGCAAGAATGTAAGCCAGCAGGTTGAGTACACGATCGATACCTGGGCGCAGACGATCGATACTGATCGTCAAAAGCGCACCATCTACCGGATTGAAGATACTCTCGATCCGAAGGCTTCAACCACGGAGAAGGACGTCCAAGTTCTCGGCAACGACTTCGAGCCATCCGACTACAAGATCAAGGTTGAAGGTCAGAAAGTTGTTGTTACCTTCACTGAAGCTGGCGTAGCAAAGATTAAGAACGGCCAGCAGATCTCCGTCAAGATCACTGCGAAGGTCAACGAGATGCCTGCTAATGGCATCCTGAAGAACACCGCTGTGCAGATCGAGAACAACCCGAACAATGTTCAAGAGGAAAAGAAAAAGCCGACGAACGATGTCGAGACTCGTTACGCTGGCATCCAATTTAAGAAGGTGAGCAAGGAGCGTAAGCCGCTGGAGGGTGCTGAGTTCCAGGTCTACGGTGCCACGGATGGCCAGGACTGCAAGGCAGCGGTCACTAACGATAAGGCGCTTCAGACCACTGAAGGTAAGAGCACGTTCGTTTCTGGCCAGGACGGCATGGTGAAGATTGATGGTCTGCACGTCAACGACGGTGCAAACAACGATCCGAACACCAAGAACCAGTGGACCAAGTACTGCCTCGTTGAGACGAAGTCCCCGAAGGGCTTCGAGCTTTTGTCCCAGCCAATCGAGTTCACCCTGCTTTGGAAGAACGCTGGCACCCTCCAGAACATCAAGGTGGGCGACAACGATGGTGAGGTCGTCAACTTGGAGGACACTACGCCGTTCCTGCCAAACACCGGTGGTATGGGTATTGCCATCCTGATCCTGGCTGGTCTTGGAATCATCGGTGGCGGCGCATACGTCGCTCGCCGTAACTCCCAGGCCGCCTAGGTTCCATGGCCCTGATGTCGCGCTTTCTTAGCGCCACATCACGCCGTCGGCGGAGGGCGTAAAACTCCGCCCAGTTTTCCAAAATATTTCCCAACAAGAAAGACGTTGATTTCTGTGACTGCACCAACGAAGGCGAAGCACAGGCGGCAGCCTGGAGCGAAATCGCTGTTTCAGCGCGTCGGTGTTCCAGCTATCATCATCCTTCTTGGGCTGGCTGTTTTGATGTATCCGGTAGTTGCTACGCAGTGGAACAACCGAATGCAGGAACAGGTGGCAAAGGATTACGAAGCTCTGCTGCATGACCAGCCAGAGCCGCAATTGAATACTGAGATTGAAGCCGCCAGAGCGTACAACCAGGACCACAAAGACGGTCCAATCCTTGATCCATGGTTGGCTCGAGTTTCAAAAGATAATGCGTCGTATCAGGAGTACTTGCGGCAACTCGCAGGGTTTCCTGCGATGTCCCAGATTGTGATCCCAAGTACGAATACCCGCTTGCCGGTCTACCACGGTACTGCGGAGGATACGCTGCAAAAGGGTCTTGGCCACATGTTTGGCACGGCACTTCCGGTCGGTGGTGTGGGCACGCACTCCGTGATTACGGGACACACTGGGATTCCTACTGCCACCCTGTTCGACAACCTTTCCGACATCAAAGTCGGCGACGCCATCTATGTATCCACGTTTGGCGAGCGCATGAAGTACAAGGTGTACGACATCGAAGTTGTCCTGCCGGATGAGACCGACAGCCTGCGCGCCGACCCCGAGCGCGACCTGCTGACGCTGATCACCTGTACGCCGTACGGCATCAATACGCACCGGTTGCTCGTCCACGCGGAGCGAGTACCCATGGACCCAGATGAGGCCAGCGTCCTCGACGACTCCACCTCCACCCTGCAGTGGTGGATGTGGGCACTCGGTGGGGTGTCCCTGCTCATCCTGCTGGCGCTGATCTGGTGGGTGTACCGCGAAAAGAAGAAGAGCGACCGTTCCGGCGCTGTGAACGAGGAGGTTCTGTCCTAATGCGCTTGTCCCAACTATTGGCAGCGTGTGGTGCAGCCACGATGCTTGCCGCGGGTGCGTTTTCGCCCGCGGTGGCTGACGTGCGCCCAATCAGCGGTAATGACGCCAACCTGAATCCGGCGAGCATCGACAAGAATAAGCCGATCCAGTTGCTGCTGAAGAAGCAGGGCACCAACCCGTACGACCAGGTCCCGGCCGGTCAGAAGCCTCCCGCCATCGCCGGCGCCAAGTTCACCTTGTCGAAGGTGCGGGGCATCGACATCACCTCGGAGCAAGGCCGCAACGTGGCAAAGAAAACCACGCTTGACGACGCCCGCTCGCGCGGCCTCGACGTCATCGAAACGAAGGCGACGAACCAGCGCGGCGAGGTCATGTTCGACAACCTCACCCCGGGCCTGTACCTGGTGGAGGAGTCCGCGCCGGACACGAAGTACGAGTACCACCTGAGCAGCCCGAAGCTGCTCATCCTCCCACTTCCTGACGAACGCGGCATCCGCTACGAGTACGAAAACGTCCTGGTGATGAAGTGGGACAAGAGCTACGGCACCCCACCACCGTGGGAGCCTTCCGAGCCACCATCAACGACGCCAACAAAGCCCGGTAACACGGTGACCACGACGAAGACGACGACGTCGACACCTCCTCGAGTGAGCACCACCATCCGGACGACGTACACCACGACCCCTCCGAATGGCACACCGACAACGGTGACGACCACGGTGCCGTCGACAATCGTGACAACGAAACCGAACGGGGTGGTCACGACGGTGACCCACCCCCGCGCCGTCCCCGAGAAAGAGCGCGGGTCGCTGGCGTCCACCGGCGCGAACGTGCTGTGGGCCGCGGGACTTGGCGGACTGTTAATTGTGCTGGGATTGTTCCTGGCGCGGCGAAGCAAGAACGAGACACGGTAAAGCGGAAGTAGGGAAAGAAAAATGCGAAACTTTATCAAACCTGCAGGATCTCCTGCTCGGCACCGTGCCCGTGGACTTGCAGCCGTAGTAGCCTCGGTGGCGTTGGCCGCCGGCCTGGGCGCGTACCCGGCCGTTCAGGCGGAGGAGACCACGACGGTCTCCGACATCACTACCGACGACGCCGGCCTGCCCACCTACTCGTGGATGGACGACGACACACCGTCTTCCTCCGCCACGCCTTCGGCGCCTGCCGCAGCGTCGGCCTCTAATCCGGCCTCTGCATCTGCTTCGAAACCAGCAGAGGCCCCGGCCACCGCGAACCCCGTGACCGTCGAGCGCAAGGGCGTCGTTGACCGCATCGTGGTCAACGACCCCGATGGCGAGGCATGGGAGTTCGGCGGCAAGGCGTCGAAGGAAAACATCTTCGCGCTCAAGCGTGAGGGCAAGGGCGAGATCAAGGAAGTCCTGTCCGTCACTGCTGATGGCCGCAAGCTCGAGCCTTACGACTACGGCTACGTGAACGCTAAGGATGGCGGTTTTGTGGCGTTCAACCTGAACGCCCTGCACACGATTCCGCCGCAGGTCGTTGAGATTGAGGCCCGCACGACCGACGCCGGTGAGTACGCGATCGCCGAGAGCGCCGAAGTGCCGTCCGAGGCACAGCTTGCCGAGTCTGGTTATGGCAAGGGGCGCCCCGCGGAGGAGGTTGCGGATTCACAAGACCGCGCTGCTGCCCCGGGAGATATTCCGGGTGTCCCAGGGCAGCAGGATCAAGAGTTTTCTCTTACCGATGCTAAGCCAGATTTCTTGGGGGACAACCCCCAAATTGAATTTAAGATCAACGAGACTGGTAACTGGCGAGTAACCAGGTTCGCCATCAAGAAAAACCGAAACGATAACAATACGAAGGATATCTCCGGTCCAGTTAGGATCCGCGTCGTTCGTCAGGGGGCGATTGTCGTTGACCGAACCATTGATTTCGCTAACGCGATTTTTTGGAATAAGAACGCCAAGGGAAAGTCTTATGACACGGAGTTTCAGCTCATTCCGAGTATTACTGACCTCTATATCAAGGGTGGCGACTCGGTAATCCTGAATCCCGTGGCACCTCCAAACGGTATTTACCGGGTCCAGATGTGGGGCCAGGACATGGACAATAAGCCTCAGGACCACAAGGTGAATGTCGCAGGTGATGGTATTCCAGTATCCTCGCACACGACTATTGGCGACAATCCGTACGAGACAACATTCGATGTTCAAGCGCGTTCTAATTTCTCAAGTGCAACAGTAACTCTGAGCCCTTCAGTCCGATTAGAAGATGTGTTTTTCTCTATTCCAATTGAGCAAACGGACGGTGTAAGGCTCGAAAATAAAGTTGAGACCTACCCGGATCGTGTGGTTATTACATGGTTCCCGACGAAGGACGGCCGCCGAATCGACTCGGTACCGGTTTCGGCAGACTCGACTGTGACGCTTCGGACTTCCTACAGATCGGCTCCAACCAGACCCGAGGACATCACTTTGCAAGGCTCCCTCGCGGCTCCGGTAGAGAAAGATCTTCCGATTCTTCCTTCAGCCGACGCTGACGTGTTGCCACTTACGCACGGCGATAAATGTGAGCTTCGCGATGTAAAATCTGTTCATCGACAGCCACCTCGCTTACTTTCCATTGCGGAGCAAAAATATGGCTTCCGACGATTTATCGTCGCGAGCCCACAAGCCTCTAGCAATAGAACTTCTTCGCAGCTGTATCTTCAGGTAGAAGACGGACAAGGTGCATTGCAGTCAGAAAAGATCGGACCCGCCAGCGGGTGGGTATATAACGCACTTGCCTACAACGAGAACGATAACTACCTCTATGCTGTTAGTCAGCCCAGGATTTCGGTGAAGACGGGCCACAGGGATGACCCTTGTTTCCCCGCAGGCCACTTACTGCAGATAAATCCTTATACGGGTGAAGTTTTTGATTTGGGCAAGCTTCAAGGACTTGATGGATTTCTTCCCGAGAATCATCCGGACAATACAACATCCAACGACCTCGGTAGCGGCATCAACGCAGGTACCTTCGATGATGACGGCACATACTGGGTCGCAGGTGCGTCTGTATGGGGTAGTGGCCGTCTTTACAGCGTGAATTTAGACACGATTACTGCAACGCTAAAGCCTGCAAAAAACGTGACTCTGCAAGCCAAAACAATCTGGAATCCGGGACAAACATTCCGTACGGTTTCAGAGGACTTTGTTGCCATCCCAGGTGCGAAAGGGTATCTGTGGGGCCTGCAAAGTGGGTGGGCGCAAAGCGATGGAAGGAACAAACAGCGCGTTTTCTTGGAACGTATTAGCACGAGCGGTGGTGCCCCCCTGCGCGTGGATATTACCGATATGAAGATGCCTGATGGGCAGACCGTCGGTCAGTTTCTCAACATTACAGACCAAGCGCCTGTTTGGGGACAAGCATGGGTTGAAGAAGACGGATCGATTGCTTTCGGAAAGGGTGGCCGGTCTTCCGTGGACTCGAACACAACGGAAGTAATCAAAATTAAGGTCGGGAACCCGACGGCGAAGGCTCCAAATCTCCTAAAAGTCGAAGTAGTCGGCGCTCAAACTGCACCGTCCTCATACAATACTGACGGTGCATCGGCAAAGGCTCCTACGACGACACCAGAACCAATTGTTCCAGACGTCACCAAAGAAGCGATTGGACAGTCTGCGAAGAAGCAGGAAGACGGGACCTATATAGTAAAATACCAGGTAAATGTAACAAACCCAGGAAATCGCGAGGCTGCCTATAGTAAGGTAGTCGACACTCCAACGATGCCGACGGGGATTGTTGTGAAAAAGACTTCTTGGTCCTTGGTCGATGAATTCGGGAAATCGTATGCCACGACATTTCAAACTGGCCAAGGTCCGTTTGTGCTATCTGGCGGTGGAACGATACAGCCGAAGGGGCTCAATAGATTTGGTGCTACAAGTAATGGCATCCATCAATTTAATGTTGAAATGACAATCTCTCTCGATGCCTATACAGGAAACGAGACTGGAGATGAATGTGCACCCGGCAAATCGCTTTTCAACTCTGTACAAGTTGGGCCCAAGGAGGCGAAGGCCTGTGTGCCTCCGCCAGAAGTAGAGAAAAAAGCTCGGCTTGTGATTGCAAAGATTTCTTCCGATGCAGTTTCGCACGAGCTATTGAAGCCAGAAAACCGTCTAGACGGTGCTGAGTTTATACTTCAAAAACTGGACGAAAATGGCCAAGTCATCGGTAATGGAATCCCAATGATTTACGATAAGGAGAATCGAATCTTCAAGTCAGAAGAATTGGAGCCGGGTCACTATCAGCTCGTAGAGACTCGGTCGCCTCAAGACAGTCTGGGTGTTTACAATCTTCTTGTGAAGCCGATTGTGTTTTCGTTGTCGGTGGACAACGGGAATGTGACGATCGCGCTAGATGAAGATGCCAAAATTGTCGCGACGCAGGTCGATAAGGCGGTGGCACCGAGCTCCTGGCAGCTTACCTCCCAGGATGCGGTACTGACCGTTGCCAACGTCCGCCAGGGCAACCTGCCCAAGACTGGCGGAAACGGCCTGCAACTGCCGATCCTCCTCGGCGGTGCGCTCATCGCCGCTGGTGCGTTGGTGGGACGACGACGGGTCGTCGCTTAGTGGAGAGTGCGTCCTGAGCGCGTGACGTTACGAACAAGCTGACGGGGCTTGGCGCTGATCAACAGTGATCGGGGCCAAGCCCCTTCGGGACTTTGGAGTGCAATCGACCAATTGCCGACAAGTGGCGCTACGGTGTAATGTCTTCGCTCCCGGTTTGAAAGTGAACCGTCTGACTAGAAAGCAGATTTGGTCACGCGTGAATCGGATTCGACTTTGGGCTTGTGGCAGCTCGGTGAGCGGACAAGGGCAAAGCGACGGGCGAAGCCTTCTATCTGGTACCGTAGAAAACGTTAGCCTCGAGGCTACCGGCTCTAAAAGGATTGCTTTTAGTTGCGTCAAGGTCTCTCGGGGTGCTTGTTTTTAGGGGGGCATCGGGGGAGATTGAACATGCCCCTTTTGAGGCTTATGGGAGGCCGCGCTCAGAGGAGATTGTGTTCTTTGGGT
The DNA here is from genome assembly GCF_001767255.1 of Corynebacterium sp. NML98-0116. GTDB lineage: Bacteria > Actinomycetota > Actinomycetes > Mycobacteriales > Mycobacteriaceae > Corynebacterium > Corynebacterium pseudogenitalium. Next base: position 387,604 of record NZ_CP017639.1, read on the forward strand.
TGGTGGGGCCGTCGTCGATAAGGAGGGTTAAGCGACAAAATGTGTGCTTTTCTCGGCGTGTCGACTTAAGTGACAAAATGTGTGCTTTTTCAGGGGCTGGGATGGGTGGGTTGTGGGGTGTTGTGCTGGGGTTATGAGCGTCCTGCCCAGCCGTGTCGGATGGCCCAGGAGGGGTTGAAGTCGGTGTCGATGCCGGTGTCGTAGACTTTCGGTCGGCCGTCGGGTGAGTTGGCTTGGTCGCGTTCACGCATGTGTGCCTGGCGGGCGTGTGCGTAGCCTGCGTGGCCGAAGTCTTGCTCGATTGCTAGCGCCAGCGGGTCATCGTGGTGTTGGGTGTGTAGGTAGAGCCACCAGTCCATGATGATTCGCTGGTGTTCGTCAAATGTGCCGCGGTGGGCTCGGGCGAGGTGTTTTAGTTGTGCGTTTATGCCGCCTTCCAGGCTGTTTGTGGTGGTCTTCAGCGTGGTCGTGGTGCGGTGTGGTGGGTTGAGCCAGACGAAGAGGTGGCCTTGTTGGTAGAGACGCTCGAATCGGCGGTAGGCTCTGCGGGCTCTGGGATGGGTGTACCACCATTGCTGGTTGTCGCGGATACGTTTTGGGATCTCTTCTGGGGCGACTTGGTTGCGGTAGGTGCGTTGTTTGAGCCAGTCACCGTAGAGGTCCTGGAAGCGGTTGAGGCGAAGTACCCAGGTGATTGCCTGGTCACGGGTGGTGATGTGGGTCAGCTGGTTGCCGAGGCGAAGGAGTGCTTTGTGTGCGGTGATTGTGGGTTGGCGTGTGGTGTCTTTGATGGTGTCGCGGCGTACGTGGACGAGGCAGCGTTGAATGGAGGCGTTTGGCCAGCATTGTTTGATGGCTTTGTGAGCGCCACCGGAGCCGTCTGTGGTCACGACGAGGGGTTCGGCGATCATGTCGAAGAGTTTGGCGTAGTCGTAGGCGGTTTCTCGTGTGCACCAGTGCCAGGCGACGACGTGCTCGCTGGTTGCAGCGACAAGCAGGCATTTTTTGTGGAAGTAGGTGCCGTCAATAAAGAGCTGGTCGTAGACGCGGTACGGGTCCGGTTTGCACGGGACGATGATGAACCAAAAGTAGGTGAACCAGCGGATGAGTGTGCGTCTGGAGACGTTGTGCGCAGCAGCGACAGCGTCGAGCGGATGCTGGTTGGTGATCCAGTCAATGAAGATGGCAAACCGATATGCGCTGGTCTTGGCTGTGTTGGGGTTGGTGAAGGTGTGCCCGCAGTCTGTGCAGCGCCATCGCTGTTTTCCGCTGGATGTGGTGCCCATTTTTGTGGCGGTGTGCTCGCATGCCGTGCATAGGGGCCTGTTGTGTTTTCTCTTTCTGTGTTGAGTTGGCATGCAGCTGGTTTAACAGTCTGCTGTCATAGCACATCCAACGCCTGAAGTGGTGGACCTTCCGGTCTACGGCAGGGAATCCCGATTCAACGAGCACTGTCCCGCCGTAGGCCCAGGCAGGACCTGGAATCCATATCCAAAAAAGCACACATTTTGTCGCTTAACCCGATAAGGAAGACCTGCACCCGTGGCGATGGTGACTCTCAAATTACGAGCCTTGCCCTCGACCTCTTGTGTGTGTACATTGTGAGTACAAGGGTTTTGGGAGGTTGAAATGGCTGTGAAAGATAGACGGCTGAATCTGCGTACATCGTCAGTGCAGGAGGAGTGCCTGCGGCGTGCGGCTGAGGTGACGAATTCCTCGGTATCGCAGTTTGTGCTTGAGAGCGCTGTTGAGCGCGCTGCCAGAGTGCTTGCTGATCAGCGGCTCTTCGTGTTGGGGATGGACGATTTTTCTCGTGTGGAGGAGTTGCTTGCTCAGCCTGCCGACTTTTCACGGCTAGGTACGCTTTTTGCGGAGGAAACTCCTTTTGGCAAGGAGTTCAGCTTTGGAAGCTGATGGGATTCTTCACCCGCCACGTCGGTTGGAGAAGTCGGATAATCGGGCTGAGTTTCGGTGCGGGGAGGCGTCGCTTGATACGTGGTTTCACCGCTACGCGATGCAAAACCAGCGTGCCAACAACTGTGCGGTGTATGTATCAACGTGGAATGAGCGGGTCGTTGGCTACTATGCGGTGTGTACCGGGGGTATCGTCGCTAAGGTGGCGCCGGAGCGTTTTGCGAAGGGGCGGCCGGATCCTATTCCGGTGATCATCCTTGCACGGCTTGCGGTTGACCAGAATGCTCAGGGGAAAGGCGTTGGCAAGGCGCTGCTGCGCGATGCGCTGGAGCGCTGTTTTACCGTTGCCGTTGAAGTCGGTGCCGCGGCGGTAGTTGTGCACGCGCTGGACGAGCGGGCGAAGCAGTTCTACATGCAGCACGCTGGTTTTCAGGAGATGCCGGGGCAGCCGCTGCATCTTCTGCTGTCGGTGAAGGGGATTGAGCGGTACATGGCGTGATGGGGGCTGAGGCAGGTTTTCGCCGACCAGCTGTTAGGACTACGCATTTAGTAACGTGGTGTTCCCCTCACTCGGGCGGGTTGTGCACAACTAGAGCCAAAAACTGCAGATACCAACTACGCTGTTTTGGGAGCCGACTCCCACGTCTTGGACGAACCGAATGCTTTGCCTCGGCCAGCTGCAAGTAGTGGTGTCTGGGTGCTCGCAAAACGGAAAATGTACAAAGGGGAACACACGTCGACTACGCCTGACGTGTTGCTTATTTGGAGTAATAAGCAATAGTGCTAGTGCTAATACTGGGGGTGGCACATGGGCGATCTCAATCAACATAGGAAATTTTTGTCCAAAAGTACTGAAGAGCGGTTGCCTTCTCAGCGGCTTAAGGTCAAGCTTCTAGTTTGTGGATTTCTCCTATTAATCGGTGTAATTGCTGGATACTATATTTGGTGTTCAGACCTATCATGGCCGTTTTATTTGTCAAGGGTATGCAAATATGTTTTTCCTAGCTTGACCCCAATAGTTGCAGCTATAGCGTTGATATCTGGGTTCAAGACTATTGAGCAGAAAAAAGAGTCAGATGATCGCACCGAGTACTACAAACAGCTGCAATGGGCAATTGACAACTCTCTTACCAACAACGCCCTCATGCGATTGCAGTCACCGAGTCTCATTAGGAGCGTTTTGACTTCGCGCAAAATCGCCGAAGAAGAAAAGGAAATCGCACAGGCAGCTGAAGATTACGCCAATGCTCTTGAGGCTCAACTGCGCAAGGAGTCGAGTAGTCCAGGAAACCTTACGCCAGGTGGGGGTCTCGCTTTTGCCGAACCGGAACGAAATAGGAGTGGAACAAACACAACTCTTCGTTCACTTGGGATAATCCCATATTCCGTTGGATTCATTTGTATTTTTGCGATGCTCCTGCCGGTGCTCATTTTGCACTACGATGACGAAGATGAGGGGAAGGAGAAACTCAAATGACGACACGCTATCCGCAGCGACGTAAAGACAAAGCGCACATTTCGTCAGTCGACCCTGAAATTGTTGCTGCCCTTTTGGAAGCTGCCGAAACTTCACGTCACCGCACAGATGAATTCATGGCACGTCGCTACCCTGAGGATCGTTCGAAAAATAGGTTTTGGAAATCGTATTTTCTGAAGAAGCGCGCGTAGCATTTTCGAACAACAACGTAGTGAGGAAGTAGCCACCGCGGGGATGGCGGGTACCCCACGAAACGTCGCGCTGTTTTTGCCGATAACACCCTCCGGGCAGCTCGGATGTAGCCGTTGCGTCTGTCAGTAATCCAGTTCCTTAACGATGTTGCTGCTGGGTGCCGGCCGGTAAAGTGTGCTACCCAGTCGCAGACTTCGGGTGTGGTCATTTCTTCGCGGTGTTTGTCGATCGCGGACTCGCGGATGAAGGCCTTAGGATCTCAACCACTTTGTTTAACAGGTGACCCCAATTTGTGTATCTCCGCGCTGGAGGTTTCTAGGTCGTAGATGGCGTCGTCAATGAGGCGGGCTTATGCGCGGGGTGACTTGCGCTGTATAGCTATGCTTTGTTGCTGTGAAGTTCGGCCTCTAGCTCGGACCGGGAAAACCCTAAATGCTCGATGACTTCGTCGAGGCCCGTGCGGTTGCCTTGTCTCTGGCGACGCGAACCAGCGCCAGCGTTGCGTCCTGAAGCGTTTCTCGGTCGCGGAAAATCGTTCTACCTCGCAAGCGTCAACGACTTCGGAGACGAGTTTTCCGTGATACGACCAGGCAACCTGCGTGTGTTCCTCGGCAGGCGAAACGGTTCCAGTGTTGCCGTGCTGCGACGCTTCAGTAACCGTGCCCAAAAAACTATTTAGAAATCTATGTAGTTGCAACGGGGGTACGTTTGCGTGACAGGGCTTTGGCTGGCCTTCGGACTGAGGCGTGAGGAGACATCAATCTCACGAAAAGACGTCATCCTTAGGCATTAGCTCTAAAAACGGATTCTCTGAGGTCTTAAAAAGCTCTGGAGCCTAGGCGCCTCCAGGCGACAACGCTCCGGTAACCGGCCCGTCGTCACTCCAACATATCCTCTTTTGCCGCCATGAGCCATAGACGTGACCCACTAATAACAGCGTGATAGAGTTCCACATGCGAAACTAGGCAAAAAGAAAACCCGCCTCCGAGGAGAACGGGGAAACTATGTATCGGATTTTACACGATTGAAAAGGTTTGTCGAGACCGAACCAACACGAGGAACGGTTGTATCGACGACAGTGATTAACATCTGCGGCCGGGCGAAAAATCTGGGCTAAAGCGTGCATGCCAGTCAACATGGCTTGGGGTGTTCGGTATTGCCGAACGTTCGCTAATGCCGAACGCTTTTTAGCTGGGGTGAGAGATCGTCGTGGCGGTGGGGTGGAAGCGAAAGCCGTAACGATCCGTGCTCAGCGAACTATCAGAAATAGGGGGCCGTGCAACAATGGTTCGAATGTCGCTTTTACACAGGAAGTTCAAAGAAACGGTGGAAGAATAGTTTGCGGTCACCTGTATGAACGCATTTCAGCAGCTTAAGTAGTATTTTATATTTTGTGGTGATGCGCTGGGGAAACTCGCCTGAACGTTTGCTGTCACGTCATGTATGTAAGGTACACGCGCCGGGTGCCCCTAATGTGAGGTGAATCATTCACGAAGCCTTGACGTGAGTTAAAAATACGTGCAAAATTAACGGCTAAGACACACCATCACGGTGTGCAACCTTAAGAAATGTAGACACACGGGCACCCGCCCACAATGTCAAGACCTGTAAGGGGTAAGTATGGATCTCGCAGTCATCACCGACGCGTTGAAGGACTTCAGCACCTTCTCCAGCAATATCGTCAAGTTGTTCCGCCTCATTCCGGACCTGTTTATCAACTTCGGCAAGCTGGGCGACAAAGCAACTGCCCTGCCGAAATAATCACGGCTTAACTCTCAACATCCCACTGATTTTAAACTCAAAGGAGTAAACTCATGCAGGCACTCGAGAACTGGGCGTTCCTCTCGTCTGACGCACACGTAGCAGGCGCACTTCTGACCATTCTGAAGCAGCTCGGCGAAGGCGCAGACGCCATCGTGAAGCTGATCGGTCTGGTTTCCTAAGACCCCCTGATACAAACCCCGCCACAAAATGTGGCGGGGTTTTCCCTTTTGGGAATGCGTGGGAAAACGGGGGTGGCGTCGATAAATAAAAACCAACAATCAGCGCCGATCCGGGGGCAATGGGGTTAAACTTGATACATGGCTGACCACAAGGATGACGAACTCCCAATGATCGACCTCGCCGCCGTAGAAGGCTGGATCGTCGACGACACCGATGAAGACGACCCGGCGCTGCTCATGCCGGACGGGACACCAATCGAAACCTGGCGCGAAAACTACCCCTACGAAGAACGCCTCAGCCGGAGCGAGTACGAAGAACAAAAGCGTGCCCTCCAGATTGAGCTGCTGAAGTGGCAGAACTGGACTAAAGACACTGGTCAGCGCCACATCATTATTTTTGAGGGTCGTGACGCAGCGGGTAAAGGCGGCACCATCAAACGCTTCAACGAGCACCTCAACCCGCGTGGTGCGCGCACCGTCGCCCTGGAAAAGCCGAGCCCGCGCGAATCCACCTCCTGGTACTTCCAGCGCTACATCCAACACTTCCCGGCAGCAGGCGAAATCGTGTTCTTCGACCGCTCGTGGTACAACCGCTCCGGCGTCGAACGCGTCATGGGCTTCTGCACCGAATCCCAACACGCCGAATTCCTCCGTGAAGTGCCGATGCTTGAGAACATGATCCTTGGCTCCGGCATCTCGCTGACCAAGTTCTGGTTCTCCGTCACCCAGAAAGAGCAGCGCACCCGCTTCGCCATCCGCCAAGTAGACCCGGTGCGCCAATGGAAACTGTCGCCGATGGACCTCGCATCCCTGGACAAGTGGGACGACTACACCAACGCCAAGGAAGAGCAGTTCCGCTACACGGACACTGACGAATCGCCGTGGATCACCATCAAGTCGAACGACAAGAAGCGCGCCCGCCTCAACGCGATGCGCTACATCCTGAGCAAGTTCGAATACACCAACAAGGACCATGATGTGGTGGGGACGCCGGACCCGTTGATCGTGAAGCGTGGGCGTGATCAGATCGGGGACTAGGGAGTAGGCCTATCTGGGAGGCAGCAACGGAAGGGTTGGGACTTTCCCGCTTTTCCGTTGCTGCTTTTGCTGGGGGCTACACGCATGATGTCTCTTCAGCCCCTGATAGGTCCTCGGAGCCGACTTCTTGGGGATAGGTATTTGGGGTGGGATAGTCATCACGAGCGGAGTCGGGATTTTGTGAACAGAATTGCAGATGGGAGTAATGCCCCTTTAGACCCTTAAGCCTGAGACTCGGCTTTCGATGAAGGTGCAACGCTAGTCGGACACTCTAGCATGGGTATGTGATGTCTAGGGACTTTTTGGACACGGAGTCCAGGATGTTTTTGGACGGGATGTCTAGTGGCTTTTTGGACGGTTACGGCGGTGGAATAGCCGGATGGCTATTCCATTGCATAAACGTAGAAAGGTCGCAGATTTCGATCCCGTTCGTGACGGCAAGACGGTCACACAGTTTTGCAAAGAATTGGGGATCTCGCGACAGACGTACCACAACATCAAAAACCGGATAGCGCAGAAAGGCCGAGCAGGTATCGTGCCGGATTCGACTGCCCCGAAGAATCCGATGAAGAAATTTGACGAGGCCGACAAAATCGCAGTCATTCACGCCAGGCAACAGTTGATGGAACAAGGCTTGGATTATGGCCCTTGGTCGATCTACTACTTCTTGTTCGACTCTGTCGGTGCAGATCGCACCCCATCGCGGTCCACAATCGCCTCGTGGCTGTATGAGCTGGGATTTGTTGATGCCAATGCCCGCAAACGGCCGCGGAGTTCCTATAAGCGCTTCGCCCGTGATTTCGTCGGTGAACTCTGGCAAATCGATGGACTGGTCTATCGCCTCTTCGACCATGCCCACACGCATGTCACGATTTACCAGATCATCGATGATGCCAGCAGATTTGATGTCGGAACCACAGCATTCGCTCTACCGGAAAACGGTACTGATGCGCGCGCTACGCTGGCCGCAGCGTTCGCCGCCTACGGCAAACCCCAAGAAATCCTTTCTGACAATGGCGATGCGTTCGCCACCTACCACCGGGGTTTTCTCTCTGCTACTGAAACTTGGCTCGCCAGCCAAGGCGTACTTGCTATTGCTGGTTTCGCACCGACAACCCAGGGAAAAGACGAGCGATCTCACCGTACGTTGACCCAGTTCCTCGATGCACGCCACCCAGCAAGCCTTGCTGAGGTCAACACCTATCTGGCCGAATATCGCCAGGTATACAACGAACAACGACGGCACCAATCACTGCTGGTCGGCAAGATGCATATCACACCACGCCAGGCTTTCGATACCTTCCCCAAGGCACCGTCGCCTACGCATCCACTCGATCCTGATCAAATCTGGGCCCGCGTAGTTGCCTATAACCAAGCACACAATCCTCAAGCTATATCCAAAATGCCAAACGGCCCCGTGGAAGCGGCAACTTCACACGAGGCCAACACCGATGACATGGCAGCTCAGCAAGGCATACCTCCCACCGACACCTCCACACTAACGGCGCCGACGCCACAATCAACAAACCATTGGGGCATCCCAGACCAGCTCTGCGTGAGCAAAGACGGCGTTGTACGCGTATGCGGTTTCGGGCTCTACATTGGTCTGAGGTTTAAAAACCGTCGGCTCTACTCGACAGTCGCAGTCGATAATGTTGCGGAGTTCTACACGGCCCATGATGGTGAATTCCTCTTCAGCGTGCCCCTTCCGATCACGTTGAGCCACAGGCCGCCAGGTGGTCAGATCAACATTAACCTCGTCGAAGGAATGAAACATCGCCAACCACCGCGGATGAACCCGAAATTATCCAAGCCCCGGCCGAAACGCAGGCTGCAACCGTAAGCCGCTAGAAGTGCCCAAGAACACCATGGATTCCGTGTCCAAAAAGACACCGGACTCCGTGTCCAAAAACCCTATGGACATAGCAACTCTAGCATGGGTAGCCCGTCTGTCGTGCAAAGCCACGCTGCTAGCAAAGTGCTGCAGACGGCGGCTTCTACGCGGAGAAACTGTGGGATTAATGGCTGAAACGGACGGACAGGCGGTTAGAGAGTTAATCGTTGAGGCGCCTCAAACCTGCGGGAGGATGCCGGTCTAAGACCACATTCCATATGGACCTCGAGTGTTGTGAGCTGGTGAAACGTCGGGTTTGATGGGGATAAATCGAGGAATTTGGTGCGTGGACGTTGGAGTCTGATGTCGCCTGTACTTACCTGCCAGAAAGGGATGTCGATGGCATAATTGTCATAGTGTAATGGCTATGGGACAATAAACGTTCTTTACCAGGAGATGGAGGTGGGATGGCGAATGAGCACTCGAACGATGCGCAACATGACCCGTGGCAGGGTGATAGCTCGCTCCAGCGACGGTCGGATAATTCGGGAAGCACGTATCCACGATCCAGCGGAAAACCTGGAGAAAGCGTGGAAGCAAACGGGGCAGGCACTGCGGCAGGCGATCGACTCTCAGAACAAGATGATGTTTTAGAAGCCGAGGTGCTAGATCAGGTTAGTAACAGGGTCACGCACGATCTCATGAGCGTGATGCGAGTTGCTCCTTTGCCTCATCCTAGTGAACTTCAAGCTTACGAAGAGGTCGAAGCTGGTTTAGCAAACAGAATTGTCGCAATGGCAGAGGACTCTGCCATTGCGGCGAATGAAGCGACAAGGTCCAACGCCGCAGTCAACTACGCTCTAGCCGAATCAATCCGTGAAGAGGGGAGAGCGGTGAGAAGAGGACAGTGGATGTTTGTCTGCCTAGCGGTTTTGTTTTTGGCTGTGGCGGTAATTCTTGAGCTGCTTGACCGAACTCCATTTGCAACGGGTATGGGGATTCTCGGTTTCTTAAGCCTGTTGGGCAGTATGATTATTCCCAAGAAGAAGCCCCAATGGGGTCCTTCAGGAAAAGGGGAAGAAAGCTCAGCAAGGTAATGCGGAGGGCCCCACAGTGCGCCCACCCAAAAAGCAAACCCCCACCCCCATTTACCTGGGGATTCTTAAGGCTCTGTAAGTATTGCTGTTCTCTCCTCGAGCACGGTACGATTGCGGTGTTTTACACCAATAGAAGCATCCATAGAAGCTGGAGCACAGCAAAAAGGGCGGTTTCATGACAACAGCGGGTTGGCCAGCATTTGGCGAACCGCCTCGGCTGCGACGAGCCGCAGCGGCAGTAGTTGTGTCCATGCTGCTCGCGCTGGTTGCCGTGCTCGGAGGCCTCGGCGGTCAAAGCTCAGCGAGCGCCGCCGACGCTAACGGCCGCGTCAATATTGGGGACTGCTCGTTTCGTAAGGCGGACGGGGACGCCAAGAAGTGGGCGAACCAGATGTGTTGGATTGATGCGTCGGATATTGCGAAGCCGGGGACGCACAATGTGACGAAGCGTTTCGGGGATTACACGCTGACGTACACGGTGACGGTGGAGGCCTCGGATACGGGGACGGGGTCGAATAAGGGCAGCTTGTCGGCGGGGCAGCAGCCGCCGTGGAGCCGGGCTGCGTTCGGGAACCAGATTGCGGGGCAATCGTTCTTCGTTGCGGAGACGGGGGCTACCGCGAATGACATTTTCCAGACGGAGAAGAACCGCTTCGTGCGCCTTTCGTTCCGCAACGTGAAGTTCACGTACCGCGGGCAGCCGCTGCCGTCGTTTCGGATGATGGTTGCGGATGCCGAGTCGACGGGCAGTGTGCTCGGCGGCGAAATGATCAGCGTGGATGTCTCCAACTCGGGCGGCACGGGCACGGTCAATCCGCCGATTAGGCTGACGCCGAACGGCAGTCGTGAGGCGTGCCGGAAGACGTTCGGGGCGGGCGTCGAGAGGAATCAGTGGCAGTGGGCCGACATGGGCGGCAAGAAACGTGACTTCATCTGTGATAATGACTCCGGCGGTACCTACGGCACGTTCCTTGTTGGGTTGGATTCGCCGACGGCGTTTGAGATTGGCATCGCGTCGAACTCGGGCGGTACGGCACGCTTCCCGGACCCGCGCGGCAACCAGGCGTTCGCGATGGCGATCGCGCTTAACCGCATCTCCACTCAGGAAGGCAAGGAGCTGGGCACGGCGGACACGGCGGCGCAGCAGGCGTTCACCGGCCAGGCGGAGCAGCCGGTGACGAGGATTTTCACCCAGGATGGGCAACAGCGTAACTGGATTGAGCCAGTCGGTGGGTCGAGCACTACTCCGGTGCTGCGTCGTCTGAACGCGGACGGTGTGCCGGAGGATACTGTCGGGCTGCAGTCGACGATGGCTGGGAAGGATCTGGCCTTTCGTCGTTACTCCCCGGAGTGGACGTGTAGCGCGATTTCCGCTGACGGCGCCACGGACACCTTCGTGTACGAGCCAGGAGCCAACACTGACCAGGCCCCGGTGCGTTTGACGCACAACGGTGCGCCGCTGAGCCGCGCGGATGCGGAGCGCAGTGGCATTTGGTTCCGGGAAAACCGCGCGGAGGGCGTCTCCGAGGTGCAATTCGCGAACAAGGAAAACCGGGAAATCAACTGTAACGTGCACTGGAAGTCTCGCTTCGCCCCGGCATCGTTGGAGCTGAACAAGCGGGTCACCGGCACGGCGAGCAATTACGCGGAGCTTGCCGGCAAGAAGTTCACCATCGACTACGCGTGCACGGCCCCGGAGGGGTTCCAGGCCGCGTACCCGGATGTGAAGCTCAGCGGGTCCCGCGAGGTGCAGCCGGGTTCTCGCCAGCTTGTCGACGGCCTGCCAGCCGGCGCGACGTGCACCCTCAAGGAAACCGCGCCTGCGGCGGTGTCGGGCGCGGACCTGGATCTGCGGTGGAATGGCGCCACCCACGGCACCCCGAACCAGGGCAGCGCGCAGCATACGTTGACGCTGCAGCCGAATACCGCACCTGCGGCTGTTGAGGCGGAGAACCAGTACTCGGCGCGGACTGCGACGCTGCAGTTGCGTCATGTGGTGCAGGGCCCGGCGGCGACGCCCGTGCTGCAGAATCAGGAATTCACGTTTGAGCTCAGCTGCCCGGCCACCAATGCGCCTGCGCGGCAGATCACGGTCCGCGGGGGCGCCCCGGTGACCGTGGATGGTGTGCCACGCGGGCAGGATTGCGTGTTGCGCCCCGTCGAAGGGCTGACAGCGGAGCAGCAGAAGTACATCAGCCTGACCAGCAGGGACGCCACCGGTGCCGCCCAGCAGCAGGACGGGCTGGCGCTCCGCCTGCCTGCGACCGGGCCTGCGGCCGCCGAGCCGGTGGAAATCCGCAGCACCTACGACTACCGCACCGCCGATGTGCAGGTGCACCAGGTGCTTGCGGGCCCGGCGGGTGCGTTGCCGTCCGTGACGGGCCAGGGCTTCAGCGCGAACTATGCGTGCACGGCCCCGGACGCGACGAAGCGCACCGGCACTGTGACGCTGACTGATGGCCACGCCGTCATCCCGAAGATGCCGGTCGGATCTACGTGTACGTTGAGCTCGCAGGAGCCCACCGCGGCTCCCGGCGAGGGCCCGGTGCGCACGTTCGAGCTGCAGAGCACGACCGTCGCGCCGCAGACGTTGACGGTCGGCGATGGGCAGGCGGACGCATTCACCATCACCCGTACTTACGACTACAAGTACGGCACCGCGCAGCTGGCCAAGGCGGTCACCGCGAACGGTGTGCGCGGCCTGCCGGCGAATTACACGTTCAACTTCGCGTGTGGGAGCCGAAACGTGGTCGCCAATGGGCAGGGCACGGCGGTCAAACTTGAGGGAACCGCAACGGTCGCCCCCGGTGCGCCGGTCACGCTGAAGGTCGGGGACCCGCGTGTCGACGACAGCCCCGGCGGCACCATGCGCGTGCCCTACGGCAACACGTGTACCTTCACCGAGGATCGCCCGCAGCTGCCCGGCGGCGTGAACTGGGACACTGACGTGGACAACGCGACGCTCACCATCACCGCCCCGACCAACACGGCCACGGTGACCAACACGTTTACGCCCGCCGGCAACGGGTTGACCATCACGCAGCGCTACACCGGGGAGCAGGCGCTGTACCCGAAGGTGGGCGTCGATTATCAATTGACGTGCGGCGCGTTCCAGTCAGCCTTCCAGCTTGTCGACGGCGCCCAGCGCTCCTTCACCGCCGCCGAAATCCCGGCGGGCACCCAGTGCACTCTGGAACGACGCACCCCGCTGGACACTGAGCGCACCAACAGCCAGGGCGTGCGCTACCCGATCACGCACACCACCGTGGGCCACTACGCGCCGGGCGGCGAGCAGGCCACCGAGCTGGCGCCGGGCGTGGCATTCACGGTCGGGGAGCGCGCCACCCTGGCGGTGGAGGACGAGTTCGCGTACCAGCGGGCCACCATCACCGGCGTGAAGAACGTCCAGTTCGATCCGGCGACGAAGCACCTCATCGCGCCCGCGAAGCAGGAGGCGTGGCTGCAGAGGGAGTATCCGGCGTCGCTGCGCTGTGTGCTGCCGGACGGCACCCCGGGCGCTTCTTTGCAGGCGACGGTGCGCAACGGCGTGGTGATTACCCAGGATGACCTGGTGGTTGGCAGTAGCTGTACCGTCGCCGAGAACCCGCTGACCCCGGAGCCGGGCATCCATATGACTGCCACCACCACCGTTGATGGCAAGGCGGGCAACACGTTTACTATCGCGAAGGCGGGCAACAAGGTGGAGTTCGTGAATACGTTCTCCCGCCACGTCACTGATGCCACGGTGCAGACGGGGGTCGAGTTTCCGGGCCAGGCGCGTGCGGCGTACGAGGCCGCAGGCAACACGCTCGACGCGGCACTGCAAGCGCACCCGGTGACGGTGGTGTGCCGCGACGGCGACGCCGAGCTGCTGCGTCGCAGCGCCACCGTGGACGGGGAGGGCACGGTTACCGTTCACGGCGTGCCTGTGGGTGTGGCCTGCACCGTGGAGCTCGGAGGGTACGCGCCGCTGCATCTGCAGGCGGATACGCAGGACGGCCCGCTGCAGGCGACGGTGGTGCCGGAGTCGGTGGACTGGTCGGTGAGCAGGGGTGACGCGACGCTCGCCACCGGCAAGCCGCTCGAGCAGGGGAATGAGGCGGCGGTCGCTCCTGCGTTTGTGGTGGAGGAAGACGCCGCCCAGAACGCGGTGCGTGCGACGAGTCGCTACGCCTACCAGACCGCGCCACTGACCCTGCGCAAAGACATCGAGGGCGCACCCGCGGACATGCGGCTGCTCAGCTGGGCGAATACGATGCGCTTCGCGCTGCAGTGCCGGGCGCTTGGCACCGAGCTGACTGACGCCCCCGGCGTGCCCCTGCAGCTGACACCGGGCGACTTCACCGCGGTAGACGGCGGGCTGCGCTACGTCTCTGACGGGGGCGTGGGCGCTGCGGTGCCTGTCGGCGCGCACTGCAGCCTGCGCGAAATCGCGATGGAGAACGTGCCCGCGCAACTGCGCGTGACCACCGCGCAGCCCAGCGCCGAAGCGGACGTCACCGCCAACGGCGCACAGCTGCACCTGGTGAACCAGGTGAGGCGCCGCACCACCAACCTGCAGGTGGCGATGCGCCAAACCGGGTACCTCGACGGCGCGGACCCCGCCGGTTACACCGGCCAGCTGGTGTGCAAGGACGGCGACGCCACCTTGTCCACCGCGCGTGTGCAGTTCGGCCTGACGGACGTGCCTGAGCGGCCCCTGCCGCGCGAGGATGCCGTCCCGGTCACCGGTCTTCGCACCTTCGAGGTGCCTGCGGGTACCTCCTGCACCCTGACTGTGGATTCCGCAGGAGCCTTGAGCGCCCGCGGTGAGGTGGAGGTTGCCGCTGGTGACCGGCGCCCCTACCTGGGCTTTGCTGCCTGGGAGAGCGGCGCCTACGCGGGCCCTGCGACAACAGTCGACGAGGTTGCGCCGCAGGACGTGCGTTCCAAGGAGTACGAGTACTCCGTGGCCGTTCCCGCGGATGCGCCGGATGCCGACGCCGCGGTGGACCCAGCGGTGGTCGTCGGCGTGCAAGCACACCACCCGCGCGCCACGGTGGACGTTGCCTTCACGAAGCGGGCCGCGGGCGCTCCGGAGACTGACGGCGTCTATACGTTCACCGCGAACTGCGGCGACGGCCAGCGCGACCCCTTCGAGCTCCGAAGCGGCCAGACCCACCTGCTGCGTGGGGTGCCCGTCAACAGCGAGTGCACCGTGGAGGAACAACAAGCGGAAGGCACATACACGTTCGCGTTGACCTCGCAGGGCGCCAAGCTAGGGGAGGGCTACCTCACCGAACTGGGTATGCCAGCGGTGGGATTCAAGGTGCTCGCCCCGGAGGCCACCGACACCAGCCGCGCCGGTGACGCCTGGACCGCGACCGCACTGAACAAGTTCGCCAGCGTGGCCCTGAGCAAGCACATCGCGGGCACCCCGCTGTCCAGCGTCACCAGCGTTGCCGACACCGCCCTGCTGCCCGACAACGCGACCACCATGGACATCACCTACGAGCTGACCAACACCGGCCAGTTCGACCTGTCCAACATGGTGCTTCGCGACCCAGCCCTGGCAGGCATGACGGTGCACACCCCCGCGGGCCCGCAGACCATCGGGGAGCAGGGCACCATCCCTGCCGCCGCGTGTGAGGCAACACGCGCCGCGCTGGCCCCGGGCCAGACCGCGACGTGCACCATCACGGTGGACATCCCCGCGGACGGCACGTTCCGTCACCGCGGCACCGCAACGCTGCAGGCGGCCACAGGCACCCTCGGGATGGTCAGCGCCGAATCCACATACGGGGCCCTGCGGTTGCCGTCGACCATCGGTTGGTTGTTGCCCGATACCGGCAGCACTACACTCGTGTGGATTCTGCTCCTTGGCCTGCTGATCTTCGGTTTCAGCGCCCGACGCTTCCTGACACAGACTTCAACCTCAACAACTCCAACAACAGAAAGTTAGACACCATGAAACACATCATTTCCCGTTCCGCACTCGCAATTTCCACCGCGGCGGCCGTCGCGTTTGTCGGCCCGGTGGGCGCTTCCATCGTTGCGACGATGCCAGCCGCCGTCGCCCAGGCGCAGGTCGACGTCAACCACGCCACCAAGCTGACCATCAAGAAGTACAAGGGCGAGCCGATCGGCGAAAACGGCAAACTCGACGACCTGAAGACGATCAAGGACGTCACCTTCAAGGTGGAGCGTATCGCCACCGCGCCGCTGAACACCGCGAAGGGTTGGGAAGACGTCGCCGCAGAAGGCGAGAAGAAGGTTTCCGATGTGCAGGCGGACCCGAACTTCACAGCGAAGGAAGTCGCCACGAACGCTGACGGCGAGGCCGTGTTCACGGACCTCGGCGTGGGCCTCTTCCGCGTCACCGAGCTGCGCGCCGAGGGCGCGAAGCACTCCGTGGCAACCCCGTTTCTGCTCACCCTCCCAGCATTCGAGAACGGCGAGGCGAAGTACGAGCGCACCATCAGCCCGAAGAACCAGATCCTCGAGCCGAAGAAGTCGCTCATCAGCGAAAACACCACCCTTGGTGACAAGGCCCGCTACCGTATCGACGCCCCCATCCCAGCATTCGGCCCGAACCCGGAAGGCGATCAACTGAGGGTCGTCGATACGCTGTCGGCGAACCTCAAGTGGACCCAGGCCGAGCACCCCGTGCTGGTGCAGGTGCTGAAGTCCGCCGACGATAAGGAGCCGGAGACGCTTGCCGTCGATACGCACTACACCGTGCCCGAAGCGGGCGGCAACACCATCAACGTGACGTTCACCAAGGACGGCCTGCAGAAGCTGCGCGAGCTGCGCGCCGCGAACCCGGGCCTGATCGTGCGCACCGAGTTCGACGCGACGCTGGTCGACCTGCCCGAGAACGGCACGATCGACAACACCGCGCAGGTGTACTACTCCAACGACGACAAGCCGCACAACACCACCCCAACCGACGACCCGGACGGTGGCGCCACGACACTGAACTTCGCCAATGTTGAGGTGACCAAGCTGCTGAACAAGCAGGCCAAGGAAGGCGAAAAGAACGGCGCCGGCGCCCAGTTCCAGATCTTTACCTGCACCAAGCAGAACGACGGCTCCTGGAAGGTCGAACAAGGCACCGCCGCGCAGCGCGTCGTCATTGACGGCAAGCCCGGAACGACCCTGACCGCCGATCAGACCGTCGCCGACGGCAAGAAGCACGCCGGTGCCGCCCAGGCGAAGGCCAAGGGCCTGAACCTGACCAAGAAGGACAACAAGTTCGCCGACTACTGCGCAGTAGAAACCAAGGGCGTGTCCGGCTACCTGAACAACCCGGAGCCACAGCCGCTAACCTACGACGAAGCCACGAAGACGCTCACCGGCAGCGTGAACAACGTGAAGGACAACCTGTTCGGCCGCCTGCCAGCAACCGGTGAGCGCACCATGCTCATCATCCTGGCGCTCGGCGTGGTGCTCTTCGGCGGCGGCGCTGTCTACCAGCTGCGCTCCCGCAAGGCATAAGTAGGACAGCAGTGAGCAACCCAGGGGCTGCGATGGCGGTGGCGCTGGCCGTAACGGTCGGCGTTGCCGGCGTCGGCATGCCCGTTTTCGGCCCACCCGCTGCGGTGGCTGCGGCACCGGGCAGCGTCACGGTGGACCTGCGCGCCGCCGCAGGTGTCGACGGCCTGGACACCATCGGGGAGCGCACCGTCACCGTCTCCCGCATCACCACCGTGGATATGAGCACCCAGGCGGGGCGTGAGGCGCTGACCTCTCTCGACGTGCCCCGGCTGCTGCGCACGCAGCCCGACACGTTCGTCGAAGTGGCCACCGCGCGCACCAGCGGCGGCCGCGTCACCCTCGATGGCCTGCAACCCGGCGCGTACCTGTTCACGCTGGGCGACAGTGAGGCGAAGGCGGCGTCACACGTCTTCTTCGCGCCCTTCGTGGTACCCGTGACGGAGGGGTCCGCACGCACCGTGGAGCCGAAAGCCCAGCACCTCAGTGTGGCGCTCGAGGCTAACCGCCAGCGCGTCCACCCAGGCGAGGACGTCACCTTTACCGTCCGCGGGGTGGCGCCCAACCCATCTGACGACGGCACCATCGGCCACTACGAGCTCATCCTCACGCTCGCCGGAAACCTGGAGTTCTCTGGGGAGCCTACGGTGCGCATCAACGGGGTGGCGCTCGGCCCGGGCGATGTCACCTTCCATCGCGAAGGCAACCGCCTGCGCGCAGTCCTGACCAAGTCTGGCCTGGCAAAACTCGCGCGCGCCCGAGCCACTGACGCCAGTACCACCGTCACGCTGGAGCAACACGCACGCGCCACCGCGGCAGGCACCGCAGGTGCCGACGCCACCCTGACCACCAACGGCATGGACCCCGAACGCAACCACGTCACCGTGGAGGCCACCCACGCCTACGTGCTCATCGAGGCACCCGCGCAGCAAGGCTCCTCTAAGGGGGATCGCCGCTGGCTGTGGGGCCTGCTTGGCCTGTTGCCGCTGATACCGCTGCTGCCAGGGTTGCCAGAGCAAGCAGGCTCATCGGGCCCGGCTGGACCGTCGCCTGCGGGCCCGCAGGGGACCTCGCCGAAGACACCAACACCAACAACTGAGGGGCAGCCCTCGCAGGACGGGCCGCGCGGCCGCGTCGACCAAGTCCTCGCCTACACAGGCGCCAACGTCATCTGGCTCGCACTGCTCGCCCTCGCCTTGATCGTTGCGGGATGGTTGCTGGCGCGTCGAAAAGAAGACGAGAACGAACAGTGAGCCAACCCAACCGCAAACGCGCCGGGAACCTCATCTCGCTCATCGGGCTGATCCTCGGCGCGCTCCTGCTGCTCTACCCAATCGTGGCCACACTCGCCACCAACGAACAACTCCGCCGCCAAGCCGACGCCTACAGCGAACACACCACCAACCTCAGCGCCGAAGAACGCGACGCCCAACTCGCCCGCGCCCGCGACTACAACCAACGCCTCCTCGCTACAGGCACGCACGCGCGCCCACCCGCCCCAAACGACCCCGACATGCCCGACTACATGGCACAACTCAACCTGCCAGGCTCCGGGGGCATCATGGCGCGCATCCGCATCCCCGACATCGGCGTCGATCTGCCCGTCTACCACACCACCGCACCCCACGTCCTCTACGACGGCGCAGGCCACATGTTTGGCTCCACCCTCCCCGTCGGCGGCGACGGCACCAACGCCGTCATCACCGCCCACACCGGCATGGTTAACGCCGCCATGTTCGACGCCCTCCCCACCCTCAAAGCAGGCCAAGACATCTACATAGACGTGATGGGGCAGCGACTGCGCTACCAGATGGTCAGCCGCGAAGTGGTGAAACCGGACCAATACCAGGCCGTAGGCTACCAACCAGGGGAGGATCGCCTCACCCTGATCACGTGTACCCCCTACGGGCTCAACACTGACAGGCTGCTCGTCCACGCCATTCGCGTACCTCTTGACCCTGACGCCCCCGAACCGCGCGTCACCGGCCTGGGCATCAGCTGGTGGATGATCCTCGTGGCCCTGATCGTGCTGGTGGTGTTGCTGCTGATTCTGTACCGGCGGTGGAAGCGTCGGCGGGACGCTGTCGAGGAGTAGCTGGGAGTTTGCTGGGCACCACGATCCGCGGCGACGGGCTGGTGAACTGGGGAAACGCTGCGCGGGTCTGCTGAAACCCGGGAATTTGGTGCGCGCCGCGCGAAGTGAGTCAAGCAAAAGCTACAAAATCGCCTGCGACAGCTTCCGCAGGTTCTTGAGTTGCTTGTGGTTGGCGGCGTCAAGGGCGCGTTCCTCGGCGGCGGCCACATCCTCCGCGAGTTTCGCCAGGGCCTTGCCGCCCTTCTTGGTGGCGGTCACGATTTGGCGGCGGCGGTCCTTCGGGTCGCGTTCGCGTTTGACCCACGCGTGCTTCTCCAGGCAGTCGATGAGGCGGACCATGTCGGAGGCGTCGATCGCGAGCAGCTCGGAGAGTTGCGATTGGGAGCGTGCTTGCTCGGAGACGCAGCTGAGCACCCAGAACTCTCGCATGGAGGAGTCGTGCTTCGCCAGGGTGCGCTCCACCTCGTCTTTGGTGTGCCTGCGCACGCGTTCGATCTGGAACGATGGCGAAGTAGTCAGCGCCTCTGGGAGTTCAATCGTGGCCATAAGTCCCAGAGTATCGGGCTGCTGGCCAGGAATGAAACCGTGCTACTCGGTGGGCAGCCCGTTGGCGATCCATTCCATGGTGCCGCCCTCGACGTTGATGGGTTCCCAGCCGTGTACCTGCTCGAGGTATTCGCACGCGCGGGAGGAGCGCCCGCCGGAGCGGCAGATGACGTAGATGTCCTGGTCGGGGTCGATCCGGTCGGTGAGGGTGGTCAGTTCGCTCAGTGGCAGGTTGGTGGCGCCGACGGCGTGGACTTCGGCGTACTCTTCGGGTTCGCGGACGTCGATAAGCTGGGCGTTTTCGGGGACTTTGTTGACGTTGATGGATTGCATGTGCGCGATTGTAGCGGAAGTGTCGGGTGTGTCGGCTACGATTTGCACTATGCGCACGCCTCCTCGAACTCGCCCCCCGCAGTGGGTGTTTTGGGTGCGCCGAATAGTGGCGTTGATGCTGATCGTGGCACTCATCTCGCTGCCAGCAAGGTGCGGCAAAGAGGAGCCTGCGCCTGCGCCCGAGCCTCCAGCAGAGGTTCCTGCAGCGCTTGGTCAGTCGCAGCCGCTCGAGATGTTTATTCCCTCGGTCGGGCTTCGCGCGCACTTCGAGGAGGGCCCGTGCCGCGTGCGCGCGGACGCCTTGGATCCGGCCACATTAGATAAGGCATGTGTGTATACGGCGCCGGAGAAGCCGTATTCGCTGCCGGGGCCGGGTGCTGAGGATCTGGTGGTCGTCGCTGGTCACACGGGTGCAGGGGTGCACGGGGTCTTTGACCAGCTTTTCGACGGCTCCTCCGACCAGCACACCATCCGGGTGGGGGACATGCTGTACCTGCGCACCGCCGACTCCGAGGCAGCTGGTGGGAAGTGGTTGTCGTACCGCGCGACTGACCTGCACGATCCGGTGAAAGAGGTCATGGCCAGCGATGTTGATATTTGGGGTGATGGGCCACGCCCGGGCCGGCTGCTGACGATCTCCTGTATTCAGCCGCGCAATATTTTGGCGGACTCGGTTCGCAACGCGGTCATTGGGTGGCAATTTTCGTCCGTGCTGGATGCGCCACCGACCGATACCGGCGCAAAGTAACTGAAGTTTTTTGTGTAAACACTTGTGACTGGGGTGAAGTGCGTCTACAGTGGGGCTAAACCATGAAGTAAGACTTGAGACTTCATGTTGAGCAAAGGAGCCCCTAATGAAGCGCAACACCGTTTTGGCCGCCGTCATGACCGGCGCGCTCGCAACCGCCATCGTCCCCATGGCCCAGGCGCAGGACATTCCGCTGCCGGCCGTGACCCACGACATCAACGGTGCCGAGTACTTCCTCACCCAGGACGGCACCCACTACGTGCCGGACCGCAACCTGGTCAACATCGCGTTTGACCAGCTCTCGGCGGCTGACCGCGAGCGCGCAGTGGACGTGGCGAAGGCGGCCGTCGCCGGGCTTATCGACGCCCCCGCTGCCGAAACCGCAGCCCCGGCAGCTCCCGCAACCGAAGCGACGACCCCCGTCGAGCAGCCAGACCCGACCGGCGACCACCAGGACGTCCCATTCACCGCCGAAGATGTTGACCCGAACAACCCGGCACCGGCTGCAGCTGGCCTGATCGCGCTTCCGGCAGTGCTCGCGATTGGTGGTCTGACGTACTACCTCAACGCTGACGGCAAGACCTACGTCACCGACCTGGCCCGCATCAACGAGCCTCCAACCGACGCCGAGGTGAAGGACTCCAACGCGCTGCTGGCAGAAAACGCTGCTGAGGTGGCACGCCAGGGCCTGGCAACCTCCAAGGCTGCAGGTCAGGCGCCTGTTGAGGCGCAGCAGCAGGCTGCCCCGGCACAGGCTGCCTCGGCACAGTCCCCGGTGGCAGAGCAGCGCGGTATCGCGGCTGAGACCGGATCCAACACCCTGGTGCGGGCGCTGTTTGCGTTGGTGGTGGCGTCGATAATTGGTGCAGCCGTCTTTGCATACGGGCGCCGATTCCTCATATAGTAAACCTTTGTGAAAACTCGAAATGTCCTTGCTGCAGTCTGTACTTTCTCCCTGGTACTAGGGGGTACAGCGCCCGCGTACGCGCACGTTGATGTTCAGCCGAACGGCAGCGAATGCAAAGCGTTGAAGTCGCAGTTCAAGCGGGGGCAGCAACTGGACATTTCGCGGTTTACGTTCGCGGGTGACCGCAATACGGGCATCCGCAACAACACCCTCTACCTTTACGACACCACCGGCCACCGCGCCGACATCCAGCGCGCCGCCGACCTGTGGGTCAAGGCCGTGCGCGACCGAGGTGGATACCTGGATATCAAGTTCATCGACCACAAGACGCCCGAGGCCGTCAGCGTGATCGTGGACCCAAGCCTGCGGCCGCTGGGGCGCGTGACCGGCGGCGGGCCGACACTGACCGTGCGGATTAGTCCCAGGATGTTTGGGCGCTATGTTGAGGCGAAAAGCCGCATTATGACCATCGCGCACGAAATGGGCCACGCGATGGCACTCGCGCACAGCTGCGACGACCTCCTTATGGTCGTCGGAGGCTCCCGTAAACCCGGCCTGGTACCCCAGCCTCTCGACGCCGAAATCCTCATCCAGCGCAACAACCTGCGCCAGAAGCCGACTCCTACACCGGAGCCTTCGCCTGAGCCTTCGCCTTTGCCACCGGTGGTGACGCCGACGACTTCCGAGCGTCCGAAGCCAAAGCCGACGACATCGTCTTCTTCGTCTTCGTCGTCGAGCCAGCCGTCCCTCCCGGACCTGCCACCGTTGCCGATGCCGACGATCCCGAGCGCCCTACCGCTGCCAACGACCTCGACGAGCTCGACGACTTCTGAAGCGCCCTCCGTCACTGTGACGATCGCTCCGGAGACCACGCCGTCTACCTCGACGACTGCTACCTCTAAGCCTTCTACCTCTAAGCCGTCCTCGACGTCTTCGCAGGTACCGAGCACCGACTACATCGTTGCGCCGGAATACGTCGCCCCGCCAAAGCCTTCCACGGTCGAAGAGGGCGAACGCATCGTCGCCGACGCAGAAGCCACGTTGAAGAAGGCCGAGCAGGCTGAGAAGAACGCTCGGAGTACGAAGGACCGCATCTTGGCGCGCCTGCACGTGGAGAATGCGGAGCGTGCCCTCGCGGAAGCCAAGGCAAACCTCGGGAAGCTGCGCGAGCAGCTCGCCAGCGAGACCTCAACGACCACGTCCACAACGCCTACCACGTCGACCACGTCCGCGCCGCGGACAACCGCGACTACGTCGGTTGCGCCAACTCCGACCACGTCGATTACGTCCGTTACGCCAACTCCGACCACGTCGATTACGTCCGTTACGCCAACTCCGACCACGTCGACTACGTCGGTTACGCCAACTCCGACCACGTCGACCACGTCCGCGCCGCGGACAACCACTTCGGCGGCCCCGAGCGTGTCGGCAACGCCAACTACGTCTACGACTTCCGCTACGCGGACAACGCCGACGGTGGGGCCGTCGACAAGCGGGGAGACCTCCACGTCATCGCCTCGTTGCTGCCCGAACTGTGGAGCCACAACACCGCAGTACGAAGCCCCGAGCTACGCGCCCGCAGTGAAACCAAAGAGCGTTGAGGAAGCCCGCGCGGCGCTGGCGACCGCCAAGCAAGAACACAAAATCGCCGAAGCGCTCATGAAGGTTGTGCGCCGCACCGGTTACGCACCAGAAATCAACAAGGCGCAAGCCGAGCTTGACCGCACGTTCTTCCGCGTCGTCGAGGCGCAGGAAAACCTGGACGAGCTGCTGGCAAAGGAGCCGACGCCAACAACCACGGACGTCACTTCTTCTGCTGCGCCATCGTCGGTGACTACTTCGGTCACACCGTCTCCGACCACGTCAGAGGTTTCGACGACCACATCCTCGTCCGCGACCTCGTCCACGTCTTCGTCCGCGTCCTCGGAAGCACCGAAAGCGTCCGCGCCGCGGACAACCGAAACGACTACGGCGGAGCCTTCCACGGAGCCTTCGACTTCCGAGGCGCCGAAGGTGTCCGCGCCGCGGACAACCGAAACGACTACGGCGGAGCCTTCCACGGAGCCTTCGACCTCGGAGGCGCCGAAAGTGTCCGCCCCGCGGACAACCCAAACCATCGAACCTTCGACCTCGGAGACGTCGAAAGCGTCCGCTCCGCGGACAACTACGCCAACGACTACGCTGGTTGAGCCCGCACCAGAGTCTTCAACAACGCTGACTACGACGGCATCCTCTTCGACGACCGAGTCGACTACCACGTCCGAGTCGACTACCACGTCCGAGTCCGCCGCGCGGACAACTGAGGAAGTCCCAGAGCCGGAGGTGGGGACGTCGACAAGTGAGCCGGCACCCGAGCCGAGCGTTCCGGCGCCTGCGACCTGCGCGAAGGATGGTTCTTCAAGTGGATCCTCCGAGAATTGCGAAGGCAGCTCGAAGGGCGGCATCATCGCGGCGATCCTGGTGCCGCTGCTTGCGCTGCTGGGCGCGGCGGCGTTCTGGGCGAAAGATCACCTCAAGTTCTAGACGCTCGTGGTGTGCAGATTGGGCAGCCAGTGACAAAGGACGCAACCCTGCAAAAGCGCATCCTTATTTCCGCTGGTAGGAAAAGGGCTGGATGTATTGGGTTGCGTGTTTTGTCACTCAGGCCGACTCGGGCCTGCTGAGCCGACGCCAAAACCAGGAATTTGGTAGAGGCCCAAGCAAAAAGCCGCCCAGGTACAACCCAGGCGGCAAACACTTAGAAGCAGCGACCTACTTCTTGTAGTTGTCGATGGAGGCCTGCAGGATCTTCTCAGCCTCTGCCTTGTTGCCCCAGCCGGAGCCGGAAACTTCCTTGTTCGGCTCGAGATCCTTGTAGTGGACGAAGAAGTGCTCGATTTCGTCTTTGAGGAACTGGGAGACGTCGTCGATGTCCTGGTAGTGGTCGTAGCGGACGTCGTCGATGACGCAGAGGAGTTTGTCGTCGCCGCCGGCTTCGTCGGTCATCTTGAAGACGCCGATTGGGCGTGCCTTGACGATGACGCCTGGGAAGACGGACTCAGGGAGGATGACGAGGGCGTCCATTGGGTCGCCGTCGTCGGCGAGGGTTTCGTCGATGAAGCCGTAGTCGAGTGGGTAGGCCATCGGGGTGAACAGGTGGCGGTCGAGGTAGACCTTGCCTGTTTCGTGGTCGAGTTCGTACTTGTTGCGGGAACCCTTGGGGATTTCGATGGTGACTTCGACAGCCATGTGCGCTCCTTTTGTAGTCGCGTTGATAATACCGGTACTTATCATACGGGGCTGCGTCGCCGTGTGGGTTTGGGCTACGCTTATGCGCCGTGAAGCTTTGGACTTGGATTGTTGGCGGGGTTGCGTTGGTCGCGGTGGGTGGCGCGGCTGGCTTCGGTGTGGCGGCGCAGCAGGAGTTGGCGCGCATTGAACACGCCCCGGCGTATCAGTTGCCGCAGGCGGAGCCGGTGTTGGTGCCGGCGGTGCCACGCCCGGTGGATGTCCAGGCGCTGCAGGCGCGTCTGGCGGAGCTTGCGGAGGACCCTGCGTTGGGCACGTTCCACGCGCGCGTGTCGGACGGTTCGACGGGTGAGGTGCTGTTTGATCGGTTGGCGGGGGAGGCGTTGCGCCCGGCGTCGACGACGAAGATTCTGACGGCCGCGGCGGCGGTGTTGGAGTTGGGGGCGGATGACAGGATCGAGACGCAGGTGGTGAGTGGGGAGCAGCCGGGCTCGGTCGTGATCAAGGCGAATGGTGACGTGTGGCTGGACGCGGAGGCCATCGACCAGCTCGCCGAGCAGCTCAAAAACCAGCAGGTTACCGCCGTCTTCATCGACACGAAGGCGTGGGAGGGCCAGCCGACCATGATGCCGGGCTGGGACCCCGTGGACATCGATGGCGGCTTCGTCGCGCCCCTGGAGCCGGCGATGCTCTCGGGCGGTCGCCTGAACGGGGAGACCGAGGGGGACGTGCCGCGCTCGCATACTCCGGCGTTGGATGTGGCGCAGGCGCTCGCGGACCGCGTGGGTGCGCAGACGGTCGGCATTGGTCCGGCGCCCGCGGAGGCGGAGACGCTGGCAAGCGTGGAGTCGCCGGACCTGGTGCAGCGCCTGTACATGATGATGAAGGAGTCCGACAACGTCTACGCGGAGGCGATCGGCAGAGAGGTGGCGGCCCACGTAGGTATCGACGCCCCCTCCGCCACCCTGCACGTCCTGGCTGAGCACGGCTTTGACTCGGGCGGCATCACGCTGGTGGACAGCTCTGGCCTGTCGGTGGACAACCGGATCACCCCGCGCATGTTGGACAGCATTCTCAGCGACGCCACCCAACACGAGCTGCTACGCCCGATGCTGGACGCGCTGCCGATTGCGGCCGGCGACGGCACCCTGGCCACCCGCTACGGGGGCCTGGCCGGGCGCGGCTGGGTCCGCGCGAAGACGGGCACCCTGGACGAGACGTCCGGGCTGGCGGGCACGGTGACTGCGGAAAGCGGCAACGTGTACACCTTCGCGCTGCTCTCGAACGATTCGGACATTCTGGAGGCACGACGGGCGATGGACACGTTCGCTTCGGCGCTGCGGGAGTTCTAGCCATGGAGCCGTTCTGGCCCCGGCGCAGCCCCCACTTTTTGGCGTGTCGGCGCGCAGTGCGCGGGTGGACGGAGCCTGCGGTAATTGGGCTGTCGGGCGGGGCGGACTCGTTGGCGCTGGTAGCGGCGGCCGCAGCGGAACGCTTGGACGTGACGGCGCTGGTGGTGGACCACGGGCTGCAGGAGGGATCGGCGGAGGTGGCCAGGCGCGCGGCGGAGCAGGCGCGGAACTTTGGGGTGCCCGCGGAAATCGCGACCATCCAAATCACACGCACAGGTAAGGGCACGGAGGCCGACGCCCGCCAGGCCCGCTACGCGGCCTTGTTCGAGCACGCCGGCCCCGACCGGGATGTGTGGACGGCCCACACCGCGGACGACCAGGCCGAAACGCTGCTGCTCGGGGCGCTGCGCGGCAACCCGGCGGGGATGGCGCCGCGCGCGGGTCGACTGGTTCGCCCGTTGCTGGGTGTCCGCCGCGCGGACACCGCGGGCGCCTGCGCCGAACTGGGCGTCGCACCCTGGCAGGACCCGATGAACAAGGACGAGCGGTACCGGCGTGTGGCGCTGCGCACCCGGGTGATTCCGCTGCTGGAGGAGATCGTCGGTGGGGAGGTGGTCCCGGCGTTGGCGGGCACGGCGGACCGGATCGCGCAAGCCGCAGCGCAGCTGCAACGCATCACCCCGGCCCCGAACGCCGAAACGCTGGATTGCGCGGAGCTTGCAACACTGCCGCCGGTGGTGAGGAGGGCGGTGTTGGCGGAGTGGGTCGTCGAAAAGCGGGGGGAGGTCAAAGGTGCCCACCTTGCGGCGATTGAAGCCCTGGTGACGAACTGGCGGGGGCAAGGTGCGGTGCAGCTCGGCGGGGGAGTGCGGGTGGAGCGGCGCGACGGAACGCTCGTGTTCGTCTAAATGGTTGTCCAAGGTGACGTGAAAGTGGCAAGATGATGAACTGATGCCAAACCGAGACGGTCTTGAGAAAGGGCACCCGATGACCGAGCTGTATGACAAGAAGGATTTCAACGTTGCGCCACACCGCTACGGAGACGACGTAGAGGCGGTGTTGATCCCCGAGGAAGACCTGCAGCGGCGCATCCAAGAGCTGGCTGACATGGTCTCCGAGAAGTACCGCGACTCCGAGCAGGACCTGGTGCTCGTGTGCGTGCTCAAGGGCGCTGTGTTCTTCTTGACGGACTTCGCCCGCAAGCTCTCCATCCCGTGCGAGATGGAGTTCATGGCGGTGTCCTCCTACGGCAGCTCCACCACGTCGTCGGGCGTGGTCCGCATTCTGAAGGACCTGGACAAGGAGATCGAAGGCCGCGACGTGCTCGTGGTCGAGGACATCATTGACTCCGGCCTGACCCTGTCGTGGCTGCTGAAGAACCTGTCGGGACGTAACCCGAAGAGCCTCGAGGTGATCACGCTGCTGCGTAAGCCTGAGGTGCAGAAGGCCAAGATTGATCTTCTCGACGTCGGCTTCGACATCCCCAACGAGTTCGTCATCGGCTACGGCCTGGACTACGCCGAGCGTTACCGCGACCTGCCGTACGTGGGCACGTTGCACCCTCGCGTCTACTCCGACGCGCCTGAGGACATCTAATACACACAGAAGAGCTGTATGACCAAGAATAAAAACGTGTTGCGGTGGGGCCTGATCGGCGCCACCGTGCTTATTGTTTTGTACCTGCTCACCCTCATCGGGGACGACACCCGCGGCTACCAGCGCGTGGACACGTCGATCGCGATGGAGCAGTTGCAGAACAAGAACGCCAAGGAAGTCCAGATCGACGACCGCGAGCAGCGCGTCCGCATTGACCTGCGGGAGCCGATCAAGGTTGAAGAGCGCGAGGGCGTCGAGCAGATCAGCGCTCAGTACCCGGCCCGTACGACGCCGGAGATCTTCGGCGCGGTGAAGGAAGCCGCGCCAGACAAGTACAAGACGAACGTGACGCAGGAGTCCTTCCTGATGTCGATGCTCGGCTTCATGCTGCCGATGGTGCTGATCTTCGGCCTGCTGTTCTTCTTCATGTACCGCATGCAGGCCGGGGGCGGCATGTTCGGGATTGGGTCGTCGAAGGCGAAGCAGCTGTCGAAGGACAATCCGACGAACACTTTCGCGGACGTCGCGGGTGCGGACGAGGCCGTCGATGAGCTGCAGGAGGTCGTGGACTTCCTCATTGACCCGAAGATTTACGAGTCGCTCGGCGCGAAGATCCCGCGCGGCGTGCTGCTGTACGGCCCGCCCGGCACGGGTAAGACGCTGCTCGCGCGCGCCGTCGCTGGTGAGGCCGGGGTGCCGTTCTACACCATCTCCGGCTCCGACTTCGTGGAGATGTTCGTCGGTGTGGGCGCCTCCCGCGTGCGCGACCTGTTCAAGCAGGCACGCGAGAACTCGCCCTGCATCATCTTTATCGACGAGATTGACGCCGTCGGCCGCCAGCGCGGCTCCGGCATGGGCGGCGGCCACGACGAGCGCGAGCAAACCCTCAACCAGTTGCTGGTTGAGATGGACGGCTTCGGCGACCGCGAAGGCGTGATCCTGATCGCGGCAACGAACCGCCCGGATATCCTGGACCCGGCGCTGCTGCGCCCGGGCCGCTTCGATCGTCAGATCCCGGTGACCAACCCGGACATCGCGGGCCGCGCCCAGATCCTGAAGGTGCACGCGAAGGGCAAGCCGTTGTCCAAGGATGTGGACCTGGATGCGCTGGCGAAGCGCACCGCCGGCATGAGCGGTGCGGACCTGGCCAACGTGCTCAACGAGGCCGCGCTGCTCACCGCCCGTATCGGCGGCAACGTGATCACCCCAGACGCGCTGGAGGAGGCCACGGACCGCGTGATCGGCGGGCCGCGCCGCTCCTCGAAGGTGATTTCGGAGAAGGAGAAGAAGGTCACCGCCTACCACGAGGGCGGGCACACGCTCGCGGCGTGGGCGCTGAAAGACATCGAGCGCGTCTACAAAGTCACGATCCTTGCCCGCGGCCGCACTGGCGGGTTCGCCATGACGGCCGACGAGGACGACAAGGGCATGTACAACCGCGACGAGCTCTTCGCCCAGCTCGTCTTCGCCATGGGTGGGCGCTCCGCGGAGGAGCTCGTCTTTGGCGAGCCGACCACGGGTGCCTCCAACGACATCGAGCAGGCCACCAAGATCGCGCGCGCGATGGTCACCGAGTACGGCATGACCTCGGAGCTCGGCACGGTGAAGTACGGCCAGGCCCAAGGTGACGCGTTCTCCGGCATGGGGGCGGGTGCCAAGATGGAGTCCTCGCCGGAGGTCGCGGCCACGATCGATAGGGAGGTTCACAGGCTTATCGACGCCGCCCACGCCACCGCCTACGGCATCCTGGAGCAGTACCGCGACCAGCTCGACACCATGGTGTCCAAGCTGCTGGAGAAGGAAACGCTGCGCCGCCAAGACCTCGAAGCGCTCCTCGAGGGCGTAGAGCCGCACCGGCCGGAGCTGCCCGCCTACGACATCCGCTTCGGCCGCCAGATCGGCCGCGAGCCCGTCAAGACCCCGGTCGAGCTTGCCGAAGAGCGTGGCGAGGAGCCGCCGAAGCGCTTCTCCATCCTTGAGGCGTCGCGTGAGACGCGGGAGCGGCGTCGAAAAGAACGGGAGAAGGAGCACGGCGCTCCGCTGCCACCGCCGCCTGCGGGAGGTACCCCGACCTACGGCGGGCCGAAGCCGCCGAACGACTGGACGTACCCGGGCGCGCCGAAGGCGAAACCTGAGCCCGCGCCAGCGCCTGAGCCTGCGCCGAAGCCTGAGCCGGATACGCACCCGGGCATGGACAACTACCGCCCGGACGAGGAGATCGGGTTCCGCCTGCCGGAGCACGAGCGGCCCGACCGGCCCGACCGACCGTCAGAGGAAGAAACCAAACAGCTGCCACGACACAGGAGCAACGAGGATGACCAGTAAGTTCGACCGCGCCCGCGCCGAAGCCGCGGTGCGCGAACTCCTCATCGCAGTCGGCGAAGACCCGGACCGCGAGGGGCTGAAGGAAACCCCGGCGCGGGTTGCGAAGGCGTACGAGGAAGTGTTCGCGGGGCTGCACCAGGACCCGACCGCTGTGCTGGAGAAGACGTTCGCGGAGGACTACCGGGAGCTCGTGCTGGTGCGCGACATCCCGGTGTACTCCACGTGTGAGCACCACCTGGTGCCATTCTTTGGCAAGGCGCACGTCGGCTACATCCCGGGCAAGGAAGGCAAGGTCACGGGCCTGTCGAAGCTCGCCCGCCTGGCCGATATGTACGCGAAGCGGCCACAGGTGCAGGAGCGGTTGACGGCGCAGATTGCGGACGCGATCGTCGATAAGCTGGGGGCTTCCGCCGTGATTGTGGTGCTGGAATGTGAGCACCTGTGCATGGCGATGCGGGGCATCCGCAAGCCTGGTGCCGTGACGACGACCTCCGCGGTGCGCGGCGGCTTCCAGAAGAACGCCGCCTCCCGGGCCGAGGTCTTGAGCCTGATAAGGAGCTAACAATGGTCAGTGTGCAGGATCTCACCGCGCCGGGGCGCACGACGGTGATGGGCATCGTCAACGTCACGGAAGATTCGTTTTCGGACGGCGGGAAGTGGCTCGCGGTTGACGACGCCCTCTCGCACGCCCACGAGCTGGTCCGCCTGGGCGCGGACATCATCGACGTGGGTGCGGAGTCGACCAGGCCGGGCGCGACGCGTGTGCCCGCCGAGGTCGAGGTGGCGCGCGTGGCCCCGGTGATCCGGGCCCTTCACGAGGACGGCATCCGCACCTCCGTGGACACGATGCGCGCCGCCACCGCGGAGGCCGCCGCCGAGGCCGGCGTGGACCTCATCAATGACGTTTCCGGCGGGCTCGCGGACCCGGACATGTACGCCACGATGGCGCGCACGGATCTGCCGGTGTGCCTGATGCACTGGCGTGCCCAGCAGTTCGTGAACGCCTCCGGTGCCGCCGACCACGGCGGGGACGTGGTGGCTGACGTGCTCGGCCTCTTCGACGAGCTGGTTGCCAACGCCACGGCCGCCGGGGTGCGCCCCGAGCAGATCACGCTGGACCCGGGCCTCGGCTTTGCCAAGACTCCGCAGGAGAACTGGCAGCTGCTCCAGGCGCTGCCCGCGCTGATGGACTGCGGCTACCCGCTGCTAGTGGGCGCCAGCCGTAAGCGCTTCCTCACCGGGGTGCGCGCCGCCCGCGGGCTCGAGCACGGACCTATTGACGCCGACCCAGCCACCGCCGCCGTCACCGCCCTGTGCGCTCAGGCTGGCGCCTGGTGCGTGCGTGTGCACGAGGTGGCCGTTTCCCGCGACGCCGTGGACGTGGCCGCCGCGTGGAAGGCGGGCAACCTTGGCTGACCGCATTGAGCTCAAGGGCCTGTCCGTCTACGCACACCACGGGGTGCTGCCGCACGAGCGCGAGCACGGGCAGCGCTTCCTGCTGGACATCACCTGCTGGCTCGACTTCGCAGGCGCCGCCGCCACCGACGACCTGACCCAGACGATGAACTACGCGGAGCTAGCCCAGCTGGCCAGCGACATCGCCTCGGGCACGCCGCGCCAGCTCATCGAGACGGTGGCCACCGAGATCGCCGAGGCCGCCATGGAGCGCTTCGACATCCTGCACGCGGTTGAGGTCACGCTGCACAAGCCGCACGCGCCGATCCCGCTTCCCTTCGAGGACGTCGCCGTGGTGGCACGCCGCTCCCGCAAACGGATGGGGGCCCGCTGATGCGCGCGGTGATTTCGGCAGGCTCCAACATGGAGGACTCGCGCGCCCACCTGCAGTCGGTCGCCGACGAGTTCGCCGCCGAGCTCCTCGACGCAAGCTCGATTTACGCCACCGCGCCCTGGGGCGGGGTGGAGCAGCCAGACTTTCTCAACCAGAGCTTTCTTATCGAAACCGACAGCGACGACCCCTACAGCCTCCTTGCCCGCTGCCAGCGCCTGGAGCAGCAGGCGAACCGGGTGCGCGACGTGCGCTGGGGCCCGCGCACGCTGGACGTGGACATCATCGACTTCGAGGGCTACCGCAGCGACGACCCTGAGCTGACGCTGCCGCACCCACGCGCGCACCTGCGCGAGTTCGTGCTGGTTCCCTGGCTGGAGATTGACCCGCACGCCAAGCTGCTCGATCGCCCGGTCAGCGAGATTCTCGCGGAGCTGGAGCCCCAGGGGGTTCGCAAGCTGTGAAACGCACGCCGCTGTCCGGAGTGATCGCCGTGTTCGGGTTTTGTACCGCCGCGGCGTTCATTGTGGTGCGCCGCCTGTTCGGCCTGCTTGAGTCGCTGAACATGGTGGTGCCGCTGAGCCTCTGGATCGTGGCAGCGGTGTGTTTCTACGTTGCGTTCATGGTGCACAAGCGCCGCGATGAGGGCAAGGTTGGCCTGGATCGCAGCCAGCTCAACCCGATGATGGCGGCGAACTTCATGCTGTTTGGCAAGGCCTGCACCTGGGCAGGAGCGGTCAGCGGCGGGCTGTACGCGGGGTGCCTGCTCTTCGTGCTGCCCCGGATGCACGTGCTGATGGCCGCGGCGCAGGACGTGCCGCCCTTGGTCTCCGGGGCGTTGGGCGGAGTCACGCTGGCGGTAGCTGGTGTAGTGCTGGAACGGGTGTGTGAGGTGTCGCCGCCCTCAAGTGGAGAACAGGTTAGCTAAGGTAGTGGGCATGAAAAATACTTGGGTGATTGTTCCATTTGTGGCTGCGCTTGCAGGCACAGTGGTGATGTTGTTTACCAACTCCGCGAACATACTCAAGCTTTCGCTGATCCTGGCGCTGTGGGCCGCCGTCGCGGGCCTCATTGTGATCTACCGCCTGCGCCGCGACAACGAGGAGGCCGTGCGCCTGCAGGAGGAGCGGGAGAAGACGTTCGCCGCAGAGCTCGAGGCCGCGCGCGCTGGCGCACCCTCGGGTGTCGACGCCCCCTCCGAGGAATTGCTGCGCGACATCCAGGAGGAGCTGCGCTCCCTGCGCTCCACGATCGAGGAGATGAGCGGGCACGTCTTCGAGTACGAGCCCGCCGCCGTGCACGCCGCGGCGCGCCGCATCCAGGAGATTGAGTCCTTCACACAGCCCACCTACGAACCGTCCGACGACCGCCCGGCCGGGGCGCCGTCCTCCGACGCGATCGCCGGGCGCATTGGCAGCCAGCCGAGTCGGGAGACGCAGAACCCGCTCACGGCGCTGATTAGCGAGCACCAGGCGAAGCAAGAAGCGCAGGAAGCGCAAGAAGCACAAGAAGCGCAGAAGCCGGCGCCTGAACCGACACCAATCCCGGAGCCTGAGCCCGTACCCGAGCCAGTGCCTGAGTCGGAGCCCGAGCCAGCACCACAACCAGAGCCTGAGCCTGAGCACGGCCGCCACCAGCAGCCAGTCACTGAGGTCATCGAGACCGTGCCGGAACCAGCTCCGCGCGCTGGGGGACGCCGCCGCCGCGACGCGGCCGGTGACAACGCTGTCTCTGTCGCCGAGCTGCTAGCGCGCCGCAACAAATGAGCCCAACGCTGACCATCGCCGCCTGGCGCGGCCCCAGCGCGCTGAGTGATCAGCTTGCGCGCGCCGGGCACTGCGTGACGTACCCGCGCGTGGCCGCGGACATCGCCGCCGCCGACCTGGTGCTCCTCGAGGGCTCCGCTGACGTTATTGAGCGCGCCGCCGCCGAGTGCGCGCCGTTCGTACGCCCGAGGCAGATGTTCTGGCACACCAACCTGGACCACGGCGCCCAGCTCCTCGACGAGGTGGAGGTCGCAGGGGCCGTCGTGATGTGCGCGCACAACATCGTGGACAACGTGTGGGTCACCTCTGCGGCCGACGAGCTGGGGGAGACCGTGATCGCGCTGGTGCTCGGGGAGCTCGGGCAGGTCACCATGCCGATCACGGATGCGGCCCGCCCGCTGGTGGCCACCGCCCAGCACCTGCGCGCCCTGCAGCGCGTCGTCCAGGAGGACGCGCTTGCGCTGCTGCGGCAGGCCAACCCCAACTTCGAGGCGGTCGCGGACGCCCTCGACGGCGCCGAGCTGCCGCCGCTGCGCCCGCTCGACCGAGAGCCGGTTGGGGGAGAAGGGGTGCGTCGATTAGTAGAAGTATTGGAGCGCCGCGCGGCGCAGCAACGAGAGGAAGACCTGTGACTTTTGAACCGGGCAACGCGGTTGTCGTACGTGATGAGCAGCTGTTGGCCACCTACGGGCGCGCATTCCGCAAGATTGGCAAGACGATCGCGGTCGTACCGCTGGGCGCCGACGTCCACGCCGGGCACATCGAGCTGATCCGGGCGGCGAAATCGCTGCTCGGCGCGTACGTGTTTGTCACCTACTCCGGCGAGGAGGTGCCCGAGACCTTCCGCAACGAGGGCGTGGACGTGGTCTTCCACGGCGAGCTGCGCACCGCCGTGAGCGTGCGCACCGGGATGGAGCACCTCGACGACGCCGACGCCGTGTCCCGCGACGTCGCCCGCATCCTGGCGGTACTCAACGCCACGCACGCCACCGACCTGGTGATGGGGGAGAAGGACTTCGAGCTGCTCGTGGCCACCCAGCTGGCCGTGTCTGGGCTGCGCATGGAGGTGAAGCTGCACAGCGTGCCCACCGTGCGCATGCCTGACGGGCTGGCGCTTTCGCTGCGCAACGAGCGCGTCGCTGAAGACGCCCACGACCAGGCGCTTGCGCTGTCCGCCGCCCTGACCGCGGGGGCGCACGCCGCCGAACACGGCGCCGAGACCGTCCTGGACACCGTGCGCGGCGTGCTCGAAGCCGCAGGGGTCACGCCTGCCTACCTCGCCGTGCGCGACCTGGCTATGCGCGAGGCCCCTGCCCAGGGCGACGCCCGGCTGCTCGCCGCGATCGACCTGCCCGCCACCGACGGCGGCACGGTGCGCCTCCACGACAACGTTGGTCTGCCGCTCGGCATCGGCTTCAAACACATCGAGGACTAGGGCGGAAAGACGAGGGCCATAGCGAGAAACGGCGAGTTATTCGCTACACTCTTTGGCATGCCTATAGACCTGATTGCTGGAATCCTGAACGAGCGCTTCGGCATGGACTTCACCCCCGAGCAAGTCCAAGCCACAGGGCGCACCGAAGACTCACAGCTCTTCGTCGCCAGCAATGATGCAGGCCAGGCCGTCGAAGTCGAGCTTTTCGACGCCACCCAGCCCGAGAACCAACGCCGCGACATCGCAGGCCTGAACCGGGCGCTTGCCGCCTCGAACCACCCGGGCGCGTTCCAGCCGCGCAGCGCCGGCTACACCGACGACGGCCACCTCTACGTACTGCGCGAAGCCCCGACCGGCGCTTCGCTCGCCCGCCTGATCGCCGACAAGCACGCCGACGGCGGCGTATTCACCCCCGCCGAGGCCCGCGAGCTGCTCATCGGCGTGGCCGAAGCCATCGATGACTATGACGCCCAGGGCCTCGGCGCGTTCGTGGCCCGCTCCGTGGACGCGTCCCGGATGCTGGTGCAGCCAGCCTGGTCCAGCGTCCCGGTCAAGCTCACCCTGGTCGGCCCGACGGCCACCGCGCCCGAGCACGCCGAGGAGCAACACGCGGCGAACGTCGCAAGCTTTATCGACCTTTTTAACTCCATGACCGGCCTCGACGTTGACGAGGACGCCGCCAACGCCGCCACCGGCTGCGTCGGCTACCTCAACGCCGTCGCCGGTGAACCCCTCGATGAGCCGGAGGTGTCCCCGGTCGCGCCGGGCGCCACCGACGGCTACCGCCAGCCACCGCAGCCCTACCCGTATGGGCCGACCGGCGAGTACGTGCGCCCAGAAGCCGAGAAGAAGTTCAAGCTCTGGCCGTGGATCGCGGCCATCGTGGTGCTGCTGCTCATTGCAGCCGGCGGCATCTGGTACTGGATGCAGCACCGCGGTGAGGAGTGGGTCGGCGTCGAGGCCGAAATCGCCGAGACCTACCCCGGCATCGTGTCCGACAAAGCCGGGCAGAAGGGTTGGCACGGCCTGACCTGTGACTCCGCCACGCCGGACGAGGGTCAAGAGGGCAAGATCAGGTGCTCGGATGAGACGTTGGGAGTTTCCGTCGCAAAGTATGTGTCCTCTGATGCGCTCGATCGCGTCCTGCCGGACCCGAAGGAAGCCGTCGTGCTGGGCTCCGGCGAGTGCCTCATCTACGACTACCAGCTTCCCGACGCCACCCCGCCGGCCTTCGTGCTGACCCCGCGCACCGAGCGCGAGTACATGGTGGTCATCAACGGCGATGATGCCGAGGCACAGCGCCTCGACCTGCCTCTCTGTGCCCCAGTTGCTGACGAGGAGTAGCCTAAGCCGGGCTATGAAATCAACGAACCCAGTACTGCTTATTGGAGTGCTGGTGGTCTCTGCGATGATGATGATCTTCAACGAGACCACCGTCGCTGTTGCCCTGCCCGCAATCATGGCGGACTTCGGCGTACCCGCCGATACGGCCCAGTGGCTGATGACCGGCTTCCTGCTCACCATGTCCGTGGCGATCCCGGCCTCCGGCTTCGTCATCCAGCGCCTCAGCACCCGCGCCGTCTACTTCGCCTCGATGGCGCTGTTCATCATCGGCTGCGTCATGGCGGCCACCGCGCCCTCGTTCGGGGTGTTGTTCGCCGCGCGCGTGGTGCAAGCGCTCGGCACGGCGGCGATGTTGCCGCTGCTCATGACGGTCACCGTGACGGTGGTCGCCCCGCAGCGCCGCGGCACGGTGATGGGACTCAACGCGGTGGTGATGTCGGTCGCGCCCGCCCTCGGGCCCACGCTCGCCGGCTTCGTGCTCGGCGCGTTTACCTGGCACCACATCTTCTGGGTGATGGTGCCTATCCCCGCCGTGGCGGTGCTGCTCGCGGTGTTCGCCCTCCCGAACGTCGGCGAGCGCCACGACGATCCACTCGACATCCTGTCGGTGCTCCTTTCAGCACTCGCGTTCGGCGGCCTCGTCTACGGCTTATCGACGATCACCTCCCTGCTCACCGGCGATTCCTGGAACCCTGCCGCAGCCCTGGTCCTCGGCGCGGTGTTCCTGGTGCTGTTCGTGCGCAGGCAGCTGCGCCTGGCGCCAACCGGGCGCGCGCTGCTTGACCTGAGCGTGTTCGCCCACCGCAACTTCGCTTTCTCTGTTGTGGGCGTGTTCATCGCCTTCGGCATCCTGCTGGGCACCGTGAACATCCTGCCGGTCTACATGCAGGTCGGCCTGGGGATTTCCACGGTGGCCACCGGTCTGATCCTGCTGCCAGGTGGTATTGCACAGGGCGTCGCGTCCCCAATTGCGGGGCGCTGCTACGACGCCTACGGACCACGGCCCCTGGCCATCCCGGGTGCGGTGCTGATGTTGGCCTCCCAGTGGATCCTTGTGGCCATCCTCGCCGATGACACCCCACAGTGGCAGCTCGTTGCCGTGCTGATCCTGGTCAACGTGGCGATGTCCATGATCATGACCCCGCTCATGACCGTGTCACTGTCCTCGCTGCCGTCGCAGCTCTACGCCCACGGCTCCGCGGCGCTCAACACGCTGCAGCAGCTCGGCGGGGCGGCCGGCACCGCCATATTCATCGCAACGATGACCATGGGCACCCAGGCCACCGGCAGCGCCTCCGACGGGACGGCGCGCGCCTTCATCGTTGGAGGCGTCGGCATGCTGCTCGTCGTTGTAGCCGTGTGCTTCGTGGGAGGCAAGCCGAATACACGACTAATTGACCACGGCTGACCCGGACCGACTAGGCTAGGTCAGCGTGAAGAATCAAACAACGCAGGACCTCTCCGAACAGCAACAGTTCCGTCGTGCGAAGCGCGAAAAGCTTCTGAGCGAAGGCCGCGACGCCTACCCAGTCGTCGTCGACCGCACGACCTCCTTGCGCGAGCTGCGCCAGAAGTACCGTGCCGTGCCCGAGGGCGAAGGCGACGGCCAGTTCAACCTCGCGCCGGGCGAAGAGACACAGGACGTCGTCGCCGTCGCGGGCCGCATTATGTTCCAGCGCAACACCGGCAAGCTCTGCTTCGCCACCCTCCAGGAGGGCGACGGCACCCAGCTGCAGGTCATGCTTTCTCTCGCAGAGGTAGGGGAGGGGGCGCTCGCGTCCTGGAAGGCCGACACCGACCTCGGCGACATCGTCTCCGTGCGTGGCCGCGTCATCGCCTCCCGTCGTGGCGAGCTCTCCGTCCAGGCGCAGTCCTGGCACATGGCGTCCAAGGCGCTACGCCCACTTCCTGTCGCGTTCGCTGACATGAACGAGGAGCAGCGCGTCCGCCACCGCTACACCGACCTCATCATGCGCGAGGACGCCCGCAAGAACGCCATGACCCGCATCAAGGTCATCGCAGCTGTGCGTAAGTTCCTCACCGGCCACGACTTCGTCGAGGTCGAGACGCCGATGCTGCAGACCCTGCACGGCGGTGCCGCAGCCCGCCCGTTCATTACCCGCTCCAACGCGCTCGACATGGATCTCTACCTGCGCATTGCGCCGGAGCTCTACCTCAAGCGTTGTGTCGTTGGCGGCATTGAGCGCGTCTTCGAGCTCAACCGCAACTTCCGCAACGAGGGCGTCGACTCTTCCCACTCGCCCGAGTTCACCATGCTCGAGACCTACCAAGCATGGGGCACCTACAAGGACGGCGCGAAGACCATGCAGGAACTCGTGCAGTTCTGTGCGAAGGAAGTCTTCGGCTCCACCACCGTCACCCTTCCAGACGGCACCGAGTACGACCTCGGCGGCGAGTGGAAGGTCATGGAGATGTACCCTTCCCTCAACGAGGCGCTGCAGCGCAAGTTCCCGGGCCAGCCTGAGATCACCATCGAGTCCTCCGTGGAGGAACTGAAGGGCATCGCCGACGTCATCGGTCTGAAGGTGCCGAAGGATGAGGGCTGGCTGCACGGCAAACTCGTCGAGGAGATCTGGGAGCACCTCTGCTCCGACCAGCTGTACGAGCCGACCTTCGTGATCAACTTCCCAGTCGAGACGTCCCCACTGACCCGCGACCACCGCGAGCAGCCTGGCGTCACCGAGAAGTTCGACCTCTACGTCCGCGGCTTCGAGCTGGCCACCGGGTACTCCGAGCTTGTCGACCCAGTCATCCAACGCGAACGCTTCGAAGACCAGGCCCGCCTCGCCGCACACGGCGATGACGAAGCCATGGTCCTCGACGAGGACTTCCTCGCCGCGATGGAGCAGGGCATGCCGCCAACCGCCGGCTGCGGCATGGGCATCGACCGCCTGCTGATGGCCCTGACCGGCCTTGGCATCCGCGAGACCGTACTGTTCCCGCTGGTGAAGCCGGAGGCGTAGGGCTAGTTAGCTTGGGTTTGGTGGCCCGGCGCTTGGGATTTTGTGTTTTCCCAGGCCGCCGGGCTTTTTGCTTTGCTCGTTCGCGTGCTGCTGTGGAAAAGTTCCCCGTGGCTTGGCTGGGCGCGCACCAAATTCCCGCCTATTAAAACGCTAGCCCTTTGTTGACCAGCCGTTATTCTGATAGCACTTTTTAAAATTCGGGGATCTGGTGCGCAGTTCAGCTTGGCGGCCGTGAACTTTCTGCTCGTGTCAATTACTTCAGCGGGATCCCATTGGCGTCGGTGTCGTAGCCTCCGCCGCCGACGAGCACCATGATCATCTCGATGATGCACCACACCCACAGTGCGAAGAAGATCGGAGTGGAAACGATCCAGCCGACGAATGGGATCAGGCTGAAGAAGCTGCCGGTCAGGAAGAGCCCCACTTTGGTGACGCCACGGACGTTCTGCCCTAGGTAGAAGTTACCGATGCCAAACGAGCCAAGGAAGAAGAACAACGCCGCCGCGAGGAACTTGTTCTTTTGGGGTACGGCGTACCCGTATGCTGACTGCATTTGTGCAGGTGCGAACTGTTGCATCTGCGGTTGCCCGTACGGTGAACCCTGCCCAAACTGCCCGGCTTGCCCGTACTGCCCGAACCCTTGGAACTGGCTGGTTGGCTGCGTGATGGGGAGGCCGTCTTTGTCATACATGGGCTGCTGGTTGTTCATGCGCTTCCTTCGTTTAAAGCAGTCGGGAAAGGTGTATTCCGTAGTGTAGTTCATTCGTGTCCCTTTGTATCGGTATGATGCGCAGAGTTAGGCAGCAGAGTTAGTCAATAGTGATGGGCGTAAGGCGATTCGATGGTGAAGCAGGTTTCGTTGTGGGTGTGGGTGCTCGTTGGGGTGCTCGCGGCCGCGAGTGGGCTCAGTGAGGTCTTTGGCAGTGCGGCGCGCGGCGAGTTGTTGGACGTCGGCGTGTTTCGCGACGCCGGCAACGCCCTGATCAGCGGCGCCGACCTGTACGACGACTTCCCGACTCGTAGCGGATTCCGCTTCATCTACCCGCCGTTCGCGGCCTTGCTGTTTGTTCCGCTGACGTGGATGCCTGAGCCGGTGATGGACGTGGTGTGGACGTTGGCGACGATGGCGTGCGTGGCGCTCATTTCGTGGTTGGCGCTGCGCAGGCTGGACGTGAAGGTGACCCCGCTGGTGTTGGTGGGGGTGATTGCGTGGTCCTTGGCGATTGATCCGTTGCAGGCGAATTTCTTCTTCGGCCAGATTAACGTGTTTTTGTTCGCGCTGGTCGTGGTGGATGTGCTGGGCTTGTTGCCGCGGCAGTTGCGCGGTGTAGGTGTGGGTATTGCGGCCGGGATTAAGATCACGCCGGCGGCGTTCGCGATTTTGTTCTTGGTGAAGAAAGATTGGGCGTCGGTGGCGCGTGCGGCCGGGACGTTTGTGGGCACGATTCTGATTGGTGTGCTGATGCGTCCGGCGGAGACCTGGTACTACTTCACCGACGAGTTCTTCAACACCGACCGCGGCGGCAACGCGATGTACCCGCCGAACCAGGCGCTGTCCGGCCTGTTCGCGCGTGCGGGGCTGGAGGCCCCGACCGGCGTTATCTTCCTGGTCTTCGCGCTGCTTACGGGCTTGGGTGCGTGGTACCTGCTGCGTCGCGGCCTGGATGTGCATGCGTTGTTCTTCGTCGCGCTGGGCATTAGCGTGGGTGGGCCGTACGCGGTGTCGCACCACTTCTCCTGCGTGATGTTGGCGGTCCCGCTGATTTTTGCGGCGGTGCCGTCGGTGTGGAAGCTCGCGTACGTGCTCTACGTCGCGGTGCTGTTTGTGCCGTCGTACCAGCTCTACCCAGAGGTTGATGCCTACAGCTTCTCGACGCCCCTTTGGTACATGGGCAACCTGATCGGGTTGGCGTCGTTGGTGATGTGGGCGGCACTGCTGCTGGAGCGTTGGTTCCCAGCTGAGAGCAAGCTTATTGCACACCAAAACGTTCCGGCATATAGTGGAACGTAATACCAACCACAGGGTTGTTACCTGCCGGGTTCGGCGGGGCAAGACCTGGGACGTTTTCGCGTCCCGGGTCTTTTTTCATCCCTGGTTCTATGAAGAAAAGGAGTGAACATGGCAACCAAGCAGGCCGGCTTGCAGGAGCAGGCGGCGGATATCCTTGCGGGGATTGGCGGTGCGGACAACATTGCGTCCTTTACGCACTGCGCGACCCGTTTGCGTTTCGAGCTCAACGACGCCTCCCTGGCTGACAAGGAGCATCTCGAGGCGAACCCGAAGGTGATGGGTGCGGTGCCGCAGGGCGGGTCGCACTACCAGGTGATTGTTGGCGGGGATGTCGCGACGGTGTACAACGCGATGAATAACCTGCCGGAGATGCAGTCGCGTGGCAGCCAGAGCAACGATGACGTGAAGGCGGCCCAGCGCGCGAAGGCGCAGGGCAAGGTGCCGTGGATGGACGCCTTCTTCGAGTACCTCTCGGATTCCTTTAGGCCGATTCTGGGTGTGTTGCTTGGGGCGTCGTTAATTATTGCGTTTGCTGCAGTGATGGACGCGCTGGGATTTGTTGACTTCCGTGCGGAGGTCAAGACGCCGGGTTGGCAGTTCGTCGACGCGATGTGGCGCTCGGTGTTTTACTTCCTGCCGGTGATGGTTGCGTACAACGCGGGCAAGAAGCTCAACATTGAGCCGTGGGTGCCTGCCGCTGTCATCCTGGCGCTGTTCACCCCTGAGTTCATGGGGCTGGCGAGCCACCCGGATGCCGTGGTTGAGACGAATAACCTGCTCGGCACCGAGGTCAGCCGCGTGACGGTGATGGGCCTGCCGATGCTGCTGCCTGACTACGGTGGCAACGTGTTCGTGCCGCTGATCATGGCGGTCGTGGCGGCCCTGGTGTACAAGGGCTTCCAGAAGATCATTCCGTCCGCGGTCCACATGGTGTTCGTGCCGTTCCTCACCTTGCTTGTGATGATCCCGGTTACCGCGATCGTGATTGGCCCGCTCGGCTACGCGCTCGGCGCATGGATTGGTGTTGGCCTCGCATGGCTCAATGGCAATGCGCCATTCGTGTTCGCCATCCTGATCCCAATGCTGTACCCGTTCCTGGTGCCGCTCGGCCTGCACTGGCCGCTCAACGCCCTCATGCTGGTCAACATTCAGACCCTGGGCTACGACTTCATCCAGGGCCCAATGGGTGCTTGGAACTTCGCCTGCTTCGGTGCAACCGCTGCTGTGTTCGCGCTCTCGCTGCGCGATAAGGATCCAGTCATGCGCCAGACCTCCGGGTCGGCGCTGGCAGCTGGTCTGTTCGGTGGTATTTCGGAGCCGTCCCTCTACGGTATTCACCTGCGCTACAAGAGGATCTACCCGCGCATGCTGGTGGGCTGCTTCACCGGTGGCCTGACCATCGCGATCCTGGGCACCCCGTTCGGCGGCGTGCAGACCAACGCGTTCGTGTTCACCTCGCTTTTGACCACCGTGGTCTTCAGCCCGATGTGGGTCTACGTCATCGCGATTGCGGTCGCGTTCTTCACCGCGTTCTTCGTCATCTACTTCACCGACTACCGCACGCCGGAAGAGCGTGAAGAGGCCCTGGCTCGCGCACGTGCAGCGCAGGAGGAAAAAGAGCAGGAGGAAGCTCCGGCAGTTGCGGCAGCGGCTCCGGCGGCGGCCGCTCCAGCCGCTGCAGCAGCAGAGGCCGACGAGCCGGCGGCCCCTGCAGCGGACACACGCGAGGTCACCGCGCCGATCGCAGGCAAGGTTGTCCCGATGGACCAGATCCAGGACGCCGCGTTCGCATCCGGTGCGCTCGGCCAGGCGATTGGTGTGCTGCCGGAAGGCGGCGTCGAGAAGGTTGTGGCGCCGGTTGCTGGCAAGGTGATCTCTGTCGCGAAGACGGGGCACGCCTACGGCATCAAGACTGACGACGGCGTCGAGGTCCTCGTCCACATCGGCATTGACACCGTCAAGCTGAAGGGTGAAGGCTTCACCCCGCTCGTGGAGAAGAAGCAGCGCGTCGAGATTGGCGACGCCCTCGCGGACGTCGACTTCGGCGCAATCGCAGGTCACGGCGTGGACACCACGGTGATTATGACCGTGGTCAACTCCAAGTCGCTGGCCGCTGTGGAAGATATCGCCACTGGTGAGGCCGAGGTCGGCCAGCCACTGTTGGGGGTAACCAAGTAGGGTCGAACACATGCAAATACTGCGCATCTTTAACAACAACGTCGTCCTGGCCCGCCGCGGGTCGGAGGATGTTGTGGTGACCGGTCGGGGCATCGCCTTTGGGGCAAAGAAAGGCGACGTCCTCGACGAGTCGAAGGTGCAGCGAGTATTTGTTCCGGCGGATGGTCGGGACCCGGACCACTCCGGCCAAATGATTGCCGGGCTTCCCGCCGAAGATATACACCGTGTGACCGCAGCGTTGGAGGCCGTGGGTGCAAAGCCCAGCATCACGCTGGTCACCGCGGTGACGGACCACATTATTAATGCACTTGAGCGGGCCTCCCGCGGCGAAGAGATCGCCTACCCGTTGCGCGCCGAGGTCCAGCACTTGTACCCAGCAGAGTATGCACAGGGCGAACGCCTGCTGGAGCACATCAACATTCTTTTCGACGCCACCCTGCCCACCACCGAAGCCACCGCGCTTGCGATGCACCTGGTCAACGCCGGTTTCAACACCGGTGACCTGGCGCATACGTACCGGATGACGGGGTTGATTCAGCAGATGATGCAGATCATTGAGGCTGAGTTTGGGGTGGAGTTCGAAGCGGCGTCGATAAATGTGGCCCGGTTTATTACAC
Source organism: Corynebacterium sp. NML98-0116 (assembly GCF_001767255.1). Lineage (GTDB taxonomy): Bacteria > Actinomycetota > Actinomycetes > Mycobacteriales > Mycobacteriaceae > Corynebacterium > Corynebacterium pseudogenitalium. The sequence continues at coordinate 431,823 of NZ_CP017639.1, forward strand.
ACATTCGTTATTTGTTTGTTCGCCTTGAGCAGGGGAAACAACTCGAGCGCGGAAATTCTCCGTTGGCGCGTGAGTTGACGCGCAGTTACCCGCGGGAAGTTGAGTGCGCCCGAAAAGTGGCTGCTGTAGTGGAGCTTCGCTTCGATACGGAGTTGACAGAAGATGAAATTGCGTACCTTGCTCTGCACGTTGCGCGCCTCAGCGCGTACCATCAAATGTAATACCATTAGCTTGATTGCTGAAAGGACACACTCATGACTGACCGCACCGTCTTGTATGGGATCGGGGTTTCCTCAGGTACTGCCTCTGGCCCGGTCGCAGTTGTTACACCCGCCGTTGGTATCGACGAGCACGAACAACCATGCACCGACCCAGACGCTGACGGCGAGCGCGTCGTCGCGGTCCTGGAAGAAGTCTCCGCGTCCTTGACGGCGCGCGCAGAGCACGCAAACTCCGAAACATCCAAGGCTGTCCTTGAGGCAACCGCCGCCTTGGCGAAGGACCGCGGCCTGGTGCGCGGCATTAAGAAGGAACTGAAGAAGGGGACCGGCGTGACCAAGGCGGTCCACGACGCGGTGGAGGCGTACGCGGCGAAGTTCCGCAAGCTCGGCGGCTACATGGCTGAGCGCGTCACCGACCTCTACGACATCCGCGACCGCGCCACCGCGCGCCTGCGCGGGCTGCCGGAGCCGGGCGTTCCAGCGCTGACCGAGCCGTCCGTGCTCGTCGCGAACGACCTTGCACCGGCTGAGACCGCGACGTTGGATCCAGCGTTGGTCGTCGGCATCGTGACGGAGGCCGGTGGCGCGACATCGCATACGGCGATCCTCGCCGCGCAGCTCGGCATCCCCGCAGCGGTGCAGGTCAAAGGCATTAGCGAAGCGCTTGTCGACGCCCCAGCGATCGCCCTCGACGGCGGCGTCGGCGAAGTGATCGTCGCCCCGAACGAGTCGGACGTCGCCGAACTCGAGGAGCGCTCCCGCCGCCGCGCCGCAGCCCTGGCAGGCTCCTCCGGCGAGGGGGCCACCCGCGACGGCTACCGCGTGAAGCTGCTGGCCAACATCGGCACCGCGGACGACGCCGCAAAGGCCTCCGGCTACGACCTGGAAGGTTCCGGCCTGTTCCGCACCGAGTTCCTCTTCCTGGACCGCGACTCTGCCCCGAGCGTCGAGGAGCAGACCGAGACGTACACCAAGGTGCTGCGCGCATTCGGTGACCGCCGCGTCGTCGTGCGCACCCTGGACGCAGGCGCCGACAAGCCGCTATCCTTCGCCGACCTCGGCGAGGAAGAGAACCCGGCACTGGGCCGTCGCGGCCTGCGCCTGTCCATGGCCCGCGAAGACCTCCTCGACGACCAGCTCAAGGCGCTGGCCGCAGCACACAAGGCTGTCCCGGAGGCTGAACTGTGGGTGATGGCCCCAATGGTGGCCACGGTCGAGGAGACCCGCTGGTTCACCGAGCGCGCACGCGCCCACGGCCTGCCGAAGGTCGGCGTGATGGTGGAGACCCCCGCGGCCGCGATCCGCTCCTCCCACATCCTGGACATCGCGGACTTCGCATCCATCGGCACCAATGACCTGTCGCAGTACACCATGGCCGCCGACCGCATGCAGGGCGAGCTCGCAGAGCTGCTCACCCCGTGGCAGCCGGCAACGCTGGCCATGATCCGTGAGACCTGCCGCGGCGGCGAAGCCACCGGCAAGTCCATCGGCGTGTGCGGCGAGGCAGGCGGCGACCCGCTCATGGCGCTTGTTCTCGTGGGCCTGGGCGTGAGCTCCCTGTCCATGGCGCCGGGCAAGGTCAACGCGGTGCGCGCCGCGCTGCGCCTGCACGACCGCGACACTTGTCGCCAGATGGCGAACTTCGCCGTCGACGCCCCGACCGCGAAGGAAGCACGCGAGAACGTGCTCAAGATCGCGGATCCGGTGCTGCGCGACCTGCTCTAAACTGGCCGGTTGGGGCCGGAGGAGGCGTCGAAAAGCCTCTGTTCGCTACGAGCGAACACCCGACCTGAGCTGGTGTAATGGCCCCTGAAGCCATGAAGTGACGCCCTCGGCGGGACGATGTGTCCGCCGGGGGCGTTATGGTTGGTGACAACTCTTTAAAAACCGTTATTAGTAAGGGGTCAGCCAGTTGTTTGAGAGGTTTACCGATAGGGCCCGCCGCGTCATCGTCTTGGCTCAGGAGGAGGCGCGCGAGCTGAACCATAACTTCATGGGTACCGAGCACATCCTGCTCGGGCTTATTAAAGAAGGCGAAGGCGTCGCAGCAAAGGCGCTCGAGTCCATGGGTATCAATCTTGACGACGTCCGCTCCGAAGTCATCGAGATCATCGGGCATGGCACGCAGCCGGTCACTGACCAGATCCCATTTACCCCACGCGCCAAGAAGGTACTGGAGCTCTCCCTGCGCGAAGGCCTGCAGATGGGGCACAAGTACATCGGCACCGAGTTCCTGCTGCTCGGCCTCATCCGCGAGGGTGATGGCGTCGCAGCCCAGGTGCTGATTAAGCTCGGCGCCGACCTGCCTCGCGTGCGCCAGCAGGTCATCCAGCTGCTCTCCGGCTACGAGGGCGGCGAAGCACAGAACCCGGAGACCCCGCAGGGCGGCGGCCCCGGCTTCGCGGGCGCCGGCCAGGGCCCAGGCATCATGGGTGGGCCGCGCCCGGGCCAGCAGGGCGAGCGTTCCAACTCGCTCGTGCTCGACCAGTTCGGCCGCAACCTCACCGCAGCAGCCCGCGAGGGCAAGCTCGACCCGGTGGTCGGACGCGACAAGGAAATCGAGCGCATCATGCAGGTGCTCTCGCGCCGCACCAAGAACAACCCGGTGCTGATTGGTGAGCCGGGCGTCGGCAAGACTGCCGTCGTGGAGGGCCTCGCGCTCGACATCGCGAACGGCAACGTCCCCGAAACGCTGAAGGACAAGCAGGTCTACTCGCTGGACCTGGGCTCTCTGGTTGCAGGCTCGCGCTACCGCGGTGACTTCGAGGAGCGCCTGAAGAAGGTGCTCAAGGAGATCAACCAGCGCGGCGACATCATCCTGTTTATCGACGAGATCCACACCCTCGTCGGCGCCGGCGCTGCCGAAGGCGCCATCGACGCTGCTTCGCTGCTCAAGCCGAAGCTGGCACGTGGCGAACTCCAGACCATCGGCGCGACGACGCTCGACGAGTACCGCAAGCACATTGAGAAGGACGCCGCCCTCGAGCGCCGCTTCCAGCCCGTCCAGGTCGACGAGCCCTCCGTCGAGGACACCGTCACCATCCTGCGTGGCCTGCGCGACCGCTACGAGGCGCACCACCGCGTCTCCTACACCGACGACGCCCTCAAGGCCGCCGCCACCCTCGCGGACCGCTACATCAACGACCGCTTCCTGCCGGATAAGGCCGTCGACCTCCTCGACGAGGCCGGTGCCCGCATGCGCATCAAGCGCATGACCGCGCCTTCCGAGCTGCGCGAAGTCGACGAGCGCATCGCCGACGTCCGCCGCGAGAAGGAAGCCGCCATCGACGCCCAGGACTTCGAGAAGGCGGCTGGCCTGCGCGATACCGAACGCAAGCTCGGCGAGGAGCGCAAGGAAAAGGAAAAGAAGTGGCGCTCTGACGACCTCGAGGAAATCGCCGAGGTCGGTGAAGACCAGATCGCCGATGTGCTCGCGCACTGGACCGGCATCCCAGTCTTCAAACTCACCGAGTCCGAGTCCTCGCGCCTGCTCAACATGGAGTCCGAGCTGCACAAGCGCATCATCGGCCAGGACGAAGCCGTCCGCGCCCTGTCGCGCTCCATCCGACGCACCCGCGCCGGGCTCAAGGACCCGAAGCGCCCATCCGGCTCCTTCATCTTCGCTGGCCCGTCCGGTGTCGGTAAGACGGAGCTGTCCAAGGCGCTTGCCGAGTTCCTCTTCGGCGACGAGGACTCCCTCATCCAGGTCGACATGGGCGAGTTCCACGACCGCTTCACCGCTTCCCGCCTCTTTGGTGCCCCTCCGGGATACGTCGGCTACGAGGAGGGCGGCCAGCTTACCGAGAAGGTCCGCCGCAAGCCGTTCTCCGTGGTGCTCTTCGACGAGATCGAGAAGGCGCACAAGGAGATCTACAACACGCTGCTCCAGGTGCTCGAGGAAGGCCACGTCACTGACGGCCAGGGCCGCATGGTGGACTTCAAGAACACCGTGCTCATCTTCACCTCCAACCTGGGTACCGGCGACATCTCCAAGCCAGTCGGCCTCGGCTTCACCGGCAACACCGCCACCGACGCTGACGCCCAGTACGAGCGCATGAAGAACAAGGTCCACGACGAGCTGAAGAAGCACTTCCGTCCAGAGTTCCTCAACCGCATCGACGAGATTGTGGTCTTCCGCCAGCTGACCCAGGAAGAAATCGTGCAGATGGTGGACCTGCTCATCAGCCGCGTGGACACCAACCTGGCCGCGCAGGACATGGGCATCGAGCTTACCGAGAAGGCCAAGAACCTCCTGGCCATCCGCGGCTTCGACCCAGTGCTCGGTGCGCGCCCGCTGCGTCGCACCATCCAGCGCGAGATCGAGGACCTGCTTTCGGAGAAGATCCTGTTCGGCGAGATCGGCGCCGGCGAGATCATTACCGTCGACGTCGAAGGCTGGGACGGCGACGTCGAAGCCGCCCGCAACACCCGCGGCAAGGCAGCGCCGGACGCGACCTTCACATTCACCCCGCGCCCACGCCCGCTGCCAGCGGAGACGTTCGGTGAGGACGCCGCGTCCGACGAACCTGAGGAGAAAGCCGTGCGTGACATCGCCCCTTCCGAGGGCACCCCGGAGACCGAGGCCTCCCAGTTCCCGGACGAGCGCGCAGAGTCGGGTCCTGAGCCTGACTCCGACTCCGATTCCGACGGTCGGGGACCTGAACCGGTCTAATCAATAGGTTGGAAAGCCGCACCCTGGTGGTGCGGCTTTCTTTTGTCGTGGTGGGATGGGTGTTGGTGCCAATAGACGCAACCTTATACGTCTAGCGCTTTCCTGACCTGCGGGAATGGTGGGGGTGGATTTTAGGATTGCGTCCTTTGGCACTCTATGTATCCAAAGAGGCACCAAATTCCCTCGCGCGGCGGCAGCGACCTGGGGAAACGCAAAAACGCGCTCCCAAATCAGCGAATTTGGTGCGCCCACACCAAAGCCGGGTTCGGCAGGCCGGAGCCAACGAGCCAGGTGCCTAAACCGACAGCGCTGAGAACAGCGAAGATGCCGAAGAGGATGGCGTCGGCGACTGGGCCGGTGTAATGGTAGTTCGAGGCGGTGTTGATGGAAGTGTCGTCGGGGATGTTGCAGTTCGGGGTGAAGGCTGGTGCGTTTGGGTCGAAGCGTGCATCCAGCCAGGTGATCACGTGGGCGGTCTCGAGGACGATTGGCAGGGCGTGGCCAGCACCGGCGAGGTTTGCGAATGGGGTGGTGGAGGACCCGGAGTCGAGTGGCGTGGATCGGGTGCCGGGGATAGAGACGCTGCGGTACTCCACGGGTGAGCCGAGCGCGCAGTAGTCGCGGGCGAGTTGGACGGCTTGTGGGGCGGGGACCATGTCGTCGTCGGGGTTGGTGAGTACCAGGGTCGGGACCTTGGTGGGGACGCGGCCGAGCTTGTTCTGGTCGAGGCGGGCTCGCAGCACGGGGTTGTCGTGGGCGAGTTCGGCCAGGTTGACGCCACGTTTCGTGTAGGCCTTGAATTCCTTGGGCGCGATTCGGACGGCGTCGAGGATGCACGCCTTGGACAGGGCGTCGAGGGTGCGAACGCCTTCCTCGTTGAGTTCGGCGTAGAGGGCTTCGCGGAAGTCGGGGTAGGTGGAGGAGTAGGAGACGGCGGCGAAACCGGCGACTGGGGTGATCAGGGTCCCGCGGGACTGTTCGAGTACGGCCAGTGGGTCGGCGGGTGGGGCGCCGACGAAGGCGGCGACCACGTTGAGTTCGGGGGCGTAGTCGGCGACGAGTTCGGCTGCCGCGCCGGATGCGCCGCCGCCTTGCGAATATCCCCAGAACGCGACTTTTTCGCCGGCGTGGGCGGCGTAGCGGGCGGCGTCGATGACGGCGTGTCCCTGGTCGACGCGGTTGAGGTACGTGTGCGTGCCTGGGGTGCCGAGGCCGACGTAGTCGGTGACGATGACGCGGTAGCCGGCGTCGACAAGCATGTGGGCCATGGGGCGCTCGTAGTCGACGCTGAAGGATGCCCCGGAGTCGGAGGACATGAGCGAGGTGTTCTTGCTGGGTGCGCAGTGGTCGGCCATGCCGCGGGTGCCGGGCGCGATGACGACGAGCCCCTTCGCGTTGTCCCTGTCGTAGAGGGTGGCGGTGACTGGCGCGCGCGTGCCGGACTCAGTGGTGGTTTCGTAGCGCACGACTTTCGGCGCGGGGCGGAAGGCGGATTTGATGGCGGAGGAGCCCACCTCCGCCACGGAGCTCAGCGGGTCGAGCGAGCTAGCGGCGGCGGAGGGGGCGAGGGAAGCGGCGAGCGCGAGGGCGCACACAGCGGAGATCACAGGACGATGCAGCACGATGAAAAATACTAATCGACAACGCTTTGGTTTAGGCGAAAAGATGCGTCAGTCCTGTGCTGGTGAGCCAGGCGCCCATCCCAACGGCACTGAGTACGCCGAGGATGCCGAGGAAGATCGCGGCGATGGTTTCGTTGGTGTACTGCAGGATGAGGTGGTCAGACTGGGTTGGTGGGGTGTTGGGGATGGGGCAGGTGGCTGTGAAGGGGGCGGAGTTGGGGTCGAAGCGCTCGTTGAGCCAGGTGATGGCGTTAGAGGATTCGAGGTAGAGGGGCAGGGTGTGGGCGGAGCCGTCGACGTTGGCGAAGGGGGCTTCGGGGCGCACGCCTTGCATGGCAACTGCTCGGTACTCCACCGGTGCGCCCACGCTGCAGTAGTCGCGGGCGAGCTGGGTCACTTGTGGAGAAGGGACCAGGTCGTCGGCGGGGTTGGTGAGCACGAGGGTCGGCATGCTCGTGGGCACTCGGCCGAGTTTGTTCTGGTCGAGGCGCGCCCGCAGGGTCGCGTTGGCCTGGGCGAGTTCGGCGAGGCTTTCGCCGCTCTTGGTGTACTCGGTGAAGGGTTTCGGCGCGACGCGGGGTGCCTCCGCCATGCAGGCATTGGAGAGCGCCTCGAGCGTATCGACGCCTTCTTCGTTGAGTTCGGCGTAGAGGGCTTCGCGGAAGTCAGGGTAGGTGGACGCGAAGCTGACAGCGGCGAAGCCGGCGACGGCACTGATTTGTTTGCTGGTTGCTTGCTCGAGCACGGCCAGTGGGTCGGCGGGTGGGGCGCCGACGAAGGCGGCGACGACGTTGAGATCGGGGGCGTAGTCAGTGACGAGTTCGGCTGCTGCTGCGGAGGCGCCACCGCCTTGGGAGTAGCCCCAGAACGCGATTTTTTCGTCGTCGTGGGCGGCGTAGCGGGCGGCGTCGATGACGGCGTGGCCTTGGTCGACGCGGTTGAGGTAGGTGTGCGTGCCTGGGGTGCCAAGCCCGACGTAGTCGGTGACGATGACGCGGTAGCCGGCGTCGACAAGCTTGCGCACGATGCCGCGTTCGTAGTCAATATTGACTGATTTTTGGTGGGCCGTGCGCAGAATAGCGGGGCTGTTGCTGGGGGCGCAGTGGTCGCCGAGGCCGCGGGTGCCGGGGGCGAAGGCGACGAGCCCTTTGGCGTCGGGGGTGTCGTAGAGGGTGGCGGTGACTGGGGCACGGGAGCCGTCCTCGGTGGTGGTTTCGTAGCGGACGAGCTGTGGCTTCACACGTTGCGTGAAGCGCTGGGAGGTGGCGCTCTCGGAGGAGAGTGGGGTGGCGTCAACGATGGGCGCTGTCGAGGCGCCGAGGGCCATAGCGCAGGCTATGGTCAGGGAAATTTTTGACCAATGATGTTTCATGGTCGGGAGTTTAACGTACAAATGTCTGTGACGTACAATTGTCAGGGCAGCAGCATGAGGCTCACGGCCATGATCGCCATGCCGCCCATGACGCCGTAGACGCTGTAGTGGTGGTGTCCGGTGGCGATCGCGTTCGGCAGCAGCTTGTCGAAGCTGATGAACACCATGATTCCGGCGATCACCGCGAAGGAGTAGCCCATCGTGGTCGGCCCCATAAAGGGCGCGAGGATGAGGTACCCGACGAGCGCTCCGAGCGGTTCAGCAAGCCCTGAGAGGGTGGCCCACCCGGCGGCCCACCAACGTCGGCCGGTGGCTTCGCGTAGCGGGACTGCCACGGCGACGCCTTCTGGGATGTTGTGCAGCGCGATCGCGACGGCGATCGGGATGGCCAGGTACGGGTCGGCGAGCGCGGACATGAAGGTGGCGAAGCCCTCGGGGAAGTTGTGCAGGGCGATTGCCACGCCGGTGATCACGCCGGCGCGCCGCATCGCTTGGGCGCGTTTGTCCTCGTCGCCCTGGATGCTTTCGTGCGGGTTGATGTCGTGCGGCACCAGCTTGTCGATCACCGCGATCAGCGCCACCCCGCCGAAGAACCCGAGGATCGCGCGGCCCTGGTCGAGGGCGTCAATGCCCGCGGGGAGCAGCTCCGCGAGTGAGATGTAGACCATCACTCCAGCGGAGAACCCGAGGCTGCCGGCGAGGAACCTGTCGCCAATGGTGGACTTGAGCGCCACGACCACCCCGCCGATGCCGGTGGAGATGCCGGCCAACAGGGTCATCGCGAATGCGATCAAAACGCTCGAAGTCATGCGGACAGTCTATGTGTAGTCTGAGCGCATGGGAATTTATTATCGCAAGAAGCACAAGGTGAGTAAGAACTCGTGGCTGAACTTCTCCAAGTCTGGTGCTTCGGCTTCCACGAAGGTCGGCCCTGTCACGTTCAACTCGCGCGGTGGCGTGTGGGTGAAGCTGCCCGGTGGGTTCAATTACCGCGGTAGGTGGAAGTAGCCGGCGTCGTCTTGGACGGCGAGGCCGTCCTCAAGCAGTGAAAATAGCGCGCGGGAGCGTTGCGCTGCATCGGGCCACACCACGTCGATGTCGCGTTGCGGCACGGGTGCCGACGCCCCTCGCAACACCTGCATGATCTTGCCGCGCACCTGCCGGTCGGTGCCGGCGAAGCGCTGCGTCTTCTTCTTGCGCTGCTCCTCCGGGTTCGGCTCCGGCTTGCCCGCTGCCACCCACGCGCAGCGGCTGACCGGGCACGCCCCGCAGTCCGGGTTTGTGGCGGTGCACACGAGGGCACCGAGCTCCATCAAGCCGACCGAAAAGGTTGGGCCGTCCCACTCCGAACCGTCGTCGGGCAGCAGCGCCGCCACCTCCTGGAGCTCCGCCTTGCGCGGGTGCGCGACGGGCCTACCACGCTCGGCGCGCGCGACCACCCGGCGCACGTTCGTGTCCACCACCGGCACGTTTTCCCCATAGGCAAAGCAGGCCACTGCGCGGGCCGTGTAATCGCCGATGCCGGGCAGTGCCAGCAGCTCCTCCACGCTGCGGGGGACGTGGCCGTCATGAAGCTCAGTGATCACTCGCGCGCACTCCAGCAGACGCAGCGCGCGACGCGGGTAGCCGAGGCTGCCCCAGGCGCGCAGCACCTCGCCGGCGCCAGCAGCCGCGAAGGCCTCCGGGGTGGGCCAGCGGCGCATCCATTCCTCCCAGATGGGGGCGACGCGCGCCACCTGCGTCTGGTGGCTCATCACCTCGCTGAGTAGCACGCCCCACGCGCTTGTGCCTGGTGCGCGCCACGGAAGCTCACGCGCGTTGGCGCGGTACCACGGGTTAATCTCGGCGGGTTGGAGGTTTGTTCGAATTTTGGCCACATCCTCAGTCATCTCTGCCAAAATATAGCCTATGAGTACAGAAAAGACGCCTCGTGAGGTGTGGGAACTCCTCAAGGCAGGAAATGAACGATTCGTTGCAAGCCAGGAGACGCACCCGCACCGCGACCCCACATGGCGCGAACAGCTCCGAGACGGCCAGAACCCCATCGCCGCCGTCGTCGCCTGCTCGGATTCGCGTGTCCCAGTTGAGCTGCTTTTCGACGTCGGCTTCGGCGACATCTTCGTCATCCGCACAGCGGGCGGTTGCGTCGACGCCGCGGTGTCCGCCTCCGTCGAGTACGCGGTGGAAGGGCTGAATGTGCCGCTGGTGATGTTCCTGTCGCACGAGTCCTGCGGCGCGGTCGGTACGGCGCTCAACGCGGTGGAGACCGAGGAAGTCCCGGACGGGTTGGTGCGCGTGTTCGTGGAGAAGATCGTGCCGTCGGTGCTTCAGTCGCCCACGCGTGACCCGAAGGATGTTGAGGTCACCCACGCGAACTTGAGTGCGCAGCACCTCATTGAGCGCGTGCCGGTGCTCGCGGAGCGTTTGGCGAACGGCACTGTCGGCGTGGTTGCGGCACGCTACCAACTTGCCGATGGCCAGGTTCACCCGACCATGGAAAACTTCGGTATAGAGTAAGGGGCATGACTAACCAGCATCCGCTTCCTCCCGAGATCTACCGGCGCCGCCGCGTTGCGGCGCTCGTTGCGTTGTTGGTGCTCGTGGTGTTCCTGGTGTGGGGGTTGAGCGCTATGGCGCGCTCAGGCGGCGGCGACGCCGACGTATCGACGTCCACTTCGCCCACCACCACGCCTGTCACGGAGCCGACGGTGCCGGAACCGGGTGCCGCGACGCCGAGTGAGTCCGAAACTGCAAAGGAAAGCGTATCCGGTGAGCCGACCGAGCCGACCTCGTCAGCAGAGCACACGCAGGCTGCGCCTTCGGGCACCTGTGAGCTGAAGGATTTGCGTGTGGTGGCGTCGACAAACCAGCCGTCGTACGCGGTGGGGGAGCAGCCGGTGTTCTACATGGAAGTGCAGAACCCGACGGACGCGGACTGCGTCATCGACCTGGACACCAACATCATGCGTTTTGAGGTCTACGACATGGCTACCAACAACCGCGTGTGGTCCGACGTCGACTGCTTTGACCCTGTCTTTGCTGGTCAGGAGACGTTCCCGCGTGACTCGAAGCGTGGCTTTGAAGCCCGCTGGTCGGGTACCAGCTCGCAGCCGAACGTGTGCACCGACCGCCAGCCAGTACCAGCTGGGTCGTACTACCTGCACACCGTGATCGGCGACAACGCCTCCGACGCAGTCCCGTTCAACCTGACTTAGCTGAGGCGGCGCAACCCCTCGTAGATGTGGCGCGCCCACAGGCTGGTCACGTGGTCTGCGGAGCTCAAGTCTTCCGGCTGCGCCTCCAAAATGGCGGGCAGCGTGCCGAAGACGGCCACGATCTGATCCATCAAGAACTTCTGCACGCGAGGCACGCGCGCAAGCGCCCGGTAGCCACGTGGGATCAGCGCTTGCACGAGGTTCTCCTCGTTCGCGGGCAGCCCCAGCTGGCGCGCCAACGTGGTCGTGTTCAGCAGCTCCGAATCCGGCAGGGTGTCCAAGGCATCGAGGGCCTGGTGGACCTGCTCGTCCGTGGGCACGGTGGTCGTCGCGATGTAGTCGCGCACCAGCATCTCAACGTCGTGGGCGTTGTTGCCCTCCAGCTCGGAAAGCTGCAGGCTGAGCTGGCGGGCGTCGACACCCAACTCCACAATGCTCAGCTCCAGATCGGTGACGGCGCGCTCGAGCATCAGCTGGCGCTGCAGCACGTTGAGCACGTCGGCGACGGTGGCATAGTTGTTCATCTCTGCCACGAACAGGCGGTGGTTCGACATGTCGAGGCGCTGGCGATAGCGCTCCACCGTGGACAGTGCCTGGTTCGCCCGGCCCATCAGGACCGCCGGCTCCTCCAAGCGGTGGCGACGCCCACCCGCGTACACCGTCACCGTATTCATCGACGCCGACACCGAGATGACCGGCCTGCCGGTCTGCAGCGCGGTGCGTTCCGCGGAGCGGTGGCGGGTGCCGGACTCACTGGTGGGGAAGTGCGGGCTGGGCACGAGCTGCACGTTGGCGTGGGTGATGCGGGAGCCGTCGGCGGATAAAACGACGGCGCCGTCCATCTTGCACAGCTCGCGCAGCAGCGGTGGCTGGAAGGCGACGTCGAAGGCGATGCCGCCGTCGCAAATCTCGACGACCTCCGGCCCGTCGCCGAGGACGATGAGGCCACCGGTGTGGCCACGTTGGATTCGCTCGAGGCCGTCGCGAAGTGCGGTGCCGGGGGCGAGGCGCTCGAGGGCGGCGCGCATCGTGTCATCACTCATGCTGTGCAAGTGTAGCGATAGCCTGGCCAACCGTGGCCACCTGCTCAATTCGCAGTCCCGGGACCTGCAGTGACTCGCCCGCGGGCACGATTGCGTGCTCGTATCCCAGGCGTGCTGCCTCTTGCAGGCGACGGCCCAGGTTTGGCACCCGCCGGATCTCGCCGGCCAAGCCGACCTCCCCGATCACCACCGTCTTTGGTGGCAGCGGTGTCTCGTGCAGGCTCGACCAGGTCGCCAGCGCCACCGCTAGGTCGGTCGCGGTCTCCGTGATGCGCACCCCACCCACGGTTGCCACGTAGGCGTCCTTGTCGTTCGTGCGCTGCCCGCAGCGCGCCTGCAGGACCGCCAGCACCATCGGCACGCGGTTGCCGTCCAGGCCCGTGACCACGCGCCGGGGCGACTTGTTCACCGGGTCCACGGTGAGCGCCTGCACCTCCGCGAGCATTGGGCGCACCCCGTCCATCGCCACGGTCACCGCGGAACCATCCGGGGTGCGGCCGCGGTGGGAGAGGAACAGCCCGGACGGGTCCGGTACTTCGCGGATCCCCTCGGCGGTCTGCTCGAAGCAGCCCACCTCATCGGTCGCGCCAAATCGGTTCTTGATGCCGCGCAGCATACGCAGGCTTGATTGCCGGTCGCCCTCGAAGTTCAGCACCACGTCCACCAGGTGCTCGAGCACTCGCGGGCCCGCGACGTTGCCGTCCTTGGTCACGTGCCCTACCAGCAGAATCGGCAGGTGAGTGGTCTTCGCCAGCGTGGTCAGCGCGGCCGTGACCGCGCGGGACTGCGCCACGCCGCCCGGCACGCCCTCCACACCGGGAGCGTGCATCGTCTGTACCGAGTCCACGATGAGCAGCGAGGGCTTGATCTGCTCCACGTGACCAAACACGATGTCCAGGTTGGACTCGGCCGCCAGGTAGAGGCGCTCCCGCAGTGCGCCGGTGCGTTCGGCGCGCCCGCGGACCTGCCCCGCCGACTCCTCGGCGGTGACGTAGAGCGCCTTGCGCCCATCGATCGCCGCCCAGCGCGAGGCCACCTCAAGCAGCAGCGTCGACTTGCCGACGCCCGGCTCGCCCGCCATGAGCACCACCGACCCAGGCACCACGCCGTTGCCCAACACCCGGTCAAGCTCGCCGATGCCGGAGCGCACCGTCTTGGTCGCGGCGGCGTCGATAGTTGTGATTGGGCGCGCAGGCGTTTGCGGCGTGAGTGCAGCGGCACGCGGCGCACTGGAGACCCCCGTCGCGCGGGTGGCGGTAACCACCGGCGCTGATTCTTGCAATGTCCCCCAAGAGCCGCATTCAGGGCAGCGGCCAAGCCACTTAGGAGAGGAGTATCCACACTCGGAACAGGTGTGGATCACCCGAGGCTTCTTCGCCATAGAGCCTTACTTGTTCAGGTCGCGGTGGACCTGGCCGGAAGGCAGCAGCGGAGCGGAAACCGGGGCGTTGACCTCGAGGGTGCCGGTGTCGAACGTGAAGGTCACAGGCACGGTGCCGCCGTACGCGAAGCTGTCGTTCGGCAGGGCGGTGCGGATGTACTCGATGCAGTTCTTGCCGTCATCCTGCGGCATGCGGTCCAAGCCTGCAGCGGAGTCACCAACAAGCACGCAGTTGTAGCCGATTTCCTTCGAGGATTCGATGCTGACCGGGGTGCCGTCAACGGAAACGGAACGCAGCGAGTGCGACGTCATCGACGTGTCCTGGTTCAGCGCGCTGAACTTCAGTGCTGCGGAGCCGGTCTCGTCGAGGACGACGGTGACGTCCTGTACGGCCAGCTCGCCGTTCTCGGTTTCGACGTTGGCGCCGTCAACTGCAGCCACCTGGTCAGAGGTCTGAGTGATTTGGCCTGCGGAGCATCCGGCCATGAGCAGTGCGGTTGCGAGTGCGAAAACCGGCTTCAGGGACTTCACGTGGGTGTCCTCCATCGTTCTTGTTTCACATATATGTTTCTCCGCACAACCCTAGCGCCTGGACCTAGACTTTTCACAGTTTCCTCACGCGTACCAGGCCCAGGCGGCGCGGGTGGGGTTAAACTTTAGTTGAGTTCGGCGCATCGCGGGTGCGCGTCCCCATTACGGCCCGTAATGGTAGGGTGGTGAGGTTACTGAGCCGGTTGTCATCCTCAAGGAGTGTTCATGGAATTCAAAGTCGGAGAAGTGGTTGTCTATCCGCATCATGGTGCGGCACGCATCGCCGACATCGAGCAGCGCGAAATTGGCGGAGAAACGCTCGACTTTCTCGTACTGCAAATCCTCCAGTCGGACCTTGAGGTCCGCGTTCCTGTAAAGAACACCGAGCTTGTCGGTGTGCGCGACGTCGTCGGCAAGGAGGGCCTGGAGAAGGTCTTCTCGGTGCTGCGCGAGACCGACGTCGAGGAGGCCGGCAACTGGTCCCGCCGCTACAAGGCGAACCAGGAGCGCCTCGCGTCCGGTGACATTAATAAGGTGGCGGAGGTTGTCCGCGACCTGTGGCGCCGTGACCAGGGCAAGGGCCTGTCTGCGGGCGAGAAGCGCATGCTGGGCAAGGCGCGCCAGATCCTCGTCGGCGAACTCGCGCTGGCGGAGCCGGTCGACGAGAAGAAGGTCGAGGAGCTGGAAGAGGGCGTCCGCAAGATTATCGAGGAGCAGGTCAAGGCCGGTATTTCCTTCGCGCCTGACGTGGTGGTTGAGGACGAGGATGACATCGACCTGGATGACCTCAGCTTCGACGACGATGAGGACGACGAGAAGTAGCGGGACGTAGCCGAATGTCTCGCAGGGTAGTGGCCGTCGTTGCCGCGGCAGGCAAGGGCACGCGGCTCGGGGCGAGCGTACCGAAGGCGTTTGTGCCGCTGCGCGGTCGCAGCCTGCTGGAGCGCTCGGTGACCGCGATGGAGACCGCTGAGGTCGTGGACTCGATCATCGTGGTGGTCAGCCCCGAGATGGAGGAGATCGCGCGCACCACGCTGCGAGGCCACGACGTCCGCTTCGTGCACGGGGGCGCGGAGCGCGCCGATTCTATCTACGAGGGCCTCAAGGCGATCGAGCACGAGGACGCCTGCGTGCTCATTCACGACGCCGCCCGGGCCCTGACCCCGCCCGGTATGATCGCGCGCGTTGCCCGCGCCGTGCTCGAGGGCGCGGATGCGGTGGTGCCGGTGCTGCCGGTCGTCGACACCATCAAGGAGATCGACGCAGCTGGACGCGTCGTTGGCACCCCTGACCGCTCGACGCTGCGGGCAGTGCAAACGCCACAGGGCTTTGACCTGCGTTCTCTGCTCGCTGCGAACCGCGCGTACTACGAGGGGACACCGGACTTCGTCGCCACGGATGACGCGAGCCTGATGGAGTGGTTTGGCGTGGACGTGCACACGGTGCAGGGGGACCCGATGGCGTTTAAGATCACCACGCCGATTGACATGCGCCTGGCGCAGAGCATTACGGACGAGGCTGAGCCGACAATCTTTGAGGTGCCGTCGGGGAGTACGCGGTAGGCTTGCGCGCATGACGTCGCACACAGATTTTCCACAGTTCAGGGTCGGTACAGCGTTTGACGCGCACCAGATCGAGGCCGGGAAACCGTGCTGGATCGCGGGCATCCTCCACGAGGGCCAAGACGGCTGCGAGGGGCACTCGGACGGCGATGTTGTCAGCCACGCCGTGGTGGATGCGGTGCTTTCGGCGACGGGCCTGGGGGACCTGGGGTCCTTCGTCGGGGTGGGTAGGCCGGAGTATGACGGGGTGCGGGGCACGCAGCTGCTCAAGGAGCTGCGGGAGTTGCTCGAGCAGCATGGGCACCAGGTGATCAACGTGTCGGTGCAGATGATTGGCCAGACCCCGAAGATGGGCCCGGTGCGCGAGGAAGCGCAGCGCGTGCTCTCGGAGGCGCTCGGCGCCCCTGTGTCGGTGACGGCGACTACGACGGACCACATGGGTTTCACCGGTTCGGGTGAGGGGCGCGCTGCCGTCGCTACTGCGCTGGTTGCACTAAGCTAAGGGCCGTGACTGCCGAGACCCAACAGATTTTTGACACCGCGACGCGCACGCTGCGTCCATTCCGCCCGCTGCGTGAGGGCCACGTTTCCATCTACTTGTGCGGGGCCACGCCACAGTCCGCCCCGCATATCGGGCACTTGCGCTCGGGGGTGGCGTTCGACATCGTGCGCCGCTGGTTCGCGGCCAAGGGCTACGACGTCGCGTTCGTGCGCAACGTCACCGACATCGATGACAAGATCTTAAACAAGGCCGCCGAGCACGATCGGCCGTGGTGGGAGTGGGTCAGTACGTACGAGCGCGAGTTCACGCGCGCCTACAACACCCTCGGCGTGTTGCCGCCGTCTGTCGAGCCGCGCGCCACGGGCCACGTCACCCAGATGGTCGACTACATGCAGCGGCTTATCGACGCCGGCTTCGCCTACGCCTCCGAGGGCTCCGTCTACTTCGACGTGGCCGCCTGGACGAAGGCGAGCGACGACTACGGTTCCCTGTCCGGCAACCGTGTCGAGGAGATGAACCAGGGCGAGAGCGACGTGCACGGCAAGCGTGGCAGCCACGACTTTGCACTGTGGAAGGCCGCCAAGCCGGGCGAGCCGAGCTGGCCGACCCCGTGGGGCGACGGCCGCCCCGGCTGGCACCTGGAGTGCTCCGCCATGTCCACTTGGTACCTGGGCGCCGAGTTCGACATTCACGGCGGCGGTCTGGACCTGCAGTTCCCGCATCACGAAAACGAGCAGGCGCAGTCCCACGCCGCGGGTGATGGCTTCGCCCAGTACTGGATGCACAACCACTGGGTGACCATGGCGGGCGAGAAGATGTCGAAGTCGCTGGGTAACGTGCTGAGCATCGACAACATGCTGGACGCCGTGCGCCCGGTGGAGCTGCGCTACTACCTGGGATCCGCGCACTATCGCAGCGTGCTGGAGTATTCGCCGGAGGCGCTGCAGGAGGCCGCGGCGGGCTACCGCCGCATCGAGGACTTCGTGCATCGCGCCGGCACGCCCGAGTCGACCACCTGGACCGAAGGCTTCGCCCAGGCGCTAGACGACGACTTCTCCGTGCCCCGCGCGCTCGCCGAAATCCACAACGTGGTCCGTGAAGGCAACAAGGCGCTCGCCGCGCACGATACCGCCAAGGCAGCCGAGTTGGCTGCTCAGGTGCGTGCGATGGCCGCGGTGTTGGGGGTGGACCCCGGTGTGTGGGACGATGGGGCGTCGAAAAATAATGGAGTAACCGAGGCACTTGATGTGTTGGTTGGTGCCGAGCTTGAGCGCCGGGCCGCCGCGCGTGCCGAGAAGGACTGGGCCGCGGCCGATGCCGTGCGTGACCGCCTTGCCGCCGCAGGCATCGAGGTCACCGACACCGCCGACGGCGCGCAGTGGCAACTGAAGGAGAACTAATGGCCAAGCCATACCACCGCCCCGATAAGCAGAAGAAGAACAAGAAGACCGCCACGAAGGGGTCTGGCGGGCAGCGTCGCCGCGGGCTGCGCGGCAAGGGTGCAACCCCGAAGGCCGAGGACCGCGTCTACCACGCGGCGCACAAGCGCAAGCTGGAGCGCAAGCGCCGCGACCAAGGCCGCCACGAGCGCGAGCTGCCGGACATGGTTGTTGGCCGCAACCCCGTCGTGGAGTGCCTGCACGCCAAGGTGCCAGCCGAGGCGCTGTTCGTGGCGCGCGGCACCGGGCACGACGACCGCCTCAGCGAGGCCGTCACCCTGGCGAACTCCCGCAACATCCCGGTGCAGGAGGTGGACCGCCACGACTTGGACATGATGACCGGAAACGGCATGCACCAGGGCATCGGCCTGAAGATCCAGCCGTACAAGTACGCGGACGTCTTCGACCTGGTCGCTGGTGTGGCGGACCGCGGGGAGACCGGCATGTTTGTCATCCTGGACAACATCACCGACCCGCGTAATCTCGGCGCGGTGATCCGCTCGACGGCCGCGTTCGGCGGCCACGGCGTGATCATCCCGGAGAGACGCTCCGCGCAGGTGACGGGCGTGGCGTGGCGCACCTCGGCGGGCACGGCGGCTCGCCTGCCTGTCGCGCGTGTGACCAACGTGACCCGTACTGTCAAGCAGTTCAAGGACAACGGCTACATGGTCGTGGGCCTCGACGCGGGCGGCGAGCACACACTGGACACTTTCGAGGGCGCCACCGACCCGGTAGTCATCGTCGTCGGCTCGGAGGGCAAGGGTATCTCCAGGCTCGTGCGGGAAAACTGCGACGTGATCATGTCCATCCCTACCACCGAGTGGGTAGAGTCCCTGAACGCCTCCGTCGCGGCCGGCGTGGTGCTCAGCGAGTTCGCACGTCAGCGCCGCGTGAAGTAGCCCACCGCCCGGCACACGAGGTAGATGGCGAAGGACACAAACGCCACCATCACACTCACCGGCAGGCCGGGCGCCAGCGAGAGCAGCATGCCGCCCACGGCGGCGAGCTCCGCGAAGAGCACCGACCACGCCACCGCCGCCGCGGGACGCGCCGTAATGGCCACCGCGGACGCGCCGGGCGTGATCAGCAGCGCCATCACAAGCAGCACGCCCACGATCTGCACGGTCTGGGCGGCCGCCATGCCGAGCAGGATGGCGAACAGCGTGGCCAACACCTTCACGCGCACCCCGCTCGCGGCCGCCATCTCCGGGTCTACAGAGGCGAACAGCAGCGGGCGCCACAGCACCATCACGGCCACCACGACTAGCAGCGTGGTGGCAGTCAGCACCCCGAGGTTCTCCCTGCTCACCCCGACGATCTGGCCGGTGAGCAGCGCCATCGCCGTGGTGGAGTTGCCGGGGTAGAGGTGGATGCACAGCACGGAGATGCCCATGCCGAAGCTCATCACCACGCCCACAGACGAATCCGTGTCGCTGCGAAGCCCCAAAAGGACGAGCACGATCGCCGCCACAATCGAGCCGACGACGGCCCCCAAGCTGAGGTTCAGGCCCGTCACGAGGGCAACCGCGGCACCCATCAGTGCGAGCTCAGAGGTGGCGTGCACCGCGAATGACATTTTCCGCATCACGATCAGCGGCGCAATCACCCCGGAGAGCACGCCCAGCATCGCGCAGGCGATCAGCGCAGTGATCACGAAATCGAACCCGAGCAGGTACTGCGTTTGCTCCAGCATTTACAGGATCACCGTCTTTCCACCCACGCGCACGACCTCCACCGGAGCCCCGTACAGCTCGCTGAGGACCTCGGAGCGCAGCACCTCGTCGGCACTGCCGACCACGTGTCCGTTCGGCCCCAGGTAGAGCACCGTGTCCACGATGTCGATCACCGGATCGATGGAGTGCGTCACCATCACCACCGCGACCTTCGCGGCGTGCAGCCGGGACACGAAGTCGCGCTGCCGTGCCACGTCGAGCGAGAGCAGGGGCTCGTCGGCAAGGATGAGGTCGGGCTGCTTCGCAAAGGCCTGCGCCTGCCGCACCAGCTGCTGCTGACCACCCGACAGGGTGCCCACGCGGGCGTCGGCAAGGTGGAGCGCGCCCACGCTGTCCAGCAGCGTATCGACGTCCCCCTTCCTCGGCCGACGCAGCGGACGGTGCTCAAGCGAGAGCGACACCAGATCGCGAACCCGCACCGGCAGCTCCGGCGGGAACATGCGCTGCTGCGGGATAAACCCGATGTTCTTCGGCGCCGAAATCGTGCCTGAGCTGAGTTTCCGCGTGCCCAGGATCGTACCGAGCAGCGTGGACTTGCCGCTGCCGTTCGGGCCCAGCACAGCGACAAATTCCCCCGCGGCGACATCAAGGTTGATGTCGTGCCACAGGGGATCACAGGAAGCGTTGGTCAGGTGCAGCATTAGAGCTCGTCAAGCGCCTTGGCAAAGTAGTCGAAGAAGTTCTCGCCGTTTGGTGGGGTCTCGTAAATGTCAACGACCTTCACGTTGTTGGCCTTCGCCACCTCAACCAGCTTGTCGGAGACACCGTTCGGGCTCTGCGGGTTGTTAATCAGGATGTCGATTTCGCCGGACTCGAGTGCAGCGATGAACTCCGCGAGCGCCGCCGAGGACGGCTCCGAGTGGTTCAGCGTTGCGTGGCGGAAGGACTCCGGAGTGACGTCCTCGAGCGCGGACTCCTCGATGATCGCGTCCGCGATTGGGTGCGTCTGCGCCACGCGCGCCGCCTTGAGGCTGTCCAGCTTCGCCTGCAGCTGCTCAAGCTTCTCATCGAGCGCGTCCGTGTTGCCATCAGTGCGCTGCGCGAGGTCCGCGCCCACCTTCGCGATCGCCGCGGTGGAGTACCAGATGTGCTCGTTCTCCTCGTGGGCGTGGTCATGGTCGTGGCCCTCATGGTCGTGGTCGTCATGGCCATGCTCACCGTGCTCGTGCTCGTGCTCGTGCGCCTCCGTCAGCGGCAGCGCGGAGACCACGTTCGCGTCCTCCGCCGCGCCGTAGATGCGGGCGTCGTACGCGCCACCGTTAGCCACCACGAGCACCGCCTTCGCCACCTGCGCCAGGTCGGCGGCCGTCGGCTCGTAGTCGTGCGGGTCCACCGACGTATTCGAGATGATCGCGGGGACGTCCTGGCCCGTCACCAGGCTCGCGACGTCCGCCCACACCTGCGTCGTGGCCACGATCTGGCCGTCGGCGGCATCAGCTGCGGTGTCGCCGGTGCTGTCAGTGCTGCTGCAGGCGCTCAGCGCGAGCGTCGATGCAGCAAGGATGCCAATGAAGCGTCGTGAAAACATGGCCGCCATTGTACGCGGTATTGAAAATGAATATCAACAACGAGCGTCGGCGAGCGCCTTCAGGAAGGCCGCCATCTCGTCCACGCCTGCGACGTCGACCCCTACCTTGATCCCCACATCCGCAGGCCCCAGCACCGCTAGCGCTGTGTCGTCCGTGACGT
Source organism: Corynebacterium sp. NML98-0116 (assembly GCF_001767255.1). Lineage (GTDB taxonomy): Bacteria > Actinomycetota > Actinomycetes > Mycobacteriales > Mycobacteriaceae > Corynebacterium > Corynebacterium pseudogenitalium. The sequence continues at coordinate 452,805 of NZ_CP017639.1, forward strand.
CATCGCCAGCGAAGAGCGTCGCAGCAAAGCGCTGCTTGTGGGCCCGCAGCCACGAACCCTTCGACACATCTACCGCGGAAAACTCCACCACGTTATTGCCTGGCGTGACAGGGCGTGGCGTTTGAATCCGCAGCGCCTCCGCCAGCATGCGCTCGCGCTCCGCCGCGTCCCCCACGGGCGCGACGTGCAGCACCCGCTGGTAGGGCTTGACCTCCACGTACGCCGGCGAGACCGCGATCGCCTCCAGCTGCTTTTCGATTGCGTCCAAATACTCGACATCCTCCGGCGTAAGCTCCGGGCCAGGCTCCGCGCCGTGCGAGCCCACCAACACGACGGGCTCGCGCAGCGGGAACACCCTGCGCAGGCCCTCCAGGTGGCGGCCGGACAGCATCGCCACCTCCGTATTCGGGGCGTGTGCCAGGCGCTCAATCGCCTCCAGAGCCACCGGGTGCGGTTTCACCGCATAAGGGTCCGGGTTCAGCTCGCTGATCGTGCCATCGAAATCGAGGCAGACAAGGAGCGAAGGGGCCGTCGATAAGTACGCGATGGAACTCACAGCATCATCACCCGCATGCTCGGTTCGTTCACGTCGTCACCGTCGAGCGTGAGCACCTTCTCGGTGTCACTGACATTGTTGATCCGGAACGTGGCCTCCGGCACCACCAGCGACGCCAGTTGATCGTGCGTGTAGCGCGCCGCCCCCTCGCAGCCCGCCGTGTCGGCGAAAGAAATCTCGTTGATAGTCAGTGTGTCTTCAGTGACCGTGACGTCGCCTTCAACCTTGCCGCATCCCGTCGAGCCCGTCAGCTTCGAACCGTCGATGCTCACATTCGCCCGATCCGGCACATCCCCCGGCGTGTCCGGAGCCGTGTACACCGCAACGACCTGCCACACCGGCGGCGCCGGCGAACACGCCGCCAGCCCCAGTGCTGCACCTGCAACAACCAGCCGTTTCATCGCGCAACCTCCTGCAAAAACTCCGCGGCCCACCGGTGGACATCGTGCCCCAACACGCGCGCATACATCCGCCGCATCCGCTCCGGATCCGGGACAAGTGCCTCCCGCATCGCCCGAAGTATCGACGCCCCCTCGAACGGATTACACAAATACGCGTCGTGCAGCTCTACGGCCGCGCCGGCGAACTCGGACAGCACCAACGCGCCGTCCCCGTCCGGGTGGCAGGCCACGTACTCCTTTGCCACCAGGTTCATGCCGTCCTTAAACGGCGTCACCAACATCACGTCCGCAGCCGCATAGAACGTGCCCAGCTCCTGCTTGGACACACCGCGATGCATGTAGTGGATCACCGGGCGACCCACCGATCCGAAGCGGCCGTTAATCCTGCCCACTGCCTCTTCGACCTGGCGGCGGGTCTCGCGGTAGTGCTCGATGCGCTCCCGCGACGGGGTGGCCAGCTGGATCAGGGTGGCGCCGACACCTTCCTCGAGCAGTTGCTCAAACGCGAGCAAACGCTGCAGGATGCCCTTCGTGTAATCCATGCGGTCCACCCCCAGCATCAGGGCCGCAGGATTACCTACCGATTCCCGCAGCTTCGCCACCGCCTCCGGCGAGCCAACCTGCACCGCCGCCGGGTCAATCGAGATCGGGAACGTTCCACTGCGCGGGCTGTTGTTATCGTCGCCGACGAGTGCGCGGAAGTTGCGCTCATCCGCCTCGCGCTGAAACCCCACCAGGTCGCAGCCGTTGAGTCCACCGATGAGTTCCTCGCGCCACGGGAGCTGGCGGAACAGGTCGGGGGAGGGGAACGGAATATGCAGGAAGAACCCGATGGTCAGGTCGGGGCGCATCTCGCGCAGCAGGCCCGGCACCAGCTGCAACTGGTAGTCCTGCACCCACACCGTCGCGCCCTGCGCCGCCACCTCGGCGGTCGCGCGCGCGAAGCGGACGTTAACGTCACGGTAGCGCTGCCACCACTGCTCGTTGTACTGCGGGGCCACGATCAAGTCATGGTAAAGCGGCCACAACGTCGAGTTGGAGAAACCCTCGTAGAACTCCTCGTAGTCCTGGGCGTCCAACGTCACCGGGTGCAGGTCAATGCCATCAAAGCGAAACGGCGCGACCGGTTCATCCACCGCGCCGGACCACCCCACCCAGCAACCGGCGCGTGCCCGCAACACGGGTGCGAGCGCAGCTACGAGCCCGCCGGGTGACGCCTTCCACCCGCCCTCGACACGGTCGACGGGCAGGCGGTTAGCCACCACTACGAACTCATTCACAACTACGACTTCTTCTTTACAGTCTTCTTTTTGGTGGCCTTTTTCTTTGTTGCTTTCTTCTTGGTGGCCTTTTTCTTCGTGGCCTTCTTCTTAGAAGCCTTCTTCTTGGTGGCTTTCTTCTTCGTAGCCTTCTTCTTGGTCGCCTTCTTCGGCTCTTCCTCTTCCTCAGCGCCCAGGACTTCCTCCGCGTACTTCTTGTACACGAAGCCCTGTGGCTCGACACCGAGCATGGACATCAAGGTCACGCCATCAAAAAAGTCCTCGGCGTAGGTAGCAACAATCCTGCGAGCACCAGATGCTGTCTGCTCCTCAACGGCGTGGAGCGCCTCAGGCGAGGGGCGAGAGTCGGTGATCTTGGGTGGCACTACGGGTTCCTCCTTGTACGACGCGCATTACTAGCACAACGATTCTACGCCAATATTAGTGACGAAGCCCGCCTGGGGGCCTCCGTCGGCGGATCTGCTGGAACGTGAAGCGCCCGGCCCGCTTGAAGGCCTCGTACGGAATGTAGTGCTGCGGGGCACGCAGACGGCGCGCCACCCACTCGCCAAACACCACACCGCCAGCCAGCGCCATACAGGTGCCGACCGCCATGAACAGGTTGGTCAGGCCCACCACGATCTGCTCGTTCATCATGGCGTACATCCCGCGATACACACCAGAGCCAGGCAGGAACGGGGTCACACCAGTCACCGCGGTGATCACCGGGTTGATCAGGAAACGGCGGGCAATCAAACCACCCGCAAGGCCGACGACGAACGCCAACGCCGCCGTCGCCATCAGGGCGCCGGAGCCGATTGGGATCAAAAACAGGTAATACATACTCGAACCGGCGGCGGCCGTAAACGCCGCCACCACCACCGCGGGGCGCTCCGCGAAGCACGTCACCGCGAATGACGCCGACGCCAACGTACTCCCCGCAATACGCGCCGCCGCACCACTAAATGTTGGGGTCCCCAGCATCGTCTCCAGTGGCGGCAAGCCCAGGCCCATGAGCTCCCACGTGTTCAACCCAATCGCGACACCAGCCACGATGCCGCCGGTAAAGAGCAGTGTCTGGAAGAATCGCGCCGAGGCCGTCACCGGCGAGCCCGTCACCCCGTCAAGCAGCGACTGCACCAAGGTCAGACCCGCCAACAGGACCACAATGCCCACCGCGATCACTTGGCTGGGCACAATCGTCTTGCCGATCATCGGCGCGACCTCGTAGAACAGCGCCGCCGGGATCGTCGTCAAGAAGCCGCCGATGGCGCAGTGGAAGAAGTAAGGCAGGGAGTTGCGGGACAAAATCTTGTTAAATCCCATGATGAGAAACGCTGTGAGCCCGCCAATCGCGGACATGAACAGGTCCCCGCCCAGCAAAATCGCGACGGCCGCGCCCATCACCAGCCAACCCGCCAGGTAGCGCGTGTTGCGCCACGGGATAGGGGAGTTATCAATATCGTCGAGGATTTTCTCCGCAAGCTCCGGTGGCGTGGCGCCCGAACGAATCGAGCGGATCAGCCGGTCCGCCTCCTGCAGCTTGTGGTAGTTCTCGCTCATCATCGTGACCACGCGGAACACGTTGACCGGGGTACGCTTATGCACTCCAATAATCGTGTTAATCATGATCGTGTTCACCGTGATGTCCACATGGCAGTAGTGCAGACCATACGACGAGGTCACCGTGTGAATCTGCGCAATCGCATCCGAAGACGTCGTGCCATTCGCGATCAGGACCTCCCCAATGCGCGCAGCAATATTCATAACCCCGGCTACCTGCGCGGTATCCGTCAGATCAATCGGGGCAAGCACGGACGGCGGCGGCGACGTTCGCGCCGCGTCAATCGTCGCCACGTGCTGGCGTGACCCGCGGACAAACTCCCACAGCGAATTCAAGTTCACGTATTCGACCCTAGCAAGCCACCCCGACACGCCTAGAATGGCCACATGACCTGGCAACTCTACGAGCAACTTATCGACGCCACCCCGACCTCCATCACCGTGACCGACTTCGGCATCGCGCCCCACTGGGCCTGGCTCCGCACCTCCGACGGCCACGTCGGCATCGCCGCCGTCTACCCCGGCGACGGCCGCCCCGTCCTCTCCGAGTCCCCAATCGGACGCCCCCTTCTCGACGCCGCCTCCATGGTCACATCGTGGAACTTCGCCGAAGCCGGCGTTGGCCTCGCCGCCATCAACGCCTGGGTGAACCGCGACGCACCCCACTTCGACGACGCCCCGGACGCATTCGTCGCCTACGCCTCCCACTACGCCGGCAAGCGCGTTGGCGTCGTCGGGCACTTCCCAGGCCTGGAGCGCACCCTCCGCGACGTCGCCGACCTCTACGTCTTCGAGCGAGTCCAACGTCCCGGCGACTATCCGGACTCCGCCTTCGAATACCTCGCCCCAGACCTGGACACAGTTTTCATCACCGCCTCCGCCCTCGTGAACAAAACGATGCCACGCCTCTTGGAACTCGCATCCGGGCTGGACACCATCATTGTCGGTCCATCAACCCCAATGACACCCACGCTTTTCGATGCCGGCGCCACCACCCTTTCCGGGTTCATCCCCACCGACCCTGCCGGGCTCGTCGGCACGCTGAAGGGCATCGGTGGAGGTAGGAAGTGGGATTTCGGTAAACGAGTGAACGTTAGTGTAGACTCTTCAGCGCTGCTAGAGTGGCGCAATCGGTAGCGCAACGCACTTGTAATGCGTAGGTTGCGAGTTCAAGTCTCGTCTCTAGCTCTGAAACCCCCTCCCGGGACGTACCTAACGCCGGGGAGGGGGTGTTTGCGTTGGGGTGCCTGACTATTTTGATGCCCGACGCCCCGCAATCGCCCCGGTGCACCAATTTCCCCATTTTCGCCAAGGCCAAGCGACGTTTCCCCAGTTCAGCGTTTGGTGGCGGTGAGATCTGGTGCCCAGGCAATGCACAGTCATTCCCGACGACCTGCATTGGTCGACGCTAAGAGGTCGACCGGAACGAAATCCAACCGGCCCCAACCCCGCCTCTCCCGGCGGACTATCCCTGTTTTACTCACCCACATGCAGGGGGCGTACAGGAAACGTTCAGAGAAACGGCGTTAGATAGAGGCAGTTATGTTCATGGGCGTGGAAGCCATTCATGGCGGCCGACGCAGTTCCCGAGAGAAATCTAAGGGAAACGCGAAATGCCCTGGTGTATGAAGGAGTGAACTGTACATGTCTGAGGCTACGAAGCCTGTAAAGGTGCTCGTTGTTGACGATGAGCCGAATATCGTTGAGTTGTTGACGGTTTCTTTGAAGTTCCAGGGCTTTGAGGTCGAGAGTGCGGGCTCTGGCCAGGAGGCGCTGGAGAAGGTGAAGGACTTCCGTCCGGACGCGTTCATCCTTGACGTGATGATGCCGGGGATGGATGGCTTTGAGCTGTTGGGCAAGCTGCGCAGTGAGGGCATTGATGGCCCGGTGCTGTTCTTGACGGCGAAGGATGCGGTTGAGGATCGGATCCACGGCCTGACTATTGGCGCCGATGATTATGTGACGAAGCCGTTCTCCTTGGAGGAGGTGATTACTCGTCTGCGTGTGATTCTGCGTCGCGGCAAGGTGACGGAGGATGCGGATGAGGATACGACGCTGCGGTACGCCGATCTGACGTTGAATGATGAGACGCACGAGGTGACGAAGGCTGGCGAGATCATTGAGTTGTCGCCGACGGAGTTCAACCTGCTGCGCTACCTGATGCTGAATGCTGAGGTTGTGCTGTCGAAGGCGAAGATTCTGGATAACGTGTGGCACTACGACTTTGGTGGCGACGGCAACGTGGTTGAGTCGTACATTTCGTATCTGCGACGCAAGGTGGATAACGGTGATGTGCCGTTGATTCATACGGTGCGTGGCGTCGGCTATGTGCTGCGTACACCTCGTAAGTAAGGCGTAGGTGACCGATGAGTAGGCGTCGGCTTCATGCGCTTGCGTACTCGAGGACGAAGCCGCTGCAGAAGCAGCTGGTGGCGTTGGTGTTGGCGATTGCCACGCTGGCGCTGTTGGTGAGTTTCTCGGCGGTGTACATCTTCATGCGCAGCATTTTGTATCAGCGTGTCGACGACCAGCTCAGCGAGGGGTTGGACACGTGGGTTGGTCAGGTGACGTGGGTGCCGTCGTCGGGTGCGCCGAGCGATTTTTATCAGGAGACGTGGTATCCGCAGTTCGGGACGTCGTGGAGCCCGGTGTATGTGGATACACCGCCGGACCTTTCGAGGGTCAAGCGGCAAGATAAGGCGGTGACGGTGCCGTCGACAGGCGTGGCGCCGGGCGTGAAGTGGCGCGCGATGTCACGCGAGATGCCGGACGGCACTGTGAAGTATGTCGCGAAAGAGCTCGACGCAGAGCACCGCGTGCTGCGTTGGCTTGCGATTGTGGAAACGACATTTGGGCTCCTTGCCGTGGTGGGGATTGCGTGCGCGGGGCGCACCTATATTCGTAAGGCGTTGGCCCCGTTGCGTGAGGTAGAGAACACTGCGCTTGCAATTGCCGACGGCGACACGAAGCGCCGGGTGCCGGTGTGGTCGCGGGAGACTGAAGTCGGCAAGTTGTCATATGCGATGAACACGATGGTGCAGCAGCTGCAGGAGTCCGTGGAGGATGCGCAGCTGAAGGAGGAGCAGATGCGTCGCTTTGTGGGTGACGCGTCTCATGAGCTGCGTACTCCGCTGACGAGTGTGCGCGGGTATGCGGAGCTCTACCGGAAGGGTATGGCGCCGGACGCGGACATGGTCATCGGCAAGATTGAGGAGGAGTCTGCCCGCATGCAGTTGCTGGTGGAGGATCTCCTCGCGTTGACTCGTGCGGAGGGCACTCGCCTGGATAAGCGCCAGGTGGATGTGTTGGAGATGGTGACTTCGGCGGTGAGCTCTGCGCAGGCGGCGTTCCCGGAGCGTTCGCTCACGATTGAGAACAACGCCACCTCGGTGCCGACGGTCAACGGTGACCCCTCGCGGCTGCACCAGGTGTTGCTGAACCTGATTGTGAACGCGTTCAAGCACGCGGGCAAGGATGCCTCGGTCACGGTCGCGTTGCGGGAGAACCTGGACCGCATCATCATCGAAGTCATTGACGACGGCTGCGGCATGGAGGAGAAGGACGCGGAGCACATGTTCGAGCGGTTCTACCGCGCGGACAACTCCAGGAACCGCGCTTCTGGTGGCGGTTCGGGGTTGGGGTTGGCGATCGCGAAGTCCCTCATCGAGCAGCACGACGGCACCATCACCGTAAAAAGCGCGCCGGGTGAGGGCTCCACGTTCACCATTTCCCTCCCGATGGAGAAGAGCCCGAAGGTTTAAGCCTCGAGTGCTGCGCGCAGCTTCTCCGCGGCCTCGTCCATCTTGGCCGGGTCGGTTTCGTCCATCTTCATCACGGTGGACAGGTCGTAGCCGGACATGTCGTTGGCGGGGAAGACGTGGATGTGTGCGTGCGGCACTTCGAAGCCGGCGATGAGGTAGCCGGCGCGCTCGCTGCCAAATGCCTCGATGATGGCGTTGCCTACTCGTTGGGCAACGTCATTCATTTTTGCCCACAGCGCTGGCTCGATGTCGGTCCACTTATCGATCTCCTTGACGGGAACGACCAGCGTGTGGCCGTACGCGATCGGCTCGATGGTGAGGAACGCGGCGACGTCCTCGTCCTTGTACACGAAGCGGCCTGGAATTTCACCTTGAATAATCTTTGTAAACACAGTGCTCATAGCGCCTAGGTTACCGGTAAGTTAGTGGGCATGCGCATCCTTGTTATCGGTTCGGGCGGCCGTGAACACGCCCTGTTGAAAGGTCTTGCAGGACACGAGCTCACTGTCGCGCCGGGAAACGCCGGCATGGCATCACTTGCTGAGGTCAGGAGTGTCGACGTCGCTTCGCCTGAGTCGGTCGTCGAGCTGGCGAAGGACGTTGACGCTGAACTTGTCGTGATTGGCCCTGAGGTGCCGTTGGTGGCGGGTGCGGTGGACGCGCTGCAGGCCGCGGGCATTCCAGCGTTTGGCCCGACGAAGGCCGCGGCGCAGCTGGAGGGGTCGAAGGCATTCGCGAAGGACGTCATGGCCGCTGCTGGTGTGGCGACGGCCCGCGCGCAGCGCGTGGAGCGCATCGAGGAGATCGACGATGCTCTTGAGGCGTTCGGCCCGCACTACGTGGTCAAGGATGATGGGCTGGCTGGCGGCAAGGGGGTCGTCGTCACGCTTGATGCTGCCGAGGCCCGCGCGCACGCTCGCGAGGTGATTGAGGCCGGCAACCCGGTGCTGTTCGAGTCCTTCCTCGAGGGCCCGGAGGTGTCGCTGTTCTGCCTGGTGGACGGCGAGACCGTGGTGCCGTTGCTGCCGGCGCAGGATCACAAGCGCGCCTACGACAATGACGAGGGCCCGAACACTGGTGGGATGGGCGCGTACACGCCGCTTCCTTGGCTGCCGGAGGGTGGCGTGGACCGCATCGTGGACGAGATTGCGCGCCCGGTTGCGCGTGAGATGGTCGCCCGCGGCATCCCGTACCAGGGCCTGCTGTACGTCGGCGCCGCGTGGGGTCCGGAGGGCCCGTCGGTGGTGGAGTTCAACGCGCGCTTCGGCGACCCGGAGACTCAGCCGGTGCTTAGCCTGCTGCGTACCCCGCTTGTCGACGTCCTCTACGCCGTAGCAACGGGCAGCCTAGACACGCTGCCGGCGCTGGAGTGGGAGGACGGCTACGCTGCGACGGTAGTGCTGGCGGCCAAGGATTACCCGGAGCACCCCAAGACCGGGGACGTCATTACTGGCGCCGACCTGGACAACCCCGACGTGGTGTTGCACGCAGGTACCGCGACCAAGGATGGGGAGTACGTCTCGGCCGGTGGGCGCGTGCTCAACGTGCTGGGTAAGGGCGTAACGCTGCAGGATGCGGTGGACGCTGCCTACCAGGCGATTGAGCAGATTTCGCTCGAGGGTTCCTTCTACCGCAAGGACATTGGGCGGCGCGCGATTGAGGGAGAAATCCGTATCTAGCGCGCGTGTCGGGACGTTGTGCGATAATCAGCGTCGTGGCTGAGAAACTGTTGAAACCGAACAATAGCAACGTCCTGTCGAACCGCTACGCGTCGCCGGAGATGGCGACGCTGTGGAGCGCAGAACACAAGATCATTCTGGAGCGTCAGCTCTGGATCGCCGTGATGAAGGCGCAGCGTGAGCTGGGAGTCGAGATTCCCGAGGAGGCGATCGCTGCGTACGAGGCGGTCGTCGACAAGGTGGACCTGGCTTCGATTGCTGAGCGTGAGAAGGTCACGCGACATGACGTGAAGGCGCGCATTGAGGAGTTCAACGCGCTGGCCGGGTACGAGCACATCCATAAGGGGATGACCAGCCGTGACCTGACCGAGAATGTCGAACAGCTGCAGATTTATCGCTCGCTGGAGCTGATTCGCGACAAGTCGGTTGCGGTACTCAAGGCGATCGGGAACCGGGCGGATCAGTACTCCACCCTGGTGATGGCGGGGCGTTCGCACAACGTTGCGGCGCAGGCCACGACGCTGGGCAAGCGTTTCGCATCGGCGGCGGATGAGATGCTGGTAGCGGTTGAGCGCATCGAGACGCTGCTGGAGGCATATCCGCTGCGCGGCATCAAGGGCCCGATGGGTACTGCACAGGACATGCTGGACCTGATGGGCGGCGACGAGGCGAAGTTGCGTCAGCTGGAGCAGTCGGTGGCACGCCACCTGGGCTTCGAGCGCACCTTTGACTCGGTCGGCCAGGTCTACCCGCGTTCCTTGGACTTTGACGCGATCTCGGCGATTGTACAGCTGGGAGCGGGTCCGTCATCGCTCGCGACCACGATCCGCCTGATGGCCGGCAACGAAACGGTCACGGAGGGCTTCAAGGAGGGCCAGGTTGGTTCTTCGGCGATGCCGCACAAGATGAACGCGCGTTCCTGTGAGCGCGTCGGTGGCTTCCAGGTGATCCTGCGCGGCTACCTCACCATGGTCGCTGACCTTGCTGGGCAGCAGTGGAACGAGGGCGATGTGTTCTGCTCGGTGGTGCGCCGCGTGGCCCTGCCTGACGCGTTCTTCGCGATCGACGGCCAGTTTGAGACATTTCTCACTGTGCTGGATGAGTTCGGTGCGTTCCCGGCGATGCTCAACCGTGAGCTGGACCGTTACCTGCCGTTCTTGGCCACGACGAGGATCTTGATGGCGTCGGTACGCGCGGGTGTGGGCCGCGAGACGGCGCACGAGATTATCAAGGAGCACGCGGTTGCGATGGCGCTTGATATGCGCGAAAATGGCGCTGAACAAAACCTCATTGAGCGCCTCGCCGCTGATGAGCGCCTCCCGCTCGACAAAGAGCAGCTGCAGGATGCGTTGGCTGACCGCCACGCGTTCATTGGCTCGGCGGAGTCGCAGGTCAGCAACGTGTGCGCTCGTATCCAACAGCTTATCGACGCCCACCCGGACGCCGCTGCGTACAAACCAGGGGAGATTCTGTAACCTTTATGTCCATGCGTCCAGAGCTTTCTGACTATACCCACCTGGCTGGCGGCAAAGTCCGCGAGATTTACGAGGTGGATGACGAAACGTTATTGATGGTGGCGTCCGACCGCATTTCGGCGTTCGACTTCTCGCTGGAGCCGGCGATCCCGGATAAGGGCCGGATTCTGACTGCCACGTCCATGTTCTTCTTCGACCTGCTTTCGGGTGTGCGCAATCACCTGGCGGGCCCGGTTGATGATCCCCGGATTCCGGAGGAGGTCCTCGGCCGCTCGTACGTGGTGAAGAAGCTGAAGATGATTCCGTTCGAGTGTGTCGCTCGCGGTTACCTGACTGGTTCGGGCAAGAAAGAGTACGACCGCACCGGTATGGTCTGCGGCGTGAAGCTGCCCGAGGGCCTGGTTGAGGCCTCGAAGTTACCGGAGCCGATTTTCACCCCGGCGACGAAGGCCGCGCAGGGCGACCACGATGAGAACGTGACGTTCGAGTATGTGGAGGAGAAGGTGGGCGCGAAGCTCGCTGCCCAGCTGCGCGACCTCACCTTGGAGGTGTACACCAAGGCTGCGGAGTACGCGGAGACCAAGGGCATCATCCTCGCGGATACGAAGCTGGAGTTCGGCGTCGACGAGGAAGGCAACCTGGTCCTTGCGGACGAGGTACTCACGCCTGATTCGTCCCGCTACTGGCCAGCCGATACGTACGAGGAAGGCAAGGTACAGCCGAGCTTCGATAAGCAGTACGTGCGCAACTGGCTCACCGGCCCGAAGTCCGGCTGGGACCCTGCGGAGAACACGCAGCCACCGGAGCTGCCTGGTTCCGTGGTGGAGGCGACCCGCGACCGTTACATCGAGGCGTACGAGCGCCTCAGCGGCGAGAAGTTTGGGGACTGGCCGGGGGCGCGTGCCTAAGGCGTGAGGTTGCGCGTAGACTCGTCGCCTATGACGAATTTCAGCGCGCAACCGCCAGTGGCAGCACAACACCCTACGACTCGCGTGTTTCATGGACGCGAGTTCGTCGATAATTATGAGTGGCTCCGGGACAAGCAGTCCCCGGAGACCATTGCCTATTTGGAGGCGGAGAACGCGTATACCGCGGAGGCGACCGCCCCGTTTGCCCCGCTCGCTGAGCAGGTTTACCAGGAGATGAAGTCTCGCATCAAGGAGACTGATATGTCCGTGCCGCAGCGCAACGGCGACTGGTGGTACTACGGCCGCACCATCGAGGGTAAGAGCTACGGCGTGTCCTGCCGCGTGCGGGTCGGCGACGACCCGTGGACGCCGCCGACGCTGCCGGAGGACGGCTCGCCGCTGCCGGGGGAGCAGGTGCTGCTTGACCTCAACGAGATGGCCGAGGGCCATGAGTTCTTCTCACTCGGCGCGTCAGCGGTATCTACGTCGGGGCGCTTGCTCGCCTTTTCGACGGATACCTCCGGCGACGAGCGCTTCGACCTGCGCATCAAGGACCTGGAGACCGGCGAGCTGCTGCCGGATACCATCGAAGGTGCCTTTTACGGCGCGACGTGGGCGGGGGAGCAGTACCTGTTTTACCTGCGCGTTGATGACGCGTGGCGCCCGCACCAGGTGTGGCGCCACGAGGTAGGCACGGCGGCGTCAGAGGACGTGCTGGTCTACCAGGAGGACGACGAGCGCTTCAACCTCGGCGTGGGCGGGGACCGCGCCGAGCAGTTCCTGTACATCGTGGCCAGCTCGAAGCTGACCAGCGAGTGGCGCGCGGTACCCCTGGAGACGCCGACCGCCGAGTTCGAGGTGCTGTGGCCGCGCGAGGAAGGCGTGGAGTACGACCTGGATTACGCGGAGCTCGCCGGGCGCGGGTACTGGGTGGTCACGCACAACGCCACCGGCCCCAACTTTGCAGTGGGGACCTGCCCGGTGGATGCGCGGGTGCCGCTGACTGAGCTGGAGACGTTCGTGGAGCACAGCGCGGACGTGCGCGTAGAGGGCGTCGATACGTACCGGGACTTCCTGTTTTGTGCCTACCGCTCGGGCGGCATTAGCAGGCTTGCGGTAGCGCCTGTGGAGGGGGACAACTTCGGCGCGCTGCGCGAGCTCGAGTTCGACGAGGAGCTCTACACCGTGGGCCTCGGCGGTAACCCTGAGTGGGACGCCCCGGTGGTGCGGCTGACCTACACCTCGTTTACGCAGCCTGCCCAGCTGTTCGACTACCAGGTGGCCACCCGCGGCGTGACGTTGCTGAAGCAGCAGGAGGTGCTCGGGGGCTACGACGCCGCCGACTACGTTGCCAGCCGCATGTGGGCTACGGCCGACGACGGAACCCAGGTGCCGATCTCCGTGGTGCACCGCGCGGACCTGGACATGACCCATCCGCACCCGACGCTGCTCTACGCCTACGGCTCCTACGAGTCCTCCGTGGACCCAGGCTTTTCCGGGGCGCGACTGTCGCTGCTGGACCGCGGCATGGTGTGGGCGTGCGCGCACGTGCGCGGCGGCGGCGAGATGGGCCGCGGCTGGTACGACAATGGCAAGATGCTCACGAAGAAGAACACGTTCACCGACTTCATCGCGTGCGCCGACGAGCTGGTGCGCGCGGGCGTGAGCTCCTACGACACGCTTGTGGCCGAGGGCGGATCGGCGGGCGGGATGCTGATGGGCGCGATTGCGAACATGGCCCCGGAGAAGTTCGCGGGCATCCAGGCGATCGTGCCGTTTGTGGACCCGCTGACCTCAATCCTCATGCCGGAGCTGCCGCTGACCGTGGTGGAGTGGGAGGAGTGGGGCGACCCGTACCATGACCCGGAGGTGTACGACTACATGGCCTCCTACGCCCCGTATGAGAACATCACAGCCCAGCGCTACCCGGACATCCTTGCAGTGACCAGCCTGAACGATACGCGCGTGCTGTACGTGGAGCCCGCGAAGTGGGTGGCGAAGCTGCGTGAGATAGCTACGGGCGGGGAGATTCTGCTTAAGACGGAGATGTCCGCCGGTCACGGCGGTGTGTCCGGCCGCTACGAGAAGTGGAAGCAGACCGCGTTCGAGTACGCCTGGACGCTCGTACACTCGGGGGCGTGCACCGTCTAGCAGCCGCAAAATAAAGGACTCCCGCGGGAGGGATCCGTTCGTTATACTGTCTTCGTCGTAATGACCTCCGAGACACGAAGGATTCTCATGGCAAAAGTCGTGGTAAATGTCATGCCTAAGGCTGAAATTTTGGATCCGCAGGGCCAAGCTGTCCTGCGAGCGCTGGGCAGAATCGGGGTGAACGGTGTCGAGGACGTGCGTCAGGGCAAGCGCTTTGAAATCGAAGTCGACGACACCGTGTCCGACGATGAGCTCAAGCGCGTCGCCGAAACCCTCTTGGCAAATATGGTGATTGAAGACTTCGAGGTTGTTCGATGACGGCAACCATCGGTGTAATCACGTTCCCAGGCACGCTCGACGACGTCGATGCGTTGCGTGCAGTTCGCCTGGCTGGCGCACAGCCGAAGTCGCTGTGGCACGCTGATGAAGATTTGACGGGTGTTGACGCCGTCGTGGTCCCCGGTGGGTTTTCCTACGGGGACTATTTGCGTTCCGGAGCCATCGCCGCGCAAGCCCCAATGATGGGCGCTGTGGTGGAGGCTGCGAAGAAGGGCATGCCGGTGCTGGGCATCTGCAACGGTTTCCAGATCCTCACCGAGGCTGGACTGCTGCCGGGCGCGCTGACCCGCAATCAGCACCTGAACTTCTACTGCGTGGACACCTACCTTGAGGTGGCCAACGCGGAGACCGCGTGGACGAACCGCTTCAACGAGGGGGACAAGATCCTCGTGCCGGCGAAGCACGGCGAGGGCCGCTTCCAGGCGTCCGCCGAGACCATCGAGCAGCTGGAGAAGGAAGGCCGCGTGGTGTTCCGCTACACGGATAACTTCAACGGCTCTATCAACGCGATTGCTGGTGTGACGAGCGAAAACGGCCGCATCGTGGGGTTGATGCCGCACCCGGAGCACGCGATTGAGGCGCTTACGGGGCCGTCGACGGACGGGCTCGGGTTGTTCTTGTCCGCTATTTCTTCGATCGGAGCGTAGGGAAACAATGACTGTACATAATGACACGGTGGAGCACGCCGCGCAGACTCCTGAGCTGGAGCAGCCCTACGCGGAACTCGGCCTGAAGACCGACGAGTACGAAAAGATCAAGCGCATTCTGGGCCGCCGCCCGACGGATGCGGAGCTGACGGTGTACTCCGTCATGTGGTCCGAGCACTGCTCCTACAAGTCCTCCAAGGTGCACCTGCGCTACTTCGGGGAGACGATGACGGAGGAGATGGCGTCGAAAATTCTGGCCGGTATCGGCGAGAACGCGGGCGTCGTCGACATCGGTGACGGCGACGCGGTGACCTTCCGCGTGGAGAGCCACAACCACCCGTCCTTCGTGGAGCCCTACCAGGGTGCCGCGACGGGTGTGGGCGGCATTGTGCGCGACATCATGGCGATGGGCGCGCGCCCAATCGCGGTGATGGACCAGCTGCGCTTCGGCCCTGCTGACGCGCCGGACACCAAGCGAGTCCTGCCTGGCGTGGTGCACGGCGTTGGCGGCTACGGCAACTCGCTGGGCCTGCCGAACATTGGCGGCGAGACCGTCTTCGACGAAGCATATGCGGGTAACCCGCTGGTCAACGCGCTGTGCGTGGGCACGCTCAAGGTCGAGGACCTGAAGCTGGCGTTCGCCTCCGGCACGGGCAACAAGGTGGTCCTCTTCGGCTCCCGCACGGGCCTTGACGGCATCGGCGGCGTGTCGGTGCTGGGCTCTGCGACCTTCGAGGAAGGCGAGGAGCGCAAGCTCCCAGCCGTCCAGGTTGGCGACCCGTTCGCGGAAAAGGTCCTCATCGAGTGCTGCCTGGAGCTGTACAAGGCCGGCGTTGTCGTCGGTATTCAGGACCTCGGTGGCGGCGGCTTGGCGTGTGCTACCTCCGAGCTGGCTGCGGCGGGCGACGGCGGCATGACCGTCAACCTGGACAACGTGCCACTGCGCGCGGCGAATATGAGCGCCGCCGAGATCCTGGCGTCCGAGTCCCAGGAGCGCATGTGCGCCGTGGTCACCCCTGAGAACGTGGATCGCTTCATGGAGATCTGCGCGAAGTGGGAGGTCGGTGCGGCCGTGATTGGTGAGGTCACCGATGAGAAGGACCGCTACCTCGTCTACCACAAGGGCGAGCTGGTACTGGACGCGCCGCCGTCATCGATCGACGAAGGCCCGGTCTACGACCGCCCGTACGCGCGCCCCGAATGGCTTGATGGCGTGCAGGCGAAGGCGGACGTCGATACTTCGGAGGACCTGGAGGCTACCTGGCTGAAGATGGTTGCCTCCCCGGCGCTGTGCTCCCGCGACTTCATCACGCAGCAGTACGACCGCTACGTGCGCGGCAATACCGTGCAGGCCCAGTACTCGGATGCGGGCGTGCTGCGCATCAACGAGGAGACCTCGCGCGGTGTGGCGATTTCCGCTGACGCGTCCGGCCGCTACTCCTACCTGGACCCGAACATGGGTGTGCGCCTCGCGCTTGCGGAGGCCTACCGCAATGTTGTGGTCACCGGCGCGAAGCCGGTCGCGGTGACGAACTGCCTCAACTTCGGTTCCCCTGAGAACCCCGACGTGATGTGGCAGTTCCGCGAAGCCGTCCACGGGCTTGCCGACGGCGCTGCTGAGCTGGAGATTCCGGTTTCCGGCGGCAACGTGTCCTTTTACAACCAGACCGGCGAGACCCCAATCCTGCCGACCCCAGTCGTGGGCGTGCTCGGCGTGATCGAGGACGTCAACGATGCGATCCCGCACCGCCTGCCGAAGGGTGAGGGGCAGCAGACCCTGCTCGTGCTCGGCGACACCAAGGCCGAGTTCGGCGGCTCGGTGTGGCAAGACATCTCCGGCCAGGGCCTGAGCGGCCTGCCGCCGCAGGTAGACCTCGCGAACGAGGAGCGCCTCGGCGAGTTGCTGCACGCGAACAAGGACATCCTCGCCGCGCACGACCTCTCAGAAGGTGGCCTGTCCCAGGCGGTCTTCGAGATGCTGCTTGGCTCCGGCAAGGGCGCCAAGCTGGATCTTTCGGCGGTCCACGAGGACGCGTTCACCGCGCTGTTCTCCGAGTCCGCCTCCCGCGTGCTCGTCGCGGTGGATCCGTCGCTTGTCGACGCCACCATCGAGCGCGCAAACGCCACCGGCGTCCCAGCGCACGTGTTGGGCACCACCACCGACGACGGCCAGATCACCTTCGGTGAGCACTCCGTCGCCGTGGCCGCGCTGGCCGACGCGTGGGCGAATACGTTGCCGGCACTGTTCGGCAACGCGACGGCCCCGAACGCCGCGCTGTAACTAACGCGATTTAGAGGTTATGCCGCCAGGTCATCACGGTGCCTGGCGGCGTTTCCATGCGCAGGCCCGTTGCCTCAACACCTGGCTGGCCTGCGTCGTCGACGGAGAAGCTGACGAAGGTCTGGTTGTAGGTCTGATTGGGAACGAGCGCCTGCGGGTCCCGTGGCAAGACCGGGAGGTCTACGGTGTCGCAGAGCTGGGTGGCAAAGTTGCGCACGCGGTTCGCCGCCACGTTGCCTTCGCCGACGATGGTGATGTCGGGGCTGGCTACGCTTTCGTCGGGGCTGTCGCCTGCGGTGCCGCCGGTGTAGACGTAGCTGATGTCGAAGCAGCGCAGCTGGGTCACGTCGGCGAGCGCGGTGTCGGCGTTGGTGTAGTCGCCGACGCGGCTGCGTGCCTCCTGTCCTGAGATGACGCGGGGGTTCTCTACGCGGGCCCGGAAGTGGTACGCCCCGCCCTTATCGCCGAGGAGCGTGACGGCGGCGGACTGGCGGAACTGCAGCGCGGTCGCCGTCTTCGGCTGGGGCGCCGCGCAGCCCGCCATCGACCCGGCGAGGCAGCCCACAGAGGCCAGCAGCGCAGCGGTTCGCTTCAGCACTGACATAGCCGCCACTAGTCGACGCGCTGCTGCGCATCGTCTGGGCGCACCAGCGGCTCCGGCTCGTACTGTGCCCGCAGGTCCTTGAGCGTCTGCGTGTGCTCCCAGAGGCGCTTGTCCTCGTCCGTGACTGGGGTGAACTTGCGCGCGGCCAGTGGATTGCCGTCGATGTCAATGCCGATGTAGGTCACCGTGGCGTGAATCGCGTTCTGGAGCGACTCGCGTCCGCCGCGCGGGTCCCCCGATCGAACAAAGATGGAGGTATGCATCGAGCGCGCATCCGTCCTGGTCAGGCGCGCTTCTACCTCGATGAGGTCGCCGATGTGGATCGGCTTGTAGAAGCGGATGCCGCCCGCGTACACCGCTGCGGTGCGTTCCCCGGACCACTCCATCGTGCAGGCCATGCCGGCTTCATCGATCCACTCCATGGCGGTGCCGCCGTGCACATCGCCGCCCCAGTTGATGTCGGTCGGCTTCGCCAGGAAGCGGTGGATGGTGCGTGGTGCGGTGGAGTCGTCCGTGTAGGTCTGCTCCAGCATGGACGCCTCGATGGCCTTGCGCAGGTCGATGCGGGAGATCGCGGCGGCTTCCACGCGGCGCTCCTCATCGGTCTCAGGCGTAAATGTCGGCACCGGGGTTGGGCGCCCAGCTGCATCCTTTGCCACGAAAATCACCAGGCAGTCGCACGCGCGGGTGAAAACACCTTCTCGTGGGTCTGCCGAGAGCACCTCGTTGACGATGTGCATGGAGGTGCGGCCAGTCATCGCGATCCGGGAACGGACCTCCACAATGTGACCCGACGGAATCGGTCGGGTGAAGTGGATGTGGCCGACGTAGGCAGTCACGCAGTAGGTCGAAGACCACTGCGCGGCACACGCGTATGCCGCCTTGTCGATCCACTGCAACACACGGCCACCGGAGACGCCCTGGGCGCCCGCGTGGAGAACATCTGTAGGAGCCGCCATGAAACGCAGCGTGATGGAAGGAGACTTCATGGCACCACAGCATAATATGAAATCCATGGCACAGAGGAAGGCACCGAAGAAGACAGAGGTGGACCCGGCAGCGACTCGAGCGGCCGTCTTGGCAATCAAGGACTGGTTGTTGGACGAAGAGGGCGTCGATAAGCCCGGCAGGGCGCTGCTTGCCGACGCCGTGCGACGCACCGCCCGCACCCTCGCCCACGAGATGCCCGGGCACACAGTAGAGCTGCGAGTACCCCCGTTTGTTGCGGTGCAGTGCGTCGAAGGCCCCCGCCACACCCGCGGCACCCCGCCCAACGTTGTGGAAATGGACCCGACCACCTGGCTGCGAATCGCCACAGGTTGTGCCACTTTCGAGGAAGAAGTTCGCGCCGGGCGTATCGACGCCTCCGGCTCCCGAGCCCACGAAGTCCAAAAAGGGCTGCCCGTTCTACCCCTTCACCCCTAGGTGTTCGTTAGAGTAGAGCACGTGCGAACCGAAGAGGAATACATCGGGGATGACACGCCGCGCGAAGAATGCGGTGTGTTCGGCGTCTGGGCGCCCGGTGAAGACGTATCAAAACTGACATATTTCGGACTATTTGCCCTCCAGCACCGCGGCCAAGAAGGCGCAGGTATCGCTGTGGGCGACCACGACCAAGTGGTGGTGTTCAAAGACATCGGGCTGGTCAGCCAAATCTTTGACGAGCCGACGCTCGGCGCGTTGCAAGGCGACGTCGCCATCGGCCACACCCGGTACTCCACGGCGGGCAATAACTCGTGGGACAACGTGCAGCCGATGTACCGCGTCAGCCCCAACGGCACCGACGTCGCGCTGGCACACAACGGCAACCTGACCAACTACGTGGAGCTGCAGCGCGAAGCCGTGGAGCGCAAGCTCATCCCCGCCGACGGGGTAGAGGGCCAGGGCTCCTCCTCCGACACGGCGGTCGTCTCCGCCCTGCTTGCCGACGCCATCCGCGACGACGTCACCCTCCTGGAATCCGCGCGCCAACTCCTGCCGCGCGTCAAGGGTGCGTTCTGCTTCATGGTGACCGACGGTAAAACCCTCTACGCGGCCCGCGACCCACACGGCGTGCGCCCACTGTGCCTCGGCCGCCTGGAACGCGGCTGGGTCGTCGCATCCGAAACGTGTGCGCTGGACATCGTGGGCGCCTCCTTCGTCCGCGACATCGAACCAGGCGAGCTCATCGCCATCGACGAGACCGGCGTCCACTCCGAGCGCTTCGCCGACGCACCGCACGCGCACTGCGTGTTCGAGTACGTCTACGTCGCCCGGCCCGACTCAGTTGTCGACGGCCAATCCGTCAACAGCGCCCGCATCGACATCGGGCGCCGCCTGGCCCGCGTCGCACCCGTCGACGTTGACCTGGTCATGCCGGTCCCAGAGTCCGGCACCCCGGCAGCAATCGGCTACGCCGAGGAGTCCGGCATCCCGTTTAAGCAGGGCATGATGAAGAACGCCTACGTGGGCCGCACCTTCATCCAGCCCTCGGACACGCTGCGCCAGTTGGGCCTGCGACTGAAGCTCAACCCGGTGCGCGAAGTCATCGAGGGTAAGAAGCTCGTCGTCGTGGATGACTCCATCGTGCGCGGCAACACCCAGCGCAAACTGATCCGGATGCTGCGCGAGGCCGGCGCCGCCGAAGTGCACGTGCGCATCGCTTCGCCACCAGTGAAGTGGCCGTGCTTCTACGGCATCGACTTCGCCAGCCCCGGCGAGCTCATCGCCAACCACGGGCGCGGCGGCAACGAAGAAGTCGTCGCCGAGTCCATCAGGACCATGGTGGGTGCGGACTCCCTGGCGTTCGTCACCACCGAGGACATGATCGCCTCCACCAACCAGCCAGCCTCCAACCTCTGCGCGGCCTGCTTTACCGGCGAGTACCCACTCGGGCTCCCGGAGGGCAACCACAACGCAGATCTTGTTCGTCGTCTTCAGAAAGGTGAAAACGCATCATGACCCACCACAACACCCCAGCTGACTCGGGCGTGTCCTACGAGGCCGCAGGTGTCTCCATCGAAGCCGGCGACAAGGCCGTAGAGTTGCTCGCGCCTCTTGCCAAGCGTGCCTCCCGCCCAGAGGTCCAGGGTGGCATCGGCGGCTTCGCCGGCCTGTTCGCCTTGGGCAAGTACAAGGAGCCGCTGCTCGCGGCCGGATCCGACGGCGTCGGCACCAAGCTGGCCGTCGCTCAGGCGATGGACAAGCACGACACCATCGGCATCGACCTGGTCGCCATGTGCGTCGACGACCTCGTCGTCTGCGGTGCCGAACCACTCTTCCTGCAGGACTACATCGCAATCGGCAAGGTCATTCCCGAGAAGGTCGCTGACATCGTTTCCGGCATCGCCGAGGGCTGCGTCCAGGCAGGCTGCGCCCTGCTCGGTGGCGAGACCGCGGAGCACCCAGGCGTCATGGACGTCAACGACTACGACGTCTCCGCCACCGCAATCGGCGTCGTCGAAGCTTCCGAGCTCCTCGGCCCAGACAAGGTCCGCGAGGGCGACACCATCATCGCGATGGCGTCCTCCGGCCTGCACTCCAACGGCTACTCACTCGCACGCTACGTGCTGCTCGAGCGCGCCGGCCTGCCTCTCGACGGCCACGTCGACGCCCTCGGCCGCACCCTCGGCGAGGAGCTCTTGGAACCAACCAAGATCTACGCCCTTGACTGCCTGGCGCTTGCCAAGGAGTGCGACGTGCGTACGTTCTGCCACGTCACCGGAGGTGGCCTGGCCGGCAACATGGAGCGCATCATCCCTGAAGGCCTGGTCGCAGACATGGACCGCTCCACCTGGACCCCCGGTCCGATCTTCCAGACCATCCAATCCGTCGGCGACGTCCCCGTCGAGGAGATGGAGAAGACCTTCAACATGGGTATCGGCATGGTGGCCGTCGTGGCACCAGAAGCGCGTGACCAGGCGTTGGCGCTGCTGAAGGACCGCGGCATCGACAGCTGGGTCCTCGGCGAGGTCCGCACGGCCGAGGCCGGGGAGGATGCCCGCGCGGTACTTCGGGGCCAGCATTCTTAGGAATCACGCACCACATTCCGCAATTTCAATCACCGGACTTCACAAAAGCCCAGGTCGCTGATTGGCTGTGTAGGAATGTGGTGTCTCCTTAGTGGCCTCAGTGCCAAAGGACGCACCCAGTTTTATCTAGCCCTTTTGTGACCTGTGGATATGTAAGTGGCCTGTTTTGGAATTGCGTCCTTTGGCACTCGTGCTCCCGTGCGTGCACCAAATTCTCTCCCGCCCGACCAGCGACCAGGGAAAACGCCAGGCCTCTACCTAAAACCAAGGAATTTGGTGTCTCCTTGGTGCCAGCAGCCTCTGAACGAGTGTTAAGGCACCAAAAGAACACCCGCTGCCCGGATGGGCAGCGGGTGTTCTTTGTAAGCGTTGGACGTTTAGCGGTCTGAGGTGCCGTACGCATCCCAGTCGGCGTAATCGGCGTACTGGTCATCTACCTCGTAGTCGTCGTCCTCTTCCCAGCTCTTCTTCGGAGCTTTGCCTGCGAGCTCGCGTTGGAGCGACTCGAGGTCCATTTCAGGAGAGTTGTACTTGAGTTGGCGAGCAACCTTGGTCTGCTTTGCTTTGGCGCGTCCGCGACCCATTGCGTGACCCCCTTGAGGTGGTTCTTCTGGGCGGCTCCCGGGCAGGGAGCGGCCTCATGCTTTTCGATTCGTTAATTGTCCTGTAGGACATAATAGCGCGAACGTTCCAAAAATTCCCCTCCACGGGGTGACCTGTGTGTTTGCCCAGCGGGCCCCGGCAAGAGCCCACACAGGGGCCAGTCTGAGATCTAGTTGCCGCGCAACCGTTGTTGGGCCTTGCGCCCGGCTTTCTCGCCCTCATCGGTGGGAAGAGAATCAGGGTCGATGCGAGCGGAAACGCCATCGATGTCAAGGTCGACGTCAGTGCCGGCGTTGAGTGCGGACCGTTTCAGGCGGGCCAGTGCGATGGGGCCGTAGTCGGCGTCGTGGACGACGGTGCCGAGTGTGCCAACCGCGCGCCCGCCCGCCCGGATGGTTGCACCGATCTCTGGCTCGGTGGGTGCGGAGCCGTCGAGCTGCAGCATGACCATCAGGCGGGGGGAGCGGCCAATGTTTTCCACGCGCGCGACGGTTTCTTGCCCGCGGTAGCAGCCCTTCTCCAGGTGGACTGCGGCGATGCGGTCGCCGCGGTTGATCAGGCGCGGGGCTTCGTGCGGGATGGTTTTTTCGTCGCAGTCGGCGCCGAGTTCGGGCTCGCCGGCCCGCACGCGCTCGGCGGTGAACGCCATCAGCCCGCCGAGCACGCCGCCGCGTTCCACCAGCGCATCGACGACCTCTTCGAGCCGGTCGCGTTCGACCGCGATGTCGAAGCGCGCGTGCGCGGTCCACGGGGACACCCGCCGGGAAAACGCCACGCCGTCCACCGCCGCGAGGGCTTCCGTGGCGTCGGCTGGGCCGATGAGCGTGAGGATCGCCAGGTCGGTGTCGGTGATGGTGACGTCGGACCAGAACACCATTTTGCGCAGGAACGCGGTGAAGGTTTCGTATTGCGCGGCTGGCAGGTCGAGGTAGAACGTGGTGCCGTCGTAGAAGACGTCGGCGTGGTGGAGGATCCTGCCCTGCGCGTCGAGGTCGAGGGCGGAGGCTGCGAAGCCGGAGGGGGCGTCGTCAAGCTTTTGTGAGAGGAGGTTGTTTAAGAACTCTGGTGCGTCGGGCCCCGCGACCGCGATGATGCGGCGCTGCGAGCGGTCGATGATGACGGGCTGGGTGTCCATGGCGCGTTGTTCGCCGAGCGGCTCCCCGTAGTGCCAGGCGACCCCCTTCGCGTCGAGCGGCGTCGTGCCCGCAAACTCTGCGGCGCCAGGGCGTTGCAAAAGTGGAGAAGAGTTCAACACATCCACCATCGTAGCGGGATACTATGAACGCATGGGTTCGTCGCACTTGTTACCAGCTCCAGTGATCTATCTTGTGGAACCGTTCGGCGGTTCTATTCGACGCCAAAACGCCAGCATGCCGCACGTGTTTTGGGACGACGCCGCCGTCACGCGTGGCGACGGCATCTTCGAAACCATCCTGATCCGGAAGGGGGTGCCCGCCAACCTTGAGGCCCACATTGAGCGTTTCCGGCGAAGCGCCCGCACACTCGACCTGCCGGACCCGGGGGTGGACCACTGGGTGAAGGCGACGAATGAGGCGGTGGCCGACTACGTGCGCGAGCGCGGCAGCGAGCCGGAGGAAGTGGACGCGCGCTGCGTGTGGACGATGACGCGTGGCCGCGAAACCACCGGCGTCCCCACGGCGTGGCTGACGGTGCGCCCCATCGACGAGACTGCCCTGAAGCAGCGCAAGAGCGGGGTATCGGTGATGACGACCTCGCGTGGCTACTCCCTGGACACCGGTGAGCACGCAGTGCCGTGGATGCAGGTAGGCGCGAAGACCTTGAACTATGCGGCGAACATGGCTGCGCTGCGCTGGGCGAAGAGCCACGGGCACGACGACGTCATCTACATCGACCCCACCACCGAGCGCGTGCTGGAGGGCGCGAACTCGACGGTGATCGTGGTGAAGAAGGGCGGGCGGATCCGCACGCCGAAGCCGGGGCCGGGCATCCTGCCGGGCACGACGCAGGCCGCGCTGTTCGAGTACGCATCCGCGCGCGGCTGGAAGTGCAAGCAGAAAGACATCTACCTGAATGAGCTGTTCAAGGCTGAGTCGGTGTGGTTGGTGAGCTCCACGCGGATGGCAACGAGGGTGAAGCGCCTGAATGACAAAAAGCTCCCGGCCCCCGAGAACGCTCGGGAGATCCAGGAGCTAGTGCAGCAGGCGCTCGACGCGAGCATCGGCCTGTAAAAGCCTGTAAACCCTAGTGCTTAGCCGGCGACGCGCTTGAGCTCGGCGGACATGTAGGGGACCATCTCGCCGTCGACGGCGCGCTCGTCAACCCAACCGAGGTTGTTGTTCGGCATCAGGCCGTAGACGCGCTTGCCCGGGCCGTGGTTCTCAGGGCCGGTTTCCGTCACGATGGTCGACGCGCTGGTCAGCTGCCATGCGCGCTCGTTGAGCAGCGTGCCGTACATGATCTCGGTGAGCCCGCGGGAATTGGTCAGGGTGACCTCGATTTCGTCCTTCAGGGAAATACGCCAGAAGCCGACCTCGCGCTGGTCAGCGCCGGTGGGCTTGCCGTCCTCGTCCAGGCGCCAGATGCGGGACTCGAAGCGGAGGTAATTCTCGCCGTCGTGGGAGATGACCAGCTGCTGGCCAAAGGCGTACTCGTCGCCGTTATCGTTGGCCTGGCCCTCGCCGTGCCACACGCCGACCAGCGGCAGAAGTGCTAAGAGGCCGTCGTGGAGGCTAGGGCCCTCGCGAAGGTTGGCCGTGTCCGCTGGCAGCGGCATCTCATCAAACCCAAGCGCTGGGATATTGCGGTGCGCAGTCGCCTTCGACTGCTCCGCGGCGAGGTTGACTGCTTCGTTCCCGTTTAGTTTTTCACTCATGCGTACCAGGCTACAACGTCCTACACCAGCGGCGCGAGGTCGCCGGCCTCCACGACGGTGTTGATGCGGTCGCGGGAAAACTCGATGGAGCCGCCGGAAAGTTGCACGTTGTCGGCCTGGCCGCCTAGCGGCAGGTCGCGGGTGTCCCTGTCCAGGGTGTACGCGTCGATGACGCGGTCGGTGAGGTCGGAGGGGACGTCGATAAGCTGGCTGGGCCGCATGCGGAACGTGGGGCCGTCGAGGCGCAGGGTGACCACGACTGTGGTGGGAATGTCCGTGCCGGGGACGGTGCCGGTCATGCGAGCTTCGCTCGCGGTGCCGCCGGAGGGCGAGATGTCGTAGGGATGCGCGATGTCGAGGTCGGTCATGCCGAGGAGCTGGCCGAACGCGACGCCGTCGAGGCGCACTGTGCGGCGTACAACGTCGGCCTGCGCGCCGGTGAGATCCGCGCGGCGCAGGCGTTGCCCGGCGCTCGCGGGCAGTTCCAGGTTGATCAGCTCCACCCCGGCGTTGCCCACGCCGACGCCCGCCACCGGCACGTCTACGGAGTGCAGGCTCACCCTTGACACAGCTCCGGTCACAGCAGCCAGCGCCACCGGGAACCCGGAGATGTAGGCCTCGGGGGCGACTTCGAGCCCGTTGAGCTGCGCGGCCTGCCTCGACAGCGTGCGCTCCACGCCGGAGGCAAACAGGGTGTCGGCGGCGCCACCGACGCACAGCACCGCAACGAGCCCGAGGGCGATCGACCGTTTCTTCACGTCTCTAGTTGTACACACACGCTAGCCTTGGGGCATGACGAACACTCGCTTTCACCCCCAACCGCTCACGCTGCCGGAACAGCCGGAGACGGCCAAACAGGTCGAGGCGATGCTGCAGCGCGTCGCGGACTACGACGGCATCGCCGCCTTTTCCGAGCAGTTCCTCAACGGGCTTCACGACGCCCGCCTGGGCCACAACCACCTGGTAGTCAGACAGGGCGACGACGTTGTAGGAGTAGTAGGGTTCGCCCCGGACGGTTCGGCGGAGCTCGCGGTGGATCCGCAGTCGCGAGGTCAGGGGATGGGCCGCAGCCTTGTCGACGCCGCCTTCGCCCACAACCCCGCCGCCGGCCTATGGGCCCACGGTAACCTGCCCGACGCCCACGAGGTTGCGCTGCTCCTCGGGCTCCGCCCGGTGCGCGAGCTGCTCGTGATGCGTCTGGACGAGGTGCGCGCTGAACCCGTGCAGCTGCCCGAGGGATACGAGGCGTTCAACCTCGTTGAGGCGAGCGCGAAGTGGGGCAGGGAGCCCGTCGAAAAGTCGTGGCTGGAAGCCAACAACCAGGCGTTTTCCTGGCACCCGGAGCAGGGTGGCTGGGATTTGGAGCGCCTCCACCGCGCGATGGAGGCCGACTGGTTTGACCCGGCGGGTGTGTGGTTCCTGTACCACGGCGAGGAACTCGCGGGCTTCCACTGGACGAAGCGCCACCCGGACGGCACCGGAGAGGTCTACGTTGTCGGCTTGGCGGACGCCTTCCGCGGCCACGGCCTTGGCGGCGTATTGATGGAACTGGGGCTGGTTCACCTCGCGGAGCAGGGAAGCCCGGCCGTGATCCTCTACGTTGAGGCGGACAATGCCCCGGCCGTGAAGCGCTACGAGGAGCTTGGATTCCAGGTCGCGGAGCGCCACGTCGTATATAAAGCGGCGGGGGCAGCGGCGGGTGATTAAACCCAACCGTCACGCAACATTCATGTGAAGTTCACGAATAGGGGCCTTTAGTGTTCACCATCACGCTTTAGCGTTACTCCTCGAACATTAAAGGTCACTATTTCTTGGAAAGGTATTCCACGTGAATTTCAAAAATCAGCGTTCTGCAGCAGTATTCGGTGCATTGGCGGTAGCGTCGGCCGCGTTGGTTGCGTGTGGCAACGGTGCAGACAATGCGGCGGACACCTCCGCAACGGATACCCCCGGTTCCGATGCTGCAGTCGCAGGGGAGTACGAACTTTCCGGCGAAACTGGGCAGCTGTTGGCGGAGGGCGCGTCTTCGCAGCAGAACGCGATGGACTACTTCCGTACCGTGTACGAGGCAGACGTTCCGGGGGCAACGCTTGCGTACAACCCGACCGGCTCCGGCGCTGGCGTGAAGCAGTTCCTGGATAACCAGGTGGTCTTCGCAGGCTCCGACTCGCCACTGAAGGAAGAGGAAGTCGCAAAGGCTGCGGAGCGCTGCGGTGGCAACGAGGCGTGGCACCTGCCGTTCGTGATTGGCCCTGTCGCGGTTGCATACAACCTGGAGGGCGTCGACGAGCTGACGCTGAGCGTCGACAACATCGTGGAGATCTTCCAGGGCGTCATCAAGAACTGGAATGACCCGAAGATTGCGGAGTCCAACCCGGGCGTGGAGTTGCCGGACCAGAAGATCAACGTCGTTTACCGCGCGGACGAGTCGGGTACCTCGGATAACTTCCAAAAGTTCCTGATTGCGGCGTCGGATGGCAAGTGGGAGTCGAAGGGCAAGGCGTTCCCGACGGAGGTCGGCTCCGGTGCGAATGGCTCCACCGGTGTCGCTGACCAGGTGGCAAACACCCCAGGCGCGATCACCTACGTTGAGGCGGGCTTCGCAGACAAGATTGCGAAGGTTGACTTCGGCAACGGCCCGGTTGAGCTGAACTCCACCACCGTGGGCAACGCGCTGGCACACATGAAGTTCTCCACGGAGGGCCACAACATGGTGGTGGACTCGGAAGCGCTGTTCGCGTCGAAGGATGCGGATTCCTACCCGCTGATCCTGACCACCTACGAAATTGTGTGCTCGGCTGGCTACGATGCCGCAACCGCTGGCATGGTGCGTGACTTCCTGAACGTGGCGCTGGACTCGCAGGACAGCGAGCTGGAGTCCGAGGGCTTCATCCCGGTGTCGGGCGCGCACGCTGAGCGTCTCCGCGAGGCCATCAACGCGATTCAGTAACAATGGCTACAGCTCAAGTTGAGGCGCGCCCCCGGCGCCGAGCCGGGGACCGCGTCTTCGAGGGCGTATCGACGTCCTCTTCGGTTTTAATCACGCTCATCATTTCTGCGATTGGCGCATTCCTCCTGCTGGAGGCCCTGCCGCCCCTGCTGCGGAACGAAGGCGGCTTCCTCGGGTTCCTGACGTATTCGGGCCCGTGGGAGACGGCGAACCTGGACGCAATGCGTTTCGGTATCCCGAACTTGTTCTTCTCCACGGTGATGATTTCGCTCATCGCGTTGCTGATCGCGATGCCGGTCGCTCTGGGCGTGGCGCTGTTCCTCTCGAGCTTCGCGCCGAAGCGCATGGTGCGCCCGCTCGCGGTGCTGGTGGACTTGCTGGCGGCGGTGCCGTCGATCGTCTACGGCATCTGGGGCGCGAAAGTGCTGGGACCCGCGCTCGGCAAGTTCTACGAGTGGGTGCATTCCTGGGGAGGCGACTTCTTCCTCTTCGCGCACTACCAAAACTCGCCGTCGTTCGCGACCGGCCGCAACATCCTGACCGGTGGCATCGTGCTGGCCATCATGATCTTGCCGATCATCGCAGCCACCGCCCGCGAGATCTTCACGCAGACGCCGCGCGGTCTCATCGAGTCTGCGATGGCCTTGGGCGCGACGCGCTGGGACGTGGTGCGGATGACGGTGTTGCCGTTCGGCAAGTCTGGCTTCGTGGCGGGATCGATGCTGGGCCTTGGCCGCGCGTTGGGCGAGACGATGGCGCTGTACATGGTGGTATCCCCGGCGCCGCTGTTCCGCGGCTCGCTCTTCGACGGCGGCACCACCTTCGCAACCGCGATCGCGAATGCGTCCGCGGAGTTCAATAACCCGATTAGCGCTGGCGCCTACATTGCGGCGGGCTTGGTCCTGTTTGTGATTACGTTTGCGGTCAACGCTGCAGCGCGCGCGATTGTGAGGAGAAGTAAATGACAACAAAGCCTATGTCGCCATTTACCCCCGTGGCGAAGTCGCGCACGATAAAAAGCGCTGTGATGGGCACGCTCGTGGCTGCCACGATGGTGCTGGCGATGCTGCCGCTGCTGTGGCTGCTGGTCACGGTGGTCGGCCGCGGGTGGGACGCCATCAGCGACGTGTCCTGGTGGACCACCGACATGGTCGGCATCCGCGCCACCAAGGAGGGCGGCGGTGCGCTGCACGCGATTGTAGGAACGCTGGCGCAGACGTTGGTGGCGTCGATAATTGCGATCCCGATTGGCGTGGCCACAGCGATCTACCTGGTGGAGTATGACAAGGGCGGGAAGCTGGGCAAGCTGACCACGTTCATGGTGGACATCCTGTCAGGTGTGCCGTCGATTGTTGCCGCGCTGTTCATCTACGCGCTGTGGATTACGGTGCTGGGGCAGGCGCGCTCCGGTTTCGCGGTCGCGCTGTCGCTGATCCTGCTGATGCTGCCCGTGGTGGTGCGCAATACGGAGGAGATGCTGCGCGTGGTGCCGATGGATCTGCGCGAGGCGTCCTACGCCCTGGGCGTGCCGAAGTGGAAGACCATCGTGCGCGTCGTGGTGCCGACGGCCTTCTCCGGCATCACCACCGGCATCATGCTGGCGATTGCCCGCGTGATGGGCGAGTCCGCGCCGGTGCTGATCCTGGTTGGGTCCACGCCGATCGTGAACTGGGCCGGCATGTTTGGTCAGCCGCAGTCCTCGCTGCCGCTGTTCATGCTGGACATGTGGAAGGCAGGCGGCACGGGTGCGGCCGCCGACAGGCTGTGGGGCTCGGCCCTCACACTGCTCATCATTGTTGTTGTGCTCAACGCCCTCGCGCGGTTGATTGCCGCGAAGTTTTCAGTGAAGAAATAAGGATTACGTGCAATATGTCGAAGCTTCAGATGCGTGACGTCAACATTTACTACGGTGATTTTCACGCGGTGCAGGACGTCACCATGGAGATTCCCGCGCAGGCAGTCACTGCGTTCATCGGCCCTTCGGGCTGTGGCAAGTCAACCGTGCTGCGCACGCTCAACCGCATGCACGAGGTGATCCCGGGCGCCTCCGTGCAGGGCGAGATTATTCTGGACGGCCACAATATTTACGGCAAGGACGTGGACCCGGTGTCGGTGCGAAGCACCGTCGGCATGGTGTTCCAGAAGGCCAACCCGTTCCCGACGATGTCCATCGAGGACAACGTCGTGGCGGGCCTGCGCTTGGCAGGGGTGAAGAACAAGAAGGAGCTCAAGGACGTCGCGGAGCGCTCCCTGCGCGCGGCGAACCTGTGGGACGAGGTCAAGGACCGCCTGGACAAGCCGGGTGGTGGCCTTTCAGGTGGTCAGCAGCAGCGCCTCTGCATCGCGAGAGCCATCGCGGTGCGCCCCGAGGTCTTGCTTATGGACGAGCCCTGCTCCGCCCTCGACCCGATCTCGACCCTGGCCGTGGAGGAACTCATCCACGAGCTGAAGGAGAACTACACCATCGTGATCGTGACACACAACATGCAGCAGGCCGCGCGTGTGTCCGACAAGACGGCGTTCTTCTCCCTGGAAGCAACCGGTAAGCCTGGCCAGCTCATCGAGTTCGACGACACCACCACGATCTTCGAGAACCCGTCACGGCAGGAAACCGAAGACTACATCGCTGGCCGGTTCGGCTAGCCGCTACTTCTTGGCTCTGAACCGCCGCTCGATTGCCGCCAGCTTCGAGTGGCGGTCAAACGCGTCCTCGTCGCGCTGCTTCATGTACTCCTTCGGGTTTAGGCCCGTGACCAGGAAGACGACGCGTCCTGCGACGTTCACGCAGCGGTCCGCGTAGCGCTCGTAGTAGCGGGAGACGAGCGCCACGTCGACGGCCTCCCGCGCAGAGTGTTCCCAGGAGTCAGACGTTGTGATGGCGTTGAGGTAGTCGTGGAGGTCGTCGACACCTTCGTCGATTGCGTTGAGCTCAACGGCGACGTCCGCGTCAGGGTCGAGCAGCAGGTCGTGTGTGATGTTGACCATTTCGTCCACGCGGGCGGCCATCTCAGCGATCGGGGCGTGCTCCGTGTTCGGCAACACGGGGAAGGGGTGGCGCAGCCGCGCCAGCTTCGCAATGTGCTTCGCCATCGCGCCCATCCGCGAGAAGTTCTCCACGATATAGATAGAGGACAGCACCTGGCGCAGGTCTCCCGCCACCGGGTTCTCCAGCGCGAGCAGGCTCATGCTGCGCTCCTCGCAGCGCAGCTTCAACTCCTTGAGCGGGTCAGAGGCGTTGAGGGCATGCTCGGCGTCCTCAAGTGACTGCTCCAGCAGCGCCGTGGACGCCAGCTGCATGACTTCGCGCACGGTGTCGCACATCTGCAGCAGGTCGCGGTTGAAGGCTTCGAGGTGTTCACGGTAGGCGGTACGCATGCCCGCCATAGTAATAGGTACGGCCTTATCAACGAGGCTAGGGCTAGCCGCCGTTGTTCTCGATTTCCGC
Organism: Corynebacterium sp. NML98-0116; assembly: GCF_001767255.1. Taxonomy (GTDB): domain Bacteria; phylum Actinomycetota; class Actinomycetes; order Mycobacteriales; family Mycobacteriaceae; genus Corynebacterium; species Corynebacterium pseudogenitalium. The sequence continues at coordinate 484,291 of NZ_CP017639.1, forward strand.
GCCCTCCGGCACGGTGGCGTCTTCCGGATCGTCGAGCCAGCCCTCAGGCAGCGCAACCTTGGAGGAAGAACCCTGGCGGCCGCGGGCGTCGTCGGCGTGCTCGGCGAGTTCTTCGGAGTCCGCGATGGTCGCCAGCAGCGCCCCGAGCTCATCGAGCGTTTCCACCCGGGCCAGGTCCTTGCGGAATTCGCCGCCAACCGGGAATCCGCGCAGGTACCAGCCGGTGTGCTTGCGGATGTCGCGGCAGGCCTGCTGCTCACCGACGTGCTCCGCGAGCAGTTCCGCGTGGCGGGCGATGATGCCGCTGACGCGCCCGAGCGTCGGCTCCGGCGGAATCGGCTCCCCGCGCAGCTGCGCGCCAATCTGGGCGAACAGCCACGGCCTGCCCAAGCACCCGCGGCCTACCTCCACGCCGTGGCAGCCGGTTTGCTCCATCATGTCGGTCGCATCCTTGGCAGCGAAGATGTCCCCGTTGCCGATCACCGGCAGCCCCGTGCCGCGCATGTGCTCAACCAGCCGGGCGATCTCATCCCAGTGCGCCGCCCCGGAGTAGCGCTCGGCGGCGGTACGCGCGTGCAGCGCCACGGCTGCCGCACCCTCCTCGGCGGCGATCCGGCCCGCGTCCATGTGCGTGTGGTGGTCGTCGTCAATGCCGATGCGGAACTTCACCGTAATTGGCACCCCCGAACCTTCCGCCGCGCGGACAGCCGCGGCCACGATGTTGCCGTACAGCCTGCGCTTATACGGGATGGCCGACCCGCCGCCGCGCCGGGTGACCTTGGGCACTGGGCAACCGAAGTTCATGTCCACATGGTCGGCGATGTTTTCCTCGACGATCATGCGCACCGCCTCGTAGGTGTAGGCGGGGTCCACGGTGTAGAGCTGCATGGAGCGCGGCTGTTCCACATCGGCGAAGCTGATCATCCTGAGCGTCTTTTCGTTGCGCTCGACCATCGCGCGGGCGGTGATCATCTCGCAGACGTACAGCCCGGAGGTGGTGCCGGTGAGCTCCTGCTCAATTTCGCGGCACAGCACGCGGAACGGCATGTTGGTCACGCCGGCCATCGGCGCGAGGAGGACGGGGGAGTTCAGCTCCAGGCCGCCGATGCTCAGATGTGGGTTCATAGTGCCCCCATTGTTCCCGCCACTGCGTGCGCAGTCCAATTCGGATGTCCCTTTTGTTTGTCGACGCCCGCTTCGCTCGGTAGGGGGTATCCAGTGAGGGTGACCTTTCTGGATGTTTGCGTAGTTTTCTGCCGTAAGACCTAAGTCACAATTATGGTGGTGTGATATCTGAATCATCAACACGAAGTGAGGTTTTTAATGAGCGAGCGTATCGCGAGTGACAAGCTGCGCGCCAAGGTCATGACTGCAGAGGAAGCTGCCCAGTTCGTGAACCATGGAGATAAGGTCGGTATCTCGGGATTCACCGGCGCTGGTTACCCGAAGGCAATGCCTGCTGCGATCGCAGCCAAGGCAACCGACGAGCACAACGCTGGCCGGGAGTACGCAATCGACCTGTTCACCGGCGCCTCGACGGCACCGGAGTGCGACGGCGTCCTGGCGGAAGCAAATGCGCTGCGCTACCGAATGCCGTACCAGTCTGACCCGCAGATGCGTAACAAGATCAACGCCGGCGAGATGAAGTTCCAGGACATCCACCTGTCCCACTCCGGCATGATGGTTGAGCAGGGTTTCTTCGGCGACGTGGACGTCGCGATCGTCGAGGCGGTCCGCATTACCGAGGAGGGCAACATCGTGCCTTCCTCGTCTGTCGGCAACTCTGTTGAGTACCTCAACGCGGCGAAGAAGATCATCATCGAGGTAAACGAGTGGCAGTCGCTCGACCTTGAAGGTATGCACGACATCTGGCTCGTGCCACCACTGCCGAACCGCATCCCGATCCCAATTACCAAGGCTGGCGACCGCATCGGTACCACCTACATCGAGATCGACCCGGAGAAGGTCGTCGCCGTCGTTAAGACCAACGCTGAGGACCGCAACGCGCCGTTCAAGGCTCCGGACGAGACCTCTGAGCGCATCGCCGCGAACTTCCTCGACTTCCTCGAGCACGAGGTGCGCCACGGCCGCCTCACCTACGACGGCTACGTTATGCAGTCCGGCGTGGGCAACGTGCCGAACGCCGTGATGGCCGGCCTGATGGACTCGAAGTTTGAGAACATCCAGGCGTACACCGAGGTTATCCAGGACGGCATGGTCGACCTTATCGACGCCGGCAAGATGTCCGTCGCATCCGCAACGTCCTTCTCGCTGTCCCCTGAGTACGCAGACAAGATGAACGCGGAGGCCAAGCGCTACCGCGAGTCCATCATCCTGCGCCCGCAGCAGATCTCGAACCACCCGGAGGTCATCCGCCGCACCGGCCTGATTGCCTCCAACGGCATGATTGAGGCGGACATTTACGGCAACGCGAACTCCACCCACATCAACGGTTCCCGCATCATGAACGCTCTGGGCGGCTCTGGCGACTTCACCCGCAACGCCTACATCTCCTCGTTCATCTCCCCGGCGACCGCGAAGGACGGAGCGATTTCCTCCATCGTCCCGATGGTGTCCCACGTGGACCACACCGAGCACGACGCGATGGTCTTCATCACCGAGTTCGGTGTAGCTGACCTGCGCGGCCTCGCTCCACGTGACCGTGTGGCCAAGATGATCGCGATCGCTCACCCCGACTACCGCCCACTGCTCGAGGAGTACGTGGAGCTGGCGTCGAAGAGCAAGTTCCAGCAGACGCCACACGATCTTCGTCATGCGTTCGACTTCCACACCCGCATTATGGAAACCGGCACGATGAAGAAGTAGCGCCAGCTACGACACCACATCCGGGCCCGTCGGCGAGGCAGCAACCTCGATGCCGACGGGCCCGTCGACGTGTACGACCGCAATCACCGTGCGCTGTGGCAGCGCGCCGGGTAGCGGTTCGTGCAACAGGACGTCGAGGAGGTGCTCCGCGGCGTCGATGGAGAGGTGCTCGGTTGGCTCGTCCAGCAGCAGGATCGGGGCGTCGCTGACCAGCGCGCGGGCCAGCAGCAGTCGGCGGCGCTGCCCGGAGGACAGCGAGTCTGCGCCGTTAGCCAGCATGAAATCCAGGTCGAACTCGAAGCCGGTCGCCTCCAGCGCTTCGGCCATGCGGGCATCGCTGGCGTCGCCGTTGGCAACCAGCAGGTTCTCCCGCACCGTCGTGGCGAACACCCATGCGTCCTCCGCGAACAGGCGCGCACCCTCCGCGATGGCCGCCGTCCCGCCGGCGACGGGCAGCAGCCCAGCGAGCGTTTCCAGCATCGTGGTCTTGCCACAGCCGGAAGGCCCGCGCACCAGCATCCGCTGGCCGGGGGCAAGCTCGAAGTCCCATGCTTGGTCGCCGTAGACGGTGCGCAGCGCCTCCGCCCGCACGGCCACGCCGGTCTCCGGGTGGGGGAGGGGGCCGCCGCTGAGCTTCGTTGTCTCTTCGGCGCGGTCCGCGACCTCGCGCAGGTGGTGGGCACTGCGCTTCGCCTGGTCCGCGTGCACCGCAGCCCCCGCGAGCGGGCCGTGCGCCTCAAAGGCCGCCAGCGGCAGCATTACCAGCATGCCCAGCCACACCGGGTTGCCCGTATACGTCTCGACGGCCAACCACGTAATCAGCAGCGCACAGATGCCCGTGGCCCACGCCTGGATCGCAGACGCGGTGGCCTCCGGGCGCGTGGACTGTGCCCACGCCTTGCTCGCATCCGCCGAGGCCTGCGCGGCCTGCTCGATCAGCGCGTCGCCCTTGCCCGCGACGGCGTACTCCACCCTGTCGTGCAGCACCGAGTCGAGCTGCAGCGTGAAAGCGTTTTCTGCCTCGACCAGGAAGGTATTGCGCGAAGCGCGCGTCGCTAAGTACGGGATGAGCAGGCCCGTGAGCGCGAACCCACCCGCCATGATCACCGCCGCCAGTGGGTGCAGCAGCGCCGCGCCCACGATGGCTACCACCGTGAGCACCACGGCGACGCCACGCGGGACGAGCGTGCGCACGATGTAATCCGTCACTCGCTCCGTATCCGCTACCAGCAGCGCCTGACCCTCACCGCGGCCCACACGACCTGCGGCCACCTGGGCGTCGTACATGGTTGCGCGCAGCGTCGTCAGCGCGCGCAGGCCCAGCTTGTGCGCCACCAACCGGTCAAGGTAGCGGAACACCGCTCGCGAAATACCCAACGCGCGCACAGCCGTCACCGCCACCGAGAGGTCCAACACCGGCGGCATCTCCCACGCGCGCGTAATCAGCCAGCCGGACAGTACCGTCAGGCTCAGCGCCGCCAGCAGCGTAATCGCCCCGGCGATGATTGGGCTGATCAGGTCGCGGGGACGCACCTGTGCGATGCGCAGCAAAAACTTCAAGTCACTCATACCTGCACCACCTGGTCTGCGGCGTCGAGTACCCGCTGGTCATGGGATGCAACCAGCACCGCAGCGCCCCGCTGCGCCAGCCCGCGCATCCTTCGTATCACTTCGTCGACCAATTCGGGGGAGAGGTGCGCGGTCGGCTCGTCCAACACGAACACGTCCGCATCCGCGGCGAACGTGCGCGCAATGCCGACGCGCTGCCGCTGGCCTGCGGAAATGCCGTCCCCATATGGCCCGACAGCGTGCGCCTCAGACACGCCCACCAGGCCGACATCCCCGCGCGCGCCGAACAGGGCCACGTTCGAGCCCACGGTCCCAGGCTCCATCGCCGGGGTCGCAGGCAGATACGCCACCTTCTTCTCGACGCCCACTTCGCCCCCAACCATTGCATCCGGCAACTGGCCCAGCACCGCCAACAGCGTGGTTGACTTACCAGAACCATTCGCGCCGGTCAGCACCGTGACCTGTCCGCGCGGTGCATCAAACGTCAGACCGTCCGGGCGTACGCCGTCGCGCCCACGCACGCTCAGGTTGCGTACCTGCACACCGGGTTCCTCGGCGATGTAGGAGCCGGTGGTGGCGGAGGGGGCGTCGAGAAGCTCGAGGACGCGCTCGGCAGCGCTCAGGCCGTCGGCTGCGGCGTGGTAGCTTGCGCCGACCCTACGGATCGGTGCGAAAACCTCCGGGACGATGATGAGCACCGTCAGCCCGGCCAGCAGCGTGATCGAACCGGTCACCAGCCGCAGGCCGATGCTCACCGCGACCAACGCCACCGACAGCGTCGCGATGAACTCCAATGCGAACGAGGACAGGAATGCCAGTCGTAGCACTCCCATCGTGGAGTCCGCGTGTTTTTGGCCCGTTTGGCGAATCTGCTGCGCCGGCCGCTTCGTGGCGTGCAGAGCGCGCAGTGTCGGAGCACCTGCCAACAGGTCCGACAGTTGAGCACCCAGCCCAGCTGTGACCTCGAGTCGGCGTTTGGTGTGATCCGCCGTCAACTTGCCGATCAGCACCATAAACATCGGAATCAACGGCAGCGTAATCAGGCAAAACACGCCAGAGATCCAGTCGAAGTAGAAGATGACGGCCACCACGATTGGGGTGCCGATGGCCGTCGAAAAGAGGGCAGGGAGGAACTCCGTGAGATACGGGCGGAAGTCCGTAATGCCGCGCGTGAGCACATGGCGCCACGTCGCCGAATCCTGCTCCACCGCGCGCGGGTCCTGCTTCGCCAACGCCCGCAGCGCCTTCGTCCGCAAGTCCTCTACAACGCCGCCGACCGCATCGGCGGACCAGCGCTGCGCTACCCACGACAACACGCCGTGGGCCACAACAACGCCAGCAAGCGCCAACAGCAACGAGGCACGCGGAACCGCGCGCTCCGTCACCGCTGACGCTGCGACAATCCCAATCAAAATACCCCGGGCCACCAGCAGTAACGTGTCTGCAGCTTGCGCAACGCCCGTGCGCACAATGAGTTGGCGCACGGGCGGAACGAGGCGAAGTAGCCGGGGGTCAATCGGCGAGGCCATAGCCTAGACCGACACCCTCTTCCGGAACGCCCAGTAGGTCCAAATCTGACCCGCCAGGACGATCGGGGTGAGGCACACAGCCGCCCACGTCATCACCTTCAAGGTGTACGGCGAAGAGGACGCGTTGCGGATATCCCAACCAGCGAACAGATCGCTTGTCGACGGCATCACGTCCGGGAACAGCGAGCCGAACAGGACAATCGCGCAGCAGATAATGGCAAACGCCGTCATCCAGAACGCCAATCCATCACGGTTGCCAGCGATGCCAACCACCGAAACGATCAGGCCGACCGCCGCGAGTGCCAGCGGGATCCAGGTCCAGCCAGCGCCCAGCGTGAGCTGGATCCACAGCAGGTACGCTGCGCCAACCACAATCGCCGGGCCAGCGATGAACTTCTTTGCAAACGCGTGCATCTCAGCACGCAGCGGATCGTGGGACTTAAACCCAAGGAACGTCGCACCGTGCAGCATGAACAGCAGTACGAACGCCACGCCGCCCAGCAGGCCGAGCGGGTTGAGCAGGCCAAGGAAGCCGTCGTAGAAGGAGTCCAGACGGCCCTGCTCGTTGAGCGGAACGCCCATCACGATGTTCGTGAAGCCAACGCCCCACAGCAGCGTAGGCAGGTAGGAGCCAAACGCCGTGCCGGCGTCGCAAAGCCTGCGCCACTTCAGCGTGTCCACCTTGACTCTCCACTCCAAGCTCACGCCGCGGACAATCAGGCCCATAAGGATGAGCACCAGCGGCAGGTAAAAGCCGGAGAACAGCGTGGCGTACCACTCAGGGAACGCCGCGAAAATCGCCGCGCCGCCCGTAATGAGCCACACCTCGTTACCGTCCCAGATCGGGCCGATTGTCCTGATCGCAGCCGTGCGACGACGGTCGTTCTCGATCTCATCGCCCTTCATGAACGGCAACAACATGCCAACACCGAAGTCAAAGCCCTCCAACACGAAGTAGCCGGTGAAGAACACTCCGATGATCACAAACCAAAGCACTTGCAAGTCCATGATTTATAGCTCCTTGTTGTCCGCAGTGGTTGTGGTTGCGCCGGACTCCTGCGAAGACTTGAAGCTCAACGGCTCCAACTCGGTCTCGGCGTTCGGGCCATAGAGCACATCCTTCAAGCGCTTGGAGTCGCCCTCGTGCAGTCCAGGCTGGTCCATGCCCTTACGGACCTGACGCTGAATGAGCCACACCCACAGCACCGCACCGATGCCGTAGAGCACCGTGAACAGCACCATAGAGAGCAGCACCTGCCACGGCTGGTGGTCAGAAACACCGAAGTCCAGCAGCATGTGAATGTTCTGCTCCATCCCTGGGTGATCCCCACCCTGGAACGCCGGGTTCGGGTGGACGATCCACGGCTGGCGGCCCATCTCGGTGAAGATCCAGCCCGAAATGTTCGACAGCCATGGAGCCGGCAGCGCCACCAGGCACAAGGTGCCCAGCCACTTCGCAGTAGGCACGCGCTTGCCGCGGGTCACCCACAGGCCTACCAGCGCCATCACGACGGAAACGACGATGAAGAAGATCATCATGCGGAAGGACCAGTACGTCACGAACAGGTTCGGGGTGTAGTTGCCCGGGCCGTACAGCGACTCGTAGTACTGCTGCAGATCCAGCACGCCCTGCAGCTCAACGCCAGAAAGCTTGCCCTGTGCCAGGAACGGAAGCACAAATGGCAGGCCGATCAGCTGGGTTGCGGACTCGCAGTCGTTGTACGTCGAGATAGAAAGCACCGAGAAGTGCGGATCCAGCTCAGTGTGGCACAGTGCCTCTGCCGACGCCATCTTCATCGGTTGCTGCGTAAACATCAGCTTGGCCAGCTCGTCACCAGTCAGCGTGATGAGCACCGTCGCAGCGAGGATGACCCACGCACCGAAGCGGGTGCAGGAACGCCACACCGTCGCGGCATCCCCATCCGGATCGCCCTTGCGGGCCTCGCGGATCATCCACCAGCCAGCGACGCCGCACACCAAGGTGCCCGCGAGCATCCAAGCGCCGAACACCGCGTGCGGGAATGCCCACAGCACCGTCGGGTTCGTCAGCAACGCCTTGAAGGAAACCAGCTCAGCGCGGTTCGTTTCCGGGTTGAACACAGCGCCCACCGGGTGCTGCATGAACGAGTTTGCGGTAATAATCCAGAACGCCGAGATGTTCACGGCGATCGAAACAATCCAGATTGACGCAAGGTGTGCCCACTTCGGCAACCTGCCCCAACCGAAAATCCAGACGCCGAGGAAGACGGATTCAAAGAAGAATGCCGTCAGGCCCTCGAAGGCGAGCGGTGCACCAAACACGTCTCCCACGAACGAGGAGTATTCAGACCAGTTCAAGCCGAACTGGAACTCCTGGACGATGCCGGTGACAACGCCCATTGCGAAGTTAATGAGGAAGATGTTTCCGAAGAAACGGGTCGCGCGGTACCAGCGCTCGTCGCCGGTCTTGTGCCAGATGCTTTGCATGATCGCAACCATCGGCGCGAGTCCCATGGTCAGTGGGACGAAAAGGTAGTGATAGACCGTCGTAATGCCGAACTGCCACCTTGACAGATCGACTAAATCTAGCGGCATTGTGACTCCTTCAACGTAAACAACCAATAAAGGTTATGGTCATATATTTACCGTAGCAGGCGCCGAAAACCCCTAACTTCCAGGGAGTATGACCATATATGGGGGTAGCGTCCTGAAGGGTCATTTCGGGGTGGGTTTACGATTTCGGCCCACCCTTGAGTTGTGCTAAGTTGTTGCGCACGGGCCTTTAGCTCAGTTGGTAGAGCTACGGACTTTTAATCCGCAGGTCGCGGGTTCGATCCCCGCAGGGCCCACATTCAGCGCCACACGACTTCGGTCGGTGGCGCTTTTTGTTGGGTGTAGAGTGGCTTGAGTCGGCGCGAAGCTCAAAGTGTAGTAACAGGATTGTAGTAACTCTTGTCCGCGCACTCCCGTTTCGAGGATTACTACAATCCTGTTACTACACTTTGCAAATTTTGGCTAACGAATCACCCTTGAAAACTTGCTATGTACTGGTGATTTGTGATGTTATTCTGCATCGGCTTATGATGGTCGAGCTGTTAACGCAGCGGGCCCCCATCGTCTAGAGGCCTAGGACTCCGCCCTTTCACGGCGGCAACACGGGTTCGAATCCCGTTGGGGGTACTTCAGCCGCAAGGTTGAAACACAAAAACATATGGCCCTGTGGCGCAGTTGGTTAGCGCGCCGCCCTGTCACGGCGGAGGTCGCGGGTTCAAGTCCCGTCAGGGTCGCCATGTTTGAAGAGTCGGAACGGAAACGTTCCGGCTCTTTTTATTTTGTCCAACCTGCCTACATGAAGAGGTGAAGTGGCGTCGAAAAATATGGTTTGTGCTGGCGATTTGCTTGTGTTCGAGAGCTCTGTGTAAAGTATCAACTCGTGCAAGCGACCGTGTAGCGGCCGTGAGTACGAAACTGAATAAGGCCCTGTGGCGCAGTTGGTTAGCGCGCCGCCCTGTCACGGCGGAGGTCGCGGGTTCAAGTCCCGTCAGGGTCGCGAACAGCACTTGTGTTGTTCTGGCCAGATAGCTCAGTCGGTAGAGCACACGCCTGAAAAGTGTGGGGTCGCCAGTTCGATCCTGGCTCTGGCCACACTCCAACCCCTTCACTGCGGTGGAGGGGTTTTGTGTTTCTGTCCCCGAGGATTGGAGCGTTGATTTGTCGCAGCACGACGCAGTACAGCCCGAGCTGAAGAGGAATGACCAGGAGTCCCGCTACGAGATATTTGTCGACGGGCAATTGGCCGGGTTTGCCACGTACGCTGACGTCGACGGTGCGCGGGAGCTGCCACATACGGTGGTGGACCCGAAGTTCCGAGGCCAGGGCCTCTCGAAGCCGCTGATGCAGTTCGCGCTTGACGACGCCCGCTCCGAGGGGCTCAACGTTATTCCGACGTGCCCCGCTGTGGCGCGCTACATTGCGCAGAACCCGGAGTACGCGGACCTCGTCAAGTAGCGCGGATTAGATGACGTAGCTGCCCGGGTCGAAGTACTTGTCGGGGTCGACGAGGTGCTTTGTTTCGCACTCTTGGCGCTCCCTGACCTTGGCAGGAATGCCGACGGCGATAGAGTTCGCTGGAATGGACTTTGTGACGACGGCATTCGCCCCAACCGCTGTGTTGTCTCCGATTGTGATGGGGCCGAGGACCTTCGCCCCGGCACCGATGGTGACGTTGTTGCCGATGGTGGGGTGGCGCTTCGTCTGTGTGAGCACCTGCCCGCCGAGCGTTACGCCGTGGTAGAGCATGACGCCGTCGCCGATTTCGGTGGTCTCACCGATGACGATGCCCATGCCGTGGTCGATGAAGAAGCGTCGGCCGATGGTGGCGCCGGGGTGAATCTCAATACCGGTGAAGAACCGGTTGGCCTGGGCGAGCACGCGCGCTGGCCCCTTGAGGTTGCGCTTCCACATCCAGTGGCACACTCGGTGCGTCCAAATTGCGTGGAGTCCGGAGTAGACGATGGCGTTCTCGAGGTCGCCTCGCGCCGCCGGGTCGTGGTCCCTCGCGTTGGCGAGGTCCTCGCGGATCATGTGAATCACGCGGATGGCCGTTTTGATCATGTGGCGATCCTATCAATGACCATCCGTGTGGGTGACGTCGTGCTGGGTCGGCCTAGTCGCGAATGTCTTCGTAGAGCACGGTGGAGACGTAGCGCTCGCCGAAGTCCGGAATGATCACGACGATCGTTTTGCCTTCGTTCTCGTCGCGGGCGGCGAGTTCGAGCGCCGCCTTGAGGTTTGCGCCCGCCGAGATGCCGCCGAGGACACCGTCCTTCAGCGCAAGTTCGCGTGAGGTGGCGACGGCGTCTTCGTTTGAGACTGTAATAATCTCGTCGATGACGTTGCGGTCGAACGTGCCAGGGATGAAGTTCGCACCGAGGCCCTGAATCTTGTGCGGGCCTGCCTCGCCGGTGGACAGCAGTGGGGAAGCAGCTGGCTCGACTGCGACGGCCTTGACGGATTCCTTCTGCTCTTTGAGGTACTTCGCGGAGCCAGAGATCGTGCCACCTGTGCCGACACCGGCAACCACAATGTCGACCTCCCCATCAGTGTCGTTCCAAATCTCGGGGCCGGTGGTCTCGTAGTGGACCTGCGGGTTGGCTTCATTTTCGAACTGGCTGGCCAGGATTGTGTTTTCCGTCGTCTCGACGATCTCGTTCGCCTTATCGACGGCCCCCTTCATGCCTGCCGCGCCTGGCGTCAATACGATCTCTGCCCCGTACGCGCGAAGGACCACGCGACGCTCCTGCGACATTGTCTCCGGCATGGTCAGGATGACTTTGTAGCCCTTCGCAGCGCCGGTGAGCGCGAGTGCGATGCCGGTGTTGCCCGATGTCGCTTCCACGATGGTGCCGCCTGGCTTCAGTTCGCCGGAGGCTTCCGCCGCGCGGACGATAGCGTCACCAATACGGTCCTTGACGGAATTTGCCGGGTTGTAAAACTCAAGTTTTGCTAGGACGCGTGCCTTGAGCCCGTCAGTGATGCCGTTGAGCTCTACGAGCGGCGTATTGCCGATGAGGTCCAATACTGACTTTGCGATCTTTGCCATGAAAATAACTCCTTTACCTGTATGTTTCGCTTACGTTGCGTTCTTGTTGCGCGATTATACACTCGCGACATGAACCAGCTAGTCTTTGTCAAATAGACCGATTTGTTCACCTACTTCCGGGGTTGTGTTTCTGTGAATGTGTGGCAAGTGCAAAGTTTGGCTACCCCCGAAAACGCGTTATGATGAAAGGGCTTTGAGTCAAGTTCGACAAGCAGTGTCCCTAAACAGGGGACACTCGAACGGGTGGAAAGCGAGAGATCATTGACCGACGCACAGTGCCTTAAGGAAGACGACGACGCCATCCGGGCAGCGTTGACCACGCTGAAAACCGCAACCGGTATCCCCGTAGCCATGTATGGCACCCTCCTGGCGGATAACCGTTTGCAGATCACGCAATGGATCGGACTACGGACTCCAGCCCTGCAGGAGCTTGTCATTGAGTCAGGTGCCGGTGTAGGTGGAAGGGTCGTCGCTACGCGCCGCGCGGTGGGTATTTCCGACTACACACGCGCGAATGTCATCTCCCACGAGTACGACAAGCAGATTCAAGACGAAGGCCTGCACTCCATCGTTGCAGTCCCGGTAATTACCCAGCGCGAGATCCGTGGCATCCTCTACGTGGGTGTGCACTCGCCGGTGCGTTTGGGCGACAAGGTGATTGAAGAGGTTGCTATGACGGCTCGCTGTCTCGAGCAGGACCTCGCGGTCAATACCGCCCTGAGGCAGGGCGACGGCGCGCGCGCCGGACAGAAGACGGGTCGCGTTATGAACAGTGCTGAGTGGGAGCAGGTTCGCTCCACGCACTCGAAGCTGCGCATGCTAGCAAATCGTGTGGGCGATGAAAATCTTCGCAAGGAAATCGAGCAGCTGTGTGACCAGATGGTTTCCCCGGTGCGCGTGAAGCAGACGACGAAGCTTTCCGCTCGTGAACTCGACGTTCTTTCCTGTGTTGCGCTCGGCCATACCAATGTTGAGGCCGCGGCCGAGATGGGGATCGGTGCCGAGACGGTGAAGTCCTACCTCCGCAGCGTGATGCGCAAGCTTGGGGCACACACCCGCTACGAGGCCGTTAACGCAGCTCGTCGCATCGGGGCGTTGCCGTAACCGTTGTTGGGTACGCTGGGTTCCGTGAAAGAACGATTTTTAGTCTCTGGCGGTACCCGGCTTGAAGGCGTCGTAAAGGTAGACGGCGCCAAGAACAGCGTGTTGAAGCTCATGGCGGCAGCGCTGCTCGCCGAAGGTACAACAACGCTATTTAACTGCCCCGAAATTCTCGACGTCCCCCTCATGCGGGACGTCCTCGTCGGACTCGGCTGCTCCGTAGATATCGACGGCACCGTGGTCACCATCCACACTCCTGCTGAGGTTTCTCCCCACGCCGACTTCGAAGCCGTCCGGCAATTCCGCGCCTCCGTTGCGGTGCTTGGCCCGCTCGTCGCCCGCTGCGGCGAGGCGTATGTTGCCCTTCCTGGTGGCGACGCGATTGGGTCCCGACCTCTAGATATGCACCAGTCTGGCCTGGAGAAGCTCGGGGCGACGACACACATCGAGCACGGAGCCGTTGTTGCCCGCGCCCAGCAGCTGCACGGCGCGGACATCGCACTCGACTTCCCCTCGGTTGGTGCGACCGAGAACATCATTACCGCGGCAGTACTTGCTGAGGGGCGTACTACTCTCTCCAACGCGGCACGTGAACCGGAGATCGTCGACCTTTGCGACATGCTCCGGGCCATGGGGGCGAAGATCGAGGGTGCGGGAACGTCGACAATTGTTATCGATGGCGTCCAAAAGCTGGAGCCGACGCAACACACCGTGGTTGGCGACCGGATTGTTGCCGGAACCTGGGCTTACGCAGCTGCAATTACTCAGGGCGATATCACGGTATCCGGCATTGCACCAGGTCACCTGCACCTTCCTTTGCAGAAGATCAAGCTGGCTGGCGCGCAGGTGGAGACTTACGACAACGGTTTCCGCGTACGCATGAACCAACGCCCCAAGGCCGTCGACTACCAGACGCTGCCGTTCCCCGGCTTCCCGACAGACCTGCAACCGATGGCGATTGCACTTTCCGCGGTAGCCGACGGCGTTTCAGTCATTACGGAGAACGTCTTCGAAGCGCGCTTCCGGTTTGTCGACGAAATGATGCGCCTCGGCGCTGACGCCAACATCGATGGCCACCATGTGGCTCTTCGTGGCGTTTCGACGCTCTCCTCCACGGATGTATGGAGCTCTGACATTCGTGCGGGCGCGGGACTCGTCCTCGCTGGCCTTGTCGCGGAAGGGCAGACCACGGTGCACGATGTCTACCACATTGACCGTGGTTACCCGCGATTTGTGGAGCAGCTCAATGAACTCGGTGCGAAGGTGCAACGAGCAAACGATTAGAACGCTTAAAAACCGGTCCCTCCCAGGCGATTTGTGTTGTTTGTTGGTTCGTGGTTAAGTTATCCCTCGTTGCCGACGAGCGGCCTGGCCGCTTGGAGGGAATGATCAAAGTGAATAAAGTTGCTGCTTGTGGGCGGTTTCGGGTCTGGCTGGTTTGGTTGGATTTGACTTTGTGTTTACGGGTGTGTAACTTTGTTTCAGCTGCTTGACGCTGGCTCTGGTTGGGGTTGGTTGTTGGGTGCGCGGTTGTTGTTTGAGAACTCGATAGTGTGCCAATGTACTTTTTATTTTTTTGATTGCATTGACTTTTGGTTGCGTGCTGTGTGCCATGTTTTGGTGTGTGCCGGCGGTGATGCTTGAACCTATGATTGAGTGTCACTGGTGTGGTGCAGATGCATGGTCGCGTTGACTGTATTGGTTGATGTGGTTGTGACTGGTCCTGTTTTACCCCGTCGGGTTGGGACCAGTTTTGTTTGTACTTTACAGTTTTTGTAATTTTAGGATTTTGCCAGACACTGGCGATGACTGTTGTGGTTGTTGTTGGTGGTTGGTTTGTTTTTGGTTAGGTTTTGGGCTTTTCACGGCCTTGTTTCTTTCTGAAATAGTTTTTGTGGAGAGTTTGATCCTGGCTCAGGATGAACGCTGGCGGCGTGCTTAACACATGCAAGTCGAACGGAAAGGCCAGTGCTTGCACTGGTACTCGAGTGGCGAACGGGTGAGTAACACGTGGGTGATCTGCCCTGTACTTCGGGATAAGCTTGGGAAACTGGGTCTAATACCGGATAGGACAACTTTTTGGATATTGTTGTGGAAAGCTTTTGCGGTATGGGATGAGCTCGCGGCCTATCAGCTTGTTGGTGGGGTAATGGCCTACCAAGGCGTCGACGGGTAGCCGGCCTGAGAGGGTGTACGGCCACATTGGGACTGAGATACGGCCCAGACTCCTACGGGAGGCAGCAGTGGGGAATATTGCACAATGGGCGCAAGCCTGATGCAGCGACGCCGCGTGGGGGATGAAGGCCTTCGGGTTGTAAACTCCTTTCGCTAGGGACGAAGCTTTTTTGTGACGGTACCTGGAGAAGAAGCACCGGCTAACTACGTGCCAGCAGCCGCGGTAATACGTAGGGTGCGAGCGTTGTCCGGAATTACTGGGCGTAAAGAGCTCGTAGGTGGTTTGTCGCGTCGTTTGTGTAAGTCCACAGCTTAACTGTGGGACTGCAGGCGATACGGGCATAACTTGAGTGCTGTAGGGGAGACTGGAATTCCTGGTGTAGCGGTGAAATGCGCAGATATCAGGAGGAACACCGATGGCGAAGGCAGGTCTCTGGGCAGTAACTGACGCTGAGGAGCGAAAGCATGGGTAGCGAACAGGATTAGATACCCTGGTAGTCCATGCCGTAAACGGTGGGCGCTAGGTGTGAGTCCCTTCCACGGGATTTGTGCCGTAGCTAACGCATTAAGCGCCCCGCCTGGGGAGTACGGCCGCAAGGCTAAAACTCAAAGGAATTGACGGGGGCCCGCACAAGCGGCGGAGCATGTGGATTAATTCGATGCAACGCGAAGAACCTTACCTGGGCTTGACATGTAGCGGATCGCCGCAGAGATGTGGTTTCCCTTGTGGTCGCTATACAGGTGGTGCATGGTTGTCGTCAGCTCGTGTCGTGAGATGTTGGGTTAAGTCCCGCAACGAGCGCAACCCTTGTCTTATGTTGCCAGCACGTAATGGTGGGGACTCATGAGAGACTGCCGGGGTTAACTCGGAGGAAGGTGGGGATGACGTCAAATCATCATGCCCCTTATGTCCAGGGCTTCACACATGCTACAATGGTCGGTACAGCGCGTTTGCTACCTTGTGAGGGGATGCTAATCGCACAAAGCCGGCCTTAGTTCGGATTGGGGTCTGCAACTCGACCCCATGAAGTCGGAGTCGCTAGTAATCGCAGATCAGCAACGCTGCGGTGAATACGTTCCCGGGCCTTGTACACACCGCCCGTCACGTCATGAAAGTTGGTAACACCCGAAGCCAGTGGCCTGTCATGGGAGCTGTCGAAGGTGGGATCGGCGATTGGGACGAAGTCGTAACAAGGTAGCCGTACCGGAAGGTGCGGCTGGATCACCTCCTTTCTAAGGAGTTTTATTTTGTTGGCTCACAGTTGTGGGCTTTTTTGTTGGTTGAGTCACCGTGGGTGTGGCTGCCAATTTGTTGTTTCCGGGTGGAGACACACCAGTCACGGACTGTCATGCATTCGTGTGGTGGTTGTGGTTGTGGTTGCAGTGTGGCCGGGTTTTTGTAGTCAAAAAGAAGTGTTAATTATTGTGTGTTGGTGCACTGTTGGGTGTCTGAGGCAGCAGTTGTGTTGTCTTGAATGATTCCGCGTGTTGATCACTGACTGGTTTGGTTGGTGGTTGGTGTGTGGGGTGTGTTGTGTGAGAACTGTATAGTGGACGCGAGCATCTTTATTCTTGTGGAAGAATTTTTTGATTGTAAGTTTGCCTAACAACAAGTGATTGTCATGCTGTTTGTGTGTGGTGGTTGTTTGTTGTTTGTTTGTTGTGTGTTTTTGTTTTGTTACAAGGGCGTACGGTGGATGCCTTGGCATGCTTAGCCGATGAAGGACGTGTGAGGCTGCGTTATGCCTCGGGGAGTTGCCAACAAAGCGTTGATCCGAGGATGTCCGAATGGGGAAACCTGGCACTTGTTATGGAGTGTTACCTGCAGATGAATGTATAGTCTGTGTGGGGGTTACGCGGGGAAGTGAAACATCTCAGTACCCGTAGGAGAAGAAAACAATTGTGATTCTGCTAGTAGTGGCGAGCGAACGTGGATGAGGCTAAACCATGCGTGTGTGATACCTGGCAGGGGTTGCGCGTGTGGTGTTGTGGGCGATGATTGTGGGTATGCTGCCATGTACCCTCATGATGCGGCGTGTTAGCGGAAGTCACCTGGGATGGTGTGCCGGAGAGGGTGAGAGCCCCTGTACGTGAAGGCGTGTCGTGTTGTGGTGATTGTTTGCCCGAGTAGCAGTGGGCTCGTGGAATCTGCTGTGAATCTGCCGGGACCACCCGGTAAGCCTAAATACTAAGTGTGACCGATAGTGGATAGTACCGTGAGGGAATGGTGAAAAGTACCCCGGGAGGGGAGTGAAAGAGTTCCTGAAACCGTGCGCTTACAATCCGTCAGAGCACCGCGTGTGTGTGATGGCGTGCCTTTTGAAGAATGAGCCTGCGAGTCAGCGGCATGTCGCGAGGTTAACCCGTGTGGGGTAGTCGTAGCGAAAGCGAATCCTAATTGGGTGTTGTTTAGTGGCATGTCCTGGACCCGAAGCGGGGTGATCTACCCATGGCCAGTGTGAAGCAGCTGTAAGAGGTTGTGGAGGCGCGAACCCACTTAGGTTGAAAACTGAGGGGATGAGTTGTGGGTAGGGGTGAAAGGCCAATCAAACTCCGTGATAGCTGGTTCTCCCCGAAATGCATTTAGGTGCAGCGTTATAGTAGTTTGCCGGAGGTAGAGCTACTGGTTGGTTGAGCGGGACTATCATCTTAGCAACATCAGCCAAACTCCGAATGCCGGTTAAGTGTTCTATAGCAGTGAGACTGTGGGGGATAAGCTTCATAGTCGAGAGGGAAACAGCCCAGATCGCCGGTTAAGGCCCCTAAGGGTGTACTAAGTGGAAAAGGATGTGGGATCGCGAAGACAGCCAGGAGGTTGGCTTAGAAGCAGCCATCCTTGAAAGAGTGCGTAATAGCTCACTGGTCGAGTGGTTCTGCGCCGACAATGTAGTGGGGCTCAAGTACACCGCCGAAGCCGCGGCATAGTTTTTACTATGGGTAGGGGAGCGTCGTGCATGGGGTGAAGCCATACTGTAAGGGGTGGTGGACTGTGTGCGAGTGAGAATGCAGGCATGAGTAACGAGAGATACGTGAGAATCGTATCCGCTGGATGACTAAGGGTTCCTGGGTCAAGTTCGTCTTCCCAGGGTGAGTCGGGTCCTAAGGCGAGGCCGACAGGCGTAGTCGATGGTCAACGGGTTGATATTCCCGTACCCGTATGCATGCGACAAAGAGTGAAGCGGTGATACTAACCACCCTGAACTGGCAACATGCGCATCCTTTTGGGTGTGTGGTTGTTGGTGATGCGTGGGGCCTGATCCGTGGTAGTTCAGTGATGGGGTGACGCAGTCAGGTAGCCGCGCCAAGTGTTGGATATCTTGGTGTAAGCGTGTGGCACGTCGACTTGTGAAATGCGGTCGATATTTTGTGTGAGGCGTGATGCGTAGCCCAATTGTTGGGTGATGGTGGTGATCCTTTGCTGTCGAGAAAAGCCTCTAGCGATGTGTGTGTATGGCCCGTACCCGAAACCGACACAGGTGGTCAGGTAGAGAATACTAAAGCGGTCGGGTGAACTGTGGTTAAGGAATTCGGCAAATTGCCCCCGTAACTTCGGGAGAAGGGGGGCCCTTGCTGGTTGCATGCCTTTTTCGGTGTGTTGCTGGTGGGGGTCGCAGAGAATAGAGGGGAGCGACTGTTTATCAAAAACACAGGTCCGTGCGAAGACGGTTAAGTTGATGTATACGGACTGACGCCTGCCCGGTGCTGGAAGGTTAAGAGGACCTGTTAGGACGTAAGTCCGAAGCGGAGAATTTAAGCCCCAGTAAACGGCGGTGGTAACTATAACCATCCTAAGGTAGCGAAATTCCTTGTCGGGTAAGTTCCGACCTGCACGAATGGCGTAACGACTCCCCTGCTGTCTCAACCACAGGCCCGGTGAAATTGCAGTACGAGTAAAGATGCTCGTTTCGCGCGGCAGGACGAAAAGACCCCGGGACCTTCACTATAGCTTGGTATTGGTATTCGGTGCGGTTTGTGTAGGATAGGTGGGAGACTGTGAAGTGGTCACGCTAGTGATTGTGGAGTCGTTGTTGAAATACCACTCTGACCGTAGTGGATGTCTAACCTTGGCCCATGATCTGGGTTGGGGACAGTGCCTGGTGGGTAGTTTAACTGGGGCGGTTGCCTCCCAAAATGTAACGGAGGCGCCCAAAGGTTCCCTCAGCCTGGTTGGCAATCAGGTGGTGAGTGTAAGTGCACAAGGGAGCTTGACTGTGAGACTTACAAGTCGAGCAGGGACGAAAGTCGGGACTAGTGATCCGGCACCTACTTGTGGATGTGGTGTCGCTCAACGGATAAAAGGTACCCCGGGGATAACAGGCTGATCTTCCCCAAGAGTCCATATCGACGGGATGGTTTGGCACCTCGATGTCGGCTCGTCGCATCCTGGGGCTGGAGTAGGTCCCAAGGGTTGGGCTGTTCGCCCATTAAAGCGGCACGCGAGCTGGGTTCAGAACGTCGTGAGACAGTTCGGTCTCTATCCGCCGCGCGCGTTGAAACTTGAAGAAGGCTGTCCCTAGTACGAGAGGACCGGGACGGACGTACCTCTGGTGTGCCAGTTGTTCCGCCAGGAGCAGGGCTGGTTGGCTACGTACGGGAGGGATAACCGCTGAAAGCATCTAAGCGGGAAGCCTGTTTTGAGATGAGGTTTCGTTTGAGGTTCCCTAGAGATGATGGGGTTGATAGGCCGGATCTGGTAGCACTGTGAGGTGTGTAAGGTGACTGGTACTAATTACACCGAGACTAAAACAAAGCACACACATGTTGGTGTTGTTTATGGTCAAATTAATGAGTGTTCTTCCGCGAAGAAGAGTTAAGTGTTTGCGTCCACTGTGCAGTGTCTGGCATGACATGCCTGTGCTGATATGTGAATATTGTCGTTGTTATCAACAGTATTGTGTTGGCACGATTTTGGTCGTGTCGGTGGTTGATGGCGGCGGGGAAACGCCCGGTCCCTTTCCGAACCCGGTTAGCTAAGCCCGCCCGCGCTGATGGTACTGCACCTGGGAGGGTGTGGGAGAGTAGGTTACCGCCGGCCTATAACTTCATTTTCCTGTGTGTGGTGGGTGTCACTGTTCCCGTTGTGGGGGTGGTGGTACCCACCACACTCTTTTTTGTGCACCCCCACACAACAAACAAACAGGGATGGTTGTGTGTGGCCGGTTACCAATTCTGATCCACAGACAACACACCAAAAGTATTTGCAGCGCTTGGTAGTCGTCTAAAATGCCGCGTTACCGCGCATAGCGCCTAGCCCTGCGAACGCAACGCCGACGGCGAGCGTCCACAACAGATACTTCGCGCATGGTGCGTACCTGCGCTCTTTGAGCAGCATTCCTGCTTCTTTGGCGAGCGTTGACCATGTAGAGAGCGCACCAGCAAATCCCGTTCCAATGAACACTGCCCACATCGGCGCCATCGCGACTGTAAAACCGAGGACCATGGATGCAGCAGCGTTGGCCGTGAAGGTGCCCTTGCGCGGGGGGAGGGCGGAACTAATCCACCACCGTGTGGCGCCGCCTAACGCGCCGCCAAAGATCACTGCAGGGATAGCAATTGGGTCAATAAACACTATCGATCACCTGCCTCCTTGCGATCACGCATGGTGTCGCCAGCCCACCAGCCAGCGATGCAGAGAACAACGCTGGAGAGTACGTAGATGAACGCAGTGATTGCAGTCGTTTGCGCTGCGGCGACGGTGAGAGCGGAGAACGTCGTGAAGCCTCCGAGGAAACCTGTGCCGAGTAATGGGCCTGGTCGGAAGTAACCCATTGCGTAGCTGCCTAAGACGTTGATGCCAAGCGTGACCAGAAAAGCGTAATGCGGTGCTGCAGGCAGCACCGCAAGGAGTCCCGCTGTAAGCACGTAGCGTGTAAGTGCTCCCGTGCCAGCTCCGACGCCTACCGCGAGGGGCTCATTCGACTCAATGTTTTGTAATTGCACACCAGAAGTCTACTAGTGCGCTTACTCCCAATTCATGCCTTGCTGCTTTACAAATACTGCAACCTCATCGGGGCTACGGCGAAGCTTCGGATCGAATTTGAGGTACTCGCGAGTCTCACGGGCGACGAGCCCGGAAAGCAGCAGTAGACCGATGAGATTCGGGATTGCCATGAGGCCGTTCGCCAGGTCGGAGAACGTCCATACGAGTTCGAGGTGCGTGGTGGCGCCGAGGAACGCTACGGCGGTAAAGAACATCTTGTATGGCAATGAAGCCCACTGGCCGAAGAGGGCGGTTGCGGCGCGTTCGCCGTAGTAGGACCAGCCCAGGATCGTAGAGAATGCGAAGAAGATGAGGGAAACGGAGACGATGTCGCCGCCCCAGGTGCCTGGCAGGACCGTCGAGAAGCCGCGTGCGGTCATGACTGCTGCTTCGTCGCGTCCCATGTCCCACGTCCCGGAGGTCACGATGACAAGGCCGGTGATGGTAACAACGATCAGGGTGTCAATGAACGTCTGGGTCATGGATACTAGTGCCTGGCGAGTGGGGTGCTGGGTCTTCGCTGCCGCAGCGGCGATTGCTGCAGAGCCCATGCCGGACTCGTTGGAGAAGATGCCGCGGGCAACACCGAACTGGATTGCCATCATGATGGTGGAGCCGACGAAGCCACCGGTCGCGGCTGAGCCGGTGAACGCGTCGTGGAAGATGAGAGAGATAGCTGCAGGGATCTGGTCTGCCATCAAAGCGAGCGCGACGATGCCGCCACCGACGTAGAGAACAATCATCAGGGGAACGAACGCTGCCGTGATCTTGCCGATGCCTTCAATACCACCCAAGATGGCTGCGCCGACGCCAATGAAGATCAGGATGCCGGAGACAGTAGGTTCGATGCCGAATGCTTCCTGCATGCCTGCAGCGATGGAATTGCCTTGAGTGAGGTTACCGATGCCGAAAGACGCGAAGATAGTAAAGAGCATGAACGCGACCGCGAGCACGGACCCCAGCGGGCCTGGGATTCCGCGGCGGAGGTACTCGTGTGGTCCTCCTTGTTGGCGTCCTTTGTCGTCGGTGGTGCGGAAGCGGACGCCGAGGTAGGCCTCGGAGTATTTCGACGCCATGCCGACGATGCCTGTGACCCAGATCCAGAGCAGGGAGCCCGGGCCACCGATCGAGATCGCGGTGGCTACGCCGACGATGTTGCCGGTGCCGACTGTTGCGGCGAGGGCCGTCGTTAAGGCCTGGTAGTTGCTGATGTCGCCGGAGCCTTCTTCATTCTTATCGACGAACGCGTGGCGGGTCGCGCGGCCGAGCGTGCGGAACTGGATGCCACCCATTCGGACGGTCAGGAAGAGGCCCGTGCCGAGCAGCAGCGGGATGAGCAGGAATGGGCCCCAGACGAACGAGGCGATCGTACCGAGGGTTTCGTTGAGTTGCGCAGCCATCGTGATCCTTTCGCAATAGGGTGTGGGCCAGGTTACCTTTCTCCCGATAACGTGATTGAGATAATAGACACATAACCTCCCGTGTGTACACGGTTTGTACGATTTTTCTGGCGGAAGTTTCCAAAAAAGGGAAAGATGGGTGTGAACGTATTCGAAAGGATGTTGTCGTATGGCTCATGAACGTGCTGGCCAGATTGCCCGCCCGGAAGATTTGATCGATATCGCGTCGTTGGTGACTGCTTACTACACCCGTGATGTAGACCCGCACAATCCCGACCAGCAGGTGGTGTTTGGTACCTCTGGCCACCGTGGTTCTTCGCTTGATAACGCGTTTAATGAGGGGCATATTCTGGCGACCACGCAGGCGATCGTCGACTACCGTCGTGAGCAAAACATTGGCGGTCCGGTCTTCATCGGGCGCGATACGCACGCGTTGTCTGAGCCGGCGATGGTCTCCGCGCTTGAGGTGCTGTTTGGCAATGGGGTTGAGGTGCTTGTTGACGCCGCTGGGCGTTACACACCGACTCCGGCGGTGTCGCACGCAATCTTGTCGCACAACGCGAAGCTTTCTGGCGGGGTCACGGGTACTGATCCGAAGCGTGCGGACGGCATTGTGATTACGCCGTCGCACAATCCCCCGCGTGATGGTGGTTTCAAGTACAACCCGCCGTCGGGTGGTCCGGCTGACACGGACGCGACTGACTGGATTGCGAAGCGGGCGAACGAGTACATCGCAAACGGTTTGGAGGGCGTGAAGCGCTCCGCGGCGTCTGGTGTGCTCGATGAGCGTGCGCAGCGCTATGACTACCTGAATAACTACATCAATGACTTGCCGAACGTCGTCGACATTGCGGCGATTCGTGAATCCGGTCTGAGCATCGGCGCTGATCCGATGGGCGGAGCGAGCGTCGATTATTGGGGTGCAATCGCTGAGAAGCACGGCCTGAATATGACCGTGGTGAACCCGGAGGTCGATCCGACCTGGCGTTTCATGACGCTCGACACTGATGGCAAGATTCGCATGGATTGCTCCTCGCCGGACTCGATGGCGTCGCTGGTGCACAATCGTGACAAGTATGACATCGCTACCGGCAACGACGCTGACTCGGACCGCCACGGGATCGTCACGCCGGACGCCGGCCTGATGAACCCGAACCATTACCTCGCCGTCGCGATTGAGTACCTGTTCTCACATCGCGAGGGCTGGACGGACAACACCGCAGTTGGCAAGACGCTGGTGTCCTCGTCGATGATTGACCGTGTAGTGGCATCGCTCGGGCGCAAGCTTGTCGAGGTTCCAGTCGGCTTCAAGTGGTTCGTACCAGGGCTTATCGACGGCACCGTTGGTTTCGGCGGCGAAGAATCCGCGGGTGCGTCCTTCCTGCGGAAGGATGGCACGGTGTGGTCGACTGATAAGGACGGCCTGATTCTGGATCTGCTCGCGGCGGAGATTACAGCTGTGACGGGGAAGACGCCGTCGCAACGCTACGCTGAGCTCGCTGAGAAGTTCGGCTCCCCGGCATACGCTCGTATCGATGCCCCGGCGAACCGCGAGCAGAAGGCGACGCTGAAGGCGCTCTCCCCGGAGCAAGTCACCGCGACCGAGCTGGCTGGTGAACCAATCACCGCGAAGCTGACCGAGGCACCAGGCAACGGTGCACCGATTGGCGGCCTGAAGGTCACCACGGAAAACGCCTGGTTCGCGGCGCGACCATCGGGCACGGAGGACAAGTACAAGATTTACGCCGAGAGCTTCAAGGGCAAGGAGCATTTGGTGCAGGTGCAGCAGGCTGCGAAAGAGCTTGTTGCGCAGGTGCTCGGATAGAATGGCCAATCGTGACTGAGACACACGAGACCAAACAGGCAAGAGGCAAGCTGCTGGAAATCGCGTCGGCTGCGGCGCGATTTGGGCTGGCGGCTGTGTGGATTGTCGCCGGGTGGACGAAGATTGGCGCCCACATGGAAGTGGCGCAAAATATCATTGCGTACGAGATTTTCACCCATGAGTGGTCGAATATTTTGGCGCAGTGGATCGGACCGTTGGAGCTGGCCGGTGGCCTGCTCCTGCTGGCTGGCATCAAGCTGCGTGAATGCGGCTGGGTCTCGATCGGGGTCCTGGTGCTGTTCATCATCGGGATGTACTCGGCGTGGTCGCGAGGGCTGGTCATCGACTGTGGGTGCTTTGGCCCGCAGCCGTCAGATGAAGGCACGAACCTCATTGAGACGATCCTGCGTGACTTTGTCTTGATCGCGGCGACCTTGTTCATGATTTATGTGCCGTACAAGAAGTTTGCGATTTATCCATAGCCTCATCCAGCGATTAAGCTGTTGGGCAATTTCCAACGTCAAGGAGTAAATACGTGACTACCCGTAAGGTGAAGAACCCGAACGAGAAGAACGGTGCAGGGTTCATCTGGGCAATCGTTGCAGTGATTGCGATCGCGGCGCTTGTGATCGGCCTGATTTTCGTCAACGGCAAGAAGGGCCGCGAGGCAGCCATGGCCGAGAACATGATTGACACTACTGGCATCACTGTGAGCTGGAACGAGGACGACCACTTCATTCGCCTCGCAGCCGAAGATGTCGACGACGCCCCGATGGCAGAGCTCTACGAGGACTTTTCGTGCCCACACTGTGCAGATCTGGCAGTAGCGACGGATGAGCAGATGCTCGAGAAGCTGCGTGAGGGCAAGATCGAGGTCGAGCTGCGCCCGATGGTGACGCTCGATGGCCTGACCAATGGCCACTCCACGATGGGGCTGGCTGCGGAGCTGGCACTCGTCGCTAATGATGAGCCAGCGGCGATGATGAACCTCCGCGACCACCTGATGGTGAACCAGAGGGATGTGTACTCGAAGGTGACCGACGATGACCTTGCTGACCTGGCGCGTGACTACGGCGCGAGCGACAAGGCGGTGCAGGATATCCGTGATAAGACCTATTACGATGCTGCGCGCGCAATGTCGAACGGTAACTTGAAGTTGCAGCAAGAGCGCGGCGGTGAGGCGGGGACTCCGCGCGTCATGGTTGACGGCAAGGACGTTGAAGGCGAGATCAACAACTGGGTCGATACCGTCGCGAACAGCTAACCATATGCCCGTGTGGGGCCTGGCTGCATGATTTGTGGCCAGGCTCTCTTCACGTGTATGGTGATGAAAGCTCGTAAGAGTTCAAGGGGCTATGGCGCAGTTGGTAGCGCACCACACTGGCAGTGTGGGGGTCACGGGTTCGAATCCCGTTAGCTCCACAGAGAGTGCTCTCCACCGGTTAAGAACTGGTGGGGAGCTTTTTGTTGTAGCAATGAGCTGTGTTGAGGGTGAGTCTGCGATCAATTACTCGAACGAGTTTCACGAGAAGTACTTCTACGACGGCGAGCTCGGTGCGATCTATACCCCGGAAAAGACCACGTTTCGGGTCTGGGCGCCGACGGCGAAGTCGGTGGAATTTCTGAACTACTCCGATAACGCTGCCGCGACTCCTCTGGCGAGGGGCGAGCGGGGAATCTGGGAACTCACCCTCGAAGGTGACCGCCACGGGCTGGAGTACCGCTACCGACTGGAGTTCGGGGACGGAACGGTCAACGAAGCCGTCGACCCCTACGCGCGGGCAGTGACTGCCAACGGGGAGCACACCGTGGTCGTTGATGCGGAACATATTGTGCCCGAGGGGTGGTCCGGCAAGCGTATGGCGCCGTTTTCTTCGATGCAGGACGCCATCATTTATGAGGCGCACGTGCGCGACCTAACCATTGGACCGGACAATGGCATCACGCACAAGGGGAAGTTCCTGGGACTCACTGAGGCTGGGACCAAGACACAGGCGGGGAACCCATCGGGTCTGGACTACTTGAAGTCCCTGGGTATCACCCATCTACAGTTGCTGCCGATTTACGATTTTGGCAGCGTGGATGAGACCGGCGACCTGTCGTTTAATGCGCAGTACAACTGGGGCTACGATCCGGAAAACTATAACGTTCCCGAGGGCTCCTATTCGACGCACCCCCAGGACCCAACCGCGCGGATCATGGAACTGAAGTCCATGATTGACGCGCTGCACAACAACGGTATCCGGGTCATCATGGACGTGGTGTACAACCACGTCTACGTCGCGGAGCACTCGCCGTTGCAGCAGACGGTGCCTAACTATTTCTTCCGGACGGACCCGCAAGGCAATTTTCTTGATGGGACGGGCGTCGGCAATGAAACCGCGTCAGAGCGGCCCATGATGCGCAAGTACATCGTTGACTCAGTGACGTACTGGGCCACAACATACAACATCGATGGCTTCCGGTTTGACCTGATGGGGATTCATGACGTCGACACGATGAACGCCGTGCGCGAGGCGCTCAACGAGATTGATCCTTCGATAGTCATCCTCGGGGAGGGGTGGGAGATGGGCAACCACCCCGAAGGCGTGCTCGGCGCGAACCAGAAGAACGCCGACAAGCTGCCGGGTATCGCGTTCTTCAATGATCACTACCGCGACACCGTCAAGGGCTCCAACTTTGAGTTGGAGCATGCTGGCTTTGTAAACGGCGCGGATCAGGAGCATCGTTCTTGGGACCTGCTGAACAACATCAAGGGTGCCCAGCACGTGCGGGACTACCTGGGTCCGGAGCAGTCCGTGGTGTACAACGAGGCCCACGATAACTACACGATGTTCGACAAGCTCAAGGGCAGCATGCCGCACGCGTCTGATGAGGAAATCGCGCGGCGTCATGCACTCGCTACGGCCACGCAGTACTTGGCCAACGGAGCAGTGTTCATTCATGCGGGGCAGGAGTTTCTGCGCACGAAGGCGGGCGACCACAACTCGTACAAGTCGCCAGATGAGGTCAACGCGCTCGACTACGACAGAGCAGCTCAGTTTGCAAAGCACGTGCAGTTCTTCCGCGACCTGAACGCGTTCCGCAAGCGCTACGACTTCATGCGCCTGCCGAGTTATGAGGCGATTAACAGCAAGTACACGCACGGAATCGTTGCTGGTGCTGACAACGTGCACATGAATCATGTTGGCTACACCGTGAAAAATGCATTCCCAGGCAATCGCGACGCCTTCGTGTACGTGAACGCCGCGACGGAACCGTGGCAGGCGCCGCTGCCAACCGGTGAGTACGAAGTGATGATCCAGGCAACGGACGTCTACGAGACGCCACGAGCACTCACTTCACACGGCGACGTTACTGTCCCACCGCTGAGCATCATGGTCCTCCGGGCAGCCCCGGTCGCATTTGCCTCGCATTAAACGCACGGTATAAACTGACTCCTACGCGTGTTTTAGCGTGCGCGGGGCTATGGCGCAGTTGGTAGCGCACCACACTGGCAGTGTGTTCCCGGACCGGCGCCGTCACCACGACGCGCTCGCTGTTACGCAGCGTGAACTCCAGCCGGTAGGCGTGCAGGAACATGCGCTGCGCGCTCGTGCGGGAGCCGTACGCGCGGTCGCCGATGATGGGGTGGCTTTCGTGGGCGGCGTGCACGCGGATTTGGTGGCGTCGTCCAGTAATGAGCTCGGCCTCGACGAGCGTGTTCGGCCCGCGGTTTTCCACGCGGCGGAATCGTGTGTGGGCGTCGTCGCCGTCGGCGCTTACGACCATGGTTTTCGGTGTTCGCGCGATCGGGGCCTTTACGTCGCGCGCGCCCGCCCAGCGTCCCTCCACGACCGCGCGGTAGATGCGGATCACGTTCTGCTCGCGGAAGGCTCGTTGCAGGTGGCGTAGCTCCGCGTGATTCAGCGTAATCAGCAGCGCCCCTGACGTCTCCTTATCGATGCGGTGCGCAAGCTCAGCGTCGGGGTACACGTCACGGATCCGCTCGATGACGCCGCGCCGCGTCCCTGTCCCCGCATGCACCGGCACCCCCGCCGGCTTATTTACTACCAGCGCCGTCGGCCCCTCCCACAGCATCTCAAACCCATGGTTCTTACTTTTCGACGCCCTCTTCGCTTCCTTACAGAACTCACCCGGCAACGTGATCACGTCCCCGCCACGGACGCGGTGATCCTGCTTGATTCGTTTCTGGTTGACCCGCAACGCCCCCTTGCGTGCGAGTTTGAACAGCATGGTCGCGGGGCACGTGGTGTGGCCGGCGAGGAACTTGTGTATCCGCCGCCCATCGTGGTCCTCCGGGACCGTGATCGCCGTGTATCCGGGTGGGGGAATGTAGGTGGTCATGGCTGGCACCATAGCAAGGTGCTAGTACTGGTGCCATGTATGCAACATCGTTCGCTACCGTCGAGACGCAGGTCGGAACACTGACGGTTGTCGTTTCGCCCCGCGGAGTACGCCGGATCGCGTTGCCGACGGACGACCCCGCTGAGGTAATCCACGCCACAGGCGCGCGCCCGGGACCGATTGGTGCCGTCCGCGGGCAGCTCGAGGAGTACTTTGCCGGGACACGAACGTCTTTCGATGTCCCGCTCGACCTTGAAGGCCTCCCGCCGTTTCGGACGAAGGTGCTGGACGCGCTCCAACACGTGCCGTTCGGCGAGGTGACGACGTATAAGGGGCTAGCGGTGGACGTCGATAATCCGGGGGCGGTGCGTGCCGTCGGCACTGCCTGCGCGAAAAATCCGCTGCCGCTGCTCATTCCGTGTCACCGGGTCGTGCGTAGCGATGGCCACCTCGGGCGCTACCGTGGTGGGGAAGATATGAAGCGATTTTTGCTTGCATTGGAGGGCCACCTTGAGTGATTTCAGTAAGCGTTGTATCGCGCCGGGCCAGGCGAGCAGCGAGGCGGCGGGGCTGCGCTGGCTGCGCGAGGGCAGCGACGCAGTCGTGGAGGTCTGCGGCGTGGACGAGGAGCAGCGGACGCTGCGAATAGAACGTGTCGAGACCGTGCGGCCCACTCGTGACGCGGCGCGCCGGGCGGGGGAGGAGCTGGCGAAGATCCACGCGATGGGCGCTGAAGCCTTCAGTGCGCCGCCGACCGGGTGGGATGGCCCGAACTTCATCGGCCGGGTTGAGCAGGACTGCGTGCCGGAGCAGCGGTGGGCGAAGTTTTATACCGAGCAGCGCGTGCTGCCGTTTGCGCGGGCTGCACATGTGGCGGGAAATATTTCGAAGCAGCAGCTAGAGCTCGTGGAACGCGCCTGCGCTGCGCTCGTTGAAGAGGACGAGGACGCCCCGCTGGCGCGTATCCACGGGGATCTTTGGGCGGGCAACCTGCTTTTCGACGAGTCGGGCCCACGGTTCATTGACCCGGCGGCGCACGGTGGACACCCGCTGACGGACATTGCGATGTTGGCGCTGTTCGGCGCACCGTTTTTGGAAGATATCGTTGCGGGCTACGAGTCGCGGGCGAGCCTGGGGGAGGGATGGCGTCGGCGCATCCCGATTCACCAGCTTCACCCGCTGGCTGTGCACGCGCTGACGCACGGGCCGGCGTACGCGGGTGAGCTTGCCAACGCCGCGCAGGCGACATTAGACGTAGCGGTTTAAGCCTTCCACCAGGAGGTATCTGGCCCTGGGGGCAGGTGTCGTTTGTGCTGGCCGATGCGCCACAGGTGCTCGATGCGTTCCGCCGCCGCGGACGGAACGGTGTTGCCTTCGAGGTAATCGTCGATGTGCTGGTAGGTCACGCCGAGTGCTTCCTCGTCGGGCAGCGCCGGGCGGTCCTCTTCCAGGTCGGCGGTGGGGACTTTCTCCCAGAGACGAGAGTCGGCGCCGAGCTCGCGGAGGAGAGCTGCGCCTTGGCGTTTGTTGAGGCCGGCGAGGGGGGTGAGGTCGGCGGCGCCATCGCCGAACTTGGTGAAGAAACCGGTGACGTTTTCCGCCGCGTGGTCAGTGCCGATGACCAGGAGGTTGCGCTCGCCAGCAAGCGCGTACTGCGCCACCATCCGAAGTCGGGCCTTCACGTTGCCCTTGTTGAAGTCGCTGAGGGGCGCCCCCAACGCGTCAGCGGCCTCGTCGCTGAGCGCTTTCGTTGCAGGTGCGATGTCAACGGTCACCGTCTCATCCGGTTCGATGAAGCGGAGCGCCAACTGGGCGTCGTCCTCGTCGACTTGGACACCGTGGGGGAGGCGGACGGCGAGGAAGTGGGCGTCGACACCCGAGTCCCGCAGCCGCTCGACAGCGATCTGTGCGAGGCGACCTGCGAGCGTCGAGTCCTGGCCCCCGGAAATGCCGAGTACGAAACCGGCTGAGGAGGCTGCGCGGGCATAGTCGCAGAGGAATGCGACGCGACGCTCGATTTCTCGCGCGGGATCAATCGAAGGTTGGACCCCGAGCGTGTCGATGATCTCTTGCTGTTTGCTGCTAACTTGCGGTGAATCTGGCCGAGACATAGGAACCAGCGTACCCACGGTGCATATTGGTATGCATGCAACAACTCACCACTGCCCAACGAAGCTACGTCCGGAAAGTTGCGGGCGTCGCCGCGCTGGGCGGGCTGCTCTTCGGCTACGACACCGGCGTGATGAGCGGCGCGCTGCTCTACATCACCCCCGAATTCCAGCTCACCCCAGGGCAAGAAGGGCTTGTGACCTCGATGTTGCTCGTCGGTGCCGCGGTCGGCGCGCTCAGCGGCGGAGCGATCGCGGACAGGCTCGGCCGCAAACGCACCTTAATAATGGGCGGCCTCGTGTTCATCGCGGGCTCGCTGTGGTGCGCGCTTGCGGGGTCGGTGGAAGCACTCGCGGCGGCCCGAACGTTCTTAGGGGTCGGTGTCGGCGGAGTGTCTATCGTGGCGCCGATGTACATCTCGGAGATGGTGCCCGCCCGGGTGCGCGGCAAGATGGTGTCACTGAACACGCTGATGATTGTGGTGGGGCAGCTGCTCGCGTACTCCGTGAACTCCGCACTCGCCTCGACCGGCAGCTGGCAGCTGATGCTCGGACTCGCCGCAGTCCCCGGAGCCGCCCTGGCCGTCGGCATGGCATTCCTGCCTGAAACGCCCCTGTGGCTCGCCCGCCACCAGCGTATCGACGCAGCCCTCACCATCGGCGACCGAGTCGGCATGACGCGTGAAGAACTCACCCTCGAAACCACCGAAGACGCCGAGCTTCGCGCCCAGCGCGGCGGCGAGTGGGCCCGCCTGCGTAACGTTCGATGGCTACGCATGACCGTGCTGATCGCCGCGCTGCTCGGCATCACGCAGCAGGTCACGGGCGTGAACGCCATCGTCTACTTCGCGCCAACGATGATGAACAAAGTCGGCCTCTCCACCGAAAACGCCGTCTACACCTCTATGGTGATTGGGCTCGTCTCCGTCGTCGCGTGCTGGGTCGGACTGCAGGTCATCGACAGGATCGGCCGCAAACGACTACTGCTCATCGGCCTGAGCGGCAACGTCATCTTCCTTTTCGCGCTCACGCTCACGTACCGCGCCGCGGAAAACAACGCCGCACTCGCGTGGGTCTCACTCGCCTGCATGGCGCTGTTCATCGCGTCGCAGCAAGCAGCAGTCTCGCCCACGACCTGGCTGCTTATCTCCGAGCTGGTCCCGCCACAAATCCGCGGCGCCGGCATGGGCCTCGCAGGACTCGCACTGTGGGTCATGAACTGGATCGTCGCCCAGTTCTTCCTCCCACTTGTCGACGCCCTCTCCGCCACCGCCACCTTCTCCATCTTCATCATCTGTGGCATCCTTGCAGCAGGATTCGTCCGCTACTTCGTCCCCGAAACAATGAACCGGAGTCTGGACGAAGTGGCGTCGGAAATGGAGCAACGCTACACCAAGTAGCACCGGCGTTTTGGTTTCCCCACGTGATGGGGTAATATAACGCGACGTGTCGCGACCAGACTGTTTCCAGTGGTCGCACGAAGATGAAGATCCTCGATTAGAAAGGAGCGCCCGATGAAGGTCCGCAAGTCGCTTCGGTCGCTGAAGAACAAGCCGGGCGCCCAGGTTGTGCGCCGCCGTGGCAAGGTTTACGTCCTGAACAAGAAGGAGCCACGCTTCAAGGCTCGTCAGGGCTAATTCAGCACTCGTGAAAACCCGCACCTCGTGTGCGGGTTTTTTCGTGCCCAGGGCACTAGGGTGGTGGAGGTGAAACGAGCATGCTGCGCCCTCCTCGCCGTGACCGCCCTCGGGGCCTGCGGGACACCCACTAACGACGCCCCGCCGACCATCACCGTCACCTCAACGACAACGCACCCGAACGCTCAGCCGCCTGTACCAGTTGACGAGCCGGTGGGCGAAGTGGGCGTCGATAAGCTGCTCTCCACTATCGCCGACGAAGTTGCCAACCAGTTCGGAGGCACCGTCGCCGTCGCCGCGGGCGGCGTAGGAAGCAGCGACGACCCAGCGATGCCAGCCTGGTCCACCATCAAAGTCCCACTCGCAGTCGCCGCGTACCGCGTGGCGCCCGACACCGCGCAGCTCGCAGCACCCGCCGCGATCACCGCCTCAGACAACGACGCCGCGCTACAACTCTGGAACGCCCTGCCACCCGGCGCCGGAGACACCGTCTTGACCGAGGGCGGCGTACCAAAAACCATCAACACCGAACGCATCCGGCCCGAGTTCTCAACCTTCGGCCAAACCATGCTCACCGCCGCCGAGGAATCCACTTTCATGTCCAATCTGAGCTGCCTGAGCGACGCCGACCCCGTCCTTGAGTTGATGGGGCAAATCGTGCCTGGGCAGGACTACGGCCTCGGCCAGCTTCCCAATGCGCGGTTCAAAGGCGGGTGGGGGCCCTCGGAGACTGGTGGATACGAAGTGCGCCAGATGGGACTCGTGTCAAATTCCGCAGAGCAGGACGTTGCTTTGGCTTTGGTCGTTGTCCCCGCCGACGGCAGTTACCAAACCGGCCAAGCCATGGCCAACGCCGTTGCAGAACGGCTCCGGAGCCAGCTGGATCAGCTGCCGGTTGCGGTGTGCTGATCGTTTGATGAGGGTGTCCGCGGGGCGGACAAACAGCTGGCGAAGCTTGGCTCAACCCACCTCTCCATAAGTAAGGTTTCCGCGGGGCGGACACCACTTTGTGAATTGCATCGGCGAAGCATGCGTTCCGCGGGGCGGACTACTCGCCGGTTAGTGCAGGCCAACCTTATTTACTGTCCGCCGCGCGGACACCAACAAAGCTCTAGTCGACTCCAGTAGCATTCCGCGGCGCGGACACTTCGAGCCCTTTGCGACGGCCTTGTTCACAGTCCGCCGCGCGGATACCACTTCGTGATCTCTACCGCCGATTCCCGTATTCCGCCGCGCGGACACCCACTCACACACCCGTGCTCGAAGGTGGGCGTCGAAAAGCCAACCCCCACACTGTCCGCCGCGCGGACACCCACCAACAAATATTTGGATAAACCTCTTGACACTACCATTCGAACACGTATACTAAAAAACAACCAAGACACCAGGGGGAACCATGCACACCACCATCGACGCCGACACCATCATCAACGCCATCGTTGAAAGCGCACGCCTGTTCGCATACTCACACGCGGAAATACTGACCGCGATCGCCGAATTCGACACCCACAACCTTGCCGAAGCCTACGGGTGTGCCTCAACCGGGGCATGGCTTGCCAGAGTGTTAAAAATGAAACGCACCCGCGCCTACGAATACGCCGCCGTCGCACGCAAACTCACAAGCTTTCCCACCATCCTCGACGCGCTGCGACAAGGAAGCATCGACTACACCAGTGTGCGCTACATGCTCGACTACGCCACCGACACAAACCAACACGAACTCGTAGAAATAGCCGCCGAATCCGGCTACCAAGGCCTCGTACACGCCCTGGCAGGCGCAACCCCCACCGACAAACAACCCCAGGATGCTGGTGAACACTGCGGGCTGACCATCCGCGAAGACGGCCAATACCTACGCGGCTGGTTTTGCATGAACGCTACCGACGGTGTGGCCTTTCAAGCAGCCCTGCGCGCAGGCGCACACGCCTATGCGGACGACAACGCGATGGATGAGGCGGATGCGCAGATGATGCGCTCGACCTTCGGGCTGCCACCGGCACGATTAATGCTGCAATCACTGATGGGGATGGTGCACATGGTGCGCACCGGGGCCGCCACACACGCCACGATGGCACCAGCAGCACAAGTGATGGTGCATATGACATCAGATGGGCGAGCATTCTTGCCGAACCATATGGCGGCGCCTGCCGCACGGCTTGCCAATCTGGTAGATCATGCAGATTTGATGGGTGTGCTCTATGACGCCCAGGGGCAGGTGATTAGGTTTGGGCGCAAACGCAGGCTTGCAAGCCCGAAGCAGGTGCAGGTGTTGTTAGGGATGTGGGGGCATAAGTGTGCGGTGCCGGGGTGTGGGCATACCAGGTTCTTGCAGATGCATCATATTCGGGATTGGGCCGAAGGAGGTGCAACCGATATAGAAACTCTTGTGCCGTTGTGCTCGCGGTGTCATTCGTTGGTCACTGATGGGTTTATTCGGGTGGTCAAGCCTGGGCCTGTGTTGTATTTCCGGTTTGTAAGTGGTGAGCAGTGGGTGNGTGAGCCTGNNCGGGTGGGGTATCGCGATGATGCTGCCGAGATTGAGTTGGATGGGTGGGGTGTGGATTCGTTTGCGGATGAAGCCGCACCGACGTGGGATTGGGACACACCCAAGGTTTAACCACGTCGGCGCATCTTCCTACGGCAGCATCGACTGAATCTGCTTCATGATCTGAGGGTTCGTAGCGACGACACCACCAACCAACGCGATGATGCCCAGAATTACCAGTGCGGCGATTCCACCCTTCGAGGAACCGGAAGCGCTGCCGTCCTCTGCAACCTGAGGCTGCGTTGGATCTGAGGCAGGAGGCTCGGATTGTGTAGTAGTTGCCGTAGTTTTCTCAGACGGTGCTGCAGACGATGTTGTCTTGCCTGTTGACTTAGTCGGAACCGGTGTCTGGCGAGGAGGCTCTGCAGCGGGAGTCGTCTCCTTCGGCTTCTGCGGAGCTGACGTAGAAGGCTTCGAAGCGGTTGTTGTCTTGGCTGGGCGAGGCTTCGGCACTGAAAGGGTGATCGTCTCGGAAGCTTGATTGCCGGCTTCATCCGTGGCGGTGATGACTACACGGTGTGTGCCCGAATCTTTGGTCGAACCAACAATCCGGTTCCCTTTATGTCGCAGTCCGGCTGGCAGGCCGGTCACGGACAACGCCGTCTTGGTTGCGTCCTCGACTCGGATCGGCAGGTCGTACTTAGTTGCCGCAGGCGGGTTGTGGTCAACCAAGATGCGAGGCAAGACGGTGTCCACCACGCGGAATTCGATGACACCGTCTCCAGTATTTCCAGCCCTATCAGAAGCTGTGACAAAAGCTTGGAAGTATCCAAGCGATGAAGGAGTACCGCTGATTGTGCGAGAGTTTTCGTCGAAGCGCAGGCCGTGAGGGAGGCCCGAAACGGTAACCCGCTTCAGTCCCACGCTGTCTGTTGCATTAACAACATACGAAAACGGTGAACCGACTTCGGACGAAAACTCAGCGTTTTGCACTGTTGGGGAGGTGGTGTCTTCCACAATCAATTCGAGCCCAGCTTCGGACGTATTGCCGCCGGCATCGGTAGCGATGACGGTGATGGAATGCGTACCAACCGCGTCGGTGACGCCATCGATGGCTCTGTTGCTTTCGTCATAGAAAAGTCCGCGGGGAAGACCCTCGACGCGTACGTCGACAGGTGTTGCGTCGTCAACCTCAATGCTGATGGAGTCATTGAATTCCGAATTGGCTTCCCAGCGAGCGTTGCTCCGCACGTTGATGGTCGGCTTCTTCGTGTCGCGCACCTCGAGCGGGATGGTCGCCGTCGCGCTATTGCCGGCGGGGTCCGTGGCGGTTACGTGGATGTCGTGCGTTCCGACTGCGTTGGTCTGCCCGTGAATGTGTTCCTCATGTGACGTGAGGTCATCGGGGAGAGCGCTGACTGTCACGTTGGGGGAATAGCCGCTGTTGTCGGTTACTGGAATCTCAAGGTCGGCGTACTTGCCGGCCTCCAAGATCAACGGAGTGGTATCGATGACGGGCGCAGTGGCGTCGGCAATCCAGAATTCGAGGTTGCGTGAGGTCTCGTTCCCGAGGGCATCTCGCGCTGTTACATTCGCGTATTGCCAACCAGGCTTCGTCGGTGTCCCTCGAACAGTGACGGTGGCGCGGAGCCGTGGTTCGTCGTACTGAATGTCCGCATACAGACCTTCTGGCAGGTCGGTTACCTCGACGGTCAGCTCGTTGTACTCGTCCGTGATGGTGAATTCGAAGGGTTCAATCTCGGCATCGGAGTCGAATTCTTTCTTTTCGACGTCCTCAACCACGGGAGCGGTCTTGTCAGTTGCCTTCGCGTATTCGTAGAGAAGGTTGTCCTGCCAGCCCTCTGGAAGCTCAATCGGATTAGTCTCGAGAAGGCTTTGAACTTCAATGCCCTTCACGTTGCCGTTCTCGTTGTAGTAGATCCCGGAAACCAGGCCGGCAACGTCGTCGCCGATGGTGACCGGCGTGTTCACCTCCGGCTCAAAATCCCCGTCAGGGAGGAGAAGGATCGCGTCGCCGACTGTGCCTGCCACCGTCATCGAACGCCAGTCGATGCTAGCCGTGTCACTAAGGTGTACCTGGCCGGTCGATAGGAGCTCCCCAGGTGCATCAGGGTTTTCGCCCAACCGCGTGCCATCTGGGGCCTGGATGTAGGGCAGATGTGCGTCGAAAAATGTGCCGATTTCGGCCAGTGCCCAGTGCTTGGGCCACCCGTATGTCGTAGAAACTCCGCGCGCGCCGCCCGGCCCGGTGCACGCGGGGCTGGTGTAGATCCGCTGGTGGACGTGATCGATGTATTTCGCTGTGCACTCCTGGTCGAGGAAGAGGTCGCGATCATTGTCGTCGAGCCCCACGGTGTCGCCTTGGTTGACCGCGACGGGGTTCTCGGCCTCGTCCTGGGCCTTTTGGTATGCGTCCCACTGTTGCATCGCGAGGCCCGAATAGTTCACGTACTCGTTGCTAGTTGGAGTTTCTTCCCATCCGACAGCAATACCGTACTTGTGGGCTTGACCTTCTGGGACATCGTCACTCCCGGAGTTCACCCCGATAAAGTGTTTTTTGCCTTCGTCATCGACGATCCAGTTCGGCCCACCGGAATCTCCCTCATGCATCGGGTTTTGTTGTGTGAGGAGGATGACGTTATTAATCACGCCCATGACGTAGTTCTCCATCACGTGGCCGGTTGTTTGACCGAAGCCGTACACCATCTGTCCGACGCGAAGCATCGACGGTAGGAGGACGCTGTCGGAGGAGTAGCGATTCTCCCCGAGCAATGCCGAGCGGTTTTCGGGGATATCGATATAGCCCCAGTCTTTGCTCATGGTGCTGTTGGTGAGACTTCCCTCGAAGTCGAACTCAGTCACCATCGTGCCGAGGTAATAGTTCCTTTTTTGTGTGTCGGTGAAGTAGAGAGGGCCGCCATCGCTGCAGTGACCAGCTAAGAAAATACGGCTGTTGGGCTTATCGATGTATCCGACGGTGCAACGATGACCGTTGTTAAAAATTTTGTCACCTTGGTTAATCGTGCTTACTTCGCCCGGAGCATATGACAGCATGGATTCACGCTCGAGGAGCAACGCCACTTTGTTCGGTTCGCTTGTCGGAGGAACTTCTGGGTCTGCGAGGAGGACGAGTCCCTGTCTGTGGTCGTCGTTGCTAAAGACGCTCTCATACATCCCGAGGTAGCGGCCGCCGACTGAAACTGGGGCGCCATGTGTCAAATACGCATGGCTCGGAAGTGTAATCGCAAGGAAACCATCGGTGGTGTTCTCAATCGTTGCATCGTAGTCTTCCCGTGGGCCGTGAACGGTCACGGTATTCCCGGCCGAGAGGTACGAACCGAGAATTGGCTCAGCTGACTCACCGACTTGTGGAAGCAGCGAGTCCGGGATCGCGTAGGAAGCGAAGCGATTCAGGAAGAGATCTTTGTTGCGAGAAAAATCGGTCTGCCTGTCCTCGAAGTAGTGTATGGAGCCCTCGGAGTCGCGGTAGTACAGGGAATGCCCTTCGCCGCAAAGCGCGTCGGTATACACACGCCCATCCGCGATGTGGGCAACCTGGCAAAAGTACTCAGCGCCACCCTTTGAGAATGAGAGCTCATCCCGCTGCTCGAACAGCTCCTCATGCTGATCGGGCACCCACTGACTTGTCGTCTGGGCTGTGGCGTCGGGCGGGGAAATGACAGTGGCGCTCATCGCGAAGGCTGTGAAAAGGGCGATAAGCGTCTTACCAGGTCGGAAGCTTCGCATGAATTAAATGTACAGAATCTTCACGAGCTTCTCACAGTTTTGGTATAGGAGATGCGTCACGAAGTCCGAGCATGCGCTTGACCACGTTCTCGGCAGAGATGAGGCACATGGGCACACCGACGCCAGGAACGGTGGTTTGCCCGGCGTAGTACAGGTTGTCCACTTTGGCGGAAATGTTGCGACCGCGGAAGAACGCGGATTGCCGCAGGGTATGTGCAGGCCCGATGGCGCCACCTGCGAAGGAGTAGTAGCGTCCGGCGAAGTCGGCGGGGCCGATAGTTCGCTTCACGACGACCCGTTCCCGCAGGTCAGCGACACCAGTGCGTGCGACGATGAGGTCCAGTGTCGCGTCAACGATGGCGGCGACGCGCGGGGACTCTGCAGCGCCGTACGCGTCCCCGTGACCGATCGACGGGTCAGCCGCAACCGGGATGAGCACGAACAGATTCTCACACCCGGCGGGCGCGACAGTCGGGTCCGTGGCGGAGGGCTTGCACACGTAGATCGAGCGCGATGCGTCGCGCGAGCCGCTGCTGTCAGCAGGGAACACGGCGTCGAAGTCTTCGCCCCACTCCTCGGAAAAGAACAGCGTGTGGTGAAGCAGTTCCGGCAGCGCACCGCGCACACCAATGAGCGCGAGTACGCAGCTCACACCTGGGTTGTGGTGCTTAAAGTGCGCCTCGGAATAGGTGCGAGCAGACGCGGGGAGCAACGAAGTCTCGGTGTGGTGCAGGTCTCCGGCGGCGACGACGACGTCGGCGGGTAGGAAGCGCGTCCCGCTTTCGCTGAGCATGTGGATGCCGGTGGTGGAGCCGTCGATAACTTCGATGCGGGTCGCTTCGTGCTCGAGCAAAAACTCGACGCCGTGCGCGCGGGCGAGTCGCTCGAGCGCCGTGACGATGCCGCTGAATCCGCCTTGCGGGTAGCGCACGCCGAGGGTGAGGTCGGTATGGCTCATTAGGTGGTACAGGCTCGGGGTGTCGCGCGGCTGTGAGGACAGGAACACCGCCGGGTACTGCAGGATCTGGCGCAGGCGAGGGTCGCGGAATCGTTTGTTCACGTAGCGCTGCAGCGGCTGGAGCAGCAACACCGCGAGGGTGAATGCGCGGGAGACGACGTCGCGGTGCAGGAACGGCCTCAGTGAACTGAACGTGGTGTAGAGGAATCGGTCGAGCGCGATGTTGTAGACATCGGCGGCGCTGGCGAGGTAGTCGCGCAGCACGTCGCCCGCGCCGGGCTCGAGGGATTCGAAGAGGTCG
The DNA here is from genome assembly GCF_001767255.1 of Corynebacterium sp. NML98-0116. Taxonomy (GTDB): domain Bacteria; phylum Actinomycetota; class Actinomycetes; order Mycobacteriales; family Mycobacteriaceae; genus Corynebacterium; species Corynebacterium pseudogenitalium. The sequence goes on from NZ_CP017639.1 coordinate 523,881, forward strand.
GCGACGGCGTCGGTACCGAAGGGAACGTCGAGAAGCGGGTGGTGTTCGGGGTAGATGCGGTAGCCGGGGTCGAGCAGCTGGAGGTCGAGTTCGGCCGCGGTGGAGGTGCCCATGAGCTCGAAGAAGTGGTCGTAGGCCTCGGGCATGAGGTACCAGGAGGGGCCGGTCTCGAAGCGGAAGCCGTCGATGCGCAACTCGTCCGCGCGCCCGCCGAGGTGCCCATTCTTCTCGACGACCACCACCGTCGAACCTCGCTTCGCCAGCAGGCACGCTGTTGCCAGGCCTGCGATTCCCCCGCCGATGATGACAACGCGCTCCGTCACTGCAGCCTCCTTCCCGTCGCCGCTGTCCGCGCGATGATCGCTGCTTTCCGCGGCGCGGACACCCGGACTCGTTCGGTGAGGATGGCTTCTGGTGGCGTGTCCGCGAGCAAGTCGGTGAGCGCTTCGAACAGGTTCGCCGCTACCGCGACGGCGACACCGCAGCGCTTGGGCAGCGCGGGGATGGCGGACCACGCGGCGTCGAAGTCGTGGCGGATGTCCGCGATGATCGCGTCTCGGCCGGCCTTGGTTAGCGGGTAAGAAGCTTGCGGGAAGTAGTTACGGGCGAGCCGGTTGGTGTCGTCGGCGTAGTCGCGCAGGAAGTTCACCTTCTGAAACGCGGCCCCCAGCGCCCGCGCACCTTCCTGCAGCTTGCTGTACTCGGCCTGGGGAGGGCGTCGGCCCCCGAAGAAGACATCCACGCACAGCAAACCGATGACCTCGGCGGAGCCGTAGATGTATCGCTCGACGGACTCCTCCGTGTGCGCCTCGCCGGTTACGTCGTGGCGCATCGAGGTGAAGAACGCGGCGAGGTGGGCGTCGTCGAAGTTGCAGCGGCGCGCGGTATCGGCGAAAGCGTGCAGGATCGGGTCGGTGTGGAACGTGGTTGCTGTGGCGCTGCGGACGCGCTGCTCGTAGTCCTTGAGGGCTGCCGCGCGCTCGGGGGAGGGGGCGGCACCGTCCACAATTTCGTCGGCGATGCGCACCACCGCGTAGAGGTTGCGGATGTCGGTTCGCTGCGGCTCGGGAAGTAGTCGCGTGGCGGCGCCGAAGCTCGTCGAATAGCTGCCAATGACCTCGCTCGCGGCGCGCCGTGCCATGTGGCTGTAGCGTTGCTGCGGGCTGGGGTGGGAGCGAAACATTGGTGGGCTTTCAGGTCATCGGAAGTGATTTTTCATAGTCTAGGCTACATGTGGACCCGCGGTGGGAGCCGTGCTGGGAATACCACGCGTGTAACTACTATATGTAGTATCACTTGCAGAAATATCACCCAAGGTATAGTGTCTTCTCTTGTAGCGCCGATCAAGACGGCGCGGGGAAAACTCCCGAAATAGTCTTCATTTTATGTAGAGAGAGAGCCCACAGGTTATGTCTATTACCGTTTACACCAAGCCGGCGTGCATGCAGTGCAAAGCAACTACCAAAGCACTCGAAAAAGCAGGGCTGGAGTACGACCTCGTAGATATTTCCGTCGACGACGAAGCGCGTGACTACGTCCTCGCGCTCGGCTACCTCCAGGCACCAGTCGTTGAGGTAAACGGCGAGCACTGGTCTGGGTTCCGCCCGGAGCGCATCCGTGGCCTGGCTGCGGCTTAACTCTTCCGACGTCTCACGCCGCTAGTGTTTTACACATTGGCGGCTCTTTTTATGTAGAGGGCATCCAACATGTTGATCGTGTACTTCTCGTCGTTGACAGAGACGACGAAGCGGTTCGTCGATAAGGTGAGGCTTCCGGCGCAGCGTATTCCGTTGCGGCGCACGGACCCAGCACCAATTATCGACGAGCCCTACGTCCTCATCTGCCCGACCTATGGCGGGGGCGTATCGATGACGCACGTGAACACCAAACCTGTCCCGCCGCAGGTCATCAAGTTTTTGAATGACGAACACAACCGCAGCTATATCCGTGGCGTCATCGCGTCTGGCAACTCCAACTTTGGCACGGACTACGGCCTGGCTGGTGACGTAATATCGGAGAAGTGCAACGTCCCGTACCTTTTCCGCTTTGAGCTGCTGGGTACTGATGACGACGTGCTTCGCGTGCGCAACCAGCTGATCGAGCACGCCGACCGCCTCGGTTTGCTGCCGCTGACCCCCGAGCAGGAAGACGCGCTAGAGTCGGTTGGGCAGCTGCCGGGGCAGGAAAACGCACAACGCTTAGCGCAACTGCGCGAGAAATATACAAATAAATACCGTAACGCCGATCGTTAATCAACGCTGAACCATCAAGAGGATATCTGTGTCTACGAACCCTATTCATGGCAAGAATGTGCCGGAGCCAGTCAACGAGGCTGACAAGCTGGACTACCACACGCTCAACGCGCTACTGAACCTGTACGACGAAAACGGCCAGATCCAGTTCGATAAGGACCGCGAGGCTGCGAATCAGTTCTTCCTGCAGCACGTGAACCAGAACACGGTGTACTTCCACGACCTCGAAGAGAAGATGAAGTACCTGGTGGACAACAAGTACTACGAGCCCGAGGTTATTGAGGCATATGACTGGGAGTTCGTGAAGGACACGTTCAAGCGTGCGTATGCCTTTAAGTTCCGCTTCAAGTCCTTCCTGGGCGCGTACAAGTACTACACCTCCTACACGCTGAAGACATTCGACGGTCGCCGTTACCTCGAGCGCTTCGAGGACCGCGTGGCGATGACCGCGCTCTTCCTCGCAGACGGTAGGGAAGAGGTCGCATCCGCGCTCGTCGACGAGATTATGACGGGCCGCTTCCAGCCGGCGACGCCGACATTCCTCAACGCAGGCAAGGCGCAGCGCGGCGAGCTCGTGTCTTGCTTCCTGCTGCGCATCGAGGACAATATGGAGTCCATCGGCCGTGCGATTAACTCCTCGTTGCAGCTGTCGAAGCGCGGCGGCGGCGTAGCGTTGCTGCTGTCGAACATTCGTGAGGCCGGCGCGCCCATTAAGCACATCGAGAACCAGTCGTCTGGTGTGATTCCAGTGATGAAGCTGCTGGAGGACTCCTTCTCCTACGCAAACCAGCTCGGCGCACGCCAGGGCGCAGGTGCTGTGTATCTCAACGCGCACCACCCTGACATCATGAAGTTCCTGGACACCAAGCGCGAAAACGCTGACGAGAAGATTCGTATTAAAACGCTCTCGCTGGGCGTCGTCGTCCCAGACATCACCTTTGAGCTGGCGAAGCGTAACGACGACATGTACCTGTTCTCGCCGTACGACGTCGAGCGCGTCTACGGCGTTCCATTCGCCGACATCTCCGTCACCGAGAAGTACGAAGAGATGGTGGAAGACCCGCGCATCCACAAGTCGAAGATTAATGCGCGTCAGTTCTTCCAGACGCTGGCGGAGATCCAGTTCGAGTCCGGCTACCCGTACATCATGTTCGAGGACACCGCGAACCGAGCGAACCCGGTCAAGACTGGCCGCATTAACATGTCCAACTTGTGCTCCGAGATCCTGCAGGTCAATTCCCCGTCGGAGCTCAACGCTGACCTGACGTACGCGAAGGTCGGCCACGATATTTCCTGCAACCTTGGCTCCTTGAACATTGCGATGGCGATGGATTCCGACGACTTCTCCCGCACCGTCGAGACCGCAATCCGCGGTCTTACGGCGGTGGCGGACAAGACGTCGATTGACTCGGTGCCGTCGATCCGTGAGGGTAACGACGCCTCCCACGCCATCGGCCTGGGCCAGATGAACCTGCACGGATTCCTTGGCCGCGAGCACATCCACTACGGCTCAGAGGAAGGCCTCGACTTCACGAACGCCTACTTCGCGGCCGTGATGTACGAGTGCATCAAGGCATCGCACAAGATCGCAGTGGAGACGGGCAAGAAGTTCGAAGACTTCGAGCGCTCCGAGTACGCCACCGGCGAGTTCTTCGACCGCTACAACCCGGAGGATTTCCAGCCGAAGACGGAGAAGGTCAAGGCGCTGTTCGAAAAGTCGACGATTGCAGTGCCGACGGCCGAAGAATGGGCAGCACTGAAAGAAGCGGTCGCTCGCGACGGCATCTACAACCGCTACCTGCAGGCAATCCCGCCGACCGGCTCGATTTCTTACATCAACAACTCAACCTCCTCGATCCACCCGATCGCGTCGAAGATTGAGATCCGTAAGGAAGGCAAGATCGGTCGCGTCTACTACCCGGCGCCTCACCTGAACAACGACAACACCGAGTACTTCGACGACGCCTACGAGATCGGCTTCGAGAAGATCGTCGACACCTACGCTGTCGCTACGAAATACGTCGACCAGGGCCTGTCGCTGACCCTGTTCTTCAAGGACACGGTGACGACGCGCGACCTGAACCGCGCGCAGATCTACGCATGGCGCAAGGGAATTAAGTCCCTGTACTACATCCGCCTGCGCCAGATGGCCCTGGAGGGCACCGAGATCGAGGGCTGCGTATCCTGCATGCTGTAAGCGCTGGTTGAGAACAGTGCTGGCTTAGAACTCGACGAAGCCGTCCACTCCGCGCAGAAGGCTCCAGGATGCGTTTTCTGCTCCTGTTGAGTCGCCGGATTGGATGGCTTCTGCCACTTTCAGGTGGTATGCCATTGCATCAAGGTGTGGGTCGTTCGGCATGATGCCGTAGCGGGTGCGCCCTTCAAGCACGTACAGAATGGGAAGGGTGAGGGTGCTAAACATCTCGTTGCCGGAGCACTCCAATATTAAGGTGTGAAAACGTTTATCCGCCTCGAGGAACGCGTCCGTGTTGCCCTGTCCAGCTTCGGAGAGCTCCATGAGCTGTTCGGCGAGCGCCTTGAGTTCCTGTGCTTGTTCCTTCGTTGCGTTCGTCGCTGCGAGCGCTGCTGCGACCGGCTCGACTGCCTTGCGCAACTGGTCGAGTGACACGATCTGCTTCGCTCGGTGCGCTTCGCTGCTGAGACGCCAACGGATCACCGCCTGGTCAAAGACAGCCCAGTGTGCTTCCGGCAGCACCTTAATGCCGACTCTGCGAGAGGAGCTCACAAGCCCGAGCTGCTCCAGCGCGCGCATTGCCTCACGCGCGACTGTGCGCGAAATCCCAAACCGGCTGGAAAGATCCTGGAGCGTAAAGCGCTCTCCCGGCGCCATTGTCCCCGATACAATCTCGCCCCCAAGCTCGTCGAGCACCTTGGTCAGAAGAGGTCCTTCGGCGGATTCGGCAGGATCGAGGGTGAGAGGCATGCTATTCATCCTTTTTCTCGTATCGGAGAGTTTGAATTGAGACTATTAATCAGCATAACCCCGGCTGTGAACTACAACGCAACGAGTCGGGCATGGGTGGGGGTAGGAGGGGGTGAATCCTAAGGAGAAAGCGCTGTAGGGAACTGGTCGCGTTTGGCGAAAGTCAAAGTCGGCTGTCCGGAATGTACCCCCGCCAAGTGTCCGCTGCGCGGACAATCGCAACCGGCGCCGCTGCGTAGAGGCGCTTGCGCTAAGATGGGCGCCATGACTGAAGAGTATCTTGGCTACCTGCAGGCTCATAAGGAGCCGATGAAGGCGATTAACTGGAACGAAATCCCTGATGAGAAGGACCTCGAGGTGTGGGACCGCCTCACGGGTAACTTCTGGCTCCCAGAAAAGATTCCTGTTTCGAATGACATTCCGAGCTGGAACACGCTGACTGATGATGAGCAGCTTTCCACGATGCGCGTGTTCGCAAACCTGACGCTACTGGATACGCTGCAGGGCACCGTCGGCGCGGTATCGCTACTGCCGGACGCGAAGACGCTGCACGAAGAGGCCGTCTATACGAATATTGCGTTCATGGAGTCGGTGCACGCGAAGTCCTACTCGAACATTTTCATGACGCTGGCGTCCACCCCGCAGATTAACGAGGCGTTCCGCTGGACAGAAGAAAACAAAGAGGTGCAGCGCAAGGCTAAGATTGTCGAGTCCTACTACCGTGGCGACGACCCAATGAAGAAGAAGGTCGCCTCCGTCATGCTGGAGTCCTTCCTCTTCTACTCGGGCTTCTACCTGCCACTGAACTGGGCTGTGCACTCGAAGCTGACGAACACCGCGGACATTATCCGCCTCATCATTCGCGACGAAGCGGTGCACGGCTACTACATCGGTTACAAGTACCAGGTCGGTCTGCGCGACGAGTCGCCGGAACGTCAGGAGGAGCTCAAGGAGTACGCCTTCGACATTCTCTACGACCTGTACGAGAACGAGATCCAGTACACCGAGGATATCTACGATCCGCTGGGCTGGACCGAGGACGTGAAGCGCTTCCTGCGCTACAACGCGAACAAGGCCCTCAATAACCTGGGCTACGAGGGGCTCTTCCCGGTCGATGAGGCTCGCGTTTCGCCGGCGATCCTGGCGTCGCTATCGCCAAACGCGGATGAGAACCACGACTTCTTCTCTGGCTCGGGTTCCTCGTACGTCATTGGCAAGGCCGAGGAGACCGAGGATGATGACTGGGACTTCTAACCCAGTCAGCTGAGTGCTTTTCGACGCCTCTCCGTGCCACCGCAGCAGACTGCGGTGGCACGTTTTTCGTTTCCGGACGTAAACATGCCCAAACTTTGGGTTGATACTAAACGGGGGACGTGTGTGGGGGAGTTTCGAAACGTTGCGAGCGTACTGGCTTGTGCTATGCGTTTGGTGGCTGCTGTGACTGTTGGTGTTTCGGCAGGTAGCTCATGGTGGCTGTTGTCAGGCCTTGGCTGAGGTGCGAGGTGGATATTGGGGGGAGGCCAAGAAAGGCTGGCAAATGTATGGGCGCGTCACTTAAGATGATGCGGTATCACAATTAGCTTTCGTGTACCCGTTTTGTGTCCGAAAGTTACAGTCAGGAGGAACGAATGACCGCTGTGGCGCCAAGGCTGGAGACTAAAGTCCAGTCGACACGTCCGGAGCCAACTGGCAATGGCCGGATTGGCTCTCAGATTTATAAGCAGCTCACCACGACAGACCACAAAGAGCTGGGCATCATGTACATCATCATGTCCTTCATCTGGTTCTTCGTTGGTGGCTTGATGGCTCTGCTGATCCGTGCTGAGTTGTTCAGCCCGGGCCTGCAGTTCCTGTCCAACGAGCAGTTCAACCAGCTGTTTACCATGCACGGCACCGTGATGCTGCTTGCGTTCGGTACGCCAGTTGTGTGGGGCTTCGCTAACTATGTCCTGCCGCTGCAGATCGGCGCGCCGGATGTGGCGTTCCCACGTCTGAACGCGTTCGGCTTCTGGATTACGTCCGTCGGTGTTTTCGCGATGCTGGCTGGGTTCTTGACCCCGGGTGGTGCGGCTGACTTCGGCTGGACCATGTACATGCCGCTTGCTGACGCAACGCACACCCCATCCGTATCCGCGAACCTGTGGATCGTCGGTGTGGGCGCAACCGGTATCGGTACCGTCGCATCCGCGATCAACATGCTGACCACCGTGCTCACCATGCGTGCGCCAGGCATGACGATGTTCCGTATGCCAGCGTTCACCTGGACCGTGTTCGTCACCTCGATCATCGCGCTGATGATCTTCCCGCTGCTGCTCGCTGCTGCACTGGGCGTGCTGTACGACCGTCTGCTGGGCGGCCACATCTACGACACTGCAAACGGTGGCGCAATCCTGTGGCAGCACCTGTTCTGGTTCTTCGGACACCCTGAGGTGTACGTCCTGGCGTTGCCGTTCTTCGGCATCATCTCTGAGATCATCCCGGTCTTCTCCCGTAAGCCAATGTTCGGCTACATCGGCCTGATCTTCGCAACGCTCGCGATTGCTGGCCTGTCGATGGCTGTGTGGGCGCACCACATGTTTGCAACCGGTGCCGTTCTGCTTCCGTTCTTCTCCTTCATGACCTTCCTGATTTCCGTCCCAACCGGCGTGAAGTTCTTCAACTGGGTGGGCACGATGTGGAACGGACACATCACCTTCGAGACCCCGATGCTGTGGGCGATGGGCTTCCTGTTCACGTTCCTCTTCGGTGGTCTGACCGGTATTATGCTGGCTTCGCCACCGCTGGACTTCCAGCTGCATGACTCCTACTTCGTGGTTGCGCACTTCCACTACACCCTGTTCGGAACCGTGGTGTTCTCCGCAATCGCTGGTGTCTACTTCTGGTTCCCGAAGATGACCGGCCGCATGCTGGACGAGCGCCTGGGCAAGATCCACTTCTGGTTCACGTTCATCGGTTTCAACATGACCTTCCTGGTCCAGCACTGGCTGGGCAACATGGGTATGCCACGCCGCTACGCTGACTACCTGGATACCGACGGCTTCACGCTGCTGAACCAGATCTCCACGGTCGGTTCCTTCATCCTGGGCATCGGTATGCTGCCGTTCATCTGGAACGTCATCAAGTCCTGGCGTTACGGCGAGATTGTCACCGTGGATGACCCATGGGGCTACGGCAACTCGCTCGAGTGGGCAACCTCCTGCCCGCCACCGCGCCACAACTTCACCGCGCTGCCACGTATCCGCTCCGAGCGTCCTGCGTTCGAGCTGCACTACCCGCACATGGTGGAGCAGCTGCGCCGCGAGGCTCACAGCAACCACAAGGCTGATACCCCAGCAACGTGGAAGGGCACGAACTCCGGGAAGTAACCAGATGGTGAACCCCTCATCCTGACAGATCACACCCCTCATCGGTTCTCCGATGAGGGGTTTTGTGTTGTCAAAAGGTGCTACCCTCATCACAGTCAGCCAGTAACACGAAGGAGTACACCACCAATGACGGCGTTTGAGGTAGAGCTGCAAGCAGGTCTCAAGCCTGCGGTTATCACCGCGTCGGGCCCAGACCGCCCGGGCGTTTCGGGTTCGTTTTTCACAACCCTGTCGCGCCACAATGTCCAGCTGCTCGACGTGGAGCAGACGGACTTCCGAGGGCGCCTGATGCTGGCAGCCTTCGTGGGCATGGACCCAAACGACTTGGTGGATATCGAGCGTGAGCTGCGCGTCGCGCTGTGGGACTATGGTCAGCGTGTCACCATCGAGACGGATGTCTCCGCCCGCTCGGACCAGCGCCCGCGTTCCACGCACGTGGTGGTGGTCCTTGGCAACCCGGTTACGGCTGAGGCGGTTTCACGGCTGGGGACGGAGTTGGCGTCGGTAGGTGCAAACATCGACACGATTCGCGGCATTGCGCAGTACCCGGTGACAGGCCTGGAGCTGTGCATTACGATCCCGAATTACTCGCCGGGTGACGGGCAGGAGATCCGTAAGAAGCTCGCGGAGATCTCCGCAGAGCTGGGGATTGATCTCGCGATGGAGCACGCGGGCCTGCACCGCAGGATGAAGCGCCTGGTGTGCTTCGACTGTGATTCCACACTGATTACTGGCGAGGTTATCGAGATGCTGGCTGCGCACGCGGGACGTGAGGCGGAGGTCGCTGCTGTGACTGAGCGCGCGATGCGGGGCGAATTGGACTTTGAGGAGTCGCTGCGCGAGCGAGTGAAGGCACTGGCGGGGCTCGATGCCTCGGTCATTGAGCAGGTGGCGAAGGACATTGTGCTCACGCCTGGAGCGAGGACCACGATCCGCACGTTGAACTCGATGGGGTACCGCACCGCAGTGGTGTCCGGTGGGTTCATTCAGGTGCTGGAGGGGCTGGCTGAGGAACTGGAGCTCGACTACGTGCGTGCGAACACGCTCGAGATTGAAGGCGGCAAGCTGACCGGTCGGGTGATCGGCAAGGTGGTGGACCGCCAGGCGAAGGCGGAGTTCCTGCGCGAGTTTGCGCAGGACAGTGGGCTGCGCATGGACCAGACGATCGCGGTGGGTGACGGCGCAAACGACATCGATATGCTCTCTGTGGCTGGTCTGGGCATTGCGTTTAATGCGAAGCCGGCGTTGAAGGAGATCGCGGACGCGTCGGTGAACCACCCATTCCTGGATGAGGTGCTCTACATGATCGGCATCCCGCGTGACGAGATCGACGACTCGAATGAACGCCAGGGCATCGACGGCCGCGTAGCACTGACAAGCCGCGAAGCATGAGCAGACAGTTAGCTTGGCAGCTCCTGCACGAGCGCACCAGCGCTGACTACCGACAGCGCACAGAGGACCCGCGCGACCCGGAGACGGTGCAGGCGATGCAGCTGGTGATCAACCTGCCGAAGCAGGACCCGCCGGCACGTAACGCCGTGCTAGTCGACGCCGCTCGCGCCACCGTCGCTGTCTGTCTCGCGGAACAAGCGGGCCAGCCCGGGCCGTGGCGGGAGCACCTGCAGCGCTGGTACGACCACCGCATCCGCAAGGTGACTCGCCGTGCGCGAAACAAGGCGTGGTTGGACGCGCAGGAGGTGCCCGGGGTGACGGTCGGGTCGGTGCGAGCGTTCGTGCCATCCGCGGTGTGCGACGTGCCACACGAGGTATCGAAGCTGCAGATCAAGGGGACGGACCTGCCGATGGAGTCGGTGGAGGGGCAGGTGGGGGCGTCGACACCTGTGATTGTGGTGGATGCTGGGCTCGAGATGTCTGCGGGGAAGGCGGCCGCACAGGTGGGGCATGCCTCAATGCTGCTCGCTGCGCAGCGCCCGCTCGAGTGGGTGCAGGCGTGGGCCGAGGACGGCTTCCCGCTGAGTGTCCGCGAGGCGGACAGCGGCGTGTTTGCTGAGTGCTTGGCGTATGCGCGCGAACACGACGGCGTGGTGGTCGCCGACGCAGGGTTCACGGAGGTCGCGCCAGGTTCGGTGACGGCGCTGGCGTTTAGCGCGCTGCCACCAAGCGTTTTAGCGCGCCTCTGACGGTATCGGGGTTGGTGGTTTCCCAGAAGGCTGGGAGGCTGCGGCGCAGGAATGAGCCGTAGCGCTTCGTCACTAAGCGGTTGTCGAGCACGGCGACGACGCCGCGGTCACTGACCGAGCGCAGCAGGCGGCCCGCGCCCTGCGCCATGAGGAGTGCTGCGTGGGTGGCGGAGACCTCCATAAACCCGGAGCGCCCGGCGGCATCCGCGGCGTTGGCACGTGCCTGCAACAGCGGGTCGTCGGGGCGGGGGAACGGGATGCGGTCGATGATGACAAGCGACAGGGAGCGGCCGGGGACGTCGACACCCTGCCAGAGGGTCAGTGTGCCGAACAGACAGCTGTTCTCGTTGCGTGCGAACTTGTCCACGAGCGCGCCGGTGGAGTCTTCGCCTTGCAGCATGATGTCGAAGGGGAGCCGGGTGCGCATCGCCTCCGCGGCCTGCTGGGCGGCGCGGCGCGAAGAGAAGAGACCGAGCGTCCGGCCGCCCGCGGCGGTGATGAGCTCGGCGATCTCGTCGAGCGTCGCGTCCGACAGGCCGTCGCGTCCAGGTGCAGGCAGGTGCTTGGCGGTGTAGAGGATGCCGGACTTCGCCGGGTCGAAGGGGGTGCCGGCGTCGAGGCTGTCCCATGTCTTGTCCGGAAGACCCCAGGAGGCCGCCATGGCGTTGAAGTTCCCGCCGACAGTCAACGTGGCTGAGGTAAGCACCACGGTGTGTTCGCCGAAGAGCTTCTCCCGCAGCAGGGCGGCGACGGAGAGTGGCGCGACGGCCACGGAGTCGTCGTACTTGTCGGAGCGTGTCAGCCACACCACGTCGTAGTGCTTGGCTGGGTCGTCCTCGTCGAAAACTTCGAGGATGCGGACGGTGGCGTCGTGCAAGTCCTCGAGGTGGTTCTTGAGGTTGCCGCGCTCGGCGGCGGTTTCCGGGTCGTTCGCGGCCTCGCCTTCGGGGGCGTCCGCGATGGCGTTGCGCGTGCGCCACAGTGCATCGCGGACACCGGTGAAGGCGCCGCGCGCGGGATCGGAGATGCGTTCCCAGCGGCCGGGCTCCTCCAGGGCGAGTGCCGCGTTGAAGTCGTCGGCGACGTCTTCGAGAATCGCCTTATCCGCACCGAGCTTGCCCGCACGCCGGGCAGCGAGCGTCAGCGCGCGGGCTGAGAGTTCGTTGGTGGCTACGGAGGTGATGCGCCCGTCGAGCTCGTGGGCCTCGTCGATGATGACGACGTCGTGCTCCGGCAGTACGTCAACGTCTGCGAGGGCGTCGATAGCTAGCAGCGCGTGATTCGTTACCACCACGTCGACGGAGCGGGTCTTCTCCCGCGCAAGCTCGGCGAAACATTCGTCGCCGTGCGGGCAGCGGCTCGCTCCCAGGCACTCGTTGGAAGTAACGGACACCTGGCGCCACGCCAAATCGGGTACGCCGGGTTCGAGGTCGTCGCGGTCGCCGGTCTCGGTGTCCTGCGCCCACTCGGCCACCCGCTTGACGTGTTTGCCCAGCCAGGAAATGTCGTCTTCCTCGATGAGCGCCTCCGGCGTCTCCTCGTCTAGCCCGATTTTGTGCAGGCAAACGTAGTTGTTGCGGCCCTTTTGGATGGCAAACGTCGGGCGGCGCTCCAAAAGCGGTTCGAGGGCGTCGGCGAGCCGGGGCAGGTCGCGCTCGACGAGCTGGCGCTGCAGCGCGATGGTGGCCGTCGATACGACGACGGTGCTGTCCGACTGCTGCGCGTGCCGGATTGCGGGGATGAGGTAAGCGAGCGACTTGCCGGTGCCAGTGCCAGCCTGCACGGCGAGGTGGCGTCCGGCGTCGATCGCTTTGGTGACGGCCTTCGCCATCGCGACCTGCCCGGGGCGCTCTGCGCCACCGAGGGCGGCGACGGCGGCCGCGAGCAGGTCTTCGGTCGTTTGGGCGAAAGGCTGGTCACTCACATCGGGAAAGTCTACCTACTCGGTGGGCTCAGGGAAGCCGACGAAGCGCGTCGGGATCGCCGCATCGCCCTTCGCCAGCGCCAGGCCCTCCCACGGCAGGGTGGTGCGAGCGGTATTGTGCAGCTCGCGGGCAGCCTCGAGCTCGTCATGCTTGTCGACGACCTCTCCGTCCCGAATCAGCGGTACCACCAGGTCACGGTACTCGAGGGCTGGCTTCGTATCGATTTCCGCGCGCAGCGGGTAGATGAGCTCTGCCACCGCGACGCCGGAGGCGCGGTAGGCGCGCTTGGCCAGCTTCGCGCCGCCGTAGGTGCGCTTCCCGGAGGAACGCTTGGCCACAGGGTGGCCGTCGACCTCTACAAGCTTGTACACCAGCGTGGCCGTCGGTGCGCCGGAGCCGGTGACCACCGAGGTGCCGACGCCGAAGCCGTCGACAGGGTCGCCGCGCAGGCCCGCGATGGCGAATTCGTCGAGGTCGGAGGAGACGATGATCTTGGTGTTGAATGCGCCGGCCTCGTCGAGTTGGGCGCGCACGCGACGCGACACGATGCCCAGGTCGCCGGAGTCGATGCGGATCGCGCCGAGCTCAGTGCCCGCGACCTCGAGTGCGTGCTCGATGCCTTTGGTGATGTCGTACGTATCGACGAGCAAGGTGGTGTCCTTGCCCAGACTTTCGACCTGTGCCTTAAACGCGGAGACTTCGTCGGGGCGACCTTCCTCGTCGACGTGCAGCAGCGTCCACGCGTGGGCGGCGGTGCCGGAGGCCGGGATGCCGTATCGGTAGGAGGCTTCCATGTTGGAGGTGCCGACGAACCCAGCGATGTAGGAGGCACGCGCAGCAGAGACCGCTGCCTGCTCGTTGGTGCGGCGCGAGCCCATCTCGACGATCGGGCGGCCATCAGCGGCCGTGACCATACGGGATGCGGCGGAGGCCACCGCGGAGTCGCCGTTGAGGATCGACAGGATGACTGTCTCCAGGATCACGCACTCGGCGAAGGTGCCGCGCACCGTCATGATCGGGGAGTAAGGGAAGTAAATGTCGCCCTCGCGGTAGCCATCGACCTGGCCGGAGAACGAGTAGCCCCGCAGGTATTCCTTGGCCTCGTCGGATAGGAAGTCGAGCGCCTCGATTTGCGCGTCGGTGAAACGGAAGTTCTGGATGGCGTCGACAACTCGGGCGGTGCCTGCGACGACGCCGTAGCGGCGGTCATTCGGCAGGCGGCGGGTAAAGACCTCGAAGGCGCACTGCCTGTGTGCGGTGCCGTCTTGAATGGCGGCATCAAGCATGGTCAGCTCGTACATGTCCGTCAGGAAAGCCGTCGAGTAGTTGGGGTGGGCCTGGTTTTCAGTCATGTTCGATGAGTGTAGTGCGTAGACGGGACTGCTGGGTGCATTAGCACACAATGCTTGCGGGCGTCGCGTTTCTGAAGCAGGTAAGGTGGTGCACATGAAAAAGACAGGAATTGTAGCGATGAGTTCGCCGATGGCGTCTCCTGAGCTCGACGAAGCCATCGACGTCGAGGTTGCGACGAGCGAAAACCTGCCGTGGATGTGCATAGTGTGGGACGACCCCGTCAACCTGATGAGCTATGTCACCTACGTTTTCCAAACAGTCCTGGGCTACGACCGCAAGCGCGCCCAGGAGCTCATGATGCAGGTGCACACCGAGGGGAAAGCGGTGGTGTCCTCTGGTGAAAAAGACAAGGTCGAAGGCGACGTGAAGAAGCTGCACACCGCTGGCCTCTGGGCAACAATGCAGCAGGCCGGATAGGCCAGGGCAAGGAGAGAGTAGCGAATGCAAGCTTGGCGGAAGAAGAAGGGCCTGTTGCGCTCAGGCATCAAATTTACGACGCTGTTTGACCCCCTCGAGCGCGAGATCATCGGGGACTTGACGGCGACGGTGTCCGAGGCGTTGATCGCTAGGGCGCAGTCCGCGCCGCGCGACGAGTTCTCGGAGATGATGGGACTGTCTGTGGGTCACTCGGAGGCGCCGACGGACCCGAAGCTGGCCCGCCTGCTGCCGGACTTTGAGCGGGAGCAGGACGAGGAGTTCGAGGGCGACAACGGCCTGCTTCGCAGCTTGCACGAAAACGACATCATCAAGGCGAAGCTGACCAACCTGCAGGTGGTCAACGAGGCGCTGGGCCCAACCGGTGGCGTTGAGGTGACCATCGAAGAAGAGGAGGCACACCAGTTCCTGGCGGCGCTCAACGACATGCGCCTGTATGTCTCGGCCGACGACCGTGGCGGCGAAGCCGCCGAGCAGCAGCGCGCGCAGCTCATCGAGTGGCTGGCGTTCTGCCAGGAGTCGCTGCTGCAGGCGATGATGGGCGAATAGGCATATGACGCAACCTCCAAACGCACCGAGGCCAGGCTGGGGCTACGGCCAGACTGGGCAGCCGGGTTACGGCAAGCCATTCGACCGGCCGTTTTCGCATCCGGACCAGCAGCTTGCCGCGTTCGACGTCGACCCTGCGATGGACCCCGCCGCGCAGCGCAAGAGCAAGTTCAAGCAGCAGCGCAGAACCGGGCTGCTGTTCGCGCTGGGATACATCGCGATTATCTGGGCCGTGCACATCCTGAACATGGCGGTGTTCGGCGGAGGGCTGAATAACTTTGGCGTGCACCCGCTGGACCTGACCAGTATCTGGCACATCTTCACCTCGCCGCTCCTGCACGCTGACCTGGACCACCTGATCGGCAACACCGGATTGGGGGCGCTCTTCGCGTTCTTGGTGGGGTACTCCGGTAAGCGGGTGTTCTGGGAGGTCACGGCCTTTGTGGTGCTGATTGGCGGCATCGGAACCTGGTTGTTCGGTGGCATCGGCACGAACCACATTGGCGCCTCGGGCCTGGTCTACGGGTGGCTGGCGTACCTGCTGGTGCGCGGCTTCTTTAATAGGTCGGCGCGCCAGGTGTTGCTTGGTGTCATCCTCGGGTTTACGTACTCGGGTCTGATGTGGGGCGTGCTGCCGTTCGTCGAGGGCGTCAGCTGGCAGGCGCACCTCTTTGGAGCGATTGGCGGTATGGCGGCGGGCATGATTATCACCTCGGACGACCCGCCGGAGCTCGCGATGAAGAAAGCGCAGAAGAAACAGCGCAAGAATCCGAATCAGCCCTATGGGCTAGGATGATGTGACGTGAAAACGCTCGAGAACAATGCTCCTATCGGTCTTTTCGACTCCGGCGTTGGCGGCCTGACAGTGGCCCGCGCCGTCATCGACCAGTTGCCCAACGAGTCGATGATCTACATCGGCGATACCGCGAACAGCCCGTACGGCCCGCAGCCGATTGCGCAGGTGCGCCAACACGCAATGCGTATCGCCGACGAACTCGTCGCCCGCGGCTGCAAGATGCTGGTCATCGCCTGCAACACGGCCACTTCCGCATTCTTACACGACGCCCGCGAGCGCTACGACATCCCAGTTGTTGAGGTGATTCAACCAGCGGTGCGGCGCGCAATCGCGACGACGCGAAATAACAAGATTGGTGTGATCGGTACGCAGGGCACCATCACCTCCGGGGCCTACCAGGACCTGTTCGCGCTCAACTCAAATTTGGAGGTGACGGCCACTGCGTGCCCGCGGTTTGTCGAGTTCGTGGAACGTGGCGTGACGTCGGGCCCGGAGATCCTCAGCATTGCCAAGGAGTACTTGGCGCCGCAGCGCGAAGCGGGCGTCGATACGCTGGTGCTGGGCTGCACCCACTATCCGCTCCTCTCTGGCATCGTGCAGCTGGCCGTGGGGGACGACGTCACGCTCGTGTCCTCAGCGGAGGAGACTGCGAAGGACGTGCTCCGCATCCTCACTGAGCGCGACTTGCTGGCGGATCCCGAGGTGGAACCAACGCGAACCTTTGAATCCACCGGCGACCCGGCAGTGTTTGACTCCCTCGCGACGCGCTTCCTTGGGCCGATGGTGCACGCCGTAAACCACCCCATGAGCTAGGCCACAGCTGCCAGATTTTACTGACATGGCTACAAAACTGAGCGTTTTTAGTGGAAACGTTAGAAATTACGTAGTTTTCATGGCACAGTAATTCCATGAAGTTGACCATTCTCGGGTGTTCAGGGAGTTTAGGCGCCCCCGGTAATCCCGGCTCGTCCTATGTGATCAGTACTCCGGGCAATCCGGACATACTGATGGACTTTGGGCCAGGCGCATTGGCTGCGATGCAGACGCGCGAGGAAATGGATCCTTCCAACGCGCACCTGATTTTTTCGCACCTGCACGCGGATCACTGCTCTGACGTGCCCTCGCTGCTGGTATGGCGGCGCTACCACCCGGAGAAGCCCGCGGAGTGCGCGCATAAGCTGTACGGCCCAGGCCACGCCGCGACACACTTTGGCCGAATGGCTGCGAACACTGCCGACGAGGTCGACGACATCAGTGACACCTTTGACGTACACACGTGGAGCCCTCGCACCCCGGTTGAGATAGATGGCGTGCAGGTCACTCCGTTCCCGGTGGATCACCCGGCGCAGGAATCGCACGCGCTGCGGGTTACGTGCAAGAAGACCGGCGCGACGCTGGTCTACTCGGGCGATAGCGGGGTCACGCCTAACCTAGTCGAGGCGGCCCGCGACGCGGATCTCTTCCTCTGCGAGGCCGCCTGGGGTCCGACATCCGAGGGGATGGCGCCCGGCATGCACCTTTCTGGTGAAGAGGCGGGGCGGATTGCGCGCGAAGCGGGCGTCAAAAAGCTCGTGGTTGTGCACATCCAGCCGTGGGCGGACCAGCAGGCCACCCTTGAGGCCGCTGCGCGCGAGTTCGGCGGGCCGACGGTGCTCGGCGAGCCCGGCGCCTGCTTCGAGCTGTAGCGCAGTGCGTTACCCTGGAGTGCATGACAACTTCTGATTTTCTGCGCGCAGACGGGCGCGCTCTCGACGAAATGCGACCGGTGCGTATCACCCGCTCGTTTACCTCGAACCCGGCAGGTAGCGTCCTTGTAGAGTTCGGCAACACCCGCGTCATGTGCACCGCCTCCATCGAGGAAGGCGTGCCGCGCTTCAAGAAGGATTCCGGCGAAGGCTGGCTGACCGCCGAATACTCCATGCTCCCGGCCGCAACCCACGAGCGCATGCCACGCGAATCGATGCGCGGCAAGGTGAAGGGCCGCACCCACGAGATCTCCCGCCTGGTCGGGCGTTCGCTGCGCGCTGCGGTGGACCTGCGCCAGCTGGGGGAGAACACAATCCAGCTCGACTGCGACGTCCTCCAAGCCGACGGCGGCACCCGCACCGCCTCCATCACCGGCGCGTACGTCGCGCTTGCGGACGCCATCTCCGTCCTCAAGGAACGCGGCGTCGTACCGGGTGAGCCGCTGCTCGCGCCAGTCGCCGCAGTCTCCGTAGGGATTATCGACGGCCGCGTTTGCCTCGACCTGCCGTACGAGGAAGACTCCCGCGCTGAAGTTGACCTCAACGTAGTCATGCAGGAGGGCGACAACTTCGTCGAAGTCCAGGGCACCGGCGAGCACGGTCTGTTCGGCCGCGAGGAGCTCAACCAGATGCTCGACGTGGCACAAAAGGGCTTGAACGAGCTCATCCAGGCACAGAAAGCCGCGCTGGCATGACGGTAAGGGTGCTGGTTGCGTCCAATAACGCAAAGAAGCTCAAAGAACTCCAGCAGGTACTCGACGACTGCGGCATCGACGGCGTGGAACTCGTCGCCCTCGGCGACGTGGAGCCGTACCCGGAGCCGAAAGAAGACGGGCTGACGTTCGAAGCGAACGCGCTGATCAAGGCGCGCGCCGGGGTAGCAGCCACCGGGCTGCCGTGCGTGGCAGACGATTCCGGCCTGGCCATTGCAGCGCTCAACGGGATGCCGGGCGTGCTCTCCGCCCGCTGGTCTGGGCATGCTGGGCAGCACGGAGCCGAGGACACCGACACCGCGAATAACAATTTGTTGCTCGCCCAGATGGCGGACATCGCTCAGCGTGACGCGGCGTTCGTGTCTTGCTGCGCGCTCGTGACCCCGCAGGGCGAGGAGTTCACCGCCGAGGGCCGCTGGGAGGGTAGCCTGCTCGAAGCGCCGAAGGGCGAGCACGGCTTCGGCTACGACCCGATCTTCCAACCAGCCGACACCCCCGGCCGCTCGTCAGCGCAGCTCACACCGGAAGAGAAAAACGCCCGCTCACACCGTGGGACGGCGTTGCGGGCGCTGGCACCGCGCATCGCGGCGCTTTGTAGCTAGCGTGGGCAGCTAGCGTAGCTGGAACGTGCGCGTGACCTCCTTGCGGCGCTTCGCCTCCACCCAGAAAGACAAGAAGGGGACGACGCCAGAAATCGCGGTCACCGCCCACGTCTGCGCAGCCCAACGGGCCTTCAGCCCCAGGTTCAGCGACGTGACCAGGAACAGGATGTACGCCAGCCCATGCACGCGCGCCACCCACTCCAGCATGGACACGTCCATGTGTAGGAGGTACTGCATGATCATGCGCGCGCATAGGAGCAGCAGCAGGATGCCCGTTGTCCACGCTGCGACAGAGAACGCCGTGAGCGCTTGCTTTACTCGGCGCTGACGCTCCGGGTGAATCTTGGGTGCTGCTGCGTTTGGCTGCGGCTGGGTCATGCTTTCAGGCCTCTCACTTTCTGTTCGGTTCACTCTTCGGCTCGCTGTTTGGTTCGCTGTTTGGATCCGCCGAACCACGACGGCGTGGTGCGAGCATCGAGTTGTATTCTTCCACATCGAGAGTAGGACGCTCCGGCAGGAAATCCTCATCAATCTCCACCGGATCACGGCTGCCGTCCGCACCGTAGCGTGCAAGGTCCGCCTCGTAGAGCTCATCCATCGACCCCGATGCGTTCAGCGCATCAATCTTTTCGTTCTCCATCTTTAACCCCGCCTTGTAGGCGTAGACGAAAAACGCACCGAAGAACGGCCACTGCAACGCATACCCCAGGTTCTGGAACGTCCCCGTCCCGGACTGGTAGCGGGTCCACTGCCAGTACGCCAGCAGACAGCACGTAATCACCGCGGCGATGAGCAACACGACGTGCCACGCGCGAACCCGAACGTGCCGACGCTTCGGCGCGCCCTCTTCACCTGGGAAACTGTTTTGCTCGCTCACAGTGCTTCAGTCTAGCAACAACACTTATCGACGCCCCTCCGACAAGTTTTGCGGCCCCGATACTTGTTCTGCGGTTGCGTGTGTCCGCGCGGCGGACACCCCTGATGCGTTCCCGGAAGGATGGAGCTGGTAGACGTGTTGCCGCGGACAGACAGAGGGGATCCTGTGTCCGCGGGGTGGAAGATGAAAAGGGGGTTGGTTGTCCGCGCGGCGGAAACATTTGATGTCTTGCCGCGGACAGGTGGAGCAGATCGCGTGTCCGCGCAGCGGACACCTCCCCCAACCTGGTAGCAGCAGCCCCGGTCCTTCCTGCTAGTTTGTGCCCACTTGTGCAGTGTGTAGGATGAAAGGCGCTTTATGCGCCCGTGGCGGAATTGGCAGACGCGCTGGATTTAGGTTCCAGTGTCTTTGACGTGTGAGTTCAAGTCTCACCGGGCGCACAAGAGGAAAGAGCCTCCGGGATTGCAAATGACGCAGTGTCGGAGGTTCTTTTGTGCGCGCCGCAAAAGCCAAAAGCTGGGCTTAAGGGACATTTTGTGTGTAACTAACTGCGTCCAGCCCACCCTTTTCTCACGCCTAAGCTGAGGTTCCACTGATGATCAATGCCGGTATCGAATTCTTTCGGTCCGTCGACCTCTTCCCGTTGACCTCTTCCGGTCGACCTACTCCGGTTTACCAACGCAGGTCAGCGCAAAATCGGCAAAATAGCCCCAAACCATCCAAATCGAGCTGACCTGGGTTGGTCGGCGCAATGAGGTCGACCGGAACCCCCGATACCTCGATGCGACCAGAATTGTGCACGTCAAGGGCTTTGCTCGTCCCCCTGGCTATATGTGGCCGCGCAACGCGCAGGCGGCTGGTTCTAGTCCCCTAGAGCCCTCGATGCCGCGGGTCCCTGCGCTACCCGCAGACTCCAGACCACACACCAGACGTCATTCGGTGTTGATTTCTCAAAACGGGCGAATGGAACTGTTTTGAAAACCATATCTGGTTGTTGGCCGAGGTCATCCCGGGAAACCAGATAGATTTATACACACAAAATGTCCCTTAAGCCAAAAGCTGAGTAGCGGAAGCCGCAAAACTACGGCGCGTCGATCGGGAACTGGACGGAGCCGTCCGTCGATTGGGTGGGTGCTTCGTCCTGCTCCGGCCCGTAAATGAGCCAGCCGCCGAGGGCGACCAAGGCCGCGATCGCGATGGTCGCGATTACTGCGCGCTGCTTCTTGGGCTCAGCCGGGCGGTCAGGGTTGTATTCGGCTTTGAGGTAGGGGTCTTGGTTTGGCGTCGTATTCGTATCCACGGCGCCAAAGATATCATCTTATGCGCTGGTGGTTGCATTCAGGTCCCAGTCGCGCAGTATGCGCTCGACGTGGCCGGTTGCGCGAACATTGTACTGCGCCTGCTCAACCTTGCCGTCGGCGCCAACGAGAATGGTGGAGCGGATGACGCCCTGCACGATACGGCCGTAGTTGTTCTTCTCGCCGAATGCGCCGTAGGCGGTCATGGTTTCCTTGGACGGATCGGAAAGAAGGGCGATCTTCAGGTCGTGGTCTTCGCGGAACTTCGCCAGCTTTTCTGGCTTGTCGGGGCTGATGCCGACGACGGCGATGTTGGCGTCGTTAAACACTTCGAGGTGCTCGGTGAAGTCGCAAGCTTCCTTGGTGCAGCCCGGGGTGTTGGCGCGTGGGTAGAAGTAGACAATAACGCGCTTGCCGGCGAAGTCTGCAAGCGAAACGGTCTCGCCTTTGTCGCTGGTCAGGGTGAATGCGGGGGCGGTGTCGCCTTGTTCGAGTCGAATGTTGTCAGTCATAATTCCCCGTTTTACACTAGATTGGTTGGAAGTTCTGTAAATAGTTAACACATCTAGGAGTATGTAGATCGTGGCACGAGATATTCATGACATTGAGCGCAGCCTTGCAGAGACCCGCTCGAAGCTCGCTAGCACCCTCGATGAGCTCGCAGACCGCGCTCAGCCATCCAACCTTGCAGACAGCGCGAAGAGCGAAGCTGCTAACTGGCTGCAGGATGAGACCGTCCAGAAGGTCCTGATTGGTATCGGCGTTGGTGTCGCAGCACTTGTTGGCATCAAGGTGTTTAACAGCCGCAAGCGCAAGAGCGAGCTGAAGAAGCTGCAGGAGCTGCTCTCTCAGCGCTAAAACGCGCAGAAGAGTGCCCCGCCCCTCCACGTTGGAGGAGCGGGGTTTTCTGCTATTTCACGACGACCGTCGCACCTGCCGCTTCCATCTCACGCAGCGCCGCCTGCCCACGCTCCTCGTCGACGGGGGAGCACAGGTCGGCGAGGACGCGGACGTCGAAACCCTCCTTGCGGGCATCAAGCACCGTGGCGCGCACGCAGTGGTCCGTAGCGATGCCGCACACATCAATGGCGGTGACGCCGTGCTCGCGCAGCCAATCGCCGAGCAGTACATCGCCGTCAGTGACGCCCTCAAACCCGGAATAAGCAGCGGTGTAGTGCCCCTTCCGGAAGTACTTGTCAATACTTATCGACGCCAGCGGCGCGCGCAGCTGTGCGCCATCGGTGTCAGCAACGCAGTGGACTGGCCAGGTATCCACAAAATCCGGGTCCTGTGAGAAGTGGGTGCCAGGGTCGATGTGCCAGTCCTGCGTGGCGAGCACGAAGTCGTAGTCGTCTCTGTGTTCTTCGAGCAGTGTGTGCACGCCTTCGGCGACGAGATCACCCTTCGCGGTGCCGAGGGAACCGCCGGGGCAGAAGTCATTTTGGATATCAACAAGGATGCAAGCGACAGTCATGCCGATAGCCTAGCCGGTGGCGCGCCTGCTCGGGGCGTTTCAAAGTATGGGGGAATTTGTGGGGGATTTGGGTTAAGATACGAAAAAGCCCCTGGCCTGCGGTACTGTTCCCGCTGGTCAGGGGGTTAAGGTGGTGCGCCATCAGGGAATCGAACCCCGAACCCACTGATTAAGAGTCAGTTGCTCTGCCAATTGAGCTAATGGCGCTTGTTGTCTTGGAGGCTGTCCTCGTTGGCAACGTTGAATACAGTAACACTAAGGTTTGCAAGGTGTAAAATCGCCTGGTCAGAGTGGTTATTTTCGATCGTTATGGAACGGTTATCGTTTCGGGTCGCTGTAAAGTAGCGTTTCGTTGTGCTGGGGCGATAGTGTTGTTGGTTGCTAAAACTTCGGGTGTTGTGAGGAAGCGAGAAACGTGACAAGCATGCGGCGGTCTCTCATTGGTGTTGGCCTTGTCGCCGTGTTGGCGGCGGGTGTAGATGGGTGCTCGTCGGAGGCGGGCAAAGGCATCAACCAGGTGGCGGAAACCACTGGTCAGACGACCGTCAAACCAGAGCCCCCGGCGTTTTCAGTGAAGGACGAGGCGACAGACGTCGAACCCCTCGACCCGATTACGGTGAAGTCCGAAGCCGGGCTCGAAGAAGTCGAGATGACCAACGAGGCAGGCAAGGTTATCGAATCGTCCTTCAACGATGACCGCACCGAATGGGAGGTCACCGAACCGCTTGGGTACGGCCGCTACTACACCATCGTGGCGAAGGATAAGGCTGGTCAGAAGAAGACCGTGAGCTTTTCCACGGTCGTTCCAGCGGCAACGACGAACGTGTACATGGGCCCGCTTGAGGGCTCGACGGTCGGTGTTGCGCAAGCAATCACGTTCCGTTTCGACGTCCCCATCCAGGACACGAAGGCGCTTGAGGAGCTCATCGACGTTGAGACCTCGAACGACACCGAGGGCGGCTTCTTCTGGCTGGACCCATACGAGCTGCGTTGGCGCCCGAAGGAATTTTGGGAGCCTGGCACCACGGTGAAGGTGACGGCCGACCTGTACGGCAAGGACCTCGGCGGCGGCGTCTACGGCGCGCAGGACAACGAGACCACCTTCGAGATTGGGGACGAGGTGAAGACAGTCATCGACAACAACGAAAAGATGCTGCGCGTCTACCAAAACGGTGAGCAGATCCGTTCGTTCCCGGTATCGCTGGGTACCGACTTCCAGTACGATACCCCGAACGGCACCTACGTCGTTGGTGATGAGCACACCTCGCTCGTCATGGACTCCCGTACGTTCGGGCTTGGACTGGGGCAGGGCGGCTACGTCACCCCCGTGGACTACGCTACCCAGCTGTCCTACTCGGGCATCTACGTGCACTCGGCACCGTGGGCGGTGTGGGCGATGGGTTCCACGAACCAGTCGCACGGCTGCGTCAACGCGACGTACTCGGACGCGCAGTGGTTCCAAGAGACCGTGAAGCGGGGCGACCCGGTCGTTGTGAAGAATACGAACGGTGGCACCCTCAACGGCTACGACGGCCTTGGCTACTGGAACCTGGACTGGGAGCAGCGCTCCGGCGGTTCAAAGGACCCGAACGCTTAAGTCGGTCTGTTAGAAAAAGTTCCCGAGCAGGACTCGAACAAGATGCACCTACCCTACAAGGCAGCGGAATCGCTGGAGGTAATGACTACACTGATGACGTGGTGCTGTCTACTCGGGACAGGTGCGGGACCCCTGTGGTACTACGACGCGGTTGGTACACCCCGGATGCTAAAAGGGGAAAATGGGGCCCTTGGGGCTATGACAAGATCAGGCATAAGCACGGAATTTGGAACCTATATACGATAAACAAGTACTTTAAAGGGCTCTGCGAAGCGAGGATGGAAGGTACCGACCGTATCTATGAAACTCCTATCTATGAGGCTCTCCGTACAAATGACGGAAAGAAGATTGGACCTGGCAGATCGTTCGAACTTCGAGCAGTAATAGAAACTACAGTGTGGGTCCCTGGCGGACTAGAGCCACGTGGGGTGAAGACAATGTTCCCGCTACGTGAGTCCAATGATGGCAGCGACGTGGTTCCCCAGTGGTTCAATATTGAGAAAAACATAGATTAAAACAGGCGCGGTGAGGCAGGGGGTAAATGATTAACCGTGGCCGGTTCGTGGAATATAAAGCTCTGTGCCCATCTTTTTGTCTGCCTTCGCTCTCCTCAATTCTATAAAGCGTTGAGGCGTGTTGTCGTTAACGGTTCCGAGCCATTTTATTTTATCTCCGCAACCGTAGTCTAAATCCCCGGCGAATGGATCACCGGCAAGCTGATCTGCCCAGGCCTTGACAGCAGTATCTTCTTCCGATGAGACTCCCCCAGTACTCGGTATTGGGGGCATTTCCATGCCAACATACGCAAGTCCTTTCGTGGACATTACTGAGAATACACAGTAGACGTACTGAGCCGTTCTCCAAGCTGCCCGTAGCTCGACAGCTCCGGAAGAAATGAGGTTTTCTTGAGCAAAATACCGCTTTAAAAGCGAATTCATGTAATAGGCAAAAGACGTTATGTTCCAATTGTCTACCATGTTTTACTCCTCGTATTCGCGCTACTGACAGTCAATGCAGCTTCCGCAGTCCATACCAACTGCATAGTACCTCTGAGTACTTTAGTGCCCAGAGGCTTATCTACATGGTACGTTCGCTACAGGTTCGTCGTTCTAACAGCCAGTCAGACAAGAAGGAACCGTGGCGTAGTTTCGGGATAGCCACATCGACGGTGCTGACCCGTGTATCCAGTAGTCGGTGGCGGTAGCCGTTGCGGTGGTTGACGCGGTTGTCGCTGGTGGTGCCGTAGTCAGCGCTGCCGACAGTATCGTCTTGGGAAGATAGAATTTGGTTGATGAAATCACCGAGCATCTGACGCGTCAGATCGGGTGATGCTTGAGTGAGTAGCTCTTCGAGGTATGCTTTTGGTTGCCAGTTGTGTCGGCACCGGGGGCTTAACTGTGAGAAGCGGGTCGAATAGCGGAGTTCTCCGCTAGGAGGTGTAAAAATTCCTCTGGGTCTTTAACCGTCAAGCGAATGGGTCTTCCGATATTGCGGTGTAGGAGGATATTTGCAGAACCGGCATGGAATGAAATAGTGCCATCCAGGAAGTGAACCCCAAACGTTTGGGATTCGAGTATGGGGCCCGAGGGAAGGATCTCCGCCCCCTTCAGAGATTCCAAACGAACGTTGCTAACTGGAATGCCAAGAACTGAAATCCGAAGGATTTCATCATTCAGCAACACCCCGACATTAAAGAAAATTGCCAGAGACACTAAAAGACCGCATGTGATAAAGGCGGTTTGATCTCTTCTGGTCAAGAAGTAGACACACAATAAGAGTACTGCGAAGATAAGTACGATCCGACTAAAATTATATCCAAATACTCTTGATCGATAACTTGAACCAGTCATGAATATCACTCAACTTCCTTCCAACTATCTTCATGGGTAGTAAGGCGAAAATCACCACTGAGCCCGGGAACTTTTTTGGGTTTCAGGCCCATTTCGGTCGACTAGCACATGTGTTTTCCCAGTTCTCGACGCCTGTCCATGAAGAACGTTCCCCGCTCATCGAAAGCTCCGGGAACAATTCTTGGCTTAACGTACCTGCCGTCGAAAGCAATGTGCCCCGCAACCTGTTTATACAGGCCACGGGGCACTCTCGGGGTGGCTGACGGGGCTCGAACCCGCGACACCCAGGATCACAACCTGGTGCTCTACCAGCTGAACTACAGCCACCATCGCTGTTTTTCAACAGCGGGAACTACTTTACAATGAAAGCCTAGGATTGCAAAAACAGCTGGTAGTGGGCGTGTGCGGCGGCTGCGGCGTCGGCTGCTTGCTCGGAATCTGGGCCCGGTGCCGGGGTGAATACGCAACGCCGGTAGTAGTCGAGCTCCTGGATGGACTCCACGATGTCTGCGAGCGCACGGTGTGCCAGGCCCTTCTCGGGCTGGTTGTAGTAGGCGCGCGGGAACCAGCGGCGTGAGAGCTCCTTGATGGTGGAGACATCGATCATGCGGTAGTGCAGGGCGGCGTCGAGACGCGGCATCTGCTCCCGGATGAAGGAACGGTCGGTGGCGATGGAGTTGCCCGCAAGCGGCGCCGGGTGCTCCGGGTCGCAGTGCTTTGCAATCAGCGCGAGGACGGCGTCCTCGGCCTCCTTGATGGACACTGAGGAGGAGCGGATCTCGTCGAGAAGCCCGTTCTCGGTGTGCATGTTCAGTACGAAGTCGTCCATTTCGGCGAGCTCATCCTCGGTGGCGTGGACGACCAGGTCCAGGCCTTCGTCGAGAATCTCAAGCTGGGCATCGGTGACGAGCGCTGCGACCTCAACGATGACGTGGCGGGACGTATCCAGGCCCGTCATCTCCAGGTCGACCCACACGATGCGGTCGTTTTTTGCAGGGACATCCATCTATTCTTCTCCCATCTTTGCGTAGAACCGCCCCATGATCGGGGCGAGGGCGCCGCGCGGAGCGTACGTCGATACGAAATCCATCACCTTGGAAAGCGGGCCCGGCACCACGCGGCGCTTGTTGCTGCGCATCGCGCTGATGGTGTCCTTCGCGCAGGACTCGTACGTGGTCCAGAGGAAGTCAGGCACGACCTTGTCCACGATCGACTGCTCCTCCTCAGGAACTTCTGCCTCTCGCACCGGGCCCGGCGCGAGCAGAGTGCAGTGTACGCCGCTGTCCTTGAGCTCGTAGTGCAGGGCCTCCGTAAACGTATTGACGCCCGCCTTTGTAAACACGTACGTTGCGTTGTTCGGGATCGGCGTGTTGCCTGCTGCCGAGCCGACGTTGCACAGTGCACCTTCGCCGCGCGGCACCATTTGGTCCAGTACCGCCTTCGTGATGCGGAACACCGCCGTCGCGTTGAGGTTGAACTGGTCCGTCTCGTAGTTCCAGTCCTGCTTCATAAACGGTCCGAAGGAGGCAATACCGGCGGAGTTCACGCAGATGGTGATCTTCTTCTGCCCGATGTAGTCCAGCAGCGCGGTCACGTCGCGCTCCTTCGACAGGTCGGCCGCGAAGACTTCGGCGTTGACACCGTGCGCTTGTGCCAGCTCGTTGGCAAGCTGCATCAGCACCGCTTCTCGACGCGCCACCAGCAGCACGTTATAGCCAGCAGCGGCAAGTTGGCGGGCAACAGCCTCACCGATGCCCTGCGAAGCGCCGGTAATTAGCGCGAAAGAATCAGTAGTTGGGGAGGGAAATGTCATGCACCTCAGGGTACCCGACTGCCCGACTCCGCAATCGAGCGCAACTCCTCCACACAGTCCTGGTACGCGCGGGCACCGGTAGCGGTCAGAGAGACCCAGTCCACGTTCTTGTCCGGGTTCGCCTTGCGGTCCGTAAAGAGGGACACGTAGCCGACCTCTTTGAGTGCGTCGATGGCCGTGAGGTAGGCGTCGCTATCTAGCTGAGTGAGAGTACGCAGCCGCTTGGGGTGCATCTCCTTGTTCTCCGCGGCGCCGACGTCGCTGGTGGTGGCCTCGGCGGCAAAGAGTGCGGCGCAGATGCTCAAGCACGAGGGTTGCAACAAAATATCAGGCATTGTTCCTCCAGCTCCTCGCGTACGTAACGACGAAAACGACGGTCGCGAACGCGCCGAGCAGACTCGAGAACACCTTGTTCTGAAGCGGGGCGACCTGCAAGAGCGATATGCAGAGGAAGTACACGCCGAAGGGAAGAAACGACATTTTTGGGTCCTCTTTGACCGGCTGCCGGATGCTGGAGCGCACGCCGGTTGACCTGCGTCGCTCGATGACAACGATGCACCCGATGCAAGGCACAAACAGGAGGAACGGCCAAAACTGGTCGAGAACAAAGATCAGCGGCAGGCTCACCCCGAAGCAGACCGCCGCGCACAAGATCCACCCCCAAGGAACGGCCGGTTTCTCCCGGGTGCGTTCCTCGGTTTCATGCGCTGCGGCCAGCAACTCGCGGGCCTGAGCGGAAGAAATAGAGACGGACATGGCGCCATGGTACATCGGGGGCGATGCTATTTTTGTCGGTAGCGCCGCGCTAGACCATCAATATCGGCCCAGCGTTGAAATGCGCGGCTGGTGTGTGCGATGACCGAATCCAAATCCGCGGCATGTGTAACGATGTACTCCATCAGTCGGGCGCCTTCTTCGCCTGCGGCTAAATCAGGTCCCTTGCCCTCTGGCTCTCGGACATGAACCGAAAACAAGCGCAGATAAGTGAGCCCAACGATAAGTGCGGTGCGCTTGTTGCCATCGGCAAACGGATGGTTATTGGCTATATGGACGGTGAGCGCGGCTCCTCTATCAAACACCGAGGCGTACCGGGGCTGGCCACTGAATAACTGGAACGGGGCGTAAACTGCACTTTCCAAAGAAGCCCGGTCCACAGTAAATCCAAGATAACTCTCCGGTTCTCCGTTCGCGTTTACACGATCCCCGCAGCCTTGATTCACTGCGCACGCCAACTCCACGAGCATTTGAGCTAAAAGCTGCTCTCTGGAAGCTTCACTGTGGTCAGACAATTGCGTTGATTACCGGTCCGCGAGGAGTGAAAGGGTGTTGTGCCATTCCGCTTCGACTTCATGTGCAGTGGCAAGCAGATGATCGAAGCTAGGAAGGTGATCCACGTCTGGCAGGGAAGGCGAGTCTGGGACAGAATGTCCTGACTGGAGCAACTCCGTGAACTCTTCGCGCATCGTGGTCATGCTCAAAGCGCTGCTACAATGCGTGCCCCCGACCGCGTTGCTGCGTGCTTCCTGCCAAGCTCGACCGTGGCTCATGTCTGACAACTCCGCGGATGTCAGCGAACCGTAGAAATTCACAACGCTTTCAATCGTTGCTCGGGCAAATGGCGAAAGTGCCGAAGAATTCCCACCAGGAACGTGTGGGACCTCCCATCCACGCGCGACGTTTTCTGTACTGCGGCGGAGGTCATAGGGGACGGGTCCTTTTGCCCAAGCTTGCAGCTCTTCTTCAAATAATGGCATTCCGGTCCAGGCAAGGTGCCAGCCTTGGGAAAAGAAGCAGATTTTATAAAGCTTCATCTTGTCGACGCCGGGGATGAGTTCGGTCACATACTGGCCGGCGTCAAGAATATTGGACATAGTGATCACCAACTTTAGAGAGGCTTCAGGAACCCAACGGTACTCGAACCTAATGGACCGCTATCCTACCAGCACATACGAGTGTGCTACGAGTGAAGTTGTTTTGCTTGAGGGCTGTTCTTTACGGGGCTGCCTGGGCGGCTGGCGCGCCACGTGACAGGGGAGACGCCACAGTGCTCGGCACATTCCGGAACGCGCCATAGGCGCGGCCGGTCTACTCATCGATAATGATGGGCTGCACGGCTATGCCTTCTTTTTGTTCTTGTCGATGCCGTAACCGACGGCAAGGAAGGCGAGACCGAAAAGAGGGTTGGCGCCTGCGAGGGTGGTGATGATGCCGGTTCCGGCTCCAAGGAGTGTGAATCTCATTGTGGGTCCTTTCTTCAAACCCACCATACCAACAAAAACACCCCCACCACCAGGCAAAACGCCAGGCAGCGGGGGTAAACGAAAAGCGCCCCCAGCAGGATTCGAACCCGCGACACACCGGGTAGAAGCCGGTTGCTCTAATCCACTGAGCTATGGAGGCTGAGCTGGGCGTCGACAAATCGGCGCCCAAGCCTTCGATAGTATAGCGCAGTTAGATTCCGCACAGCGCGCGGGTGGCGTCGCTGATGGTGGCCAGGCGGGCATCGGCGGCGGCCCAGTCAGGCGCCTCTCCCGTTTCGACTGGCAGGACCACCTCGAGGTAGCACTTCAGCTTCGGCTCGGTGCCGCTCGGGCGGATGACTACGCGGTCGTTGTCCGCGGTGCGGATCAGGATGCCGTTGGTGCCTGGGGTGGCGCCGTAGCCGTTGTTGAGGTCGACGTACTCGACAACCTCAGAGCCAGCGAGCTCCGTCGGGGTGTGTGCGCGGAGGCGCTGCATGGCGTCGCTGATGAGGGAGAGGTCTTCGACGCGGAAGGTCAGCGGCTGAGTGCGGTACAGTCCGTACTTGCTGGCCAGGGCGTCGAACTGCTCGAGCACACTCATGTTGCGCGCCTTAAGCTGCGCCACGATCGAGCCGACGATCACCGCGGCGGACATGCCGTCCTTGTCTCGGGCGTGCGCTGGGTCGACGCAGTAGCCGATTGCTTCCTCGTAGCCGAACACGAGCTGCGGGGTGCGCCCGATCCACTTGAACCCGGTGAGCGTCGTCGCGTGATCCAGCCCGTGGGCTGCCGCGATTTTGCCGAGCAGCCTGCCCGAAACAATCGAGCACGCCGTCGAGCCGCCCTGCGCACGCGACGCCACGTACTCGCCGATCAGCGCGCCGGTTTCGTCGCCGGAGAGCTTCACCCAACCGTTGCCTAGCGGGGTGCCCGCGCTCGGGGTGGTGCGCGCCGGGACTGCGACTGCGCAGCGGTCGGCGTCGGGGTCGAGGGCGATGATGGCGTCCGCGTTGACCTCGTTCGCCTTCTCGACTGCGAGATCGAGGGCACCGTCTTCTTCAGGGTTGGGGAAGGCGACGGTGGGGAAGTCAGGGTCAGGCTTCCACTGCTTCTCGACGCCCACTACGTCCCCAAAGCCCGCAGCCTCCAGGGTGGTGCGTGCGAGTTCGCCACCGACGCCGTGCATTGGTGTGAGCACGATCGTGATCGGTGGGGTGTCGTCGAGGTCGCTAAGCGCGCTGGTGGCGGCGACGTAGTCCTCGCGGGTGTCCACCTGCTCGATGTTTGTGTCGAGGGGGAGCTCCGTCGCGCCGGGTGCGGCGGCGATGCAGGCGGCGATCTCGGCGTCGGCAGGTGAGATGATCTGGCAGCCGGCAGCGTTGTCTGCGTCGACGATGCGCCCGCCGAGGTAGACCTTGTAGCCGTTGTCCCACTTCGGGTTGTGGGACGCGGTGACCATGATGCCGGCGTCGGCGTTGAGTGCGCGCACGCTGAAGGAGGTCAGCGGGGTCGGCTGGGCCAGCGGCAACAGCATCGCGTGCCCACCCGCACCGGCGACGACCTCGGCTGCGGCCTGCGCGAACTTGGCGGAGCCGTGGCGGGCGTCGCACCCAATGACCACGCGAGGGGTGTCTACCTGCTGCTTGAGCCATTCCATGAGCCCGGCGGTGGCGCGCATGACCACGGCCTGGTTCATGCGGGACTCGCCGAAGCCGATCTCGCCGCGCAGCCCGGCGGTGCCGAACTGGAGCGGGCCTGCGAAGGCTTTTGCAAGCTCGGCCTCGTCGTCGAGTACGGCGGTTAACGCCTCGCGGGTGGCGGGATCGGGATCTTGCGCGATCCAAGCCTCGGCCTGTGCACGAAGATCAGTAGCCATTGTTAGTTCCACCCCTCCAGCACCGCAGCGGAGCTGGACAGACCCAGGCGGGACGCGCCAGCCTCAATCATTTCCTTCGCGGTGGCGGCGTCGCGGATACCGCCGGAGGCCTTCACGCCGAGCTTGTCGCCGACGGTCTCGCGCATCAGCTTCACCGCGTGCGCGGAAGCACCACCGGCGGGGTGGAAGCCTGTCGAGGTTTTCACGAAATCGGCACCGGCCTCCATGGAAGCCTTGCACGCTGCGACGATCTCGTCGTCGGTGAGGACGGCGGACTCGATGATGACCTTGAGCAGCTTGTCGCCGCACGCCTTCTTTACTGCGGCGATGTCGTCGCGTACGACGTCCCACTTGCCTTCCTTGGCGGCACCCAGGTTGATGACCATGTCAACCTCGTCCGCGCCGTTGGCAACGCTGTGCGCGGCGTCAGCGGCCTTTGCCTCAGTTGGGACTGCGCCGGACGGGAAGCCACACACCACTGCGACCTTCAGGTCAGCTGGGGTCTCGATTGGCAGCATGGATGGAGAGACGCAGACGGAGAACGTGCCGAGGTGCGAAGCTTCGTCGATAAGCTTGGTGACGTCCTCGTGGGTGGCCTCCGGCTTGAGCAGCGTGTGGTCGATCATCTGGGCGACATTTTGGCGAGTAAGCATGTTGAAAAACTCCTTGAGTTGTAGAAAGTGTGCAGGTTAAGCCGGTTGCTTCATGCGCGCGGTGAGCGCTGCATAGAGCGCGGTGCCGGCGACTGCGATGACTGCCAGGATGAGCATGACGGTGGGGTAGCTGCCCGAGTTTTGTGGCAGGAAGCCTGGCACCCCAAGGCCGAGATCCACCAGCTTCGCGCTGTACGCGATGCCGAGCGGGACGGCGACGTTGATTGTGAGGTTGTAGAAACCGATTGCGATACCCGACTTCGCAGCGGGGATGTTGCCGATAGCCGTCGCGACCAGTGGCGCGTACAGCAGGGCGAAACCGCAAGCGAAGAGCAGGGAGGAGAGCATGAAGACCCACGGGCTGACTTCCATCCCGACTGCGAGGATCAGCAACGCGATGGTGATGGAGGCGAGTGCGGTGAAGATCGCGGGGCGCGTCGGCAAGAACTTGCCGATCTTGCCTGAGAGCGCGCCGACGATGACGGCGCCGGTGTAGCCCGGGATGAGCAGCAGGGAGGCGTCGTCAGCGCTGAGCCCGTGGACGGCCTTCGCCATTGCGGGGAAGAGCACCAGGTAGCCGAGCTGCACCGAGTAGACAATCGCGACGAGCACGATGGCGGTGACGTAAGCGCGGTTCTGGAAGAACTCCGGGTTGACCAGCGGGCGCTTGCCCTTCTTCACGTGCGCGATGAACGCGACGAGCGCCAGTGCGAGCGGAATGAGCCACAGGAACTGGAAGGCCTGCATGAACATGATGGCGCTCGTGGCCAGAACGGCGATCAGGAAGAGCCCGAGCCAGTCGACGTGGCCCGACTCCAGCGAGGCCTCCTCCGGGACCGTCTTCATGATGACCGGGACGGCGAAGACCAGGATGAGCGGGATCAGGAACATCGCGGTCCACGAGATGTGGGTAGCGATGTAGCCCGAGGTCAGCGCGCCGAAGAGCGTCGCGCCCTGGAAAGCAGACGTGGAAAAGCCCAAGTAAGTCTTCTGATCCTTCTCGCTGAGGTGCTTGGTCACGTAGATGACGTAGAGCGTCTCCGCAGCGGCGAGGCCGGTGGTCTGCACCACGCGACCGGCCAGGACCAGCCCCCACACGTTCTGACCCAGGTAGCCGATGACCGAGCCGACCAGCGTCAGCGTGATACCGACCATCAGTAGCTTGCGGATACTCACCACGTCAGCCAACGCCGCGTAGACAACCGCGCCGATGCCGATGATCACGCCCGCGAGCGAGGCCTGCAAGCTGACCTCATTGAGGGAAAGGTTGAGCGCCTCACCCATCGAGTCGGTCATGAACTTGAAACCGTTATCGATGATCAGCGAGAACACGAAGGTAAACAGGATGATCGGCACGGCCCGCTTCGGGCTGAGCGCCTTTTGAACTGTTTGAGATGTCATGGTGAGTTCCTTCAAACGTGTGGGGACGGGTTGTGGTTTAGACGGCGGCCAGCGGAAGCGCCAGCTCCATCATCTGGGTAAACGCGCTCTGGCGCTCCTCAGCGGTGGCCTTCTCGCCGGAGCCGATGACGTCGGACACGGTGAAGATGCCCATCGCGTCAACGCCTGCCTCGGCAGCGACGGCGTAGAGGCCGGCGGATTCCATCTCGACGCCGAGCACGCCCATCTTGGCCCAGCGGTCGTTGACGTCGTCCTTGAAGTTGTAGAAGACGTCGGAGGACAAGATGTTGCCCACATGGATGTCGACGCCCTGCTTCTGCGACTCCTTGTAGGTTGCCTCGAGCAGCTTCCAGGACGCGGTCGGGGCGTAGGTGCCCGGCAGGTCGTACTGCTCGATGAAGTGCGAGTCCGTGGATGCGGAGGAGGCGACGATGATGTCGAAGAGCTTCATGTCAGGCTGGAAGCATGCGCAGGAGCCGACGCGGATGAGCTTCTTTGCACCGAAGAAGTGAATGAGCTCGTAGGCGTAGAGGCTGATGGACGGAATGCCCATGCCGGAGCCCATCACGGAAACTTCGTGGCCTTGGTAGGTGCCGGTGTAGCCGAGCATGTTGCGCACGGCGTTGAACTGGACTGGGTTTTCCAGATAGGTCTCTGCGATGAACTTCGCGCGCAGTGGGTCGCCCGGCATGAGGACGGTTTCAGCGATAGGTCCGGTTGGGACGATGTGCGGTGTGGAGACGGTCGGGGTGGACATGTGCAACTCCTTTTTCGGTAGCTGGTTGACCTTTCGCTGTCCACTCTAAGACCGTTCGGAACATATGGCAATATCAAAGTTTGCAAATGTTCTGATTGGGGGTGCAATCCACCCCAGATGGGGGAGAAGGGGCGTCAATTAGCGGGTCTTCGCGATCTCCAGCACCCGAACCGCCGTCGGCTGATCAATCACCAAATCACTGGCCAGCCCCATCCACAGCGCCGTCTCAATCGCCTCAGCTTTATACAAACCCCCAGCTACCAGCACTCGACGTGGTCTCGCCCGCAGCTCGTCAAGCTCAATGCCCACCGTCAGATCATCAATTCTTTTCGACGCCACATCCCCCTCCCGCGTGTAGAACCGCGAACAAGCATCCCCCACCGCAACCCCGAGCAGCTCCCGCGACATCTCCTCAGACAGGTACCCCAGGTTCATCAGCAAGCTCTGCTTTCGCACAGAACCCACCGTGAACACCGCCACGTCGGTCTCCCGCCCCTGCTGCAGTACGTCGGCGATGTGGGAATCCTGCTCCACGATCTCCTTAGTTTCCACTCGCTCAAAAATGACAGGCAATGGGAGCGTTAACGCGGGCGCGTTGAACGCGGTGCAGAAACCGGTGATCGTCTCAAAGTCATTCGTTGCCAGGTTGGAACGCGACGACCCACCTTTCAACTGCACAATCTGGCGCGCCCGCATGTTCGTCGATCGTAGATTCCGCGCAATGTTGAGCAGCGTTTTTCCCCAGGACACACCCACCGAAAGGCCATCCAACGGCATCGACTCCAGGTAGCGCGCGCCCGCTACCCCAAGATCCTCCATGATCGCTGCAGATGGGTTCGCCGGGTGAACAATCCGCACACCCTCCAGCGCGTACCGGGAGGTGAGATCCTCGATCAGGATCTCGTCCGCCTCCTGCGGGTCGTGTACCTCAATAGTGACGTAGCCACGGTCCTTCGCGTGCTGCAGAAGCTTCGCCACCGTAGGACGGGAGCAGCCCATCTCCGCAGCAACCTCCGCCTGACTCAGCTCCGAGCGGTAATACAACTTGGCAGCCGTCAGCGCATCCCGATCACGTGTGTCCATGCACTACAGCGTAGCGCCTGGGGGTTTGCCCTTAACTGTGTGGCAGTATCTTGGCTAGACCCCAAGCGAAAGGAAAACCATGAGCAACGACGAAGTAACGATGCCACGCAAAGAATACGAGGCGCTGAAACGAGAAAATGCTCGACTGCGCAAAGAAGTCAAGCTGTGGAAGGACACCAGTGATGTCCTGGGAAAAGCTATGGGGTCTCTGCCAAAGCAACATGGCGGGACCTCCGACGCGGCGGAAAAATCCTAAGCCCCGAGGAAACGAAGCGGTACGAGGAAGGAGTACGTCAAGAAAACGAGTTCCTGGATCTGCTCATGGGCGTCGGCCATTCTATGAGTCGCGCCTGCAAAATTTTGAGGATCTCACGCTCGAGGCGCTATTACCAGACCAACCCGAGGCCCAAAAAGGAAAACCCGATCCCGCACCGCGAGCGAAATATCAAACGTATTCCAGACTCAGACGTACAACAGATTCTCGATCTTTTCGACGCCCACCCCGACCTGAGCGCGGACGCCATTTATCAGAAGGCGCAAGACAGCGGGTTGCAGCTCGCGAGCTTGCGGACTTTCTACCGCATCGCCCGTGCACACGGGAAGCTACAGCGTCAGCGCCGCGCTGCTGAATCGGACTCGTAAATCCGCAGTGGCGTTCTTTCGTGACGGAACCTCTGTGTTGGGTGTCCGCGCGGCGGAAGCCAGTTGCAGCCAGGGTGTCCGCGGGGCGGACACTTTTTGGCGGTGGGTTTTCTGGAACTGCAGGTGAGAAGGGTGCCGCGGACAGAGTGCGGTCAGGGTGTCCGCGGGGTGGACAGCAGAACGCAGTCCGAGTGTCCGCGGGGCGGACAGGGCAAGTGGTTGGTTCTGCCCAATCCGCGAGGTGGGAGAAGTGCCGTGGACATGGTGTGGCATGCCGGTTGTCCGCGGGGTGGACAGCAGAACGCAGTCCGAGTGTCCGCGGGGCGGACAGGTTTTCTGGATTGGGGCATCCCCGGGTGAGTGTCCGTGCGGCGGACAGATTAAGTGGTTGGTTTTCTCAAACGACTGGTGAACGTGTTGCCGCGGACATGGTGTTGCATGCAGGTTGTCCGCGGGGCGGAATCGGCGAACGGTGGATGGCAGCGTTCTTTTAAGTGAACTGTCCTCGACAGGTCCGAGTCCTGGTGGGGCAGAGCAAGAAGCTATTGCTCACACTTGTGACGTGGAGGCGGAGAAGTAGGCGTCGAAAAACTTGGGAACAGGCAGATTTCGAACGTAGGGTAGTGAGCATGTCAAATGCGCAGGTTGCCTCAAAGTCGGCGGTGAAAGCGGCGTTTCCGCTGTATCTTGCGACGGGGCTCGTCGCGGCGCTCATCGCCGGGGTGATTTCGGAGATGTTCGCGGGCGCCTCGCTCGCGGCGTTGGGCATCCCGGATCCGGGGGCGTTGACGACGTTCGGCCTGCCGGCGCTGCGGGGCGCAGCGTGGGTGCTGGCCGCGCTGGCAGCTGGGTCCTTTCTCTTCTCGGCGTGGTTGTTGCCGCCGAAGCAGATCGGCCCTGACCTCAACGGCGCGCGCCTGACCGTTGATGGGGTGATTGCGTCGCGGACGGGGGCGGCATCATCCGCGGGGTTGGCGCTGATCGGAGTGGTGATGGTGCCGCTGGTGCTTTCCGACGTCTCAGGCCAGCCGCTGAGCACCGTGATGTTTGAGGTCGACGCCTGGACCTTGGCGCTGGACAAGGTTGCTGACGCCCGCGTCTGGCTGATTGTCGCGGCAATCGCGGCGTGTGTGGCCGTGGCGGGGTACCGGGTGTCGTGCTGGTGGTCGCAAGTGGCTTTGTTCATCGGCTCGTTGTTGGCGATTATGCCGCTGGCGCTGACTGGTCACTCCGCGACCGGTGGCGATCACGACTTCGGCACGAACTCCTTCATCTGGCACCTGGTATTCCTGCTGGTGTGGGTTGGCGCTCTGATGGCGCTGGTGGCGCACGGTTTCAGGTTGGGGCCGAACTTGGCCCCGGCGGTGCGTCGATACTCGCGCATCGCGTTGTTCGCCTTCGTGGCGATGGCGGTGTCGGGCGTGATTAACGGTGCGATCCGCGTGCACCTGGACGACATCACCCGCTACGCCTACGGCTGGGTGCTGGTGGGCAAGCTGGTTGGCATACTGCTGCTTGGTTTGATGGGGTACGCGCACCGCGAGCGGACGATTCCGGCGCTTGAGGCGGAGGGGCCGTCGCAACGCAGGGCTTTCGTACGGCTCGGCGCGGTGGAAGTGCTGGTGATGGCCGCCGTGACTGGCCTCGCGGTGACGCTCGGACGCACTCCGCCGCCACCGCCACGAGACCCGAACCTCACCCCGATGCAGATCCAGATGGGCTACAATCTTGAGGACCCACTGACCTGGTCGAACTGGGTCGGACTGTGGCGTTTCGAGCTGCTCTACAGCGTGATCGCGATCCTGCTGGCCGTCTACTACCTGCACCTGACGCGCAGGGTGAGTGGGTGGTCGAAGGGGCGCACGGCGTGGTGGCTGCTGGGGTGCGCGACCGTCGTAGTCACGATGTGCTCTGGCATTGGGCTGCACATGCCGGCCTCTTACTCGGCGCACATGACGGT
Source organism: Corynebacterium sp. NML98-0116 (assembly GCF_001767255.1). GTDB lineage: Bacteria > Actinomycetota > Actinomycetes > Mycobacteriales > Mycobacteriaceae > Corynebacterium > Corynebacterium pseudogenitalium. The sequence goes on from NZ_CP017639.1 coordinate 562,225, forward strand.
CCACATGATCCTGTCGATGGGTGTGCCGGTGTTCCTCGTGCTGGGCGCGCCGCTGACGCTCATTATCGACGCCTACCCGTCCGGGGAGTTCAACCCCCGGCTGTGGGCGCAGTCCTTCCAGCGCAGTAAGTTCCTGCGCATCGTGACGTACCCGCCGGTGTCCGCGGTGCAGTTCCTGGTGTTCTTCTACGTCATGTACGTGTTCACTGATCTCTACGAACTGATGATTTCGGAGCACGCCGGCCACGTCATCATGAATGCGGTGTTCCTGGTGTCGGGCTACTTCTACTTCTGGGAGCTCATCGGCCCGGACTACATCGAGGGCCGCGTCACCGCGAAGACGCGCCTGCTGTGGCTGTGGATCTCCATGCCAGTGCACCTCTTTATGGGCGTGTACCTCATGCAGCTCAACACCGTGATGGGCGAAGAGTTCTACCGTTCGCTGCTCCTGCCGTGGGACCCGGATCTGCTGGCGGACCAGAAGGTGGGCGGCGGTATCGCCTGGGCGTCGGGCTCGTTCCCGCTGGTTATCGTGTTCGGTGTGCTGTTCATCCTGTGGTGGCGCGAGGACCGCGCAGAAACCGCAGAGGTCGACCGCATCGCGGACGAGACTGACGACGCCGAGTGGCGCGCCTACAACGAAATGCTCGCACAGTACACGTCGGATACCCCGCAGCACAAGGGCTAATCGACGATTCCCTGGGATCTGTGGAATTCCAAAAATCAATCCACAGGCTGCAAGGCCGCATCCTTTCTTTTCTGTTTCTGCACTGGAAAGCTCCGAGTTGTACCAGTTCAGCAAACAATTGAAAGGACACAACAATGAGCCAGATGAACGTCACCGTATGCGGAAACTTGACGGCAGCACCGTACTTTAAGTGGTTCCCGGCGTCGGGAAACTCGGTGTGCAAGATGCGCATCGCGTCCTCCCGCAGGCGGCGCACGGGCGAGCAGGACAACCAGGGCCGCGACATTTGGGAGGACACGGACCAGCTCTACATCGACGTCGAGTGTTGGAACCAGCTCGCCATCAACGCGCGCACCTCACTGTTCCGTGGCGCGCCGGTGATGGTCTCCGGCCGGTTGGTTACGGAGACCTGGGTAGAAACTAACGACGCGGGCGAGAAACTCAACCGGTACCGCACCGTGCTGAAAGCCGACAAGGTCGCGTTCGAGCTCGGCATGCACCAGATCTCCTCCTGGAAGATCACCGAGAACGGCCACATACTCGAGGGTCAGCCTGCGGTGAAGATCAAGACGGCGGTCGACTTCATGACGGAGGAGGAGCGCGAGTTCTACTTCGAGCAACAGAAGATGCAGGCGACGGCGTCGTCGGCGGACTCGGCGTCAGCCACCGACCTGCAATCGCAGTCGCCTGAGCTCGAGCCGGTCGCTGTGGGCGCTAGCAGCACTGAAAGTGACGACGGCCCCGCGCCGTTCTGACGCCCGCGGTTGCGCTCTCGCTCGGCGCCGGGGAAGCGCACGTTCACCTTTCGCTGATGTACCCTGTGAAACGATGTATGTCCGCTTCAGTTAAAGGGGTTTTTACGTGGCTGAGTTCATCTACACGATGAAAAACGTTCGCAGGGCCATCGGTGACAAGGTCATTTTGGACAATGTCACCATGGCCTTTTATCCCGGCGCCAAGATTGGTGTCGTGGGGCCAAACGGCGCGGGTAAGTCCTCGCTGCTCAAGATCATGGCGGGGATTGACCAGCCAAACAACGGCGAAGCATTCCTGGATCCAGGCGCAACGGTTGGCATCCTCCTGCAGGAGCCGCCGCTGAACGAGGAGAAGACGGTTCGCGAGAACGTCGAAGAGGGTCTCGGCGACATCTTCGAGAAGAAGCAGCGCTTCGAAGAAATCGCTGAAGAGATGGCGACGAACTACACCGACGAGCTCATGGAAGAAATGGGCAAGCTCCAGGAGGAGCTCGACGCCGCTGACGCCTGGGAGGTCGATTCCAAGATTGAGCAGGCGATGGAAGCGCTGCGCTGCCCACCATCCGATAGCCCAGTGACCAAGCTTTCCGGTGGTGAGCGCCGCCGCGTCGCGCTGGCGAAGCTGCTGCTGTCCGAACCGGACCTGCTGCTGCTCGACGAGCCAACGAACCACCTGGACGCCGAGTCCGTCCTGTGGCTGGAGAAGCACCTGCAGAACTACCCGGGCGCCGTCCTGGCAATTACCCACGACCGCTACTTCCTGGACAACGTTGCCGAGTGGATCTGTGAGGTCGACCGCGGCAAGCTCTACCCATACGAGGGCAACTACTCCACCTACCTGGAGAAGAAGGCCGAGCGCCTCGAGGTTGCTGGCAAGAAGGATCAGAAGCTGCAGAAGCGCCTGAAGAACGAGCTCGAGTGGGTACGATCCTCGCCGAAGGCGCGCCAGGCGAAGAACAAAGCGCGTCTGGAACGCTACGAGGAAATGGCTGCCGAGGCAGAGCAGTACAAAAAGCTGGACTTCGAAGAAATCCAGATCCCGACGCCTCCACGCCTGGGCAACAAGGTCGTCGAGGTCGAGCACCTGGATAAGGGCTTCGACGGCCGCGTCCTGATCAAGGACCTGTCCTTCACGCTGCCGCGCAACGGCATCGTGGGTGTGATCGGCCCGAACGGCGTGGGTAAGTCCACCCTGTTCAAGACCATCGTTGGGCTAGAAGAGCCAGACGCAGGCACCGTCGTGGTCGGTGAGACCGTGAAGCTGTCCTACGTCGACCAGAACCGTGAAAACATCGACCCGGAAAAGACCGTGTGGGAAGTAGTCTCGGACGGCCTCGACTACATCGTGGTCGGCCAGAACGAAATGCCGTCGCGCGCCTACCTCTCGGCGTTCGGTTTCAAGGGCGCGGACCAGCAGAAGCCATCCAAGGTGCTCTCCGGCGGTGAGCGCAACCGACTGAACCTGGCGCTGACGCTGAAGCAAGGCGGTAACCTGATTCTGCTCGACGAGCCGACCAACGACTTGGACGTCGAAACCCTCGGATCGCTTGAGAATGCGCTGCAGAAGTTCCCAGGTTGCGCTGTTGTGATTTCGCACGACCGCTGGTTCCTGGACCGCACCTGTACCCACATCCTCGCCTGGGAAGGCAACGTTGAGGAAGGCAAGTGGTACTGGTTCGAGGGCAACTTCGGCGACTACGAGAAGAACAAGGTTGAGCGCCTCGGTGAGGAAGCGGCGAAGCCGTCGCGCGTCACCCACCGCAAGCTCAGCCGCTAACAGCGGAAAAGGTAGGAATTGGCTATGTCGGAACAGAATATGCGCGGCAGGATTCACACGCACTCCATCTCGCTGAGGTGGAACGATTTTGACCGGTACGGCCATGTGACAAACTCGGCTTACATCGAGATCGCTCAGCAGGCACGACTCGCGTTTGCCCAGGAGTTCTTCGAGTCTCAGGGGTACGAGTTTGTGGTGTTCGTTCGGCGCATCGAAGCGGACTACGTTCGCCCGGTGCTGCCGAACACGCAGGCAGTGACCGTTGATACGCAGGTGATCCACCTCGGCAACACGTCGTTTACGACGCGTCAGGAGATCAAGGACGCACAAGGCAGCGTCTGTTGCGTGATTGATTGCGTGCAGGTCACCGTGGATAAGCGGACGGCGACCCCGCGAGCAATCACCTCGCAGGAGCTCGGCATCCTTGCCCGCGCCTACACAACGCTCGACGGAGACGACGAGCTGGGGCAGGCATAGGTGGCTACCACCGAAACGCTGACTGTTGAGCAGGGGGAGCGCGGACTGCGCGCCTTGCTGCAGCGCGCCCTCGCACTCCAGGATGACGCCTACGCGCGGTTCCAACGAGTCGGGGAACACGATGTCGACGTCTTCGTCACCACCCCGTTCGACTGCGTCGTCTCGCGCCGGGTCCGGGGTACCGTCTCCCGCGACGGCGCGGTGGTGCCTGCGCGCCGGGTTCTCGAGGCACTCGATACGGCGCCGGGAACACTTGGCGCGGCGCAGGATCAGAACTGGCCCGGGGCACTGCCACCGGCGGAGGGATTTACGCTGCGCGAAGAGGTGCCGATTTCTACAGCGCGCCAGCTTGCCGACGAAGGCCGCAACCTCACGCGTCAGTTCGCGGGCCCGCTCGGCCCGCCGGTTTCACTTCTGGACGCCGTGGTCATCACCGTCGACGCGGACGACCGCGGCCCGAAACTTGAAATACCCATGCGCGCGGTGTTTACCTGCACCTCGCTTGGGCTCATTCCGGGGTTCGAAGCCCCGGTCGAAGTGCCTCGCTACCTGAGGGTTTCGAGCGCAGGCAGGTGGGTGCGTATCGACGCCCCCTTCGGCACCGTTTACCACAGCAAGTCGCTGAGCCTATTCGTATGACCGCGGGCCCTGGTTGATCATCATGTACGCGACTCGCTGCATGTGATTCCACATGGCGTCGCGGTAGGGCTGGGGCAGGGTGGCGTCGTCAAACTCTGCCATTGCCTTGCCCATTAGCTCGAGCCAGCGGTCAGCCTCCGCCTCGCCGATTGCGAACGGGAAGTGGCGGCGGCGCAGCATCGGGTTGCCGCGGCGCTCCTGGTAGGTGCGCGGGCCGCCCCAGTATTGCGTGAGGAACCAGCGCAGGCGTGATTCGGCGCCTTCCCAGTCCTCGTCGGGGTACATGGGGCCGATGAGGTCATCTTCTTTGACCTGGGCGTAGAAGCGGTGCACGAGCGTGTGGAAGAACTCCTCGCCGCCGACGGCTTCGTAGAGCGTTTGCTGCGCTTCGTTGCTATTGCTGATCTGCATCGGTGTTCTCGCCTCCAGGGGTGCGGTCCAGGTGTCGGATGTAGGTCGGCTCCGTGCCGGGTAGTGGTACGCCGTGCGTGTGAAGCGCCTCGAGGATGACCGCGGTCATGAAACGGGAGACGCCCCACTGCTCGCCAGGCAGCGTATTGACCATCACGCGCAGGGTCGCGCACTCTGGGTCGAACTTGGAAATGCCCAGCATGGTGGCCTCGCCGACGAGTTTGTCCTTGATCTCGGGGCGCGTCACTGCGTCCTGCATTGCGGCCTCGACGACGCTGGCTGCCTGCTCCGGATCAGCCTGGATGGAAACAGGGATCTCGAGGCGGGCAACGGAGAAGACGTCGCTCTGGTTGCCAAGCAGATCGATGTTACCGTTTCGGACGTACCAGAGGGTGCCGTCAATATCGCGGACGGTGGTGATGCGCATCGTGACGTGCTCTACAGTGCCCTCAATGTCATTGACCGCGATGACGTCACCGACACCGTACTGGTTTTCCAGCAGCATGAAGATGCCGCTGAGGAAGTCTTTCACAAGGGACTGCGCGCCGAAGCCGAGGGCAACGCCGACGACGCCCGCAGAGGCCACGAGCGGGGCGACGTTGACCCCGAGTTGGTCGAGCACCGCGAGGACCGCCCACACCCAAATCACAATTGCTGCCGCGGAGCGTCCTACGTTCGCCAGCGTGAGGATGCGCTGCTGGCGGCGCTGCTCCCGCGAGCGCGAATGCGCAGTGTCGGGTTTCACGGCGCCAGCGCGGCGGCGGAAGGGGAGAGCCGCGCTGGAGGAGTTGATGGCGTTGTTCGCGGCCTTCGTAATGATTCTGCGCACCACGATGTGCAACACAAGGGCAATGGCCAGGATGACCAGGATCCACAGGGGGCGGGTCACAAAGATGTCCCGCGTGGCGGGGTCATTCCACCACGAGGTGACGGAGTCGACGGCTTCGTCGACATCTGGAACGCTCACGGATTTGGCTAAGACTGATGGAGAAAACTGCGTAAGAGAAAACATTGTGCTCTAGTTTACGCGCTACGTCTCGAGCAGCCGTCGAGCACCCGGGTTACCGCAAATGGGGGTATTGGCCGTGGCTTGGGCGATGTTGTAATTGGCGTTGGAGATTCCTGAATTTGGCACGTCGATAGGGTTCAACTGAAAGTATGACTTTGCAATTTATGGACGTGTCAAGTGTCGCGCACTTTGTTCAAATTTATTGTTAGGTACTTTTATGGTCCAATGAACTATATTAGAAACAACTGAGATTTTGGTGTTGTACCTTTTGGCGTCACACCTGGAGTTATGGGCGGGCGGCAGTGAACCTAAACGCAGCCGCAAAAATAGGAGGAATTTATGGCGAAAAAGCCAGCGTATGTAGCGATTGCTGACGCTCTGCGGAGCCAGATCGAATCGCGCGAGCTCGAACCCGGCGACAAGCTACCCCCAGAACGCGAACTTGTAGACATGTACGGGGTGGCACGCATGACCGTGCGCCATGCACTGGACCTATTGCAACTCGAGGGAATTATTGAGCGTAAGCGTGGCCGCACCGGTGGCACATTCGTTCGCGCGCTACCTCCGATCATCGACTTGACGGGCAAGGTATCGCTGACGGAGCAGCTTATCGCGCATGGTCTGGACGTCTCTTCCGAACTGATTTCGGAGACCGCTGCGCCCGCACCGCAGATCGTCGTCTCTGCATTCGGCGTAGACTCCCGCGATAAGTTGCTCACCAGCGAGCTCGTTCACTTCGCCAACGGTAACCCGGTGTTCGCTGAAACCATCTATGTGCGTCCCGGCTACGAGTCCAAGTACAGCCGTAGCTCCGTCGACTACGCACGTGGCCAGCGTACCGACCTGGGTGGCGTGACTCCTCACCTGCGCCGCGAGGACATCCTGTTCCCGGCCAACCCGACCGATAAGGAGCGCGAGAGCCTCTCCTTGGCGGCGAACACCCCGGTGCACCGCATTACGCGCAAGCTCTTTGAGGGTGGCACGCTGGTCATGTTCGCCTCTATCGTGGCTCGCACGGATGCGGCGCAGATCCGCATCGTCGAGGAGCTCTAGCCTCTAGCGCAGCGTTTTCGCTGCGCCTTCCGCGCCTGCGTCACCAACACGGTTGCGCAGCGCGCGCTCCACGCGGGCCTTACCCTCCGAAACGATGCGGCGCAGGCCCGCCGGAATGTCCTCCCGCGCAAGGAGCGCCTCGGCGCGCTCGACTGTAGCAATCGAAATATCCCACAGCGGGAACAGGCCCTCGAGCGTGTTCTGAGCCATCTCGTTGGTCAGTTTGTCCCACAGCTCTGGCGCGATCTCGAAGTAGCGCTCGGCCAAGCCGTCCATGCCTTCGGAGGTGAAGGTGAGGCCGTCGATAAGGAAGCGCACCTCAAGGTTTGTGCGTGTACCGCTAACGATCTCATCCCACGCCCACTGTTTGTTCGTGACGGCGTCGATGCGCAGGCGCGACAGCGCACCCTCGGAGGACGGATCCTCCTCGTTCTTGGCGGTCTTGGCCAGCATGGCGCCGCCTGCGACAAGGTTCGTGAGCACGAGCCAGCGAATCTCCTGGTTATCCAGCGACTGTAGGAGTTCGTGGAAGTACGTCGTGTTCTGCTTCGAAGGCTGCAGGCGGGCGAGCGCGCGCTGGTAGATACCTGCAGGCTCCTGGCCGCGGAATGCCTCGCTGAGCATGTAGAAGCCGGTGCGCTGCCAGGACCATGCCACGTACTGCTTGACCGCCAGCGTCGCCTGCGCGAGGAGGCGCTCCTGCACACTCGGTTGGTCTTCGAGGCGGCTGAAGTTTGCCACGGCCATCACGAACTTGCGAGCCGGAAGCAGCGTGTCGCGGACGGCCTCCCACAGCGAAGACCAGCACAGGGTGCGCGCAAGCGGGTCCTCGATCTGCCCGATGTGCTCCAGAACGAACCCAGTGTGTTCCGGCGTGAGGCGCATCTTGCAGTAGGTGAGGTCCTCGTCGTTGACCAGCGCGAGGTCGTGGTCGATGCCGGCGAGTTCGGGCACCTCGGTGCGCGCGCCCTCGATGTCGACCTTCACGTGGTGGGTGCGCACGACCTTGTCGCCGTCAAGCTTGTACAGCCCGATGCCGACCCGGTGGGTGCGCAGTACATCGGATTCCTGCACGACTGCGAAGGAATCCTCAGTGATTTCGGGGCGAAGGGTGGACACACCGGTGGTGCGCAGCCACTGCTGGGACCACTCGCTCAAATCGCGGCCCGACGACTTCTCCAACGCGCCCAGAAGATCGTCGAAGGTAGCGTTGCTGAACTTGTGGTTGTTGAAGTGATCGCGCACGCCCGCGAAGAACTCGTCGCGGCCAACGTATGCCTGCAGCTGCTTCAGCACGGATGCGCCCTTGGCGTAGGTGATCCCGTCGAAGTTCTGCTCAGCAGTCTCGATGTCCGGGGCGTCAGCGGCAATTGGGTGGGTCGTCGGCAGCTGATCTTGCTGGTAGGCCCATGCCTTCTCGACGGCGGCGAACGTCGTCCACGCATTCGGGTACTCGCCGATCTCAGTCTGGGCAATGGCCGCGGACCAGGTTGCGAAGGACTCGTTGAGCCACAAGTCGTCCCACCACTGCATCGTGACGAGGTCGCCGAACCACATGTGCGCCATCTCGTGCAGGATCGTGTCGTTGCGGCGCTCGAGGCGGTACGGGGTTGGCTCGGAAGTAAAGACGTACTCATCGCGGAACGTCACCGCGCCGGCGTTCTCCATTGCGCCCATGTTGTACTCGGGGCAGAAAATCTGGTCGTACTTGCCGAACGGGTACGCAATCGCAAAATTCTTGTGGTAGTACGTGAAGCCGTCTTTCGTCTGGCGGAACAAGCGTTCTGCGTCGAGGTGCTCCATGAGTGAGGCGCGGGCAAAGATGCGAAGCGGGATATGCTTCAGATCGTCGACGTACTCGTCTTCGACGAACTCGTACTCGCCGGCGCAGATTGCCACCAGGTACGTCGACAGTGGGTAATCAATGGTGCAGGACCACACGTTGCCCTCACGGGTCGCCTCCTCGTTGAGTACGACCGTGTAGGCCTCTGGCGCGTCGACGGCAATCTTATACGTGGCCTTGATGTCCGGCTGGTCGAAGCAGGCAAACACCTTCATCGCCATCGCGGGTTCGAACTGGGTGTAGAGGTATTCCTTGTTGTCCACCGGGTCGACGAACTTGTGCAGGCCTTCACCAGTGTGGTTGTAGGTAATGGTGGCGTCGACAACTAACGTGTGCTCGCCCTCGGTGAGAGTGAGGGTGCGGCCGTCGACGGGGTGGCCGTCGAGCGTTGCGGAGAACTCGTCGGCGACCAGGTCGAAGAACGTCTCGCCTGCGCCCGAGCGGAACGTGACCGTGGTGGTCGACGTGAACTGCTCTGCTCCGTTGACATCGAGCGCAATATCGTAATGGACATCTGAGATAAGTTGTGCGCGAAGTTGTGCGTCGCTGCGCTTGAGGTTTGTCTTCATGTCCTCCAACATACTCGCCGTACCTGTGTGTTTTTCGCTATGGTGGCTGCATAATTTCCGGAACGAATGGAGGAATGATTCTGTGACTGCACCAGTTACCTTTTGGTTCGACGTAAGCTGCCCATTTTGCTGGCTCACTTCGCGTTGGATGAAGGAAGTAGAAAAGGTCCGCGACATCACGGTCGAGTGGGTGCCGATGTCACTGTCCATTCTTAACGACGGCCGCGACATCCCAGCCGACTACGCTAAGATGATGGAGGCTAACTGGGGTCCCGCGCGCGTGTTCGCAGCGGTGAAGCGCGACCACCCAGAGAAGATCGACGCGCTCTACACCGCGATGGGCACCGCCATTCACGCCGGGGAGCAGGGCGGCAAGAAGGGCTACGGCGCCTACGACGAGATCATCGCGGCAGCACTCGAAGAGGTAGGTCTCGACGCCAGCTACGCCGACCTTGCCAACACGAACGAGATGGACGAGCTGCTTGGCACCTACCACCAGGGTGCGATGGACGCCGTCGGTGACGAGGTGGGCACCCCGGTGGTCAAGCTAGGAGACACCGCATTCTTTGGGCCGGTCATCACCCGCGTCCCAACGGGTGAGGAGGCAGGCAAGCTTTTCGACGCCTCCCTGGCACTGAGCGAATACCCCTACTTCTTCGAACTGAAGCGTTCCCGCACGGAACCGCCGCAGGTGAGCTAGCAGGAAGGTAGGGTAGAGCGCATGCGAATTTACCTTGGGGCAGATCATGCCGGTTTCGAACGAAAGAATCAGATTAAGGCCCACCTGGAAAAGCAGGGCCATGAAGTCATCGACTGTGGTGCGCACGAGTATGACGCCCTCGACGACTACCCAGCGTTCTGCATCGCCGCAGCTGAGCGGACGGTAGCGGACGAAGGCTCCCTCGGCATCGTGCTGGGCGGCTCTGGCAATGGTGAGCAGATCGCCGCGAACAAGGTGAAGGGCGCTCGCTGCGCCTTGGCGTGGTCTGAGGAGACCGCGCGCCTGGCACGCGAGCACAACAACGCGCAGCTCATCGGTATCGGTGGGCGCATGCACACCGAGGAAGAAGCGCTGAAGATCGTCGACGCGTTCATTGGTCAGGAGTGGAGCAACGAGGAGCGCCACCAGCGCCGCATCGACATCCTGTCCAAGTACGAGGAGACGGGCGAAGCCCCGGCTATCTAGCCCAGTTCTTCGTAGTCCGCGGGGTGCGGGCCGTGGCGCCCGAACTCCTCCTCATCGAGCGCGACGATGGCGGACATTTCTTCGGGGCTGAGCGTGAAGTCGAAAATGTCCATGTTTTCACGCATCCGCTCCGCGGACGTGGTCTTGGGGAACACGATCACGTCGTTTTGTAGATGCCAGCGCAGCACCACCTGCGCTGGCGTTTTGCCGTGTGCCTCGGCGGCGTCAGTAATTTCGGGGAAGTCCGTGAGGTCGTAGGCGCCGCCACCGAGCGGAGCCCAGCCCTCGATGGCGATATTGTGCACACGCATCGCGTCGAGCTCTTTCCAGTTCTGGAACAGCGGGTGCAGCTCAACCTGGTTGACCACGGGGGTGACGTCGGTGTGCATCTCAATCTGCTCAATGTGCTCTGGCAGGAAGTTTGAGACGCCGATGGAGGTCGTGAGTTTAGCCTCGCGGAGTCCAATGAGGGATTTCCACGCATCCACGTATGCGCCCTGTCCGGGCAGAGGCCAGTGAATGAGGTAAAGATCCACGTGGTCAAGCCCGAGTTTCTCCAGTGACTCCTCGAGCGCCGCCGGGGCGTCGTGGTGGCGGTTGTTCCACAGCTTCGTGGTGATGTACAGCTCCTCGCGCGGGATCCCCGACTTCGCGATTGCCTTGCCGACGCCCTCTTCGTTCCCATAAATGTGGGCGGTGTCGAAGTGTCTGTAACCTGCCTCCAGCGCTTCGCTGACCAACCGCTCGGCCTCCTGCGGGTCTACGCGGTGGAGGCCGTAGCCGAGTTGAGGGATTGATGTGCCGTCGTGAAGCGCAAACATGGGTACCATGCGCTTTACTTTAGCGGCTTGTCACCTTGCCAGTCGCTTGCGCCACCGGGGCTACCAGTGCGGGGCGTGCCAGCCTGCACACCACCGCGATCACGGCTGCCGCAACGAGGAACAGGATGACGCCAGTCCAGCTCGTGCCGTACACGTCTGGGTCGACGTCGCCGGAGGCAGCGAACATCGCGTTCATGTTTCTGCGCAGACCCGTGGTGAGCACCAGGAAGACGTGTACCACGGTGAACAGGACGAAGAACAGCATGGTGGGGAAGTGAATGGCGCGTGCAGCCTTCAGCGAGAAGAAGGACCAGGACTTCGGCCACCACTCGCTCATGCGAGCGCCGGAGAGGATCGCCAGCGGCGCGGCAAGGAACACCACCGCGAAGTACGACAGCTCCTGCAGCGCGTTGTAGTGCACCCACGGGTTTTCCGTCGGCCAGTCCAGGCTGAGGTACTGGATCCCCGCGGAGACCGCTTGCGGGATGACCTCCCAGCTCGTGGGCACGATTCGCATCCACTGGCCAGTGGCGAACAGGACGATGTAGAACGCCACGCCGAGCGCCACCCACAGCACGTCAATGGTGAGGTGCAGCCACAGGGTAAGAGAAATTTTCTTCTTGGGGTTTGTGCGCGGCGCCCAATACGCTTCGGGTTTGCGCTCGTGGCGCACGGTCATACCAGTCTTGATGATGAGCGCCATGAACAGCATGTTGAAGAAGTGCGACCACCCCAACCATGCGGGCAGCCCAACAGGTGCGCCTTCCGGCAGGGGCTGCTGGCCGGTGTAGCGTTCGATGAAGCTGCTGCCCGTCGGGGTGCCGACGAACCAGCGCGCCACCAGGACCGCGACTACGAACGCAGCGAGCAGCGCGACGCCACCGTACGCCCACCAGCGACGCGATGGAGTTTGAGTCGGCGCAGGCACGGGCTGTGCCGCCAACTTCGGCCGCTCGGGCTGTGCTAGCTGCGGCGAGGACTCGACTGCTGGTACCGGTACCAGTTCCGGTGCCTGTTCTGCAGCCTGCGCCGCTGCGCCGTAGAGCGGAGGAACCGCCACAGCGGGGTCCTCTGGGACGTCGACACTGGCGACAGGCGGGAACGGGCCAGCCCCGGCAGTACGCGGAAGGCCCTGACGCACGGCGACCGTGGTGAGCGGGCCAGCTGGTTGCTCTTCCGCGGGCTGTTCGGCGGCAGCGCGTTCTGCAGCCGCTGGGAACACCTGCTGCACGGCAGGGTCCGCAGCGACTGCGACCGAGTCTGTAGGAGGCCATGGCTGGCCGCTCGGGGTACGAGGCAGGCCGCGACGGAGGGGCGTCGATACGCCTTCGGGTTGCGCTGGGGCCGGAGCCGCTTGAGCTCCGACCAGATCGCCGCTCACGGCCGGGTCGGGTTCGAGCGCGACCTCATCAACTGGTGGCCACGGCTGGCCGCTCGCTACGCGGGGCAGGCCACGACGAAGGTGCACCTGCATTACTCGGACGCCTCCGTGCTGCGGCGAGCTGCGATCTGCTCGATGAGTTCCGGCACCACGTCGAAGAGATCGCCAATGATGCCGAAGTCCGCGATATCGAACAGCGGAGCGTCCTCATCGTTGTTGATCGCGATGATGGTGTCGGCTGTCTGCATGCCCACGAGGTGCTGCACAGCGCCGGAAATACCGATGCCGATGTAGAGCTTCGGGCTGACCACGATGCCGGTCTGCCCAATCTGGGCGTCGTGGCTGATTTGGTCCTCGTCAGCAGCGGAGCGGGTCGCGCCGACTGCGGCGCCGAGCTCGTCGGCAAGCCCGCCCACGAGGTGCTCGAACATGTCCGCGTCGCCCAAAGCAACGCCTCCTGCAACCACGCGATCTGCGGTGAGCAGCTCCGGGCGCGTCGAGGTGCGCACCACCGGCGTCACCGAAGTCACCGTCGCGGCGCGCATCCCGGAGGCGGTGACATCCAACTCGTGGACCTCGGGCGTCGTCGCATCCGCGCGGCGATCGATCGCGCCGATGCGCACCGTAATAATTGGCGCCGAGTGGGTCGCTGCAGCGGTTGCGGTGTAGGCGCCGCCGTAGTTCTCGTGGTCCGTCACAATGCCCTGGTCGTCTCGGCGGACATCAATCGCGTCGGTGAGCAGGGCCTTGCCCTTGCGCACGGCCAGGCGCGACGCGACGTCGCGGCCGCGGACGGAGTGGGCGAGGATCACGGCTGCCGGGTCGGTGGCGTTGAACGCGGCCTCGGCGGCGTCGACAAGTGGGACTGCCTGCTGCTGCGCGTCAACGTTAGTGGTCAGCACCACGGCTGCGCCGAGCTCGCCGAGCGCTTCGGCGTGTGCTGGGTTGGTGGTCAGCACCACCGGGGTACCCAGAGGCGCGGCTGCGCCGATGAGTTCGGCGGCGGTGGAGTCGAGCTGGTCGTCGTGCGTCGCGTCGAGCACGACCAAAACTGTGCGGGGAGAGGTTGCCATGTCAGTATCCTTCGTTCGGCGGGTTAGATGTAGTGCTTCTCTGCAAGGAAGTCGACCAGCTGGCCCACAGCGTTCGGGCCGTAGTCAATGATCTCGCCGCGCTCACGCGCAGGACGCTTTTCGACGTCCACCATGATCGCCCGCGGCCGTGCGAAATCCTCCGCGTCGACGCCGAGCTCCGCCAGCGTCAGCGTGTGCAGTTCCTTCTTCTTCGCCGCCATCAGACCCTTGAAGTTCGGGAAGCGGGCATCCGGGTACTCGTCCGAGACCGCGACCAGCGCCGGGAGCTGCGCCTCCAGGGTGAGCGTGGCGTGATCGCTGACCTGCGTCGCAGTCACCATGTCGTTGTTGAGCGTGACCTCGGTCGCGTTGGCGATGGCGGGCCAGCCGAGCATCTCTGCGAGCAGTCCAGCCATGACGCCGCCACCGCCGTCAGAGGACGCGGTACCGAGCACAACCAGGTCGTAGTCCTTGTTGCGCAGTGCCGCCGCGAGCACTTCTGCCGTCAGCGTCACGTCCGCGCCGAGGAGCGCGTCGTCGGCAATGATGTAGGCATCATCCGCGCCCATCGCGATGCCCTTGCGCACGCTGGCATGCGCTGTTTCTGGCCCTACCGTAATGAGGTCGACGATGGTTTCCTCGTCGCCGCGGGCCTCCTTGAGTCGCATCGCGGCTTCGACGGCGCGTTCGCAGACCTCGTCAGCGACGACATCACCGGAGCGATCGGTCAGGCCGGTTTCCAGATTCAGGTCGCGGTCGCCGTACGTATCCGGGACTTCCTTGAGCAACACTGCAATGTTCACGAAACGCTCCTTCAGCGGTGGGGTGCTAAACGGTAGGCATTCTAGCGCACTGGCCTGGACTAAAAGTCAAATCCCCCGAAGTCGAAGCCACCACCATCCCCAAAGAGGCCGCCGTCACCGAACAGGCCCTCGCCGCCGGCGTCGCCCATGTCGCCCATCTCCCCGGCATCGCCGATGTCTCCAGCATCTCCCATATCGCCGAAGTCGCCTGCGCCGGCGTCCCCGAAGTCACCCGCTGCGAAGGCCTCTGGCGATGGCGTGCCGGCCATACCTGCGAACATCGCGGAGTAGAACATCATCGAACTTGCAGCCCACATGCCAGTCATCATCGCTGGCGCCCACCAGGCGGTGGAGTACCAGCCGGCCGGTACTGGGCGGCCGGCGACAACGCCGCCAGGGTAGTAGTTCGGGGTGCGCTCAGAAGCGTACGGGGATGCGGTGACGGTGGTGCCGTCTTCCTGGCGGATCGTTCGCTCCTCGGTCACCCGGCCCGCGCTACGCTGGCCTTCCAGTTCCGGAAGCTCTGGGCCCGCGGGCATGCCCATGATTTCGCGTGCTGCGTTGACATAGTGCAGCCCCTCCAGGGCAGATTCGCGAGCGAGCATGGCCTGCTTCGGTGTGGTCGCCTGGCCCAGCGCGCCACTTGCTGCGTTGTAGCGTTCAGAGGCGTCGGCCATCGCCTGGGTCGAAGCAGCGTCGGTACCGGAGATAGTAAGGACTTGGGAGCCAAGTCGCTCTGTCCAGCGGCGTGCGTCCGCAATCGCGTCCTCGAGCTGGAGCTGTTCGCGCTGGTTGGTCGCGCCATTCTGGCGACTCTTTATCAGGTACACCGCGGCGCCAACGATAGCGAGGATCAAAATGAGGTTCATAGTGAGGGAAAGCTCCTTCGGGATCGGCCACAAATTATCAGTACTTACAACGTGCAACGCACGTGGTTGGGAGAAAGTTCCACGCTAAGCGGGTGGTTTTGTCTCAAAGTCGGCGGTGGGTTACACTTGCGCCCATCACCTTTTGGTGAAGTGGGAATGTCGTATAGTGGCTAATACCTCAGCCTTCCAAGCTGAAGACGCGGGTTCGATTCCCGTCATTCCCTCCAAATGATAAAAGCGGAAGACGCGGTTGCACGAGATGTGTAGCCGCGTTTTTGTTTCTGTGAATATAGCCCAAAAGTAGTGTTGAACTGTCGATTTGCGTATTGCTCTGGGGCATGGTTATAGTTGCCAACGTCGCAATGAGCAATCATTCGCGGGGCGTGGCGCAGTTTGGTAGCGCACCTGCTTTGGGAGCAGGGGGTCGCAGGTTCAAATCCTGTCGCCCCGACATCAACAAGCCCGCTAGAAATAGCGGGCTTGTTTACATATCCGTACAATTTACCCGATTAATTACAGGAGTAATCCGTGAAGACTTCCGTCGACAAGCTCAGTGAGACTCGTGTCAAGTTGGACGTCAGCGTTCCTTTCGATGAGCTCGGCAAGGAAATCGACCAGGCGTACAAGTCAATTGCGCAGCAGGTCAACATTCCTGGCTTCCGTCGCGGTAAGGCTCCTCGCCAGCTGATCGACGCCCGCTTCGGCCGTGGCCCGATCCTGGAGCAGGTTGTCAACGACATGCTGCCAACCCGCTACGAGAAGGCTGTCCTGGAAAATGGCCTGAACCCGATCGGTCAGCCAGAGATCAACATCACCAAGATCGAGGACAACGACGTCGTCGAGTTCACCGCTGAGGTCGACGTTCGCCCAGAGATTACTGTCCCTGACTTCTCCAAGATTGACGTCACTGTTCCGGCCCTCGAGGTCAGCGACGAGGACGTCGACAAGGAGATCGACCAGCTCCGCGAGCGCTTCGGCGAGCTCAAGGACACCAAGCGCAAGATGAAGACCGACGACTTCGCAGTCATCGACCTGCACGCTGAGGTTGACGGCGAGAAGGTCGAGGAGGCTTCCACTGAGGGCCTGACCTACCAGATCGGCTCGGACGACCTGATCAAGGGCCTCGACACCGCGCTGCGCGGCATGAAGACCGGCGAGGACAACGAGTTCACAGCGACGATCGAGTTCGGCGAGCACAAGGGCAAGGAAGCCACCATCAAGGTACACGTCCAGCAGTCGAAGGAGCGCAAGCTTCCTGACTTTGACGACGAGTTCGCTCAGATGGCCTCCGAGTTCGACACCGCTGAGGAGCTGCGTGAATCCACCAAGGAGCAGCTCGCTGAGGACAAGAAGACCCAGCAGGCAGCTGACATCCGCGACGAGGTACTGAAGGCAGCGCTCGAGGAGACCAAGTTCGAGCTTCCGAAGTCCATCGTCGAGGAGCAGGAGCACAACATGCTCCACCAGATGCTCGGCCAGCTGGCACACGACGAGGCTGCTGTCGCACAGTTCCTCGAGGCACAGGGCATGACCCGCGAGGAGTTCGACAAGAAGAACCACGAGCAGGCTGAGTCCGCTGTCCGTACCCAGCTGTTCCTGGACGCTGTTGCTGACCAGGAGGAGCCTGAGGTTTCCCAGCAGGAGATGACCGACCACATCCTGTTCACCGCGCAGTCCTACGGCATGGACCCGAACCAGTTCGTGGCGCAGCTGCAGCAGGCAGGCCAGATCGGTAACCTCTTCGCAGACGTCCGCCGTGGCAAGGCACTCGCTACCGCGATCTGCCGCGTGTCCGTGAAGGACGACAAGGGCGAGACCGTCGACCCGAACGATTACTTCGGTGAGGTTGAAGAGGAAGAAGCAGAGGCTTCCGAAGACTAAATCTTGAGTTGAAACGCCCCGGCGATGCGCACGCGTTGCGCCTACGCCGGGGCGTTTCGCCATTCACTACGGGTTCACAACGTACGTGTACGCCATCAGCGAACAACCCCGTGCAAAGTGGACTATCGGAGTAGGGTGGTGGCATTGTTGACGCTACATAAAAGAGTTTGAACCACGAAGGAGCCATTTTTATGACATCCCCATCGCAGGGCATGAACTTGGGTGATTCTGTCTATGAGCGCCTGCTGCGCGAGCGCATTATTTTCTTGGGCCAGCAGGTTGACGACGAAATTGCGAACAAGCTGTGCGCGCAGATCTTGCTGCTGTCCGCGGAGGATCCAACTCGCGACATTTCGCTGTACATTAACTCCCCGGGTGGTTCCGTGACTGCCGGCATGGCGATTTATGACACGATGAAGTACTCGCCGTGCGATATTGCTACGTACGGCATGGGCTTGGCGGCGTCGATGGGGCAGTTCCTGCTTTCCGGCGGCACGAAGGGCAAGCGTTACGCGCTTCCGCACGCTCGGATTATGATGCACCAGCCGTCCGCAGGCGTTGGCGGTACTGCTGCCGACATTGCTATTCAGGCTGAGCAGTTCGCAGCGACGAAGCGCGAGATGGCCCAGCTTATCGCTGAGCATACCGGCCAGACTTTCGAGCAGATTACGAAGGATTCCGACCGTGACCGTTGGTTCACGGCCCAAGAGGCGATGGAGTACGGCATCGTGGACCACGTTATCGAGAGCGCTCAGGGCTCGATCAGCAACTAAGTAGACAGGAGAATTTACGTATGTCTTTCCAAATGCCTTCCTCCCGCTACGTGCTGCCACAGTTCTTGGAGGAGACTTCCTTCGGCACGAAGCAGATCGACCCATACGGCAAGCTTTTCGAGGAGCGCATCGTCTTCCTGGGCACCCAGGTCGATGACACTTCCGCGAATGACATCATGGCGCAGCTGCTGGTGCTGGAGTCTCAGGACCCGGACCGCGACATCACGATGTACATCAACTCCCCGGGTGGCTCGTTTACCGCGCTGATGGCGATTTACGACACGATGCAGTACGTCCGCCCGGACGTGCAAACGGTGTGCCTCGGCCAGGCTGCGTCCGCTGCGGCGGTCATCCTTGCCGCTGGTGCGCCGGGGAAGCGCGCTGCGCTGCCGAACTCGCGGGTGCTGATCCACCAGCCCGCGACGCAGGGTACCCAGGGCCAGGTTTCTGACCTCGAGATCCAGGCCAATGAGATCGAACGCATGCGCCGCCTGATGGAGGACACACTCGCGCACCACACCGGTCGCACTGCGGAGCAGGTCCGCATCGATACGGATCGCGATAAGATCCTTACCGCGCAGGAAGCTGTCGAGTACGGCATCATCGACCAGGTCTTTGATTACCGCAAGCTGAACGGCTAACTTCTGATCGCTTTTCGACGCCACCAAGGGTAACCGGGTGGCGTCTTTTTGTGTGCTTGACCAAGCGTGAATAAAAGGGCGCGAATAGACAGACCGTGCGGTACATTCTTCACACATCTGCGAAAACACGACACGTGAAGATAAAGGAAAGAGCGCGGTGGATATCAGAACTTCCATTAACACTCGGCCGATGAGTCCGTACCAGTGGCTGATCATTGCCGTCATTACCTATTTGAACGCCCTTGACGGCTATGATCTCGTCGCAACCGCATTTGCGGCGCCGCACCTGGCGGAGGAGTTCGCGATCGGCTCGTCCCTGCTGGGTTGGGTGCTGTCGGCAGCGCTGCTCGGCGTTGGTGTCGGCGCGGCGGTCTTCGGGCCGGCGGGGGATCGATGGGGGCGTCGAAACGTGATTCTTGTGGCGCTGCTGATTGATACCGTGGGCCTGCTCCTGTCGGGCTTCGCGGGGAGTACCGCGGCGTTTATCGCGTGGCGCTTCGTCACTGGTGTGGGCGTGGGCGGCGTGCTCGCGTGCGTGACCGTGCTGGTCAGTGAGTATTCTAACGACCGGTTCCGTGGGCTGGCGATGGCGGTCTACGCGTCGGGGTACGGCGTTGGCGCGACGCTGTGCGGCGTGCTGGCGTCCAAGGTTGTGGAGAGCCACGGCTGGCACTCGATCTTCTTCGTGGGCGCGGCTCTGTCTGCCGTGGCGCTGGTGCTTGCAACGGCGTTGCTGCCGGAGTCGGTGGACGTGCTCGCGAGTCGCGGGGATGCTGCGCGCGTTGAGCGTATCGCACGCCGCATTGGGCACGGGGGAGCAGTGGTTCCGGCCCAGACGAGCGCCCCGGCTTCCGCCTCGGGCGCACTGCGCGCAATCGTCTCCCCAGTATGGCTGTCGACGACTGTACGGATCTGGATTGCATTCTCGCTGATCAGCTTTGGTTTTGCCTTTGCTAATTCCTGGACGCCCAAGTTGCTCAACGAACTGGGACTGTCCGCGCAGCAGGGTATTTTCGGCGGCATCATGATCGCGTTCGGCGGCACGATCGGCTCGCTGATCTTCGGAGTGATTACCACGCGTGTTGACGCCCGCGTGCTGCTCATCGCCTTCGCCATCGGTGGCGCGGGCGCGTTGGTGGCCTTCATCTTCTCCGCGGGCGCGTCGTTCGTGGCGTTCCCGCTGGGCGTACTGGTTGGTATGTTGCTGAACGCGTGCGTTACTGGCATGTACACCGTGACTCCGGCGTCCTACCCGACGCACTTGCGGGCGACCGGCGTTGGAGTGGCGTTGGCTGTAGGGCGAGTTGGTTCGGTCTGCGGACCACTGCTCATCGGCTACCTCGCCGAGGCCGGGCTGGGGCCACGTGGACTCTACATCGTTGCAGCAGGCGTGTTCGTGTTGAGCGCGGTCGCCCTGGTAGGACTGCGTGCGCCGTCCGCGAAGCCGGTCGTCGTCAAGAAGCCAGCGGAGGTGCTGCAGGCTTAAGGGCAGTACGGGACCGCGTCGCGCACCGCGGCCGGTGCGGAGGTGAAGTCCTTACGGTCCCAGCAGGCGTTGCCTTCGTGCTCGCCGACGGGGTCAACGGATGCCCAAGAGTTGCCGTTGGAAGCCCAGAAGTACTCCTGGCCGTTCGGCATCACGGTGCGGGCCCAGTCGCCGTCGCAGAAGGTGCTGTATTCGTCGCTCGCTGACTGCTGGCCCTGCTTCGGCCACGCGCACGTCGCGCCGTTCTGTGGGGCGGGCTCGGCAGGCTGTACCGGCGCGGGCTCGTCGCTGTCATCATCGCTAGAGGAGGCAGAAGAGCTCGACTTTTTCGAAGAACTCGAGGAGCTAGACGAGCTTGAGCTCTTCTTCGACGTGCTCGTCGATGTCTTCGTCGAGGTGGACGTCTCGGTCTCGGTCGCGTCCTCGTCATCATCGTCGGGCGCCGGGCTTGTCGACGTCTCCTTCGCCGGGAACGAGATCTCAGGCTCCGCCAAACGATCCTCCGGCGACGAGTTACACCCGGCCAACAGCGTCGTGCACGTCAAGAGTGCGGCAAGCACAAGTTTGGGCCGGGTGTTCATCACTAGGGGATCCTTTCTGACAGACTTCTGCGTCTAGCGTAGCCGACAAATCTTAGCCCAAAAACTTCAGCAGCGCTTCATTGAACGGAGCAGGGTTCTCGATGGGCACCTGGTGCGAGCCCGGCTCAATGACCACAGACTCCACGGGGCCTGCGACGCCGTCG
Organism: Corynebacterium sp. NML98-0116; assembly: GCF_001767255.1. Taxonomy (GTDB): domain Bacteria; phylum Actinomycetota; class Actinomycetes; order Mycobacteriales; family Mycobacteriaceae; genus Corynebacterium; species Corynebacterium pseudogenitalium. Next base: position 583,105 of record NZ_CP017639.1, read on the forward strand.
GCGATTTCGGCCAGTTTGTCCGGGCCGGTACCGGCGTCGCCGGTGGCCGCGATGGTCAGCACTGGGCAGGTGATCTGATCCAGGTGGGAAGCGAAGTCCCACTTTGCCAAGGCATCGCCGTTTTGGGCGTAACCCTCGGGGTCGATGGCGCTGACCATGTCGTGGATGCGCTCGACTTCCCCTGGGTGGGCGTCGATAAATGCTGGGGTGAACCAGTTAGGAATGAGCATGTCGGCGATGGGGCCCATGCCTTCCTCCCGTGCGATGCGCGTGCGCTCGTCCCACTGCTCATTGCCACCGAGGTAAGTCGCGGTGCAAGCGAAGACAGCCTTCTCCACGCGCCCGCTGTACGCCGCAAGATACTGCGCAATGGCGCCGCCGAGGGAGAGGCCGACAACGCTGAAGCGGTCGACCCCCTCGCGGTTGAGTGCGCTCAAGATATCCTGCGCAAGCAGCTTCACGGTTGCGGAGCTGGGAGCCACCTGGGCGACGTCGGAGCCGCCGTGCCCGCGATGATCGACCGCGATGACACGGTGGTGCTTCGCCAGTTCAGGAATCTGCTTCGACCAGGATTCGTGCGTCGTCGCGATGGAGGAGAGGAGCACCACGGTGCTGGTGTTGTCTTTATTGCCGTATTCCACAGTATGTATATGCGTCATGCGCTCCATTGTGCCCTTGATCGCCACGATGCGCGACAACGTGCGAGAGTGTGTGAGTTTGACGTACCCGCTAAGCTCTAAGGTCAACCCTTAGGCGAGACGAAGAAGCTGGAGTCCAACGCATCTATGGCAACATCCCAAAACACCTCAAACCTGTTGAAGTGCTCCTTTTGCGGCAAGACGCAGAAGCAGGTTCGCAAGCTTATTGCCGGTGGCGGAGTCTACATTTGTGATGAGTGCATCGAGCTGTGCAACGAAATCATCGAGGAAGAACTCGGCGGGGCGCAGGCTGAGCAGGATGAGGCTGCGGATCGGCTGCCGAAGCCAAGTGAGATCACCAAGTTTTTGGACCAGTACGTCATCGGGCAGGACTCGGCGAAGCGCACGCTCGCGGTGGCGGTGTACAACCACTACAAACGCATCCGGGCGGAGTCGGAGAATGTAACGAACCGCAAGCGTGATGAGGAAGTGGAAATCGCGAAGTCGAATATTTTGCTGCTGGGGCCGACGGGCTCCGGCAAGACGTACCTCGCGCAGTCGCTTGCCAGGATGCTCAACGTGCCATTCGCAATTGCCGACGCCACCAGTCTCACCGAGGCGGGGTACGTCGGAGAGGACGTCGAAAACATCTTGCTGAAGTTGCTGCAGGCCGCGGACTTCGACGTTAACCGGGCGCAGCACGGCATCATCTACGTCGACGAGGTAGACAAGATCTCCCGCAAGTCCGAGAATCCCTCGATTACCCGCGACGTGTCCGGCGAAGGCGTGCAGCAGGCACTGCTGAAAATCCTGGAGGGCACGGTCGCGTCCGTGCCGCCGCAGGGCGGGCGCAAGCACCCGAACCAGGAGTTCATCCAGATTGATACGACGAACATCCTGTTCATCGTCGCCGGTGCGTTCGCGGGCTTGGACAAGGTGATTGCGGAGCGCGTGGGCAAGAAGGGCATCGGCTTCGGGGCGGAGATTGACTCGAAGCAGGAGCGCGACGAAGCCAACATGCTGGCGCAGGTGCAGCCGGGTGACCTGGTGAAGTTCGGCCTCATCCCTGAGTTCATTGGGCGCCTGCCGATCATTGCGAACGTGGAGAACCTCGACCGCGACGCCATGGTGCGCGTACTCACCGAGCCTAAGAACTCACTGGTGAAGCAGTACAGCCGCCTCTTTTCGATGGACGGCGCCCAGCTCACGCTCACCGAGGACGCCCTCGAGGAGATCGCGGACCGCGCTGCCGAGCGCAACACTGGCGCCCGTGGCCTGCGCGCCATCATGGAGGAAGTGCTCGTGCCCATCATGTACGACCTGCCCGACCGCGAGAACGTCAGCGAAGTCGTCATCAACGGCGACGTGGTGCGGGGCGCTGCAGAGCCGCAGTTCGTGGAAGCGGAAGGGCAGCGCTCGGCGTAAGGCTGCCGAGTCGCAGCTAGTAGATGTCGTAGAGGTCGTCGCTGGCGCCGGTGCCTTCGCTGTCCGGCAGGGGAGTGGCCTCGAGGTAGCTTTCGTAGCCCGAAGGCGCGATGTTGGATGTCAAAAACGCCAGCACGGTATCAATAACCATGCGCCGCATCCCTTCGACGTTTCGCGGCTCGTCGAGGTCGAGGTGGCTCGTAATTATCGACGCCGCGTTGCCCGATACCCGCAGCGTGCTCAGCGCCGTGAGCAGCGCGAGTACGTCATCGGCGGAGATCCCCGGCCGGAAGGCGCCGGCGTCCTGGCCCACGAGCAGGAGGCGCTCGACGTGCAGCGTGATCTCGCTGCGGCCGTGCACAATGTCCGCTGAGGCGTCCTCGAGGACCGGCTCGAGCCGCTCACGAATGAGCAGCTGAACTGCCTCGGGGTTTTCCTGGAAGGAGTGGAACATGCTGTCTACGAAGCGGCGCATGCCGTCAACCGGGACTGCGTAGGAGCGCTGCAGGATCTCTTCGGGTGGAGCCAGGCGGTCGAGCGCGCGCCTGATCGTTTTTGCGTAGAGGCCCTTTTTGTCGCTGAAGTGGTAATGGATCATCCTTTTCGACATGCCGGTTTCCTTCGCGATGGCACCCAGCTTTGTTTGGGAGAAGCCACCGCGGGCGAACATGTCGAGGGCGATGTCAACAACACTGTCGATTTCTGCGTTGATATCTGGTTCAGGTGCTTTGATACTCGCCGAGGTGGGGTCGGTGGGGAAATCCATCGTTGTATCCGCTCCTGAATTACTACGCATGCGTGAATGTTGGCTCATTGGTGACATCTACTTTTCTCTATGATGCCCCCATTTGAGAATTTGCACCGTGCAAAACGGGAATTTGTCTGCCTTACTATGCCTTTTAGGCCTAAAGGGGGGAGGGTATGCACGATTTCGGGGGTAGTGCGTCGGTTGTACTACCTATACTTTGAATGTCAGGTACCGCACACTATTGACCCGAGGTTTTTCTATGTCACACCATTCTTCCACTCCCGTTAAAGTCGTTGTCACCGGCGCAGCAGGCAACATTGCGTACTCCCTGCTGTGGCGTATTGCCTCCGGCGACGTCTTCGGTGCGGATCAGCCGGTCGAGCTGACGCTGCTCGAGATCCCGGCAGCTGTCCGCGCGGCGGAGGGTACTGCGATGGAGCTGCACGACTCTGCCTTCCCACTGGTGACTGGCATCAACGTTTCCGATGACCAGTTCAAGGCATTCGAGGGCGCAAACGCCGCGTTCCTGGTTGGCGCGAAGCCACGCGGTAAGGGTGAGTCCCGCGCGGACATGCTCACCGCGAACGGCAAGATCTTCGTCGAGCAGGGTAAGGCCATCAACGCTGGCGCTGCGGACGATATCCGGGTGCTTGTCGTGGGCAACCCGGCGAACACCAACGCGCGCATCGCTGCGAAGGCCGCGGCGGATGTCCCTGCCGAGCGCTTCAATGCCTTGATGCGACTGGACCAGAATCGCGCACTGTCCATGCTGGGCCAGAAGCTGGAGGTGCCGTCGTCGACAATTGAAAAGATGGTGGTGTGGGGCAACCACTCGGATACTCAGTTCCCGGATGTGACCTTCGCTGAGGTCGGCGGCGAGAAGATTGCCGACAAGCTGGACCGCGATTGGTACGTCGACGAGTTCATCCCGCGCGTTGCCAAGCGCGGTGGTGAAATCATCGAGGTTCGCGGTAAGTCCTCGGCGGCGTCCGCTGCTTCCGCGGCGGTTGACCACATGCGTGACTGGGTCAATGGCACCGACGGCAAGTGGACGACGGCAGCGCTGCCTTCCACCGGCCAGTACGGCGTCGAGGAGGGGCTGCTCTTCGGTTTCCCGGTGATTGGCCGTGATGGCAAGTGGGAGGTCGTCGAGGGGCTGGAGATCAGCGACTTCCAGCGCGAGCGCATCGACAAGAACGTCGAAGCGATGCGCGGCGAGTGGGAGATTGCGTCCAAGCTTTTCTAACCGGTCGCGCCTACCGGAGGTTGATGGCTAAGATAGTCAACCGTGACTGACGCGACTGAACATTTGGTAGGCAAGAACCGAGCCGATGCGCTCCCGAAGTCTTGGGAGCCCGGCGAACACGAGCAGGCTTTGTACGAGGGCTGGGTGGAGAAGGGATACTTCACCGCCGACGCTTCCTCGGACAAGCCTGCTTATTCTGTGGTGCTGCCCCCGCCGAATGTGACGGGCCAGCTGCACATGGGCCACGCCCTGGACCACACGCTCATTGATGTTATGGTGCGCCGCAAGCGCATGCAGGGCTACGAGGTGTTGTGGTTGCCGGGCATGGACCACGCGGGCATCGCTACGCAGACGAAGGTCGAGGCGAAGCTGAAGGCCGAGGAGGGCAAGGACCGCTACGACTATGGCCGCGAAGAGTTCGTGGACAAGGTATGGGAGTGGAAGCACCAGTACGGCGGCACCATCACCACGCAGATGCGGGCTATCGGTGACTCCGTGGATTGGTCGCGCGAGCGCTTCACGCTTGACGACGGCCTCTCGCGCGCAGTGCAGACGATCTTTAAGCAGCTGTACGACGCCGGAATGATCTACCGCGACTACCGCCTGGTGAACTGGTCGCCGGTGCTGGAGACCGCGGTGTCCGACATTGAGGTCGTTTATAAGGACGTTGAGGGCGAGTTCGTCTCCATCCGTTACGGCTCGCTCAACGACGACGAGCCACACCTGGTCGTTGCCACGACCCGTGTTGAGACCATGCTGGGCGACGTCGCCATTGCCGTCCACCCAGACGACGAGCGCTACACGGACCTGGTTGGCCAGGAGTTCGACCACCCGTTCCGCGATGACCTGAAGATTCAGGTGATCGCCGACGATTACGTCGATATGGAACTGGGCACCGGCGCGGTGAAGATCACGCCTGCACACGACCCGAACGACTACGAGATGGGCCTGCGCCACAACCTGGACATGCCGATCATCATGGACGAGACCGGCCACATCGCCGACACCGGCACCAAGTTCGATGGCATGAGCCGCGAAGAGGCTCGCGTCGCGGTGCGTGAGGCGCTGGCGGAGCAAGGGCGCATCGTCAAGGAGGTGCGCCCGTACGTGCACTCGGTGGGCCACTCGGAGCGCTCCGGTGAACCGATTGAGCCACGCCTGAGCCTGCAGTGGTTCGTCAAGGTTGAAGAGCTGGCGAAGATGTCCGGCGATGCGATCCGCAACGGCGATACGAAGATTCACCCGGCATCGATGGAGAAGCGCTACTTCGACTGGGTGGACAACATGCATGACTGGACGATTTCGCGCCAGCTGTGGTGGGGCCACCGCATCCCGATCTGGTACGGACCGAATGACGAAGTGGTCTGCGTCGGCCCTGACGAGGAGCCGCCGGCTGGCTACACCCAGGACCCGGACGTGTTGGATACCTGGTTCTCCTCTGCGCTGTGGCCGTTCTCGACGCTCGGCTGGCCTGAGAAGACGCCGGATCTGGAGAAGTTCTACCCGACGTCCGTGTTGGTCACCGCGTATGACATTTTGTTCTTCTGGGTTGCCCGCATGATGATGTTCGGCACCTTTGCTGGAAAGAACACCCCTGAGATCCTCGGCGAGGGGGTTGACGGCCGCCCGATCATCCCGTTCACGGACCTGTACCTGCACGGCCTGGTGCGCGACGAGAAGGGGCGCAAGATGTCGAAGTCCCTGGGCAACGGCATCGACCCAATGGATTGGGTCGAGCGCTACGGCGCTGACGCGCTGCGCTTCGCCCTTGCGCGCGGCGCGAACCCGGGCGTGGACTTGCCGATCGGTGAGGACAACGCCACGTCCGCGCGTAACTTTGCCACCAAGCTGTACAACGCGACCCGCTTCGCTCTGATGAACGGCGCAGCGGTTGGTCCGCTGCCGGCCCGCGAGGAGCTGACGGACGCCGACCGTTGGAGCCTGGACCGTGCCGAGGAAGTCCGCGCGAAGGTCGACGCCTACTTGGACGACTACCAGTTCGCGAAGGCGAACGAGGATCTCTACCACTTCGCGTGGGATGAGCTGTGTGACTGGTACCTGGAGATCGCAAAGACCCAGATCCCGCGTGAGGGCGAGACCGCGCAGGGCCGTAACACGCAGATCGTGCTCGGCCGCGTGCTCGACGTGGTGCTGCGCCTGCTGCACCCGACGATGCCGTTCATCACCGAGGCCCTGTGGACCGCGTTGACGCAGCAGCCTTCGGTGACGCAGGCGCCGTGGCCGACTGCGGAGGACACCAATGGTGGCGTCGAAACGGATGATGTAGCGCGCCGCAGGATCCAGGATGCGATCAAGCTGATTACCGAGCTGCGTCGCTTCCGCGCTGACCAGGGTGTGAAGCCGAACCAGAAGGTGCCGGCGAAGCTTGACTTTGCCAAGGCGGACCTGGCTGGGCTGGAAAACGTTATCCGCGATATCGCGCGGGTGGAGACGCCTGCTGAGGGCTTTGCGGCGTCGGCAAGCATTGAGATGCGCCTGAGCCAGGCGACGCTCGACGTGGCGCTGGACACCTCCGGCACCGTCGACGTTGCGGCCGAGCGCAAGCGCCTGGAGAAGGAACTCGCGGCGGCGGAGAAGGAGCTCGATACCACTGGCCGTCAGCTTGGCAACGAGCAGTTCCTGGCGAACGCGCCGGAGCAGGTCGTTGAGAAGATCAAGGTGCGCCAGCAGGTTGCGAAGGAAGAGTTCGCACGTGTGACCGCGCGCCTGGCGCAGCTGCCGGAGGCGTAGATGGCCGACAATGCTGACCTGCCGGAACTTCCGGAGCTACCCGAGCAGTTCGATATCTCCGTCGAGGAGTCCGGGCTACGCCTGAACCTCGGTGCGCCGCAGGCGGAGGAGGCGGAAGACGTCGTCGCGCGCGAGGTCACGCCTGAAGACCTTGCAGCGTTGCGCGAAGTCCAGCAGCAGCTCGAGGAGCGCTGGGGCGAAACGCAGATCGATCCGACGCTCGAGCGCGTCGAGTACGTCATGGATCTGCTGGGTTCCCCGCAGCGTTCGTTCAAAGCGATTCACGTCGCGGGGACGAACGGGAAGACGTCGACAACCCGGATGATCGAGTCGCTGCTGCGTAGCCTCGGGCACCGGGTGGGGCGCACGACGAGCCCGCATCTGCAGTTGATCACCGAGCGCATCGGGATCGACGGCCAACCAATCCACCCCGCGGACTTTGTGCGCATTTACGAGGAAATTCAGCCGTACCTCGCGATGGCTGACGACCACTTCGGCCAGCCGCTGAGCTTCTTCGAAGCCATGGTGTGCATCGCCTACGCCGCGTTTGCCGACGCCCCGGTGGACATCGCCGTGGTGGAAGTCGGCATGGGTGGCCGCTGGGACGCAACCAACGTGATCGACGCGGACGTCAACGTGATCATGCCGATCGGCATCGACCACACGCAGTACCTCGGCGACACCATCGAGCAGATCGCGGGCGAGAAGGCCGGCATCATCACGAATCCGGACTCCGTCACGGTCATCGCCGACCAGCAGCCGGAGGCCATGCGCGTAGTGCTGGAGCAGACCGTCCAGGTCGGTAGCGCCGTCGCGCGCCTCGGCTCCGAGTTCGGCGTTGAGGAAGCCGGGGTGGCCGTCGGAGGCCAGCAGCTACGGCTGCGCGGGCTCGCCGGCAGCTACGACGACATCTTCCTGCCGCTGTCCGGCCCACACCAGGCCCGCAACGCGGCCGTCGCGCTCGCGGCGGTCGAGGCATTCCACGGTGCACACGCCGAGCACCCGCTCAACATCGAGGCGGTGCGGGAAGGCTTTGCGGCGGTCCGCTCTCCGGGCAGGCTCGAGCGAGTGCGCGCCACACCCACCACGTTTATCGACGCCACCCACAACCCACACGGCGCAACCGCCCTCGCGGAGGCGCTGCAGCACGACTTCGACTTCACCCGACTCATTGGCGTGCTGGGCATCCTCGGTGACAAGGACGCCGCTGGCATTTTCCAGGCGCTAGAGCCGGCGCTCACGGAAGTCGTGATTACGCAGAACTCCTCGCCACGCGCGATGGAGGCCGAAGACCTTGCCGAGATCGCCCGCTCCATCTTCGGCGATGAGCGCGTGCACGTGCAGCCGCACCTGCCGTCCGCCTACGAGCTGGCCGTTGAGCTTGCCGAGGACGCCCTTGCGGAAGTCGGCGTGCAGTCCGGCTCCGGTGTGATCATCACCGGCTCTGTCGTGACCGCGGGGGAGGCCCGCACCATGTTTGGAAAGGACCCAGAGTGAGCAGAGAAAAACGCCAACCGCCGATCAGCCCGCTCGGGCTCGGGCACGAGCCGGTCAAGGACCCAATCGCAGGACTGCGCGGAGTGCTCTCCGGCACGCTGATCATGGAATCGATCACCGTGCTGCTCATCCTGCTCGTGATTCTTAAAGTCGACGGTGGCGCCTACTGGACCACGTTCAACTGGGTGTACATCGTGGTCATCGGCGTCGCCCACGCGGTGATGGCGTTCGCGCAGAAGATTCCGGGCGCGATGTGGATTAACTTGGCCCTGCAGGTGCCGCTCATCTTTGGGTTCTTCGTGCACTGGTCGGTCACGGTGGTTGGCCTGATGTTCGGCCTGGTGTGGTTCTTCATCGTGAAGCTGCGCTCCGACATTGTGCAGCGCATGCGTGGCGGCTACCTGACCACGCAGCACCTGGACGCCGACTAGAGTTCGCGCCGCAGAATTTTCCCCGCCGCGTTGCGGGGGATGTGATCCGTGAAGGTGACTTCACGGATCTTTTTGTATCCGGCCACGCGCTCGGCAACCCACTCCATGATTTCCTCGCGGCTCAACGTAGCGCCGTCGGCGACGACGATGCAGGCGCGCGGGACCTCGCAATCGACACCGTGGGTGCGCACGATATGGCGGACGACGGCGGCGTCGGCAACCGCGGGGTGGGTGCGCAGCAGTGCCTCGAGCTCAGCGGGGGCGACGTGGAAGCCCTTGTACTTAATCACTTCTTTTGCCCGGTCGACGATGTAGACGGTGCCGTCCTCAGCCAGCGTGACGATATCCCCGGTGTGCAGCCACCCACCAGTGATCGTTGCCTGGGTTGCCTCAGGGTCGTTGCGGTAGCCCCGCATCACCTGCGGGCCCCGGATGAGCATCTCACCGGGTTCGCCGGGGGCGACGTCGTGGCCGTCGCGAAGGTCGATGATGCGGAACTGCGTGTTCGGCACCGCGAACCCAATCGAGCCCGGCTTCGACCTCCCAGCGATGCCCACGTGGGTCACCGGGGACGTCTCCGTGGTGCCGTAGCCCTGCAGGATCACCGTGCCGAGCCGCTGCTCAACGCTGTCCGCCAACGCAGCATCCAGCGGGGCGGCACCGCACACCATGAACCGGGAGTCCGCGAACGCCTCCGCGGTCGCCTCCGGGTGTCGTGAGAGCGCAAGCGCGATGGGTGGCGCAATAAAGCCCAACTCAATACGGTGCTTGCGCTGCGCCTCAATAAACGCTCCCAGGTCGAAGCCTGCCATCGTGTGAATATGGTGGTGCGCGTAGAGCGACGACAGCAGCAGTGTGTTCAGTCCGTAGATGTGGGCGAACGGCAGCGGCGCCAGTGTCGGGGTGCCCGCGCCGATACCGCTTGCGCGCAGCGCGGCCGAAAACTGCAGCATGTTCGCGCACAGGTTGCGGTGGGTCAGCTCGACGGCCTTCGGCAAACCGGTGGTACCGGAGGAAAAGGCAACCGCGGCGATATCTTCCGGCCCGGCTGGGGAGGCGCTGCGCTCGGGTGGTTCGGTGGGGGCGATGGGGGCGTCGAGAAGAACTTTGGCCTCGGCGAGCGCGCAGAGGTGGTCACGTTCGGTCGCGGTGAGACTCGTCCCCAACAAGCTTGCCGACGCCCCCACCTGCACCAACGCGAGGAAAGTGACGGCGAAGTCGATGCCGTTGGGCAGCTGCACTGCGACGCAATCCCCGGGACCGATGCCGCGGCTGCGCAACGTGGCGGCGAGCGCCAGCACCTCCTGGTGAAGCTGCGCATAGGTCACGCTTCGCCCCGTCTCGACCTCCGTGAGCGCCGGCGCCGACGCGTGCTCGCCGAGGTTGCCGAAGAGCAGATCGGTGATGGAGCGCGCTCGCGTGCCGACGTCCGGAATTGGCGGCAGGGGACTCTCATATGTCATGGAGCAAACTTTAATCACCCCCACATCAAGATGTTCGCACCCGGTGGTTGTTGTTTAGTAGGGTAGGGAGACATGACTGAACGTACACTGATTTTGATTAAGCCAGACGGCGTTGCAAACGGCCACGTCGGAGAGATCATCTCCCGCATTGAGCGTAAGGGTCTCAAGCTGGTCGAGATGGACCTGCGCACCGCAGACCGTGAGACCGCTGAGAAGCACTACGCAGAGCACAAGGACAAGCCGTTCTTCGGTGAACTCGTTAACTTCATCACCTCTGCTCCGCTGGTAGCGGGCATCGTTGAGGGCGAGCGCGCTATCGAGGCTTGGCGCCAGCTCGCCGGCGGCACCGACCCGGTTGCCAAGGCAACCCCTGGCACCATCCGCGGCGACTTCGCCCTGACCGTTGGCGAGAACGTCGTCCACGGTTCCGACTCCCCAGAGTCCGCCGAGCGCGAGATCGCAATCTGGTTCCCGAATAAGTAAGAACCACGCTTCAACCGCCCATCCTGCTGTACATGGCAGGGTGGGCGGTTTTGTTGTGTTGGCGGCGGTTTCAGCTTTGAGCATATTGCTCGTGTGGAGGTATTAAAAGAGTGCGATGCTGGTCGTTGGAAACAGATCAGGGTAGGTCAAAAGACGCGACCTGCATCGCACGCTTCTAATCGCACGCTTTGAGTGGTGGCGTTGGAATAGGCGCAGTCGGCGTCGTGTGCCACAATGGGGGCAAGCTTTTTACAACTTTCTGTAGGAACGTGTGTCAGCCGTGTGGCAGCGGGCAGAATGCTTCGCGCCCGGTTGACGCAGCTTGCAGATGCAAAAATATAGGAGCACGTACGTGGCGAAAAAATCTCATACCGAAATTCAGGACTTTGATCGATCAACCCTGAAAGACAAAATGCGGGTGTTCCAGCTCGCGAAGGCGTTGGGGGTGGCGTCGAAAGACGTTGTGGTGGCGCTGACCGAGTTGGGAATTACAAAGGTTGCGCAGTCCTCGATTACTCGGGAGGAAGCCGAGAAGGTCATCGATGCGCTGCAGCAGCCCGCGGACAAGGCTGAGGCGAAGAAGTCGAAGGATAGCAGCGACGAAAAGATCCGCGAGCGGGTGCGCAAGGACGTAGAAAACGAAATCCACCAGATCGAGGAGAAGGTGGATGCCACCTTCGAGGTCGCCGACGAGCCGGAGCAGGAACCAACACCAGAGCCTGAACCGGAGTCTGCACAAGAGCCGGAGCCCGAACCTGAAGAGGAAGCAACGGTCGAATACGCGCCGATCTTCAAGGCGCCGACGCGTCCAAAGCGCCGCCGAGCAGTGCGCACCTCCGAACCGAAGGAAGCGGATGAGGATGCCGCACCGAAGGGTGAAGTTGAGGAGCCCAAGGAGGAAGAACCTAAGGTCGAGGTTATTGACGAGCCGAAGGGGATCAGCGGTTCCGCCCGTCTGGAGGCGCAGCGTCGTCGGCGGAGTGAGCGTCGAGAAGCGGAGCGCCAGCGCTCCCGTATTGTTTCTGAGGCGGAATTCCTTGCGCGGCGCGAGTCGGTGCACCGCACGATGGTGGTGCGCGAGCGCGACCGCAACGACGGCCCAGGCCGCATCACGCAGGTAGCGGTCCTGGAAGACGGGCTGCTTGCGGAGCACTTTGTGTCCATGGACGATAACGCGTCGATCATCGGCAATATTTACATGGGCCGTGTCCAGAACGTGCTGCCGGGCATGGAAGCGGCGTTCATCGACATCGGAACCGGGCGCAACGCGGTGCTCTACGCCAGCGAGGTTGACTGGAAGGCTGCGAAGCTTGGCGGAAAGAAGCGCAGGATTGAGCACGCACTGAAGTCCGGCGACCAGGTGATGGTGCAGGTCTCGAAGGATATTAACGGGCACAAGGGTGCTCGCCTGACAACGCACATTTCGCTGGCCGGACGTTTCCTCGTGTACGTGCCGGGTGGCCGTAACGCTGGGATCTCCCGCAAGCTGCCCGTCACCGAACGCAAGCGCCTCAAGGGCATCCTCAACGAGGTTGTGCCTGGCAAGGGTGGGGCGATTATTCGTACGGCTGCCGAGGGCATGTCGAAGGAAGCGATTGCTGAGGACGTCCAGCGCCTGCACAAACAGTGGGAAATGGTGCAGGAAAAGGCAGAAGCCGCGAAGAACGGGAAGGGCTCGCGCCCGGTGCTGCTCTACGAAGAGCCGCGCCTGATCGTCCGCGTCGTCCGCGACGTCTTCAACGAGGACTTCTCTGAGTTGATCATCGACGGCAAGAAGTCCTACAACATTGCGCACGCTTACCTGCAGTCCGTCGCGCCTGACCTGTTGGACCGCGTGACCAAGTTTGACCGCTCCGAACACGACGGTGCCGACGCCTTTGCGGAGCATCGCATCGACGAGCAGGTCCAGAAGGCGCTTGCCCGCGTGGTGTGGCTGCCGTCGGGCGGCACGCTCGTTATTGAGCGCACCGAGGCCATGACGGTGATTGACGTCAACACCGGCAAATTCACTGGCTCCGGCGGCAACCTCGAGGAGACGGTCACCGCGAACAATTTGGAGGCCGCGGAGGAAGTCGTCCGCCAGCTGCGCCTGCGCGACATCGGCGGCATGGTGGTCATCGACTTCATTGACATGATCCTGGATGAAAACAAGGAGCTGGTGCTGCGTCGCCTGAAGGAAACGCTGGGCCGTGATCGCTCCCGCCACCAGGTCTCCGAGGTCACCTCGCTCGGCCTGGTGCAGCTGACCCGCAAGAAGCTCGGCGATGGTCTGCTTGAGACCTACTCCAAGCCGTGCGAGTGCTGTGGTGGCCGCGGTGTGATCATCACCGAGGAGCCTGTAGAGCACGCGACGTACAACCCGGAGGAAGACGACCTGCAGCACCGCGGTGGCCGCGGCAAGCGTCGCGGGAAGTCGAACGGCGAGCGTTCCAACAAGAAAGCGGAGGAGAAGCGCCGCAGCAAGCTGGACGAAAAGGCTATCGACGAGCTGGTCGGCTCGGTTGTGTCCGAAGACAATGAAGCACACGAGGACAACGACGAGCCGAAGCCGCCTACAGTAGGTGAATCCTCCAAGCGCGAGTCCGGTTCGCGCCGCCGTGGACGTCGAGGCACGAGCCGCGGGCGTGGGCGCGCGCAGGAACAGGACAAGCCACAGGACAAACCGCAGGAGCAGGCTCAGGAGAAAGGCAAGTCCGAGCAGACGTACGAGGAGGCCGTCGACGCCTTCGAGCGCTCCCCGCGCCGGAAGCGAGCGACCCGCGGTAACTCCCGTTCGGACCACAAGCCAAAGCGCGAAGATTTCGAACGCCAGGAGCACGTTAAGGAACCTGTGAAGGAAGCTCCACGCGAGGAAGCGCAAGAGCAGCCGAAGGCGAAGGTGACGGAGTCTCCTCGCCGGCGCGGGCGTCGGCGCGCAGTGCGCAAGACGTCCCAGCCGCAGCAGCAGGAGCAGCCGAAGGCGAAGGAAACGAAGCAGAAGGCAACCAAGCCTGCGACGAAGAAACAGGAGTCGAAGGCGAGTGCGCGGCGCAGGCGGCGACGCGCGACACGCCGAACCTCTTCCAAATAGAGGAGCAGTGGGGTGCGGTTTGATAATCGCACCCGCTTCTGTGTAGTATTTGACAGTCGCTGTTTTGGGCTGTGAAGCCGCGCCGTTTACGCATGCAGGCACGGTGGAACGCGAAAGGCCACAAAGCGCTAGAGAACTGTACCAACTGTCTTCTGTGCATGCGGGGAGACACAACGAGTTTAGATAAGGGGTAACCCTCTATGTACGCGATCGTCAAGACTGGCGGCAAGCAGTACAAGGTTGCCGAAGGCGACCTAGTCAAGGTCGAGAAGATCGAGGGTGAAGCGGGCGACAAGGTTGCCCTCACCCCGGTTCTGCTCGTCGATGGCGCGGATGTCACCGCAGGCCCTGATGCTTTGTCCAAGGTTTCTGTTGAGGCTGAGATTGTCGAGCACGGCAAAGGCAAGAAGGTCGACATTCTGAAGTACAAGAACAAGACCGGCTACAAGGTCCGCCAGGGCCACCGTCAGCCACAGACAACCATCAAGATCACTGGTATCAAGTAAGACTTCCATCTAAGGAGATTCAGACATGGCACACAAGAAGGGTGCATCCAGCTCCACGAACGGTCGTGACTCAGAGTCGAAGCGCCTCGGTGTGAAGCGTTTCGGTGGTCAGCAGGTAAAGGCGGGCGAGATCCTCGTTCGTCAGCGCGGCACCAAGTTCCACCCAGGCGACAACGTCGGCCGCGGTGGCGACGACACGCTGTTCGCACTGGCAGCTGGCGCAGTCCAGTTCGGCATTAAGCGCAACCGTCGCATCGTCAACATCGTCCCAGCGGACGGCGAAGGCGTTTCGGCAGAGGTGCTCGAGGCTGCAGAGGCAGCTGGCGTCGCACAGGAAACTGCGTAACCCGTAGCAATACTTGAAACACCGCACACCCCGACCGGGTGCGCGGTGTTTTTCTTTCCCACAACCCGGTACCCTCCACTACTAGAACTCTTTTGCAAGGAAGGCGGAACTAATGGCCCAATTTGTTGACCGCGCGGTGCTGCACCTCCAGGCCGGTGACGGCGGACATGGCTGTGTCTCTGTCCACCGCGAAAAATTCAAACCCCTCGGCGGGCCGGATGGTGGCAACGGCGGCCACGGCGGCGATATCGTGCTGGAGGTATCCAACCAGGTGCACACGCTGTTGGACTTCCAGTACCGCCCGCACGTTAAGGCGAAGCGCGGCGGCAATGGCGAGGGTGATCACCGAAACGGCGCCCGCGGAGAGGACCTTATCTTGGAGGTCCCAGTTGGAACCGTTGTGCGTAGTGAGGACGGGGAAATCCTCGCCGACCTGACGGTGCCGGGTACTCGTTTCCTTGCGGCTGAAGGCGGCTTCGGTGGGTTGGGCAACGCGGCTCTTGCCACCGCGAAGCGGAAGGCCCCGGGCTTCGCGCTCAAGGGTGAGCCTGGCGAAGCACACGACTTGATCCTCGAGCTGAAGTCCATGGCGGATGTGGGGCTAGTGGGGTTCCCGTCGGCGGGGAAGTCCTCGCTGATTTCGGTGCTTTCGGCCGCGAAGCCGAAGATCGCGGATTACCCCTTTACGACGCTCGCTCCGAACCTTGGCGTGGTCAACGTCGGCGACGATACGTACACTATCGCGGACGTGCCCGGCCTGATCCCTGGCGCGAGCCAGGGCAAGGGCCTGGGTCTGGACTTCCTGCGCCACATCGAGCGCACCGCGGTGCTCGCGCACATCGTGGACGTGGCCACGATGGAGCCGGGGCGCGATCCGATCTCTGACATTGAGGCGCTCGAGCACGAGCTTGACTCCTACGCCGACCAGCTTGACCTGGACTCTGGTCTCGGTGACCTGCGTGAGCGCCCTCGCATCGTTGTGCTGAACAAGATGGACGTGCCGGAGGCCCGGGAGCTCGCGGAGTTCTTGGAGGACGACATCAAGGAAAAGTTCGGCTGGGATGTATACATGATCTCCACCGCGACCCGCGAGGGCCTTGACCCGCTGAAGTGGGCGCTGTGGAACATCGTGGAGCGTGCCAGGAAGCGTCGCGTGAAAGCCGAGAAGGCAACTCCTACGGAGGTGCTGCGACCGAAGGCGGTTGCGCCAAGGCGCCGTGGGCACGCGCAGGAGGGCGGCATCGAAGTTGTTCCTGACCCGATGTGGCCGGGCGGCTGGCTGGTCACTGGCGAGAAGGCGGAGCGCTGGATTCGCCAGACCGACTTCGAAAACGACGAGGCGGTCGGCTACCTCTCGGACCGCCTGAACAAGGCCGGCGTGGAGGACCAGTTGCGCAAGATCGGCGCGAAGGAGGGTGACACCGTCACCATCGGCGAGATCTCGTTTGATTGGGAGCCATCGCGAGCGGGTGACCCAACCATGGCGGGACGTGGCCAGGACGCCCGACTCTACGACACCACGCGCGCGTCCGCATCGGAGCGCAAGCGCGCGTCCCAGGCGCGCCGCGGCCTTATCGACGAGTTCGATTTCGGCGACGGGGAGACAGCCGACCGGGAACGTTGGCAGGGTTAGCGCTACACTGAGCTGCTATGAACGCAGCAACAACTATGGAGGCGCAGCTTCGCGAGCACATTGCTGGTGCGAAGCGGGTCGTCGTCAAGCTTGGTACCTCCTCACTGGTCAATGAGGATTCCTCGGTGAGCAGGGTCAAGATTGACCGCCTCGTTGATGCGCTGGTGGACCGCATGGATGCGGGCACCGACGTCGTGGTGGTGTCCTCCGGCGCGATCGCGGCGGGCATGAGCCCTCTGGGGCTGCGAACGCGCCCGCGCGACCTTGCGACGAAGCAGGCCGCCGCGGCCGTGGGGCAGGTGCACCTCGCGCAGGAGTGGGGTGCTTCCTTTGCTCGGCATGGCCGCACGGTGGGCCAGGTGCTGCTGACGCAGGCCGATGCCGGCGTGCGGGAGCGCGCGCGGAACGCCCAGCGCACGATCGACAGGCTGCGGCAGCTGGGCACTGTGCCGATCGTGAACGAGAACGACACGGTGGCGACCTCCGAGATGCGCTTCGGCGATAACGACAGGCTCTCGGCGATTGTGGCGACGCTCATCGGAGCCGATGCGCTCGTGTTGCTTTCAGACGTCGACGGCCTCTACGACCGCAACCCGGCCGACCCGAGCGCGCGCTTTGTCTCTGAGGTCCGCACCGGCGCTGACCTCGAGGGCGTCGTGGCCGGTGACGGTGGTGCGCTCGGGACCGGGGGGATGGCGGCGAAGGTGTCGGCGGCGCGGCTCGCAGCCCGCGGCGGAGTGCCAGTGCTGCTGACCAGCGCGACCAAAATCTCGCAGGCGCTGCAGGACGCAAGCTGCGGAACCGTATTCCACACCCGTGAGCAGTCAACGCTTAGGGCATGGAAATTCTGGGCGCTCTACGCCGCGGACGCTGAAGGCGTGCTGCGCCTGGATAAAGGCGCCGTGCAGGCCGTCACCAGTGGGGGCACGAGCTTACTCGCGGTGGGTATCACCGACATCGAGGGGGACTTCCACGCCGGTGACATCGTGGAGATCCTGGGGCCCGATTCGGAAGCCGTCGGGCGCGGCGAGGTTGCGTATGATGCCGCGGAGCTTGCCGGCATGCTGGGCAAGCACACGGATGAGCTGCCGGAAGGGCAGCGCAAACCCGTCGTGCACGCCGACTATTTATCAAATTTCGCCACCCGTCTGTAAATACACGCTAGGTTGGGGTGCATGAAATTTGCATTCTTACCGAAACCTTGGGACGCAGTCGTCGATGACCTGACAGATCACGGCCACACGTTTGTGGACCTCGACGAGTCTCCAGACGTGTTGGTGTTTCGCGGGAATCCGGAAGATTTCCCAGAGGAATTACCGCCGAGCGTGAAGCTTGTGCAGGTGGCGTATGCGGGCGTCGAAAAGCTGGTAGAGGCAGGGGTGCTCGATGTCGATGTGCCGGTGGCTAATGCCGCCGGGATATACGACGACACTGTGGCCGAGGCGGCACTGGCGCTGCTGTTGGGGGTGCTGCACCGGCACAAGGCGGTGACGCCGCAGTGGAACGACAGGCAGCTCAACGAGGAGACGGACTACCTGTTCGACAACAAGAAGGTCGCGGTGATTGGGGCGGGTGGCATCGGTAAGATGCTGATCCGCTTCCTCGAGCCGTTCGGGCCGGAGATTATTGCGGTGAACCGCTCCGGCAACCCGGTGCCGGGGGCCAAACGCACCGTGGCGATGTCCGAGGCGCAGGATGTGTGGTCGGAGGCGGACTACTTCGTGCTCATCGCGCCACTGACGAAGCAGACGCACCACCTCGTCAACGCGGAGGTGCTGCGCGCGATGAAGCCGAACGCGGTGGTGGTCAACGTTGGCCGTGGCCCACTGATTGATACGGAGGCGCTGACCACGGCCCTGCAGGATGGCACGATTGCTGGCGCTGGCCTGGACGTGACGGACCCTGAGCCGCTGCCGGAGGATCACCCGCTGTGGCAGATGGACCGCTGCCTGATTACCCCGCACACCGCGAACATCCCGCGCTACATGCAAGCGCGCGTGGGTGAACTGACACGCCGAAACTGGGAGGCACTGCAAGAGGGCCGCCCGTTGCCGACGCAGATTGATGTGGAGGAAGGATACTAATGACGACTATCGAAGCTCAGGTACTGCAGTTGACGAAGGCTGCGAAGCAGGTGGCGCCGGTGATCGCGACGCTACCGACCGTCCGCAAAAACGCTGTGCTGCAGCACGCGGCGCGGGCGCTGGAAGCACGTACTGCGGAGATTCTGCAGGCCAATGCCCGCGACATCGAGGAAGGCCGCGCGGCTGGCATGGACGAAGCGTTGGTAGACAGGCTCGCGCTGGATGAGCAACGCATCGCGGGCATCGCGGACGGACTGCGTCAGGTCGCGAGCCTCCACGACCCAGTTGGGGATGTGGTGCGCGGCGGCACGATGTACAACGGGATCCGGATGCGCCAGGTTCGCGTGCCGCTCGGCGTGATGGGCATGGTCTACGAGGCCCGCCCGAACGTCACGGTCGATGCGTTTGGCCTGGCGCTGAAGTCAGGCAACGTGGCACTGCTGCGTGGTTCGAAGTCGGCGGCGCATTCGAACGCGGCGCTGGTCGCGGTGCTGCAGGACGTGCTGGCGAAGGAGGGGCTGCCAACCGAGGCGGTCCAGCTGCTGCCGAGCGACTCGCACGACTCCGTCACCGCGCTCATCACGGCACGCGGCCTCGTCGATGTGGTCATTCCGCGCGGCAGCGCCCGGCTTATCGACGCCGTCGTTACCCAAGCAACCGTGCCAACCATCGAGACCGGCACCGGCAACTGCCACGTATACGTGGATGCTTCAGCGGACATTCAGCAGGCGATCGACATTGTCGTCAATGGCAAGACGCGCCGGGTGTCGGTGTGCAACGCGACCGAAACGGTGCTGCTTGACGCGGCGTTGCCGGATGCGGACAAGCTGGCCGTCGTAAAGGCACTGCAGGACGCCGACGTGACCGTCCACGGGGACCCGACAGCACTTAGTGCGTTCGGGGCTTGCGACGTAGTCGAGGCCGACGAGCACGATTGGGCGGAGGAGTACCTTTCGATGGACGTTGCCGTCGGTGTCGTCGACGGCGTTGAGGGGGCCGCGAAGCACATCGCACGCTACTCCTCGGGGCACACGGAAGCCGTGGTCGCCACTGATGCGCGCGTGCTGCAGTACTTCGCGGACCACGTGGATTCGGCAGCCATCATGCTCAATGCCTCGACCGCGTTTACGGATGGCGAGCAATACGGCATGGGTGCAGAGATCGGGATCTCTACCCAGAAACTGCACGCACGTGGACCAATGGCGCTGCCTGAACTGACAAGCACGAAGTGGATCCTGGAGGGCAGCGGGCAGACTCGAAGTTAGGAAAATGGTGTGGGCGGGCTACACTAATGCGCAGTTTCTTCACACCCGGAGTCCAAGGTGTGACTCATCCATAGAGAAGGTGCATAGTGTTCCGCAAAATGCGTACGTTTTTCCGTCGTCGGCTACCCGTGACTGCAGTTGCGTTCGTCGCAGCAGCAGCTGCGGTGGTTACCCCCGTGCTGCCGACGGAGGAAGCGACCGCCCAGCAGCGGTGCCCTTCGGTCGCGGTAATCGCTGCACGCGGCTCCGGTCAGAATAACCAGATTTACCGAACACGCTATGCCGGGGAAGCCCCGTGGACCTCGAATGGTTGGGAGGGGGAGACCATTCGCGCTTTCCTTCGCTATTCGGAGTCGCGCTACCGTGCCACTCACGGCGGGAACTCCCTGATGAAGGACGTGGAAGTCCTCGGTATGGAGCCGCGCTACTACCCAGCGATTTACCCGGATTATGATGTCCCTTCCGTCGCAGCACCCGCGACGCTGCTGCAGGCGCTGGGTTTGGCTATCCAGTACGCGGTGCCGTTGTTTACGATGGCGCGACAGGCTGGCACGGACTTTATGGACTCCGTCAACATTGGGCGCACTGGCGTGATGGCGCTGGTGAACGACTACGAACGCGCGAGCGGGTGCCACCCGAAGTACGTGCTGTCCGGTTACTCACAGGGCGCGATGATCCTGCTGGAGCACGAGCGTGAGCTGGCACGCCGCGGCAAGCTAGCGGGCGTTGTCTACTTTGGCAACCCGATGACTGCCGCGCGTGATGCTGGCACGGTGGGCGTGGCAAACGGCGGTGCAGGCGGCATGCTTGGTTTCCTGCCGTTTAACACCCGCACCGCGGGTGCGACCCGCAACAAGGTCAACTACTGCTTGCCGCTGGATGCAGTGTGCGATCTTTCCGTCCAGGTCCTGCGGGCCGCTGCCCCGACGGGCGGTACCCACGGCCAGTACTTCCTGCGGTGGAACCGTTGGGATGACCAGGTGGCAGACTCTTTTGGTCGCTTTGTTGATCAGGTTCGGTACCGCTAAGAGTTGACGGAAGGACAAGGATACAGTCATGGTTTCGTGGAAGCGGGCAGCGTGTAGCGCTCTTGTAACAGCGACGCTGTTGACCAGTGGGGTGTCGGTTGCGCAGGCTCAGGAGACTGAAGCAGGCGTGGCGGTGCCGACGCCCTCACGCGGGGTATACATCCAGTCGCAGAAGTGCCAGTTCCGGACGGATGGCAAGGGCAACGTACTTGTCGATGCCAACGGGCAGCGCATCCCAGTGCTTGACGAGCATGGCAAGCCGGTGTGTGAAGACCTCAACGCCAGCTCGATGTCATCGAAGAAGCAGCGCCCAGATTCATCCGCAGAAGGCAAGGAGAAGTTGCCGTGGTGGGGCATCCTGCTCATTGTGCTTGGCTCAATTGTTGGCGTGGGGCTTACAGCGTTCTGGCTCGCTTTCGAGCAGGCGAACGTCTGGATCGGGTAAGCACGTGGCAGAGGCCGTAGCAGCATCATTGCGCGACGCCCGACGAGTGGGCGTCATGGGTGGTACTTTCGACCCGATCCACAACGGCCACCTCGTGGCCGCGAGCGAGGTCGCCGACCGTTTTGACCTTGACGAGGTCGTGTTTGTGCCGACGGGTCAGCCCTGGCAGAAGGCGGATCGGCAGATCACCGACTCTGAAGATCGCTACCTCATGACGGTCATCGCGACTGCCTCGAATCCGAGGTTCTCGGTCTCTCGGGTAGACATTGACAGAGAGGGGCCGACCTACACCCTGGACACGCTGCGGGATTTGCGCGCCCTGTTGCCGCAGGCGGAACTGTTCTTTATCACGGGTGCGGATGCGTTGGCGTCGATAATGTCGTGGCGCGACTGGGACCTGATGTTTGACCTGGCGCAGTTTGTCGGCGTGACGCGCCCCGGCTACGAGCTGAGCGAATCCTTCCTGCCCGAAGACGTGCAGGAGCAGGTGCATTTGATTGAGATTCCTGCGATGGCGATCTCGTCCACGGGGTGCCGCGAGCGCGCCAAAGAAGGCCGCCCGGTGTGGTACCTGGTGCCAGATGGCGTGGTGCAGTACATTGCGAAAAACGACCTATATCGTTCAAGTGGCGAACAGCGCCCTTAGCGTGGGACAATAGGCGCGTTACTGCTATTTTTCATTACTGACGAAGGACTGAGTACTTGACTGCTCTGCAGATCTCTCTTGATCAGGCCGCGATCGCCGCGAAGGCCGCCGACGAAAAGCTCGGCGAGAACATCGGCGTCATCGATGTGTCGAACGTGATCGGCATTACCGATATTTTTGTGATTGTCTCCGCGGACAACGAACGCAAGGTAAACGCGATCGTCCAGGAGATTGAGGACGACATGACCGACGCCGGCTTCGAGCCGAAGCGCCGCGAGGGCGTTCGCGAAAACCGCTGGGTGCTGCTGGACTACGGCAACATCGTGGTGCACGTGCAGCGCAGCCCGGAGCGGGATTTCTACGGCCTGGACCGCCTGTACGCAGACTGCCCGGCAATTAGCGTGGAGGGCCTACCAGCCTACGAACGCCCGGGTGCGTTTGCGGACGGCGAGAGTGTGCGTTCGGTGCAGCAGATTGAAGACCTTCCGTTGGCGGGCGATGCCCCTGAGGACGAGGACGAGTTCTAACACCATGGCGCGACGACTCATCTTGCTGCGACACGGCCAAACCACGTATAACGCCACGTCGAGGATGCAGGGGCAACTCGACACGGAGTTGTCGGAAGAGGGGAGGCAGCAGGCGCGAAACATTGCGCCGGTGTTGACGGAAATGGGCGTCGCCAAGATTGTGGCTTCGGACCTGAGCAGGGCTGCAGTCACGGCACAGATCGTCGCGGAGCACCTCGAGCTGCCGGTGACGTATGATGCGCGCCTGCGCGAGACGCACCTCGGGCAGTGGCAGGGCAAGACACACGCCGAGGTTGATGGTGCCGACGGCAGCGTTCGCGCCCACTGGCGCAATACCCCAACGTGGGCGCCGCCCGAAGGTGAGAGCCGGATTGACGTCGCGCAACGGGCGCGCCCGGTTGTTGACGAGTTGATGGAGCACTTCGACGAGTGGGATGACGCGGCGGTGCTGCTTGTCGCCCACGGAGGTACGATCGCGGCGCTGACGTCGAGCCTGCTGGACCTGGAGATTTCGCAGTACCCGATGATGAAGAGCCTGCGTAACGCGAACTTTGCGCAGCTGCAGGCGTTGCCGCGCTACGGCGAGCCGGACACTGGCGTGCAGTGGTACCTCGAGGCGTGGAACCAGGGGTTGACGGTCTAGATGGCGGTACGGGTTGTTGTTGATTCCTCGGCGGGTTTGCCAGCTGATATTGCCAGTGAGCTCGACATTACGGTGCTCCCGCTGCACGTCATGGAACAGTCTGAGGACGACGAGGTGTCGACGAGCGGGCTGTCCGCAGTCGAGCTCGCCGCCGCGTACGGGCGCCAGATCGAGCGCTCTGGGGACGATGGCGTGGTAGCCCTACACCTGTCGAAGCACTTTTCTTCCACCTGGTCCGCGGCGGTTTCTGCTTCGGGGGTGTTTCCGGGGAACGTGCGGGTGCTCGACACCAGTACCGTTGGTATGGCGGTCGGGGCGGCAGCGATGGCGGCGGCCACCGTGGCGCGTGAGGGCGCGAGCCTCTGCGAGGTAGAAGCGATGGCCTCGTCCACGTTGAAGCGCTCGGAGACATGGTGCTACCTGCACCAGCTGGACTGGCTACGCAAGTCTGGCAGGATTTCCACGGGGACTGCGGTGTTGTCGGCGGCGTTGCTGGCAACGAAGCCGATTCTGCGGATGCACAACGGAAAGCTCGAGTTAGCAGGTAAGACTCGCACCCAAACGAAGGCGTTTTCCAAGCTCACGGAGCTTGTTTTGGAGCGTGCGGATTCCCAGCCGGTGTTTGCTGCGGTGCAGCATGCGGACGCGGAAGAGTCCGCGCAGCAGCTGGCGGGCATGCTTGATGAGGTGCTGCCGCGGCACTCACGAGTGCTGGTGGAGCCAATGGTCGATGTGCTTGCCGCGCACACCGGGCCTGGCGCGATCGGGCTGTCGGTGGTGTTTGGTTCACGCACGTAGCGGCGCTGTCAAGGGGGTTGGCTGCGGCTGTGGAGAAGTAGCCTGCACGGGGTGTGCGGTTTGGGGGTTGTCCACAGCGGGTTTGCTTGGTCTGTTGGGGCGAGGACGCCGGTTTTAGCCTGTGGTTATGCAGGTCAGTGAACGGATTCAAGAGCTTACGCGCCCGACTGGTGAGGAGGCGCTGCTGCAGGTGAAGTACCCGACTCCTCGCGTGCACGTTCCGGTGAAACCGGCGGCCGCGGTGATGGGGGTTGTGATGAGCCTACTGGTGCTGTGGGCGGTGGTGCAGGTCCGCGGCCCGGACGTTGCGGAGGAGGACGCACCTGTTTGGGAAAACGTTGCTACTGCAACCGATGTGCCGGAGCGCGTGGTGGTTGCGGTGGTGGGGGAGGTGGCAAATCCTGGGCTGGTGACGCTGAACCAGGGTTCCCGCGTGGCGGATGCGCTGGATATTGCGCAGCCGCTCGACCACGCGGACTTGCTGCAGTTGAACCTCGCTCAAGTGCTTGTCGACGGCCAACAGCTCCACGTCGTCGCAATCGGTGAAGGGCCCGCCGCACCGACTGGGGATGGCGCACCTGCGGGGGCGAGCGGCCAGCTTTCACTCAACGGGGCGTCGGCCGCGGAGCTGGTCACGCTGCCCGGGGTGGGGGAGGCGACGGCGGCGGCGATTATCGCGCACAGGGAGGCGAACGGTCCGTTCCAGAAGGTCGAGGACCTGATGCAGGTCAAGGGGATCGGCCCTGCGAAGTTTGAGGCGATTGCGCCGTTGGTGGGGCTGTAAGCGGTGCAGGAGCTTCGGCTGGTGCCCACGGCGCTGTGCGTCTGGATAGCGACGATCGTGGCTGTTGCGCTCGCGCCGTGGGCCGGGTTCGCGGTAGTTGCCGTAGCGGTGGTGCTGTGCGGTTGTGCGCGTGCGGTGGGCCAGGCGGTGCTGGCCGGTTCCGGTGGTGTGGCGGCCGTCGTGGTGGCCTGGGTCCGCATCACGGTGGCGCGGGCGGGGACGCTGCGCCTGCCGGTGGAGGCCACCGTGACCGCTGCCCCAAAGGAGCTTGCCGCTGGCGGGATGCTGGTACGCGTGCGCGCCGGGAGCGGTGGCGCCGAGCTGCCGGTGTTCGTCCGTGGCGGCGTCCCCGATGGGGTGGTCAGTGGTGCGACGGTGCGGGTGGACGGCACCGTGTCGGAGTCTTCGCGGGCGGGCGTGAACCCGTGGGCGGTAAATGGCACGGTCGAGCCGTTGGCCGGGCCGACGGGTGCATCCGGGTGGGCGCAGCACGTGCGGGCAACGTTCGCCGATGCGGTGCGCGAGCACGTCGGGGAACACTCGCAGGGCCTCATCCCGGGCATGGTGCTGGGCGACACCTCGATGCAGGGGGCGTCGGAGCAGCAGGCGTACATCGCTACCGGGCTGTCGCACCTCTCGGCGGTATCGGGTTCGAACGTTGCCATTGTGACGACGTTCGCCGTGGTAGTAGCTGCAGCGCTGCGCATCGGGCTCTATGGCAGGCTCGTTGCAGCGGGTGCTGCGTTGGCGGTGTTCGCCTTGCTCGTTGGGCCGGAGCCGAGCGTGCTGCGGGCATCGGTGATGGGGTTGGTGGGGCTCGTTGCGGTGGTGGCGTCGAGTCAAACGGAGGTCATTCACGCGTTGTGTCTGGCGGTGATCGCGCTCATCTTCTTCGATACCGACCTGGCGCTGCACTACGGGTTTGCGCTGTCGGTGGCTGCGACCGTCGGCATCGTGGTGCTCTTCCCGCTGTTCTACAGGGCGCTCGCACCGACGGCGTTGCCGGACATCCTCGTACGCGCCGTAGCGGTCGCCATCGCCGCAGACGTTGCGACGATGCCGCTCGTGGCCGCGATGGCGGGCCAGGTCTCGCTGGTCTCTGTTGGCGCGAACGTGCTGGTGGCTCCCGTCACGCCCCTGGTGACGGTGCTCGGGCTGTGCGCGGTGGTGCTGGCGGTGCTGCCGGGAGGTCTTGAGGCGATCGTGCTGTGGTTGATCTCCCCGCTGACCTGGTGGGTCCACACTGTGGCTGAACATGGAGCGGCGCTGCCCGCCGCGACAGTCGCTGCGAACCCGGTGACGGTGCTTATCGGCTACGGGTGGGTGGTCGCCGTGCTGTTGCTTGTGCCGTGGCGCCGCCGGACATTGGCGCTGTGCCTGACCTGCGCGGTGGTAGCAAGCGTTTGTATCGCGTGGCCACGAGGCACCGTTGTGGATCCCGCGACGCTCCGCAGCCACGTCGTGGCCACCAAAGACGACATCCTTCCCATCCCGTCAGGCACCGAGCTCGTCGTGGTACTCGAGGAAGGCAGCGCACCCAAGCGCCCGGCAGCAACCCCGGACGGCATCCCCGTCATCTTCCCCAACCGGGGAGCGGTGCCCGTCCTCTACGCAGATGGGAGGCAACAGCTACGCTAAGAAGCATGCTCAACCCAGTGCACCTGGTCCTCGGGGAAGACGAGTTCCTCGCCGAACGCGCCACCAAAGCCATCATTGCTCAGCTCAGCCCAGCTGCGGAGCGCACCACCCTGCGCGCAGGCGACGTCACCGAAGGCGAACTTGCCATGGCGACCAGCCCGTCACTGTTCGCCGAGGAACGCATCGTACTGATCAAAAACACCGAGCTGGCAGGCAAGGAACCGCTCGAGATCCTGCTGCGCGCCTGCGTGGACCCGGCGCCAGGTATGACGCTGATCATCGAGCACTCCGGAGGTGGGCGTCAAAAAGCCTATGTGAAGAAGTTCGAAAAGATCGCCGAGGTCCACCGCGCGAACCCGCTGCGCGACCGCGACCGGCACTCGTGGCTCACCCAGGAGTTTAGGCGCTACGGGCAGCGCCCAACCCCGGACACTGTCGCTGCGCTGCTCGAATCCGTCGGCTCTGACCTGCGGGAACTCGCCAGTGCGGTGAGCCAGCTCGTGGCGGACACCGACGGGGAAGTCGACGTAAACGCTGTGCGCAACTACTACACGGGCGTGGCGGAAGTCGCGGGCTTCGACATCGCGGAGCAGGCCATCGCCGGGCGCGCCGACCGCGCGCTCGCCTCCACACGCCGGGCACTGCAGCTCGGCACGAGTCCGGTGGCGATCGCGGCGGCGCTCGCGCACAAGGTCGGGGACATCGCCAAGCTGTACGGGGTGCGCGGTAACCCGGACCAGCTCGCGCGAACGGTCGGGATGCACCCCTTTGTGGTGAAGAAGACCATGAACGTTGCCCGTCAGTGGTCGGGTGATGCGGTGTCGCAGGCCGTCATCATTGTCGCTGAGCTGGAGTCTACGGTGAAGGGCAATGGCGGGGAGCCGGAGTACGCGGTGGAAGAAGCAGTCCGCAGGATTGCCCAACTCGCGTGATAGCGTAGGAAAACTATGACGCAGCAACCAAACGAGATCCCCGAAGACGTGCAAGCCTTCGCCACCCGCCTCTTCCAGATGGCGCGTGATGGCGAGGTAACCCTGCTCGATTACGTTGACCGGGGCGTCGACGTCAATCTGGCGAACCAGGACGGAAACTCGTTGTTGATGCTCGCCAGCTACTCCGGGCACCTCGCCCTGACCGAAGGGCTCATCGCGCGTGGCGCGGACGTCAACGCCCTGAACGCTCGCGGGCAAAGCCCGCTGGCTGGGGCGATCTTCAAGAAGGAAGACGATATCGCCCGAGTGCTCATCAGCGCGGGTGCCGACGCCACCATCGGTACTCCAAACGCCATCGACACGGCGAGCATGTTCGGCCGTGAGGACCTCATCGACCTGCTCAAGGGCACGCAGCGGTGATCGCGCCGGCAGATCTCGCGGTCATTGTCGGTCTGAACTTGGTTGGTGCGGCCGCCCCGGGGCCCGACGTCATCCTGGTGACCCGTACCGCGACGCGCTCGCGGCCGCACGCGTGGGCAACGACGTGCGGAATCCAGCTGGGTGTGCTGTGGTGGTGCTCGCTGACCGTGTTCGGTGCGGCGGCGCTATTGACCGCCATGCCGCGCGCGCTGCAGGTAGTGCAGGTGATCGGTGGAGCGTACCTGGTATGGATGGGCATCAATGCGGTGCGCCAGGGTTGGCGCGACCGGCGCAACCCACCGCTTTCCCTCGAGGAAGCAGAGCAGAGGCTCGGTAGCCTGCGAGCCAGCTTTGTTCGGGGACTTTCGACGAACCTGGCGAACCCGAAAATCGTGCTGGCGTTGTCCGCCATGATTGCGCCACTGCTGCCAGCCAGTCCGTCGTGGGCAACGCAGATTGTGGTGATCCTGTCGCTGTGGGCCAGCTCGTTCATCCTGTTCGGCGTGCTCACGCAGGTGGTGTCTACGAACCGGGTGCGGCGCAAATTACTAGCCGCCGGGCCCGCAATCGATATGGGCTCCGGCGGCTTCTTCTGCGTTGTTGGCGCGCTCCTCGTGGTGCGTGGTCTGCTTAGCGCAGGCTGAGCAGGAAGTCCACGGTGGCGGTACTTGCAGATGGATCCGTGAACCACGTGTGGCCACCACCTTCGACGCGCTGCAGCTCAGTTCGGGCGCCACAGGCAGGGCTCAACGTGGTGACGTTGCCCAGGCGGGTCTCGGTGGCGGAGCCCGCGATGCAGCCGTTCTTGTCCATGAACAGGTTGAACACGTCGTTGACGGAACGGAACGGCTTGCCGTGGCGGGTGCCGCCGTCGTAGCCGACGACGTTGTCGTTGGTGCCGTGCATGATGAGCGTCGGCACGGAACCGCTCTTGCAGCCCTCGACGGTCGGGTTGTAATAGGCGCCCGCCACAGAGGCGATACCGTTGACAAGCTCAGGGGCGTGGCAGGCAAGCGAGGCCACCATGCCACCGCCGTTGGAAAGTCCGACGGCGCTCACGCGGTTGCGGTCGGCACCGAAGTTCTCGACGAGGTCGTCGATAATCGCGCGGGTGTATGCAATGTCCTCGCGCGTCGACGTACGTGCGTACGGTGCACCCGCCCAAGCCTGGGACTCGCCCTCGGCGTAGACGACGATGGCGCGGCCCGCAGCAGCGGACTCGAGGTGGGCGTAGCCCTGCATCTGGTCGGCGGTGTGCTGCCACCCGCCGTAGCCGATGATGACGGGGTAGGACTTTCCTTCCTCATAGCCCGAAGGCAACACCACATTGTAGGAGCGCGACAGGCCATCAGCGTTGACGGTGCGGCGCTCCTGGGAACCGCGGCGGCCCGGCTCGTGCGAGGAGCCGATCGTGCCGGTGACCGGGCCCAAAATCACAATGGCCGCGACAAGGCCGACGAGCAGCGCCAGCCGGTCCAACCGAATGTTTTGCGGGTTCAACATCTTCTGGAGCTGACGTAGGTCAGGCATCTGCTGTGCCTGCGCTGTAGGGGTGACGGCGGACTGCTCAGGGGCCACCGCTACGGCGCCCAACGTCAGAGTTGTAGCTGTTACTGCTGCGCAAAGCGCACGACGATAGTTCTTCACAAATTCAGTATCGTAGAGCAGATCCAGCAATGTTACGAATGCAAAAAATCCTGCGCACCGGACGGAGCCGGGGCACAGGATTGCTCTGCGCGAAAAACTTAAGCCATCTTGTTCAGAGCGCGAGCCATGTTCGACTTCTTGTTCGCCGCGTTGTTGCGGTGGAACACGCCCTTGGACACAGCCTTGTCCAGCTTGCGGGAAGCGAAACGCAGCTGCTTCTCAGCGGCAGCCTTGTCGCCGGACTCAACAGCCTCACGGAACTTACGGATCTCCGTGCGGACAGCGGAACGGACGGACTTGTTGCGAACGCGACGCTTCTCGTTGGTGAGAACGCGCTTCTTCTGCTGCTTGATGTTAGCCATAATGTGCACCTCTTAAATAAGTTGGTATCGATTGCAATGTCGAAGATTCGGCAACGGGCTGTTGCTGCGTAATGCTTTGAACTTGACGCGAACCCAAGGTCCTGCCCGCGTAGATCACGCACCCGAAACCGGATACAAACAACTCGACTAAGATACCCCACCACGAGAAACGGGGCAAGTGGCAGGCTTACTAGGTCCAGTGGTAGGTGTCGCGCAGCCGGTTCGCCACGCGATCGAAGCGCCGAGCGGGGAGGGTGGCGCCTCGCCGGTGGATACTTGCCTCCGGCACGACAAGCAGCAGGTCCAGGCGCAGCCAGCCGGGTTGGCCGGAGGCGTCCCAGTCCCCGGTGCCGATGCCGAGCCACTCCTCAGTGGCAGACGCAGGGTCCGACACCGGCTCCTCGCCGCAGTGGATGAGCAGGGCAAGAACATCGTGGTGGTCGCGTCCGACGACGAGCATCGCGCGTTCCTCCGGGGGAGTCGACGGCACGAGCGCCCACACGACCTCGCCGGGCTCGGCGTTGCCGTCCATGTCCGGACCGTAATACAGGTTCCGGGCGTGCTGTTCCGTAGGTTGGACGTCTATACGCGTGGCGGTGGTGCGGGTCTTGGTGCCGGGGGTGAGCCCGAGGCGCTCGTTGAGCAGCGCGAGCCCCTCCTCGAGGGAGGCACGTCGTTGCTGTTGAAGCTTGCGCCAGAAAACCATGGTGCAAACTTTAAGTGTTTTGCCTGGCCTGGGCAAGGTTGTGTTTCGAAATGGGGCACTGCGAGGTAGAGTGGCACAATTATGGCTGCCCAAAAACGAAATTTCGCGGAAACCACGTTCACGGACCCGGAGCGGATCCGTAACTTCTGCATTATTGCCCACATTGACCACGGAAAATCCACGCTCGCGGACCGCATTTTGCAGCTGTCTGATGTCGTCGAGGCCCGTGAGATGCGTGATCAGTACCTGGACAATATGGATATTGAGCGCGAGCGCGGCATTACTATTAAGGCCCAGAACGTGCGCCTGCCATGGACGCCACGCTCCGGCGAGTACGAGGGCCAGGAGATGGTCCTGCAGATGATTGACACGCCGGGCCACGTCGACTTCTCCTACGAGGTCTCGCGCGCTCTCGAGGCGTGTGAGGGCGCAATCTTGCTTGTCGACGCCGCCCAGGGCATCGAAGCCCAGACCCTGGCGAATCTATACATGGCCATGGACAACGACCTGGAAATCATCCCGGTCCTCAACAAAATCGACCTGCCGGCAGCCGACCCGGAGAAGTACGCGCTGGAGATCGCCAACATTATCGGCTGCGAGCCGGAGGACGTGCTGCGCGTGTCCGGCAAGACAGGTGAGGGCGTCCCGGAGCTTCTGGATAAGGTCGTCGAACTAATCCCGGCACCGTCGTCAGAGTTCGACGCCGACGCGCCGGCCCGCGCCTTGATCTTCGACTCCGTCTACGACACCTACCGCGGCGTCGTTACCTACATCCGCATGATGGACGGCAAGCTGCTGCCGAACCAGCAGGTGCAGATGATGAACACCGGCGTGCGCCACGAGATCCTCGAGATCGGCGTGGTCTCTCCAACCATGAAGAAGACCAAGGGGCTCGGCCCCGGCGAGGTCGGCTACCTGATTACCGGCGTGAAGGATGTGCGCGAAACCCGCGTCGGCGACACCGTGACCTGGGCTAACAAGGGTGCAGAGGAACCACTCGACGGCTTCGAAGAGGTCAAGCCGATGGTGTACTCGGGCCTGTTCCCGGTCTCGCAGGAGGACTTCCCGGCGCTGCGCGAGTCGCTGGAGAAGCTGCAGCTTAACGACGCCTCCCTGACCTGGGAGCCAGAGACCTCCGTGGCGCTGGGCTTCGGTTTCCGCTGCGGCTTCCTGGGGCTGCTCCACATGGAGATCACCCGCGACCGCCTCGAGCGCGAGTTCGACCTGGACCTGATTTCCACCGCGCCGTCGGTCACCTACCGCGTGATCGCCGAGGACGGCTCAGAGCAGATGGTGCACAACCCATCCGACTGGCCGGGAGGCAAGCTGCAGGCGGTGTACGAGCCGATCGTCAACATGACGATCATCGTCCCGCAGGAATTCGTCGGCACCACGATGGAGCTGTGCCAGTCGAAGCGCGGCACCATGAAGAACATGGAGTACCTCTCGGAGGACCGCGTCGAGCTGCGCTACTACATGCCACTCGGCGAGATTATCTTCGACTTCTTCGATATGTTGAAGTCCCGCACCAAGGGCTACGCCTCCCTGAACTACGAGGACGCCGGCGAGCAGGAAGCGGACCTGGTCAAGGTGGACATCCTGCTGCAGGGCGACCCTGTGGACGCGTTCTCCGCGATCGTGCACAAGGACTCCGCGCAGTGGTACGGCAACAAGATGACCAAGAAGCTTAAGGAGCTCATCCCACGCCAGCAGTTCGAGGTCCCCGTGCAGGCGGCGATTGGCTCGAAGATCATCTCGCGCGAAAACATCCGTGCGCTGCGTAAGGACGTGTTGTCCAAGTGCTACGGCGGCGATATTTCGCGTAAGCGCAAGTTGCTGGAGAAGCAGAAGGCCGGCAAGAAGCGTATGAAGGCGATCGGCTCGGTCACCGTGCCGCAGGAGGCATTCGTGGCAGCGCTGTCGACCGACGAGGCGTAGCCCCTCAGCGCCGAGTGTGGTGGAAATCACCACGCCATTTACGGTCTATATTCTTTGTGGGGCATCCACCGCGTGAGGGTGCGATGGATGCTTTTGTGACCTTGAAGTTTCGTTAGTGTGCGGCGCCTGTTTGTGGCCAGGTGCTGAAAATGTACTGAATGGGCTACGGTGTGACAGCTCGTAAACATGCAGGCAGGGGAATTGTCTACCGTGTTTCATATGTTTTTGTCGGGCTAATTAGGATGCGTGTTTTCGGGAAACTTTGAAGTAGCATCAGGGCGATTTTATTGCCTCCGAAAGGACACCCCTCATGCGAAACTTTGGAGCGTCCCGCGCCGCCCGCCGACGTGCGCTGATCGCCGGAACCATCATCTGCTCACTCGCGCTTAACGACGTGCCCGTTCTCGCGGCGGACCCGCACCCCGCTGTCGAGCAGGCACAATCTGCAAATGACGCCATTGCCGCCGGCCGCGTCACCTCGCTGGAGCAGATCGAGCAGCAGCAGGTGCAGGGAGTCGTGCAGGGCCGCGCAGTGCTGGCCACGGACGCCTACTCGCTGAATGCGCAACAGCAGGGACTCGGAAACGGCTACACCGTCTACCTGCAGTGGATGGACAACACGTCCCCGGCGTCACCAGTGTTTACTGCGAGCACCCACACACTTGCCGACGGCACCCCTCCGGGAGAAGGCTACTTCGTCTTCGACAACCTCGACTGGGTTGACTCCGAAGGCACCCTGCACCGCTTCGCCCCGGAATCTGGAGGCAAGCGGACCCGCTACAAGCTGTGGCTGCGCCCCAACCAACAAGGCCCCGCCGGCAACACCCTGGTCACGCTGCGTCAAGGACCAGGCTCCGGTGTCGGATTCATGAGCCCCGACACCGACGAATTACTCGGCGCCAAAGTCATCGAAGGCTCCGCACTGACGCACGCCCACATCTACGCCGCCGAACAACCCGCCACCGCCGACGCCCCCTTCGCATTCGCCCGCCCGCGCGCTGAGTGGAAACTCGACGAGCACGGCCCCGCCGCAGATCGGCCACAGTACTCAGCCTCCGGCGCGGTGTACTGGTCCAGCATCAACCAGGAAGACGGATTCCCACGCAAAACCGAAGGCCAAGACGGCGACGGCCACTACGTGGTGATGAGCCGGTTGAGCGAAGAGGGCGTCGAAAAGCTGAGGGAGGCCACCGGCGACGTCGCAGACCCTGCCGAGCTTTCCCGCGCACAAGCCGCATACCTGCGCGAACACCCCGAAGCGATCGCTGAAACCGTGATGGCCAAGGTCGAGCACGGCCACTACACCGTGCGATTCAGCGGCCGCGTAACCGAAGACTCGCTGTACGGCTTCGTCGTCGCAGGCTCGAAGCACTCCGGGCCAACGCAGCAGGTGCTCCCGGCGTACTCGGGATGGTCCGTGCCGATGTTTGGCCCCGCCGGCGAACACTCCGTACTCCCCGCAGCCCAGTACCGCGCGGAAGGCTTCTTCGCCGCCGACGGCGTCCACTTCGCCCTCGTCCCCGACGCCTCCGACCCCCGCCTCCACCTCAGCGCCACCGGCCTGCACCGCGCCGCGCCTGGGGCCGACGTGCACCCCTTCGTAGAAATGGTTTCCGCACTTGGCCAGTCCGCCGACATCGAGTGGACCAACGCGCGAGGCGAAATCGTCGGCGCCTGCAACGACGACAACCTCAACACCTGCACCTTCACCGTCCCCGATGACACCCCCGACGGCGCCACCTTCCAGGGGCGCTTGATGCTCGAGTCCCAAATTGTGGACTCCGCACAATTCGCAGTCAGCGCCAAACCAATCGCCGAGGACTATCAGCCGGAATGGCAACCAATCACCGTCGAAGCAGGGAAGCGCACCACGGCGCCTGCACCCACACTCGCCCCCACAGGTCGTCCCGCGCCTGACGACATCAGCTTCGCCCGCGACGCCCACACACAAGATTGGGTCACCGTATCCTCCGACGGTTCCCTCACTGTCGCACCGCCCGCCGGGACAAAGGCCGGGCGCCACGACGTCCCGGTTTTGGTGACCTACCCGGACCAGTCCACCGAGACGGTTACTGTCGCTGTGACAGTGTCCGCGCCTGAGGCCACGCCGTCGAGTTCGGCGCCGAGTGTGGTGCCAAGCGTGGTACCGCCGAAGCCAACGACGTCCGCGCCGTGGACAACCACTCCCACGAAGCAGTCCGCGCCGCGGACAACTACGTCTGTTACGTCTGTTCAGCCGAGCATTGAAAGTTCCACGCCGCGGACAACTACGTCCACGACGTCCACGAAACCGTCCGCCCCGCGGACAACCACGACCACGAAACCGTCGGCTACGAGGCCGGCACCGAAGTCCACGCCGCGGACAACTAGGCCTGCTTCGTCGAGTGCTGAAAGTTCCGCGCCGCGGACAACCACGACCACCAAGCCGTCCGTCCCGCGGACAACCACGACCACGAAACCGTCGGCTACGAGGCCGGCACCGAAGTCCACGCCGCGGACAACCGCAACGACCAAACCGTCCGTCCCGCGGACAACCACGACCACGAAACCGTCGGCTACGAGGCCGTCGGCTACGAGGCCGGCTCCGAAGTCCACGCCGTGGACAACCGCAACGACCAAACCGTCCGCCCCGCGGACAACTAGGCCTGCTCCGTCGAGCGCTGAAAGTTCCGCCCCGCGGACAACCGCGACCACGAAACCGTCCGCCCCGCGGACAACGAAGGCACCGACTTTGGATGCCCTCGTTGAGGGGGTGACAGAGCTCCGAGGTGGCGCTGACCATGCGGGGCAGAGGCTAACAGTGTCGGTAACAGGTCAGGGCGAGTCGGCTGTGCAGGCGAACAACAAAAAGAGGTGGAGTCTCCGGTTGTCGCGGCCGTTGCGTGCGGGGGACGTCGTGAAGGTTCGTGATGCTGCCGGCAACGAAACGAAAATGACTGTTCAAGCGAAACCGACGGCAGCACCTACGCCAGGCTCCTCGACGGGCAGCATCGTTGGTATCGTGCTCGGAATCTTGGCGGTGCTGATCGGTGGCGCTGTCGCGTTCGGGCTGCACACGGGTATGTTGAAGCTGCCCGGGGTGCTGCATCGATGAGGTGAGGCTCGGCCGTAAAACCTAAAAGGTAGTAACAGGAATGTAGTAATCCGCTCCCTGGCTCCCGATTTCGGGGATTACTACAATCCTGTTACTCCCATTTGCGCAAAGGGCGCTGATGAGCCGAGCTGGTCGGCGCCCTGCCGAGCTAGTCCTTCTTGGACCCAGACCCAGACTCAGAATCGGAGTCTTCGGCTTCGTAGCCGTCGGCCCAGGTGCCGGTTTCGTAGTCGTAGCCGACGTTTTCGCCGTCCTCATTGGTGCGCTGGTACCAGTCGGTGACGTGGGCGGCGGTGGAGTCGAAGTCGGCGCCGGCGCCCTTGCCTTCGTCGGCTTGGTTGACGGTGAGCTCGAAGTCGTCGCCGTATTCTTCGAGGCCCTTGATCACAGCGGCGCGCATCGCGGAGCGCGCGTAGGTGTTGCGGATCGCGAGTGGGTCGGTGGAGAGATCCCGCAGGAATGCGACGCCGATGAAGATCAGGATGACGGAGAAGGGCAGCGCGGAGAGAATAGTCAGGGACTGCAGGCCGGACAGCGCGTCTTCGCCGCCGGTGAGCAGCATGACGACGGCGATGCCCATCATGCACGCGCCCCAGAACAACACGATCAGTTTCTTCGGTGCCGGGTCGCCCTTGGAAGACATGGTGCCCATGACGACGGAGGCGGAGTCGGCTGAGGTGATGAAGAAGATGGACAGGATGACGATCAGGAGCACCGAGGTGATGCTGTACAGCGGTAGCTGCTCAAACATGGCGTAGAGGACGCTTTCGGTGGAGCTGGTGCCGTCAAAACCTGGGATGTTATCCCGGTTGAAGGAGATGGTGGTGCCACCGAAGATGGTGAACGCGAGGATGAGCACGGTCGTCGGTACGACGATGGTGACGATGACGAACTGGCGCAGCGTGCGGCCGCGGGAGATGCGGGCGATGAACATGCCGACGAATGGGGTCCAGGCGATCCACCATGCCCAGTAGAAGGCGGTCCACGCTGCCTGGAAGTCGAGGGTTTCTGGGCCCCAGGTCAGTGAGCGGGACGCCATGTCCATGTACTTATCGACGTACGCGATGGTGCCGGACGGGAT
The DNA here is from genome assembly GCF_001767255.1 of Corynebacterium sp. NML98-0116. Taxonomy (GTDB): domain Bacteria; phylum Actinomycetota; class Actinomycetes; order Mycobacteriales; family Mycobacteriaceae; genus Corynebacterium; species Corynebacterium pseudogenitalium. Next base: position 619,380 of record NZ_CP017639.1, read on the forward strand.
CAGGTTCGTGAGGAACAGGGTCGGGCCGGTGACGAACACGAAGAAGATCGCGCCGAGTGTCAGGGTGATGTTGATGTTGGAGAGGATGCGCACGCCCTTGGACACGCCGGAGACGGCGGAGATCATGAAGCCGGTTGACAGCAGCATGATGATGGCGATGAGCACGCCGGTGGACACCTCGATGCCGCCGACGATGGAGACGCCCTCGGTGATCTGCAGGGACGCAACGCCGAGGGAGGCCGCGGTGCCGAAGAGGGTGGCGACGATCGCGAGGATGTCGACGATCTTTCCGGTCCACGCGGCACCACCCTTGGTCAGCGGGGTGAAGATGGAGGACATGAGGGAGACGCGGCCGCGGCGGTACGTCGAGTAGGCGAGGGCACCGCCGACGAGTGCGTAGGCTGACCACGGTGAAACGCCCCAGTGGAAGTGGGACTGCGCCATGGCTTGGTGCAGGGCTTCGGGGGTTTCGGCGTCGACAGTCAGCGGTGGTGGGGTGATGTAGTGGGTGAGCGGTTCGGAGGGGCCGAAGAAGAAGATGCCGACGCCAATACCTGCCGCGAACATCATGGCGATCCAGGAGAAGAAGGAGTACTCCGGCTCCTCGTCGTCCTTGCCGAGCTTGATGGTGCCGAAGCGTGAGAACGCGATGACGAGCATCAGGACAACGCAGCCGGACATGATGATGTTAAACAGCCAGCCGAAGTTGTACATGCCCCAGTTCAATGCGTTGCCGGCGACCTCGCCGACGGTGTCCGGGGCGCTGATGCCCCAAATGATGAACGCTACGATGAGCACCGCTGTGACACCGAAGACGAGTTTGTCCACCCCGAATCGGTTGCGTTGTTCTTCTACGCTGATCCCGGGGACGAGTCCGGGGTGCATGTCGTCGGGATAGGCGGGTGCAGCATTGGTGCTGGACATGAGGTTCTCCTTGAGATTGTGAGTCTCTTAGTTAACCGCATCCGGGACGATATGGCTAGTTGGGTCCGGACGTTTTCGGCGGTTGATAGCCAGGAGGAGCAGGGTCGTGCCGATGGTGAACGCGGAGGAAAACGCGAGGTCAACCCACCCAAGTTCGGTGGGGCTGGCGTCGGGTTCGATGAAGAAAACAGAGATATTATTAAACGCGTGCATCACCACCGCAGCTTCGAGCCCACCGGTGTACCAGACCAGGACTGAGACGCAGAGGGTGAACACGAGGATGTCGGTGAGCCCGATCCAGTTGTACTCATGTAAAGCGACGAAGGGGATGACGGGTACCGCGTACGCCACCCACGGCGAGCGCACCCACGTGCCGACGATCTGGGGGATAGCGCCGCGGAACACGAACTCTTCCGACGCCGCCTGAAACGGCGTGATGAGCACGTACATCAGCAGGATTGGCGTGAAGTCGATGTCCTCCCACGGCGTGGTCAGACCGAACAGCAACAACATGACCAGGCTGCTGCGAAGCACGATTGGCCAGCGCACGCGGCCCGCCACGCTGACGAGCACCGCCGGATCGCGCCCGGCCGCTCGAGCTGCGAGAAACGCCGCCGGTAGTGTCAGCGCGAGGCTGAGCACGATGGCCAGCTGGGAGTCCATGTCGCCGGTTACGTCCAGAAACGCGACGGCTGCAAGGGTGAACGCGAGGAAGAACGCGACGAGTAGCAGCGCCTCCACGAGCCCGCGCCACCATGGTCGGTCAGCGGCGAGGAGGTGGTAGTCAGGGGAGGGCTGCAACGGCGACCTCCAGCGCGATACTGGCGGAAGCGCCAGGTAGCAGGGTCACGCCACGGCGGTCTTCGCCGAGTAGAGCGGGTTCCACGCAGACGAAGTGGGCCCAGTCGTCGTCGCCGAGGTCGTCGGCCTCGCGGCAGACGTCGGGGCCAGGGTTCCACGCCACGAGGTGGTCGGTGCCGGTGCAGGTAAACGTGAGTTCGCGTGTGGTGTCGCGGAGGACGGCGCTGGTGGCCCCGGCGATCACGGCGTCGGTTTCCTTGCCGAAGCGCAGTGGACCCTCCACCGTCTTCAACTCGCCGTCGGTTTTGTCGAGGAAGCGGGAGCCGTCGACACCCGAGAGTTCCGCTGTCGCCGCGTCGCAGGCCCAGTAGGGATGCAATGCAATCTGGACGGGCCGCGGGGTAGTTGCCCCGTTGGTGATGGTCAGTTCGAAGCGCGAGCGGGCGTCGTCAAGCTGGGTGCGGAAGACGAGGTGGAAGTTGTCGTGGCTCACGCGCATCGTGTCGCCGTCGTGTTGCCACTCGAGGCTGGTCGCCCAGCCGTGCATCTGCTCGCCGAGGGTCTGTGCGAACCACGGGGCGACAACTGGGATACCTCCGTGGGCCGGATTGTGTTGGGAATGAAAAAACAGTGGTTGCGTCACGGCTCCCAATGCTAGTGGGGGTATAGCATGAGGGCCATGTCTCTGTTTGCTTCCCCTCTCCACTGCGTTGATGTCCCCTTCGAGCGCGAAGGCATGCAGCTGTTCGCGCGAATCGTACGCGGCGCCACGACCGCGAAGGACGCGCCGGCGCTGCTCTTCCTGCAGGGCGGCCCGGGCTTCCCGAGCCCGCGCGAGCGCTTCGAGTGGATCGAGTACGCCACGAAGCGCGGCTACCAGGTCGTACTATTGGATCAGCGCGGCACGGGCCGCTCCTCCCGCATCGATCGCGCCATGCTTGGCGACGCCACCATCGACTTCACCCGTCTTCGCGCCGACACCATCGTGGACGACGCGGAAGCGCTGCGCCGCGCACTGGGCCTGGCGCAGTGGGACGCGCTGGGCCAGTCCTTCGGAGGGTTCTGCCTGGTGCACTACATGCTGCGCTACCCGGAGTCGCTGCGTGCGGCGCTGTTTACGGGTGGGTTGCCCTCGATCAGCAGGGGAGTGGACGAGGTGTACGAGGCGACGTTCGCCACCGTGCGGGCCCGCCACCAGGAGCTCTTCGAGGCGGTGCCGTGGGCGCAGGAGCGCATCGCGGAGGTGTGCGAGCACCTCGAGCAGCGCGAGGAGTGCCTGCCAACCGGGGAGCGGCTGAGCGCGCGGCGTTTCCGGACCATCGGCACGCTACTGGGGCAGGAGGGCGGCGCGGGCACGATCGCGACGCTGCTCGAGGCCCCCTTCCACCCGAACGGTGCGATGCGCACGGACGTGCTTGCACAGATCGGCGCGCTGGTCAGCTACGAGTCCGGCCCGCTCTACGGGGTGATCCACGAATCCATCTACGGCGGTACCGTACCGGGCGCGACCGCATGGTCGGCGCAGCGCGTCGCCGAGCGCACTCCCGGCTTCGGCGCCGACGAAGGGCTGCTCACCGGTGAGCACGTCTTCCCGTTCCAATTCGACGAGGACCCGGCATTGCGCCCCTTCAAGGAGGCAGCGCACGAGCTGGCGGCCAAGGACGATTGGCCCAACCTCTACGCCGGGGCTGCAGGGTTCAACGCAGCCGACCACGGGATTCGGACCGCGGCGGCCGTCTATACGCAGGATATGTATGTGCCGCGGCAGTTCTCCCTGGAGACCGCCGAGGCGCTCGGCATCAACGTGTGGGAAAACGAGCACATGCAGCACGACGGTCTGCGCAAACACGGCGAGGCCGTGCTGGGCAAGTTGCTAGAAATCGTAGGCGTCTAGCTCAGCGGCGCTCGGGTAGGAGGGCTGCGCGCCGGGCTTCGTCACCGCGATCGCGCCAACCTTCGCCGCGACCTTCGCGGCCTGGTCCAGGGTGTCGCCCTCAACCAGGCGGTGGCACAGCGCGCCCGCGAACGCATCACCAGCGCCAACCGTGTCGACGGCCTCCACCCGAGGCGTGGCCACCGGGCGCAACCCATCCGCGTCGGCGATGAGTGCCCCGGCCGCGCCGAGGGTGAGCACGACGGAGGCGAAGCCGGCGTCGAGAAGCTGCTGGGCCAGCTGCTCCGGGGTCTCTTGCGGGGTGGTGCCGAGCTGCTCGAGGATGAGACCGGCCTCGTGTTCGTTGGCGAGCAGAGGGTCGGCGGCGAGTAGTGCCTCGCGGTCCACCTTCACGACGGGGGCAAGGTTGATCACGACGCGCGCGCCGTGGGCCTGCGCCAACTCGACCGCCTTGGCAAAGCCGTCCGCGGGGATCTCGCCCTGCAGCAGCACGAGCGAGGCGTCCTCGATGGCAGCGACGTGGCGCTCAACGTGGTTCGCGTCCACCTCGGCGTTCGCGCCGGGCACGACCAGGACGGTGTTCTCGCCGTCGGCCGCCACGGTGATCACGGCCAGGCCGGTGACCTTCTCTTTCTGCTCGACGTGGGTGAGGTCCACGCCCGCGACCTCTAGGAGTGCGAGCGCCGGCGCCGCGTTCGAGTCCTTACCAACCGCGCCGACCAGCGCCACATGCGCGCCCAGCTTCGCGGCTGCGCACGCCTGGTTGGCGCCCTTGCCTCCGGCGGTGAGCCCGCCGCCTTCGCCCAGTAGGGTTTCGCCCGGGTTAGGGTGGCGGGCAACGTTGACGGTGAGGTCTGCGTTAATGGAACCAACTACTACGATCTTCATACCCACCCACAGTAGCGCCTAAAACATGCTGTCGATGAGGCGCCGCGTGTATTCGTGCTGCGGATTACGCAGGACGTCCTGCGTGCGGCCCTCCTCCACGATTTCGCCCTCGTGCATCACGATCGTGCGCGGGCACAGCGCGCGCACCACGCCGAGGTCGTGGGAGACGAACACGAGGGTGGAGGCGAGCTCGTCGAGCAGGGTGAGCACCTGGTTACGCAGGGTGGCGTCGAGGGCGGAGACGGGCTCGTCCGCAAGCAGGATATCGGGGGTGGCGGCGGTCGCGCGCGCGATAGAGATGCGCTGGCGCTGCCCGCCGGAGAACTCGCGGGGCAAGCGTCGCTCGGTGCCCTCGAGGCCCACCGCGGCAAGCACCTCGCGGGCCCGCCGCGTATCGACGCCCGCCTCCTCCACCGACGCCCCGACCCGCATCCGCGGGTCCAGGGAAGAGTAGGGGTCCTGGAACACCATCTGGCAGCCGCCGTTGATGCGGACCTCCCCGGAGTCGACGCCGCGCAAGCCCGCGATGACGTGCAGGAGGGTGGTCTTGCCGGAGCCAGAACCGCCCACGATGCCGATGCGCTCGCCCCGGCGGACCTCCAGGTTCACGTTGCGTAGTGCTTTGGTGGTGCCGCGGGTGACGGAGACATCACGAAGGGTGACCACGGGCCCGCCAACCTTGCGCGACGCAGTCGCGAGCGTGGGCAGCGTCGGGTTGAGCAGCTTGCGCGAGTAGGCGCTGTCCGCTGGCTCGATCGACCCAGCGCGAAACACCAGGACTTCCTGCGTCATGTGGTTGACCACGGGCATGTCGTGGGAGATGAACAGCAGCCCCATGCCGCGGCGGCGGACCACGGCGTCGATGAGGTCCAGGATCTGGCGTTGGACGGTGACGTCAAGGGCGGTGGTGGGCTCGTCGCAAAGCAAGAAATCGGGGTCGCCGGCGAGGGCAAGCGCGATGAGCACGCGCTGGCGCTGCCCGCCGGAGAGCTCGTGCGGGTAAGCCTCGGGGCGGTCGACGCCGACTTCCTGCAGCAGGTGCCGCGGCACGACCTTGCCGATCTTCTTGAGCGGGTCGAGTGCTGTCATGGGTTCTTGGAAGACCATCGCGACGCGGGAACCGCGCACGCGGCGGCGGGTCCGCTCGGAGGTGCCGACCATTTCGACGCCGTCGACGGTGATGGAACCTTCGGCCGGGAGGTCCGTGAGCCCCATGATGGACAGCGCCGTGAGTGACTTGCCGGAGCCGGACTCGCCGATGATGCCGAGGCGCTGGCCGCGCTCGAGCGTGAAACTGATGCCGTGCAGCAGGCCCTCGATGCGGAGGTTAGAAACGTTGATCACGGTGGCCTCCTGCTACGTTGCACGCGAGAATCGTCAGCGCGATGGCCAGCGCCGGCCACAGCGCAAGGTGCGGGGCTGTGGCCAGGTAGGGCTGGCTGGCCTGCAGCATCCGGCCCCAGGACGCGTAGGGCGCCTGCACGCCGAAGCCGAGGAAGGATAGGCCCGACTCGGCCAGCACCGCCATGGAAAACGCCACCGCGATTTGGGTGATGACCACCGGCAGGATGTTCGGCAACACGTGGCGCCACGCCACCATAATCCCAGGCACCTTGTTCAGGCGCGCGGCCAGGATGTAGTCCTGGGACATCACGCGAAGCGTGGCCACCCGCGAGACCCGGACGAACCCGGGGATGCCCGCGATGCCAAGGGCGAGCACCACGATCCACATGCTGGCGCCGAACGCAGCGGTCAACGCGATGGCCAGCAGCAGCGCCGGAAACGCCATGAGCACGTCGCTGCCGCCCATGACGGTGCGCTCCGTCCAGGAGCGGCGCATGCCCGCGAGCACCCCGAGCGGCACCCCCACGAGCAGGGAGAGCGCCGAGGCACCGGCGCTCGCAGCAACGGTGTAGCGCGCGCCCATCATGATGCGCGAGAGTAGGTCGCGACCCAGCTCGTCGGTGCCGAGCAGGTGCGTGGCGCTCGGCGCGGCGAGGCGCTGCGCCGGCATCGCCTGCAGTGGGTCGTAGGGCGTCCACACCAGGGAGAGCACCGCCACGAACACGATCGCCCCCAGCGTTACCCACCCAGCAACTCGTTTCGGATTCACTTCGCCCTCCTGACACGCGGGTCAACGACCCCGTAGGCGATGTCCACGAGCGCGTTGACCAGTAGCGTAAACGCCACCAGCAGCATCATCGTGGACTGCACCGCCGTGATATCACGGTTGCGCACCGAATCCAGCAGAAAAGAGCCAAGGCCGGGGATGGCGAAGACCTGCTCCACAACCACGGCGCTGACCACCAGCGCGGACAGCTGGATCCCCACCACCGTGAGCACCGGCAGGGCGGCGTTGCGAAGCACGTGCTCGCGCACCACCTGCGCCATGCTTGCGCCGGTAGAACGCGCGGTGCGTACGTAGTCGCGCTCGAGCTCCTCGGACACCGCGGTGCGGATATACCTCGCCAGGATCGCCGTCTGCACGGCGGTCAGCGACAGCACCGGCAACACCGCGTGCGCCGCCGTGCCCCACCCGTTGGCAGGCAACCAGCCCAAACGTACCGAGAACACCGCCACGGCCACAATGCCGACAACGAAGCTCGGCACCGCCATGCCCAGCTGCGTCAGCCCGGACAGCACCGCACTGTTTCGCCGCGCCAGCCAGATCCCGACAAGAAGCGCGATGGCCAGCGACAACACCATCGCAGCCACCGCCAACACCAGCGAGACCCCCGCGCGCTGCCAGATCACCGGGCCCAGGTCCGCGCCGCTGGCCAGCGACACCCCGAAGTCACCGCGCAGCATCGCCGCGATCCAGCCCACATACTGAGCCACCAGCGGTCGGTCTGTGCCCAACGAGTGGGACAGCTCCGCCACCGCCTCATCCGAGGCGTTGAGCCCAAGCGCGATGCGCGCCGGGTCGCCCGGGATGGCGCGCAGCAGAAGGAAGATCACCACGCTGGCCGCGGCGAGCAGCGCGAGCAGCCGCAGCAGCGTTGATACAACGTGTTTCATCGGCGCACCTCGTTCAGTGGCAGGGAATCGGTGACCACGTTCGGGTCAAGCCCGTGCACGCCCGGCGCGTAGAGCACGATGTTCGGCGCGTTGACCAGGGTGAGCGCCCCGGCGTCGGCCATGATGGTGTCCACCGCGGCCCGCAGGTCGCCCTGCGCCATGAGCTCGCGGGCGTGCGCGGAGTCGTAGCCGAAGTAGTAGTCCGGGTTGCCGAACATGTGCACCATGTCGCGCGGCTCCACGTGCGAAATAATCGACGCCTGATAGTCGTGCTGCTTGTGCACCTTGTTCAGCCACACCGCCGGGAACTCGACGGTGTGCAGCGTGACGCGGAAGCCGACGCTGCGAAGCTGGGAGTAGATGAGCTCGCTGGCGGTCTGCGCGTACGGCAGGCTGGGCACCTCGATGGTGACCTCAGGGGTGCGTCCGGCGAGCAATTCGCGTGCCTTGTCCGGGTCGAAGGGGTAGTAGTTGGTGCCGGTAAACCACGGGTCGGTCGGTGGGACGGGCGCGCCGCCAGTGTCGGTGGCGAGCCCGTTGTAGACCACCGCGTTGAGCGCGTCACGGTCGATGGCGTAGGCGGCGGCCTGCCGCACGGTGACGTCGTCGAAGGGTGCGGCCTTGTTGTTCATGCTGAAGACCACCTCGCCGTTGGTGGTACCGACGGCGGTGGTGATGTCTTCAGGCAAAGCGTCGAGTAGCTGCGGCGCCTGCATCGCCCACACGACGTCCACATCGCCGACGCGCAGCGCGTTCACCGCAGCGATGGCGTCGCCGAAGTAGCGGATCATGGCCCCGCTTTGCGGCTTTGTGCCCCAGTAATCGGGCCGCGGGTCGAAGGCAATCGAGTGGCCGGGCTCAAACGAGCGCAGCGTGTACGGCCCGGTGCCCAACGGGTTTCGAGCGAGCCTTCCCACGGAGTCGGGCGTCATCATCGCACCCGTCATCGTTCCCATGGACCACAGCCACTGCTCGCTCGGTGCCTTCAGCGTTACCTCGAGCGTGCGCGGGTCCACCGCGCGCGCGGATGCGACCGGGTCCATGTTCTCCTTGATGCCGTTGACCCAGGAGTCCTTCACATAGTTGATGGAGAAGACGGCGTCGCTGGCGTCGAAGGGGGAGCCGTCGGAAAAGGTCACGCCCTCGCGCAGGTCGAAGGTGTAGACGGTGCCGTCGTCGCTTACACGCCACGAGGTCGCCAACCACGGCTGCGGTTCGCCGTTGGCGTCGATACGCACGAGCGTCTCGTAGATGTTGCCCATCAGCGCCTGGGGTGCCGCGGCACCACCGATGGAGGTGAAGTCGAGGCCCGCAGGGGGCCCTTGCGTTGCGACGACCACATCCTTCCTGGGCGTCGCGGGACCACATGCAGCGAGGCTCAGTCCGAGCGTGGCGCCGAGCGCGGACGCCACCAGCCCGCGCGACAGGGTGCTGAAATGCATGAGTGTAGAGTCTAGCGGTCCCAGACTCCTGCGAGAATTTCCATCGAACGCAGCGCCTCTTCATGCGTTGGGGCCTGCAGCGAAATCATCAACTCGTCCGCGTGCGCGGTGGCGGCGAAGTCGGTGAGGTAGTCGCGGACCTGATCACCGGTACCGGCCGCGGTGTAGCGCAGCATGCCAATAATCTGTTGGCCCTGTGGGGAGCGCACAACCTCGTCGAGCTGCTCGTCGTTGAGCATGGTGCCGCGGCGGCCGATCATGGCGCGCACCCGGTTGCGGTGCACCAGGTGGGTCTGGCGCTCGGCGTCCTCGGCGGTGTCCGCGGCGGTGACGTTTACGGCCGCGATGCAGTAGGGCTCCGGGTAGCGCTCGGACGGCTCGTAGTTCTCCTTGTAATACACCGTGGCCTGCTCCAGCATGTTGGGTGCGAAGTGGGAGGCAAACGAGTACGGAAGGCCGAGCTTCGCTGCGAGCGACGCCCCGAACATGGAGGAGCCGAGGATATACAGCGGCACGTTGGTGCCTGCGCCCGGCACGGCGGTCACCCCGGCCAGCGGGGAGTTGTCGCTCAACCACGCCTGTAGCTCGAGCACGTCTTCCGGGAAGTGCTCGGCCGCCCGCGGGTCGCGCCGCAGCGCCCGGCCGAGCGTTTGCTGGTCGGTGCCCGGGGCGCGGCCAAGCCCGAGATCAATACGGTTCGGGTAGAGCTCCTCGAGCATCCCGAACTGCTCCGCAACCACGTACGGCGAGTGGTTCGGCAGCATCACGCCACCCGCGCCGAGCCGAATGCGCTCGGTTTTCGCCCCGATGTGGGCAATGAGCACCGCGGGCACCGAGGAGACAATGCTGTGCATGTTGTGGTGCTCGGAGTACCAAATACGCGAATACTCCAGCGATTCCGCCTTCTGCGCGAATGCAACGGAACGCTGCATTGCGTCGGCAACGGACTCGCCGGAGTATCTGGTGCAAAAATCAATCAGTGAGAGTGGGGTAGACATGGCCCCACACTACGCGTTGACGTCCTCCGCGTGTTGCTTCGGGCGGGCCAGGTCCACGACCAGGCCAATTACGAACGCGACGGCCACCGGCAGGACCCAGCCGAGGCCCGCGGAGTCGAGCGGAGCCCACGCCACCAGCGGACGCAAGGCGTCGGCGCCCCAGTCCAGGGAAATGAAGGTCTCGATTGCGGACCAGACCACAGCAACCCAGATCGGCAGGAAGAACGCCCAGCGGAAGGTCAGGCGGCGCTTGAACGCTGGCTCGACAAGGGTGACGAAGATCAAGGCAATGGCCGGCGGGTACAGGAAGCCGATGACCGGTGCGGCAATCGTCATCACGAAGTCCAGGCCCTGGGTCGCGATGACCATCGAGGCGATGGTGAAGATGACCGCCCACGTGCGGTAGGCGCCGCCAAACTCGGTGGAGAAGTACTCTGCGGTCGCGGTGATCAGGCCGACCGCGGTGGTCAGGCAGGCCAGCAGCACGATCAGTGAGAAGATGACCTGGCCCGCCTGGCCCATCGTCAGGTTGGAGGCTTCAGCCAGCAGGCCTGCGCCGTTATCGAACTGGTCGGAGTCCGGCATCACGCGACCGATCATGCCCAGCCCGACGTAGATGAGTGCCAGCAGCGCGCCCGCACCGACGCCAGCTGCGATGGTGCCGTTGACCAGCTTCTTGCCCTCAGGGAAGCCCTTCGAACGCAGCGTGGAAATCACAACAATGGAGAAGGCCAGCGCGGCGATGGAGTCCATCGTCAGGTAGCCCTCCAGCAGGCCGGTCGGGTACGGGCCGGACTGGTAGTGCTCCGAAGGGGCGGAAGGCTCTACGTCCCAGCGGAACAGCGAAACGGCGATCATCACGACCAGCAGGATGACCAGCGCCGGAGTGAGGAACTTACCGAGCTTTTCCATGATGGTGTTCGGGTTCCAGCTCAGCGCCAGGGCAATGCCGAAGAAGATGACGTTGAACACGCCCGAGGCGAACAGGCCGGACACACCGAACAGCGGGGTGATGGCCGTTTCCATCGACACCGCGCCGGTACGTGGCAGCGCGTAGAACGCGCCGATGGACAGGTAGGCGAGCACCGGGAAAACGACACCGAAGATGCTGCCTGCACGCTGCGCGAGGTCGCGCACGTTCGTGCCGGACAGCGCAATCGCGATGACCGCCAGCACCGGCAGCAGCGCGCCAGTGCTGAGGAAGCCGAGGATGGCAGGCCAGAAGTTATCGCCTGCCTGGACGGCCAGGATTGGTGGGAAAATCAGGTTGCCGGCACCGAAGAACATGGAAAACAGTGCCAGCGCGGTGACGACGACCGCCTGGGTGGAGTTCCCCTGTTTCGTGCCCGTTTGAGCGTTCTGTGTGTGGTCCATTGCCACACAGTACAACACACAGCGAAAAAATGGGAAATCTTTTCCATTCTGTGAGACGTTTATACGAGTGTTTCGATCGCCCTCAACGGAATCTCCACCCAATCTGGGCGGTTGTTCGCCTCGTACACCACCTCGTACGCAGCCTTATCCACCACGTACGCTGCAAGAACCGGGTCCTCGCTCGCGGGGGCAGTGCCGTAACCCTCCAACAGCTTTTCGACGTGCTCCCGCTCCCAGGCAGCGTCAAACCCGCCCACAGCCGCGGCGTACCCGTAGGAGCGGATCATCCCAGCTACGTCCCGCAGCGGGTGATCCGGCAGACGGCGCTCCTGCAGCGGACGGGCTGGCTCGCCCTCGAAGTCGATGAGGAACCACTGGGAATCCGTCTTCAGCGTCTGTCCAAGGTGGAGGTCGCCGTGGACGCGCTGCGTGGTCAGGGGTGTCGTGGCGGTGGCGGCGGAGCTGGCGTCGAGAAGCGAGTAGAGCTTCAGGATGCGCTCGCGGTACTGCTCGAGCACCGGCGCGCGTTGGATGTAGGAGTCGAGGTGCCGTGTCAGTCGCGTGCACAGCGCCGACGGGCTGGCGGTCTCGGTGGGGAAGGCCTCGGCGAGCGCGGTGTGTACCTGGCGGATCGCCGTGCCGAGCGCCTCGGTGTCGCTGGTGTCGAGCGTGCCGCCTGTGGCGAGCACGAAGCCGTCGGTGCCGCCCACAATGCAGTCCTGCTGCATCGCAAGGGTCTGGCCGTCGCGGGTGGCGTAGCCGCGCACCGCGGCGACCGCTGGGCAGTCCGCGATCTGGCTCAGCAGCTCCACGTCCGGGTTCAGCCCGTCCTCGAGGCGGCGGAACACCTTGACGATGTGCTGGCCGACCACCAGTGAAGTGTTGGACTGCTCGGCCCCGAGCGGGCGCGCGCCGACGGAGTCGATGGTGCCCTCCACCGCGCCAAACGTTGCGACGTTGGCCAGGTAGGCCTCGGCGCCTTCGGGGGTGTGCAGGACGTCGTGGGTGCCGGTGGCGTCGACAAACACTTGGTAGTGGTCGACCGTGCCGCCGTGGTGCACCGCGAGGATCTGCCAGGTGAAACGCTCACCGGTGGTTGGGGAGGTGACATCTTCCGCGGCGACGACGTCGATGGCGTCGACTGGCTCGGACTTCGCGCCGTAGAAGCGCTGCGCAGCAATATCAATCATGTGACCAATGTTAGGAGATATCGAACCAGAAGAAGCCATGAGGCGCGAGTGTGCTCAGCCACGGCAGCTCACCGATGGCCGGGAACTCCTCACCGCCGGTCAGTTCACGGGGCACCACGCCGTTGTAGTGCGACAGGTCCATCTCGACGGCCTGCGGGCGCGAAGACATGTTGTGCACGCACAGGATTCGCTCGCCCTCATACTCGCGGATAAACGCTAACACCTGCGGGTTTGCGTGATCCACCTCGATGTAGGAGCCTCGGCCGAACGCGCGGTACTGCTTGCGGATCATGATCATCTGGCGCACCCACTGCAGCAGCGAGTTCTCCAGCTTCATCTGGGATTCCACGTTGACAATGTCGTAGCCGTACTGGTCGTTGCGCACCGGCGGCAGGTAGAGCCGCTCCGGATCCGCCTTGGAAAAGCCACCGTTGCGGTCGTTCGACCACTGCATCGGGGTGCGCACACCGTCGCGGTCAGGCAGCCAGATGTTGTCGCCCATCCCGATCTCGTCGCCGTAGTACAAAAACGGCGAACCGGGCAGGGATAGCAGCAGCGCGTGCGCCAGCTGCAGGCGCCCGCGGTGCCCACCCAGCAGCGGGGCAAGGCGCCTGCGGATGCCCACGTTGGCGCGCATCCGCGGCTCGAACGCGTAGTTCTGGTACATGAACTCGCGCTCCTGGTCCGTCACCATCTCGAGCGTGAGCTCGTCGTGGTTGCGTAAGAACATACCCCACTGCGCGGATTCGGGAATCGGCGGCGTCTCGCGCAGGATATCGACGATCGGCTGCGCCAGCTCCTGGCGGATCCCCATGAAGATGCGCGGCATGACCGGGAAGTGGAACGCCATCTGGCACTCGTCACCCTCGCCCTCACCGAAGTAGGCGACGACCTCCTCCGGGAGCTGGTTCGCCTCCGCGAGCAGGAAGCGGCCCGGGTACTCCTCGTCGAACAACGCGCGGACCTTCTTAATGAACTCATGCGTCTCCGGCAGGTTCTCCGAGGAGGTGCCCTCGCGCTCGAAGAGGTACGGGATGGCATCGAGGCGGATGCCGTCCATCCCCAGATCCAGCCAGAAGCGGATGACGTCCAAAATCTCCTGCTGGACCGCCGGGTTGTCGTAGTTCAGGTCAGGCTGGTGGGAGAAGAAGCGGTGCCAGAAGTACTGCTTGCGCACCGGGTCGAACGTCCAGTTGGACTCCTCGGTGTCGATGAAGATGATGCGGGTGCCAGCGTACTTCTCCGGGTCATCCGACCACACGTAGTAGTCCCCGTAGGGGCCGGACGGGTCGCGGCGGGACTCCTGGAACCAGGGGTGCTGGTCGGAGGTGTGGTTGATCGGAAAGTCTGTGATGATGCGGATCCCGCGACGGTGGGCGGCGTCGATAAGGGAGACGAAGTCTTCCACCGTGCCGAACTCCGGCAGCACCTTGCGGAAATCCCGGATGTCGTAGCCGCCGTCCTTCAACGGCGAATCGTAGAACGGTGGGATCCAGAGGCAGTCGACGCCGAGCCACTGCAGGTAGTCCAGCTTGGACTCCAGGCCCTGGAGGGTGCCGGAGCCGGTGCCGTTCGGGTCGAAGAAAGCGCGGACCAGCACCTCGTAAAACACTGCGTCCTTGTACCACTCCGGGTCAGGGCGCTCCCACGGCTCGGCGGCCGGGGTGGGTGTGGAGAAGTCGGTGGCCTGCGGGGTAGGAAGTTTGTCGTTTTCGTTCATGCTTCCTCACAGTAGCTTGATTGCCTCAGCCATGCGCTGGACGGCTTCCTGCAGGATCTCGGGCGAGGTGGCGAAGTTGAGGCGCGCCTTGTGCGCGCCGCCGGGCCCGAAGCTGGTGCCCTCGTTGAGCGCCACGCCCGCGTGTTCCAAGAGCCATTCGGCCGGGGTCTCGGTGGTGAGCTTCGTGCCGGAAAAGTCCACCAACAGCAGGTAGGTCGCCTCCGGGACGGGGAAGGTGATGCCGGGGATCTGCTTCGGCAGCTCCTCGACGAGCCAGTCGCGGTTCGCCCGCAGCTGCTCTACCTGCTGGTCTAGGTACTCGGTGCCCTGCCCGTAGCAGGCCTCCGCAGCCACGATGCCCAGCGTGCCCGTGCCCTCCTTCGTGATGTCGGACAGCGCGTTCCAGGTGGCCACGTCCTCATCGTTGGAGAAGAGTATCTGCGCGCACTTCAGGCCTGCCACGTTCCAGGCCTTCGACGTCGCCGTAATCGTGATGCACACGTCCGGGTTATGCTCGGCGGCGCACACGTGGCTGCCCTCGTAGACGATCGGGGCGTGGATCTCGTCAACGATGACGCGGCCCCCGTAGCGGCGCGCGATGTCGCAGATCGCGTCGAGCTCTTCGCGGCTGAAGATGTAGCCCCACGGGTTCATCGGGTTGGTCACGATAATGGAACCGGCACCGTTGCGAAACGCCTCCTCGACCTCTGCCAGGTCCAGGCCGCCCTCGCTGCCGACGTCCACGCGATTGCGCCCCGCGGTTGAGGCGATCTCGAGGAAGGGGAAGTACGCCGGCACGGGCACGATGACGTCGCCTTCGGTGAAGTGCTCGATGGCCAGCAACACGCCGCGCACCACGTCGGGGACAGTAAAGATGCGTGCAGGGTCCGGGCGCCAGCCGTAGCGCTGGACGTAAAACTCGGAGACGTTCTTTGCCAGGCACTGCGCGCGAGGTGCGGGCGTGTAGCCGAGGCATTCGCGCTCTACGGCGTCGAGCACCGCAGCTTTGACAGGCGGGGCGGTGGGGAAGTCGCTTTCGGCGATAAACAGCGGCAGCACGTGCTCGTCGTGCACGGTCCACTTGCGGGTACGGCGGTCGCGGAGGGTGGAAAGGTCTGGGAACTTCATGTCCCACGACTGTAGTCAGGCCACCCTCACACGCCACAGGCCCGCGAGGTTGCTACTCCTCGTCGCTGTCGTCGGTGTGGAAGCCGAAGGCCTGTAACCTGGCACGATCCGCCGCCGAGGAGGACGCGGTGAGCCGCAGTAGCTCTGAATAAATACCGCCGGAGACCGCAAGCTCCGCAGGGGTGCCAATTTCGTCGATGCGGCCGTCGCGCAGGGTGATAATGGTATCGACCTCCGCGATGGTGGATAGTCGGTGCGCGATCATGATGGTGGTGCGGTCCTCCATCAGCGCGTCGAGTCCTGCCTGCACGGCGCGCTCCGCCTTGGTGTCGAGGGCGGAGGTTGCTTCGTCGAGAATCAAGATCGGCGCGTCCTTCAACATCGCGCGCGCGACCGCGACGCGCTGGCGCTGCCCGCCGGACAGGCGCAGGCCGCGCTCGCCGATGACGGTGTCATAGCCTTCGGTGAACTTCATGATGAAGTCGTGCGCGTTGGCGCGCTTAGCCACCGCGACCACCTCGTCCATCGTCGCGTCTGGCTTGCCGTAGGCGATGTTCTCAAACACCGTGCCCGAGAACAGCGCCGCCTCCTGGAACACCACGCCCGTGGTCGCGCGCAGCTTTTCGACGCCCAGCTCCGCCAGATCCTGCCCGCACACCTTCAGGGTGCCTTCCTGGATGGGGTAGAGGCCCAGCAGCAGGTTCACGATGGTGGACTTGCCACCGCCGGACTCTCCGACCAGGGCGACCTTCTCCCCAGCGTGGGCGCGAAAGCTCATGTCGTGGATGACGGGCTCGCCAGGCTCGTACTCGAAGGTGACCGAGTCGAACTCCACGACGGGTTCCTGGACCGGCAGCGGGCGGTGCTCTTGAACGGTGAGTTCCGGCACGCCTGAGGTTTGGGTCGCCGCAACGAGTTCGCGGTTCGCGGTTGGCTCTACCATCTCGTCCATGACATGGAAGTAGTCGCGGGAACCTGCGACGGCTCGCTGGGCGCTGTCGACGATCCAGCTCAGCATCATGACCGGCTGGCGGGCCATCGTGACTAGCTGAATGAGCATGACCATGTCACCGATACTGAAGTGGCCCTGAATGGTGCGCACGAACAGGATCATGTAGATGCCCATGAAAATCAGCGACATCGCCAGCCCGCGCAGGGCGTCCATGGAGTGCCACCAGCGCGACTGCGGGCGGGTGATGCTCACCGTGTTGTTGTAGTGGTTGCCGAACTTGTCCAGCTCGCGGACCTCCGCCACGTATGACTTGGTCACCTTGACCTGGCCGACGACCTCCGCGAAGCGCCCGTTCGCTTCGTCGATCTGCGCGTTCTTCTCCGCCTCCCACTTCTGCCACCGCTTCGAGGTCAGCGCCGTCAGCCACGTGTAGATGGGGAAGAGCGCCAGCAGCAGCAGGGTCAGCGGCCAGTAATAAAAGGAGGTGATGATGAGGATGGCGATGATCTGGATGATCATCGGCAAGAAGTTGTTGGAGAAAGACTGGATGAACTGTGTCACCGAGGCAATCGAACGATCCAGCCTGGCAATGATGGTGCCGGTGACCTGGGTGTCGAAGTAGCGCTGCGGCAGCGAAAGCAGTTTGGCGAAGTAGCGGGTGGACAGGATCTGCCGGATCCTCGCCGCCATGACGTCGCCGAGGTAGCCGGAGACATTTTTCGCCAGCCCGCTGAGCGAGGTCGCAATAAACAGCGCGAACGCGAGCCACAGCACGGTGCGCACTGGGTCGGCGGGCGCGTTGTCGGAGTTATTGATGGCGTCGACAATTGTGTCGGTTGCCTCGCGGACGATAAATGGCGAAATGAGCCCGAGGCCTGCCACAACCGTCGAGATCACAACGATGGCGAGGTAGAACGGCCACAGGGCGGAAGCGCTTTGTAAAACACGGGTGAGAGATTGCATAGGTGGCCCAGCGTAGCGCGGCCGGGTGAAACTCGTACAATAGTGACCAATTGTTTTCGCTTGAACCATATGAAAGGGCACCGATGCGCCACCACACACTGTCAGCTGCGGTCTTGCTGCTCGTTACTACTCTCACGCTGGGCGGGTGCGTGTCTGAGGATGACACCGCAACATCCACTGACATCGAGGTGACGACGCCCACTGGCGCCCCACAGCCGGAGTTCCACCAAGAGCAGGTGGACCCGGTGACCTCCACGGAGATCACCGGCGAGCGCGTCGATGACCCGAAGATGGAGCTGTCCTACAAGTGGCAGGGCAGCAGCTACGGCACCGGCGCCGGCAGCATTATCGTCGTGGCAGTGACGAACAAGAGCGACGTGCCAATGCCCGTTGACGTGCTCAAGCCGAAGCTGCGCTACAACACCGGCAACAACAAGTTTGTCGACGCCAACCCGATCAGCGCCGAGCAGGCAGGGGTAGACATCCTCGGCGTGGACCGCCCGCTGGGTCCGGGGGCAACCACGAACGCGAAGTATGCCTTCGACGTGACCCCGGATGGCCTGTGGGATGCGGAGTTTACGATCGGCAACGTGAAGTTCAAGGGGAACCTGAATAACTAATGCGCGAAGAAGTAATCCTGCTCAGTGAGGACGGCGCGCCGATCGGCTCCGCGGACAAGGCCGCAGTTCACACCGGGGACACCCCGCTGCACCTGGCGTTTTCCTGCTGGCTGTTCAACGAGGACGGCCAGCTGCTGCTCACCCGGCGCGCGTTGGGGAAGAAGACGTGGCCCGGTGTGTGGACCAACTCCTTCTGCGGCCACCCCGGCCCCGGAGAGGACGTGCCGGCGGCGATCCTGCGCCGCTCGGTCGAGGAACTGCGCTTGCCGGAGGGGGCTGTGCTGGACGTGACGCCGGTGCTGCCGGAGTTCCGCTACCGTGCGGTGGATTCCTCCGGCATCGTTGAGTACGAAGTCTGCCCGGTGTACTCCGCGCGCCTGGCGCCGGGCCACGAGGCTGTGGACCCGAACCCGGACGAGGTGGACTCGTTGCACTGGGCGGACCCCGCCGACGTTGTTCGCGCGGCGGACGCGACCCCGTTCGCGTTTTCGCCGTGGCTGGTCGAAGAGCTGGCGGATAAGCGGCTGCGTGCTGTGCTGGAGCGCGCCGGGCGCTAGCCTACTGGTTGAACGCCTCCCGAACGCTGCGCAGCGGATCCTCCACGACCGTCGTCGTGTCGGCGTTGAGCGAGGCGCGCAGGACGTTTCGGCCCGGGCGGTAGGTGGGCCAGTCGGCCTGCCCGCTGCAGATGTAGCCGTAGATGAGCTGGCCGATGTAGGTCGTGGGCTCCCCGAAGAGTGCCTCGAGCTCGTAGCTGTGGCCGAGCGGGGTGTCCGCGCAGAACTCGATCTGGCGGATGTCGGCGGGGCCGTGCTCGCAGGCGTCGTCGACCCAGCGGCGGACCAGCGCGTCCGAGAAGAACCTGCCCGCGAGTTTGCCGGGGTCCGTGGTTCGTGCGGCCTCGATGTAGTTGCGCCGGGCTGCCGCGCTTTTGGCGCCGAAGAATCGGCCGAAGCAGCGGATGAACGTGGCGCCAAAGGCGTTGAAGCCCTCGCCGGACTGGTGGAACTCCTCGCGGGTGGAGGTGACCACGATTGGTACCTCGGCGAGCTCCGCAGGCTCGAAGGGTGCCGGGCCAAGCGCGATGTCGTGGAAGTACTGGGTGCGGAAGCGCTGGTAGGCGCGCTCGATGGCGTCCGGGCGGCGCTCGGCCAACCAGTTGAGGTCGAGGCGCGTCAGCGGCGTGCCGAGCGCCCCGCGCGCCGCCCACTTGCGCTGCGCAAAGGGCACGCGCGGAAACGCGGGGGACAGCGCCAGCACGCGCCGGAACGCTCCCTGGTAGTGGTCGCGGCGCGCCAACCAGAGCGCCAGCGCCGCCCCCGCCGAGTGCCCGACCAGCGTGACGTTGGTTGGGTCGCCGCCGAAGTGCTCGATGTTGCGCAGCACCCACCGCAGCGCCTCCTGGCAGTCCTCCACCGCGCGGAACGACGTGTCATTGGTGAAGGGGAGCAGTCCAGGGAATTTTCGACGGTACCCCACCCGCACCTGCACGACGCCTTGCTTCGCGAACGCCTCCGGCTGGGAGGTGGTCTCGCAGTGGTTGCCCTCCTCGAAGCGGCCGCCGTGCAGGTAGACCATCACCGGGTAGTCATCCAGGGCCCGCGCTGTTGCCGGGGTGGTGATGCTCAGCCCGATGGTGTCTGGGTGCGGCGTGGTGGCGTCGATGAGATGGCCCTCGGGGGCGGGACGTGGGGGATCGAAGGGGACGTCGATACGCGAGTAGGGGATGGAGTAGAACTCGCGGGTGGCTGTGGTGGCGGTGCCGGTGATCGCGCCGGCGGGGCAGGTGATGGTGACGTCCATGACAGGCCAGTGTAAACGCTCCCGCCAAGTTCCTCGACGAGCTGCCGAAGGTGACTTATGCTAGTGAGTGATTATTGTCTTTCTTCTGTAGGAATGAGTTGTCCCAAATGACAGATACCCAAGCACGCATCACCGAGTACTGGGCAGGCCGGGCTGAGGCATACCACCGCGAACACAGGACAGCAGAGCGCGCCAAGGCAGACCGCGCAGCGTGGACTGACATCTTCAAGCGCTACATGCCGCAGGACGCGGTTCGCGTGTTGGACATGGGCACGGGTGACGGCTACATTGCCCACATCATTGCGGAGCTCGGCTACGCGGTTGTTGGCGTGGATGCGTGCGAGCCGATGCTCGACGAGGCCCGCGACGAAGCGGAGCTTCGCCAGGAAGAAGGCATTAATACCCCACTGTTCGCCGAAGTCGACGTGACGGACCTGCCTCCGTCCTTCTTCGACTTCGACGTCGTTGTGAGCCGCTACCTGCTGTGGACGCTGCGCGAGCCGACGGAAGCGATCCGTGGCTGGGCCGAGGCGCTGAAGCCTGGCGGTCTGATCATCGCCGCGGACGCGACCTGGTTCCCGAACGGGATCTCGAAGGACACGCAGGTCATCTCCGATAACGGTCCGGACTCCTTCGTGCTGACCTACACCGACGACGTACTCGAGGAGCTGCCACTCGCGACGGCCGACTCCCCGGAGGCATACGCAGAGGTCTTCCGCGCCGCTGGCCTGGAGGACGTCGAGGTTGTTGAGCTGCCGGAGATTACCAAGATCGACGAGGAGTTCGGCGCGCCGCAGGGACATGAGTCGCGCCCGACCTTCCTGGTGATTGGCCGCAAGCCAGCCTAACTCACACCCCAAGTAGGATGGGGTGCCATGACTGACAATCCGTTGTTGCACCCGTCCGAACTGCCTTACGGGCTGCCTGATTTCCAGGCGATCCGCCTTGAACACGTACTGCCCGCTTTCGAGCGGGCGCTCGTGCTGCATGAAGAAGAAATTGCCCGCATTTGCGCCGAGGACACCCCGACGTGGGAGAACACCGTCGAGGCGCTGGAGCGCGCGGGCAGCGACTTAGAGCGAGTCTTGGCATGGTTTTTCAACCTGCAGGGCACCGACGGTTCGCCTGAGTTTGACCAGGTCGCGGACGCGATCGTGCCGCGCCTGTCCGCGCATACGGACGCGATCTACCAGAACCAAGAACTTTATGGCCGCCTGCGTGCAGTGGAGGCCCCGGCGGACGAGGAGTCGCGCCGCCTCTACGACCTGCTGCTGCGCCGGTTCACCCGCCGTGGCGCGGAGCTCGACGAGGCAGGCAAACAGCGCCTGCGCGAGCTGAATCAGCGCCTCTCGGAGCTTTCCGAGCAGTTCGGCCGCAACCTACTCGCGGACACGACGAAGCTCGCGGTGCGCATGACCCGTGAGGAGCTCGCGGGCTTGAGCGAGGAGGAGCTCGCAGCCTACCGCGACGCCGATGACCCCGGTGTTTACGTCGTGCCGATCGAGCTGCCGACGACCCAGTCGCTGCAGGCCGAGCTCGAGTCCAGCAGCGCGCGCCACAAGCTGTTCGACGCCTCCCGCCAGCGCGGCCGTGACACCAACAGTGCGCTCGTGGTCGAGTCGGTGCGGCTGCGCCAGGAGCGCGCGAAGCTGCTCGGCTTCGACACGCACGCCGATTACGTCATCGCGGAGGAAACCGCGGGCAGCGCTGCCGCGGCCCGCAAGCTCATCAGTGACCTCGCGCCCGCGGCCGCGTCGAACGCCGCCGCGGAACGCAAGCTCGCAGGTGAGCTGGCCGGGATGGAACTGGACGGCGCTGACTGGCCGTACTGGGAAGCGCGCCGCAGGGAGGAGGCCTTCGCGGTGAACGACGCCGAGCTGCGCAAGTACTTCCCGCTGCAGCAGGTGCTGCGCGACGGCGTCTTCTACGCTGCGAACCTGCTCTACGGCATCACGGTTACTCAGCGCGAGGACCTGCACGGCTACCGCGACGACGTACACGTGTGGGAGGTCAAGGAGGAAGACGGCACCGGCATTGGCCTGCTGCTGACGGATTACGGGGCGCGGCCGTCGAAACGCGGGGGAGCCTGGATGAGCTCCTTCGTGGACCAGTCGACGCTGACCGGCACGAAGCCCGTCGTGGTGAACGTGATGTCGCTGACCTCCGACCTGCTGACGATCGACGAGGTTACGACCGTGTTCCACGAGTTCGGCCACGCGTTGCACGGACTGCTGTCCAACGTGCGCTACCCGACGCTCTCCGGCACCAACGTGCCGCGCGACTGGGTGGAGTTCCCCTCCCAGATCAACGAGAACTACGCGTTCGCGCCGGAGATCATCCGTAACTACGCGCGCCACGTGGACACCGGCGAGGTCATCCCGGATGCGCTGCTGGAGGCCGTGCGCCAGTCCCGGACGTTCGGGCAGGGCTTCGCCACCGCGGAGTACCTGGCGGCCTGCGCGATTGACCTGGCGTGGCACTCGCTCGACGGCGAGGTGCCCGAGGACATTGACGCCTTCGAGCAGCGGGCACTCGAGAAGGTTGGCCTGGACGTCGAAGGCCTCGAGCCGCGCTACCGCTCCACGTGGTTTAACCACATCTTCGCGGGCGGCTACTCAGCGGGCTACTACTCCTACCTGTGGGCGGAGGCGTTGGACGCCGACGGCTACCAGTTCATCGAGGAATCCGGTATCAACCGGGACAGCGGCCAGCGGTTCCGGGACACGGTGCTCTCGGTTGGTGCCGCGCGCGACTACGCCGAGGCCTACCGCGCCTTCCGCGGCCGCGACAAGGACACCCGCGCTCTGCTGGTCCGCCGCGGGCTCGAGGGCAGCGATGTTTGATCTGTCGCCATGGCTGCAGACGCCACTGATCCTGCTGGTGGCGCTGCCGCTCGCGGGGGTGGCCTCGTGGGCGATGCTGCGTTTGAGTGACTGGATCGCGTACAAAATTTCGAAGAAGTAAGGTGGTCAACTATGGCCAACCCTGAAGAACTCCGCAAGCGCGATCAGCAGCTTCCGAAGCAGAAACGCAAATACCCACAGTCCCGTGTCACACAGGCACTGTGGGTGATGATTGCGCTGGTCATCGTCGCGGCCCTGGCCGGGCTGCTCTAGCGCGCTAGCGTTTCGACGCCTCCGCGACCCGACCGAACAGCTCGATACTCGGCAGGTCCTCGATGAGGACCGCCTTGCCGTTGTTGTCCGTCAGCGGGATGCACCAGTTGGAGTACTGCTCCGCGTTGGTGCCCGGCTGGTTCTGGATGCGGGTATCGCCGACCATGTCCACCAGGTTCGTCACCGTCATCGCCGATGGGGTGGCGGCGATGAAGCGGGTAAGGCCGACGAGCAGGTCCTCCACGTCGACGTCGCGGGCGAACTCCTCGGCGCTCAGCTGCGTGAACTCGGTGTGCTCAAGGGAAGTGCCGTGGAAGTGGCCGTCCTCGCGCACGCGGTCAAGCACGCGGGCCTGCCACTGGTGGTCCTGCTCGTTGAGCTCCTCGAGCGGCTCCTCGATCAGGCCGAGCTCGTCGCGCAGGATGTTGTGCGCGAACCGCAGGTAGCCAGCGGTCGGCGGCAGGTCATGCGTGCCGACGGCCGACAACGCCAAGCGGCGGTAATCCCAGGTGTGGAGCGGGGAGCCGTCGTCGTACGACTCGAACCACAGCACCGTCGTGCCAAGGATGCCCTTGTCCTGCAGGACGTCCTGGACCCACGGCTCAAACGTGCCCAGGTCTTCGCCCACCACCACGGCGTTCGCACGCTGCGCCTCGAGCACCAGGGTGCCCACCATGGCCTCGTGGTCGTAATTCATGTAGGTGCCGAACATCGGGGAGACGTTTCGTGGCATCCAGAACAGGCGGAAGAGACCAAGGATGTGGTCGACGCGGATACCGCCGGAGTGGCGCAGCACGGTGCGCAGCAGCTCACGCCACGGCTCGTAGCCGGCCTCGGCGAGCGCCTGCGGGTGCCATGGCGGCTGCGACCAGTCCTGGCCCTGCTGGGAGTACTGGTCCGGCGGGGCACCGACGGACGCCTCGGGGACGAGCACGTTGGCAAGCGTGTTGGCGTCGGCACCATCGGGGTGGATCCCCACCGCGAGGTCGGTCATGATGCCGACCTTCATGCCCGCTGCCAGCGCCTTGTCCTGGGCGCGGCGGCGCTGCTCGTCGGTGATGAACTGCAGCCACATGTAGAAGCGTGTGAGTTCCTCGAGTTCCTCGTCGAGCTCGTGGCGCGACGGCGCGGTCTCCATTGCCTCCACTGCGCACCAGCGGGCGAACTCCTCGAGGCCTTCGCCCTCGTCGAGGCAGAAGAGCTCGAAGTCGTGGGTGCGGCGCTCGTCGGCGCAGGCGATGAAGAACAGCTCGCGAAGTACGGCGAGCTTCGTCTCGAAGATTTCGTTGCGACGCAGCGGCTCCGCACTGCGGTTGAGCGCCTTCAGCGGAGCGACCATGCGCTCAATCTGGGCCTTCGCGTCCTTGTCCAGCTTGTAGTACTCATCAACCGCCTCGACAGAGATGTAGATCGGGTTGACGAAGCGGCGCGACGTCGGCAGGTACGGCGAGTCCTCCACCGGCGGGATTGGCTGTGCCGCGTGCACCGGATTGATCAGCAGGTAATCAGCGCCCTGCTCAGCCAGCAGCACCGCGAGCGTGCCGAGATCCTCGAAGTCGCCGATGCCCCAGGACTGCTCGGAACGCACCGAGTACAGCTGCGCCATCACACCGAAGACCGGGTTATCGATGTAGCGCTGGTTGCTCTCCAGACGCGCCGGGACCACCAGCAGCGGGCAGGAGTCCTTGAAGTTATCGGACTCCAGGTGCAGCGTGTGGTAGCCCGGGGGCAGGTTGCCCGGCACGTGGAAGGTGGCCTCGCCCCAGACCACGCCGGCGACGTCGGCAGTTGGTGGCGCCCAGTTTTCGTCCTGGTAGGTCTCGCGCGGGGTGCCGTCCTCAAGCTGGATCCAGGTGTGGGCCGGGTGTCCGTCGTGCACGTGGACGTTGAAGTGGCGCTCCTGCCCGGCCGTGGCCACAACGCAGGGCGGCAGCGGGCGGGTTGCCCAGTACTGGTGCCTGGCGTGAATCAGGTGGTGCAACTCCTCGTCGGAGGGGGCGTCGCTAATGTTGACGCCCAGGGCCTGCAGCAGGGAGATGAATGATTCCGGCGGCGGGGTGGTCATCGCACCGTTGGAAGCGCGGTAGCTCGTGCCGAACCCGTACGCGGAAGCTAATGAATGGAGCAGTTCTACGTTGGTCACATCAACCCATTGTGCCAAAGAACTGATGTTTTGCAGAGTGGAGCTCACGCAAAAGGTAGTTTCTGTCAGGTAACCTTGCCAACCATGGCTTCAGAAACGTACACAACTCCGCTCGGATTCAAGCTGAGTCCCACTGACACTTGCCTGTCGGCGCTCGTGGATATCTGCACGAAAAAGCCTCACATCGTGCTGTTTTCCCGCCCACGTAATTACGACTGGGTCAATGTGACCGCGGGGGAGTTCCTCGAAGAGGTCTACGAAACGGCCAAGGGGCTCATCGCAAACGGCGTCGAGCCGGGCGACCGCATCGCGGTGCTTTCCTCCACCCGTTATGAGTGGTCCCTCGTTGACTTCGCCATCTGGGCAGCCGGGGCGGTCAGCGTCCCGATCTACCCGTCGAGCTCCATGCACCAGATCCAGTGGATCCTCGAGGACTCCGGCGCCGAGATCGCCTTCACCGAGTCGCGCGACCACACCCAGCTGATGAGCGCCTTCCTCCTCCAGGAAGACGGCAAGCCGCGCCTGAAGGACTCGAGCTCGAAGCTGCGCAAGATCTACGAATTCAACGCCGCCGGGGTCGAAACCGTCAAGTTCGAGGGCAGGGATGTCGAGCAGTCGCTTGTCGACGCCCGCTCCGCCTCCCTCACCCACGACGACCTCGGGTCCATCGTGTACACCTCCGGCACCACCGGCCGCCCGAAGGGCGTGGCCTTAACCCACGGCAACTGGGCACACCAGACCTGGGCGCTGATCAAGAACGACATCGGTGAGGTGGCCCGCCCCGGCAAGCGCGTCGTTACTTTCTTGCCGCTGGCGCACGTGCTGCAGCGCGCAGTCAGCCTCGCACTGACGATGGCGGGCGCCACCCAGTCCCACTGGGCCGATACCCACACCCTGACCGTGGAGCTGCAGCGCGCCCAGCCGAACATGGTGCTCGGCGTGCCGCGCGTCTTCGAGAAGGTCCGCAATGCGGCCTATAACAAGGCCGCGGACGGCTCCGCCATCGGCAAGGCTGCGTTCCTTGAGGCGGAGAAGACCGCCATCGAGTACTCCAAGGCCATGGACACCCCCGAGGGGCCGAGCCGGATACTCAAGGCGAAGCGCCGCGTCTTCGAGCGCGTCGTCTACTCCAAGATTAAGGAGGCCATCGGCGGCTCCGTGAAGTACGGCATCACCGGCGGCTCCGCCATGAGCGCCGACTTGCTGCACTTCTTCCGCGGCATCGGCATCCCAATCTACGAGGGCTACGGGCTCACCGAAACCTGCGCCGCATCCTGCGTCAATAACAAGAACGCCAACAAGATTGGCACCGTCGGGCGCCCGGTCAACGGCTACCAAGTCCGCACCAACGACGACGGCGAAATCGAGTTCAAGGGCCCCGGCGTCTTCGACCGCTACTGGAACAACAAAGCCGCCACCGAAGAAGCCTTCACCGAAGGCTGGTTCAACACCGGTGACCTCGGCGAGGTTGACGACGAAGGCTACGTGCGCATCACCGGCCGCAAGAAAGACCTCATCGTCACCGCCGGCGGCAAGAACATCTCACCGGGGCCGATGGAGGACATCATCCGCCAGGACCCGCTGATCTCCAACGCGCTCGTCGTCGGCGACGGCAAGCCGTTCGTCGGCGTACTGGTGACCCTCGACGAGGAAGAGCTGCAGCGCTGGAAGTCCACCCACAACATCCCGGAGAACCGCAAACTCAGCGAGCTCGCCGGCGACCCCGTCCTGCGCGCCGAGGTGCAAGACGCCATCAACGTTGCCAACGGGACCGTCTCGCACGCCGAGGCGATCAAGAAGTTCCGCATCCTCGACCGCGACCTGAGCGAGCAGGCAAACGAGATGACGCCAACCCTCAAGGTGAAGCGCAATGTGGTGTTCGAGCGTTTCCGCGAGGACATCGACAAGCTCTACGAGCGCTAGGCCCCCGGCGCGCCTCAACCCGTGGGGCGCGCCCATGGCTTAACATTTCCATCGACTTTTGATCCGTACTTCCTGTGAGCCAGAAGGGGGCTATTCGTGCATAAAACTGCAGCGATGCTACGCCACCGTGAGCTGACACAGGAGATTTACAACATCGGCGACGAAGTTGCTGAATACACGGAGCACCTCGCCGAAGCAGTCGCAGACTACGACGGCGAACTTACCGACGACTGCCTCGCTGAATTCGTCGAAATCGTCGACGATGCCCGCAACGACGCCCGCCGCATCGTCGGCGAACTCATCGGGCTTCGCCAGGCGCTGACCACCGGGATGCGCGCCGGGGTGCTCTCCGCCTCCTACCGGCCGGAGGAAAAGATCCCCGAGCCCGAACTTCTTGACGCCGCCGGCCTCGAAGACCTCTTCCCACTCCAAGCGCCGTTCTCCGTGCAGACCATGCAGGATGCGCTTGCCGGCCGCACCGACCTGACCGTGCAGCACCTCGGCGAGATCGTGCAGTACACGCTCGAGCAGACCGAGATGGTCGCAAGGGAACTGGGTGCCGTGAGCCTGCCGCACCTGTATGCGCGGGTCGGCGAGCTGGTCGAGGCCGCCGTCGACGGCTGGATGGAAACCGTCTGCATCGACCACCCCGCGTTCGTGCGCACGATGCGCGGTGTCGCCCCGCCACAGTTTCTCGAGGAGCGCGCCCGGGTGGACGCCATAGTGGCGAAGGTGGCCGCGAAGCGCCGCCGCCGCGGGGCGTAGGTCTGTGGCACGAGGGGGTGCGCACCAAATTCCTTCATTTGAGGGCGGGGGTTTGCGTCTGCCCAGTTCGCTGATGGTTTGTGAGGGAATTTGGTGCTTGTCCTCATGTAGCAGTGCCAAAGGACGCACTTCTTGTTGGGGGAGGAGGCAAAAGCCCAGGTCGTGAAAAAGGGGTTGCGTCTTTTGGCACTGGCCGGCCAGGGAGCACGCCTCGAATGCAATTCGCAAACTCGGCCCCGGTCTGCTGCAATTGCGAGGTATGAACACAGCGCAGCAATCACAGCCCGACTTTGGCGTCTATATCCACGTGCCGTTTTGCGCGACACGGTGTGGGTACTGTGACTTCAATACCTATACGCCGACGGAGGTGGAGAGCTCCCACGCGGAGTACCTAGAGTCGCTGGAAAAGGAGCTGCAGCTGGCGGCACACCAGCCGGGCGTGGCTGAGGCGAGCACAGTGTTTATCGGGGGTGGGACCCCCTCGCTGTTGGGGGCGGATGGACTGGGCAGGGTGTTGTCGATGGTGCGGGACACCTTCGGCATCCGGGCGGGGGCGGAGGTGACGACGGAGTCGAACCCGGAGTCGACGGATCCGGCGTACTTCGCGGGGCTGCTGGAGCACGGCTTTACGAGGGTGTCGTTGGGGATGCAGTCGGCGTCGGCGTCGGTGCTCAAGGTGTTGGACCGGAAGCACACGCCGGGCAGGGCGGTCGCGGCGGCCAAGGAGGCCCTCGACGCCGGCTTCGAGCACGTGAACCTGGACATGATCTACGGCACGCCGACGGAAACGGACGACGACGTACGCCGCACCCTCGACGCCATCCTGTCGACGGGCGTCGACCATGTGAGTGCTTATTCGCTGATCGTGGAGGATGGCACCGCCATGGCGCGCAAGATCCGCCGCGGTGAGCTGCCCGAGCCGCAGGAGGACGTGTACGCGGACCGCTACGAGATGATCGCTGAGACCTTGGAGGCGGCCGGGTTCGGCTGGTACGAGGTGTCCAACTGGGCGCGGCCAGGTGGGGAGTGCCAGCACAACCTGTTGTACTGGCGTGGCGCGCACTGGTGGGGCGCGGGCCCGGGGGCGCACTCGTTTATTGGGGACCGCCGGTTCTGGAACGTGAAGCGGCCGGAGCGCTACAACCAGTTGCTCGCCGACAGCACGCTGCCGATTGACGGCGGGGAGACGCTCACGCCGCAGGAGCGGCACGAGGAGCAGGTGATGCTGGGGTTGCGTCTGAAGGAGGGTGTGCCTCGGGGGATGATTGGTTCGGGGGCGGAGGGGGTCGTCGAGAAGTATGTGGCGGCGGGCCTGTTGACTGCGGGTGAGAGCGTGGCCGTGACTGATGCGGGGCGCTTGCTGGCAGACGGGATTGTGACGGACATTTTGGCTGCCGAGGAGGCAGAGTAGTATGAGTTAGCAGTCGACGAAGGAGAGTGCTAATGAGTGCAGCGAATGATCGCAGACAGCGGGTGCTGCGCGCAATCGTCGCCGACTATATTGCGCGGCAGGAACCCGTCGGATCGAAGATGCTGGTGGAGCGCCACGGGCTGAAGGTCAGCTCGGCGACCATCCGCAACGACATGAGCGTGCTGGAGCGCGAGGGCTACATCACGCAGACGCACGCGTCCTCGGGGCGCATCCCGACGGAGGCCGGGTACCGCGCGTTTGTCGACGCCCTCCACGACGTCAAACCGCTGTCCACAGCGGAGCGCCACGCCATTTTGGACTTCCTTGAGCACGGCGTGGACATGGAGGACGTGCTGCGCCGCAGCGTGCAGCTGCTGGCCCAGCTGACGAACCAGGCGGCGGTGGTGCAGCTGCCGACGCTGAACGTGTCTCGCGTGAAGCACTGCGAGGTGGTGGCGCTGGCTCCAACGCGACTGCTGCTGGTGCTGATCACGGACACCGGGCGCGTGGACCAGCGCAACGTGGAGCTCGCCGCGCCGCTGGGCACCGACGGGGTGTTCCTGCTGCGGGACCTGCTCAATACGGTGCTGGTGGGCAAGACGATGCGCGATGCCTCCGCCGCGCTGAAGATGCTGCACGCGCAGGCGCCGCCGGTTATCGCGGATGCGGTGGAGCGGGCGACGGCGGTGCTCATCGAGACGCTGGTGGAGACCACAACCGACCGGCTGCTCATCGCGGGCGCCGGGAACTTGAGCGTGAACCGGATGGTGGATCTGCACAGCGTGATTGAGGCGCTGGAGCAGCAGGTGATCGTGCTGAAGCTGTTGGCGAACGCGCAGCAGCTGGAGCACGTCTCGGTCAGTATTGGCAATGAGAATGAGGAAAAGGAATTTTCTCAGGCCTCCATTGTTAGTACTGCATATGGAGCTGGCGACGAGGCGCTCGGCGGCCTTGGGGTGGTCGGTCCGACACATATGGACTATCCGGGTACCATGCAAAAGGTTGCCACCGTGGCTCAGTACATCAGTCGCATTTTGCGGGGCGAATAACTTCGAAGTGTTGAAAGGGAACTAACTAGTGGCTCGTGATTATTACGGCATCCTCGGCGTTGACCGAGAGGCGACCGAGCAGGAAATTAAGAGGGCGTACCGGAAGCTCGCCCGCAAGTACCACCCGGATGTGAACCCGTCTGATGAGGCGGCTGAGAAGTTCGCCGAGATCTCGCTGGCGCAGGAGGTGCTGCTGGACCCGGCGAAGCGCAGCATCGTGGACCGCGGCGGCGACCCGATGGAGCAGGGCGGCATGGGCGGCGCCGGTGGCGGCGGCTTCGGGGGCTTCGGCGACATTTTCGATGCCTTCTTCGGCGGAGGCGGGCGCAGCCACGAGCCTCGCTCGCGCGTTCAGCCGGGCAATGACGCCCTGCTTCGCACCCAGATCACGCTGGAGGACGCCTACGCGGGCGTGACGAAGGAGGTGACCGTCGATACAGCAGTGCTGTGCCAGAAGTGCCACGGTACCGGCTCCGAGTCTGAGGCGAAGCCCGTGCAGTGTGACTACTGCGCGGGCCAGGGCGTGGTGCAGGAAGTGCAGCAGTCCTTCCTGGGCAACGTGATGACCACGCACGACTGCCCGAAGTGCCACGGCTACGGCGAAGTGATCCAGGATCCGTGCCGCCAGTGCGCCGGCGACGGTCGGGTGCGCGCCACCCGCGACCTGAAGGTGAAGATCCCGGCGGGTATCGCCAACGGGATGCGCATCCGCATGGCGGGGCAGGGCGAGGTCGGCCACGGTGGCGGTCCCGCCGGTGACCTCTACGTGGAGGTGCAGACCGCGCCGCACTCGACGTTCGTGCGCGACGGCAACGACTTGCACCTGCGCCTGAACGTGCCGATGTACGACGCCGCGCTGGGCACCAGCATCGACGTCGAAAACCTTGCCGGTGACACGACCACCATCGAGATCCCGGCCGGCACCCAGCCCGGCGACGAGGTCCGCCTCGAGGGCGAGGGCATGCCACGCCTGCGCGCCGAGGGCCACGGCGACATGATCGCCCACATCCAGGTCGTCGTGCCGACGCACCTCAGTGGCGAGGAGCGCCGCAGCCTCGAGCAGCTTCGCGACGCCCGCGGCGACGCCACCGGCGTCCACCACGACGACGAGCGCGACGAAGGCTTCTTCTCCCGCATGCGCGACAGGTTCCGCCGCTAAATGAGCGTTCCGTACTTCCTCACCCCGAACCCCGCCAGCGGCACCCTCGACGGCGACGAGGCGAAGCACGCCTTCGTCAAACGCATCGAGCCCGGCGAGCGCATCGCGCTGACCGACGGCGCCGGCACCGTCGCGGACGTCATTGTCCGTCACAGCGACAAGCAGCAGCTGCGCGGCGACGTCACTGAGGTACGCACCGTGCCCGCGCCCGAGCAGCGCGTCACCCTGGTGCAGGCAGTGCCGAAGTCGGAACGCGCGGAGCTCGCCGTCGATCTCGCCGTGCAAGGAGGTGTCGACGCCATCGTCCCCTGGATCTCGCACCGCACCATCGCGCGCTGGCCCGCCGCCAAGCAGGCCAAGCAGGTGGAGAAGTGGCAGCACCAGGCGATCGCGTCCGCGAAGCAGGCGCGCCGGGCCTGGGTGCCGCAGGTCGCAGATCCGGTGACCACGAACCAGCTGAAGGACCTGCTTGCCGAGGTGGGCGAAGGGGGCGTCGAAAAGCAGGCGTTGGTGCTTCACGAAGACGCGGCCGTGCCGCTGACCACCGTCGAGTTCGGACGGGACATCTGGCTCATCGTGGGGCCTGAGGGAGGCATCGGCGAGGATGAGCTCGAGCTCATCGGCGCCCGCGCTGTCACCCTCGGGCCGGAAGTGTTGCGCACCGCCAGCGCCGGTTTTGCTGCACTATGCGCAATCGGCGCGCTAACGACGCGCTGGTAGGGTTAGGCGACATGGAACCTTTGGTCACGCGCAACATTGAGCTTGACTCTGTATACACCCAGGACGTGCTCGGTATTAATGACACGAACCTGCGGGTGCTCAACCAACACTTCGGCGCCGACGTGCACGCCCGCGGCAACGCGGTGACCGTGCGGGGCCCGGCCGTGGTGGTCGCGCACGCGCTGCGGGTGCTCGACGAGCTCGAGTCGATGGCGCGGCGCGGCGTTCCCATTACCGCGGATACCGTCACGCACGCGATTTCGCTGATGGAGGTGGAGTCACCGGAGTCGGTGGCGGAGCTGCTCGGCGCGGAGATCATCTCGCGGCGCGGCAAGGTCATCCGGCCGAAGACGGCAGGCCAGCGGGCCTACGTCGACGCGATCGACGACAACACCATCACGTTCGGCATCGGCCCGGCCGGCTCCGGCAAGACGTACCTGGCCGTGGCGAAGGCCGTGCAGGCGCTGCACAATAAAGAGGTCAAGCGCATCATTTTGACCCGCCCCGCCGTCGAGGCAGGGGAGAAGCTCGGCTTCCTGCCGGGCACGCTCAGCGACAAGATCGACCCTTACCTGCGCCCGCTCTACGACGCGCTGCGCGACATGATGGACCCGGAAGCCATCCCGAAGCTCATCGAGGCCGGCATCATTGAGGTCGCCCCGCTGGCGTACATGCGCGGGCGCACCCTCTCGGATGCGTTCGTCATCCTCGACGAGGCCCAGAACACCTCCGGCTCCCAGATGAAGATGTTCCTCACCCGTCTGGGATTCGGCTCGAAGATGGTGGTCACGGGCGATATTTCCCAGGTTGACTTGCCGCGCGGTACGGTCTCCGGCCTGCGCGTCGCCCGCCGCATCCTCGGCGACATCGAGGGCATTTCCTTCCAGGACCTGCGCGCAGAAGACGTCGTGCGCCACCACCTGATCTCCCGGATCGTCGCGGCCTACGACGAGCACGACGCGCGCAACGCCGCACGCTACGAACGAAAACAACGCGAAGAAGAGGCAAGACAGTGAGTATTGAAGTCCTCAACGAATCGGGGGAGGCGGACGTCAACGAGGAAATGCTCGTCGATGTCTGCTCCTTCGCCCTGCAAGCCATGGATGTGCACCCGGACACGGAGGCAACCATCACGCTTGTCGACGAAGCCACCATGGCTGA
Source organism: Corynebacterium sp. NML98-0116 (assembly GCF_001767255.1). Classification (GTDB taxonomy): domain Bacteria; phylum Actinomycetota; class Actinomycetes; order Mycobacteriales; family Mycobacteriaceae; genus Corynebacterium; species Corynebacterium pseudogenitalium. Next base: position 652,542 of record NZ_CP017639.1, read on the forward strand.
CCTCCACGTTCGGTGGATGGATCTGGAAGGGCCCACGGACGTCATGAGCTTCCCGATGGACGAGCTCACCCCAGGCGGCGGACGCCCGGACGCGTCCCCGTTCGGCGCGGCGATGCTCGGCGATATCATCCTGTGCCCATCCTTTGACCGCAAGCAGGCGGAGATGGCAGGCCACAACCTCGGCCACGAGCTCGCCCTGCTCACCGTCCACGGTGTGCTGCACCTGCTCGGCTACGACCACGTCATGCCGGACGAGGAACGCGAGATGTTCTCGCTGCAAAACGAGCTGCTCGCGGACTGGTACGACTCGCTGGCGGCACGCGGCATCGAGTACCAGCCTAAGCCGACCGGCGCCCATGCATTTCCCTCAGCCGCCGACCGCGAGGAGCTCGACCGCATGATGAAGGGCCGCGACTAAATGGAGTTCACCGTTGCCTACGGCGTCGTCGCCGTGATTGCGCTGCTACTTTCCGGCCTGTTCGGATCGGTTGAATCGGCGCTGACCCCGATTTCGCGCGCCCGCGTAGAAACCATGGTCAAGGACGAAGTCTCCGGGGCCAAGGCGCTCGCCCGAGTTGTCGACGCCCGCGCCAACCAAATCAACATGCTGGTTATGCTGCGCACCGTCCTCGACGCCGTTGCAGCCGTCTTCGCCGCCATGCTGGCGATGGACCTGCTCTCCTCCGACGCGTGGGCGATCATCGCCGCAGTCGCGTCGGTGACGCTGCTGCAGTTCAGCATCATCGGCGTATTTGCGCGCACCGCGGGGCGCCGCAACCCCTACACGATCTCGTTGAAGGCGGCGCCGTGGCTGGTCATTGTCAACCGGGTCCTCGGTCCAGTTTCACGCCTGCTCATCTGGGTGGGCAACCTGTTCCACCCCGGCGAGGACTTCCGCGACGGCCCGTACTCCACCGAAGTGGAGCTGCGCGAGATGGTCGACATCGCCCAGGAGAAAGGCGTGGTGGAAACCGCCGAGGGCCGCATGATCCAAAACATCTTCGACCTCGCCTCCACCCACGCCCGCCAAATCATGGTGCCGCGCCCCGAAATGATCTGGATTGAAGGGGAGAAGTCCGCCCGCCAGGCAACCACGCTGATGGTGCGCTCCGGGCACTCCCGCGTGCCCGTCATCGGGGAGAACGTCGATGAGATTGTGGGCGTCGCATATTTGAAGGACATGTTCGGCCCCACCGGCACCCCAGTGGCGCCGGACACCGTGCTGTCCACCCTGATGCGCGACCCGCTGTTCATCCCGGACTCCAAGCCACTCGACGTGCTGCTGCAAGAGATGCAGCGGGTGAACACGCACATCGCCATCGTGATCGACGAGTTCGGCAACGTCGCCGGCTTGCTCACGATGGAGGACCTCCTGGAGGAAATCGTCGGCGAAATCACCGACGAATACGACGACGACGAAGACGCCCCAATCGAGTTCGTCGCCGCGCGCACCCTGCGCGCCCAGGCACGCCTGCCTCTCGACGACCTCGTCGACTTCCTCGCCGACAACCTCGACTACGAGCTCGCCTTCGAGGAGGACGTCACCGACTCCGTCGATACTGTGGCAGGCCTGCTGTCCTACGAGCTGGGCCGCGTGCCGCTGCCGGGGTCCGCCATCGTCCACGACGGCCTACGCTATACCGCGGAAGGCGGCCGCGACCGGCGCGGACGCATTAAGACCCGTAGCGTGCTCATCGAGGTCCCCGAACCCGCCGAAGCACCCATGGAAGATTCAGACGGGGGTTCTGAAGACAAGTAGCCGTCAGGTTTGTACGCTTATCCCCATGAGCAATATCTTGTCGATCCAGTCCGCCGTCTCCTACGGCCACGTAGGCAACTCCGCCGCCGTCTTCCCACTGCAGCGCATCGGCCACGAAGTGTGGCCCGTCTACACCGTCAACTACTCCAACCACACCGGGTACGGCTCCTGGAAAGGCCCAATGATCCCAGCCACGGAGGTTGCGGCCATCATCGACGGCATCGAGGAGCGCGGGGCCCTCCCGCGTGTCGACGCCATCCTCTCCGGCTACCAAGGCGGCGACGACATCGCCGACGTCATCATCGACACCGTCGCCCGCGTCAAAGCCGTCAACCCCGACGCCATCTACGCCTGCGACCCAGTCATGGGCAGCGCCAAATCCGGCTGCTTCGTCTCCGACAACATCCCGCCCCTCCTACGCGACCGCGTCGTCCCCGTCGCCGACCTCATCACCCCCAACCAGTTCGAACTCGGCTACCTCGTAGAACAAGACGTCACCGACCTGGACTCCACCCTCTGCGCCGTCGATGCCGCCCGCGAGATGGGCCCCTCCACCGTCCTCGTCACCTCCGTCGAACGCGCCGACGCCCCCGCCGACACCATCGAAATGATCGCCGTCGACGACCACGGCAAGTGGATCGTGCGCACCCCACGCCTGCCATTCAAGCGCAACGGCTCCGGCGACGTCACCGCAGCCCTCTTCACCGGCCACTACCTGCGCGGCGGCAACGCCGCCGACGCCTTGGCCAAGACTGCCAGCTCCGTCTACGACCTGCTCAAGCGCACCTACGACGCCGACTCCGCCGAGCTCCTACTCGTCGAGTCCCAGGACGCCTACGCCAACCCTCAGCTGCAGTTCGAGGTCGAGGCGCTGTAGCCTTTGGCGCCGGCTGTTCCGCCTGCGTTTTCGCGCTCTTTTCGCGCCGTTTTCGTGCCTTTTTTGCGCCTTTTTTGCGCCCGTTTTGCTCAAAGCGTGCGCTTAGAAGCGTGCGATGCAGGTCGCGTGTTTTCACCCTGCCGGGCCGATTCTCGGCGACCAGCGTCGCACTCCTTTAACACCTCCACCGGAACGTTTTCGAGGTGGTATTTGAGGCGTTTTCGAGGCAGCGCTCGCGGCCAGGTCGGGTGCCCCCGGATGCACACCATGGTGTGCAAAGCCGAAAAACCCTGGCGCCGGTGACCACATACCTGCCACAATGAGGCGCATGGATACGGGGGACTGGAAAACACGGTTGCGCTCAGAGTTCGTTGACGTTCGGAGCTGCGTGAATGTGAGTAGAGAGGTGCGGGAGCGCTTGGACTCTGGCGAGTTAGTGAGGTTGTCGTCGGGGGTGGCGGTGCCGGCGTCGATAATTGAGGAGGTCCCGCAGTACCAGCGTGACTGGGCGCGGAGCTTCGCTGTCGGTGCGGTTGCGCAGACTGCGGTGGTGACGGGGCGGGCGGCGGCGCACCTGCTGGGGATGTGGACGGTCAATCAGCCGATGCCGCAGGTCTCGATGTTGACGCACAACCCGCCGCCGAAGCCGACTCGGCAGCCGGATGTACGCTACGTGCGGTCGCGATTTCGGCCGGATGAGGTGGTGCAAGGCCAGCATCTGAGCACAACAACTCCGTACCGGACCTTTTTGGAGATTGCCCGCGAGGCAGGGTTCAAGCACGCACTCGTAGCCGCGGACTGGCTGCTCTTTTCGCGCACGCTCATCGCGCCACAGCTGCAGTATTTAATGCGCACGACTCCCCGGTTTCATGGGATTGGGGCAGCTCGGAAGGCTGTTCAGTATGCGGTGCTCGGTCCGGAGTCTGCGCCGGAGTCCTATACTACGGCAGTGCTACTGGACGCGGGCTTCAGGAATGTGTTGTCCAACGTATGGATAGACTCGACGCGCTACCGTGTAGACCTTCTCGTGGAAAACGCACTGATCATCGAAATCGATGGGAACATGAAGTACATTGGCCCCGACGTGGATACGGCAGATGTGCTGCTGAAGGAGAAGCGCCGCGCCGATACTCTGCGCAATCTCGGCTATGAGCTGATCCGTTTTTCTCCCCACGATGTGGAAAGCAACCCTGCCTCCTTCTTATCGACGGTCCACTCCGCCCTGAACCGCGCCCGCCGGTAGCTCGCGTCCGTTTCGTTCCACGTTTCGCTCTGGTTTTCGCCACGTGTTTCGCGCCCGTTTTGCGCCGCTTTCGCAACCTGTTTCGCGCCGCTTTCGCGCTCAAATTGCGCCCGTTTTCGCGCTCATTTTGCTAAAAGCGTGCGCTTAGAAGCGTGCGATGCAGGTCGCGTGTTTTCACCCTGCCGGGCCGATTTTCAGCGACCAGCGTCGCACTCCTTTAACACCTCCACCGGAGTGAAAGCGGCACGAGAGTCACGCGAATTCAGATGGCAGCACGCCATTTCCGCACCGTCGTAGACACCCAGCAGCGCTACAACTTGCCTCCAGCGCACCCCAAATTGCTAAAAGCGTGCGCTTAGAAGCGTGCGATGCAGGTCGCGTGTTTTCACCCTGCCGGGCTGATTTTCAGCGACCAGCGTCGCTCACTCCTTTAACACCTCCACCGGAGCTAAAACGAAACGAAAACGGCCCGAGCTAAAACAGCGACAACACCGTACTGCCAACCGCGCAGGGTAGACTTCTGCACCATGAGCGAAAACTTCCCGGAGTTCCCAGATCTGTCCAACGCACCAGCAGACGCAAACGCGAGCACTCCCGACTACGCCGGCTTCACGCAGACCCCGGAGGGGTTTCGGTCGGGCTTTGTCAGCTTTGTGGGCAGGCCGAATACGGGCAAGTCGACGCTGATGAATGCGTTGGTAGGGGAGAAGATTGCGATTATGGCGGATCAGCCGGAGACGACGCGTCGGCCGATTCGTGGGGTGGTGAATCGGGAGGATGCGCAGGTGATTGTGGTGGATACGCCGGGGGTGCACCGGCCGCGGACGTTGTTGGGGCAGCGGCTGAATGAGATCGTGAAGGATACGTACCAGGATGTGGACGTGATTGGGTTTACGGTGCCTGCGGATGAGAAGTTGGGGCCGGGGGATCGCTACATTTTGGAGGAGATTCGGGCGGCGAAGCCGAAGACGCCGATTGTGGGCATCGTGACGAAGTTGGACAAGGTGCCGAAGGACGTGGTGGGGGAGCGTCTGTTGGAGATGCACGAGTACTTGGGTAAGGACGTGGAGTTGGTGCCGGTGTCTGCGAAGGACCGGGTGCAGCTGGACGTGCTGATGGATGTGTTGGTGAGCAAGCTTCCGGAGGGCCCGCGGTTTTATCCGGTTGATCAGGTGACGGATGAGGGCGTTGAGGCGCGGATTGAGGAGTTGATCCGTGAGGAGGCGCTGAGTGGGCTGCGTGAGGAGTTGCCGCACTCGGTGGCGGTGCAGATTGATGAGATGCATCCGGATCCGGAGCGTCCGGATCGGATGATGATTTACGCGGTGATGTTTTTGGAGCGCCCGGGCCAGAAGCGGATTATTGAGGGGCCTGGTGGGCGTCGTTTGAGCGGGATTGTGCACCGTTCGCGGAAGCAGATTATGGAGCTTGTGGGTCAGAATGTGTACCTGGATGTGCGTTTGAAGGTGTTGAAGAATTGGCAGGAGGACCCGAAGGCGTTGGGGCGTCTTGGCTTCTAGGAGAGGTCGCGGCACGGGGAGGCCGTCGTGGCGTGATCGTGCGTTTGTGGTGCGCACGTACGATTTCGGGGAGGCGGATCGCGTTGTTGTGTTGTTGACGCGCGATCATGGCTTGGTGCGGGGTGTGGCGAAGGGGGTGCGCAAGGCGCGGTCGCGGTTCGGGTCGCGCTTGCAGCCGTTCGTCGAGGTGGATGTGCAGGTTTATCCGGGCAGAGGCTTATCGACGATCACTAGCGCCGATACCGTCGCGTTTTATGGTCACGCGATCATTGATGACTTCGATAGGTACGCGGCGGGTTGCGCGATGTTGGAGGCTGCCGAGAAGCTGTCCTTTGATCAGGGGGATCCGGAGTTATTTGCGCTGCTGCAGGAGGGCTTCGAGCGTCTGCAGTCGCCGACGCACCCGACCTTGGTGCTGGACGCGTTTTTGTTGAAGGCGGCGGCGCACGCGGGCTGGAGGATGAGCCTGTTTAACTGCGCGAACTGTCAGGCGCCGGGGCCGCATAAGGCGTTTCACGCGGCGGCGGGTGGAGCGGTGTGCACGCTGTGCAGGCCGCCGGGGGCGATGGATGTGGACCCGGAGGTGCTGCATTTGATGTGGCTGTTGGAGCATGACCATGTGTGTTCGGAGGAGTTCGCGGAGCAGGTGCACCGGGCGACGTCTGCTCACCTGCAGTTTTATTTGGGGGCGGGGTTAACAAGTTTGCGAGTGATGAAGCAGGCATAATGTTTCCCATGAGCAGACCGCAGATTTCCCCGGAGTTTATTCCTCGTCATATCGCGTTGGTGATGGACGGTAACGGCAGGTGGGCGCAGGAGCGTGGCATGAAGCGCACCGAGGGCCACAAGCGTGGTGAGGCGGTGCTGCTGGACTGCGTGGATGCCTGCATTGAGATGGGGTCGGTGGAGTGGCTGTCGGCGTATGCGTTCTCGACGGAGAACTGGCGCCGCGCGGCCTCGGAGGTGCGGTTCATCATGGGCTTTTCGCGCGATGTGTTGCACCGCCAGCGCGAGGAACTGCACGAGAAGAACGTGCGCATCGTGTGGGCGGGGCGCCGCCCGCGGCTGTGGCGCTCGGTGCTTCGCGAGCTCGAGGCCGCCGAGGAGCTCACCCAGGACAACACGGGGCTCACACTTGCGATGTGCATCAATTACGGTGGTCGCGCCGAGATTATCGACGGCGCCCGCCAGCTGGCCAAGGACGCTCGGGACGGCAAGATTGCGCCTGGGGATATTACGGAGAAGACGTTCGCGAAGTACATGTACCGCCCGGATATGCCGGACGTGGACCTGTTTTTGCGGCCGAGTGGGGAGAAGCGGACGTCGAACTTTTTGCTGTGGCAGTCAGCGTACGCGGAGATGGTCTACCAGGACAAGCTCTTCCCGGACTTCACCAAGGACGACATGTTCGACGCCGTCTACGAGTATGCGAAGCGGGACAGGAGGTTCGGAGGGGCCGTCGATAAGTTTGATTAGGCCTGGCAGTTGCTGCAGACGCCGTAGATTTCGGCCTCGTGGGCGACGAGTGTGAAGCCGTGCTCTTTGGCCGTGGCTTCGGCCCAGGACTCGACGGGGCCGCCTTCGATCTCCTCGCTGGTGCCGCACTTGACGCACACGAGGTGATGGTGGTGGTGCTCGGTGAGGCAGTGCCGGTAGAGGGTTTCGCCCTCTGGGCTTTGGATGACGTCGACGGCGCCGATTTCCGCGAGCCCCTGCAACGTGCGGTAGACGGTGGTGAGACCGACTTGCTCGTCGCGGTCGATCAGCGCTGCGTGGATGTCTTTGGCGGGGCTGAACTTGTCAATGTCTTTCAGCGCGTCCACGACGGCCTGGCGCTGGCGGGTCATGCGTGGGCCGAGTTTCCTGACGGGGTTATTCGAGCTTGGCATAGTGCGTCCCAGAGTAGCGGACGGCGCCAATGTGGTGGGGTAGATGCTAAGTGTCTGGGGGATTGGCTACACTAAGCGGGTAGTTTTTGCATCACCCATATATGAGGAGTGTTCATGTCAGCCAGCAAGATCGATACCGTTGTTAACCTTTGCAAGCGCCGTGGCCTTGTGTACCCGGCCGGTGAAATTTACGGCGGTACGCGTTCTGCATGGGACTACGGTCCGCTCGGTGTCGAGCTGAAGGAAAACATCAAGCGCCAGTGGTGGAAGCACATGGTGCAGTCCCGGAAGGATACGGTCGGCGTGGATACGTCGATTATCCTGCCGCGTCAGGTGTGGGAGGCATCGGGCCACGTGGAGGTGTTCACGGACCCGCTGGTGGAGTCGCTGTACACCAACAAGCGCTACCGCGCTGACCACCTGCTGGAGGCCTACGAGGAGAAGCACGGCCACCCGCCAGTAAACGGTTTGGCTGACATCAAGGACCCGGAGACGGGCCAGCCGGGCAACTGGACTGAGCCGCGTGAGTTCTCGGGCCTGATGAAGACGTACCTCGGCCCGGTCGACGACAAGGAGGGCCTGCACTACATGCGCCCGGAGACGGCGCAGGGCATCTTTGTGAACTTCAAGAACGTGATGACGTCGGCGCGTCTGAAGCCGCCGTTCGGTATCGCGAACATCGGCAAGTCCTTCCGCAACGAGATCACGCCGGGCAACTTCATTTTCCGTACCCGTGAGTTTGAGCAGATGGAGATGGAGTTCTTCGTCAAGCCGGGTGAGGACGAAGAGTGGCACCAGTACTGGATTGACAACCGTCTGCAGTGGTACATTGACCTGGGGGTTAACCCGGATAACCTGCGCCTGTACGAGCACCCGAAGGAGAAGCTGTCGCACTACTCGAAGCGCACCGTCGACATCGAGTACGCCTACAACTTCACCGGCTCCAAGTGGGGCGAGCTCGAGGGCATCGCGAACCGCACGGACTACGACCTGCGCACGCACTCCGAGAAGTCCGGCGAGGACCTGTCCTACTTCGACCAGGCAGCAAACGAGCGCTGGACGCCGTACTGCATCGAGCCTGCAGCAGGCCTTGGCCGCGCACTGATGGCCTTCCTTGTCGACGCCTACCACGAGGAAGAGGCCCCGAACGCCAAGGGCGGCACGGATACCCGCGTGGTGCTGAAGCTGGATCGACGCCTGGCGCCGGTGAAGGTTGCTGTGCTGCCGCTGTCCAAGAAGTCCGAGCTTGCCGAGCCCGCTGAGGAGCTCGCCGCGAAGCTGCGCCAGCACTGGAACGTCGACTTCGACACCTCCGGCGCGATCGGCCGTCGCTACCGCCGCCAGGACGAGACCGGTACGCCGTTCTGCGTGACCTTCGACTTCGACTCGCTTGAGGATGGCGCCGTGACCGTCCGCGAGCGTGACACGATGGAGCAGGAGCGCGTCAAGATCGACGAGCTCGAGGCATACCTGGCTACCCGCCTAATCGGCTGCTAGGAGGCACTCGCCATGCATTACGTAAGCTGGGACCGCACGCAGCGCGACGCCCCGAAGCTGTTGGCTGAGGCCGGCCCGGAGGTACTCGGCGAATTCACGCACGAGTCCGCAACGGTGGGCGGGCAGCAGTGGGACCTGCTGGTCGCCCCTGAGTCCGGCGCGGTGGCGAAGTGTAACGGTGAGACAGTGGTGGAAGCCACCGCTTCCTTGGCACGCGCGAAGGAGATCCCTGTGCACATCGGGGAGCGCTCCTACGTGCTGGTCAACGAGTGGGGCAAGAACTGGGTGGTCAACGACGCCGCCGGCGAGAAGGTCGCGCAGTTCACCCAGGACCACAACGGGGTGCGCAAGGCAATCCTCGAGTTCGAGGGCGAGACCACCCTGCCTGCCACCGACGTGGCCGGCCTGGCGTGGGTAAGCCGCGAGGTCCTGGAGGCGAAGAAGCTCGGGATTTCGAATGCGTTGATCGGCACGCTGTTGCTGTTCTCGGGAATCATCGTGCTGGTGATGTTCCTCTAATGACCACGGTGTGGTGGCGCGGTGCGGCGCTCGAAGGAACCGATGCGGCGGTGGCAACCGTGGAGGGCGCCACGATCACCGCGGACGGCCACCGCATCACGATGGTGTCGACGTCCCCTGCGTCGCTGCGCGGGGTCGACGAGCGCGGCCAGCGCTATCTGCTACGCAAGACGAGCCTGACGGTGGCGCGCTACGCCGCCGAGTGCGGCGGCAGGCCGTACACGGTGCGCAGAACCCGGGGGCGCTGCCGCGACATTATCGACGCCCGCGGTATCACCGTCGCAACAACAAACGGCCACCTCAACGGTGAGTTGGAGGTGACCGTTCAGGGGGACTGCGCCTCCGAGGCGCTCGTGGGGGACCTGCTGTTTATAACGTGGGCGCTCACGTACGTGGATACGCCCACGCGCAGGCTGCGCTACTAGCCGGTTAGAAAGTGCCGCCGCGGGTGTTCATCCCGCCACCGCCGCCACCGGAGAAGCCGCCGCCTCCACCGAATCCTCCGCCCCCGAAGCCGCCCCCGCGGTTGCCGCCGCCGGACAGGATCGAGCCCCACAGCACGGCCTGCGCCATGGAGTTCGCGGTATCGCGGGCTTGGGCGCGGCGGTACTGATCCAGATCGTCCTTGGCGGCCTGGATCGCGCGACGCGCGGTGGTGGTTGCCTGGCGGGCGTACTCGATGGCCTCGCGGGTGTTGCTGGTGCGGCGCTGCTGGGCCTCCGCGTACTCGCGCTGTGCCTGGGCCAGCAGCGTGCGCGGCTGCGAGCTGATGATGCGGCCGCGGGAACGAATCATGTCCTCGGCGGACTGGATCTGGGTGGTGGCTACCTGCATCTGCTGGTCGAACATGGTCAGCGCCCGTGACTGGTCGTGGGCGGCGCCCTCGGCGCGTTCGATCTCGGCGTCGAGCTGGGCGTCGACGTCGCTCAAGTCGGCGTACAGGCTCAGCGGGTCGGTGGTGTCGCGGTCGCCGATGTTGGCGATGGCCTCGCGGGCGGTCGCGGTGACGCGGTCGAGGGCGGCCACGTCGATGTCAGCGCCCTGCGCGCGTGCACCCTCGAGCTGCCCGATCTGCTCGATCTCGTCGCGGATTTCCTGAATGAGCGACGAGAGGTTCTCCTTCGCCGTCCGGATATTTGCGTCCGCATGCTCGATGGCGGACAGGTTGTGGTCGGAAAGTTCGACGGCGCGGGTGGCGGCGGAGAGGACGTCGAGAAGCGGGCCTTGCTCACCTGCCGGGCGTGCGGCAAGTCCGCGAGCCTTGTCCAGCTGTGCCTCGGCCTCGTCGAGGGACTCGGCGGCGAGCTCGACGTTGCCGTCGATGGAGTGCAGCATCTGGGCAGGGTACTGCTCCCGCAGCGCGGCGAGCTGCTGCTTCGCCGGCTCCAGGCGGGAGCGCAGATCCACGGTGCGCTGCATGACCTTCTCGATCTCCTCCGGCGCGCGCATCAGCACATCGCGCATCGAGTTGAACTCCTCCGTCTTCGCGCGCAGCGACGCCTCGGCGGTGCGGGCAGACGTAATGATGTCGATGAGCATGGCACGGCGTTCCGGCTCGGTCTCCGGGATGGCGTCGTGCAGCGCCTGCTGGGTGCAAAACGCGCGCTGCAAGGCGGTGGTCGCCGAGTTCATCGCGGCAGTAAACGGCCGCACGCGGTCCGCGCCGAACTCGGAGGTAGCCAGGCGCAGCTCCTCCTGACCCTGCTGTACGGATTCGTCAGCGGTGACGAGCGTCTCCTGCGCCACCGCGTCCAGGGTGGCGGTAGGCAGGCGGTTCAACGAATCCGCATCGCCGGGTGCCAGCTCGCGTGCCGACGCCACCTGTGCCTCCCGGTGCTGCTTGTTCTTACGACGCGACACAGCCCAGTACCCGCCACCAGCAACCGCGGCGAGCCCGGCACCGCCAGCAATCAGGCCGGTTGCCTCGCCACTACCTGAACCCGAACCAGTGCCACTCGAGCCCGCGCCTGAGCTGCCTGCCGCCTCAACCGCGGCCAACGCCGCACCGGCCCAGTCGGATTGCACCAACTTCGCGTACGCCGCCTGGTCAATCGCGTCCGCCTCCGCAGACGACCACTGCTCCCCAGTAGTCACGCTGTAGGCGCGCTCATCCGGCGAAATCGCGATGACTGCCGTGTTCGGCCCGTTGGCCCGCACCGCATCCTCCGTCCACTGCGACGGCGGTGTGCCCGCAAAAGAATCGAGGAACACCACCCGCACCGAACGGCCCTTCTGCGCGCTGACCTGCGCGATAGCGTCCTCAACCTGGGAAATTTCCCCAGGAGTCAGGACGCTAGCTTCGTCGGTGACTGGCGTCGTCAACAAGCTGGGCTGAAGTGCCTGCACAGACACGGACGGCGCTGCAGCCTGCGCCACCGGAGCGACAGCCAGCAACGCGCCCCCAACGAACAGCGGGGCAGCGGCCAAGAGACGGTAATTGCGCTTAGTCATGCCAATGAGGGTAGTCGCTCACACAGAAACGTGCCGGAACCGTTTACGCTCAGAAGGCGTGTACACCTATAACGCCGCAGACGTCGAACGCCGCGCCCCCGAAGCCGCCAAAGGGGCCCAAACCGCGCCCCAGGCCGACACCCGCGACGCCTTCGCCCGCGACCGTGCCCGCGTTCTCCACTCCGCCGCGCTACGACGCCTCGCCGACAAAACCCAAGTCGTCGGACCCCGCGACGGCGACACACCACGCACACGCCTGACCCACTCGCTGGAAGTCGCGCAGATCGCACGCGGTATCGGCACCGGACTCGGCCTCCACCCCGACTTGTGCGAAATGGCCGGCCTCACCCACGACATCGGCCACCCGCCCTACGGCCACAACGGCGAAAACGCCCTCAACGAAGTCGCCCCCTGCGGCTTCGAAGGCAACGCACAAACACTGCGCATCCTCGCGCGCCTCGAACCAAAAATAATTATCGACGCCACCACCTACGGCCTCAACCTCACCCGGGCCAGCCTCGACGCCGCCACCAAATACCCGTGGACCCGCACCAACCCCGACGGCACAGTCAACCGCAAATACTCCGCCTACGACGAAGACGCCGACATCCTCGCCTGGGCACGCGCCGGACACACCGATTCGCGCCCACCCATGGAAGCCCAAGTCATGGACTTTTCCGACGACATCGCCTACTCCGTCCACGACGTCGAGGACGGCATCGTCTCCTCGCGCGTGTCACTGCAGGTCCTTTGGGACTTCGTTGAGCTCGCAGCCCTCGCCGAGAAAGGTGCCGCCGCGTTCGGCGGCACCGCCGACTCCCTCATCGACGCCGCCGACCGCCTCCGGGCCCTGCCCGCCATCGCCGCAGCCGCCGACTTCGACTTCACTCTCCAGTCCTGGACCCAACTCAAAGCGCTGACCTCCCAGCTGGTCGGGCGCTACGTCGGTGGGGTCACGCAGGCCACGCTCACCGACGAAGCAAACAACGTGCTGGGCAGACAGCACGGCAACCTCGTGGTCCCGCCTGACGTGGAGGCAGAGGTCCGTCTTCTCAAGACCGTCGCCGTGCTCTATGTGATGGACGAGCCCGCGCACCTCGCGCGCCAGGACCGGCAGCGCGACCGCATCTTCCACGTCCACGAGTACCTGCGCGCCGGCGCGCCGGGCACCCTGGACACGATGTTCCAGCAGTGGTTCGAGGCCGCCGAGACAGATCTGGAGCGCGAGCGCGTCATCGTGGACCAGATCGCTTCGATGACGGAGTCGCGCCTCGAGCGCACCGCGAAGAAGGCCGCCGCATTCGACGGCTTCTACTAGAGGTATGCCTCGCGAGATTATTCGGGAAATCGTGAACAAAAGTGCAGTTTTTGTGACTCAGAACACAAGCAAATCTGTTCACAAAATTCCGACTCCGCTCGAGACGACACCTTCTACCTCTACGTGGAGAGGAATCCAGCGATTTGCTCGAGCGCATCCCGCGTGCCAATTTCGCCCGGAAGCCACGGAAGCTCAAGGATCGGCACCGGCAGGTCCAGCAGCTCCAGCGCTCGCGTTTCTACCGCGCGGCGTCCCGCCAAAAAAGAGCCGGCCTCATCTGGCGTGCGGCGATTCACCACAGCCCCGCCGACGTGCACGCCGTGGGACGTGAGCTCCTCGTAGAACTCCATCGACTCCATGACCGGCAGGCGCTCCGCGGTCAGCACGATGTGGAAGACGCACTGGGCGGGATCGGTGAGCACGGCGCGGAGGCGCTCGAACTTGCGGCGGCGCTTCAGTAGCGTGGAGCGGATCTGCTGATTGCGGCGGTCGACGGGGGAGCCGCTGTTCCCGGAAGTGCCGCCCATCCCGCGGACGAGCTCGCTGAACTTGTCTGACTTGTCGCGCCGGGCCAAGAGGCCGTCGGTGTAGGCGGCCATGACCTCGGGGAGTGCCATGAGGCGGGAGGTGTGGCCGGAGGGGGCGGTGTCGAAGATGATGTGGTCGTAGTCGCCGCGGTCGGCGACAAGGTCGGCGATGCGCTCCAGGAGCGCGGCTTCGTGCATGCCGGGGGAGTGCCGTGACATCTCCAGGTGGCGGTCCACTTCGCGGTGGAGGCGTTCGGGCATCATGGCGCGCATCGATTCGCCGACGGCACGCAGGTGCTGGTCGGTGATGGTTGCTGGGTCGAGCTCGATGGCGTGGAGGTTCGGTTCGAGGGCGGTGGGGGCGTCGTGAAGCGAGGTGTTCCAAATGTGCCCGAGGTTGTGTGCGGGGTCCGTCGAAACTAAGAGGACGCGGCCGCCGCGCGCGGCGAGGCGCACGGCTGTGGCGGCGGAGATCGTCGTCTTGCCGACGCCACCTTTCCCGCCGAAGAACATGACTGGGGCGTCTAGCAACATGAGATTCCGTCGAGTGGTGAGTATTCCATGCCCATGCGGGTGTGCCAGGCGTGGAAGTCGTCGTAAAGCAGGGGGAGGAGTTCGAGTGTGTAGTAGCTGGCGGGGTTCGGGATGCCGAGCATTTCGGAGGCAACCAGCAGGGTGAACAGGTCGTCCTCCTCGCGTGCGGCGCGGGCGAATTCGCGGCGGTAGGGCGCCTGGTAGAACTCGCTGAGGCCCGCGCCGAGCGCGGCCAGCTTACTGCGCAGGCTCATGGACCGGCGTGTCCTCCCACTCGACGGCTGGCTCGCGGCGCGCCTTGCTGATCGCGGTGATCGCCTCAACGATGACCCAGATCGCGCAGATAATAATGACGACGTCGATAGCGAGCAGCAGCCAGTTGCCCGCCTCGAAGAGGGTGCGCAGCTGCAGCACCGCCGCCCACAGTGACATGAGCGTCACGAACGCCAGCGGGATCAGCAGTGGCAGCGTCGGGCGACGAAGCCTGGTCAGGATGACCACCAGGACTGCCAGGGTCAGCCCGGCCATCAGCTGGTTCGTGGTGCCGAACAGCGGCCAGATGATCATGCCGCCGGACCCGTCGAGGCCCGTCGAGAACGTCAATCCCAGTGCCGCACCCACCGCGATGATCGTGGCTGCCAGGCCGGAGAGCTTCACGCCCATAATCTGGCCAATTTCGCCGACCACCATGCGCTGCAGACGCACACCAGAGTCCATCGTGGTCGCAGCGAAGAGGACAGCCATGGTGGCCAGAATCGTGGCCGACAGGGACGTCGGGATGCCCAGGCCCTGGTTCATCAACGCACCGCCGCCTTCGACGAAGGCGTTGACGCCACCGGCGTTCCACTCGTTGTACACGTTTTCCCAATCCGCGATCGTCTTGTAGCCGCCCGTCGTCGCCACAATCGTGCCGAGCGCCAGCAGGCCCTCACCAACCGCACCGAAGTACCCGACGAAGCGCGCGTCCGTCTCCTTATCCAACTGCTTCGCCGACGTACCCGAAGCAACAATGCCGTGGAAGCCAGACACCGCACCACACGCAATCGTCACGAAGAGCAGCGGGAAGATACTCGGCGTGCCCTCCGGCACCGCCTCATTAATCGACGGCGCCACAATCTCCGGACGCACAATAAAGAACGAAGCGTACAGAATAATCAGACCAACAAACAGCTGCAGACCATTGATGTAATCACGCGGCTGCAACAGCACCCACACCGGCAGCATCGACGCAATGAACGCGTACACGAACAGCAAAATGATCCAGATACCGCGATCCGGAATACCCATCACCGTCTCCGGCAGCGCGAGCGGCACGCGGTCACCAATCACCATCAGCGCGTACAGCGCCACAACACCAACCACCGACACCAGCGGCAGATTCCACTTCAGTCGGTAAATCGCCTGCCCAATCAGCACCGCGACCAGGATCGCGCCCCACGTCGGAATCACCGCCGACGGCGTCGCGATCAGCAGGTTCGAAATCACCACCGCGAACGCAGTATTCACCATCAGCAGCAGCAGGAAAATCACCACGAGGAAGAGATTGCGCCCACGCGCGCCGATGTAGCGCCCCGACAACGTACCAATCGACTGCCCCTTATGCCTTTGCGACGCCCACAACGCCCCCAAGTCGTGCATCCCCGCAAAGAACACCGTTCCCAAGGTCACCCACAGGAATGCGGGCAGCCAACCCCAAATCACAGCGACTGCCGGGCCGATAATCGGCGCGGCGCCCGCCACGGAAGTGAAGTGGTGGCCCCACAGCACGTACTTGTTGGTGGGCACGTAGTCCACACCGTCTTCCATAGTGTGCGCCGGGGTCTCATAGCTCTCAGAGAGCTTATAGACCCGCTGGCCCAGGAACTTTGAATAGAGCAGGTACCCGGTGAGCAGCATCGCCAGCCCGATGAGTACGAGGAAGAGCGAGTTCATGCGGTCGCCTTTCTGTCAGTGTCTTGAGTCACAACTGCGGAAAGTATGCCACACCTCACAGCTCATTTCCGGCGTTTTCTGAACCCTCCCGGAGGTTCTCCTCGGCGACGGCTCGTGTGGGGTGGGGATATGCCTCGCGAGATTGTTCGGAAAATCGTGAATAGAATTGCGTATTTTGTGACTCCAGCCACAAGCAATTTTGTTCACAAATTCCCGACTCCGCTCGAGAGCACACATGCCACCCCCAAAATCACCACGCGGGAAGGAGGCCTTCGGGCCGCTCCTCGTCGGGGAATCGGGTCAATTTTGCGATGAAAGCTTCAATGCTCGTGTCGCAAAGGAGGTCGTCGGGGTATTGGAGTGGTTCGCGCGGCCCACGGCAGATGTCGCAATGCGGGCGGCCGCGGTAGGTGGCGCGCACGGTGTCGGCGATGAGGTTGATCGTGCCGCGGAGGTCTCGGTGGAGTGCTTCCACGGGGACGTGCAATGTGCGGACCCAGCTGGTTTCGGTGGGGGCGCAGTGGTCGTCGAAAAGTGGGGCGTCGGTGAGTGCGAGGGCGAAGTGGGTGCCGTACATGACGCGGTGCGGTTGGGTGTGCCAGTAGTGCGCGGGGAGTGCGTGGTGGGAGAGGAGGGCGGTGGCGAGGTAGCTGAGCTCGAGCGCGATTGGGTGGTGGGAGGCGCGCTCCCAGCAGAGTTGGAGGGTGTTGCGGTCGCGTTGGTGGGGCAGGGCCCAGATGGCTGCGGTGATGGTGTCCTCGTGGCCGCCGATGTGTTTGAGGTGGTTGAGGACGGGGTAGAGCTGCGCGCGTGGCTCCCATTTGAAGATGCCCGCGATGGTTTCGGGCAGGGGTGCGACGCGGATTCCGGCGATGGTGTCGGTGGTGTGGAGGATTTGGCGTCGATAGTGGAGGCCGGGGCGCCATTTGCTGCGGGTGATGGAGGTGCCGTTGGGCAGCGCGACTTCGGTGAGTTCGGGCTGTCGGCCGAGGTGCGGCACGGGGAGGCGGTGGAGGCGCGCGGCGGTGCGCCCAACGATGGCGGCTTTGCGGTTTTCGCGGCCGTGGATGAGGGCTCGTGCGATGCGGCGGGTGTCGGGGTCTAGCGTGCCCCACCACTGCTTTTCGACGGCCCCATACCTCCCAATCTGCACCATAGTCCCGCTCGCGACGGCTCGTTTGAGCCGCTGAGCTTGTACTGTGCGTCCCCGAAGGCTGTGAATGTGTGCGCGCAGCGCTGCAAATTCCCCCATGCGTTGGCAGTGTAGTAATTTTGTTCACAAATTCCCGAGTGCGCTCGAGACGCCACCTTCCCCCCAGTTGGTTACCTCGGCTGCACCTCGCAGAAGGTGTCGTAGTGGTTGTCGGTGTAGTACCACTCGTCGACGACGCCGTCGGCTCCGCCGCCGGTGACGATGCGCCGCAGCCCGCGGTGGTGCACGCCCGGAGTGTCCACGGTGTACTCGCGGTAGTAGCCGAGTGGCTCCTCGGGGAGGGTGCGCTCGTAGTTACCGAAGCGCGAGTCGTCCTCCGGGTGCGGGTAGGGTCCGCCGGATTCGATGAGGTTGATGGTGTCCCAGGCCTCTGCGGGGAGGTTCGGGCAGGAGGTGGGGTCTCCCGACGCGGCGCCCTCGTCCTTGTTGGGCAGGAACGTGTTGATCAGGAGCGCAGCGGCGACAACGACGGCGCCGACGGCGGTGTTCTTCGATTTTCGGCTCACGCTGAGTCATTGTGGCACAGGCGCTACGATGTGCGTATGGATAGGGGCAGAATTCCGGATAGTGACATTGAGGCTATTCGTGAGCGGGCGGCGATCGAGGACATCGTTGGCGAGTACGTGCAGCTCAAACCGGCTGGGTATGACTCGCTGAAGGGCTTGAGCCCGTTTAAGGATGAGAAGACGCCGTCTTTCCACGTCCGGCCGGCGCGCGGGTACTACCACTGCTTTTCCACGGGCAAGGGCGGGGACGTCTTTTCCTTCCTGATGGAGATGGAGCAGATGTCCTTCCCGGAGGCGGTGGAGGCGGTTGCTCAGGAGATTGGCTACCACATTAACTACCAGGGCGGGACGACTGGTGGGCGTGATGTGAAGCCGGGGACTCGGGCGCGCTTGTTGGCGGCGAATAAGGCGGCCCACGAGTTTTACCGTGAGCAGTTGGAGACTCCGGAGGCGGAGGTCGGTAGGAATTTTTTGCTGGAGCGTGGGTTTTCGAAGGAGCTGATTTATCACTTCGAGTGCGGGTACGCCCCGGATGGTTGGGATACGTTGACGAAGCACTTGCTTCGCAAGGGTTTCGACGCCCAGGAGCTCCAGGACGCCGGGATTTCGAGTATGGGGCGTCGTGGGCCGATTGATAAGTTTCGGCGCCGTTTGATTTGGCCGATTAAGGACGTGGCCGGCAACGTGATCGGGTTTGGGGCCCGCAAGCTCTTTGATGATGACCCGATGGGTAAGTACATGAACACTGCGGACACGATGTTGTACCACAAGTCGAAGGTGCTCTTCGGGCTGGATTTGGCCAAGAAGCACATTGCTACGGATCACCAGACGGTGGTGGTGGAGGGCTACACGGACGTGATGGCGATGCACGCTGCGGGGGTGAAGACGGCGGTGGCGTCGTGTGGTACGGCGTTCGGTAAGGATCACATGGCGGTGATCCGCCGCCTCATGTTGGATGACAACTATTTCCGCGGCGAGCTGATTTACACGTTCGACGGCGACGAGGCCGGCCAGAAGGCGGCGATGCGCGCGTTCCAGGGGGATCAGCAGTTTTCGGGGCAGTCGTTTGTGGCGGTCGCCCCCGACGGCCTGGACCCTTGTGACCTGCGCCTTGAGCGTGGGGATTCCGCGTTGCGGGACTTGGTGGCGTCGAGAATCCCGATTTTTGAGTTCGTGATCGAGTCCCTGCTGAAGGACTATTCGCTAGACACGGCGGAGGGGCGCCTGCAGGCGTTGCGACGCACCGTTCCCGTCGTTGCCGGTATCAGCGACAAGGTGCTGCAGACGGAGTACGCACGCAGGCTCGCCGGCTGGGTGGGCTGGCCGAACCCGGACGAGGTGCTCCAGCAGGTCCGCGAGGAGGCGCGTCGGCCGAAGAAGCAGCAGCGCACCTGGCAGAAACCACAGCGCAACCAGCAGCAGGCCGCGCCGGGCCAGCCGCCCGCGTTGGTGCCGCCGAACCCGCAGGATCCGCTGCTGTGGCCGCAGCGCGAGGCGCTCAAGATTGCGTTGCAGTACCCGGAGAAGGCCGGTAGCTACTTTGAGGGTATTTCGCCGGAGGCGTTTACCAACCCGGCGTATCGCCAGGTGCGTGACGCGATCGAGAAGGCTGGTGGTGTGACCGGCGCGCATGTGGGACCGCAGTTTTTGGCGAAGGTGGCGCAGGAGATGCTGGACCTGGTGGGCCGCAACTTCGTGTCCGAGTTGGCTGTTGAGCCGATGCACCCGGACGATATTGACCGTTACGTGGACTCGGTGCTCTCACGCCTGCAGGAGACACGCGTGGGGGATCAGATTGCGCTGCTGAAAGCGCAGTTGCAGCGCATGCGCCCCTCCGACGACGAGGCCGCCTACAACGCGCTGTTTTCCGACTTGGTGGCGTTGGAGCAGGCGCGCCGCGAGCTCAACGACCGCGCCCTGCGCGGCGGGGCCTACGGGCCGCAAGGCTAGTTGCCTTTGGCTTTGGCCTCCTGCCACAGGCGGTCTTGGGTTTCGGCGTCGATGGTGCCGGTGCTGCCGTCGAAAAGGTAGGGGGAGCGCGCCTTCATCTTATCGACGAACCCCTGCGCCACCTCCGCGAACCCGAACGCGCCGCGCTCTGCCGCGATTTCGGCGTGGAAAAGGACTTGCAACAGGACGTCGGAAAGTTCGTTGCGCAGGGCTTCGTCGCCCTCGTTGTCGGTGATGGCGGCGGCGAGCTCCTCGGTTTCCTCGTGGAGGTAGGGCAGCAACGTTTCGTGTGTCATGGAGCGCTCCCACTGCCCGCGGGTGCGCGCCGCGTGCATGACGGATACTGCCTGGTGGACGGGGTCCTCGAGCGAAGGCACCCGCTCGACGTGCTCGCCCTTCGCGATGCGGTCGCGCACGAGCTCGTCCTCCTCGTTCGTGGTGAGCAGCCAGGGGGAGGGGCCGTCGGGGGCGTCGGCAAGGTCCCAACGCACGGAGACGGGCACTTCCATGGTGAACTCCACTGGTCCGCGGATGCGCTGCGCAACTGAAACGGGCAGCATGTCGGGCCAACGAGGGTCAAGCACGAGGATGGTCATAGTGTGTAACAATAGTCCGCATGACAAACCAGATTGCAGAAGCCATCAAGGCCGTTTCCCCAACCGCGGAGGCCGTCGCGCAAGAAACCGTCAGCTTTTCCCCGATCCGCTGGAAGACCGGCTGGCCGCATAACCTGCGCCGCGTCCCACCCTTCCGCGACGACGCCACCGCGACCCTGACCCGCCGCGAAGTCTTCGCCTTCGCGCAGGACGTCGTGGATTCCGAGTTCGCCCGCGACCAGATCATCGACTTTCTGGGTGCGTCCTTCGCATTCCAGGGCGGCAAGAACGCGCAGGCGCAGCTGAAGCTGCAGCAGTTCCTGCGCAACAAGGGCAAGGCGAACGCGCTGCTGCAGGCGCTGCGCAAGGTCGGCTCCGGTGAGCTCACGCCGGTCCAGCAGTACGAGGCCGTCGTTGCCACGGGCCTGCCTGCGAAGTTCGCCTCCGGCCTGATCTATTTCCTGGCCGGCCCGCAGGAGGCCGCCGACGAGAAGCCGCTCATCATCTGCTCCAACCGCGCGAAGGGCGCCGGCCTGGACGTAACCAGCGACTGGTCCGCCGACGAATACGGCACCTACCTGGCAGCCATCAAGGCCGGGCGCGACGAGCACGCCCCCGACCTCCCACTCGACGCGGTAGAATTCGCACTACGCGAGCACGCCCGCCAAGGATAGGAGACCATCATGAAGGCGCGTACAACGGTTCTTGCTGGACTTGCCCTCGGCTGTGTGGCGCTAGCCGGGTGTTCGACAGAGAAGTCGACGGACCTGGGATTCGCAGCCGCAGCGCAGGAGGGCACACCGTTTACGGTGTCGCAGGTTGCCGGCGAGCACGCCGAGCGCGCCTATCTCTTCTGCCCATACACAGACAAGGCGCAGGCTGAGGCCCTGGGCTTCGACCCCGACGATGTCTACAGCATCAACGACGACTCACAACGCTGGGAGACCTGGAGCGGCATCGGCGTCATCTTCAGCGATGATCGAAAGCCCGCCATCGAGTGGTTCGACCCCTCAATTATCGACGCCTGCCCCGGCGTCACCACCGGCGATCCCGTCGATGTGAACGCCCCGATTACCCCCACCGTCCAGCCCGTCGAGTTCGCGGGCGACGAAGGCCCCACCGACGTGATCAAGTTGGTGGTGGAGTAGGGGGGGCTTCTTGGGATTGTGCGCTAGCGGGGGTGCGCACCACATTCCCTCACAGGTTTTGTCCGACCTGGGCTTTTGCCGCGCTCGCCGATCGGAATCGTGGAATGTGGTGCGCGTGCTGCTTGGACTGACACCACATTCCCTCCCGTGCTTTACGTGACCTGGGGAAACGCAAAAGTCGGCGAAGAAAAACGGGAATGTGGTGCGCAAGCAACGGGGCGAGCGCCTAATACCTAGCGTGCCAGGAGCTGGCCCAGGTCCAGGTTGGAGGACAGCTGCTGCAGCTGCGGCGGGATGTTGGTCTGGGAGCTGCCAAGGAGCTTCGCCCAGTCCTGTACTGGGTCCGGCTTCACGATGCCGCACTCCAGCGCACGGTCCGCAACTGCCTGGACGGTGCCGCCGGACATGACGCGAAGGGCAATGGAGTCGCCGATCTTGCCATTGAGGTTGTTGACCAGCTGCTGGCGGGTGGTGTCCTTGCCGGCGACGCCGGTGCCGTTGAGGGTGACGCGCAGGGTGTTGCAGTTCATGGTCTTGACGTTGCCGTTGACCAGCTGCAGGAGCGAGGTGGCGTCCTGTGCCTGTGCTGCTGGTGCTGCGAGGCCTGCCAGGCCGGTCAGGGCTGCGACGCCGATGGCTGCGATACGGGTGGAAATGCGCATAGGGTGCTCACTTTCAGGTTGTAAATAGGTGCTTGAAAAACAGAACGGGATACACCATACCTGTTACTGGTGTGACGCAAGTGAAAATTGGGGATTACGGGGGTAGTGTAGGATCTTCTGCCATGACGTTTTCTGGCCGTCCCGGCAGGCGTGCGCGCGGGTGTGGGTGTGTGGCGCTGCTTGTCGTTGTCGGCGCGGTGGTGATGGTTGTTGCGTTGGTGGCCTTCCTGCTCAGCGCGCTTGGCGGCCCCGAGCAGTTCGTGCAGCGCCAACCCGTCCCGGAAGACGTACCCCCGGCCGCTGCCACGCCACCACCTGCTATTGACGTCCACGCGCCCGGCCGAACCGCCAACGAACTCCACGCGTGGGCTGCCCCTATTGCGGAGGAAATCGGGGTGGACCCGCAGGCAGTGCGTGCTTACGGCAACGCCGCCTTGATCGCGGCGGAGGCCTGGCCTGCCTGCAATCTGCAGTGGAATACGCTCGCCGGCATCGGTTGGGTGGAGACCCGCCACGGCACCTACACGGGCAAGAAGTTCGACGCTCGCCGCCTCGGCGAAAACGGGGTGGCCCAGCCGCCGATTATCGGCCCGGCGCTCGACGGCACGGGCAACTTCGCGCTCATTACGGACACGGACGGCGGCGCCCTCGACAGCGATACCGAGTTCGACCGTGCGGTGGGGCCGATGCAGTTTATCCCCGGCTCGTGGGCGATCTATGGCCGCGACGCCGACGGCGATGGGGTAGCAAACCCGCAGCAAATTGACGACGCCGCCCTGAGCGCCGCGAACCTCCTCTGTGCGAACGGACGTGACCTGTCCACGGCGGAGGGGTGGTCGGACGCGGTGCTGACATATAACCGCTCGCGCGAGTATCTTGACAACGTTCGCGATGCCGCCGCGAACTACGCGCTCACCCAGAGGGCCTCCCGGTAACTCGACGCGAAACGTCGACAAAAGCCACAAAAGTGGGCAAAACCGGGCATGGGCAAAAAGTTTGACCAAGATCACATTTCAAATGGTGTGACCTTAAATGGCGTGGTTGGGGGCCTATCGTTACACGGAAATGCAGGCAAAGCGCGAGTGTGACGAACGCCAACAAGCATTTTTTGGCGCGATCTGGAACAATCGGTAAAGGAAATTTGGTTTGGCCAATCTCAAGGAGATGAACTGTAGTGGCTGATATTATGCACGTCTTTGCTCGTGAAATTTTGGACTCTCGCGGTAACCCAACCGTTGAGGCTGAGGTTTTCCTCGACGATGGTGCGCACGGCATTGCGGGTGTTCCTTCCGGTGCGTCCACTGGTGCGCACGAGGCACACGAGCTGCGTGACGGTGGCGATCGCTACGGCGGCAAGGGTGTTCAGAAGGCTGTCAAGAACGTCAACGAGGAGATCGCTGACGCTCTGGCTGGCATCGAAGCTGACGATCAGCGTCTGCTCGACCAGGCAATGATCAAGCTTGACGGCACGGACAACAAGTCCCGCCTGGGCGCGAACGCAATCCTGGGCGTGTCCATCGCTGCGGCGAAGGCTGCTGCTGAGTCCGCTGGTCTGCCGCTGTACCGCTACATTGGCGGCCCGAACGCTCACATCCTGCCTGTTCCGATGATGAACATCGTCAACGGTGGCGAGCACGCTGACTCCGGCGTTGACGTCCAGGAGTTCATGATTGCTCCGCTGAGCGCTGAGTCCTTCGCTGAGGCTCTGCGCATGGGTGCAGAGGTCTACCACTCCCTGAAGTCCGTTATTAACGCGAAGGGCCTGTCCACCGGCCTTGGTGACGAGGGCGGCTTCGCTCCTTCCGTCGACTCCACCCGCGCAGCGCTTGACCTGATCGTTGAGGCCATCGAGAAGGCTGGTTTCAAGCCTGGCGAGGACGTCGCACTGGCTCTCGACGTTGCTTCCTCCGAGTTCTTCGAGGACGGCGTGTACAAGTTCGAGGGCGGCGAGCACACCGCTGAGGAGATGGCCAAGGTCTACGAGGAGCTCATCGCTGAGTACCCAATCGTCTCCATCGAGGACCCACTGCAGGAAGATGACTGGGAGGGCTACGCAAACCTGACCAAGACCATCGGCGACAAGGTCCAGATTGTTGGCGACGACTTCTTCGTCACCAACCCTGAGCGCCTCGCACGCGGCATCAAGGAGCACGCTGCGAACGCACTGCTGGTGAAGGTCAACCAGATCGGTACCCTGACCGAGACCTTCGACGCTGTGGACATGGCTCACCGCGCTGGCTACCGCACCATGATGTCCCACCGCTCCGGCGAGACCGAGGACACCACCATTGCGGACCTCGCAGTGGCTCTGGGCTGCGGCCAGATCAAGACTGGTGCACCGGCTCGTTCCGAGCGCGTTGCTAAGTACAACCAGCTGCTGCGCATCGAGCAGGAGCTCGGCGACGCCGCTGTTTACGCTGGTCGTTCCGCATTCCCACGCTTCAAGTAATCGCTTGATTCGTACACACCCCCTGCCCATCGCGCGCTCGCGCGTGGCAGGGGGTGTCGTGTTTTTCCCTGCTGTACACTAATGAGCACTATGAGCACTGGCACGCCCCAAGACAAGCACACAGCGAAGCGCCGCAGGAAGCGGCTGGCTCGCACTGTGCCCGTGGCGTCCCGCGAGCAGCGCAAGCAGCAGCTCGCCGAGCAGAAGGCAAACAGGGAGTCGCGCTTCGCCGCCCCCAACTTAGCGACGCTCGCCCTGCTCATCATCGTGCTCATCGCCGTACTCGTGGCAGTAGCAGCCCCACTTCGTAATTTCTACGAGGGCCGCAACGAGATCGCGCGCGCCCAGGCAAATATCGAGCACTTGGAGCGCCGCCAGGCGGACCTTGAACGCGAAATCGCGAAGTACGAGGACCCCGAGTATCTCAACCAGGTCGCCCGCCGCCGCCTCGGCGTGATGGAGCCCGGCGAGTCCGCCTGGCGAGTCATCGACCCCCGCATGACCCACGGCACCACCATCACCTCCGACGAGACCCCGGACGACCGCGGCTGGGCCGTATTCCTCTGGGATTCCCTACGCGAGGTCCCCGAGGACGTCCCCGCTGACGCTCCTGAAGAATCGCCCGCCCCGGCAGAATCGCCTGCTCCCGAAGCGCCCGCGGAAGCACCTGCGGCGCCTGAAGCGCAGTAGCCCGAAGCTAAAAGGTAGCAACAGGATTACTGCAATCCACTTTTTGCGCGCTCCCACCTGGATTATTCCAATCCTTTTACTCCCATTTGGAGAATCACCAGGCTTCCACCGACGCCACCCCGAGCGCTCCCGTCGACCGATTAGCAGCGTGCTATTAGCAGCGTGTGATTAATGGAGTGCGACGCTGGTCGCCGAAAATCACCAAGCCCGGGGCAAACAGCGCGACCTGCATCGCACGACATCTAGCACACGCTTTTTACGCCCACGCTGGGGTCCAACAAGCGCAATCAAGAACCAGAACTGTGTAGCCTGAAACCAACCCAACGGCTTGCGACAACGAGAGGAGCAGTGGCTGGTTGATTACCTCACGCTTCCGAAGAGAAAGAAGCGCTCGAAGCTCACTGAGTTCTTCGGCTGGGTCCTTGGGTTTTAACGTTTAACCAGGCAAGTTAAAGTATTCTCAATTCTGTTGTGCCGTTTGCATTACCAAGGTTGAAAGGAGGGAAGCGATGGGGGTTCTGCGTATTGATATTGAGCCGTCCGTATTGGACTGGGCACTGCGACGTACGGGACTCAGTGACGAAAAGCTCCGTGCCACGTTTCCCAAGGTAAACGATTGGCGCTCAGGGGAGGAGCGTCCGACGCTCAACCAAGCGGAAGAGCTAGCGAAGAAAGCTCGTATCCCATTTGGACGGCTCCTTCTACAGGCGCCTTCTGGCGAAGAGACTGATTTACCTGATTTTCGTACTGTCAGAAATGAGCGTCTCGATGGGTTGAGTCCTGACCTGCAGGAAGTTATTCACTCCGCCGAGGCGCGCTTGGGGTGGTACGCGGATTACGCAGAGGAAGTTGGAATTCCCGGTCCTGAAATTCTGCGCTCTGCCCAAGATTCCACCAGTCCCGTCCTGGCCGCTCGCCAGGCTCGCATCGCTCTGGATCTTGATGAGACTTCTCCTATTGCTGGGCCAGAAAAAGTTACGACACTAACGCACCACATGGAAGATACA
The DNA here is from genome assembly GCF_001767255.1 of Corynebacterium sp. NML98-0116. Classification (GTDB taxonomy): domain Bacteria; phylum Actinomycetota; class Actinomycetes; order Mycobacteriales; family Mycobacteriaceae; genus Corynebacterium; species Corynebacterium pseudogenitalium. Next base: position 678,829 of record NZ_CP017639.1, read on the forward strand.
GGGATTCTAGTATCCCGGAATGCCATTGTTGGAAACTCTACTCAACGTCATCTGAGTATTGATGAGTTCCGTGGATTCACCCTGATTGATGGGGAATACTGCCTGGTGTTTGTGAATACAAGTGACGCTAAAACTGCGCAGCTCTTCAGTCTCGCCCACGAGTTGGGTCATGTTGCTTTGGCGAAGGCTGGTATTTCTGACCACAGCGACCACCTGCGGGTAGAGCGCTGGTGTAACGAGTTTGCAGCGGCATTCATCGCCCCAGAGACTGCAGTGAAGGAACGGTACAACAAGAAGTGTTCTTTGCTCGACAACGTCACGTCTCTGGCAAGCGTGTTTGGCATCAGTAGGGAAGCGATGCTGTTGCGCTTGAAAGATATTTTCCTGATCGAGCAACAAGAGTTCGACGAAGTTATGCGATTGGTCCGTGTCAGGAAAGAAAAGAAAGCCACACAAGAGGGCGGCGGCGGTCCTTCGTTCCATGTTCTCGTTCGGTCTCGAGTCGGCGGACGATTCTTTGAGACGATCACCTTTGCCGCAAAGTCCGGACAAATTCCTGAGAGAGATGCTGCGCGGCTTCTTGGTGCTGCCTCGTATAAGTCCTTTGAGAACTTGGTGAAGAAAAGCGATTGGGCTAGCAGGGAGGCAGAGTACTTAGGAAGCAAATTTCAGCTGATCGGGGATTAGGTTTTAGAAAGCGCAGGCAGGACAGGGTGCGCAGCGAAACCAAAGGGATCGATATTAGAACGTCTTTGCGCATCGATTCGAGTAAACTTTGGTGATATGTGTATCGATGAAGGAAACGAGCAGACAATTACCCGCTTGCTGGATAAGAGTGAGGAGGCGTTTGTTCTTGCTGTCGAACTGTACAATCGACCGAGCTTAAAATACGGTGCGGAAAGTTGTTCGATTTTGTTGTGCAATGCTTGGGAGCTGATGCTGAAAGCTCACATGATCAGAAAGTGGGGCATTGATTCAATTTACTTCAAAGATGATCCTAGTAGGACTCTTGCTCTTTCCGATTGTTTGAAGAGGGTTTTTACGAATGAGAAGGATCCTCTTCGGGTAAACATGAAGAATGTGATGGAGTTTCGTAATACGAACACGCACTTCATTACAGACGAGTACGACTTGTTTTATGGGCCCTTCTTGCAGTCGTGCGTGGAAAACTATGCGGACAAGCTTTGGGAATTGCATAACCGTTCGGTAAGCGAGCTCATCCCAGACAATCGGTTGGCCTTGGCAATGAGAAGAGGTGCAATCGTTCCTGACGTTATTCGGACAAAGTATGACGCTGCAGTTGCGCAGGAACTACTTGCCCGGCGGAAAGATGTTGCGGATGCTATCGGGGCTGAAGGAAATCAGAGGATCGCGGCGACTTACGAGACCTCGTTGAGGCTGGTTAAAAAGAAGAATGATGCAGATTTGAATGTTTACATTCAAAACGGATCGGAGCATGGCATCGCCATCGTCAAGGATGTGAAAGATGCCGTTAGCTTTTATCCTTATACTGCTGGTAACGCGACTAAAAAGATCGATTCTTTGTTAAAGAAAAGAGGCATTACTTTTTGCTTCAATGGTTCAGTGAAAGAGAAGTTTACTACGTATGCTTTCCAGCTCTTTACCAAAGCGTACGAGATGAAAGGCGATGAGCGCTTCTCCTACGACCGTAAGACTGCGGGAGAGAAAACGAGCAATTGGATATATTCCGAGGCAGCAGTCGAATTTATCGCGCATCAAGTTGAAAAAGACCCTGGTCACTGTCTTGATCAGTTAAGAAGGAAAATTAATACAAAATAACTGAGCCGCAAATCGCCTTCGAAAAGTAAAACACCAACCCTTGGAGCAAAGGAATTCTCAGGTCGTTTGACCCTACTCCCATTCGGGAACCCAGCTGTATCCTTCTCGGGTTGGTGCTGTGATACACATTCTACGCAACCTTAGCCAGTTAGGCAATGCTCCATGACTGATTGTGCAAGAAGCAGCTGAAGCCTTAACCCATCCCACCGCACCGTTCCACCACCGCCCACCTCGTGTGGAACAATGTTGCTCATGCAACCGACTCAAGAGGATCTCAATATCATTCAGGAGCAGCTCGGCCGCGCGCCTCGCGGTGTGCTGGAAATTTCCTACCGCACGCCGGATGGCCAGCCTGCGGTGGTCAAGACTGCACCCAAGCTTGACGACGGCACTCCGTTCCCCACGCTCTACTATCTGACGGACCGCCGTCTCACGGCCGAGGCTTCGCGTTTGGAGGGCGCTCAGGTGATGAAGTGGATGGAGGCCCGCCTGGCCGAGGACGAGGACTTGCAGAAGGATTACCGCCGTGCCCACGAGTACTTTTTGGCGAAGCGCAACGAGATTGAGGATTTGGGTACGGACTTCTCTGGCGGCGGCATGCCGGATCGCGTGAAGTGCCTGCACGTGCTGATTGCGTACGCGTTGGCGGAGGGCCCGGAGCACTTCCGTTTCGGTACGGAGGCTGTGGCGCTCGCTGCTGAGCACGGCAACCTGCGCGGCACCGCGATCCCTGCCGACTGGCCGACGCTCGAAGACCTCGGCATCACGCTCGCGGAGGCGGGGGAGCGCCTCGCATGAGCCAGCCGGTAACACTCGCCGCGGTCGACTGCGGCACGAACTCCATTCGCCTCCTGATCACCCGTTTCGGCCCCGAGACGAACACGTTCGAGGAGGTCTGCCGCGACAACATCATCGTGCGCTTGGGGCAGGGCGTGGACGAGACGGGCGCGTTTAACCCGGAGGCGATTGAGCGCACCCGCAAGGCGCTCGCCACCTACACTGAGCGCATGCTCGCCGAGGGTGCGCAGCGTGTGCGCATGGTCGCCACCTCCGCGACTCGCGACGCTTCCAACCGTGACGTCTTCTTCGACATGACCCGCGAGCTGCTCAGCCAGATCCAGCCCGGCGCACAGGCGGAGGTGATCACGGGGGAGGAGGAAGCCCAGCTTTCCTTCATCGGTGCCACGATGGACCTTCCTGCCGACGACGGCCCCTTCTGCGTCATCGACTTAGGCGGCGGCTCTACCGAGTTCGTTGTGGGCAACGGCGACACCATCGAGGGCCGCATCTCCACCCAGATGGGATGTGTGCGCCTCACGGAGCGTTTCTTGTGCTCGGATCCGCCAGCACCCGAGGAGCTGCGCGCGGCCCGCGATTACGCGCGCGAGCAGGTCCAGCACGCGGCAGCGGTGGTCAACATGGCGAAGGCACGCACGATCGTCGGCTGCGCCGGCACCTTTACGACGCTCTCCGCCCTCACCCAGCGCCTTCCCGAGTACGACCCAACGCGCATCCACCTCTCACGGCTCACCTTCCAAGACTTGCGCGCCACCATCGCGGAGATCCAGGCGTTGAGCGTGCAGGAACGCAAGGACCACCCGGTGATCCACCCCGGGCGTGCCGACGTCATCCCCGCTGGCACCGCCGTCGTCGAGGAAATATTAAAAGCCGCCGAGGATCTCACTGGTCTTGACTCGATTGTGATCAGTGAGAAAGACATCCTCGACGGCATCGTGGCCTCGTTGGTAAGCCACAAATAGTAACTTTAACGCAAGTAAACGCTAGTCCTCGTCCGGTTCCAGGATTTGGTCTTGGTGCCCCCGCTTACCGCGTAAGTCTTTGATCTCGCGCATGCGGGGTTCCGGATCAATCTTGTTCGCAATGGCCTTACGGGTGGAGGTCACCACCTGTTTGGCCACCGGCGAGTTCACCGCTTTCTGCGTGGCGTTGACAATCTGGTGATAGCGCTTGCGCCCGGCTTTCGTGCCGAACACGTACCCGGCGGCTGCTCCGACAACGAATTGAATCATGGGTGCCATAGTACAGAGGATTACGATCTTGCTTCAGTACTGCCACAATTAAGGTTTTAAGAAAGCTAACCGTTATCCTGGATGCCAAGGCACACGCCGATATTGCGATGACTGTTGGTGCACTCTGTGAGAAGGGAATGAAGTTGGCTCGTATTTTGGTGCTATCGCATTATTGGGCGCCAGAAAATGGGGTCCCACAGCGGAGGTGGACGTGGCTCACTGAGATGCTGCACGAGCAGGGGCATTCCGTCAGTGTCATCGCGCCACCGCCGCATTACAATCGCGTGAATGATTGGGCGGAACGCGCCAAGGATGCAAGAGTGCGCACTCGGCGCCGCATTCGGGGGGTGAACAAAGTCGAGTGGGGTCCATCGGGGGAGCGGATCTTTCGGACACAGTATCTAACTGGTGGCTCCGGGCTGACAGCGAAGGCTTTGAACCAAGGATTTGTTGCGCTCTCGACGCTGCTGAAAGTCGCCAAACAGCGCTATAAGGCGGAGGAGGCGACGCCTGATCTCGTCATCGGCACGGTTCCGGCGCTGCCTACTGCTTTTATTACTCCGCTTGCTGCGAAGTTGCTTGGGGTGCTGTACGTGATTGATTTGCGGGATGCCTGGCCGGACTTGTTGAAGTACTCGAATGACTGGAACTCTGGACTGGGTGAATCTTCGTGGCGGGAACGAATCTTTGGTAAGGGGCCAAAGCAGGTTGTGATCGCGCTCGTTTCGCACCTGCTGAAAAAGTCGCTGCGCAACGCCGCCGGTGTGATTGTTACCGCCGATGATTTGGGGGAACAGCTCCAGACAAAGCTAGCTCGCAGAGGCGCAGGCGTTCCGGTGAACGTTTGTACCGTGCGAAATGTGTTTCCAGTCAAAAGCGCATATTCAAGGGAACATGCAACCCATGTGCATCATGTGCAGAGCGACCGCCCGTATCTCAATGTGTTGTACGCCGGCACGTTAGGTCGAGCCCAGAAACTTGGCAATGCGATCGAGGCAGCAGAATTAGCCCACCGACAAGGCGTTGATGTGCACTTGAAGCTTATCGGTGCTGGGGTGACCAAAGAAGCTCTACAAAACCAAGCACGGGAACTCGACGCCGATATCGAAATTTTGCCTAGAACCTCAGCAGATGCGCTCGAGCAGTACTACGCCTGGGCTGATACTGCCCTGGTGCATCTTGCTGATTGGGCGCCACTACAGCGTGCAGTGCCTTCGAAAACATACGAGCTTATGGAAGCTGGGATTCATATCAGTGGGGCAGTGGAGGGTGAACCTGCGCGCTTGATTGAACAGTTGCACGCAGGGCATACAGTGCCCGCGGAAGACCCACAGGCGCTGGCACAACTCTGGGTACGGCTGGCTCATAATCGGGAGCAATTGGAAGTCCCGAGTACTGCGGCTCAGTGGGTGGTTCACGAACGAGACGTTGCGAGTCCAGCTGCGCTACAGAAGTTTCTCGACGCCCTCTCGAACTAAGGCAGTACCGTGAAATCATTGTTCAAAGGTGTGTATCTGCGCCAGGTCGTATTTACTGCGGGATTTATCGCGCAGCAGTGCAGAACTGACGCTGATGCGTTTGCGCGCAACGTGGCGCAGCGACTCAAACATGTTCAGTTCGTGGGTCCTGCGCTGCAGCGTCGTGTGCTTTCGAACCAGGACGATGATCTACAAGACACCGCGAAGGCTGCTCGGCGTGCCTTCGAATCTGGTAATTTTTCGGAAGCCATTGACGTGCTCGCAGGCAGTCGGCGTCACCGGCTGACACGCCAACGTTATGAGTTTGAGCGGGCGAAGCTGTACCAGGACATTGAACGATCTTTGCCGCTGCACGGAGCGAAACGTGTTTTTCACTACCTCACAAACTCGTTGCCGCACACGAGCGCGGGATATTCGCTGCGAAGCCACGCTGTGCTGGAATGTATGCAGTCCGCGGGCATTCAGGTAGCAGCTGCGACGCGGTATGGCTATCCAAATGTTGTCGGCAAGCTTGCTACGGATGAATGTGAGTGTGTCGATGGCATTGATTATTTTCGGATGCTGCCCTTGTGGCCATCGAACTCCTTTTTTACACAGCAAGACCGAGCTGTAAGACAGCTAGTACGGTATGCAGGGAAGTTCGGTGCTGAAGCACTGCACACTACGACGGGATTTGAAAATGCCTTGATCGTCAGTCGCGCAGCAAAACGGCTCGGCATCCCGTGGGTGTACGAGATGCGGGGCGCACCGGAACAAACATGGCTTTCAAAGCAACCAACGGACAAACGCGAGACTGCGAAGCAATCTGAGTACTATCAAGCGGCACACCGCCAGGAACTCGAGGCGGCTCGTCAGGCAGCTGCAGTGGTGGTACTGAGCGAGATTACAAAACGGTCTCTGATTGAGCGCGGAATTAGTGCTGAAAAGATTGTGGTTGCGCCGAACGGTGTGCCCGATGACGCGTTCCAGCGCCGCGATTCGAAGCTTGAACTACGCCGGGAGCTACGCCTTCCCGAGGGCAAGACGCTTGTGGGAGCCATCACCGCAGTTGTCGACTACGAAGGCCTGGAGTACTTCCTCGAGGCACTCACAAAGCTCGATGAGTCTTTCTTTGGTGTCGTAGTGGGAGATGGGGTAGCGCTGGAGCGGCTGAAGGAACAGGCTCAAGCGCTAGGCATTGAACAGCGAGTGCGTTTCGTCGGCCGACAGCCTGCGAGCAGCATTCACAAATGGTACGGGGCGCTCGACGTATTCGTAGTGCCGCGCAAGGACACTGTCGTGTGTAGGAACGTGACTCCTATTAAATCGGTGATGGCACAAGCACTCGACATTCCTGTTGTTGCTTCTGATCTACCCGCGCTCCGCGAAGTAACAGGTGGCATAGAAACGTACGTGGAACCGGAGAATACGATGTCGTTGGCGGAGGGAATCCGCGTCGCGGCAAGCCTCGAACATGACGAAAGGCGTACATTATGGGCGCGAACGAGGGCGTGGTCCGCTGTAGCGCAGGAATACGCCGCGCTATACAGGTAGTGAACAAAATAGCGTTGCTACTGCGTGCTTACTAAGCTGTAACAGTTAGGCTTTGAATGACGGAGAGTTGTTGCACCGCCAGTGGAAGGATTGTTGATGAGTCTTGATACGAACAGTGACGAAGAGAATCACCAGCCTTCCAACACTGTCGTTGTAGATACGTCGTCGTTGAAAAAGCTCTCAGCGCGGCCGCCTATCGGGCAGTACATTGCTGAGATCTGGCAGCGACGCTACTTCCTGCACGCAGATGCCACCGCGAAGGCGTTTCGCACGCCGCGTGACGTCTGGATGGGCAAAGTCTGGCTTATCATTTCGCCGTTGATTGATGCGATGATGTACGCCGTAATTTTCGGTTTAATCATTCGCACGAGTAACGGTATTCAGAATTTCCCTGGGTATGTGGTGCTTGGGGTCACGGTTTTCCAGATTTTCCAGAAATACATCACTGACGGTAATGATTTGGTGAAGAAGCAGCAGAATCTGATCAAGTCGTTCATGTTTCCACGTGCGGCGCTGGTGTTTTCGCAGAGCTTGCGGCTTTTCTATTCGACGATGCTACCTGTGGGAGTTGCGACGGTCTTTACCTTGCTAACGCAGATCCATGAGCCGCTGCACTGGACGATCATCTTTCTCATTCCGCTTTTCTTCCTGGCGCACATTTTCGGTACGGGCATCATGTTCATCGTTGCACGTGTCACCGCCTTTTATCCGGACGCAGAAATTATCTTCCGCCTGGGTCAGCGTTTCTGGTTCTACAGTTCCGGTGTGTTCTTCTCCGTTGAACGTTTTGTCCACCAACCGGTGCTGAAAGAAGTCATGGAAAATAATCCTGGGTACCAGTTCCTGATGGCCGCTCGCAATTGCGTCATGTATGGTCAAGTGCCGTCGATGGATCTCTGGGGGCCGATCATTATATGGTCGTTTGCTACCTTCGCGGTTGGATTCCTTTTCTTCTGGAGGGCGGAAGAGCGCTATGTCACAGTCAAATAGCAATGACAGCGCGATGGTTCCGTCGATCGTGCTTCAGAACATCACCATGGACTACCCAGTGAAGTCTGAGGAAAAGCGTTTCGGTTGGGACACAGTTCGCGCACTCGATGGCATCAACCTCGTGATGTATGAAGGTCAGTCGGTTGGGTTCTTCGGCCAAAACGGCTCTGGGAAGTCGACCATGATGCGGATCATCGCTGGGGCTGAGCGGCCGTCGAGCGGTGAAGTACGTGTGAAATCTCAACCGACGCTCATGGGCGTGCGTGCTGCGCTGCAGCCTCGCCTGTCGGGTGCAAAGAACATTCGGATCGGCTGCCTTGCAATGGGGATGACGCCTGAAGAAACCGAGGCTGCATTCCCTGGGATCATCGAGCTTGCTGATATCGGAGATGCGATCGACCGTCCGATGAACACGTATTCCTCTGGACAGGGAGCACGCCTTGGATTCTCGATTGGACTTGCAACGAACCCCGAAATTCTCATCGTTGATGAGACACTTTCTACTGGCGATGCGGCGTTCGCACAACGCGCAGAAGCCAAAATGCAGTCACTGATCGATAGTGCCGGCACCGTCTTGCTTGTTTCGCATTCACCGAAACAGCTGGAGACAATGTGTGATCGGGGAGTGTGGATTCACGAAGGAAAGATCATTGCTGATGGTGACGTGGAGGGGGTTTCGGCGAAGTACCAAGAGTGGGTCACACTGAAAGGGGCGAATGATTTCGCTGCCGCGGACGAAGTTATCGAACAGGTTCGGTTGGGATATTCTAGCCCCAACATTGTTTTTAAGTAGCGGAGAACACGAGTGGGATTGGGAAACATCCGGACAGCGCTTTCGTATGCGCATGATGCGCGCGCGTGGCTGAAGCAAGCTCGCCACGCGGGTACTTGGGTGCATACGAAGGCGGCAAAGGCTCCGATCCTCAGCGTGGTTATCCCTTGTCACAATGCTGCTCGCTGGATTGCAACCTTGGTGCACTCAATTCAGTCCCAGGGCATCGATGAACTAGAAATCTTGGTAGTCGATGATGCATCGACCGATGCTTCCAGAGCTATCTTGAATTCGCTTGCGCTGCTCGACAAGCGGATCAAGATCATCGATGGTGAAGGGCGGGGCCCCGGTGCGGCTCGCAATCTCGCGATACAGCAAGCACAGGGAGAGTTTCTCACTTTCGCCGATGCTGATGACGTCGTGCTTCCAGGTGCGTACTCTTCAATGCTTGATTCGTTGAAAACAACAGGAAGTGACTTTGTCTTTGGTGGGTACGTCCGCCATAAGGGCAGCTCGGTTTCGCGCCCCCAGATTGTTGAGGCGACGCACCGAGAAGACCTACCAAGGGTGACTGCGAAAACATTTCCTCAGGTGTTTGAGGAACCAGTGCTGTGGAACAAGATTTTCCGCACCGACTTCTGGAATACACGCGTCGGACCAATTCCCGAGGATGTGAATTATGAGGACCAACCTCCAGTGCTGCGAGCGATCTGTGCAGCAACTTCATTTGATGTGCTGAAGCGGGATGTGTATTCGTGGAGGATGTCTGAAGTAGGTACATCACGCTCTAACGCCAAGGCTTCTCTCCAAGATATTGAGGATAGAGCGATTGTTACTCGGCAAATGTGGGTTGAGGCTTTTCAGCTAGGAGCGCCTGGTGAGCTCCTAGAGTTCATGTTGGAGCGGTTTATCGCACGGGACATGTATTTGTTCGCTGTTCATCTGCCACACAAAGCTCCTGGGGATCCGTACAGAGAAGTCATGCGAAACTTAACCAGCGAGATGGATGGGTGGTCTCGGGACTTTCCCGGAGTGTTTAGTCGAATCCCCATACAGCGGCGCACACTGTTCTGGGCTTTGGCTCACGGAACGGATGCGGATGTCATTGAAGAGTTAGGTTTGCGTCTGGATCTCAAACACAGGTATGCATTCGGTCCAGATGGGGCATTACTTTCATCTTGTACTCCAGACATTGAGGGTCTTCCTAAGGAATTGCTCCAGGCAGAACCGATAGATGTACCGGTACATGCTGTAGTCCAAGAATTGCGCTGGACAGGGCCATACGACGTGTCTGTTCAGATCAGAGCTTTCATGGCGGGTGTTGACAGCGCGGAAACAGAGATTGCCATTTATGCGCTTGAAAACAAAGGAGAGTTACCTCCCGTTCCGCGGATTGAGGATTTGGACGGAGCGATACGGCTGGATACTCGGCGAACTGCCGATACCCGTAACAATGCTGAAACCCAAGACCCTTGGTTTGATCGGGAACGCGATTCGTTTGAGTTTTCTCTAGATCTTCGGCAGCACCAACATCTTGGAATCGTAGTGGTTGCCCGATGGAATGGAATTGTTTCGATTGATTATGTAAAGCAGAGTAGAGAACCAGCTACAAGGGGCGCTGGACCAGTTGGAAACCAAGAACGGTGGTATGTCCAGTCTGAGCGTGCACCCGGAGGACCACGATTTGAACTGTGTCGTCGCCAAGTACAACCTGATGCACTGCTGCTTAAGAAGTGGCGTGCAAGTCTTTTAGCGCTTCATGGGGCGACCACAGGCTTCGGGACTGCTAGTTCGGAAGTGACTGATTTTGTACGTTATTTGAGACCAACCGGTTGTCGTGCCCTGTTGGGGTGGTCGAGAAGGACGCCATTACAGATCGGAAGGCGAACTACTGAGTATGTATCTATATCCGAAGACAATGCAGATGACTTTGCCGGCACTGTTATTCGCTCGACGCCGGATGGGCATGCATACATCGATCAGAAATTAATCCGAGTCGTTGCTGATTCTGCAAGTCTGCATGATGGAGTATTGATAGTTGAAGGCCGGTGTACTTCATCTTCAATAAAACCCACTATTTGGCTTCGCTCGTCTCGCGATGTACTTCTAGGGACGACAACTTGGAATCGTCAAAAGTTCAGGACTCATTTCAAGGTACAAGATGCCCAGGATCGAGCATATTTTCTCAGGTTTTCACTCGTACCGAAAAATCGATCGTCACGTTTCGCTATCGAAGCAGGCGAATTGAGAAGCAACACATTCCTGAATGGTTCTGTGCGCTCAATACGTATCGAACCACGCGAGAATGGTACTACAGCGGTCTACTTTCTCCCTCCGACTACGCTTGCGCATTCAACATCATGGGAAACGTATCAAGGCATTCCAGAACAAACTAAGCCATTGTTGGCCGGAGTATTCTTCGAATCATTCAGCGGGAAAAACACTGCCGATAATCCGGGCGCTATATGCGAATACCTGCTTTCCATGAATTCTGACTTTCCGATTTGGGTGTCCGTACGCGATGACAGGGTTGTGGTCCCCGACGGCGCTATTCCTGTGATCACTGGCAGTGATGCGTGGTACGACAAACTTACTCGAGCCAAAGTTATTGTCGGAAACGACAACTTCCCACTGTGGTTTCGGAAGCGACCGGGTCAGTATTGGTTGCAAACGTGGCATGGTTGGCCTATCAAGCGGCTGCTCTTTGACGCACACCCTAATTTTGTTGGTCTTTCATATAGGCGGTTGATGAAGCGCCAGGCAAGTGACTGGGACTTGTTGCTTGCACAGTCCGATGAAGCAGCTCAACGAATTGCAGGTTCTGCGTACTACACAGGCCCGGTACTGAAAGGAGAGTACCCGAGGAACCTTGCTCTAGCTCGGGCGATGCAAAAAACAGCAAGCATCAAGGCGAAGCTGGGGATTCCTCCGGGCAAGCGAGTGATTTTATGGGCTCCTACATGGCGTTATTTAAGTGAGGATCTAGCTTTTCCAGCGGATAGGATTGCGAAAGATAATGATGCGGTAGTGCTTGTTCGCGGCCATCATATGAAGGCAGTGCACAAAAAGGGCGAGAACGTGAAAAATGTCAGCTCCTACCCGTGTGTGGAGGAGCTTCTTGCCATTGCAGATCTACTAGTTTCGGACTACTCTTCGATCTTCTTTGACTACGCGCTCACTGGTAAGCCATCGATTGTGTATGCACCGGATTTAGAGGCGTACAAGACTCAAGAGCGCGGGTTCTATAGCGATTGGCCTTATGACTCTGGGCGACCAGTTGCACTCACCACCAAGGAGCTTGAATCAGAAATTACGATGGTGCTGAGGCAAACCACGCGGTTCAAATCTGATGAATCAGCTCAGCAAGCTGCGATTCAAAAATCTGTGCTTGAGAATCTTGAGCAGATAGAAACCTGGATAATTCAAATGTTGAAGTCCTAGGCTTCTACATGCGCTTCATTCAAACCAAATGATCGAACTTCACCTTGGGCGATGAACTCTGCATCGGAGAGTTTCCAAGTGTGGTTGTTGCCACGCACCTGGATGAAGTTAAACCGGTCTGCGGAGTAGATGTGTCCATTGGCTGCGAGTATCGATTTGAGAAAGGCGGTATCCTCCCCGGTGGTTCTATCTTCAAATGGGTGTTGCTCAAAAGTTTCGCGCGGTCCGAACAACGTTGGGCCTGCAACGAAATTTGTCCACAGATGCTCTTGGTTAGGTCGACGTAGAACAAGGGCATTTGATCCTTCTACATAGGCATATGCTGCTTGTTTCCCAACGAGATCAGCCCCGCTGTACATCACTGCATTGTGCATGTCCTCGAGGTAGTGCGGCAGATAATAGTCGTCGTCGTCGAACTTAGCTATGAAGTCTCCGCTCGACTGAGAAACTGCCGCATTCAAGCAGTTACCGAGCGACCAAGTTTGAGGCGCTTCCAACTTTGTCACTTTGGAAGGGTCGATGCCCAGGTCGAGGCATAGTTTGTTTAGCTGCGCCTGCTTCAGTTCATAGCCATGTGTTATGAGGATGAGTTCTCGCTCTTCTATTGACTGCCTTGCAAACTGGCCCAATAAATGTGGCATATTGTCTGGCCGGTTGGATGAACAAATGACTGATACGAGGCCGGACGAGCGAGAAGGGGTTTGAAGCCCAATAGCAGTGAAAAGCTGCTTTGTTCGGTGACTGTAGCAGTGTTCGTTCCAAATGGTTCGTTGGGCACGGTGTACCATTTTTTCGCGGTACTCGGGAGAATTAATCAGTGTAGTGATTGTTGCAGTAGCTTCTTCCACAGACTGCACCTCTGCCAAAGCATCGGGAGAGAAAAAATTCGTTGTTGCTGGGCTCGGGGTAGTGACGACTGCGGCACCACTAGCTGGAAGCTCAAACAACCGCCGGGCACACATCGAAGGGCTAGTGACCACTGAGTTCACGTTCAAGAACACTTTGTGTTCCTTGTTCGCGGAGAGCATTCGCTCCGGTGGCAAGCTCCCTACGATGTATCGGCGCATCTGCTTCGGGAAACGGTATCGTTTGTCCACGTTTCCAAGCCGAGAGAAGATGCAGAAGTTGAACCCGTTCTTTGACGCCGCGGTGGCAGCTGCCTCAAGGAGGAGATCGAGCTGTTGGCGGCGCTCCGGATATTTGTGATTGAAGTAAGTGCCCGCAAAAGCAATATCACCACGTTGCCAACGCTTATCCCGGATACCTGGCATATTTGGCTGGTTACGAGCAGGGTTATGAATTGCAGGTTGAGCCGCAAACGGCATGACTCCTACGACAGCATCCGGCGCGATCTCACGGTACCGTTCAACCATGTCCGAATCGGTGGTGAAGATGTAATCGAACAGCGACGCGGTGGTAATGAAGTCATCAAAATGTGCAGGGTCTTCTTTGTTCCAGAAGACGGTGGGAATCTTTCTAGCATTGCACCAATGAACCAATCTTGCGATTGCGTGATCAGCTTCAGATGCCGTATTCAAACGACTTCGCCAGCTGCCGTGATTTCCCGAATGTGCTGATTCTACAAGCAGAAAGTCCACGTTCTGATTTTCTAGCTCGATCTCCCAATTATCGGGAGTAGGTACTATCACTTTAAATTCTTCAGACCAGCAGGCTAGTGAAAAATCATCAAGTATCACGGCGCCGGTATATTTCGAAGAATGCTGTTTAAAGGACCTTGAGATGAACTTTGGGCTGGATTCAGGAGAAAAGGCCGCTGACCCTAATTGGGATTGACCAAGGAAAAAGCTTCGTCGGAGGCGGTAAGGAAAGTTGAGCTTCGAAGCACTTTTCTCCAGTTCACTCGATGCTCTATTTGCCAGATACTCAAAATCACCATGCAGGGCTAGTTTAAAAACAGTCCGGACTTTTTTACGGTAGGGTTCAAATTCATCTCGTGTTTTGCCACTGAAGCGTATCCTTAACAAAATTTGACGGTGTTGATCGTACTCGTAGACGTGGGCAACAATAACGGGTTTTATCCTAATTCGCATCGGTAGCTTGCAGATTTAGTGGACCTTTGCCAAGTTAAGCAAGTTTGAATCTTGAGGGTCATTTAGACAATTTTCTAGGGAGATCGGCTGGTCGGAAAAGGCGTTTACGCGCAAATCGAGCTAGAGCAAGATTTTTAGTAAAGTAATCTGCATGCGCAGAGTAATAACTTATGGGACTTTTGATTTGCTCCACTATGGACATATTCGACTTCTAAAAAGAGCTAAGGAGTTAGGCGATTACCTAATCGTTGCTATTTCGACAGACGAGTTTAATGAAGGTAAAGGTAAGTCGGCGTACTTCTCCTTCGAAGAGAGAAAAGGCATGCTCGAAGCTCTCCGATTCGTTGATCTTGTTATACCTGAGAATGATTGGCGACAAAAACCGGACGATATCAAAAATTACCACGTAGACGTTTTTACGATGGGAGACGATTGGGCTGGAAAATTTGACGAGCAACTCGAAGGTCTTTGTGAAATAGTCTACTTACCGCGAACACCTAGCATTTCTACCACGCAAATTAAAAATGAACTTTCTAAAAAGTAGCCACGGTCCGGCAGATCGGCGGCATTTCATCTCATGAACACCGCTTTTGTAATCAGAGTACCTGGCGAGTTTTGGAAGCAAAACTGCATTACTCAATAGATTCTAGGCAGCAGCGAGCGCATGAAACTAGGGTAGAAACTTAAATGGTAAAAATGAAGAACATCATCTCAGAAATGAAGAACATCCGTCTCAAATCTAAAAGTATTGAAGATAAAGCCAAGGATGCCCTGTCTAGTGACACTGCAGTGAATGCTGCCAAGTATTTGACACCATTTGCACCATCAGCAGCACGCGAAGTTACTGTCAAGTACTTCGATAAAGTTCATGAAGAAGAAATAGCCATCGCCGAGGCAGCTAGGTGGACAAGGGAGCAAAAGACGAATCCTGAAGCGTGGAGACGCTTTGGCTTCCTACTCCAAAAAGCAAAACGATTCGAAGAGGCCATTGAAGCTTACGAAAAAGTTTTGTTGTATTCTCCAAAGTCTGACCTGACTTCTCGAGACTTTGCTTTCTATAATCAAGGGCTTTCGGACGAAGCGCTGGGACGTTACACGTCAGCAATCTCGAAATTTTGGGAGATAAGTGAAGACTCGCCGTTAAGAAACAAAGCGCTATTGAGAATTACTGCGTGTCTAGATAATAGTGGCGCATCACTGGCAGATAAGCGAGTGGCTCTTACTCAAATAGCTTCTGAAATACAGGTTTTAAAGATACATGAAGATCTCGCCAAAATTGAAAATCTACTAGGTAATGATGATAGAGCGTTACGAGTTCTTGAAGAGGCTGATAGTTTCCAGCCACTAACCTCTGGCGCGCTCTACCTGAAAGCTCAACTTTTAGAAGCGGCTGGAGAGATTAGCAAAGCTAAACGCGAATATGATCGCGCACTTGCACGCCTGCCCAAGAACAAGAAAAATTATGGATTGGGTGCCCTGCACTCTCACCATAGGAACTGGGGCGCTGCACTTGATGCGTTTGATAGCGAAGCAGCAATACGAGATATCAGTCCAGATGACTTTCTATATGAGAAGGGAGTTGCTGCAGAAAGTGCGGATCAGTGGGAAGCCGCGGTCGGAAGCTATAGCGCAGCACTAGTTTTTAACAGTAATAGACGATATACCGCATTCAGACTCGCGGTTTCCCTTGAACGATCTGGCGAAATCAATCAAGCAGTTGAGGCGTACCAGTATTCGGCGAGCATCAATGGACAGGATAAGTATGGGGCGTTTTATCATGCAGGTAGACTGTTGAATTCGCTGAAGGAGCATCAACAAGCCTGTTTGTGTTTCTTCAATGATCCGCTAGGCGATGATTGGCGTATTTTCTTCCAGGATCACGAGATAGTCCGCGCTAGGAACTTTCCTGGGATTTCTGGAATCATTCGTGACCAATCGAAACTCAATCTTTTTGAGTTGGAAGCCAAATTGCGGTATTTGCTCCAGCTTGGAGAGTACGAGCCTGCACTGAAACTCGCAAAAGAATTGGTGTTCAGAAACGCTAATCATTCCCCTTCAGGCTGCTGGCTGGTTGGCTCACTACTCTATCGCTTGGGAAAGTACGAAGACGCATGTCGCTACTATCTGCGTATGCGCGTTCCGCGCTGCCCGTATATTGAGCGCACCCCTAAGCCAAAGAATGGCTTGCCTAGTAGGCTTGATGATTACATCGCCTACCGAGAAGGACTACCGATTCAGCCTCATACAGTTCTTTACGAAGTTGGCCATGGATCGAGTATTTCGTGTAATCCCCTGGCAATTTACCGGCGTATGCAGGAAAGGTTTCCCGAGGGTGATTGGCGCCACGTTTGGGTCGTTGATGGCGAGATCTCTGCCCCCAGCGATGTCGCAAATGCAAGGAATGTAGTATTTGTTCAACGGGAAACAGATCGGTATTTTAGGGAACTCGCAACCGCCAAGTACTTAATCAACAACACCTCTTTTGGAAGCTATTTTGTGAGGAGGTCCGGTCAGCGATATGTGAATACGTGGCATGGAACGCCTATTAAAACGCTTGGTGACCAGGTGAAGGGTGAGTTCCTCACATACGGCAACATTTCAAGAAATCTTTTGCAATGTACTGACCTAGCAGTGGGAAATAAGTGGACTGCTGAGGTCATGCTCAAAGATTTTGGGGTCAAGAATCTATTTTCTGGCCAATTGCTAACCGAGGGCGTTGCACGAATTGATGAGCTCGTTACATTGTCAGAGGTTGACAAGGAGCAGCTCCGAATTCGACTGGTTGGGGAGGCGGAAGTACGTCCAATTTTGTTGTACGCGCCCACATGGAGAGGGGAAGTCAACACAGACATAGCTGACTCATTCAATCTTGAAGCAGAGCTCCAGGTTATAAAGCTAATGGAAGCTTCAGGCTATCGAGTCTTCTACTCTGCTCATCGCTTCGTTAAGGAACTCGCAGTTGATTCGGAACTTAGTGGATACTTGTTGCCACCAGGTATGAATTCGTATGACGTTATGCCTCTTATCGATGTACTCGTCACTGACTATTCGTCAATCTTTTTTGATTACCTGGCTCTCCGCAAACCTGTAGTCTTCTACACGTATGATCTAGACGAATATTCAAGCACACGTGGACTATACGACATTAGTTTTCCTGGACCTGTGTGCAGAGATTTGTCTGAGTTTCAGGTAGCGCTTGAGACACTGCGAGAAGGTGTAGATGAGTTTCAGGCTGAAAGAGAAAAGTTCATAGAAACATATTTGCCGGATGAGGACGGCGGAGCGTGTGACCGAATCATTGATAAAATGATAGCTCCACTGCCGAGACCGAATGCTAATGAGCCTGCGTTCGTCTTTCGTCTTTCTTTTCTTCCGAATGGAATCGCTTCATCATTCAGAGCACTAGCCAAGGAGTTGGCTGAGGAGCACGGGAATGGAGCCGTAATAGCGTTTACTGATCGATCTGCCTTGCTTCGCGACGAAACGCGGTTGGAGCAGTTTTCCCTTTTAGACGAGAATATCAAGGTTCTTCCTCGCGCTGGCGGGATTCTTTTGAACGCAGAGGAGAAGTATCTCGATGGTATGCGAAATTCTGGAGATTGGGCCCTGACCACTCGGCAACTTGAGGTGCTTGACGCTGGGTATAGGCGTGAATGGCAACGTAGTTTTGGTGAGTCACGCCCAGAAGCTTCAGTCGAGTTCGATGGGTACACAGGTTTTTGGGCACATATTATGGGTTCAGCACCCGAAAGCACGTCGAAAATCATCTATTTGCATAATGAAATGGAAGCCGAAAGAAAAACTAAGCACCCGCAGCTGGATGTTGTTTTTGAAGACTACCGTCTTTTCGACCGAGCGATTTCTGTCTCAGAGTCGGTGGCATCTGCAAATGAAGAGTATTTGGCTGGTAAAAAACAGCCATCTGAACATCAACCTCGATTTACGTGGGCAAACAACCTGCTAGATTCAGCTAAAATTGACGCAGCGCTAGGAGCTCCTCTGCCCCGAAAAGTACAGGAGCTAGTCGAAGAGGGTGAGGAATTCATTGTCATCGTCACCCGACTCTCAATTGAGAAGGCTCATTTGAGGACTCTTGAAGCGTATTCCGAAATACCTAGGGAGAAACGTAAGAAATTAGTTCTCGTTGGAGAAGGGCCGCAGCGACCAGTTCTTGAACAACGGATTAGGGATTTAGGGCTCGAAGATGATGTGTTTTTGGTGGGTTTCTTAAAGAATCCATTGGGGGTAGTGCTTCATGCGCGGGCGTTAGGTTTATTGTCGAAATGGGAGGGACAAGGGCTGACGCTACTTGAAGCGATGGCCATTGGCGTACCAGTTGTCGCTACTGATATTCCAGGGCCGAGGAGCATTATTTCAGAGTTTGGTGGTTTGATCGTCGAAAATAGTCTGGAAGGCGTAAAGAAAGGTCTACAGTTGATGAGTTCGAGCAACATTACTGCCGTAGACTTTGACTGGAAAGAATATAATCGACAGGCCCTTGCTAAATTCGAGAGTATTTGCGAGTAAACGGTCTTTTTCAAAATGAAGGTGAGCTTTCTGACGTGAGAGTAACTCTTGGTATAACGACTTATGAGGCAAGTGACTATGTCGAACGGTGCATCAAAAGCATTGCTGATCAGCAAAATTTTCCACTAGAAGAGATGGAAGTGCTTATTGTAGATGATGGTAGTTCTGATGACACTGTAGAGAAAGCGAGAAAGGCCATCCAAGAACTTGGCCTTAACGGCAGAGTCCTAGAGCAACAAAATACCGGTAGCCCGAGCACGGGACGCAATCGCATTTTAGACAGTGCAAACGGTGAGTTTCTTTTCTACATCGATGTCGACGACTATTTGGGTGAACATGCTATAAGCTCAATGGTTGAGTTGGCTGACGTTGATAAAGCGGATGTGGTTCTTGGTAAGTTCAAAGGAATCAATCGTGGTGTTCCAAGAGTTCTGTTTAGGAAAACCTTGTCACGGACTGATATTGAATCTTCGCCTCTTGTTGATTCATTGAACGTACTCAAAATGTTCCGGACTGAGTATGCAAGAGGACTTGGATACCGATTTAACCCAACAATCAGCATGGCCGAAGATCATCCGTTCGCACTATCTGCGTATACGCAAACTGACCGTGTTGCCATCCAATCAGACGTAGACTGCTATTATTGCGTCCGACATTTAAGCGAGAAGAGCAAGGCACAACATCTCACTGGACATATTTTACCGGTTGACAAATTTTACAGGTATTTTGATGAAACTTTTGAAATGCTAAACCGGCTTGACCCTGCTTCAACTCCTTTGTTGGAGACCGCAAGGGGTAAATACTGGCACAGGCTACTCTATCTTGACATTCCGAATGAGTTTCGCCGTGCACGCACCCCCGACGACTTTCACTATTCATTGTTAGTTGCAAGTAAGAAGGCGGAAAAATACAGCGCTGCAAAGTACACGGAGTATTACAGCCATGGGACAAGAGCAATGCTTCGAGCGCTAGAGCTAAAAGACGACGTTATGGCTAAAAACCTTGCTAAAATCCTTTAGCAGAAATCGCTGCTGGATGAGTGAATCTTCCAGATACCTGGTGAGGCCATCGCCAGGTGACATGACGCGAGAGTTGTTGGAATTTGCAAGCGATGGGTTTAATTCTGCTCAACGCTCAGATGTATCGCACTAGCTTCTTGTTAGACCCCGGGTATCGATAACGTGAGGGTGTTGAGAGATTTCTTTTGCACTTAGGCGGAATTGATAGTGGTCAACCAAGACCACAAGAACGTCTGCCTGTTCTACGGTTTTTGCAAGGCCCGTGTGACGAATGTTCGCTAAACTCCTTAATTGCTGTGGCAATTGACCCAAGTTTGGTTCAACAACATCCACGTGTGTTTCTGGATGCTTCGATGCAATCTGCTGAGCAATCTGTAGAGCGGGGGATTCCCGGACGTCATCGATATCGGGTTTGAATGTAATTCCGAGTATGCCGATACGCGGATACTCAGATTTAGGTTCGATTTCTGCTAACGCAGTGTCAATCTTGGAAAGTACATAATCAGGTTTGGAATCGTTGACTAGCCTGCTTGTTTTGATCAGCTTGGCTTGATCTGGTGCGGAATGGACGATAAACCATGGGTCAACTGCGATGCAGTGGCCTCCGACGCCTGGACCCGGTTGGAGTACATTTACACGCGGGTGCCGATTTGCGAGGGAGATCAGCTCCCAAACATCGATATCCAGTTCATCGCAGATCAATGAAAGCTCATTTGCGAAAGCAATGTTGACATCGCGGAAAGCATTCTCGGTAAGTTTCGCCATTTCTGCGGTTCGTGCATCCGTAGTAAGAACGTCATTTTGGCAGAATCGCTCGTAAAGCTTCTTCGCTCGCTCTGAAGACGTCGGGTTGATACCGCCTACGATTCGCGCGTTAGTTGTCATTTCTTCCATAATCTTGCCCGGGAGCACGCGCTCGGGGGCATGTGCAGCATAAATGCTGTTTCCGTGATCAGGGGACAAAGTCATATCTGCGCGCTCAGAAACTAGAAGGTCTGCCACTTTTTCGGTCAACCCGGGAGGGCTTGTCGATTCAAGAATGACAAGTTCATCACCCTGGAGTAGCGGAGCAATTGATTTTGCTGCATCGAAAACGTAGGAGGGATCAACCGATTTGTCTGACGAGAGAGGAGTCGGGACAGAAATGATGTAGACATCTGCAGGCTTGAGCACTGTCCCCACGGACAAAGATTGAGACTCGACTACATTCTTGAGCAATTCGTCGAAACCGGGCTCAACAAAAGGGACCTCGCCTTTCGCGATTGTCGCTACTCGATCCGCGTTGATGTCGTACCCGAAGACCTGCAGGCCTGTGGATGCGAAAAACGCGGCAGTCGGGAGCCCGATATATCCGAGACCGATTACGGCAATGTCGAAGTGGTCGCGTCGATCAACGGTCATGGTGCTCCTCAGCTGGATTGTGGGGTGATGCCGTTGATAGTTTAGCGTGTTTGCCTGCCGAACCTACAAGAGGCTAGAACGATGAGTGAAGCTCTGGTGCCTGAGAATCGATTGTGAGGCTGAATAGGTCACCGAGAGCCTTCACGGTGCGCTCAGCTGCGTGGCCGTCACCGTAAGGATTCACTGCGTTTCTCATAGCGGCATGGGCATCCGGGTTGTCGAGGAGTTCCGTGGCTTCCGAAATGATGGTGTCAGGGTCAGGGCCAATCATCTTCACAACGCCGGCTTCAATGGCCTCTGGGCGCTCCGTTGTGTCTCGGATTAGTAGTGCTGGTAGTCCGAGCGCTGGTGCCTCTTCCTGCACTCCGCCAGAATCGGTGATAATGAGGTCAGACTGCTTCATCAGGTGAATGAATTCGTCGTAGGGGAGTGGGCCGGTGGCTACTACGTTTGGGAGATGTTCAACGCCAGGGAGGAGACGCTCCCGAATCCGAGGATTCAAATGCATGGGTACGAAGAAAGCTGTGTCGCTGTAGCGCTCTGCCAGGGTGCCGAGGGCAACTCCAATTTTTGCGAGGGAATCAAGATTCTCGCGCCTGTGAGAAGTGAAGATGACTCGTCGATCGAAGCTCCGAAGTGCATTTTCAACAGAAGTGTTAGAAAAGTGGCTTTCTTTCGCTGCAGTCTCAAGTAAAGCGTCAATTACGGTGTTCCCGGTGACAACAATCGAGTCTTCCGAAATGCCCTCGGCGATGAGGTTGTTTTTCGCACGGTTCGTCGGAGTGAGGTGCAGCGATGCGATCGCGGAAATGATCTTGCGATTCGCCTCCTCCGGGAATGGAGAGTTCAAGTCGAACGAGCGGAGTCCTGCCTCAACGTGAACGATCTTGGCTTCGCGGTTAAATCCTGCGATAGCAGCGGATGCCGCGGTTGAGGTATCTCCCTGGACGATGAGTGCATCAGGTTTGAACTCTTTCAAAACCTTATCGAGGCGCTTGAGTGCTCGCGACATAATCCGGTTCAGCGGTTGCTTTCTGTGCATCAGGCCGAGATCTATATCCGGCTGAAAACCGAAAAGCTCTGTCACTTGAGCGAGCATTTCACGATGCTGCCCAGTGGAGACGACCAGCGTTTCAAACTCATCACGGGCGCGCAATTCCTTAATGACCGGTGCAAGCTTGATGGCCTCCGGGCGTGTACCGTAGACAACCATGATCTTGGCAGGGGTCATCTGGATTCCTTATCTGGCTCTAGAAACTGCTGAATTTGCTGATACCTTAACTGTTTGATGGTAGCAACTGTAGAGGCCGTTTCAAATTGCTTTGGGCATGTTGTAATGTGTTTTCGGAACTGGTGCAATTCAGCCCTGTTCAACGAAGGGGCTATAGCTCAGTCGGTTAGAGCCGCGGACTCATAATCCGCTGGTCGCGGGTTCGAGCCCCGCTGGCCCCACAAGAATTTAGAAAAGGGAACGCGCCGAGAAGTGGGCGCACCCGATTACACAAATCCTTGCTTGCGAATGACCGAGCTGCGTTTGCGGAACGCAGCGGTGAGCGCAGGGACATGATGATCGTGAAAGTCGAAGACTGTCGCGGCGCTTTTCGAGTCGCGGGTAACGCGGCCGATCTGCTGGATGACGTTGCCTTTGAACGCGACTGGGGCTGCGAGGACGAGGGCGTCGAGAGCTGGGAGGTCCACCCCTTCGCCTGCGATCTGAGACATGGCGATAAGGATGAACTGGGGCGTGCTGTCGAGGGCCTTTCGGGTGGCTTTGCGGTCCTTGGAAGACTGTGCACCGTGGAGCGTAAACACCGGCACGGGGAGGTCGGGGTGATCGCGCGTAAGCAGGATTTCGAGGGCGCTGATGTGCTCGCGGCGCTTGACCAACACAAGGACGTTGCTTCCATCGGCGGTGGCGCGGGCGATGGTCTCGGCGATGAGCGCGTTGCGGGCGCTATCGGCGGCGAGGGCATTGTCGAGGTCGGGCCAGTAGAGGTGGGGTTCGTCGTAGGTGAACTCCGTGGTCTGTACAACGTAATGCTTGGGGCCGGCATGCTCGAGTTCCATCGTGTGGCGGATGGGGCCGCAGATCAGGGGTAAGAGGGCGTCGAGTCCGTCGGAGCGGTACGGGGTCGCTGTAAGGCCGTTGATGAAGCGGACGTTGAGGTCTGCGAGGACGCGGGTGAGGCCGGCGGCGCCGACGCGGTGGCATTCGTCGATAATGACGTAGCCGTAGTCGGCGAGGAAGTCGGTGCGTGAGTCGGCTCGGCTGATGGACTGGGCGGTTACAATGTCGATGTCTCCGCTGAGTTTCTTGGAGTTGCCGCCGTATTGGCCGATGGTGGGGCCGTCGAGAAACTTGGTGAGAGCTTCGCGCCACTGCGTGGCGAGCTCTACGTTGGGAACGATGATTGCGGTTGGTACTTGGCGGTGTGCGATCAGCGCGCAGGCCATCACAGTTTTGCCAGCACCCGGTGGTGCGACGAGTATACCCGTGGGGTGTTTTCGCATGGCCGCGACGGCTTTGCGCTGCCTGGGGTGCAGCTCGCCGGTGAATTCTGCCTGCATAGTGCGTGGCTTGGGCGTTTTGCCGCGGCGACTCACGGTGTAACCGGCGGTTTTGAGGATAGCGATGGCCTGATCAAGCGTACCGCGATCCAGAGTGAGGGTGTTGTCGTGCTCGTCGAAACGGATGATGAGGCGGGGCGTTTGGAAAGTGGAGAGGCGTTGGGCCTGGCGGATGTAGAACTGCGGGTTGGGGATCGCTCCGAGGTGGCGAAGCGCGGTGGCCGTGGTGCCGTCGACGCTTTCGAGTGAGATGTGCACTCGGGAATCGTGTGTGACGAGTACCTTGCCGGTTCGTTTGAGCGCTTTGAGCTCGGCCTTGGTCGGCGGCAGGGGAAGCTGGGTCTCCGGATCTGGCTGCAGGCGAGCAGCAATCTTTTTGAGCTGGGACTTGGATGCTTTGGCAGTGGATGCGAGCGTGGCGAATTGGTCGTCGGTGGGTTCGAAGGAGGCGTCGACAAAAATGGTGCGGTGCTCGGCGCGATGTTGACCCGCGAGCGGGAGCGCGATGAGATTGCCGAAGCCGCGGCGTTTGCCGGGTAGCGTGTCTTGGGAAGGGAAGAAGCGATCGAAGCTGGTGAAGAACTGTTTCGGACTGGCCTTGGCGAGCAGACCCGTTCCTACGGTACGCGCGAGGGCAGCCGGGACAGGCTCGCTGAAGAAGATCCACACGTGAGCGCCAGTGCCGGAACGGGAGACTTCGATGAGGGGGTCGAGGCCGTACTCGCGGCAGGCATCGGCGTACAGGCGGGCGGCGGTGCGGAAGTCGGCGTCGTCGAAATCGCAGGCGAGGAGGAAGCAGGTGTCGCCCTTGCATAGCGGGTAGAGCCCAACGTGGAGGTTGTTGTCGCGGCGGAGGTGCTGCACGAGAACCTGCGGAGTGAGTGGCTTCAGGTTTGGATTGTTGCGGTCGTAGCGGCCGTAAGATGCTGGCGACCAGCCCTTCTTCTCACCGTTGTGCCATGCGATGGCGTACACGTCCTCGCGGCCGCGGAAGTAGTTGGCGAACAGGCGCAGCTTTGCGTCGGGGGAGGAGTCGTTGGTGACTGCGGTGAGGTCTTCGGGTGCTGTTACTTGTGATACTTGCGGTGGTTGCGGTGGCGTTGTGGGTTTGGGTGGAGACTGCTCAGCTCCGGTTTCGGTGAGGAATGCCTCGAAATCATCGGTGCCAAGGAGCTTCGCGAGCGCGCGCTCCAGGAGCTGCACGCGGGCCTCGAGGTCGTCTGCGTTTGGCATGGGCGGACTCCGGTTTTCGGGGTATCGATGGGGTCAGTGTATCTGGGGTGGGGCGAGTTGGGCGCCATTGACCATGAGCGAGTCGGCCCGAGTACCCGCATCTTGCGGTTGATGTCGGTGATAGCTCGCTTAAACTCCCGCTCACCCTCCAAACCAACCCTCAAACCGAAAGAGGAGTCAGCCATGAGAGGGGTTTTCTCCCCTTGACCGTTGTAGCTTGTAGGCTACACTTGGGTGTGTGCAGATTATTTCCAGTTGAGCTGAAAGACAAACATGCTCAGCGGCGCATTTTGTATGCAATAGCCCGATGCGAAGCACACGGAACAATGATTGGAGACATCAAACCCGTTGGCGAGAAAGTGAACGAGATGAGATTTCATTTCGGGCCAGGCTACCGGGTGTACTACACCCAACTAGGCGCAGTAACGGTTTTCCTACTGGCCGGAGGAGATAAATCCAGCCAGGCTAAAGATATTCGAACCGCTCAACAGCTCGCACAACAGGTAAGGGAGGAACAGTCGTGAAGGAAGTAACATTTTCAGCGTTCGATGCAAGCAAATATCTCGATAGCCAAGAAGCAGTGAACGATTACCTGGCTATCGCCCTCGAAGACGGTGATACGAAAACCGTACAGGTGGTGTTGCGTGACATTGCCAGGGCACACGGCATGAGCCAGCTCGCTAAAGAAACTCAACTCAACCGTGAATCCCTTTACAAGTCACTGTCAAAAGACGGTAACCCGTCCTTTGCGGCTATCACGAAAATCATGAAAGCCCTAGGGCTCAAAATAACTCTCGCTACACAAAATGCCTAGAAACCTGCTGGAAGCACATCACCATGGATTGGTGGTTATACATGCACACGCAGGACACTTCAAATCGACATTCGGTGGGGAATGCTTCGAAATCATCGGTGCTAGGGGGCTTCGCGAGCGCACGCTCCAGGAGCTGTACGCGGGCCTTGAGGTTATTTGCGTTTGAAATGGTCGGCTCCGGTTGTTCAGGTGGATCGATGAGGTCAGCGTAACTGGGGCGGGCGAGTAGGGCGACGGTATGCTGATTTGCGGCGCGGAGGGAGGCGTTCAAGATGCAACTGGAGCTACGTCGCACGAATGATGCTGAGCTTCTGGAGCGGAAGCACACCCTGATGACTCGGCTCGGGGAGGAGTTGGGAGAGCACCGGCTCACTCCGGGGTGGCTACGATTTCTTGCAGACTCGGGTTCCTTCACGTTACAGGAGCGCGCTATTTACGATGAGTTTTGCCGCGTGAACGCGCTGTTGCAGGAGGGGTAAGGAGGAGCAACAGTAGTCGCTGCCATACGCCGTCGGCCGCAATGGTTTTCGGTCACGAACTGAGTTGGCGATTGAGACTCTCGGCATGCTCTCCCACTCGGCTGCTACTAATGAGCATTACGTTGAGATCGTGGCAAAAGTCCCTGAACAGTGCGTAATTCTTTCGCTGGGCAGTTGTAACCGGGTCCAGGGCGACCGCAGTGACCGAAAGGTGGTCCTTGCCAATCTCAAGTGAGGAGTCGTTGTACTTAAGCTTGCCTCCTTCCTGGCGCAGCTTATCGATCTTCAGCGTCCACGCATCGATGTGGGACCGTGTTTTAGCAGGGTTATCTACTTGGAAATTAAATGCCTGATTCAGTTCCAAGACAGTGTCGTCTCGCACGACGGCGAGGTTGAGGTCGAGCTCGCGCCTGGCAACGGAGACATCGGCATCCGGTACTGTGGCTTTCCCGAGTTCCGGGAATGAGCGGTACACAGTGCGGATTTCCCTCTTCAACTGGCGTACTCCCGGCTTGACATCGCTTTGCGCTTGGCCGCCAATCAAAGTGTCAAAAAGCAATTGGGTTGCCTCGGAAATGTTTGCTGCATCCATGCTTTTGACCTGGTCAACCCGGATTATGTTCATCCAATGGCTACTGACAAAAGTTAAGTAGCCACGAAGTGAATAGCGATCCCCAAGATAAAGAGGTTCTGTTGGAGCGGAAAGCTGCTCTAGTTCGTTCTTAAAATTTTGCAGCGCATGTTTGATCGCGTCTCGATTATCAGAATCAGTGAGCGTTCGGTGGGCATCCTTGAACTTGAATTGCGATTCTCCCGTGCGAGGGTCAAGCACGACTACGCCCACACCGATGGTGGTGATTCCCATCGGCTGGGGGACTGCTCGAACCGTCCAGTAGTCGAATTGCATGTCAAATTCCTTCGTGAGCAGCTGCGGATGATTGTCGGAAGCGGCTGCTGGTCAGCGGGCTTTGCCCACTATTCGCAAGCGATTCCGTCGCCGTCGCGATCGAGCTTCCTGCTGTAGCCGGGTTGTCCCTCGTAAATAGGTGCTGCTCCGGCTGCTCGTGCTTCGGAGCAGTTGGCGTAGTAAACACGGGCTGGCGCTGGGGCAGGCGCAGCTGGCACTGGTTGTTCAATTACGGGCTCGGGTGCAGGAGCCTGTGCAGGTTCTTCGGCTGGGATGTCGGCGAATTTGGCGATGCTTGCCGTGGTCTCCTCGGTTGTAACACTGCTCGGGGAAGAGCCGTTGTGAGTAGAGCTGGTCGTCGACGTGTGTGTTGTAGTGGTTGCTGCTGAGGTGGGTTCACTCGTGGCAGACGTGGTTGTCGTCGGGTCCATGCTGGCCCGAGTGGGCTCCGTGTTTGTGGTGGATCCAGATTCGGGAATGAGGCTACCACCGGCAATAAACAGCACCAGTGCTGTCAGCCAAACAATAGGCCACCTGCGGTTTACTGGGGTGAACTGCGGCGCAGCGCCCATGCTGTTGAGGACCAACGAATCGCGCTGGGGATCGAGTAGCTTGCGCAACTGCTCGTGATTCGCGGCGGCTTCTTGAGTCTCGTTGTAGTGCTTTTTATCTTGGGCCTCGCACCACATCCACCAGGCACCCGGCACAATGAATGCTGCCGCGAGCAGGATGCCACCAATTTCGCCTGAAAACAACAGGATGATGCCGACCGCTATCGCGATCCAAGCGAACACTGTTTTGGTTTTCGAAGAAGACCGTTGCGATTGCGGCTGGGTGGTGTAACTCATGGTTGACCTCTCGATTTCACGACATGGGGATGCGTAGGTATTTCAGGGGGTGGGCAGAGGCTAGGCCAGGTGATCTATCAGCCAATCTGCAATGGCTTCTGTTCCTAGGGTGTTTTCTGCCACTTCGATCATAAACTCCACGATTTCTTCATCCGCCACGTCTTCCAGGACGAATCCACACTGCTCGAGGTATACGGCTCCGCAAATCCAGGCAGTGCGTTTGTTGCCGTCTAAGAAGGCATGCGCGTTTGTCAACTGCTCTAGGAGAATCGCAGCTCGTTCAACCGGCGATTGGTACAAATACTGACCAGCCCAAGTTCGAAGCGGTGCGGCAAGGGCACCTTCCAACTTGGACTGGTCAATGACATTGAAGTGCTGGCGAATTAGCGATCGATTCAAATCGATTACTGCTGCTACATCCAAACAGTACTGGTTCATCGAGTAGCCAGAATCGTAAGTGCAGTTTCCCATCGTTCTACTGCTCCGCGGAACTGTGCACGAGTTTGGTCATGATTACCGTGAACCAGCATTCTGGGGCGGCAAGGACCATCGACCTTCTTGAGCTCCTGATCGGCATAGAACCTACGCATAGAGGACTGAGATACAGGATTGCGGCTCCGCTCACCAGCCGCAAGACCGGCCCGGGCCTTAAGCCATGGCATTTCTGAATGCGTGCGATTAATAAGCTCTTCTTTTGTGAAGCCACCGTAAAAATCCAGCACTGCATCGATGGTTTCGATGTCTTGTGCAGTGAGCCTTGACACGTCCGCCGACGGAAGTTGCGTGTCTGTAATCCCACGTCGGCAATACCGGTTCTCGGCATGAAGCTTTGGCTCAACTGGACCGTCTGCCCAGGCCTGAAATTCTTCCGCGAACAGCGGTTTTCCAAACCAGCCTAGACTCCATGCCTGCACGTAGTAAGTGAGCTTGGCTAGCTTCCATGCGTCCATCCAGCCCATTTTGTTGTAGATATACTGGGCGACATCGATCGAAGTTGCCATGAGCCCTCCTCAAGTATGCCGTGAACTATATAGGTGAATACTACCAGGGCAAGCGAAAGGCCCGAGGATGCGGAAACCTCGGGCCTTTCGCTTTGCTCCTCCAACTGGGCTCGAACCAGTGACCCTTCGATTAACAGTCGAATGCTCTGCCAACTGAGCTATGGAGGAATACGCACTAGGTGCGAAAGACACTCTAGCGCATGTTACAAGGCAAGGGAAATCCGCAGCTTGCGTATCTGGGAACTAGCGTAAAGGTGGGTGAATGGGCGTCGAAAAGGGGGAAGAGGCTGTAGCGTGGGGCCATGGCTACGACATATCGAGTACAAAATCCGGCGACGAATGAGATCGTCGCAACGTATGAGCAGACCACCGACCAAGAGCTGCAGGACACCCTCCAGCGCGCCGACGCTGCGTACAAGACATGGAGTGCCCTCAGCTACGAGAAACGCGCCGCGTACCTGCGCAAAGTCGCCCAGCTTTTCGACGAGCGCCGCGACACCCTCGTGAAAATCATCGCCGAAGAGATGGGTAAGGCCATCGACCAAGGCGACGGGGAAGTCAGCGAATGCGTGGAAATCTGCAACTACTACGCAGACCACGGCGCCGAATTCGGCGCAGACGAACCGCTGCCACACGACGGTGGGGACATCGTGATCCGCAAAGTGCCACTTGGCGTGATCGTCGGCGTGATGCCGTGGAACTTCCCGTACTACCAAGTCGCGCGCTTTGCGGCACCGACGCTGATGGCGGGCAACACCATCATTCTCAAGCACGCGTCAATCTGCCCACGCTCCGCCGAGGCGATCCAGCAGATCTTCGACGACGCCGGCGTGCCCGAAGGCGTATTCAACTACCGTCGCATCAGCCACGGCCAGATCGAGGACCTGCTCGCGGACCCACGCGTGCAAGGCGTATCGCTCACCGGTTCCGAGGGCGCAGGCAAGGCCGTTGCGAAGGCGGCTGGCGCCAACCTGAAGAAGGCCCTGCTGGAACTCGGCGGTACCGACGCCTACATCGTCCTTGACACCGACGACATTGATCGCGAAGTGCGCACCGCCATGAAGAAGCGCATGAGCAACGTCGGCCAAGCATGCACCTCCAACAAGCGCATCATCGTCATGGACGACATCTACGACGAGTTCGTTTCCAAGATGGTGGACGCCGTGTCTGCACTTCGCCAGGGTGATCCGCTTACGCCAGAGCGAGGCTGCTACTACCCACTGTCCTCCCGGGAGGCCGCCGAAACGCTTCGCGACCAAGTCGCCGCAGCCGTCGACGCCGGCGCCACCCTCCACTGCGGAGGCGAACTCACCGGGGAAGGTGCTTACTTCACCCCGGCTGTCATCACCGACATCCCGGTTGGCTCCGACTCCTACTACGAGGAGTTCTTTGGGCCCGTCGTGGAAATCTACAAGGTGTCCTCCGACGAGGAAGCCGTGGAGCTGGCCAACAACTCCCGCTACGGACTCGGCGGCGCGGTGTTCTCCATCGATGAGGAGCGCGCTAAGAAGGTCGCCAACCAGGTTGTCACCGGCATGATCCACGTCAACATTCCACAGGCCCGCGGTGCGGGGCTGCCGTTCGGTGGTGTGAAGAATTCCGGCTTCGGCCGTGAGCTCGGCCCGCTCGGGATGGACGAGTTTGTGAACAAGCAGCGCTACTTTGTAGCGAAGTAGCGCTGTGGTTCGGGGTTTTCGGGGTTGGAGTAGTCGCTGAAAGCTGACTCGGGATTTTGTGAACAGAATTGCGTCTGCTGTAGGCGGGACTAACCCCGCTTCAGCGGGCGCACTTCTACGTTGACACCGACAGGGCCGGCCACGGACTCGATCTCCACGGTGCGTGGCCCCTCACCGAGGAAGTCGAGGGAGGAGAGCGTCTCCGTGGCGTCCGCGGTGAACAGCTCGATGGAGCCACGGTCCAGGTAGATGTCCAGGGCATCGCCCGGGACCCACGGCATGGATCGGTAGCCGCTGCCGGCACCGTTGCCTCGCGCGAGCACCAAATGGATGCGCTCGGCAAGGGTGTCGAACACGATGTGGGCGCAGCGGGCGTCGTCACGAATGAGGTGGAGGACCACCTGCTCGCAGGTGTTTGTCTGCAGCGGGACGAGCTGCTCCAGGTCGGGGGTGACGCGCAGCCATGCCTCCTCGAGCGGGGCAAGGGTGGTTGTTTCGCCTGCTTGGAGGGTGGCGTCGTGCGTCTCAGCGGGGCCGAAAAGCTCGGCGATTTCGGGGGCGGGCGCGCAGTGGAGCGTGAGGGCGTCGCTAAGCGAGAGCTCCCGGGGGAGGCTGAGCTGGCCGGACCAGCCGTCCTCGCGTGAGGCGAGCGGGTGAGCGAACTCGCCCATCCAGCCGAACGCCAGGCGGCGGTTGTTGGGGGCGGCGAAGGACTGGGTGGCGTAGAAGTGGTGGCCCCAGTCGAGAAGCCGGAAGTCGGTTTCGGGCACGAACTGCGCGCCGGGCTCCCACGAGCCCACAACGTAGCCGACGTTGTGGCCATTGCGCAGGCTGTACCCGGAGCGGATCGGCGTGCGCACCATCGGGCCGTAGATGAGCACCCACTTGCCGTCGAGGAAGAAGAAATCAGGACACTCGACCATGAAGACGTTCGGGTCTGGGTCGACAAAGAGGGAGCCGGCCTCGGACCAGTTGTAAAGGTCCTCGGAAGTGTACAGCAGCACGTGGCCGCGACCGTCCACCTCTGCGCCGATGGTCATGTACCAGCGGCCATCGTGGGAGAACACTTTCGGGTCGCGCGCGTCCGCGTTGACGGGCGGGACGACGGCGCCGTGCTTCTCAAGGTAGATACCGTCGGTAGAGGTGGCCAGCATCTGGGTCTGGAACTTGCCGTCCTTATCATCGACGCCGTTGACCCAGCGGTTGCCCGTATAGAACGCATACAGCGTGCCATCATGGATGACAGTGGAACCGGACCAGATGCCGTCGGCGTCATCGGACCCGGGCTCGCCCGGAGCTAGCGCGATAGGCTCTTCGCGCCACTCGAGCAGGTCCGCAGAGGAGGCGTGGCCCCAGTGCATCGGGCCCCACGCAGGGCTGTACGGGTGATGTTGGAAGAAAGCGTGGAACCGGCCGTCGAAAAAGCAGAGGCCATTCGGGTCATTGATCCAGCCGCCAGGGGCTGCGACGTGGAAGGAGGGGTACCAGCGGTCGTTGGTGTGGCGGAGGGGTTGCATGATGAAACCTTTCTAAAAACGTTGCGGGCTAGCGGGTTGGGATTTCTTCGGGGTTGACCACGGCTTCGTCGTCGCGCTTGAGCGCGAAGACCGCGATCACACCTGCGACGAAGACAACGCCCGAGATGACGAAGAACGTTGACTGGTAACCAATCTGGTCACGGAGCGAGCCCAGCGGGGTCGACAGGATCACGTTGCCGAGCTGCGAAGAAAGCTGGAATGCCACCAGGTAGAGCGTTGCGGAGAGTGCCTTGTTGAAGTGGATAGCGAAGTACTTGAAGATAGCCAGGATGCACAGCGGAACCTCAAACGCGTGCAGCATCTTCGCAATACTGATCAACACCGGGCCTCCGAACGCCGCGCACAGGAAGATACGGACAAACATCACACCGATCCCCAGCAGCAACGTATTACGGGCGCCCACCTTGCGCATCAACAGCGGGATGAGGCCCATCATGATCGCTTCGAGGAAGACCTGCACCGAGTTCAACGTGCCGTACGCACGCTGGCCGACCTCCGGAGAACTAAACAAAGACGTGTAGAAATCTGGGAACATCTGCTGGTCAAACACGGTGTAGAACGTCCAGGACAGCAACACAATCACGATGACCTTCCACACATGGCTGTCCTTGAGCAGGCCGAGCATCTCAGAGACCGGCGGGGTCTTCGCCGTGACCTCCTCAATCGAGGCCTCCTGCGCCGTGCCCTTCGGGTGCCAGAACAACTGGGTGCACAGCAGCAGGGCGCCGAGCGCGGAACCGATCCAGAAGTTCAGCATCGGGTTGATGGTGAAGAAGATACCCGCAAGCAACGCGACGATCGCGTAGGCAAACGAACCCCACATGCGGGCCTGGCCGTACTCAAAGCCGGTGCGGTTTGCCATCCTCTCCACGAACGCCTCCATCAGCCCGGCGCCAGCCACGAACCCGGCCGAGAGCACCACGCTGCCCAGGATTGCGCCGACGATGAAGTGGTCGCGCAGCAACGGGTGGTAAATGAACTGCGTGAACGGCCCGATGAGGGTTGCGCTCGCGCCGATGAAAATGGTCAGTGGGCGCTTCAGGTCCAGCTTGTCCTGAAGCACGCCGTACACCAGCATTAGCGCCATCGTGATCGCGCCCTGGATGGCGTACACGGTACCTACCTGCGCGCCGTTGAGCTGCAGACCGCCAGCCTCAGACGTGAGCCAGATCTGGTAGAAGGACCACCAGATTCCCCACGCTGCGAAGAACAGGAAAATCGTGGCGGAACCGAAGCGGTACGCGGGGTTTGAAAACTGCGATCGAAGCATCTCCATCGCCGAATGTCCTTTCTGTGAGGCCCGGGGGTAGCCGGGCACGACAATGGCTTCGCAGGGATATGTGCAGTTGCGCGTGCTGCGCTTCTCGTTCTTGGTCCTTGCAGCGACCCTGCTTAAACCTTTAAGCACATAGTATGTCGGGGGTGTGCGAAAGGTGGGGAAGGTGCTAAAACGATTTAGCGAGCTTGGGAAACGCTCCCACGCTCAACCACTTTCAGGGGGAGCAAGGTGGGATTCTCGGTACCGGGCTGTTCGCCGGACAGAAGGCCAACCAGCATGCGCGCCGCCCGCGCACCCATCTCCTGATATGGCAGCCGGAACGTCGTCAGACCCGGCCGCACCAACGCCGCCAAATCCTCATCATCAAAGGACAACACCGAAATTGTCGACGCCACATCCAACCCCGCGTCCTGCATCGCCTGATACACGCCCAACGCCAAACGATCGTTCGCCGCCAGGACCGCGGTGGGGTAGTTTGTGGGGTCGTCATCAAGAATCTCCGACATCCGCGCATACCCCGACGCCGGCTCCCACACCGACGCGTGGCCCTCCGCGTGCAGACGGATCCCGTGGTGGGCCAGGGCGGCGTCGATACCGCGCATGCGCTCGCTAATGCTGAACGAAGGCGTCGCGGCCTCTGGGAACCTGCCGATCAACGCAATCGAACGGTGCCCCCGCGCCACCAAATAGTCAATCGCGTCCCTGCCCGCCGCATAGTCGTCGGGCAAAATCGCAGGAAGGTCGCCAGCCTGGCCGTTACAAATCACGAGCGGCAAGTTCGTCTTTGGCAGTCCAAGTTCACGCGACGCCATCAACCCGACCACAACGCCATCCACGTTCCGCGACTCCAACGTATGCAACGCCGGAGCAAACCGATCCGAACGGTGGCCGGTCTCCGCCATCATCACCGCGTGGCCAAGCCGTTCGGCTTCATCCACGATCCCCGTAATCATTGGAGAGGCGAAACGCGTAGTGGTGACCTCGTCGGAGAGAAAACCAATCGTGTGCGTGCGTCCAGTCTTGAGCGCCCGCGCCAAGGTGTTTGGGCGGTAGCCCAGCTCGCGGGCCGCCTCCCGGACCTTCCGCACTGTCTCTTCCGGAATACGCGAACCGGGTTTGCCGTTGAGTGCGAGGCTCACCGTGGCAGTGGAGACGCCGAGGTGCTTCGCGATATCCGCGAGCGTGACACGATGCGAACTTCTGGACATTTGAAGCAGTATAGCGGGGACGGTCTGGTCTTAGTTGGGATGGGCGTGATGGGATGCGGTGGGGTGGAAGGTGTCGTCGAAAGCTGAGTCGGGATTTTGTGAACAGAATTGCGTCTGCTGCGGGTCGGACTACTCGCAGGCGACGCCGTCGCCGTCACGGTCGAGCTTCGAACGGTAGCCAGGCTCGTGGCTGTAGATGGGGGTGACACCCGCGCGGCGAGCTTCTGCGCAGGACTTGTAGTGGCCATTGGCAGGCAGCTTGCCACTGCGTGCCGGCGCGGGTGCTTGCTTCGGAGCTGGAGCCGGGGCTGGCTTTGGGGCAGGGGCCGGCTTCGGTGCCGGTGCGGGTTTCGGTGCTGGTTTTGGAGCAGGAGCTGGCTTCGGGGCAGGGTTCTTTGCTGGTGGTCCAGGGATAATGCCTGGCAGTGGATTCGGGATGATGCGTTGCTGGACCGCCCAGAACGTAGCACCAGCGCCGATGCCCAGTACCGCGAGGATGCTTGTGACTGCGATGGCGGCGATGGCGCCGTCGGAAAGCCCTTCTGAAGGGGTCTCCGGCTTGGAGGTTGTGGTGGTTGTCGGGACAGGACTTTCAGGAGCGGCGTGTGCTGGTGCTGCGACACCGAGCGCGAGCGAGCAGGCGAGGGCTGCTGCGATAGTTGTTTTTCTCATGTGTACAGCATGTCATAAACATTGGAAAAGCCTGAAATGGCATGTTGCAAGAGGGTGGTTGCAATCCCTCACTCGTCGCCGTGGAGGTATGAAGCCTGTGGGCTTTTGTAAAAGCTCTTTACATGTTTTTCGCTAATTCGCTGTCTTGCAAGCTTTCCCCTGAGCCAGTCAATGGCGGCTTCACCTCGTTTTAGTCGTTCTTCGTTTTCACCAAGCTCTGGTCCACCGCACGAGGTCGAGCCATCCTTATCAGCGATGGGGTGTGCGAACAACCTGGAGCTCGGAGAGTGATTTCATGCAGATGGAAAAGGCGAAGCGGTTTGTGTATGAACCATCACATAAAACTCTTGAATCGGTGGACATTATTGGTTATGATCAGGGCAATGCTGGCGATAAGTCCTCCAGGGGAGGACTTCTTACCCCGATAGGTGAGATAGCCAGCTTCTCTATGTTTTATGGGCGCCCCCATGGAAGGAACAAACTCGCAAGCGTCGGTTTAATGCACGGCTCAAACCATGTGCATTTCTTACCTTCTAAATGCCGCTGCACAGCCCAAAGACCGTAATCAGCTACTTGCAATCCCCACGCTGAGGGCGCGGTCCACACACATAGCGTGATATTTCGCTGTATCTGACTGCACACTTCTTCTACTGCTTGTCGCGCAGCTTCTCTGATTCCTTTGGTACCGAACTCTGCCACAATGACGAACAGCTCGTCTTGAGGCTCGGAAACTTGGAGGGCGATTTCTTTGAGGTGTAAGTACCAGGCTGTCTTGTAGAGACCCATTGGTCCAGCATCTTTGATGTGCGGGTATGCGTTTGACTTGTACAGGAAGGTTGTATCGAAGCGGGGCGCTTGCTTTTGGATGAGGCTGAACATTTCGTTTCGCGTTCTAGCAGAGTCGTCGACGGCGTGGAATCCGCGGGTGAGCTTAATTCCTTCTTTGGAGCGACTAGCGCGTAGGTGGAGACCCTGTAGGAGGTCGTCTCCGTGTGTGTCGTGCTGGAATGTGGCGGTTCCGAAGCCGAAGTAGGTTGATGCTCCGCCACCTTGTGGGTTCGGTGTCCCGTCGTAGTCAAGGTTTCCGGTTTCGTCGGCGTAGAGGTAGATGCGTTTATTCATGGCTTTCAGAGAAGTATTACAGTTTCGATCAAGTAGGCAGGTTTCGCGGTTATGCTTGTTGTCTTTGTCTGATTGCGTGGTCGCTATCAAGGTCTTGCCAGGTGGTGACAACGTAGGTTGTGGCGTCTAGTTTTGTGCGAGCAGGTTCGGGTTGTGCCGATAGAGGCGTTCACATAGCTCGGCCTCTAGCGGGGAGACAGGCAGGGGTGCAACGAATTGGTCAGCTTGTCGTTCTCGGCGGGCATGGAGCGACTCGCTCATCCCTGCGTGGCGCCCGTGGGTAGCGTGCCCCGACTCGTGTGCAAGTGCGTAGCGCCGTTCGATTGGGCGCAGACCGGGCGCAAGCAGAATCAGGTCGTAGTTGGGGAACTAGCCACCAGCGTCACCTGCGAGCCATACAGCGTCATCGACATCGACCTACACGCCGAGCTCGCTAGCCATGTCCAGCAGCGCAATGAAATCAGACGTCAACGGTATCTCCTTATTTGCGGTGCGTGGTTGGCAATTGCGTCACGCTCGCAATCTGTGACTCCACGGGCGCCGCCTCAGCGCTAAGGCGAGTCAACTCTGTGAGATCAACCGGATCGACGAAGGTGTTCTCCATCAGCACGTGGACAGGCTCGTGAACTTGCCAGCCGCGCCCGGAGATTTGCATGCGCAAACTCCGGTAGCGCTTGTAGTCAATCAGCTCGAGCTCATGGGTTCGTCGCACAATCGCTTGAATAGAACAGCCCCACTGCGATTTCAGGTGCGCATAGTCAGACAACGTCGCCTCTGGTGTGACGTTGTCAGCGACAAGCTGCGGGGGCATCAGCAATGCCCCCGCAAATTGGTTGGCTTCAGTCTCAATTACAGGGAGGTCGCGCCGGGTTGTTGCGGTGTGCAGGATGAGGTGGCCGAGTTCGTGGGCAAGGCTAAACCTGTATCGGTCGCCGCTACGTTGCCGGTTGAGGGCAATGACGCGCAGAGGTGCTGCTGTGGGGGTGGAAACGCCGTCGAAGTTGGTGCCGTCGACAACGTCGTCGGGAAGTGATGTGACGATCACACCGCATTGGTGCAGTGCTGCTGTCAGGTTGCCGATAGCGGTATCGGGTGCGAGTTGTAGGTGTTCGCGGGTGCGGGCGGCTGCTTCTTCGATGACGATCTGGTCTAGTGGTTGATCAGGCAGGTCTAGCTTTGGCAGGCTGCTGGTTTGGTCGGGGAAGCGGCGTTTGAGGTAGTGCTCGGTAATCGAGAACGCGGTGGCGATTTTCTCCGATTCGGGTTGCCCTAGTCGTGCTGTTCGGAACAGGAGGTCCGGTGAGTCGTAGTAGTCGATGGGTTCTTCAAAGAACTCGCGGGGAACCTTGGTGACAAACTGCGCGGTAGTCAGGAGCCGTGGCGACAGGTTGCGTCGTTGGCGTTCGACGCTACTAAGCGTTGATTGCGAAACCCCGAGCTCTGCGGCGAAGGCTCCTTGCGTGTAGCCAAGCAGAATTCTGATGTGTTTGAGGTTTGTGCTTGCAGTGGACATGTAGCTGGTGCTTTCTAGGTGCCGAAGTTGAACTCTTGTTCGTCGGCGCGTGTTGGGTAAAACTTGTCTTCGGTGATCTTCTCGTTGGGAGTAAGTAGCTGGAATTCTTGCGATAGTTTCCTTGCCTCTTCAAGGGTGCCTTCGCCGTCGAAGAGTTGTATCGAAAACTTGGTAATCGAGTCCGTCTCCGGCTTCGGGAACTCCCAGAACAATACGATACGGCGTTTGTTTTCGATTAAGGGTTGGTCCGGGGTCTCTATGGGGGAGTTGCGGAATCCTTTCTTGCGGCGCACCACCAGGAAGGCGTCGTCGTTCTCAAACCATAGGCGGGTGGGAAACCCTGATGCTTCGCAGAGTTTAAGACCTCCGAGTCCGCTCTCGCGGAACTGCCGATGCAGTGCTACGAGCATGGCTTCACGGTCTAACCCTGGGTACTCATCGAGGTAATCGACGTAGGGCAGATTTCGGCGGTAGTCCAGCGCGACACCGACTGCTTCGCGTAGCTCGTCGTGCTGCTTTGTTAGCTGCTTGTGGATACGGCGCACTAGTAGGGCGTTGTCTTGGCGGGGATGGGGCATCGTTACTCCTTTATGTAACATTCCGTGTGATATTTTCACACTTTAGTAATAATATCACTCGAACTGTTACATCGGTCGGGGTAAGAGGGTTATCGCGGTGACTTTTATGAAAGGGTGCCCGTTGCTCCCGTCGACCTCATAGCGTCGACCAACGCAGGCCAGCGCGATTTCGATCATTTGGGGCTATTCTGTCGATTTTGCGCTGACCTGCGTTGGTCAACCGGAGTAGGTCGACGAGAGTGGAGCCTCCGTCTGCCGACCCGCTAGTCTGAAACGCAAAAACCCGAGGCAACGCCTCGGGTTGTAGTTGCTCCTCCAACTGGGCTCGAACCAGTGACCCTTCGATTAACAGTCGAATGCTCTGCCAACTGAGCTATGGAGGAATATGTGCTTGAAAGCAACGAGCAATACTTTAACCCGGATGTTGGGATTTGAAAAATCGCCAGGTGGGGGCATGTTTCGTGGACATGGAAGGTGGGTGGTATGTAGGGTGGGCGCTATGAAACACTCACTGCTTGCACTCACTGTTGCTTCGGCTGTGTCCGTGACGGCCGTCCAGGCGCCTGTCGCGTGGTCGGAGGAGAACTCGGCGGGGGAGAATACGCAAGGGGCGCAGCAGACGACAACGGAGGATGGCAGCTCCGGCAGCTCTGACGGCGAGGAACTGAGCCCGGCTGCAATTGCGGGGATCACGCTTGGTGTCCTGGCCGCTGTGGGTGCGGGCGCTGCGTTTGCCGTGTCGCAGGGGCTGATCCCGAACGTGGACCCGAAGGTGGTTGCTGGGCTGACGGGGTTGTCGTCGACGGTGCCGGGGTTGGCGGCGTTGGGCTTCGGAGGGGCGTCGATAAATAAGTGCTCTCCGCAGGCCTTTGATGCGGCGATGCCGGGCTGGCCAGGTGTGACCGGGACGACTGTGCTGTACTGCGAGGGCCAGTGGGCCGTGGCAGGGCAGAAGCAGTCGGATTGGATTGTGCCGTTTGAGCGCAAGGGAGACCGTTGGGTGGCGCTGCTGCCGGATGGGACGTCGAAGCGCGGGCTGAACTCCGCGTGCTACAACGGTGACGCGCTGCGAGGCCGTGGTGCGCCACAGCAGTTTGTTGACAAGATTCGGGTCTGTGCCCCCGATGAGATCGGGCGGTAACGTGTCGCTGTAGTCTTGCAGCGTGGAAAAACGAGGATTTCGAGTAGGGGCACTGGTGCTAGTCGCACTGGTGATTGCGTTGATCACTGCGTTCGCGGTGTTGAAGTTTGTGGTTCCGAACGGCTTGCAGGTTGGCCGGGAGGAGATCAGTGAGGAGTCGATAGGGGCGTCGTTTAGGCAGGTGGGGGAGCTCTCGGTTGAGGAGTATGCGTACTCGAACGTGGGCAACTACGACAATAAGGGCCTTGAGCTTGCAGGCGTGAAGGTGCCGCTGACCGGGCGCAACTTCTTGCTGAGCTACAGCGGGACTGTCAAGGCGGGTATCGCGGACGTCGAGGCGATCGGCGTCAAT
The DNA here is from genome assembly GCF_001767255.1 of Corynebacterium sp. NML98-0116. Taxonomy (GTDB): domain Bacteria; phylum Actinomycetota; class Actinomycetes; order Mycobacteriales; family Mycobacteriaceae; genus Corynebacterium; species Corynebacterium pseudogenitalium. Next base: position 718,800 of record NZ_CP017639.1, read on the forward strand.
ATTGACGACGCCGCCCAGACCATCACGGTGCGAGTCCCGGAGGTGAGCGTGACCTCCTCGGAAATCGACGAGACGAGTGTGCAGGTGTATAAGCAGTCGATGAACCCGATCAACCAGGTCAAAGTTCAGGACGTCACGGGTTTCCTGGCGGAGGAGGAGAAACGCGCAGCGGACAGTGCGGTCAAGGAGGGGTTGCTGGATCGCGCGCACACGCGAGTGGAGGAGCTCATGACCTCGCACGCGGGGGCGCTCAAGCAGGGCACCGCGATGCAGGACTACGAAGTGCACGTCGAGTGGGGGCGCGAGTAGCTATCATGTGGGCATGATTTTAGAAGAGCACCTTGCATCCTGGCCGGTGAAGCACTGCGCGGCGGCGCTCGTCGGTACGCATGGGGAAACCTACGGGGACCAGCACCGTGTGTTTGAGCTGGCGAGCGTGACCAAGCTGCTCGCCGCGTACGGGGTGCTGCTGGCGGTGGAGGAGGGAGCCTTCGAGCTGGACACTGCGTGCGGGCCGGAGGGCTCCACGGTGCGTCACCTGCTGGCGCACGCCAGCGGTGTCGGGTTTGATAGCAGGCGCCTACAAAAGCCAGTCGGGGAGCGGCGGATTTACTCCTCGGCGGGCTACGAGATTCTCGCGGAATTCGTGGAGGAAACCACTGGTATCGCGTTTCCGGAGTACCTGCGCGAAGGGGTCTTTGCGCCGCTCAGGATGGAGACGGCGGTGCTGGAAGGCTCCGCGGGCCACGGGGCGCGCGCGAGCGTCGCAGATTTGAGCAAGTTCGCCGCGGAACTGCTGCAGCCCACGCTGCTGCACCCGGACACCGTCGCGGAAGCGTTCCGCAACCAGTTCGGGGACTTGCGTGGGGTGGTGCCAGGCTACGGGATGCAAAAACCATGCCCGTGGGGTCTCGGATTTGAGATTAAGGGGGAGAAGTCCCCCCATTGGACGGGGGACACTATGCCGGCCGACACGGTGGGGCATTTCGGTATGGCGGGGACCTATCTGTGGGTTGCGCAGGGCCAAGCCATGGTTGCGCTCACTGACGAGCAGTTCGGCGAGTGGGCGAAGCCCTTGTGGCAGGAAACGAACACTGCCATCTGGAACGCGCTGCTTTAGACTCGGGGGCATGCACGATACACACACGCTACCCCCGGAAGCAGGCCACCGCCTGCCGCCCGGCCAGGTTTGGCCCCTCATGCTCGCCCTGTTAACCGCCGTCTTCGCGTTCCAGCTGAACGCGTCCATGCTGGCGCCCGCGCTGGCGACGATGGAGCGCGAACTCGACGCCACCACTTCCCAGATCGGGTTGACGCAGACCGCGTTCTTTACCGCTGCGGCCCTGTTTTCCCTGTTTATGCCGCGGTGGGGAGATTTGATTGGGCGTCGAAAAGTGCTGGTGGGCATGATGGTGGTCACTGCGATTGGCTCGGTGGTTGCGGCGCTGGCGGCGAATGTCACCATGCTGTTCATCGGGCGCGTCATTCAGGGCGTGTCGGGGCCGACGGTCGCGCTGACGTCCGTGATGCTGCGCCAGGAAGTGCGCGAGGAGAAGCAGTTCGCGCTGCTGATTGGCATCTTGACCTCGATTAACGGCGGCATCGCGGGTATCGACGCCATCATGGGCGGCTGGCTCACAGCTGCCTTCGGCTTCCGCTCTCTGTTCTGGGTGATCGGCGTCTTCGCGGTCGTGGCGGTGTTCGCCGTGCACTTTGGCGTGAGCGAGACGAAGTCCGACGCCGGCTACGCCATGGACTGGAAGGGCGTGGTCCCGCTGGTCGTGGCTGTCGGCGCGATCCTGACCGCGCTGAACGAGGCCGGTGCGTTGGCAGCCGCGAACTGGTTCATGGTCATTGTTCTGCTCGCGGTCGGCGCGGTGGCGCTGGTGGCGTTCTGGCGCATCGAGTCCTCCACAGAGCACCCGCTGGTTGCCCCGCACCTGCTCAAGGAGCGGCGCACGTGGGCACTCTTGACGACGACCACCCTGACCATGACCGGCATCTTCGCCGTGATGAACGGCCTGGTCCCGAACCTCGCCCAGGACGAAACGTTTGGTCCGGGGATGTCGGCGGGCGTGGTGTCCTGGTGGACGCTGACCCCGTACGCGCTGGCTGGCCTGGTATTCGGCCCGATCGCCGGGTTCTGTGCCGGGCGGGTGGGCTACAAGCTCATGCTGCAGATCGGTATCGCTGGTGCGTTCCTATCGGTGGTGTTCGGCACGTTCGTGGTGTCCAGCCCGACGAAGGGCCTGCTGTTGGCGCTGTCGGTTGCCGCTGGTGTGACCTACGCGGGTATCGCGAACATCATGCTCGGTTCGCTGCACGTGGTGCTGGCACCGAAGACGAACCAGGGCTACCTGCCGGGCCTGAACGCGGGCGCATTCAACCTGGGTGCCGGGATCTCCTTCACCGTGATCTTTGCGGTGGTGGCCACGTTCGCCGACCAGAACGGCGGCTACCGCGCCGGCATGATCGCTGGCGCCGTCTTGCTCATCGGCGCGTTCTGTACGTCGTTCCTCATCCCGCGCCCCGAATCGCTTCCGGACACGATCGCCGCAGAAGACGCGGCACGAAAGAAGGTGCAGTAAATGACAACCAAGATCATCCTCGACTGCGACCCAGGCCACGACGACGCCGTCGCCATCCTGCTCGCAGCTGGAAACCCAAACATTGAACTCCTTGGCGTGACCACCGTTGGTGGCAACCACACGCTGGAGAAGGTCACGCGTAACGCGGCGCAGGTGCTGACCGTGGCCAAGCTCACGGACGTTCCGCTGTACGCGGGCGCGACCCGGCCGATCCTGCGCGAGGTAGAAACCGCCGAGGGCATCCACGGCGACACCGGCATGGAAATCCACGGCTTCGAGCTTCCCGAGCCGGCGCTGTCGGTGCAGGAGACGCACGGTGTGCAGTTCATCATCGACACGATCATGAGCGAGCCCGCCGGGACCGTTACCCTGGTGCCGACCGGCCCGCTGACTAACATCGCGCTTGCAGCCCGGCTGGAGCCGCGCATCGTCGAGCGTGTCAAGGAGGTCGTCCTGATGGGCGGGGCCTACGGCACCGGCAACTGGACGCCAAGCGCGGAGTTCAACATCATCGTCGACCCGGAAGCCGCCCACATCGTCTTCAACGAGAAGTGGCCCGTCGTCATGGTCGGCCTTGATCTGACGCACCAGGCTCTGGCGACGAAGGCGGTCGAGGAGCAGTTCGCTGCGTTGGGCACGAACGTCGGCGACTTCGTCGTGGGGCTCTTCGGTGCGTTCCGGAAGAATTACCAGGACGCCCAGGGGTTCGACGACCCGCCAGTCCACGACCCGTGCTGCGTCGCCTACCTCATCGACCCAACTGTGGTGGAGACGGTCAAGGTACCGGTGGACGTCGAGACGCAGGGCTTGCTCACTACTGGGCGCACCGTGGCGGACTTCCGCAGCCCCGCGCCCGCCGATTGCCACACCTCCGTGGCCACGAAGCTCGACGCCGAGCGGTTCTGGGCCATGGTGCTCGACGCCGTCAGAGCGCTGGGGTAGCAGCCAGGTAGCTCCTGACCCTCAAGTAGAGCTTCAGTAAACAGGGGGATCAACCAGTTGTTGAGGGTTGCCCGGTGTGTCTCGTGTCATGCAAAGTGATGCGAGAGGCCGTTGGGGAAGACGAACCTCGTCTCGCACGAAGATGTGCCCGCCTAGTCAGCGGGTGCGGAACCGACTAGTCACCGGGCGCGTGCGCCGCACTGTCACACACAGAAGGGTCCCCACAATGACAACAACTCTCGTTGCCCCGCGTACGTGGCGCTCTGTCTGCGCCGCGCCGACGACCTCCGTCATGAGCATCCAGGACATGCCCGCCGCAGCGCGTATGCGCGTCGAAGAGCTCCTGCTCATGCTCCCGGACGCGCCAGTCAACCAGGAAGCACTCTGGGACGACGCCTGGTTCACCCGTTGGCGCCGGGACAGCACTGGCACCTACCAGTGCCGCGAAACCTTCCGCGCGACCCCGGACGTCACGCGCAGCTTCGCAGACGCGCTCGCGGCGCTAGCCGCCGAGTACGGCTTCAGCGCCAGCGTCGAAGCGGCAGGATAGGGCTAGCTGTACGCGCTGTCGCCGAAAGGATCGGTGATGACGTCCACAAGCTGGGCGACGGAATCGATCACCTTCGTTGGCCTGTACGGGTAGCGGGCGATCTCGGCGTCATCCGAAATCCCGGTGCGCACCAGCAGCGTTCGCATGCCGGCCTCCAGACCAGACTTCACGTCCGTATCCATCCGGTCACCAATCATGACCGTGTGCTCCGAGTGCGCGCCGATATTGTTCAGCGCCGAGCGCATCATCACCGGGTTCGGCTTGCCCACGTAGTACGGCTCCATCCCAGTCACCGACGTAATCATCGCGGCCACCGCGCCCGTCGCCGGGAGAATGCCGTTCGGGCCGGGGCCCGTCAGATCCGGGTTCGTGCCGATGAACCGCGCACCCTTCAGAATCAGGTTGCAGGCCGTCGTGATCGCCTCAAACGAATAGGTGCGCGTCTCACCCAGCACCACGAAGTCCGGATCCTGGTCCGTCAGGATCCACCCGGCCTCGTGCAATGCCGTGGTCATTCCGGCCTCACCAATCACGTAGGCCGAACCCTCTCCGACCTGCTGCGACAAAAACGTCGCCGTGGCCGTGGCGGACGTCCAAATCCGCTCCGGCTCAATCTGCAAGCCCATCCGGACCAGCTTCGCCGAGAGGTCCCGCGGGGTTTGCATCGAATTGTTCGTCAGCACCATAAACGGAATCGATTCATCGTGCAGGCGCTGAATGAAGGCGTCCGCGCCGGGAATCATCTGCCCTTCCTTGTGCAGCACGCCGTCCATGTCGGTGAGATAGGAAATAGTCACGCTACGCTCCTTTGTAGTCCTCGTGCCCTTCAATGTAGGCGCTGAGCTCACCCAGCGTCGAGTGCTGCCGGTAGGTTTCCTCGTCAATCGGCACGCCAAGCTCTTGCTCGATGCGCACCGCAAGCTCAATACGATCTAACGACGCCACCCCGGCCCCATCCAGCGTGGTCTCCCGATCCAGGCCTTCAGTGTCCTCGCCGGTCACGCGCTCAATGAGGCGCGTGAGCTGAGCGAACGCGGAGGCATCCTCGGTGCTCGCGGTGGGCTCGGAGGGGGCGTCGTCAAGCTTGAGAGCGCTTAAGTCTAAGCGTTGTGAGAGTTCCATACCCACATAATAAGGTGGAAGCATGCTGCAAACAGTTGCCTACCTCCGATCGCTGACGCCGAAAGCGCGCCGACAGCTCGTGGAAACCCGCGAACTGTTGCACACTGGCGATGGCGAGTACGGGCTCAAACCGGACCGCGAAGGCGTGCTCACCGTCGAGGACGGGGGAGAGCGCATCAACGTCCACTGGTACGAACTTGGCCCCGAGGATCCCGACGCCGTCACCGTCGTCTACGTCCACGGCTTCAACATCGCCGCCGAAGAGTTCTTCCTGCAAACCGAAGCGGTCGCAGGCCACGGGGTGCGCCAACTGCTGCTTGACCTGCGCGGGCACGGGCAGACCGGCAAAGTCGACCCCGAACTCTTAACTATCGACGCCGCCGCCGACGACGTCGCCGCCGTCATGCGTGAGCGCAACGTGCGCGGCCCCGTCATCGTGGTCGGGCACTCACTCGGCGGACCGATTTCGCTTTCGATGATGCGGCGCTACCACCACGAATTCAACCTCGCGGGCTCGGTGCAGATCTCCAGCGCGGTCGAACCCTTCACCGTCCAAGGCCTGCCGCAGATCCTGGCCGGGCCGATCGGGCGCTTCATCGAAGGCGTCGTCGCCGTGACCCCGCACTTCGCGGAAGGAGTGCGGCAAGTCGTCACCGACATGCTCACCCCGATCCTCGCACTCGGGTTCTACTTCCGGCCCATGAGCTACCAGCTGGTGCAGTTCCACGCCGCCATGATCCGCGAAACCCCGCTGGAAACCTACGCAGGCTACTTCGAGGATCTGCTGCACCACTCGGAACTCGACGCCGGCGAGGTGCTCAGCACCATCCCCGGCTACATCCTCGTCGGCGACCACGACGCCGTCACCCCAGTGTCCCAGAGCGCGAAACTCCACGAGATCTGGCCGCACGCCTACATGCAGGTGCTGCCCGAAAGCGGCCACATGCCGCCTCTCGACGCCCCTGGCGCCGTCAGCACCGCCATCAACCGACTCATCCAACGCATTACCGAAGACGTGAAGTAACCCATGAATTACAAATTGCTCGCCGTCACCACCGCCGCAACCTGCGCCATCGCGTGCGCCCCGCACGCGGTGGCTGCTGATGTGAAGGACGCTGACCGCTACCAGCCGAGCTTCCAAACTGAGCCCCGTTACGTACCGCTGGTCCCAGGTCAGCTCTACACAGAGAGCACCCGATTCACCCCGACCGGGGCGCCGGAGGGGACAACGTTCTGGGTCGCTGGCGGGGGTGAAACGCAAGGGGTGCCCATCGTCGCCACGATCGAAAACGACACGACTCTTGTCGTGCGCCTCCAGTTCTTCAACTGCGACCAAGTCGAAGCCGGGCAGCTCTACGCACCGAGTTGTACCACCGTCCAGCGCGGCGAAAACACCCGCAAACTCGACATCGGTGTGAAATACCCAGACGGGACTACGGAGTACATCAGCGTGCCGGTCTCGCTCGTTGCCGACCAGCGCCTGATCTACGAACCCGTCTACAAACCAGTCGAGGTCGCCCACGGCACATCATTCACAGTCACGCCGTTCAACCTTCGCGATCGCGTCGAGCTCCCAACCGACGCGAAGTTCGAGCTCATCGACCCACCTACCGGGTGGGACCTCTCCATCGACCCCGTCACCGGCACCGTCAGCGGCACCGCTACCGACGCCGCCCGCACCCCCTCGACCGTCGCAGTCCGAGCCACCTTCGAAGACGGCACCACCCGCACCGCGTTCCTCCGGATCAGCCACGACGGCCCCAACCCGCCAGAGCCGACGCAACCGCAAACACCCCCAGCGGACTCGAACGGCTCCTCGGGTTCGAGGGCGCTCGTCATCACGCTAGGGGTGCTCTCTACGCTCGCGGTGGTCGGGGCGCTGTTCGCGGCGTTGGCGCCGAATATTCCGGCGCTCGCCCCGTACCTCCCGCGCTAGCCCTTAGGCTTCGGTTGGGTCGTCGATCTTCAGGTCCTTCGCGGCCTGCGCGGCAACATCCATGTCGATCTTGCCTTCGTTCGCCAGGCCCATCAGCGCTGCCACTACCATCGACTCGGCGTCGATGTTGAAGTAGCGGCGTGCCGACTCACGCGTATCCGAGAAACCGAACCCATCCGCGCCAAGCACCAAGTACTGGCCCGGCACGTACGGGCGGATCTGCTCCTGCAGGTCCGTGGCGAAGTCGGACGTCGCAACGTACGGGCCCTCCGTCTGCTTCAGCTGACGGGTCACGAACGCCTCGCCGACGTCCTCACCCGGGTGCAGCAGCTGCTCGTTGGCAACACGCGCACCGTCGCGCGCACACTCCACCCAGGAGGTCACCGAGTACACCGAGGCGCCCACGTTGTAGTCCTCCTGCAGGATCTTCTGCGCGCGAAGCGCCTGCTGCATACCAATACCGGACGCCAGCAGTGACACGTTGTGCTCGTGCTTCTCGCCCTCGTCGAAAAGGTAGATGCCCTTGTGCAGGCCCTCAACGTCGAGGTTCTCTGGGCGCGCCGGCTGGTGCGTCGGCTCGTTGTAGACGGTGATGTAGTACATCACGTCCTCGCCGTGGCCGTCGCCGTACATGCGCTCGATGCCCTTGGAAATCAGGTACGGCATCTCGTACGCAAAGGCAGGATCGTAGGTGACCACCGCCGGATTTGTCGACGCCAAAATCGGCGAATGACCATCCATATGCTGCAAGCCCTCACCAAACAGGGTGGTGCGGCCAGCAGTCGCGCCGATGATGAAACCGCGCGCCATCTGGTCGCCAGCGGCCCAGAAGTTATCGCCCGTGCGCTGGAAACCGAACATCGAGTAGAAGATGTACATCGGGATCATCGGCTCGCCGTGCGTCGCATAGGACGTACCGGCCGCGATGAAGGACGCCGAGGAACCGTCCTCGTTGATGCCCTCGTGCAGGAGCTGGCCGTCCGTCGCCTCGCGGTAGGACAGCTGCAGGTCATGGTCCACTGGGACGTAGTTCTGGCCCTGCGGGTTGTAAATCTTCAGGGTAGGGAACCAGGAGTCCAGGCCGAACGTGCGCGCCTCATCCGGAATGATCGGCACCACTCGCTTCCCGATCTCCTTATCGCGCATCAACGCCTTAAACGTACGCACCAGCGCCATCGTCGTGGCAACTTCCTGCTTACCCGAGTCCTTGAACATGGCCTTGTAAGCCTTCTCGAAGTCCTGCTGCTGCTCCAGCGGCGTGAACTTCACACGACGCTCCGGCAGGTACCCGCCGAGCTCCTCGCGGCGCTCCTTCAAATACTTGATCTCCGGAGCGTCCTCGCCCGGGTGGTAGTACGGCGGCAGGTACGGATCCTTCTCCAGCTCCTCGTCGCTGATCGGCACGCCCTGCTTGTCGCGGAAGCGCTTCAGGTCCTCCAGCGTGAGGTTCTTCATCTGGTGCGTCGCGTTACGACCCTCAAAGTTGTGGCCCAGGCCGTAGCCCTTAATCGTGTGCGCCAAAATGACCGTCGGCTTGCCCTTCGTCTCCAACGCACGCTTGTACGCCGCATAGATCTTGCGGTAGTCGTGGCCGCCGCGGCGCAGCGCCCAGATCTCCTCATCCGACATGTCCTCGACCAGCTTCAGCGTCCGCTCGTCGCGGCCGAAGAAGTGCTCGCGCACAAACGCGCCATCATTGGCCTTAAACGTCTGGTAATCACCATCCGGAGTGGTATTCATGACGTGGACCAGCGCACCGTCCTTGTCCTTCTCCAGCAGCTCATCCCACTCGCGGCCCCACACAACCTTGATCACATTCCAGCCAGCGCCAATGAAGAAGGCCTCCAGTTCCTGAATGATCTGGCCGTTGCCGCGGACGGGGCCGTCGAGACGCTGCAAGTTGCAGTTGACCACAAAGGTCAAGTTATCCAGGCCGTACAGCGACGCCATGTGCAGCAGACCGCGCGATTCCGGCTCGTCCATCTCGCCGTCGCCGAGGAACGCCCACACGTGCTGCTGATCCGTGTCCTTAATGCCACGATCCTGCAAGTACTTATTAAAACGTGCCTGGTAAATGGCGTTCATTGGGCCCAAGCCCATCGAGACCGTTGGGAACTCCCAGAAGTCCTTCATACCGTGTGGGTGCGGGTACGACGGCAGGCCACCCTGCGGACGCGAATGCTCTTGACGGAAACCATCCAGATCGTCCTCCGTCAGACGACCCTCTAGGAACGCACGCGCGTACATGCCCGGGGAAGCGTGACCCTGGTAGAAAATCTGGTCGCCGCCCTGCTCAGCGTCCTTGCCGTGGAAGAAGTGATTAAAACCAACCTCATACAACGCCGCCGCCGACGCATACGAGGAAATATGGCCACCAACCTTCACACCCGGACGCTGCGCGCGGTGCACCATGATCGCCGCGTTCCAACGCATCCAACGGCGGTAGCGCTTCTCAATCTGCTCATCGCCAGGGAACTCCGGCTCCATCTTCGTCGGAATCGTGTTCACGAAATCCGTCGACGACAACGCCGGCAAATCCACTCGCTTCGCCGACGCCCGCTCCAACAGGCGCAGCATCAAAAATCGAGCACGCTCCGGCGTGGACTGGTCCAGAATCCCATCAAACGAGTCAATCCATTCTTGGGTCTCTTCCGGGTCCGTATCGTGCAGATACGAAGCGACACCCTCGCGGATCAACGGGATGTTGGAGTCATTATTGTGTTCAGCCAAGGAACGTCCTCCTAACGTTTCGGGCCTGCAGCCAGGGAGGCACAGGCGGGAATGAAAACCTGCAAAACAGGATACGTGGTTTCAGCCAATTGCGTTGAACGTCACAAAACTCGAGGGCCCCCGGAGGCCGTCGCATATTTGTCCGGTAATGTGTAACCCGCAGATGTAAACTAAACGGCATATTTGCATACAACACTCATCTCATTGGGAGGAATAAGAACGTTGGGCGCCAACGGTGTCGATACATACGCTGACCGACTAGGGGTCAATCAAGGCGAAATCGTCCAAGAAATCGGCTGGGACGACGACGCCGACGCAACCATCTCCGAAGCGATCGAAGACCGCATCGGCGACCAACTCCTCGACGAAGACGCACAAGACCTTTGCGACATGATCCTGCTCTGGTACCGCGAAGACGACGGCGACCTTGTCGACGTCCTCGTCGACTGCTCCCGCAACCTCGACGACAACGCCCGCATCTGGCTCATGACCCCAGGCGCCTCCAAGCCCGGCGGCGTACAACCCGGCGTCATCTCCGAATCCGCACAACTCGCCGGCCTGGTCCAAACCACCGCCGACCGCTTCGGCGAATGGCAAGGCTCCTGTCTCCGCTCCGCAGGGGTACCAAAATAGGCGTTTACCTGCCCGTTTGTTGTTAATTTTGCGATCGGTAGAAGCTTTGTTAAAGTCTCTACCCAGCGCGCCGTTAGCTCAGCTGGAAGAGCAACTGGTTTACACCCAGTAGGTCGGCGGTTCGAGCCCGTCATGGCGCACCAGGTCAAAGGCCCTTTCCGAGGAATCGGGGAGGGCCTTTTTACGTCGCCACGACATTTCCACGACATTTTGAAAAAGTGTCGTCGAGTCGTCGTTCCGCCACGACATCCAAGTCACCATCAAACAAATCAGCGTAAACGTTGAGTGTCATTGCTGCCGAAGCGTGGCCCAATTGTCGTTGTACGACCTTCACGCTCGCCCCGGAACCAACCATGAGCCCGGCGGCGACGTGGCGTAGCCCGTGTGGGGTGAGCTTCGACGGGAACGACGTGTCCTTGCCTTGGCAGCGTTTCACTGCGTGCGCGAAGAATGATGTGTGGCCCAGGGGTCGCAGTGGCCCGCCGTTGGTTGCGGTCCACAGCAGGGCGTCTTTCGTTTTGCCGCGCGTGCGCTTCTCAAGCAGACCGGCAACCCACTCGGTGATCGCTACGGTACGTTGCTCGCCGGTTTTTGGGGTGCCGTAGATAGGGCCGGCCGTGGTGTGGCGGGCGTTGCGTTCGACGCGTATGCGGCGGCGTAGGAAGTCGATGTCGCCGACGCGCAGGGCGGTGGCTTCGCCGTAGCGTAGCCCGGAGGTGCCGAGTAGGGCTATGCGGTCACCCATGTCGCCGCATTCACGCACAAGGGCTTGTAGCTGGCCTGGGGTGAGGTACACCTTTATGCCGGGGCTCTTTTTGGGGAGTTTCACCCCACGCGCCGGGTTTGATGGGATCATGCGGTCTTGTACTGCCAGGTCCAGTATTTGGGCGAGGACCATGTGGCAGTTGCGTACGGTGGTTGGGGATGCTGGTTCGTTGGTTGGTTCGGGGTGTTTGCCGGAGGTGTGTTTTTTGATGGTGCCGAGCCATACCTGTATCTCGGATTGGCGGATGGTTTTGATTTGGCGGTCGCCCCACATGGGTTCGACGTGGATGCGCCATGTTGATTCGTTGATGCTTTTGGTGGCGGGTTTGAGGTGCGCCCAGGATTGTTTCCATGTGTTGGCGAGGTCGTTGATGGTGGTGGTGCCGAGTTCGGGGGCGATCCAGTCACCGTCTCCCATGGCGGTGGTGTTTTTCGCGGCCCAGGCTTGGGCGTCTGATTTTCTTGCGAAGCCTTGTTTGGTGCGGCCTTTTCCGGTGGGGTCTCGGTATTGGACGCGCCATTTGCGGCCTGTCGTTGTTTTGTATGGGGTGATGCTTGCCATAATGGGTGTGTCCTTCCTTTGTTGGGTTGGATTGGTGGCCCCCTGGCACTTCTGGTTTTTCTGCATGGCCACATTGGGAAAACCCTTCGGCCATACCTGAACCGCAGGATTGGGAACACTCAACCACATGTCCAAACTGCGGCAACAAACTGACCTGGGATTTTAGCGACCCCATAGCAACAGTTATCCATACCGGATATACGGAGGAAGAGATTAGCTAAAATCGGCTCTAGTACACCCAATTCAATTAGAGACGAAACATGGCCACGAAGAACCGGACGATTTTCTACTACTCACCAAAATGGTGGGATAAGGACGACCAACCTATCGATATCCCAAGTACATTTTGGAACGATATTTGGGATGAGATTAATGCTTTAGATGGGTCGAGCTTTTCATTTAAGCACTATGGGAGGGACTATATTGTCCAGGCAGCAAGTATAAAATCTCCTTCCGTAAAGTTCCTGTATATTGGAAAGGTTCGTTCTAAAGACGATTGGCCTGACCATCGAGACCAGGGCAGCGACCAAATTGAGAGGCTCGCTCAAACTGGTATCGGTGGTCATCTCATCGAAGGTGCCTACCTGACCGCATCAGGGCACGAAAACGTAGTAGCAATATCGAGAACTCAGAATGGAGCTACAGTCTCCGCCATTAGCGCAGCAATTTCTCACCATTTCAATACTCTTCAAAGCGGAAATCGCTTCGAATTAACCCCGTTTGTCCGTAGGGACCAACTCAGACGTCTGCAAGAAGCTGATGGTGCAACTAGACTTCAGCTCACGCTCGACAATGATGTAGACCTTGCAGAACTTGATGGGGATGACAGTGTGAGTAAAGCTTTGGCGAAAGCTAAAGAAATCGACACCGGAAATCAGATGACGGTAGGTATCACTCTAAGCTTTGGCAATTATACGGTCTCCCCCTCAATACAGGATGATATTAAGACTGCGCTTGTCAACCTGTTTGGTAAGGAAACGGATATTCAGAAATTCAAAAAAGCTGAGGCCACCTTGACCAATTGGGACAAGGATGGAAAGCTGCGCAAAGATTCGATTGACTTCATCTCCGATCGAATCACGATTAAAGAATCGTTCCAGAACGAAGAAAATGAGCAACCAGGGCCCGAGCATATTCTTCAGGGAATGCTTGAAGCAAACAGTAAATTTCGCGAAAAACTTCGTAAACTTTAGAAGTTATCCCATAGAAGGCAGAGAGGCATACAATGAAGTGGGGAAAGACACGGAAGGAGATACTTCGTTCTTATCCACGTCTAATTGATGCAACGCTGCTAACACTCACTATGTTACATGCGCTGCTTGCTCTGACGGGTCAAATACCTGATATCTGGCATGCGTTGTCAGACTCTGCGACCCCAGATCGAACTGAGTCCCTCTATACCGGCGCGCTTGGGGCTGCAGCTACAGTATCGGGTTTTTCTGGTGTAGTAGTAATATTTGCTCTGACTGCCAACGGCAAACGCTTTCAAAATCTCCGAGTACTTGGAGGGAAAGCATTAAAGTCCAATTGGATAAGTTCCACATCATCTGGATTTTTCGCAGTCCTTGCTTTCACACTTGCTAATCTTCTTAGCCTTCTCAATTGTCCGAGTATTGCCCCATACATATTTCAAGCAGGATTCCTGTTACTCGCGCACTCTTCAATTCGTTTAGTTTGGCTACTTGGAGAACTCACCGAAATTGTCATTGCTGCAGATCGCGATGCTATTAAACAAGCTCGGCAAGTTTCCTCTACCCGCGAATTGCATGGCTGACCGGATAAAATAAAGAGCTCTATTATTGAGAAATCGAAGTTTCTCAGTCTAGCTGGAGCATTAAACATGCTGCGCCGCCTGGCCCCGCACAACCTCGTGCAGGGGCCATTTTTAATACCCAAAACCACCCAACCACTGAGGAGAAACCACCCATGAAAAACTGCGAACTCAAAATCGCCACCGCCACCACCCGCACCTCCTCCCACTGAACCAACCAACACACCACCCTCCAAGACCTACAGACAATCATCGGCTTCTACAAAGGAGAAGGCAATGACAGATGAAATGATGACCGCGACCGTTTACAGCCGCCCACACTGTGTGCGGTGCACCACCACGATCCGCGCACTCACACGCTGCGGGGTCGTCGTGCAGGTCTGACAGCTCGACGACTACCCCGTGAAGATTGTGGAGATGGAAATGAAGGGCTGGCAAGAGCTGCCACTAGTGGAGGTCCACGACGCACGTGGTGAGCTGGTGGGCATGTGGTGCGGGTTTAGCCAGGTACACATCGACCGACTCAAGGAGGGGCAATGACCAAGCTCAGGGCTTTAGCCCGTGAGAGTATCTGGTGCCGGGTTCAAAGCATGGGCTTTAAGGAGTGCGATGCTGGTCGCTGAAAATCGGCCAGTCTGGGCAGAAATGGTCGACCTGCATCGCACGCTTCTAACACCTCGACCGGAACGGAAACTGACTGGTAGTTCATCAGTGAAACCGGGAACAATCTTTGTGGACATCCGTCGCGACCTGGGAAGACGTGAGTGGTGGTCGACGGGAACAGGCCCAAAACGAAAAATAGTTCCCGAGCCCGGGAACTATTTCAGTGGTAGAACGAGAGCGCAAGGGGTGGCGCACCAAAATCTAGGATTTTCGCGACGCACCTTTGCATTTGCTCAGGTCGTCAGGGGTCGTAATGGATTGTGGTGCACAGCGAATGCCCAGGAACGTGCAGGACCTTCTCTAGTGGTCCGCAACCGCCTCAGTAGCACCAGACTCAGCAGCGCGACCTCGCTCCAAGAACAGGAGCAGGAGCCCAACCACGATCCAGATGAGCAATACCCACCAGCTCTGGGTTGCTCCGAGGCCATCGAAGTAGGAAAGGGAGCGCACGAGGTGTCCGGTGGCGCCGATTGGCATCCACTGGCCGAGCGTCGACCAGCCGACGGGGAGGAGCCACGGCCCGGTGGCCAGGCCGGAGAGCGGGTTGGCGACGAAGATGGTCAGGATCGCGCCGAGGCCCACGCCGGGCAGCCCGATGACTGCGCCCAAACCGGCGGTGAGCAGCGACGTCGCGAGGATGCCGCAGCCGATGCCGAACCACTCCATCCCGAAGCTGCCGGTGAGGGTCCCGTAGACGGAGTGCAGCATCCACGTCGCGACCAGCGACCCGAGCGCAGCAATCCCCACGAGAACGGCGAGTTTTGTCCACTTCTTTCCGCGGAATCCGAGTGTCGCGATGACGGCGGAGACAATTCCGCCGAACGCCAGCGGCAGTCCGAGCAGCGCAAGGCCGGTCGCTTGCGGGTCGTCCGGGGAGGTCGGCGCGAGGTCTTCGCGAGTCACGTCCATGCCCTGAGCTTCGAGTTGTCCCGCCATGCCCTCGATCATCTGCGCATACGGTGCGCCGTTGCCGGAGGCGGTGTATGCCGTCGCACCCTGCGGGGTGACCACGAGCCCACCCACCGCTTCACGCTGTGCGATCGCATCGCGCACTTCCTCGTCGGAATCGCGTACGAGGAGGGTGGGGCCGTCCTCGCTTAGTGTTGCTTCCATCTTTTCGACGAGCGGTCCCGGCGCCGCAACCGCCAGCGGCACATTGCGCGGGCCTGATGCGAAGGTTGGTGCGAGGAATGCGAAGAGCATGAGCCCAATGATGATCGGGATTCCAATGACGGCGCCGACCGCCTTGACTGTTGAGTTGTTCGTTGCGTTCACGGGAACCTCCTATATGGAACGCAGTGTTTCACTTACACGAACCGAACATAGTGTTCCATTTGTTAAGCTGTCAAGCATGAGACAAGACGCACGCGACAACCGCGAGGCCATCGTCACCGCAGCCCGCTCACTTCTTATCGACGTCGGCCCCGGCGTTTCCATGCGCGCCATCGCGAAGGAAGCCGAGGTTGGAGTGGCGACAGCCACGCGACATTTCCCGGAGCGCATCGACCTCCTGGATGCCATTGGCGAACACGCGGTGGAGGACATCAACCACGTCATCGATCGCCACCTCGACGAATTTGCCGACGTCCCCCGCAACGCCTGGCGCCAAGCCACCCACGAAATCGGGGACCTCAAACACGCGGCGCTTGCGCAGGCGATCTTCGCCGATTCCATGAGTGACCCCGCGACTATCAAGCGGCGCGAACCCATGATCGAGAAGCGGATTAGGGAGATCCGTGCCTGCTACAACCGCCTCCTCGACCCTGCCAAAGCTGCCCACCTATGCCCCGAAGATCTAGACCCCATTGAGTTCCACATCGGCCTTGGTGTGGTGACCCGTCCACTGCCAGCCGGGGTGCCGGTCAATAACGTGGCAAAAAACCTGGTTCCGAACCTCATCGATTTATTGCTGGACGGTCTCGAGCAGCGCGCGCAGGGGTAGGAGGGTGAGCTGCCTAAAGGTCCGAAAGAAGTTCCGGTCGAGGTATTCAAGGAGTGCGATGCTGGTCGCTGAAAATCGGCCAGGCTGGGCAGAAATGGTCGACCTGCATCGCACGCTTCTAACACCTCGACCGGAGCAGAATCGGCATGGTAGCCCAGGAAAGTTCCCCGAAGGCGAACGCCCAGAAACCCCTACAGCTCCGCCTCGATGGCGGTGAAGACGGCCTGCATGCTGGCCTGCGGCGTGCCGGGGACGACGTCGGCGAGGACGACGCCGACTCCTTGCGGGGCCTGGAAGGTGACGGCTTCGGCGTCGAGGGGCATGAGGGCGCCGATGATGGCTAGCTCGGCATCGGCGACGCTAGCAGAGCCAGCAGGAATGTCGATGTCGGTGACGTCCCACTCGCCGACGCACAGGCGCAGGGAGCCGGTTTCGATGTTGTCGGGGTCGGGGAAGACGGCGACTTCGCGCAGTTCGGCGCGGAGGGCCTTGGCGGCGAGGGCGATGTAGTCGAGGAGGTGGACGAAGGCGTTGTCGGTTTGGGGGACGCTGTGGACGACGGAGTCGATGAGCGGGGCGTTGTGGGGCCCGCGCAGGCCGAGCAGCGTGGTCATGGGGGCTTCGCGGAAGGCGTCGAGGTCGTCGAGGATGGCGTCTTCGATGTCGGCGGGTTCGGCGGCGGCGTCGAGGTGGATGTTGGCGTCACCGAGCAGCGTGAGGCAGCGGGCGAGGTGTTTGACGTCGCGTTGGGTGAGCTGGTGGGGCATTAGCGTTCTTCTTCCTTTTCGTATGATTTGGCCCAGGGGTTGCGCCGTTGGGTGCCGTAGCGGGACCGCGACTGAGCGGGAGCAGCGGGAGCAGCGGGAGCAACAGGCTCGGCGGGTTCGGAGGGGGCGTCGAGAAGCTCGGCTTGTTCCTCTTTGAAGCGGCGGCGTTCGCGGGTTTCGGCCCAGATGAAGTAGATGAGGCCGGCGGGCGCCATGATGCCGAAGGCGATCCACTGGAGTCCGTAGGAGAGGTGGTTGCCGGTCTCGAGCATGGGTAGGGGGATGGCGGTGAGGACGCCGGGGGAGTCGCTCAGGAGTTGGACGTAGGGGCTGGCCAGGGCGGTGTCGGTGAGTTCGCCGACTTGACCTGGGCTGATGGAGTAGACCATGGTGTAGCCCTGGTCGTTGAGGGGTGCGGAGGGGTGTACGCCTTCGTCGACGCGCATCATGCCGGAGATGGTTTGTTCGCCGGTGGGTGGGGCGTCGATGTCGGGGACTTGGGTGGAGCCGATGGCGGGGACCCATCCGCGGTTGACCAGCACGCTTTGCCCGTTGTCCAGGTGGAATGGGGTCAGTACTTGGAAGGAGGGGGTTCGGTCGATGGGGCGCAGACGCAGCAGTGCATCGCTGTCTTGGGCGTAGGTGCCAGTTGCGGTGATGCGGGTCCACTCGGCGCCGGGTGCGAGTTCGCCCTGTTTGTCGACGACCTCTCCGATCGGCACCGGGTCGTGCTCGAAGGCGGTTTTGATGTGGTCGTTGCGCTCGACGAGCGCTTCGTTCTTGTTGAGCTGCCAGGGCGCCAGCAGCGTGAACGCGAAGTAGGAGAACAGCACGATCAGGATGGCGACGATGACCCACCCGGGGGTCAGAAACGTTTTCCACCATGGTTGTGCACCTGTTTCAGGTTGCATTGTTGCTCCCGCTTTCACAGATCCCGTACTTTCTCCGGCTAGTCTAGCTGCGCTTTGGCCCAGCCGATAATACCTGGGGCGGCGGCTTCGATTTGTTCGCGTGTGGTTTGGAACCCGTCGGCGCCGCCGTAGTAGGGGTCTTCGACGCCGGCGCCTTCGGGGGCGGCTGGGTCGAAGGAGCGCAGCAGGCGGATGCGGGATTCGGGCACGCCGCGGGCGATGAGTTCGGAGACGTGGTTGGTGTCGAGGGCGACGATGAGGTCGGCGTCGATTTGGTTGGCGCCGAACTGTTGGGCGCGGTGGCGGGTGCCGTCGTAGCCGTGGTTGGCGAGTTCGGCGACGGCGCGCGGGTCGGCAGGTCCGCCGACGTGCCAGCCGCCGATGCCGGAGGAGGTGACGCGGACGTGGTCGGCGAGGTCGGCGTCGGCAAGTTTGGCGGCGATGATCACTTCCGCCATGGGCGAGCGGCAGATGTTGCCGGTGCACACGAAATCAATATGCATAGAGGATCTCCTTGAGCTCGGTTGCGGTTTGTGCGGTGTGGGTGGCCTGTGCCCACTCCTCGGCGTCGCCGTAACCCCAGGTCACGGCGACGGACGGGATGTCGAAGTGGGCGGCACCCGTGAAGTCGTGGGTGCGGTCGCCGACCATGATGGGGCGCTTTGGTGCGAAGGTGTCGTGGACGTACTCCAGCACCGCGATCTTGGTGCTGCGGCCGCGCTCGTGGTCGGCGGCGCCGAGGAAGTCCAGGTGCGGCCAGATGCCCGCGCGCTGCAGCGCAAGGGTGGCGAAGGTTTCGCTTTTGGACGTCGCCGTGCCCACCCGGAACCCATCCCGGTCAAGCTGGGCGATGAGTTCGGCCATGCCGTCGAAGACGGTGAACTGCTGCCACCCGTCGGTGCTCATGAAGTCGGAGTAGACCTGCATTGCGGCGTCGACTTGCGCGGGTGTGCACCCGGCCTTCTCGTAGGACTCGCGCATGGGTGGCCCCGGGATCTTCGCGATGAACGCTTCGTCAGGCGGGGCGACGTCGATGGCGGCGAGCCCCCGCAGGAAGCCTTCACGGATTCCTGGGAAGGAGTCGAGGATGGTGCCGTCGACGTCAAAGAGCACGGTCGGGCGGTTTGTTTGGAGTGTCACGCCCACCAGCATTCCAGGTTTGTAGGCTAGTTGCCATGACGACGAAGACTGTAGGAGACATTGTCGCGGCACTCGAGGCCGCCTACCCGCCCGAACTCGCCGAAAGCTGGGACCAGGTCGGCCTGATTTGCGGCGACCCGGACGAGCCCGTGCACAAGGTGGCGTTCGCCCTGGACTGCACGATGAGCGTGGTGGAGCGCGCGCTGGAGGAAGGCGCGGACATGCTGGTGGTTCACCACCCGCTACTGCTGCGCGGGGTGCACTCTGTTGCGGCGAATACGCCGAAGGGCAAGGTCGTGCACACGCTGATCCGCGGCGGCTGCGCGTTGTTCGCGGCGCATACGAACGCGGACTCGGCGCGCCCGGGGGTCAATGACAAGTTGGCGGAGTTGGTCGGGATTCGGCCCGGTAGGCCGATTCGCCCGGTGGGGGATGTGGACGTCGATACGCCGGGGGCGCTCGAGCGAGCCACCGGCCTTGGGCGAGTGGGCACCTTGCCTGAGCCGATGACCCTGCGCGAGTTCACCCAGCGCGTGGCCGACGCCCTGCCTGAGACTGTGTGGGGCGTGCGCGCCGCAGGCGACCCGGAGCAGATGGTGCGCACCGTCGCCGTCTCCTCCGGCTCGGGCGACAGCTTCCTCGACGATGCGAGGGCGCTCGGTGTCGATGTTTATGTCACCTCGGACCTGCGCCACCACCCAGTCGACGAGCACCTGCGCGCAGGCGGGCCCGCCGTGATCGATACTGCGCACTGGGCGAGTGAATTTCCGTGGACGCAGCAGGCAGAGGGTATCGTGAACCCGCTAGGCGTGGAAACGTGCATCATCCCGGTGCGCACGGACCCGTGGACCGTTTCCGCCCACCCGAATCAAGCCAAGTAAAGGAGCAGTGCTTCCCCGTGAAACTTGCCGTAGAACTCCAGCAGGTACTACTGAATCTTGCCAAGGCTGACCGCCAGGCCGCCCACCCCGAGGCCACGAGCGAGGAGGAAAAGGAGCTGCAGCGCCTCACCGCGGAGCTCGAGCGCATGCGTGGCGCGGCGTCTGCGGCGCAGCTCGCCGTCGACGACATGGAGCTGGAGATCCTGCGCATCCAGGAAGACGAGCGCAAGCTCAAGCGCCGCGACCTGGACAACAAGCGCATGCTCGGCGCGGAGACAGACGAGGAGCGCCGCAAGGACCTGCAACACGATCGTTACACCACGAAGTCGCGCATCGCGGATTTGCAGTATGAGCTGAAGGAGGCCCACAACGAGATCGCGGCGCTGCGCAACAACCGCGACAACCATGGGGCTCGCCTGGACGGGCTCGAGCGCCAGGTCGAGGCCGCGCAGCGCGCTGTGGACGCTCTCCCGGCACGCGAGCGCGTGGACACCGAAGCACTGCGCAGCCAGCTGCCCGCGGACGTCCTCGAGGCCTACGACGAAATCGGCGCCGCCGCGTTCAACGGCCGCACCTGCAACGGCTGCTTCATCGCCCTGCCCGCCACCGAGCGCAACCAGGTCAACGCCACCCCGGCCGACGAGGTCCCAATGTGCCCGAACTGCGGCACACTGCTCGTGCGCACCCAGGTACAGGAGTAGGCGCATGAAGGTAGCCATGTTTTGCGACGGCGGCTCCCGCGGCAACCCCGGCGTGGCCGGAAGCGGTGCCGTCGTCTACGGCCCGGACGGGGAGACGCTGGCGGAAGTGGTGTACGCGGTGGGCAAGAAGTCCACGAACAACGTGGCCGAATACCACGGACTCATTGAGGGTTTGAAGGCCGCCATCGACGCCGGCGCCGACGAAGTCGCGGTGTCCATGGACTCCAAGCTCGTGGTCGAGCAGATGAACGGGCGCTGGAAGATCAAGCACCCCGACATGCAGCAGCTCGCGCTGGAGGCGAAGCAGCTTGCGCGCACGTGCACCAAGGTGACGTATACGTGGGTGCCCCGCGCCAAGAACAAGAAGGCGGACGAGCTGTCCAACGTAGCCATGGACGCCGCCGCGAAGGGCAAAAAGGGCCTCATTGCGCACGAGGCGCCTGCACACGAGGCACTTGCGCAAGCACCGAAGCAGGCTGCCCCGGCAGCGCCAAAAGAGGCGCAGCCTCACGAGACTGCCAGCCCCGGCCACTGGTCCGGCACCGACGCCCCACGCACCCGCTTCGTGCTGCTGCGCCACGGCCAAACCGAACACTCCGCCCGCCGCGTCTACAGCGGGCAAGCCAACCCGCCACTCACCGAAATCGGGCAGGCGCAGGCGCGCCGGGCCGCGGCCGCGCTCGCCGAGATGGGGCACATCGACGTGATCGTTGCCTCACCGCAGGCGCGTGCCCAGCAAACCGCGCAGGCCTGCGCGGACGCGCTCGGGATTGCGCACGAGGACATCGTCACCGAGGAGGGCTTCCGCGAGGTGGACTTCGGCGACTTTGAGGCGCTCAGCAGGCAGGACGCGCAGCAGCGCTACCCCGAGGAGTTCGAGGCGTGGCAGGCCTCCGCCGCCACCGCGCCGCCGAACGGGGAGTCGCTGGCATCGCTGCACCGCCGCGTCACGCGTGCCCGGCTGCGCGTCCAGGAACGCTACGAAGGCAAAACCATCCTCTTGGTGGCGCACACCACGCCGATCAAGTCGGTGATCCGTCAGGGGCTGAACGTGAGCGCTGAAGTGTTCAAGCACCTGTTTCTGGACTTGGCGTCGATTTCTGTGGTGGAGTTCTACGGGGAGATGGGCGTGGTGCGCTGCGTCAACGACGTCGCCCACCACCGAAAATAAAGCACACCGGCCGCTGTGTTGTAGAGTGGCACAGTGCGAATGAGCCGGCCGGGCGACCGCGTCGCCCCGAACCACCACACGCGTTGTGGCTGGCGGGGACCGAGGAAAGTCCGGACTCCACAGGGCACGGTGGTTGCTAACAGCAACCCGGAGCGATCCGCGGGCAAGTGCAACAGAAAGTACACCGCCAACCCAGGCAACTGGGTGGGTAAGGGTGAAAGGGTGCGGTAAGAGCGCACCGGCATGCACAGTGATGTGCGTGGCCAGGTAAACCCCACCGGGAGCAAGGCAAGAACCGCAGCCGCAAGGCTGGGGTCGTCGGACGTGATGAGGCTGCCCGCCCAGTCCGAAGGTAGCTGCTTGATGCGCCCAGCGATGGGACGCACAGATGGATGGTTGCCGCCCGCGCCTACGGGCGCGGGTACAGAATCCGGCTTATAGGCTGGCTCATTCGCCTTACACTTCGATCCTGCCAACCTCGCCCGTGGCCAGCGGGATGACCAGCAGGTTCTCCTCCATCCGGGAGGCAAAGTTTTCGGCTTTCGACGCCGGCACCAGCGCCAGCACCGACTGGGAGACCCCAGGTGCGGCTGGTCTTGCGACGCTCGCTCCGCACTCGCACGCGAGCTGGCTCAGCAGCGCCGGGGTTGCCAGGGCCTCATCGGCGGCGTCACCCGCGTGGGGGCTTAGCGCGTTGACCAGCGCATCGATTTGCTGCGAGCGCAACGCCTGCGCCGCACCCAGTGCGCGTGCCGTTTCGTCCTCACAGCGCTGCAGCACTGCGCGTGCGCGCTGCGGATCCGGCGCGGAACTATCGCCAACGGTGTGGCGGGCCTCCACCCACTGGACCACACGCGCGGTCGCGTCCGGTAGTTGGCGCAGCGAGGCCACGCCGAAGTTTGCAGCTGCCGTCTCGATGAACTCCTGGCGCCGCCGCATCGACTCCGCGAACGCGTCCGGCTGCGCAGCCTGCTCCTTGGCCACCACGAACATCCGCAGACCAAGGCGCTCGGGGTGGGTGATCTGCGTGACCGAGCCGTCCGCCTGCTCCACAAGGTTCAGCGTGGTGCCGTGGCCGCGAAGCGCCGCGGTGTAGCGCGCCTTCAATGGGCTGGACGTGGCGTACGCGGTGGCGGACTGTGCGCAGACCTCCGCAAGCTTCGTGCGCAGGGGAGGGGCGTCGATATCGTCGTGGGCGCCGGCGCATGCCAACGTGATGGCGGCTTCTGCCGCGGCAATCTCGCCGAGGCCAACTCCGTGCGGGACGTGGGAGACCACCGAGATGTCCATTCCCGTGGTCTCGCGGGAAAGCACCTGGCGGTGGATCAGCGTATGGATCAGCCCGGTAATCCGGTGCGCGAGCTGCGCTTCCTCGGTGCCCGCGGTAGGGGCGTTGAGTGCCGCCAGCGTGCTGGTCGCGGCGAGAATCCGGCCGTCGGCACGCGTGAACTGGAGCGAAATGACATCGTCCGACCTGCGGCTCACCGCGGCACACACCCGCTGTGGGCCAAGCCCGATGATGCTCGCCCCGCCATAATTATCGACGCCATCACCAGCCACCACCACCGTTGCCGGCGCGGAAGCGACGTGGTCGGGGGCGCAGCCAGCATGGTGGGCATGTGCAGCACGCATCTCCTGTTGGACATTCATAGGGCACAACCATACCCGCGGCGCTAAGGTGGGCGCCATGAACGGAAACTTCTACTACAACCCGACCACCGGCGAGATCACCGAGGGCAAAGAACAGTCCTGGGAAAACCGCATGGGCCCCTACAAGACGCGCGAGGAAGCCGAGGATGCGCTGCGCATCGCGGCCGCGCGTAACCAGCAGGCGGACGCGGAAGAGGCCGCCGAGGACAACTGGGGCACCCCACCTTCCTGGGAGAAGTAGCCCCTACTGCACGTACAGGGCTTACAAGGCTTTCTGCGCCGCCTTCTTTACTTCGCGGATCGCGCCGAAGTAGCCGCGCAGTGCCTTTTCACCGTCGCGGAGTTCGCGCTGGAAGCACATGCCATAGGCGAACACGTCCTCGTCGCGCTGGCGCGCCAGCTTCGCAAGCACCAGCAGCTCCTCGCGCGAGGTCGCGCAGTCCTGGAAATCACCCAGCATCGATTGCAGGCGCTTGCAGGCCTTGATAAGGCGCTTGAACTTCGGATCGCCGGTGGCGGCCGCGGCGTAGCGCAGCCGCTTGGCTGCCTTGCGCACGTCGTGCACGTAGGCCTCGCGCTTCGCGCGCGGCAATGACGTGTCGTGGTAGCGGTCGTCGACCTTGGCGTGGCGCTTCATCAGCTTCTTATATGCCTTGCGCACGTGGCGCGCCAGGGCTTCGTCGTTGTCCTTGATGCCCTCGCGCACCTGGGGAGGGTTCGCGATGAGTTCATCGATGGCGTCGAGAAGGTTGAGGTAGGCGTCGCTGTTGCACATGTTGACGATGTTGCGGTGCGCGAGCTTGTACACGCTGTGCATATCCTCGCGCAGGTGGGCTGCGGCAGCATCATCCATGCAGCCGGAGTCGTCAGTGTCGAGCAGCTGCAACCACCGGGCGTGCACCACCTCAGCGTCGCGCGCCACCCCGAGCACGCCCGCGACGTGCTTGAGTTCCTTCTCGATCTTCGAAAACGCATCGCCCTGCACGAGCCCGTCGTAGGTGCGCAGGATGGAGCGCAGCTCCCGGATTGCCACCCGCTGCTGGTGCACCGAGTCCCACTGGTCGGCGCGTACGGCGCGGTCGCCGTGGACGATGGTGTCGCGAAGCGTGCGTACGGAAGTTAACAGGGAATGCAGCGGGGAATCCGCAGGCAGGTGCGCCTCGGTGAGGTGCGGAGGCAGCGGAGCTTTCGCCAACGAGTCCCCGAGTGCGGACGTCAGCTTCGACGGCGAGGAGGACGGGCGAGCGCCGGAGGAGAGCAGGTAACGCTCCGCCTGGCGCAGCAGGGACGCACCTGCGTTGGTGCCCGCGACCTGCTCCGTGAGTTCGAGTTCCCACTCGCGCCAAGTGGTGTGCGAACCCCCTGGTAGCAGGGAGCGGGCGGAGACGTGGTCGTCGCAAAACTCGGCGACGGGCTGGCCTTCCTCGTCGGCGAGGATGGTTTCCACGCGGTGGTTGTCCACCTGGGCAATGGGCTGCAGCGGGTGGCGGCGCACGATGGCGCGGACGGCGTCGACAAGCTCCTGCGGGACCGTGTGCGGGTCCTGCAGTGGGCAGCGTAGCTCGGTGCGGCCTTGACCTGCTGGAATCTTCATGTGCCAGCCGTCGTCCGGGCCTCCCGTGCGGCGGCGCAGCGTGATCTTCTCGCGCGTCAGGCGCAGGTCAGCCGTGTCGTAGTAGATTGCGGAGAGCTGCTGGTGGCTCGTGCTCGCGAGTGCGGACACCCCCGGCAGCTGCCGCATGTCGGGAACGGCGGTGGAGTCGTCGACAGCTAACTTGATCTCAATTTCTACGTACTCATGTGGTGCAGCCACGGCGAAGCCCTACTTTCAACACGAAGCATGTGCGGTCACCGCAAAGTCTAACGCGTTCGCCCACTTTCGCGGCGGCATGAGCGCAGGCGCAGTAGGGTACAACACTATGGACACGCAACAGGAAAACGTACTTCGCATGGTTGAACAGCGAGACATCGCGTTCATCCGCTTGTGGTTCACTGACATTTTCGGATCCCTGAAAACCGTCATGATGAGCCCCGCCGAACTTGAGGCCGCCTTCGACGAGGGCGTGGGCTTCGACGGCTCCTCCATCGAGGGCTTCTCCCGCATCTCCGAGTCCGACACCTTGTTGCGCCCGGACCCCTCTACCTTCCAGCCGCTGCCGTTCGACGAAGGCACCGGCCTGCAGACCGCCCGCATGTTCTGCGACATCACCATGCCGGACGGCGACCCGCTCTACGCCGACCCGCGCCAGGTACTGCGCCGCCAGATGACGCACGCGCGCGAGCTCGGCTTCGAGTTCAACGCCAGCCCCGAAATTGAGTACTACGTGCTCAAACAGAACATGCCTGGGGAGGACCCGGTGCCGGCGGACAAGGGCGGCTACTTCGACCAGGCGAAGCGCAACGAGGCGCCGAAGTTGCGCCGCCAGGCGATCGCCGCGTTGGAGTACATGGGCATTGTCACCGAGTTTTCCCACCACGAGGCCAGCGCCGGCCAGCAGGAGATCGACCTGCGGCACACCGACGCGCTGACCATGGCCGATAACGTGGTCACCTTCCGCTACATCGTGAAGACCGTCGCGGAAGCCAACGGCGTGCACGCCACGTTCATGCCGAAGCCGTTCGCGGACATGGATGGTTCCGCGATGCACACCCACTTCTCGCTGTGGGAGGGGGAGACCAACGCCTTCCACGACCCGGACGATGAGATTTCGCTGTCCAAGACGGGCCGCCAGTTCATCGCGGGCATCATCGAGCACGCCAACGAGATCTCCGCGGTGACCAATCAGTGGGTCAACTCGTATAAGCGCCTCCAGTTCGGCTCCGAGGCGCCGACCGCGGCGACGTGGGGCGTTTCCAACCGCTCCGCGATGGTGCGCGTGCCCACCTACCGCCTGCACAAGGCGGACTCGCGCCGCATCGAGGTCCGCTCGTTGGACTCCGCCTGCAACCCTTACCTTGCGTACGCGGCGGTGCTGGCAGCGGGCCTGCGCGGCATCGAGGGCGAGTACGAGCTCGACGAGCCAAGCCGCGACGACGTATTCGCGCTGACTCGCCGGGAGCGCCGCGCGATGGGGTACCGCGACCTGCCGAACTCGCTCGACCAGGCGCTGCGCCACCTGGAGCGCTCCGAGTTTATGGCGGAAGTGCTCGGGGAGCAGGTCTTCGAGTTCTTCCTGCGTTCGAAGTGGGATGAGTACCACGCCTACACCTCCCAGATCACCCCGTGGGAGATCGAAAGCGGCATCGACCTTTAAGGAAACACCATGTCTGCAGATGCACCCTTGCCGAACCCTGCGAAGCTCGGGCTGACCAGCCCCCGCGCCGCCGAGGACTTAGCCACGCTCGGCATCACGGATGCGAAGGTGCTCGCAGCGCTTGCCGACGCCGGCGATCCAGACCTGGCGCTCAACACGCTCTACCGTCTCTTCAGCGCGCTTGACGACGCCCCATCCTGGCAGGACGTGCAGTCCCACCTGGCGGCCGACGGCCAGTTCCGCACCCGGCTGTTCGCGCTGCTCGGCGGCTCCACGGCGCTGTCCGACCACCTGGTGGCGCACCCGCAGCGCTGGTGCAGCCTGCTCGAGCCGCTCCCAGGCAGCGAGGAGCTCTTCCGCACGATGCTCGCGGCCGTCGATGCCGCACCCGCGGGCCTCGAGGGCGACACAGCAAGCGAGGACCTGACCACCCCCGGCACCTACCGCGCGGGGCAGGAGTGGTCGCGCCACGCCAGCGCCACCACACCGCTTCGCGAGCACTACCTCACCCTCATGATGCGCATCGCCGCCTCCGACCTCGCAGGAGAGGTGGGCTACCGCGACGTCACCGAGTACGTCACAACGCTCGCCGACGCCGCTCTGACCGCAGCGCTGGCCGTCGCCATCCGCGAAACCTACGGCGACGACGACCCCGACTCCTGCCTCGCGATCATGGCGATGGGCAAGTGCGGCGCCCGCGAGCTGAACTACATCTCCGACGTCGACGTCATCTTCGTCGCCGAACCAGCCACTGCCCCGGCCACCAAGACCGCCAGCACCGTGATGCAGCTTGGCACCGCGTGCTTCTTCGAAGTCGACGCCAACCTCCGCCCCGAGGGCAAGTCCGGCGCGCTCGTGCGCACCGTTGACAGCCACCTGACGTATTACAAGCGCTGGGCGCAGACCTGGGAGTTCCAGGCACTGCTCAAGGCCCGTCCGATGACAGGCAACGCCGAGATGGGGCAGCGCTACATCGCGGCGTTGCGCCCGCTGGTCTGGGAGGCGTCGCAACGCACAAGCTTCGTCGAGGACGTCCAGGCGATGCGCAGGCGCGTGCTCGAGCACGTGCCGAAAGACCTGCGCGAGCGCGAACTCAAGCTGGGCAGCGGCGGGCTTCGCGACGTCGAATTCGCCGTCCAGCTGCTCCAGCTCGTGCACGGGCGCATCGACCAGAGCATCCGGGTGAAGAACACCGTCGACGCGCTCCAGGTGCTTACCGACGGCGGCTACATCGGACGCGAGGACGGCGCCAAGCTGATCGACGCCTACGAGTTCCTCCGCCTGCTCGAGCACCGACTGCAGCTCACCCGCTTCAAGCGCACCCACCAGCTGCCCAAACCGGACGACGCGAAGGCGCTGCGGTGGCTCGCGCGCACCTCGGGCTTCCGCACCGGCCCGCGCGCGACCGCCACTGAGGCGCTGCGCACCCGCCTCAAGCAGGTCCGGTTCACCGTGGCCAACCTGCACGAACGCATTTTCTACCGTCCGCTGCTTAGCGCGGTGGTGAACCTGAGCTACGGCGAGGCTACCTTGAGCGCCGACGCCGTCAAGGCCCAGCTCGCCGCACTCGGCTACCGCCACCCGGCGCGCGCCCACGACCACCTCACCGCGCTGGTGAAGGGCACCTCGCGCCGGGCGAAGCTGCAGGCGATCCTGCTGCCGTCGCTCATGCACTGGCTGGGTGGCACCGCGGACCCGGACGCGGGGCTGTTGAACTACCGCAAGCTTTCGGAGGCGGCGGAGGATAAGAGCTGGTTTTTGCGCATGCTGCGCGACGAGGGCGTGGTCAGCCAGCGCCTCATGCAGATCCTGGGCACCAGCCCGTACGCCTCCGAACTGATCATCGCGGCCCCTGAGGTGGTCAAACTCTTTGGCGACGGCTCCTCGGGTCCGCGCCTCATCGAGGCGGCGCCCGACCAGGTAGAGAAGGCGATCGTCGCAGCCGCCGGGCGCTACGAGGACCCGGACCGCGCGGTGTCGGTGGCGCGTTCGCTGCGTCGGGCGGAGCTCGCGCGCATCGCCGCTGCCGACCTGCTCGGCTTCATGGAGGTGCGCCAGGTCTGCGAGGAGCTCACCTACGTGTGGGACGCCGTTCTGCGCGCCGCGCTCGCCGCAGAGATGCGCGCCCAGCACCAGGACCCCGAGCGCCCAACGCCGGCGCGCATCGCTGTGATCGGGATGGGCAGACTCGGCGGGGCGGAGCTCGGCTATGGCTCGGACGCGGACGTGATGGTGGTTGCCGCAGCCAACGAGGGCTACGACGACCACGAAGCAACCGTGTGGGCCGCCAAGGTCATTGAGGCGATGCGCGCGCGCCTGGCCAAGCCGAGCGCCGACCCACCCCTCGAGGTCGACCTCGGACTGCGCCCCGAGGGGCGCTCTGGCGCGGTGGTGCGCACGGTGGAGTCCTACGAGCGTTACTACACCGAGTGGGGCGAGGTGTGGGAGCGCCAGGCGCTGCTGCGCGCCGTCACCATCGCCGGTGACCGGGACCTCGGCGCGGACTTCCTCCGCGTCATCGACCCAGTGCGCTACCCGCCGGGGGGTGCCAGCCAGCGCGACATCAGGGAGGTCCGCCGCATCAAGGCGCGCGTGGATAACGAGCGCCTGCCGCGCGGGGCGGACCGCGCCACCCACACCAAGCTGGGCCGCGGGGCGCTCGCCGACGTCGAGTGGACCGTGCAGCTGCTCACCATGATGCACGCGCACACCCACCCGGCCTTGCACACCACCTCCACGCTGGAGGCCCTCGACTACCTCGCCGACCCAAACGACGACCGACCGCAAGTGATTGAACCGCAGCAGGCCCGCCAACTGCGCGAGGCCTGGCTGATGGCCACCAGGGCCCGCAACGCCATCGTGCTCGTCACCGGCAAGCGCACCGACCAGCTGCCCGCGCCGGGCACACAGCTCGGCCCCGTCGCAGGCTCCGCGGGCTACAGCCCGGAGCACCAACAGCAGTTCCTGGAGGACTACCGGCGCACCACCCGCCGCGCATATCGCGTGGTGGAGGAGGTGTTCTGGGGCGAGGCGCCGTCGCACGAGTTCGAATAACTTATGCTGGTGCCCATGGCTGTACAGATCTCAATTGACCTTGATAATGCAACGTTCGCGGACCTCGTCGCGCTTGTCGACGCCGCCCGCGTCGCCGGCGTCACCCCCGACACCGAACTCGAACTGGCAGATTCCACGCTGAGCATCGCCGTGGAGCCCGGCACCACGGATGCACACCAGCAGCGCGTGCCCGAGCGCACCCGCGAAGGCGAGGGGCCGACCACGGTCTCCACGCCCGGATCCTCGGCGCTGCCGCAGCTTGGCGACGCCGCCATCCGCTCCGTCGTTGACATCCTGACCGGGCGCCAGGAACCCCCGCGGCGCTAGTTTGCCTTCGTTGGTGGCGCTTGCTCGACGATCTTGAGTCGGCGCATCTGCGGCTGCGCCTTCGCCCGTGCCACCAGCAGGCCCACGATCAGCAGGACTGCTAGCACGTAGACCGCGATCCAGGCGTACTGGAAGTCCTCCCACGTGTACTGCACCGAATCTGCCGAGTGGTCCAGCAAAATCCCCACCGCCTGGGCTGCCACCATGGAGGATGTGAACCCGCCCATGTTGGCCAGGCCGGTGCCGGTCGCCACCATGGCGGGCGGCACGTGCTCGCGCACGTTATCGAAACCGAAGTTGGACGCGGGCACCACCGTGCCCATCACGATCACCACCGCCAGGATCGCGCCGAAGCCGCGCGGAGTGGACGTCGAAAAGAACCACAAAAACATCAGCGGCGTCAGCGAGCACAGCACGATGACCGCCATGTCACGGCGCACGCCCAAGCGTGCAGAGACCGCACCGAGCACCGGCGACGCGACGATCATGCACACCGTCAGCACGATGAGCACCGTGCCGGCCTCCTGCTCGTTCAGGCCCATGCCGAGCGTCATCATCGGCACACCCCACAGCAGGGTGAAAGTGACCATCGGGAAGATGGAGAACCCGTGGATGAAGAATGCCTCCCAGCACACCGGTGAGCGCACCACCGTCGAGAGCGTGGTGCGAAGCGGCACCTTTGCACTTTTGGCCGCAGCCTCCTCGCCAGGCTTCGTGGGAGCGTCCGCCACTGCGACCACCGCGGCGAGCGCCACGAGCACCCCGACCGCACCGAGCGAGACGAACGCGACCTGCCAGCCCTTCGCGTGCAGCAGCGCCAAGAACGGCACCGCGGACAGGAACTGACCCATCTGCCCAATCGCAGTGGACAGCTGCGTAAACAGCGGCGTCTTGCGGGGAGGGAACCAGCTCGGCAGGATACGCATCACCGCCAGGAACGCCGTGGCGTCGCCCGCGCCGATCAGCACGCGAGCCGCAAGCGCGACAGGGTAGGAGGACGTAAACCCGAGCAGGATCTGGCCCACCGCCATCACGAGTGCGCCGACGATCAGCATGAAGCGCGGACCCTGCCTATCGATGAGCACCCCGGTCGGGATCTGCGCCAACGAGTACACGCCAACCTGCACTGCGGTGAACACTGCGATCCGAGAAGCGTCGATACCAAAGCGGTCGATCGCCTCAACTCCCGCGACGCCGAAGGACGTGCGGCCCAAGATGGCGACCACGTACACCGCGACCGCGCCGAACCACACAAAAAGGGCGCGTCGGGTGACGCGCTGCTGTGGATCGTTGGTCTGGGAGACAGGGGAGTTGGAATGGGGCATGCGGTACAAGGTACTCCCTCGGTTAGGCAATCCGGCATGCGGGTCCGGTGCGTCACGTAGACTGTGCAACCGTGGATTACATTTCAACGCGCGATACCGCAGGCACAACCTACAAGTTCACTGACATCCTGCTCACGGGCTTAAGCCCGGATGGCGGCTTGTTCCTTCCCGTGGAGTACCCGCAGCTGAGCCCCGAGCAGCTCGACAGCTGGCGCACACTGCTCGCCGAGCGCGGGTACGCGGCACTCGCCGCCGAGGTGCTCAAGCTCTTTATCGACGACATCCCGCACGCCGACATCGAAGCGATCACCGCCCGCGCCTACCGCACCCCCGTATTTAACGACGCCGCCATCGTCCCCGTGACCAAACTCGAGGACGACCTGTGGCTGGCACACCTCTCCGAGGGGCCAACCGCGGCGTTTAAGGACATGGCGATGCAGCTGCTCGGCGAGCTCTTCGAGTACGAGCTGGGCCGCCGCGGCCGCCACCTGAACATCCTGGGCGCTACCAGCGGCGATACCGGTTCCTCTGCCGAGTACGCGATGCGCGGCCGCGACAACATCCGCGTGTTTATGCTCACCCCGGCTGGCAGGATGACGCCATTCCAGCAGGCCCAGATGTTCGGCCTGGACGACCCGAACATCTTCAACATTGCCCTCGATGGCGTCTTCGACGACTGCCAGGATGTGGTCAAGGCCGTCAACGGCGACGCCGACTTTAAGGCGAAGTACGCCATCGGCGCCGTCAACTCCATCAACTGGGCGCGCCTGCTTGCCCAGACGGTCTACTACATCTCCACCTACCTGCGCGTGACCGAGAACAACTCGCAGAAGCTGAGCTTCTCAGTGCCGACGGGCAACTTCGGCGACGTGTGCGCCGGCTACATCACCAAGCGGATGGGGCTGCCCGTTGACCGCCTGATCGTGGCTACCAACGAGAACGACGTCCTCGACGAGTTCTTCCGCACCGGCCAGTACCGCCCGCGCAGCGCGGCAGAGACCCAGGCGACGTCCTCGCCGTCCATGGATATCTCGAAGGCGTCGAACTTCGAGCGCATGATGTTCGACGCCGTCGGGCGAGACGCCGCGCTGACCGGCGAGCTCTTCGGCACCAAGGTGAACAACGGCGGCTTCGACGCCGAGGACTTCGGCGGCGCAGACGTCCTGGCCCGCATCCGCGACGCGTTCGGCTTCTGTTCCTCCTCGTCCACCCACGCTGACCGCGTGGCGACCATTCGCGAGGTCCACGAGCGCTCCGGCGTGCTGATTGACCCGCACACCGCCGACGGTGTCCACGCCGCCCGCGCCGTGAGTGGCGACGTCAACACTCCTGTCGTCGTGCTTGAGACCGCGCTGCCGGTGAAGTTCGCCGAGACCATCGTCGAGGCCACCGGCACCCAGCCGGAGGTGCCCGAGCGCTTCCGTGGCATCATGGACCAACCACGGCACGTCACCGAATTGCCGAATGACGCAGACGCCGTGAAGGCCTTCATCCAAGACTCCATCGAAGGGAAGTAGCACATGGCACAGGAACAGTTCGCAGGCCCGGAGTACTTCACCGAGTTCGACCCCGAGAAGTTCATCCGAGACATGAAGATTCAGAAGGAAGAAGCTGCCAAGGGCGACCCCGCCTTCGCCGACGATGAAGCGGGCGATGAGCAGTAGCGGCGACCTCGCCAAAAAATACCAGCCCGAAGACGGGCAACAGTGGACGTTCCCGGAGCCGGTCGCCCCAGTAGGGCAGTCGGCGCCTCGTCGCGGGCTAGGTGGTGCCGCGTGGTTTACCATCATCGTCGCCGCGCTGTGCTTGGTCGGGATGGTGGTGTGGCTGGGCCTGCACACCTCTGAAATAGACACGCGCACCGCCGAGGAGCGCCAAGCCCAGGAAGCCGTCCAGCGACCCGGGGAGCAACCGCCTGCCGCGGCAACGGGCAACCGGATCCTGGTGCCCGAGTTCGCACCGTGGGCGCCGGGCTCGCTGATCCAGTCCACGGACCACTACCCAGAGCCGGGGGAGCGCTTCACCGCGCAGTCCTGCACCGTCGCGTTCACGTTCTCGGGTGCCGACGGCCGCTCCTACGCCGTCACCGCCGGGCACTGCGGGCGTGAAGGCAACCTGGTGTGGCCGAAAGGGGCCTCGGACACCAACGACTATTCGCAGGAAGTCGGTAGGTTTATCTACTCCGGGCTTTACACCCCTGATGTAGAGGACCCAGAGGCGGAGCGCATCGACGTCGGCATTATCGAGATCTACGACACGGACCGCGCTGTGCCGCTCGTCGGCGACCCGATCCCGACAGGCGTCGGTGCCGAGATCGGCCCCGTTGACCGCGTCTGCAAAACGGGCGGGACGACCGGCTACACCTGTGGCCACTTCGAGGCCGCGAGCCGCGTCCAGATCGTGACCGCCCACGACGACGAAGAACAACGTGAGTCCCGCGGCGACATCGCAGGCGTCTGCGCCTCCTCCGGCGACTCGGGCGGCCCCGTCTTCGCAGACGTGAATGGGCGCGCCACCATCATCGGCGTGGTATCCGGGACGGAAGCCGACCGTTCAGGGGAGGAGTGCTGGGAAGGCATGGAGCACCCGATCATGATGTCCTACTCCAACGTTGATCAAATTCTGAGCGTCATCGAGCGCGTCGTGCCGGACGCCCAGTGGGTCGAACAGCAGTGGTGAGCTACTGCGTATCGGGCGTCGGGTTCGTCTGCAAGTCGTGCTTGCCCTTGTCATCAATCTCGAGCGTGGTCACTTCGCCCGCCCCGTAGGCCTGGTAGATCACTTCGACGAAGCCGTCGGGCAGGCCGACTTCCTCCCACATTGTGATGAGGCTGTCGCGATCAGCCTTGTCGGCCACGTTCATCCACGTTACCTTGACTTTCTGCCCGAACGGGTAGTGCAGGAACCCGACGAAGTCGGCGTCGTACCCCACAGCGAGGCGCATTTGCTGCGCAATCGATTCGGGTGCGGGCGCATCGTGGCAGTAGTCCCACAAACTCACGTTGAGGTTGCTGCCCGTGCGCAGCTCAACGCCGGGGATGCAGTTCTGCTGCAGCAGGCGTGAGAGGTGCCCCGCGAACGAGTCCACGTCTTGCACCGCGGTATCCGTGATGTCGCCGCGCAGCGCTGCGCCGCGATGCGCCTCGCGCACCTCTGCATCTGCGATCAGGTACGGCCGGATGCTCGCCTCAATCGACGCAACATCGGCCTGCGGTGCCTCGGGCTGAAACACTAGTTCGCGCTGCAGCCGAGTCTCCTGTGGAGCGTTGTGCTGGTAGGCGTACAACGCGACTGCCAGCGAGGCCAGCACCACCACGAGCGCTCCGTACACCGCCACAAACAGTGCAGTGGGCACCCGGCGAAGCAAAGCAACAGACTGTGCGGAGTCATCAGTGGTGGTGTGCAACATGACGTAAATAGTAACCGAAGTACACTTGAACCCATGCCTATACCCGAGTTCATCGTGCAGACCCGAAAGAAGATCGGAACCGACCCAATGTGGGTACCCGCCGTATGCGCCGTCGTGCTGCGGGACTCCACCGCGGACACCCCGTGGGCAGTCCCCGAAGTACTCCTCGTCCGCCGCGCGGACAACGAGAAGTGGACGCCCGTGACCGGCATCGCCGACCCAGGCGAGGACGCCCACGACGCCGCGGTGCGCGAGGTGCTCGAAGAGACCGGCATCAAGGCCACCCCGGCTGCGATCCTCGGCGTCGGCGCCATCGGCCCCGTCACCCACGACAATGGGGACATCGCAAGCTACATGTCGACGCAGCTCCGCCTCGAAGCCGTCGACCCCTCCCAGGAGCCCGTCGTCGGTGACGACGAATCCATCGACGTCGGCTGGTTCCCGCTATCCCACATGCCGGTCACGGACGCGAAGTGGCGCCTCGTCATCGGCGACGCCGCCGCCCAGCGCAAGCGCCCCGAGGGCTTCCAGCCACGCATGGGCTTTAGCAAGCGCAACTAATGCGGTTCGGCGTCGACGTATCCGAGCACCAGGCAGGCTTTGACTTCACCGCCTGCCCGCTCGACTTTGCCATCATCCGCACCACGGATGGCACCTACCAGGACCATGCGTTCCCCACCCTGTTTGTCGACGCCCGCTCCGCCCACCTCAACGTATCCACCTACCACTTCCTGCGCAGCCCTTCCGAGGGAACCACCATCAACGAGCAGGTGGAGGCCAGCGTCGAGGTACTCCAGCGCGCCCCCGGCGCCATGAATTGCCCGATGTGGCTCGACGTGGAAAGCCCCGCTGGGCTCACACTTGCCGACGTCCGCTCCGCCTACGACACCTTCCAGGGGTTTGAGGTGCGCGTTGCTGGCGTCTATACGAATGCCGGGTATTGGCGCCGATACATGCACCTGGCCCGGCCCTCCCAGTTCGGAGCCCTCTGGCTTGCCGACTGGGGCTCTAACAATCCAGCATTCCCAGGTGCCGACGCGTGGCCGACCCCACTCGGCATGGGCACCCCCGAGGTGTGGCAGTACACCTCCCGCGGCTCCATCGGGGGATTCACGGTGGACCTCAACGCGTGGAGGGACGCCTCATGAACGATATGCGCGCTGTGTTGGCAGCCGTGGTGTGCGCTGCGTGCGTTGTGGTCCCGTCTGTGGCACCGCCAGCTCAGGCGCAGTTACTGGGGAAAGGCGATAGCGAGCCTTTGCCCGAGGCCCCGCTCGAGTCGTACGAGCGCAACATCGCGACCTCACCGCAGCGCTGCACTGATTTCGAGATTGTCATCGCCGCCGGCACCGGCGACTCCAACCAGGGCGACGACCCGCTACACGTGCGCGGACTGCGACCCGGGTCGACCCTGATCGCTGACGTCGAAGCGGCTGGCGAGAGCGTGTCTGCCTGGCAGGTGCCGTACACGGCCTCGGTTGGCGTGCTCGGCACGCTGGGGGAGACCAGGACGAACATGGCCCTGCCGTACGGGGCGTCGCTAGATACGGGCAAGCGTGCGGTGCGCACGCACCTCGCCACGCTCCACGACGCATGCCCGGACACGAAGGTGTTGTTCCTCGGGTTTTCGCAAGGGGCTGGCCTGCTCGGGGACCTCGTGGCGGAGTCCCCCGACCCGAGCCTTGTCGCGGCCTACCTTATCGCGGATCCGGGGCGCAGCCGCACCACCTACCACACGGCGGAAACAGTCACCGGCGCGCGTGGCGTCCGCGGCGAGAACGGCGAAATCCTCATCCCGCTCGACGGCGTACGCCTTGCTAGCGACGTCTCGGGTCTCACCGGGCCACGCCGTGCCGCATTCCACGACGCTGAGGTTCTCACGTTTTGCCACAGCAACGACCTCGCCTGCGCCACGCAGCACGACGGGTTGGCGCAGCGCGTCGGCGTGCGACTCGCCCAGCCCGCCGCGGCCCCGTTGCACAAGCTGGCGGGGCGGGGCTTCAAGGACTTTGGGCACAACCCCATCGCTACGCTGCTTGCACTGGCGTGGGAACTTGCTGCCGTGTCGAATGTGGTGCGGGGCTACGAGGGGCAGACCGCGCCGTTTTCTGGCGAGGACATCACGGGGTTGGGCGTGCTGCTCCACGTGGCCGCGCAGGAACTGCTGCCGATGGCCGCCGGGCTAGGCGTTCCTCAGATCCCGATGCCACTGATTGACCTCATCCCGCACGTGATGAACATGATGCCCCACCACCTGTCCTACTTCGAGGGCGGCGACCACCCCGCGTGGACCATCGACGGCGAGTCAGTGGAGTCGTGGATTGCCCACGACATGGTCGCCCGGATGCAGGCGAGCTAACTATTCCTTGTGGTGTACGTCTTACCTGGCACCGGCTGCGGCACCATCTGATCCAAGCTCGCCGGCCGCAGCCCCTTCGCCCGCAGGCCGTCGATCACGCACTCCACGGCTTGGGCCGTCGTCGGGTGGATGTCGTGCATCAACACGATCGACCCGGCCCGTGCCTGGTCAACCGCAGTCTTGCACGTCCGCGCCGGGTCGCGGTGCTTCCAATCCAGCGTATCGACGTCCCACAAGACCACCGCCTGACCCTGCACCCGCGCTGCCTCGGACACCGTCGCGTTGAGCGCCCCATACGGCGGGCGGACAAACCGCGGGGAAGCACCAGTGGCATCAGCAATCGCGCGGGAGCCCTCCTCCACTTCACGACGCACCTCCGGCTGCGAAAGCTTCGTCAAGTCGCGGTGCGTGGCAGTGTGGCTGGCTACCGTGTGACCGGCAGCCCGCATCCGCTGCACGGCGCCCGGGTTTGCGCGCACCTTCGGCGCCAACACGAAAAACGACGCCGTGGCGTGCTTGCGCGCCAGGATATCCAACACCTGATTCGTGGAGGCAGCCGGACCGTCGTCGAACGTGACGGCCACGCAGTTGGAACAGTCCGCAGGTTGATCCTGGGTCGGAGCCGGCGTGCTAGGCGCAGGTGCAGGAGCAAGCTGCTGTGCCAACGGATGGTTGCGCGCCTGCGGCGGCAGCGCCCGGTAGATAGCCGTGCGGAGCTCCTCACCAGCCTGGGAACTGGATTGAGAGAACGCCTGCGAGCTGCCCGCGAGCGGGTTCGCGACCGCGTGCGGCGCAGTACACAGCACCGCGGCAGCAACGAGTGTGGACATTACTTTGCGCATTGCTACACCACCATCCAGAGTCAGTACCCGTGTCAGAGTACCCGGTCTTCGGATTGTGCGAAATTGTGCCGCAAATACTCTGCTGCGGGCACCACCTTAAACTCTTCCAATTGTTGGCCGTGCTCGCCACGGTAGACCACCCAGCGCTGCGTCGGGTCA
Source organism: Corynebacterium sp. NML98-0116 (assembly GCF_001767255.1). Taxonomy (GTDB): domain Bacteria; phylum Actinomycetota; class Actinomycetes; order Mycobacteriales; family Mycobacteriaceae; genus Corynebacterium; species Corynebacterium pseudogenitalium. Next base: position 756,954 of record NZ_CP017639.1, read on the forward strand.
ATGTCCAACTGGCTGCCAACCGTGGCGAGGTTTCTCCCGTGGCGCGAGCGAAACGTTGCGGAGGATTTTATTTCAACAGCGCGTGGCTCGTGCGTCATGTCGAGGAGATCCACTTCAATCTTGCTGTCATCGCGATAGAAATACAGGTCAGGGGCTATCCCTTGGTGGTGGTAGCACTTGGCTGTTTCTGCCACGATGAGGTTTTCCATCACCGCGCCGAAAGCCGGGGAGTTCACGAGGTCTACTTTTGTGCGGATACCCAGGAGGTGGCAGAGCAGTCCAGTGTCGTAAAAGTACAACTTAGGGGTCTTCGTCAGCGTCTTGCGGGAATTGGTGTGAAAAGGACGCAGTGTGAACACGATGAAGCTGGATTCCAGGATGCTTACCCAGTTCTTCACGGTCGCAAACGCGACGCCGAGTTCGCGAGCCAGTCCAGTGTAGTTGATGAGGTTGCCGGCATTAAGGGCCATCAGTTTCATCATCATTTGAAAAGCGTCCGTGTTCTGAACATTGAGTAACTGTGTGACGTCTCGTTCGACGTATGTGCGGAGGTAGTTCTGGTAGTAGATCTCCGGCGGCATATCTACTTGATAAAGGCGCGGATACCCACCGTGAACCATGAAATCTTCAGCGCTCGTGTCGGGTCGTGCGGTGAGTGCCTCCCGAAAAGAGAGTGGAAGCAGGTGGGTGATGCCGACTCTTCCGGCTAGACTTTGCGAGATCTTCTCCATTAAAAGGAAGTTCTGCGAACCAGAGAGCACGTATTGTCCAGGTGTGCCTCGTTCGTCCGAAATGACCTGCAGGGACGAGAATAGCTCGGGCGCATATTGAGCCTCGTCGATGATGAGGGCAGAGCCACGATCACGGATAAAACCCATGGGGTCCTCGATGGCGAACGCGCGTAGCGTTGGGTCTTCGAGATTGAGATAGGTGAAATCAGGGAACTGTTCACGAATCAACGTCGATTTTCCGCTTTGCCGTGGTCCGGTCACGCTCACGATCGGAAACCACGAAGCCAGTTGCTCAAGATGCTGGCCCAATTCCCTCGGAATGAACACTATTTCACCAAATCCCTAAAGTGCGACTTACCAAATCCCTAAAGTGCAATCTACCAAATCACTAAAGTGCGACTTACCAAATCCCTAACGTGGCGCCTGTTGGTGCAGGTTGATCGGGGATAATTCGGTCGGCTTAGCCCAGTGAACGCGTGCGTATCACAACTCCTTGCTTGCGGGGGAAGAGCAGCTCTAAGCGTGTAATCGGGGCGTCGAGCTCCCCGCCCAAAAGCTCGGCGTACAGCCGGAGCTGGTTGAAATACTCGGACACAGTTTGGGCATCGGCGCTGACATCCGTTTTGTAGTCGGCAATGACCCAGCTATCTCCCTCGCGGTAGAGCAGGTCAACGACGCCGTCGATAATTGGGCCGCCACTACTGAGTCGGCCGAATACCGGCAGCTCCCTGTAATGCTGCGAGGAAAAGGCGTGCGTGACGGTTTCGCACTCCAGCAGCTGTTCCGCCATTGATGCGAGCGTCTCCCGGAACTGCGAGGGCGCACCGCAGTCCACACTGAGCGTGGCCGCGTAATCGGCTGCACCACCGGCAGCTGTGAGGTCATCGAGCGTCGCGCGCTCCATCATTGCGTGCAGCGCGGTGCCCACTGCCGCGCCGTGCTCAGCGCGGGCCTCCCCAGTAACCACCAATGCCGGGTCGAGTGAGGCAGTCTCCCGCGTGAGCCCAAGCTTCACGACGTCAGCGTCTCGAGCATGAGCCACCGCCGTGCTGGCGACACGGCGTGCACGAGCCGACTGCCACGCGCTCTCCGAGGCATGAAGATCCGGCAGTCCCTCGGCGTTCGGCTCTGTGGGCCGCGTGGCGGAGGTGGTGAAGTCATATTCGTATGCTGGGATGTCCTCCGCAGCAATCGCTTCCGGGATTGCGCCCTCCGCGATCGTGTTCTCGATGGCCGTATTGAACGCCTTCGACGCCACGCTGTTCGGGTTATCAGTTCGCTTACACACCACTAGGTGGTCACGCGCACGCGTCGTGGCGACGTAGAAGAGGCGGGCGCGCTCGGCGGCGTCGGCAAGCTTTTCGTGCTCCAGGATTTCCCTCGAACGCGGGGAGGTGAGCCGGAACTCGCTGTACTCCAACACATGGTCCGCAGGATGCGGGCGGCTGACCTGAGGGTTGTTGTTCCTACCGCCGTACATCCCGGCCAAGATCACCATCGGGAACTCCCGGCCCTTGGACGCGTGCAGCGTCAGAATGCGCACCCCGCCCGCAGTCGTACTCTCCGGATCGGTGATCTGATGACGCTCGTTGGCCAACGAATCAGTCCACGCGGTGTATTCGCGCAGGGTACCGTGAGTCGCCTCGGTAAAGGCGCGCGCATTGTGCTTCACGAACTCGAGGCGGCGCAGCGCCTCCAAGGGGAACGCGCTTCGCGCAGCGGCCAGCTCCACCATGTTCAGTTGGTCGCACGCCCAGGACACCAGGGCGCCGACGGACATCTCACGGGAAGCCTCATGCAGCTTCAAAATGAGGTTGAGCGCATCCGGAATACGCCCAGTCAGGTCGTGCAACCGAGGCCCGTAAATGTTCAAACTGCTGCCCGCAGCGGCCCATTGCGCAAGCTCAAGGTCGGAAATACCAAGCAGGCTTGTACGCAGCGCGGCGCCCACCGACAGCGATTCCGCCGGGTCAGCCGCCGCGTGCAGCACGACGTGGAGCTCCTCAATCTCGGGCGCCAGATACGTCAGCGCAGCGCCCTCCGGGACGTAGGGCACGTCATGCGCATCAAGAAACGCCATTAACGACGCCGCCTGACGGTGGGTACGCACCAAAATCGCAATATCGTGCGGCTCCAACCCGACCAGGGTCTCATACGAAGTGCCGTCGTCACGTACAACCTTGTCGCGGCGCTGCCAGTCCTCCGCAAGCGCCTGCTTGATAATACTCAGGATGAGGCGGCACTCAGCCTCCTCCTTGGACAGATTGTCCTCCTTGATGGCTTCGTAATGCGCGACAATCGTGCGACTATTGAAGTCTGCCAGCTCGGGGGCGTCATCAAGCCCAGGCCGTGCGTCCAGTGCAGTAAAGGCCACTTCTCGGGGCACAAGCTTCGGGTCTGGCTTCTTGCTGGTAGCCAAGGCGTTCGGGAAATAGCGTTCGAAGACCTGGTTGGACCAGTCCAGGACCTTCGAGGTGGAGCGGAAGTTCGTGGTCAGCTCGACGACCTCGCAGTCCTGCGCGTCACGGGCAGCAAGGTAGGTGTCCAGATCCGCGTGGCGGAACCGGTAGATCGACTGCTTCGGGTCACCCACCGTGAACAAGGCCCCGGGAGTGAGCTTCCCGGTAGCAGGGTCGGTGGCAATCGCGCGCACGATGCGCAACTGGGCAGGGTCGGTGTCCTGGAACTCGTCCACAAGCAGGTGTGTAAACCGTGTGTGCACGTCCTCCCGGACATGCGGGTGGTGCTTCAACAGCTGGTCTGCCAGGTACACAAGGTCACCAAATTGGAGCTCACCAGTGCGGTGGCGTCGACGTGCGTTATCCAGCACGATCAAGGCCAACGACGCGCGAAGCACCGCTTTGGGACGCGCCGCTTGCCTTTCCACGTTCTCATTCCAGGAGTCCCAGACACGCTCACACGCCGACTTGATTTCTTTGACAACCGCTCCGCCCCAGTTCGCCTTTCGGCCACCGTTGCCCTTGCGGAACTTGCCGACCTTCGTGAAATCACCCGCGGTGATCCGCAGCTGAAGATCCGTAATTTGTTCTCCCAAGGTCAACGCAAACGCGTCTTCAGGGTCTGAGCACTCGTTGAGAGTGCGCTTGAGCTCACCCACGATTCGCGTGGCTGCGTCCTCATCGAACACGAACGCCTCCGGCAGGGCAGCAGCGATCGTCGGCTCCAACTCACCCCAGTTATCGTCCATGTATTGGGCAAGCTGCAGCAGCGAAGACATCGAACCGTTCTCGCCCGCGAAATGCTCCAGGGCTTCGCGGAGGTCGGCGTCGAGAATCTTGCCCCCGCTCAGCTCAGCGATGGGGAAGACCCCCTCGAGTGCGCTCGAAAACGCTTCGCTTACTCGGCGTCGAAGCACGTCGGATTGACGCTCCGCGGCGAAGTTATCCTGCACCGTGATCTCTGGAGGGATGCCGGACTCGAGCGGGTAAAGACACAGCAGGCGCTGGCAAAAGCTGTGCAGCGTTTCAATGGCTGCGCTGGGCAGCTCAAGCAGAGCGCGATCCGCCACTGGGTTGCCCGCGTGCTTTGCCAGCTCACGGGCGAGACGCTCCGAAAGCTCCGCCGCAGCCTTCTTCGTAAACGTGATCGCCGCGATCTGGGTGACTGGAACTTCACGTTCCAAGATGAGCGTGAGCAGGCGCTGGACGAGTGAGTACGTTTTACCAGCCCCGGCACCGGCCTCCACGAACAAGGTGGAGTCAACATCCGTGCGGATCCGCTCACGGTTTTCAAAATCTGGCAACAGAGTCATGTTAGTTCTCACCTTCATTTTCGCGCGCAGGTGTCAGGCTTTGGTAGAGCTCAAAGAGATAATCGCTGATTGCGTCGGCTTGGCGGACGTAATTATTTGCACCCAAGCGCAGAATCTGGGTGCGGAGGAAGCGTTCAGTATCAATCGGCCGCGGGAAGAAGACTCCCTGGGCCATTAATTCCAGGGTGCTGCCCAACACGTGGACGAAATCGTCATAGCGTTCCTGGTCAAAAATGGCAAGGTAGTGCTCCTCATCGGGATTGTCGGCGAACACGAAGTGGAAATCCACGTCCACGCTCGGAGAAACCGTGACCACATCCTCGCCGATGCCCATTTTGTCCAACCACGCTGCGAGCGCACCGTTAGAAATCGCTTGCCACATGGCTAGGCCGTAGAAATCCGGCTGGACGGTAAACGAGGAGACGTTGTCCCAAGCGAGCACGTCCTTCTTCGCGATCCGGTTCCTGCCAGTTTTGTAATCCACCACGCGCAGACTTCTGGTCTCCGGGTGGAAATCGACGCGGTCAATGAACCCCTTCAGCGATACCTGGCCGAAGGAGGTGTCGAAAAATACCTCGATGTCTGAACCCCGACCGAATGCAAGCTCGACACCAACAGGCATCCAGCCTGCCTCAGCCTGCTGACGTTCTGCCTCAAACCAGGCACCCAGAGCCTTGGTCAAGCGCAGCTCGAAGGCGTGCCGCGAAAGCGCGCTCACCTCACTGAGCAGGGGCGCGCTCAGGTGCGCGGCGGCGATAGAATCCAGCACTTCGCGAGCCGCATCCCAGTCCAGCTCCGCATAACTGGCAGGTCGAGGAGACGCATCGAGCCACACACGGCGCGTCCATTCCTCCACGATGGAGTGGAAGATCGTGCCCTTATCACGAGAATCCAGGTCCTCGGCGGGATCCGCCTCAAGCTCGCGCATGCCAGCTACGTACTGAATGAAGAAAAGGTACGGGGACTCCACATACAGGTTCAATGCCGACGCAGAGAACTCGTGATCTGCAATCCAGTCGCTCAGACCCTCAACGAAGCCATTGAACTCATCGCTCGGGTTGCCCTCGCTGCGAGCCTTCATCACTGACATCGTCTGCTGCGTGGATACCGGCCATGCTCCGCGCAGGGCGTGGGTGAAGCTGGCGGTTCGCCTGCTTGCGGCCGGGAAGTCATTCGCCTCGCAGCCATCTATTGGGGTGTGGTCTGCTGGGATCCAATGGCTGGGCTCCCCGCCAAACTCGCCACCGCTGAGCTGATCGGCGTGGATACACCGCACCTCGTTCGCCGTACGCAGAGCAGCTTCGAGGATCTCATGCTGACGGCTGGTCTCGCGCTCTACGCTGGTACCGAGCTGTTCGAGTGACACACCAGCAGGCTCCGGCACACCGTGCGGCATAAATATCGACGACGCGTTGCATACCAACAGCACGTCCAGATCCCCACCGACCAGCCCAGACAGTGCACCGACGCGCAAACCAGCCGGAAACGCATCATCGGTACCAAGTGGAGTTGCAACCGCAGCTTCCCACAGCGCCTCCTGTGCTGCGAGCACACTGAAGTCGATTCCCAACTGATCAAACTGTGCCAAGTTCGAAAACAGGGACTCCGGCACCGGTCCCTGCACATGCTTCTTCGCCAGCTGGAGCGCCTGTGTCGCCCACTCGCCCCAAGATTCAGACGCGCGAAGCGCCACCAGGTCGTCGTGGAGCGCCACAACCCACGCAGCCTCCACCCGCGCCGGGACCTTTTCTCCATTGACCACGTGATCCACGCTGAACTCCTGCCAGCGAGGCCAAGAACGCGGGCCGTTTCGGTGGCGACTGAGCGAATCGAACCCGAAGATTGCCGGGCGCTTACCCGCCGCATCCTGCCAGCCGATCCGTCCGCGCAGCAGAATCTCCGCAAGCTGCGCTCGCGGTATCGTGTCGACCTCGAGCGACACAAGCCCGACCACCGTGGCGACCTCCGGGGCGTCGAGTAGACACTCCGTTGCGCCACCCACCAGCGGGAGACCCTGCGCAGCATCAACTAACACCGGGTAGAACGCCTGATTCATCATCGCAACCCCGACGCGGTCCAGCGCCTCTTCCTGTGGGGCAGACGACTCGGCGATGCTTTCCCGGACCTTGCTGAGTACAGCGAGCGCCTGGACGTGTTCATCCGCAACTTCCATCGTGGTGACCTGGGCAGTGTCGTCCGGGCGCAATGGCTCCGGCAGCCGCTCGAGCAGACGATCCTCAGCAGGCGTCAGCCCAACAACATCCCACACAATGGTGCGCTCCGGGATGCAGGCCTGCTGCCAAGCCTCATATGGAAGCGTCCTGGCCGGCTCGCCTTTGGACGATGACTTGAACCTGTCCGCTATCCGCTCCGTGATCGAGGCGATCTCCTTCGGCAGTGTCCTGGTACCAGTGAGTCCCCATCGCTCCCGCGGGGCCTGCAGCAGCTGCCATACCGCCTTTCGTACTCCCGTTCGTGTAGCCGGTTCGCCAGCGAGCCCCCGCGCGCGGATCTCGGAATCCTCCGGGAGTTCCTGCAACGCATGCACCACCAAAGCGGCGACCTCAGCAGGGTCAACTAATCCCGGGAACTGGGACTCCACAAACAACTGCAACGACAGGACTTTCACGCCCACAGCCACGCCGGACTGCGACAACGCATCCATCACAGCATCACGTGCACCTGGCATGCACAACACTGTCACGGGGTTTGCGAGCGGATTGCCGTCCTGCGCTTGGCGAACGGCATGGATGAGCGGATTCATACGGGACATGGTTCGTACTCTATATGGTGGTCCCGACATTGTGATGCGCCTACCTACAGACTTTCAAAGACGAGAGTTGCTTGCATCCGATGATCTCCTCCGAGCAGTCCCTTGCTGCCTGATGGAGTAGTGGTGATGGTATGCAAGCGATAGCCCCTCGGTCTGCCGGAAGGCACGTTGCGAGTAAGCAAACTGTCACTCTTCAAACTCGGGCAGACGAAGAATATCTGCGACCACATGGGTGCGAAGGTACTCGCGCAGATAGGGGAGCGCTAAGTCTGCGGTGCCGCGGTCGTAAGTGATTAAGTCGGCTTCGCTAAGGCGGCGTCGATAGTTGTAAGCTTGTTGTTCGCTCACTTCGAGACGGCTGGCGACATCGCTGATTTTCGAGGCACCATCATCGAGCGACATTGCTGCAAGGAACCTACGATCCTCCGCAGAGAGATCGTTGAGCGCTGGTTCATGAACAAGTTGCCCGAGTTTCTTTCGTGCTCGCGTAATGGCCTTTTCTGTAGCCTCCAATTGAATTGTGTCAGAGGATTCAAAGCGCCAAGCGAAGTTGCCAATCAACTGGATCATGAACGGATAGCCTCCAGTAGCTTGTACAGCAGTCGCGAGGGCTTCCTCGTCCCACGAACGTCCAGCTTGCTGGACGGGAACTGTGAGCCCCTCACGGACCTCTGTACCTCTGAGTCGGCCGAGATCCACGCGGTTTGCACGCCTTAAGAAAGTGATTGGATTGCGCCCTTCGTCACTGGCAAGCAGAGGTCTCACCGAACTTGGAATACCGGCCATCACCACGGCGATTTCCCTGTTTTCTCGAACGAGGTGTTGAATAGCCGTCGCGAACTCAACAATTTCATCATGATGTACGAAATGAAGCTCATCGACCGTAATTAAGACACCACTGGCAGAACGGTTAAACCTGTTGTGGTTCGCGAGCGTGTCAAGGACCTCCGTGAGTAGAGTACGGAGTGAACGTGGCCTTTGAGCAGGCCGTTCAAACTCATGCTTGAGGCGCAAAGCGCTCGGACCAACTTGAAAAGAGGTTCGGGTCGGCGCATCGCTCTCGAGAAACTCTGTAAGTTGGTCTCTCAACTTATCGACGAACCCCTCAGTCGCCGTTTCGGAAAACGTTAGCCACCCAGCGTTTATTGCGGTGTCTTCTAACTCGTTGAGTAGGGCTGTTTTTCCAATACCTCGTGCGCCAACGAGGAGTGAGATGCGTTCGTGTGCACCTGGTCCTTCTTCAAGCCCGAGTCTGAAGTCATCGATTACTTCGTCGCGGCCGACTAGGAGTGGCGGGCTAGTCCCAAGCGAAGCACGGAAAGGGTTTTGCGTGGTCGTCATAGTTACACATTAGCGCTCTTGTGTGGAGTTGTGTGGTTTGTGTGGAAATGTGTGGTTTGTGTGGAGTTATGTATAGCGGGGATGTCGCTGGTTCTTGCGAGTGAGCTGTGCACCACAATCCGTCCGCGGACTTCGGCCACCTGGGGAAATACTCAAGTTTTTCTGGGAGAAATGGGGAATTTGGTGTCCTGGCCTGAGATGCAGTGACAAGGGACGCAAGTTTGAACTTCGACCTCCACGTTCCCGCAGGTCACAAAAGGGCTAGATGTTATGTGTTGTGTCTTTTGGCACTGGCACGAAGCGGCCCGCACCAGATTCCTGGGTTTGGGAAGGGGACGTCGGCAAATGCGCAGGTCGCCGATTTCGCGTGAGGGAATGTGGTGCAAAAGTCCGCTGCACAGGAAGAAGACAAAGAAAAACCCACGGCAACCGTGACGGAAACCGTGGGCAAGGGACCAGGACGAACCTGGGCTCAGAATCTAGCAGTCAAAATACAGCTCAAACTCCAGCGGCGTCGGGCGCAGGCGCGCCGGGGTGATCTCGCTGTCGTACTTGAGCTTCACGTACGTGTCGATGAGATCTTCGGTGAAGACGTCGCCTTCGGTGAGGAACTCGAAGTCGTCTTGCAGTGCCTGCAGCGAGGCTTCGAGTGAGGTCGGCGCTTGCGGAATGTCCTTGGCTTCCTCTGGTGGCAGCTCGTAGAGATCCTTATCCACTGGGGCGTGTGGCTCGATGCGGTTCTTCACTCCGTCGAGGCCGGCCATCATCATCGCAGCGAAGCCGAGGTACGGGTTGCCCGATGGGTCCGGTGCGCGGAACTCGATGCGCTTCGCCTTCGGGTTGGTGCCCGTGATCGGGATGCGGATCGCGGCAGAGCGGTTGCGCTGGGAGTACACGAGGTTGATTGGGGCCTCGAAGCCGGGGACGAGGCGGTGGTAGGAGTTCAGCGTCGGGTTGGTAAACGCAAGGACAGCGCCGGCGTGTTCGAGGATGCCGCCGATGTACCAGCGGGCGATGTCGGAGAGCCCGCCGTAGCCGTTCTCGTCGTAGAACAGTGGCTTGCCGTCCTTCCAGAGGGACTGGTGGGCGTGCATTCCGGAACCGTTGTCACCGGCCAGGGGCTTCGGCATAAAGGTGGCCGTCTTGCCGTACTGGGTGGCGGTGTTCTTGATGATGTACTTGAAGTCCTGCAGGTCGTCGGCTGCGTGCAGGAGGGTGTTGAAGCGGTAGTTGATCTCCTGCTGGCCGCCGTTGCCTACCTCGCGGTGGAAGCGTTCGATTTCGAAGCCGGATTCGCGCAGGTTCTTGACCATGGCGTCGCGTACGTCGACGGTCTTGTCGTGTGGTGGGACGGGGAAGTAGCCGCCCTTGACGCGGTTGTGGTAGCCAAGGTTCGGGCCGCCGACTGCATCTGTTTCCTTGCCACGATTCCACCAGCCTTCTTCGGCGTCAATCTCGTAGAACGCGCGGTGGCCTTCGACCTCGTATCGGATGGAGTCGAAGAGGTAGAACTCGGCCTCGGCGCCAAAGCTACAGGTATCGGCGATGCCGGTGGAAGCCAGGTACTGCTCCGCCTTGCGCGCAACGTTGCGCGGGTCGCGGGAGAACGCTTCGAGGGTGAATGGGTCGTTGACGAAGAACTTCACGTTCAGGGTCTTCGCTGCGCGGAACTGGTCCAGCTTTGCGGTGGCGAGATCCGGCATGAGCGTCATGTCGGACTCTTCGATGGTGGTAAAGCCACGAATCGATGAGCCGTCGAAGGCGAGGCCTTCTTCCATGACGGTTTCGTCAAACATGGAGGCAGGGATAGAGAAGTGGTGCTCGATGCCGGGGACGTCGGTAAACCGGACGTCGACAAACTCCACGTTCTCGTCCTGAATGAACTTCTTTACGTCTTCGATAGTTTCGAAAGACACGACCTTTTCTCCTTCGGACGGCGTTGGGAACTTCGCACAATTCTAGCGTGTAGCTCCCGCTCTGTAACAGCTTTCCAGGAAAAGAGGATAGGCTATGTCGCATGTCTGCACCCCAAGGAAAACGATGGCTCGACGGCCCGGAGCTTCCCGGCCAGTTCAAAGGCGATGATGCGATCCCTGACTACCCGGGGCAGTTCCTTGGGCTGCCGAAGGAGGGCGCGGGCGCGCAGGCGTCGGTGGCGCGACGCATGGGCGGCGTCGCGATCGACTGGGCAATTGCCTGGGCGGCTGCAGCGATCATTCATGCCAACACCACCGTTTTCGGTGGCACATCGACGTTGACGTATCTGTTGTGGATCGTGTTGGGCATCATTTGCGGTTGGTTATTTGCACGCACGCCGGGCATGGCGATCCTCGGGATGGGGGTGGCCCGCGTCGACGCGGAAGAGCCCGTCGGGCTGTGGCGCGCGGCAGTGCGCACGCTGCTCACTGCGTTCATTCTGCCCGCAGCGCTTGTCGACGCCGACGGCCGCGGCATGCACGATCGTGCCACGAACACGACCGTGATCCGCAGCTAAGGCTCGTCCAGCGGGCGGAATTCCACGGTGCGCTGGAACGCCCAGTTCTTGTCAGTGAGCAGACGGGCCACCGTCAGGCCTCCAGAGAGGAACAATACCGTGAGCACGACGGCGGTAGTCGAGTCGATTGCCGCGGAGATATTGCCGTTCGTGATCTGGTGCAGCGCCGCGTAAATGGTGGGGCCGGGGATCATGACCACGGCTGCGGGGATGGTCACCGTGGTGCGCGGCACCCGAAAGTGTTGGCCCAGCCAGGAACCAAGAATGCCGATCACGAGAGTCCCCAGCAGGCAGGCGAGGAAGTATTCCACGTGGGCGTCGACAAGCATGAGGCGCAACACATTGGCGACGGTGCCGAGCGTGGCTGCCAAAAGTGTCATCCTGCGTGAGGCATTAAACAAAATAGCGAACCCACCCACGGAGACGAAGCTGGCGAGCGCCGCAGCCCCGTAAAACGCAGGATCCGGGGTTGTGCTGACCGTACTGGGGGCGGGCGCATCGGTGACCATCGCGATGACCGCGACCGTCAGCATCATGGTGATGACCACTTCGAGTGCGAAGAAGAGCCTCGGCAGCCCCGAGGTGAAGTCGAAGCGGGAGAGATCCATCAAAGAAACGAACAGGGGAAAGCCCGGCACAAGGTACAAAATCGCGGGGACGAAGCCCGCGGAGAGCTCAAAGTCGGAGTGGGGAAGCGCCCACGCGAGCGCCAGGAACAGCAACGTTGACACCAGGGCCGCTGCCATCACGACGCCTAGTTGCAGGAGGTGTCGACGCCCCAATCGCAGACGGACGTACTGGCCCACACCAGCCGCAATAATCACCAGCAGCGCGGTGAAGAACGAGAAGTGGTTCAGTACAGCGAAGCCACCGCACGCAAGGCCAGCCGCGCAGCTGGAGGTCAGCGGACCCCAACGTGGAGTAGGGATCGCCTCAATCTCGTCAATGGCAGCGTTGATTTCTTCCGCGGTGGTGTAGCGGTGCATCTCGTGCTTGGTGAGGTTCTCGAGCGCCTCGATGCGCGACGCGTTCACCCCGGGCAGCGGAAGATCAGCCACGAGCGTGCGGAAATTATCACCGCGGTGGACAGTGCACGTGATCGTGTCGAAGCCGACGACCACGTCGGCGTCGTCGAAGTGCATCGCGCGGGCACAACGCTTCACGGCGCGGGTGACCCGGTAGCCGGGAGCGCCCGCGGACAACAAAAGAGCGCCGAGGCGCAGCGCGGTGCTGGCCTCGACGCCCATGTCGAAGGAAGACATACTTACTTGCCTTGACGCTGCTGCATTCGGCGCATACGGCGGTTCATACCCGCCATGTTCTGGGCCTGCTTCGGCAGCGGGCCGCCAGGCAGACCAGGCATCTGGCCAGGCTGCGTACGAGCGTCCATGGCCTCGAGCTTCGCGCTCATGGAGTAGACGTCATCCTTGCGGTAGTGGCGTGGCAGCTTCATCAAGTGCTTCTGCAGGTCACGTACTGCAACCTGGCCTTCGCCTTCGCCCACGTACACCTCGTGGATCGGCACGCCTGCCAGTAGGCGGTCCACGCGGCGGGACTCCTTCTTCATCAGGGTGCGTAGGCGGTTCTCGTTGCCCTCACCGACCAGGATGACGCCTGGCAGGCCAATCACGCGGTGCACGGTATCCATATGGGTGTTGGCCTGCACACCGGTCTTGGTGATCCACACCATGCCGATGGTGTTGCGCAGGTTCTCCAACGTCCAACCGGCAACGCCCGGGGTGTCACCGACCTCGTCGTACATCGAGCGCTCCAAGCGGCGGGTGAACATCCACATCGCCAGCACGGTACCGAACGCCAAGCCGAGCGCCAGCATGTACCACTGGCCGCCCCAAATGAGGCCGATCAAGAAGAAAAGCAGACCCATGCCAAGCAGGCAGGCCAGCATAATCGGGATGAGCTTCTTATCCCGCTTGCGCTGAATCTGAAACGCCTGCCAAATCTGGCTACGTGTCTGCTTTCCCTTTGCGCGCTTCGCGGCGCGCTCCTGCTTCTTCGCAGCCTTCAGGGCTGCCTTATCCTTCGACTGAGCCATGCCGTCAACTCTATGTCACGAACATGGCCGGACCAAAGTGGCCAAAGCGGGTTAGGAACGTGTTGCTACCGGGTGATCCTTCGAAGCACCGTACTTCTCCAGGAGCGTCGAGGCTTCCTGGGCAGTATCGCCCTTCGAGGTTTCCGCCAGGTGGCGCAGGTTTTCCGGCAACTCCAGGCCGCGGTGCTCCATCGCCTCGACGTAGAGCTTGCCCGCGCGGTATGAGGAGCGCACCAGTGGACCCGACATGACGGCGCCGAAGCCCATCTCGTAGGCCGCGTCGCGGTACTCGATGAACTCTTCGGGCTTTACCCAACGGTCGATCGGGTGGTACATCGGGCCGGGGCGCAGGTACTGGGTGATCGTGATGATGTCAGTGCCGGCGTCAACAAGGTCTTGCAGCGCCTGCATGACCTCTTCCTGGGTCTCACCCATGCCCAGGATCAGGTTGGACTTGGTGATCAAACCGAAGTCGCGCGCCTGGCGGATGACGTCCAGAGAGCGGTCGTAGCGGAACGCCGGGCGGATGCGCTTAAAGATGCGCGGGACCGTCTCCACGTTGTGCGCGAAGACCTCCGGACGAGCTTCAAAGACCTCCTGGAGCAGATCCGGCTTGCCGGAAAAGTCCGGGGTGAGATTTTCGACGCCAGTATGCGGGTTGAGCTCGTGAATCTTGCGCACAACCTCCGCATACAGCCACGCGCCCTCATCCTCGAGGTCGTCGCGGGTCACACCGGTGATGGTGGAGTAGTTCAGGTTCATCTCGCGAACTGACTCCGCCACACGCTGCGGCTCGTTGACGTCGAGCGGCTCGGGCTTCGCCGAGTTGATCTGGCAGAAGTCACAGCGACGAGAGCAGTTCGCGCCACCGATCAGGAATGTCGCCTCGCGCGACTCCCAGCACTCGTGAATGTTGGGGCAGCCGGCCTCCTGGCACACGGTGTGAAGGGACGCGCCCTTCACCTTCTTTTTCATGTCCTCGTACTCAGGGCCGGTCTTGACCGCGTTGCGGATCCAACGCGGTTTCGACTCGATAGGGGTCTGGGCGTTGCGTTTTTCTACGCGAAGTAGTTTGCGTCCTTCTGGTGCAATAGTCACGCCGTCCACCGTAACGGACAGCCCCTCCAAAGTCGAGGTTTAATGGGAGGCTCGCCTTACATCTCGACGTTTGAGCCCCTTCGTCGGATCCGGTGCCGAACCAAAGCTGTGGTCGGCCACCACGAGCTCGCCTGCAAGGGCGCGCTTGAGGGCGTCGAGCAGCGGAGCGGTCATCTCCTCAGGTGTGACGTCGCGGCCGAGCTCCAGGCTCATCGTGGTCACGTCGGCGTCGTCGATGCCGCACGCAACGATGTGGCCGTAGTGCTCCAAGGTGTTGTCGCAGTTCAGCGCGAGCCCATGCATGGTCACTCCGCGGGTGATACGGATACCCAACGCCGCGATCTTCCTATCGCGGTGCGACGCCGAGCTATCCGCCGCGTCGACGGTTTTTGGCACCCAGACTCCGGAGCGGCCGTCGATACGCCCGGCGGCATGTACCCCCGCCTTGCGCACCGTCTCGATGATGGCCTCCTCCAGGCGGCGCACGTAGTCCACGACGTCTACCGGTTGGGCAAGCTTGATGATGGGGTAGAGGACAAGCTGGCCCTCGCCGTGCCACGTGATACGGCCGCCACGGTCAACGTCGACGACGGGGACCGGGTACGACGGATCCGGCAAGTCCTCCGGCTGGGTTCGCTTGCCCGCGGTAAACACCGAGGGGTGCTGCAGCACCAGCACCGTGTCCGGGATCTCGTCTGCCGCTCGCTGCTTGGCCAAGTCCGCCTGGAGGTGCCAGGCCTCCTCATAATCAACGAGCCCCAGCTCGCGCACATCAATAGGCGCGGCTGAGGCCCGAATGGATTTGTCGGCAGGGAAGAACGGATCGCGTGGAGCTGTCATGCCTGCCAACGATAGTCGCTAGTTTTCGACACCGTTAGCGGCAGCGTACTCGTCCGCCGTCATCAGTGGACCAACCTCCTCGACCTCAACCTCGAAGAGCCAGCCAGCACCGAACGGGTCCTCGTTGATGGCCTCGTAGGCGCCATCAATGTCCTCGTTGACCGCGGTCACCGTGCCAGTCACCGGGGCGTACAGGTCAGACACCGACTTCGTCGATTCCACCTCACCGCACGTCTCACCAGACGTGACCTGGTCGCCGACCTGCGGTAGCTCAGCGAACACGACCTCGCCGAGGCGATCCGCCGCAACGTTCGTGATGCCTACGCGCACCTTGGTGCCAGCAGCGTCCTCAGGGCGAGCGTTGATCCACTCGTGGTCCTCCGAGTAGTAAAAATCAGGGTTCAAAGACATGATTACTGGTCCTTTCGGGAATAGAACGGTGTGTCCACAATAGTAAACGGATAGCGGCGGCCGCGGATATCAATCTCAACATCCGTGCCAACCTCGGCGTGCGCTGGGTCGATGTGTGCGAGCGCCACCGGACGCTGCAGCGTGGGCGAAGGCTGCCCGGAGGTGACGACGCCGATGCGCGTATCGCCCAGGTAGATCTCGGCACCCTCGCGAGCGGCGCGACGCTGCTCCGACGACAGGCCGGCAATAACCACCGAGGGCTCGCGGCTGACAAGCGCGTCCTTGCCCACGAAGTCCGCCTCTTTCTTCGCAAACGCGCGGCCCATCCCGGCCTCGACCGGGGTGATCTCGCGGGAAAGCTCGTGGCCGTACAGCGGCATCGACGCCTCGAGCCGCAGGGAGTCGCGCGCAGCCAGGCCACACGGCGTCGCGTTCGGTGCGAGAGCGTCCCAGATCGCGCGGGCGTCTTCGCGGTCGCAGTAGATCTCGAAGCCGTCCTCGCCGGTGTAGCCGGTTCGGGCGACCAAGACGTCGCAGTCACCGAAGCGCATCGGTGCCGCCGAGTAGTACGCCAAGGCACCGGCGTCGCCGTCGAGGTGCGAAGCGATCGTCGATAAGGAATCAGGGCCCTGCACCGCAACAAGCGCGACGTCCGCGCTACGGTTCGTCAGCTCTACATCGAAGTTTGCTGCGCGCTTTTGGAATGCCTCCCACACCGCGGGCGTGTTGCCAGCGTTCGGCACGACCAGGAAGTGATCGTCTGCGAGGCGGTAGGAGATCAAATCGTCGATGATGCCGCCATCTTCGGCCACGATCATCGAGTACTTCGCCTTGCCAACACGCAACGTAGACAGCGTGGAAATCAACGTGTAGTCCAAAAACTCCGCAGCCTGGGGGCCGCGTACATCAATCTCGCCCATGTGGGAGAGATCAAAGATGCCGACGCGCTCGCGCACCGCACGGTGCTCCGCAAGCTCGTTGTCGTACTTCAGCGGCATGTTCCAGCCACCGAAGTCCGTAAAGGAAGCACCAAGCTCCTCATGCGCTGCAAACAAAGGGGTCTCAGCCATCACAATCACTCCTTACTTTTCCGCACTCGCTGAACTTTCAGAAATATCAAACGCCTCCGGCGGCGGGCAGGAGCACACCAGGTTGCGGTCGCCGTACGCCTCATCAATGCGGCGCACAGGCGGGAAGTACTTCTCGCGCACCAAGCGCTCTACCGGGTAGGCGGCCTGCTCGCGGGAGAACTCGTAGTCCCACGCGGTGCCAGCGACGCTGTGCGCGGTAAACGGCGCATGGTGCAGGACGGAGGCCTCGTAGGACACCTTGCCGTCGATGATCTCCTGGATCTCCGCGCGGATGGAACGCATCGCCTCGATGAAGCGATCCAGCTCGTCCAAATCCTCGGACTCGGTCGGCTCCACCATCAGCGTGCCCGCCACCGGGAACGCCAGGGTAGGGGCGTGGAAGCCGTAGTCCACCAGGCGCTTCGCCACATCCGCCGCGGTCACGCCCGAGCGGTCCGTCAGCTCGCGCAGGTCAAGGATGCACTCGTGGCCCACCAGCCCGTGCTCGCCGGTGTAGAGGATCGGGAAGGAATCATGCAGCTCGTTCGCCACGTAGTTCGCCGCCAGCACCGCATGCGCAGTTGCGGATGCCAACCCCTCCGCACCACTCATCGCGATGTAGGACCACGCGATCTGCAGCACGCCCGCCGAGCCGAACTTCGCCGCGGCTACCGGCACACCCTCACCAACCGGGGCAGGGTTGGCCGCGTGCGTTGGATCTACGTTCGGGTCCGTCGGCAGGAACGGAATCAGGTGCTCTGCCACACCAATCGGGCCGACTCCCGGCCCGCCGCCACCGTGCGGAATCGTAAACGTCTTATGCAGGTTCAGGTGCGATACGTCGCCACCGAAGTCGCCCGGCCGCGCAAGCCCAGTCAACGCGTTCATGTTCGCGCCATCGATGTAGACCTGGCCGCCCACCGCGTGGACCTTCTCTGCGACCGCCTGCACCGTGTCCTCGTACACGCCGTGCGTGGACGGGTACGTGACCATAATCGCCGCGACGTGCTCGCCGTGCTGCTCAAGCTTCGCATCCAAGTCAGCCAGGTCGATCGAGCCATCCTCCGCAGTCTTCACGACGACCACCCGAAGGTTCGCCAGCGTCGCCGACGCAGCGTTCGTACCGTGCGCCGACGCCGGGATCAAGCAGATGTCACGGCCATGGTCACCACGGGAAACGTGGTAGCGGCGAATCGCCAACAGGCCAGCCAGCTCGCCCGTCGCTCCCGAGTTTGGCTGCATAGATACCTCGGCGTATCCGGTGATTTCGACAAGCCAGGCGCGGAGCTCGTCGATAAGCTCCCTCCAACCAGCCGTGAAGCGATCCGGTGTGTACGGGTGCACGTTCGCGAATGCTGGCCACGTGATGGTCTCCAGCCCCGCGGTCGGGTTCAGCTTCATCGTGCAGGAACCCAGCGGGATCATCGTGCGATCCAGCGCGAGGTCCTTGTCGCCGAGCTTGCGGATGTAGCGCATCATCTGCGTCTCAGAATGCACCGAGTTGAAGTTCGGGTGCGTCATGAACTCTGTTGTGCGGCGCAGCGCCTCGGGCAGCGTGGACGGCGCCTCGTGAGCAACCGTGTCGACACCGAAGCCAGCGAGCAGCGCCGCGAGGTCGTCCTCCGAAGTGTCCTCACCGAAGGAGACACCCACCGTGGTCGCGTCAATCGGGCGCACCAGGTAACCGGCATCCGCCAAGCGCTCGCACACTGCCTCGGAGCTGTCCACGACGACGGCCACCGTGTCGAAGAATGCGTCGTGCTTGACCTCGATACCCGCGTCACGCAGGGACTTGGCGAAGCGCGCCGCCCAGTCATGCACCTGAGCAGCGATTGCCTCAAGACCGCGTGGGCCGTGGTACACGGCGTACATCGACGCTGTCACCGCGAGCAACGCCTGCGCGGTACAGATGTTGGAGGTCGCGCGCTCGCGACGAATATGCTGCTCACGGGTCTGCAGCGCCAGGCGGTAGGCAGGAGTGCCCTCCGCGTCCTTCGACACACCCACCAGGCGGCCCGGCAGCTGGCGCTTCATCTTCTCCTTGACCGCCATGTACGCGGCGTGCGGGCCACCGTAGAACAGCGGAACGCCGAAGCGCTGCGTGGACCCGATCGCGATATCCGCGCCAAGCTCACCAGGGGACTCCAGCAGCGTCAGCGCAAGAATATCCGCATCCACCGCGACCAAGCCCCCGCGCTCGTGCACCGCCTCGACCACCGCGCGAGGATCAACCACGTCGCCCTCGGTGCCGGGGTAGGCCACGATGGCACCCACGAGGCCCTCTCCCACGACCCCCTCACGCAGGTCAACGACCTCCACCTCGAGGTCAAGCGTGCGAGCACGCTCCGATGCGACCCGCAACACCTGCGGGTGCAGGCGCGCATCCAGCAGCACCGTCCGACCCTTGCGCACTGCGCGAGCCATCAAGCCGACAGCCTCCGCAGCCGCCGAAGCCTCATCCAGCAGGGAAGCGTTCGCAATGTCCAGGCCGGTCAGGTCCTGCACCATAGTTTGGAAGTTCAGCAGTGCCTCAAGGCGACCCTGTGAAATCTCAGGCTGGTACGGCGTATACGCCGTGTACCACCCAGCATCCTCGACCACACCGCGCCGAATTACCGGCGGCGTCAACGTCGACGAGTACCCCTGGCCGTAGAACGCCTTGAGCACCTCATTTTTCGACGCCAACTCCCGCAACCGATCCTGCGCCTGGTATTCCGTGAGCGGGGCGGGAAGGTTGAGTGGCCCTTGAAGTAGCAGATCGGCGGGGATCGCGGCAGTGGTCAGCGCCTCGAGTGAGTCGTAGCCGACTTTCGCGAGCATCGCCTCCGTTTCCTGCGTGTCCGGACCGATATGGCGGGTGATGTAATCCAAGATCTACTCCTTTGGTAGTTCTGAACCTGATGTCGTGAATAGTCTACGGGGCAAAACTGGCCTGGGTCGGCCAGTCAGCTGAAAATATGCAGAGGTGAAAACAGCGGTGGCCCCAACACCGTATTGGCATTGGGGCCACCGCTAAGATTCCTCATCTTGACCTGTTTTAGAGGTCTAGGTCGTCTTCAAAGCCGCCGGTTTCGATGCGGTCCTTGATCGTGGTGACGAAGCGGCCTGCATCTGCGCCGTCGATCAGCTGGTGATCGTAGGTGAATGGCAGGTAGCACATCTGGCGGATCGCGATGGAGTCGCTACCTTCCTCTGTAACGATGACCGGGCGCTTCTCAATCGCCGCGGTACCCAGGATGCCTGCCTGTGGCGGGGTGAGCACCGGCGTATCCAGCAGTGCACCTTCGGAACCTATGTTGGTCACCGTGAACGTTGCACCAGACAGGTCGTCCGGGCGCAGCTTCTTGTTGCGTGCGCGGGTCGCCAGGTCGTTGATAGCTTGCGCGATCTGCGCCAGGTTCAGGTCCTGTGCACGCTTGATCACCGGCACGAGCAGGCCCTGTGGCGTATCCACTGCGACACCAATATTGACGTCCTCGTGGTAGGTGATCTCCTTCTTCTCCGCATTGTAGGACGCGTTGACGTTCGGGTGGGAGATCAGGGCCTCGGCCGTCGCCTTGATGAAGAACGCGAGGTAGGTGATGTTGGCGTCGTGCTTCTTGATGAACTCCGGCTTCACGCGCTTGCGCAGCTCTGCGATGCGGGTGACATCGACTTCCTGAACGTGCGTGAGCTGAGCCGTGGTCTGCAGCGACTCGACCATCTTCGCAGCGGTGATCTCGCGGATGCGATTGACCTTCTGGGTGGTGCCGATCAGCGACTGCTTCTCCGGATCCACGGACTTGGTGGACCAGTTGGAGCGTGCGCCCTTCTTTTCCTCGGACTTCGGAGCCGATGCCTCGGTCTTGTCGTCGGATCCACCCTTCGCCGCAGCGATCACGTCCTGCTTGCGGATTCGGCCACCAACGCCAGTGCCCTCGACCGTGGAAAGATCAACGCCGTGCTTTTCTGCCAGCTTGCGCACGAGCGGGGTGACGTACGGGAGGGAACCGTCGGACTTGTTCACCTTGGTCGAAGCCTGCGATGCAGGCTTCTCGTCCTTCGGCTTCTCCTCCTTAGGCTCTTCAGCCTTCGGGGCTTCCTTCTTTTCTTCCTTGGGTTCTTCCTTTGTCTCTTCGGCCTTTGGAGCTTCCTTTTCAGCTGGCTTGGCGTCAGCGTCGCCGATGCGGGCGATGACTTCGCCGACCTCGACGGTGTCGTCTTCCTCAGCGAGGATCTCTACGAGGGTGCCTGCGACAGGGGAAGGAATCTCGGTATCGACCTTGTCGGTGGAGACCTCGAGCAGTGGCTCGTCGACCTCGACGGTGTCGCCGACTTCCTTCAGCCAGGTGGTGATGGTGCCTTCGGTGACGGATTCGCCGAGCTCAGGCATGGAGACGTCGGTAGCGTCGCCGGAGGCTGGCTTGTCAGCCTTCTCTTCCTCCGGAGCTTCCTTCTTTTCTTCCTTTGGCTCTTCGGCCTTTGGAGCTTCCTTTTCAGCTGGCTTGGCGTCAGCGTCGCCGATGCGGGCGATGACTTCGCCGACCTCGACGGTGTCGTCTTCCTCAGCGAGGATCTCTACGAGGGTGCCTGCGACAGGGGAAGGAATCTCGGTATCGACCTTGTCGGTGGAGACCTCGAGCAGTGGCTCGTCGACCTCGACGGTGTCGCCGACTTCCTTCAGCCAGGTGGTGATGGTGCCTTCGGTGACGGATTCGCCAAGCTCAGGCATGGAGACGTCGGTGGCGTCGCCGGAGGAAGGCTTGTCAGCCTTCTCTTCCTCCGGAGCTTTCTTTGGCTCCTCTTCTTCCTGAGGCTCCTCGTCCTTTGCCGAGTCCGATGCCGGGGCTTCGCCTTCTTCGCCGATAATCACAATCACGTCACCGACATCAACGGTGTCGTCTTCCTCGGCCTTAATCTCGAGGATTACACCGGCGACAGGGGAAGGAATCTCCGTGTCGACCTTATCGGTGGAAACCTCCAGCAATGGTTCGTCGACCTCTACCTTGTCGCCGACTTCCTTCAGCCAGGTGGTGATAGTGCCTTCCGTGACGGATTCGCCCAGCTCAGGCATCTCGACAGAGTGCGCCATAATTTAGTCTCCTCGCAGATACATTTTCGTAGAAGCTATACAGGTCAATAGCGTACCTGTCACCGAAGACTTTCGTGCCTTTCGGGGGCAACTAATTTGTTGAAGGCCACCAAACGCAGAATTGGGGCGTCGAGAAATATCCGTATGATGAGAGAAGTGTTTAACCTGTTCGGCAAGCGGAAGAAGCAGACCACCTTCAAACCCCCACGCGCGCCCGGCGAAACCATCCGGCCGGAAGACGCTGCCTACCTCCAGGAATGGGTTGCGCAGCGTGCCTTCGTTGAGGGGTTTGTTGAGCCGGAAACGATGGTCAACGAGATGTCCGTCGTGCTTGTCGATGAAGAGGGCAACTACACCCGCCGGCGCATCGGAGGTCCCAAAGGTATCGACGCCGTCGCTACGCTGCTGAATATATCTCTTTATGACGTCGAAGAGACCGGGTACCCGGACCGGATGCGTCGCAAGATGGAGCAAGAACGCATCCTGCGGAAGCGAGCGGAACAGAAAGAACGCCGCGCCAAGTTTGAGCGCGGCGAACATCCCTTTTCCTAAATCCGGGGACTAGTTGGCTTCAGCAATGCTGCGAAGCGTTGCAACGATCGTGCGCAGCGGGGCGCCGGTCGCGCGCTTCGGCGTGTAGCCGCGTGGCGAGCCACCGTTCCACGCCGGGCCGGCGACGTCGATGTGCACCCACTCGGTGTCCTCGCCGACGAAGCGAGACAGGTACAGGCCAGCGAACAGCATGCCGCCGGTACGGGCATTGTGGACGTTGCGGATATCGGCGACGGGGGACTTCAGCTCTTCTTCCTGTTCCTCCAGCAGTGGCATCGCCCAGGCCTGCTCGCCAACCTCGCGGCCCAGCGCAGCGACGCGGTCGCGGAACTCATCAGAGCCCATGACGCCGGCAGTGCGGTTGCCGAGGGCGACGAGCTGAGCGCCGGTCAGCGTGGACGTCTCAATCATGAAGTCAGGGTTATCTTCAGCCGCGCGTGCCATCGCGTCTGCCAGCACGAGGCGGCCTTCAGCATCGGTGTTGAG
This sequence comes from Corynebacterium sp. NML98-0116, assembly GCF_001767255.1. Lineage (GTDB taxonomy): Bacteria > Actinomycetota > Actinomycetes > Mycobacteriales > Mycobacteriaceae > Corynebacterium > Corynebacterium pseudogenitalium. Next base: position 779,646 of record NZ_CP017639.1, read on the forward strand.
TACCTCGCTGGTGATGCCGCCGTAGTGGCGAATCACGTCGCCTGGGCGGGTGGCAGTGCCGGATGGCATGTTCTCCGCGAGTGGCAGCCAGGCGTCGACCGCAACATCCAGGTTGAGGCGGGCAGCTGCAACAATTGCGCCGAACTGAGCAGCAGAGCCGCCCATGTCGGAAATCATGTCCTCCATCTTTGCACCCGGCTTGAGGGAGATGCCGCCGGTATCGAAGGTGATGCCCTTGCCAACCAACGCGACAGAGGACTTCGACGCGGAAGGCGTCCACTTCAGGTGCACCAGGCGCGGCGCGCGGGCGGAGCCTTTGCCGACCGCGAGGATGCCGCCGAAGCCCTGCTCCTCAAGCTGCTTCTCGTCGAACACCTCGACCTCGAGTCCAACCTGCTTGCCGACGTTCTCGATGAGCTCCGCATACACGGCAGGGTAGAGGTGGTTCGACGGCGTGTTCACAAGATCGCGCGCCAGCATGACCGACTCGGCGAGAATCACTGCCTGGTCGAATGCTTCCTTTTCGTCGTCCTTGCCTACAACGGTGACGTCGGTAAGCCCGTGCTCGCCGTCGCAGCCGCACTGGCACGGGGCCTTGAAGCCTTTGTACTTGTACGCGCCGAGCAGCAGGCCCTCCACGACGGGGGCGACGCCGAACTCAGTCGAGATTACCGCAGACTCCGTGCCGTACAGTGTGCGAGCCAGAGAACCGACAGCGCGACGGACAGTCTCATCATCAATCTCATCGGCGTTGCCGAGGCCAAAGGCGATGACCAGCTTCCCGTCAACGACCACGCGGGTGATCTCGCCGGCGGTGCCCTTCGCGCCGACTGTCTCCAGTGCCTCGAGAGCACCCTTCGGTGCCAGGGAGGTCACTGGGACCTCAACCTTCGAGTCATCCGAGGTCACGGGTAGCAAGAGGGCAGCGGTGTCGCTCGGAGCGGACGTCGAAAAGTTGAGGGAGACGGAGTCGCCCCGGACCGGGAGCAGCGATTCAGGAACCGAAAAAGTCATGAGTACATGCGCCTTTCTTAAGATTATTGAACATCGCCAAGGGTACCTGGAATAAGGGACGCGTGGCGCGGGGCAAGCAATTTGCGCATGCAAGAAAATATGGAATTCTGGTTCCAAAGAGTGGAATCGGGGAGTAGGGTGGTCTGCATGACTCAAGGCACACCATTTGAAATTATCCCGAATCCGAACAAGGCAACTGACGAAGAGCGCAATGCAGTGCTCGCAAACCCAGCCTTCGGGCAAGAGTTTACTGACCACATGGTCTCCATCGACTGGGACGAGGCCAACGGCTGGCATAACGCGCAGGTCCGCCCGTACGGGCCGATCTCGCTGGACCCGGCGACCAACGTCTTCCACTACGGGCAGGCGATCTTCGAAGGCCTGAAGGCATACCGTCACCACGACGGCTCGATCACGACGTTCCGCCCCGAGCAGAATGCGACGCGTTTTGCCCATTCCGCGCATCGCCTGGCAATGCCTGAGTTGCCGGAGGATCTGTTCATCGAGTCGCTGCAGCAGCTGGTGACGATTGATAAGGACTGGGTCCCCGAAGCTGGTGGAGAAGCGGCGCTGTACCTGCGTCCATTTATGATCGGAACCGAGAAGACGCTCGGGGTGAAGCCCTCGAGCACCTACACCTATTACCTCATTGCATCCCCAGCTGGCGCCTACTTCTCCGGCGGCGTCAAGCCCGTCAGCGTGTGGATCTCCGAAGAATACGTCCGCGCGGCGCCCGGCGGCACCGGTGACGCCAAGTTCGCCGGCAACTACGCGGGTTCCCTGCTCGCGCAGGCCGAGGCAGAAGAAAAGGGCTGCGACCAGGTTGTCTGGCTCGACGCCATTGAGCGCAAGTACATCGAAGAGATGGGCGGCATGAACCTCATGTTCGTCGAGGGCAGCGGGAAGGACGCGAAGTTGATCACCCCAGCACTGTCCGGTTCCCTCCTGGCGGGCATCACCCGCAAATCGCTGCTGCAGGTTGCGGAAGACCTCGGCTACAGCACCGAGGAGCGCAAGATCACGGTGGAGCAGTGGCACAAGGGCGCTGAAAACGGCACCATCAGTGAGACGCTTGCATGCGGTACCGCAGCGGTGATCACTCCGGTCGGGCGCGTGCTGAGCCGCCACGGTGAGTTCACCGTAAACAACAATGAGGCCGGCACCATCACCATGCAGCTGCGCGAGCGCCTGCGCGGTATCCAGGACGGCTCGGTCGAAGACGTCCACGGCTGGAACCACACGCTCGTCCCAGCCGAGAACTAGAGGGATCTCAGGCCGGGGCGCTCTCTGGGGCCTCCGGCCCGAGCACTGTAGTAACGAGCTCAGAAGCCAGGTTGATTTGCGGCAGCGCTGCGAGCGCGCCCACTCCCTGGTTGAGCGACAAGTCCAGTGCCAGCACCGGAATGATATCGAGGGCCTGGAGCGCCAGCATCTGGGCGGGTTCCGGACTGAGCTGGCCCGCCATGATCCACTGCTTAGTGCCGGGTGCGAGGCGCTCGGCGGCGTAGGCGGCGACGGTGGCGTAGAGGCCGTCGAAAAGTACGGGGGTTCGACGAACCGCGGCCTGCGCGAACATACCGACAAGGAACGCGAAATCTGGCCCCGAAAGCTCGGCAAGGACGCGGGGGACGTCGTCACTAAAGGTGCGCACCCGGAACATGGCGTCCCGAATTGCCGCAACTTTCACTTTCCAGATGTTGTCGTCGATGCCCGAGCCGCGCCCGATGACCTTGACCGGCTCGGTGCGCGACAGCGCGCCATAGACGGCGGCGGCGACCGTCGAATTGCCGACGCCAATGTCTCCAGGAATGAACAGGTCAACTCCACTGTCTACGCCCTGGTCAACGACGCGAGCACCGTGCGCGACTGCCTGCTCGAACGCCTCGGGCGTCATGGAGGCTTGCCGGTCTATCGCGCCTGTCGGCAGCGTTAAGTAGTCATTAATCTGAATAATCGACGCGCCCGCGGCTTCCGCTGCAACACGAGCGACACCGCCACCTGCCGCAATCTGCTTTACGGCGGTCCAGGCGGCGTCGTGTGGTTGCGCGGAAATACCGCGTGCTGCGACACCGTGGTTACCGGCGACAAGCACGCACTGCGGCTGACGGAACGCAACCGGGCGCGTACGGTTTTGCACCGAGGCAGTCCACTCCGCAATCGTTCCCACGCGACCGAGACCGCGCCCCTCCGGGCTGCGCAGTAGTTCGCGGGCAAGCTCGCGGCGCAGGGTTTCGCTTGGATGCTCAATCGGGTCGAATGCAACAGCCATGAAACGTCCTTTACCCAGTTAGTTCACGGTCTCGCCGATGCGCACCTGTGGCTTCGGCGAGCGCCACTTCCGCGGCTGCGACGCGCGAGAGAACGCGTACATACCAAGGCCGAAGCCGGTATCAGCCGTACCAGGGAACTTCGCGCGCACAGCGTTGTTCGCACGCTTGCCGATCAGGAATGCCTCACCAAGAATCAGCACGATAAACACCATCGGCAAAATAGCGATGGCGCCGGCGATCTCCGGGTACCAGGAGCCGATGAAGAGAATGAGGAACAGCAGGATCGCCAGCGGCATCGCGTAGTTGTTCATGAAGCGGCGCGAATCTACCCAGTCGCGGACGAAGCGGCGGGTTTCGCCACGGTCGCGGTCCATGAGGTAGCGCTCGTCGCCAGCGTCCATCTTGGCTTGGACCTCGCGATTGTGCTTCTTCGCCTCTTCGCGCTGCTGCTTCTTGTATGCCTTCCACTCCTCCTTCGACATCGACTTCTTCAGCTCTTTATTCTTCTGGTACTGCTGAGCGGGAGTCGTCGCGTTGGGGTCGCGGACCACGCCGCGCTTAATCTCCTGATCAAGGCGCTTCGGCGTCGGCCGACCCTTCGGAGGGGTGTAGCCCTTCGGGTACTTCTTCGCGGGTTCCGCGTCGGTTTCGGGAGTCTCCGCTCGATTCGCTGCGGCAGCAGCGGCGGCTGGAGCCTCATCAGATTTCTGCCAAGGAAGTTTCACGCTATACAGGCTACAAGGCCGTCCCCGAAAGTGGGGAATAAGCGCCCGCTCCCATACGCTGTAGACGATGACGGTGTGATGCGAGTACGCTAGTGCCACACTCCGAAGCACGCATCTTGCGTGAAGATATTCGCTAAGCAAGGAGAAAGAATGACTGCACCTACCTCTGCCACGGGCGTGACCCTTACTGAAGCAGCGGCTGCAAAGGCGAAGGCTCTGCTCGACCAGGAAGGCCGCGACGACCTTTCGCTTCGCATTGCTGTTCAGCCAGGTGGCTGCGCTGGCCTGCGCTACCAGCTGTACTTTGACGACCGCGAGCTCGACGGCGACAAGGCTGACGTTGTCGGGGGTGTGCGCCTCGTCGTGGACAAGATGAGCGTGCCGTACCTCACCGGTGCAACGATCGATTTCGCTGACACCATCGAGCAGCAGGGCTTCACCATCGACAACCCGAACGCAGGCTCGGCCTGCGCCTGTGGCGACAGCTTCAACTAAGCAGTAGCTTTTCGACGCCAACACCCCGCGCCCTCCTCATGATTGAAGATAGGCGCGGGGTGTTTCGTCTGCGTGGACTAGTTGCAACCGTGCTCGGTCGAGAGCCAATGTTTGGCCTCTTCGAGCGGCGTCTCCGTTTCGACGTCGGGCTGCACCGGATCGTCGGCGAACTCCTCACCAGTGCGCGCCTTGTCCTTCGCGATAGTCAGCATCAGCAGGCTGCCGTCTGGGAAGTCGTACACCATGTTTGCCGACGCGTAGCCCGCAGTAGGCGAGCCGAAACTGCGGGAGTGCTCAAGTCCCCGGAACGACAGCATCGTGGCCTCGCCCGACGAAGCAGTGTCGCCATCGACTAAGACCGCCACCGGCGCATCCCACTTCCCGCCAGAAGTCGTGATCGGGGTGCCGCCGCCGGTCACCGAGTTCCCCTCAACCGTGACCTGCGTGGTGTTCGTCCGCGATACGAACTCGAGTGCCGTGCCGTCCGGCAACAGTGAGGAGAGGCCTGAGACCATTGGACCCATGTCGCCTCCGTCGTTGCCACGCAGGTCAACGACCGCCCCGCATGCCCCGGCATCACGTGCGGAAGCCAGACCTGTTGCGAGCGTGTCTGCGTAGCCCTGCACATCATCGTGCTGATCGACGCCAGGCACGGTTGCCACCGCAACGCGGCCCTCGACGCTGACTGCGGCTTCCGACTTCTCTTCCATAGTCCAGCCGAGGTTAGGGTTACCAGGTTCAATCAGACGGGAGTGCTTCCCGCCAGCAGCTTTGACTGCGTCCTCGAGGGCGGGGTAAACGTCGTGAAGCGTATCAGCCTGCTTTGCGGCCTCCTTTGCGCGGGCCTTCGCCTCCTCGAACTCTGTCGAGTCGGCGTAGATGCCCTGCTCGGCGAGCGCGAGCACCGTCGCGCTATACCGCTTCGGCGTCTGTGTCCCCGCGAAACGAGCGGTGCCCGTCAGCATCGCGGTGAGCGTCGGACCGTAGACGAACGCCACGGCGCCAACTGCAAGCAGTAACGCGCTGAGCATCGCAACGATGGTGGTCAGTACTCGTTTCTTGGTCCACATGAGCAGGTCCTCCTTAAAGCTGAACCGGGTATTCCTTGTGCTCGATGCCCGGATCAATGCGATGCTCGACAAAAATGCCGTGCCAGATCATAAACGCAAGCACCGTCCAAAGGCGACGCGAATGATCGGAAACACCGTCACGGTGCTCCTTGAGCATCTCCAGCACCTGGTCCTTGGCGAAGATATGGTCGGTCTGCGAATCACGGATCGTGTCCTGCGCCCAACCAAAGAGCTCATCGCCGGCCAGCCAGTGGCGCATCGGAACAGGGAATCCCAGCTTCTTGCGGTGGAGAACATGCGGCGGAACGATCTGCTCCATCGCCTTACGCAACGCGTACTTGGTGGTGCCGTGCGCGATCTTCTGGTCGTACGGAATCGTCTGTGCGACCTCAAAGACCTCCTTATCCAGGAACGGCACGCGCAACTCCAGCGAGTTCGCCATGTTCATCTTGTCCGCCTTGACCAAGATATCGCCGCGCATCCAGGTAAACAGGTCCAAGTTTTGCATCCGGGCAACTGGATCCATCTCTGTCGATGTGGCGTAAATCGGCGCGGTGACCTCGCGGTGGTCCCAATCATGCTTCGCCCAAGGCAGCACACGCTGTAGTTGCTCGAAGTTAAAGGAACGAGCGTTACCGTAGTAACGGTCCTCCATTGGGGTCGTACCGCGTTCGAGTAAGCTCTTGCCCTTCATGCCTTCCGGCAGCACACGGCTTAGCCTGTTCAGTCCCCGTAGAAGAGGCGTCGGCAACTTCTCGAACGGCGCGAGCGACAGCGGTTCCTTATAGATGGTGTACCCACCGAACAGCTCGTCGGCACCCTCACCCGAGAGCACCACCTTGACGTGCTTGCGGGCCTCCTGTGCGACGAAGAACAGCGGGACAAGCGAAGGGTCCGCGACCGGATCATCGAGGTACCACATGATCTTCGGCACCGCGTCCGCGTACTCTTCAGGCGAGACAATCTTCACGATGTGCTCAACACCAATCGCCTCAGCGGACTCCGCAGCCACGTCTACCTCGGAGTAGCCCTCGCGCTCGAAGCCGGTGGTAAACGTCAGCAAGTTTGGATTGTGCCTCTTCGCCAGGGCCGCAATCGCTGTCGAATCAATGCCGCCCGAGAGGAAGGAGCCGACGGTGACGTCCGCTCGCATATGCTTCTCGACGGAGTCTTCGAGCGCCTGAGCGATCCTGTCGTAAAGCTTCTGCTCTTGACCTTGTGGGATTTGCTGTGGCTTGAAGTGTGGTTTGAAGTAGCGCTCCGATGTGACTTCACCGCCAGGCGTCAGTGACACCGTGCAGCCAGACTCCACACGTCGAATGCTCTCGTGCAACGTTTCTGGTTCGGGAACATACTGCAGGTCAACGTAGTGCTCGATAGCTCGCCGATATAGGTCGAGACCAATCTCCAGCTCTGGAGCCATTTCTAGGATGGACTTTTTCTCGGAAGCGAACACAGTGCCTACCGGGGTAGTAGCGTAAAACAAGGGCTTAATGCCGAATTGATCACGTGCCGCGAACATACGCTGTGTCTCGGTGTCCCAAATGACAAACGCGAACATGCCTCGCAGGTGTTCGACAACCTTCTCTCCCCAGTGGTGGAAGCCAACAACGATTGGCTCGCCGTCCCCCGAGGTATTGAAATCGTAGCCTGCCTCCTGCAGTTCCTCGCGAAGCTCGATGTAGTTATAAATCTCGCCGTTGAACGTCAGCGCGTAGCGCTCCGGATTCTCCTTCGGGCCCCAGCGTAGGGGTTGGTGAGAATGCTCGAGATCGATAATGGCAAGGCGGTTGAAACCAAAAACGGCGTGGTCGTCGTTCCAGGTGCCGGCGGCATCAGGGCCACGGTGATACATGCAGGGCAACGCACGTTCCGCGGCTTCCACGAAGCTTGCGGCATTGCTGTTTGTGGTGAGTAGAGCCAACAGGCCACACATAGACTTGAAAACCTCTCCTATATATAAGGTGTACGCAGCCGTGCGGAGTGCTGGGCCACGAAGCATTTCTTCCAATCAACAATAGGGTTTTCTGTAGGAGATGCGCGAACCAACGAAACCAGCGCCAAAATGCGGAAATTCTTCATCCTTTATTCGGTCCCCAAAAGGGGGCCAACTTATGGTTGAGCAATTTGAGTGAAAAATAAAGCTCTTACCAGGACGTTTGTACCGTTTTATGCAAAACCCGTTGAGTGCACGGCTTTTGCATACACGGTAAAAGATGTCAGCTGACCACGAATGCTTACCTCGACTCAAAATCAAAAGAATTCAGAGGCGATGCGCCTTATCCACTATTCTGACGGAGTAACAATGCTTGGGCGCACCTGTTTGTGCGTCCTGCCGTAAACAGCGAGTGTGGACAGGAAGGCAGACACACGTGGAAAAGGTAAAGGACCGCAACTTCGCGAAGAAAATCGCAGTTGCCGGATCGCTCCTGCTGGGCGGTCTCGCGCTGACGGGCTGTGAGGTTGCACCGCCAGAGGCGCTCTCGAAGGTGCTGGATATGGGTTGGCCAGATCCTGTTACCCCTGAGGGTGAGCAGATGTACAACTTCTGGGTATGGACCTGGGTTGCAGCATGGATTATCGGCATCATCATGTGGGGCTTGTTCCTCACTGCGATCTTCAAGTGGAACGCGAAGAGCCAGGAGAAGCGCGGCAAGTCTGAGTTCCCGAAGCAGCTCCAGTACAACGTGCCGCTGGAACTTGTGCTGACGATCATTCCGATCGTCATTGTTATGGTGCTCTTCTTCTTCACCGTCCAGGCGCAGACGAAGACTACAGCCCTCGGCAAGGACCCGAAGGTGACGGTTGACGTAACCGCATACCAGTGGAACTGGAAGTTTGGCTACGCAAACGTTGACGGCGAGTTCACCTCTAACGGTCAGGCATATGACGGTGTTGACACCGAGCGTCAGGCCAAGGCCGAGGCAACGAAGTACGACGACGAGAATATTAAGAACCCGAACCCGATCCACGGCACTTCTACCGGTGACCTCTCGTACCTCAATTTCAATGAGATTGAGACTCTCGGTACTACCGAAGAGGTTCCGGTGCTCGTCCTGCCAACCGATCGTGCGATTGAGTTCCGCCTCGCGTCCGGTGACGTGAACCACGCATTCTGGGTTCCTGAATTCCTCTTCAAGCGTGATACCTACGCTCACCCAGAGGTGAACCAGCAGCAGCGTGCATTCCAGATTGAGAAGATCGATAAGACTGGCGCATTCGTTGGTCGCTGTGCCGAGATGTGCGGTACTTACCACTCGATGATGAACTTCGAGGTTCGTGCCGTGACCCCAGAAAAGTTTGCTCAGTACATTCAGTTCCGTATTGACAACCCTGAGGCGCCAAACTCCGATGCGCTCGCATCTATCGGCGAAGCGCCGTACGCCACCTCCACACGTCCGTTCGTGTCTGACCGCCACGGCACCCGCGACGGCAACAACACCAACGACCCTAACGCGACGGTATAGAAAGAGAAGGCAGAGAAATGGCAACTGGTTCAAAAGTTTTCTACGCAATCGGTACCTTCCTGGCGCTGATGGCAGTCTTCTACATGATCAGCACAGCGTGGATTGGTGAAGATGCTTACCTCTACGGGCTCGAATGGGTCGGTGGCGTTGGCTTGGTTCTCGCTACTGCGCTCTGCTTCATGCTCGCTGTCTACCTCGACATCACCGAGCGTCGCATGGACGTTGTTCCGGAAGACTGGGAAGAGGCAGAGGTTGAAGATGGCGCAGGCGTGCTCGGCTTCTTCTCGCCAAGCTCCATCTGGCCGTTCGCAATGTCTGGTGCGGTTATGTTCCTCGGACTCGGAATTGCATTCTGGCAGCTGTGGCTCGTCGTGTTTGGCGCAGTATTCCTCGTGTGGACCACTACGCAGCTGAATCTGCAGTACGGTATCCCGCGCGAGAAGCACTAAAGATTCGCTGACCTCCCCGCCTTCGGGAGGTGTCGGCGAAAACTGATCCCCTTCAGCTAAGGCTGAGGGGGATTTTTGCTTGCTATTTTCATCCTTTCGGTTGAACTCATTCGTAACACTTGGGGGTCATACGAAAGTAGGTCTGCAGTCGAAAACGGCAGCGGTGTAATGTGAGTCCCATCACTATTGGGAACTTTTGAAACACCGCAAAGAATCGATGAAAAAGAATCCTGGATTGCCTAAAAATCAGCCGAAAGTGAGCTGAATGAAGTCGAGAAAGTTGTGACCTGCATTGATGTAGTCGGATGAGTGGCTAGAAAAGTTCCCGGTATTGCAGAAAGTTATTTCCTTCGAGCGCTATTAGGCCAGAAAAGGCAGGTTAGCGCGAAATCTGCCGGAAAGTTTGTGGGTGAAAGGAGATGACTTTGACCCGAAAACAGGGGATAATCACATGCGTGACGACCGCAATTTCTAACCAAGGTATGGCGACACCGCAGAATCGTGTCCCGGCGCTGAACCGACCAAACATGGTCAGCGTTGGCACGATCGCGTTCCTCGCCCAAGAGTTGATGTTCTTTGCCGGTTTGTTCGCGATGTATTTCACCTCGCGTGCAAACGGTATGACCGCAGGCGACTGGGATAACCAGACGGCACACCTGAACGTGATGTTCGGCTTGATCATCACGATCGTGCTTGTGTCTTCTTCCGTGACTTCTCAGTTCGGCGTATTTGCAGCAGAAAGGGGTGACGTTTTTGGGCTCCGCAAATGGTTCACGGTAACTATCGTGCTTGGCGTTGTCTTCCTCGGACTCGTGGCTTTCGAGTGGGGAGAAATGATCATGCACGGCGTGACCATTCAGGCGAGTGTCTTCGGGTCAGTGTTCTTCATCATCACTGGCTTCCACATGGCGCACGTGACCGCCGGCATCATTGCCTTCGTGGTTGTGCTGCTCCGCGTATCTAAGTCGAAGTTCACTCCGGCACAAGCTACTGCAGCAATGGTGACCTCTTACTACTGGCACTTTGTTGACGTAATTTGGGTCGGCGTCTTCATTACTCTGTATATCGTTCAATAGGTATCTGATACGTAGAGTCGCCGTCGAAATGACGGAAGGCCATTTATCTGTATTAGACACTGACGCTCAAAGGGAACAAGATGGAAAAATCACCTAAGAAAAAGCGCAGTCGGCGCAAGGCGCAGCGCACCTTTGCTGGTGCAGCAGCCTTGACGCTCGGCCTCACGGGTGCGGGTTTCCTCGCATCGGCGCTTGCCCCGAACGCGCAGGTCGCTACTGCGCAAAAAGATGACCAGGCAATGATTCAAGAAGGCAAGGACATTTACGACGTCGCTTGCATCACTTGCCATGGCGCAAACCTCCAGGGTGTTGAAGGCCGCGGCCCGTCCCTGATCGGCACCGGCGAAGGTGCTGTGTACTTCCAGGTCAACTCCGGACGTATGCCGATGATGTCGAATGACGCTCAGGCTGAACGCAAGCGTCCTCGTTACACCGAGTCCCAAGCACTGGCACTGGCTGCCTATGTTGCTGCCAACGGTGGGGGACCGGAGCTGGTGTACAACCCAGACGGTTCACTCGCGAAGGAAGAGCTTCGCGGTAAGAACTACGATGGCCAGATTCAGGCTGGCGACGTCGCACGTGGCGGCGAGCTCTTCCGCTTGAACTGCGCGTCTTGCCACAACTTCACCGGCCGCGGTGGCGCACTATCTTCTGGTAAGTATGCGCCGGAGTTGGACCCTGCGAATGAGCAGGAGATCTACCAGGCGATGCTGACTGGCCCGCAGAACATGCCAAAGTTCTCGGATCGCCAGCTCAGCGCCGACGAGAAGCGCGACATCATTGCGTTTATTAAGTCCTCGAAGGAAACCCCAAGCCCTGGCGGTTACGCCCTTGGTGGCCTTGGCCCAGTTTCTGAAGGTATGGCTATGTGGATGATCGGCGTAACGCTCGTTGCTGCCGCAGCTATCTGGATTGGATCGCGCTCATGAGTGAAGTAAACAAGAACTACACATCCCAAGATTTGGACCGCATGAATAATGCGGAGCTCGCTGCTCTGGGCACGGAACTCGACGACGTCACCGTTGCGTACCGCAAGGAGCGGTTCCCAGTTGATGGCGACCCACGCGAGAAGTCTTCCGAGCTCGGAATCAACATTTGGTTGATTATTTCGGTGCTCTGCGGAATCGCGTTCCTCGGTGTCTATCTCTTCTGGCCATGGGAGCCACGCTTCCATGGCGATGAAGGACTCTGGGTTTACACGCTTTACACGCCACTGCTCGGCCTTACCTCTGGTGTCGGTTTTGCCGCCCTGGGTATCGCGATCGTCCAGTACGTGAAGAAGTTCATCCCTGAGGAGATCTCCGTACAGCGTCGTCACGACGGCCGCTCTTCCGAATTGGACCGTCGCACGACGACCGCTCTTCTGAATGATGCCTGGGAGACTTCCACCCTTGGTCGTCGTAAGGCAATGAAGGGTCTGCTTGGCACCGCTGGTGTTCTCGCCGGCCTCATGGTCGTTGCACCCCTCGGTGGCATGATCAAAAACCCGTGGAAGAAGCGCCACGACCTTAACTACTTAGGTGATGGCACGCTTTGGACACACGGGTGGACCATGCAGGAGAAGGGCGTCAAGGTTTACCTCGGTCGCGACACTGGCGCGATCGCCGAGCTGCACGAAGGCGTAGCTGGCTCGCACTACTCCACGGCAGGTGTTTCCCGCCTGGTGCGTATGCGTCCAGAAGACCTCGCTGCTGCTTCCATGGAGACGGTATTCCCGCTCTACCCGGAGGATGTCAACGATGGTGACATTTACGACCCAGAGCGAGACGTATACGAACATCACATGCACTCGCTGCATGGCCCTCGTAATGCAGTTATGCTGATCCGCCTCCGCTCGGAAGACGCACGCCGCGTCGTTGAGCGTGAAGGTCAGGAAGATTTCCACTACGGGGATTACTACGCATACTCCAAGATTTGTACGCACATTGGTTGCCCGACCTCGCTTTACGAAGCGCAGACGAACCGCATCCTTTGTCCGTGCCACCAGTCGCAGTTCGACGCACTGCAGTACGGCAAACCGATCTTCGGACCGGCTGCCCGTGCTCTGCCTCAGCTTCCTGTGACTGTTGACGAAGACGGTTACCTCATCGCCAACGGAAACTTCATCGAGCCCGTCGGCCCGGCATTCTGGGAGCGTAAATCCTAATGAGTACTAAACTTGCACAAGCCGCGGACAACGTTGATTCGCGGTACACGGTAGCCGGTTTCCTCCGGCCACAGTTGAATAAGGTCTTCCCGAGCCACTGGTCTTTCATGCTCGGTGAGATGGCGCTGTACAGCTTCATTATCTTGCTGCTGACAGGTATTTACCTCGCGCTGTTCTTTGACCCTTCCATTACGAAGGTGATCTACGACGGCGGGTACCTACCGCTCAACGGCGTGGAAATGTCACGCGCGTACGCCACGGCTCTGAATATTTCATTCGAGGTCCGCGGTGGCCTGTTCGTTCGTCAGATGCACCACTGGGCTGCGCTGATGTTCATGATGGCGATGTTCGCCCACATGATGCGTATCTTCTTCACCGGTGCGTTCCGCCGCCCACGTGAGGCTAACTGGGTCATCGGCGTTACCCTGATTCTCATCGGCATGGCCGAAGGCTTCATGGGTTACTCCCTGCCAGACGACCTGCTCTCTGGTGTTGGCCTCCGTATTATGTCTGCCATTATTGTTGGTATCCCGATCATCGGTACCTGGATGCACTGGGCAATCTTCGGCGGCGACTTCCCGTCTGACCTTATGCTGGACCGCTTCTACATCTTGCACGTTCTGATCCTCCCGGGCGTGATCCTGGCTCTGATCGCAGCGCACCTGCTGCTCGTCTGGTTCCAGAAGCATACCCAGTTCCCAGGCCCCGGCCGTACGGAGAACAACGTTGTTGGCATCCGCATTATGCCGGTCTTCGCAGTCAAGGCGATCGGCTTCATGATGGTTGTCTTCGGTGTCCTCGCTGCTATGGCTGGTCTGACCACCATCAACGGCATTTGGAACATCGGCCCATACAACCCGTCGCAGGTCTCTGCCGGTTCGCAGCCTGACGTTTACATGCTGTGGACTGACGGCGCAGCTCGTGTCATGCCAGCGTGGGAGCTCTACCTCGGCCCGTACACCATTCCGGGTGCCTTCTGGGTTGCCCTCATGTGTGGCGTCATGGTCGTCCTGCTGATCAGCTACCCGTTCATCGAAGCGAAGGTGACCGGTGACACGGCGCACCACAACCTGCTGCAGCGCCCACGTGACGTTCCAGTGCGTACCGGCCTCGGTGTGATGGCACTCGTGTTCTTCCTGTTGCTGACGATTTCCGGTGGCAACGACCACGTTGCTCACTTCTTCCAGATCTCGCTGAACGCGATGACCTGGTTCGGTCGCATCGGTCTCATTGTCTTGCCGCCGTTCGCATACTGGCTGACCTACCGTATCTGTGTTGGTCTGCAGCGTTCCGACCGTGAGGTTCTGGAGCACGGTATCGAAACGGGCATCATCAAGAAGCTGCCTAACGGTGCGTTTGTGGAGATCCACCAGCCGCTTGGCCCAGTCGACGAGCATGGACACCCAGTGCCGCTCGATTACGCTGGTGCTCCGGTTCCGAAGCGCCTCAACCAGCTCGGCTTCGCTGACTCCGAGACCATCGGTAAGTTCAAACCTGCTGAGCTTGGCGTTTCCGAGCGCGTCCGGGACGCGCAGCGCGAGAACCACCATGAGGAGATCGAGACGTTGCGCAAGCTCGAGGAAACCAAACACCTCGATGACCGCAATGCTTCTGAATAGGCTCTAACACACTAGCGGTCGCTCAAGGCGCCCTGGTTGGTTGTACGAGAGTACAGCTGGCCAGGGCGTTTTTGTATGTCTGGTCAGTTCACTTTTGGAACCCAGCACCTTTATCTCACTCGTGCTATGACACAAGCCCACTTCAGGCTTCGTTCTGTTACGGCACTTGGTATAAATGCGGAGCAATGGCTCACCGCTTCACGTCTGAAGGCGGAGGAATTTGAAGCCATTTCGAAGCGTTATGGAAGCGTTACACAATATTAGTGAGTAATGTCACATAAGAGTGATTTAGTGCATTCTTACCAAATCGGCTCTCTGTGTACAGGTGAGGAAGGTTCGCAAAAGCGCAGGTAGAAGGTCATTCGTCAGGTTCGGTACATTGTGGCGCTCTGCTTGTAGTTCTCAGGAAAATTCGCGCGGAATGAGGGGAGGGAAAAATAACGGAACGATAACGGCCGTGTCGTTGGACAAAGATGTTTCCGTTTCGTAACCTAATCGAGACATTGCAGCAACAGCCGTTGAAAGCAAACAGTAAGTACATATAACGCCTAATTCCCTGAGCCTTAGTGGCTTCGGGAAGCCGGGGACCCAAGCAGGATTTTCTCTCTGGGGTGAATGCGAACGAGAGCGGAGTTTTCCGTGGAAGTCGTAAGGCTGGTTCTCTAGCCCAACCCGTCAGCTAACTCGGTCGGCAAAAGAGAAGATATGGAGTTTTACAATTATGGCTAAGCACCGTCGTCAGGCACACAGCACTGCACGTAACGTCGCGGTAGTGACCGCAGCAGCTGCAGGTGCCTCGCTGCTCTCGCCAATCTCTGCAGAGGCGGCTGAGGTTCGCGTCCCGAACTCGCCGGTAGCTGTTCAGGTCCCAGGTATTGAGAACGTGCCGGGCATCGCTGCGATTCCTGGCATCGAGGCTTGGATCCCATCCCTGGCAGGTCAGAAGTCCAATGCTGATGTCCCTACGGCAATTGCGCAGGTTCGAGCGGTTCCTGGCGTCAACAACGTACCTTCGTTTGGTGCATGGCTGGCAAACGTCGAGGCTCAGTTCAAGGCGCCAGTCGCGAAGGCATACTCCGCAAACGTTGCTGCGCCGGCAGTTGCTCCAGCGCCGCAGGTCTCCGCAGGTCAGCGCCTGGTCGATATTGCACGTACAAAGATTGGTGCTGCATACGTATACGGCGCTGCGGGCCCGAACGTGTTCGACTGCTCCGGTTTCACCTCCTGGGTATATGCGCAGGCTGGTAAGTCCATCCCTCGTACCTCGCAGGCGCAGGCGGCTGCGGGTACTCCGGTTCCGCTTGATCAGCTTCAGCCTGGTGACATCGTGGCTTACTACGGTGGCGCTTCCCACGTTGGTATCTACACCGGCAACGGCACCATCATTGATGCACTGAACACCAACGCACCGGTCGCTGAGCGTCCGCTGCACATGATGCCAGTGCACTCCGCTGTGCGCTTCTAAGCACGGTATTTATCGGCCGATCCAAACGATTGTGGTGGGGGTCGGCAGAAGAATTACAAGATTGTAACTTTAAGCCCCTCTCGCTATATTGGTGATAGTTTTTCTTGCCAGCGAAGGGGCTTTAAGTGGCTAAACACTCTTTACATGCGCGTCATGTTGCAAATGGGCGTTCCTGGGGGAAGCGCGTGGCGCTGGGTGCATCGCTCTCTGTCGTTGTGGGCAGTAGCGTTGCTGCTCCGTCCGCAGTAGCGGATGATGTCGAGGAACTGATTCATCAGGTTGATGAGCTTTCGCATGAGGTCACCGCAAAGGTAGAAGAGCTCAAGGGCGTCGAGGATGATATTGCCGCGAAGTCGGAGGAACTTGAGCGCTTGCAGTCTGACGCGGCGGATGCGCGTACCCAAGTCCAAGCTGCGAAAATCGCTCGTGATGATCTCCAAAGGGAAGTAGACCGCCTCGCTGCTTCCCGGTACCGCAACGTCCAGGCCGATGTGATCCTTACAACGCTGGACTCTGGTAGTCCCCAGACTGCTATTGACCGTGCTGCGTACCTGGATTCGCTGTCCCGCAAGCAGCAAAGCGTGCTCCGCGAGTACGAAGGCGCTGCCCAGGACGCGGCAACGAAGGCGAATGCTGCAAACGTAGCCCTTGCGGAAGCGCAGTATCTCCGAAATGACCTTGATTCAAAGCGTTCGAAGCTCGAGCGTGAGCGCGAGGCGCTGCAGGGACAGATTGAGGAGATTGAGGCGCGCGTCGATAATTTGTCGCCGGAAGCGCGTTCGTTGTGGGAGGGACGTCTGCACCCCGTTGATGCTGGCTCGTTGCCTCCGGTGGGGGATGGGGTTGTCGGTGCCGCGCTCGCGCAGGTTGGCAAGCCTTATGGCTGGGGCGCGACGGGGCCGTCGGCGTTCGACTGCTCTGGGCTCATGGTGTGGGCTTACGGGCAGAACGGTAAGGCGATCCCGCGTACCTCGCAGGCTCAGCTTGCTGGTGGCATGCCGGTGAGCATGGGGGATCTGCAGCCAGGTGACATTGTCGGTTATTACCCGGGAGTGACGCACGTTGGCATGTATATCGGCGACGGCATGGTTGTGCATGCCTCTGACTACGGTATTCCGGTTCAGGTTGTCCCGTTGAATTCGATGCCGGTCCAGGGCGCTGTCCGTTACTAGGCACCATGACTGTTTTATTGGTGACGAATGATTTCCCACCGACTGTCGGTGGGATTCAGTCGTACTTGCGGGATTATGTGCAGGAGGTCGTTCACCGTCGTGGGGCGCAGAGCATCATTGTGTTTGCCTCGATGCAGGATAAGGCGGCTGCTCTCGCATGGGATGCGGAACAGCCGTACACGATTATTCGTTGGCCTTTTCCGGTGATGTTGCCTACTCCTGCTGTCCGGAGGATGATGCAGCGAATTATCAGGGAACAGCACGTCGATACGGTGTGGTTTGGTGCTGCAGCTCCTCTTGGAGTGATGGGGGGTGCTGCGAAGCGTGCGGGTGCTTCGCGGGTTGTGGCAACGACGCATGGCCATGAGGTCGGGTGGTCAATGTTTCGCGTTGGTCGTCGACTGCTGCGAACGATTGGCGGTAGTGCCGATGTAATCACGTACATTTCGGAGTACACACTGGGGCGATTCAAGGAAGCGTTTGGTCCGAATCCTCAGTTCGTTGCGCTTCCCTCAGGCGTATCGACGTCCCGCTACGCGCCCGCAACGCAGCAGGAGAAGTTGGAGACCAGAGCTTCGTTCCGAATCGGCGCGGAGTCTCCGCTGATTGTGTGTGCGTCGCGTCTGGTGAAACGCAAAGGGCAAGACCGGTTGATCCGCGTCCTGCCGCGAGTGCGCCAGCGGGTGCCGGGTGCACAGTTGGTGATTGTTGGGGAGGGGCCGTATGCCCGTCGGCTTCACGCGATGGCGGAGGGCGTCGACGGTGTCAGGTTCACCGGGCGGGTCAGCGACGATGACCTGTGTCGAATCGTTGCGGCTGCAGACGTGTTCGCGATGCCGGTTCGTACCCGCGGCGGAGGCCTCGACGTTGAGGGTCTCGGGATTGTGTTTCTCGAGGCCCAGGCGTGTGAGGTGCCGGTGGTCGCTGGTGATTCGGGCGGTGCGCCGGAAACGGTGACGGACCACAGCGGAGTGGTCGTCGATAAGAATGATGATGCACTTGTCGCGGCGTTGGTGCGTCTGCTGCGTGATCCCCTGCTGCGGGAATCGATGGGGGAGGCGGGTCGACGCCATGTGCAGCGGGAGTTTTCGTGGCAGGTGTTGGGGGAGCGGTGTGAGAAATTATTATTTTCTCAGGCTCTCGGCGACTAGCATGGTCATGTATGTCTACTGAATCCAAGCTGACTGTCGGTTTTGATATCGGCGGGACGAATACTCGCGCAGCAGTGGTTGATGACTCTGGGCGCATCGTTGCATCGATATCTACTGGTACTCCGCAGACTGGTGATGAGCTTATCGACGTCATCGTCGATATGGTGCGGCAGCTGCAGCGGGAGTACGTGGTTGATGCTGTCGGCTTGGCTATCGCCGGTTTTCTTGACCCGGACTGCGAGATCGTGCGGTTCGCCCCGCATTTGCCGTGGCGCAACGACCAGCCGGTTCGGGCGCAGCTTGAGGAGGCTCTGGGGCTACCAGTCCGCCTTGAGCACGACGCGAACGCGGCAGCCTGGGGTGAATACCGATTTGGCGCAGCAAAGGATGCGGATATCTGGGTGTTCTTTGCCGTCGGTACCGGTATCGGCGCAACGCTGATGATTGATGGCAAGATTTACCGCGGATCGTTCGGCACTGCCCCCGAGTTCGGGCACTTGACTGTTGTGCCAGATGGTCGCGTGTGTTCCTGCGGTAAGCAGGGCTGCTTGGAGCGGTACGCCTCGGGCACGTCGTTGGTGGACTGTGCTTTGGAGGTCGCAGCGCACGGCGGTTTTAAGAAGTGCGGTTTGTACCGGAAAGTCGTCGATAAGCGGGCGACGGGCCATGACGTGATGGAGGCTGCACGCGAGGGCGATGAGCTTGGCGTGAAGGCGCTTGCGAGTTTTGCGGAGTGGCTGGGCCGTGGTTTGTCGATAGTGGCTGACGTTATGGATCCGGGCCTGGTGGTTCTTGGCGGTGGCGTGAGCGCCGACGCAGACCTCTTTATGGAAGATGCCAAGGATTCGTTGCGTCGTAACATGGTTGGCTCCGGGTACCGCCCTGTTCCGGAGATTCTATGCGCAGAGCTGGGCCCGCAGGCAGGTATGATCGGTGTCGCAGACTTGGCTCGTGAGGATCTAGCAGGGAGACACCGTGCATAACAAGTGGTATTCGGCGTTTAAAGCGTTGCTAGGTCCAGCGCTGCTCGTGTGGAACCGTCCCACGATTGAAGGCGCGGAGCATGTGCCGGACGAAGGTGGCGTCATTCTTGTCTCGAACCACCAAGCGGTGATGGATTCGTTCTATCTGCCGCTGATGCTGCGTCGGCAAATCACGTTTCCGGCGAAGAGCGAGTACTTTACACAACCTGGTTTGAGGGGCAGGTTCAAGCGGTTTTTCTTTACCGCTGTTGGTCAGATCCCTGTGCATCGCGGTGATTCGAATGCGGGCGCGAACCTGCAGCAGGCTGCGCGCGAGGTGATTGTTGATCGCAACGACGTGTTCGGTATCTACCCGGAAGGCACGCGTTCACCGGATGGTCGCATCTACAAGGGGCGCACCGGTATGGCTCGTGTCGCGATGGACACGGGAGCGCCGGTGATCTTGGTGGCCATGATTGGCACCCGCGAGGCGAACCCGATCGGGTCGGTACTTCCGCGCCCGGCGAAGGTCCGCATCAAGCTCAGCGAACCTATTGACCCGCACGCTTGGGCGACGGAGCACGGATTTGATCCGCACTCGCGGGAGGTGATGCGTCCGTTTACGGACTTCGTGATGCACAAGATGTCTGCGTTGTCCGGGTACCCGTACGTGGATGTGTATGCTTCGGACGTCAAAAAGCATCTGGAAGAGACGGGGCGCTACCCTGAGGGCGCCGAGCCCGAAGAGGATTAAGTAAGGACGTTTGATGGACCGGGACCTCGTTACTCGTATTGTGCTCGTGTGCTGCGCGGTGGGAGCGTATCTCGTCACGAGTGATCTTGAGATAGCCAGGAATGTGATTTCGCCGCTACTCGTACTGTTCGTTGCAGCGGTGATGTTTTGGCCACGCAAACCTGAGGGCCCGGAGGGTGAGGCGAACTAGTGCGTTACTTTTACGACACAGAGTTCATCGAAGACGGCTCGACCATTGAGCTAGTCTCCATCGGCATCGTCGCGGAGGACGGCCGTGAATACTACGCGGTGTCCAATGAGTTTGACGCCACGCGTGCGAACCAGTGGGTGCGCGACAATGTCTTGGATAAACTGCCCGGTGCGGGTCACCCCGCATGGAAGTCGCGGGAGCAGATCCGCAGCGAGGTCTACGATTTCTTGACGACGCCCCGCTCTGCCCCGGAGCTTTGGGCATGGGTGGGGGCGTACGATCACGTTGTGCTGGCGCAGCTGTGGGGTGACATGACCGGGTTGCCGAAGAACCTTCCGCGCTTTACTCGTGAGCTGAAGCAGTACTGGGAAATGGCGGGGCGGCCGAGGCTGCCACAGGTGCCGCGCGGGAACCACGATGCATTGGTAGATGCGCGCCATAACTTGAAGAAGTACCGCGTATGCGCGGAGTATTTGCCGCTTGACCGGCTTGGCCGCGCGTCTAGATCGTGAGACGCGCGTTTCACACTTTGAGTCTGTGCAGGTATTCGCGCCGCAAAGTTGTGGTATTCGTCGCAGCTTCGTGCTAAACATTAAGTGTGAGTTGGACAGTAGATATCCCCAAAGAAGTTCTCCCCGATTTGCCACCGCTCCCGGGAGACCTCAATGCACAGTTCCAGGACGCGTTGTCGCGTGACGCAAAGCAGCAGCCGAGCTGGGACCGTCATGAGGCTGAGTATGTGCGGAAGATTCTCGAATCTGTACCGCCGGTAGTTCTTGCCCCAGAGGTTGAAGAGCTCAAGCAGAAAATGGCGAAGGTCGCTAACGGTGAGGCGTTTTTGCTTCAGGGTGGTGACTGCGCAGAGACATTTGAGTCCAACACAGAGCCTCATATCCGCGCGAACGTGCGTACACTCTTGCAGATGGCGGCGGTGTTGACGTATGGCGCGTCGATGCCCGTAGTGAAGCTCGGGCGTATCGCCGGGCAGTACGCAAAGCCACGTTCATCCGATCTCGACGGCAACGGCTTGCCGAATTACCGCGGTGACATCGTCAATGGCGTCGAACCGACTCCGGAGGCGCGTCGCCATGATCCCGCTCGCATGGTCCGCGCGTACGCAAATGCGTCTGCGGCTATGAACCTGGTTCGTGCGCTTACTGCGTCCGGTACCGCGGACCTGCACAACATCAACACTTGGAACCGCGAGTTTGTGACCAACTCGCCGGCGGGTGCACGCTACGAGGCGCTCGGCCGTGAGATTTCGCGCTCGCTTGCGTTCATGGATGCTTGTGGCGTGAGCGACGAACACCTCCGGACCTCGGAGATTTACGCCTCCCACGAAGCTCTGCTTGTGGACTACGAGCGCGCAATGCTGCGCCTCGCCGAAGACGATCAGGGGGAGACGCGGCTGTATGACCTGTCCGCGCATCAGCTGTGGATCGGCGAGCGCACTCGCGATCTCGATGACTTCCATGTGAACTTCGCCGCGATGATCGATAACCCGATCGGCATCAAGTTGGGGCCGACGACCACTCCGGAAGAAGCCGTGGCGTACGCGGATAAGCTCGACCCGAATTTCGAGCCTGGCCGTTTGACGATGGTGATCCGGATGGGGCACGACAAGATTCGCGAAGTGTTGCCAGGCATCGTCAACGCCGTCGAGGCATCTCGCCATAAGGTGATTTGGCAAAGCGACCCGATGCACGGCAACACGTTTACGGCGTCAAATGGTTACAAGACCAGGCACTTTGACAAGATTCTGGATGAGGTCCAGGGCTTCTTCGAGGTGCACCGTCAGTTGGGCACGCACCCGGGTGGCATCCACATTGAGCTGACCGGCGAAGCGGTCACCGAGTGCCTCGGCGGTGCGCAGGACATCACTGACGTTGACCTGCCAGGCCGCTACGAATCTGCCTGCGACCCGCGCTTGAACACTGAGCAGGCGCTCGAGTTGGCCTTCCTCGTAGCGGAGATGTTGCGCTACTAAGATTGCGCGCAGTGGTGGCGCCTTAGGGCATCGGTAGGAGGATCTGCGGAATCTCGCCGTACATGCCGGACCCGAGCCACCAGCCGCCCACCGCAACCAAGCCTGTGCAGATTGCGCTGAACACTAGGAAAACTGCCAGGCCGATTCCCGAGCGGTTGCTCACCGGCTTGCGAGGTCGCGCCGGGGAAAGCGGGGCTTGCGGTGGAGCCGGGGCTGGCACCTGTGGTGGTGGCGGCGCAGGTACCGGGGGCTGGACTGTCGGCGCATCTACACGAGTTCTTGGGGAATCATCTGTTGAATTCGGCCGGAGGCGAAACTGCGTGGGGTGAGCTGCGGCACGATTCGCTGCGGAATGCCTTGGTGCTGGTACCGCGTAGGGTGGTAGCTCAAGCGCGTCCGCTACGTCGTTGAGCGCAGCGAGGAACTCCGATGCATCATGGAAGCGGTCGTGGGGGTCGGTCGCGGTGGCGGTGGCCACGAGTTCGTCGAAAAGCTTTGGTACGCCTCCGATCCGAGAGCTGGGCGCGGGCACCACATCATGTAGCCGTGCGAAGGCGTGCGCGATGGGGGTATCGCCGTTGAAGGGCTGCTGGCCGGTGAGTAGCTCAAAGAGCACGATGCCCGCGGAATAGACGTCGGAGGCCTGCGTGATCGGTGAACCGTCCACTTGCTCGGGGGAGAGGTAGGCGACCGTACCTACGATCTGGTCGGTGGAATGCGTGATGTCTGAGACTGCGCGCACAAGGCCGAAGTCCGCAAGCTTGACGCTGTGATCGCTGTTAATCAGGATATTGTCCGGTTTGATATCGCGGTGCACCATTCCTTTTTGGTGCGCGACCGCGAGGCCAGTGAGCACAGCCCGCATTACCTCGGCGGCGGCGTGCGGTGGCATGGGACCGCGCTCGGCGAGCAGCTCACGCAGTGTTCCACCGGTAATGAGCTCCATGATTAAAAATACTTGGTTCGTGGGTTCGCCTTGGGCAGCGAAGTCGTACACGTTGACCAGGTTGGGGTGGGAAAGCTGGGCCATCGCCCGAGCTTCTCGACGAAACCTCTCACGAAACACGCTGTCATGCACGTAGGACTCGTGCATCACCTTGGCGGCAACTTCACGGCCTAAACGCGTATCGACGCAGCGGTATACCGTCGCCATGCCACCGCGTGCGATGGGGCGATCGATGATGTACCGGTTGTCCAGCGTGTCTCCAACTGCGAGCTGTGCCATGCGCTCCAGTATGGCCCAAACGTGCTCTCGACGCGTAAACTGTCGGTCGTGAGTGCTCAACAGACTATTGATTCTTTGCTCGAACACGATGAACTGCTGACCTTTCCCGAAGTTGCGGAAACACTCGGCGTTCCAGTCACAAAAATCCACGACTATGTTCACGCCGACAAGCTCCTCGTTTACCGCAAGGACGGCGTGAATTACATTCCTGCGCTCCTGCTGGCGGACGGCGAAATGTCAAAGTTCATCAGCGGTGCAATCACCGTGCTTGCGGACGGCGGCTTTTCCCCCGAAGAGTCGCTCCAGTACCTATTCACCCCCGATGAATCACTGAGCGGCCGTCCAATCGACGCGCTGCACGGCCATGGTGCCCGCGAAGTTATTCGCCGAGCACAGGCGATGGCGTTTTAGCCTGCTTGAACGGCCACACCGCAAGCACTGCTGCAAAGGCCACGAACGGTGCCGCGACGAGGAACCAGGCATCGTAAAAGCGGTGGTTACCGCCGCCTGTAAACGCCAGCACGATGATCACGCTCGCACCCACGGCGACCTGTTGCACCCACCGCGGTGCCCGGAAAGTTCCCACGAGTGCCAAAATCGACGCGTAGTACCAGGGGAGCGTGACCGCATTCGTGATGAACGCGGCGACGTACGCGGCGGTCGTGCCCTGGACAGCGCGCACGTCGTTCGCTGCACCCGGTTTCGGGCGGAACCACCACCACACAACGGCTAACGCCACCAACATCAGGATGGAAGCGGCCGCGCGCACGACAACGAGCAGGCTGTTGTAGTAGAAGTGGTCGTCGAAAAGCTGGAACCCGGGAGTGAGTATCTCGGTGACCAGCGTGGGCCCTGCCAACGGGTTGATCACCTTCGAGTTGCCGGAGATCTCAGCCAGCCATCCCCACGACGCGCCAGACGCCGCGGTGACAACATAAAGCACCCCGCCTGTCAGCGCGATAGACCAAGCCGTGGCAAGGATGAACACGCCGCACTTCTTAAGCACAGATGCTGATGCACCCGCGAAATGGGCAACCATCAGCCACACGATGAAAGGCATCGCCACGGCAGCCGTGGCCTTGAGCGAGACCGCAACAGCCACCACAGCGATGGCGCCACTAAAAGTGGCGAAGGTTGCTGGGCGGCCTAGTGCCCACACGATGCCGACGCTGACGAGCCCCACCATCACGGCCTCGTTGTGCATGCCGCCAACCATATGCAGCAGCATCAAGGGGTTCGTCGCTCCAATCCAGAGCGCAAATGCACTGTCGCCGCCGAGCTGCTGCGCAATTTTCGGGACCGTGATGATAATCAGCGCGAAACCCGCCAGCGCTAGGAGCCGATATGCAACGATGCCGGCGCCTACACTATCGCCAGTTACCAGTGTGATCAGCTTGCCTAACCCCAGGTGCAGCGGACCGTACGGGGTGGTGGTGTTGCGCCAGTCGTGCGAGACTTCCCACAGCAGCGGGCCGGGGTTGACGGCCGCACCTTCTGAGTATGGGTCGAAGCCGTCGCGAAGCATGGCGCCTTGCATCAGATAGGAGTACACGTCGCGCGAGAGCATCGGTGCGCTCAGCGCGAGTGGTGCGGTCCACAGCCAGGTGGTGCGCCGTACCGTATCGAAGGTGGGACGCGTACGCCACAGCCACAGCCAGGCAAGCAACAACAAAACGATGCCGACGCTCATCGTGATGTCCATGAGCGCACGCCCGTGCCCGTACGTCAAATTGTCGACGCCCAACATACGCATCACGCCGCCACGGTTGCGGGTGGCGCCGGCCCCAAAGGAACCAAGGGCCACCAAGATACTTGCCAGCAGCCCTAGTCGTGTCGGCGAAAGAGACTTCATTGCTACATACGCCTAGCCGTGGCTTTGATAGCTAAGTCACGCATGAACTGCGCAACTGCATCATCAATCCCTGCGTCCGAAAGGTGCTGCAGGCCTGATTCAGTGAGGCGGTCGATGCGCGCCTCTACTGCCTCGACGGCGCCACTTTCTTGAATAAGCTCTGCGAGTTCGGAAAGCTCCTCTGGCGATGCTGCGACACCAATCCCGTCGCGAAGGCGTTGCGCTGCGGCAGGATCGGACGCGTCCAAGTTTGCCAGCGCAGTGGCGAACAAGACGGTACGCTTGCCCTCACGGATATCGTCGCCAGCCGGCTTGCCGGTCACCTCAGGTTCACCGAAGACCCCAAGGATGTCATCGCGGAGCTGGTACGCAATGCCAATATCACGTCCGTAACCACGGAACGCGGCGATCGTTGCATCCGGCGCGCCGGCAATCGCGGCGCCAAGGTGGAGCGGCCGTTCAATCGTGTACGCAGCGGTCTTGTACCGATTCACCTTGTCTGCGAGCTCAACAGATTCGCTGCCCTTAGCCTCTAACATGATGTCCAGCAGCTGGCCGCCGATCACCTCAGTGCGCATCCCCACCCACGGCTTCGCCGCGCGGTCGAGGGCATCATTCGTGAGCCCCGAGTATCGCCACATGTCTTCTGCCCACACCAGCGCAAGATCGCCAATCAAAATGGCCGAGTGCTCGCCGAACGAAGCGGCGTCACCACGGTAGCCTTCGTTGCGGTGCGTAGCCTCAACCGCGCGGTGCACTGTTGGGTTGCCGCGCCGGGTGTCGGAGGCGTCGATAATGTCGTCGTGGATGAGCGCACATGCCTGAATGAACTCGAGCGAGCTCACTGCGCGCAGCACCGCGTCGGGGTTCTCCTGGCTGTGGTCAAGCCCTCCTGCGCCGATGAAGCCAGCCCAACCGTAGAGTGGCCGTATCCGCTTGCCTCCACCGAGGACAAACTTGCGCAGGTAAGAGACTGCGTCCTCCACTGGGGCACCAATTTCCGCGACTACCGATTCCTGGCCGTCGAAGAACACGCGAAGCTGCTCCTCAACAAGTGCGGGGATAGCCTCGAGCGTCGGCCCTTGTGAGGATACTTCAGACACGTTGTGCTCCATTCCAGAATCTGTCGTAGACGTATGCACCTAGAGACTACCGAGTTACCACGACAAACCTACAACATTGGTGAGGCGCTGAGTGGCAGCGATCGCCCAAGAATCGCAAATGGCCGCGGATCAGCGGGGTAGAGGTAGTTACGTGCGACGTCGGAGAACCCAAATTTGCGGTAGAGCTTGAACGCACCGTTGTCCTCGTGCTCGACCTCAGGGGTAGACAGTAGAGCAAATTTTGCCGGCGCAAGGCGCAGGAGCTCCCGGAGCAACCTCGCGCCGATACCTCTCCCTTGATAGCTAGGGAGCACATGGATTTCAGCGACCTCAAAGTAGCTTTGGAGTAACTCCTTTTCGCTTTTCGACGGCCCCCCTTGCATGGCAAGCGCCCGCCTGAGCTGCTGATCCCACCATCGTTCACGCTGTCCCAACATTCCGTATGCAATGCCGATGATCGTGTCGTCAGCAACTGCCGCGATTGCAGTGAAGCCTGGGGAGAGAGCCTCTTGGCGCCAGGAGGAGATGCGTTGCGCCCGAACATTGACCGGGTAGTCCATGGCCTCTATATAGAGGTCGACGAGTGCAGGCGTTGCAAGAAGGTACTCGGCCGATGTGAGTCGGCGGATTTCGGTCTTCATGCCTTTATCGAACCATGAGTTCGGGAAGTTTCGCCATATTCGAACAAATGAGCGAAGTTCTGGGGGGTTTGTCGGACCCATTTTCTATATTCATCTCAAATGCGAAAGGGAAATGAAGGAGAAATCAACATGAACAGCGTTATCTCTGCGACAACGAACGAAGTTTACGGTGCTCGCGTCCGTCAATCGAAGCGTGACCAGTTTCTTGAAACTGCCGATGGTTGCCTCACGTATGCCTATGGGCGATTTGAGGAGGGGGCGTACGACGAGGCTATGGAATATGCCTACCGTGCAGCGCTGCGGACTGCGGGTGCGGTGTGTTCCGATAGTCCGGTAATTCAGAAGCGAAAGCGGCTGCCAAGTAGTGCGTGGAAGAAGCTTGCGCTCACGGGGAAGGGCGGTGAGCGGTGGGCGAATGTGTTTGAGTCGTTCTCGCGGGAACGCGGCCGCGTTGCCTCGGGGATTGAGCATATGCCGCCAGCTGGCAGGGTTGCGCAGTTGCTTGAGCAGGCGGAACAGTTCCACCTCGAGGCACTTCCTGCCGGAAATGGTGTTGCGGCTTAGCCGGGGCAATCTTGCCCTCGTCTCCCGGGGAACAAAGGCGCTAGGATGGCCGTTGTATGGATAGCAACGTCCGCTTTGGAGCTTGGGAGTAGAGCAGTGTCACTTTCTGAACAGGAGCAGCAAGCACTCCGCGCAATTGAGCAGTCACTCATGGCAGATGACCCTTCATTTGTGCAAAGCGTCGGCCGAAACGCCGACTATGCGGCTCCATCGTCCACAGGCCGGATTACGATGCGCAGCGTTGCGTTAATGGTGCTTGGAGTGGTGTTGTTGCTCGGCGGTGTTGCGCTTGCCTCGCTTTCCATTTGGACAGTAATCATTAGCGTTATCGGGTTCGGCGTCATGATGGCTGGTGGAATCATGGCGTTGCGCACCCCAGCGCATGGCCCATCTGTATCGCAGTTGCGGAATGTTTCCCGGAACCAGCCGAAGTCTCCTCGAGTGAGCTCGATGGAGCAGAACTTTAAACGCCGGTTCGAGGATCGGCCTTAATCCTAAAAAGGACCACGCCCCCTTTACTGGGGGCGTTTTTTATTGTGTGGGCGAAGCCAAGCGCCCCACTTTCACCCACATTCTCCACTTTTGCCCACACGTGTATGCGGAGATGGACTTTTGTGGGTATTTCTTTGCGTATCTAGTCGACTAGTGGGGTGATTGTGGCTATTGTGAAGCGCGAAAGGGGGAGGGAGCCCCACCGTTTTCTTACTCGTTGACCTGCGGTTATGTTGAAGTCGGTAATCTTTTTTGTGTGTGGTGTGGCATTTGTGGGGCACAGTGGGTTAAAGTGGGGCGTAGCGGAAGGCGCGGTGGTGTGCTGACTACACACCTTTGTCGCACGAAGCAGAGAAAACTACATACATCACGTGTCTGACGGCGTGGAGGAAGGTGGGTCGCCCGATGTTTCTGGGAACCTACACTCCCAAGCTTGATGACAAAGGACGCTTGACGCTGCCTGCGAAGTTCCGAGAGGACCTCGCGGACGGGCTGATGGTGACCAAGGGGCAAGATCACTCTTTGGCGGTCTACCCCCGTGCGGAGTTCGCAGCGCGAGCCAAAAAGGCTGCTGCAGCATCCCGCACGAACCCGAAGGCTCGAGCGTTCATTCGTAATCTGGCTGCCAGTGCGGATGAGCAAACGCTTGACGGTTCTGGTCGTATCACGTTGTCGGCGTCGCACCGGGAATACGCAAACCTTTCCAAGGAGTGCGTGGTCATCGGTTCTGTAGATTTTCTCGAGATCTGGGATGCACAATCCTGGGCTCAATATCAAGAAGAGACTGAAGCCGCCTTCTCGGCGGCGGATGACGACGACATACTCTCCGGTCTGCTGTAAGGCTGACTACCTGACAGTGGACATCGACTACTGACGGAGAGCGTGTACGGACTCTATCCCGGGCGTGAAGCGTTCTGGTGTACTTCCCCGACATCAGAGCAGCCGCCCGGGGTAGGGCTCTATACGCTCCCCAAACATGGGTGTAGGTAATTTTCAGAACAACGCAGTGAAGGGAGTGTGCCCGACAATGGTAGAAGCCGCGATGGACTTTGATCCGGTGGCAAACCGTGGCCACGTTCCCGTGATGCGTAACCGGATGGCGGAATTGCTCGCACCAGCAGTTGAGCAATTCGGCGATCGCGCAGTGATTGTCGACGGCACCCTCGGGGCAGGCGGCCACACTGAGTACTTTCTTTCTACATTTCCAAACGCGTACGTTATTGGAATCGACCGCGACCCAAACGCGTTAGCTGCGGCAACGGAGCGTCTGGCTCCATTCGGCGACCGTTTTGTTCCGGTGCAAGCCCGTTTTGACGCAATTGGCGAAGTTGCGGCTTCTGACGAGCGGGTGCCTTTCGGCATCGTCCGCGAAAATGGAGTTGCCGGGGCGCTGTTTGACCTTGGCGTTTCTTCGATGCAGCTCGATCAGGAAGAACGCGGTTTCGCGTACAAGGTCGATGCCCCGCTAGATATGCGGATGGATACGACGCAATCGCTCACTGCAGCTGACGTGCTGAATACCTACTCGCACGGTGACTTGGCACGCATTTTGAAGACGTACGGAGACGAGCGTTTTGCGGGAAAGATTGCTCGGGCGATTGTTCAGCAGCGTGAACAGGAGCCATTCACAACGAGTGCGCGTCTGGTGGAGCTGCTGTACGACACGATTCCGGCAGCCACACGTAGGTCGGGCGGGCACCCGGCAAAGCGAACGTTTCAGGCGCTGCGGGTCGAAGTGAACCGCGAGCTCGAAGCGGTCGAGCAAGTCCTCCCCGTCATTACTGACCTCCTCGGAGTTGGTGGACGTGCGGTCTTCATGAGCTATCAATCGCTGGAAGACAAAATCGTCAAGGCGGCGTTTCGGGAACTCACGGAGTCGAAAACCCCACCGGGGCTCCCGATGGACTTACCCGGTACGCAGCCGCTGTTTCGATCCATCACAAATGGGTCGGAGAAGGCGTCGAAAACTGAAATTGAACATAACCCTAGAGCGGCGTCCGTACGGGTACGTGGTGTCGAGAAACTAGCACAAGGCAACTAAGGAACTGATCAATCATGGCAGCACGAGAGCACAGCGGATCGAACATGACGCTGACGCGCGGTGATCAGGCGCGCCCGCAGACGCGGCGCTCCGGCCAGCAGCGTAGCGCGAACACTCGGCTGCTCAACCCGGGAATTCGGCCACACGTCCCACACCCGCGTACTCACGGGCGGTTGGGGTCGAAGCAGATTGTGTCCTACCGCGGCAGGAGGATTGCGCAGCCGGCTGTCGCTAAGAAACAGTTGTCGCTGACGTTCACAGTGACGGTGGTACTGCTGGTATTCGGGGTTGTTGCTGCGATGGGGCTCAGCGCTTTGTCGACGACGCAAACGTTTACCATTCAGCGCCTTCAGGCGCAGGAACGAGAGCTGACCAACCGTGTCGAATCGCTGACCCGCGACCTTGAGGACCGCAAATCATCCGCAGAGATTGCACAACGTGCAGGTGACGCAGGCCTGTTGGTTCCATCGGCTCCAGGGATCGTTGCGGTGCATGAAGATGGCAGTGTGCATGAGCAGCGTCCGTTCGACCCGAACGCAACTGTCGGTGTGGTGGACGTGAATGAGTCTCACGCACGATCTGGGCGCGCGTCGAGTGACCAGCAAGCAACTCGCGAAATCGGTGATTCTTTGACGCAGCTTCCTGGCAATAACGTGCTTGGCAGCACTTCTCGTTTGGACAACGTGGCGCCGTATGCGCCGAATGTCCCACCTACGCTCTAAGCTCTAAGGGCACGAATCGTTTCTTACCCGTTGAATGCAATTGAGTGAGGTGAATATAGGGCAGTGGTCGAATCGCACCCGGACCGGAGAAAACGAACTGCTCGGCCACGTGCCCTGCAAGCACCTCAAGCGCCTAAGACACGGCGAAGTGTGTTGCACCAGCGGTCCCAATGGGCAGTAATTCTGTTTCTTGTAGTCAGCGTATTTTTGGTCGGCAGGCTGTTTCTTGTGCAGGTGGTGTGGGGCCCACAGCTGCGCGAGCAGGCGCAGTCGCAGCGCGCCAGGATTTACACTGACCCCGCGCGGCGCGGTGAGATCGTGGACCGCGAAGGTAACCACCTGGCGTACACGATGCAGGCGCGGTCGTTGACTGTGTCGCCGGTGACGCTTCGTAAGGAATTGCGTGAGCAGGTCATGCTCAATGAAAACATTCCGAATCTCGACGATGACGCGACGCGAGCCATGGTTGACGCGAGAGTCGAGGATATTCTGCGCACGATGGCCAACGAGATTCCCGTCATGATTGGCGAGGCAATGGGCGAAGAGGACGTCGATAGGCGACGAGACAATGACGATATGCGCAGTGTGGGCAAGGTTGACGCACGCGACATCCTCGAGAAGCTGCACGCGGATTCGAACTACGAGGTACTTGTCCGGAACGTGGACCCTGATGTGGCGTCGAACATTGCTGCTGAGTTCCACGGCGTGGCCTCGGACCACCAGGACATCCGGCAGTACCCGAACGGGGCGATTGCTGAAAACATCCTCGGCAAGGTGTCGATGGACGGGCAGGGACAGTTTGGGCTTGAAGCATCGAGTGATGCGGTGCTCACCGGGATCAACGGGCGCAAGACAGAGGACGTGTCGAACGACGGGCAGTCCATCCCCGGTACGCTGCGCGACGTTGTACCCGCGGTGGATGGCGCGAAGATCACCTTGACGATCGACCTGGACCTGCAGTCGTTTGTGCAGCAGACTCTGGAGAACGCGAAACGGAACTCGTTGGCAAAGGACGCCGAGGCAGTAGTGCTCGATGCCCGCAGTGGTGAAGTGCTAGCAATGGCGAATACCTCCACTATTGACCCGAACGGGGACATCGAGCGGCAGCTGCGCGAAGGGAAGGACTTCAGCAATAACGCGATCTCGCACCCGTTTGAGCCGGGTTCCGTGGCGAAGATTATCGCGGCGACTGCGGCAATTGAGGAGAAGGTGACTACTCCGGAAGAAGTACACCAAGTGCCGGGCTCTATCGACATGGCTGGTATTACTGTGCGCGATGCGTGGGAGCATGGTGTAATGCCGTACACCACAGCGGGCATCTTCGGGAAGTCCTCGAATGTGGGCACCTTGCAGATTGCGCAGAAGCTGGGCGAGGAGCGCTATTGGGATTACCTGCAGCGCTTCGGAATCGGAAACACAACCGGCATTGAGCTGCCCAACGAGTCCGCCGGTCTGTTGCCAGTGCTAGAGCAGTGGTCCGGAGGAACGTTTGCGAACCTACCAATTGGGCAGGGAATGAGCTGGACAGCGCTTCAGATGGCCAGCGTCTATCAAACGCTTGCCAACGGTGGCGAGCGGATTACGCCTCGCATTATCCGCAGCATTGAAAGTGCAGAGGGCACACCGCTGGAACAGCCCGAGCCTGAGCGGCATCGTGTGGTGTCGGAGGCGACGGCACGCACAGTCGTGGACATGTTCCGTTCCACGTTCCAAAACGACCCGGCAGGGATCAACAACGGTACCGCCCAGAACAGCCAACTTCCTGGCTATCAGCTTTCGGGCAAGACTGGTACCGCGCAAAAGGTGAATCCTGAGACTGGCGCCTACTCGCAAAACCAGTTCTGGATTACGTTTGCTGGCATCGCGCCTGCGAACGATCCGCGATTTGTCGTGGCCGTCATGCTTGATGAGCCGCAGCGAGGTACACGAGAAGGCGGAGCCGGTGGACAGTCGGCAGGTCCGGTGTTTACTGAAATCGCCAGCTGGCTGATCAATAGGGAGAACTTGCCGCCTAGCCCAGAAGCGGACCAGTACGTTTTGCAAGCCCAGTAGGGAAGTTTCACAATGAATGACATGACGCAGACAACACCGAACGCGCCTACCCTGGAGGCGCTCGCAGCGCTGTCTGGTGGGACGCTCCACAACGCCCCAGATCAGCCGCTGCACATTGAAGAGATTGCACTCGATTCGTCGAAGATTGCCCCAGGCGGACTGTTCGCAGCTTTGCCCGGCACCCGCGTGCATGGTGCAACGTTTGCAAAGCAGTGCCCAGCGGGCGCCATCTTTACTGACAATGCAGGCGCGAAGATCCTCGAGGGCCAAGGTGAAACGCGGCCGGTGCTGGTCGTCGAAGACGTTCGCGAAGTTCTCGGCGATGTGTCAGCCGAGGTGTATGGTCACCCATCCGAGCACATGACGCTGCTCGGGGTTACCGGCACGTCTGGCAAGACTACCGTGACGTACATGCTGGAGAAGGGGCTTGAGGCAGCAGGAGCGAAGGTAGGTCTGATTGGCACCACCGGCACGAAGATTCTCGGCGAGTACGTTCCAACGTCCCTGACTACCCCGGAAGCCCCGACGCTGCAGGCTCTGTTCCGCCGCATGCTGCAGGCTGGAGTGACGCACGTAGTGATGGAGGTTTCTTCCCACGCGCTCATGCTTGGCAGGGTGAGTGGCACGTCTTTCGATGTCGCTGGGTTTACAAACCTGAGCCAGGATCACCTGGACTTCCATAAAACAATGGAGGAGTACTTTGAGGCGAAGGCGCTCTTCTTTGACCCGACGTCGCGCAGTGCCGCGAAACGCGCGGTAGTTTGCGTCGATGACGAGTGGGGCGAGCGCATGGCTGACCGGGCACAGCACCCGGTTCGCGTTGGCACCCACGGCCAAGTTGGGGTCGACGTGAGCGCGAAGCAGCTGTCCGCAGACAAGACTGGTGCGCAAGAGATTTCCTTATCGACGCCGACTTCGACCCACACGTTGACGCTGCAAATGCCGGGCGCGTTCAACGTGGCTAACGCTGCCTTGGCAACCGCTATGGCGTACACCGCCGACGTTGATGTAGATGCATTCATGAAGGGCCTATCAAAAGCGCAGGTCCCTGGACGTATGGAACGCATCGACTGCGGGCAACCGTTTGTTGCAGTCGTGGACTACGCGCATAAGCCTGCGGCCATCGCAGCCGTGCTGGATACGCTCCGAAAGCAAGTGGCTGGACGCGTCGGCATTGCTGTTGGCGCCGGCGGGGACAGGGATGCGTCGAAACGCGTCATTATGGGCCGCGAATCTGCGCAGCGTGCTGACTTCGTAGTGGTGACTGATGATAACCCGCGTACAGAGGACCCAGCATCGATCCGCGCGGAGGTGCTGCGTGGTGCATTGGAACTCGCGGATGCTCCCCACCACCCGGAGGTGCGTGAAATCGGCGACCGCGCTGCGGCGATTGACGCTCTGGTGCAGTGGGCACAGCCGGGAGATGCGGTCATTGTCGTTGGCAAGGGGCATGAAGTCGGCCAGATTGTTGGCACTACGACGCACCACTTCGATGATCGGGAAGAGATGCGTCGCGCCCTAGAAACTTTCGCGAGGTAACAGTAGATAATGATTGCATGTTCGTTGGGTGAGATCGCCGAGATCGTCGGGGGAACGCTGTCGAAGGAGGCGGACCCCGAGGCGAAAGTATCGGGTGGCGTCGAGTTTGATTCGCGGAAGGTGTCTGAGGGTGACCTTTTCCTTGCGCTGAAAGGCGCGCGGGTTGATGGACACGACTTCGTCGGCACGGCATTGGAGCAGGGCGCGGTAGCCGCCATAACCACGCGCGACGTGGGTGCTCCTGCGGTGATCGTTCCGTGCGCCGAGGTTCGGCCAGATGACAACTCTGACTTGGCTGCGAGCGACCCAACGGGCAGTGCACTCGGTGTTGTCGCGGGCCTTTCGAAGCTCGCAGCGCACGTGGCTCGCCGCCTAGTTCGCGAACACGGACTCACGATTGTCGGCGTGACAGGATCGGCGGGGAAGACCTCGACGAAAGACCTGATCGCTGCGGTGCTTCGCCACAAAGGCGAGACCGTGGCTCCTCCGGGTTCCTTTAATAACGAGATTGGTCACCCGTACACGGTGCTGCGCTGCACACAGGAGACGGCGTTTTTGGTGGCGGAGATGTCCGCGAGGGGCATTGGGCACATCGCGCATCTTGCAAAGATTGCCCCGCCATCAATCGGCGTGGTGCTGAACGTCGGCTCCGCACACCTTGGGGAGTTTGGCTCGCGCGAGGCGATTGCTCAGGCGAAGGGCGAGTTAGTCGAATCACTCCCTGATGCGGATCACGGTGGAATCGCCATCTTGAACGCCGATGACCCATTTGTTGCAGGTATGCGCCCCCGCACAACTGCGAAGGTGTGGATGTTTTCGGCTGAGGGATCGCCCGAAGCAGACTTTTTTGCTACGGACATCTCATTGGACGAGGTTGCCCGAGCATCGTTTGTGATGCACACGCCAGACGGGCAACAGCACAGAGTTCACCTGGGCGTGCACAGCGCCCACCAGGTTGGCAATGCGCTAGCTGCGGCGGCAGTTGGTTTCGGCGCAGGCATGCAGCCTGAAGCGATCGCGGCAGCGCTGAGCCAGGCACGGACCGTATCCGTGAATCGCATGGATGTGCGCACCCGCGAGGATGGCGTGACTGTCATTAACGACGCGTACAACGCAAACCCTGAATCGATGCGTGCCGGTATCGCAGCGCTTGCGTCGACGGCTGCCGCACACCCGGGGGCGCGCTCGATAGCGGTGCTCGGTGAGATGGGCGAGCTCGGCGAGGAGTCCGCGTCAGCCCACGCTGAGCTCGCCGGAGAACTGGTAAAGCACAACATCACGGACCTTGTAGCGGTGGGGCAAAGTGACGCGATGGAATCGCTGGCGCAAGCGGCACAGCAGCAGGGCATCGCCACACAGTCTGTTGCCGATAGTGCCGAGGCAAGCAACGCTGTCGAAGCTACGATTGTCACTGCCACACCCCCGCCAGCAGTGGTGCTGGTCAAAGCGTCGAACGCCCAAAAGTTGTGGGTGGTGGCTGAACAACTCATGCGCACCCGTACGCTTGACAGTCAAAGTAAGTCAACCAATGAGAATGAAGCAAGGTAGCAGTCTCACATGATTCAAGTAATTGTCGCAGGAGTTATTAGCTTCCTCGTTTCCATTTTTGTCACACCTTTGTTGATTCGGTATTTCCACCGCCGCGAGATCGGCCAGGAAATTCGGGAGGACGGGCCGCAGTCGCACGCGCGGAAGCGCGGCACCCCAACGATGGGCGGCATCGCTATTTTGCTCGCGATCACGCTGGGCTACTTGGCTAGCTCGATTGTCGCGCTGGC
The DNA here is from genome assembly GCF_001767255.1 of Corynebacterium sp. NML98-0116. GTDB lineage: Bacteria > Actinomycetota > Actinomycetes > Mycobacteriales > Mycobacteriaceae > Corynebacterium > Corynebacterium pseudogenitalium. Next base: position 815,667 of record NZ_CP017639.1, read on the forward strand.
CACTAACCACGCGGCGTTTACCGCAAGCGGCGTCATCGTGTTGGGCTTGACATTGGCGCTTGGCCTGGTCGGGCTTGCCGACGACGGCATTAAACTCTTCATGAAGCGCAATCTCGGTTTGAACAAGACCGCGAAGCTTGTGTCCCAGTTTGCAATTGCCATTGTTTTCGGCCTGCTGACCACGCGATTCCCTGACGAGAACGGCTTGACGCCAGGCTCGACCCTGCTCAGTTTTGTGCGCGATATCGAAACGATTGACATCGCGGTCGGCGGCGGAATCCTTGGCGCAATCCTGTTCCTGATCTTTATTTACATTCTGCTGGCTGCTTGGTCGAACGCGGTAAACCTCACCGACGGGCTCGACGGGTTGGCCGCTGGTACGACTGCTCTGGTGATGGCCGCGTACACCATGATCACGTTCTGGCAGTTCCGGAATTCTTGCGAGGCAGCGCTGGCAGCGGGTTGCTACAACGTCCGCGACCCGCTTGACTTGGCGGTGCTTGCGGCTGCAGGCTTCGGTGCCTGCGTTGGATTCCTGTGGTGGAACGCGTCCCCGGCCAAGATTTTCATGGGTGATACGGGTTCGCTGGCGCTCGGTGGCCTCGTAGCGGGCCTGTCAGTGGCATCCAAGACCGAGCTTCTGATGATCATCATCGGCGCACTCTTCGTACTCGAGGCAGCCTCGGTGGTCATCCAGGTGGCATCGTTTAAGTCCACCGGCAAGCGCGTGTTCCGGATGGCGCCGTTCCACCACCACTTTGAGCAAGGAGGCTGGGCGGAGACAACCGTGGTTGTGCGTTTCTGGCTCATCGCTGCGATGGCGGTCGCGCTCGGCACCGCAATTTTCTACGGTGAGTGGCTCACACAGAACGGAGTGACGCTGTCATGACCGATACGAGTGTGATCCCCGCAGAGATTTCCCGCGGCGTGCTGCTGGCTGGTGCGGGCGTTTCGGGCCGAGGGGTGCTCGGCATGCTCCAGCAGGTCGGCGTTCCATGCATCGTCGCGGACGACAGCGAGGAAAACCGCGAGTTCGCTGAGCGCACGTGGGGAGTGCGGGCCGTCGATACGCAGCTGGCACACGAGTACTTCGGTGAGGTCGAGGTAGTAGTGACGTCTCCAGGGTGGAGGCCCGACACGCCGCTGCTTGTCGACGCCGCCTCGGCCCAACTCGATGTCATCGGTGATGTCGAGCTGTGCTACCGGTTGGATCGCGCGGGCGTGTTCGGGCCACCGCGCGAGTGGCTCGTTGTGACAGGCACGAACGGTAAAACCACCACCACTGGCATGCTCGCAGCCATGATGCAGGAGGCATCTGCCCGCACTGGTAAGCGTGCGCTGGCGTGCGGAAACATCGGTACCGCCGTGGCTGACGCGGTGGTGGATCCCCAGCGTGTCGACGTGCTCGTGGCCGAGCTGTCCAGTTTCCAGTTGCATTGGTCGAGCCAGCTCGTTCCCAACGCGGCAGTTCTTCTCAACCTTGCGGACGACCACATTGACTGGCACGGCTCATTCGAGGCGTACGCGGCTGCGAAGGCGAAGGTGCTCAAAGCTCCCAACGCCGTGGTCGGCATCGATGACGAGCACGTGCAAGCGATCGTGGCACAGAATGACCGCAAGCAATTCTTCGGTTTTACGCTCGGCCAGCCCGAAGAGGGCCAGGTCGGTGTTATCGACGGCAAGCTCGTTGCGCGCCGCGACGGCTCGGTCCTTGAACTGGCAGATACGAATGGCATTGAACCCGCGGGTGCTGCAGGCGTGCTGGACGCAGGCGCCGCCGCTGCCGTGGCGTTGCTGTGTGGTGCGACACCCTCTGAGATTCGTGAAGCACTCGCAGGCTTCCACGTTGCGGGGCATCGCGGAGCCGTGGTCCACGAGGCGAACGGCGTTCGGTGGATCGACAACTCGAAGGCGACGAACCCGCACGCGGCTGATTCGGCGTTGACCGGGGCGGGCACCGTCGTGTGGGTTGCAGGTGGTCAGCTGAAGGGCGCTGCGATTGATGAGGTCGTCGAAAAACATGTGGGGCACATGCGTGCCGTAGCGCTGCTTGGGGTCGACCGCATGGAAATTTACGACGCCGTCAAGCGGCTGGCACCTGACCTGCCTATCTTTGCGACTGACTCGACTGACCCCGAGGTGGCAATGGACGCCGTGGTTCGCTTTGCTGGAGAGCATGCGCAGCCTGGCGATAGCGTTGTGCTGGCACCGGCTGCCGCGAGCCTGGACATGTATCCGGGTATGTCTGCGCGCGGCGACGCGTTTCGTGCGGCCGCCAGGCGACACTTTTCACTACAGTAACTTGAGACACAGCAGTGTTCGAAGCGAAGGGTAATGAGGTGCCATGAAGCGAAATCGTCGACAGCAACCGCCGGCGCGTGCGCCAAAGACTGGCACCCGCGACGTGCCTCAAAGCGCACTGGGCCGGGCACATACGTCGTTCATTGCGGCGCTTGAGCAGCGGCCCCTCATTGACTACACCGTGATTCGGACCGTGGTGCTGGTGCTGGCTGCGTTGGGCATCGTGATGGTGATGAGCTCGTCGATGGCGTCATCGTTCGCTGCTTCGAGTAGCGTGTGGTCGACTGCGCTTCGGCAATCCCTGATGGTGCTGGCGGGCCTTGTCTTGTTTTGGGTTTCGCTGTTGGTCCCGCCCGAGCGCATCCGGAAGCTGGCCACGCCACTATTCCTATTCGCGGTGTTCCTGCTGGTACTGGTGCTGCTAATCGGTACCGGACGTGAGGAAGTCGGTTCGCAATCGTGGCTGATGTTCGGCTCGTTGACGATGCAGCCTTCTGAGTTCGCCCGTGTGGCTATTGCAATTTGGGGTGCTGCGGTGCTGTCGAAGAAGCAGCCGCCAGCATCGGCGCCTGCGTGGCAGTCGCCGACCGCACAGTTCTTGCTTGGAGCGGGCGTGTGCATCCTCCTGATTGCGAAGCAGGGTGACGCCGGCATGACCATGTCGTTTGCCGCCATCGTGATCTTTGTGCTGTGGTTCGCAGGCTTCCCGCTCAAGGCCATCGGCATCCTCTGCGGGCTCATCGGTGCTGCAGCGGTCATGTTGTTCCTGCTTGGCGGCTTCCGCTCGCAACGCTTCCACGTCTACTTCGAGGCGCTGTTCGGAAACTTCAGCGATACTCGCGGTGCTGCGTTCCAGACGCACCAAGGATTCCTTTCTCTTGCCGACGGCTCCCTCTTCGGCGTCGGCCTCGGACAGTCCCGCGCGAAGTGGTTCTACCTCCCAGAGGCTCGAAACGACTTCATCTTCGCCGTCATCGGCGAAGAGCTCGGTATGTGGGGCGGCATTATGGTGATCGCCCTGTTTGCTGCCCTTGGCTACTTCGGTTTGCGCACTGCGCAACGCGCACAGACATCGTTCCAGGGACTCGCCGCTGCCTCGTTAACAGCAGGCGTAGTTTCGCAGGCGTTCATTAACATCGGGTACGTCGTCGGCCTTGTGCCGGTGACGGGTATTCAGCTGCCGATGTTGTCCGCCGGTGGTACCTCGGCAGTGATTACCTTGTGGTCGATGGGCATGCTGGCCTCCATTGCCCGCCACGAGCCCGACGCAGTCTCGGCCATGCAGAACTACGGGCGCCCACGCTTCGACAGAATGCTGTTCGTCCCGGAGCCGAAGGCGACGGCACAGCTGCGCGCGACTCGCGCGGGGCGAACTCACATACATGAGCAGTCACGCCGAGAGCAACGGTACGGAGTGCCTGTTGCTCACCGAGTCGTCCCAGACGACCGTGCGCAGCGACACTCGCCCCGGCCCACGAGGAATGTCGAGGTAACGCAACGGAGACCACGACCGAACCAATCAGAGCGACGCCGGTACCGTTAGGTGGCCGTCGAAAAGGAAAGGACGGGATCCATCATGGACAAGACCCAGCACACAGTGGTGCTCGCAGGGGGAGGCACCGCGGGCCATATTGAACCGGCACTCGCGGTAGGCGAGGTGCTTCGTGAACAGTACGGCGCAAATGTGATTGCGCTCGGAACTGAGCGTGGTCTGGAAACCACTATCGTCCCCGCGCGCGGCTTTGACCTTCAACTCATTGACCCTGTGCCGATCCCGCGCAAGAAGCCATGGAAGCTTCTTGGCGTGCCGTTCAAACTTGCGCGTTCCGTGCACCAAACACGGAAGGTGATGAAGGAGTCGAAGGCTGAGGCAGTCTTTGGTACGGGTGGCTATGTGTCGGCGTCTGCGTACCTTGCCGCGGCATCGTTGCGCCTACCATTTTTCGTCTTGGAAACGAACGCGTTGGCGGGCATGGCCAATAAGCTTGGCGTCAAGCTAGGTGGTGTCGGGATTAACGCCGTGGCGAACTCGGGGATGCCGGGTGATGTCGTGGGGATCCCGGTGCGTCCGGGAGTGGGCGTCGATACGGATGGAGCGAAAGCGCAGCGTGGGTACAAGATGTGGGACCTTGACCCCGACAAGCCGGTGGTTCTGATTACCGGTGGGTCACAGGGCGCGGTGAGCATCAACCGGGCTGTTGCCGGGGCCATCGAGGACATCACGGCGCGCGGGTTCCAGGTGCTGCACGCCTACGGCAGAAAGAACGACGCCCCGAAGCCACACGAAGGCTACACGGCGGTGCCGTACATCGACGACATGGAAGCTGCGTATGCCGTGGCGGACATGGTTGTGTGCCGCTCCGGCGCCATGACCGTGGCGGAAAACTCAGCCGCTGGCCTGCCAGCCGTTTACATCCCACTGCCGCACGGCAACGGCGAACAGGGGCTCAATTCGGCGCACCTGGTAGCTACCGGGGCGGCAGTGCGCATCGACGATGCCGAGCTCACCCCAGACGCGCTTGCCCGCAGCGTCAACGAGATTTTGGGTCGGCCAGAGCAAATGCAGCGCATGCGAGAAGCGCTCGAGCACTCTGGCGCGGGTAGTGTGGCAGAAGATCTCGCTGCACGGATCATTGCGACTATCACAAAGGAGTAACACCGTCATGTCTTCCGAACACACCACCGCGCCTGGTTCTGTGGATCTTTCCCGCGTACATCTGGTCGGTATCGGTGGCGCTGGCATGAGCGGTGTCGCCCACATCCTGCTTGACCGCGGGGCAGTAGTGACCGGGTCCGATGTGAAAGACTCCCGTCCAGTGCGTGCGTTGCGCTCGCAAGGTGCACAGGTCGCAGTTGGACACGACGCCGCGAACCTCGAGCTGACGGGGCAACTTCCGACCGCCGTGGTCACCAGCTTTGCTGCGATTCCGAAAGATAACCCGGAGTTGGTGCGTGCGAAGGAGGAGGGAATTCCTGTGATTCGCCGCTCAGATCTGCTCGGCGAGTTGATGGACGGTTACACGCAGCTCCTGCTAGCAGGCACGCATGGCAAGACGTCCACGACGTCCATGACCGTGGTGGCGTTGCAGGCTGCGGGGGAGGACCCTTCCTTTGCGATTGGTGGCCAGCTCAACAAAGCCGGCACCAATGCCCACCACGGTGCGGGCGATATTTTCGTGGCGGAGGCGGACGAGTCCGATGCTTCGTTGCTTCGCTACAAGCCAAATATCGCCGTTATCACCAACATTGAGCCTGACCACCTGGACTACTTCGGCACGCACGAGGCATACTTCAAGGTGTTCGACGACTTCGCTGATCGCGTGCAGCCCGGCGGTTTCCTCGTCGTTTGTATGGATGACGAGCACGCTGCAAGCTGTGGTGAGCGCGCATTGCAGCGCGGCATCAACGTCGTCGGCTACGGCACTGAAGCAGCGGCTGCAGCGCACCCAGATATTCCCGCAGGTGCAGTAGTTGTAGAAGAGCGTATCGACGGCTCCTACGTCGACGTGCGTGCTCGACTCAACACCGGCGGCGCATCTGCTGAGTACTCCTACCGCCTGTCGATCCCCGGCCGGCACATGGTGCTCAACTCCCTGGCCGCGCTGTTGTCCTCGACGCTGGCGGGTGCGGAACCTGAACGGATCGCAGCGGGGCTGAGCGGGTTCTCCGGTGTCCGGCGCCGCTTCGAGTTTAAGGGCCTCGTAGAGGACGGGCCGTTCGCAGGTACCCGTGTCTACGACGACTACGCGCACCACCCAACCGAGGTCACCGCTGTGTTGACGGCGGCGCGGGAGAAAGTCGAGTCTGAGGGCAAGGGTGCGCGCGTCGTGGTGTGCTTCCAACCGCACCTGTACTCGCGCACACAGAACTTTGCCCAAGAGTTTGCTGACGCCCTCTCACTCGCGGATGTCGTCATGGTGCTGGACATCTTCGGCGCACGCGAAGCGCCCGTTGAAGATGTGACCAGCAGGCTCATTACTGACAAGATGGATAGCTCGGTGCCGGTAGTGCTTGAGCCCAATTTCCTCGCAGTACCGGTGACACTGGCATCAATGGTTCGTCCTGGGGACGTCATCCTAACGATGGGCGCTGGGTCGGTGACAATGCTCGCCGATGAGATCCTCGCGCAACTTCGGCAGACGGAGGTTTAGCGTGACAGAGCAGACAGAGCAGGAAGCCTTCGAGTCGGACCACCTCGACGAGTTTGGTGATGAGGACGCTCAAACGCGCAGCAAGAGCAAGCGCAAGCGTCGCTTCGCTATCGCGGGAGCTGTCATCGCTGGTCTCGCTGTGTGCGGAATTGCGTTGCCGTTTACACCGTTGATGCCGGTGAAGGGTGTGGTTGTTGATGGCAACGACGTGCTCACGCCCGAGGCGGTGCAAGCCCAGTCCGACATTGAGCTGGGCACGCCTATGGGGCTGGTCAAGGTGCGCCGTGCTGCTGAGAACATCGTGCAGGACCCGTGGGTGGACGTTGTCACGGTGCACCGCGACTGGCCAAGCACTGTGAGAGTTGACCTCAAAGAGCGTGTCGCAGTGGCGTACTTGCAGCAGCCGGACGGGGCGCATCTGATCGATACTGAGGGCAAGGATTTTCTGATCGCTGAACCGCCGGTTGGGGCGATGGAGCTCGTGGGGGTCGACGTCGAGAACAAGGAGCAGATGCGGGACGCTGTGGCGATCGCGGCGTCGATAAGCAGTGGTGCGCGTGCGCAAGTTGCCGCTTTGGAGGCGAATGGCCGGTACTCATTCGTGCTGCGGTTACACGACAACCGCCGCGTGGTGTGGGGCGCCTCAGAAGACAATGCGAATAAATCACTGGCCTTTGAAACCGTTTTGCAACGCGAGGGCGCCGAGTTCAATATTTCTAATCCGGAGCTGATTACCGCGCGGTAGCGGTGTAAAACCCCAGGTCAAAACCCTAAAGTAAAGGTTTAGGGTCGAGACACGCCGAGGGAAACAATAAATTTTTTCGTGTTTTCGCCCATGATGGGATGCGTTACCGCAATTGTTGAAGTTCTAAGAAGTTTTGAAAGGCGAGACACTACCCATGACCTCTCCCGCAAACTACCTCGCCATGATCCGCGTCGTCGGTGTCGGTGGCGGTGGCGTTAACGCTGTCAACCGCATGATCGAAGAGGGCCTGAAAGGTGTGGAGTTCGTTGCGATCAACACGGACTCGCAGGCACTGCTCTTTACGGATGCAGACACCAAGCTCGACATCGGGCGTGAGGCGACTCGCGGACTTGGCGCCGGAGCAAACCCTGAGGTTGGCCGGACCTCTGCTGAGGACCACAAGCAGGAAATCGAAGAGTCGCTGAAGGGCTCGGACATGGTCTTCGTGACCGCTGGCGAGGGCGGCGGTACGGGTACTGGTGCTGCACCAGTTGTCGCGGGTATCGCGAAGAAGATGGGTGCGCTGACCATTGGCGTTGTCACCCGTCCGTTCACGTTCGAGGGCAAGCGGCGCACCCGTCAGGCGCTCGAGGGCATCGCGAACCTGAAGGAAGTGTGCGACACCGTCATTGTCATTCCGAACGACCGACTGTTGCAGCTGGGTGATTCGGACCTGTCCATGATGGATGCATTCCGCGCTGCGGATGAGGTGCTTTACAACGGTGTTCAGGGTATTACGAACCTGATCACCATTCCGGGCATGATTAACGTCGACTTCGCAGACGTGCGCTCGGTGATGGCCGACGCCGGCTCCGCCCTGATGGGCGTCGGCTCCTCCCGCGGTGAAAACCGCGTGATGAATGCGATGGAGCAGGCGATCAACTCGCCACTGCTGGAAACCACGATGGAGGGCGCGAAGGGCGTGCTCATTTCCGTTGCTGGTGGTTCCGATCTCGGCCTGAACGAGACGAGTGCCGCAGCGTCCATCGTCGAAGAGAAGGCAGACGACGACGCGAACATCATCTTCGGCACGATCATCGACGACAACCTCGGTGACGAGGTGCGCGTCACGATTATCGCAACTGGCTTCGACGAGAAGGCCAACGCTCGCCCGGATGCCCAGCAGCCGGTCGATGCTGCAGCCGCATCGGCGGAAGAAGGCGCGGCGCCGTCTCCATCGCGTGGTTCACTGTTTGAGGATCGAGCTCCGGAGACGGAACGCGATGACTCCTACCAGGCGCGTCACCGCTACGAGCCGCACCGCTCGGGCCTCTTCACCGGCGGGGAGTCCGAATCCTCCTATGAGCGTCGTGGACGCGAGGAGCGCGGCGGCGATGATTTTGACGTCGATGTCCCTGATTTCTTGCGTTAGTCTGGGAGCATGACTGACTCTCTTCTCGACGTAGAACAACGCCCCGTCCGCATGGTGTTTACAAGCCGTGCGGGCGGGGCGTCGTCGTCCCCATATGACTCTTTCAATCTTGCGCTGCACGTCGGGGATGACCCGGAGGCCGTACGCGCGAACCGCGCGCGGCTTGCATCGCTGCTCGGGGTTGATGTGGGGCGCTTCGTGTGGATGGAGCAGCTCCACACGCCGAACGTGACGGTGGTGGACGGGCCGCAGTCTGAGCCTGTCGAGGCTTCTGATGCCATCGTAACCACGACCCCGAACCTCGCCCTGTGCGTGCTGGTCGCTGACTGTACGCCGGTGCTGTTGGCAGACCCCGTCGCTGGAGTGATTGCCGCGGTGCACGCTGGGCGTCTTGGGGCGCGAAACGGCATCGTGAAGAAGACCGTTGAAACAATGCGTGACCTGGGTGCTCAGCCTTCACAGATGCAGGCGCTGCTCGGCCCTGCAGCTGCGGGAGCGTCATACGAAGTGCCTGCTGATATGGCAGCGGATGTTGAGCGCAAGCTGCCAGGCTCCCGGATCACTACGCATGCAGGGACCACTGGGCTTGACATCCGTGCCGGTATTCGGCGCCAGCTCACTGAGCTCGGTGTGCAGCGAATTGACGTAGATCCGCGCGATACCATCGCGGACGAGGACTTCTTCTCGTACCGGAGAGAATCCACAACTGGGCGCCAAGCAGGCGTTATTTGGCTAACTGGAGTGAAATAAATGAGCACAACTGATATTGCAAGCAACCTTGCCAAGGTGCAGGAGCGTATCCGCTCCGCGGAGCGTGCCGCGGGTCGCGAGCCGGGAAGCGTGGAACTGCTACCAGTGACGAAGTTTCATCCGTGCTCGTCGATTGAGGTACTTGCCGCGGAAGGTATTCGCCTGGTGGGGGAGAACCGCGAGCAGGAAGCGAGCGCCAAGGTCGCGACTCTGCGCGAGCACGGGGTCGACTGTGGTATCGCGATGATCGGGCAGATCCAGTCGAAGAAGGCGAACGCAGTGGCGCGATGGGCGAGTGAGGTTCACTCGGTGGATTCCTTGAAGTTGGCGAAGGGACTCGAGCGTGGCATGGCGCTCGCTCTTGAGCGGGGTGATCGGACGTCCGAAATCCTGCCGTGCCTTGTTCAGGTTTCTGCAGACGGCGACGAAAGCCGTGGCGGTGTCGCGGTGGAGAAGATCGCCGAGTTGGTTGAAGCGCTCGAGGGGGCTGAGCACCTCCAGTTCGACGGGTTTATGGTTGTGCCACCGCTAGATGCAAACGCCAGCGAGGTATTCGACCAGGTCCGCGAGCTGCGAGACACCTACGCGGCCAAGCTTGGGCGGCCCCTGCGTTTCTCGGCGGGGATGTCCGCGGACTTTGAAGAAGCCATCGCGCATGGCTCGGATGTCGTGCGTGTCGGAACGGCGGTGATGGGGCCGAGGCCCGTAGTCTAAAAACCTAATCCGGAATTACATAGAGGTAATTTCTGCCCCGTCAGCACAGGCAACAAACGAGGAGCACCCAGATGTCTATTATCGGCAGCGCGAAAGAATTTTTCGGTCTTGGCCCGTTCAACGAAGATGACCCCTACTTCGATGAAGTGCAGTACGACGAGCGCGAGAACACTCGCGAGGAATCGACGAGACCTTCGCGCACATCTGAGTACGGCAGCGAGGACCGCTACCGCTCCTCAGCTACCCGTGACTACGCGGATCGCGCACCGAAGTCCTACACTCCCCAGGTCGTGTCCACTGCTCCGCGCAATTACAACGATGCGAAGGATATCGGCGAGCCGTTCCGTGATGGCGATGCCGTGATTATGGAGCTGACGGATCTCGACCCCCACGATGCAAAGCGCATCGTCGACTTTGCCGCTGGTCTGTGCTTCGCACTTCGTGGCAACATGTACAACCTGAGCAGGGGCGTTGAGACCCGCCGACGAGTCTTCGCGATCGTTCCGGAAAACGCTCGTTTGACCGAAGTTGAGCTGCAGCACACAGCGCGTCTTCGCTAATCGACGTCCAGCTCTGCGAAACATCAAGAAGAACAGGTAGTGTGTGACCCGTGTCTTTATTAGGAGCAATTCTTTACGCCGCGCTTGGGTTGTACTCCCTGATTGTGGTCATCCGCATCATTGTCGAGATGGTGCAATCCTTCTCGAAGCAGTTTGATCCACCAAGTTGGTTTATGGTCGTTGCGGAAGGCATGTTCGTGGTCACGGACCCGCCTGTGAAGTTCTTCCGCAAACTCATTCCGCCCATGCGTATGAGTGGCGGCGTTGGGATAGACGTCAGTGTGATCGTACTGTTCGTGGCGATTATGCTGCTCCAGATGCTGGTACGGGTCACCATGTTGTAATAGTGAGCTTGGATTGAGGCACCTACATTGGTAGGTGCCTTTTTTGCTTAGTTTTCCCGTAATTTATGCCCGGATCGACATCAATTATTGGGCATCGGGGGCAGAAAAGGGGTATAACTGGCGGTGATGCCTGGTGCGTGTGAACCTATGCGTTACTATGGATCGATAAAAGAATGACGAACTATTAGATTTTAGGGTTCGCTTCCCGTAGCGTGGGAGGCAATCTGTGTTCGCGACATTGCGGACACAATATCGACATCGAAGGGAACGCCAATGCCGCTGACACCAGCAGACGTGCACAATGTCGCTTTCAGCAAACCACCAATTGGTAAGCGGGGCTACAACGAGGACGAGGTTGACCAGTTCCTGGACCTCGTGGAAGACACGCTTGCGCAACTGCAAGATGAGAACGATGACCTTCGGGCCCGTGTCGAAGAGCTCGGTGCTGGTGGGTCTGCTGCCCCGGTTGCTCCTGCGGCCGCGTCCAGCGATGTCGACGAAGCTGAGATTGAAAAGCGAGTTGAGAAGAAGGTTCGTGCTGAGTACGAGCAGAAGCTCCGTGCTGCGCAGGAGGCAAAGGTAGCGGCTGAGAAGGACGCTCAGGCTGCGAAGCAGGAAGCGGCAAAGGCTCGCCAGGACGCGGAGCAGGCTGCAGAGCAGGCTAAGCAGGCGCCAAAGGCTGCCGCCGCGCCGCAGCAGGCTGCGGCTGTCGACCAGAATGCAGCATCCGCCGATACGCACATGCAGGCGGCGAAGGTGCTTGGGCTCGCGCAGGAGATGGCAGACCGCCTCACCAACGACGCGCAGGCAGAGGCCCGCTCGATGCTCGACGAGGCCCGTGGTTCCGCAGAGCGTCAGCTGGCAGATGCCGAGGCACGCTCGAAGAAGCAGCTGTCTGAGGCAGAGACGCATTCCCGCGAGCAGATCCAGGCGGCTGAGCGTAAGGCTGCTGAGACGAAGCAGTCGGCTGAGGCTCGTGCACAGCAGCTCGTTGCAGACGCCGAGAAGAAGGCTGAGGAAACCACCAACGAAGCTAACTCGCGCGCTGAGGCGCAGATTCGCCAGGCTGAGGAGCAGGCAACGAAGCTGCGCACCGAGGCTGAGCGTAAGCACACCGAGATCATGAACACGGTGAAGCAGCAGCAGACCGCCCTCGAGAACCGCATCGCTGAGCTGCGCACCTTCGAGCGCGAGTACCGCACTCGCCTGCGCACACTGCTCGAGTCCCAGCTGGAGGAGCTTGAGACCCGTGGCACGTCCGCTCCGAGCGGCGACGCTGGCAATAAGTAGTTTCTTTCAAACATCAGCCACCATTCACTGCGGTGAGTGGTGGTTGTTGCCATTTCTGGGGGACAAAGGGCTAGAATGAGACAAGCTACGTGCTTCACCACCTGGTGGTGCGGTAGCGCGTGATGATCCGACCATCATCGGGGAGCGTTTCCGGAAGAACAGCTGTTGCGCTACAGTACGCTATTGCTTAGTAGAACCGGACGTAATTAGGAAGCGTTATTTCTTTCACCGCAAATGAAGCGGAAGTTCGTCTCACGGCGGACTTCAAGCAGGGTGGTACCGCGTGGCGTTGTTCGCTGCGTCCCTGTGACAAGGTAAGCATTGTGCGTGAAGGAGAGACGGAGATGAGCAAGGTCGGAAGTGTCTACCCAAAGGTAGATCTGACCGGGGGAAGTACCGCGTTTCCAAAAATGGAGGAGCAGGTACTGAAGTACTGGAACGAGGATGATACGTTCCAGGCATCGCTGAAGCAGCGCGAAGACTGCGAAGAATATGTGTTTAACGACGGCCCTCCGTTCGCCAACGGTTTGCCACACTACGGCCACTTGCTGACGGGCTACGTCAAGGACATCGTGCCACGCTACCGCACGATGGCTGGTTACTACGTTCCGCGCGTGTTTGGTTGGGACTGCCACGGCCTTCCCGCGGAGCTCGAGGCTGAGAAGCAGCTCGGCATCAAGGATAAGGCCGAGATCGAAAACATGGGTCTGGCACAGTTCAACGAGTACTGCGCCAAGTCCGTGATGCACTACGCCGATGAGTGGAAAGAGTATGTGACTCGCCAGGCTCGTTGGGTGGACTTCGATAACGGCTACAAGACGATGGAACTGCCGTACATGGAGTCCGTCATGTGGGCGTTTAAGACCCTGTATGACAAGGGGCTGATTTACCAGGGCTTCCGCGTGCTGCCGTACTCGTGGGCGGAGCATACGCCGCTGTCGAACCAAGAGACGCGTCTGGATGATTCTTACCGCAACCGCCAGGATCCGACCGTAACCGTAACGATGCCGTTTACGGGTGGGCGTGAAGGATTTGCTGCTGCGGAGACCTGGAAGCAGCACCCTGAGCTGCACGACGCAGCTGCGATCGCCTGGACCACTACGCCATGGACGCTGCCGTCGAACTTGGCGCTTGCGGTCCATCCGGACGTTGAGTATTCGCTGGTCCGTGTTGGTGCGGACGGTGAAGAGGTGGTCGTCGGCAAGAAGCTGCTGCTGGCGACGGAGCTCATCGGCGCGTACGCGAAGGAGCTTGGCGAGGAGCGCGAGGTTGTCGCCACCTTCAAGGGCTCCGAGCTCGAGGGCTTGGAGTACGAGCCGGTCTTCGACTACTTCCGTGACCAGGAAAAGGCGTTCATGGTGTTGAACGCGGACTACGTGACCACCGAGGACGGCACGGGCGTTGTTCACCAGGCGCCTGCGTTCGGTGAAGACGATATGTACACCTGCCAGGAGTACGGGATCGACCTAGTCATCCCGGTTGATGCTGATGGTAAGTTCACCTCGCTGGTGCCGGAGTACGCAGGCAAGCTGGTTTTTGACGCGAACCGTGACATCATCCGTGACCTTCGTGCGAAGCACCGCGTGGTCCGTGACCAGACGATTGAACACTCCTACCCGCACTCCTGGCGTTCGGGCGAGCCGCTGATCTACATGGCGCTTCCGGCGTGGTTTGTGAAGGTCACTGAGTTCCGCGACCGCATGGTGGAGCTGAACCAGGAGATCGACTGGATCCCATCGCACATTCGCGACGGCCAGTTCGGTAAGTGGTTGGAAGGCGCGCGTGACTGGAACATTTCGCGTACCCGCTACTGGGGCTCACCGGTGCCGGCGTGGGTGTCGGATAACCCGGAGTACCCGCGTGTGGACGTCTATGGGTCGCTCGAAGAGCTGGAGAAGGACTTCGGCGTTCGCCCGAAGTCGCTGCACCGCCCAGACATTGATGAGCTGGTCCGCCCGAACCCAGACGATCCGACCGGGAAGTCGATGATGCGTCGCGTGCCGGACGTGTTGGACTGCTGGTTTGATTCTGGTTCGATGCCGTTTGCGCAGTACCACTACCCGTTTGAGAATGTTGAGGAGCACGACGCTCGTCAGCCTGCGGACTTCATCGTGGAGTACTCGGGCCAGTCGCGTGGTTGGTTCTACGTGCAGCATGTCTTGGCGACGGCACTCTTCGACCGTCCGGCGTATAAGAAGGTCGTTGCGCACGGCATCGTGCTGGGCAATGACGGTCTGAAGATGTCGAAGTCGAAGGGCAACTACCCGAACGTCAACGAGGTCTTCGACCGTGATGGTTCCGACGCGATGCGTTGGTTCCTCATGTCTTCGCCAATTCTTCGTGGCGGCAACCTCATCGTGACGGAGCAGGGCATCCGCGAGGGCGTGCGCCACGCGTTGCTGCCGATCTGGAACGCGTACACCTTCCTGCAGTTGTACTCCTCCGAGGAGGCAAAGTTCAGCGTCGATTCGCAGGATGTGCTGGACCGCTACATCTTGGCGAAGACGCATGACCTCGTGGCTGCGGTGAAGGAGGCGCTCGACGACACACGCATCGCGGACGCATGTGACGAGGTCCGTCGCTTCGCTGACTCGCTGACGAACTGGTACGTGCGCCGGTCACGCGACCGTTTCTGGGCGGGTCAGGAGGAGCATCCTGAGGCGTTTGACACGCTGTACACGGTCCTGGAGATCCTGACCCGTGTGACGGCCCCGTTGCTGCCGTACATCAGTGAGGTCATCTGGCGTGGCCTGACCGGTGGTCGCTCGGTGCACTTGGCGGACTTCCCGTCCGCGGATGCGATCCCGGCGGACCCTGCACTGGTCAGTGCGATGGATGCAACGCGCGCGGTGTGCTCCGCTGCTTCGTCTGTGCGTAAGTCGAAGAAGCTGCGCAACCGCTTGCCACTGCCGAAGCTCACGGTGGCGCTGGCGGGCTCGGACCAGCTGCAGGACTTCGCGTCTGTGATCAAGGATGAGGTCAACGTGAAGGAAGTCGTGCTGACTGATGACGTCGACTCCGTTGGTTCCTTCGAGGTTGTGGTGAACGCGAAGGTCGCGGGTCCGAAGCTGGGCCGTGACGTACAGCGCGCTATCAAGAACGTCAAGGCTGGCAACTACGTCCGTGAAGGCGAAAACGTTGTTGTCGACGGCGACATCGTGCTCACCCCGGAGCTCTACACCGAGCGCCTGGTGGCTGAGGACCCGACGAGTACCGCTCGGGTTGACGCTACCGATGCCGTCGTTGGCCTGGTCGTGCTTGATACGGAGCTGACCGAGGAGCTCGAGGCCGAGGGCTGGGCAGCAGACGTGATTCGTGGTCTGCAGGACGCTCGTAAGCAGGAAGGATACGAAGTCTCTGACCGCATCTCGGTACAGCTGTGCGTACCTTCCGACAAGGTCGAGTGGGCGCAGCGCCACGCTGAGCACATCGCGCATGAGACGCTCGCGACGTCCTTCGAGATCGTCGAGACGCTCAACGGCGAGGCGCACACGATTCACGAAGGTGTGAGCGCAGCGATTGCTAAGCAGTAATTTGCGATGAAACGTTGGGTCCTGCACATCGACATGGATGCGTTCTACGCATCCTGTGAGCAGCTCACACGCCCAACGTTACGTGGACGCCCCGTCCTCGTTGCTGGTGTCAACGGGCGGGGCGTTGTCGCGGGCGCAAGCTATGAAGCCCGCAAGTATGGGGCGCGTTCCGCAATGCCGACCCACCAAGCTGCGAAGCTGGTGGGTCCGCGAGCGGTGCTCGTTGCCCCGCGGCGCCCGGTGTACAAGGTGGCGTCGCAACGCGTGTTTGAAATCATTGAGCGCAGGGTCAGCGTCGTGGAGCAGCTCTCTATCGACGAGGCGTTCATGGAGCCCGAGGAGCTCGCGGGAGCGAATCCGGAGACCGTGCTTGAGTGGGCCAACGAGCTACGTGGAGACATTAAGGATGAGACAGGCTTGCCAAGCTCGATTGGTGCGGGCAGTGGTAAGCAATACGCGAAGATCGGCTCGGGCCTGGCAAAACCCGACGGGGTGTACATTTTGCCTCACGAACAGCAGGAAGCGCTGCTGCACCCTCTGAACGTCAACGAGCTGTGGGGCGTTGGGCCTGTCACTGAGGCGAAGCTTGCGCAGGCCGGGATTGAAACGATCGGGGACTTCGCGGCGCTGAGCGAGAAGGAAGTCGATATCGCGCTCGGAGGGGTCGTCGCGAAGCAGTTGTGGCAGCTGGCGCGGGGGCACGATGATCGTCCGGTGGCGCCGAGGGCCGTCGCGAAGCAGATTTCTTCCGAGCACACTTTTCCCCAGGACCTGACCACTGCGGCCGAGGTTGACGCCGCGGTCGAGCGCGCCGCCGAGGAGTCGCACAGGCGCTTGTTGAAAGATGGGCGCGGTGCGAGGACTGTGACGGTGAAGCTAAGGATGGCGAACTTCCGCATCGAGTCGCGTTCTGCGACGCTGCCTTACGCCACTGACGATGCGGAGACACTGCGCGCGACGGCGTTTCGCATCGTGCGCTACCCGGACGAGGTCGGCCCGATCCGGCTCGTGGGCGTGTCCTACTCAGGACTCGAAGATGCGCTCCAGGACGTGCTCTTTCCGGAGCTAGACCAGGAAATCATCCGGCCTGTACCCGCTGACAGTGATTACGAATCCGGGGTCAGCGACCACGTGGCCAGCAGCGATGTTGCAGTCGAGCTATACGACGGGCCTACCAACGGCGTGTGGCGCGCCACCCAGGACATTTACCACGAGGATTTCGGCCACGGCTGGGTCCAAGGCGCGGGCAAAGGCTGGGTGAGCGTGCGTTTTGAAACGAGGGCCACGGGACCTGGGAAGATGCACACATTGCGTATCGACGACCCCAAGCTCCAGCCAGCGGACCCGGTGGATTCCCTTGCGTGGCAGGACTGGCTCGACTCAGAACACTGACGCCGGATCCACGCCGTTGGCCAGCGCTGTCGCGAGCGCGATGCGCGCCTGACCAGCGCGTAGGAACCCCGCGGCGATCGCCCCTTGGGAGCCGAGGGTAGCGCCACCACCGGTGCCGCCGTAGGCGAAGGTGACCTCGCCGTAGGGTACGGAACTGGTGATTACGACGGGGATACCCGAATCGAGTGCGCGGGTGATTGCCTTACCCATGCCGGGGCCAACATTGCCGGATCCGAGCGCCTCGATCACGATGCCATCCGGGTTCATACTGGTGACGGCATCCACGATCTCGCCGTCCGCGCCGGGCCATGCGCGCAGGATGGGAATGTGAATGGCTGCCAACGGCTTGCTGGCAAGTGCTGCGGGGCGGGGAAGTGGGCGTTCGCTGCTCAAGGTGAAGGCTTCGAGGGCGTGTGTGTCGCGCTTCAACAGCCCGCGGGCGGGCAGGGTGGCGCCGCCGAAGTGGAGGAGTACGCCGTTGTTGCGTCGAAGCGGATCTGCGGCGGCGGCAATTGCGCCCGCGAGGTTCCCGGGGCCGTCGGGGTGTTCGTGGTCGGCGGCGTGCTGGGCACCGGTAAGCACAATAGGGCGGGGGTCGTCGTGCACGATGTCGAGTGCGAATGCGGTCTCCGCCATGGAGTCGGTGCCGTGGCTAATTACGATGCCACTGATCTGCGGGTCTTGCAGTGCTTGTGCAGTGAGGGAGCGAAGCTTGTCGATGTCAGCGAAGGTGATCGCGGACGAGTCGAGACGCAGCGCGTCATACACGCGGACGGGCTCGGTGGTGCCACTGGAGTGGACGAGGTCTTCAGCGCTAAGGCTTGGAACGAGTGCGCCTTCAGAGTTTGCGGTGCATGCGATGGTGCCACCGGTGGCGATGAGCAGTACGAAAGATTCCATAACTCACAGCGTGCCAGAGTGGCGTATTGGTGCCAAGGTAAAAACGCCGGTAACGTTGGCAAGGTTAGAGCGGTGTCGGATCGCTAACTGTGACCGTGAGCCGCTGAAGACAATGCTTCAAGGAGAAATCGTGAAAGCAGCACCGATCGTAGCTGTCGCCGCCGCGCTGGGCCTCGGGCTCGGCGTGAGCGCATGCTCTGGCGACAACAGCCAGGATGATCCCGCGACCACGGCAACGCAGGCCACCAGCGAGTCTGTCGCGCCCGCCGCGCAGCAGCCAACCGCTGAAGAACTCAACGCAGTGCTCATGCGCGCAACCGATGCAAGCCTGCCGATTGAGGAGCGCGTGAACACGGTCCAGGGCGGAGAGAACGTCCCTGAACTGTTCGACGTGATGGCGCAGTCCCAGGAGGAGTCCGGCGCGAACTTCCAGGTCGTACCGCCTGTGCTTCCTGGCTACACCCCGGATACCGTTCTGGCAACGGTCAGCTTCACCCGTCCCGACTCCCAGCCGCAGCTTGCGGAGGACGTGGAATTCGTTTTCGAAGACGGCGTGTGGAAGCTTTCTCAGGTCTGGGCATGCACCCTGATCAACAACACCCTGCCGCCTGAGCAGGTACCAGAGATGTGCAAGAGCTCTGCTCCGCAGCCGGCAGCCCCGGCTGAAGAGCAGCCAGGTGAGCAGCCTGCGGAAGGCTACCAGCAGGCACCGAACCTCTAAGCAGACACTACTGCTTATCCGCGCGCCAGAGCTCCTCAGTCCACAACGTGGCGAGAGTCAGAGTTCTGGCGCGTGCGTCTTTCTTGGCCTGGCGCTCGTGCCACTGGCGGCGCACCCAACGGTCATGGCTGGTGATGATGACGGTGCCCTCGAACGCGAGCAGGGCGTGTTCCAGCTCTTCGGCCAGTGCGAGCGAGAGGTGGTTTGTCGGCTCGTCGAGCAGCAGCAGGTCAGGCGGGCACGCCAGGATGATGCCCAGTGAGACGCGGCGACGCTGGCCGAGCGAGAGGTCGTCGAGCTTCTTCGCTGCCTGCTCCTCGGTCATCAGGCCCATTTCTACGAGGTCTGGCACACCCTCTGGGGTGAGCTCCGCGAACACTTCGGCTGCGGTTTTGTCGAGGTCAGTCCACGAGTCGTCCTGCTCGAGGCGTGCGACGGTCATCTCTTCCGGCATGATGATCTCGCCCTCGTAGTCGCGCAGCTGGCCGTCGATAATTTTCAGCAGCGTGGACTTACCGGAGCCATTTGGGCCTTCAACGAGGAGCTGCTGGCCGGGTTGCACTTTGATACTCAGTGGGGCGAGGCGGTCAGGAACGGAGAGGTTCTGGGTGACCAGCGCCGGGAGCCCAAGCGAGGTCGCGGTATGCGGCGGGAGGCCACGGAAGCGCAGCCGCGCCGGTGGCTCCGGAATCTCCGTTCGCTCCAGCGCTTCGAGGCGTTGCGACGCCGAGCGCCTGCGGTTGCCCACCGTCTTCGCCGCGCGGTCCGCCTGGAACTTTGCCGCCATTCGGATGTCAGAAGAGGCTTCTTGGGAGTGGAAGATGTCCTCGCCGGTTTGCTCAGCGGCCTTCTCAAGCCTGGCGCGCTCGTGCTCTTGCGCTGCGTAGTCGCTTTCCCAACGGCGGCGTCGATCCTCGCGGGCCTTGAGGTAGTCGCTGAACGCGCCACGGTAGCGGGTGCCCTGGCGAGTCTCCTCGCCGAAGCCGCCCTCGGCGCCCAAGCCAGGGTCGAGGTCGACGATGCCGTCGCACGCGGTGTCGAGGAAGTAGCGGTCGTGCGACGCGGCGAGTACAGGCCCCTTGAATGCCTCGAGCTCGCCGATGAGGAAGTCGACGGCTTCGTCGTCGAGGTGGTTGGTCGGCTCGTCGAGGACCATGGCGTCCACCGGGTGTAGCAGCAGCGTGGCCAGTGCAAACCGTCGGCGTTGCCCGCCAGACATCTCGCCCAGTGGGGTGGCCAGGTCGACGTTCGCAAGGCCGAGGCCAGCCAACACGGTAGCGATGCGAGCATCTAACTCCCACACGCCGGAGTTTTCCGCGCGGGACAACGCCCGGTCGTACGCGTCGGCCGCCTCCTGGTCGTCTGGGTTGTCGACCATGCGCTGCGCAAAGGTTGAGATGTCTTCCTCGACAGCGCGAAGCTCTTTGACGGCTTCGTCGATAAGTGATTGGGCGGGCTCGCTGAACGGCAGCGAGGTTTCCTGCGGGATGAAGCCCGTGATCGGGGGCGTGATAAGCACCCCTGCGTCGGGTTTCAGCTCTCCGGAGATGATGCCGAGCAGCGTCGATTTGCCGGCGCCGTTCTCTCCGATGAGCCCGGTGACAGACCCGGATGGCACCGCGAAAGAAATGTCGGTGAGGACGCGGTGTCCGCCTGGGTACGAAAACGAAATGCCGTCAAGGCCAATATGCAGTGGGGCAGTCATGGGATGTTCCTCGTCATCAAATGTGGGCCGTCTCTTATACGTTATAGTCCACAACGCTCGTGGTGTCTTGGGCCACACGGGTATCGGCTTCGTCACTGCCGTAGACAAGCCGCGTAGCGGTAAGCACAGAACCGCCCACCGGAAGTGGCGAATGCAGGTCCACCGTCAGCGAGCCCTCCGAGTGCGAAGTGTTGCTCACCACGTGCAGCGTCGTGCCGTCCAAGGCGCCAGCGACCTCGTTATCAATCGTGATGGATCGCTTCAGCGGGCGTTCCTGGACATCTACTTTCAGCTCGAGTGTTGCGTCCTGTGCGGATTCCAGCGTGTACGTGGTGGTCCGTAGCATGTCCGAGGCACCAAGTCCTCGCTGCTCAACTTTCCAGGAGCCGCCTACGCCGACTGGCTCATCCGGGAAGACAACTTGCCACGACATCAACTCGAGCAAGTTCTGCTCGGCGATGGCCCGGCCTTCCTCATCGGAATCCGCCGTAGGCATCAGTTGTACCGCCGATACTGTGCCGTTAGGGTCGCTGTGCCAGCGCATCTGGAAGCCCTCGTTTGACGTCAAGCTGTTCTGCATCGCTAAATCCGAGTGCTCTAACCCTTCTGCGACAAGGTCTACCTGGCGCACAGCACCCTCGTTGTTGCTTTCTGAAGTGTGCGTCGAAACGGTCAGCGTGACTGTGTCGCGCTCGTGCTCGCGCGCGATGACCGGCTCCGAGCCCTCCTCGCCGGGGTACTGCGCAATCGCGTGCGACAGCGCGACCCGCTGCGGCGCCGTAGTTTCGCTGTCTGCTGATGCGCCGTCCTCGTACTTCCACACCTGCGGGTTTTGTCCTTGTGAAAGTACCTGCACGACTGGTGACTCAACGGCGAACTCGGGAATGTCAGCGAATGGATCCGGCTCCTCGGCGCTGCATGCAGTGAGCGCAAAAACCGCGGCGGTGATGGTCAGAGGGCCGAACAATGAACTTTTGGGATGAGCGGAGTACAACACAACTTCACAAGCTACAGCATTTGCATACTACAGTTATCTGCGATGGGTAATTCAAAGGAATCACGTGTGCGCGACGGAGCGTCAGCGAAGCGTCGCTCGCTCGGTGTCGTCGTCGGCGTTATGCTCGCTGTTGCTGCTGTGGATCAAGTAGTCAAGCAAATCATGGTGACATCCTTGACACCCGGTGAGCCCGTGCCAGTGATCGGTGATTGGGCTCGACTGTATTTATTGTTTAACCCTGGCGCGGCCTTTTCGATGGGACAGAACTCGACGTGGCTGTTCACGACGATCCAGCTTGCGTTCGTTATCGGTGCGTTGATCTATGCCCCACGCCTTGCTGGCAGGTGGGAGACACTTGGGGTGGCGTTGATCGCGGGAGGGGCGCTTGGCAACCTCATCGATAGGCTCGTGCGCGAGCCGGGCTTTTGGTTCGGCCATGTCGTTGACTACATCTCCATCGGTTCGTTTGCAGTGTTCAACCTTGCCGACGCCGCCATCACCATCGGGGTGGCCGTCGTCGTCATCTCGATGTTTGCAAAGGAGGCGCGGTCGTGAGTACGGGGTTTCGCGCGCTTCCGGTGCCTGAGGGGCTGTCGGGGATGCGCGTTGACGCGGCAATTGCAAAGCTCTTTGGGGTCTCGCGCAGTGTTGCGGCAGAGATGATCGCCGACGGCAGCGTACTTATCGACGCCTCCCCAGTACAGAAATCCGATCGTGTTACTGCGGGCGCCCTGCTGGAGGCCACGCTGCCACCGCCGAAGCGCGCGCCGGAGCCTGTGGCCGAGCACGTCGACGGACTCGACGTGATCTACCACGACGCGGACGTCATCGCTGTGGACAAGCCGGTAGGCGTTGCCGCCCACCCAACACTGGGTTGGGAGGGGCCAACCGTGGTCGGTGGGTTGCAGGCGATGGGTTTTACACTGCCAGATGCTGGCCCCCCGGAGCGCAAGGGGATTGTGCAGCGATTGGACGTCGGCACGTCCGGAGTGATGGTTGTCGCAAATAGTGTGCGTGGCTATTCGGTGCTGAAGCGTGCGTTCAAGGACCGAACGGTGCACAAGACGTACCACGCGGTGGTGCAGGGGCTGCCTGACCCGATTGTCGGCACGATTGACGCGCCGATCGGGCGCCATCCGTCGGCGGGGTGGAAGTTTGCTGTCACGGCGGATGGGCGCCAGAGTATTACGCACTACGAGGTGCTCGAGGCGTTTCGCCAGGCAAGCCTGCTTGAGGTCCATCTGGAAACAGGGCGCACACACCAGATTCGTGTCCACATGTCTTCGGTAGGGCACCCGTGCGTCGGCGACCCAATGTACGGGTGTGACCCGAACCTTGCTGCCAAGCTTGCGCTCAACCGACAGTGGCTGCACGCCACCAGCTTGACGTTCGACCACCCAAGTACCGGAAAGCCAATGACGGTGAAATCTTCCTACCCGGACGACTTGCAGCACGCCTTGGACATGTTGCGATCGGCGAACCGTGGCTAACCAGGCAAAGGGGTGGCGGGCTGTAATCACGGCATTGCTCGCCGGTGCTGTGCTTTACGGATGCTGCTACCTTGTTGGCGTCAATAATCCGCCGGAGCAACCTGTGCTGCAAGGGGACGCTCTGGGGGCAGAACAAGACGAGACTGCGCCGCAGTACGCGGCGCGCGCGGAGCAAAGCCTCGAAGAGGCATTGCAGGAAGGTGAACAGGCTCACTTCGCGCTTGTATCGTTCGGCCATCCTTTGAATCCAGAAGAAGCAGACGCAGTACTGCGCCCAGTTGGGCGCGTGAACGCCGTGATCACCGAGTTAGGCGCGAATCCAGTCGGAGAGCCTGCGCCCGGAGCGTCGCGCGCCGAGATATTCCGAGGAGTCTCTGCACACATTGAAGGCGCAGTCGTCTACGACGCTGTTGCGCATTTGGCTGATGTGAACGATGTGAACGATGTGTTTGCTGTGGAAGTTTTACCAGCTGACGCGGTATGGGGCGCGTTCGCAATCCGGCCCGTAAGTTTCGTAGACGCACAGTGAAGGCGTGTATAGTTTTCCGGGATTGCACCTATACGCGCATCCAAAAGGTGCGCGGAAAACAACACGAGGAGAGACATTGGTTTCCGACCCTGGAGTCAACGCCCGAAGCCCGCAGCGTCAGCGATTTTCGAAGACACGAATTGCGGGGGTAGCGTTGGCTACCACCGCGGCGTTATTCGCTGCCTCGTGTGGCGCTATTGGCGGTGGTGATGATGGCGGGCACGATGGTTTGCTCGCCGGAGATTACACGATCGCTGCAGAGGAAAACCTCACCAATAGCATCGTGGTCAATGGCAACATTGCGCCGATTCGCTCAGTGAGCATCACGACCGCGCTGCAGTCCGAGGTCGAACGGCTCGCAGTGCAGCCAGGCGACCGCGTCGCTAAAGATCAGTTCTTGGTGCAGATGAACACCGACGCGCTGCAGCGCCAACTTGCCAAGCAAGAAAAGCAGCAGGCGAGTGCCCAGGCAGAAGCGATGCAGGGCGTCGAGCAGGCCAAGAGTCAGCTCAACGCGTACGACCAGGCGATGGCAAACGGCTCCAACCCGGCCGTGGCTCAGGCGCAGGCCCAGGTGGATCAGGCGCAGGCAGCGCTTGATGCTGCGCTTGCCGCGCAGGGTGGCGCACGGATGATCGCTTCGCCGAAGATCGCAGCCCACGTTCAAAAGATGGCCGGCGATTTGTCCTCCCGTCTGCCAGGCGGTTCCGGCCACGGCATCCGCACGGCACCTCCTGCAGCCCCGGCCGCGCCGGGTCAAGTTCCGGGTGGCGGCCAGGGTGCTGTCCCGATGCTGAGCGTGGAGCAGGCTCGAGCTGCACTTCAGGAGTCGCAAGCCGCGCTGGAGGCCGCCAAGGCGCAGGCCGGGCAGGAGCGGCAGCAGCTCCAGGCACAGGTTGATTCCGCGTGGCGCGCAGCAGAGAATGCTTCTGCCGCTGACGACGACGGTACGCTGCAGCTCCAAGTGCAGGAAGCAACGATTAACGCTCCAATGGCTGGCGTAGTCACAAACGTTGACGTGCAGGTAGGCGATATCCCGCAGGGTCGCGTCCTTGGCATCGCAGATGACTCCCGACTGTTGATCCGCGCTAACGTGCGCGAGGCGGACGTCCCGGCGATCAAGCAGGACAACCGCGTTGAGTTCACCTCGACTGCGACGGGTAAGAAGAAGTTCACTGGGCGCGTCACGCGAGTTTCCCCGGTCGGTTCCACAGGCGCGAGTGCTGGTAGTGGGGCAGAGGCTGCAGCCGCAATGTCCGCAGGTGGCAGCGGCGGAGGCTCCTCGGTGATGTTCCCCGTTGAGATCGAAGTCACCGGTGACAAGGAAGGCCTGCTGCTCGGTGGCAGTGTGCGTGCTGAAATTATCACTGAAGAGGCGAAGAACTCCATCAACATTCCTCGCGACGCCGTCTACGACGAGAACAAGATTTTGGTGCTCGCAACGGAGAATCCCGGCGACACCAGCGGCGTCGTAGAAGAGCGCACTGTCAAGACCGGTGCGAAGAATGACGTTGACGTCGCTGTCACGGGGGGCGAGCTCAAGCCAGGCGACATCGTGATCAACTGGCCTGAGAACTTCAAGGACAAGGTTGGCTCCACGGTGAAGGTCAACGACGAAAACTTTGATCCTGAGCAGGTAAAGAACGCAAAGGACAAGAAGCCGACAGGCAGTGCCGCTGCAACCACTCCGGCGACGTCTTCTGCAGCGCCGAAGTCTTCCGCGCCAGCGGAAAAGGAGGGGTAGGCGATGGCACGGAATCCCTTCCGAAAGCACTCCCGACAACGCGTACAGGACGATGCCACCGACGCAGA
The DNA here is from genome assembly GCF_001767255.1 of Corynebacterium sp. NML98-0116. GTDB lineage: Bacteria > Actinomycetota > Actinomycetes > Mycobacteriales > Mycobacteriaceae > Corynebacterium > Corynebacterium pseudogenitalium. The sequence continues at coordinate 840,973 of NZ_CP017639.1, forward strand.
GTTCGACGAGTTGTTTGAGGCCGCCGAGCCTTCGACGGAGGAGCTCGAAGTACCAACGCTGACAGAGCCAGTTGCGCAACCTCAACCAGCACTGCACACACCTGCAGGGCAAGAGGCGATGTCGAAGAGCGGTCTGCTCATTGACATGCGCAGGATCGTCAAGACGTACAACGTCGGAGAGCCCAGCGAGCTGACCGTGCTGCATGGCATCGACTTCCATGCAGAGCAGGGCGAATTTGTCTCTATCGTCGGCCCGTCGGGTTGCGGCAAGTCGACGCTGATGAACCTGGTTGGCATGCTCGACCGGCCGACAGACGGCGCGTACGCGTTCAACGACGAGCCGGTGTACGCCAAGTCGGACAACGAGCTGGCCGCGTATCGTAGCCAGAACATCGGCTTTATCTTCCAGAACTTTAACCTGATCGGTCGAATCGACGCGTTGCAAAATGTGGCGATGCCAATGATGTATGCGGGCGTCGATAAGAAAGAGCGCGAGGAGCGCGCCGCTGAACTTTTGAACATGATGGGCATGGGCGACCGCTTGCACCATAACCCGAACGAACTGTCGGGTGGGCAGAAGCAGCGCGTGGCAATTGCTCGCAGCCTTGCGAACGACCCTGACCTGCTGCTCGCGGATGAGCCTACCGGTGCCCTGGACTCCAAGACGGGCCGCATGGTGATGGACCTCTTCCACGAGCTGCACGACGACCTTGGTAAAGCCATCGTCTTCATCACGCACAACCCTGAGTTGGCAGAAGAAACTGGCCGCATTGTAGAGATGATGGACGGGCGCATCGCGCAGGTTCGCGCCCCACTGGGGGCGAGGCCATGAACGTAGGAGAGTCAATCAAGCTTGCCTCCTCGTCGCTTCGCAAGAATAAGCTTCGCTCGTTGCTGACGCTGCTGGGCATCATTATCGGCATTATGGCAGTGGTCATTATTATGACGCTCGGCCGTGGTCTGGAGCGCCAGGTGATGTCGGGGCTTGAAGGCGTCGGCACTACGACGCACCCGGTGATGGTGCATGAGCGTCCCGATGACGCGGATGCATCCGAGGATCCCTTCGCGGCGTTTTCTTACGCGCCACCATCCGATGAGCGCAACGCAGTCACTCCCGAGCAGCTCGATGAGCTGCGTCAGGCATTTGGGGACCGTATCCAGGGCGTGGACATCGATGTTTCCACGAGTGGGGAAGTGGTCTCCGATGACACAACTGTGTCCACGAACGTCAAGCCGGTCCTTGCAGACTCGATGAAGGTGCGAAACATCGAAGTGCAGTTCGGCCGCGAGATTTCCCAGGATGACATCGATGGGCACCGGCCGCTCGCAGTCGTGAGCCCCTCGCTTATCGACGCCCTCTTCGACGGCAACGCCCAAGCCAGTTTGGGCAAGCGCATCGATGTGGTTGTAGACGACCAGCCGGCAGTGTTCACTATCGTGGGCGTGCTCGATGGCGAGGAAGATTCCCGAGGCGGCGGAATGTTTGGTGCCGCAGAACAGTTTGCGGACATCTATATCCCGCTCACCGCTGCAGATCGCGTTGGGCTTGACAGCGACTGGTTCACGTCATTTTCGGTGCAATCGGCGCCGGATGAAGACGCGAAGACCTTCCAGGCCGACCTGCAACACTACATGGACCGTTGGTACGCCAATAACGAGGATTACACCATTGAGGTGGTGGATCTTTCCTCGAGCTTGGAAGAGCTGACGAGCGTATTCCGCATCATGTCGACGGTGCTCTCCGCTATTGGCGGAATCTCTTTGCTGGTCGGTGGCATTGGCGTGATGAACATCATGCTGATCACCGTCACTGAGCGCACACGGGAAATCGGTGTGCGCAAGGCGCTGGGTGCCAAGCAAAGCGATATTCGTACGCAGTTCATCGTCGAAGCGATGCTGGTGTGCCTGATTGGCGGCATCATCGGTGTAATTCTGGGCGGGGCGATTGGCATGATCGCGACGGCCGCGTTCGATGCCTTTACTTGGCCGCCGCTCGGCGCAATTGTGTTGGCGCTCGGGTTTTCGCTGGCAACCGGTATCTTCTTCGGTGCCTATCCGGCTGCGAAGGCTGCAAAGATGCAGCCTATTGATGCTTTGCGTTACGAATAAGTTCGCTGGTTGCTGGCTCTTTTGGCCGTGTCCGAAGTCTGGATAAGATGAAGCGCATGGCCAAAAAATCTTCCTTCGTCCACCTGCATAACCACACCGAGTTTTCGATGCTCGACGGCATGGCGAAAGTTGACATGCTTGCGGAGGAGGTTGTGCGCCAGGGAATGCCCGCGGTGGGCATGACTGACCACGGTAATATGTTCGGCTCGAACGCGTTTTACCGCCAGATGGTGGACGCGGGGGTGAAGCCGATCATTGGCATCGAGGCCTACTTGGCGCCGGAGTCGCGCCTGAATAAGAAGCGCGTGCTGTGGGGCACCCCTGACCAGAAGCGCGACGATGTGTCCGCCTCCGGTGCGTATCTGCACCAGACGATGCTGGCAGAAAACGCGACCGGCCTGCGCAATCTGTTCAAGCTCTCGTCGCTGGCTTCGTACGAGGGGCAGCTTGGTAAGTGGCCGCGCATGGATGCGGAGCTCGTCGCCGAACATGCCGACGGCATCATCGGCACCACGGGGTGTCCGTCGGGTGATGTGCAAACCCGTTTGCGGCTTGGCCAGTACCGTGAGGCCCTTGAGGCCGCGGCGATGTGGCAGGACATCTACGGCCGTGATAACTACTTCCTCGAGCTCATGGACCACGGTCTGGATATTGAGCAGCGCGTACGTAATGACTTGCTGCGCATCGGCAAGGAGCTCGATCTTCCGCCACTGGTGACGAACGACTGTCACTACGTCCTGGAGTCCCAGGCGCCGGCGCACGAGGCCATGTTGTGTGTGCAGACCGGCAAGACGCTGATGGACCCGGACCGCTTTAAGTTCGACGGCACCGGCTACTACATCAAGTCAGCTGAGCAGATGCGCGACCTGTGGGACTCTACGGTGCCTGACGCCTGCGATAACACCCTGTGGATTGCGGAGCGTGTCGGTGACTACAGCGAGCTGTGGGAGGAACATCCGCACGACCGGATGCCGGTGGCTGACGTGCCGGAAGGGGAGACCCCAACAACGTGGCTGCGCAAGGAAGTGATGCGTGGTTTGCAGGCGCGCTTCGAGGGCCGGGAGGTGCCGGAGGAGTACATCGAGCGCGCGAACTACGAGATCGACGTCATCGATATGAAGGGCTACCCGTCCTACTTCCTCATCGTTGCCGAGCTGATCAAGCATGCGCGTGAGGTTGGCATTCGCGTCGGGCCGGGCCGTGGCTCCGCGGCGGGTGCGCTTGTGGCGTACGCGCTGACCATCACGAACATTGACCCGATGGAGCATGGCCTGCTCTTCGAGAGGTTCTTGAACCCGGAGAGGCCGTCGGCACCTGATATTGATATCGACTTCGACGACCGCCGCCGCGGGGAAATGATCACGTACGCTGCAGAGCGCTGGGGCGAGGACAAGATCGCGCAGGTGATTACCTTCGGCACGATTAAGACGAAGCAGGCTATTAAGGACTCGGCCAAGGTGAACTTCGGCCAGCCTGGCTTCCAGATGGCGGACCGTATTAACGCGGCGTTGCCTCCTGCGATCATGGCGAAGGACATTCCGCTGGCAGGTATTACGGATCCGGAGCACCCGCGGTATAACGAGGCGACCGAGGTGCGCTCCATGATTGAGACTGACCCGGATGTAGCCCGCATCTACGAGACTGCGCGTGGCCTTGAAGGTACTGTGCGCCAGGCAGGCGTGCACGCTTGTGCCGTGATTATGGCGTCGGTACCTTTGATGGACCACATCCCGATGTGGAAGCGGCCTGCCGACGGTGCGATCATTACTGGTTGGGACTACCCAGCGTGTGAGGCCATCGGCTTGCTGAAGATGGACTTCCTTGGCCTGCGAAACCTCACCGTGCTTGGCGACGCACTGGAAAACGTGAAGAAGAACCGCGGCGAGACCATCGACCTTGAGTCGTTGAGTACTGATGACCCGAAGGTATACGAGTTGCTCTCTCGCGGCGATACGCTTGGCGTGTTCCAGCTGGACTCGGGTGGCATGCAAGAGCTGCTCAAGCGCATGGGCCCGACTGGTTTTAAGGACATCGTCGCTTCGCTCGCGCTGTATCGCCCAGGCCCGATGGGCATGAACGCCCACTGGGACTACGCGGACCGCAAGAATGGCCGCAAGCCGATTACGGCCATCCACCCGGAACTTGAGGAGCCACTGAAGGACATCCTGGACGAAACCTACGGTTTGATCGTGTACCAGGAGCAGATCATGGAGATCTCCCGAAAGGTTGCGAACTACACCGCTGGTGAGGCAGACGGCTTCCGTAAGGCCATGGGTAAGAAGAAGCCAGAGGTGCTGGCGCAGCAGTACGAGAAGTTCTGGTCGGGGATGCAGGACAACGGCTATTCCAAGAGCGCGATGGACGCACTGTGGCAGATTATTGAGCCGTTCGCCTCGTACGCGTTTAACAAGTCTCACGCTGCAGGTTACGCGCTAGTGTCCTACTGGACGGCGTACATGAAGGCGAACTACACCGCTGAGTACATGGCAGCGTTGTTGACCTCGGTGGGCGATAAGAAGGACAAGTCGGCGATCTACCTTTCCGACTGCCGCCACCTTGGCATTTCCGTGCTCCAGCCAGATATTAATGCTTCCGAAGAGAACTTTATGGCTGTTGGCGAGGACGTTCGATACGGCCTCGCGGCGGTGCGTAATGTCGGCGTCGAAGTTGTTGAGTCGATTAAGGAGACACGCCGGACGAAGGGCGAGTTCACGAGCTTCTCTGACTACCTCGACAAGATTGACCTACTGCCATGTAATAAGCGAATTACTGAATCTCTAATTAAGGCCGGTGCGTTCGACTCGCTTGGTCACCCGCGTAAGGGGTTGATGCTCATCCAGGAGGATGCCGTCGATTCTGTGCTTACCACGAAGAAGGCTGCTGACAAGGGGCAGTTCGACCTGTTCGCCTCCTTCGGAGGTGACGACGCTGTTGCTGCTGACAACGCGTTTGCGCTGCAGATCCCGGATGAGGAGTGGGACAAGAAACACAAACTTGCTCTCGAGCGTGAGATGCTGGGCTTGTATGTCTCGGGCCACCCGCTTGACGGCTTCGAGGAAGCAATTGACGCACAGACCGATACTCAGTTAACGACGATCCTCTCCGGCGAATTGCGAAACGGCGCCGAGGTAACGATTGGCGGTCTGATCTCTTCGGTCGATCGGCGTTTCTCGAAGAAGGACGGTTCCCCTTGGGCGATCGTCACGATTGAGGATCACCACGGCGCCTCCGTTGACGTGTTGCTGTTTAACAAGGTGTATTCGCTGGTTGCGCCACAAATTGTGGAAGACAATATCATCCTTGTGAAGGCGCACGTCTCGATCCGTGACGAACGCATGAGCCTGTTCGGCGACGACGTCAAAACGCCGGAGCTCGGGCCTGGCAACGGTGCTGGGCTGCCACTGCGTCTCACGCTTCGCACCGAGCAGTGCACTGTGGATAATATCCAGCGTTTGAAGGGCGTGCTGCAGAACAACCCGGGCGACTCGGATGTGTACCTGAACCTTGTACATGGCGACGAGACGCAAATGATGGTGTTAGGCGACCATCTGCGGGTGGAGCGTTCGGCGAGCTTAATGGGCGATCTGAAGGCGACGATGGGGGTTGGGATCCTCGGCTAGTGGAGGGGAGTGAATATATTCCCCGGTGTGAAAATCAGCTTGGCTACACTCTGTCGTTGGAATCAATACCAGCTAAGAGGCGAATGAGTGGAGCATAATATATGTCCGAGCACAAGATTTTGACAACACATGTTGGGTCCCTGCCGCGCACCCCTGAGCTGCTCGAAGCGAACCAACTTCGTTCGGAGCAGCAAATCAACGACGAGGACTTTAAGGAGATCCTTGAGCGCGCGATCGACGACGTGGTGCAGCGCCAGGTTGATCTGGGCATCGACATCATCAACGAGGGTGAGTACGGTCACATCACCTCTGGCGCGGTCGACTACGGTGCTTGGTGGAACTACTCTTTCTCTCGTCTTGGTGGACTGACCATGACCGACGAGGACCGCTGGGCCTCGCAGGAGATCAAGCGTTCCACGCCTGGAAACATTGAGTTGACCAGCTTCGCTGATCGCCGAGACCGCGCACTCTTTTCCGAGGCGTACTCCGACCCGCACTCCGGCATTTTCACTGGCCGTGCGAAGGTTGGTAACCCGAAGTTCACGGGTCCGATTACCTACATTGGCCAGCAGGAAGTTGAGACGGACGTTGCACTGCTGAAGCGCTCCATGGATCGCGCCGGTGCCACGCAGGGGTTTGTCGCAGCGCTTTCGCCAGGCTCCGCCGCCCGTCTGAAGAATGAGTATTACAACACCGACGAAGAAGTCGTACAGGCGTGTGCTGCTGCGATGGCACACGAGTACAAGGCAATTACCGACGCCGGTTTGACCGTGCAGCTCGACGCACCTGACCTTGCGGAATCCTGGGATCAGATTAATCCCGAGCCGACCCTGGAAGACTACCGTGCGTGGCTGCGTATTCGTATCGACGCCATCAATGAGTCCATCCGCGACTTGCCGAAGGAACTGACTCGCCTGCGCATTTGCTGGGGTTCGTGGCACGGCCCGCACGTTACCGACGTACCGTTCGGTGACATTATCGAGGAGATCCTGCGGGCAGAGGTTGGCGGCTTTTCCTTCGAGGGGGCATCGCCGCGTCACGCGCATGAGTGGCGCGTTTGGCAGGACCACGCGTTGCCAGAGGGCAGCGTTATTTACCCGGGTGTCATTTCGCACAGCACGAACGCTGTCGAGCACCCACAATTGGTTGCGGATAGGATCGTTCAGTTCGCCGAGGTCGTCGGCCCAGAAAACGTTATCGCTTCGGCAGACTGTGGCTTGGGTGGGCGGCTGAACCACCAGATCGCCTGGGCGAAGCTGGAATCACTGGTGAAGGGCGCAGAGATCGCGACGCGCCATCTGTTTGGCTAATCGCAGTAGCCAAATGAGCTAAGGCCGGTGCCCACTCTGTGAAAGGAGGGCACCGGCCTTAGCGTTGTGTGCTACGCAGCTACTTAAGCATGGACTTCAGCTTGTCCTGCGCTCCAGGGATCGCCTTGATCGCCGCGGTGATCATCTGAATCAGCCCGACGAAGAGTGCGATGCCAGCCGAGATATAGCTGAAAATCTCGCGAGTTTCATCGGTCATGATGCCTTTGTTGATCGCTTCGGAGCTTGGGCCTTCAGCTTTTCGTGGCTCCGTGGTCTTTGGTACTGGCGAAGCGGTAACCGTCACGGTCACAGCAGGTGCTGTTTCTGTGGCAGTAACACGTGATTGCGTGGTCGGCGTGTCTTGCTTCTCTTGTGCCATCAGTGGGCTTGCCGTGAGGCAAGCACCACCGAGGGCGGTAGTGATTGCAAGCGCGACCAGTGAGCGTGTATTCACGTTTAACTCCCTGTTTGTCTGAAGTAGTGGTGAAGCTTAGAACACCTTCGGCACGTGGACGTGGCCGAGACCCAGGTGGAACTGCGCGTTTGCCATGTCGATGAGCTTGTTGAGGCCAGTCGGGTCGGACAGGACGATCAAGCCGGTGGTCAGGACCGCAGCGAGGATGCCTGCGAAAGCGCCGAGGGCGTGTCCCTTAGAGCTGCCGGACGTCTTCGTGTTGTTGTTGGTGCCAGGATTCGTGTTGTTGTCGCCTGGTTTCTCGGTCTCGCCTGACTTTTCGGTCTCGCCTGGCTTCTCCTCGTCCTTCTTGTCGGACTCCTTGCCGGTGTCAGGGGTTTCCTGGGTGTTCTGATCCTTGGTGTCACCAGGGGTCTGCTCGGCGGTTGGAGCCGTGGTGTCCTTCGCTGGGGCGTTCTCCTCTGCGAACGCAGGGGCGACGGTCAACGAGATTGCGGTTGCGGCGGCAACGGCAACGGTGGAAATGCGCTTCATGAAATCTCCTGAAGTTGTTTGAAAGGATAGGAATTCGAGGCGAAACCACAGCAATGTCAATGAAATGCTACGGTCTCCACGAATTGTTGCTAGAAAATCTAGCAGATAATTGACGCTTTTAATAGTTAGAACGCCTGGACTGGCTACGGCAAAGTATCACCTAGACGTGGTGCAGCGGTATACACTTTGCTGTTATGAGTGAACAGGAACAGCCAGCTTTCCACGCGGTACACGCCGCGGACGTTCAAGCAGCGCAGTCGAAGATTTCTGCGGTGATTGAGCCGACCCCATTGCAGTACTGCCCCCGCTTGTCGCAGCAGTACGGTGCCGAGATTTTCCTCAAGCGGGAAGATTTGCAAGACGTTCGTTCCTACAAGATTCGTGGTGCGTATTACAGCATCTCACGGCTCAGTGACGAGGCGCGTGCAGCCGGCGTCGTTGCGGCGTCAGCGGGCAACCACGCTCAGGGTGTGGCCTACGCATGTCGGGCGTTGGGGATCCAGGGCAAGATTTTTGTGCCGAAGCCAACGCCGAAGCAGAAGCGAGACCGCATCCTGGTGCACGGCGGCGACAATATCGAGTTGGTCGTCGTGGGGGATACGTTTGACGCCGCTGCGGAGGCCGCCCGCAAGGACGCTGCTGAGCGCGGTGCAACCATGGTTGAGCCTTTTGACGCCCGTGATACCGTCATCGGGCAGGGGACAGTTGCGGCGGAGATCGTGTCGCAGTTGTCAGTTATGGGCCGCGAGCTGGACACCATCTTCGTGCCAGTCGGCGGGGGAGGCTTGCTGGCTGGCGTGCTTTCCTACGTGTCCGACATGGTGCCTGGCACTGCGGTCGTAGGCGTTGAGCCCGAGGGTGCACCGTCGCTTGAGGCCGCCCTGGAGGCTGGTCACCCTGTGACGCTCAACGAAATTGAGTCCTTCGTGGATGGCGCGGCTGTGAAGCGCACCGGCGATTTCCCGTTCGCTGTTATTGAGGAAAACCTTGCTCGCACGCACCTGCTGCGTTGCAAAGAAGGCGCGGTGTGCACGTCGATGCTGGAGCTGTACCAAAACGAGGGCATCATCGCGGAGCCTGCGGGCGCGCTGTCTGTGGCGGCACTATCGCAGATGAAGCTGCAGCCGGGCAGCACGGTGGTGTGCATCATCTCTGGTGGCAACAACGACGTGTTGCGCTACGCAGAGGTCATGGAGCGTTCGCTTGTGCACCGCGGACTGAAGCACTACTTTTTGGTGAACTTCCCTCAGGAGCCAGGGCAGCTGCGCACGTTCCTTACCGACATCCTTGGGCCTAATGACGATATCGCCTTGTTCGAGTACCTGAAGAAGAACAACAAAGAAACCGGTGCCGCACTGGTTGGCCTGGAGCTTTCTTGCGCTAGCGACCTCGAGCCGTTGCTTGAGCGGATGGAGGCGTCGGTCATTGATTGCCGACGCCTCCTCCCAGGCACACCCGAGTATGACTTTATTGTGTCGGCATAACCAGGGCGAATGCCCACGGTTCTAAGCGGGTTTCGTCGGCGGAGACCTCGGCGCCACCGAAGGTGTACAGCAGTGTTCCGCCCACTGGGGCGACGGTGCCCTCCGACCCAAAGTTTGCCACCAGCACTGCCTGGTCACCCATGGTTAGCCACGCGTCGTCTGCGCCCTGAGCTGGGCCGTGATCTACGGTCAGCTGGCGAAGGTCGTCGCGTGCCATCGGGTATTGTCGGCGCAGCTCGATGAGTTTCTTGTACGCGCTGAGGATCTCGCGTTGCTCCTCGTCGAAGTTCCAGTCGAGCTTCGCGGAGGTAAACGTTTCCTCCGCGGCAGGATCCGGGACGGCTGAGGAGTCCCATCCCATGCGGGCGAACTCGTTCATGCGCCCCTGGCGGGTCATTTCCAGGAGCTGTGGATCGCTGTGCGAGACAAAGAATGGGAACGGCGTGCGTGCACCGAACTCTTCGCCCATGAAAAGCATCGGGCTGAATGGAGATAGGAGTACGACGGCCGCCTTGAGGACCTGCTTGCGCGCACTGAGATACTGCGACGGGCGGTCACCCTTCGCGCGGTTTCCGGTCTGGTCGTGGTCGGTGGTGTAGGTGACCATCTGCCACGGTGCGACGCGGTCAAGGTCGAGCGCCTTGCCGTGGGTACGCTGGCGGTACACGGAGTAGTCCTCGCGGAAGCGGTAACCGTTGCGCAGTGTATCCGCCAGGATTTCGAGCGTGCCATAGTCGGCGTAGTACCCGGCACGCTCGCCGGTGACCAGCGTGTGGATCCCGTGGTGGACGTCGTCAAGCCAGTGTGCGTCGAGCCCGTAGCCGCCGCGCTCCGGGGACTCGAGGAGCCGTGGGTTGTTTTGCTCCGATTCGGCGATGATGGTGCGGGGGATGCCGGTGGAAGCTTCAACTTCGTTGGCGACGTTCTTGATTTCCTCCATGATGGAGAAGGCCAGGCGATCGTCGTAGGTCTGCACCGCGTCGAGTCGCAGGCCGTCGACGTGGAACTCGTCGAGCCATTGGAGCACGGCGTCGAGTACATATGCGCGGACCTCATCCGAGTGGGCACCGGACAGGTTGATCACGTCACCCCAGTCGGTGTGCCCTGCGGTTGTGTACGGACCGAAGTTGCCGTTGTAGTTACCTTCGGGGCCGAAGTGGTTGTACACCACGTCGAGGATGACGGCGATACCGCGGGCGTGAGCAGCGTCGATAAGGGTCTTGAGGCCCTCGGGGCCGCCGTACGATTCCTGCACGGCGAACCAGTCCACGCCGTCGTAGCCCCAGTTGCGGGCACCCGCGAAGGGCTGCACCGGCAGCAACTCGATGGAGTTGACGCCAAGTTCGGCAAGATAATCAAGCTTTTCGACGGCCCCCTCGAACGTCCCCTGTGGCGTGAAGGTGCCCACGTGGAGCTCGTAGAGGACTTGGTCGCGAAGTGCGATGCCTTCCCACGAATCATCCGTCCAATCGAACGTGCTGCTGGTCACCTCTGATGGGCCGTGGACGCCCTCGGGCTGGAAGCGCGAACGAGGGTCGGGTAGTGGCTGTGACCACTCGCCGTCACGAAGCAAGGAGAAGCTGTAGCGCGCACCAATTTCGGGTTGGGCGACTTCGCGCGGAACCACCCACCAGTCCCGGCGGGTCTCGTCACGCTGCATCTCGAGCGTGCGGGGCCCTTCGCTGTCGTGGAGGTGCAGGCGCGCGCCGTGCGCGTTCGGAGCCCACACCCCAAATTGTTGGGGCATCGGAGTGTGCTTGCTAGACATACCACCAACTGTATGGAAGTACCATAACCGTCGCAATGGATTTAGAGTGGAAGCACTATGCGCACATCGTACGAACTGCCCGCCGCCGGTGACATCACCACTCACGAGATCGAGATCAAACGATCCCGATTCATCACTTGGATTGGCCGCACCCAGTCTGAAGCCGAGGCGCGGGCCCTGATCCAGCAGGCCCGTGAGACCTACCCCGATGCACGTCACCATTGCTCCGCATATATTCTGCACGTCGACGACGCCCTGCCCGTCGAACGCTCATCCGACGATGGGGAGCCCTCCGGCACCGCAGGCAAACCGATGCTCGATATGCTGCACGGCTCCGAAATGCTTGACCTCACCGCTGTCGTGATCCGATATTTCGGTGGTATCAAGCTGGGTGCAGGAGGGCTGGTTCACGCCTACTCTGACTCGGTTGGGCAGACGCTTCCACTGGTACCGCGGGTGCTGCGTAGTACAAAGGAACTCGTGCGCGTCGATCTGCCGCACGCGGAGGCAGGTCGCATTGAGGCCGAGCTGCGCAACGCAGGCTTTGACATTGTCAACGTCGAGTACGGTGCCGCCGCCACGTACACGCTGGCGCACGACCCCGGACAACGCGAAGCACTCGACGCGCAACTCGCAGCGAGCACCCAGGGCCGAGCGGAGGCAGAAGAAGCAGGCCGCCAATGGATTGAATCTGCACGCTAAACTGTGTGCCATGACTATGCAGCCTCGTCCATCGAATCCGATTGAATCCCGCAAGCAGGCGGTACGCCGTTACTCCAAGAACGCAGTCGTGTGGGCCGGCGGTGGCCTCGGCGCTGGTGTAGCGCTCGGCCTGATTGCCGGTTCGTGGCAACTGTTTATCGTGTGCCTTGTCATTGGCGTGGTTGGTGGCTATATCAACTGGAGCAAGGTGCAAAAGATCGTAAACCATCACGACAACTACTAAACAAGCACGATGACTAGCCCAAATACCACCGCGACGAGGATCGACGTCTGGCTCTGGGCTGTCCGCATCTTTAAGACACGCTCGTTGTCCGCGGAGGCGGTTCGGGCCGGACATGCCAAGCTCAATGGCAAAGCAGTCAAGCCCTCAGCACAGGTCGTGCCAGGGGATCGGCTCAAGGTGTGGAAGGACCACCGCTACCTTGACCTGGAAGTCACCCAGACGCTGCAGAAGCGCGCCGGGGCGAAAATCGCCACGACCTGCTATGTAGACCACTCCCCACCTCCTGTGGCATCGGAGGTGTTAGGTGCGCTGCCCGTACGGGATCGTGGGGCAGGTCGGCCGACGAAGAAAGAGCGCAGGCAGCTCGACCGCCTGCGGGGGCGCAACAGCTTCTAGGCGTTCTCGCCCGAGTTTGTTTGCGGGGCGCCGCCCTCACGGAGTTGGGTGAGCCTGCGTGTAAGTTTGCGTTTGCGTAGTAATGGCCGGTTTCCGCTTTCCCACGTGCGGTTGATGTGCTCCTGCCCGTACTTGTTCAGCAAGAGATCGTCGACAAGCCTGACTTGGCCTGGGGTGAACCGCGTCTGCAGCGTGTTCTGCACGGCTTCGATGTCTGCCGGGTTCGCTAACTCCGCGAGAGCAGAGACTGTCTCGATGCCGTCGGCGCTGAGTAGCTCGTGCAAGAATCTGTAATCATCAACGCGGGACAGGGGAAACGACGCCCCAAGGATCACGGTGAGCACGCCGGGGAGCGTCTCTGGTGCCAATGCCGCTGCGGTATCGGGAGCGCTCGGGCTCTGTTTTTGCGGGTTGGACAGCTCTGCGATTTGGTCGAACTGCTGATCCGCAAGTTCGATAAGCCCGGCTGCGAGCGTGAACGCGCGATCAATTTGTGGGTCCAGCTCGCCGTGAGAGCGCTTGTAGCGCACATCGTGCTCGAACTCCGCCCACGCGTGCTGTAGCACCGTCCGTACTTGCACCTCGAAGACTTGCCCGCGGTAGTGTTCGAGCTCCTCGTTATGCTCACCTACCTGGAGCACCAGGTGGTGCGAGCCGTATCCGAACGTGCCCGACACCCTCGTCTCCTGCGCCTTGTCCACGCTTCGGAGCACATCGAATTGATCCGCCAGAAGGCGCAGCACCGCCGGTATTTCGGTGGAATGCATCACGGTGATGCGGGCCCCGATGAGGTCACGGATGTCGTTCCACGGGTCCGGGTACACAATCTTTCCACCACGACGCTTCTTAGCTTTTTCTTTCAGCGAAGGCCAGCTTTTGATGCGGACATCGACGCGGTCAAAGTTGATACCGGCGTCGATCATGAGCTCGTGGAGCGCATGACGAAACTCCTCGGCAACCCCTTCGTGTTGCCGCAGCCACGCGAAGTAGGTGTTGCCGAGTTGCGCGATTGTGTCATTGTGCTTCGTGTTCATCGGCACAACAGTGTACCGATTCTTCCTAGTCGAGGGCCTCTCGACGCTCCAACAGCGCAGTAGGAAGGTACTCGAGCAGGACACCGACCGGGACAGTGCCGTGAAACTGTCTACCGGTGAACCGCTCGAACCAGGAGCCCTGCGGCAACGTCAGTGTGGTGTCCTCCCAGCCACCCCGGCGCGCAAGTTCAAGGGGCTTTCGGGTTGCAACCGCAATCATGCCAATCTCGGCCGTATCCCGGTGCTCACGAGCGAATCCTACAAAGTGCTGCTGGGATGGGCCGACCGCAAACACCGCGCGGTGCTTCCCCTCGGTAAACAAGGTCGGCGTGGTCTTTCGTGCCGTAAGGCATTCACGGATAACCAGCTGCTTGGCGGCGTCAACAGACTCGGATAGGCCGGGCCAGGACCGGCCCGGCGAACCGTCTTGCTCGCAGCCCAAGAAGTCACCCAGATTGAACTGCGGTTGCTGCCGTGCATCGAGGTACTGATGCAGCGTTTGGGTACGCGCTGTGTAGTCGATGAAGCTTCGGTTGTCCGGGTCTACGAGTGTGGGTTCGAAAAACTCCATGCCCTGATAGGTATCGGGGACACCTGCGCCAGCCAATTGGAGCACCTTGCGTCCCAGTGATACCGCGACGGCCCCCTCGTGGAGAGTCGCCACGAAGTCCGAAATCAGCGAAGTCGCAGGGCCTGCCAATACCGCATTCACCCAATCCAGTACCTGCTGCTCGTACCCTTCATCGGGGTCGAACCAGCTGGTATGAAGAGCGGCCTCGCGGATCGCCTTCAGCGCATAGTCACGCAACCGTTGCGAAAGCGTCTCTGTCACAACCCCATCCGCGGGCCAAATCCCCACGATGTTCTGCAGTAAGAAATGCGCCGTGGCGTGGTCTGGCGGAGGCAACAGCGCTGTCGTCGTGTTCACTAACTCCGCAAACGCGTTTGGTACTTCGGCGATCTCCAGCATCCGCGCGCGGGTATCTTCGGAGCGCTTCGTATCGTGGGTGCTCAGCGTCGTCATTGTTTGTGGCCACAGCTCAGTACGCTCTTGCTGCAACAAGTGGAACTCTGCCGCACCAACCCCGAAACGGCCAGGAGCGCCGCCTACTTCCTGCAGCGCCACCAACCGGTTCGCCCTATAGAACAACGTGTCCTCGACGCCCTTTGCCATGACTGCGCCACACACCTGCGCAAAGCGGGTGCTTGCCTCACCTTCAGCGAGCAGGGCAGCCGCGATGAGGTCGAGGGCGTCGCGCCGGGAAGGGAAGCGCTGCGCCATATCGGCAACGACCGTCGCGGTAATCCTGGACAGTGATCGGTAATCGGCGCGGTAGACGGGGATGGCTGCGATTAATGCAATGACGGTGTCAACGAGGATTTCGTCAGAGACGGCGGAGCCGGCCGTCGAAAAGTTATCGCGCCGAATAGCGCGCGTGAGACGGCGAACCTCCGCCTGAAGCTCGTGCGTTGCCACCTCACGCTTGAGCTGTAGCGCCGCGGCATCAAGCGCCGCCTGATCCCACGTGGAGCCCGATTGGCGCAGTGCGAGCATACTGAGTGTATCCTCGGCCGTCTGGTTGACGAAGATGCCGTCGAGCTCGCGAAGCGCGTCGTAGCCAGTTGTGCCGTTGACGCGCAGGCGTGGGTCGAGCGGCTCGTCGGCCTCCAAGATCTTCTCGATGACCAGCCATCGATCGGGACCAACAACATCACGAAGCCGTGACAAGTACCCGAAAGGGTCCGTGAGTCCATCCGGGTGGTCGACGCGGACGCCGTCAATCAGATCCTCAGCCACAAGCTGGCGGATGATCGCATGCGTGTGTTCAAAGACCGCGGGGTCCTCTTGTCGGATGCCCGCAAGCCCGTTGACAGAGAAGAATCGGCGATAAGAAATGATGCCGTCGCGCCAAAACATCAGCTTGTAGGACTGACGCTCGTAGACCTCCTTCGGATCGTCGTCGAGGGAAGAGCAGGTGCCTGGCTTGAGTGGGAATACGTTGTCGTAGTAGGCCAGCACGATGCCGCTTTCGGGGTTGTCCTGATCTAAATAGCGCAGCGTGAGAGCATCTTCGTCGTGTTCCTTCCCGAAGATCGGCAGGCCGAGCTTCCCGCCCGCCCCGTTGTCAGCGTGCCAATCGATATCGAAGTAGCGCTCGTACTCAGAGTCGCGACCATGCTTGAGAACGTCCCACCACCAGTTATTGAGCTGCGGGGAAGCGACACCCAGGTGGTTCGGCACGATATCGATAATCACGCCAAGGTTGAGTTTTCTGGCTGCCTCCACGAAGCGCCGGAAGCCTGCTAGTCCACCCAGTTCCGGGTTGACCACAGTCGGGTCAGTGACGTCATAGTTGTGATTCGATGTCGGCAGTGCCTGCAAGATAGGAGAGAGGTACACATGGGAAATACCGAGTGACTCCAAATAGGGCAGACACTGCGCGGCCTGGTCGAAGCCGAACGCGCGACTCGACGGATCTGCTTGTGGGCCGCGCAGCTGGAGACGGTAGGTTGATGTAATTGGGGTTTGCAATACGTCCTCCTTGAAGTTACCAGCCACCCTAGTAGCTCAAGACGCACTTAGCTGCGGACGCGAGAATCACAAGAGAGGGGGAAGCCAACCGAATAGCGCATGACGTGCTCCGGATTGGCGAACGCCAGAACTTCCTCCAAGGTGGCGTCGAAGACGAAGAGTTCTTGCTGATCGCGGGAATAGAACAGCAATTCGTTGTGCGGCATGAGTACGCGATCAACGTGAGCATAGAGCGTCGAGAAGAGTTGCGGGTGAGCGAGCCAAGACGCCGCATACCCAGCAGAGCTTTGCACCTGCACCCCCTTCGGCACTACCTCCCCCAACGAATCCTCCGCCCGCTCGTAGTCCAGAGTGACTCGGCCCTCGAGAAGATCGGTGCTCAGCATGCGCGCAGCTGAGTTCCACGCCTGGTGGACCGTCAAGCCCATCGCGCCAATGGACTGGTGCGTCAGGCCCTCCACCGAATCTGAGTCAAAGACGCACACCAACCCGGGCGCCAAACTGATGTAAGCTGTCGAAGCCCCGAAACCTGGCGTGAGCCACGCACGCGAAGAACTCGACGTGATTTCACAACGTCGGGCCAGACGGGGGAAAATGGGTACAAGCATTGAAGGGGCGCACGGAGCGGGCATATGAGTAGTCATATGTACTTAGACCGTTCAAACCCGCCGATGGTTCCCAAAAAGTTTTAAAACGGTGGTTGCTCGTTCAATCCTAGGGCATCCAGCAATTGATCGGCCTTCCAGATTGCTATGTCTTGGCCCTGCTCAATAAGCTGCCGAGCCCGCTTTTCCTTCGAGGTCATTGACCCCCATTCGCCAACAACGAGGATGGTGGTCTTCTTCGTCACGTTCTTGCCCACCTGGCCGCCCTGAGCAGCAATGCCTTGCCACAGCGCACCCTTATCAAATGGAGAAAACTCACCGGTCAGCGTGACGTGCTGCCCAAACAATGGCGAGGAAGCATCGGCATCGAGCGCCGGTTCTGGCACCGTGTCCGGGGTTGCCACCGCTTGCCACGGAGCTGGCTTGCGATCCTTGCTCTGCTTCGGCGTGCTCTTTCTAGAGGGGCCCGCTTGGTTGCTTCCAGCAGGTGCAGGAACTGCAGCGGCAGCTGCCTGCATGCCTCCCTTGGCGATGCTTTCTGCTTGCAGTGCACGGCCCGCGCCGGATCGGTCCCTGAGCACTGGAGTCACCCGATGGGAATCGATCGAGCCCAAAGTGAAGCCAGCGTCATGGACAAACCCAACAAGTGAACCCTGGTAGTGCGCCCGACGGGCCAGGCCAACCATGATGCCCGCACAGGCTGCAGCATCCGCGCAGGCGTCGTGGTGCTGCTCCAGCGGCACGCCGAAGTGAGACGCCAAGGTGGGCAACTTGTGGTTCTCAACATCAAGGTCGCACGAGCGTGCCTGCGCCAACGAGCATGCGAAGAGCACCTGTGGCGCATCCATCCCGACTGCACCAGCAGCTTGAAACAGCGCAGTGCTATCAAAATGCGCATTGTGAGCCACAAGGGGGAGGGAAGCAGCGAACTCGACAAGTTGCGCAATACAGTCAGCCACACTTGGTGCGTCTGCCACGTCCTCCCGACGAATCCCATGAATAGCGACGTTGTGGGGGTCAAACTCGGCCCACTGCTCCGGAGGCATACACAACCAAGAAACGCGGTCAGTTTCTACACCATCAATGACTTTCACCGCACCGATCTGACAGATAGAACCCCACCTCTGGTTGGCGGTTTCCACATCAAACGCAACGAAATCAAAGCCAGGCAAACCGCTTGAACCGCCTCGCTGCGCGTCCTGCGTCGGGGCGTCGCCACGCTGTGCAGCAGAAATAGCATCCTCGAGCTCGCGCATCGCAGCGCCCGCGCCAGGCGCAAAAACAACGTTTACAACGATGTCGCTACACGTGATACTGACGGTGCCCGTGCTCCAGTCATCGCCTTCGGTCAAGTCAACCTTTGTGATTGCCTCTATCGGAATGCGCGTGGGCTCGCTGGAGCCAGCCAGCGCCGCCTCCAAGGGGGTTGGGGTGACGACCAGCTCCGTATTCGAAACACTCAACGTCGCACGGCTAGCAGTAATCACAGCGTATGGCTCCAATCAAAAATCCGGTAGGCGGGTAGCACACATACTACTCACCCACCGGACATGAAACTGACGGCGGTCAAGCCCCTGGAGTTAGGCGTCCTCGCGAACCGGGGCACCTACCTGCTTCAGCACAACTGTAGAGCGCGCCGGGACGACGGTGGTCTCCGAGGCGCCGATTGTCAGCGTGCTCGCCGGGTAGCCAAGTTGCTCAGTTGTATCGATGAGCACCTCCCAGCTTGATCCGAACTCCTGTGGCAGAAGCGTGAATTCGATGTCTTCGTAGTGGGCGTTGAACATCAGAATGAACGAATCATCTCGCACACGCTGACCGCGAGCATCCGGTTCTGCGATGGCGTCGCCATTGAAGTAAACCATCAGTGCCTTGCCAAACGCGAAGTCCCAGTCGGACTGCGTCATCAGCTCGCCGGACGGCACCAACCAGGCGATTTCGCGGTCGACAGCATCCGTGCCCAGCGCGCCGCCTTCCAAGAACCGGCGCCTGCGGAAGACCGGGTGGGCCTTGCGGATAGCGATCAGACGCTTGGTGAACTCGTGCAGCTGTTCGCTGTCGTCGAGCTGTGTCCAATCCATCCACGCAATCTCGTTGTCCTGGCAATAGACGTTGTTGTTGCCACCCTGGGTACGGGCCAGCTCGTCGCCGTGGGAGATCATCGGTGTGCCCTGGGAGAGCAGGAGCGTCGTCAAGAAGTTGCGACGCTGCTGCGCACGCAACTGATTCACCTCGGCATCATCCGTCGGGCCCTCGACGCCACAGTTCCAGGAGCGGTTGTGGCTTTCGCCGTCGCGGTTGTCCTCACCGTTGGCCTCGTTGTGCTTGTGGTTGTAGGAAACCAAGTCATTCAACGTGAAACCGTCGTGGGCCGTAATGAAGTTAATCGAGGCAGTAGGGCGACGTCCGTTGTGTTGGTACAAGTCAGAGGAGCCGGTCAGACGGGATGCGAACTCACCAAGCGTAGCGGGTTCACCGCGCCAGAAGTCGCGCATCGTGTCGCGGTACTTACCATTCCATTCGCTCCACAGCGCAGGGAAGTTGCCAACTTGGTAGCCGCCCTCACCGACATCCCATGGCTCGGCGATCAACTTGACCTGCGAGACTACCGGGTCCTGTTGGACCAGGTCGAAGAACGTTGCCAGACGATCGACGTCAGAGAACTCGCGTGCAAGGGTCGAAGCTAGATCGAAACGGAAACCATCGACGTGCATCTCAGTGACCCAGTAACGCAAAGAGTCCATGATGAGCTGCAGTGAGTGAGGGTCGCGCACATTGAATGAGTTTCCGGTGCCTGTGTAGTCCATGTAGTGGAACTTGTCGTTGTTCACCAGGCGGTAGTAGGCCTCATTGTCGATGCCGCGGAAAGCAATGGTGGGGCCGAGGTGGTTGCCTTCAGCAGTGTGGTTGTACACGACGTCAAGGATGACCTCCATGCCTGCCTCGTGGTACGCCCGCACCATGCCCTTGAACTCGGCGACGGCGTCGCTCGGCTGCGCAGCAGCTGCGTAGTTGTTCTCGGGGGCGAAGAATCCAAAGGTGTTGTAGCCCCAGTAGTTACGCAGACCAAGGTCGCGCAGACGCCCATCCTGCAAGAACTGGTGGACAGGCAGGAGCTCGACAGACGTCACACCCAGATCCTTGAGGTAATTGACCACTGCTGGGTGTGCCATGCCTGCGTAGGTGCCGCGGAGGTTTTCGGGTACGTCAGGGTGCGTCTGGGTCATGCCTTTGACGTGGCATTCGTAGATGACGGTTTCCTCATCCGGGATGCGTGGTGCGCGGTCATCGCCCCAGTCGAAGAACGGGTTGATGACGACAGAGAGCATCGTATGGCCCAGCGAGTCTTCTTCGTTGCGGCCCGTTCCGGGAGCGTCTGCGTTGATGTCATAGGAAAACAGCGAAGAATGCTGTGAGAACTCGCCGTCGAAAGCGCGCGCGTAGGGGTCGACGAGCAACTTGTTCGCGTCGCAGCGCTTGCCGTTCGCTGGATCCCACGGACCATGGACGCGGTAGCCGTAGCGCTGTCCAGGTGTAATTCCTGGAAGGTAGGCGTGCCACACGTGGTTGTCTACCTCTTCAAGTTCGATGCGAGTTTCGGCGCCTTCGTCGTCGATAAGGCAAAGTTCAACCTTCTCCGCAGCTCCTGAAAAGAGCGTGAAGTTTGTTCCGGCACCGTCATAGGTAGAACCTAGCGGGTATGGGGAACCAGGCCACACGACGATATCGTTCGCGGGCTTTGGGGAAGTAGAGCTTTGAATCATAAGGAATCACCATAGTGCACCCCCGGGGGTTCCCGCATTGCGAAACCCTCACCAGCCTGGCAATCAGCAGCCCGCTTGCAGCCCCCGAATGATGAGATCGACGGAAAATGCGAACGAGTCGTCCCTCTCAATGGTCTGTGATTGTGGCAATGTTTCGCTTGCATTCGTAGCCGCTACCAGCTGGGATTCAGTTTGCTGGACGAGGGCACTGCCAAGGATCAGGTGTAGGAGAGCATCGGCGGTTGCGCGGAGCTGAGGTGTCGACGCCCCTTCGACTTCCATAGCCAATGATGTGATGAAAAAGCGCTGGAGTTGGGAGTGTATCGGAGACTCCGGATTGCCTACCGCTGTGACCGTCACCTCAGCACCATCTCGAATGCTGAGCAGGCAGTTACGGAGCATTCTGGCTGCTTCACTCGTGGATGTGGCTGGTGAGGAGGAGGTTGTGAGGGGCGCAACGATGTGCTCTGCCAGGCGAGCCACAAGGTCCTGTTTGCTTGCCACATGCCAATACAGCGCTGACGGTGCGACGTCGAGCTCCTTGGCGATCCTGCGCATTGACACATCGGCTAAGCCATATGACCTGAGTAAATCCATCGCAGTGATCGTGATCTGATCCACGGACAGGTGCATGTGTGCCCATGTTACCTGTCTCATGGTGGAGAGGGGGTGGACGTTTACAACGAGTTCACAGAGAGTGTTCAGATACTTTGTACCGGAGCGTAATTGGGCCAGCAGAAACGAGTGGTTAAAATTGGCATCAACGATTTTTAACGTAACAGGCCGGGTACAACCGTTGTGCTGGTCGCTGTAAGGAGAGATACGTCGTGAGGATTTCCACCACTGGTTCCAAGGTTGCTGCAGCTGCCGTTGTTGCATTGGCAATGTCATTGACTGCGTGTGGCTCTGATGACGAGACCGCGGGCGGCGGACTGTCCACCGCTGCCAGCGCTCCGAATTCGGCGGCTTCTGAGAAAGATAAGGCCGAGAATTCGGCGAAGGAAGAGCCGAAGAAGGACGAAAAGGGCGAGAAGAAGTCCGACGACAAAAAGCAGACGGAGGCACAAGGGGAGCCCGGTGCGATCCCAACGATTGCGAACCCGTTTGAGGACGGAGAGTTCGCTGTTCCAACCTTCGAGCCAATCGAGGGCGGTAAAGAAGGCACCGAAGAGCAGCGCAAGGAAATGGAGGAAGTGGTTCGCAAGGTGACCAACCCGGAGTCCTTCGAAAAGTGGACGCGCGTCATCTTGGATAACTCCTGTAAGAAGATCACCGAACCCGCACTGGAAGAGATGGAGCGCCAAGGCGTTTCCCTCGAGGTGATTGAGCAGGCTGCCCGTATGCAGGAAGAGGCCGGTCAGGCGATTGAGATCCCGAAGACCGAAATTTCCCTGAGCGACGTCCGCGTTGATGGCAACCATGCTTCGGCGACAGTGAAGTCGAATAACTCCGAGGGCGAAAAGACCCAGACCCAGCTCTTCACGCACGAAGACGGTCGCTGGAAGCTGTGCAACTAGCACAGCAGCTCGACTCCAAGCCGCGCGCCACGATCCACGCTGGCGCCGGCCTGCTTTTCGTTGGGCTTGTCAGCGGTGTAATCGGTGGGGCAGCGTGGGCGTGGTTGCGTCCCCCGATAGTGACCGTTGTGTCGGATGGATCGTTCATGATCGATGAAACGGAAACGATCCAGAATGCGCAGTTTGCTGGACTCGGCTGGCTAGCGGTGGTGTTGTTGGTAGTCGGGTTGGTTGTCGGTGCTGCGGGTCGAGCGCGTCGAGGCGGGGGCCAGCTCGCATGGTTTGTCTGGCAGCTCATCGTTGCCGCGCTCGCCGGATACGTTGTATTGGCGGTTGGCGGAATGGTCTCGGGCTGGCTCACAGCTTTGCCTGAGCATGCAGACGGCTTCCAGGACGGTCAACGCTTAAGCGTGTTTCCGATAGTTGCCCCGGGAGTGGCGTTGTGCCTCGCTCCATTCGCCACAGGACTCGTCGCGTGGTCGAGGATGGTGATCCGCGCAGTCGACACCCCCGAAATAGTGTGAACTACCTTATTCCCTTGGTGAAAGCTCTGGGGTGACGCCTTTTTTGGCCTGAACAGCTTTTTCGCGCCTGTCGGAGAATACAATGGCTGCGGTACGTATTGTGCTCATTTGTTGAATCTGGGAGACACGAAAATGCTGAGAGTTACCGACCTCCGGGGGACAACCCCAACGACCGCCGAACTTCGCAGGGCACTGCCACGTGGTGGCGTTGATGTCCATGCCGTGCTTCCCGCAGTTACGCCGATCGTTGAAGAGGTTCGCGTAGGCGGTGCCGAAAAGGCACTCGAATACGGAGAGAAGTTCGACGGGATCCGCCCAACATCCGTGCGGGTGCCGTCGGAGGTGATCAAAGAGGCCGTCGACAAGCTTGATCCTGCACTGCGCTCCGCGCTTGAAGTCGCGATCGAGCGGATTCGCAAGGTACACGCTGAGCAGAAGCCGCAGCCACACACTACGACGCTTGCGAATGGCGCAACTGTCACCGAAACATTTATTCCTGTTTCGCGCGTGGGACTTTATGTTCCAGGTGGAAAGGCAGTGTACCCCTCGAGCGTGCTCATGAACGTGATTCCTGCGCAGGAGGCGGGGACGGACAGCATGGTGGTCTGCACTCCTCCTCAGGAGGAGTTCGGCGGCTGGCCGCACCCAACGACGCTCGCCGCGTGCGCGCTGCTCGGCGTCGACGAAGTGTGGGCAGTCGGTGGAGCCCAGGCGATTGCATTGCTGGCGTACGGCGATGATGCCCACGGCCTGGAACCAGTTGATATGGTGACCGGACCGGGGAACATCTACGTTGCTGCCGCGAAGCGCGTAGTCAACGGCACGGTGGGCATTGACGCGGAGGCCGGCCCAAGCGAGATCGCGGTTATCGCCGATGATAGCGCGAATGCGGAATACGTGGCGCTCGATCTGATTTCGCAGGCAGAGCACGACGAGCAAGCAGCTAGTGTGCTTATCACCGACTCAGAGGCCCTGGCGCAGGAAGTCGGCCAACTCGTTGAGCAGCGCTCGAAGGAAACGCTCAACGCTGAGCGTGCCTCTACTGCGCTGGGCGGTAAGCAGTCCGGCATCATCCTGGTCGATGATATTGAGAAGGCTGTCGCAGTCGCAGACGTTTACGCAGCAGAGCACCTGGAGGTGCACACGCGCGATGCTCGCGCGGTTGCGGAGCGAGTTCGAAACGCGGGCGCAATTTTCGTCGGGCCATACTCACCGGTCCCACTCGGTGACTATGCGGCTGGCTCGAACCACGTCTTGCCGACATCCGGGACGGCGCGCTTCAACCCCGGCCTGTCCACCCTGACGTTCCTGAAGCCTGTCAATCTCATCGAGTACGACAAGGCAGCGTTGGCGGAAATTGCTGAGGACATCATGGTGCTGGCTGCGGAAGAGCAGCTTCCTGCACACGGTGAATCCATTAAGGCACGAGGAAACGGAGCTAAGTAAGTATGTCTACTGATCCCTCGACGATCGCGAAGGGCGTCACGCTCGAATCGCTACCACTTCGCGACGAGCTGCAAGGAAAGAACCCATACGGCGCCCCACAGTTGAAAGTGCCTGTCGCGCTGAACACCAACGAGAATCCGTACCCGCCCTCTGAGGCGTTGATTCAGGACCTGGTTGCCGAGGTTGAAGCAGCGGCACGGTCGCTCAACCGCTACCCAGAGCGCGACGCCGTGTTGCTTCGGGAAGACTTGGCCGCATACGTGTCGAAGCAGACGGGCGTCCAGGTCAGCAAAGACAACATTTGGGCCGCAAACGGTTCGAACGAGATTTTGCAGCAGCTGTTGCAAGCTTTCGGTGGCCCCGGACGCAGTGCCATGGGGTTCGTGCCTAGCTACTCGATGCACCCAATCCTTGCGGCGGGCACGCAAACCGAGTTTATCCCGATTGATCGCAACGAATCTTTCGATATCGATGTGCAGCAGGCCGTGCAGGCCGTCGAAAAGCACGCGCCGGACGTCATCTTTATCACTACGCCGAACAATCCAACTGGCGGTGAGACTGTACTCGAAGACATCGAAAAGATTGTTCAGGCTGCACCTGGCATCGTGATTATTGACGAGGCGTACGCTGAGTTTTCGGATTCCCCGTCCGCAACGACGCTGCTAGCAACGTATCCAGAGAAGCTCGTTGTGTCGCGCACGATGTCGAAGGCGTTCGATTTCGCAGGCGCGCGCCTAGGGTACTTCGTTGCAGCACCGGCGTTTATCGACGCCGTCATGCTGGTTCGCTTGCCGTACCACCTCTCGGTGCTCTCCCAGGTCGCTGCACGCGTGGCGCTGAAGCACGCCGGGGACACGCTCGCGACGGTTGACAAGTTGGCGCAGGAGCGCGTGCGCGTGCAAGCAGCGCTGGAAGAGATGGGCTACAAGGTTGTGCCGAGCTCGTCGAATTTCATCTTCTTCGGCCCGTTTGGCGACGCCACTTCGACCCATGCAGCGTGGCAGCAGTTCCTCGACTGTGGCGTACTCATTCGTGACGTTGGCGTCGCAGGTCACCTGCGAGTGACGGTTGGACTTGATAGCGAAAACGATGCCTTCCTAGAGGCAGCAAGAAAGGTACTTCATGGCGAATAGGGTAGGGACCGCACACAGGAAGACGTCTGAATCCGACATCGCTGTGTCCATCAATCTCGACGGCACAGGCGTGACTGACATTGACACCGGATTGCCGTTTTTCGATCACATGCTCACCGCATTCGGGGCGCACGGTGCTTTCGATCTCACGGTGAAGGCGAAAGGCGACACGGAGATCGATGCCCACCACACGGTGGAAGACACCGCCATCACGCTCGGGTGGGCCCTGCTGGATGCGATCGGGGACAAGCGTGGCATCCGCCGCTTTGGCTCGATGCTGTTGCCGATGGACGAAACGCTCGTTGAGGCAGTTGTAGACCTGTCTGGGCGTCCGTACTTTGTGATGAACGGTGAGCCGGAGCATATGGATTGGCAGGTCATCGGCGGACACTACGCCACGGTGATAAACCGTCATTTCTTTGAGACGCTTGCGTATAACTCCCGAATGACCTTGCACGTGAATGTGCGCTATGGTCGCGATCCGCACCACATTACGGAAGCCGAATTCAAGGCTGTGGCCCGCAGTTTGCGAGCTGCAGTGGATGCAGACCCAAAGATTACGGGTGTGCCGTCGACAAAGGGTGCGTTGTAGGTGGGAGGCATTCCAGCAAGTATGGGAGTGCTTGGCCTCTTCGTGTTGGCGGGTGTGCTCGCAGGCGGAGTGTGGTCAACGTACCAGCGTGGATTGAGGGTGCCGACTGCAGTGTTAGCCTTGGCTACTGCGCTGGCGCTCGCATTCGCGATCATGGCAATGATGGAGGTTATGTAGTTTGAAGTTCTTCCCACCAACACCGCTTACTGTTGAGGAAATCAACTCGGTCTCGAGCGTTTGGAAGGCACGCGGCATGAAGCCCGTTCTGCTCGCGGTGATGGCAGCGTTCGCCGCATGGGCGGTGCTGCTGCCGGTGATTCCTACGGCGGTGCTCGATGCAGGAGGAACCGAAACGCTGGCCGGGCTTACCACCGGTGTGTTCATGCTCGCTACAGTGCTTACACAGATGGCGACACCTGCGCTGCTGCGCAAGTTCGGGTTTGGCCTGATTATGGGGCTGTCTTCTTTGCTCTTGGGTGTTCCGGCGTTCGCCTACGCGTTGGGAATGGAAGCCGGAACAGTGCTGACTGTGAGCGCGATCCGCGGTGTTGGGTTTGGCGCGCTGACGGTAGCGGAGGCAGCCGTCGTCGCTGAGTTGGTACCGCGTCGCTTGCTGGGGCGGGCGACCGGCACGCTGGGCATCATGGTGGGCTTGTCTCAGATGGTCGGCTTGCCGACGGGCCTCGCCCTGGTCAACGTCATTGGGTATAACGCGGTGTATTACATTGCAGCGGGCGTAGGCCTCATTTCGTTGGTGGCATGCATGTTCATCCCAGCTGTGCCACAAGCGGACCGCGACGAGTTGAGCGTGGCGCACGTGCACGTACCGATGTGGCGGCTTGTGTTTGTTCCGGGCATGGCCTTGATGTTCGTCACCTCAGCGTATGGCGCAATTACTAACTTCCTTCCCGCGGCGATGCGCGATCTCGATCCGGCCAAGGGAGCGGCGCTTGGCGGTGTGATGCTGGGCGTGATGAACTTCGCTTCTATGTTGTCGCGGTACGCAGCGGGTCAGGTCATGGACCGCAAGGGATACCCAGGCAGCATTCTCATTCCGTGCCAGTTCATTGCTGCAGGTGGTGTCTTTCTCATCGCGCTCATTCTGCTTCTTGATCTGCCGGTGTGGTGGATGGCGTTGGCAGCGTTGATCTACGGTGTTGGATTCGGCGCGGTACAGAACGAGGCGCTCACCTTGATGTTCTATCGCTTGCCCCGTTCGAAGAGCTCTGAGGCCTCTGCGATTTGGAATATCGCATTCGACGGAGGAACAGGTCTGGGGTCGACGATGTACGGCATGTTGCTGACAATGATGATGTTTACCCCGATGTTTGGTCTGGCGGCGGCCGTGATCCTTATTGGCGTAGTTATTACGTTGCTGGATAGGCAGCTGGGCAAGCACCGCGTCGTCGAAGTTAATAACTTGTCCGTGCGGCTGAAAAATGTTCAGCCCCCGCGCCTTTATCGGCGGAACGGGCGCTAGAATTAATCTTCATGACTGCTAACGACATGCCACAACCCCATGTTGCGCTGCTCGACTACGGGGCAGGAAATATCCGATCCGCTCAGCGTGCGCTAGAACAAGTTGGCGCGCGCGTCAGCGTTACTGCCGATCCGTCGATCGCGGTGGAGGCTGACGGCCTGTTAGTGCCGGGGGTTGGCGCGTTTGATGCATGCATGCGTGGGTTGCAGGCAATGCAAGGGGGGCGCATCATCGGACAGCGCCTTGCAGGTGGTCGTCCTGTGCTGGGTATCTGCGTTGGTATGCAAATCCTTTTTGAGCATGGAGTCGAGCATGGCATTGATACCGCTGGATTAGCAGAGTGGCCGGGGACCGTTGAAAAGCTCCAGGCTCCTGTGCTTCCACATATGGGGTGGAACACCGTCGACATAGTTGGCGGCTCGCGCATGTTCGATGGCATTAATGTAGACGAGCGCTTCTACTTCGTGCATTCGTACGGCGTTCGCGAATGGACGCTGAAAGCG
Organism: Corynebacterium sp. NML98-0116; assembly: GCF_001767255.1. Taxonomy (GTDB): domain Bacteria; phylum Actinomycetota; class Actinomycetes; order Mycobacteriales; family Mycobacteriaceae; genus Corynebacterium; species Corynebacterium pseudogenitalium. The sequence goes on from NZ_CP017639.1 coordinate 868,686, forward strand.
GATGAGTTCATTGCGCCGCCACTTGTGCACTGGTCGGAGCACGGTGGAGATAAGTTTGTGGCTGCCGTCGAAAATGGCCCGCTCTGGGCGACGCAGTTCCACCCCGAGAAGTCTGGTGACGCAGGACTTCATCTCTTGGAAAACTGGGTGAAGACTCTGTAGCGGGCGCCGAACCTGGCTGAGTTAGATTGGATAAGATGAGCACCATGACTTTTACCTTGTTGCCTGCTGTTGATGTTGTTGAAGGTCAGGCCGTGCGGCTGGACCAGGGGGAAGCTGGGACGGAGAAGAGCTACGGGGATCCCCTGGAGGCTGCTCGTCGCTGGGAAGAGCAGGGGGCGCAGTGGCTGCACTTCGTGGATTTGGACGCCGCGTTTGGGCGTGGCTCGAACCATGAGTTGATGGCGGATATCACTGCGAAGCTGAGTATCGCTGTCGAGCTCACGGGTGGTATTCGTGACGACGCCACGTTGGAGCGGGCCCTTGCCACCGGAGCGAAGCGCGTCAATATTGGTACCGCGGCGCTACAGGATCCGGAGTGGACCTGTAAGGCAATTGAGCGCTACGGCGACAAGATCGCGATTGATATCGCGGTGCGTGAAACTGATGGTGAGTGGCGTACGAAGGGGAACGGCTGGACGTCCGACGGCGGTGATCTGTGGGAGGTTCTGGAGCGGTTCGATGCCGCTGGTTGCAGCCGTTTCGTGGTGACCGACGTGAGCAAGGACGGCACGCTAGCGGGGCCGAATGTTGCACTGTTGCGGGAGGTCGCCGCAGCGACGGACGCTCAGATTACTGCCTCGGGCGGAATCGCGACTCTCGACGACGTCGTAGAAGTGGCCCGGTATACCGATGAAGGGATCGACTCCGTCATTATCGGCAAGGCTCTCTACGAGAAGCGCTTCACGCTGAGTGAGGCGCTGGAGGCCGTCGCAAAGGTATCGAAGGGCGAGTAAACAGCGTGCGGGATCTGCAGGCATACCGAGCTATTGCGTTAGCGGCGATCGATGAAGCCGCCGAGCTGTTTCGAACACATATCGGTGCAGCTCCAGCGCTCTTTAAGGGCGAAGGTGACTTTGCCACGGAAGCGGATCTCGCCATTGAAACGTTGCTGAGGAAACGCTTGACGGAAGCGACCGGTATCCCCGTGTTCGGGGAGGAACACGGCGGGGACCTCAACGCTGAGGCGTGCTGGGTGCTCGATCCTGTCGACGGCACCTCGAACTACTCGTGTGGCAACCCGATGTGCGCGATCTTGGTAGCGCTCCTTATCGACGGCCAACCGGTCGTCGCGGTGACCGACATGCCTTTGCTGGGGCACCGCATGCATGCGATCTCGGGTGAGCCCGTTGTGCTTGACGGCGACCCATTGCCTGCGCTCCCACAGGGCGTTGATCCTTCGACGACGGCCGCTCAGGTAGGCGTTGCAACCGTTGGTTCGGATGATCGCGCTGCGTTTCCAGCGGAAGGCCGCTTGGCCTTCGTCGGTGAATTGGCTGCCACCTCACTGCGACCACGCATGACTGGCTCAGTGGGCGTGGACTTGGCGTTTGTGGCGTCGGGTGTGTTCCAGGCCAGCGTGAGTTTCTCCCCGCACGTGTGGGATAACGCGGCCGGTGTCTTGTTCGGTCGCTGCGCGGGCGCGACGGTGACTGACGTGTACGGGCAGCCATGGGAGATGTCGTCGATGGGGGCTGTCATTGGTACGAATGCTGCCCATGCGACTGCGCTCGCGACGGTCCAACGGTGCTTTGAAAGCCCTGATAGGCAGAGTGCTTCGCGGTAGTATGTAGTTTCCGGAACGTATTTGCGGGCTGGAGTAGCGTGGCACAAAACATGTATGGAGGGTAATTACCTTGTCTGTTGCAATCCGTGTGATTCCTTGCCTCGACGTGGACGACGGGCGGGTAGTAAAAGGCGTAAATTTTGAAAACCTGCGGGACGCTGGTGATCCCGTAGAGCTTGCTCAGCGGTACGGTCTGGAAGGCGCTGATGAGCTTACGTTTTTGGACGTAACCGCGTCGCGTGAGGGCCGTGGAACGATGCTTGAGGTCGTCCGTAAGACCGCAGAGCAGGTATTTATCCCGTTGACCGTTGGCGGAGGCGTTCGAAGCGTCGAAGACGTCTCTGAGTTGTTGCGTGCTGGCGCGGACAAAGCCAGTGTGAATACAGCGGCGATTCACCGGCCAGAGCTACTGCGTGAGCTCAGCGAGAAGTTTGGAGCGCAGTGCATTGTCTTGTCTGTCGACGCGCGTCGCGTGCCGAATGGTGGGCTTCCGCAGCCGTCTGGGTTTGAAGTGACCACGCACGGTGGTACGCGTTCGGCTGGTCTCGACGCGGTGGAGTGGGCTCGCACTGGACAAGACCTGGGTGTGGGGGAAATCTTGCTGAACTCGATGGACGGAGATGGGACCAAGGAAGGGTTCGATCTCGAGCTGTTGGAAAAGGTTCGAGCAGCGGTAAGCATCCCGGTGATTGCTTCCGGTGGCGCTGGCAAGGCTGCAGACTTCCCGCCAGCAGTAAAAGCGGGCGCAGACGCCGTACTTGCGGCGTCGATCTTCCACTTCGGCGAAGTGAGCATCGCAGAAGTAAAGGATGCGCTTCGGAATGAGGGCTTTGAGGTTCGCTGATGACTGAACTACGACCAGAAGATGCCGTATTGGATCCTGCAATTGCTGCTCGGCTGAAGAAGAACGACCGCGGCCTGGTTCCCGCCGTGGTGCAGGCTGCTGACACCGGTGAGGTCCTCATGATGGCCTGGATGGATGAGCGGGCGCTGGCGTACACGCTGGAAACGCGACGTGGGACGTACTTCTCTCGCTCCCGTAACGAATACTGGGTAAAAGGGCTCACCAGTGGCGCTGTGCAAGAGGTCCGCGAGGTGCGCCTCGACTGCGACGGCGACACCTTGCTGGTGAAGGTGATCCAGACGGATGGTGCCTGCCATACGGGGGACCGTACGTGCTTCGATGCAGATCTGCTGTTGGAGGATATCTAGGTGAATACGGCGAACCGCGTCGGCGCACTGCTGGTGGGCGTCGGTGGCGCGCTGGCGTGGGTGGGGTCCAGAATGGACTGGTTTACTGTCGAAGTTTTCGACGACCGCGCTGGAGCCAGTACCACTACCGTCGATGGTTCAATGTGGTCTACGGAGATCGCGGCAGTGGCGCTCATTCTGATCGTTGCAATGATTGCGATATTCGCGCTGCGGCGAGTTGGGCGTCGAATAGTAGGTGTGGTGGCCGCACTAGGCGCCGTGGGCGCCGGCGTATCGGGCTTGCGAACCTTATTAGCCGAGCCTGACTTGGAGCGTTTGCACACACTGCTGAGTGCCGGAAGCGGGGAGCAGGGAGGAGCAGCCAGTGACGGGGCGATTGCCGCGTGGGCGGAGATCACACAGGTGCAGCAGCATAGCGCTGGCATTTACCTGGTCATCTTGGGGGCGCTCCTGGGGCTTATTGGAGCGCTCACGGTTGTAATGCGGCCCGGTGTAGATTCCGCGAAGCTCAACAAGTATGAGACAGAGGCTGTGCGCCGTGAAAAGCTAGGTGAAGATCTCGAAGCTCGACCGGACTCTGGGCGCGTGATGTGGGACGCCTTGGACTCCGGAATTGACCCTACGGATGATGAGGCACGCCGATAAATATTCGGTATACCCCCGTGAAATTTCATGAACTAAATACGCGCGGGCTACGCTGGCAACTGCAACAATAGGCTTTCACCTCGGAGTCACGCGGGAGGCGAGTATGTGTGCCACGGATGTACACAGCGATCTCTTCGCTGCAGTGCAGCGGCAGGTCGCGCGCCGTGAGTCCTTGGTGTCGTTCCAAGAGGTGAAGGATCGCTCGCGGGCAGCTGCATCTGCGCGCGACGCATACGCGGCCGTTGACTCAGACGGATGCGCAATTATTGCCCAGGTACAGTACAACCAGCACGGCGTCCGGACTACGCAGCAACGGATTCACCGAGCGGCACTTGCCGCAGTGGAGCTTGAGATGCAGGGGGCGCAGCTGCTCGCGTGTTCGGGTGCGCTGTTTGGCCGTGAGGTCGCGAACATTGAGATGGACGCAGCGAGGGCAGCAGTGCATATACCGGTGGTGAGCTTGGATACGATTGTTGATCCGTACCAAGTGCACGAGGCTCGCTGCTATGGAGCCGATGCGCTTGTGCTTCGTGCAGATATTCTTGAGCAGCCGCGACTGGAGGCGTTGCTAGATAGAGCGGAGACGCTTGGCATGTCGGCCTTCGTACAAGTCGGAGACGCTGAGGAGGCGGCACGTGCGCTTCGGGCGGGCGCATCGGTGCTGGCTGTTGTGCCACCGAAACGTCCATCGGGGGAGACTGATCACTTCGCGCTGGGTGAGCTTGTTGCGGGCCTTCCGAGCAAGATCCGCGTGGTGATGATGGCGGATGTGTTGACTCCGCGTGATCTGTTTAACGTCGCCGCCGCAGGAGCAGACGCCATTTTGGCGAATGCCGAAGCGGCTATTCCTTCTCTTGCCACCGCCGGGCGACACCCCGCGTGCGCTTCCCGCCGATAATCAGGCACACTAGGGGGCGTGCAAACTACGATTCTGGCAAACATTCCCTCGCCACCACAGGGTGTGTGGCACATCGGCTGGTTCCCGGTGAGGGCGTACGCGCTGTGCATCATCACCGGCATTCTGCTTGCAATGTGGGTGGGCACCCGGCGCTATCGTACGCGTGGTGGTGATCCTGACGTGATTTGGGACGCGGCGATCGTCGCTATCCCAATGGGCATTGTTGGTGGTCGGCTCTACCATGTGCTGACGGACCACGAGAAGTATTTCGGCCCCGGGAAAGATCCACTGCAGGCGCTGAACATTACTGCGGGTGGTTTGGGCATCTGGGGCGCAGTCGCACTGGGCGCGGCGAGCGTGTGGTTGCTGCTGCGGTGGAAGAAGATTGCTGTTGGGCCTGTTGCGGATGCGCTGGCGCCAGGCATCGTGTTGGCCCAGGCTGTGGGACGCCTTGGGAACTGGTTCAATCAGGAACTCTATGGTGCTGAAACGATGGTACCGTGGGCGTTGGATATCTACTACCGCGTTGACGAGCAAGGGGCGTTCGCTCCGCTGACAGGGCGTTCTACCGGTGAGGTCATCGCGAGCGTTCACCCGACGTTCCTCTACGAGTTGGTGTGGAATCTGCTTGTGTTTGCTTTCCTGCTTTGGGCAGATAAGCACTTCAGGCTCGGACACGGCAGGGTATTTTGGCTATACGTTGCTGGCTACACGATGGGCCGATTCGCAATCGAGTTGATGCGTACTGACGCCGCAACACTAATTTTGGGGTTGCGTGTGAACACGTGGGTTTCAGGCCTGCTTTTTGTTGTTTCACTTGGGATTTTCTTCCTATTGCCACGTGGGAGAGAAGCCGAGAAAGAACTCGTTCACAACGATAATGATGATACGAATCGTGATTCGGGGTAGGGTGGTATCCGAAGTGGAAGATAGGCCACACGATACGGCAGTGGAGAATTCACACACTATCTGGCCTTGAAACCACCGGTAATTGTTGAATCGCTACTAGGTTGGATCTCGTGGATAGAAGAACAAAGATCGTATGTACGCTTGGCCCTGCTGTGGCCAGCAAAGAAGCAATCCTCGGACTTGTGCGCGACGGCATGGATGTCGCCCGCCTCAACTTCTCCCACGGCGACTATCCGGACCACGAGCAGAACTACCGCTGGGTCCGCGAAGCCACCGATGAAACGGGACACGCAGTTGGCATCCTCGCCGACCTTCAGGGTCCGAAAATCCGTCTTGGGCGCTTTGAAGAAGGCGCCACCGTCTGGGAGACGGGCGAAACGGTCCGCATCACAGTCGATGACGTGCCAGGCACGCACGACCGAGTCTCGACGACTTACAAGAACCTCGCCAAGGACGCGAAGCCGGGCGACCGCCTGCTCGTCGACGACGGCAAGGTCGGTCTGGTCTGTGTCGAAGTCGACGGCAACGACGTTGTCTGCCGCGTGACCGAAGGTGGCCCTGTTTCCAACAACAAGGGTGTTTCCCTGCCGGGGATGGACATCTCCGTCCCGGCGTTGTCCGAGAAGGACAAGGCGGACCTGCGGTTCGCACTCAAGATGGGTGTCGACGTCGTCGCGCTGTCCTTCGTGCGCTCGCCGGCAGATGTTGACCTGGTTCATGAGATCATGGACGAAGTTGGCCGTCGTGTCCCAGTCATCGCGAAGCTGGAGAAGCCAGAAGCAGTCGACGCCCTGGAGTCAATCATCCTGGCATTCGACGCCGTGATGGTTGCCCGTGGCGACCTCGGCGTTGAGATTCCGCTTGAACTTGTTCCAGGTGTGCAGAAGCGCGTCATCCAGATCGCTCGTGAAAACGCGAAGCCGGTCATCGTCGCTACGCAGATGCTGGATTCGATGATTGATAACTCGCGTCCGACGCGTGCAGAGGCTTCCGACGTTGCGAACGCCGTGCTCGACGGTGCAGACGCCGTCATGCTCTCCGGTGAGACCTCCGTTGGCGTTGACCCGCACAACGTGGTCCGCACGATGAGCCGCATTGTCCGCTCCGCTGAGGCTATGGACAAGGTGCCGCCTCTGAACCACATCCCGCGTACCCGCCGTGGTGTGATCTCCTACTCGGCGAACGATGTGGCAAACCGTCTGCACGCACGCGCAATCGTGGCGTTCACCGCGACCGGCGACACCGCTCGACGCGTCGCGCGCCTGCGCCCAGACCTGCCGCTGCTCGTGTTTACTCCGAAGCAGGAGGTTCGCTCGCAGCTCGCACTGACCTGGGGCGTGGAGACCTTCCTGTGCCCTCCGGTGCACAGCACGGATGACATGATCGCCACCGTCGACAAGTACTTGCTGGCGATGGATGAGTACCAGGAGAATGACACCATGGTGATGGTTGCAGGTACCCCTCCAGGAGTTGCAGGCTCGACCAACACGGTCCACGTCCACCAGCTGGGCGAGGAGGCTTACTGATCGAAGAAGAAGGAAGAGGAACAAGACTAAGTTCCAAATCGGAGAACACCCCGGGCAGCTGCTCCGGGGTGTTTTTCATCTCGGCTTGTAGCTCGCTAAATACATGGGGACATATAAAAGGCCTGCCGCGAAACAACAGCGGCAGGCCTTTGGTACTAGGCGCTACAGGCTAGTTAATCGGCGTCGGCTCGATCTTCCAGACCTCGTTCGCGTAATCGCGGATCGTGCGGTCAGAGGAGAAACGACCGGACTCGCAGATGTTGATCCAGCACTTGCGTGCCCATGCATCTGGGTCCTCGTAGTACTCCTTGGCCATGCGGTCGCGGGTCGCGCGGTAGTCCGCGAAGTCACCCAGCACGTAGTAGACGTCGGCTTCGTCGAAGCCGAAGCCCTCGAGCAGGGAAGCACGGATGTTGTGGAACGCGCCGGTGCCGCAGTCGTCCAGGGTGCCGTCGACCAGTGCGTTGAGCACACGGTGCAGGCCTGGGGTCTGCTCGGCGGTAGCCTTCGGGTCATAGGAGCGCTGCAGCTCAGGCAGATCCTCCTCGAGAGCGCCGAAGATGTAGGCGTTCTCTTCACCGACAGCGTCAACGATTTCCACGTTTGCGCCGTCCATCGTGCCCAAGGTCAGCGCACCGTTCATCATGAACTTCATGTTCGAGGTGCCCGACGCCTCCTTGCCGGCCGTCGAGATCTGCTCGGAAACATCCGTTGCCGGGATGATGTGCTCAGCAGGGGAGACGTTGTAGTTCTCCACGAAGACCACATGCAGGTACTTCGAGACGACTGGGTCGTTGTTCACCAGCTCGCCGATGGCGTTGATGAGCTTGATGATCCCCTTTGCCATCGTGTAACCAGGTGCAGCCTTCGCGCCGAAGATAAAGGTGCGCTTCGGTACGTCGGTCTCGCCGTCTTCCTTGATACGGAAGTACAAGTCGATGATGTACAGCGCGTTCATCAGCTGACGCTTGTACTCGTGCAGACGCTTGATCTGCGTATCGTAGACGGAGTCCGGGTCGATGACAGAACCCTGACGCTGCTCGATCCAACGAGCGAAGTCTTGCTTGTTAGCAGCCTTGATCTCCCGCAGTTCCTTGAGCACTGCAGGATCATCAGCGTACTTGCGCAGCTCCTTCAGCTTGGACAGGTCCGTGGTCCACTCATCAGAACCAGACAGGCGGTCGAGCAGGGATGCGAGACGCGGGTTGCACATACGCAGCCAGCGACGTGGGGTGACACCGTTGGTCTTGTTGTTGAAGCGCTCTGGATACATGGAGTACCAGTAGTTGAGCGTGTCGCGCTTCAGGATCTCGGTGTGCAGCGCAGCCACGCCGTTCACGGAGTACGAAGCGTAGCAGGCGATCCACGCCATGTGCACCTTGCCGTCGTGGACTGGGGAGTAGTGGTGTGCGTCCTCCGGGCCAATGCCACGGGACTCCATGTCGAGGCGGTAGCGGCGGTCAATCTCAAGGACAATTTCCCAGATACGCCAGAACAGCTGCTTGAAGATGGACTCGTCCCAGGTCTCCAGAGCCTCCTGGAGCACGGTGTGGTTCGTGTACGCGAAGGTCTGGGTGGTGACGTTCCACGCCTCTTCCCAACCAAGACCGTGCTCGTCCATGAGCAGGCGCATGAGTTCCGGAACCGCCAGCACCGGGTGGGTGTCGTTGAGCTGTACCGAGTTGTACTCGTGGAACTTGCTCAGATCCTCGCCGTGGTGCTCGATGTAGTTGTCGATCATCTCCTGCAGCGAAGCGGAAACGAAGAAGTACTGCTGGCGGACGCGCAGTACCTTGCCTGCGTACGTGGTGTCGTTCGGGTAGAGCACGCGGGTGATGTCGTGGACAGCCTCGCGCTCCAGGATGGCGTCGGAGAAACGCTGCGAGTTGAACGCATCGTAGTCGAACTCGTGGATTGGGGATGCGTCCCACAGACGAAGGGTACCAACGTTATCGGTGCCGTAGCCGGTAATCGGCATGTCGAACGGTACTGCTCGAACCGTCATGTCGTCGAACTTCACGATGCGCTGCTGGGAGGTGCGCTCAACAACGAACGGGTAGAACGATTCCTTCCAGGAATCTGGGTGCTCCTTCTGGAAGCCATCGACGAACTCCTGGCGGAACAGGCCGTAGCGGTAGAGCAGGCCATAGCCGGTGACCGGGTAGTCCTGCGTCACTGCGGAGTCCAGGAAGCACGCTGCGAGGCGGCCAAGGCCACCGTTGCCCAGCGCGGCATCGTGCTCTGCCTCGAGGACATCGGTCAGGTTGTGGCCGAGCTCTGCTGCTGCAGCCTCAGCCTCTTCCACCATGCCCAGGTTCGTGAGGTTGTTCAGCAGTGCACGGCCTTGCAGGAACTCTGCGGAGAAGTACGCCTGCTGACGAGTAGCCGAGTAGGCCTTTTGGGTTGCATCCCACTTGTCGGCAATCTGCTCCACAACGGCGGCCGAGAGGCCAGTCCAAAACTTGTTATTGGTGGATGCCTGCGGGCTGCGTCCAGAGAAACCACGAACATGGCCGGCGACAGTGTCCTGCAGTGCCGGTACCGATGTTCCTACAGTGTTCTTCATAAAAACCTCAGATCTCTTGATGTGTCGAATTGGAATGCGTCGTGCTCAGCCGGAACGGCGTTGCGCTATGGCTGAGCAAGATACGTCAGAACTGCCGTGAGTCCGGCATTGGTAGCTGCTTTCACCGTGGGTGCGTAGTCCGGCAAGAAGGTCGGCATGTGGTTGACTGGAATGTCTTCCGCGACTCTATTTGCCGCAACGGCTTCATCCCACTGTGCCTTCGGGGTGCACCCGATAAGCCAGTAGAAGTACGGCACGTCAAACGCCAGGGGGATGACTGGGAAGTCCTCAGACACTGTCTTTCGGTCGGCTTCAGCAGACTCATGCTTGAAAACCTCGTCGAAAGACTGGCGGACCTTTGCGTACACCTCGGCGTCATTGCTCATAAGTTCTCCGTGAGCGAAGTACTCGAACGTAGGCGCTTCGGTGGCACCCGATGCTTGCACCTCTGCGCGAACAACCCGCTCGATGGAGGCGTACATCTGCTCTTTTGTCTTGTTTTGATAAAAGCGACAGTTGAGTACGAGTTCCGCGGAGTCGGGGATAATGTTGTTCGTCGTTCCAGCGTGCAAACTGGCAACGGTGACGACTGCGAAGTCAGAAGGATCGACTTCCCGGCCCACGAGACCTTGCAGGCGGGCAATGATCATCGCTGCCGTAAACGTTGGGTCTATGGCGTTGTGTGGCATAGAGCCGTGCGCACTTCGCCCCGGGATCGTAATCCTGATGGAGTCACATGCCGCGAACTGGGGACCCGCTTTTGACATCACGGTTCCCGCAGGTCCGGGCATTACATGCTGGCCAAAGCAGACGTCAGGACGCGGGATGCGTTCCAGAAGTCCGTCATTGACCATCGCTTCTGCCCCTACCCCCAGCTCTTCTCCTGGCTGAAACAGCGCAATGAACGTCCCACGCCAGGCGTGGCGGGTGTTGTCCATAAAACTGCACATACTGAGAAGTGCCGTGGTGTGCATGTCATGGCCACAAGCATGCATAGTGCCGACGCTCGTGCCGTCCTCAAGACGCACCTTTTTCTTTGAAGCGTATGGAACTTCGGTAGATTCCGTAACTGGGAGCCCATCGAAGTCGGCACGGAACAGTACAGTTGGCCCGTCACCGTTGCGGAAGACCGCACAGATTCCGTAGCCCCCAATCGGTGCAATTACTTCGCAGTCGAACTGGGTAAGTTCGGCGAGGAGCCGTTGGTGCGTCTCCTCTTCTTGCATCGATAGCTCGGGCGTGGTGTGCATGAATTCGTAGAATGCACGCTGCCACGATTCGTCAACGACGTAACTGTTGAGAATATCGTTGATGTTGATCATGTACGTCCCTCTGTGCGTCACTCCGCACGTGCTTGCTTAACTACCATCACATTAAGTAATACCAGTCTTTTGGGAGGAAGGTATAAACAACTTTGGTCTAAAGGACTGGGTTGTAGAGGAGAGAGTTGCGTGACGGGGCACATTCTGTGGCAATACGCAGCGACTTTGTCACATTCCCGGCATCGCGGAGTCGGTAGAGTTTGTCCACCATTTTGTCACGAACATCAAACGGGGAAAGCGTATTGACGTAGATTTTAGTGCCGCCTTCGAACCCCGCGAGTGTAGAAATACGCCACTTAATGTTCACCCTCCATGGCATCGGAAGGTCCAGATCCACAGGCCGGTAGTGCCACTCCTCGTTGCACGCGACCTCAGGTCCCATCGCTGCGTGGATCGCGTGCACGAGGTCCGACAGACCGCGCACTTCCTGCTCCGACTGCTCCCAAGGTGCGCAGGTTGCGGACTTGGAATAGATGGAGACAGTGGGGTAGCGGTGCCCGATGCCTGCGATGGCGATTGCGAAGTCGTTCTCCGCGATCACCAGGTTGTGGTAGAACGCGTAGTTCACTCCCCATTCGTTGTACATGTTGATGTTCTGGCGCAGCTTTGCAATCTCCATCTCGGCCTGCACGCCACGCGCGTCGACGGTGACGAGCTGCTTGTGCAGGTGGTCGAAGGAGGCGCCAGCAGGCGCAAGCCAGTTTTGGAAGACCACGACGTACGGGGAGTAGGGATTCTTTACGACGAGGTCGTGGAGGGAATCAACTGTGAACTTGAAGAAAGCCCCGTGCTCGTCTTCGGTGAGTGTTCCGGAGCTTGCTAGCTGTGTGTCGTCGGCGGCGCCGTCGACGAAGTGGCGTCGAGCAATAATGACGTCGTGACCGCCGCCGAAATACGCGGGCGCGATCTCCAAGAGTGACGCCTCGTCGCGGTCGGGATTCTCTCCGGAGGCCTTGAGGCGGGTGCGAACGATGTCGAGGACGTGGGCCTTGCCAGCGGGGTCCGCGAGGTAGCGGTCCATGTGTTCCTGCTGGGACTGGGGCATGCTGTAGCCGTAGTTCTTTGCCCAGTAGTCGTAGGAGACTATCTCGAAGAGGTTCGGTACACGGCGGAACTCGGCGGTGGTGGCGTCGAGCTCTTCGGGCATCGCGTTGCGGACGATCTCCCAACCATCCCGGGTGCGAACCATGCGTGACTTCTCTGGTGGGGTGCGAAGCTGGTGGGCGTCACAGAAGTTGCAGTGCTCGTGAAAGTCGGAATCGCTGAGCGGGTGCGGGGTTCCTGAGGGGTGGGAAAGGGGCCGGTTTCCTCTGCCTGGGACCGTCCAAACCTCGGTGCCGGAAAATGGGTTGACTTGCTTGATCGTGCCGTCAGCCATGGTCGTCAGGGCGTCACGATACGAGTGCACTGGAAAAGTCATACCTGCTACGTTACTCCCCGGTGTATTAGCCTGTTCGTCATGGCGATCATTCAGTTCCATGTGCTGGCCCCCGATGCGTCGGCAGAAAAGTTGGCGGAGGCGTACCAGCGCGCAATCGATATTTTGGTGCGGCGCGAAAAACTCACTGCCGGAAATGTTGTGTACACCCCGCATGTAGCGTTGCCTAGCGAGGTCACCGAGGAACTGGAAGCAACATACGTGCAGGACAGGCAGGTCTCGGCTGAAGAAGAGGGTGCCGCCCTCCAGCGCTACGACATCGAAGTTGAAGGCGCGAGGAGTCTGAACAGCCTGGCGATGGGCCTGTCGCGGATTCTGACCCCGCGAGCGCAGCTTCCATCAGACCCCGTCGCGTTGGAGCAGCAAGACCAGTTTGAGACGCCTGCGCTTTACCCCTGGACCGTCGAGGTGTTCAGGTAGCGAATCGCCGCCTCGCGGCCTGCGCGGCGGAGTTGCTCACTGGTGTCAGCGATGTTTTCAAGGGGGACTGCGATTGCTTCACCAGCGGGTTCGGCGTCGAAGCTACCCGCCACAATTACGCAGACAGCACCCGCATCAGCGGCAAGGTCGCTTACCGTGCGGGCAACCTTGCCAGCGGCGGTTTGGGCGTCATAGCGTCCCTCGCCGGTGATGACGAGTCCGGACTGTGCGATAAGATCTGCGAGCCCGCTGGCGTTCGCGATGACGGGCGCACCGGGGGAGATGGAGACGTGGCTGGCATCGCCGTGCAGGAGCGTTGATAACCAGGTGATGCCGATCGCGATTCCGCCCGCAGCCCCGAAGGCCGCGGTAGTGGGGTCGAGACCTGCTACTTCGCACAGCCTGGCCAGCCCGCGGTCGAGCTTGGCCACGTCTTCTTCGGAAGCGCCCTTCTGAGGTCCAAATACAGCGGCGGAGCCTTCCGGTCCCGTGGCGGGCGAATCCACATCGGTGAGTAGTACCCAGTCGAGCGCGCCTGCGGGAATGTTGACCTTTGCGGTATCGAGGTCCGCGAGGCGCTCGAGGTCGCCGCCGCCAGGCTTGAGTTGATAGCCCTCAGCGTCGACGGGGTTCGCGCCAAAGGCTACGAGAATGCCGGTGCCACCATCGGTGGTTGCCGAGCCGCCCAAGCCGAGCACGATCCGTGTTGCGCCACGGGTTTGTGCGTCGGCGATGAGCACTCCGGTGCCGTAGGTATCGCCGGTCAACGGAACTGGTGAATCTGCGACGGCGGGTAGCCCAGAGGCGGCAGCGACGTCGATAAACGCTGTGGTTGAAGCGGCATCATAGGTGTAGGTAGCCTCCGTGAGGCGCCCCGCGGCGTCCGTGGTGGGCAGGGTGATGCGCTCGCCCTTGAACAGTTCGGAGGTGCCTTCGCCGCCGTCGGCCATTGGGGCGAGTTTGATGGTTGCGTCCTTTAATATCTCGCGGACGCCTTCTCCGATCCACGTTGCGGCCTGCTCAGCCGACGCCGTGCCTTTGAATGCGTCTGGGGCGATGGTGACTGTGGTTGGGGTACGCAATGCTTCATCCATGAGGGCAAAGTGTAGTGCATACCTTCCGTTGTGTTGCACACTCAGCGCAGTGGTTCTCGGGTACGATGACCGACATGTATCGCGTTTTTGAAGCACTTGATGAACTCGTCCAAATCGTCGAGCAGGCCTACGGCGTGCCAATATCAAGCTCTTGCCTCGTGCCGCGCAACGAAGTGCTTGCGCTGTTAGACGATATTCGTGACGCAATCCCGAATGAGATGGACGACGCTCAAGATGTCCTCGACCGGCAGGACGCTATCTTGCATGGTGCACAGGAACGCGCGGACGATTTGGTGGCTCAAGCCAATGCAGACGCGAAGCACATTATGGATGAGGCAAACGAGCAGTCTCAAGAAATGATTGACGACGCCCAGTCCCACGCGACCATGCTGGTGACCAACGCTGAAGAGGACTCCCGCGATATGGTCAGCCGCGCACGCGAAGACGCGGAAGCCACCGTGGCGCGAGCACAGGAAGAAGCTCAGCGCCTGGTTGAAAACGGTCAGAAAGAATACCAGCGCTCAATTGATGAGGGCTTGGCGCAGCAGGAACACCTTGTTTCCGAGGCAGAGGTCATGCGTCGCGCAGACGAGGAGGCGCACCGCCTGGTCGAGCAGGCGCACGCGGAGTCCTCGCGTCTGCGCGGGGAGTGCGACGAGTTTGTGGATTCCAAGCTTGCGGAGTTTGAGGAGTCACTTTCCGCAGTGCTTCGCACAGTATCTAAGGACCGTTCTGCGCTCCGGCGTGGCGCCGGCGTCTCAGGCGGCAGCCAACGCGCGGAGCGTTACGACTACGGCGAGCATTAGGAACGCACAAGAGAAAACCAGGTAGCACTTCCGGAAGAAAACCGATGTAGAGTTTGGGTTGCTATGGCTAAAAATCCTTTCATTATTCAAGTAGCTGACGCTCTGCACGGCGACGGCATGCCGGTAGTTGTCCACAACGTGGGCCCAGCTCCTTCCCGCATCGGGCCGGAGATGATCGCAATTCCGGAAGGCCAGGAGGTGGCCGTTGACGCTACCGTGACCCCGCTTGGTTCTGGCGTGATGGTCGACGCCACCGTGACCGCGGTACTGGAAGGGCAGTGCGTACGCTGCCTGCGCACCCTGCAGCCGACGGAAACGCTGCGTGTCTCCCAGGTGTTTTCTAACGGCGACGACTTCATCCAGGGTGATGAAGAAGTAGAGGAAGACGCAGGATCCGGGGATGAGATCATGCGCATCGTGGAAGAAACGGTTGATCTCGAGCAGGCCTTCGTCGACGAAGCTGGCCTCACACTGCCGTTTAACCCGACCTGCCAGCCTGCATGCCCCGAAGACAGCGACGTTCCGGCACCAGACGGCATCAGCGGCGAAGCAACCGACGCGGTGGATCCGCGCTGGGCTGGATTGGAGAAGTTCCTATGAGCCGGCGTTCAAAGAAGAATCGCGTCAGCGGCGAAGAAGCGTGGAACAGCGCGTTCTCCGAAGTAGACCATGCGCCTCTGCTCGAGTGGCTGGGTGTGGATCTGGACGACGAACTGTTGCGACTCGCCTTGACACATCGCTCCTTTGCCAACGAGCACGACTACCTGCCAAATAACGAGCGGCTTGAGTTTCTCGGAGACGCAGTGCTCGGTCTGACCGTAGCCACGAAGCTCTTCGAGATCTACCCTTCGAGCTCCGAGTCGGTGCTCTCCCCGATGCGGGCCTCAATTGTGTCACGCTACGGGTTGGCGGATGTCGCCCGTGGCATCGAGCTTGGTAAGTACGTGCTGCTTGGAAAAGGCGAGTTGCATACCGGTGGCAGGGACAAAGAGTCCATCCTCGCCGATACGACGGAGGCGCTCTTTGGCGCGATCTATCGGCAGCACGGATTCGAAGCAGCCCGCGACGTAATTCTTAAGCTCTTCCACGAGAAGCTCCACAACGCGACGGCACACGGCCACAGGCAAGACTGGAAGACTGTGCTGCAGGAACGCCTCGCGGAACGTGGCATCCCAATGGTCGAGTACGAAACGACGTCTGAAGGCCCCGAGCACGACCTCGAATTTACGTCGTACGCGATCATTCTTGGTGAAAACCGCGGACGTGGAGTGGCGCACAACAAAAAGCTCGCCGAGCAAGAAGCAGCCAGGGAAGCAGTGGCGTTCCTCCAGAAGCACCCGGAAGCGCTCGTTCTTGAGCAGCAGACCCAAGACAAGGCGTAGCTGATGCCCGAACTGCCGGAAGTTGAGGTCGTGCGTCGTGGCCTGAACGAGCACATTGTTGGCAGGACATTCGACAGTATCGAGGTCGCGCACCCCAGGGCGGTCAGGGAGAACACCGTCGATTTGGCAACAACTCTCCCCGGGCTCCGCGTCACGGGCACCGGACGCCGTGGCAAGTACCTCTGGCTGACGCTGTCCGACGGAGCCTGCCTCCTGGTGCACCTTAGAATGAGCGGCCAGATGCTCGTCGGCGCGCCGGGCAGCGTAGATAGCCCGCATGCGCGAATTCGCGCCAGAATGGGTGCCGTTGAGCTGGTATTCGTTGACCAGCGGACATTCGGCTCGTGGCAGTACTGCGAGCTTGTCGATGGCATCCCAGAACGTGCAAGCCACATTGCGATGGACCCGTTCGAGGAAGGCTTCGACGTTGATACAACTGCAGAGTTGATGCGGCACAAGCGATCTGCGGTCAAAACGGTGTTGTTGAATCAGGCCGTAGTCAGCGGTATTGGATCCATCTACGCTGACGAGGCAATGTGGGCGGCACGCGTCGCGCCGTGGCAGCGGGCAGATACGCTCAGCCAGGAAACTGCGGTTGAACTCCTCAACGCATCGCGTGCTGTCATGGAGCGTGCACTCGCCCAAGGCGGAACGAGCTTCGACTCCTTGTACGTGAACGTCAATGGTGCCTCGGGGTATTTTGCCCGCTCGCTGAATGCCTACGGGCGCGCGGGTGAACCTTGCGCCCGCTGCGGGGACGCCATTGTGAAGACGGTCGTGAACCAGCGGTCGAGTTATTACTGCCCAACATGCCAAGATCCTGAGCAAAATCGCGAATAATCCTGTCATTGCGACTAGGATTCTCCGCATGGAAAAAGCAACCGAGTTCATTGACGGAACTCTCAACGGCATCATCTGGGACATTGTCCCGTGGCTCCTTCTTGCTGCGGGTGTCTACTTCGGGCTACGTACCTTGTTCGTACAGGTCCGACTGCTTCCGGAAATGTTCAAGGCGGTCACTGAGACCCCGAAGGGCAAAGACCGCGACGGGCGCGATTTGGACGAAGAATACGGCGGTATTTCTGCGTTCAAGGCGTTTACCATTTCCGCTGCTTCCCGCGTGGGCACGGGCAACATCGCTGGTGTCGCTCTCGCGATCTCGGTTGGCGGGCCTGGCGCAGTGTTCTGGATGTGGATGATCGCCATTGTGGGTGGCGCCACCGCGTTCGTCGAGTCCACGCTGGCACAGCTGTGGAAGACGAAAGACGAAAGCGGCAACTACCACGGTGGTCCCGCCTACTACATGACGCGCGGACTCGGGTGGCGCCCGCTCGCCGTGATCTTCGCTGTTGCGCTCTCGTTCACCTATGGCTTTGTGTACAACGCAATTCAGACGAACTCCATCGTTGAGGCCGTCGGCGGTTCTGTTGGCTCCGACTCGATGACGCTGAAGCTGATTGTGGCAGTGATCCTTGCTGCCCTGACTTCTGCCATCATCTTCGGCGGTGTGACCCGTATCGCGAACTTCACGCAGGTCGTCGTTCCTTTCATGGCGGTCGCCTACATCCTGGTTGGCCTGCTGGTAGTCATTCTGAACATTCAGGAAGTTCCAGGGATGATCGCGCTGATCGTCGGCCACGCCCTGGGGCTGAAGCAGGTTGGTGGTGCGACGCTGGGTATGGCGTTTGTCTGGGGTATGCGCCGTGGTCTGTTCTCGAACGAGGCCGGCCAGGGGTCCGCTCCGAACGCAGCGGCTACTGCGACGGTATCGCACCCGGTGAAGCAGGGACTGGTGCAGACGCTCGGCGTGTACTTCGACACCCTCGTTGTGTGCTCGATTACGGCGTTCGTCGTGCTGCTCGGCCCTGAGATCAACTACGGCTTGGATGATGTACAGGGTGCATCGTTGACGCAGTCCGCCTTGGCGGCAACGGTGGGTGCGTGGGGCACGCACTTCATCACGTTCATTCTCTTCTTCCTCGCCTTCTCGTCAGTGATCGGTAACTACTACCTTGCGCAGGCGAATATTGAGTACCTCTCGGACTCGAAGACGGTGCTGAACGTTTTCCGCTGCGGTGTCATCGTCTTTGTGTTCTTCGGAGCGTTCGGCTCGATTCCGCTGGTGTGGTCGCTTGGCGACACAATGGCGGGAACCATGGCCATCATCAACATCATCGCGATCGTCCCGCTTGCGGGCGTCGCCATCAAGCTGCTGAAGAACTACAACGAGCAGCGCGTCCAGGGCATCGACCCGGTGTTCCACCGCGACATGATGCCTGAGGTCAAGAACGTAGAGTTCTGGGACGGCTCCGACCCGGTCACGCGCCGCAGCCTGGAGGACCGCATCACGGCTTCCGAGGCCCGCGCCGTAGGTGAAGACAACGAGCAGGGCGGTTTGAAGTAGCCGATGGCCACCATTCGTATGACCGCGTTTGTGCACGGGCACGTTCAAGGCGTCGGGTTCCGCTGGTGGACCCGCTGCCGGGCCTTGGAGCTCGGCCTACAGGGGTATGCGAAGAATCTTGTCGACGGCCGCGTTGAAGTAGTCGCGGAAGGCGACGAAGGGGACGTCGATACGCTGAAGCGACTACTGGAAGAACAGCCCTCCTCAACGCAGCGACCGGGCCGCGTGGACATAGTAGTCGCGCAGTACGGTGAGCCTCGTGGGGCGGAAGGCTTCCACGAACGGTAAACTCACCACAATGCATTTGAAATCGTTGACGCTGAAGGGCTTTAAGTCCTTCGCTTCTTCGACGACGATGAAGTTCGAGCCCGGCATCTGCGCTGTTGTCGGACCGAACGGCTCAGGTAAATCGAACGTCGTCGACGCGCTTGCCTGGGTGATGGGGGAGCAGGGTGCGAAGAATCTACGCGGTGGGAAGATGCAGGATGTCATCTTCGCGGGAGCGGGGGACCGCAAGCCACTAGGGCGCGCAGAGGTAACACTCACCTTCGACAACAGCGATAAGCACCTTCCAGTGGACTTCACGGAGGTTGCGATCACGCGACGTATGTTCCGTGATGGAGCCTCCGAGTACGAAATTAACGGCTCGAAAGCCCGGCTGATGGACATTCAGGAGCTGTTGTCGGACTCAGGTATTGGCCGCGAGATGCACATCATCGTCGGGCAGGGCAAGCTGTCTGAGATTTTGGAGTCGCGCCCTGAGGAGCGCCGAGCGTTCATTGAGGAAGCCGCGGGTGTGCTGAAGCATCGGCGTCGGAAGGAAAAGGCGCAACGCAAGCTTCAATCGATGCAAGGCAACGTCGACAGGCTGCAGGATCTGACAGATGAGCTTGGCAAGCAGCTCAAGCCGCTGGAGCGCCAGGCCGAAGCCGCGAAGCGCGCCGCGACTGTGCAAGCCACGCTTCGCGACGCCCGGCTCCGCCTCGCCGGCCACCAGATGGTCACGCTGCAGGCAGCGCATGCACAAAGTGACGAGAGTGCGAAGCTGCTCGAAGAACAGGTCGAGACCGTGACCGCGTCGCTCGAGAGCGCTGAGGAACAGTACGCGCAGCTCGAGGAAGAACAACGGGAGGTACAGCCGCGTGCCCAGGAGTCACAGGAAACTTGGTTTGCACTGTCATCTCTCGAGGAACGGGCGAACGCGACGTTGCGCATCGCACAGGAACGCGCGCACAACCTGAACACGCAGACTGAGTACCACGGGCAAGACCCAGAGGAGCTGCTCGCTCGGGCAGCAGCAGCGGACGAAGAATATGAGGTGGCCATTGAGGCTGCCGAGGAAGCCGCGGAGCGACTTGAGGTTGTTCGGGAAGACGTTGCCGAATACCAGGCTGCGTTCGATGAAGCTGAACGCGAACACGTGGCGCAGATTCAGGCGGTAGCGGATCGCCGTGAGGGCGTTGTGCGGCTGGTGGCGCAAGAGGAGGCGCACCAGCAGGCCGTGCTCGGAGGTGAGCAAGAGGCAACCCGGCTTGAAGAGCAGCTTTCACTCAGCAGCGAGCGGGCCCACAGCGCCCGCGGCGAAGCCGAGGAGGTAGCGGAGAAGATTGCTGAGCTTGAAGCCCGCCGAGGGCCACTCGTCCATGAGTACGAGCAAGCAAGCTCAGAGCTCACTGCCGCCGAGCAGCGCTTTCAGGAGCTACAGATGCAGCAACGCGAGCATGAGCGGGCGGTGTTTACGCTGCAGTCGAAGATAGAGACGCTGCAGCACCAAATGCCAACACGTACCGCGGAGGAGATGCTCGGGGGCTATCCCGCGCTTGCATCACTGGTGAAGGCTCCTGCTGACCTGGCAGGAGCGCTGGCTGCCGCGCTGGGTGGCTTCAGTGAGGCATTGGTGGGCGAGCGCGACTTGGACGTTGTGGAGCAGCTGCAATCTGCAGATCGTGCCAGCATCGTTGAGGCAGTCGGCGGCGCGCTGTGGCGTGTTGAAACCGACGGGTGCTATGACTGGCTCCTCGACCACCTCGACGTCGACGTTTCGGTCGCGGGCCCCGTGGCGCGCCTGTTAGCAGACGTTGTTGTAGTGGAGACGCCGCAGGAGGGCGTGGACGTCGTGAAGGCAGACCCACGACTGCGTGCTGTGACGCGAGAGGGGGCACTATTCGGCGAAGGCTGGATGTCGGTAGGCATCGCGAGCGCGTCTACGGTCGAGGTGAGTGCGCAGGTTGAAGCCGCACAGCGAGACCTACGCACCGCAGAGCACGCGTTGGCGGAGCTCTCGGGCACGTTTGAGGGAGCGCAGCTCGCAGCCGAGGACGCGCGGGTGAATGTTGCGGCGGCGAAGGCAGCGCTGCGCGAGCACGACACCGAGGTTGCTTCGTGGCAGCGTGAGCATCAGCGCTTGGCTGCGCAATCGGACACGGCCGAGCAAGAGCGCGTCCGTGCCGCGCAGCAGCTTGAGGAGGCAGAGCAGCGGCTCGCTCAGCGCCGTGAGCAACTGCTGGAAACCCAGGAGCGTCTTTCTCGCATCGACGACACTCCTGCTGCGGAAGGCCCTTCGCCCGAGGCCCGTGATGCTGCATCCCAGCAACTGACGCAGGCGAAGGCGATCGAACTGGAAGCGGTTCTCGCTGCTCGTGAGACGCAACAGCGCGCTCAGACAATTGCGGGGAAGGGCGATGCGTTGCGGCGCCAGGCGGAAAACGAGCGCCAGGCAAAAGCGCGTCATGACGCAGCCGTTGCACGTCGGCGGTCCCAGGCCCTGCTCGCCGGAGCCGTGAAGGAACACACGGAGGCACTGATCTCGCGAGTCCAGGATGCATTACAACGAGCCACCGCGCAGCGCGATGAGCTGCAGCGCACGCTTGCTGCGCTGCAGGGCAGGATTCAACAAGAGCGATCGCAGGTCAGCGCTGCTCGTCAGCAGCTGAATCGGTTGAGTGACCGCGCGCACGCCGCAGACATTGCAAGGTCGCAGGCGAAGGTGCGTCTTGAGGAAGCTCAGCAGAAGATCGTCGAGTCGCTCGGTATTTCGGTCGATGACTTGCTCGCGAACTTCGCGCCGGGAGAAGACTTTGACGAGTCCACTGAGACCCAGCGACTGCGCCAGGCCGAAAAAGACTTGCGCTCTTTGGGGAAGGTGAACCCGCTGGCTCTCGAAGAGTTTAAGGCGCTTGAGGAACGCTATACGTTCCTCTCTACCCAGCTTGCCGATGTGATTCAGGCTCGAAAGGACTTGCTCGACGTCATCGAGGATGTCGACGCCCACATCCTGCAGCTCTTCACGGATGCATGGCACGACGTGGAGGAGGAGTTTCCACGTGTGTTCCATACGCTGTTTCCCGGTGG
Organism: Corynebacterium sp. NML98-0116; assembly: GCF_001767255.1. GTDB lineage: Bacteria > Actinomycetota > Actinomycetes > Mycobacteriales > Mycobacteriaceae > Corynebacterium > Corynebacterium pseudogenitalium. Next base: position 890,445 of record NZ_CP017639.1, read on the forward strand.
GGAAGCCCGCCTGATACTCACGGAACCAGATGACATGCTGCTCACCGGCATCGAGATTGAGGCGCGTCCACCGGGCAAGCGCGTCAAGCGGCTGTCACTGCTTTCAGGTGGGGAGAAGTCGCTGACTGCTCTGGCGTTTCTGGTGGCGATTTTCCGAGCGCGCCCGAGCCCGTTCTACGTGCTGGACGAGGTGGAGGCAGCGCTCGATGACGTGAATCTGCGCCGATTGATCGCGCTGCTCGAGGAGCTGCGGCAGGACTCGCAGCTCATTGTGATCACGCACCAGAAGCCGACCATGAATGTGGCGAACGTGCTCTACGGTGTCACCATGCGCGGTGATGGTGTAACGAGGGTGCTCTCACAAAGAATGCGCCCGGCGGGGTCAGCTCCTGACTCCGATCCGGACGCATAAATAGGGGTGCGGGGCTTAGTTCTTTACAACAAGCTCCAGTGTTCCCTCAGGACCAACTGCGAAGAGTTTATCCTGGCCGAGCACCTTCAGGCTCGTGGTCTGCTTCAGCAAGTCGCTGGTGGTGTTTTCCCAGATGGTGTCCTCAGACGGGCATGCCTTCCTCGTCGTCGGCGTCTTGAACGTGGAGACCGCACCAGTTGCTTCGTCAATGGTGAAGCCGACGCCGTAGCCGTTGCATGGACCGCCTACAAGCACGTAGCCCTTATCTTCCTTGACAAATTGGACAGTAGCGCCGTCATACAACGGCAGCGGTGCCCAGGTGGTGTTCAGTGCGGTGGTGAGCGCCTCACCAGTCGCTGGTACTGCCTCCTTCGGCGCGTCGGTGCCAACGCTCGGCACGTCTACCTTTGAGCTGCCAAGCTGGCCACTTGAGGCAATGATGCCAAGTCCGACGGCCAGCGAAATCAGTGTTGTGAGGACTGGCAGGATCCATTGGGCAACGTCTTGTGGCAGATTCTTCAAAAATGGGGGAGTATTCATAAACCTTATTCAACCACGTTGTTGGCATAAATGGGGTATTCCACACAGTTTTTGGGCGCCTTTGGCACTATGGAAGTCATGACTACGTACTCGTTATGGATTGCAATCGCAGCTGTGGTGCTCGTGATTCTCATTGTGGGCATCATCATTGTTGGCAATAAACGGAAATCGGCAAAGTCTGTTTCCTTTGAAAAGACCGAGGAGCCGAAAGAACTTACCCAGCAGGAGAAGTCTGGAAACTACCAGGCAAAGGGGGGTTTTAATTTCGCTCAAGCAGGAGTGAAGGAAAAGGAACCTATCCCGCGTGTCGACGCCCCCTCCGATCCGAAGCCCGCTCAGGCTGTGCCAATGCCGGAGCCTGAGCCGCTTGTAGACGAGGGGTCGACGTCTGAGCCTGCGCCTGAGCCGGAGCCAGTTGAGGAAACCCAGTCCGAAAAGCCTGAGCCGGTGGCTGTACCGGAACCGCAGGCCGACCCTGAACCTGCAGTAGAACCGAAACCTGAGGTTGAGAAGGAGCCGGAACCGACACTGGTCGCGGAAGAGCCAAAGGCGCCCGCGCCTGCAGAACCCGCCTCCGACGAAGCAGACGTCGAACACCAAGACATCGAAGAAGCACAAGAGGCAGCGGACGCAGCCGCAGCAACGGTCGACGGGGCGGAACGTGCCCTGGAAGACGGCGCCGAACCGACCGAGGACGCAATTGTCAGCGAACCAGTCTCCTCCGAGCCTGTCGAGGCAATCGCGCCAGCCGCAGGCCGGATGGGCAAGCTGCGCGGGCGCCTGTCGCGCTCGCAGAACGCGATTGGCCAAGGGCTGCTTGGCATTCTTACCGCGGGCGACCTCGACGAGGACGCGTGGGAAGAGATCGAAGACACCCTCATCATGGCGGATATCGGTGCGGATCTGACCATGCGCATTACCGATGCACTGCGTCAGAAGATTGCCGAGCGAGGCGTGGCATCTGAGGCTGAAGGACGCGCAATGCTGCGGGAAACCCTGATCGAAGCCGCGAAGCCAGAGCTCGATCGTTCGATTCACGCAATGCCGAACGAAGGCAAGCCCGCTGTGATCCTGGTAGTCGGCGTCAACGGCACGGGTAAGACCACCACGACGGGCAAGCTTGCACGCGTACTCGTAGCGATGGGCCACTCGGTGGTACTTGGCGCTGCGGATACATTCCGCGCTGCTGCGGCAGACCAACTGGAGACGTGGGGGCGTCGGGTAGGCGCCTCTACGGTCCGCGGAGCAGAAGGCGCGGACCCTGCCTCTGTCGCGTTCGACGCCGTGGCGACCGGCGTGCAAGAGGGTGCGGATGTCGTGCTTGTAGACACAGCGGGGCGTCTGCACACCTCGACTGGCTTGATGGATCAGCTGGGTAAGGTGAAACGGGTCGTCGAAAAGAAATCCACTGTTGATGAGGTGCTCCTGGTACTGGATGCAACGGTTGGACAAAACGGCATTGCGCAGGCGCGAGTGTTCCGAGAGGTCGTTGATATCACCGGTGTGGTGCTGACGAAGCTGGACGGTACCGCGAAGGGCGGCATTGTGTTCCAGGTACAAGAGGAACTGGGTGTGCCGGTCAAACTTGTGGGTCTTGGCGAAGGCGCCGATGACCTCGCGCCGTTTGAAGTAGAGAGCTTTGTGGATGCTCTGCTGGGATAGCCTGGCGTGATGTGAACAGTTGGGCGGAAAGGCGCTAGGCTAGGTGCGTTCTGTCTCATTACCGAAGAATGAATTAGTTAAGGGAGCAACGCACTGTGTTCGAGTCACTGTCTGACCGCTTACAATCAGCGCTTGGAGGCTTGCGCGGCAAAGGCAAGCTCACCGAGGCTGACATTAACGCCACAGCACGTGAGATTCGGATCGCGCTGCTGGAGGCTGACGTCTCGCTGACTGTCGTACGCGCCTTCATTAAGCGCGTGAAAGAGCGCGCTTTGGGCTCCGACGTTTCAGAGGCGCTGAACCCGGCACAGCAAGTGGTCAAGATTGTTGACCAGGAGCTGACCGCCATTTTGGGCGGAGAGACTCGACGCCTCAACTTTGCAAAGACGCCACCGACCGTCATCATGCTGGCAGGTCTACAGGGAGCTGGTAAGACCACCCTGGCAGGTAAGTTGTCCCGCCACCTGGCAAAACAAGGACACACACCGCTGCTGGTGGCCTGTGACCTCCAGCGCCCGGGCGCGGTGCAGCAGCTCCAGATTGTGGGTGAGCGCGCCGAGGTTGCAACGTTCGCTCCGGATCCTGGCACGTCCATAGACTCGTTTGAGCACGAGATGGGCACTTCCCACGGCGACCCCGTCGCGGTGGCGCAGGCTGGTATTGAGCACGCGAAGCAAAACAAGCACGACGTGGTGATCATCGATACCGCGGGTCGTTTGGGTATTGACGAAACGCTGATGACGCAGGCCCGTAACATCCGTGATGCAGTCCAGCCTGATGAAGTCCTGTTTGTGATCGATGCGATGATCGGTCAGGACGCGGTCACGACTGCGCAGGCCTTCGCAGACGGCGTGGACTTTACCGGCGTTGTGCTGACGAAGCTCGACGGTGACGCCCGCGGTGGTGCAGCCCTGTCCATCCGTGAAGTCACCGGCAAGCCGATCCTATTCGCGTCCACAGGTGAGAAGCTCGATGACTTTGATGTCTTCCACCCGGAGCGCATGTCGAGTCGCATCCTCGGTATGGGCGACCTGCTCTCACTCATTGAGCACGCGGAGACCGTCTTCGACCAGAAGGAAGCTGAGGAGGCCGCGAGCCGACTCGGCACTGGGGAGCTCACGCTTGAAGACTTCCTGAACCAGATGCTGATGATCCGCCGCATGGGCCCGATCGGCAATCTGCTCAAGATGATGCCTGGCGGCAAGCAGATGAACCAGATGGCGGACATGGTTGATGAGAAGCAGCTGGACCGCATCCAGGCAATCATCCGCGGTATGACGCCTCAGGAACGCGCGAACCCGAAGATCCTTAATGCGTCGCGCAGGAAGCGCATCGCTGCTGGTTCCGGCGTGAAAGTCTCTGACGTCAACCAGCTCGTTGAACGCTTTTTCGAGGCGAAGAAGATGATGGGCGCGATGGCCAACCAGTTCGGCCTACCAGGAATGCCGGGCATGGGTGGCGGACGCTCCGCGACGAAGAAAAAGCCCAAGGGACGCAGGGGCAAGAACGGGAAGCGCAAGCCCGCGAAGCGCCGTGGTGGAGGCCCGAAGATGCCGGGCATGCCACAGATGCCGGGCATGCCTGGCATGGAGGATCTGCAGAAGATGCAGGAACAACTTCCTCCGGGTATGGAGGGGCTTGACCTCAACAATCTTGACTTCGGCGCAGCGATGAAGCGCATGGGCAAGAAGAAGTAGTCAGCAAAACGCTGAAGGGCCGGTACGGGCATCCGTACCGGCCCTTTGCTATCATGCTCGCACGCTACTGCGTAGCGGGTGCGTCCATCTCCAAGCTCGGTGTGGGATCCGTGGCGGGCCCCGGGAGCAGGCCTAGCTCTTCGAAGATAGGCATCAGCTCAGCCCACAGAAGCGGAGCGAGCGTTGCTGCGTAGGCGTTCGAGATGTGGTTCTGGTCGCGGTAGATGTACACGTTGCCACGCTGTGGCGGGCAAAACTTGTCGTCGCAGAACCAGTCAGCGGTATCGATGGACCACTGGTGATTCTCGGGCAAGAGGTACGAGGTTGCTGGGTCCTCGGGCCCGTAGACTGTGCTGCGCAGTGCTGAGCAGTCGCGTTCGGAGGCACCAGCAACGATGCAGAGGTTCGGGTCCATAGGATCGCCTTCTGGGGTGAACATCCATGGGTTATCGCGCAAACCAACGAACGGGATGCCGTAGTAGGCGAAGTTCTGCCACAGGTTCGCGTAGGCATCGGGGACCTTGTCCGTGGAAAACGCTGCACCGCCCGCGTGGCCCTCGGGGCGTGTGGAGTTTGAAATCACCAGGTCCGGGTTCATCTCGACGATATTCTGGAACGCAAGCTCCGACCATTGAGCACATACATCGCTGACGAACTCGTCTCTGTCGGCACCGCCGATGACAATCGGGCACTCCTGGCGCACGTACGGAACGACCCGGAAATGGTGTTCTTTTCCTAGCTTGTCGAGGGGCACGACGTACGGCTCGATGTGGGACCCACCGGTCATCACTACAGTGACGTCGGACTCGAGGTCGCCGTACTGGCAGTCGGGACGAGGCATGTCCGTTGCCGGTTGGGGGATCATGATCATGCACTCGTCTACGCCGATAGGTGGGTAGATGCCCGCAATCAGGGCCGGATCGGGCTGTGGCTTGACGTCTGGGACTTCAGCACCAGCAATGGCGAGGGCGCCCGGGTAAAGGTCCTCCGGAAGATCGCGGTCTGCGTCCTCGATGCGCTGATTCCAAAGCGGTTGGATTGCAAAAATAGTGGCAACGAGCACGGAAACCAACACGCCGCCGCCTGCGCGGCCAATGCCGGTGCGGGTGCGCAGCGTCGAGCGGGCGTCGATAACCGGTGTATCGGTCGATTGCGGGCGCTTGCGGTGTTGACGCAGCGGGTCTTCTACCAGCAGGTGCGTGACGTGTGCGAGTCCGAGCGAAACCGCGATGACGAGGGTGCCAACCCACCACGGAGGAGTCCCGAACCCTCCAGCAAGAGTGACAATGATGAGCAACGGCCAGTGCCAAAGATAGAGGGAATAGGCGATGCTGCCTAGCCACGTCATCGGCTTCGACGCCAGAATGTTTGAGACCGAGTTCTGGTTGCCACTCATGACAATCAGCGCGGCGCCAGTGAGTGGCAGCAGCGTGACAGGGCCGGGGAACGCGAGTGAAGTGGTGACGACGATGCCGGTAAGCGAAATCATCAGAACGCCAAGGCCCGCAGTCCACGCGGCTGTGCGCTGTGGCAGGCAACGGCTGGTTGGTACGAAGGCAAGCAACCCACCGAGCGCGAGCTCCCACGCACGGGAGAAGGTGGAGTAGTAGTTCTGGCCCGTACCGACGAAGCCGAAGCGCGCAGCGTATGCGAACGAAGCAACGGTGATAATGGCGAGCAGCGTGATCGCGCCTCGCTTGGCAATGACAGCCGGGACTTTGCACTTCCAGATCAAGAAGGCCAGCAGCGTCCCCAACAAAATAGCGAAAACGTAGAACTGGCCCTGCACACTCATTGACCACAGGTGTTGCAGCGGCGAGGTGTCCTGGCTTGCCGCCGCATAATCCGCATCTTGGGCGATCAGCTCCCAGTTTTGGTAGTACAGCATGGAGGCTGTGAACTGCTTGGAGAGTTCCACACCCATCAGCTCGGGGGCGAGCAGCATCACGCCAAGCATGGTTGCCAGGACAGTGAGCGCAAGTGCTGGAACGAGGCGTCGAATAGTGCGCCACAGTGGCCACCAGGGGTTGAGGCTTGGGTTTGGGCGCATTGCGTAGCGGATCTGGCCGCCGAGGAAGAAGTATCCAGACAGTAGCAAGAAGACGTCGACGCCGCCTGAGACTCGGCCGACGTAGACGTGGAACAAGACGACTAGTGCGATAGCAAAGCCTCGAAGCCCGTCAAGGTCGACGCGGTATGCGGTTGAGCGTTTCGTGCTCGGTGCAGGCATGCTGAAAAACCTCGTGTACTCTCAGATTGTTTCGCGCCCTCATTACGCTTCATGCTATTTTTCGGCGGGCAACTGAAAAGACGATACCCGCAACAGGCAGGCAAATGGTAACTATCTGCCTAGATAACAAGTCCTGTTTGGGAATTGGTTCGCTATGGGGTAACCTCTTTCAGGTTGATTATCTGTGTATGCAGGTTTTGAACAGGACCAAACTGCGTTCGCGTTGGACCCGTCACGTGCAGAGATGTGCGATGTCGCCCAACCAGTCACGCGCAGGGTAAAGAAGAAGGGTTGAACCGGCCCGCCTATCGTGTTGGCGGGTGTCTGTACTGCCCGGTGACCGTAAAGGAAGATTTTCATGGCTGTAAAGATTAAGCTGCAGCGCGTCGGTAAGATCCGTAACGCGCAGTACCGTGTTGTTATCGCTGATGCGAAGGCTCGTCGTGATGGCAAGGTTGTCGAGAACATCGGCATCTACCACCCGAAGCAGGAGCCTTCCCTCATCAAGATCGACTCCGAGCGTGCTCAGTACTGGCTCGGCGTTGGTGCGCAGCCGACCGAGCCTGTGCTCGCTCTGCTGAAGATCACCGGCGACTGGCAGAAGCACAAGGGCCTCGACGGTGCTGAGGGCACCCTCAAGGTTGCTGAGGAGAAGCCATCCAAGCTTGACCTGTTCAACAAGGCTCTCGAGGAGGCCAACAACGGCCCGACCGCTGAAGCGATCACCGAGAAGCGCAAGAAGGCGAAGGAAGAGGCTGAGGCCAAGGCTGCCGCAGAGGCTGAGGCAGCTGCAGCTGCTGAGGCTGCGGAGTCCGCTGAAGAGGAGTCCCCGGCTGAGGAGTCCGAGGACTAATCCGAACCTCGCAACGGCACGTTCCCGATCCGTGTGGTCGGAGGGCGTGCCGTTTTTTTGTTTGCGAAGTGGGCGTCGAAAAGTAGGGTAATTGAGCATGGAGCTACTGATTGGTCGGGTCGTGAAGACTCACGGTATTAAGGGCGAAGTCGCGGTGGAAGTGCACACGGACCAGCCCGAGGTTCGCTTCGCGGTGGGCAGCAAGCTGCGCGGTACGCAAACGGGGAAGGAAGTTGAACTCACCGTTGCGACTGCCCGCCCGCACAAAGGACGCCTGTTGCTCAGCTTCGAAGAGGTGCCGGACCGTACCGCCGCTGAGGGGCTGCGAGGGCTGAAGTTCTTCGCGGCGCCGCTTGAACGCGGGGAGGACGCGGACCCGGATGAGTTCTACGATCACGAATTGATTGGACTGAACGTGCGTCTTGATGGGGAGCAGATCGGGCAGGTCACAGGTGTGATGCATACGCCGGGGCGCCAGATTCTGGAGGTTGAGTACGACGGCCGTGAGGTCCTCGTGCCGTTCGTGAGCGATATTGTGCCCGAAGTTGATCTGGAGAAGGGCTTCCTGTCCATCACCCCGCCAGAGGGTTTACTCGATGTCTAGGCACACCTTGAGGCTCGATATTGTCACCATTTTTCCCGAATACCTTGAGCCGCTGCGCCACGCGTTGTTGGGCAAGGCGATTGAGCAGGGGATTGTGAGCGTCGGCGTGCATGATCTTCGACAGTGGGGGCTTGGTGTACATAAGTCTGTCGACGCCCCTCCGCTCGGCGGCGGGCCTGGTATGGTGATGCGCCCGGATGTGTGGGGTGAGGCGCTTGATGCCGTGGCAGCTGGCAACGAAGGTGAAGGGTTGCGTTCCGCCGCACCGCACCGCAATGACAAGGCCCGCCACGATGAGGTCCACGCCGTCGCGCCACGGCCGTATGAAGTTAGTGATGTCCGCGAAGGCGAGTCTGCTGAGCAACCACTGCTGATTGTGCCTACTCCGGCGGGATCGCCGTTTACGCAGCAGGATGCGCAGGCGTGGTCGCGCGAGTCCCACATCGTGTTTGCTTGTGGCCGCTACGAGGGCATTGACCAGCGCGTCTTTGTCGATGCCCAGAAACGCTACCGGGTGCGCGAGGTCTCTATCGGCGATTACGTGCTAATCGGCGGGGAGGTGGCTACGTTGGTGATCGCGGAGGCCGTCACCCGTCTGATCCCCGGGGTGCTGGGCAATACGCAGAGCCACGAGGACGATAGTTTTTCCGATGGGTTGCTTGAGGGACCGAGCTACACAAAGCCACGAACGTGGCGCGGGATCGGCGCCCCTGACGTGCTCTTTTCGGGTGATCACGCCAAGGTGGAGCGCTACCGACGTGATGTATCGCTGCTGCGCACGCAGCAAGTCCGCCCGGAGCTATTGGACGCCGCCGAGCTCGATGAGGATGACGAGTTTGCGCTGTACGGCCGCGACGTCGTGACGGCAATGCAGGTGCTCGTCGACGAGAAGCGCTGGCCGAAGGCGCGCAAGTCTTTGGCCCGTGCGTTGCGCAAGACTGGTTACCGCGAGCCCAAAATCTCACTGGAGCCGATCGGCCCGCACTGCGAGGATGAGTCGATTCTTGAGACCGATTACCTGTTGAAGGAGGGGCATCCGCCTCTTGAGTCTTTGTGCAGGCTCGAGGTGCGCGGCCGCACCGCGCTCGAGCTGGACGCTGCGACGCAAGCGGTGGTTGCAGGCCTGCCCAGAGGTACCTACTGGTACGGATCGACCCGCCTCGTGGATGGGAACGCATAAGCATTAGAATGTCCGGAATGACGTTCATTGCTGAGACCATTGCATCGGAACTCCAGGTAGCGCCACGCCACGTTGAGGCTGCGCTGCAACTGTTGGCAGAGGGGAATACGGTCCCATTCATTTCTCGCTACCGGAAGGAAGCTACCGGTGGCTTGGATGACACACAGCTGCGCCACATTGAGCAGCGCAATGCGTATTTGATCGAGCTTGAGGAGCGCAAGGCTTCGGTCATTGAGGCGATCGAGGAGCAGGGCAAACTCACTGATGAGCTCAAGGCGCTCATCATGGGTGCGGATACGAAGGCGCGCGTCGAGGATCTCTACCTGCCGTATAAGAAGCGCAGGAAGACCAAGGCGGATATCGCGCGTGAGGCCGGTCTCGAGCCGCTCGTTGACTCGCTTATTGACGCCCCTTCGGCCGACGGCGAGACAGAGGCGGCACGCTATATCTGTGAAGGGTTCGCCGACACGAAAGCGGTGCTGGACGGTGCCCGCGCGATCTTGGTTGACAGGATCGCCACCGATGCGGATCTCGTCGGCGAGGTCCGCGACAAGGTGTACGAGTCCGGAACGATGCGTTCGAGCGTCGTCGAAGGCAAGGAGAACGAGGGTGCGAAGTTCCGAGACTATTTCGACTTCAGCGAGCCATTCGCCTCGTTGCCGTCGCACCGCATTTTAGCGCTGCTGCGAGGCGAGCAGGAAGGCGTGCTTTCGCTGGATTTGGACGCCGGAGATGACGCGGCGTACGAGGGGATGATCGCGAACCGTTTCGACCTTAACTGTGAAAAGAGCCCGTGGTTGGCGAAGGCCGTGCGGTGGGCATGGAAGACAAAGCTGCAGGTCTCTTCTAATTTGGATACACGGATGCGTCTGAAAGAGCGCGCGGATGAGGCGGCTCTGGACGTCTTCAGTACGAATCTTCGCGATGTGCTGCTGGCCGCTCCTGCCGGTCAACGCGCGACCCTGGCGCTGGATCCGGGTTACAGGAACGGTGTAAAAACAGCGACCGTAGATGGCACGGGGAAGGTGCTCGCAACCGCGATCGTCTACCCACACCAACCGCAGAACCAATGGCAGCAGGCGGTGCAGGTGCTCGCGAACACTGTGGCGGAACACGGCGTGGAGCTCATCGCGATTGGTAACGGCACGGCGTCGCGGGAGACGGAGAAGCTTGCACGAGAGGTCGCGGACATGATCGCAGCAGCGGGCGGGCGCAGGCCTGTTCCGGTGGTGGTGTCGGAATCGGGTGCGTCGGTGTACTCGGCTTCTGAAATCGCGGCTCAGGAGTTTCCGGACATGGATGTGGCACTGCGATCCGCGGTCTCGATTGGGCGGCGCCTCCAGGACCCGCTTGCGGAGCTGGTCAAGGTCGACCCGAAGTCAATTGGCGTGGGGCAGTACCAACACGATGTGAATCAGGCGGCGCTCGCGCAGTCGTTGGACGCCGTGGTGGAGGACGCGGTGAACTCAGTCGGGGTGGACGTCAATACGGCGTCGGTACCGCTGCTGGAACGAGTCGCTGGCGTGACGCCGACGATCGCAAAGAACATCGTTGCCTACCGCGATGAACATGGTGTGTTTGCTTCGCGCAAGGAGCTGAAGAAGGTGCCGCGACTTGGGCCGAAGGCCTTCGAGCAGTCGGCCGGCTTCCTACGCATCCAAGGCGGAGAGAATCCGCTTGATGGCTCCGCTGTGCACCCGGAGGCCTACCCCGTTGTGGAGCGCATCGCTCAGCAATCTGGAGTGGACACTGCGGCACTCGTCGGTAACAGCAGAGTGCTGTCGGGTCTTCGTCCGCAGGACTTTGCCGACGACACCTTCGGCGTCCCAACCATCACGGATATCTTTGCCGAGTTGGAAAAGCCGGGCCGGGATCCGCGTCCGGAGTTTAAGACGGCCACTTTTAAAGAAGGCGTACACAAGGTGTCTGACCTCCAGCCGGGCATGATTCTGGAAGGGACGGTCACCAACGTCGCCGCGTTCGGCGCGTTTGTGGACGTCGGCGTGCACCAGGATGGCCTCGTGCACGTGTCTGCGATGAGCCATTCTTTTGTGAAGGACCCGCACGAGGTCGTGCGCTCGGGTGAGGTGGTGAAGGTGAAGGTCCTCGAGGTGGACGTGCAGCGCCAGCGAATTAGCCTCACGCTGCGCCTGGATGATGAGCCTGGAAGCGAGCAGAAGCGTGAGTCTTCACGCGGGAAGAAGCCGCAGCAGAAGCCGGGCCGTCAGGGTGGGAAGCGCCAGCGAGGTCGCGCTGGCGGTGCGCCGCAGGGCGGATCGATGGCGGATGCACTCAAGCGTGCCGGATTTGGGAAGTGACGTGCTCGCATGTAGAATCGTGCGGGTTATTGTAAGCGACATGAACCAGCCGAGCGTCCACCTGTGGAAAAAGCCGCTAGGGTCCTCTGTCCAGAAACGTAAAGGATTGCTTCAATGAGCAACGGCATTATTGATCTTGTAGACGCAGGCCAGCTGCGTGACGATATCCCTGACTTCCGTCCGGGCGATACCCTCGACGTACACGTCAAGGTTATCGAGGGTTCGGTCACCCGTACCCAGGTCTTCACTGGCTTCGTCGTTCGTCGTCAGGGTGACGGCATCCGTGAGACGTTCACGGTCCGCAAGGTTTCCTTCGGTATCGGTGTTGAGCGTACCTTCCCGGTACACTCCCCGAACCTGGAGAAGATTGAGGTCGTCCGCAAGGGTGACGTACGTCGCGCGAAGCTGTACTACATGCGCGACCTGCGCGGCAAGGCTGCCCGCATCAAGGAGCGCCGCTAGGCGCATACCCGCTTCTTGCACAGCACCCCGCACACTTACGCTTCGTAAGGTGCGGGGTGTTTTGTTGCGCTGCTAGAGTGTTGCGGGTGAACGAAAAGAGCGCATCTGAAGAAAAATCCATGCCGTGGTACATCGAAATCCCGATGGTCGTTGTACTCACCTTGGTGTTCATCTTCTTTATTCAGACATTCATTGGCCGCCTCTACGTGATTCCGTCTGCGTCGATGGAGCCGACGTTGCATGGGCAGGACGGCAAGGGTGATCGCATCTTCGTGGAGAAGGTGTCCTACTACTTCTCTGATCCGGAGCCGGGTGACGTCGTCGTGTTTAAGGGGACTGACTCGTGGAATACCGGCTTCGTCACTAACCGCTCCGACAACCCGGCCATTGCCGGTCTGCAGGAGGTGTCCTCCTGGGTGGGGCTGGTGCCGAAGGATGAGAACACGTTGGTCAAGCGCATCATCGCGAAGGGTGGCCAGACGGTGTCTTGCCAGGAGGGGGATCCGGCGGTGATGGTGGACGGCAAGCCAATCGACCAGTCGTACACGCTGCAGCCGAACTACTACCCGGTGGATCCTGAGACTGGGTCCGACGCTTGCGGTGGGAACTACTTCGGTCCGGTAACTGTCCCTGATGGGAACTACTTCATGATGGGTGATAACCGCACGAATTCCGCTGATTCGCGCTACCACCTTGGTGATGAGTACCAGGGCACGATCCCGGAGGAGAACCTTCGCGGAAAAGTTCTTGCGATTGTGTTCCCACTCCAGCGTTTTGGTGGCGTCGACGACCCGGCGATCCAGCAGTAGCCCTGCGCTTGGTGTGTGAGCTGTGGTGCGTCGTTTGAAGCAGCTTCGGACGTACGAGGTGGCGCTCGAAAAAGCAGGGCTCGGACCAGTCGTCGGGGTTGACGAGGCCGGCCGGGGCGCCTGCTTCGGGCCACTGACAGTCGCCGCGTGCGTGCTACCACCGCAGCCGATACGGCAACTTGAGGGGTTGACGGATTCCAAGCAGTTGACGGCGAAGCGTCGAGAAGCACTCTTTGACATCATCTGCCAGCACGCGCTCGCATACTCCATCGTGCACGTGCCCGCCAGCGAGATTGATCACCGCGGGGTGCAGCATGCCAACATTGACGGGGCCCGGCGCGCAGTTGCGCAGCTAGAGACGGAGGCGCGGTACGCGCTTGTCGACGCCTTCCATATCGCGGGTTTGCCCGTACCACAACTGCCGATTATCGGCGGTGACGCGAGTGCCCGGTGCATCGCCGCCGCCAGTGTGCTAGCCAAAGTGAGCCGCGACCATCTCCTCGATGGCTACGCGGAGCAGTACCCCGGGTATGGATTGGAGCGCCACAAGGGGTATGGCACGAAGGCACACATGGATGCGGTGCGCCGCCACGGGGCGACGCCGCAACATCGTTATAGTTATGCCAATGTGAGAACTGCCGTTGAGATTTACGAAGGGGGCACCGCATGAGTGCTGAGGATCTGGACAATTACGAGGCTGACGTCGAGCTGTCGCTGTATCGCGAGTATCGAGACGTCGCGAGCCAGTTCTCGTTTGTTGTGGAGACGGAACGTCGTTTCTACCTTGCGAATGCTGTCGAGTTGATCCCGCACAAAGACGGCAACGATGTGTACTACGAGGTCCGTATGTCGGATTGTTGGGTGTGGGACATGTACCGCGCGGTGCGTTTTGTGCGCTACGTCCGCGTAATTACGTACAAGGATGTCAATATCGAGGAGCTAGACAAGCCGGACATCACGTTCCCTAATTCGTAGTCTGCGTTTCGACGTCCCCTCCACCCCTCCCGCGTGTTGCCTGTAAGGAACCGCGGGAGGGGTTTTTGCGTCTAAACACTTACGCCTCTGGTGCGTCTGGAGGTGTGTGCAAACGAACAAGGATGTGAAGAAGGGAACGAAGTTATGCAGAAACCGTGCATGGACCAGTACCAGCTTGGCCGTCTAGGGGAAGATGCCGTACTGGAGGAGTATTTAGCGTTGGGCTACACGTGCCTTGGTAGGCGGGTGCGATTACGGCATGGCGAGATTGACCTGATTATGCAGGACTCTTACGGCACCGTGGTGTTCGTAGAGGTGAAAACTCGTCGTTTACCGGGGTTTGGTTCGGTTGAGGCGGTGCACGCGAAGAAGATGATGGCAATGCGTAACGCGGCTGCTGAGTGGTTGCGCAGCACTGAGGGGTTCTACGAAGTCCGGTTCGACGTCGTGGAGGCGATGTATCACGAGGACGGCTTCGAGTTTGAGTTCATCATGGGGGTCGAAGATGCCGCTTGCTAGTACGTTGAGTGCCACGGTTGAGGGCATTCGGGCGCGCATCGTACGCGTGGAGGCCAACGTCGGGCCGGGGTTACCAGGAATGCATATTGTTGGGCTCGCCGATGCTGCCGTGAAAGAATCCCGCGAGCGAATCCGTACCGCCTGCCGTAATAGTTCACTGCCGTGGCCGAAGACGAAGGCGATGGTGTCGCTGTCGCCGGCGCACCTGCCGAAGGCTGGTTCGCAGTTTGACTTGCCGATTGCGTTGGCGGTGATGGGGAGCCTAGATCCACGCGCTCAACGGGCACTATCGCGAACATTTTTTGTAGGAGAGTTGGCGCTGGATGGCAGCTTGCGGCCTGTACCGGAAGTGCTGCCGATGCTGCTGGCGGCCCAGGAGCTGCTTGTTCAGGAGGGTGGAATTGACCGCATTGTGGTTCCGCGCGCGAACGAGCACCAGGCACAGCTCGTGTCACGCGGAGACATCGTGCTGGCGGACTCGCTGGCGCAGGTGTGGGCGTGGCTGGTCGGGGAAGAGGTGCTTGAAGTAGCTTCTGTGGGTGCGCCAAGCATTGAGCAAGGACGACAGCCGGACTTCGCAGACATCGCAGGGCAAGGCCCCGAGCGAAGGATTATGGAAGTCGCCGCGGCCGGTGCGCATCACATGCTAATGATCGGACCACCCGGCTCAGGCAAGTCCATGCTTGCAGAGCGTCTCCCATCCATCCTCCCCGCAATGGACGTCGAAGAAATGGTCACGTCCACAGCGATTCACGCAGCTGCCGGGATCGCCGGGGGAGAGCTGATTGCGCACCGCCCGTTCATCGCGCCGGACCCGTCGCTTTCCAAGGCGCAACTCATCGGGGGAGGCAGCGGGATTCCTCGCCCCGGCGCGGTCAGTCAAGCCCATAACGGTGTGCTGTTTCTCGACGAAGCCTCTGAGATCGCGTCCGCTACCCTCGATGCGTTGCGCATTCCCCTGGAGAAAGGCGAGGTGCGCCTGCGACGCAGCAACCGCGACGTCATCTTTCCAGCCGACTTCCAGCTCATCCTCGCGATGAATCCATGCCCGTGTGGAAAACCAGCGAACCGCTGTCGGTGCTCCGGGGCGCAGCGTGCGCGGTATGCGCGAAGTATTTCGGGTCCGCTGAGGGACCGCCTGGACATTGTCTGCAGGACTTCGCTGGATAACGCCGTGCTGAACCCAAACGGGGCAGAGTCTTCCACGGCCATCGCCCAGCGTGTGGCAGAGGCACGGGACCGTGCGGCACATCGGTGGCGGACGTGCGAGGAACACACGAACGGGGCGTTGACGAATGCGCGCGTGCCGGGGCCGTGGCTGCGTCGATACTTCCCGGCGGAAGATTCCGCGATGATGTTCCTCTCCTCGATGCTTGCGCGCGGGGAGGTCAGCCAGCGCGGTATCGACCGCATCCTGAAATTGTCGTGGACCTTGGCGGATCTCACTGGCGCACAGTGCCCACACCTCGGGCACGTCGCTGAGGCCGTCGATCTTCGAGACGACCAGACCTTGCTTTCAGCACGTCAGGAGGCATCGGCATGAGCGCGCTTGAATCATGGGCCTACCTCAACCGTGTCATCGAGGGGCCGTCGACGGCGCTATGGGCACTGCGAAACGAAGGCTATACCGCTGACGAAATCGCCGAAGGCGTGCGCACACGAGCGCCCTGGCTCGGTGACCTCGCCGCCGACACCGATGCGAGGTACACCTGGGACCAGCCAGCAGAAGACCTAGCCACTGCAGCGGAGCATGGGTACACACTCATCACACCGGAATCGCCCGAGTGGCCTCGCGAACGGATCTATGACTCCTTCAATCTCGGTGCAAAGATGAGTCGGGATGGCGAAGGTGCTCCGATACGTGCAGACGGGGTTCCGCCACACGCCCTCTGGGTTCGAGGCAATACCAACCTGCCGGAGCTATTGGAAAACTCGATCGCGATCGTCGGCACACGAGCGCTGAGCGCATATGGACATTCAGCCACCCGTGACATCGTGCACGGACTGAAGCGCTGGGGATACACCATCGTCTCCGGCGGCGCGCTCGGTATTGATGCGGCAGCCCACGATGCGGCCCTCGAGGCGGGACTGCCAACTGTGGTGTTCGCCGCATGCGGGCCGGGTATCACCTACCCGAGGCGCCACAAACAGCTATTTGATCGCATCGTGGCGGCAGGGGGAGCGATCATCACCGAATACAGCCCTGGCATGGCCCCTGAGCGACACCGCTTCCTCACCCGAAACCGACTCGTCGCTGGGTTCACCCAGGCCACGCTAGTGATAGAAGCCGCCTACCGCTCCGGGGCGCTCAGCACGTTGCGCTGGGCGCAGTACTACCAACGCGGGACGCTCGCAGTACCAGGGCCGATAACCACCGCCGGATCTGTCGGCACCAACCTCGCCATCTATAAGGGGGAGGCCACGATGGTGCTCAACGCGACCTACGTCCACGAGGCGATCCGCCTCGAGAACGGACTGGATGCAGAACAAGAACTTGCGGACAACAATGTAGCTTCGCCCCTCCAGCTCCTGACCCGCACCGAGATGCGCATCTACGATGCCGCGCCAAAGCATCATCGCGACGGGCTTGTAGCGGAGGAGATTGCAGGTGCCGCCGCGCTATCCCTCCAAGTCACCATCAACACGCTCATTGAGCTGCAAGGTAAGGGACTGATCCAGCGGGAAGGCCAGCTGTGGCGACGAAGCGACACAGCCAAACCCTAAGGTACCGATACAATACGGGACATGATTAGCAGCCACGATCAGTCGTCCACCCAGTTTCTCACCGCGGTGGACGACTTCATCGATTACTGCCAACACGTCAAAAACCGCGCCGCGGCGACCTGCAAGAGCTACAAATCGGATCTCACCACACTCGCGCCGTACACACCAGATCTCAACGCATTCACCATCGACGCTCTACGCCACTGGCTCGCCGACGCAGTCCAAGCCGGCAAAGCCCGCTCCACCATCTCGCGCCGCACCGCATCCGCGCGCGCCTTCTCCACCTGGGCTTACCAACACGGCTACATCGCAAAGGACGAAGCAGCCCGCCTGCGCACCCCGAAAGAACAGCGCAAACTACCCACCGTGCTCAGCGCCCCCGCTACCGAGGAACTCATCCGCCCCCACGGCGACACACCAGAAGACATCCGCGACACCGCCATCCTCGAACTGCTCTACGCCAGCGCAATCCGCGTCGGCGAACTCGTCGCCCTCAACATCGACGACCTCGACTTCCATACCAACACCGCAAAAGTCACTGGCAAAGGCAACAAACAACGCATCGTTCCCTTCGGAAACAACGCACACGAGGCACTCACCACATGGCTTCACGACGCCCGGCCAGCCCTCGCCAATAGTGCTAACGCGGGGGCCGAACCGCTGTTCGTCGGCACCCAGGGAAAGCGCATCGACCAACGCCAAGTTCGCCGAATCGTCGAGCGCGCCGGGCTGCAAGCGGGGCAGGCGAGTATCACGCCACACTCGTTGCGACACACAGCGGCCACGCAAATGCTTGAAGGCGGCGCCGACCTACGAATGGTGCAAGAAATGCTCGGGCACTCTAGCCTGCAAACCACGCAGATATACACGCACGTCTCCTCACAGCGGCTCACGCAGATTTACAACCAAGCGCACCCCAGGGCATGAGCCTCTAACGGGTTGGCTTCAACCGAATGGTGGGCGTCGATAGGAGGGAAAGCGGATTGATGTAAGTGTCTTTCGCGATGAGTGCGCCCCAGTGCAGCCCGTCCTGGAGATGTGCCTGCGGCCCCGTCGGCCGTGCCAGCGTCCCAATCGCATCGCCGAGTTTTACTTCGTCGCCTTGCCGCACACGCGCGTGTACAGGCTGGTACGTCGTACGGATGCCATCTGGGTGATCAATACTGATAATGGGCGTGCCTGCTACCTTGCCTACGAAAGCGACTGTCCCGTTGTCTGCTGCTAGAACAGTGGCTCCGACGCGTAGCGCAAGATCAACCCCGCGGTGCCCCGGCATCCAGTTCTTCTCCGGGATCTCTGCGGGCCGTGTAATCCGGGTCGCGTAGGGCAGCCCCGTGGTGGGGTCGACGTACGCAAGAACCTGAGGCGCCAAGCACCACGTGCAAAGTAGGGGAGCAATGGCCGCGAGTAAGCGTGTGAACATGTGCATGTTGCCATTGAGCCCTGAAACCGCGGTAGTGGACAAGGCTGTGGGCATGCAGCCTGTGGAGAAAAACTGGCCTGTGGATAAAGCTCAGGGTTTGTGCAGGTCAAATTAGGTAATCGAGGGATAGTCGACTATGCTTGGCAAGGCAACTTTTCGAAGTTGACTACGCGCGCCGAATAACGCCAGCTCAGCGTTGGTCCCACAGTATGAGGGTGTTGAGCGGGTGCGGTGCTAGGGCGAGGGATAAAAACCCTTGCAGTACATGAACATTAACCGAACGAGATTACTCCAAAGGAGAAATTCCCATGGCAGTTGTAACCATGCGCGAACTCCTCGACGCAGGTGTCCACTTTGGCCACCAGACGCGTCGTTGGAACCCGAAGATGCGTCGCTTCATCTTCACCGACCGCAACGGCATTTACATCATCGACTTGCAGCAGACGCTGACCTACATTGACGAGGCTTTCGAGTTCGTCAAGGAGACCGTTGCACACGGCGGCACGATCCTGTTTGTTGGTACGAAGAAGCAGGCGCAGGAGCCTATTCAGGAAGAGGCTCAGCGCGTTGGTATGCCATACGTAACGCACCGCTGGCTCGGTGGCATGCTCACCAACTTCCAGACCGTTTCCAAGCGTATCGCCCGTATGAAGGAGCTCCAGGCTATGGACGCTGCTGAGAACGGCTACGCAGGTCGCGGCAAGAAGGAAGTTCTGATGCTGACCCGCGAGCGCCAGAAGCTCGAGCGTGTCCTCGGTGGCATCGCTGACATGACCAAGGCACCTTCTGCTCTGTGGGTTGTTGACACGAACAAGGAGCACATCGCGGTCAACGAGGCAGAGAAGCTGCGTATCCCGGTTGTTGCTGTTCTTGACACCAACTGTGATCCGGACGACGTCAACTTCCCAATCCCAGGTAACGACGACGCCATCGGCGCGGTCAAGATCCTGACCCACATCATCGGCGAGGCAGTCATCGCTGGTAAGCAGCAGCGCGAGGAGCGTCAGCTGGCTTCCGCACGTGAGGCTGCAGGCGACACCGACGCTAAGCACCAGGCAGAGGTTGCAGAGGCCGCTGCTCAGGCAGCCGCATCCGCTGAGGTTTCCGCTGCAGACGCTGCAAAGGCAGCTGCTGAGGCTGAAGCTGCTGCGCCACAGGAGGTTGCACCAGTCGAGCAGCCACACGCTGTTCGCGCTGCAGAGCAAGCTCAGCAGGCTAAGTAACTCCGCTCGCAGGACGCGCGAAACGTGTATCCTGCATAAGCGAGTGTGACACCCCGCGTCCTGTTCACGTCCTGGATTATGGGCGCGAATTGGGCGTGGGGTGTTTTGCTTGAAGCATAATTTTACGACGTATTTATCCACTACTGTACGAGGAGGATCGCCCGAATATGGCGAACTACACTGCTGCTGACGTAAAGAAGCTGCGCGAAACCACCGGCTCCGGCATGCTCGACTGCAAGAAGGCGCTGGAGGAAACCGGCGGCGACTTCGAGAAGGCTGTCGAGCTGCTCCGCATCAAGGGCGCAAAGGACGTGGGCAAGCGCGCAGAGCGCAATGCTCTCGAGGGCCTCGTCGCTGTCTCCGGCAACACCATCGTCGAAATCAACTCGGAGACGGACTTCGTTGCTAAGAATGACGAGTTCAAGACCATCGCTGGCAAGATTGCTGACGCTGCTGCAGCAGCGAAGGCAAACAGCCAGGAGGAGCTGGCAAACGCTGACGTCGACGGCGAGACCGCTCACGACGTTCTTGAGCGCCTCTCCGCAAAGATTGGCGAGAAGCTGGAGCTGCGCCGTGCTGCCACCATCGAGGGTGAGCAGCTGGCGAAGTACCTGCACCAGCGTTCCGCTGACCTGCCACCAGCTGTTGGCGTTTTGGTTGCTTACAAGGGCGACAACGCTGAGGCTGCACACCAGGTTGCGCTGCAGATCGCTGCGATGAAGGCTCGCTACCTCAAGGAAGAGGACATTCCGGCAGAGGTCGTCGAGAAGGAGCGCGCTGTTCAGGAAGAGATCACCCGCAACGAGGGTAAGCCTGAGGCAGCTATCGAGAAGATCGTCCAGGGCCGCATGGGCGGCTTCTTCAAGGACGTTGTTCTTCTGGACCAGCCGTCACTTGCTGACTCCAAGAAGACCGTGAAGCAGTTCACGGAGGAGAGCGGCATTGAGGTCACCGACTTCGTTCGCTTCGAGGTTGGCCAGGCATAAGCCTGATGCTTTTTACCGTCGGCGTTGAGGGGTTACCCTCCGCCGGCGGTTTCTTTATGCCCGGTTGCTACAAACCGGACTGAGATCGCTAAGATCGGTCGAGAACAGAATTGTCCTCTACGGCTCGAATTGGCCAACTCTCAAGGAGTGTCCTCACAGTGTCAGAACTTGCGTCTACCCGCACAGGATTCAAACGCGTCATGCTCAAGCTGGGCGGTGAAATGTTCGGCGGTGGAAAGGTTGGTATCGATCCGGACGTCGTCGAAAGCGTTGCTGCACAGATTGCCGAAGTCGCCCAGTCCGGAACCGAAGTAGCGGTAGTGATTGGCGGCGGCAACTTCTTCCGCGGTGCAGAGCTGCAAAAGCGTGGCCTTGACCGTGCACGCTCCGACTACATGGGCATGCTCGGCACGGTGATGAACTGCCTGGCGCTCCAGGACTTCCTGCAGCAGAAGGGCGTCGACTGCCGCGTTCAGACTTCCATCAATATGGCGCAGATCGCTGAGCCCTATTTGCCGCTTCGTGCAGTGCGTCACCTGGAGAAGGGGCGCGTCGTCATCTTCGGTGCTGGCATGGGAATGCCGTACTTCTCTACGGATACCACCGCCGCGCAACGCGCCCTGGAAATTGGTTGCGAGGTGCTCCTGATGGCGAAGGGGGTTGACGGAGTCTACGACGACGACCCTCGAACCAACCCAGACGCACAGCTCTACAGCGAGGTTTCTCCCCGCGAGGTGCTCGAGAAGGAACTCAAGGTTGCCGATGCCACCGCGTTTTCGCTGTGCATGGACAACAACATGCCGATCCTCGTGTTCAACCTGCTCAAGGAAGGCAACATTGCCCGCGCGGTATCCGGCGAGCAGATCGGTACCCTTGTTTCCTAAGAATTAATCGGGCAGCCCAAAATGTTCGACGGTGCGCGCTACCGAAAGTAGCGCGCGTCCGCCAACTGTGACTGACCCAAGGTGGAGCGCCCCGACTGCGACAGCGGGGCTGCCCATCACATTGAACAGCGTGCACCAGGGCGTCCACACTGTTTGTTGGTAAAAGCTCTCATCCGGGGCGAGGGAAGAGAAGTAGCCAATTGGTGGGGGATCAAACGCAATCGTGGGGGTGAGCACGATATCCACGTCCCACTCGTGCTGTACGTGTCTTAGTAGGTGCGCGAAGTGGTCATTCGCTGAAAATAGTTCTTCTGGAGTTACTGCGCAACCTTGTGCGTGCATCCATGCGAGGTAGTGATTGTCGAGTGGCTCTACGTTGCGGAAGCTGCTCGTGATGCGATGTCTGAAGTGCTCAAACGTTGATTGTGCATCCGCATAGGGGCGAAGAGACACTACATCATGGTGTTTCCCGAGCTCACGTGCAGCGGCCTCTAGGGCATCACCGCGGCTCGTTGAAACAGTGGTGTTGGCGAAGAGGCCGTCGATAAGTACTCCGATGCGCAGTTTGCGTACCGCGGTGGGGTGATGTCCGTACAACTCAAACTGGTCTGCGACGCTGCGCGTGATAAAACCATTCGCGACTGCCCCGCGTGTTCCAGGCTTGTAACCAACGGCACCGCAGGCTGCAGCCGGGACTCGCAAGGACCCTCCAGCGTCCGTGCCGTGTGCAGCACGGTACAGCCCACTGCCCACGAGCACTCCGGCGCCTGCTGAAGAACCACCGGGCGTGCACCCAGGGAACATGGGGGACTCTAAAAGTGGTGAGTGGACTTCTTCGGCGTAGCACGTCGCCCCTAGCTCGGCTGTCAGTGACTTTCCAGGGATGGCTGCCCCAGACTCAAGCAGTGCTGCGACGATTGGGCTGTGCTCTTCCGCGATGACGCTGCGTGACGGGTTGCCGTGCGAGGTGGGCATTCCAGCGACATCCGTTCCGTCTTTGATGGGGATTTGCCACGATGAAAGTCGGCCCTCAGCAGTGCGCAATGGAGTCGGGTGTGTATAGACCATCGCGGCACTGGCGGGGGAGTAAAGCATGGGGACAGTCTAGGCGTAACTTGCCTTGAATTCTGCCGTTCCCCGTCAAGCCACGACACGGCTGGGAGTGAAACGCTGGTAGATTGGTGTGCGACTTATTTGTCCCGAACGCTTTGTACAGAAGAAGTGGAGTAAAAATGATTGATGACGTGTTGCTTGATGCCGAAGAGCGTATGAGCGCTTCTGTCGATTTCACCCGCGATGACCTCGTAACGATTCGGACTGGTCGCGCTAACCCTGCCATGTTTAATGGCGTCATGGCTGATTTTTACGGTGCACCAACCCCGATCAACCAGATGGCGACGATCTCTGTTCCGGAGCCACGCATGCTGCTGATCAAGCCGTACGACATGTCAACGCTCAAGGAAATTGAGACTGCCATCCGCAACTCTGATCTCGGCGTCAACCCGACCGATGACGGGCAAGTCATTCGCGTCACGATCCCACAGCTGACGGAAGATCGTCGCCGTGACCTGGTCAAGCAGGCCAAGCAGAAAGGTGAGGACGGCAAGATCGCTATCCGTAACGTCCGCCGTCACGGTATGGAAGCACTGAAGAAGATCCAGAAGGACGGCGACGCCGGCGAGGACGAAGTGCAGACCGCAGAAAAGGCACTGGACAAGACCACCCAGGGCTACGTGGCACAGATCGATGAGCTAGTTCAGCGCAAGGAAGCCGAGCTGATGGAGGTCTAAGCAGACCTTTCGATGAATAGAAAGCACCGCTACGTGAAACACTCGACAGATCAGTCAGGACCATCGGGCTGGCCCCGCATCGCGCCGCCCAAGCCGAAAAATGATGCGGGTCGCGACCTGCCAGCCGCCATCACGACCGGGGTCATCCTCGGCGCTGTGGTGATCGCTGCTGTGTGGGTTGGCCCTATGGCCTGGTATCCGCTTGTCGCCATCGCTGTAGCAGGTGGGATGTGGGAGGTGCTTACCCGTCTGCGGGAAGCGGGCTACCAGCAGCCGCGCACACTGCTGATCATCCTCGGTCAGATCATGGTGTGGTCCTCCGCTGCCTACAAAACCGCTGGCGTAGTTGGCGCTTTCGCGTTCACAGTGCTGTTCCTGATGTTTTGGCGGCTGTTCGACCACGGCAGGCACCAAACGCCGACCAACTATCTCCGCGACACCGCCGTGGGAGTGTTCGTCCTGGCGTGGATTCCACTGTTTGGAAGCTTCGCTGCGATGGTTTCACTTATCGACGAAGGCTCCGTCAGTGGTTCAGCGTTTATTGTCGCGTTCATGTGCTGCGTGGTGGCGTCTGACGTTGGGGGGTACGCTGCAGGCGTGATGTTTGGTGCGCACCCGATGGCGCCGGCTGTAAGCCCGAAGAAGTCCTGGGAAGGATTTGCGGGCTCGATGATATTCGGGATCATTGCAGGCGTCGCGGTGGTCACGCTACTGATCAAGGGCCCGTGGTGGATGGGGATCCTTTTGGGTGCCGCACTGGTTATGTGCGCCACTATGGGTGATCTCGTCGAAAGCCAATTCAAGCGTGAACTCGGTATCAAGGATATGTCCCAGATACTGCCTGGACACGGCGGAATCATGGATCGCTTAGACGGTATGTTGCCAGCAGCGTGCGCAACGTACATTCTGCTCAGCGCTTCCGCATTGATGAATCCGTTCTAACGTGCAAAGATGGGGCAATTATGACTGAGACCCCAACACTGCCACTTCTGACCCCAAAGTTTGGTATGCCGCCGAAGCACTTCGCTGATTTGTCGAGCGAAGAGCGCATCGAGGCCCTGAAGTCCCTTGGTCTGCCGAAGTTCCGTGCGGACCAGATTGCGCGCCACTACTACGGCAAGTTTGAAGCAGATCCCCTCACGATGACGGATCTGCCTGCCGCACAGCGCGAGAAGGTAAAAGAGGCTCTTTTTCCGACGTTGCTGACTCCAGTACGTCGGGTAGAGACCGATGAGGGGGACACCACCAAGACGTTGTGGCGGCTGCATGACGGCATTCTCCTGGAGTCTGTGCTGATGCGGTACAAGGACCGTGCGACTCTGTGTATCTCCTCACAGGCGGGTTGCGGAATGGCTTGTCCGTTCTGTGCGACCGGTCAGGGCGGTCTCGATAGAAACCTGTCAACTGCGGAGATCGTCGATCAGGTGCGAGCTGCAGCAGCCATGATGCAGGAGGAAGGCTCCCGTCTTTCCAACATCGTCTTTATGGGGATGGGAGAGCCGCTGGCGAACTACAAGCGCGTGGTCAGCGCAGTACGCCAGATCACGAGTCCAGCGCCGCAGGGATTCGGGATTTCTCAACGCAACGTCACTGTGTCAACGGTTGGTCTCGCGCCGCAGATTCGAATGCTTGCCGACGAAGGCCTCTCCTGCACGCTCGCGGTTTCCTTGCACACCCCTGATGACGAGCTGCGCGACACACTGGTGCCGATGAACAACAGGTTCTCCGTGCAGGATGTGCTGGACGCAGCCCACTACTACGCGGATACAACAGGGCGCCGCGTATCGATTGAGTACGCGTTGATTCGTGACATCAACGATCACGATTTCCGCGCCGACATGCTCGGCAGGAAGCTGCATCAGGCGCTAGGGCCGCTGGTACACGTCAACCTTATTCCACTGAACCCAACTCCGGGCTCGAAGTGGGACGCGTCCCCGAAGGCACGCCAGGATGAGTTTGTTCGTCGTGTGATTGCGCAGGGTGTGACGTGCACTGTCCGTGACACGAAGGGTCAGGAGATCGCTGCGGCCTGCGGCCAGCTCGCGGCGGAAGGCGAGTGACGTTGCGCCGAGTTTAGGTGCGCGAAAACGGCGCCACCCTCAACCTGTGAGTGGGGTGGCGCCGTTTATTGCTATTCGGTGTAAAGCGCGAAACTAGTGAATGCTCTGCTGCTGTGCACCGCGCAGTGAATTGAGACGCGCCGGATCGATGTTGAGGGCGCGCAGCTCGCGCTCATCGAGCTCGGCGTATGGGCCGGTCATCGTCTGCTGCGCGTAAATCCAGTCCGGCTCCTTGTGGCCAGCAGGCTTGTTGTGCGAGGTGACCGTGCGCACCTGGCTGAGCTTCGGCTGCAGTCCGTGGAAAATTAGTGCAACTGCAATCAAAACTGCAAATGCGAGCAGCCAAATCGTTTCTACGTGGCCGTGGTGGTTACCGAAGTTGTACGCGAGCAAGAAGATCACCGAGATCCACCCTGCGAGTTGAATCGTGCGCGGCTTGAACGCGCTCCACCCGAAGCGGGCGGAAGGGACGTCAGCTTCAGAAACGCCGTTATATACCTGTGGAGCTTTGTCCTGAGGGTGAGCCACTGCCATTCTCCTTGAGCTGTAGTCGTCCGCATCGGTTCGCATTACTGTGTATGCGCCCGGGGGCGGACATGCTAAATCTGTGTGTACTGTGCATTATCTTTTCATATTGCAGGGCGCGATGGCACTGTGTAGCCCCCAATGAGTTCAAACTTTCGCATCATGTACGTGAGGGCCAGCGGGGGAGGTGCGCCTGTGGGTGCGATGTGTGGTGGTGGGAATGACAGAGTATCCCCACGGTCGTATGTGCACATCTTGTGTATGCACCACGACGAGCGGTGGTCAAAAATACTTTAAGGAGAAACTAAGTATCTATTTTTGTCGTGACGTGCCACAATGGAGGTTGTGAAAAAGGTTCTGATTCTTGGATCGACAGGCTCTATCGGCACACAGGCTCTCGATATCATTCGGAAGCACCCTGAAGACTTTGAGGTTGTCGGCATCGCGGCAGCAGGGCACAACCCTGAGCTTGTTATCCAGCAGGCACAGGAGTTCAATCTGCGCCCAGAACAAATTGCAGTGCAGCAGCTCGACCCTGCGAAAGATGTTTCTCGCGCTGTAGGTGATGTCATTATCACAGGTGAGGACGCCGCTGCGGTTCTCGTTGAGATGCAAGACGCAGACATCGTGTTGAATGCACTTGTCGGTGCGGCAGGTCTTGAGTCGACGCTTGCGACGCTTCGCAAGGATGGCGTGCTAGCTCTGGCGAACAAGGAATCACTGGTTGCTGGCGGTCAATTCGTCATGGAGAAGGTGAAGCCTGGACAGCTCGTGCCGGTCGATTCTGAGCACTCTGCGATGGCCCAGTGCCTGCGCGCAGGGAGCCGTGCTGACGTTTCACGGTTCGTCCTTACTGCTTCGGGAGGCCCGTTCCGGGGGTGGACCCGCGAGCAGATGATGGAGGCAACTCCGCAGCAGGCCGGGCAGCACCCGACGTGGTCGATGGGCACTATGAACACCTTGAACTCCGCCACGATGGTGAACAAGGGACTGGAGCTGATCGAGGCGACGCTGCTGTTTGGTATTGCGCCCGACATTATTGATGTCGTGGTGCACCCGCAGTCGATTGTGCACTCTGCTATCACGTTTGCCGATGGTGCGACGATTGCGCAGGCTTCGCCGCCGTCGATGATGTTGCCGATCTCCCACGCCCTTGCTTGGCCGGAGCGTATCCCGGGTGCACAGCCAGCGCTGGACTTTTCGCAGGCGAGTGAGTGGACGTTTGAGCCGCTCGACGACGAAGCTTTCCCCGCGGTGCGTCTCGCTCGGGAAGCTTCAGCGATGGGGGACCCATACCCAGCGGTGTACAACGCTGCGAATGAGGTGGCGGTGGAAGCATTCCTTGCAGGCAAGATTCGTTTCCCGCACATCGTTGACGTGATTGGATATGTCCTTGACGCGGCAGGGGCGTTTGCTTTTGCGCCGACATCTATCGAAGATATTCTTCACGTGGATGCTGGTGCACGCCGGGCGGCAAAGGAAGTAATCGCCCAGCTGTAAACCAGCCTGAAAGGCAAGGAGCAGCGAGTGGGCGTTGTAGGAATCATACTTTTTGCCCTGGGTATTACAGTCTCTATCGCGCTCCATGAGGCCGGACACATGTTTACCGCACGCGCGTTTGGGATGCGCGTGCGGAGATATTTTGTGGGCTTTGGGCCGAAAGTGTGGTCCGTCAAGAAGGGGGAGACGGAGTACGGCATTGCGGCACTGCCTCTCGGCGGATTTTGCGATATCGCAGGGATGACCGCGCAGGATCCTGTCACTGAGGAGGAAGCTCCCGTTGCGATGTACCGCAAGCCGTGGTGGCAGCGCATTGCCGTGCTGAGCGGTGGCATCGCGATGAACCTGCTGATCGGGGTTGTGGTGCTGTACTTCGTCGCTGTATTTGCTGCAATCCCGAACCCGTACGCTGACCGGACCCCAACCGTAGGTGAGCTGCAGTGCGCTCCCGACCAGATTGATGAGACTCATCTGGCAGAATGCACCGGTAATGGGCCTGGCTATGATGCAGGTTTGCGTGAAGGGGATAAGCTACTCGCCGTTGATGGGGAGGAGCTCACCACGTTTCCAGCGTTGAGGGATTATGTGATGCAGCGTCCGGGGGAAACAGTCACGCTTACTGTGATGCGTAACGAGCAAGAGCTTGATATTGCAGTTCCACTCGCGACCGTGTCCAGGATCGATCCAGCGACCGGTGCGTCCTTTGAAGCGGGGGCGATCGGTGTCACTAGCGCGCCAGTGGAAGACGCGATGCGCCAGTTCGGTCCGCTCGAGGCTGTGCCAGCTACGGCTGCGTTTACGGGCCAGATGCTGAATGCGACTGTCCATGGCCTTATCGCGTTCCCGTCGAAGATTCCTGGTGTTGTGGCTTCAGTTTTTGGTGCTGAGCGAGAGCTTGACGGTCCAGTTAGTGTCATCGGCGCTTCTCGCGCAGGCGGGGAGTTAGCGCAACAAAGCATGTGGTCGATGTTCTGGATGATGTTGGCGAGTCTCAACTTCTTCCTCGCGCTGTTCAATTTGATTCCCTTGCCGCCCCTGGATGGTGGGCATATAGCAGTAGTCCTGTATGAGAAGATTAGGGATGCGCTTCGCAGGTTGCGGGGGCTCGATCCTGGTGGCCCTGCGGACTACCGCAAGCTGATGCCGGTGACATACGCGATGGCCGCTGCACTGCTGACGATTGGTGTATTTGTGATGCTTGCGGATGTGGTCAACCCAATCAAGCTGTTTGGGTAGCAGTGCTAGAGTAAGCAACTATGAATCTTCCCATCGGTTTAGGTATTCCTGAAGGCCCAGCGCCAACGCTCGCACCTCGTCGAAAGACTCGTCAGCTGATGGTTGGCGGTGTGGGAGTTGGGTCGGATCACCCGATCACGGTCCAGTCCATGACCACGACGAAGACACACGACATTAATGCTACGCTGCAGCAGATCGCGCAGCTGGCTACCGCGGGCTGTGACATTGTGCGCATTGCCTGCCCGAAGACAGTTGACGCAGATGCTCTTCCAGCGATTGCGGCGAAGTCACCTATCCCGGTGATTGCGGACATCCATTTCCAGCCGAAGTACATCTTCGCAGCGATCGATGCCGGGTGTGCTGCAGTGCGGGTGAACCCGGGCAACATTAAAGAGTTTGATGGTCGTGTGAAGGAAGTCGCTAAGGCTGCAGGGGACGCTGGTATCCCGATTCGCATTGGTGTCAACGGTGGCTCGCTCGATAAGCGCCTGCTGGAGAAGTATGGCCGGGCCACCCCTGAGGCGTTGGTTGAATCCGCGATCTATGAGGCTGGCCTGTTCGAGGAGTACGGCTACGGCGATATCGCCATCTCCGTGAAGCACTCTGACCCAGTGCTCATGGTGGAGGCGTACCGCCAGCTCGCTGAGAAGACCGACTACCCGTTGCACCTCGGCGTGACTGAGGCCGGCCCGAAGTTCATGGGCACTATTAAGTCCTCCGTCGCATTTGGCGCGCTGCTTTCACAGGGCATCGGCGATACAATTCGCGTTTCGCTCTCTGCGGACCCGGTGGAGGAGATCAAGGTCGGTGACCAGATTTTGCAGTCGCTGAACCTGCGCCCGCGAAAGCTTGAGATTGTCTCCTGCCCGTCCTGTGGCCGCGCACAGGTGGATGTGTACAAGCTCGCTGAGGAAGTGACTGCAGGCCTCGAGGGCATGGAGTACCCGCTGCGCGTAGCTGTCATGGGTTGCGTCGTCAATGGTCCTGGCGAGGCCCGCGACGCCGATCTGGGCGTGGCTTCCGGCAATGGCAAGGGGCAGATCTTCGTGAAGGGCGAGGTTGTTGAGACCGTTCCTGAGTCGAAGATCGTCGAGACGCTCATTGCCCATGCGCAGCGAATTGCTGAGGAAGAGGGGCTCGAAGAGGTCGAGGGCGCACGCGCAGAAGTCAAGGTTACGCGCTAGATAGTCTGCTCGCGGGGAGTGGCGCAGGCGACGTTTGCTCAGTGACCTTGGTATTTTAGGTCCATGCAACGTCTCCTCGCTTTGCTCCTGAGCGTAGTTTTCACGGGCGCGCTGGCCACCGCCTGCACACCGCGCCCGAATGATGTTGAGCCCGTCGCTCGTGAGTTTCTTGACGCCCTCGTGAGTCTTGACGGGTCTAATTTTCAAGATCTTGTCGACGTCCCCTCCGACGCCAACGCATCATTCCTAGAAACGGTCGAAGGGCTCCAAGCTGAGGCGCTGGAGGCGACGATCAACGACGTCAATCAAAGTGACAACCTAGCTACCGTCTCGTACCACTTGAGGTGGGGCCTGCCGAAAGAACGTACGGTCGAGTATGACTCGCACATGACGCTGACCCAGATCGGCGAGAAGTGGACCGTTCGTTGGCAGCCCAGCATTTTGCACCCACGTCTTGGTGCGCAGCAACATCTGGAACTGCGCCCTGTGGCCGCATCCAAGGCGAGCGTTGTCTCCTCCGATGGGGTAGAGCTGCTGCGGCCTGGTACTGCGTTCCGCATTCTGGTTGAGAAGCATGCCGTGCGTGACATTCCGGACACCGCACGCCGTATTTCGTCCTTCCTCCAAGATGCCCGTGGCAAATCTTCTGCCGTGGCAGACATTCCGGCCGACGAGCTCGAACAGAACCTCGCCCAGGCTCAGGGAACGTATTCGGTTGCGATGGTGCCTGCGGAGTTCGGTGACGCCGCTAAGGCGGCGTTTAGCTCCGTGCCTGGAGTGCGCATCAACGAAGAAGCGGCCATGGTCAACATCGAACCTGATTTTGCGCCGGATATGCTTGCCCGCGTTGGTGAGTTGGTTCGCGAGGACCTTATCGGTGACGACGGCTGGAGCGTGAGCGTTGTCAACGAGCACGGCGCCGTGTTGGAAGATGTTGAGCGACACGCACCTGCACCCGCTCCAGCTATTGAGGTAAGCCTTGACCACAGCGTGCAATTGGCAGCTGAACGAGCGTTGGAGTCCTACGCGGGGCGGCAGGCAATGATTGTTGCTATCCGCCCGTCGGATGGTGCGGTGCTTGCCGTTGCGCAGACTCGTGACGCTGACCGTGAAGGCAATCTTGCCACGATGGGCCAGTACCCACCGGGATCGACGTTTAAGATCATCACGGCGGCGGCCGGTCTTGAGCGACAGGCCCTTACACCAGGTAGCACGGTGCCGTGCCCGGGGACCATGAACCTGTATGGCAGGACCGTCACGAACTACGCCGGATTCTCTCTGGGCAACGTCTCATTACAGTCGGCCTTTGCACACTCGTGCAACACGACATTCGCCGATATTTCGACGAAGCTCGCCCCAGGTGAGCTCCGAGATATAGGCAAGCAGTTCGGGCTTGGGCTCGATATGAAGATTCCAGGCCTGGAGACGATCACCGGCTCCATCCCGGTAGGCGAGGAGCCACTCGACCGAACAGAGGCCGGGTACGGGCAGGGCCATGACCTTGCGAGCCCGTTCGGGATGGCACTCGTGGCTGCGTCTGCGGCGAATGGCTCAATGCCGATCCCCTACCTGATTAAGGGAGCGGAGACTGAGCTGAGCGAGTCTGCGCCGCGTATGCCGGATGAGGCATGGCACCAGCTCCAGGAAATGATGGCGGCGGTGACCGCCCCGGGTGGTACCGCGGCGGGAATGACCGCCGGTGGTGATATCCGCGGCAAAACCGGTGAGGCCGAAATCAACCAGGGGTCGCATTCGTGGTTCACCGGCTACCGTGTCGACGATGACATAGCATTCGCTGCTTTGGTCGTGCTTGGCGGTGGATCGGAGGCTGCAGTCGCGTTGACGAATTCGATGCTGGTGAATCTTGACCAGTCGCGCGGGGGTTAGTTCGACCTCAGTAGGCAGGTACTACTATGGGGCGCATGAGCAAACGAGGAAAACTAAAGCAAGAAGCGTCCACTCCAATCCGGAAGGTTCCGAAGGACATTGAACGTCCCGAGTACGCCTGGAAGGACGATGTACAGGAGAACATCGGCGAGCCGTACGTGCAGGACGCCGCGACGATTGAGAAGATGCGCGAGAGCTCCAAGATCGCCGCGAATGCACTGGCGGTTGCGGGTGCAGCAGTAAAGCCTGGCGTGACGACGGATGAGATCGACCGCGTCGCCCACGAGTACATGCTTGACCACGGTGCGTACCCGTCCACCCTCGGGTACCGTGGCTTCCCGAAGTCGTGCTGCGTGTCTTTGAACGAGATCGTGTGCCATGGCATCCCGGATACTACCGTGATTGAGGACGGTGACATCGTCAACATTGACGTCACCGCGTATAAGAATGGTGTCCACGGCGATACGAATGCGACGTTCCTCGCCGGCGATGTCTCCCAGGAGCATAAGGATCTGGTCCAGCGCACGTACGAGGCGATGATGCGTGGTATCAAGGTGGCGAAGCCTGGCCGTGAGATCAACGTGATCGGCAGGGTGATCGAGTCCTATGCGAAGCGCTTCGGCTACAACGTGGTAACCGACTTCACTGGCCATGGTGTTGGCCCAACGTTCCACAATGGACTCGTGGTGCTCCACTACGACTCCGATGCCTACCGGGACATCCTGGAGCCAGGCATGACGCTGACTATCGAACCGATGATCAATCTCGGCGCGCTGCCGTACGATATTTGGGATAACGGCTGGACGGTGCAAAACCGCGACGGCAAGTTCACGGCCCAGTTCGAGCACACCTTGGTAATTACCGAGGACGGCAACGAGATCCTTACCATCCCGGACAAGGACGTTGCGGAGGGACAGTTGATGTTGGGAGCGTAAACAGCTCCTAAAGGCGCTGAATCGCTGTTGGTGTTTGTCCTAAGACGCCAGCAGCGATTGTTTTTACCGAAAAGAAAACTGCCCTGCCGCGTGTTGCGACAGGGCAGAACCCGTTTCCTGAGAAGCAGATCTTAGAGCTTGATCAGGCCGTTGTAGGAAGCGAAGTTGAAGCCAGCGATGATCAGGCCAACGAGTGCACCGATGCCGGCGATGACGGTGCCGTCAATCCAAGCGCGTGCCCACTGAGGGACAGCCGCAGCGTCAGTCTCTTTACCGAACGCATCGGTGACGTAGAAAGGCTTGTCGGTGTCATCGTAGTAGTGGGAGGAACCAGCGCCAGAGAACAGGCCCTTGGTGCCCTCGGAGATGACCTTGCCGGCTTCCTTGTCGCCTTCCTGCTTGCCCGTGAAGATTACCTGGCGGTCAGCCTTAGGCTTAGGCGTCTCGGTGGCGGTTGGGACGGTCTCTGGCTTTGCAGGAGTATCGGTCTTCTCTGCTGCGGAAGCGGTGGCAATGCCGCCAAGATCGACAGTCAGTGCGGTTGCGGAAGCAACAGCTGCGGTGCGGAAGTTACGCATTGAGTTTCCTTCTTTCGAAATTTATTGATTCAGTTGCGGAAATCCGCGATTACTTACTTGGCTGCTGGCAGACCGTGAACAACGAAGTTGTATGCAGGTCCAACGATCAGGCCGACTGCTGCAGCGACGGAGGTGAACACGGTGAGGACGTAGCCCAGCTGTGCCCACTTTGGCTGCCCTTTAAAGTTATCCTTGGAGGAGCCGAAGATCTCGCGACCGTCTGCAGGGTTTGCCTGGACCTTGCCGTCCTTTTTCTCCCAGGCTTCAAGGCTGTGGCCGATCTTGGTGGAGGAGCCGCCCAGACCCTTGGAATCTTCAATCACCTTCGGGGCGTGGGTGGTGGTCGGAGCTGGTGTGCTCTCTTCAGCAATAGCGACGGTTGCGGAGCCGAATGCTACAGCGACTGCGGTAGCGCCTGCGAGGGCTGCCTTACGGAAATTACGCATGAAACGAAATCCTTCTCTGATAGTTACTTACAAGACGTCCGGGTGGAAGTTCGGAGAAATCCAGAACCCGTGAAGGCCCTAGGACCGATAGCAAGCCCCATGTGGACTCTGCCCGGTGTCGGTGACCTACTTTAGACCAACGCGACCAAGTTTGCACAAGTTATCCCAAAAAATCCGTGAGAGAACTTTCAGTAAGCCCGCGTATGGCCTGCTGCACCAACAGGGGAATCGTCGCGCGCGTCACATGCGTTACACGTGGTCAAGTCACCTGGGAAAATGCGTGCAGCTATTAGGGGTGCCTTGCCTAGGTTCAATGCCACCCCGTTTTGGGGTGGCGGCAAGTTTTACTCGCCGATAAATGCAAGTTCAAGACCAAGAAGCGCGTTTTCGATGACTTCTGGCAGGGCGGGGTGGATCCAGTATTGCTTACGTACAACTTCTCGAAGGTCCATGTCGAACGCCATGATGGTGATCAGCTGCTGGACGAGCGTGGAGGCTTGTGGACCAATAAGATGGGCACCCAGGAGTCTCCCAGTTTTCTTGTCGGCGACAAGCTTTACGATGCCTGAGGTGTCCTCGAGTGCCCACCCGTAGGCGACGTCGCCGTAGTTCTGTTGTTTCACAGTGACGTCGTAGCCTGCGTC
This sequence comes from Corynebacterium sp. NML98-0116, assembly GCF_001767255.1. Taxonomy (GTDB): domain Bacteria; phylum Actinomycetota; class Actinomycetes; order Mycobacteriales; family Mycobacteriaceae; genus Corynebacterium; species Corynebacterium pseudogenitalium. Next base: position 924,731 of record NZ_CP017639.1, read on the forward strand.
TTGGGCCTCCTTCTCCGTGAGGCCAACTGTGGCGATCTGTGGCTCGGTGAAGACGGCGAATGGGACATGCTCGTGTGGCATGGTGCGGTACTCGGATTCTGGGGCGCCATTCATCGCCGCCAGTAGGTTGTGGCGCACGGCACGCATCTCCGCGTTAGCTACATGCTTGAGTTGGTACGGAGAGGACACGTCACCGAGGGCCCACACGCCAGGGCAGGTGGTGCGCCCGTAACTATCGACGGCCACGCGACCGTCTTTTTCCATATCGATGCCCGATGCCTCGAGCGACATTTGGTCGCCGTTCGGGATACGGCCCATGCCAATCAGGAGGTGCTCGCTGGTGATGGTGGTGCCGTCGTCGAGCGTGAGGGTTACACCGTCGTCGTTGTGTTGAGCGTCGCGGACGTTGCCGAAGTGGACGTCGAAACGCTCTTGGGCGAGCTCATTGAAGCGCTGCGTGATGTCCTTATCTAACGTGCGCAGGAATGGTGAGCGATTGATCACCGTGACCTTGGTGCCGAGGGCGTCAAAGACGTGAGCGAACTCCATCGCGATGAAGCCACCGCCAACGATTGTCAGTGATTTGGGGAGCTCCGGCAGGCGCATGATGTCCTCGTTGGTGTGGAAGGGGACTGCCTTTGCCCACTCAGGGATGAAGGGGCGCGATCCCGCGGCGATCACAACTTGATCCGCGGAGATCGTGCACGCGTCATCGCCGATACCGGTGGAGATTGTCTTTGGGGCGACGAACCGCGCGTGTTGGTCGAAAACGGTGACGTTGGGGCACTCGTCGCCGCGGCGGTAGGCTTCGCCGCCCTCAGCGATCTTGTCGATGCGCTCGGTGAAGACACGGTCGATGATGGATGGCCAATCGACGCCTCGATATTCGAGGTCAACACCGAGCTTCTTGGAAGTGCGGGCCTGGTAGGCGGCGTCGGCGGCGAGGACGTACATCTTTGTAGGAATGCAGCCGACGTTCAGACACGTGCCGCCGAAAGTACCTTCCTCGACGATGGCTACCTTCTTATCGTCGAACTCTGGCGTAAGGATCGAGTTACCGGAACCGGTGCCAATAATAATGAGGTCAAAGTGTTCGTCTACGTGAATGCTCATTGGTTACTCCTTAGGTGTTGTGAGGGTCTGCAGCCACTGGATGGAGGCGCGATAGGCGGCTGTGCGTGAGTACGGCTCAGAGAGGAACACGTCGTGGCGGGCGCCATCGATGGCGACGGTGGTGGTGTCGTCCGCAACGTGGGGTGCCCAGTAGCTGATCTGGTCGACGTCCAAGATGGTGTCCGCGGTATCGGCCGCCGGGGTGTATTCGTTTTTCAAAAAAGAATGCGAGGAATGCAGGACCAGCGTTGGAACACCAGCGTTGACTGTTCCCGAGTGAATCTTTGCCTGCGCCTGAAGTACAGCGCGCATCCAGCCGAAATATTTCCGATGCCCGGAGATCGGTTTCCACTGCTTGTTGAAGGACCATGAACCATGATCCTCGTAGTGGAGAGATTTACCGTAGGCCGTAAGACTTCCGCCGGGGAGCGGGAGCAGTGGGACCACTCGCCCCAAAACATTAATGACTGGTTTGAATGCCGTCGTCAGCGCTTTCGGAAACTGCAGGTCAAGCCAGGGGCTGTTCAGAATGATGCCCGCTATTAGATCGTGGACTTCGGGGTTGTTACGGCGCATCTCATCGGCCCAGAGAGGCGCGATAAGACCACCCGTAGAGTGTGCGAGGAGTACCACCTGGCCGTGTTCCTGGGCTACGTACTGCACCGCTTTCGTGATTTCCGGGAAATAGTGGGACATATCCCGGGTGTAGTGCCAGCGCTCCCCTCGCTGCCGTGAGCGCCCGCAGCGACGAAGGTCGAGTGCATAAAATGGATAACCCTGTTCGTGGAAGTGTTCGGCCACATGATCCTGGAAAAAGTAATCGGACATGCCGTGAATCCACAGTAAGGCTGGTTGTCCAGGTTTTGACGGTGGCGCTGGGCTCATTCGTACGAGTGTCGCTACGACCGGCTGGTGGGTATCAGGGTCTTCCCCGAGGGGGAGCGTAAGTTGTTCGAATCCGTCCCCCAATATGTCTGGTTGCCAGTGGTTGCTCCTAATTTTGGCCATGTAGGAATGGTAACGGACTGGCTAGGAACTTGCTTGGGCTGCGCAAGTAGCCATGTTTACGATTTGGTCTAGGGGGTGGGGGCGGGTGTAGGGGGTGGGGTGGCTGCAAGTATGAAGCAAAAACAAAATGTGGGCATAAGGGGTAACGTAAGGTGGAAACTGTTCAGCCAACAAGCGTATGGTTAGAGAGGTTACGCACCTGCCTGAGGTGTGCGTTGCACTCGTACAACGATATGGATCGAAGAGGGAATATTACTAATGTCTGAGACGGGCAACATCCAGTACGTTGATGAGGTTGACGTACTGCATATCGGCGCCGGAATTATGAGTGCCACGCTGGGAGCAATGATCCGGGAGCTTGAGCCGGAGTGGACTCAAGCAGTGTATGAGCGACTTGAGGGGCCAGCGCAAGAGTCCTCGTACCCGCTCAACAACGCGGGTACCGGGCACTCTGCGCTGTGTGAGTTGAACTACACGCCTGAAAAGAATGGGCAGATTCAGATTACAAAGGCGCTCGCGATTAATGAGAAGTTCCAGATCGCGCGCCAGTTCTGGTCCCATCAGATCGACAATGGCAAGTTGGGGGACCCAAGCGAGTTCATTCACCCAGTCCCACACGTTTCGTTCGCGCAGGGGCAGGACCAGATCGACTACCTGCGTCGCCGTTACGAGGCCTTGTCTGCGAACCACATGTTCCCGGGGATGCAGTTCTCGGCGGATGAAGACAAGTTTGCTGAGAAGCTTCCGCTGATGGCGAAGGGCCGCGACTTTGGTGCTGAGCCTGTTGCAATTTCCTGGATGGACGCGGGTACTGACATTAACTACGGTGCGCTGACTCGCCAGTTTTTCGACGCCTCCGAGAAGGCTGGTACCCAGATCCACTACGGGCACGAAGTAGTGAATCTTAAGCGCGAGGGCAAGCTGTGGAATGTCACCGTCCGCAATGTCCACACAGGCGACAAGCATGTCGCGCGTGCCCGTTTCGTGTTCGTGGGTGCGGGTGGTTACGCGCTCGACTTGCTGCGTAAGGCAGGCGTGCCGGAGGTGCACGGTTACGCTGGGTTCCCGATTTCCGGCATGTGGCTGCGCACCAACAACCAGGAGCTGGTCGCACAGCACCAGGCGAAGGTGTACGGCAAGGCAAAGGTGGGCGCGCCCCCAATGTCCGTTCCTCACCTTGACCTCCGCGTTGTTGACGGCGAGCAGTCACTACTGTTTGGCCCGTACGGTGGTTGGAGCCCGAAGTTCTTGAAGAAGGGCTCGTACTTGGACCTGTTTAAGTCGATTCGTCCGGATAACATTCCGTCCTACCTTGGTGTCGCTGCGTCAAACATCGGCTTGGTGAAGTACCTGGTGGAGGAGGTCTTCCGCGATTTTGACGGCAAGATCGACGTGCTGCGTCAGTACTACCCGGAGGTAAACCCTGCCGACTGGGATGTGGCTGTCGCAGGCCAGCGTGTCCAGGTGATTAAGCCGGCACGTGCACCGAAGTTTGGTTCGCTCGAGTTCGGTACCGCACTGGTCAACGACCAGGATGGCACGATCGCAGGCATCCTGGGTGCATCGCCGGGTGCGTCGATTACCCCGGCAGCGATGATTGAGCTGCTGGAGCGTTGCTTCGGCGAGCGCATGGTCTCCTGGGGCGACAAGCTGCGCGAGATGTTCCCAACCTACGGCGTATCGCTGCGCGAGGACAAGACAGCGTACGAGAAGCAGTGGGAGTGGACGCAAAAGACGCTTGGTCTGCAGGCGTAGTAGCCGCTTGAAAGTATTGGCCACACAGCTTCCGGTTGTACCGGCGGCGTGTGGCTTTTTACGTTCCGCAGAACGTCGTGAATGCGCCGTCAGGTTCCTTCTCGAGCATCCACGGCTCCCCGGCGTCCGGGTCGTATGGGTGGGTGACTGCCTGGAGCAAAGCGGTGAACGGACTGTAGTCGCCAACGTGCTCGACCGCGTCGAGTGCGTCTTGTAGCGCGAAGTTTTTCGGCACATACAACGGACCTGGGCGTCCGTTGACGCCGTGTTTACGGTTGTAGGCGGCGAGGTCGTCGACACCTCCTAATGCATCGAGGCCTTCCGGTCCGAACCAGCGCTTGGTGGCGCCCTCCCAGCGCTCAGGGATAGTGGTAAGGATCTCGTTGGCCCGTGATTCCGGCATCAGCGGTAAGAGTGCTTCCGCAAGACGTACGAGGTTCCACACAATCACGTTTGGCTGGGCTCCGAAGCAGTAGCGCCCATGCCGATCGATGGATGAGAAGCATGAGTGCGGGTCAAACCCTTGGGTGAAAGCGCAGGGCCCGTAGTCGATGGTTTCGCCGCTGAGTGCGGTGTTGTCCGTGTTCATGACGCCGTGCACGAACCCGTATCTCATCCACTGCGCAACCAGTTCGAGCTGCTTGTCGACGACCACCTCCAGCAGCCTTTCCGCGGAATCGAATCCTGCGGCGTGCACGACGGCTTCCAAGAGCTCATGGGACTGGGTCGCGGCGTACTGCACCGAGCCAACGCGTAGGTGGGAGCGCGCGACGCGGACCACAATGCCCGCTGGAACGGGGCCACTGCTGCGCATGACTGTCTCACCAGTGCTGATAACGGCGAGGGCGCGTGTGGTCGGAACTCCGATTGCGTGCATATGTTCCGAGACCAGGTACTCGCGCAGCATTGCGGTCAGTGGGCCTTGCCCGTCGGAGCCCGGGCGGGAGAAAGGGGTGCGCCCGCTTCCCTTGAGCTGGATCTCGTACCCGTTGCGGTCGCCGAGGAGGGTTGCGCGGCCGTCGCCAAGCAGGGGCACGAACGCGCCGAATTGGTGGCCTGCGTAGGCGGTTGCAACGCCGCCCGTCGCACCTGTCATCCAGGCGATGCCCTCATCGCTTCGGAGCCACTCCGTGTCGAGGTCGAGCTCGGACGCGACTGACTCGTTGAGGTAGCTCACCTGGGCGTTGGGGAAGTGCGTGGGCGCCACCGTGCCGACCATGCCTGGGAGTGTTTCCGCAAAGTGTTGGTGGAGCTCGGGGTAATGCATGCCAACAGCCTAAACTGTCTGGGCAAGGAGCAAAAGGAGAGAACATGCAGCAGTACCTGGTGTTGACGCAGTGGGAGGTAAGTGGCCGTGCGCGCGCTTGACCGGCTGATCTGGGAGCAGGCGAGTGAACTCGAGGGGTTCGAGTCAGCCGACATGCTCATCGTGTGCAACGACCCGACCGGGGCGCTTGTGCGTGCCGGAGTGGAAAGCGGGAAGCGCGTCATCGTCGCGGACACGGACTACTCCCGCTGCCAGCAAGCAGCAGCGTTGGGCGCAGCGGTCGTCGGTGATCAGCGCCTCGATGAGTACCTGGCGGGGTTGTCCGGTTCGTGCGTTGCGTTGGGAGAGATGCCGAAGTCGCTCGCGCGCCTTGACTACCTCGCGCGCAGTATCGCGGGTGCAGGGTTTACGCAGGCGGACGTCGTGTTGGGGGCGAACAACAAGCACCTGAGCCGCACCATGAATAGTGTGCTGGCGCAGTCCTTCGTTGAGGTGCACGCCACGCGGGGGAGAGGTAAATTCCGCTGCCTCGCGGCGCGTGGCCCAAAGCCTGTGTCCTACACGCTGGTAGAAGAAAACGGGTTCGTTGCCATCGGAGGCGTCTTCGCGGGGGCGCGGGCGGACTACGGCGGGCAGCTGCTGCGGTCGTGTCTTCCGGACGCCCCCGGCGCGCTATTGGACCTCGGTTGCGGCAATGGGGCTGTTTCAAAGGGGCTTGAGGGGGAGGTGTGTGCCACGGATGCTGATGCGGACGCGGTGCTTTCCGCCCGCGCGATCGGTATTGACGCGACCTGGGATGATGCCGGAAGCAAGTTTGCCGACGCCTCCTTCGACACCGTGGCGCTCAACCCTCCATTTCACGCGGGCACGACCGTGGACACGACGCTGGTGGAGCATCTGCTGAACGCATCGCATCGCCTGTTGAAACCGGGCGGTCAGCTCTTCATAGTGTTCAACTCGCACCTGCCGTACCGTGCCCAGGTCGCGAAGCGTTTTGCACAGGTGGAGCAGGTGGCGAGGAACTCGAAGTTTACGGTGCTGACAGCTCGTCGATAAGGCGTTGCTGTTCGTCGAGGTACTCCATGGCGGGCTCGCGGAACGTGAAGTTTCGCGTGCGCTTCACGCTGTCGCGCAGTGCGTCGACGTAGTGCTGGCAGCGGCCGGCAAGCCCGCGGTCACCGGGGGAGCGCTCGAGCTCCTCGATGCCGGTGGTGAGCATCTCGAAGGTGACCTGTTGCGTGGGTTCGGTAAACCAGCACTCAGGCCCAAGACCGTAGATGCCGAGGGAATCGCGCACCGCAGGTGCGGCCTCTGCCTCGAGGCGCTGCGTGAACTTCGTGTTCGGCGCGTACTCGACGACGCGGGCAAGCCCCTCGGACACCATCACGGCGTTGACGAATTGGCCGTCGCGAAACACTCCGGCAAGTGTGCGCCCGTAGCGGTCGGTGCGCTCCTGGTCGTATTCGAGGCGTACGCCCGTGCCTTCGGGGAGGAGCTCCTCGAGACGCCGGGTTGCGTCGTCAGCTAAGCACTCGCCACGCTCCGGAGTGTCAATCCCGAGCAGGCGAACGCGCTCTTGCCCAGCGGGGCCGTCGACAACGATTGTGTCGCCATCGACGACGCTCGCTACGCGTACTTCCGGGGCATCGACTTGCTGCCAGACCCAGCTGCCGACAGCGAGCAGCACAATGGCGGCGAGGAGCCCAAACACCTTTTTCATAGCATGGCCACCAGCACCGTGAAGAGCGTGTACACCACGACAGCGGCCAGCATCCGTACCAAGTACCGTTTGCCCAGCTGCTGCCCACGGTTGATGATGAGGCGAGTCGGCCGGGACGGAACTGAAATTGCGGCCATCGGATCGCTCGGGGCGTTGTAGACGCCTAAGAAGAATTCGTCATCAGCTCGGGCAATCTCCTCCGCATCGGGCTCGACCTTCTTCGAGGACGTCAGCCGCACCATCAGCACGAGACTGCCGACGACAACCAGGATGGTGAACGCCACCCAAACAGCGGGGGCCAACCACTGTATGTGAGCAAATGCTGGCAGGCGCGTTGTCACGTCGCTGACGAGAAACGCGACAGCAACCGCTACCGCGAACCACCCCAAGAAGCGCCACGTCAGGTGCACAACCTGTTCTACCCGCTGCGCAACACTCACCGAGTACGGTACGGAGGGACTCCCAGGGACCGGCTGTGGCTGTGCAAGTCCACGTGGAGGAAGGCACGCCAACATTAGCAGGGCAGTTCCTGCTGAATACAGCGGCATCATCAGCACGTGCAGTGGCGTCTTCGGCTCCCAACTATCCGCCTGGCCCGACGCGTCAAAATGCGTCGCAACAGGGTCAGGAATACTGTCCCAGTACAGCAGCAACAGCGCCACGTGCGCTAGCAGCACAATGGCGGCAACACCCCACGGTTTCCAGTTCACCGGCGCACCCATCTACGTCCCTTCCACCACAAGCGTCAGCACCAAACCATTCACCTCGACAGCATAGCCCGCGGCCTCGGCAACCTCGGCGATTTCACTTATCGACGCCACCTCCGGCCCACACGCCAATGCCCTGGCCAACAGCCCCTTGTAATGCTTATTGAAGTGACTGACCACCTTGCGCGACCCATCCGGGGCAACGGACTCCACCCGGACCGTCACCGCACCATCGACAGGCCCCAGCTTCTCGTACGCGCCAGAGCGCATATCCACCACGAACGGCTCCAGCGAAAGCGCCTCCGAAATCGCTGACCCCCAGCGAGCCCGCATCGTCGGCAGCGACCCATCCGCAGCCGGAACCTTGGACGAGGCAGAGACCCGGTAGCGCGGAATCATGTCATCAGCACGCACAACACCGAACAGTGCCGAGCCAACCGCCAAACGGCGAATCGCAGCATCCGGCAACGTCTCAGGATCAAGCGCGTCATACAACACCCCCGTATAGCGATAAATCGCAGGCATCACCGGACCAGTGCGCAGCGACTGATTCTCCACCGCCTCCTCCCGCTTCGTTTTCGGAATTTTTAGCAGCGCCATCATCTCGTCCACGTCCATTGCGGAGAGGTCGTCGAAAAGCGAAGCGCGCACCGAATCAAGGGTAGGGAAGGAGACAGACATGGCGTCGCGCTCGCCGCCGGGTGCCTTCGTCTCGGAAGGAGGGAGCAGGATCAACATGCAACTCACCCTAGCGCTAAGATATGCCCCATGATTACACGCCTGTCAGAGCTCTTCCTGCGCACGCTGCGCGAAGACCCAGCCGATGCCGAAGTCCCAAGCCACAAACTGCTCGTCCGAGCAGGCTACGTCCGCCGCGCCGCGCCGGGCGTCTACAACTGGCTCCCACTCGGGCTTCGTACCCTGCGCAAGATTGAAGGCATCGTCCGTGAAGAAATGGATGCTATGGGCGCACAAGAGCTGTTGTTCCCGGCACTTCTGCCACGCGAACCATACGAGCTGACCAACCGCTGGACCGAATACGGCGACGACCTGTTCCGCCTCAAAGACCGCAAGGGCGCCGACATGCTGCTCGGCCCAACCCACGAAGAGATGTTCACCGCGGCAGTCAAGGACATGTACTCCTCCTACAAGGACTTCCCGGTCACCCTCTACCAAATCCAGACCAAGTACCGCGACGAAGCACGCCCCCGTGCCGGCATCTTGCGCGGCCGCGAGTTCGTGATGAAGGACTCCTACTCCTTCGACATGTCGGACGAAGGCTTGGACAACTCGTACGCCAAGCATCGCGAGACCTACCAGCGCATCTTTAACCGCGTTGGCATCCGCTACGAGATCTGCAAGGCAACCTCCGGAGCGATGGGTGGCTCCGCATCCGAGGAGTTCCTTGCGTACTCCGAGAACGGTGAGGACACCTTTGCTGTGTCGACCGCGGGAGATTACGCCGCCAATGTTGAGGCAGTGACCACGGTTGCACCTGAACCACGCCCGATTGAAGGGCTGCCGGAGGCCGTCGAGCACGACACCCCAGCTTCCGAGACCATCGCGGCACTCATGGAGTGGGCACAGGAAGCAGGAGTGCTTATCGACGGCCGCCCTGCCGAAGCCTCCGACACCCTGAAGTGCATGATGATCAAGGTCGACGACCCACGCGTGCTCGACGACAACGGTAAGCCGGTCGGCCCGCAGCTCGTCGGCGTTGTGATCCCGGGCGATCGCGAGCTCGACGAAAAGCGCCTGGAAGCTTCCCTGGAACCAGCCACGTTTGAGCTGGCCAGCGACGAGGACTTCGCAAAGAGCGACTTCCTGGTGAAGGGCTACGTCGGGCCACGCGCACTGCAAGCCAACGGTGTACGCGTCCTCGCGGACCCGCGCGTGGTGGAAGGTTCCGCGTGGATCACCGGTGCAGACGCCCCGCAGAAGCACGTCGTCGGCCTCGTTGCTGGCCGCGACTTCACCGTTGACGGGTTTATCGAAGCCGCCGAGATCAAGGAAGGCGACCCCTCACCGTCCGGCAACGGCACTGTGAAGCTCGCCCGTGGCATCGAACTGGGCCATATCTTCCAGCTTGGTCGCAAGTACACCGAAGCGATGGACGTGCAGATCCTGGACGAAAACGGCAAGCGTGCTGTCCCTACCATGGGTTCCTACGGTATCGGCATCTCCCGCATGATGGCCGTCGTTGCCGAGCAGAAGCACGACGAAAAGGGGCTTGTGTGGCCAGCTGCAGTCGCGCCGTACCAGGTGCACGTCGCCGTTGCGAACAAGGACAAGGCAGCCATGGAAGCCGGCGACGCACTCGTGCAGGAACTCAGCGACAAGGGCATTGAGGTTCTTTACGACGACCGCCCAAAGGTGTCCCCGGGCGTCAAGTTCAAGGATGCCGAGCTGCTCGGCATGCCGTTCGTTGTGATCCTCGGTCGCTCGTTCGCCGACGGCATCGTTGAGCTTCGCATCCGCGGCGGCGAGACCCTTGAGGTCCCAGCTGGTGAGGTTGTGGCGAAGCTGCAGCAGCTCATCGCCGAAAGCTAATTCGGCAGTAGCAAGGAGCCTTATGCTTGCTGCGCGTGCGCGGCAAGCATAAGGCTTTGTTGTTTCCACTCGGAAGAGCTGGCTTGGGATACGGTTCCCCTCCAGGTATTGGTGAGCTGGGCGGAGAGGGCGTCGACAAGCGCTTCGGCATCTGCTGCATCATTGAGCGCATCATCGTGGGCGAGTTGATACCCAGCTGCTGCGACTGGAATCGAGTCAGCGTCGCGCAGTGCGGTGCGCAGGAACGCGACGCGCTCATCGGAGGCGTCCTCCAACGTGGCGATACGCGCGTGCAGCGGCGCATCCGCATACGCCTTTGCCAGCCCCAGCCCATAGAGGAACTCGTACTCTGTTTTGAGCGCCGCACTGGCAAGCTCGATATCGCCCTTGTTTTGCAGTGCGGCGACGTCCTCAGCGTCGAGTTCGGGGCCGATTGCCGCGATGATGTCGACGGCCTGCGCCGCAACTAAGTCTCGCGACTGCGCTGGAACCTTCTCCAAAGAAGCTGTCACGGACTGCTCGACGAACTCTTGCAGAGCTGCATCGTCGCTGACACCCACGGCTTCACCAGGACCGGTGGAAAACTCGCAGCTGCGCGGCAACTCCGCGTCAATGTTGCCGCAGAGTCGCGCAACCTCTCCAAAAAGCTCATCCGCCTGCTTGCCACGAAGCTCAGCGAGTGCTGGATCCGAAAGACTGCGCGCATCCGCAGTCGCCTGTTGCGCAAGGCCAAGCACTGCTTTGTCGGGGCGGGGCCCAACAACACCGAGAAGGTCGCACGACGAAAGCGTCAGCGACAACGGCACCGCAAGAACAGCAACCAGCAATTTTTTCACGGGGAAAACGCTAGCACGTTTGCGTCACGCTATGGTGGGCACATGGCTTTTCCAACTCCCCAAGAACTAGAGACACTCATTGAGCCGCTGGCCCAACGCCACAACATGGACATCGAACACGTCAAGGCAGTGAAGGCTGGCAAGAAATCCCAGATTGTCATCGCGCTTGATGCCGATGCGCGTCCAACGCTGGACGAGCTCGAGGTAGTGTCCAACGAAATCGGGGAGTTCCTCGACGAGCAGGAAGAAGTCGGAGCGTTCTCATTCGGTGCTGGCTACACGCTGGAAGTTACGACCCCAGGAGTCGACTTACCGCTCACAGCACCGCGCCACTGGCGTCGTAACCGCGGGCGGCTAGTGAAGCTCAACGACACCAACGGCCAGAGTTCTATCTGGCGCATTGGCGCGATGAACTCCGAGGAAACGAAGGTCGCGCTGATCGAGGCAGGGAAGAAGACCCCGGCGGTGCAAATCTTGGAAGTTTCCGAAATGCCGAAATCGGTGGTAGAAATTGAGTTCAACACGCCGCCCGCTGCTGAGCGAGAACTCAGCGAGGCGACGTTTGAAGAAGCAGAAGTAGCAGCAACCCTGTAAGGGATCCGGAGGAAGACAAGTGAATATTGACGTCCAAGTCTTGAAGAACATCGAAGTACAGCAAGGAATTGGGTTCGACGAACTACTCGAGACCATCGCCTCGGCGCTGCTCTTCGCGTACACGGACAACCTGGAGCACCCCCAGGATGAACACCACAAGGCGCGCGTCGACATCGACTCCGAAACCGGTGACGTTGCCGTCATGGTTTCTGAGCTCGACGCTGAGGGCGAAATTATCTCGGAGTACGACGCCACCCCGGTCAACTTTTCTCGAATCGGTGCGAGGGCCGTGCGCGACGCCATCAAGGGCAAGCTATTGGCCGTCGAAGCTGGTCGCGTGTACGAGGAGTACTCCGGCGCTGAAGGTACTGTTGTCTCAGGCATCGTGCAGCGGGACGCGCAAGCGGAAGCACGCGGTATCTCCGTGGTGCAGCTTGGAACCGAAGCCGATCCACAGGATGGCCTGCTCATCCCGGCAGAAAAGATCCCTTCCGAAACGCTCAAGCACGGTGACCGCATTAAGGCGTACGTAGTTGGCGTCAATAAGTCTGACCGTCGTGTGCAGGTAAGTTTGTCGCGCACGCACCCTGAGCTCGTGCGCGGGTTGTTCGCGCTTGAGGTCCCGGAAATCGCAGATGGCACCGTTGAGATCGTGGGCATTGCCCGTGAGGCGGGGCACCGCTCCAAGATCGCTGTACGGGCGACGGTGAAGGGTGTCAACGCGAAAGGCGCATGCATCGGCCCGCGCGGCTCGCGTGTCTCAAACGTGATGAAGGAGCTCGGTGGGGAAAAGATCGACATCATCGACTGGGCAGAGGATCCGGCTACGTATGTTGGTAACTCACTGGCGCCATCGAAGGTTGTCAAGGTCGAGGTCGTCGACCCAGTGGCGCAAGTAGCGCGTGTTACCGTGCCCGACTACCAGCTGTCACTTGCGATTGGCAAGGAGGGGCAGAACGCACGTCTGGCTGCTCGCCTTACCGGTTGGAAGATCGACATCCACTCCGACGCAGCCACGGATTAACGACGCCAGATCCTGGCCTCTGTGTTGGGAATTCACACAACGCTTATAAAAACTTGGCAAAGTGGCGTAGGCTGGTCCGTGGCTAATTTTCCCATCGTGGTGTTGGCCACGCGATAGCCGTTCAGCAATGTCGAGTATGTGGAAGAAGGGTGTGGATGACTTCAGCGAGCGAACGCTCAATCCGTCGTCGCACCTGTATAGCCACAGGCCGGAAACTTCCAGATAGGGAATTGCTCCGGGTTGTTGCTGACGGTACTGTTCCAGGTGTTGTTCTTGCAGATCCCACCCGATCATTACCTGGGCGGGGAGCGTGGATAACCCCTACATGGGATGCATTAAAGCTGGCGGAAGAGCGTAGAGCTTTCTCTCGCGCCCTCCGTCTGTCCGCTCCTGCGGACGTAGGTCATGTACACAAGTACCTCGCTGAAAAGGCGAAAGACCCAACAGAAGTAAGGAAGACCGAACACTGATGAGAACGCAACAATGAAGCAGCATCAGCGATGAAAGTCATAATCAACGTCTAGAGGCCGGTCGCCGTTTCCGGTGCCGCCCTCTAGCCCAACTAAGAGGAGACACGTGCCCGGAAAGCTACGCGTACACGAGCTCGCAAAACGACTCGGCGTAACAAGCAAGGAACTACTCGCCACTCTGAAGGAAGAGGGCGAATTCGTAAAGACAGCTTCCTCCACCATTGAGCCTCCCGTCGTCAAGAAGATGACGGCACTGTACGAGCAAAAGAATGGTGGCGGAGAAGAAGCATCCGCGAAGGATAAGGATGCAGCGAAGCCCGCTGGTAAGGCGTCGAAGCCTGCCGCAGCAAAGCCAGCGGCACCGAAGCCAAGTGCTGCAAAACCTGCAGCACCAAAGCCTGGTGCTGCCACACCGGCTGCTCCAAAGCCCGGCGCTGCTAAGCCAGCTGCCCCGAAGCCTGCAGCAGCAAAGCCTGCGGCACCAAAGCCAAGTGCTGCAAAACCTGCAGCACCAAAGCCTGCCGCAGCGAAACCTGCAGCACCAAAGCCGTCGGGTATGCCGCGGCCGATGCCGAAGCCGGGTGGCCGCCCACGGGTAGCCAACAACCCATTTTCTTCCAACACTGGTGGGGCACGACCAGCTCCACGTCCAGGTGGTCGCGGTGCACAGGGTGGCCGTGGTGGTCAGCCTGGTCGCGGTGGCCAAGGTGGCCCACGCCCAGGGCAGAACCAGGGCCAGGGTCGCGGGACTGGCGCGCAGCGTCAAGGTAGCCGGCGTCCGTCCCCAGCAGATATGGCAGCGGCACCATCACCAACGCAAATGCCACGCAAGGCGGCTGGGTCGGACAACCGTGGTGGTCGTGGGCACGGCCGCGGCCGTGGTGGACACGGCCCGGGCGGCCCACAGGGCGGCGGTTTCCGCGGTCGCGGTGGACGTCGTGGCGGAACCGCTGGTGCATTCGGCCGTCCAGGTGGCGCACCAGGGCGTCGTCGTAAGTCGAAGGGTCAGAAGAGGGCCGAGTACGAAGAGATGCACGCACCAAACGTCATCGGTGGCGTACGCCTTCCCGATGGCGGTGGCAAGACTGTGCGTCTGCGTCAGGGCGCGACCTTGGCTGACTTCGCTGACAAGATCGGTACCGAAGCATCGAACCTGGTGCAGGCTCTGTTCAACCTTGGTGAAATGGTAACGGCAACGCAGTCGGTCCCCGAGGAGACGCTGCAGCTACTCGGCGCCGAAATTAACTACGAGGTTAAGATCGTCTCTCCTGAGGACGAGGACCGCGAACTTCTCGAGTCCTTCGACCTCCAGTTCGGTGAGGATGAAGGCACCGAAGAGGACCTTGAACAGCGCCCACCAGTGGTGTCTGTCATGGGTCACGTGGACCACGGTAAGACCCGCTTGCTGGATACAATTCGTCGCGCCAACGTTGGGCGCGGCGAGGCCGGCGGTATTACCCAGGGCATCGGTGCGTACCAGACCACCGTTGAGCTCGAGGGGGTTGAGCGTAAGATCACGTTCCTCGATACCCCAGGTCACGAGGCGTTCACGGCAATGCGTGCCCGCGGTGCGAAGTCGACCGACCTCGCTATCCTCGTTGTCGCTGCTGACGACGGCGTGATGCCACAGACGGTTGAGGCTATCAACCACGCCAAGGCTGCAGATCTGCCTATCGTGGTTGCAGTGAACAAGGTGGATAAGCCGGAGGCTTCGCCGGAGAAGATCCGTGGTCAGCTGACCGAATACGGACTGGTTCCGGAGGAGTACGGCGGTGACACCATGTTCATCGACATCTCCGCGAAGCAGGGCACCGGCATCGACGAACTGCTCGAGGCAGTCTTGCTGACCGCCGACGCAGCTCTCGAGCTGCAGGCGAACCCGGACATGGATGCACAGGGCGTGGCTATCGAGTCGCACCTCGACCGTGGCCGTGGCCCAGTCTCCACCGTTATCGTGCAGCGCGGTACGTTGCGCGTCGGCGACTCCATCGTTGTGGGCGGCAACTTCGGCCGTGTCCGCCGAATGGTCGACGAGTGGGGCAACGACGTTGAAGAGGCTGGCCCGTCCCGCCCGGTACAGGTACAAGGCCTCAATGGCGTTCCTGGTCCAGGCGACAACCTCCTGGTAGTCGAGGACGACCGTGTTGCCCGCCAGATCGCTGCGCAGCGCGACGCCCGTCATCGCGCTGCTATGCAGGCACGCAGCAAGAAGCGCGTCTCTCTGGAGAACCTGGATCAGGCGCTCAAGGAGACCAGCCAGCTCAACCTCATCCTCAAGGGCGACAACGCCGGTTCGGTGGAAGCTCTGGAGGAGGCGCTGCTCAAGATCGAGGTCGACGACGAAGTCGAGGTAAACATCATCGACCGTGGCGTCGGTGCTGTTACCCAGACCAACGTCGTGCTCGCGGCCGCTTCCGACGCTGTCATCGTGGCATTCAATGTCCGTGCTGAGGGCAAGGCTACGGAAGAAGCCAACAACGAGGGCGTCGAGATCCGTTACTACTCGGTGATCTACAAGGCGATCGAGGAAGTCGAGGCAGCCCTGAAGGGCATGCTGAAGCCGATCTACGAAGAGAAGGACCTGGGCAAGGCCGAGATCCGTCAGATCTTCAAGGCATCTTCTGTCGGCCTCATCGCAGGCTGCATGGTTACCGAAGGCAAGGTCAAGCGTGGAGCGAAGATTCGCCTCGTGCGCGACGGCAACGTTGTTACCTCGGACGCGACCATCGACTCGCTGCGACGCGAGAAGGACGACGCAACAGAGGTTGCAAAGGGCTACGAGTGCGGCATGGTGCTGTCCTACCCGGACATCCAGGTCGACGACATCATCGAGGCATACGAGATGGTGGAAGTCCCCCGCGACTAGACGGTAGAGAGAAAACGGCCCTGCTCCTTCGCAAACGCGAAGTGAGCAGGGCCGTTTCTTTTCTTGAAGTAGTGGGCTGCGTCGTAGCAGGGTAGACTGTTCGGAGGTTTAGTGCCAATGAAGTAAAGGAGACGAAATGTCAGAGAACCCTCGCGCGCAGCGCCTGGCGAAGCAGATCCAAATGATCGTCGCTTCGGCGATAGAGCGTGAAGTGAAAGACCGTCGCCTCGAATTGGTGACTATTACGGACGTCCGGATGACCGGCGACCTACATGATGCGACTGTCTACTACACGGTCCGCGGAAAGAATATCGACGACGAGCCGGACTACGATCAGGCTGCAGAGGCGCTGCACCGTCACCGAGGGCAGATCCGCAAGATTGTTGGCGACCAGTTGAGCGTCCGCTTTACTCCTACGATTGAGTTCAAGCTTGATACGGTGCCGGAGTCCTCGGCGCGGATGGAAGAGCTGCTGGAAAAAGCTCGTCGTCGCGATGAGGAGCTGGCGCGACTGCGAGAGAACGCCCAGCCAGCAGGTGAGGAAAACCCGTATAAGACGATTGAAGAGTAGGCACTATGGCGTTGTTATTTCCCCAAGCAGAAGCCGAATTTAGCAAAGTTGCTGGCGCCATCAAGAGCGCATCGAATGTTGCGGTGCTGGCCCATATCAAGCCCGATGCTGATGCGATTGGATCGGCGTGCGCTCTTGTTCGCGGATTGCGGCAGATCGGAATTGAAGCCAGTGCTTACATCGGCCAGCCATTCCCGCACGCAAATAACCTGCGCTCTATTCCGGGGGTTGATGAGGTCGTCTATGGGGAAGCGTTACCAGCGGATGGGCTGATCGTCACGGTTGATTGTGCCTCGGTAGACCGAACGGGATGCTACCAATCTGAGCTTATGGCGCAGCAAGAGCGGGTGATCGTGCTTGACCATCACCGTTCGAATGACGGGTTCGGAGCGCGGAACCTCATTATCGATTCTGAATCGACGACGACTATCATCCGGGAGCTGTTCACGTACCTCGGCGTCGAGTTAGATGCTGAACTGGCCTACTGCCTGTATTCCGGGCTTGTCACCGACACAGGTAACTTCCGTTGGGGTTCCCCGAGAATGCATACGCTTGCTGGAGAGTTGTTGGAATTCGGGCTCAATCCAAGGAACATATCCCTGCAGCTTTCGGACGAGATGACGGCCGATGACCTACGTTTGATGGGTAGTGCATTAGCAAGCTTGGAATCACGCCAAGTCGATGATCTCACAGTTTCGTTCATGTGTATTGATGAAGCTGCGATGCAAGCGATGAGCCAAACTGCCGTTGAAGCCGTAATTGATTACGCGCGTGTCCTCGTTGGCAGTGACGTCGGGGTTGTACTCAAGCAGTTCCACTCGGAGCGGTGGGGGATTTCCTTGCGCTCGACAAAGGTAGATGTCTCCGTCGTTGCAAGTGCGCTCGGCGGGGGTGGTCACCGCCCGGCTGCGGGGTACTCAGCGCAAGGAACGAAAGAGCAGGTACAAGATCAGCTTCTGGCTGCATTGCATGACGCATACGTTGCGGAGTAAGGCTGCTCCTGTATGACGAATACGCATGGTGTGCGGGCGCGTGACATTTTTGCCCTGGCGCTACCGGCCCTCGGCGTGCTTGCGGCGAATCCTCTGTATTTGCTGCTGGATACTGCTGTGGTTGGAAGGCTGGGCACGGTTGAGCTTGCGGCGCTCGCTGCTGGTACTGCGGTGCAATCTACGGTGACCACGCAGCTGACGTTTCTTTCCTACGGCACTACCGCGCGTAGCTCGCGTCTTTACGGCGCAGGTCGGCGTGCTGATGCGGTCGCGGAAGGCGTCCAGGCTTCGTGGGTGGCAATACTCGTGGGCCTCGGATTGGCGTCGATTATTTGGCTGTTCGCCGAACCCATCGCGTTCGCGTTGACTCAGAATGCGGAAACGTCTGCTGACGCGGCGCAGTGGATGCATGTCGCGGCGGTCGCTATTCCGCTGACGCTGCTGATTATGGCAGGTAATGGTTGGATGCGAGGAGTGCAAAACACCAGGCTACCGTTTGTGTTGACGCTGTGCGGTCTTGTGCCCGGGGCGGTTCTATTGCCTTTGCTTGTTGACCACTTTGGGCTGGTGGGCTCTGCTGTGGCCAATGTAATAGGAATGGGAATTACCGCTTCACTATTCGTTGGGGCGCTTGTAAAGGAACATCGAGGAGAGGGCGCTGTTTGGCGCCCACAGTGGAATGTCATTGCCCATCAGTTGGTGCTTGGACGTGACTTGATTTTGCGCTCCGCCTCCTTTCAGATTTCGTTGCTCGCCGCTACCGCAGTCGCTGGTCGTTTTGGTGTCTTCGCGTTGGCCGCGCACCAGGTGTTGCTGCAGTTGTGGAACTTCCTGTGTCTCGTGCTGGACTCGCTCGCAATTGCAGCTCAGACGCTTACAGGGGCTGCACTTGGGCAGGGAAACGTGGAGCGCGCAAGAAGGACAGGTGCAGCTGTTACGCGCTACGCTACGGTGTTTGCGGTTGTGCTCGCTGCGGTTTTTCTAGTGTTCGATGGGCCAATCCAGTCGATTTTTACGCATGATCCTGGCATGGCAGACGCGCTGACCGTCCCTTGGCGGTGGTTGGTGGCGATGATCGTTGTGGGGGGTGCGGTGTTTGCGCTCGACGGGGTGCTGCTTGGAGCGAGTGACGCTGTCTTCCTGCGCAACCTTTCGATTGGCGCAATGCTCGGTGGATTTTTGCCTTTGACGTTGTTGTCCATGTGGCTGGGGTGGGGTCTAGCGGGTGTGTGGGCCGGCTATTTTGTCTCAGTCGTGTTGCGTCTGGTGGGAGTGCTGTGGCGGTTCCGTTCGATGAAGTGGGCGCGCACCGGGGTAGAGGAGTGAGTACGTCATGCTAGGTCCGACACTGTGGGCGGTCAGCGACCTGCATGCTGCAGTAAAGGCGAATCAGGCCAAGATCGACCTCATTCAACCGCGGCATGAGGGGGATTGGCTGATTGTCGCGGGTGATGTTGCAGAGAAATTTGAGCTGATAGTCAACGTGATGGGTGTACTTGCTCAACGGTTTGAGAAAGTCATCTGGGCCCCTGGAAACCACGAGCTGTTCTCTAGCGAGCGATCACGCTACAGAGGCCGTGATAAGTACGTTGCGCTAGTCCAGGCAATGCGAGAACTCGGCGTTGTAACGCCTGAGGACCCGTACCCGGTATTCCACGGCATTACGGTGGCGCCACTGTTTACTCTGTACGACTACTCGTTTCGCCCTCAGCATTTAAGTGTCGACGCCGCGCTGAAGAAAGCTCGCGACAACAACATTCTGATGACGGACGAGTTTGCTATCCGCCCATTTGTAGATACTCGTGCGTGGTGCTGGGAGCGCTTGGCGTACACAACGAAGCGGCTTTCTCGCGTGCACGGTAAGACGATCTTGGTCAACCACTGGCCACTGGTAAAGGAGCCAACGCACCGCCTGTTCTACGGGGACATTGCCATGTGGTGCGGGACCCGGCACACGCGCAGTTGGCCTAAGCGGTTCCACGCACAGGCCGTAGTCTACGGACACCTTCATATCCCGGGGACCGTACATGTAGACGGCATTCCGCATATTGAAGTGTCGTTGGGGTACCCCAGGGAGTGGCAGCGCTGGCCAGAGGAACATCGTTGGCCGTACCCAGTCTGGGAGGTGAACCGCTAGTGCGCGATCTGTCATTATTCCCTCCCTCTGCGCGGTTCGTCTCTCTTCGAACCGATGACGGCCATAATCTCCGCAATTACGATAATCTCGACGAGCAGGAGAAAGGCGTTGTCCGCGGAGCAGTCGATATCCGGAAAGGGGAGTTCGGCGATGCCCGTTGGTGTGCGCACCGCGCCCTCGACGAACTAGGGGTCGAAGGTCCTCACCGCATCATGCGGGGCGAAGCTGGGATGCCGTTGTGGCCCGACGGCGTGTGCGGCTCCTTGACGCATACGGATGGTTTTCGTGCGGCGGTCGTTGCGCCACTCAACAAGGTGCGCTCTATCGGTATTGATGCTGAGCTGGCGGAGCCGCTTCCGGAAGGCGTATTGCCCCAAATCGCGTGCCCAACCGAGCTTGAGATGTTGGACGCACTTCGGGCAGAGGGCTGCTTCTGGGCTGATCGGCTGCTGTTCTGCGCGAAAGAGGCCACATATAAGTGTTGGTTCCCGTTGGCGCGAAAGATGTTGGAATTCGATCAGGCGGAAATCTATATCCGGCCGAACGGAACATTTGTTTCGTACATTCTCGAGCGGCCGACGCCCGCTCCGTTCTTTGAGGGGCGCTGGGTGCACCGGGCTGGCTACGTCATCACTTCTGCGTTTCTGTTGTAGCGACAAACGCGAAAAACGGCGTTAGCGCTGACTACAGCGTGGATGGGCGCGCGACAAACACCGTGGCAAGACGCTTCTTGGATTCTTTCACAAGGGCGACGACGCGGCCGTCGTCACGTTGTGCAGCGTGTACACCCGAAAGTCCGCGAGGTTCGAGCCATTTGCCCATAGCGAGGGCGTCGTATTCATCGTTGGTGACGGGCAGTACCGGCCAACAGGTAGCGCAGGCTTCGTCGAGGGTGAGGCTGAAGCGCGGGTGAGCCTGGATGTCTTCCAGCTCCAATGCGTGCTCGAGGTTAAAGGGCCCGACTGTGGTTCGGCGAAGCGCAGTCAGGTGCCCGCCGGTGTGTAGGGTCTCACCTAGATCGCGTGCGAGCGCGCGAATGTACGTCCCCGAGGAGCAGTGCACACGGACATCGACGTCAATCCAGGTATCGACGCGAGCGATGCCCAAAATGCTGTACTCATGAATTGTTACTGGTCGGGCTGGGATCTCGACATCGTGTCCTTCGCGGACGAGCTGATGTGCGCGCTTGCCGTCGATTTTGATTGCGGACACGCTTGAGGGACGCTGCATGATATCGCCGCGGAAGCTGTCGATGGCGTCGATAATGTCGGCGTCAGTGACTGCATCGGTGGGGGAGGTGCTGACGACCTCGCCCTCGGCGTCATCCGTCGTGGTGGCGGCACCGAGCCGAATGGTTGCCTCGTACGTCTTGGTTTCCGCGACGAGGTGGGCGAGGAGCTTTGTGCCACGTTCGATACCGACAACCAGTACTCCAGTCGCCATCGGATCCAAGGTTCCGGCATGACCGACTTTGCGGGTCCCGAAAGCACGGCGAAGGCGTGCGACCACGTCGTGGCTTGTGAGGCCTTGGGGCTTATCGATGACAACAATTCCAGATGTAGCGAGGGGATCACTCATAGCTCTTTAGTATGCCGTACGCTATTGCACGTGGATATTTTGCACGGTCTTAATGCTGTACCGGAATCGTTCGGTGCCCTTGACGGCACCGTGCTGACGATAGGGGTCTTTGACGGGGTCCACCGCGGTCACCAGATGCTGATCAAAGCAGCTGTTGATGAGGCGAAGCGTCTCCAGGTGCCATGCGTGGTGATGACATTTGAGCCGCACCCGGTAGCAGTATTTCGTCCGGAAGCCGCGCCCACGGCGCTGATGCCACTCGAGGAGCGGGCGCGGCTGATCGCTGAGCTTGGCGTGGACGCGCTGATCGTTATCGATTTCCGCAAAGAGCTTGCGGGGGAGAGTGCACAAGACTATTTCGACAAAGTAGTGATGGGCACCTTGCATGCTCGTCACATCTTTGTGGGCGAGAATTTCACGTTCGGACGAGATGCTTCCGGCACGTCGCAGACGATGGTGCAGCTCGGTGAGCAGAATGGTGTTGATGTGACAGTAGTCCGCCTGCTGAAAGAGGGCGCGACAAGAATTTGTTCAACGGCGATTCGGGACGAGCTTGCACAAGGCAACATCAGCGTGGCTAAGGACTACATGGGCAGGCCGTTCTCCGTCGTGGGTCCGATCAAGCGGGGTGCTGGGCGAGGAGGTCGCGAGCTCGGTTACCCGACCGCGAATCAGTATGTTGCTGACGTTTCTGCCCTCCCGAAAGATGGGGTGTACGCGGGGTGGCTCACAATTATCGACGATGCCCCCATCGGCGGGAACATGGTTCCGGGAAAGCGCTACCCGGCTGCGATTTCAGTCGGCACTAATCCGACGTTCGGTGACAAGCGGCGCAGTGTCGAGTCCTACGTGCTTGATAGAGATGCTGACCTCTACGATCGGATGGCCCGCGTCGAATTTGTGGCGAAGGTTCGCGACATGGTCAAGTTCGATTCCGTTGACGAGCTTCTGGAGCACATGGCTCGGGACGTTTCCCGGACCCGCGAACTCTTAAGCGAGCCTGTTGCTGATTCCGTAGAATAAAGCCGTTGCTGATCTGTGTTGCTTGAAAGGTTTTTGCTGTGACCATCAAGATGATTCTCGACGTAGACACCGGTATCGACGACGCGTTGGCGTTGGCATACGCTATGGCTTCACCTGAAGTGGAACTTGTCGGCGTGACATCGACATATGGAAACGTCACGGTGGCTGATAGCGTTCGCAACAGTCTCGCGATTCTCGAGCTATTCGGGCGCACCGATATTCCCGTGTTCGCTGGCCCGACGCATGCTCGTGCCAAGGACAGCTTTGAAGTGTTGGAAATTTCGCAGTTCATTCACGGCGTAAACGGTATAGGGGAGGCGCAACTTCCGGATGCCCATCGCGCTGTCGAGGAAGCCTCCGCGGTGGACTTCATGGTCGATGCGTTCCACCGCTACGGCGACGAATTAGTGATTGTTCCTGTCGGGCCTCTGACGACGGTCGCAGCTGCCATGGAAGCCGATAAAGACTTTGCAGACAGTGCCAGGATTGTGATGATGGGCGGTGCGCTGACCGTGCCGGGAAACGTCAATACGTGCACTGAGGCGAACATCAATCAGGACCCCGAAGCTGCTGACTTTGTGATGCGCAGGGCGCAGAACCTCACCATGATCGGGCTCGATGTTACTTTGCAGACGTTGTTGACGTCGAAGGAAACCGCGGTGTGGAAGGAGTTGGGCACGTCTCAGGGCAACTTCTTGGCAAAGGCGACTGACTTTTACATCAAGGCATATGAAACAACTTCGCCGCATCTTGGTGGGTGCGGGCTGCATGACCCGTTGGCGGTAGCAGTTGCGATAGATCCCAGCCTGGTTGACTGCGTTGGTGTAAACCTGCGCACGGACCTCGAAGAGCCAACTCGTGGACGAACGATCGGGGACCCGGAGCGTCTGAATGACCCGAAGAAGACGAGTCAGGTTGCAGTTGGTGTCGACGTTGATCGATTCCTCGATGAGTTCATGACACGTTTGACCAACCTGGCGCGCAGCAGCTAAAGTAGTCCAGGCTTTGTGCGAGTTGAGACTGTGGTTCGCAGCAGTTGCAGCACAAAGTGGTCAAAGTATATGCGGACTGAAACAAATGAGGAGTTTTTCATGGCGCTGAACGCTGAGAAAAAGGCAGAGATTCTGAAGACCTACGGTGTGCACGAGACTGACACCGGTTCCCCGGAGGCGCAGGTTGCGCTGCTCACCGAGCGCATCAACAACCTGACTGAGCACCTGAAGTTCCACCAGCACGACCACCACTCCCGTCGTGGCCTGCTGCTGCTGGTTGGTCGCCGTCGTGGTCTGCTGAAGTACCTGCGCGAGAACAACGTCGAGCGCTACCGTGACCTGATTGCTCGTCTCGGCCTGCGTCGTTAAGACGATCACGTCATAAGGCTTCAAACTCCCGCTCTGGCTTTTTAGGGCGGGGGTTTAGCTGTGTCTGAAGCGTGGTGAAATCCCTGGCAGGGTGGTAGAGTGTGCTTCGTTCTAAATGACACAAAAACGGCGACATCGATGATCGCCCGGAGATCCAAGGAGAGGGATCAATTGAGCAGTTTTAAGCCGAGAAATTCGTACGAAATCCACGTTGATGAAGAGTATGGGGTTACCGAAGCAGTAGCGTCGCTCGACAACGGTGATTTCGGTTCTCGCACCATTCGTTTTGAGACGGGCCAGTTGGCTCGCCAGGCAGATGGGTCGGTGACGACCTACCTGGACGATGACACCATGATGCTTGCGACGACTACGGCGTCGAATAACCCCCGCGAAGGCTTTGATTTCTTCCCTCTGACCGTTGATGTCGAGGAGCGAATGTATGCCGCGGGCCGTATCCCGGGCTCGTTCTTCCGCCGCGAAGGCCGCCCATCCACCGAGGCGATCCTGGCTTGCCGTCTCATCGACCGCCCACTGCGCCCAACCTTCGTGAAGGGGCTGCGCAACGAGGTTCAGGTCGTGATTACCGTCCTGTCGATCGCCCCGGAAGAGTACTACGACGTTGTCGCTATCAACGGAGCTTCCGCAGCAACGCAGCTTTCTGGCCTGCCGGTTTCCGGCCCTGTTGGTGGTGTGCGTATGGCATTGATCGCTGACGATAAACACCCAGAAGGCCAGTGGGTTGCATTCCCGAATCACGAGCAGCACCAGCGTGCCATCTTCGAGATGGTTGTTGCGGGCCGCATTGTTGAGCGCAAGCGTGGCCGTAAGACGGAAGCGGATGTTGCAATCATGATGGTTGAGGCAGGAGCTGGCGCGAACGTCGTCAAGCTGATCGCTGACGGCGCACCTGCACCTACCGAGGAAACCGTCGCAGACGGTCTGGAGGCTGCGAAACCGTACATCAAGACGCTGTGTGAGGCGCAGCGCGACCTTGCAGCTCAGTTCGACAAGGAACGCAAGGAGTTTCCGCTTTTCCCGGCATACACCGATGAGGTGTTTGAAGCAGTGGAGAAGAAGGCATCGAAGAAGCTCGCTTCCTTCCTGACCATCGCTGGCAAGCAGGAGCGCGAAGAGAAGATCAACGCGTACATCGAGGACATCGAAGAAGATGTGCTTGACCGCCTCGACGTCGACGAAGATGACGACGATGTTGCTGCTGTGGTGAAGGAGATTCGCGCGGCGTACAACGCACTGCAGAAGGAGATTGTTCGAGGCAAGATCCTGAAGGATGGCTACCGTATCGACGGTCGCAGCGTGACCGCGATCCGTGACCTCGGCGTGGAAGTCGAACTGGTCCCGCGTGCGCATGGTTCGGCACTGTTCGAGCGCGGTGAGACCCAGATCCTTGGTGTGACGACGCTTGACATGCTGAAGATGGAACAGCCAATCGATTCGCTGAGCCCTGAGACTTCGAAGCGTTACATTCACCACTACAACTTCCCACCGTATTCGACTGGTGAAACAGGTCGTGTTGGCTCCCCGAAGCGCCGCGAAATCGGTCACGGTGCGCTTGCAGAGCGCGCGCTGTTGCCAGTGATACCTTCGCGCGAGGACTTCCCGTACACGATTCGCCAGGTTTCTGAGGCGCTGAGCTCCAACGGTTCGACGTCGATGGGCTCCGTGTGTGCATCGACGTTGTCGCTGTACAACGCTGGTGTGCCACTGGCTGCTCCGGTCGCGGGTATTGCGATGGGCCTTGTGTCGGGTGACGTCGATGGTGAGACGAAGTACGTCGCTCTGACGGACATTCTGGGCGCGGAAGATGCGTTCGGCGATATGGACTTCAAGGTGGCAGGCACCCGCGAGTTCATCACCGCCCTGCAGCTTGATACCAAGCTGGACGGCATTCCTTCTGACGTGCTCGCTTCGGCTCTGAAGCAGGCGCATGATGCTCGAGAGACCATCCTGGACACGATGGCAGAGGTCATTGATTCGCCGGATGACATGAGCTCGTTGGCGCCGAAAATCACCACGGTGAAGGTTCCTGTTTCCAAGATTGGTGAGGTCATTGGCCCGAAGGGCAAGATGATCAACTCGATTACCGAGGAAACCGGCGCGGACATCTCGATTGAAGAGGACGGAACCGTGTACGTCTCGGCAACCAGTGGCGAAGCAGCAGACGCCGCGATCGACAAGATCAACGCAATTGCTAACCCACAGTTGCCGAAGGTAGGCGAGCACTACCTGGGTACCGTGGTCAAAACCGTTGCATTCGGCGCGTTCGTTTCGATCGTCCCGGGAACCGACGGCCTGATTCATATCTCGAACTTGGGTGGCAACAAGCGCATCGAGAAGGTCGAGGACGTTGTCAACGTCGGTGACAAGATCGAGGTCGAGATTCGTGATATTGATAATCGCGGCAAGATCTCCCTTGTTCCTGTTGAGCAGGACAAGTAGTCTCACCGCTTAAAGAAGTGGCCAGGGCATTTACGCCCTGGCCACTACGCGTTTGCCGAGCTAACGGTGGACGTCAATAACTAGCCGTGTTGGACTTTCCAACACCGTAGCCTCAAACGAACGCTGCCGGTCGAGTCCGATGAAGAACTGCGACTGGTTTTCAAACGTGCCGCCGTTGGTGATCCCAGCGACGTTGCCGGTTGCCAGCTGATACGGGCCAGCGGAGATAAGATCAGGGTTGCTCGGGAGTCGATCCATCGGTGTGCCTTCGATGAGCACCTCCAAGATGTCGTTACCGGAGACCGCGAGCTCGTGGCCGGAGGCCTGCTGGAGTGCCTTATCGGTGTACTGGATTCGATAGCCAGGTAGGCCATTGCCTGAGAACTCGAAGACGACGCGGTCGTATGCCTCATGGCTACCGACTCGAATATCCTGGAGCGTTAGCTCAGGGGCACCTTCGGGCGGAGCGAAGGTGTTGAGAGCGACTGGGGCTGCGGGAGATGCGGCAGCCGACACCGTTGACTCCGTAGCAGATGCGTCTTGTGTAGTGGTAGCTGCAACGCTTTCAGGGGACGCAGTTGCTGTGGACGGCTCTGTCACTTCGGAACCCGTGCCGCACGCGGTGAGCAGTGCAGCCACGGCGAGGACACCGGGGAGGATCAAGCTACTCTTCATGCTTTTCGAGTGTACCGAACCACACCTGCCGCACGGCGCGCTACAGTGACAGCAGTAGAACGAACGCAACTCGCAAAGCAGAATTGAGGAATGGATATGACAATCAAAGTCGGTGTTTTGGGAGCGCATGGGCGCGTTGGTACCGCAGTTGTAGCGGGCGTGCGCGCGGCTGATGATCTTGAACTTGTAGCCGAGATCGATAAAGACGACAGCTTAGAAAAACTGTTGGACGCTGGTGCCGAAGTTATCGTCGACTTCACCACTCCAGATTCGGTAATGAGCAATCTCGAGTTCTGTATCAAGCACAGCATCCACTGTGTAGTGGGCACAACAGGATTTGACGACGATCGCTACGACCAAGTACGCAGCTGGTGTGCTGCTTCGCAGGGCACTGGCGTTCTCATTGCGCCTAACTTCGCCATCTCAGCTGTATTGACGATGTCCTTTGCTCGCCAGGCGGCCAAGTTCTTCGAGTCAGCCGAGGTAGTTGAGTACCACCATCCGAACAAGCTGGATGCACCGTCCGGCACTGCGGTAAAGACAGCGCAAGGGATTGCAGAGGCCCGAAAGGCCGCCGGAATGCAACCTTGTCCGGATGCCACTGTGCAGGAACTCGATGGAGCGCGCGGCACGGATCTAGATGGCGTCCGAGTCCACGCTGTGCGTATGACCGGAATGGTTGCGCATGAGGAAGTAATCTTCGGTACCGTCGATCAGTCGCTGACTATCCGCCAAGATTCCTATGGGCGTGATTCGTTCGTACCGGGTGTATTGCTCGGCGTGCGAAACGTCATGGATCATCCAGGCCTCACGATCGGCCTTGACAAGTTCCTCGGGCTGTAACAGATGCAGCCGCAGCGCCAACTCAGCATCCAGCTCGTGGCAGCATCAACGTTCGAACCGCCAGCCGGACTGGGCTGGCGGCCTTCATCTGGTGCAGCGGCGGCGGATGCTGTCGTCGAATTTGCAGGCAGGGCAAGCTATGACTCCTTCGGTGACAATGAGTCTCACACTTCGAGCACGGACGCCTTCCTGCATCACGTCATTGATACCGGCAACCTCTCGCTGCTCGAGCACGCAAGCGTGACGCTGTATATTCAGGGAATCTCAATGGCCACCAGCCATGAGATATTGCGACACCGAGACTTTTCAATCAGCGAGCTTTCACAGTACTCCTTACCTGAAGAGCAAAGAGGAGTCGTGGTTCCTAGCGTTGTACAGCGCGACGAGCAACTTCAACGGTTTTTCGAGCACGCGATTGAAGACGCTGCGTTTGTGCACGACGAATTGCATAACGCGGTGGAAGCAAGTCTGACGGATGAGAAGAATGTGTTACTGCGCAAGCAACAGGTACGCGAGGCAGCTATGGCACTTGCTCCGGCTGCGAGAGAAACCCGACTTGTTGTCAGCGGCAACCTCCGGACTTGGCGGAATTTTGTTGCGACCAGGGCAGCTGAGCACAGTGGGGAGGAGCTACGAGCGGTCGCCGTGAGGTGTCTGGAACTTTTGAGTGAGTGCGCACCCGTCTTGTTCGAGGACTTCGTTGTCACAACGCTGCCGGACGGGACTAAGAAGGCAACAACCCAGTACAAAACGTAGCGGTGGAGTTACATTCAGCCAGCAAAAAGGGTACGCTCTTTTGGCATGGGCACTTCTATGAAAGCTAATATCGGTGCTGACGTTTTCGGCACAGTCTGCGTCGCAATGGTCACGCCGTTCGATAAGCATGGCGAGCTAGACGTTAAGGCAGGACGAGCATTAGCTGCCCACCTTGTCGGCAATGGCATTGATGCCCTCGTGCTTGCGGGCACGACGGGCGAATCGCCAACGACAACCAGTGAAGAGAAAGTCGCGTTACTGAAAGCGGTGCGTGAAGAAGTTGGCGATAGCGCCAAACTTATCGCCGGAGTAGGCACGAACGACACCCGAAAGTCCGTCGCATTGGCGAAGGAAGCTGCTGAGGCAGGGGCTGATGGCCTCTTGGTTGTCACGCCGTATTACTCGAAGCCGTCTCAAGACGGCGTGTTTGCGCACTTCCGGGAGATCGCTTCTGCAACTTCGTTGCCGATCTGCCTCTACGACATTCCAGGACGCTCTGCGATTCCGATTGCCTCGGACACCATTGCGAAGTTGGCGGAATTGCCAACCGTAGTTGCGATGAAAGATGCGAAAGGCGACTTCTTCCAGGCAGCACCGTTGATCCAATCAACAGGCCTGGCATGGTATTCCGGGGATGACCCGCTGAACCTGCCGTGGCTGGCCATGGGGGCAACCGGTGTGATCTCGGTTGTAGGCCACGCAGCACCGCAAGCGTTGCGCGAGCTCATCACAAGCTTCGAGGAAGGCGACCTCGTCCGTGCGCGGGAAATTAACGCCAATGTCATCGACGTTCTCGCACATCAACAAGCGATTCTCGGTGGCACAACATTTGCAAAGGCTGCTCTGCGTCTGCAGGGCATTGAAGTAGGCGAACCACGCCTGCCAGTGGTCGGAGCGACCTCTGAGCAGGTAGAGGTTCTCAGAGAAGATTTGAAGAAGGCTGGAGTCCTTTAAGTATGAACGAACCCCGTACACGCTCACGCAAAGTGACGCGTAAAGCAGGGCCACCTGAGGCCACTGAACAGAAGCCGGTGTTTCAGGCACCGAAGCAGGCCGCAGGAACCGCAAGTAATGAAGATGACAAGGGCCCTGAGAAGTCACAGCGGGATAGCAAGTCCCGGAACTCGAACGGAAATGGCGGTAACGGCAGGAATCGCCGACGCGGCCGTGGACGCGGTAACAACGGCGGTGGCCGTCGCAACCCGGTGAAGTCGATGCAGGGCGCAGACTTGACGAAGCGCCTCCCGGCTCCTCCGAAGGCACCGAAGGGAACCCTGCGTATTTACGCCTTGGGTGGTATTTCCGAAATCGGTCGTAATATGACGGTGTTTGAATACAACGGGCGCCTGCTCATCGTCGACTGTGGTGTGCTGTTCCCGAACTCCGGTGAACCAGGCGTTGATCTTGTGCTGCCTGACTTTGGTCCGATTGAAAAGAAGTTGGACAAGGTCGAGGCCCTGGTTGTCACACATGGTCATGAAGACCACATTGGCGCAATCCCGTGGCTGTTGAAGCTGCGCCCGGATATCCCGATTTACTCGTCGCGTTTCACCAATGCGCTGATTGCTGCGAAGACGAAGGAGCACCGTCAGCGTCCGAAGTTGCATGAGGTGAACAAGGATTCTTCCGTCAACTTGGGCCCATTCCACGTGCGTTTCTGGCACGTGAATCACTCCATTCCGCAGTGTCTCGGACTGTCTATTAAGACCGGCGCGGGTCATGTTGTGATGACCGGTGACGTCAAGGTGGACCAGACTCCGTACGATGGAATGCCGACGGACCTGCCGGCGCTGTCGCGTTACGGTGACGAAGGCGTCGATCTGTTTATGTGCGACTCCACGAACGCTACGGTGCCGGGTATTTCTGCATCCGAGGCCGGTATCGAGGAGACACTGACGCGTTTGGTGAGCCAGGCGAAGCAACGCGTTGTGATTGCTTCGTTTGCTTCCAACGTTGCTCGCGTCCAAATGGCAGTCAACGCGGCTGTAGCGAATGGTCGCAAGGTTGCCTTCAACGGCCGCTCCATGTTGAGAAATATGGAAATCGCCGAGAAGATGAGCCTGCTGAAGGCTCCGAAGAACACGATTATCCCTATCGAAGAAGCTGCCAAGATGGCGCCGCATAAGATTGTGCTGATCACAACGGGTACGCAGGGCGAGCCGATGGCTGCGCTTTCGCGTATGTCGCGCCGTGAACACCGCCAGATCACCATCCGCGACGGTGACATGATCATCCTGTCGTCTTCCCTGATCCCAGGTAATGAGGAGGCTGTGTTCGCGACGATCAACAACCTCGCACAAATCGGTGCGACTGTGGTGACGAACTCCGAAGCTCATGTCCACGCTTCTGGCCACGGCTACGCCGGTGAGCTTCTCTTCCTGTACAACGCAGCACGCCCGACTTGCGCTATGCCTGTGCACGGTGAGTGGCGCCACATGCGCGCGAACAAGGAGCTCGCTATTGCGACCGGTGTGAAGCCGGAGAATACCGCACTTGCTCAAAATGGTGTTGTGGTTGACATGACGAAGGGCAAGATCAAGGTTGTTGGCCAGTACCAGGTCGGACAGCTTTATGTTGATGGCGCGACGATGGGCGACGTTGACCCGGACGTGCTGGCAGACCGCAGCTCGCTTGCCTCAGGTGGCGTTGTCTCGATTACCTGCGTGATCGACGACCGCACGAGTAGCCTCATTGAGGTACCGCGCGTCTCCACCACTGGTTTCTCTGAAGACGACCGTGACTTCAATAAGAAGGTCGTCGAGCGTGTCCAGGAAGTTATGGGTGATTTGGCTGCAGAAGGGGAGAATGACCCGTACCGCATGGTGCAGCAGCTTCGTCGTCAGCTCTCGCGAACGATTGAGCAGAAGTACAAGCGTGAGCCAGTCATTCTTCCAACCGTGGTTCCAACCGCGGCGGATATTGGACCGGCAGAAGACGCTGATGTTCAAGCAACACGAGAGTCGCTTTAATACCTGACACTTTTGTGAGCAGAACTATGGGCCCTGGCACTATGCTAGGGCCCATGTCATTTGCAAAGACTGAACGAAATCAACTCGCTGAACTGTTACTCGAAGTCGGACCTGAAGCACCGACGCTGTGCGAGGGCTGGAACACTCGCGATTTGGCGACGCACCTCTATATCCGTGAACGAAGGCCATTAGCTGCCATCGGAATATTCGTAAAGCGAGCGAGGAAGTTTTTGGAGGCGGAGGAAGCCCGACTTGCATCATGGTCGTACGAGGATCTTGTGCGTCTCTGGGCCATCGGTCCGCCTTCGCTTTTCAAGCCGAGTGACGACACGTTAAATACAGCCGAGCACTTTATTCACCACGAAGACGTTCGTCGAGGTAGAGGTAAGGTCGAGCCTCGGCAGTTTAGCGCCGTCACCAACAAAGAACTTTTGAAGCTTGCGAAGCGGTTTGGTTCAGTCACGCTGAAAGGTGTTGCGGTACCTGTGATTTTGACGCCACCGGACTTGCCTCCTGCCGTCATTGGCGAAGGCATCGGCGTTTCAAAGCAGGGCGATAACGTCGTCCGCGTATACGGCGAACCCGGGGAACTATTGTTGTGGGCCGCCGGTCGCAGCGCGGTCGAAGTGGATGTAACCGGTGCGGTTGAAGCTCTTGCTGGAGTAGATATCAAGTTGTAGTACTTGATTCATTCGCCTGTAACAATATCTGTGGTTTTAGAGTGGCGGATGGTAATAATGGTGCGCAAGGTACTAATGTGTAGCACATGTCTGCCAGGAAACCAGCGCCACGAAATACGCGAGCTTCGACAGGCCCGCGGGACCGTGCACGTTCAACGACGAGCCGTTACGGTGCCCCAGCGTCGATGACGCATCCACCGACCTCGTCCATGGTCGCGGCAGAGACTGCCGATGAACGGGTCGGGTCCGCGACGAGAGTCGTCGGAAGCTCAATTGGCAGTGCAGTTCGCGGAGCTGGTTCGTTGCTTACCAAACTTCGACCACGCCGTAAGGAGAGTTTTGACAGCGTGCCCGACGCAAACGGATACGATGACGAGGACGACAACTTCGATTTTCTTGATGACGGCCCCTCTGCTGAGGCGCCGCAACGTGAAGAGCACCCACGAAGGTCCAGTCGCTCGTTGGGTATCTCGCGTGGCAACGTTGACGCGTATGGTTTAGTGCTCATTGGCCTTGCCGCGATCCTGGGGGCCTCCGTATGGATGGATATCGCTGGCCCGATAGGCAACGTCATTGCGCAGGGTGTTCACTGGGCAATTGGTGCTGGTGCGCTCCTGCTTCCTGTGATTTTGGTCTGCATCGCTATCGCTCTCATGCTGAACGTGAAGGCAGAACCGGCAGTACGTGCCAGGGTGGCGTCGGGCCTGTTGATTATTGGTGTTGCGATGCTTGGCATGATTCATGTCTTCGCTGGCAACCCTGCAGATTGGGAATCCCGCAAGATCGCCGGTGGGGTAGTGGGCACGTTCACCGGTGGTTTGCTCGCCGCTGGATTCTCCTCTTATGTGGCAGTCCCGCTGTTGGGACTTGTTATTGTTTATGGTGCGCTTCGTACAACCGGTATTACTGTGCGTGAGGCCTATGACTTTTTCACTGCGTGGCTTAGCTCGGTATTCCAGCGGCCCGAGACTGACGATGAGTCAGATCCTTACAGTGATGTAGGCCGGGACATTGACGCTATCGCAGAGGGGCGCCCGCGCACGTCGGCAAAGCGCTCGCGGGTTGAGCCTGAATCGAGGAGCCCACGTACCGGTCTTTCTCCACGTACCGCGGCGAAGAAACCAAGGGTTTCTGGGTTTTCGTCTTTCTCGGAGAAGTTGCGAAAGGCCTCCACGCCACTGGATAACTACCCGGCGAAGCCAGCGTCAGCGCCTCAAGCACAGGGTGATGAGACAGAGGTTTTCGATTTCGGTGAAGACTTCGATGCGCAGGAAGGCAGCGACGCCACTGCGGTCATTGAACGTCCTGCGACGAAGGCGGCGTCGAAACGTCAGCCTGCGCAACCCGAGGAGACGAAGATTCTGCCCCGGCCTACGCTTGAGGAGGCTCAACGGGATGCCGTCGATCAGTCGCGAGACGCAGTTCGACAGGCGGTCGTAGCGCGTTCAGGGAAGGACCCAAGCGCAACTCCACCTGAGGCGCCGAAGGATGGCCACGCGAAGAAGGTCGACAGGAATTCCACCTACGTCGTTCCAACAACCGATTTGCTGCTCGCTGGCCAAGCGCCGAAGACTCGCACCGAAGCCAACGATCGCATGATCGAAGCCATCACAGAGGTCTTCGAGGAGTTCAAGGTCAACGCTATGGTGACGGGCTTCTCCCGTGGTCCGACCGTGACCCGCTACGAAGTAGAGCTTGGGCCCGGCGTCAAGGTGTCGAAGATTACCAACTTGCAGTCCAATCTTGCCTATGCAGTCGCGACCGATAACGTTCGTTTGTTGACGCCAATTCCCGGCAAATCTGCCGTCGGCATTGAGGTGCCGAATCAGGACCGTGAAATGGTTCGTCTGCGCGATGTCCTCGAAGCGCCGAATGTTGCTGCAGACGATGACCCTATGCTCATCGGCTTAGGTAAGGACATCGAGGGCGACTTTATTGCCTCTTCGGTGCAGAAGATGCCGCACTTGCTTGTTGCGGGTTCTACGGGATCCGGTAAGTCGGCGTTCGTGAACTCGATGTTGGTTTCCTTGCTGACGCGCGCAACACCTGAAGAAGTACGTCTGATCCTCATCGACCCAAAGATGGTGGAGCTCACTCCGTACGAGGGGATTCCACATCTGATCACGCCAATTATCACGCAGCCGAAGAAGGCTTCGGCGGCACTACAGTGGCTGGTGGAGGAGATGGAGCAGCGGTACATGGACATGAAGACCGCTCGGGTCCGCCACATCAAGGACTTCAACAAGAAGGTGAAGAGCGGTGAAATCACTGCTCCTGCTGGCTCCCAGCGCGAGATGCGTCCCTACCCGTTTATCGTCTGTGTCGTCGACGAGCTTGCCGATCTCATGATGACCGCGCCGAAGGAGATCGAGGACTCGATCGTCCGCATTACGCAGAAGGCCCGCGCAGCAGGTATCCACCTTGTCTTGGCTACGCAGCGACCTTCGGTGGACGTCGTCACGGGCTTGATCAAGACGAACGTGCCGTCCAGGCTCGCGTTTGCAACATCCTCGCTTACTGACTCACGCGTCATCCTCGACCAGGGTGGCGCGGAGAAGCTCATTGGCATGGGCGACGGTCTCTTCATCCCGCAGGGCGCCGGCAAGCCGCAACGCATGCAAGGTGCGTTTGTGTCTGACGCTGAAATCCAAGCCGTCGTGGACGCTGCCAAGAGCCAGGACGAACCACAGTACGTCGAGGGCGTTACGGAAGAGAAGGAGTCCGAGAAGAAAGTTATCGACGACGACATCGGCAAGGACCTGGACGACCTGCTGGAAGCCGTTGAACTCGTTGTTACGGCGCAGCTCGGATCGACCTCCATGCTGCAGCGCAAGCTGCGTATCGGTTTTGCAAAGGCCGGCCGACTGATGGATTTGATGGAGTCCCGTGGCATCGTTGGGCCATCGGAAGGCTCCAAGGCTCGTGAAGTGCTGGTGAAGCCAGAGGAGCTCGAGACCATTCTTTGGATGCTCAAGGGTGCGGATCCCGCGGACGCACCGAAGGACGTCGACGCACAACGTGGTGATGACGCCACTGCAGATGAAGATGACGTTAAGACGGTCGAAGCAACCTACAATCCCACCGGTGGAGCCGTATAACTGGTAGCGACTCCTCTTGATGGTGTAGCCTGGCATTCGCATTGGAGGGGAGTACCCCGCAAGTGCCTCGAATCGTCAACACGGAACATACGTATCCCGGTTGAGGCAGCCGCGTAGCTACGTGGTGGGGGAGACCTCCGGTCTTTCTTTGTCCTATGCAACGACCGGAGGTAACCACGTTGAGTGTCCCCCTATGGATATGGCTGCTCACTGCAGCAATCATTCTGGGCTTTTTCGCCTTTGACTTTCTTATTCACGTTCGCCAGGCCCACGAGCCAACTATCAAAGAATCGGGCTTTTGGACGCTGTTCTACATGACGATGGCAGCGATCTGTGGCGGTGTGATCTGGTGGGAGTGGGACGGCGAGCACGGCGTCCAGTTCTTCACCGGCTACATTACTGAGCTGGCGCTGTCCGTGGACAACTTGTTCGTCTTCGCACTGATCATGGGCGCGTTCAAGATTCCAAGGAAGTATCAGCAAAAGGTGCTGCTCCTGGGCATTGTTATCGCGTTGGTATGCCGCTTGCTGTTTATTCTGCTCGGCGCAGCACTTATCGCGGCGTGGAGCGACGTCTTCTACATCTTCGCAGCGTTCTTGATCTACACGGCTGTCAAGCTCGTCTACGACGAAGCGACTGATGCACCTGAAACAGATCCGAACGATATGGCTGTCGTGAAGGCACTCCGTAAAGTCGTCCCAGTCACGAGCTCCTACCACGGTGACAAGCTGTGGTCGAAGACGAAGGAGGGCAAGTCCGCAGCGACCCCGCTGTTCGTCGCACTGCTCTCCATTGGGTTTATCGACGTAATGTTTGCGTTTGATTCGATCCCAGCAATCTACGGGATTACCTCTGAGGCGTACATCGTGTTTACCGCGAATGCGTTCGCACTCATGGGCCTTCGCCAGATGTTCTTCCTGCTTTCTGGCTTGTTGGACCGTGTGGTGTATCTGCCGTACGGATTGGGCGTAATTCTTGGCTTTATCGGCATCAAACTGTTGCTTCACGCGCTACACGAGAACAATCTGCCATTTGTCAATGGCGGTGAGAACGTGAGCGTACCGGAGGTCGGCACCGTTGCATCGCTCGGCTTCATTGTGGCAGTACTGGTGATTACCGTGCTGTGCTCCATGGTGAAGGACCGAGCGGATATCAAGGCTGGGCGGCGGGACCCGAACGGTCCGAGCTGGCACATTGACTATGACGACCACGGCAATCGCCGGAAAGTCGACAATCAGGGCCACCACATCGAGTGGATTGATGACCCTGCAACGTCGGGCAAGGGCGACCACACCGCCACTGGTTCCCGCGAGACGGATCACCTTCACGTCCAGCGCGGGAGGAAGTAGAACCTCCGCGGTCTAAGGGAACACCCGGGAAACCGGGTTCCACTCGTGGACCTCTCGGCTGCGCAGAGCGTTGTTCTGCCAGTAGGGGTCCGGGTTCATGAGTGATACTGCCTCCGCAGCATCGGCAGTATCTGGTAATTGCACGATGATTAGGGCCTTGCCGGCGTCGACTAGCGGGCCAGATCCGACAATCCTTCCGAGCTCTAGCTGCTTCGCGATGAACTCGCGGTGTGCGGGGCGCGTAGCATCTACGAGGTCCGTATTATCTGAGTACGTGTAATGGAATGCAAAATATTTCATAACACGCAGTCTAAGGGAAAGCATGGGATAGGTAGGGTAGAGGGCGTGACTGAAAAACCATCGAACTGGAACGTACCCAACGTCTTGACGTCGTTGCGAATCATTTTTATCCCCGTCTTCGCATGGTTGGCACTGGACCAGCGATGGGGTGCGGCGTTCGGTGTGTTCGTCGCGCTGATGCTCACGGACAAGCTAGACGGAACAATCGCCCGTACCTACAACCTGATTACCGACTTCGGGAAAATTGCGGACCCGATCGCGGACAAGGCCCTGATGATTACGGCACTTGTAGTACTCAACGTGGCGTCCAACCTTCCTGTGTGGATGACTATCGTCATCGTGGTCCGCGAGCTCGGCATCACCATGTGGAGAATGTGGATGCTGCGCAACGACCAAGTCGTTCCCGCGTCCAAGGGTGGCAAGGTGAAGACAGTGCTCCAGACGGTAGGTGTGGCGCTCTACCTGTGCCCGCTGCCTTCCTGGATGGACGCGCCGTCCTACGTTGTAATGGTGTTGGCCGTAGTCGTCACCGTGGTGACCGGCGTGCAATACCTTGTCGATGCTCGCAAGGTGAATAACTAATGCGAGGTACTGCATCCGATGTGATTGCGGAACTTACTAAGAGGGATGCAACAGTTGGGCTTTGTGAATCGCTCACTGCCGGTTTGGCAAGTGCCGCACTCGCAGGCGTTCCGGGTGCCTCCGCAGCGCTACGAGGCGCGATGGTGACTTACGCGACCGAGTGCAAAGTTACCTTGGCTGGCGTTCCCCAGGACGTCATCGATGAGTTTGGACCTGTTTCTCCGGTGACCGCGAAAGAGATGGCGAAGGCGGCAAGGCGGAAGCTCAACGCAGACTGGGGTCTTTCGCTCACTGGTGTGGCCGGGCCCAGTGAACAGGATGGCCACCCTGTCGGTGAGGTCTGGGTAGGGATCGCCTCAAGTGATGACTGTGAAGCAGTTCTCGCAGGCGACATACT
Source organism: Corynebacterium sp. NML98-0116 (assembly GCF_001767255.1). GTDB lineage: Bacteria > Actinomycetota > Actinomycetes > Mycobacteriales > Mycobacteriaceae > Corynebacterium > Corynebacterium pseudogenitalium. Next base: position 962,409 of record NZ_CP017639.1, read on the forward strand.
TTCCGACGCCCCTCTCGTACGCGGAACCATTCCAGGATTCAGTCATGCCCGAAACTTGCTACAGGCGCCGCGCAACGAGATACGCGAGTGGGCTGTTGAAGCAGCACTTCGCGTCCTGTTGCATGCCGTGCGGGAACAAAAACACGTTGAGGGGAGTTATACCAAGTGATGACTACGACACTTCTAATCGATACGCCGCTTGAGCCCTCGTTCGATGCACAGGATGAGGTCGCTTTTCCATTTCGCGAGTCTGGAACCCGCCAGAAAGAACCGCTGCTGAGAGAGGCGCTAGGAATGTCACTGCGAGCTTTCCGGGCGGATAAAGGCGTGACGTTGCGATCTCTTGCTGCTCAAGCTCGAGTCTCTTCTGGTTACCTCTCTGAGCTGGAGCGTGGGCGCAAGGAAGTTTCCTCAGAGCTGCTCGCATCGATTTGCGAAGCCCTGGACACTACGGTTTCAGAAGTTGTTCTCGAGGCTGTTGCGAACCTTTCACTGCAATCGATGAACGATGAATTCGCTACGGCTGATGCGATTCACGCATAGCGGAGCAGCGCTGTAACAGATAGAATACGAAACAGTTTGGCCGTGGACACGGCCAATTTCAATGCTCAGCGAAAGGTAAAACGCAACACTATGGCAAACCCGTTTTCAAAATTCTGGAACTACCTGATGGCACTTTTCGACAACAAGATCGAAGAGAATGCTGATCCAAAGATCCAGATTGAGCAAGCAATTTCCGAGGCTCAGCGCCAGCACCAGGCGCTTTCGCAGCAGGCAGCCGCGGTTATCGGTAACCAGCGTCAGCTGGAAATGCAGCTGAATCGTCGCTTGGAGGAAGTCGAGAAGCTTCAAGCGAACGCTCGCCAGGCGCTCCAATTAGCAGATAAGTCCCGCTCCAACGGTGACGCACAGAAGGCGACCGAGTATGAGAACGCTGCTGAGGCGTTCGCGGCGCAGCTTGTTACCGCAGAGCAGGGCGTTGAAGACACGAAGGCGCTGCACGACCAGGCACTTCAGCAGGCCGCACAGGCAAAGCAAGCCGTGGAGCGCAACGCGGCACACCTGCAACAGCAGGTCGCTGAGCGTTCGAAGTTGCTGTCGCAGCTTGAGCAGGCCAAGATGCAGGAGAAGGTTTCCGAGACCATGCGCTCGATGAACTCGTTGACCGCCTCCGGCCCGAATTTGGACCAGGTTCGCGACAAGATTGAGCGCCGCTACGCGAACGCACTGGGTGCTGCAGAGCTCGCGGAGAACTCGATCCAAGGCCGCATGGCTGAGGTGGAGCAGGCTGGAATCCAGATGGCAGGCCACAGTCGGCTCGAGCAGATTCGCGCAGAGATGTCTGGCGAGTTGACCTCGGGAAAGGAACAGCAGTCGATTGAGCAGGGCAAGACCGGCGCCCCGCAAGCAAGTCAGGACGCCGTCGCACGTCGGATGCGTGAGCTCCGCGGCGAAGCCTAAGGCGTGGTAAAGAAAGCTCCAGGATTTCTATAGAAACCTGGAGCTTTTGCTTTGCCCTGCGAAGGATTGAAGGCGGTTAGTCGAGCGCGCCACGAGCGACAAGTGCATCGCCGATCTGTTCCGCCCTTCGGATACTTCGCACGATGAGCGGTACGCCAAACGCGAGGGGAGAAAATCCCAGTCCTCGGGCCTTGCGGGCGTCGAGAACTTCCTGCGATGTCTGCAAGATGAGCGGGATGAGACGGAGCGTGAGGGCGATAGCGAGGCTGATTTTCTCAGTTGGTATTCCGAAACGGCCGAGCGGTTTGAGGCCTTCCTCGAGCGATACAAGGAGCGCTTCAACTGTTGTGGTCAGAGTAAGAAGGTTTGCGGCGAGAATCGTTGCGAACAACGTAATCAGCGTGACGCCGGCAAGCCAGATGCCATTTTGCCAGACAAGGAATGCGCCGAGTATTGCGAGCAAGGGAAGAATTGGCACGAGCTGATTGGCAACGATTCGGATCGGAATTCTTGCCACGATGTACAGAACGAAGATCAAGCCTAGCAACGTGAGCGCGATTGGGAACGTACGCCCGAAGTTGGTCGCTATGAGGATGTACAGAATGAGCAGTACGAATTTCTTCTTTGGGCTCATACGGTGGAGCAGCGTTTTGCCTGGGACGTACACGCCCATTGGTAGCGAGTCAATCTTCACTGTTCGGCTCCATTAGCTGAGTGTAGAACTGAATCGAGTCTGCTGGTGTGCCGTCGTATGCAATGACGCCGTCGTTGACACAAACTACTCGGTCGAAGTCACTGAGTAACTCTAGATCATGGGTCACCACGATTGTTTGTTGATCAAGCGAGTTCAATTCAGCGATTATTCGCCGACGGTTTCGCAGGTCAAGCAATGTTGTTGGCTCGTCTGCGATGATGGTGGTCGGTTCAGTCACCAGTACCGCGGCCAGCGCGAGAAGCTGTTTTTCACCGCCAGAGAGCGTATGAGGTGATTGTTCTGCCTTGTGCAAGAGTTTGAAGCGTTCCAGTACCTCATCGACGCGTTGCTCTTTCTCTGCCTTAGAGAGCTTGAACTTCTTCAATGAAAACGCCACGTCATCGTGGACTTGGGGCATGACAATCTGGCTTTCTGCGTCGGAGAACACGAACCCGACACGTCGGCGGACTTCAGAGCTACGAGTTGCAAGCGAAATTCCGTCGTAGAATACCTCGCCTGTGCTCGGCTCTTCGAGCCCATTGATAAGCCGGACGAGCGTTGACTTACCAGAACCGTTCGAGCCAATGATGCCGATCCGATGTTCCTGCAACGTAAGTGAAAATGGTTGGAGCAGTGTGTTGTCATTACGTACGACGCTCACGTCGTTGAAGCTGATCTGCGGCATGGAAATAATCCAGTTTATGCGCGACGGAGTGAGGGGAGTGCAGCGCGAACTGCGAATGCGATGAACACAATCACTAGCACCTTGGCGGTGTCAGGGATGACAAACGGTAGCTGTGCTGCCCATGCAGCGCCAAAGGTCATGTTTGCGCGTGCCATCAATCCAAACACCCCAAAGAAGTACTGCAGGAACAGGCCAGCGAACCCGGCTCCAAGAAGGAGGGCGATATTCACGAAAGAGCTCTTGCTGGAAGCGCGGTAGGCGATGAGACCTGCAACAAATGCGCTTGCGATGTAGCCAACCAGATATCCGATTGTAGGGCTTCCCAGGGCATAGACGACGGTGCGTCCACCTGCGAGAACGGGAAGAGCAAGTCCGATGAGGAGGAACAATAGCACTGTGTAGGTTCCCCGTTTAGGGCCGAGCACGAGCGCCGCGAGAATACAAGCAGCGTTCTGCATGACGATTGGAACGCCGGCAGCGCCGACTGGAATAGAGACAAACCCGAGTACGATGATCACCGCCGCGAACACGGCGATGTATGCGAGGTCTTGGGCTTCAATCTTTGATTGCGGAATGCTTTTTGACATAGCGAGAATAGTACTTGAACAGTGTTCAGTTCGCTATGAAATCGTATTGATTTTTCTGCGCGTATATTTGAGGCCATGCGATTAACGGAGTTTCACCAACTCGTCCAGGATGAATTTGGGTCTGATCGGGCGTCATGGATTATTGAGGCGCAACTTTTGCCTCGTCATGGGTGTACCGCCGCAGAGGTTATCGAAAATGGAGGCGATTTGCGTCAAGCCTGGGACGAACTCTGTGACGCCTTTGATGTTCCAGAGGCGCGTCGCCTTGGCGTAGATCGGCCGGGTTTCTAGCTGCTCTCGCCGTTTTGCACTTTTAATTCGAACATGTATGCGTGTACACTCTGGTGATGTCTCGGCACTTGCCTATAGTCAGATCCAGATTTAGAAGTCATCGGGAACCGTAACCCTCGAAGGTGAGTCTAAACATGTGTGTGGGCGATGGCGTATGCAAAAACGCCGCCGCCGAACTCGAACAGAATGAACATTAAGGAGAACATGTAAATGGCTGCGAAAAAGAAAACCGCATCAGCCGCGAAAGATCGCCAGAATGCGCTAGATGCTGCACTCGCAATGATCGAGAAGGATTATGGCAAGGGGGCTGTGATGCGTCTCGGTGATGAGAACAGGCCTCCAATTCGGTCGATTTCATCTGGGAATACGGCTATTGACGTCGCTCTGGGGATCGGTGGGTGGCCACGCGGCCGCATCGTTGAGATTTACGGACCTGAGTCTTCCGGTAAGACAACTGTTGCGCTTCACGCCATCGCTTCCGCGCAGCGGGCCGGCGGAATCGCAGCTTTTATCGACGCCGAGCATGCTCTGGACCCGGATTATGCCCGCAAGCTGGGCGTCGATACTGATAACTTGCTCGTTTCTCAGCCAGATACAGGGGAGCAGGCACTGGAGATCGCGGACATGCTTGTCCGATCTGGCGCGATTGACATCATCGTCATTGACTCGGTTGCCGCACTGACGCCTAAGGCTGAAATTGAAGGTGAGATGGGTGACTCTCACGTTGGCCTCCAGGCTCGGTTGATGTCGCAGGCACTGCGGAAGATGACAGGTGCGCTGTACAACTCCGGCACTACAGCGATTTTTATTAACCAGCTGCGTGAGAAGATCGGCGTCATGTTCGGTTCACCCGAGACAACTACGGGCGGTAAAGCGCTGAAGTTCTACTCCTCGGTTCGTTGTGATGTCCGACGTATCCAGACGTTGAAGGACGGACAGGATTCCATCGGAAACCGAACCCGCCTCAAAGTAGTGAAGAACAAGGTTTCGCCACCATTCAAGATCGCAGAGTTTGACATTATGTACGGAGAGGGCATCTCTCGGGAATCGTCCATTATTGACATGGGCGTAGAGAACGGCTTCGTGAAGAAGTCAGGTTCCTGGTTTACCTACGAAGGCGATCAACTTGGACAGGGCAAGGAAAAGGCGCGCAATTTCCTGAAGGAGAACCCGGACCTTGCGGACGAGATCGAGCAAAAGATTTTCCGTGCATTGGGGGTTGGCGAATTTGCCGATGATGATGCGCTGACTGATGACCCAGTAGACATGGTGCCAAACATTGACTTCGACGACGAGGAAGAGCCAGCGAAGGCGAAGTAATACGTGGCAACACCAGATCCGGAAAAGATTCAACGCCTGCAGGACGCACTTGCCGAATGGGAAGCTACCGGTGGGAATGGAGAACTCTTCAACTACGAACGTGAAGAAGCCCTCGCTCCAGTACGGCGGCGTGCATTAAGGTTGCTGGATCAGCGACCGCGATCAGAGCATGAACTCAGGGAGCGTCTTGTCAAGGCTGAGTTCCCAGCGCCTCTCGTTGATGAGGTACTGGCGTCTCTTCGCGCGTCCTCGCTTCTCGACGATCGGCGCTTCGCCCATGAATGGGTTCGACAGCGGGCGAAACGTCGAGGAAAGTCGAGAAGCTTTCTGGACCGCGAGCTCAGGGAAAAAGGAGTCTCAGAAACAGATCGGCGCGCCGCGCTCGCACAAATCAGTGACGAGGACCAACACGCAATTGCTGAAGCCCTCGCGGAAAAGAAGGCGCGAGAAGTGAAAACACCACCAGCGGGGCACGCGGAGTACACCCGCGCGCTGCGCAGGGTTGTCGGAGTGCTGGCGCGTCGAGGCTTTCCACAAGGTATGTGCATGTCTATCGCAAGAACTGCACTAGATACAAGGGTTGAATCACTTCGAGAGACTTCCTAGGGAGCAATTTGCGGCGTTTGGGCGGGGTAGTTGGCAGTGGCTAGAATGTTCAGCCGTGCCTGCGTAGGCCCGCGTAATCAACCAGGAAAGGCGAACCAGATGGCTGCATCAAGGACATACGAAGTACGAACCTTCGGATGCCAAATGAACGTTCATGATTCGGAGCGGTTGTCGGGTCTGCTGGAAGATTCGGGGTACGTGGCAGTTGAAGATGGGCAGGCCCCAGACCTCATCGTTTTCAACACCTGTGCCGTGCGTGAAAACGCAGACAAGCGTTTGTACGGAACGCTTGGACATTTGAAAAAGGTTAAGGAATCGCAGCCTGATTTGCAGATTGCGGTTGGTGGATGTCTGGCGCAGAAAGACAAAGACCACGTTATCCAGAGAGCACCGTGGGTAGACGCGGTCTTCGGGACCCACAATATGGGCTCACTGCCGGTACTGCTGGAACGTGCACGAGTACAGGGCGAGGCGCAAGTTGAAATTGCAGAAGCGCTCGAAGTATTTCCTTCTGTTCTTCCAGCGAAACGTGAAAGTAGCTATGCGGGCTGGGTTTCGGTGTCTGTCGGGTGCAATAATACGTGTACATTCTGTATCGTTCCGAGTCTGCGTGGCAAAGAAGTTGATCGCCGTCCGGGCGATATCCTCGCCGAGGTACAGGCGCTCGTGGATCAAGGCGTCTTAGAAGTCACTTTGCTTGGCCAAAACGTCAATGCTTACGGTGTGCATTTCGTTGACGAGGAAATGGAGCGAGATAGGTCCGCGTTTTCAAAACTGCTACGAGCGTGTGGCGAGATCGAAGGCCTCGAGCGTGTTCGCTTCACCTCCCCGCACCCCGCAGAGTTTACATCTGACGTCATCGACGCAATGGCAGAAACCCCGAACGTTTGCCCGCAGCTACATATGCCGTTGCAGTCGGGGTCTGACAAAGTACTCAAGGACATGCGCCGTTCGTACCGATCCAAGAAGTTTTTAGGCATTTTGGATGAGGTCCGTGAGAAGCTTCCTGAGGCTTCGATCACCACCGATATCATTGTCGGATTCCCAGGCGAGACGGAAGAAGACTTCCAGGCAACGCTTGATGTAGTTGAGAAGGCACGATTCACGTCCGCCTATACATTCCAGTACTCACCGCGCCCTGGGACCCCGGCGGCTGAAATGGAAAACCAGGTTCCGAAAGCTGTGGTGCAGGAGCGGTTCGAACGACTGCTTGAACTCCAGGAACGAATCAGCCTGGAAGAGAATGAAAAGCTCATTGGATCTGTGCAAGAACTCCTTGTTCAGCAGGACGAAGGTCGAAAGCACGAGACGACTCACAGAATGTCAGGACGCGCTCGCGACGGCAGGCTCGTGCACTTTGCTGTCGATGAGGCCAATCGATCTGCCATCCGTCCGGGTGACATTGTTACCGCTCGTATCACCGAAGCAAAGTCATATTTTCTGATCGCGGATTCTGGTGTGCTTTCACACCGACGCACACTCGCGGGTGATCACGCTGAGGCAGGCGAGGTACCAACGACTGCACCTGTTGGGGTGGGACTTGGAATTCCTACGGTTGCACGTCCAGACATCGTTCCAGTGACTAACGTAAGCAACACTGGCTGCTGCACGACTCCTGAAGCGTAAACCACGCGACTACTGGAAGGGAGACTTCAATGAAAATGGAATTAGGATCCGCGCGCTGGGTACTCGGTATTGCAAGTATTGGGTGGCTTGTTGCGCTGTTTTTGCCCTTCGTTGGTGACATTCCCGGATGGCAGGTGCTCGCGGTGGGCGAAGGCGCCCGCAGTGCAGATACCAAGATCACGGAGTACGTATTTGTATGGCTAGGCTTCTTAGGCGTAGGCGTTTGCACGTCGCTAGTGACGGTTTCGCGACGTTTCGGAATGGCCACAGCCGCGTGGATGATTTCAACAGTTGCCCTGGTTAGCTCGTTGCTGGCAGTGTGGCTGCGGAAGTCGAGTACCGGTGTTGCAGGAACGTTTCAGCACGGGCCCGGGTTTTACCTAGAAGTTGTCGCGGTACTCCTGGTCGTGTTGACGTACATTCCGCTGTTCGTGCGAAAGACAGCGGTTGCCCCGGAACTGCTCCGGAATCAGCCAAGCGAAATCGACGCGGATATCGCGGATGCGCAATTGAATGCGACGCGGACTCATCAGGAGCAAGAAACGAACCCACTGCTTGTCGATGACCGACGAGCGAACGCGGCACGACGCCACAAAAGAAGCAACTAGCTATCGAGCTTTGGTACGCCCTTCTGCCAGGCCGTCGCCTGGCTTATCCCGGTTGGGGCATAGTGGTCGAGAATGTGGCTCGCACCCGGCTGCGGGTTGGGATAAGAAGCGTAGATCTGCTTCGTTTGTGGCCAAATCGAGAGCGCGGCTGATATCGCAGAAGCCAAGGCGCGCTTGCCTAAACCGAGTCCCCGGCTTGCCTCCCGTACGTACACCAGCCCGATTTCTGCAACAGAATCTGCGTCATTCTCGAATTTTGCTACCTCTGCAAGCCCGACCGGTTTCCCTGAGACATCACGGGCAATGGCGGTGATCTGGGAACCGCCGCGGTCCTTGAGACGTGCAGCAGCGTCCTGAAGACGGGACGCAGACCACTGGACAGGCTCGAGCGATAGTGAACCACGAGGGTATTTCGCTGCGGACTCCTGGAGAGTAGCTAAGAAGGAGGGCAGATCAGTAGGGTCGAATGCCATGTCTTCAATCACGTCGCACCTATCATTCTGGTCAGGCGCCACGATAGCGTCCGCGTTGATAATTGCCTGTCGCTCACAGTGCGCCGGCGTGTAGCCGTCAGCGCGAAGGAATGGGTGCTCCGGTGCCCCCAATGGCTCCGTGATCCAAATCTGACGGATGGGACGGTGCAACTCTGCAGAAAGCGCGTCAATCAGCGCGAGCGCACTTCGCCACACGTGCGCCGGCTGCTCCTCCCCGGGAAGAGGAGCGATGGAGGCGTCGATAGTGACGTTCGCTTCTAACACATCGACGTCCTCAAGTAGAGGAAGCGATATGAGCACCCAGCCTTCGACGTCGTACAGATCATCCTCAGTCAGCACTGGGTAACCGAACGCTCCAAGGGACCGTGGCGCTGGTTTGCTACACAGCGCGAAGAGAAGCGCTAACGATTCTTCGGATCCCTCCAGGCGTTTCGCGAGATGGGCTGCACTCACTCCGGAGTGCGCTTCTCCCGTAATGTCCTGGATAGCAAGCGTGACTGAGAATGCGTAGGAGGAGACTGCGGCGTGTGACGGGTCGGCACTCCCTACGATCAAGGGATATAGCACTACTGCTCGTCGACGGCCTTCGCTGCGACGTTGGCAAACTCCTGCCACTGCTCAGCCTGTTCACGGAGCTTCGCCGCCTTGGAGGAATTCCCGGCTGCCTCAGCTTCCTGAGCCTGCTGCAGGAAGTGATCAGCTTTCTCCTGGAACTGATTCACCCGCGCTTGTGCCTCAGGGTCTGCTTTGCGCCATCGTGATTCCTCTGCATCCGCTACGCGCTGTTCCAGCCGAGCAATCTTGTCTTCGTACGTACGGACCTTGTTGCGAGGCACAAATCCAATTTCGTCCCACTTCTCCTGGAGCTCACGCAGCTTGGCACGTGCCGCACCTAGACCCTTCTCTGGAGTGATGAGCGCATCGTACTCATCTATAAGTGCGTCCTTAGCTGCAGCATTTGCTTCAAATTCGCGGTCGCGCTCCGCGTTTACGGCGTTGCGGGCGGCGAAGAAGTGATCCTGAGCAGCGCGGAACTGTGCCCACAGCTCATCGTCGACGCCACGTGGGGCGCGTCCGGCTGCTTTCCACTCATCCATCAGAGAGCGGTAGGCACGGGCGGTGGCGTTCCAATCCGTTGAGTCCTGGATTGCCTGCGCGCGGGCGATGATATCCTCCTTGATACGACGAGCCGTTGCGCGATTCCTATCGAGCTCAGCGAAGTGAGCCCCACGACGGCGATTGAAGGCATCGCGTGCACGCGAGTAGCGCTTCCAGAGCGCGTCGTCGGTTGTGCGATCGATACCGCGGATCGTCTTCCATTCTTCGAGGATCGCTCGAATCCTGTCCCCGGCAGCCTTCCAGTCCGTAGACTTCTCGGCGATCTCCTCAGCCTCGGCCGCTAGACTTTCCTTTTTGGCAATTGCGTTAGCCCGTCGGGTCTGCTTGAGTTCCTTTGCTTCGTGTTCCGCAACCTCTGTTTTGCGCAGTAATTCTTCTAGGCGTGCCTCGAGCGCTGCGAAGTCGCCAATTGCGGCGACGTCTTTCAGCGAGTCTTTCAGCTCAGTCACGCTGCGATGCAGAGTGTGTGCGTCCTCTGGGTGTGCAGTGAGTCGCGCCTCCAGGACTTCAGTTTCGACGATGAGGTCGTCGAAACGCTGCCCGTAGTGGCGAAGTCCTTCCTCGGGAGACCCGGCCTGCCAAGATGCGATCTGACGCTCAACGCCGTCACGGGTGACAAAAACATTGCCGGCATCATCGACGCGCCCGAACTTCGACGGATCAGTGTTCGCTGATGACGACTGAGCATGCGCGAGTGGAACAACCCGCTGTGAAGGAACAGACTGTGCCGCACCTGGACGAGGTCCGGGCTTCGGCGTTTGCTTCGGCATGGCAGCCGGGTTCGGACGTCCAGCTGGTGGCTGTGGCTTTGGAGTCGAGGAAGTCATGAAACAGTCCTTTCACAAATAGCTGTGCCGCGCGTCACGGCGCCGAGATACATAATCGACGGCATTCTCGTCTTCATAACTCTAGCGTGTTGCAGACGAACATGCGTCATGTGTCATGGTTTCAACTCCGAGAAAACCCCACTATGGTGGGCGAGGTGAATGAAGCCCGTGCCTGCCTACTTGTCATGCCTGGTTCGCCAGCTCTCGTGCGAGAACTCGCACCTGCTGACGAACCGTCGCAGCGTTTGCTGAACTCAATTAGAGAGACAGCCGGAAAACTGACGAAAACTATTGACATTGTGTGCAGCCACGACAGGAGATGGGCAACGCACCTTGCTGGCTCGTTTGCTGCCTGGGGAGCACCACACGTCGAAGTAGGAGGTGGGCACGTATTAGGCGAACTTGTCGCCAGATACTGCCTTCACGGGGCTACGGTGCGTGAGAGTCGTGAGCACCTGTTGCCGTTAGATCCTTCAGTGCTCACAGTGTTGGTAGTCGATGGACCTGCAGGGCTGACAACTCGCGCCCCGCTAGCGTTAATCCCTGCGGCTGCTGATACGAACGACAAACTCCAGGCTTTGTTGTCAGGAAAGCAAAGCTCCCTGATCCGTGAGCAGGAAATGCGAGACGCAGGAGTACTGGAACCAGATATTTGGCTTGAGCTACAAACACTGCAGCCAACGAAGGCCACACTCGTAGACGTAGACGACACGTTGGGCGTTGGTCGGTATGTTGCTTACTGGGAGGTAGAGCAGTGAACAAGGAGATCGGACACCAACCAGTAGCAATCGTCGGCCCGACGGCTTCAGGTAAGTCCTCGCTGAGTCTCGCGCTTGCGCACGAACTCGATGGTGAGATTGTCAACGTTGACTCGATGCAGCTTTACCGCGGGATGGATATCGGCACTGCCAAATTACCTCTCGCGGAGCGACAAGGAATACCGCACCACCTGCTTGATATCTGGGAGGTTACGAAAACCGCCAGTGTCGCAGAGTATCAGCAACGAGCGGTGGAGACCGTTGAGGAGATCTCCAATCGAGGAAAGCTGCCGATTCTCGTTGGTGGGTCCATGCTGTACATGCAGTCACTTGTCGACGCTTGGCAGTTCCCGCCAACCGACCCCGAAGTCCGCGGGCGCTACGAGTCTCTATTGAAGGAAATCGGAATAGATCGCCTTCATGCGCAGCTAGCTGCAGTTGACCCTGTGGCGGCGTCGATAATTGAAGACCGTGACCCCCGGCGCACAGTGCGTGCACTCGAAGTCATTGAGCTTACTGGTAAGCCTTTTCAGGCATCTCAACCCCCCAAAAACGCCCCTACACGCTGGGGTACGCGCATGATTGGGCTGGAGACAACCCCAGAGTGGCTCAACCCGCGGATTGCGCAGCGTACTGATGCGATGTTCGAGCAGGGGCTCATCGATGAGATTCATCGGTTGGTGGGCCAGGGATTAGCGAAGGATTCGACTGCTGGCAGAGCTATCGGATACGCCCAAGGACTTGGAGTTATCGACGGCCACCTCACCATCGACGAAGCTTGCGAGGACACCAAACTGCGAACGCGGCGCTATGTGCGGCGTCAGAAATCCTGGTTTAGGCGCGACAAACGAATCACTTGGATTGACGCGGCGAACTATGACGTTGCGGAACTAGTAGCACAGCTTGGTTGATTACGACGGACCAATTTCTCGAGCAGCGTTACGGGCAGCCACCCAGGCGTCCTCAAGCTCGAGGGCGCGCTCGTCCGCAATTCGAATGAGTTTTTCAAGGTGGACGCGTTCCAAGTCCGGTGACTGCAAGTAGGTGTCAACGCGCGCGAGAAAGCGCTGTGCCGCACTGTACTTGAGATGAAATTCGCTGATTTCTGGTACAGAAAGATCGGTGTTCGCAAGCGCGGGAAAATGAAGCGTGCGGTCGGCCAACGCCTGCGTCGAGCTACCATGTTGCAAGTTATCAAATGCTTCAACGATGTCGCGGATGTCATCGCATGCAATCAGAAGCGATGAGCGAAGCGACTCTACTTCCGGGTTAGGAATAAAACGCCTGCGGGTCAAAAGCGCCGTGACACCAATCAGCCCGGCGATGATGGCGCCAGGAGTCTTGAGGAGCAGCACAAGCAGCACCATGACGGCGAAGATCAGGGCGCCCCACAGTGCTATGGAAAGATCACGACGTGCTGGATCCATGAGTAGTGCCTAGTTCCTAGCAGCCGCCACCGCAACCGCAGGAGCCACCACAACCACCACATCCGCCACCTGTAGGCACCGGGATGGTACCGACCATGACGGCGTTGCCTGCGATGACTTGGTCGCGTTGGGGGAGATCGCCATCAGGTAAGCAAACGTCGAATGGAAACGCCCCGTCGACTGAAACATGAATGAAGCGGTCACCCGTCAACTCCGACGTGCGGTATTCAGCTTCCAGCACGCGTGCGGAAAAAGTGGCTTTTGCATCGGGGGAGGAGGCTGCCCCAGTTGCAATCGCTTCGGCTCCTGCAGAAATGACTGTGCCAACCGTGCTACCAGGGTGCTCCTCAAGATAAGCAGAGGTGGATTCGTACGTGCTCACATCGAGTGCAAGGGCGGTCACGCTGAGCTCTTGCCACTGGATTGTGGGCTCATCGACGATCAATGGCTCCTGCGCCAGGTTTAGCGTCAGAGATCCGATTGGATTCCCATGTGGATCCACAACCTCAGCAAGCGCAACCACATCGGTTGCCGGGGTGATGTGCGCGTTTGTGCGTGTGATGCCCTCAAAGCCGGCAAAGGTGGCGAAAGGCTCAACTGCCAAGATATTCAGCTGCGCACCAGAGCGGTCCTGGTATTGGACCATTTGGCCGCCACGTACCTCACCGATAACACCGAGGCGACCGGATGCGATTGCAGCTTCTACCGCGTCTTGCCACTTAGGAAAGCTCAGGCCGATCGCTGCCAGATCCTTGTTTTCAGTCAGAGGTTGTTGGTTCATAAATGTGAAGCCTAGTCGAATGCGCTCTGAGGTGAAGAAATGTGGTGGAAGAAAAATGGGTGGGCTACCGTTGAGCAAGGAAGAAAGCGAAAAAAGTTACGTATACCCACTATTTTTGAAAGCTTGCATGAATTCGAAATCAACCACTCCTGATTCGCATGAGGCGTTGCTGGATGAAGCGTTTCGCCATAACGCACAGACGCGCACCGAAACCTCGGGAACAGACCTATCGACGCCAACACAGGGCGCACTCGACCTAGAGGAACGAAACTCGTTTCGTCGCGTAAACACCACGACAGAGCTGCGCAACGAAGACCGGGAAGACATCTACGAAGTCGAGTACCGTAAACTGCGGCTCGAGCGCGTCATCCTTGTTGGAGCATGGACTGAAGGTTCCACTGCCGAAATGGAAGCAAACATGCGGGAATTGGCAGCACTGACCGAAACCGCAGGCGCTGAAGTTATTGACATGCTCTATCAAAAACGAGATAAGCCGGATCCAGGGACATACATTGGTTCCGGAAAGGTGAAAGAGCTGCGCGAGATTGTCGACGCCAGTGGAGTGGACACCGTCGTATTCGACGGTGAGCTATCCCCTGGTCAAATGGTGGCGCTAGAGGAAGCCCTCAACTCTAAAGTGATCGACCGAACGATGCTCATTCTGGATATCTTTGCTCAACACGCAAAGAGCAAGGAGGGCAAAGCACAAGTTAGCCTCGCGCAGATGGAGTATCTCTACACCCGTACCCGTGGTTGGGGCGGCAACCTTTCGCGCCAGGCCGGTGGTCGTGCGGGTTCGAATGGCGGCGTTGGTTTGCGCGGTCCTGGTGAAACCAGAATTGAGGCAGACCGGCGAAGGTTGCGCTCAGAGATGGCAAAGCTGCGTCATCAATTAGCAGACATGGAGACTGTTCGTCAGATTAAGCGCGCGAAGAGGCAGAGCTCGACGACACCCAAGATTGCGATTGCCGGATACACGAACGCAGGGAAGTCCTCACTCATTAACGCAATGACGGACGCCGGCGTGCTTGTGGAAGACGCATTGTTTGCAACGCTTGACCCATCCACGAGACGCGCAACGCTGGCTGATGGGCGAAACGTCGTTTTGACGGACACAGTTGGTTTCGTTCGGCACCTGCCGACCCAGTTGGTCGAGGCGTTTAAGTCGACGCTGGAGGAAGTGAGCAATGCAGACCTTTTGCTACACGTCGTTGATGGAGCAGACGAGTTCCCACTCAAGCAGATTGCTGCCGTGAGCGAGGTGCTGGCAGAGATCACGCGAGATAAAGATTCCGAATTGCCTCCGGAGATTGTGGTCGTCAACAAGATTGACTCCGCTGACCCTGTGGTTTTGGCAGAGTTACGCCACGTGTTTGACGCGACCGGTCGGGAAGCGGTGTTTGTCTCAGCGCTCACGGGTGAGGGTATTGCTGAACTCGAGGGAAAAATCGAGATGTTCCTGAACACGCTCGATGAGCATGTAGTCATGCTGATCCCCTACACCCGAGGAGATGTTGTCTCACTCGTCCATGAACACGGGACGATTCGCTCCGAAGAATATGAAACCGACGGCACCAGGATCGATGTCCGCTTGCCACGAGTTCTGGCGCGCCAGTATGACGAGTTTGTCCAGCAGGTCTACTAGAGACTGCTGGAGTGGTGAATTAACGCCAGTAGGCGTCGATCTCCTTGTAGAACTCCACATCGCCGAGGCCGGATGCTGCGGCTTCGTCGAGTAATATGCACACATCGTTGTGCATTTGCAGCGATGAGGCAGGGCAGAAAGAGCTCAAGGGCCCTTCGATCATTGCTTGGACAGCCTCGGCCTTCGCTGCACCGGTAGCGATGAGGAGGATCTTCTTCGCTTCCAAGATGGTGCCGATGCCCTGTGTCATTGCCTGGCGAGGCACTTCATCTTCTGACTCGAAGAAGCGTGCGTTGTCAGCAATGGTCCGCGGGCGTAGATCAATCAGTCGGGTCCGGGAACTCAGCGAGCTGGTCGGCTCGTTGAAAGCGATATGGCCGTTCGCGCCGATGCCGAGCAGCTGAATGTCGACACCACCGGCGTCTTTCATCATGGACTCATACGTCGCAGCCTCTTGCTCCGGATCGGCCGCTGAGCTGCTAAGCGAGTGCACGGCCGCGTCATCGATATCGATTGATGCCGTCAGCTCGCGTCGGATTGTGGACCAGTATGACTGCTCGTGGTGTTGATCGATTCCGTAGTATTCGTCGAGCAAGAATGCGTCACAGTCGGCGAAGCTGAGGCCTTCCTCGCGGTGCTTTCGGATTAGTGCCTGATACGTTGGACTCGGTGTCGAGCCAGTAGCAAGACCAAGCGTTGCACCTTGCTTGACGAATGGTTCAATCATGTTTGCAGCGAAATCGCCAATTTCGTCTGCCGTGCGGCGAATGAAAATCTCCATGCGTATTACGCTACTTTGCCCAATTCGCTTTCGGCAATTATCTAGCGACATAATATGAGCCTGTGAGTAAAACTATTGGATGGACCTTGCATGGCGACGGGCGCCGCGTTCTGCCCGGCGCGGTGGTCGCCCCTGATGAACGCCTTTCTTGGCCTCGAACAATTGGCATCGGCATGCAGCATGTCGTAGCAATGTTCGGAGCCACACTTCTCGTTCCAACGTTGACGGGATTCCCTGTAAACACAACGCTGCTGTTTTCAGGACTGGGAACCATCATCTTTTTGCTGATTACCCGTAATAAACTGCCTAGCTACCTTGGCTCGTCATTCGCTTTCATCGCGCCGCTGTCTGCGTCGTCCCAGTACGGAATCGGCTCTCAGTTGGGCGGGGTACTCATCACGGGTCTGACGTTGATTGCAGTTGGCTTTGTTGTTCAACTTGCAGGCAAGAAAGTTATCGACGCCGTCATGCCTCCCACGGTCACTGGTGCCATCGTCGCGTTGATCGGTTTCAATCTTGCGCCGACTGCCGTTTCTAATGTGGAAACTCAGCCCGGGGTCGCGTTTGTCACGCTCGGCACGATTGCTCTGCTGACTGTCGCTGCGAGGGGAATGCTGTCTCGTCTGAGCATTCTGATCGGCGTCATCGTCGGCTGGGTGTTTGCGGCGCTCACTGGCGGGTTATCGGATGATGCACTGGACACAATTGGCGCTAGTCCTTGGATCGGCTTGCCGCAGTTCCATACGCCAGAGTTCCACCTCTCAGCGATTTTGGTGACGCTTCCTGTCATCGTCGTGCTGATCGCGGAGAATATTGGTCATGTCAAGGCAGTTTCTGAGATGACGCAACGCGACCTGGACCCATACCAAGGCAGGGCGTTGATCGGTGACGGTATCGCGACGACATTGGCTGGTGGCTTTGGCGGCTCTGGTACAACGACTTATGCGGAGAACATTGGCGTGATGGCTGCTACCAAGGTTTACTCGACGGCTGCGTATTGGGTCGCATCGTGTTTCGCGATCGTTTTGGCGTTCATCCCGAAGTTCGGCGCAGTCATCTTCACAATCCCAGCCGGTGTGCTGGGCGGAGCGTGCCTGGTTCTTTACGGCCTGATTGGAATGCTTGGTGTACGTATTTGGCAGGATAACAAGGTAGATTTCACGAACCCGGTGAACCTAACAGTTGCGGCTGTGGCACTCATTGTTGGTATCGGCAACCTGTCGTTCACTGTCGGTCAGGTGACGCTTGAGGGCATTGCCCTGGGGTCGGTCGGCATCATCGTGTTCTATCCTCTGTTGAAGTGGATTTACAACACAGTGGGTGAGGGGCAGTTCAACGCTGCATCTCGAAAATAGCTCGAACAAGCAAAAGCCCGAGCGCTCAGATGTAGCGCCCGGGCTTTTGTTGTGGGATTTACTCTTCGTCGAGGTTCTTCTCGATCAATGCGGCAATCTTTTCAACTGCCTCACTGTTGTCAGAGGTAACGGTGACCTCATCACCGAACTCGGCGCCCATTGCCATGATCATCAACGAGGAAGCAGCATCCGTCTCTTCCTCGTCCTCGTCACCGACAAGGGTCAGGATGACCTCGTCATCGTATTCACCGGCGGCGTCAGAAATAATGGTTGCTGGACGTGCGTGCAGTCCAACGGTGGATCCGACTTTAACTGTCTTTGAAGCCATGTGCTTCATCCTTTCTGCTTTGAAAGTATCTATCGAGTTTCTGTATTCAGTTTAGGGGCCTGTGTCCTTAGTTCGCCACCGCTGCAGGTTCTGCTTGGGCAGCGACCTTCTGGATCTCCTCGTTTGGCCAGAACTGCTTAGCGACGATGACCGCTACAGTTGCGACCGCCACGCCTGCAATGAGCGCGACGAACAGTCCCCACCAAGGCTCGTAGGCAAAGAGCACGAAGAGACCACCGTGTGGAGCCTGCACACCAACATTGAGTGCCATGCTGACCGCGCCAGCAGTGGCGCCACCGAGCATCATCGAAGGGATAACGCGGAACGGGTCAGCTGCAGCAAACGGGATTGCGCCCTCGCTGACAAACGACAGTCCGAGGAGCCATGCGGATTTGCCGTTCTCTTGCTCCGCCGGGGTAAACAATCCTTTGCGGAGGAACGTCGCGATTGACAGTGCGATCGGGGGAACCATGCCAGCAATCATTACAGCCGCCATAATTTGGAAGCTTGCCTCCGTTCCCGCAGACAGACCAGCGGTTCCGAAGAGGTACGCCGCCTTGTTGACTGGGCCACCTAGGTCAAAGCACATCATGAGCCCGATGATGACGCCGAGCAGGACCGCAGAGGATCCGCTCATCGACTCAAGCCAGCCCTGCAGTCCCAGCATGAGAGACTCAAGCGGACGCCCCAACAGTAAGAACATGATGAGGCCGATAGCAAGGGAAGTCAGCAGCGGGATGATGACCACTGGCATCAGGGACCCGAGCCAGCGCGGAACCTTCCATGTCTGGATCCAGTATGCGATCAAACCAGCCAGCAGACCTGTGACAAGGCCGCCGATAAAACCTGCGCCAACCATGACGGAGATAGCACCGCCGATAAATCCTGGCGCGATACCTGGACGTCCTGCAAGGCCATACCCGATGTAGCCGGAGAGCGCCGCAACAACGAAGCCCATGCCCATCTGGCCTGTCGCGAACATGACAGCACCGAGATACAGAAGCCAGCCGGAACGGCGGAACGTCATCATTTCACCGTCGACATCGATTGTATGTCCAGGCAGGTGGGTCGGGGAGAAGTTCGTGACGAGGGACTGCCAGCCATTCGCCATGTCGTATCCGCCGAAGAGGAAACCAAGCGCGAGGAGCAGGCCGCCTGCTGCAACGAAAGGCACCATGTACGACACACCGGTCATTACAGCTTGCTGGATCTTCTTTGGCCAGCTTTCACCAGAGGAAGCGGAGTCTTCTCGCTGCTCCGATCCCGCCGTGGTGACTCTTGGTGCATTCGGATCGTTTGCAGCGGCAATGGCCTCGTCGATCATCTTGTTTGGCTCGTTGATGCCACGCTTTACTGGACTATCAACGACCGGCTTGCCTGCAAAACGTGCTTTGTTACGCACAGCAACATCATGGGCGAAGATTACGGCGTCAGCACTGTCGATGTAGGCCTGATCCAGAGGATCGCCGCCGGAAGAACCTTGCGGCTCCACCTGAAACTCGACATCATCGCGAGCCTGCGCAGCTTGTGTCAGAGCGTCGGCTGCCATGTATGTGTGGGCAATGCCGGTCGCGCACGATGTAACAGCTGCAATCCTAAACTTTTTCACGCCATCGGTCTTGCCCGTCGCAGCGGGAGTAGGTGCTGCGGCAGTTTTCTTCTTAGGAGCAGCGTTGACGACGTCCAGCACCGCGTTGACGACCGTTTGCTCATCCTTTGCCTCGCGGAGCTGAGTTACGAAGTCGCCGCGTACCAAGGCACGTGCGAGCTTGGAAAGGATCTTCAAATGCGCCTTACCGCCGCCTTCAGGAGCAGCGATCAAAAATACAAGCTCTGCGTCTCCATCTGGCCCCGAGAAGTCAACGGGCCGCTGTAACCTGGCAAAAACCAACGTTGGGGTTTCGACTGCTTCGGTGCGGCAGTGGGGGATTGCAACACGGCCATTCACACCGGTGCCAGCTTTCTGCTCACGGGCGTAAGCTGCGTCGGCTAGCTTCAAGCTGTCGCTTGCTCGGCCTGCGTCCTGGGCTTGCTGCGCGAGGTGTTCGATGACCTCTCTTGGCGTCGACCCGTAGTCCACATCGAGACTAACGAGTTGTGGAGTGATGATGTTGTCACTCATGGTGGACTCCTGTTCTCTTAAATTATGAATCGATTTCTACGACTTGGGTTTGTTCCAAGTTGATGTCGTCAGGGCTTGGAATCCCGGTACCTGGTAGGCCTGCTGCAGCAGAGCCATAGGCGACCGCGGTTTGGAGGCACTGGTCCAACGGCAGGCGTTGAGTGCGAGCCATAACATATCCAGCAAGTGAGCTGTCGCCTGCTCCAACGGTAGATTTCACAACAGTCGGTGGGGGCGTTGCTGCCCAGGCAGAGTCTGCGGTGACCAGGCAAGCACCTGCGCCACCGAGGGTGACGAGAATTTCTTTAGCCCCTCGCTGAATCAAGCGTTTCGCTGCCTGAACAACCTCGGAGTAGTCTCCGGCTGAAGCGCTAGTCTCTAGTACATGCCCATCGGCTCCCACCAATTGCGCTAATTCAAAAGCGTTGGGTTTCAGGATATCGGGGGCTGCAGATTCAAGCTGATCTCCCAGCTTTACCAGGGGTTCGTCTGATGTGTCGACGGCCACCAGTACGTCTTCGGCGAGCCTCAATCGGATTTCTCGGGTCAACGTTGCGTAGAGATCCGCCGGGGCTCCACTTGGCAGCGACCCTGCCATGACGACGGCCTTACATTCGCTGCTATGCGAATCAAGCGCGTCGAGGAACCCCTGCTGGACATCAATGGTGTATTGAGGGCCAGGCTCATTGATTTTGGTAGTCGTACCGTCGGATTCAGTAATCGCAGTATTGGTACGGATATTGCCCTCAACCGGGATGAAAACAAAAGGAAAACCGAGTCGGTTAGCAGCGAACTTGAAAGGGTCGCTTTCCCCGCAGGGAACTACAGCGAGTGCCGCTCTTCCAGCCTTCGCTACGGCGTGGGCCACGTTGACGCCTTTTCCGCCAGCTTCTCGCGTAGCGGTAATGGCACGGGCGACTTCGCCGCGACGCAACGTTGCTACAGAAAGCGTTGCATCTGTACTTGGATTCGGAGTGAACGTCAGAATCATGTGGCGCATCCTTAGAGTAATTGGTGCTCTGTGGGGTAGCGCCTACCGAAAGTCTGTTGTGCAGCTGCAGTATCGAAAAGCGCTACTAAAGCCATAATGCCCGATTATGTCCGTTAATGCAATAGAACGGGCACAATCGGGCATTTGATTCCTTTTGTTTCACTCTTCGGCAAGGACGACCTTGATTCCACGCTCCCGCAATTCGCTGACAAAGCTCTCTGGTGCGTCTGTGTCGGTAACAACGACGTCAATTGCGTCTAGCGGCGCAAAGCTAACTAGATAATCATTGCCGAGCTTCGTGGAGTCGCAGAGCACAACTACCTTGCGTGCATTGGTGACCATTGAAGATTTGACCGCAGCCTCTTGGGCGTCGGCGGTAGAGAGGCCGTGGTCAATAGTCAAGGCATTCGTGCCAATAAAAGCAACATCTGCACGCATAAGCGCGAGAGTGTGTAATGCCGTATCGCCTACAACAGCTTGGGTGATTGCACGGACTGTCCCCCCGAGGAGCTGAACGTCTGTAAGCCCGCAGGATGATAGGTCTAGCGCGATCGGGAGGGAGTTCGTAACTATAGACCAATGTTGTGTTTTTCCTGCTGCGGCAATAAGATCGGCCAGTCCATTGATGGTGGTGCCGGCGTCGAGAAAGATGCCAGCGCCAGGATCCTCTGGGAGAAACTGTGTCGCAGCGCGCGCGATCGCCGATTTGGCGGTCGGTGCCGACCGGAACCGGGCATCAAGAGAAAACTCTGTGGTGAGAAATGATTGGCTAGCGACGGCTCCGCCGTGAACGCGGTGGACAATTCCTTCATTATGGAGAATTGCCAAGTCCCGCCTGATGGTCTCGGCTGTTACATCAAACCGTTCGGCCAGCTCCGTAACATTCACGCGTCCTTCGACTGCGGTAAGTGACGCGATCTGCCTTCTTCTCTCTTCGGCGTACATACAACTCCTCCGTGGGGCAACCACGAATCAGCAGGGTTCAAAAATTAGGTTGCCCCTATTGTTGCAAAACCGTGCGCCCGAATGCTTTTACATGTGTTTGATAGCCCCCGGTTGGGGGCGAAATGGCGAAAAATGGCTACAGGGTCCGGAAAACAGAGACCACTTTGCCCATAATCTCGGCGTCGTTGCCTTGTATCGGAGAAAAGGCATCGTTATGAGGAATGAGCCATACTCCGGAAGAGTCCTTATGAAACTCCTTGACAGTTGCCTCCCCGTCAATTAGCGCTGCTACGAACTCGCCCTCTTCGGCAACATGTTGTGAGCGGATGACTACCCAGTCACCATTGAGAATGCCTGCATCGCGCATTGATTCTCCAACCACCTGAAGCATGAAGAGGTCGCCGCTATCGAGTAGTTCTTCCGGCAGGGGGTAGTAGTGTTCAATGTTTTCCTCTGCCAGGATCGGAGTTCCAGCGGCGATTTGGCCGAGGATAGGGATCATCCGTGCTGGAGAAGTTCCATCAATGTCCGCATCGTCTTTCGGTGTAACCGAACCTCCCATAGATTCTGGCAGGTGGCGGAGGTCTACGGCTCGTGGCTTGTTTGGGTCACGGCGAAGGAACCCTTTCTTTTCGAGCTCCTTCAGCTGGTAGGCGACAGAAGAAGTTGATTGGAGTCCTGCGGCGTCGCCGATCTCTCGAATGCTTGGTGGATAGCCACGTAATACGACGGCGTCGCGAATGACTTGAAGGATTCGCTTTTGTCTGTCTGAAAGTACGCTCATATCGAACTTTTCACTGGTTGTGTTCTTGCGTGCCATGGGTCCTCACATTGAGTCTCGATAGTGTCTTCTGTACAGAATATATCAAAGAGGGCAAATATGTTCGATAGTTGGGGGGGTTGTGGGGATCTGATATGAGATGGTATAAATCGAACATAGAAGTTAAATCGAACAAATACGCTAAAAATGTTTCGCGTGAGATGAGAAACCTTCGAATTCGCGAAATGAAGTAAGGGGCATTTTATGAGCATCATTGACCAGGCGAAAATAATTTCTACTCGTGCTGATATGGCGGGAGCTCCACTTGCACCACGGTCTTCAATGCCAGCTGAAGTGTGGGATTTTGTACCCATGCGGGGTGATCGAGGGGGTGAGCCGTCACGCCACGAGCAGGTTATCAACCAGAACTTTCGTTGCCGCTGGGCGGCTGCAGATGCTCCCGAGCCAACCGTTTATTCTTCCGCCGAGCCTCAAGAGCAGCGAGCAAACGTTCTAATGGGAGCCCTTCTTGGGGTAACTATGTTCGTCGCTGTACTTATCTCGGGCGATTTCGGTAATAGCGAGTGGGACTCGGTGTCGCGGGACGATTCGAACGTTGCTCATAGCTATGAAGTCGCTTCTGCAGCGCAACGTTAACCCGCTAATGTAGGGGGTGATAACTGTTCTCCGAGAAAGTGGGGTGTAGATGTACTGTCCGTTTTGTCATCACGAACAATCGCGAGTTACAGATTCTCGTGTTGTAGACGGGGGCTCTGCTATCCGGCGGCGGCGAGAGTGCACATCGTGCGGGGGCCGATTCACAACGATCGAGAAGGCCGTGCTGACCGTTGTGAAGCGCAATGGAGTAACTGAACCGTTCGACAAGGAAAAGTTGATCGTTGGTGTTCGGCGTGCTTGTCAAGGCAGGAACGTTAGCGACGACGCATTGAAGCGGCTAGCGCAGCAAGTAGAGGAGACGGTTCGGGCTCAAGGAAGTTCTCAAGTCGCGGCAAATGACATTGGACTGGCGGTATTGGAACCGCTTCGCACACTGGACGAGGTTGCGTACCTGCGATTTGCCTCGGTGTACAAGTCTTTTGAAAGCGCCGAAGATTTCCAGTCGGAAATCCGGTTGATGAAACGACGCGAGCGAGAGGGGCTGGAATAAAGTCCGAGGCTCACTAGCGAAGTTTATCGACCATTTTTTCAATACGACGCACGCTCACAGGCTTTTGGGTGCCAAGGTGTTGTGCAAACAAACTCACTCGCAGCTCCTGAATTCGCCACATCACGTCCTTGTATGCGCGTGTCTTCCTGCGTTGGGCAGGGAGCTGTTCCATTCGTCGCTCCAGGTAAGCCTTAGCATTTGCTACTTCAGCCTGCCGCTCTTCGTCACGTTCCGGTTCCGCTTCTAGATGCTCAAGCCGTATCTGGATTGCCTCTATGTAACGGGGGAGGTGCTGTAGGTGTTGCATGCCATGAACCGTGATAGCGTTCGCGGGCAGCATGAATGCTAGTTGCTCCCGAATATCATCAATCGCAGGCCCATCCCAATTCTTGAGCTCTTGCATCAAATCTGAGTATGCAGCGAGACCCGGCGCGATCGATACAATTGATCGTCGGACAGCTCCCGGAATAGTCGGTTTAATTTTTGCACACAGTGCGTCGAAATCAGCAGGTGACCTCACAGGGCCGCCGGCTTGAATCATCGCGTCGCGGATTGCTGCAACGCGAGCGTCTTCGACAAGGCCGGAAGCCCCGCCATGTGGATACCTATCAACAGCGACACGTTGCTGTAGTGGCAGTCCTTTCGTCATTTGAGTCTCGGAAACCTCGATTGCCCGCAGCAGCAACGTGAGCGTTGCCGTCATCATTGATGCATCAGCACTCGCCCGGGTTGGATGCACAGCAACGCGAACGCCTTTGGGAGTCACCTCGAGCGCAGGATAGGCCTCGACTTTGTTGCCATCAATGGTTGTGGTCGTAGTTTCGGGAATATCGCCGAGTGTGTCTTCGGTCCATACAGGAACTTCGGCAGTTTCAGAGTGACGGCTTGCTTTCGCGACTGAAGATCGAATCTGTGTGGCCCGACGCTTCTTCAAAGCAAGGAGACTCTTGTCTGAGTCGACAATTTTCCCACGTTTATCAATGACTGCAAACGTTATGAGCAAGTGTGGTGGCAGCAGGTGCGTGCGGAAATCATGCCCGCTAATGCCGCTGGCGCCCAATTCAGTGAGGGCCTGAGCCAGTGCTTCGGTAACCGGCGTGTGTGGATCGAACGTCATACGCTCAAGTGCACGGTCAGCGAAGTCTGGAGCGGGGACGACGCCCTTGCGTAGTGGTTTCGGCAGTGAACGAATGAGTTCAGTTAGCAACTCTTTACGTAGCCCGGGTACAAGCCAGTCAAATCCGAATGATTCAACGCTGGCCAGTAGAGGCAAGGGAATTGAGATGGTAACACCGTCATAGGCGCTTCCAGGCTCGAATTTGTACGACACATCGAACCGCATCGACCCTTGTGACCATGACATTGGAAAGTCTTCTGCAGAGATAGTCTGGGCAGAATCGTCAACGAGTTTACTTGGATCAAAGTGAAGATATCCGGGATCGAGCTGCTGTTGCTTCTTCCACCAACTGTCAAAATTGTTCGCTGTTGTGACTGAATCCGGCAGTTTCACGTCGTAGAAATCGAATAGAGTGTCTTCGTCAACGACGATGCCCCTACGCCGTAGCTTTTCTTCAACTTCTGCGGCTTCGCTTAGCAACAAGCTGTTGTGTTCGAGAAACTTATGAGTCCTCGTCCAATCGCCGTCAATGAGTGCGTGACGAATAAACATCTCGCGCGCAGCCGTAGGATCAACGCGGTGGTAGGGGATAAGTCGGTCTCGCACGATAGGGATGCCGTACAATAACGATTTTTGATGGACCATTGCGCATGCGCGTTTCCGTGACCAGAACGGTTCTGAATAGACATGTTTCAGGAGTGATCCTGCCGCGTGCTCGATCCATGAGGATTCTACTTTTGCCACGTCTCTGGCCCAAAGCCGCGAGGTTTCTACAAGCTCGCTTGCCATCAAAAACTCTGGTGGGGTCTTGGCCAGCGATGACCCTGGGAAAATCAGGAAACGGGTACCACGAGCACCTTGGTATTCCTTGCTGTTTCCGTCGCGAGCACCGATATTCGAAAGTAAGCCAGTGAGCAATGCTCGATGAATCGAGTCAGCGTCACGTTTCGTTGTCATTGTCATTGCTTTGTCGACGTCCCAGCCCAGTCGACGTTCGACGTCGCGGAGCTGACGAACGAGGTCGTGCCATTCACGAATTCGCATATAGTGCAAATACTCACGCTTCATGCGCTTTCTGAACTGATTGCCTGAAAGCTCTTCACGGAGACCTCCGACGTAATCCCAGAGCTTGAGCGCTGAAAGAAAGTCGGATGTCTTGTCTTTGAAGCGTGCATGGGCTTGGTCTGCTTGTGCCTGAAATTCCAGGGGGCGTTCGCGCACGTCTTGAATCGACATATGGGCGACAACTGCGGTGACATCCTCCAACACCCGGTAGCGTTCGGCCTCGACGAGCATGCGAGCCATCTTGGGGTCGACTGGGATTTTCGCAAGCGTATGGCCAATTTTCGTGAGTTTTGGAAGTTCACCCTTTGGTATTGCTTTGATTGCACCGAGCTCGTACAAGAGCGTAAGGCCATCGCGAATAGCTTTGTCGTCTGGGGATTCCACGAATGGAAAGTGCCGCATGTCGCCGAGATTGAGAGAAATCATTTGCAGGATCACACTTGCCAAGTTGGTCCGCAATATTTCAGGGTCAGTAAATTCCGGGCGTGAATTAAAGTTCTCTTCCGAGTACAAGCGGATAGCGATACCGTCAGCAACACGTCCACAACGGCCCGAGCGCTGGTTTGCTGAGGCTTGGGATATTTCCTCAATCGGAAGACGCTGTACTTTAGTCCGCGTTGAATACCGTGAAATGCGAGCGAGGCCAGTGTCCACAACGTAGTGAATTCCCGGCACTGTGAGCGAAGTTTCGGCGATGTTCGTAGAGAGGACGATCCTACGCCCGCTATGTGGGGAGAAGACGCGGTGCTGTTCTGCGTTCGAAAGGCGTCCGAAAAGTGGCGCGACTTCAACATTCTTCCAATGCTGCTTTTCAATTGCTTCCATGCAGTCACGGATGTCACGTTCTGAGGCGAAAAAGCAGAGGATGTCACCGTCGCCTTCTGCCATCAACTCCTTGATGGCGTTGATAACACCGTCAATCATGTCAATATCAATTTCACGATCGCCGGCATTTTCGACGAGCGGACGGTAGCGCACCTCAACCGGGTAGGTACGACCTGAAACCTCAATAATCGGGGCGGGGTTGCCTTCTTCGTCACAGAAGTGCTGCGCGAAGCGTTCGACGTCAATGGTGGCGGACGTGATGATGACCTTCAGGTCGGGGCGTTTGGGGAGAAGCTCCTTGACGTATCCAAGCAAAAAGTCGATGTTCAGGGAACGCTCGTGCGCCTCATCGATAATGATGGTGTCGTACGCGTTGAGGAACCGATCACGCTGAATCTCCGTAAGGAGAATTCCGTCTGTCATGAGCTTCACTGAGGTAGTGGTGCTGACCTTGTCGTCGAAGCGAATGGCGTAGCCGACCGATTCTCCAATGCTCTGACCTAATTCGTCCGCTATGCGTTCAGCGACAGTTCTAGCAGCGAGACGGCGTGGCTGAGTATGCGCGATACGCCCCCGTCGACCGCGGCCGAGCTCGAGCAGCATCTTAGGAATCTGGGTGGTCTTGCCGGATCCAGTTTCACCAGCAATAACAGTCACTTGGTGGTTCGCGACAGCTTCTAAGATGTCATTCTTGCGTTGAGAAACCGGGAGTGCATCTGGGTACTCGATGTTCGGAATGAGTTCATCCCGCGCCCGAACGACGTGCAAGCTTCGGGCAATTGCCTCTTCAACTTTGTTAAGTTCCTTGCCGTTCTTGGCCTGTCGAATGCGACGGCGAAGACGTCGGACGTCGCGTAGTTCCACGTTGTCTAGTTGGCGGAAGAGTTCTTTCTTAGGTGTTTGTTCCTGGTCCTTCATAACTAGCGTCCCAGTTTAGCGGGACAGAATCGCATCACTGGTTTTCGCTACCTCTTTGTACGCCTTTCTACACAACGCTCCAAGTTCCTCAAACTCATGGATGCGGGAAGAAGAAGAGCGGTAGACCAGTCCAATTGTACGCTTCGCGTCGACACTCTTCTGGAAGGTAGAAAGCCCCAAACCAGGACGTGTGCACTCAGCTGCAATAGCTGACTTGGGAACGAGGGTTGATCCAAGGCCAGCCACAACCAGCTGCATGATGGTAGTCAGTGACGCAGCCCGTGTATCTGATTGGCTTGAATTTGAGGGTGTAGTTTGAACATTCTTGCAAAGGTCAACTATTTGGTCGCGCAGGCAGTGGCCGTCGTCGAGAAGAAGCAAATCGAGTTCTTCCAGGACATCGAGAGTAAGGTTTTGGAGCCCAGACAACTTGTGTTTCTCATTTGTTACGACAATGAAGTCTTCGTCATAGAGTTCCAATTCACTGACTCCAGGCGCGTGTGTAGGCAGGGCTAGCAGCGCCACATCGACGTTTCCGTCGCGCAATTTAGCGAGTAGGTGCTTGGTGGGCTCTTCGATGATTCGAGGAGTTAAATCGGGGAACTCGCTCTGAATCAGTTGTAAAAGGGTGGGCAGGATATACGGTGCAATGGTGGGGATGATGCCGATATTGAGAGGCCCGGAAAGGACCCCATGTGCACCGCGGGCATGTGCAACAAAAGCATCGGCTGCTTCAAGCGTTGCTTTCGCATAGGGGAGGAGCGCCTCCCCAGTTGGAGTGACGATGACCTTTCGGGTGGATCGCTCGATAAGTTGAATCCCTAAACCGGTCTCTAGCGCGACCAATGCCTGGGATAATGACGGTTGAGAAATGTTGAGCTTGCTCGCAGCAGTGCCGAAGTGCCTATTCTCGGCGATGGTCACAAACGTACGAAGTTGGGCCAAGGTTGGTTTATATTCTTTATTGTTCATTCTTATAACCATACGGCATTGCAATAGGTTTTGCTGTTGAAATTGCGCGGCGTTTCTGGCACAATGTTTGTCAGAGTGCGAGCGATTGCATTCCAAGACCGTATATATACGACATCTCACATTCGGAGGTTAAGCTATGGCAATTCTGACTGTAGGCGAGCGTTTCCCTGAGTTCGATCTGGTAGCGCTGAAGGGTGGCGACCTTCATGAGGTCGACGCAACAAGCCCAGAGGACTACTTCGAGAATGTATCCCTGGAAAAGTACGAGGGTAAGTGGAAGGTCGTTTTCTTCTACCCGAAGGACTTTACGTTCGTCTGCCCAACCGAGATCGCAGCGTTCGGCAAGCTGAACGAAGAGTTCGAAGATCGCGATACGCAGGTCCTTGGTGGCTCCACTGACAATGAGTACTCCCACTTCAACTGGCGTGCAACGCACCCAGATCTGAAGACCGTTCCGTTCCCAATGTTTGCTGATGTCCGCCACGACTTGATCCGTGCACTGGGCGTTGAAAATGAGGCAGGCGTCGCTGATCGTGCAACGTTCATCATCGACCCAGACGGCGTCATCCAGTTCGTGTCTGTCACCCCGGATGCTGTTGGCCGTAACGTCGAAGAGGTGCTTCGCGTTTTGGATGCTCTCCAGTCCGAAGAGGTCTGCGCCTGCGACTGGCAGAAGAACGACCCAACGAAGAATATCGACAAGTTGGCTGTCGTTCAGGAATCCCTGAAGTAAATGAACTCCGAGTCCCCGTCACTAGTTCAATACTCAGTGACGGGGATTTATTAATAAACAATAGAGAGGAAAGAGATATGTCGATCGATAATCTGCGCAGCGCTTTGCCTGAATATGCAAAAGACCAGAAGCTGAACCTTGGCTCCCTGACGCGCTCTACAGAGCTGAACGAGCAGCAGCTGTGGGGCACTCTCGTTGCCTCCGCTGCAGCGACAAAGAACCCCACCGTGATCTCTGAGATTACGGACGAGGCCAAGGAGCACCTGTCCGAAGAGGCTCTCGATGCCGCTTTCGGCGCAGCAACTGTTATGGCAATGAACAACGTTGCCTACCGCGCAAAGGGCTGGCTCGGCGATGACTTTGCACAGGTAAAGTTTGGCCTTCGCATGAACATCATCTCGAAGCCTGGCGTCGAGAAGGCAGACTTTGAGCTGTGGTCGCTCGCAGTATCTGCTGTCAATGGCTGCGAGCATTGCGCTGTTGCACACTCCAATGTCGTGCGCGAAGAGGGCCTGACCAAGGAGCAGGTCTGGGAGGCAGTAAAGATTGCTGCTGTTATCCAGGCCATTGCACAGACCGTAGTGGTAGAAGACGCACGCTAACTGTTACGTCTTCTGCGCGATAGTCGGCTGAGGGACTACATCTGGACAACGTCCAAGTCCCTCAGCCGAACTTCTCCCGCCTCGTCAGAGGCATCGAGATCGACGACGCCGTGGAATTGGAAGCTGCGGTCCCCATCTGGGTCTTTCACGATCTGTACGACTTCCCAGAGCCGCGAGCTTTCATCCTTAACTCGGAAATACTCTGGCCCGCGAGCATCTGCGTCTATCATGACATCGTCGTACTCGTCGAAGTAATCGTCGAGAAGCGAGGGCCAGTCGGGCCGAACATCGGGGTCGAGATATTCAAGCATCGACTCCAGGGCTTCTTCCTTTTCGAACGCAAACAGTTCAACAAGCCTAAAGAAGTAGTTGCGAACCATGATTTTGAACGCCCTGCGGTTCGCTGTGAGCGCCGTAGGATCCTCAACACCGAACGCGAGCTCGCGGTCGAGAACGTCCTGGGAGATTGGGGCGTCGTCATCAGCTAGCGTCGCCCATTCGTCAATGAGCGACGAGTCCACCTGACGGATCAGTTCGCCTAGCCATACGATGATATCTTCGAGCTCTTCAGTCATGTATGCCTCGGGCACAGAGTGGGAGAGGGTGCGCCACGCATCGGTAAGGTAGCGGAGCACCACACCCTCAGAGCGGGATAGCCCGTAGGTTGCGATGAGATCCGAAAACGTCATCGCATGCTCGATCATGTCGCGTACCACCGACTTTGGCGAAAGCTGCCACTCTTTCGCCCACGGGTTACTGGAGCAGTAGGTTTCAAATGCATCTTCCAGTTCCTCCGCGAGCGGCTGAGGGTACGTCACATCTTCGATGAGTGCCATGCGCTCCGTGTAGTCGACGCCCTCTGCCTTGAGAGCTGCGATCTCCTCGCCGCGAGCTGCTGACTGCTGAGCTTGCAGCACCTGACGGGGGTCATCCAAGATTGCCTCAAACGCTGAGATTACATCCAACGAATACGTTGAAGACTCGGGGTCAAGCACCGTGAGAAATGCCAGCGCGAACGGGGAAAGCGGTTGGTTGAGCGCAAAGTCCCTGTCCAGCTCTCGCGTGAGAGTATAGGGGCGATACGCTGGAGAATCAGGAGTGCGTTCTACAATGTCAGCCTGGATGAGCCCGCGAAACAGATCGACTGCCGTAAGAATGTCACGGTTCTGCTTAGCGCGTGTGTCATGGTTGCTCCGAATCAAGTGCTTCATGTGCTCGTAGCCGTCACCCGGGCGAGCAATAACATTGAGCAACATGGAATTCGATACTTGGAACTGGCTAGTGAGTTCCTCCGGTTCTGCCGTTGTGAGGCGCTGGAAAGTTTTTTCGGACCAGGTAACTTCGCCATCACGAGCTGACTTCTTGTTGAGCTTCTTAAGCCGCTTCGGATCGTCGCCGACGCGACGCCGAAGCTTTGCATTCTCAATCTCGTGTTCTGGCGCTTCGACGACGACCGTGCCCTCGGTGTCGTACCCAGCTCGCCCCGCGCGGCCGGCGATTTGGTGAAACTCCCTCGATTTAAGGATGCGTTGTTTCGTCCCGTCATATTTTGCCAGGCCGGTAATCAGCACAGTACGAATTGGCACATTGATACCGACGCCGAGGGTGTCCGTTCCGCAGATCACCTTTAAAAGCCCTGTTTGAGATAGTTTTTCGACGAGCCGTCGATACTTCGGCAGCATTCCGGCATGGTGAATGCCAATGCCTTTTCGAAGTAACCTCGACAACGTTTTACCGAAGGTAGTCGTGAACCTAAAATTCCCGATCTCCTCGGCGATACGTTGCTTCTCCTCTGCGGTGATGATTTTCATACTGGTCAGTGCCTGCGCGCGCTCTGCTGCCTCGCGTTGTGAGAAGTGCACAACGTAGATCGGCGCTTTGTTATCCGCCAGTAGTTCTTCGATCGTCTCATGGACGGGGGAGAACACGTAACTGAAATCGAGTGGCACGGGACGCTCCGACCCACCAACATACGTGGTTGGGCGGCCAGTGCGCTCGGTGAGATCCTTTTCTATCCAGGCAGTTTCTCCAAGCGTGGCAGACATCAAAAGGAACTGGGCCTGGGGGAGTTCCAGTAGCGGCACCTGCCATGCCCATCCGCGGTCCGGCTCCGAATAGTAGTGAAACTCATCCATGATGACCTGCTGAATCTTCGCGTGCTCACCTTCTCGCAGCGCAATATTCGCGACGATTTCAGCGGTGGCTGCGATAATAGGGGCGCCGCTGTTCACTGTGGCATCACCGGTCATCATCCCTACGTTTTCTGCTCCGAAGATCTCACACAGTGCAAAGAACTTTTCGCTCACAAGCGCCTTAATTGGGGCAGTATAAAACGAGCGCTGCCCTCGAGCCATGGCAATGAAGTGCGCAGCGTTTGCCACCATCGACTTTCCCGAACCGGTTGGCGTCGCCAGGATCACATTATCCCCAGCAAGCAACGCAAGCGAAGCTTCTTCCTGAGCTTCATAAAGCGAGATTCCACGACTCTGTGTCCACGCAGTGAAAGAGTCCCAGACGGCCTCTTCAAAAAGGTCTGCTGGAACGTCGTCAAGGTCTGCCAAATACGTCGAAAGAGTCACGCCAACTACCGTAGCCGAGTTCGTCGCGAAAAGCCGCTACTCGTCTTCCTCATCGGTTGGCTGAGCTGGGTCAATATAGTAAAAATCCTGCAAAGCCTGACTGAGATCATCGCCAAAAGGCAGTCCCCGTTGTCCGTCGACAAGCGGACGACTCTGCTGGTCCTCGATCGCCGTGAGATAGTTCTCGAAGGCTTCGCTGATCTCATCGCCGGAAGGAACCTGTGCCTCACCGGGCATCTTTGCGTTGGGATTGTTCCTGCGGTACTCCTCAACTTCACGGTCGTAATGCTGTTCGAGAGCCGAGACGACTTGCGCGATCTCCTTTGACGCAGCCGTTTGCTCTGCTAATTGACGCTGAACACTTGTTATCTCTTGCTCGAGCGCGCGGAGTGGCAACTGAAGATTTGCTGTATCCTCGAGCGCCTGCATGAGCTGGAACGCCGCCATCGGGTAAGGAGAGTTTGCAATGTAATGAGGTACATGCGCAGTAAAACCAGCGACCTTTTCGCCTCGCTTATCTAGCTCTCGCTCGATCATGATGGAGGCAGCCCCGGGCACAGTAATAATTCCGTCGAAGAGATACTTGTCTTTCACCAAGCTCTCATCATTTCCGTGTGTGGAAACCACTACTGGGCGGGTATGGGGAGCGGCAACAGGGGCAGCGTAGAGGCACAGCGTTTGCTGAACTCCAAACTGCACTGCAAGGTCAGCCACAGACTTGCTAAATGCCTCCCAACGCAGATCAGGCTCTGGCCCGCTCAGCAGCAGAAACGGCATATCCTTTGTGTCGCGGACAACACGCAGCTCAATGCCGATCTCTTCGACGTCGGCCACCGTGTGATTCGCCAGGGTTACAGCAGGCCTGCGAGAGCGGTAGTCAATGAGTTCATCGTTATTGAAGGTGGCTAAAGTGCGGGTTTCCAACGCCGCGTTGAGATGATTCGATACCCCTTCAACCGCATGGCCCGCATCTGCGTAACCCTGTAACGCAACGACGAGCGTTGGCCCCTCAGGAGATTCGCCAAGACTCGAGGGAGACGGGTACTCAAGTTCATACATGCGATTATTCGTTGGCATGACCGCTCCTAGGATAATTTGAAAGGATCTAACTTTGTACTTACCCACAACGTCTGGGGTGAAGAAATATTCCTGCTGAAAATAAGGAATTCTAGCAAAGCGGGAACCGATGCTGTGTTGGCTACGTCTAAACTGTATGAAAATAAATGCAGCTAATTCATCACTTTTTGGACCATCAGATATCATCGCAGCCCTGCCCGGGGTTCTAGGGTTTTATCCTCAAGAATCGGTCGTGGTGCTCGGCATCATTCCGGACAGCGAAGGAACACGTGGGCTTCAACTTGGACCTGTAGTTCGCGTTGACCTCACGCGCCTTGAAGCATTCATAGAAAGCCTCAAGACCGACGTGACGCAATACCTACTGGGGGATGACGTCATCGCGTACCTTGCAGTCATTGTGAGCCGTATTCCGAACTCAGAGCTCGTCAAAGACGCAGTTGATCGCTTGCAGTTCCTCGAAGAAGAAACCGGTTTCAAAGTCGACCTGTGCTGGCATGTTTCCGAAATTGCGCAGGGTACCCCATATACATTGCTTTTTGGACCGCCATTGAATGCGGCCGAAGAATGCGATCGCGCGTCCTCCCTCATTGGTGGCTGTGTATCGTCAGTGATTTCCTCTCCATCGATGCGCCCATACGTTGAGCAGGGGATACTCCCAGAACTCGATAGACAAGACACGTTTAGCTATTTTGAGCCGGTCGATTCGGAGTCCGTCCAACTGGCGCAACAAATCCAGGCACAGACACGCAAAGACGGGTTGCAGCTACTGAAAGACTTGTGGGGCGGTAGCCACGCTGGGGAGGAGGAACACCCGGCAAAACTGGCGAAAGAAGAAATTGAAAGCATTATCGAGGTTCTGCTTTGCTTGCCCGAGACTTGCCTCATCGGCCAGCGCGATGCTAATCCAATCGGCGAAATCTCGAATGAAATGAGAATCGCGCTCGAAGGCTTGACGGCTCTGCTCACCCATGCTCTACTGCGGGATACACTTATCCCCACGATTATGCAGAACCCAAAGCGACTTGCTGCTCCACTACTATTCTTGTCGCGCCATGCTGTGGGGACAGTGCGGGCAAACGCGTTAGCGTTGTGGGCTGTGATCGCTGTGCGGTGCGAGATCGGGTCTTGGGCAGGGGTCGCACTACAGTGCGCGCTGCAAGAAATGCCGGACCACTCATTAAGCGACGTGCTCCTGCAGTTACTCGCGATCGGTCAATATGAGGGTCTCCTGCACGCAGTTGAAGAAGGCGGGGAAGCAGTCTGGATGGAGCTAGAGATGCTTGCAGGTTCCTAACAGCAGATCGGCTCTACTGAAGCTCAATGCGCACGGCATGCGCGAGGTCATCAGGAATGACGAAATCTTTTTGGCCAGGAAGTGATAGCTGTAGCCCGCCATCATCCGGAAGGCTCACTATGACTTTCTGGCCGACGATATCGCCTAGGCCTGCCAGCTCCGGCAAACGCTCTGCTTCAAGCTGCAGAATCTCACTGATTTGGACCACTACAGCTTCGCGACCCTCGGAGAGATCTAAGTCCGTTGCGCGAGTGCCAAGCTCAGGCTTAGCAACATTTGAACCGCCAATTTCATCCAACGCAGGGATGGGGTTGCCAAACGGAGATACCTGAGGGTGGTTGAGTACCTCGTATACGCGCTTTTCCACGGCTTCACTCATCACGTGTTCCCAGCGACATGCTTCGTCGTGCACTTGTTCAATATCCAACTTGAGGATGCTGGTGAGAAGGCACTCTGCGAGGCGGTGCTTACGCATCACCGCAGTCGCACGGGCGCGTCCCTCGTCGGTAAGGGAGAGCGAGCGATCTGTTTCAACAACAATCAGGCCGTCGCGCTCCATGCGGGCGACGGTCTGGGAAACTGTCGGGCCAGACTGCTCGAGCCGCTCTGCGATTCGTGCGCGGAGCGGCACAATGCCTTCCTCCTCAAGTTCGTAAACTGTACGTAAATACATTTCTGTTGTGTCTACGAGATCACGCACGTGGAACTCCCTTGCCTAAAAGTCGCTCTGAAGCGTTGAGGCTGCATCAACATTCAACGCAGTCCAAGAATCGACGCCTATTAACGATTGCTATGGTAACCCAAAAAACTATTAGTTGCGGAACGCTTCGTCGCGGTTGTTACATTGCGTAATCCCTAAGGCGCTCTGCCCGGTCACCTACGCGAAGCTTCGCCATGACCTCTCGTTCGATTTGGCGAACGCGCTCACGAGACAAGCCGAATTTACGCCCAATCTGGTCCAATGTGCGGGGAACACCGTCGGTCAGCCCATAGCGCATACGGATGACGTCCTGCTCGCGCTGCTCCAAACCGTTGATGACATCTTGGATGTCATCGTGACGGAGCACGGATACCACCGCGTCTTCGGCGTCTGTAGCTTCTGCATCTTCAATGAAGTCCCCCAGGGGGGCCTCTTCATCCGCTCCGACCGGCATGTCAAGACTCACGGGGTCTCGGGATTGACGCAGGAGGAGCTCAATCTTGTCCTCTTCGATGCCAGACTCCTCTGCCAACTCCTCATTCGTTGGTTCGCGGCCAAACGACTGGTACATCTCGCGGCGAATTCGGGAGAGTTTATTGACTTGTTCTACAAGATGCACAGGGAGACGGATAGTACGAGACTGGTCTGCCATGCCGCGAGTAATGGCCTGGCGAATCCACCACGTCGCGTACGTTGAGAATTTAAAGCCCCTGGCATAGTCAAATTTCTCCATCGCGCGGATCAGTCCGAGGTTGCCCTCTTGGATCAGATCGAGCAGTGGCATCCCGCGTCC
Organism: Corynebacterium sp. NML98-0116; assembly: GCF_001767255.1. GTDB lineage: Bacteria > Actinomycetota > Actinomycetes > Mycobacteriales > Mycobacteriaceae > Corynebacterium > Corynebacterium pseudogenitalium. Next base: position 998,463 of record NZ_CP017639.1, read on the forward strand.
TGTGTAGCGCTTTGCCAACGACACAACCAGACGAAGATTTGCCTCGAGGAGGTGGGCGCGAGCTTTCCGTCCTTGCTTCGCCAGAATTTTATAGTCACGTTTCTGGGCTCGGGTGAGCTTGCAGTCTGGATCATCAAGAAGCTGCTGGGCATAGAGTCCAACTTCGATCTGCTGGGCTAGTTCGACCTCTTCTTCTGCATCGAGCAGGGCAGTCTTGCCAATGCCATTGAGATACACGCGAACAAGGTCAGCCGATGGATTGTCGTTCGTTTGATTGCGACGACTACCGCGGTCAACTTTTTCTTCGTTGTCCGCTGTTAAGGTCTGACTCTTCGACGTCATTGAGCACTGCCTCCTTGGACGAGTGGAACAGGTAATCTTCTACACCCTCAACGATCTTGGACACATTTTTGTTCCCAATGATCAAAAGAGTGCTAGGCCTCGACAATCACCGTGAATGGGCCGTCGTTGATGCTCTGCACCTTCATATGGGCACCAAACTTTCCTTCAGCGACCGTGATGCCCCGGTCTCGGAGGTAGACTGCGATTTTTTCAATGATGGGTGCTGCTTCATCTGCGGGGGCTGCGTCACTCCATGACGGCCTCCGTCCTTTTGCCGTGCGACCCATCAACGTGAACTGACTCACAAGCAAAACAGGGGCTTGTGCGTCCACTACAGACTTTTCGCCCTCAAGAATTCGCAGTTCCGCGATTTTGCGAGCAACCGTTTCCCAAGCGTCGTCGCTATCCTTACGTCCTGCTCCGACAAGGGCCAGAATTCCACCCGTCGCCTCGCAGTCGATTGCTCCGACGACTTCACCGTCGACGGTGACGCTCGCGTTCGTAACTCTTGTCAATACAGCCTTCATTCCTACTCCACCTCTGCAATTTCCGCCGGCAGCACGATGCCGTGGCGGATAAGATCCACAACAGCTGCAACCGTTTGGTTTTCCAATTCTTCAAGGGCCTGCTGGTCGTCGACACCTCGAGATGCTGCTAGGATGCCCACCACGTCACGCAGTGGCAAGCCGGCGGGATGCAATCCTGCAAGGACGGTTTTCAACGCCTCATCCAATGAATGAGAGAATCGTGGGCCATCCATTCGAGTAATGCGCAGCTCTTCGCGCGTGAAACCCAGCCCCTCTTCAGTATTTGGCACAGCGATGTCTTCGATCGCGACTGTGGGCCGGACCAGGAACGAACTATCTAAGAGTTCCTGGACGGATTTTTGCCGTAGCCACGCCTGCCGTAGATAGTATTCTTCGACCTCAGGCCCAAGCGGGTCCGTGAACGGGTGTGTTAATTCTTCCGCAGTAATCTCGGAGGGCTGGTCGCCGATGTGTTGCATGAAAATCCAACCGAAACCAATAGCGTGAACACCCGCGGCTTGGAAGTAATCGAGCCACTGTTGTGTGCGGGCTATGCCGCTTTCAGTCCTGAGGTCGACTGATTCATCTTTCAGCCACGTGGCGACGTAGGTCTCGGGGTCAACCACTTCTCGTTGAAGCACCCATGCGCTGACTCCTTGCGAAGGGACCCAACTCGCAACTCGCGACTGCCACGCCTCACCATCAATATGGGCCCATGAGCCCAGCATGCACAGCATCCCACCTTCTGCGAGATATTCAGGTGCGTGCTCTGCCACGAGGTGACTTGCTTCATCCAGTGGCATGCCGGAGTCGCGGTAAACATGCCCTACCTCCGGAATGCCGACTACAAACGGCGGGTTGGCAACGATCCTGTCAAACTGCTCGCCCGCGACAGGCTCAAACCAAGATCCTTCGCGGAGCTGAACGTTAGTGATGCCATTCATCTCGAGCGTGGCCTGAGCCAACTCGATCGCTCGATGATGAATGTCAGTACCGACGATCTGATCGGCAAGGCCAGATTGTGCTACCGACAGCACCCCTGAACCGGTTCCAAGGTCCAAAACCGTTCCAGTCGGTGACTGCGGGATCGCGTGCAACAGGGATTTCGACGCCGCTCCGACTCCAAGTACGTGATCTTTGCCGGGAACGATTGCAGACGTAGAGGCGTCGAGATCTGCAACTATGAGGTGATGCTGTTGAGACAACAAATGAGGCCGGATGTCGTAAGCAACCTCGTAGCGTTGCTCTTTGGTCTGGTGAAAGACACCTGCGCTGATGAGTTTCTCAGCAAGTGACGAGCCAAATAACGCCTCGAGCTCGTTTTTGGAAGTCGGGCGCCGCAACAACAAAGTGGATATGGCCGATCCGATAACGTCTTCTGAATGGCAGCGACGCAGGACGGATCCCACCTCGCCCCGGTAGAGAGCCTGGTATGCATTTGGTCCAAGATAACTTCCAATCGAAGATGTGGTGTAGGGGAGCGCGCGCAATCGTTCACCGAGCTCCCGCGCAAGTCCAGGGTGTAATCCAAATGCCGTAGATGATAAATCTGTCATGCTGCTACTCCGATTGGGATTCGTGATCGATAACGGTCGGCGTCGTATCTGTTGAAGCCTGGTTCGAGGATAGTTGTTGCCTCGACTGCTCCTCCAACGCGGCATAGGCACGACTCAGCGCAGGCTTGTAGACATTCTTTTCACGCGGATCACGCGACTCTCCTTTCGCGTTGCCCAACATCACTGCGCCCCAGGGGAGCGGTACGGAAACAATAAAGAGCAACGTCGCAATCCACCAGTTACCGAGCCACCACGCAGATGCGATCGAAAGCAAAATGAAAGGGATCCGAAGTGCCTGCAACCAAAGGTATTGAGCCTCTCGGCTCTGCAGGTTTTGCTCCGGCGTCTGTTTCGCATCCGTAATGAGTGCACGGTGTCGTTTTGAGCGGAAATGACGAAAAAGGAAATGCTTATCGTCGTGGACTTCGACTTCCGCATCAATCGAGACGTGCTCTTGTGCCTCGCCCTCTCTCTCATTCATAAATACACAGGTTAGCGCCTCGGCTTAAAAACTTTGCCAAAGTGGGGCATGATGGGAGTCGTGAATACGACGACGAAGACTCTTGAGCGCACAGACCTTCGGGAAGACACATCGTCAACAAATGATGATGGAACCCCCAAGTTTTTCCACTACGTGAAGAAGGATCAGATTTTCGATTCTGCGATTTCTGGAAAAGTCGTAGTCGCACTCTGTGGCAAGACATTTCCGGTGAAGAAGCAGGCGAAGCCTGGGTCGCCAGTATGTCCTGACTGCGAACGCATCTATAAGGGGTTGCGTCGGAAGTGACGGCTCCAGGTACGTCGGCCGGGCCTCAGCTGCGCGCATGGCAGCAAGAGGCCCTCGATTCGTTTATGCGCACCAAACCTCGAGACTTTCTCGCTGTAGCAACTCCTGGTGCGGGTAAGACGACGTTTGCACTGACACTAGCCAGCAAACTGCACGCATCGAAGGCAGTGCAGCGCATCATCGTCGTCGTACCAACAGAACACCTAAAACACCAGTGGTCCCAATCAGCAGCGAGGTTCGGCCTTTCGCTAGACCCAAACTTCACAAACTCATCTGCGGTAAACCCTGCCTATGACGGCATTGTCGTGACGTATGCGCAAATCGGTATGCACCCGTTCAAGCATCATGCGGTGGCCACTGCGAAGCGCAGTTTGGTGATTCTTGATGAGATTCACCATGCTGGTGACGCCAAAAGTTGGGGGGATGGAGTCTACGAGGCTTACAACGATGTCGAACACCGCTTAGCGTTGACAGGTACGCCGTTTCGCTCTGATGATTCCCAGATTCCGTTCGTCCGATACGTCGAAGACGGCGATGGGCACCTCGTTTCACAAGCGGACTACACCTATGGGTACTCCCACGCCTTGGCCGATGGCGTCGTCCGCCCAGTTGTATTCCTGGCATATTCCGGCGAGGCACAGTGGAAAGACTCCGCCGGGGAAGAGTATTCCGCAAGGCTTGGTGAGCCACTGAATGCCGAGCAGACCGCGCGTGCCTGGAAAACTGCCCTAGATCCGAAAGGGGACTGGATCAAGGCAGTCCTCCAGGCGGCACATACAAGGCTGAAAAAACTTCGTACGAATATGCCGGATGCCGGAGGCCTCGTCATCGCTACGAACAAGACGACAGCACGCGCCTACGCCAAGATCCTCTCCAGCATTTCGAGCACGCCCGTTACGGTCGTGCTCTCAGACGAAGCCGGGGCATCCGACCGCATCGACGAATTCTCCGCGTCCACCGACGAATGGATGGTCGCAGTCAGAATGGTCTCTGAGGGAGTCGACGTTCCTCGCCTCGCTGTCGGAGTATATGCAACATCAGCATCGACACCACTGTTTTTCGCGCAGGCAATCGGACGATTCGTGCGCTCACGCATGCCAGGCGAATCCGCCTCCGTTTTTCTCCCGTCGGTCCCGGTTCTGCTCCGCCTCGCGGAAGAAATGGAGGTGTCACGCGACCACGTTTTGGGCAAACCACACCGAGAATCAGGGTGGTCCGACGAGCTACTAGCCCAAGCAAACCAAGTTCAAAACGAACCAGACGACAACCCTTCGTACGAAGCCATCGGCGCATCAGCCGAGCTAGACTCTTTAATTTTCGACGGCTCCACCTACGGCACACCCACCGTCGCAGGATCCGCAGAGGAACAAGACTTCCTAGGCCTTCCAGGGCTGCTTGACGAAGAACAGGTCAAGACTCTGCTCCGCAAACGCCAAAGCGACCAACTAGATGCCCGAGAAGCAGAAGAAAAAGCGCGAAAGGCTGCCGAGCGCCAAGCACGCGAGCGTGCTGAAGTTCTAGGAGAGCACTTGGCTCCCACTCAGCCGTCCAAGCAAACCTCCGCGCCGGGTAGCAGTGAGGAGGCATCAGTGGCGGCTGATGAGATTCCCCAGTTGAGAAAGGAACTCAACGCTCGCGTTTCAATCGTCGCTGGAAAGACGGGTCGCCCGCATGGTGCGATCCATACGGAAGCGCGTAAAGCGTGTGGTGGTCCACCGACCGCGCTGTGCAATGCGGAACAGCTGCGGGCGCGTATTGCGTACTTACGAGATTGGTAATACACGAAACCGGTAGGAGAGTGGACCTCCTACCGGTTATTGCTTACTACGTAGAAACGCATTTAATCGAGGTAATCGCGCAGCACCTGTGAACGCGACGGGTGGCGAAGCTTCGACATCGTCTTGGACTCGATCTGCCGGATGCGTTCGCGTGTCACACCGTACACCTGGCCGATTTCATCTAGCGTGCGAGGCATGCCATCGGTCAGGCCGAAGCGGAGCCGCACTACGCCGGCCTCACGCTCGGAAAGTGTGTGGAGGACATCCTGAAGTTGGTCCTGAAGAAGCGTAAAGGAAACAGCGTCGACTGCCACAACGGCTTCGGAGTCTTCGATGAAATCACCGAGTTGGCTGTCGCCTTCATCGCCGATCGTCTGATCCAATGAGATCGGCTCACGGGCGTACTGCTGGATCTCCAACACCTTCTCTTCGGTGATGTCCATCTCTTTTGCGAGTTCAAGCGGTGTAGGTTCGCGTCCAAGATCTTGTAGAAGCTCACTCTGGATACGGCCAAGCTTGTTGATGACCTCGACCATGTGTACCGGGATGCGAATGGTTCGAGCCTGGTCTGCCATGGCACGTGTAATTGCCTGGCGGATCCACCACGTTGCATAGGTGGAAAACTTGTAGCCCTTGGAATAGTCGAACTTTTCAACTGCACGGATGAGACCGAGGTTGCCCTCCTGGATGAGGTCCAAGAAGGCCATACCGCGACCGGTGTAGCGCTTTGCCAGCGAAACCACGAGTCGAAGGTTAGCCTCGAGCAGATGGTTCTTCGCCTTGCGACCGTCTCGGGCGACGGCGCGGAAGTCGCGCTTAACCGCAGGGGTAAGGCGTGCTTCCTTGTCTCCCTCCTCAGCTGCACGGGCCATCTCGTCGAGTCGGTGTTGCGCGTAGAGACCAGCTTCAATGCGCTTCGCGAGAGAAACCTCCTGCTCAGCATCGAGCAGAGCAACCTTACCTATTTGCTTCAAATACGCACGGACAGAGTCCGCAGATGCGGTGAGCTGAGCGTCCTTGCGGGCTTGGCGAAGTGCAGCAGATTCCTCGATATCCCAGACAGAAGATCCGTCGTCTTCCTCGTCTTCTTTTTCCTCGTCGTCATCACCAAGATGCTCGTCAAATTCTTCGTCATCTTCTTCAGCCGTCAGCGGGTCGAAGTCCTGCTCCTGGTCAGAATCGTCGAGCGATTCGTCCGTTTCTTCCAGCGCGGAGTCGTCGCTGGTGACCTCATCAGTTGCGGGTGAAGCAGCCTTCTTTGCGGCGGTTTTCTTTACTGTCTTCTTCGCTTTCTTAGCTACCTTTGACGCCTTTTTCGCGGTTTTGCGTGCTGTTTTCTTCGCAGTCTTCTTGGCGGTCTTTTTGGCAGCCTTTTTGGCGGTTTTCTTGGCTGCTTTTTTGGTGGCTTTCTTGGCGGTCGTTGTGCCGTCGGTTACGCCGCCGGAAGTGCTCTCTGCCGCATCGTTGACGGAGTTTTTGCCTGAAGCTTCGCTGGCTACCACGTACGCCCTTTCGCCTTTGTGAACTGATTGATGCTTTTGCGGACACCGAGACTTCCTCCAACAATGGATGGAAAGAAAGTCACTCTGGTGAAAGCAGACCAGCAAACGCCGGTCTGCCTTCCTAGCGTACGCAAACTGTGCTGATTTTTCAGAACGCCTATCTTAACAGCATTGTCAAGCTGCTTTGTGTTAGACGCCGAGTCTCGCTAGTTACGGTGCGAGGTGCTCATTGGCCGCCATCGCTGCTCCGACAATGCCTGCTCGGTTGCGAAGAGTGGCCACGACGACAGGAGTGTCGACAGTCAATAGAGGGACCCATTTGTCAGATTTCCGCGAGATGCCACCACCGACGACGAAACACTCTGGATTAAACAGTCGCGCGTATTCGTGCAGCACCTTATCAACTCGCTTCGCCCACTTCTTGAAGCTCAGGTCTTCCCTCTGCTTTACAGCTGAGGAGGCGACGTGCTCTGCTTCCTTCCTATTGACGATTAAATGGCCAATTTCTGTGTTAGGGAAGAGGTGCCCATTAACCAGGAACGCTGAACCAATACCAGTGCCAAACGTGAGGAATATGACAGAACCGTTTCGGGCTCGTTCATTGCCAAAGGCAACTTCAGCAAGCCCCGCGGCGTCGGCGTCGTTTAATACAGTGACAGAGCGCTCAGGGAGATGCTGCTCAAAGAGCTCATGCACATCGGTGTCGATCCACGACGGGTCGATGTTAGCTGCGCTCTTTGCGATCTGATGCTGAATCACCGACGGCAGCGTTACGCCCACAGGGCCGTCCCATTCGTGGAGACGGACGATCTCTGCGACTGTTGATGCAACAGCTTCAGGTGTAGCTGGCTGAGGAGTTGCGATCTTGATCCTGTCGCCGACGAATTCTCCGGTTTTGAGGTTGACGATGGCGCCCTTGATTCCAGAACCGCCGACATCGACGCCCATACCATAGTGCTCTTGGGCACCATCAATTCCACTTGTTGTAGTCATAACATTGAGCATACAAAAGGTGTGCTCATTGCGCATGTAGGAAAATATTTAGGAGCGCGGTACCTAGAACGAGTGGGTTGACGTCGCTGTACTTTAATTAGCTATAAAGCCTTTGATGTGTAGGGAACCCGTGGGTATTGGCCTGCTGACCTTGTAATATGACATATAGCTTTGTGTGCTTTATTATTCGGCTCCAAACCAATAAAAAGGCTGAGGCTCATCTATAGGAAGCGTATCTCCTCAACGGGCCTAGGCATTGCTGAACTTGACTACTCCTGGAGGCACCACCACCATGGCGACCGATTACGATGCACCGCGTAAGCGCGCAGAAGACGAGCTTGAGACTGACTCCCTCGAGGGCTTGAAGGCTGCGGAGGTTGCGGGCAGCAGCATGGATGATGACGGTGAAATCGTTGAACCGTTTGAACCGCCACTTCAAGATCTGTCTGGTGAGGAACTGAACGTTGAGGTAAAGCCTCGCCAAGATAACGAATTCACTTGTGCGTCTTGCTATTTGGTTCAGAAAAAGAATCGGCTGGCTTACGAAACCGAAGACGGCCAGAAGATTTGCCTCGACTGCGAGTAGTAGCGAGCAACGCAGTCGCGCGATCCCTAGGCGGTCCGCTGCTCAGGCAAAAACATTCCGAGGATTTTCTCCGGTTCTTTCGCAGCAATTAGCCAGTAGGGGGTTGGGTCCTGAGGATCGTCCAAGACAAGCAGAATATGTTCTTTCACCCAACCATGCGATACCAAGAAAGCAGCTGGGTCTAATTGTCGTCCGAGAGCATTTCGCTTCGCTGATGCAGGGACAACCATAGATCTGCTGACAACGGTGTTGGGTAAGTTGGCGTCGTCAACGACGAGCCAACGAGTGCCGTCGCTGTCTTGCTCGACCGCAATTGTAGTTTTCGAAAGCCATGTCAAGAACCAAAAAACTAAACTTCCGATAACGAGCACGGGGATAATAAACCACCAAATATTGCGGTTGAGCGTAAGTTGTGCCCCGATGAGCAGCGTTAATGCTGCACCGATGATCCACCAGTACCAAGGCACCCATTGACGCTCCGTATATAAGACTTTGGAACCACTGGATGCCGGTGCGTTTTGGTTGCTATTCATACCCTCATCAACTCGTCAATTCGATGTACTCCCGAATACGTTACCCAATAACACTAGGCGAAATTATCTTAAGAATGCACACGCAATGGAATCCCGTAAGGTGTATGAAGTGACCTCTCTTGAACCAATTTCAGTAAAACGTCTTGATCCAGACATGCCGCTTCCTAAACGAGCGCATGAAGGTGACGCCGGGGCGGACCTTTACTCCTCGGAAACACGGACATTGGCTCCCGGCGAACGGGCGCTCATCGGCACCGGAATTGCTGTCGCGTTGCCCATGGGAACTGTCGGGCTCATTCATCCTCGTTCGGGACTCGCTGCCAAACACGGGATTTCTATTGTGAACACGCCAGGCACCATTGATGCCCAGTATCGAGGGGAGTTGAAGATTTGCCTTCTTAATACCGACCGTGAATGTTCGTTTACAGTTGAACGAGGAATGCGGATTGCTCAACTAGTGGTGCAAAAAGTCGAGTTGGTTGACTTCGTCGAAGTTTCCGAGCTTGACGATACCCAGCGTGGTGCCCAAGGATACGGATCAACGGGGCTCGCCTGAGGCCACATTGGGCCCGTACTAGAGTAATTCTCACCCGAAGAAACTTTTTTGAAATACACAACTTCACTCGAAAGGTGATCACCCATGGCATGGTGGCCATTTGGTAAAAAGAAGAAAGACCAGCAGAAGGAAGACGCTGCCCCAGCTCAGACGGAGGCAGAGACCAACGACGATCTAGAGGTCACAGCACCAAAGTCTCAGGACACGGGGATTGCAGCGGATACTGATCCATCCCAGACTCCATCAGCCACTGGTACTCTTGCCGATTATGATCCAATCAGCGGATCTACCGGTCCGTTCGACGGCGACAACGTCGACATTGAGGAGTTCGATTTTTCTGACTTCTCCCAGGTGAACCTCAACCTCGGATCAATGCAGATTCCGCTGCCAAAGGATTCGCAGGTGCAGATTGAAATGGGCGAGAACGGCCCGAAGATGGTGCACATCGTTACCAGGTACGGTCGCATCACTCCGGTTGCTTTCGCTGCACCGCGTAACGGCGGCCTGTGGGCCGAATCGGCAGAAGAAATTGCCGAGGGCATGAAGAACGAGGACATGCCTGTCGAGTTTGAAGAGGGCCCCTGGGGAACCGAAATCGTTGGTACTGGCGCTAACGGCGTGATCCGCATCATCGGTGTTGAGGCGCCTCGATGGCTGTACCGTGTCACGTTGGCCGCTCCGGCGGGAATGGAAGAACAGCTTGCTGAGCTCGGGCGGGAAGTCGTAGCACGCAGCTTTGTTTACCGCGGTCCGGACCCAATTTTGGCGGGTAACTCTTTGCCAGTCGTCCTGCCTGCGCAGTTGGCTCGGCAGGTGCAGCAGGCTGTACAGGAGCGGGCTGCGCAGGAGTCGCAGCAGCAGAGCCCACAGGCTGGAAACCCGAACGCCCTGAGTGACGCGCTGAAACAGATCATCGCACAAAACAACGAAGCGAATAAGAATAATTAATGAGTGCCCAACCATCGCTGACACCAGGCGACAGCATTCAAGTCACATTCCACGCCTTTGCTCACGGCGGTGAGGCTATTGCCCTTGCCAATGACGGACGAGTTGTCTTCGTGCAAGGCGCTCTACCTGGAGAAACAGCGACCGTCAAACTGCTGAAAGTGAAAAAGCGGTGGGCTCGCGGTGAACTGCTCGAGATACAACAAACTTCACCAGATCGAGTGAAGGTAGGATGTCCTGCTGCTGCGGCAGGTGCGGGCTGCTGCGACTTTGCGCATATTAGTGAATCTCTGCAGCGGGCCGCCAAAACAGAGGTACTTGTTGGACAGCTTGAAAAAATGGCACGTCCATCTGGTGTGCTTGATGGCATTGATCTCACCGCCATTTCGGTTCAGGCTTTAGCGCCTACGACCGGATGGCGGACGCGTATCCGACTCGGCACTGATGCGCAGGGGCGTGCCGGTTTCAGGAAAGCACGTTCCAATGACGTCGTCGCCGAGCGTTGTACTCAGGCGATGCCGGAACTCTTTGACGGGATTGTTGGCGATGGGGCACGACGATTTACTCCTGGGTCTGAGATAGTCGTCGTCATCGATTCTCTCGGGAACCGGCATGTCGTTGAAACGAGCAAAGTCCAACGCGGACGGCGCGTGGAACGAATAGACCGTACGGTTGAAGGCTCCGGCAACATCGTAGAAATGGTCGGAAACGATAGGTTTGAGTTTCCGGCGACTGCGTTTTGGCAGGCGCACCGTAGTGCACCGTCGGCATATGCAGATCTGGTGCGTGAGTGGTCCCTTGCGGGGAGGCCTTATCAGAACAATTCCGGTTGGGACCTCTATGGCGGAGTAGGGCTCTTTGTTCCATCCATGTCCGCGGCACTCGGTGGTGGTCCGGTTGCAACCGTCGACTATTCGAAGTCCGCGATGGCGCATTCTCAGCCTGCACTTGCAAGCCTCGACGTCAACAAAGTCAACTCCCGGGTAGAAACAGGAATTCGATCCTTGCCCCCCGCGGGCCTGGTTGTGCTCGACCCTCCTCGAACTGGTGCTGGAGACAAAGTGATTCATGATATCGCAGCGGCGAGTCCGCAGCGAGTGATTCACATTGGGTGCGATCCGGCAACATTTGCTAGAGATTTAGCAAGTTGGGGAGCATGCGGATATCACGTAACTGAGATAAAAGTCATCGATGCATTTCCAGGAACGCATCACTTTGAAACGCTTGCATGCCTGGAGCCTCTGCGTCCTCATTAGGAATGGGGCGTGCGCCCCGCAAGGTGTAAACTAGCGTCAACTATTGCTTGTTCTAAAGGAGAAGTAGAGGACCGTGGGACTGATAGGTAAACTCAATTCGCCAGCGGATTTGAAGTCGTTGGCGCCTGGGGAATTATCAGATCTCGCTGATGAAGTACGCCAGTTTTTAATTGAGAAGGTGTCAGCAACGGGAGGTCACCTGGGGCCGAACCTCGGCGTTGTCGAGTTGACAATTGCACTGCATTACGTATTCGACTCGCCAACGGAACCGGTCGTTTTTGATACCTCTCACCAGTCGTACGTGCATAAAATTCTGACCGGGCGTGCTGGTCAGTTTGATTCCTTGCGTCAGAAAGACGGTCTTTCTGGCTATACCTCGCGCTCGGAGTCGGAACATGATTGGACTGAGTCATCGCACGCGAGTGCTTCGCTTTCAATTGCAGATGGCTTAGCGAAAGCCAAGTACATTCAGGGCAAGGGCGACGAAAATGTTGTCGCCGTCGTCGGTGACGGTGCACTGACAGGTGGGATGTGCTGGGAAGCGCTGAACAACATTGCAGCCGCAGAACGCAACGTAGTCATAGTCGTAAATGACAATGGTCGCTCGTATTCGCCAACTATTGGTGGTTTTGCGAACAACCTGACTCGCCTTCGTGATCAGCTCGCAGCTTTGCGCATGAAACCCGGCTACGACGACGTAATGGAATCCGGTAAGAAGACCCTCAAGTCGATGGGTTGGGTCGGAGAACGGACGTTTGAAGCGCTTCATGCGCTGAAAGAAGGAGTGAAGGCCCAGGTTATCCCAACAGAGATGTTCCCGGAGCTGGGGATGAAGTACGTTGGGCCAGTAGAAGGTCACGACCTCACGGCGTTGCTAAGCGCTTTCGAGTACGCGAAGACCTACGAGGGGCCCTTGATTGTGCACGTTGTGACTGAGAAAGGCCACGGCTTCGCCCCCGCAGTTAACAACATCGCCGACCAAATGCACTCCACTGGTGCGATTGACCCTGTTACAGGAGAAACTCTGAAGAAGTCCAAGCCAGGGTGGACATCAATTTTCACCGAGGAACTTCTCGACGCCGCTAGGACTCGACGTGACATTGTCGCAATCACGGCCGCTATGGCTGGGCCGACAGGCCTTGCACCGTTCGCAGAGGAATTTCCTGACAGATTTTTTGATGTCGGTATTGCGGAGCAGCATGCGATTGCCTCTGCCAGCGGGCTTGCTCTCGGGGGACTGCACCCCGTTGTCGCGGTCTACTCCACATTTTTGAACCGAGCTTTCGATCAGCTCCTGATGGACGCAGCACTTATCAAGCAGCCGTTGACTGTAGTGCTCGATAGAGCGGGCGTCACTGGTACGGACGGCGCAAGCCACAACGGCGTGTGGGATATGGCGCTGACGTCAATCGTCCCAAATATTCGTGTCGCGGCGCCTCGCGATCCGCAGCAGCTAAGGGAACTGTTTAGGGAAGCTTTGACTGTTAAGGACGGGCCAACTGTTGTCCGGTTCCCTAAGGGGAGCGTCGGGGAGGACCTAGCAGCTATTAAGCGGCTGCCAGGTGGCGTCGATATTCTTCGAGAACCATCATCGACTGCGCAAGATGATGAAAGCGACCAGACAGTTGATGTGTTGATTGTTGCAGTGGGAGTTTTTGCGGATTCGGCACTACGGGTCGCTGAACGATTGGAATCGGACAATGTTCGAGTTACCCTGGTAGATCCCCGTTGGGTTGTGCCTGTTTCCCCTGATATTCTCGATCTTGCGGTTGAGTCCGATCTTGTCGTGGTGTATGAAGACGGGATCGTACATGGAGGCGTTGGTTCAGCAATTGCAGAAGCGTTGTCCTACGCTGAAATCGACACACCGCTGCGGCATATTGCATTTCCTCAGGTGTTCCCAGAGCACGCTTCCCGGGAACAGATCTTTGAAGAATTCGGTATGGACGAGTCAGCTGCGACGAAAAAGATTCGCGAGTGGGTACGCGGCCTTGAGGACCACGATCAATAAGGCACTCGCTGCCTAGCGGCGAGGTTCCGGCTGTTCCGCCACGAAAATAGGTGCTAGGAAGTCTATCTGCCATTCGCGCAGTCCCATCTGCTTGAGCAGGGGACGGGTATATTCCATTGGCCAATCTAGACGTTCGTGGAAGGCGGTCCATATGGTCCGTTCGAGGACCTTGTTCGTCAAAATCAGCTCTTTGCGGATCTTAAGAGTCTCGGCGATTTCGGCGACCCGATTGTTTATGTTTTGTCGCGTACGTAGCGCCACTTTGTTGTGCCTTGTCCACTCCCAAATGCTTTTCCTAGTAGGTAAGCGAATTTGTTCCCTTAGTGCTTTTTCAAATGGGGATAACAGCGCATCATGGATTGTCTCGAGCCAGAAGTATGGATAGTTGGTGAGCGCATGGGTTGCACCGTCAAACGCCAGCAATTCGTCAACGGTCGTTGGGCGGGACTGAGCCAGTGGTACCAGCATCTTGTTCGGAAGTACTAATCCCGGAGCTATGTCTTGGTCGTAGGCAAAACAATCGCGAGCATCCCAAAGCCACTTCGTCAAAGTGAGCTCGAGATCCGATAATTTGTCCGAAACCTGGGGTATATCGAGCCAAGAATGTTTCTTTACCCCCGGGTTTGAACGCGTAGCTACCAAATGAGCAAATTCTTGATTCGCGTATTCAAGTTTGCCTTGCATATCGAGGAGGTGTACTAAGGCCTGTTCAAGGTGGGGCAGGTAAATAACGTCCTGCGCTGCGTACTCGAGCATTGAGTCAGTCAGTGGTGTCTGTGACCAATCGGCATCGCCGTGCTGCTTGGGAAGTGAGACTTGGCAAAACTCCTTTACCAACACGCCAAGTTTGGTTGCTGGGTATCCTGCAAATCGTGCTGCAAGTTCGGTATCGAAAATAGTGGACGGGCGTAATCCTAATTGCGCGAGACACGGTAGATCCTCTCTCGCCGCGTGTATTACCCACTCCTGATCATTGCAGACTGGTGCAAAGTACTGTTCGAACTCGTCTCGATAGTGCTCAGGGGCAATGAGGAACGTTCCCGCGTCTTTGCGGTAGATCTGTACGAGGAATGCTCGGTCATCGTAGCGGTACGCGCCGGCTCGTTCGGTATCGATACAAAAAGGACCAAGTCCTTCGGCTAATCGATCAGCTACCTCGGCAAACTGCGATGGATGATCGACAAAGGTGTAGGACAAATTCACTTCCATGCGTACACATACTAATGCTACGAAATGGTTCGCACACCTTCGGGTGGCAGACCCGCCACTAAACTGAGGACATTTGCAAACGCTTCCACATGTGATGACAGATCAATTCCTTCAGCTGTCCAAGATGCGCGCATCTCCAATTGGTACGCCCGCGGAGGGCCGCCAATCTCCCCGTAGCGGACGGAAGCTGTGGAGGTTACCGTACCTCCAAGGTTGGTAAACCCGGCCCCATTGCCATCGAGCGACTCGTTAAGCCACTGCCATGCCACATCGGGGAGAAGTGGATCCGCCGCGACAGCATCGTCCATATCTGCCTGGATATAGGCGACTAGTCGCATTGAACCCTCCCAGGCCTCTTCGGCGTCGGGGGAATGAAGCAGGATGAGGCGACCGAACGCGTCACCTTGGTCTGGCTTGGTCTGGATAACCTCAAGCCCAACGGCGTGGCTAAACGGTGCAGGCCGCTGAGGAGGCCGAATGGTACCGATGGAGATTTCTGGGCGCACTTGAGCCTTATGCATCGATTCGACCGCTGCGGTGAACTCCGCAGGAGTCGACGCGCTCTCGCTTGGGGAGGTGGTATCCGAGTTCATCACGCCAACCAAGCTAATGAGGATGCGGCTTTGAGGGGGCGAGGCGCGCCGTATATTGGTTGGCAAGATTCAGCGTTTGCAGCGAAGTGTACACTGAACTAGTACTTTCGTTTGATGTATGTTTTTATAGCGACGGTTGGTCGCCTTGGCATCCAACGTGTTTCCGTGAATCTCAGAAGGAGAGTTTAAATGGCGAAGCTTGACTACGAAAAGCTGAACGCAACCCAGCGCTACCTGCAGTACGCGGTATTTCGTGCGATCCCAGGTGCACTTGGTACCGAGCGCGACGAAGTTATCGCAGAAGCGGAAAAGTTCTTTGAGCAGCTCAAAGAGGAAGGGAAAGTTGTCGTACGTGGTATCTATGACAACACTGGTATTCGGGCTGACGCGGACTTCATGATCTGGTGGCATGCGGAGGAATTCGAGTACATCCAGGATGCACTCGCGCGATTCCGCCGTGACACCGCGTTCGGTCAGCTGTTGGAGGTTTCGTGGCTCGGTAATGGAATTCACCGCCCTGCGGAGTTCAACAAGTCGCATCTTCCGAGCTTCATCATGGGGGAGGATCCGAAGGACTGGATTACGGTGTACCCATTCGTTCGTTCATACGACTGGTACGTAATGGAGCCTGAGAAGCGTCGCAAGATCCTAATGGAGCATGGCATGGCAGCACGCGACTATGCAGACGTTCGTGCCAACACCGTCGAGGCCTTTGTCCTTGGCGACTATGAGTGGATGCTTTCGTTCGAGGCGGACACGCTGGAGCGTATTGAGTCACTTATGAAGACGATGCGCTACACAGAAGCGCGCCTTCACGTCCGAGAAGAAATCCCGTTCCAGACCGGTCGCCGCGTCGCAAGCATTGCTGACGTCATAAAGGTTCTGCCGTAGCTGGCATTGCGAAATCAAAAACTCCCTCAGCGCATCTCGGCGCTGGGGGAGTTCTTTAATCGTCTTTTCTTGGGGCATCAAACTTCAGAGAAATTGAATTGATGCAGTATCTCTGATCGGTTGGTGTGTTGAAACCCTCACCCTCGAATACATGCCCCAGGTGGGAATGGCATTGAGCGCAAAGCACCTCAGTTCTTACCATCCCGAGAGAGTAATCGGCTCGCTTGATGACGGCGGCTTCGCTATCAGGAGCGTAGAACGCTGGCCACCCGCAGTGGGCGTCGAACTTCGTTGTAGAGCGGAACAACTCTGCGCCGCATGCACGGCACACGTAGATGCCTTCTTCGAAATGGTCGGTGTACTCACCAACTCCAGGTGCTTCGGTGCCGGCTTGCCGAAGTACACGGAATTCCTCAGGGACGAGGTGAGCTTTCCACTCTGCTTCCGTCATCTGCTGAAAACGATTCTCTGTCATGAGGGTCTCTTTCGCCTTTCTTTGTTGTGAACACTGTTGTGAGTACCCAGGTGGCCGTCGATACGATGAACACAGCCCAACCCAATGTGGGGAGGAATGTAGTAATCCAGTTCCCGATGAGAGGGTTTCGAAGTGTCGTCCATTGTAACGGTGCAAGGCAGAAAAATAGTCCGATCCAGGGGCCGCTGGTGTGCATTGGGCTTCGTGCTGAAAGTACAGTGAAAGCCGCCGGGAAGAGCATCATCGAGTAGTAAGCCTGGCCGAGGGACGAGAGCAAACATACACCCGCGAGTAACACCGTGGAGCTAAACGTGAGCCATAGGAGCTCGTCTGACCAGCGCCAGCGGGCAAGCCCTAGGACCGCTATAGCGACAGTGATGCCGAAAAAGACGAATAGTGCGTCGTAGAACTGCGCTGGAAGTCCAAAGTAAGTCGTGAAGCCGGCAAGCGATGAATTGGCATAGTCGCGGGTGATCTTTAGGTAGGGGATGACGACATCGATGTAATCGCGGGCGCCCGGTGTCATTGGCCATGCGACAACGTTGAAGAGCACGGGAACTAGGACACTCGGTACGACGCAACGCCAGCGGAGTTGCATGAGTGGCAACACCACCAAGGGGGCAAACATCGGCTTGACCAGTATGGCGAGGCCTAGGCAGACGCCGGCTAACACAAAGCGCCTGTGAGTATAGCTATAGAGGAATACGGTAAAGAGGAGCAGCAATACACCATTGATGTTCGAAAAGACGAGTGTGTTCACAACTGACTCGGTGCAGAAACTGAGCACGATGCTGATAGGTAGCAGCGGGTGGCTCAGCGGTTTTCTACTGAGCTTCGTGAGGATTCCAAGTGCCGCAAGAATGGCGGCGGTGTTTACTAAAACAAAGAGTGGACGGATCAGCGAGGCGTCGTCAAACAGGCCCAAAGGTGAGAGCAGTAGCGTAGCTCCAGGATTGTAAAGATAGTGCGGATCGACGTGGTGATACACCTCGTTGTAGACGGGGACGCGCTCGACGAAGCGACGGGTGGCAGCCCACACGGTGGTGAAGTCGTCGGTCTGGGAGCCGTGCCTTGCAAGAACGGCAACGCGGTGGATGATGAGCAGAAGTGCCAGTGGCCAGGCAGCTGCGTTAGCGGCGGTTTGTAGCGTGCGCGTTGCCGCTGTGGTGTGCGAGCCATTCTGTGGGGCAGGAGCGGTCCAGATGTTGTTCAGGCGCTGCGCCCAGGCGGGGGGAGTGTCTTGTGCGTTCGTCACTTGCATAACAGTACCGAATGCAGTTACCCCTCGTGGGAAGCAGCAGTGCCCCACAGACGGTAGCGCACGAACATCGTCGAGTCCTCGCTCACCCGCACGTCTTCGAGCTCGAGCGGGGTGGCATAGTCTCCACCTCCGCCGAAGAGGGGCTTTTCTACCTTGCCTTGCAACGTAGGGTCGATGGTCAGGTGCAAAATGTCACCGAGCCCAGCAGTCAGGAGCATGTCGTAGAGTCCAGGTCCGCCCTCGCAAACGATGCGGTTAAAGCCCTGGGCGTGCAGGGCATCGATAATTGAGCGTGCAGTGCCATCGCCAGTGGACAGAATGCGGCCGCCCGCGTGCAGGAGTGCTTCTCGACGCTCGGCGAGCTCCGGATCGTTGACGTGGTGCTCCGGAGCGAGGAAAAGCGGAGGCACCTCCGTGTCGTAAAACAACTGTGTGTCCACGTCAAACTCGAAGCTTTCGGTGATGATCGCAAGCGGTGGGACCTCCGCCTGCCCGCGGGACCGACGCTCGGCCTTGTCCTCGTCGGTGCACTTGACTCCGAAGTAGTTTTCCGCCCGCGCGGTGCCTCCACCGACTAAGACAGCGTCGGACCACACACGCAGCAGGTTGAGCAGCGCGGCATCGATGGCGTTGCCAAGGGAGCGGGAGGTGCCATCGAGAGAGGCAGCGCCGGAAAGTGTCATGACCGCAAGCAGACGCAGTTCCGGGACTGAAGCGGGCAGCACAGTGCCCAGCAATTCAGCTGGTTCGAAAGTGCGGCTCGCGTCTATCATGGCGTCAAGCGTACACATCTGACTGCCAGGATTTTAAAAGGAGACAGCACGTGCTCGATCGTTTTCCGCTCGTGGAAGAGGCGCAGCGGGTATGGATAGGTGGCGAGAACCCTGACCGGCTCTTCGCAGCGCTCTTTGACCCAGACGTGGCAGATGCCGATTGGAAACAGCAGGTCTGCGTACTTGCAGACGCGGTGTTCGGTGAGACCGTCTACCGTGAAATCGATGCGTTTGAAGCGATGTTCAACGCCGTGACCGACGCAACATGGAAGGCACGTGAGCGCTGCCTCGGTGAGCACAACGAGGAATGGCTTCGGCTGTTGCCGGAATGGGCAAGGCAGTCTCGCACTGCAGAGTTCGCGCTCATCCTTATCGAGCTGCAACTCCATCGCTTCAACTTCGACCACGATGGCATCCGGCGCGTACTCGATATGGCGAACGATGCGCCCCTGCGCTTCCACAACCTGTCGGTGACCGTTAACCTCAACCAGGTTTTTCTCACCTTCGCCAGGCTGCTCTCGGGTCGTAGGATTGACCCGCAGCACGTCTTCGACGCCGTGGGAGCCCCACCCAGCGACGGGAACGAGCATGCCGTTTCTCAGCTGGAACAAGTGCCACTGAAGCTCAAACATCTCATGCTCCACGGGTTGTGGCTCTATCCAGACACCGAGTATGGGGAGCAAATACTCGCCTTCTCTGAGGCAATCTTGCGCTATCACTCGCCAAACGACTACATCGCGCACTACCGGCGTGCCGAGGGATACCGCCGCATGGCAGCCATCGAAGCAGCACCACGCTCCGACGTGTTCTCGGGACGCACGGTTCGTTCCCGGGACGACTTTTACGCCGAGGCACTTCACTCTGTGCAGATGGCCATTAAGAACCTACCCGCGGATGCCACAGCGCTGCATGGGGAGTTCGTCTCCTACCGGATGATGATTGCCACCGAACGGCAGGTACAAAACTCCATTCAAGGACGTGTAGATGCAGAGCTTGCGCACGTCGGCGCCGAAGTAGAGCGGATGTCGGAGAGGATTGAAGCAGAGTCACGCAACAGTCTCTTACGGAGCATAGAGATTCTGTCTGTCTTCCTCGCTGTCATTGGGGTGCTGTCTTTCAACATTTCGCTCGCAGGGCTAGAACAGATTGGCACCTTTGAACGCTTCGGCCTGATCCTTACCGCCGGGGTCATCCTGGGCGCATTCTCCTGGATGGTGCACGTGGCGGTCTACCGCCATACGCACGCCGAACCGGTGGTGATGAAAACGCGACGGAAACAAATACGAGAGCTGCAGCAGCGAATTGCAGCGCTTGAGGAAAGGACGAAAATTGGCTGTGACGGATAAAGGCTGCGAATACGTCGCCGACGAGCGCAGCATCGAGCCAGGTACATACGAGATCACCGAATATGCGCCAGCTAAACACGCTGTCGTCGACTACCTGCGTGCACGCCTCACAGCGGTGCTCGGGCGCTGGCCGGGGCGCCCCACTCTCATGCTCTCCGGCGGCGTCGACTCGATCCTCATCGCCGCGGTGCTCGCCCAACTGCGTACCGACGTCCTCGCGGTGACGTTCAGTCAAGACTCCTCGCAACAGGCAGCGGAGGAGACCAAGGTGGCGAGTGAGGTGGCCCGCGCACTCGGCTTCGAGCATCACGTCGTCGCCCCACGCGGGGAAGCGCTGGAGACGCTGCTCAAGGAAACCATCGAGCGCCTCGACACCGTGGAACCTTGGGAAGTGCTCTCTGGGGCCATTTTGGTAGCCATCGACACGTGCAGGCAGGAGTATCATGCCGACGGCGCACTCATCACAGGGGCAGGTGCGGACGCACTGTTTCTCGGCGGAAAAACCATCGATACAGCAGCCGACAATTACCTCCAACTGTGGGATGACCAGGTACGCCGAGGGATCAAGGCAAACTTCACCAGGCAACGTTTCATCCCGGACTTCTACGAGCGCCTCATCGCAGACCCCGAGCGCCACATTCAGGTTTGGCAGACACACGAGGCAGTCGACCTCGCACTGCGCATCCACCCACGAGTCATCCGTGGGGCCGACATCGCACAAGACAAGGCACTCTTCCGCCGCATCGCTGCAGACATGGGAATCAGTCCGGAACTCGTGCAGACCACGAAAAACCCGATGCAAGTCTCATCAGGAGGCGTAGACGCCATCGTCACGCTCGTACGGGAACAGCTGACGCGCCGGGCGGGGGAGAAGACGTACTCCGACCCGATGAGGGAACCCTTGGAGTTTACGGTGGCTCGCATGTTCCTCGAACAGCTGAAAACCCAGGCGCGCGGTGAGTAGGAGGGCCCACGTCCCTAGATATATGTGGGCCAGGGCACGCTGAAACCGCGGCGTCCAACCGATATGAGAAAACTCACGCCCTCGGGAATCCCGAGGGCGTGAGCCTATGTGGAGCGGATGACGAGACTCGAACTCGCGACCCTCACCTTGGCAAGGTGATGCGCTACCAACTGCGCTACATCCGCATGCACATTTTGAAAAGAGCTGTGCGGCTCTGTGCGCGATACTGGGATCGAACCAGTGACCCCTACCGTGTCGAGGTAGTGCTCTACCGCTGAGCTAATCGCGCGAGGTTGGAGGTGGATACGGGAATCGAACCCGTGTACACGGTTTTGCAGACCGTTGCCTAACCACTCGACCAATCCACCGTGAGTACCTCCGAAGTACTGAAAGTACTTGGAGCGGATGACGAGACTCGAACTCGCGACCCTCACCTTGGCAAGGTGATGCGCTACCAACTGCGCTACATCCGCATGCTCTCCGGAAGTGGTACCTCCGTTGTGCGTGAACAAACATTATCTGTTAGCTCTTAGTTTTCCAAATCGCCAGCACAGGGCCAGTCTTGGCAGGTGCGTACGATGGTGAGGCGCTGGGTTGGCAGGGAAATTGCTGTTACTCGGTGAAAGTGTTGCTGTACTGCGGATTCGTTGAAGGAGTGGAGGGGGTGTAAAGTAGTTCGCGTTCGGTCCTATGGCTCAGTGGAAGAGCGTTCCGTTCACACCGGAAAGGTCGCTGGTTCGATCCCAGCTAGGACCACTGAATGCCCGCCTTGCGGGCATTTTCGCTTTCTATGGTCCGGCACTGGGCATGCTGGGGAACTAATCCGCCATTCGTTACGACTAATGTTGTACTGGTTTAAAGTCAGTTCATTTTGTAGGAGGGATCCGAATGTCCAAAGCAGGACAAAGGGTACAGCGAACGGCATGGGCTATATTGAGTGCCGTATGTGTAGCTTCTGCGTTGGCCGGATCAGCGGAGGCACATGATGCCGTTATTGGGGGAGATCCATCAAACGGGTCCGTGGTAGCCGAGTTTCCGAAAGAGCTGTCGTTGGAGTTCTCGGGTCAACCCCAGGAAGGCTTCAACACGTTCGCGCTGTCGCGGGTATCGGACAACGAGATCCTCTTTACTGGAGAGCCAGTGCTCGACGGACGATTTGTGTCCCTTGAACTTCCAGAGAAAGTTCGCGAATCTGGTGACAAAGTGCCAGGAGAGTACCGGATCGGATTTCAGATTGTCTCTTCAGACGGGCACGCCACTAAAGGGATGACAACGTTTACATATGCGCCGGAAGGTTCACAAGTTGTCGATGAAACTATGGAAGATTCCGTGCCAACCGGAGAAGTGAGCGGTTCTTCATCCAGTTCCTTTAGCTGGCTTTTTGTCGGCGGACTAATCCTGCTTCTTTTCGGTGCTGTAACGGCACTTTTACTGCGTCGCGGCTCCTTGAGCAAAGATTGAGCCAGTACATACACAAGTTTTTAGCAACGACTAAGGAGAAATATGAAAAACATTTGCACTGCAGCTATTTCGGCACTTGGTGTCGCCGCTCTTGCCCTGACGGCTTGCTCGCCATCGCAGGAAAACCCGTCGACATCTGCGCCAACCGCTGCAGAGACAACAACCGTGGAGTCCACTACGACTGCTGCTCCAGACAATGACAAGCTTCAGGGCGAAGGTGATATCCGCGTTGAGTCCGCGGCTATTCGTGCGAAAGCAGAAGCCGGTGCGGAAGGCGGAAAGTCCATGACCGGGTTCTTCGGTACGCTGCACAACACCTCTGACAAGGACATTCACATCGTTGGCTTCACTACGTCACTCGGCGACGCCACCTACGAGATCCACGAGGTGGTAGATGGAGTCATGCGCGAGAAAGAAGGCGGCATCGAGATCCCCGCCGGTGGGACATATGAGCTCAAGCCTGGCGGTGACCACTTCATGATCATGGGCTTCGACCCTGCAATTCCGGCAGGCGACGTGGTCGATGTAACGCTTGAGTTCGCCGACGGAACCGAGGAGCAGATTCCAGACGTAGCCGTTCGCTCTATGCTTCCGGGTGACGAAGACTATGGTGAGCACGGGGAGCTCCAGGGGCACCAACATGGGTCCATGGGTGAAGGCCACAACCACTAATTGAAGGAAAGTCGAATGTCTGTCAACCGTCGTCATTTTCTCGCCGGGACTCTGAGTGTTGCTGCCGCCGGGGCAGCCACAGCTTGCGCGGAAAGCCGCGATGCTGTGGTGAATGCTCAGCAAGAGCCTGCGATAGACCTTGCCACAGCAACGGTTCCGTTTGACGGCATACACCAGGCAGGCATTTCGACGCCTCAACAGTCCTCACTAAATCTGATTGGTTTCAATTTTAAAGATGGCGTCGATAAGCCTGCGATTGTTCGATTGATGCGACTGTGGACTGAGGATGCCCGTGCGTTGACAGCCGGCGAAAACCCGTTGGCAAGCCTGGAACCAGAGATGACGGAACACCCCGCAAACCTCACCATTACCGTGGGGTTGGGAGAGAAGTTTTTTGATATCGCCGCGCCTGAGAGCAAACCGTCGTGGCTCCACGACATTCCGGCGCTCTCGCGAGACGAGCTTTCACGGAACTGGGGCCAGACTGACGTGGTGTTGCAGATTTGCTCAGATGACCCACTGATGTGCGCATGGGCGATGCGTCATATGGTGCGAGCTGGCGTCGATTATGTAGCTACCGCGTGGGTGCAGCAAGGGTTCATGAATAACCCTGCTGTACACCGCGAAGGAACCATGCCACGGAATCTCTTTGGACAGATTGATGGCACGGTAAACCCTCACACTGATGAGGAATACGACGCCCAGGTGTGGGCAAAAGGCGCTGCAGAGTTTGAAGGTGGAACGTCGATGGTGGTTCGTCGAATAGCGATGAACCTTGACACCTGGGAAATGCTCGACCGGACATCCCGTGAAGAGGCCGTCGGGCGCAGGCTAGACAACGGAGCACCCCTTTCGGGCGGCGAAGAGTTCACTCCGGTAGATCTGGAAGCGCGGGACGAATATGGCCTGCCAAAGGTCGATAGAAACTCGCACGTTGCCAGGTCAATGGCGCCTGAAGGGCACCCAGAGCAGAAATTTAAACGGCGCCCTTATAACTACAATTTGCCGCCTGAGCCTGGGCAGGAACAGCTGTCCAACGCTGGCTTAGTGTTCATTGCATTTCAGGAAAACCCAGATACGCAATTCACTCCGGTCCTCAAAAGGCTCGATGAGGCTGACCGACTGAATGAATGGATCACGCACATTGGTTCGGCGGTGTACTGGATACCACCGGGCACGCAGGCGCAAGATGGTGCTCCGAGTTTCTGGGCCGAGTCACTACTCGCGTAGTGAACGCGGTATGATTTTTGCCATGTTTGCCGACCTCAATATTTAAAGGTTCCGGCGAGCTTGTACGAATCCAGCTGGGTGCGTCCAGGTATGACGTACCTCATTGAAGCGCAAAGGAGCGCACGAACATGACGAATAACGACCAAACCCACCTTGCAGCCCAGGCTTTCACGGTCCCGGCGAACACTCCTGCCGGGGTTGCGATGCGCGAATTGTCGCTGCCGAATAAGGGCCCGGAGGCGGTTGTCTGCGTGCAGTCTGAAGACGGGTCGTTGAAGGACCTGTCATTTACGCCGGATGTAGACACCACAGTAACTCCAGTCACCGCGAACACTGAGCTGGGTCGGTCCGTGATTCGCCACTCGTGTGCTCACGTGTTGGCGCAAGCAGTGCAGATTGAGTTTCCGGGGACGAAGTTAGGAATTGGGCCAGCCATTGAGGGTGGCTTCTACTACGACTTCGACGCGGCTGAACCGTTCACACCAGAAGACTTGAAGCTGCTCGAGCGCCGCATGAAGAAGATCATCAAGCAGGGCCAGAAGTTTGTTCGTGGAGTCTATCCGTCGGCTGAAGCGGCAGCAGAGGACCTAGCTGATGAGCCGTACAAGCTTGAACTCGTGCAGGACAAGGGAAACGTGGACCCTGACTCGGACGAAGCTACTGAAGTCGGTCACGGAGAGCTCACCCACTACGACAATGTGAATCCACGGACGAATGAAGTCGAGTGGCGCGATCTGTGCCGCGGGCCTCACGTGCCAACTACTAAGTACATTCCGGCGTTCGCACTGACACGTTCGTCAGCTGCGTACTGGCGTGGCAACCAGAATAACGCCGGGTTGCAGCGTATTTACGGCACCGCCTGGGAGTCGAAAGAAAAGCTCGATGAGCACATGTTGATGCTTGCAGAAGCAGAGAAGCGTGACCACCGTCGTCTTGGCAATGAGCTCGATCTTTTCTCCTTCCCGGAGGAAGTTGGGTCTGGTTTGCCAGTATTCCACCCGGATGGAGGAATTATCCGGATGGTGATGGAGGAACACTCCCGCCAGCGTCACCTCGAGGCAGGCTATTCATTCGTCAACACCCCACACTTGACGAAGGGTGAGCTTTTCGAAAAATCTGGCCACCTGGACTGGTACGCCGACGGCATGTACCCACCGATGCAGCTCGACGGCGAGACCGACGACGAAGGCAATGTGACCAAACAGGCAGTCGATTACTACGTCAAGCCTATGAACTGCCCTATGCACAACCTCATCTTCGATTCACGTGGACGCTCGTACCGTGAATTGCCGCTGCGACTATTCGAGTTTGGTACCGTGTACCGCTACGAGAAGTCCGGCGTGGTGCATGGCCTGACTCGTGCACGCGGTTTTACTCAGGACGATGCCCATATCTACTGCACCGAGGAACAGCTTGAAGACGAGCTGACGAGTGTGTTGGAGTTCATTATTTCTCTGCTCAGAGACTATGGGCTTGATGATTTCTACCTGGAGTTGTCCACCAAGGATCCCGAGAAGTACATCGGTGATGATGATATCTGGGAGCGTTCAACGAGCATCCTAGAATCAGTTGCTACCAAGTCTGGGCTCGAGCTTGTTCCGGACCCAGCAGGTGCAGCGTTCTACGGTCCAAAGATTTCCGTACAGGCTCGCGACGCCATCGGTCGTACCTGGCAGATGTCCACGGTTCAGCTCGACTTCAACCTGCCTGAGCGTTTCGATCTTGAGTACACATCCTCAGACGGAAGCAAGAAGCGACCAGTCATGATTCACCGTGCACTCTTTGGATCAATTGAGCGATTCTTCGGCGTGCTGCTTGAGCACTACGCCGGTGCATTCCCGGCTTGGCTGGCACCGCACCAGGTTGTAGGTATCCCCGTTGCTGACGATTTCGCTGGACACCTTGACGGCATCATCCAGCAGCTGCGGGCGCGCGGCATCCGAGCTGAGGTCGACCATTCCGATGACAGGATGCAGAAGAAGATTCGGACGCACACCACTCACAAGGTTCCGTTCATGCTGCTCGCTGGCGCGCGTGATGTAGAGGCAAACGCTGTAAGCTTCCGCTTCCTCGACGGCACCCAAATTAATGGAGTCGGCGTCGACGAGGCTGTCGAACTTATCACCAACTGGGTGGACGAAAAGTTCAACGAACAACCAACGAAAGAGCTGGTTGAACAGCGCCAGGCTGACCAGTAGAAGTAGAGAGGCGCTCAGAAATGTATGAGGACATTGGAGTTGGTACTCCAGACAGACTTCAGCGTCTTTGGGCGCCGTACCGTTCGAAGTACATCGCGTCAACGCCACGCGATGAGAAGGGGTCAAGTGATCCTTTCGTGCAGATTCCTTCGATGAGCGATGAAGAGGGGCTCATCGTGGCTCGAGGGGAGACCGTCTACGCGGTGCTGAACCTTTATCCGTATAACGCTGGGCATATTTTGGTCGTGCCGTACCGTAAGGTGGCGGAGATTGAAGCCCTGACTGCGGGGGAATCAGCCGAGCTTATGAGGTTCGTAACGCTCGCAGTGAAAACTCTCAAGGCGGTATCAGACCCCGAAGCGATAAACGTTGGCATGAATTTAGGCAGGGCCTCCGGAGGCTCTATCGGAGATCACCTACACGTGCATGTGGTCCCGAGGTGGGCAGGGGACTCAAATTTTATGACAGTCATCACTGGCACCAAGGTGCTTCCGCAGCTGCTGCGTGAAACGCGCCAACTATTAGCAGAGAGCTGGAAAGAAGTGGCGGCTCAACAGACTGGAGGGGAGTAGGCAGATGCTCAGTGTTCATGGACGAAAGCCTGCTGCTGTTGTCGTAGAACCGGTCGCCACTGCATTGCTTAAAGCTGGTCTAACACCGAATTGGACAACGCTTGGTGGAACAGCGCTCACTGTGTTGGTAGCCGTCGTGCTCATTCCAACTGACCATCTTGTTTTGGCAGCTATTCTGAGTGGCCTTTTCGCGGCTTTTGACATGGTGGATGGCACGATGGCCCGTCTCCGCGGGGGAGGGACTGCTTTCGGAGCTACGCTTGACGCAAGTTGTGACAGGATTACTGACGGAGCGCTCTTCGGTGCCATCGTGTTCTGGCTGGTGTACGTAGATCAAGCTTCTCCGGCGCATGTCGCAGTTTGCCTTGCGGTACTAGTACTCTCCCAGGTGATTAGTTACGTAAAGGCGCGCGCGGAGGCCGGGGGGATCAAGATTGTTGGAGGGCTGGTTGAGCGACCTGAGCGTCTTCTCATCGCGCTTGTCGCGCTGGGGTTGGAAGGCTTCGGCGTGCCGTACGCCATTGAATGCGGGCTTTGGCTGCTGTTTTTCGGCTCGATATATACGGTTGCGCAGCGACTCGTTATTGCAGCGAAGGATCCTGCATCCAAGCGGCAGATTGCCGCGCCAGCAGGAGCTAAAACGTTTGGGTCGCGCTAGGACCGAAGCACGCATGCACACGTTCAAAGATGAGTGCGTATATCGCAGCTACTGGATGGGGTGGAAGCTGCTATCAATGCTGCCCTACAGTATCGCCTACCGTCTGATGATGTTCGTCGCCGACATTTACTCTCGCAATGGGAGGTTACCGGAGCAACTTCGTAAGAATCTCTCGCGTGTGGTTGGACCTGAGAACG
Source organism: Corynebacterium sp. NML98-0116 (assembly GCF_001767255.1). Taxonomy (GTDB): domain Bacteria; phylum Actinomycetota; class Actinomycetes; order Mycobacteriales; family Mycobacteriaceae; genus Corynebacterium; species Corynebacterium pseudogenitalium. The sequence goes on from NZ_CP017639.1 coordinate 1,026,335, forward strand.
TCACGCGTTCGCTTGTGAAGAACTCGATGCGGTCATACATGCGGTATTGGCTCGAGGTCTTTTGCCTGCAGAAAGTAATCTCGAACGAACGGTTTCACAAGCAATTCTCTGCATCGATACAAGGAATTGAGCATCTGGAGTATGCGATTCAACAAGGCAAGGGTGTAGTACTCGCATTACCACACTCGGGGAACTGGGATCTTGCGGGCGCATGGCTTGCTCACCGATACGGGAGCTTTTCGACGGTCGCGGAGCGGGTAGAGCCCGAAGAGCTCTACGATGCGTTTTTGGAATTTCGACGTGGGTTAGGAATCCAGGTGATTCCTTCGCGTGGTGCGTCGAGACCTCCAATGCAGCTCCTCGAGGAAGCTCTGTACAAACAGGGGATTGTCTGCTTGTTGGCAGATCGTGATCTCGGTGGGCACGGGGTGCCGGTAGCATTTTTTGGAGAGCAGACGACAATGCCCGCCGGTCCGGCAGTATTAGCGGAGAAGACTGGTGCGACACTGCTCGCAGTACACAATGCCTTTGAGAGTTCAGGCAGCATGGATGGGTGGGTGACTAGCGTATCGCCGCCGATTGTTGCAGATTCCGTAGAAGGTAAAGTGGAAAAGCTTGCGGGCTGGTTTGAGCGCGGAATCAAAAAGCACCCACAAGACTGGCATGTGCTTCAGCCGTTTTGGACCGCAGACCGGAAGAAAAGGTAGCGAAGGGATGAAAATTGGTATCGTGTGCCCGTATTCTTTCGACGAACCAGGCGGGGTTCAAGCGCACATCCTTGACTTAGCTGCATCACTTTTGCACCAAGGGCATGAAGTGAAAGTGCTCGGGCCTGCGCGCGATGACACGCCTCTTCCCGAGTTTGTAAAGAAAGGCGGGCGTTCGTTACCTATTCCGTATAACGGCTCTGTCGCGCGCCTGGCGTTCGGTCCTAAAGTTTTTACGACTACTCGCGAATTCCTGTGTGATGGCGACTTTGATGTATTGCACATCCATGAGCCCAATTCTCCTAGCTATTCGCTCGCAGCGCTTATGTTGGCTTCGGGACCGATCGTCGCTACATACCACACGTCCACAACTGGGTCTCGCATTTTGCAGCTTGCACTGCCGTTCTTGCGGAAATATTTAGAAAAGATCCGCGGGGGTATCGCAGTAAGCGAGCTTGCTCGGAGGTGGCAGGTTGAACAGATCGGAGCCGATCCGATCGTTATCCCTAATGGAGTGGACACTCGGAAGTTCGTAGCCGCCCGGAAGCTAGCGCCGTTGAGCTCCGTCAGGCCTGTTCGAATCGCATTCTTGGGGCGTATCGACGAGCCAAGAAAGGGGCTAACGCTGCTTCTCGAAGCGTTCGATCACCTTGAAGGACGAGTCGAACTCACGGTGATCGGAAGCGGGGAGCCTCGGCAGATTCCAGGAGTGAACTTCGTCGGTCGCGTAAGCGAGGAGGAAAAGGCGAGATTGCTGGGGGCGTCGGATATATTTGTCGCTCCGAACACTGGGGGCGAATCGTTTGGCATCATTCTCGTGGAAGCGATGGCTGCGGGCTGCGCTGTTGTGGCCAGTGATCTGGAGGCCTTTTCGCTGGTATGTGATGCAGAATCACCCGACCCTGCCGGGATTCTTTTTCCTGTAGGTGATGTTGCCGAGTTGACAAAGGCGTTACAGGCTTTGACTGACGACGCTGCTTTGCGCCTGGAGATGGGCAGAAGAGGGCAACTGCGAGCCGCGCAGTATGACTGGTCGACAGTGACTGCTCAGATTATGGCTGTATACGAAGCAGTAAGTGTTGGTGAGAAGGTGACACTCGCATGACAACTATCGCCCTAGTGGTGTTCGCAGCGGTAATCACGCTGCTGTTTGCCTGGGCATATTTCACTGCGCAACGGCTACACCGCCTCCATATCCGTCTCGACCGTTCACGCGACGCACTTCAAGCTGCGCTCGACCAACGCTGTGCTGTCATTGCCGCACTGTATCCGGAAATGCGCGAGGAGTGCCGTTTCATCGAATCATTGCGTTTGACTCCAGTTGACGTAGAGGAACGACTTCAGTCCGAACAAGAAATGCGGAAACACATCGAGAGACAAGGGACGATGCTTCCCGCTGATATTGACGCTGCAGATACTCGTGTGGCAATTGCACTGCGGTTTTATAACGACGCTGTCAGCGATGTTCGTTCGCTACGGCTACGGCCCGCCGTAAGGCTTCTTCGATTGGGTGGGACCGCAGCCCTGCCAGCCTTCGCTTCGCTTTCCCTTTAGCGGCTGAACCTTGCTCGCGGTTCTGCAGCTCAACCTGTTCGGGCGTATAGTAGGTTGACGTTCAATTACCAATAGTCAACCGTTTTAAGCGAAGGGATACCGGATGTCTGGCCACTCAAAGTGGGCTACTACTAAACATAAGAAGGCCGCGAACGACGCAAAGCGTTCCAAGCTCTGGGCGAAACTGATCAAAGATATCGAGGTTGCAGCTCGCACTGGTGGCGGCGATCCAGCAGGAAACCCGACGCTTGATGACATGATCAAGAAGGCGAAGAAGGCGTCGGTCCCGAACGACAACATCGAACGTGCGCGTAAGCGTGGATCGGGCGAGGAAGCCGGCGGCTCTGACTGGGAGTCGGTGATGTACGAGGGGTACGGCCCGAACGGTGTCGCTCTGTTGATCGAGTGCCTGACGGATAACCGTAATCGAGCAGCGACTGAGGTTCGTACGGCAATGACCAGGAACGGTGGCAATCTTGGTGAAACCGGCTCTGTGGGCTACATGTTCAATCGCGTCGGTGTCGTCACGGTGGCGAAAGGGGAGCTCACCGAGGACGATGTGTTGATGGCGGTACTTGACGCTGGTGCAGAAGAGGTTAACGATCTTGGCGAAGAGTTTGAAGTTACCTGTCAGCCGACCGACCTTGCCGCAGTCCGCGAGGCGTTAGTGGAGGCCGGTATCGAGGTTGAGGGCTCTGAGCAGGACTTCCGTGCTGACGTGGAAGTTGAACTGGATGCATCTGCTGCTGAAAAGAATCTGAAGCTGATTGATGCCCTCGAAGACTCTGATGATGTACAGAATGTGTACTCGAACATGTCTATTCCTGACGAGATCGCAGCCGAGCTCGACTTGTAAGGCGTAGTCTGTTTTTCAACCACCATTCGTTGCGGCGAGTGGTGGTTCTTTTTCAGACTATGGTAGAACATGTGTGCCAGTACAATATTCGGCGGAAGGAAGCGCGGTGAACCTCCAAGGTCTGAGGGTAATGGGCATAGATCCTGGTTTGACCCGATGCGGCCTTTCGGTAGTTCAAGCGGGGAGAGGACGTCAGGTCATACCGATTGCCGTCGGTGTAGCGCGCACTCCTTCCGATGTGGAACTATCGGAGCGTTTATTGCGGATCTCGAAGTCGGTAAGCGACTGGATGGATGAGTATAAGCCCGACGTGGTTGCGATGGAGCGAATTTTCGAACGCAGTAACGTATCTACCGTGATGCATACTGCCCACGCCGTCGGGGTAATGGTCCTCGCCGCTGCAGAGCGCGATATACCAGTGCACATGTATACGCCCTCAGAGGTAAAAAAGTCGGTTTCTGGTAATGGGCGCGCTGATAAGAAACAGATGACTACGATGATTACACGTATTCTTGGTCTGAGCGAGCCACCAAAGCCAGCAGATGCTGCAGACGCGTTGGCCATCGCTGTTTGCCATTGCTGGCGAGCCCCGTTGCTTGCCCGAGCTTCCGCTATTGAAAAACTGAGAAAGAACTAGTTCATGATTGATTCCCTCCACGGTGACGTCCTTTCGATTGGCCTCGATCATGCTGTTATCGGCTGCGGGGGCGTTGGCTATCGCTTCTTGGCGACGCCACCAACGCTCAGTCGCCTAACTCGTGGTGAGCATGCGGATGTAGTCACCAGTCTGGTGGTCCGCGATGACGGTATGACCTTGTATGGGTTCGCGGATGAGGACTCGCGGACTATGTTTCACAAGCTTCAAACCGTGAGTGGGCTAGGGCCAAAGCTGGCGATGGCAGCACTGGCAGTCTTTGGGCCTGGGGAACTGGCCGAATTGATTTCCAGTGGTGACGCGAAGAAGATTCAAACGATTCCTGGCGTCGGTAAGAAGATGGCAGAACGAATCGTGTTGGAGCTGAAAGATAAGGTTGTCGGCTTGTTTGAAACGGGCAGCGAAGCGAGCCACGGTGCAACGGCTCCGGCTGCTTCAGGCTCAGGTATCAGTGAGCAGATTGTAGAAGCACTGGTTGGGCTTGGATTCACCGAGCGTAGTGCGCGGACTGTCGTCGAACCTCTCGTTGCGGAACAACCGGATACTGATCCATCGAATCTGTTGCGCGAAGCGCTGAAGACGCTATCGAAAAAGTAGGTGGGGTTCATGTCAGACGTTGAAAAAACCGTATTCCAGTTGCCGGATGATCTTTCACGTCCCGATGGGGCTCCCGTCAGTGTCAATGCGCATAGTGATGAACACGATATTGAGAGGTCTCTTCGTCCGAAGTCGCTTGATGAGTTCATCGGACAGCCGAAAGTGCGTGAGCAGCTCAGTCTTGTACTTGCGGGTGCTAGTCAACGCAGCGTCACACCGGACCACATCTTGCTTTCCGGTCCGCCAGGGCTAGGAAAGACAACGATGGCGATGATCATCGCGCAGGAACTCGGAACTTCCTTGCGGATGACCTCTGGGCCTGCGCTTGAACGTGCTGGTGACCTCGCTGCGATGCTTTCGAATCTTATGGAAGGCGATGTCCTCTTTATCGATGAGATTCACCGTATTGCGCGGCCTGCGGAGGAAATGCTGTATATGGCAATGGAGGACTTCCGTATTGACGTCATTGTTGGAAAGGGGCCCGGGGCGACGTCAATTCCACTTGAGATTCCACCGTTCACCCTGGTCGGTGCAACGACTCGCGCTGGTATGCTCACTGGTCCGTTGCGGGATCGTTTCGGTTTTACGGCACAGATGGAGTTTTACGAGGTTACTGACTTGAGGCACGTGGTCGAACGTGCTGCGGAGATCTTGCAAGTTGAGATCGACAAGGACGCAGCAGTCGAAATCGCTTCACGTTCACGGGGAACTCCGCGTATTGCGAATAGATTGCTGCGACGTGTTCGTGATTGGGCAGATGTGCATGGCAGCGGACGAATCGATATTCAGGCGGCGCGTGCTGCGCTGGAGGTGTTTGACGTTGACGACCTCGGGCTTGATCGGCTCGACAGAGCGGTCCTGAATTCGCTCATTCGTGGCCACGGTGGGGGACCTGTTGGCGTCAATACACTGGCAATTGCTGTAGGGGAGGAACCGTCTACAGTCGAAGAAGTATGCGAGCCTTACCTGGTGCGAGCAGGATTGATGGCACGAACTGGTCGTGGCCGCGTTGCTACGGCGGCTGCCTGGCAGCACCTTGGAATTGATCCGCCACCGGATGCTCCAGGACAGGCGCTCGTTTCAACATAATTGGGAGTATGTCAATATAGAGCTATGGAAATCATCCTTATTTTGCTCGTCCTATTGGTGTTCATGCTTCCGTCAATCTTGATGATGCGAAGCCAGAAGAAGCGTCAGCAACAGGTACAGGAGATGCAGTCCTCTATTCAGCCCGGTGACCATGTTGTGACGGTTTCTGGCCTTCATGGAGACGTTGTTGACGCAGATAACGCTACGCTTCGAATTGAAATTGCCCCTGGTGTTGTCGTCAAGATGGAGACCGCCGGAATTATGAAGCGAGAGGCAGTCGAGTCCGCGGTTCAGGAACCTACAGTAGACGATTCGGAACAACGTCCGGAATAGTCCATCTCAGCGTTACGGCAAATGCTGTCTAGCTGTCTTTACCGATATGACAGTTGATGACGTACGATAAATCGATGTGCACCACACCCCGCTTTACCCAAAGTTTCGGGCAAAGCGGGGTGTGGCAGTGAAATAACGTAGAAATAGAGGAGTTAGCTCGGTGTCCAAGAACACTCAGCGTTCCGGCGAGTTGAGATCAAAGCGGAAGTGGCCTGCGCGCGCGCTGGCGCTTTTTGCGCTCATCGTCATTGGCGTGTACTCATTAGTATTTTTCACGGGCGATAAGTCCGCAACCCCGAAGCTTGGTATCGACCTGCAGGGCGGTACTCGCGTGACCCTCGTTCCGCAGGGAGACGAGCCAACTCGCGAACAGCTCGACGAAGCGCGAAACATTCTTGAGAAGCGTGTGAACGGCATGGGTGTTTCCGGCGCGACTGTCGTCGTTGACGGCAATACCCTAGTGATCACTGCCGCGGGCGACGACACATCGGAAGTACGTAATATTGGGCAGACTTCGCAGCTGCTGTTCCGTCCGGTAATGCAACCGCCTGCACCTTCCGCAGATTCGATTGGTGAGGTCTTCGCAAAAACCGCGAACGATTGGATCCGGTATGGGGTTTTGACCGCGGATCAAGCCAAGGCGATTGGCGATCAGGTGAAGAAGCAGGTTGCCGAACAGGGACAAACCGTTGAGATTCCTGCTATTGATGCGAAACCGTTGCCTGAGCCGAATGGTCCTGTGGAGTCCTCGGAGCGCAGGGCTGACCAAGCTGAGATGCTCAAGGCTACTCGTCAGTCTGAAGACCCTACCCAGCAATTCGTTGCTATGTCGATGCTGAGCGCGTTGTGTGCCGTGCAACCTACTGATCCATTGGCCGGGACCGATGACGAAGCAGCACCACTTGTAGCCTGTGACCCTTCATCTGGCCAGGTACTGCTCCTCGGCGAGGTGCCATTGCTCGCAGGTGTTACTGATACGGACGGCCCGCGTCTCACCGGTGAACAGATCGACACTGGTCGCTCGATCACTGGTGGATTCAACCCGCAGTCGAGCCAGATGGAGATCAACTTCGCTTTCAGCCAGGCAGGCGAGTTTAATGGCTCGTCTACCTGGGCGCAGCTGACGAGTGAGATGATCGGGCAGCAGATCGCGATCACACTGGACTCACAAATTATCTCCGCACCTGTCATTCAGGGCGCAACCCCAGTCGGTTCCGCAACCTCTATTACAGGCAACTTCACTCAGGAGGAAGCTGAGAGTCTCGCAAACAACCTGCGTTACGGTGCGCTGCCGCTTTCTTTCGCGGGTGAGAATGGCGAACCTGGTGGAACTGCGATGACAGTGCCGCCGTCACTTGGTCTGGCATCCTTGCAGGCTGGCTTCTATGCAGGCATTGTCGGTCTGATTTTGGTCGCAATTTTCGTGTTCTTCTACTACCGGCTCTATGGTCTTATTTCCCTGGCTACGCTTTTCTTTGCGGGTCTTCTCGTTTACGGCTCGCTAGTTCTGCTGGGGCGCTGGATCGGCTACTCGCTGGACCTCTCCGGCGTCGCCGGTTTGATCATTGGTATTGGTACTACTGCGGACTCCTTCGTCGTCATCTACGAACGCATCAAGGACGAAGTTCGTAAGGGCAAGACTTTCCGCTCTGCATCTGCCTCCGGCTGGGATCGAGCGAAAGATACAATTATTACCGGTAACATGGTGACCCTGATCGGCGCGGTCATTATTTACTTCCTTGCGGTTGGCGATGTGAAGGGCTTCGCATTCACGATGGGCCTTACGACCGTATTTGACCTGCTAGTGACGTTCTTGGTCACTGCTCCGCTCATGGTGTTCGCTTCCCGGTCCCGATTCTGGTCGAAGCCAGCTGTCAACGGTATGACCAAAGTGTTTGCTGCGGCGCAGCATGACAAGGACGTGAGCGAGGAAGCTCATCAAGGCGTGGCTGCAGAAGCCGCGTCGGAAAGTATTGAGGTGAAGTAGCAATGTCGTCATCGCAAATTGAAACCGTTGCTTCCGTCGTACCAACTGTCGAGGAGCCCGGCCGTTGGGAGCGTCTGTACACCGGCGATGCGGCGATCGATTTCGTCGGTCGCCGTAAGCTCTGGTACGGGATCACCATGGCACTGGTAGTTATCTCGCTGCTTGCGATGCTGGTCCGTGGATTCAACCTTGGTATCGACTTCGAAGGCGGTACCAAACTCTCGATGCCGTCCGACGATCTCGTTGCCGAAGAAGTCGAGGAGACATTTATCGACGCGACTGGCGTCACTCCTGAACTGACTCAGATTATTGGTGCCGGTGATGCCCGGACACTTGAGATTAATGCTGAGCATCTGAGCCAGGAACAAATCGACCAAGCGCGGCAGGCGATCTTTGAGAAGCATCACACCAAGAATGCTGAAGGGGAAGTGTCTGCCGACGCAATTGGTGATTCGACTGTTTCCGAATCGTGGGGTGACACCATCACGAAGCGGATGTTGATGGCGATGCTGGTCTTCCTCGTCGCTGCAGCCGTGTACGTGGCTGTCCGCCTGCAACGAGAGATGGCCATCGCGGCGATGGGTGCATTGATCATTGACGGCATACTGATCGTAGGGTTCTATGCCCTCTTCGGGCTGGAAATTACCCCAGCCATGATTATCGGTCTGCTTACCGTTTTGACCTTCTCCATTTATGACACCGTGATCGTCTTCGACAAGGTGAAGGAGAACACTAGTGGTGTATTGGACTCGCGTCGTTCTACCTATGCTGAAGAAGCGAACCTGGCAGTGAATCAAACGGTCATGCGCTCGATTTCTACTTCCGTCATTTCTGCACTCCCAATCGTCGCGCTGATGATTGTGGCAGTTTGGATGCTCGGTGTGGGTACACTCCGGGATCTCGCCTTGATCCAGCTGATCGGCGTCATCGAAGGTATCTTCTCCTCGCTATTCCTCGCGACTCCGCTGCTGGTAACGCTTATGGAGCGCAAGCGCGCTTACAAGGAACACAACGTTGAAGTAGAGAAATACCGCGCCGGTGAGATCGTCGACCACGACGATGAAGCCACTGTAAAGCCAAAGCGCACCGTTGATACACCGGTTCGTAGTGCTGTGGAAGGCAGCGATGGAGACGAATCGCCGGCAATGAGCACTTGGCGGCCGTCGACACGCTAGGTAAACCAAGTATGAGTAGCGTATTTTCACGCGCCGTTGCTGCTTTTTCTGTAGTGTTGCTCGCAACGGCGTGTTCCGACGGTGGCGCAGCGTCGAACTCTAATAGCGAAGAGTTTGGCTATCAGGTACAAGCACCACTGGTCACAGTGAACGCGGGTAGCGCTGAGGGGCACTCGACGCTGGCGCAAGAACTATCTGGTCGTTTGTACCCCGGAGTTTACGTTCCGGGCCCCAACGGACAAATGATCCCCAATACCGACTTGGTAGAGACGCAAGTGCTGCCCGGCGACAGGCGTCAAGTGATTTACACCATCTCCGATGCGGCAGTGTTCTCCGACAATACCCCAGTAACGTGTAATGACTACCTGTTGACGTTCACAGCTGGGAAGCTACCAGAGCTCTTCGATTCTTGGATGCCTCTTTTCGACGACGCTGATACATTGGCATGTCAACCCGGATCAAAAACTTTCACTCTCACAATGAAGGAGAACCGTGGCGCCCGTTGGCGCGATCTTTTTGAACCCGGAACAGTTTTGCCGTCACACGCAGTTGCAGCGCGTGTCGGAATGTCGGCGGAAGAGCTCGTCGATGCGCTTACTGCACGTGACCCAATGAGCCTTCGAAGCATCGCAGATATTTGGCGTTACGGTTTTGATCTGAAGCAGTACGATCCTGAACTTCAAGTATCGTTCGGACCGTACAAGATTGAGAGTGTTGGCAAAGAAGGCGAAGTAGTCCTCGTCGCTAATGATTCCTATTACGGTGATGCTCCAGCGCTGCAGAAGATCGTGGTCTGGCCAGGGAATGCAGATTCCGGTGAACTAGTTGCCTCCGGCGGATTGAAAATCGGCAACCTCGAAGAACCCGCACCAGACTGGTACGACGTAAACGCAGAGAGAGAACCAGTTGATGTGACGAGCGTTGTGGGGGAACTCACTGACGCGTTGGTCATGGCCAAGTCAGGCCCCTGGGCAGAACCAGAACGGCGCAGAGCGCTTGCTCACTGTGTGAATCCGTCTGAAGTCGCACAAACTTCCTCGAAGATGTCGGGCCTAGAGGTTGCAGCTGCTCCAGTACAAGTAGTTGCGCACAGTGACCCGCTGGCGTCGAAAATTGAAAGTGTCGGTGAGACGGCAACTGAGTATGACGTCGAAAAGGCACGTGCTGCAAGTGGCAGTGTTTTGCGGATCTCGACGCCGATGCGGTCGGCACGGATCTCCGCAATGATTCAGACGATCCGAGCACAGTGCGAACCGGCGGGTATTGAAGTTCTCGACCAGTCGGAGAATCTGGCGACGTTGGCCGAGTTGCCGGGCTATGCCATGGACGAACAAGGCCAGATCGTAGAGAAAGAGGGCACCGTCGATGCGCTTTTGATGCCAATCGATTCTCAAGTTGAGTACCCAGCTGCGAACAATCGGGTGCAGGAACTCGACGCATTGCGGAGTCAAGAGAATTGGCTTTGGCGGGAGATTCCGATTCTGCCACTTTCAGCACAGCCTCGCTCGTTCGCGATTGATCAGCGAGTTGAAAACGTTGTTATGTACACAGGCTTGTCGGGAATTGGCTGGAATATGGATCGATGGTCCGTTGATGAGTAAAGAAATGAAGCTATCCAAGGAGAAACCCATGGGCGATTCGAAGGACACGTTTGAAAGCGCAAAGGAAGCGCTTCGAGAAAGGATCCGTAAAGTACCAGATTTTCCCGAAAAGGGCGTGTTGTTTGAAGACCTCACACCGGTGCTTGCAGATGCACATGCCTTGCGGGTTGTTATCAAAGAAATGGCGCGTGTATCTGAGAATCTTGGAGCAGACCTTGTTGGCGGCCTGGATGCCCGTGGTTTTCTCCTGGGCTCAGCTGTTGCATACGAGATGGGCGTAGGCATCCTCGCCATCCGTAAGAAGGGGAAGCTCCCTCCGCCGGTGATTACACAGGAATACAAAACCGAGTACAGCACTGCAGCTTTGGAAATCCCGGCGTCGGGAATTGACCTCGACGGTAAGAAGGTTGTTCTCGTTGACGATGTACTTGCTACAGGCGGAACTCTTTCCGCAGCAACCGATTTAATCCAACGCGCAGGTGGTAGCGTTGTTGGATACGTAGTAATGCTCGAGGTACAAGGACTGGACGGTAGAAGCCGCTTAGGAGATGTTCCCGTGGTAGTGCTCGACCAATAGGAGAGTTTGGAGGCGGACTGTGACTCAAGAGAAAGCACCGAAGAGGAATACACCCTCGATGCGAAGTGTGTCCGCAATACTTGCTCGTTCGCTCACTGGCGGTGTGCGGGTCCGTAGCAATCCGGTCCTGGACCCGCTGTTATCGATTCATCGACGGCACCATCCGAAGTGCGACGTCGCATTATTGAATCGTGCCTATGAGACGGCTGAGCAGCTTCACGATGGCGTGTTCCGGAAATCAGGCGACCCATATATTACGCACCCGCTTGCCGTAGCCACGATCTGTGGTGAAATTGGTATGGACACCACAACGTTGGTGGCAGCACTGTTGCATGACACCGTTGAGGACACTGACTACACCCTGGATGAACTTACTGCCGACTTCGGGCCTGAGGTGGCACGAATCGTCGATGGCGTAACGAAGTTAGACAAGGTTGCGCTTGGGGCGTCGGCAGAGGCAGAAACGATCCGGAAAATGATCGTTGCCATGGCGGAGGATCCCCGGGTACTTGTGATTAAGGTTGCGGATAGGCTCCACAACATGCGCACGATGCGCTTTCTTCCTCCTGAGAAGCAAGCGAAGAAGGCGCGCGAAACCCTTGATGTGATTGCACCGCTTGCACACCGCCTCGGGATGGCGACAGTGAAATGGGAGCTTGAAGATCTCGCGTTCGCGATCCTCTACCCGAAGAAATACGAAGAGATCGTGAGGTTAGTTGCTGACCGAGCGCCCTCGCGGGACAGAGCTCTTGCAGAGATTATTCGTGAGTTGCAAACCGAACTGAAGAAAAACGGTATCGACGCAGAGGTGATGGGGAGGCCGAAGCACTATTGGTCCATCTACCAAAAAATGGTTGTTCGAGGCCACGAGTTCGACGAAATCTTCGACCTCGTTGGCGTTCGCGTGCTCGTCGATAATCTCCACGACTGTTACGCAGCGGTCGGCGTCGTCCATGCTATGTATTCTGCAATGCCGGGCCGATTTAAGGACTATATTTCGAATCCGCGATTCGGTGTGTATCAGTCGCTGCACACGACGGTGATGACGAACAGCGGGCGAGCTCTCGAAGTACAGGTACGTACGCACGAGATGCACTACAACGCCGAGTTCGGTGTTGCAGCTCACTGGCGGTACAAAGAGACGAAAGGATCGCATAAGGGAGATCAGGCTGAAGTAGATCAGATGGCGTGGATGCGCCAACTGCTTGACTGGCAAAAGGAAGCTTCAGACCCAAATGAGTTTCTTGATTCACTGCGCTACGACCTGACAAGCAAGCAGATTTTCGTCTTCACGCCACACGGCGATGTTATCAATCTTCCTGCCGGTTCGACTCCTGTGGACTTTGCCTACGCGGTGCACACTGAGGTAGGCCACCGATGCGTGGGGGCAAAAGTTAACGGCAAACTGGTTGCTCTGGAGTCACAGCTGCAAAATGGTGACCGCGTCGAGATTTTTACCTCGAAGGACCCAAATGCCGGGCCTTCTCGTGACTGGCAAGACTTTATTGTTTCACCGCGTGCGAAAACAAAGGTGCGTCAGTGGTTCGCGAAAGAACGGCGCGAGGAACACCTCGAAGTCGGACGCGATGCGCTGGCAGCGGAAGTACAGCGGAGCGGACTTCCACTTCACCGGCTATTTACGCCTGAGTCAATGCGTGATATTGCACGCAGACTGCGTTACTCCGATGTAGATGCCCTGTACACGGCTATCGGCGCTGGGAATGTTTCGTCCCGGCATGTTGCAAAAATGCTGGTCGACCAGTTTGGTGACGTCGAAGACGCCGCAGATCTTCTGGCGGATCGGACGCCCCATTCAAAGATCATCCGACCAGAACCCTCGGGCGATGGCCCTGTAGTCTTGGTGCAGGGCAGCCCGGATGTAATGGCCAAATTTGCCAACTGCTGCCAGCCGGTTCCTGGCGACGATATCTTCGGGTTCGTAACCCGCGGTGGAGGGGTTTCGGTGCACCGCACAGATTGCACCAACGCGAACAAGCTCAGGCAAGAGCCAGAGCGGTTGATCGAGGTTTCGTGGTCCGGCGCTGGCGGCTCTGCGGGTACCTCTATCGTGACCGTTCAGGTGGAAGCTCTTGACCGGCACGGCCTCCTCGCGGAACTCACGGGGGTAATGTCTGAACAAAAATTGGCGATTCTATCGCTTTCCTCACAAGCGAAGGAAGACCGTATTGCCACGATTCGATTCAGCTTCCAGGTTTCGGATACGAAGCAGCTCGCTTCTGTGATGAATCTGATCCGGAATGTTGAAGGGGTATTCGACGTCTACCGCGTCGGTGTATAGAAAAGTGGGGTAACCCGATCACGGGTTACCCCACTTGGGTGCGCTAGTGGGAGATGCCAGTGTGGCACCTAGCCAGCGGTCTACTTGCGCAGGTACTTGTCCAGGAATGCGAACAGGGTACCGAGCGCACCGATGACGGCGGTGAACACTGCGATCCAGTTACGGATTTCAGATGGGGACATGTCCTTGACGGAGGAGCCCTCGTCGCTCGACTGATCCTTAGGAGCCTGCTTCGTGGTGGACTTCTTGGAGGTGGTGTTCTTCACCGTCGGGGCCTTCTCAGTCTTGGTGTTCGAAGCTGGCTTGGCCGTGGTGGTTGGGGTGGTGCTTTCTGCAGCCTCAGCAGCAGCAACGCCAGAAGTTGCGACAGCTACAGCAGTGGCTGCTGCAAGAATACTTTTACGGAAGGTCATGAATTTTCCAATCTGACGGGATTGACAAATGTACGAGTGCAAACTCTAGTTGGCTATCAGACGTTTTGCAAGACTTTGAATAGACTGAAAACTGCTCCTGTGCAGCTGAGAGGCAACTGTGTAGTTACTTTACGGTTGCCGATTTGATGCGTACCTCTTCGGCTGGTGCGCCGTCTTGGCCGCCGCCTTCGACGCCCTTTTCAGCAATCTTGTCAAGTGTGTTCAAACCTTCTTCAGAGATTTGACCGAAGTAGGTGTACAGCGGAGGCAGCACTGAATCACCGTAGTTCAGGAAGAACTGGGACCCATTGGTATCCAAACCGGCGTTCGCCATAGCGATGGTGCCGCGCGCGTACTTCTGAGGGTTCTGCTGGAGCTCCATCTGCTTCATTTGCTCTGCTTCCTCGGGGGACACTCCGTCAGGAGCAGGCGCGTCCTTGAGCGCCTTGAGCGCTTCGTCAGTCGGGAACTCATTTGCGAACTGGAAGCCAGGACCACCGCTGCCTACGCCGGTCGGGTCACCGCACTGCAGTACTTTAAGGCTGTCGCCATCGGTGAGACGGTGACAGACGGTATCGTTGAAGTAGCCAGCAGAGGCGAGGTGTTCGATCGCATTCACAGTGCACGGCGAGACAGAGCGGTCGAGCTCCATACCAATCGGCCCTGCACTGGTGTCGAGCTCGACGTTGACGGTCCCTGTCGTAGAGACGTTGTCGGTCTTCGGCAGGTCTGCTTTCTTGTCACCCTGTGCTGTATCGGGGGTGTATTCACACGAGACTGAGGCGGGGAGTGCTTCGGCACGCTTCGTCGCGATTGCCTCGTAGTTGTTGGCGTCGAACTCGCTTGGGGCGGTGGTTTCTTCAGCCGAGCTTTGTGCTTCGCTGGTGCTGTCGCCGTCCTGGTTCGCCAGGAAGTAGATGCCGCCGCCTAGCGCCACGATTACAACTGCGGAAAGCGCCGCGATCGACCAGGGCTTTGAGTTCTGCTTTCGATCGCGTGAATTCAATTCACGCTCCAGATGTTTAAGGGCTTCTTGACCGCGCTCTTTATTGCTCACCGTAGTACCTCTATTCTAACTAGTTGATTGGGAAATATTAGCAGGTGTAACTGTACCCGTCGTATTTTGCTGTGTTTTGTGCGACTGCTTGCTACCGATAGTTCATGTAGGGTCGTGGGCATGGCAAAGGTATTTTTTCAAGGTAATGAATCGCAAACATCTGGATCTCTTCCGAAGGTAGGCGACGCCCTTCCTGACGCCGTGCTAGTCGCAGGCGATCTTTCGGAAAAGAAGTTGACCGATTACGAGGGGAAGCGCCTGGTACTGAACGTTTTCCCATCGCTAGACACTGACGTGTGCGCAAAGTCTGTGCGAGCGTTTAATGAGCTCGCGGGATCTGCAGAAAACACTGCAGTGCTTTGTATCTCGAAGGACTTGCCGTTTGCTCAGCAGCGTTTCTGCGCGGCAGAGGGCATCGAGAATGTAGAGGCCCTCTCTGCATTCCGCTCTGATTTCGGCACGGTGTTCGGCCTCACGCTTGACGGAACGCCACTCAAGGGATTGCTTGCACGCGCGGTCATCGTGACTGACGCCGATCATCGCGTGGTGCACGTCGAGCTGGTCGAGGAGATCACCAACGAGCCCAACTACTCGGCTGCCGAGGCTGCCCTTTCCTAGTCGGAGAGATTTAGGTAGACAGCGAGGTAGGCATTGCGAATCTTAGGTTTTACGTCGGGACCGTTTCAGACGAACTGCTACGTCATTATCGATGATTCTGCGAAGCTAGCCTGCCTCGTCGATGCCGGCATGGGAACACACCAGGTCGTTTCTGCGTTTCTCAAGGAAGAGGGGCTGCAACTTGTAGCCATCTTTCTTACCCACGGCCATATTGACCATACGAGAGATGTTGCGCGGTACCAGGTTCCCGTATTTATTCACGCAGCTGACGCGTTCATGCTTGATCATGGACGCGGTCTTCCTGCCTCAACACTCGAGCTTTTCGACGCCGCTTCGATGGAGGCCGTATCGGACCTCCGCACGTTTGACGCAGATGGGCCACTTGAAATCGGCAGTTTTAGGGTTGATGTAACTCATACTCCAGGCCATTCTCCCGGCAGTGTCCTCTATCAGATGGGCGACGTCATGTTTTCAGGTGACGTGCTGTTCGCGGGGTCCGTCGGCCGGACTGACCTGCCACACTCCGATCCAGAGGCAATGAAAACCTCTTTGTGTGGACCGGTTTGGGCGATTCCTGACGAGACAACGTTGTTGCCTGGACACGGACCCGGTACAACCATGGCGCACGAACGGACCACGAACCCGTTTCTCCTTGAGGCTCGTAATCAGTAGCCATGGCTGCGGTAGCGACTGAGAACAGCTAGACTCAGTCCCCGTGAGTGATACGAAGAAACCCCAAAAAGAAAAGTTCAAGGCACTGAGCGCTCCAAAGGGAGTGCAGGAGTACGTGCCCCCGGCGTCGTCGAAGTTCCTTTATGTCCGCGATGAGTTCGTGCGACAGGCGCATGTTGCGGGTTTCCAACACATCGAGCTTCCGGTTTTCGAAGACACAACTCTTTTCGCCCGTGGTGTCGGTGAATCTACCGATGTTGTGTCGAAGGAAATGTACACGTTTGCCGACCGTGGCGGGCGTTCTGTGACCTTGCGTCCAGAGGGGACTGCAGGCGTAATGCGTGCAGTGATCCAACACAACCTTGACAGGGGTTATCTGCCGGTGAAACTGAACTACGCCGGTCCGTTTTTCAGATACGAGCGTCCGCAAGCTGGCAGGTACCGCCAGTTGCAGCAAGTTGGTGTCGAGGCAATTGGCGTCGACGACCCCTTGCTTGATGCGGAGATTATCGCACTTGCAGATCGTTGCTACCGGAGCGTTGGGTTGAAAGGCTTTCGCCTCGAGCTGACAAGCCTTGGCGATCACACCTGCAGGCCCGCATACCGGGAAAAGCTCCAAGCTTTCCTCAAGAAGCTCCCGTTAGACGAGGAGACGCAGCACCGCGTGGAAATCAATCCGCTTCGTGTTCTGGACGACAAGCGTCCGGAGGTACAGGAGCTTCTAGCCGATGCGCCGTTGATGCTGGACCACCTCTCAGATGCGTCTCGCGAGCACTTCGAGACTGTTACCGGGACGCTGAAGGATATGGGGGTTCCGTTTGTGATTAACCCGCGGATGGTGCGAGGCCTTGACTACTACACAAAGACTACTTTCGAGTTTGTGCACGATGGTCTTGGGGCTCAGTCGGGAATTGGCGGAGGTGGACGTTACGATGGCTTGATGGCGCAGATCGGTGGCCAAGATCTGTCAGGCATCGGATTCGGGCTTGGCGTTGATAGGACAGTGCTCGCGTTGGAGGCTGAGGAGGTGGCGCTCCCGAATCTGGATCGTCGCGTTGAGGTGTTCGGCGTAGCAATCGGTGAGGAGGCTCGCCGCAAGATGAGCTCGCTTATCGACGAGCTCCGTGCCGCAGGAATTTCAGCTGACATGGCGTACGGTGGTCGCGGTTTGAAAGGCGCAATGAAAGGCGCTGACCGGGCGGGTGCGCGCTTTGCTCTCGTGCTCGGGGACCAGGAGCTGGCGAACGGGGAAGTGGCGGTCAAGAATCTGGAGAGCCACGAACAAGTTGCCGTTCCGCTTCAGGCTACGGCCATTATTCAGGCAGTGAGCTAGCCTGATTTAGCACTCAGTGATGTTGACCGGGAGGCCAAGCTGTACAGCGAGGCCTCCCATTGACGTCTCTTTGTACTTGCTCATCATGTCGTGGCCTGTCGCTGCCATCGTTTCTACTACATCATCGAGCGTGACTTTATTGGTTCCATCACCAAGCTTGGCTAGGCGGGCCGCGTTGATTGATTTCACCGCTCCGATGGCATTTCGTTCTATGCAAGGAATCTGCACAAGGCCAGCCACTGGATCACATGTGAGTCCGAGGTTGTGCTCGAGGCCAATCTCGGCAGCGTTCTCTATCTGCTGCGGAGTGCCGCCCAGAATTGCGCACATACCGGCTGCGGCCATGGACGATGCGGACCCTACCTCGCCCTGACACCCAACTTCGGCACCGGAAATGGAGGCGTTCGTCTTAATGATGGCGCCGATCGCTCCAGCGGTCAGCAGGAACTGATGCGCAGCATCCCGGTCGAAGTCGTCGGTAAAATCCCGGCAGTAGTGCATGACGGCCGGGATAATCCCCGCCGCACCATTCGTCGGGGCGGTCACGATGCGCCCGTGCGCGGCGTTTTCCTCATTGACAGCGAGAGCGTACAAGTTGACCCATTCCATCGCGTCAAGGCCGCGAGATGCGGAGGCCTCGTATTCGGCCGTCAATAAGCGATGTAGCCGAGGAGCGCGGCGACGAACTGATAGTCCACCTGGAAGCTCACCTTCCGTTTTTAGGCCGTGGGCGACGCACTCTTGCATGGTGTCCCAGACCGCGTCGAGGTGAGCATCCAGGACGTCCTTGCCGTGTATCGCTTCTTCGTTCGCACGCATGAGTTCTGCGATAGATAGCTGATGAGTTTCGCACTGGCGCATTAGGGACGCACCATCGGAAAATGGGTAGGGGACGTTAACCGCATCGCGTACGGTGGCGACGCCCGCCTGGTCGCGGTTTGCTTCCATCTGCGTGCGGTCGAGGATAAAACCACCGCCAACGGAGTAGTACTCTTTACGGGAAGCGATGCGCACGCCCTCGGCGTTCCACGCATCGAAAATCAGGCAGTTTGGGTGCTTAGCGACGGGCACCGGGTTCATCGCGACTTCATAGTCGAGTTCACGCTCTGGACCTTGGATGTGCCCTCGTTCTGGAATGAGCTCACCAGGAAGCGGCCGGGTGTCCGCAGAAGTAGTAAGTGGGGTATAACCGACAAGTCCCAGTAGCACAGCTCGGTCGGTTCCGTGGCCCACACCCGTTGCCGCCAAGGAGCCTCGCAGCTCAACCTTGACTGCGGCGGGCGCTTCACTCAAATCCTCGATAAATGCAAGCGCGGCACGCATAGGGCCCACCGTATGAGAGGACGATGGGCCGATTCCGATGCTGAACAAATCAACGACGCTGACTGCATTGTGTGACATGCGCGCGATGTTACATCACCAGAAAGATTTAGCTGTTGTAGACGCCACGGTTGAGAGTGTCGCAGGCGGACATTTTGCCGGTCCTGTACCCGGACATAAACGCAGTCTTTCGCTGCTCAGAAGAACCATGTGTCCAGGTATCAGGGTTGACGTCGCCGCCCGAGCGGCGTTGGATGTTGTCGTCCCCGATAGCTTGTGCGGTCTCAATTGCAGCGAGGACGTCGTCTTCAGTTAGCGGCTCAAGCAATGCGTTGTCACCCTTGTCCGCGTAATGCGCCCAGATACCCGCGTAGCAGTCGGCCTGCATTTCGATAGCTACGGCAGCAGAATGCTCACCAGGATCGTTATAGTTGCTGAGACCGAGGGTGCCCTCAATCTGCTGCACGTGGTGTCCAAACTCGTGAGCCGTCACATACATTTGCGTGAACGGGGCGTCGTTCCCGCCGAGTGCATTGAGCTGCTCAAAAAACGTGGTGTCAAAGTACGCTGTTTGGTCGGCGGGGCAATAGAAAGGACCGGTAGCTGAGGAAGCGTACCCGCAGCCAGTCTGCGTCGCGTCCCGGAACAAGGTGAGGCCTGGTTCGGTGTAGTCAAGGCCAGCTTGCTCTGGCAAAAGCGTTTTCCAAACACCGTTGACGGATACGCCGGCTGCCTCGACCCGGCAGTCGTCGTATTTGTTTGCAGCGTTGTCCTCGTTGCAATGCTCCAAGGAGTAGCTCGAATCCGGCTCTGTGCCGGATGGAGATTGCTCGATGAGATCAGCCGGATTTCCGCCCAGTGCAATAAAGAGGACTATGAGTACAAGTCCACCAATACCACCGCCTGCGGCGATTGGGACGCCACGCCGCCCACCTGAACCAGTCTTCGCGTAGCCACTTCCGCGCTGATAGTTGCTGTTAAACGTCATGGGACAAGCATGCCATAGACACAGGCGTTTATGGGGAATTGGTACGGTCTTCGGACCCGTCCCTTCGCATGCGAGACAAAGGGAGTACACTTTCAACAGTTAATGTTGTATCTCACGTGGAAGGACGTGGAACAGACTGTGCTGCGCACTCATCTCGCGGGCGAGCTCCGCAAAGACCTTGAAGGACAAACCGTCACGCTTGCAGGTTGGGTAGGCCGTAGGCGCGACCACGGTGGCGTTATTTTTATCGACTTGCGTGACCGCTCTGGCTACGCGCAGGTGGTTTTTAGGGATTCGGAAGTCGCTGAAGCTGCGCACGATTTGCGTAGCGAGTACTGCATTCAGGTAACTGGTGTTGTTGAACCACGCCCAGAGGGCTCGGCTAACCCGAACCTGGCGTCGGGTGAGATCGAGGTCAACGTTTCTGAGCTGAAGGTGCTCAACAAGGCTGCTGCGCTGCCGTTCCAGATTGAGGACGCCTCTTCGAACGAGGTAGGCGAAGAGACTCGCTTGAAGTACCGCTACCTTGACCTTCGTCGCGAGCGACAGGCCGCAGCACTTCGCCTCCGCGCAGCGGCGAATCGCGCAGCACGTAAGGTGTTGGATGCGAATGATTTCACGGAAATTGAAACGCCAACGTTGACCCGTTCTACCCCTGAAGGTGCGCGTGATTTCCTGGTGCCGGCCCGTTTGCGCCCTGGTACCTGGTACGCATTGCCGCAGTCGCCACAGCTGTTCAAACAGCTTTTGATGGTCAGCGGCATGGAACGCTACTACCAGATTGCGCGCTGCTACCGCGACGAAGACTTCCGTGCGGACCGTCAGCCGGAGTTCACACAGCTCGATATCGAGGCCAGCTTTATCGACCAGGACGACATCATCGCTCTCGCGGAGCAGATCGTTGTTGAGTTGTGGAAGCTGATCGGCTACGAGGTCTCTACTCCGATCCCGCGCATGACATACAAAGACGCGATGGAGAAGTACGGCTCGGACAAGCCTGACCTTCGTTTCGATATTCAGCTGGTGGACTGCACTGAGTTTTTCAAGGACACGACCTTCCGCGTCTTCCAGAATGACTACGTCGGTGCCGTTGTCATGGATGGTGGCGCTTCGCAGCCCCGCCGTCAGCTTGATGCCTGGCAGGATTGGGCAAAGCAGCGTGGCGCGAAGGGCCTGGCGTACATCTTGGTGCAGGAGGACGGCGAGCTCGGTGGTCCTGTTGCGAAGAACATCACCGAGGAAGAGAAGGCCGGCATTGCAGCACACGTTGGTGCGAAGCCTGGTGACTGCATCTTCTTCGCAGCAGGTGACGCGAAGAGTGCACGTGCACTGCTCGGCGCAGCGCGAGGGGAAATCGCTCGCAAGCTTGGCCTGATTAAGGAAGGCGATTGGGCGTTTACTTGGGTGGTTGATGCTCCTATGTTCGAGCCGTCCGCTGACGCGACAGCCTCCGGAGACGTTGCGCTTGGCCACTCGAAGTGGACCGCTGTGCACCACGCGTTTACCTCGCCGAAGCCAGAATTTAAGGCAGCCTTCGAGAAGAACCCAGGCGAAGCTCTGGCATACGCATACGACATTGTCTGTAACGGCAACGAAATCGGTGGCGGATCCATCCGTATTCACGAGCGAGACGTCCAGCAGCGTGTCTTCGAAGTCATGGGCATCACCGAGGAAGAAGCCAAGGAGAAGTTTGGCTTCCTGCTTGAGGCATTTGCCTACGGTGCGCCACCGCACGGCGGCATCGCATTCGGCTGGGACCGCATTGTGTCCTTGCTCGGCGGGTTTGACTCCATTCGTGACGTCATTGCCTTCCCGAAGTCCGGCGGCGGCGTAGACCCACTGACGGATGCGCCTGCGCCTATTCCAGACGAGCAGCGTAAAGAGACTGGCGTTGATTTTAAGCCGAAGAAGTAGCGTCGACATTGCGCACGGATGAGCCGGCGCAATGAAACAAACGCGTGCCGGAGCGTCGGCAACCGTGTAGGTTGTTGGGGCTCCGGCTTTTCTCACAGGTGGTCGGCCTGCCGGGACTGAGCGGTAGTTTTTGAGGAGAGTAAACATGTCGCAGGGTGATCTATTCGGTAGCTCCTTACCGACTAGTGGCCAGCAGACTGCCATTGATGGTGGCGCACAACGTGGCTCAGACTTTTTTGCAGCAGGTCACGGTGCGCCCCTCGCTGCCCGAATGCGCCCTCAGAGTTTGGATGAAGTTGCTGGGCAGCAACACCTTCTTTCCGAGGGCAAACCTCTACGCCGACTTGTAGAGGGATCGGGTGCAGCCTCAGTGATTCTTTACGGTCCACCCGGTACTGGTAAAACAACCATCGCTTCGTTGATCGCTAAAACAATGGGGCAAAACTTCGTTGGTCTTTCTGCACTGTCTTCAGGGGTGAAGGAGATCCGCGCGGTCATCGATGCAGCGCGTAGAGATTTGATCTCGGGTGAGAGCACGGTCCTGTTTATTGACGAGGTTCATCGGTTTTCTAAGACTCAACAGGATGCGCTGTTAGCTGCCGTCGAGAATCGCACGGTGTTGCTTGTAGCGGCTACGACGGAGAATCCCTCATTTAGCGTGGTAGCCCCGCTGCTTTCACGCTCGTTGCTTCTGAAACTTGAATCCTTATCGGCTGAAGACCTCGGCGTGGTGATTGATCGAGCGATACAAGACGAACGTGGGCTCGCGGGTTCCGTGAAGCTTGCCGACGACGCGCGAGCGCAACTCATAGCCTTGGCGGGTGGAGATGCACGCCGCAGTTTGACGTACTTGGAGGCAGCTGCAGCATCAGTCGAACCGGGGGAGACAATCACTCTTGATGTCGTGAGGGAAAGCGTGAACCGTGCGGTGGTGCGTTACGACCGGGACGGCGACCAGCACTACGACGTAGTTTCCGCATTCATCAAGTCGATTCGAGGCTCAGATGTCGACGCAGCGTTGCACTATTTGGCACGGATGATTGAAGCTGGTGAGGATCCTCGCTTTATAGCCCGCAGGCTGGTCATTCATGCTTCGGAGGACATTGGTATGGCCGATCCATCAGCGTTGCAAACTGCAGTTGCCGCAGCGCAGGCGGTACAGCTGATCGGGATGCCTGAGGGTCGACTGACACTTGCACAAGCGACGATTCATTTGGCTACCGCGCCAAAATCGCCAGCAGTGATTCAGGCGATTACCCGCGCCCAGGAGGACGTGCGCGCGGGAAAGATTGGCCCGGTTCCAGCGCATTTACGGGACGGGCATTATGAGGGCGCGAAAGCGATGGGCAATGCAGTCGGTTATGTCTACCCGCATGATGACCCGAAGGGGGTAGTACAACAACAGTACATTCCCGACGGCTTAGAGGATGCGGTCTACTACACACCAACGGACCACGGTGACGAGCGAAGAATTTCCGGGTTCTTGGGTAGGCTGCGTAGGTTAGTACGTGGTTGAGGGGTAGAGTAGTTCGAGATTGATTCGAACTTGAAAGGAAACTACTCCGTGCAAACCCATGAGATTCGTGAGCGCTTTACGCAGCACTTCGTTCGTGCAGGACATACACCAGTTCCGAGCGCATCGCTTATCTTGGACGATCCGACACTGCTGTTCGTGAATGCGGGCATGGTTCCGTTCAAGCCGTATTTTCTTGGCCAACAGAACCCTCCCTTTGAACATGGGAAAGCGACTTCGATTCAAAAGTGCGTGAGAACGCTTGATATTGAAGAAGTAGGTATCACGACTCGCCACAATACGTTTTTCCAGATGGCCGGCAACTTCTCCTTCGGCCAGTATTTCAAGGAAGGCGCGATTACTCACGCATGGGAGCTGCTGACGGGCAGCGTAGAGGATGGCGGTTACGGCCTCGACCCAGAGCGGCTGTGGGTGACGGTGTATCTGGATGACGACGAGGCTGCTTCGATTTGGGAAAACAAGATCGGGGTAGATCCGTCGCATATCCAGCGAATGGGCATGGAGGACAACTTCTGGTCCATGGGTATTCCTGGGCCATGTGGTCCGTGCTCGGAGATCTACTATGACCGTGGCCCTGAATACGGTAAAGAGGGCGGGCCAATCGCTGACGATAACCGCTACATGGAGATCTGGAACTTGGTCTTCATGGAGTCGATTCGCGGTGAGGGCGACAAGAAGGGCAACTTTGAGCTCGTCGGAGAGTTGCCAAAGAAGAACATCGATACCGGGCTAGGCATCGAACGCGTTGCCTGCCTGCTGCAGGGCGTCGACAATGTGTATGAAACAGATCTGCTCCGCCCGGTTATTGACGCGGCAGTTGAGCTTACCGGCACTAAGTACGACGCAGGAGTGCACGAAGATGATGTAAGGTTCCGCGTGATTGCGGACCACTCGCGTACAGGCATGATGATCATTCTCGATGGTGTTACGCCGTCGAACGAGGGGCGCGGTTACATTCTGCGCCGCTTGCTGCGCCGAATTGTTCGCTCTGCACGTCTCCTAGGCGCAACTGGGAACGTGCTTGAGGTCTTTATGAACACCATTATGGATACAATGACGCCGTCGTTCCCGGAGATCGCGAAGAACCGGGAACGTATCCTGCGGGTTGCTTTGGCTGAAGAGCGTGCCTTCTTGAAGACCCTCGAATCCGGTACACACCGATTCGACGAAACAGTCGAGCAACTGCGTGCATCCGGAGCGAAGACTCTGCCTGGCCAGCAGGCATTCGAACTCCACGACACGTACGGTTTCCCAATTGACTTGACGTTGGAGATGGCGCATGAGGCCGGACTTGACGTCGATATGGACGCATTTAACTCCGCCATGCAGGAGCAGCGAGCTCGGGCGAAGGCTGACAATAAAGCGAAGAAGCACCGTAACGTTGATGAATCGCTCTATCGGGAGTGGGTGGACAATCACCCGACCGAGTTTGTGGGGTATTCAGAACTTGAGCATGATGCCCGAGTTCTCGGACTCGTCCGCGACGGTGACAAGGTGAACGAGGCTGCGGAAGGCGATGAGGTCGAGGTTATTCTCGACGTCACTCCGATGTACGCCGAAGCCGGCGGCCAGATGGCCGACCGCGGTCTGATTCGCGTCGGCGATACGATGTTGCAAGTTCATGACGTGCAGAAGATCGGCAAGAAACTGTGGGTGCACAAGGCAACCGTGGAACATGGCGGCATTGGCCTCGGCGATCAGGTACAAGCTGAAGTTGATGAGAAGTGGCGTCATGGGGCGCGACAGGCGCATACCGCTACCCACCTCATTCACGCTGCGCTACGTCAGGTGCTCGGCCCAACCGCTGTCCAGGCTGGTTCGATGAACAAGCCTGGCTACCTGCGTTTCGACTTCAACTACACCGAACAGCTGACGGATGCTCAGCTCCAGGAGATTGCAACCATTACGAACCAGGCGGTGGACGCAGACTTCGCGGTTAACACCATCGAAACGTCGCTATCAAAGGCGAAGGAAATGGGCGCGATGGCGCTATTCGGCGAGAACTACGGTGACCAGGTGCGGGTGGTAGAGATCGGCGGGCCGTTCTCTATTGAGCTGTGCGGTGGTACACACGTTGAGCACTCGTCACAGATTGGACCTGTTGCTGTGCTCGGCGAGTCTTCTGTTGGCTCTGGCGCACGCCGTATCGAGGCGTACTCCGGCATGGACTCCTTCCAGTACTTTTCGAAAGAAGCTGCACTGGCCTCGGGGCTCGCTGCTGAGCTCAAGACTCCAACAGGCCAGCTGCCGGAGCGCATTGCGCAGCTCACAGAGCGGCTCCGAGCTGCTGAAAAAGAGATTGAGAATTTGCACCGTCAGCAGTTGCTGTCGAAGACTGGCGAGTTCTTGGACCGCGCAGAGACCATTGGTGCGTACACGGTGATTGCTGCGAAGCTGCCCGACGGTATCGAAGCTGGCGATGTTCGCACCTTGGCGAACGACCTTCGCGGAAAGCTGGAAGGTGAGGCCGCGGTCATTGCGCTGGCCTCTGATAACGGCGGCAAGGTGCCGTTCGTGTTTGCGGCTACCAGTGCGGCGGTAGAGAGCGGGATCAAGGCTGGCGAACTTGTGAAGTCCTTCGGTGAATACGTCAACGGGCGCGGTGGCGGCAAGCCGAACCTTGCTCAGGGCTCCGGCTCTTCCGCTGATGGTATCGATGCCGGCTTCAAGGCAATCCGCGACGTACTTGGTGCCTAAGCCCCGTAAGCACGGATCAATAGTGCGACACGCCGCATTTGGATATCCGTTGTCCCAAAAAACCAGTAGGTTTTAAGGGAAGGCACAGAGTAAACGGTTGGAGTGATGGTATGACGGTGCAGCCCGATCGCCCCGGGGTTCAAGATCCCGGGCCGGGACGTCGCCTCGGAATTGACGTCGGTACAGTTCGTATCGGTGTCGCATCGTCAGACCGTGATGCAAAGCTAGCGACTCCACTTGAGACTGTTGCCCGTGTTACAGGATTTAAAGATCGCGACGGAGCAGATATCGATAGAATCATCGACATCATCGACGAGTACAAGATCGTTGAAGTTGTTGTTGGTCTGCCACGCGATTTAAAAGGTCACGGCTCACGTAGCGTCAAACACGCGAAAGAGATCGCGTTCCGGATTAGGCGACGATCTGGGCTTCCCGTAAGAATGGCTGATGAACGTCTAACAACTGTTGCTGCAGCTCACGCCTTGCGTGCGAGCGGCGTGAACGAGCGCGCTGGTCGTAGTGTGATTGATCAAGCTGCGGCGGTTGAGATTTTGCAATCCTGGCTGGACGGCCGAACGAATTACTTCAAGGAGAATCAATCGTGACGACCCCAACAACCTCGAAACGACGTACACGGGGCACGGCGGTGCTCGTAACGTCGATCTTGCTGATCATTGGATTGATTGCCTGGATCGCGGTGATGCGTAACGGCACAAACGCCGATTTTAACGGTACGGGCAATGGTGAGGAACAAGTCGTCGAGATCCCCGAGGGCTCGAACATTTCGTCGCTGGGTCCTGAGCTTGAAGAACGTGGCATTGTTGCTTCGAACGGAGCGTTCCAGACTGCAGCTGCGAATAATGCGGACTCGGACAACATTCAGCCTGGATTTTACCGCTTGGAAGGTGAGATGAGTGCGGACAGTGCCGTGGCTGCGCTGCTCGACCCATCCAAGCGCGTGACGCCACTACAGGTTTATGGGGGTGCAACGCTCATGGATGTCAACGTCGTTGGTGGGCAACGGCGTCTTGGTATCTTGTCCATGATTCAGCAAGTTTCTTGTGGTGAGGAAGTTAAACCTGGTTGCGTTACTGTTGAAGAGCTGCACCACGTTGCGGCCGATGCGGATCCGGCGAGCCTCGGCGTTCCAGAGTGGGCACTCGAGGTAGTGAACGCTCGAGCGGGAGACGCGAAACGTCTTGAAGGACTTATTGCTCCGGGTGAGTACATCGTGGATCCAGGGGCGTCTGCCGAGGCCGTGCTCACTGATTTGATTACGCGATCTGCAAAGCAGTATGAAGCGACAGACATAGTCACGAGGGCAAAGTCAGTTGGATTGACTCCGTACGAACTCGTCGTAGCTGCATCTCTGGTTGAGCGTGAGGCTCCTGCCGGAGAGTTCGATAAGGTGGCTCGAGTTATCCTGAACCGTCTCAAAGAGCCTATGCGTCTCGAGTTTGACTCGACCGTCAACTATGGGTTGCCCTCTGTTGAGGTTGCGACGTCACGTGAGGACCGTGAGCGGGTCACTCCTTGGAACACGTACGCGATGGATGGACTACCGCAAACGCCGATTGCATCACCATCGATGGAAGCAATTGAGGCGATGGAGCGGCCTGCAGAAGGTGATTGGCTGTTCTTTGTGACCATCGATAAGGATGGCACGACAGTCTTTAACCGCACTTTTGATAAGCATTTGGAGGATACGCAGCGCGCGTATGACTCTGGCATTCTCGATTCTCAGCGCGAAGGAAGCCGGGAGCAGTAATGTACCAAGCAGCCGTCCTCGGTTCCCCGATTAAGCATTCACTCTCACCGGTCTTGCACCACGCTGGGTATAAGGCTCTGGGGCTCGATGATTGGCGTTACACAAGGATTGAGTGCGTCGAAGCAGACCTTCCCAGGGTCGTGCTTGAGGCGGACGAGAGTTTCCAAGGGTTTTCAGTTACGATGCCCGGCAAGTTTGCTGCGTTAAAGGTCGCGGATCGGGCAACCGATCGGGCAATTGCGATCGGGTCCGCGAACACCCTGGTCCGCACACACCAGGGGTGGCGGGCGGATAACACTGACTGCGAAGGAGTGCTGTACGCGCTTCGCCGTTTGCTTGGCGGAGCAGATATCCAACGAGCGGTCGTGATCGGCGCCGGCGGTACTTCTCGGGCTGTGATTTGGGCCCTTCGGGAACGAGGGGTTGAGGAAATTACTGTTATCAATCGTTCAGATAGGAGCGGCGAGCTTCGAGGATTGACGGAAGGCATTAGGTGCAACTTCGTATCTTTTGACAGTGATCTTTTCAAAGTTACGGCTGCTGCTGACGTGGTTGTTTCGACTGTCCCCGCAGATACGCTGCGGCCCTATGTTCAGCAGCTGGCTCACGCCCCGTTGCTCGACGTCATATATGATCCGTGGCCGACTCCGCTGGTATCCCAATCTGCCGCGAACGGTTACAAAGCAGTCGGGGGGCTGACGATGCTAGCGGGGCAGGCGTTCTCACAGTTCGAACAGTTCACGGGACGCAATGCGCCGCGTGAAGAAATGGAGACGGCGCTCGTGGAGCATTGGACCGCGTTAGAGCAGCAAAGTCACTAGAAGATGGCGGGGGGAGCTGTTTGGGGCGCGGTCGCTCTGGGGTTGGCCTGGTCGATACTGACATGCTGGTACGACCTGAAATACACGCGGTTGCCTAATTGGCTCACGTTGCCACTGTGCGTTGTAGCTGTCATTGCCGTCGCGTTCGAGCCCTTCTTATCTGTGGGTATGCTTTGGCCTGCTACCTATTTGCTGTTTGGACAGGGCATTGGTGGCGGTGACATCAAACTCGCGCTTCCACTGGGCGTTGCTTCAGCAGCGGCTGGGGGATTCATCGGTGTTATTGCGGCGTTGTTTATAAGCAGCTTCTGCACGGTATGTTTCGCGTTACTCGTGAGGTCTCGCCGTGTTCCACATGGCCCGTCGATGGTGTTGGCGAGTTGGGCAGTAATTGGAATCTATGCCGGAAACTGCATCTTCTCATGAGAAGTGTGACAGAATAGCCATCATGTTTCGCTGGACCACTGCCGGAGAATCCCACGGCCAAGCCCTGATAGCACTTGTTGAGGATATGCCTGCTGGCGTGCCAATTACTGAGCAGGAGATCGCACATCAGCTCGCTCGTCGCCGTCTCGGGTATGGACGCGGCGCGCGGATGAAGTTTGAGCAAGACAAGCTGGAGCTGCTCGCTGGAGTTGTGCACGGCACCACGATTGGTAGTCCGATCGCGATTCAGATCGGCAATACCGAGTGGCCAAAGTGGACGACGATTATGTCTCCGCATCCGTTGGATACTTCGAATGAAGATGTGCAGAAGGCCATGTCGTCTGGGCGTGGTGCAAAGTTGACTCGTCCGCGACCAGGGCATGCGGATCTTCCAGGCATGATCAAATACGGATTCGATTCGGCACGACCTGTGCTTGAGCGTTCGTCAGCACGTGAAACGGCTGCGCGAGTCGCCGCAGGAGCGGTTGCACGTGCACTTTTGCGTGAGGCCCTGGGCGTTGAGGTGTTTTCGCACGTGGTTTCAATTGGGGACTCAGTGCCTGATCGTGACGTGTTGCCTTCGTTTGCTGACATTGATGCTATCGACGCCTCTCCGGTACGTGCCGCGAGCAAGGAAGCAGAAGCCTCGATGGTTGCGTGTATCGAATCCGCAAAGAAAGCAGGGGACACCTTGGGTGGAGTCGTCGAGGTAATTGTCGACGGCCTCCCTATCGGCCTGGGCTCCCACATCTCTGGGGAAGCACGCCTCGACGCTCAGCTTGCGGGCGCCTTGATGAGCATTCAATCCGTGAAGGGCGTCGAAATCGGAGATGGTTTTGAGACTGCTACGCGCAGAGGGTCGCAAGCGCACGACGAGATTACGTTGAAACATGGCCGGGTTCAGCGGCTGTCTAACCGAGCCGGTGGCCTTGAGGGTGGTATGACCAACGGTGAGCAGCTTCGTGTGCGAGCTGCCTTCAAGCCGATTTCTACGGTGCCTCGCGCGCTGCAATCTATCGATATGGCTACCGGCGCGGAGGCCACGGGTATTCATCAGCGATCCGATATCTGTGCTGTCCCAGCGGGAGGCGTGGTCGCAGAGGCGATGGTGGCACTTGTGCTTGCGGAAGCGACATTGAAAAAGTTCGGTGGGGACAGTCTCGACGAGTTGAGGCGTAACATTGCGTCGTATCAGCAATACGTTGCGCAGCGCTTCCGTTTTGATGGGGAGTAGTCCGCAAAGAAAGGATGACTGTGAACGCAGATACAGGTTCCCGACCAGCCGTAGATGAGGTTCTAGGGTCGTGCGAGTCCGGTATTCCAAAAGTCGTGCTTGTTGGCCCTCCAGGCGCTGGGAAGACGACGATTGGGCGTCGATTAGGGAGGGCATTGAACCTTCAGTTCGTGGATTCTGATTCGATAATCGAACAAGCTGAGTGTAAACCGTGCGGTGAAGTCTATGCATCGTTGGGGGAGGATGCGTTTCGTGATCTTGAGCATGAGGTTGTGAAGCAGGTATTAGGGTGCAAGGGCGTTGTGAGCCTAGGCGGTGGCGCTGTGGTTCGGCCTGAGACGAGAGCCCTGTTAGAAAACCACCTTGTCGTGTGGGTTGACGTCGGGGTGAAAGAGGGCACTCGACGGACTGCAGGAGACGGGACTCGTCCAGTGCTGGCAGCAGAAGACCCTGAAGCGCGTTACCAGGCGTTGCTTACTGAACGTGAGCCTTTCTACCGCGAGGTTGCTGACTACCGCGTCCGCACTGACGATCGTCCGCCACAGCGCATCGTTGCTGAAGTGTTAGGCGTCATCGATAGCGAATAGAACGATTCCTAGAGACAAGAGAGGCAAGTCATGGCAGTAGTGGATGTTTGTGGGCCCCAGCCGTATCAGGTCTTCATCGACCACGACACAACTATGATGGTCGGTAATCACGTGCAGGCGCTCGGGGCGAGAAAGGCTCTGATCGTGCATCAGCCTCCGCTAGCTGCCGTTGCACGAAGTATCGCGCAAGACTTAGAAAACAATAACATTGACCCCCACCTGGCGGCCGTCCCTGATGCGGAGGACGGCAAGAGCATTGCGGTTGCAAGTGAACTTTGGGATGTTCTTGGGCGTGCCGGTTTCTCGAGGCAGGACGCCGTGGTCACTGTGGGCGGCGGTGCAGCAACTGATATGGGTGGATTTATCGCTGCTACTTGGATGCGTGGCATTGACGTCGTGCATGTCCCAACTACATTGCTAGCAATGGTGGACGCCGCAGTAGGCGGGAAGACTGGGATGAACACAGCGGAAGGTAAGAACCTGGTCGGTGCATTTCATGAGCCGAAGGGCGTCTTCATCGACTTGGAACGCGTGTACACCCTTCCAGAAGAAGAGATCGTGTCTGGCTCCGCGGAGTTGATCAAGACGGGTTTTATCGCTGACCCAAAGATTTTGGATCTATTTCAGGAGGGTGCCTCTCGTCACTGGCCTGAGCTCATCGAGCGCTCTGTCGCTGTCAAAGCAGGCGTTGTCTCCAAGGACCTCAAAGAGTCGGGGCTCCGTGAAATCTTGAACTATGGGCACACGCTTGGTCATGCAATCGAGCGACGCGAGCAGTATCGTTGGCGGCACGGAAATGCTGTTGCTGTGGGAATGATGTTCGTTGCGTACCTTGCGCTGCAGCGAGGACTTATCGACGAATCGGTTGTTTCGCTACACCGTACGATCCTTGAAGCGGCTGGGTTGCCAACGCGCTACGAACATGGCGTGTTCGATGAGCTCTATGAGGGAATGACCCGCGATAAGAAGAATAAGAACGGGCACATTCGGTTCGTGGTACTCGATGGTATCGGTTCTTGTACACGAATCGAAGATGCCACCAAAGAAGAGATGCGTGCTGCTTACGAAGCCATGATGGGGGACTAGCGCGATGATGATCCTTGTTCTCAACGGACCAAACTTGGATAGACTCGGCAAGCGGCAGCCCGAAATCTATGGCGCCGAAACCTTGGAGACACTCACACAGCGGCTGCAGAGCAAGGCTACAGCGGCAGGCGTGGATGTTGAGGTTCGTCAGTCCAACCACGAGGGCGACTTGATCGATTGGGTGCACGAGGCGGCTGACAATAAATGGCCTGTCATCATTAATCCGGGCGGTTTTACGCATACATCAGTGGCGCTGCGCGATGCTGTTGTTGAGTTGGGAGACGGTCCGGGGTTTGTGGAGGTGCACATTTCGAATATTTTCTCGCGTGAGGCCTTCCGACATCATTCGTATTTGTCGCCGTTAGCGCGTGGCGTAATTGCCGGTCTTGGTCTGGAAGGTTACGAGCTTGCAATGCAAGTATTTATCAACGACTTGAAGGAGTCCCAATGGGTTTAGCAGATACTCGATTTGAAAACCGGCGCCGTAAGCTGGCGTCTCTTTTAGCTGGTCACCGGATCGACGACATGTTAGTAACCCATTTGACGCATGTCCGTTACTTGTCTGGGTTCTCTGGTTCCAATGGTGCGCTATTGATCTCCAAAGACTGCTCAGCTCGTATCACAACAGACGGGCGATACGCGACGCAGGTCGCAGAAGAAGTTCCTGATATCGAGGCAACTATCACTCGAAAAGTCGCCACCGAACTGCTGAGCGTAGTTGTGGAGGGCCACCGCGTTGGGTACGAAGCAGACTATGTCAGTGCATCGCAGCTTGAGGCTCTGAAGCAGGCTTGTCCTGAAGGAGTGACGTTGGTGCCTGTCGCGCAACAAATCGAGGGAATTCGGTTAGTGAAAGATGAACTGGAGCTTCAACGCTTGGCTGAGGCCGCGGAGCTGGCATCGACAGCGCTTCGCGAACTAGTTGACGCCGGTGAGCTCGCAGCAGGACAGTCAGAGCGCCAAGTCGCTGCCAACTTGGAATACCGGATGCGATTGCTTGGCGCTGATCGCCCGAGCTTTGACACGATTGTCGCGTCGGGTTTGAATTCGGCTAAGCCGCACCATGGTGCCTCTGACCGCGTGATCGAAGACGGTGACTTTGTCACGATTGATTTCGGAATGTACCGTGCAGGGTTCAACTCCGACATGACAAGAACATTTGCGGTGGGGGAACCTTCTGCGTTTCTCCGCGAAATCTACGAGGTTACTCGTGAATCCCAGCAAGCAGGTGTCGAGGCGGCTGTTGCAGGTGCGAAGTTAGTCGACGTAGACAAAGCATGTAGAAGCATCATTGAAGACGCGGGCTACGGCGAATACTTCGTGCACTCGACGGGTCACGGTATCGGGTTGGATGTGCACGAGGGACCATACGCGGCGCTGACTGGCACTGGAGAGCTAGAACCATCGATGACCTTGACCATCGAACCGGGTATTTACGTTCCTGGGAAGGGAGGTGTCCGAATTGAGGACACCCTGATTATCACCAGCGGTGCACCACGTATTATCACCCAGTTCCCCAAGGAACTCATCGTGCTGTAGCATAATTGTGATTGCGAGAGCACATCTATTGTTAGAAAGAAGGAAGGCTTCAAGTGGCAACTACTGCTGATTTTAAAAACGGTTTGGTTCTGTTGGTAGATGGGAAACTCCAGCAGATTGTTGAGTTCCAGCATGTGAAGCCCGGTAAAGGCCCAGCTTTCGTTCGTACTAAGTTGAAGGATGTTGTCTCCGGCAAAACCGTGGACAAGACCTGGAACGCTGGCGTTAAGGTTGACACGGCAACGGTTGACCGCCGTGACATGACCTACCTGTACAACGACGGAACCAACTACGTGGTCATGGACGACAAGACCTTTGAGCAGTTCGAGCTTCCAGAAGAGAAGTTCGGTGATGCCGCAAAGTTCCTGCTGGAAAACATGCATGTCCAGGTCTCGTTCTACGAGGGCGACGCACTGTTTGCAGAACTACCGATCTCGGTCGATCTCAAGGTCGAGCACACCGAGCCGGGTCTGCAGGGCGATCGCTCCACCGGTGGCACCAAGCCTGCAACCCTGGAGACCGGCGCCGAAATTCAGGTCCCACTGTTTCTTGAGACCGGTAATGTAGTGAAGGTTGATACGCGTACTGGTGAATACCTTTCGCGTGTGAACAACTAATGGAGAATTTCAAACGCCATGGCGCACGATACCGTGCGCGTCGTAGAGCCGTCGATATCCTCTTTGAAGCCGAAGCTAGAGACATCGACCCGGTTGCTATTGTCGAAGACCGAGAGACGCTGTCTCAGAACCCGCTGAATCAAATTGCCCCGGTGGCTCCGTATACCCGGACCATCGTGGAGGGCGTGGCCCTTCAGCTCGATGATATTGACGACGCAATCGAGAAGTTTCTCAGCAGCGATTGGGAGTTGGATCGAATCCCCGCAGTGGATCGGCAGATCTTGCGCGTAGGTATCTGGGAGATCCTGTTCAACGCAGAGGTTGATGCCCCAATCACGATCTCGAATGCGGCTGAATTAGCTACGCAGTACTCAGGCGCGAAAGCGGCGCCGTATATCCACGCGGTGCTCGACGGAGTAATTCAATCGCAATCTGAAAATGCTCCAATGTCTCAGACTCACGCAGAAGAACCTGCTGACGGTCAGGAGGGCGAGGAAGCTTAACGAGTTTTCCGTTGTAAAAAGTGGGAGGCAACGAATCAACGCGTTGCCTCCCACTTTTTAGTTTCCGCGTTGAGCGGCTTCAGCGATCGTTTCTGATAGCACTTTCATCATATTTTGTGCATAGAGCACCTGGTCGACACTACGGCGGAGAGCACTCGAAAGTTGTTCATCGGTCATGCCCGCGGCAACGTGTATCTCGCTTTCAGAACGGACAACTAGTGTCTCCCCTCTGTTTGCCACAACCGCGCGGCAACCGAGCAGCGAAGAGTTCGTCTGGTTCGCGGCGAGATAGAGTGAGGGATCTGTGGAGTCGGAAGGAACGTCTGTTTCGGCATCGGCGCGGACGATCAACACGGTGTCCAGGAGTACAAACAAGACATGGAAATCATTCAGGTTTGCATGCGCGACGCGCCCTGTCGGATCATCGGACAGTTCGATGCCGTGACCCCGCATTTGTTCAATGATGCGTTCGATCGTTACCTGGGGTGTAGAAGTACTAGTGCTCAACGTGGGGGTCCTTCCAGTTCACTAACGTGGGAAATGACGTTTCCAGAAAATCAAAAGCCTGCAGTGTTGATTCGATCGATGTGACGATAAATGCGCCCAATTGATCTGGTGTTAACCCGTTTGTGACGTCTGTCGTACGGATTGCGCTCACCGCCAGCGATGGTGCATCGCTTCCTGTTTCGTTTTCGAAGAAACGCAAGGTTGGCGC
The DNA here is from genome assembly GCF_001767255.1 of Corynebacterium sp. NML98-0116. Lineage (GTDB taxonomy): Bacteria > Actinomycetota > Actinomycetes > Mycobacteriales > Mycobacteriaceae > Corynebacterium > Corynebacterium pseudogenitalium. The sequence goes on from NZ_CP017639.1 coordinate 1,061,607, forward strand.
AAAATGGGTTTGGTTATGTTCGTTCATTGCCAAGAGCAAGTGTGAAGCCATTTCTTGTGGCACAGCACCGCGCCAAATGGATTCGAAAATCAGATAACTATCATCCAAAGCGCACACAGTCGCGCAGTTGACGAATCCGCTTCGCAAAATATTTTCTTCAATGCGGTACTCAAGGTCCTCATTTTCAAAAATGGCTGCAACATCTGCAAGCGAAACCGGACTGGGCTGGTCAGGGATTTGTTGCGTCGTCATTGTTCCAACCCTACCAATCATTCGTCGGCCAACTACCTATGCGGAATCCTCAGAAAACTTGGCGGGTACACCTGTATAGGGGAAGCGAGCAATCTAGTGAAGAGAATTATTGACTGATATAGCGAGACGCCTTTGTGAAGGTGCTAAAATTCTGACCAGTCTCAGCATAGACAAATACCAATTTCGACATCCTTTAAATTCCGCACAGCGAGGCGGGGAAGGAGGTTCGATGAGTGACAAGCAACGCGTGACGTCTGCGCTATTAAATGAGCGTGACGTTGAGCGAACAATTGCACGCATCGCGCACCAGATCATTGAAAAGAATGCGCTTGATTCGGAGTCTTCAGACACTCCAGTCCTATTGGGTATTCCTTCGGGGGGAGTGCCACTAGCAGAGCGGATCGCGGATGCGATTCAGTCTTTTACCGGGATCACCGTCCCCGTAGGCAGCCTGGATATTACGCTGTACCGAGACGATCTCCGAGACAAGCCTCATAGGGCGCTAATGCCGACGAACATTCCGGTTGAGATCAATAACGCAACGATAATCCTCGTAGATGATGTTTTGTTTTCCGGTCGGACCATCCGCGCGGCACTCGATTCGTTGCGAGATCTTGGTCGACCACGCACTATTCAGCTTGCAGTCCTAGTTGATCGTGGACACCGCCAACTACCAATTCGCGCCGACTACGTTGGCAAGAACATTCCAACCGCCATTGCTGAAGATGTCACGGTGTCTCTGACCCCAATTGATGACATCGATGCGGTGACGCTGACCAAGGAGGTCACCACCGAATGAAGCACCTGATTTCGATCGACGATCTCAGCGTTAACGACATTCACCTCATCATGGATGAGGCAGATCGGTTCCGAGAAACCCTCGAGGGTCGCGAGATTAAAAAGCTACCAACGCTGCGTGGACGTACGATCTTCACGCTGTTTTACGAGAATTCAACGCGCACGCGCTCCTCATTCGAGACTGCAGGTAAGTGGATGAGCGCTGACGTCATCAATATTTCTGCGTCCTCTTCTTCCGTGAAGAAGGGCGAGTCGCTGAAGGATACGGCCTCGACGATCGCTGCAGTCGGCGCTGACGCCATTGTCGTTCGCCACCCATCGTCTGGAGCAGCGAAACTCATTGCTGACTGGGTTCCTAATGTATCTGTCGTCAATGCGGGCGATGGCCAGAACCAGCACCCGACGCAGGCGCTCCTTGATGCGGTAACGATGCGTCAGAAGATTGGTGAAATCGCCGGCAAGAAAATCATCATTGTCGGCGATATTTTGCATTCAAGGGTCGCACGCTCCAACGTGCAACTGCTGTCGAAGCTTGGCGCGGATGTCGTACTCGTTGCACCACCAACCCTGTTGCCAGTTGGGGCGGAGTACTGGCCATGCCGTATCAGCTACGACTTTGATGCCGAGATTCCAGACGCGGACGTTGTAATGATGCTGCGCGTTCAGGCAGAGCGTATGCATGGCGGGTTTTTCCCATCGCACCGCGAGTACGCCACGCTGTTCGGACTCAGCAAACAGCGAGCACAGCAAATGAAACCTGGCGCCATCATCATGCACCCGGGCCCAATGCTGCGCGGTATGGAAATCAACTTTGATGTTGCAGACCGCGAAAATACTGCTGTACTGCAGCAGGTCTCAAATGGTGTTTATACGCGAATGGCTGTGCTGTTCGCTTTGTTGGCTGGAGAGGATAGCTAGAAATGTCAGTAATTGCATTGACAAACGTTCGGCCATACGGCGAATCCACCGTAAACGTCCTGATCAAAGATGGGCAGATTGCTTCGGTAGGGGAAGACGTCGATACCTCGAAGGCTGACGAAGTACTAGATGGTCAGGGTTGGGTGCTGCTGCCTGGCCTGGTGGACATGCACGTCCACCTCCGTGAGCCGGGCAGGGAAGATACGGAAACCATCGCCACAGGTTCCGACGCAGCTGCGAAGGGCGGTTTTACAGCCGTGTTTACGATGGCTAATACGCGGCCGGTGATTGACCAACCATTCCTTGCTGAAGCGGTGTGGAACAAGGGGCAAAGCTACGGTAAGTGTGACGTGTACCCGGTTGGATCTATCACGCAAGGGCTTGAGGGCAAGCAGCTCACCGAGATGGGATTGATGTCGAAGTCCCATGTTCGTATGTTCTCGGACGACGGAAAATGCGTGAACGATCCACAAATCATGCGGCGCGCAATTGAATATGCGAAAGCATATGATGTGCTGCTCGCACAACACGCCGAGGATCACCGTCTGACTGAAGACGCCAGCGCTCACGAAGGGCCAATGGCTGCGAAGCTGGGCCTTCGTGGATGGCCGCGCGTAGCTGAAGAATCGATTGTCGCCAGGGATATGATCATGTCGCGCGATTACGGCGGACGTCTCCACGTCTGCCACGCTTCGACGGAAGGAACTGTTCAGCTCTTGCGCCTGGCGAAGCAGCATTCCTCAAAGATTACGGCGGAGGTTACACCGCACCATCTGCTGTTGACAGATGAGAAGCTGGAAACGTTTAACGGAAACTTCCGGGTAAACCCGCCGCTGCGTGAGCACAGAGACACAATTGCGCTTCGTGACGCTTTGCTGAACGGGATTATTGACGTAGTTGCGACGGACCATGCCCCGCACGGTTCGGAAGAAAAGTGTGTGGAGTTTGAACACGCGAAGCCAGGCATGCTGGGGCTCGAGACATCGCTGGCAATCATCGCGCGTGTCTTCGTTGAAGCGGGGTTGGCGGACTGGCGGTTCGTCGCAAAGGTAATGAGTGAGAGACCAGCTGAGATTTTGAGGCTGGAGGACCAGGGGAGACCGATTACTGCTGGCGAACCAGCAAACCTCACCTTGGTCGACCCTAATTCGCCGTGGACGGTAGAGCCGGAAGAGTTGGCGTCGAAAGCCTCGAACACACCATACGAGGGAATGCAGTTCAATGCGCAGGTCAAAATGACGATGCTGCGTGGAGCTATTACGTACCAAGCTGATAACGAGTAAAGGACCTAAACAATATGGTTAATGAACGTATCCCAGCGCTTCTCGTGCTTGGCGACGGAAAGGTTTTTCGAGGCTTCTCATTTGGGGCGAAGAAGCAGGTCTTCGGAGAGGCAGTGTTTAGCACCGCGATGACGGGGTACCAGGAAACGATGACTGACCCGTCCTACCACAAGCAGATCGTGACCCTTACAGCCCCACAGATCGGCAACACCGGTTGGAACGACGAAGACAATGAGTCCCACGACAACAAGATCTGGGCTGCTGGCCTTGTGATCCGCGATCTTTCCACCGTGCACTCGAGCTGGCGCGCAAAGCGCAGCCTTGCAGAACAGATGGAAAACGAAGGTATCCCGGGCATCTACGGGGTGGACACCCGTACTCTGGTGCGTCATCTCCGCAATCACGGCTCTATTGCGGCAGGAGTTTTCGTCAGTGAAGACACCGAGCGTCCAGTCGATGAGCTAGTGAAGCTGGTGAACGAGCAGCCTGCGATGGCTGGGGCAGACCTCAGCGAAGAGGTCTCGACGAAGCAGCCGTACACTATCCCCGCTGAAGGCGAGAAGCGTTACACCGTCGTCGCCTACGATATGGGTATTAAGACTGCTACGCCTATGCAGTTTGCACAACGGGGCATTGAGACCGTCGTGGTGCCGGCAAATACTCAGCTAAAGGATATTGAACAGTACCGACCGGATGGTGTGTTCGTCTCGAACGGTCCAGGAGACCCATCCACCGCAGACGAAATGGTGGCGATTGTTCGCGATATTATCGCTGCTGAGATTCCGTTCTTCGGGATCTGCTTCGGTAACCAAATCTTAGGTCGTGCGCTTGGCCTCGAGACATACAAGCTGCGCTATGGCCACCGGGGAGTCAACGTTCCGGTGAAGAACCTGCGCACGGGAAAGATTGATATCACGAGCCAAAATCACGGTTTTGCCCTCCGCGGCAAGGAAGGCGACACATTCGAGACAGATTTCGGCCCGGCGTCCATCACACATGTCTGCCTGAACGATGGCACCGTCGAAGGCGTGGCATTGGACAACAACATGGCGTACTCCGTGCAGTATCACCCCGAATCAGCCGCCGGACCGCACGATGCGAACCCGCTGTTTGACCAGTTCATCTCGTTGATGGACTCGAAGAGCCCGAACAACCAGTAACCAGCATTAGAGGAGATTCACACAATGAAGCGCGAAGATATCAACCATGTGATGGTTATTGGCTCCGGGCCAATCGTTATTGGCCAGGCGTGCGAGTTTGATTACTCGGGGACGCAGGCGTGCCGCGTCCTGAAGGAAGAAGGTCTACGAGTCACACTCATTAACTCGAACCCGGCAACGATCATGACGGACCCGGAGTTTGCGGATCACACCTATGTTGAGCCGATTGACCCAAGCTACATCGACATGATCTTGGCCCGTGAAGCAGAGCAGGGGCATCCAGTCGATGCGATTCTGCCAACGCTCGGCGGTCAAACTGCCTTGAACGCAGCGATCCAACTTGAGCGCCAGGGTATCCTGGCAAAGCATAACGTGGAGCTTATTGGCGCAAACATCGATGCAATTGAGCGCGGTGAGGATCGGCAGAAGTTCAAGGACATCGTCGAGAAGATCGGCGGTGAATCTGCCCGCTCACGCGTGTGCTACTCGATGGGTGAAGTCCACGAGACTGTCCAGGAGCTTGGGCTTCCGGTCGTTGTCCGTCCTTCCTTCACCATGGGCGGTCTTGGCTCTGGTCTCGCGTTCACCATGGAGGACCTTGACCGCATCGCAGGTGGAGGACTTGACGCCTCCCCGGAGGCAAATGTGCTGATCGAGGAGTCTATTCTCGGCTGGAAAGAGTTCGAGCTTGAGCTTGTCCGCGACCGCAATGACAACGTCATAGTGGTCGCCTCAATCGAGAACGTTGATGCGCTTGGTGTCCACACAGGTGACTCTGTCACCGTCGCGCCGGCTATGACGCTGACGGATAGGGAGTTTCAGACCATGCGTGATCAGGGTATCGCCATTATCCGCGAAGTGGGCGTCGATACGGGTGGCTGCAATATTCAGTTCGCGGTGAACCCAACTGACGGGCGCATCATCACAATTGAGATGAACCCACGTGTCTCTCGCTCTTCGGCTCTTGCGTCGAAGGCGACGGGCTTCCCGATTGCAAAGATCGCCTCCAAGCTGGCTATTGGCTACACGCTGGATGAGATTCAAAACGACATCACCGGGGTGACCCCAGCCGCGTTTGAGCCGACGCTCGACTACGTCATCGTCAAGATGCCTCGCTTTACGTTCGAGAAGTTCCCTGGATCAGACGAGACGTTGGGCACCTCGATGAAGGCTGTTGGCGAAGCAATGGGCATTGGGCGCAACTACATCCAAGGCTTGAATAAGGTCATGCGGTCAATGGAAGAGAAGCCGAACGGTTTCTGGACGAAGCCGGATAGCTACTTTGCTGAAGGCCGTGAGAATGATGTGGATGCTGTCCTCCAGGATCTGCGCGTCCCGACCGATAAGCGCATGTACGATGTTGAACTCGCGCTGCGCTTGGGCGCGAGCATCGAGCAGGTCTACGAAGCCAGTGGGATTGACCCGTGGTTCCTCGCTGAGTTGGCAGCGCTCGTTGAGTTCCGCCAGGCGCTTATCGACGCCCCCGTTCTCGACGCTGAGCTGCTCCGCGAAGCGAAAGTTTTCGGGCTCTCTGATGCACAGATTGCCGCGCTTCGCCCTGAGCTAGCCGGCGAAGATGGCGTACGATCACTCCGGTGGTCTCTTGGTGTCCACCCTGTATACAAGACCGTTGATACTTGCGCGGGTGAGTTCGAAGCGCAGACGCCGTATCATTACTCCGCGTACGAATGGGATCCGGAGGCAGAGTCTGAGGTCGCCTCCTCCGATAAGGAGAAGGTGCTGATCCTGGGCTCAGGCCCGAATCGCATCGGTCAAGGCATCGAGTTTGACTACTCGTGCGTCCACGCCGCGCTGGAGCTCTCGCGGGTTGGCTACGAGACAGTGATGATCAACTGCAACCCGGAGACCGTTTCCACTGACTACGACACGGCTGACAGGCTCTACTTCGAGCCTCTGACCTTCGAAGATGTCATGGAGATCTATCGCGCTGAGTCTCTGTCTGGCACGGTTGCAGGGGTTATCGTGCAGTTGGGTGGTCAGACGCCACTCGGGCTCGCGCAGCGACTCGCTGACGCCGGGGTACCGGTAGTCGGAACTACCCCCGAGGCCATCGATTCCGCGGAAGACCGCGGCGAGTTTGGCAAGGTGCTCGACGCTGCCAAACTGCCTGCGCCAGCGTACGGTACCGCCGTTTCTTTCGAAGAGGCACGTCGAGTAGCAAATGAGATTGGATACCCCGTCCTTGTTCGTCCTTCCTACGTGCTGGGCGGCCGAGGCATGGAGATTGTCTACGACGAGCAAAGCCTTGAAGACTACATCAATCGCGCAACCGAACTCTCGCCGGATCACCCTGTGCTTGTTGACCGCTTCCTGGATTCCGCAATTGAGATCGACGTCGACGTGCTGTCGGATGGTAAGGACGTCTACCTCGGTGGCGTCATGGAACACATCGAGGAAGCCGGCATCCACTCCGGCGATTCGGCTTGTGCACTGCCTCCGATGACCATTGGGCCAGAGGACATTGAAAAGGTGCGTCGTTCTGCAGAGGCGTTGGCGCACGGTATCGGTGTTACTGGTCTGATGAACGTACAGTTCGCGTTGAAAGACGACATCCTCTACGTCATTGAAGCCAACCCGCGTGCGTCGCGAACCGTTCCTTTCGTGTCGAAGGCGACCGGCGTACACCTAGCCAAGGCGGCTGCTCGTGTGATGATGGGTGCGACCATCGCAGAGCTGAAGGCCGAAGAGATGATCCCGAGTGACTACGACGGTGGCTCGCTGCCACTTGATCACCCAATCGCAGTGAAAGAGGCCGTGTTGCCGTTCAACCGCTTCCGTCGGCCGGACGGAGCGATGCTCGACACCATCCTTGGTCCAGAGATGAAGTCGACTGGCGAAGTGATGGGCTTAGCGCCGTCGTTCGGAGTTGCCTACGCGAAGGCTGAGGCAGCAGCCTTTGGCGCACTTCCGACGGAAGGCACAGTATTCGTTTCTGTCGCTAACCGTGACAAGAGAACCCTGATTTTCCCAATTCAGCGCCTTTCCACAATGGGATTCAAGATTCTGGCTACAGGCGGCACAGCCCAAATGCTGCGAAGGAATGGGATCCCTTGCGAGATCGTATTGAAGGCCTCAGACGTCCGAAACGGGGCGGAAGGCAAATCGATCGTCGACTGCATTAACGATGGTGAGATTGACCTGATTCTGAACACGCCCGCAGGATCTTCAGGTGCACGCCACGACGGATACGATATCCGCGCCGCAGCCGTTGCACACGGCGTACCACTCATGACGACAGTTCAGGGCGTTACCGCCGCGGTCCAAGGTATCGAAGCGCTTCGTGACAATGAAATCGCTGTCATGAGCCTTCAGGAACTTGAGTCCGAAACTCGGACTGAGAACGGAGATAAGTAGCCGTGTCCTTTGCGCTCGACTTGCACAGTGCTGCCCGTGAACACGGGCAGCTGTGTGTGGGCATCGACCCGCATGCACAGATCCTTGAGCAGTGGGGTCTCCCAGATACCGTAGATGGCCTTGCCGCGTTTTCCGATGCCTGCGTTGAGGCGTTTGCTGGCCATGCAGCTGTGGTCAAGCCACAGGTCGCGTTTTATGAACGATTTGGATCCGCAGGCTTCGGCGTCCTAGAGCGACTCATTCAACGCTTCCGGGAGTCACGAACGCTTGTGATAGCAGATGCGAAGCGAGGGGATATCGGTTCGACAATGCAAGGGTATGCCGACGCTTGGCTTCGACCGGGATCGCCCCTAGAAGTGGATGCCCTCACGCTGACTCCGTTTCTTGGCGTTGGTTCCCTTGCCCCTGCAATCAACACTGCCTTCGAGTATGGGAAAGGAGTATTTGTTATGGCTGCTAACTCGAACCCGGAGGCGCAGGAGTTCCAATCTCAACAGATAGACGGTGTAACAATTGCGCAGCAGATGGTTGATGCCTGTGAGGCGCTGAATAGCACGCACCGTTCAGATGTGGGGATTGTGGTGGGGGCGACGCTCTCATACGCGCTTGATCTTTCGAGGTTTACTGGGCCAGTCCTTATGCCAGGCGTTGGCGCACAAGGGGCTAGCTTTAACGACGTTCGTGAGATCGCGGGGAAGAGAGTTGGGCAGTTTTATCCCAATATGTCACGTGGGATTCTTACTGCTGGTCCGGACCCAGATGAACTGCGAAAACGTGCTGTTGACCAGGCGAATTGGCAATAGGGACAGCTCGTATTTACCAGATTGCATAATTGCTGGTAGTTTAGTTGCGTCGATGCGTTGACGTGGCTAAACGCCATGCAATACATCATGAAGAAAACTTCCTAGTGCTACACTGGCTCGGAGCCGCTTGCTTAGTCCGGTACTATCGGGGCTGGTAAATCGCGGTCCGGTGCCAAAGCACTGGAGCAATAGAACTACTATCTACATGGAGGAAACCGTGGCACTTCCACAGTTGACCGATGAGCAGCGCAAGGCAGCACTTGAGAAGGCAGCAGAAGCGCGTAAGCAGCGTGCAGAGCTGAAGGCTTCGCTGAAGCGCGGCGACACGAACCTCGCTGAGGTTTTGGAGAAGGCAGCTACCGATGAAATCATCGGTAAGACCAAGGTCTCTGCGCTCCTGGAGGCTCTGCCAAAGGTTGGCAAGGTGAAGGCTCGCGAGATCATGGAAGAGCTTGAGATTGCACAGACGCGTCGTCTGCGCGGTCTGGGTGACCGTCAGCGCCGTGCCCTGCTTGAGCGCTTTGGTTTCTCCGAGGACTAATCCAGTGTCGACTCCCACTTCACGCGGTAATCTCGTAGTTCTGGCCGGCCCGTCAGCGGTAGGGAAGTCAACCGTTGTGCAGCGCTTGCGCACAGAAGTTCCTGAACTGTACTTCTCTGTCTCAATGACAACGCGCGCACCTCGGCCGGGCGAACAGGACGGCAAGGATTACTTCTTTGTTACGCCCGATGAGTTCCAACAGAAGATTGATTCGGGCGAGATGCTTGAGTGGGCAGATATCCATGGAGGGCTCCAGCGCTCCGGTACTCCAGCTTCTCCAGTGCGCGAGGCGTTGGAGGCTGGTCGGCCAGTCCTCGTCGAAGTCGACTTGGTTGGAGCTCGAAACATCAAAGGCTTGATGCCAGAGGCGGCCACCGTGTTCTTGGCCCCGCCGTCGTGGGAGATTCTTGTAGAGCGACTCACTGGCAGGGGCACGGAGACGCAAGAGGTGATCGAGCGTCGTCTGGAAACTGCCCGCAACGAGATTGCGGCACAGGACGAATTCGACAACGTCGTGGTCAATGACAACATCGATGACGCTGTCGCTGCTATAGTGGACCTTCTTGTGGGGTCTGACGGCCGAGACACTGACAATTAATTGAAGTACAACGAGAAGTAGGTTGAATTGAGCACGATCAACAGCGATCTGTTGCAAGATGGCTCTGCGGGCGACGCGGAAGAAAAAGCATACGACACCCCTGATGGTATTACCGCACCCCCGATTGATGAGCTACTGACGAAGGTTTCGTCGAAGTACGCCTTGGTAATCTTTGCGGCCAAGCGCGCCCGCCAAATCAACAGCTACTACCAGAACTCAGACGAGGGCGTTTTTGAGTTCATCGGGCCATTGGTGACGCCAGAGCCGGGTGAGAAGCCGCTTTCGATCGCGCTTCGTGAGATCAACTCGAGTTTGCTCGAGCACGAAGAGGGCATGTAACTCCCCGCACCCTCATATCACACACTTGCCCCGCAGTGGCTCCCTAATGGAAGCGGCTGCGGGGTTTTGCGTACACTCTTTTGCTATGAACGAAGTGAGCAAGGTAGTCGTTGGCGTTTCGGGCGGTATCGCAGCGTACAAAGCCTGTCAGATTGTTCGCGGATTTCGCGAGCAAGGGGTTGACGTACGGGTTATTCCGACAGAAAACGCCTTGAAGTTTGTAGGTGCGGCCACTTTTGAGGCGCTGTCTGGCGCTCCGGTAGACACTGATGTTTTTTCGCGCGTTGATGAGGTGCAGCACGTACGAATCGGGCAGGATGCGGACGTCATTGTGGTGGCTCCAGCTACTGCAGACTTTCTGGCGCGCGTGGCTGGTGGGCGCGCTGATGATCTCTTAACTTCCACACTGCTCATGGCAACGTGTCCCGTCGTGCTTGCTCCGGCAATGCATACTGAGATGTGGAACAATCGCGCTACGCAACACAACGTGTCGGTCCTTCGCTCTCGGGGGTACACTGTACTGGAGCCAGCGCATGGGCGGCTGACGGGCAAGGACAGTGGGGCAGGTCGGCTTCTCGACCCCTCGCAGATTGTCAAGCTGACAGAGACCGTGGCTGCTACCGGGCCAATTGAGCAAACGCTCAAGGGCAAAAGAGTGTTGATCAGTGCCGGAGGCACTCGGGAGCCACTTGATCCTGTCCGATTCTTGGGGAATCATTCCTCCGGCAAGCAAGGTTTTGCTCTGGCAGAGATTGCAGCACAAAGAGGTGCCCATGTTGATATCGTCGCGGGTGCCATTGACCACTTGAGCATCCCCGCTGGTGCTGAGATACATCGTGTCACTACTGCTCTCCAGATGAATGAGGCGATGCGCAGCCTTGCTCCACAAGCCGACATCATCGTTATGGCTGCTGCTGTAGCTGATATGAGGCCACGGCATGCGGCGCAGAAGAAACTGAAGAAAGATGGCAACAGTCAAGAGCTTTCTCAGGTGGACCTGGTTGCAAACCCCGATATTTTGCAGGGACTTGGTGAGATGAGGAAAGAGGGGCTTACCTCTGCGACGATTGTTGGGTTCGCTGCGGAGACCGATAACGAACTTGAGAACGCCCGGCGCAAGCTGCAGCGCAAGGGAGTGGACGGTCTGATGGTGAATTCGGTGGCGCAAGGAGCTGTCTTCGGGCAGGCACACAATCAGGGGTGGTTCCTTGATAGTTCGGGTCGGGAACAGGCGATTCCGCATGGTACAAAGCTGGAAGTTGCAGTGCACCTGCTGGATAAGGTTGAGTCACTCCACATGTAGAAACGACGTTTGAGTTATTAGACCGAGTGGTCTACTCTAAAGTGCATTGCATCAACGGTTGGCGATGGTACGTCTTCGCTGGCCATTCTCTGTAGGAACGAAAGAGCAAAAGGAAGACCGCTTTGTCTACACGTGATACTGGTACGTACTACCGTTTATTCACCAGTGAATCGGTGACTGAAGGTCACCCCGACAAGATCTGCGACGCAATTTCGGACGCGATTTTGGACGACATGCTCAAGCAGGATCCGTCCTCGCGTGTCGCTGTAGAAACCTTAGTGACGACCGGTCAGGTGCACGTGGTGGGTGAGGTACAAACCGAGGCTTACTCAAACATCGCCAAGATTGTCCGCGACAAGTTGGTCGGAATCGGGTTTTCCTCGTCGGAGGTGGGCTTTGATGGCCGTACATGTGGAGTGAACATCGCCATCGGCGATCAGTCTGCTGAAATTTCGGACGGCGTTAGTTTTTCTCAGGAGTCGCGCGAGAACGACACCATCGAAGCGCTCAACCAGACAGGTGCTGGTGATCAGGGGCTGATGTTTGGTTACGCTACGAATGAAACCGAAGAGTACATGCCGCTACCAATTGCGCTTGCGCACCGACTTGCGCGACGCTTGACCGAGGTGAGAAAGATGGGCACCGTCGTGGGCTTGCGCCCGGACGGTAAGACTCAGGTGACGTTCGCTTACGACGGCGACACCCCAGTGGCACTGGATACCGTGGTTATTTCCACGCAACACGACCCGGACTTCGTCGGAGAGGAACTCGAGAACGCGCTCCGTACCCATGTGCTCGAGTGGGTAATCGCTGACGCTGGGTTAGAGGAGTTCTACACGGATGACACCAAGCTGCTGATTAATCCCTCGGGTTCGTTTGTGCTTGGGGGCCCGATGGGAGACGCCGGGTTGACTGGGCGAAAGATCATCGTAGACACATATGGTGGCATGGCACGGCACGGCGGTGGTGCGTTTTCCGGCAAGGATCCATCAAAGGTTGACCGCTCTGCTGCGTACGCAACTCGTTGGGTTGCCAAGAATATTTGTGCAGCTGGTTTAGCAGACCGCGTCGAGGTGCAGGTAGCGTACGCGATTGGGCGAGCAACCCCGGTTGGCCTCTACGTTGAGACGTTTGGTACCGCAGCTGAAGGACAGACGAACGAGTCAATTCAGCAGGCTGTGGAGAAGGTCTTTGACCTTCGTCCGGCCGCAATCATCAAAGAACTTGACTTGCTTCGCCCAATTTATGCCCAAACGGCTGCGTACGGTCACTTTGGACGCACGGATGTCGACTTGCCGTGGGAGCGTTTGGACAAGGTAGATGACCTGCGCGCTGCAGCAGGGGTATAAGGCACGGCTGAATGTCGAAGCAGCCCGCAACCTTCCTTCCTGTCGCCAAGGTGCTACCCCAGCTTGGGTTGGCACATCTAGACCGCACCTTTGACTACTACGTAGCTGAGGAGCAGTCAGAAGATGCGCAGCCGGGAACGCGGGTGCGGGTGCGGTTCGCTGGTCGACTTGTTGATGGGTTGATTCTTGGCCGGACGGAGGCCCCTGAGCATGTACGTAACTTGCGGTTCCTCGAGCGCGTGATTTCATCGGAGGTCGTCGCTCCAATCCAGTTACGCCAGCTTGTCGACGCACTCGCTGAGCGCTATGCCGGCGTCAGGTCTGATATCTATCGCTCAGCGATCCCTCCTCGACATAAGAAAGCTGAAGAGACAGACACTTCTACACCTTGGGCGGAGCTTGGTGCGGCCACCGAGCCAGATCTTTCGGGATGGAGTACATATCAATACGGTGAATCATTCGTCGATGCTGTGCTTGCCAGAAAGCTAGTGCGAGCAGCGTGGCAGGTTGCACCAGGTGCTCCGTGGGCAGGTCCTGTTGCTGCTTTGGCTGCAAAAGTCGCGCTTGACGGTGGCGGAGCACTCATCGTCGTACCGGACCAGCGAGATGTAGATAGCCTCGAAGCACAGTTGAAGAAGGTGGTCGGGCCTCGGCAGATAAGCACGCTCACTTCTGCACAGGGTCCGCAGGCAAGGTATTCACGATATCTTTCGGCATTGCATGGGCAGGCCCGAATCGTGGTGGGGACTCGCTCTGCCGCGTTTGCGCCGGTACAGGATCTTCGACTGCTTGTGCTCATGGATGACGGCAACGACAATCTTGTTGATCCGCGTGAGCCGTATGTGCATGCTCGCGAGGTCTTGACGACGCGCTCCGCGCTTGAGCACGTCCCTTTAATCATCGGTGGTGTCGCAAGAACTGCAGAAACCCAAATGCTGGTCGAATCGGGTTGGATGCATGGGTTGGAGGCGTCGAAAGGCACGATTCGAGAGCGGATGCCGCGGATCTATGCAGCGGGGGATTCCGACATCGCACTAGAACGTGACCCACGTGCAAGGCAAGCAAGGCTTCCTTCTGCGGCGTTCCAAGCAGCAAAGCGGGCTCTTGAGCGTAATCGCCCGGTGCTGTTTCAGGTGCCTCGTGCTGGATACATTCGTGCGCTGGCTTGCGGTGATTGCCGCACTCCGTCGCGGTGTCGTGCGTGCAATGGACCGCTCGAGTTGCCACAAAGTGGGGATGCCTCCGCACCAACCTGCCGGTGGTGTGGCCGCATAGATCCGTCTTATCGTTGTGTTGCATGTGGTTCGCGAAAGCTGCGCGCAGTGGTATTGGGCACAGACCGGACGGCAGAGGAGCTTGGCCGAGCATTTCCTCATGTTCGTGTGCGGAACTCCTCGGGCGAGAAGGTACTCGCTGAGGTTGAGCCTCAGGCACAGCTTGTTGTAGCCACGCCCGGCGCGGAACCCGTAGTAGAAGGCGGGTACGGAGCAGCGGTGCTGATGGATGCGTGGGCGCTGCTGCAACGTCCAGACTTGCGAGCAGCTGAAGAGACATATTCGAGATGGATAGCGGCTGCAGCGCTGGTTGAGTCCCATGAACGCGGCGGGGAGGTCGTCGTGACCGCTGATCCGGGAATTGCGGTTGTGCAGTTCTTCCTGCGCTGGGATCCGTCCGGCTATGCGGCGCTTGAGCTTGGACATCGAAGAGAGGTTTCGTTTCCGCCAGCTGCTCACGTAGCAGTGGTGGACGCACCACGTGTCGCTTTGGAAGATTTTTTCGCACATACGACGCTTCCTTTAGCTGCTGAGTTATTGGGGCCTGTCGACTTACCGAGCGGGGTCTCATTACCTGGCACTTGGGACGAGCAGCAGTTCGGCCCTGCGCAGCGCATGCTGGTGAGGTGCGCAGTGCAAGAACGGAATGAGCTAGGTCGTGCTTTACGGGCTGGAGTGATCAGTAGAGCGACGCGCAAGCAGGATTTACCGCTGCGGGTGCAGGTTGACCCTCTGCATATTGGATAGTGTTGCGCCCGTGGAGCCGAGAGGTGGGTAGACTATCGATCCATGACAGTTCGCAGGCTTCGATTGCTCGGGGATCCTGTGCTCAATGAAGTAGCTCAAGAGGTTACTGAGTTTGGCGCTGGGATTCGCACGCTGGTCAATGACATGTTCGACACAATGGATAACGCAGGTGGTGTTGGCTTGGCTGCAAATCAGATTGGCCACAGCCTGAGGGTGTTCGTCTTCGATTGTCAGGGGCTTCGGGGACACATTGTGAACCCGTCGTGGTCGCCGCTTTCTGGGGATAGTCAGCTGGGTACTGAAGGGTGTCTGTCCATTCCCGGTGTTAGGGCCGATGTGGAGCGATATCGCTCCGTAGTCTGCAACGGTGTCGACGCAGAGGGACATCCGTTGTCGATCCTGGGAACAGGACTCCTCGCGCGGTGCATTCAGCACGAGACTGACCACCTTGACGGCGTTGTGTTCTTGGAGCGTCTGTCTGCGGAAGAAAAGAAACAAGCTATGTCACAAGTTCGAACATCAACGTGGTGGAAGGAACGGTAATGCGTATTGTGTTTGCTGGGACGCCAGAACCTGCAGTCGTGGCGCTGGAGGCGTTGCTTCATTCAGAGCATGAAGTAGTTGCGGTGCTCACGCGCCCTGACGCGCCGAAGGGGAGGGGGCGGACGCTTCACCCGTCGCCCGTTAAGAAAGTTGCGCTTGAGCATGGCATTGAAGTACTTGAGCCGAAGACATTGCGTGGTAATGCAGAAATCGTCGAACGTCTACGTGCGATTGCTCCAGATGCGATTCCCGTCGTAGCGTACGGCAACCTTGTTCCGCCTGAGCTGCTCGACTTGCCTCAGCACGGGTGGGTGAACCTCCACTTCTCGCTTTTGCCTGAGCTCCGGGGAGCGGCTCCAGTCCAGGCTGCAATCTTGTCGGGATTGACGACGACCGGTGCCACGACATTCCGCATCGATGAGGGACTCGATACAGGTCCAGTTCTGGCTACGTTTGAGGAAGCGATTTTGCCTACCGATACCGCGGACGATCTCTTGACCAGGCTTGCGTACAAGGGTGCTGACTTGCTTGTTGCCACGATGGATGGTCTCGCCAGTGGCAGCATAGTACCGGAACCCCAGCCCGTGGATGGCACATATGCCCCGAAAATTCAGAGCAAGGATGCTCGGATTCAGTGGGATTGTGACGCCGAAGTAGTTGATCGTACGATCCGCGCATACACGCCAGGACCTGGTGCGTGGACAATGCTCGGTGAGCAGCGTGTCAAAATCGGGCCGGTGTCGATTGGTGACTCGGATACGCTTGGCGCGGGCGAAGTGGCCGTCGAAAAGAATCGGGTGCGAGTTGGGACTGGGACAGTCGATGTGATCTTGCAAGAGATACAACCGCCTGGGAAGAAGCGTATGGCTGCAGATGCGTGGGGGCGCGGGCTCGCAACCGAGACTATTGAGGCAGGGGTGAAGTTTGTATGAGCGGAGGGTTCCGATCCCGGTCTGCGGGGCGTCGTAAGCCTGCCGCGGTAAGCAAGAAGACGGCGAAGGTTGCGCAAAAGCGAACCAACCAGCAAGCGCCAAAGGTTGATATTGGTGACCCTGCTCGTGAGGCAGCGTGGTCGACGCTGATGCGCGTCGACATAGACGGGGCGTTCGCGAACTTGGTCTTGCCAGGAATACTCCGTGAACACAAGGTGCGCGGCAAGGATGCTGCATTTGCCACGGAGCTGACGTATGGAGCACTGCGATCGCTCGGAGTGATTGATGCAGTTCTTCAGGAGTGCTCGAGCCGCGCTATTGCTGATCTCGATGCTGAGGTACGCGCAGCTCTGCGATTAGGCGCTTACCAGTTGCTGTACACCAGAGTCGGGCAGCATGCCGCGGTTGATACTTCTGTGCGCTTGGTTATCGGCGCTGGGAAACAGGGCGCGAAAGGTTTTGTTAATGCGGTGCTGCGAACGATGAGTCGGCAACCCTCGAAGCACTGGATAGACACCTGCAAGCCCAATGAGCCACTGGAGCGCATCGCGTTCGAGCACGCGCATCCTGTTTGGATTGCTCGTTCTTTTGCAACGGCGTTAGGGGTTGAAGCAGATGATCCGGAGCTGGCCGAGGCCCTCGAAGCTGACTCGGAGCGTCCCATCGTGCATCTTGTCGCACGGCCCGGCGAGATCTCCGCGGAGGAGTTGGCACTCATCACTGGTGGCGACATTGGCAAGTACTCCCCGTATGCCGTGTATTTGCCTGAGGGGAACCCAGGTGAGCTGCAGCCGGTACGTGATGGTTTCGCAGCGGTACAAGACGAAGGCTCTCAGTTGATAGCACGGGCACTTGTCCAAGCGACCGTCGCTGACGACCAGGGACGCTGGTTGGACCTCTGCGCAGGCCCGGGTGGCAAGGCTGCATTCATCGGTTCCTTGGCGGCAATTGATGGTGCACGCGTTGATGCAGTCGAGGTTGCGCCTCACCGTGCGGAGCTTGTGCAGAAGGCGACGAAAGGTTTGCCGGTCAGTGTTCGCACAGGGGACGCGACAACCATTGAGCTCGAGTCTGGATACGACCGAGTGCTTGTCGACGCCCCCTGTTCCGGCCTCGGATCGTTGAGGCGTCGGCCTGAAGCACGCTGGACGAAGCACGAGTCAGATATCGCTTCGCTCACCCAGCTACAGCTCAAGCTGCTCAACACAGCCATTACTGCGACAAAACCTGGTGGCGTAATCGTGTACTCGACATGTTCGCCAGATATTCGGGAGACCAGAGGCATCGTTGACGCTGTGCTGGCCACAGGCGAAGTCGAGGAGTGCGACGCACAGCAACTTGTTGCGCCAATGGAAAACGTCGGTCCACATCGTAGTGTGCAGATGTGGCCACACCGCCACGGAACTGACGCAATGTTCTTCGCAGTTCTTCGCAAGAAAACACTAGGGTAGAGGCATGATTTATATTGCGCCGTCCATCCTCGCCGCGAACTATGCAGCTCTCGGCGAAGATGTTGAGAAAGTTCCGAACGCCGACATGCTCCACGTAGACATCA
Source organism: Corynebacterium sp. NML98-0116 (assembly GCF_001767255.1). GTDB lineage: Bacteria > Actinomycetota > Actinomycetes > Mycobacteriales > Mycobacteriaceae > Corynebacterium > Corynebacterium pseudogenitalium. The sequence continues at coordinate 1,079,377 of NZ_CP017639.1, forward strand.
TGGACGGTCATTTTGTGCCGAACCTTTCTTTTGGTCCGGATGTGACCAAAGCAGTCAACGGGGTGACCGACCAGTTTCTCGACATGCACCTCATGATCGAGGAACCTGAGCAGTGGTTCGAGACCTATGCCAACGCTGGTGGTGATCGAATGATTTTCCACGTCGAGGCAACGAATGACCACGTCGCTGCTGCGAAGCAGTGCCGTGAATTAGGCGTGCAGGCGGGATTTGCTATTAAACCGGGCACACCAATCGAGCCATACCTCGACGATCTTGAGCATTTCGAGGAAGTGCTCGTGATGAGTGTGGAGCCCGGTTTTGGCGGACAGAAGTTCATGCCGGAAGTGCTCTCGAAGGTGTTTACCCTGCGTGACCACATTCGCGCTGCTGGCTTGTCCACGGTAATTGGGATCGATGGTGGCATCGCCAACTCCACAATTGCTCAGGCGGCCGAGGCCGGTGTGGACGCCTTCGTGGCTGGATCCGCAGTATTCGGCGCAGATAATCCCGCTGAAGCAGTAGATACGCTGCGTCGGATGGCAAAGGAAGCGGCTGGCGTCGCGTGATCGAAGCAGCTATCGCAGCAGGGGATGCAGTCCGCGGGACTACGAGTCCCAATCCACCAGTTGGATGTGCGTTGTATAGCCCAGACGGAGTTCTAGTCGCTACCGGTGCGACGGCCCCCGTCGGCGGGCCACATGCGGAGGTTCAAGCACTTCGTAAGGCAGGAGCTCGTGCAGAAGGCGCTACAGCCGTTGTCACGTTGGAGCCGTGTAACCACACTGGACGAACTGGCCCGTGCACAGAGGCACTGATTTCTGCGGGTGTTGCCAAGGTTGTGTATCTCACGGCTGACCCGAATCCTCTCGCTACAGGCGGTGCTCAGCGGCTTGAAGCCGCGGGTATCGACGTCCGCTTCGAGCCTTACCGCGTTGAAGCCCTTCAGCCTTGGATTTCCTCCATACGCCACAATCGGGTCAGCGTGACCGCGAAGTTTGCGATGACGTTGGATGGGTTCACCGCAGCGATTGACGGCTCCAGCAAGTGGATTACCGGACCTGAGGCGCGCCAGTTCGTGCACCGTGACCGCGCTCAACGCGACGCCATCATCGTTGGGACCGGAACCGCGATCACTGACAATCCTTCGCTCACCGCGCGTAGACCGGATGGAAGCCTGTATCCGCACCAGCCTCGCCGCGTTGTAATCGGCACGAGAGAAGTGCCCGAAGGAAACTTACGCGAGCTAGGCTTTTTGCAGTATCCGACCCCTGAGGCAGCATGCGCAGAACTTTGGGAACTTGGCTGCCGTGACGTACTTGTTGAGGGTGGAGCGAATCTCCTCAGCAGCTTCTTTACCCGCGGTGTTGTCGACCGGGTGCAAGCATATATTGCGCCAAAACTGCTAGGCCAAGGTCGCTCGGTGCTGGACGCTGCACTGGCGCGTACGATAGGCGACGCATTCGAATTTAAGATCTGCGACGTGCACCAACTTGGCGAGGACGTATTGATAGAAATGGAGACTGCATAGTGTTTACAGGACTGGTTGAGGAAGTTGGTTCGGTGGCGTCAATCGAGCCACTCGACGACGCAGTTCGGATCCGTATCGGCGCAGAGACCGTACTTGCAGGAGTGGAACTTGGAGACTCGATTGCTGTCGACGGGGTGTGTCTCACAGTAGTTGAGGCCACAGAAAATTCTTTTACTGCAGACGTCATGCTTGAAACTTTGCGTCGTTCCCGTATCGGTGAATACAAGGAAGCAACCCTGGTCAATCTTGAGCGCGCACTAGCAGTGGGAGACCGACTTGGTGGTCACATTGTGCAGGGGCACGTCGATGCAGTGGCGACACTTCAACATCGCTCGCCTGGTGAGCACTGGGACGTACTGCGGTTTTCGCTCCCTGAAAAAGTACGAAAGTACGTGGTGGAAAAGGGCTCTATCACGATCAGCGGGATCTCGTTGACCGTCTCTGCAGTAGGAGATGGTTGGTTTGAAGTCTCGCTCATCCCTGCGACCCTACAGGCGACGACCGCAGGTTCATGGAAATCAGGCGATTCGGTCAACATCGAAGTCGATATCATTGCCAAATACGTTGAGAACATGGTGAGGCACTAACATTGGGTTCCATGAATGCTCCTCAGGACTCCGTTGGACGTAATTCGCAGCTAGACACCGTCGAAGATGCAGTAGCAGCTATTGCTCGCGGTGAAGCAGTCGTTGTTGTTGACAACGAGGATAGGGAGAACGAGGGGGACCTCATCTTCGCCGCCGAGTTCGCAACCCCAGAGCTCGTAGCGTTTATGGTGCGATACACCTCCGGATACATTTGCGTCCCGCTCGAGGACGAGCGCGCAGATGAACTGCAGTTGCCACCGATGGTGGCGCACAACGAAGATGCACGAGGTACCGCCTATACGGTCACTGTCGATGCAGCGACAGGATCGACAGGTATTTCCGCAACATCGAGAGCTGAGACTATTCGACGCCTCGTCGATACGAAGTACGGGCCGCACGACTTCACTCGTCCGGGCCATATCGTGCCTCTGCGCGCACGCAAGGGAGGGGTGCTCACGCGGGATGGACATACCGAGGCCTCAATCGATCTCGCGCGCTTGGCAGGACTTACTCCGTGCGGTGTGCTCTGCGAAATTGTGTCCGAGGAGGATCCGACGGATATGGCGCGGTTTGATGAACTGCGCAAGTTCAGCGACCGGCACGGTCTCAAGATGATCTCCATCGAGCAGCTTATTGCGTATCGACGTCGCCACGAGATGTCAGTCGAACGCACGGTAGAAACCACACTTCCAACAGAGTTCGGGACGTTTTCCGCGTACGGCTATCGGAATCGCATTGATGGTTCCGAGCACATAGCGTTGGTGGTTGGGGACGTCGCGAACTGTGACGATGTACTTGTGCGGGTTCACTCCGAGTGCTTAACGGGGGATGCCTTTGCGTCAAAGCGGTGTGACTGTGGTCCGCAGCTCCATGAGTCCATGCGCCGGATTCAGGAAAAGGGTTGTGGTGTGCTCGTGTATGTTCGCGGGCACGAGGGGCGCGGTATCGGACTCCTCGCCAAGCTCGAGGCCTATCGCCTGCAAGACCAGGGCCTTGACACCGTTGATGCCAACCTTGAGCAGGGGCTGCCCGTCGATGCCCGAGAGTATTCGGTTGCCGGACAGATTTTGAAAGACCTTGGTATCATTTCGTTTACACTGTTATCCAATAATCCGGAAAAGGTGGAAGCGCTCAGCGGCTTCGGTCCGATCGTGAAAGAGCGGGCTCGAATCGAAATTGTGCCTACTCACGAGAACATCCGGTATTTACAAACCAAGCAGTTGCGCATGGGGCATGATCTCCCGTTGGCTGCTTCGTGGACTGAGCAGGAGGACGATTAGATGGCAAGTGTCGGTGCACCTGATGCGCAGACGATAAGTGGCGAGGGCTATACAGTCGCCATTGTTTCGACACTGTGGAACCAGAAAATCGTGGAGCGTCTCCGGGACCGGGCGATCTCGACTGCCCGAGAAATGGGTGCTAAGTATGCGGAATTTACCGTCGCTGGCGCGTTAGAATTGCCGGTTGTGGTGCAGGCCTGTGCTCAGCGTTACGACGCTGTCGTAGCGCTAGGGTGCGTAATTCGAGGTGAGACGGCGCACTTTGAGTACGTTTGTGACTCGGTGACCGCAGGGTTGACCCGCATCGCACTCGACGAATCAACGCCCGTCGGAAACGGAGTACTCACCGTCGAAGAAGAAGACCAGGCCTACGAGCGTGCTGGTGGAGAGGACGCGAAGGAAGACAAGGGCGCGGAAGCCGTGCAGGCAGCAATCGGTGCCCTCATCGAGCTTGAAAAAGTCCGAGCGACCCCGAAGAAGCATTCATAACTGAAAGAACGTAGCGTGTGCTACGGCAGCGAGGAGTAAAGAGTAGTGAGCGAAGAACAGTCGGTTGCACGCAAGATTGATGAAGCGGAGCTTGCATACCTCAACGCACTAGACCCACACGCTTCGATCTCGACTAAGCCGTGGGAGCTGACGATTCGGTCCCCATTTCTGAAGAAAGTCGCAGCTGTATGCATTCTTGTGCTGATGGCCGTGCACATCTTCATGGCCGCCGTCGTTGACGTGGAATTTTCGGGCCTCACAATTACGTGGCTCGACAAGTTTGCTTTCGTTGGAGTCGGTATCATCCTCTCGATTCTGACCTGGCTCGTGTTGACGCGGCCGTGCGTCCAGGTCAATGAGGATGGTGTCGAGGTAGCCAACATTATCGGGACGCGATTTTACCCCTGGCTAGTTATCTATGGGCTTTCGTTCCCAAAGGGCGCCCGAATGGCCAGGCTAGAGCTTCCAGACTTTGAATACGTTCCACTGTGGGCGATTCAGGCTGCAGATAAAGAGCTAGCGTTGCATGCAGTTGCGGAGTTCCGCGAGCTCGAAGCTAAGTACATGCCGTCAGAATAGGGAGCGCGGAGCGTTTTGGCTGATCCCACTTCCTACCGTCCGGCTCCAGGGACGATCCCCACCGACCCAGGTGTTTATAAGTTTCGCGACCCTCATGGTCGCGTCGTCTACGTCGGTAAGGCGAAGAACCTGCGAGCTCGACTCAGCAACTATTTCCAGCCACCGGCGCAGCTCCATCCGCGAACGCGCCAGATGGTATTTACCGCCAGCTCCGTGGAGTGGACGGTTGTAGCGAGCGAAGTTGAGGCGCTGCAGCTTGAGTACACGTGGATCAAGAAATTCGATCCCTGGTTCAACGTCATGTACCGGGATGACAAGACGTATCCCATGCTCGCTGTGAGCGTGAAAGAGCGCTACCCCCGGGCATTCTTCTACCGGGGGCCGAAACGAAAAGGTGTCCGCTACTTTGGGCCGTTCTCGCACGCGTGGGCCGTACGCGAAACGCTTGATCTATTGACGAGAGTGTTTCCGATTCGTACCTGTTCGAACGGTGTGTTTAATCGACATGAGTCGCTCGGGAGACCATGCCTGTTGGGCTACATCGATAAGTGTTCGGCACCGTGCGTACAACGTGTTGATCAACAGGAATATGACGAGATTGTTGCCGGGTTCCTCTCGTTTATGGGCGGACGAACAGAGCACGTTGTCAGATCCCTCAAGCAGCAAATGGCTACTGCGGCAGAAGAACTCGAGTTTGAAAAGGCAGCGCGTCTTCGCGATGACCTTGGCGCACTGGACAAAGTGATGGAGCGCCAAGCCGTAGTGCTCAGCAGCGATACGGATGCTGACATCATTGCTATCGACAGCGATGAGCTGGAAGCAGCTGTGCAAATCTTTAACGTTCGTGGTGGTCGCATTCGTGCCCAGCGAGGCTGGGTCGTTGAGAAGACCGGCGACGAACCCGGCAGTTTGGACCGGTTAGAAGAGGGGGAAAAGGACCCTGCAGTTCCCACACTGATGCAGGACTTTCTGGTTCAGTACTACTCAGATGCCGTTGAGCGTGACGCCCAGGAGCGAAAAGAAGACCTACAGATTACAGAGCAATTCCGACGAAGGGGCGTCGATAAGCAATCGCATCGCGAAGCGGTGCCGAGTATTCCGGTGCCGCGTGAAATCCTTGTTGCGGAACTTCCAGAAGAGTTGGCCGACGTCTCTACGCTATTGACACAGCTTCGAGGTGCGCAGGTTGACATCCGCGTGCCGCAACGTGGCGACAAAGCAGCGTTGCTGGAGACAGTCCACCGCAATGCCGCTGAAGCACTCCATCAGCACAAGCTGAAACGCGTAGGCGATCTCACTGCCCGTTCACAGGCATTGCAGGATATTCAGTCGGCGCTTGGCATGGATGAAGCTCCGTTACGAATTGAGTGCACCGACATTTCTCATATTCAGGGCACAGACGTTGTGGCGTCGCTGGTTGTGTTTGAAGATGGTCTGCCGAAGAAGAACGATTACCGGCGATACCAAATTAAAGAAGCAGCCGGCGATGGGCGCTCCGATGATGTTGGATCGATAGCTGAGGTCACTCGACGGAGGTTTAAGCGCTACCACGAGGACAAACTCGCCAATCCCGACGAAGAAGTAAGCAAGATGATGTTTGCGGAGGAGGCGAGTGAGGTCGCTTCCACCGGCAATCAACGATTTGCCTATCCACCACAATTGTTTATCGTCGACGGCGGAAAACCACAGGTAAACGCAGCGCAGGCGGTATTTGATGAGCTTGGTATCGTGGATGTGCAGCTCATCGGGCTGGCAAAGCGACTGGAAGAAATCTGGGTTGCCGATGACGATGAACCAATCATTTTGCCCAGAAACTGCGAGGGTATGTACCTGCTGCAACAGATACGAGACGAGGCTCATCGCTTCGCGATCACCTATCACAGACAGCAGCGTTCGAAACGGATGAGAGCATCAGTACTGGACAACGTACCGGGGCTGGGGCCTGCTCGGAGAAAAGAACTGGTGAAGCATTTCGGCAGTGTCAAACAGATTCGCAAGGCTTCGCTTGAGCAATTGCAGCAGGTAGCGGGGGTCGGGCCGAAGTTGGCAGAGACGATTTTCGAGCACCTACACAAGGACGTCGAAGCCTAGCTAGTATGGGCCTATGACTTCGCCTTTATTACCTGCATCCGAATCTCGTCGCCCTGTGATAATCACCGGGCTTTCTGGTGGTGGTTTGTCGACTGCCGCGAAAGTTTTTGAAGATAAGGGGTACTTCGTTTCCCAGAATCCGCCTCCGCAGCTCATTCTCGATCTTGTCGAGATGTCAACTGCGGACGATTCCCCCGTTGACCATCTCGCTGTAGTCACTGATGTACGTGCCAGGATGTTCAATGGCTCGTTAATGGAGACGATTGAGGCGATTGAGGCAAAAGGCCTATCTCCGTTCATCTTATTTCTCGACGCCCGCGATGAAGTCCTTATCCGCCGATTCGACAGTGTGCGACGTACGCACCCGTTGCAGGGCAATGACACGCTGAAAGAGGGGATCGAACGGGAGCGAAAGGAGATCGCCCCGGTTCGGGAGCGTGCAGATCTCATTATTGATACGACACACCTCTCAGTTCACGACCTGCGTCGGTCGATTGAGGCCTCTGTTGGCGACCTCTCTGCACCGAAACAGCACGTCACCGTGGAGTCGTTTGGGTTTAAACACGGGACCCCTCGTGATGCGGATTTAGTGTTGGACGTACGGTTTTTGCCAAATCCGTTTTGGATCCCCGAGCTTCGGGAGTTTCGAGGTATCGATGCACCAGTCGCAGACTATGTTCTGTCGCAGCCTGGAGCGAAGGCATTCGTCGATAACTTCTTGACAATGCTGAAGGATATGCTCAAGGGCTACCGTCATGAAGGTAAGGACTTTATCACTGTTGGGATCGGCTGCACTGGCGGGCACCACCGGTCAGTCGCAATTTCGGAGGAGATTGTACGCAGGCTTCGAGAGTCCGATGACGTGGACGTCAACGTCTTGCACCGTGACTTGGAACGCAACTAGCTGCTCTTTATCGTTGGAAAGAAGCACTGATTAAATTATGGGACCTGCATTTACTTGCCTTGGGGGAGGGCACGGTTTATACCAAACACTATTGGCGGCGCGGGCGGCTGAGGCTCGAGCCATCCACGCCGTGGTAACAGTTGCTGACGACGGAGGCTCATCCGGTCGGCTACGCCGTGAGATGGATATCATTCCGCCTGGTGACCTGCGGATGGCGCTCTCAGCCCTGACCGCGGATGACGAAGATGGCGCTCTGTGGAGAGATACATTACAACACCGATTTGGCGGAAATGGAGCGATGGCAGGGCACGCAGTTGGCAATCTGCTCCTTGCCGGACTAAGCGAGGAACTCGGCGATATTCAGCAAGCGTTGGACGTCATCGGCTCATGGACAGGCGCACAGGGCAGGGTTGTTCCTATGAGTCCTATGCCTCTCGACATTGAGGCCGATGTCGCGGGGTTAGACGACGACCCCCGTGTTTTGCGTTCTGTTCGCGGTCAAGTTGCCGTTGCCACCACACCCGGAACTGTGCGACGCGTCCGCCTTTTGCCCCACAATCCTCCCGCAACCGACGAAGCAGTGCAGGCGATCATGGACGCAGAAGTGGTGACAATCGGGCCTGGATCGTGGTTTTCGTCGGTGATTCCGCATCTACTCGTTCCGGACATTGTCCGCGCGTTGAATGAGACGTCCGCGTTGGTAGTTGTAGTGCTGAATCTTTCTCCGGAGGCAGGAGAGACACCGGGATTTAGCACGGAACGCCATATTCATGTCTTCGAGCAGCACGCTCCGAACCTGCATGTTGATGTGTTCCTGGCTGATAACTCAATTAGCCCGACGGAGGGCGAACGCGTTCATCTTGGGCGCGCCGCGGATCGAGTTGGTGCAACTGTACTGTTCCGAGATATTCATGAAGTTGATGATCAGCACCGCAACACAAACCGGCATGATCCACGCAAGCTTGCACATGAGCTGCTATCTCTCGTTCGTGATTTTCACGCATAACGTGCGCTACACTAATCCACCGATGTTTTTGTAGAAAGGATCACTCGGTGTCGCTGACCGCCAAAACCAAAGAAGAGCTGCTTCGAACTCCAATAGGAGCGAAGTCTGCCGCGGCCGCCGAGGCATCCGCGTTAGTTCGGTTTGCAGGAAAACTTGACGCCTCAATCCACGGGGTAACTATGATTGCGGATTTCGCGGAAGAGGCGGTGGCACGTCGCTTAATCCTGATTCTTGAAACTCTTTTCATGAGCTCACCAAAGTTCGCCGTGGTTTCACCTGGCTCGGCGACAAAGGAAACGAAATACGAAGTACGTCTAGATACTGGTGTTGAAGCGCTGTATCGGCGTCTAAATCTTCGGACGCAGTCTGGTCATCTCGTGGTAGGTATGCCCCCGCAAATCGTTTCGGGAGAAATTGCTGAAGTTGAAGCCGCGTGGCGGGGTGCGTTCCTCGCTAGGGGAGCGCTCACAGAGCCGGGCCGAACTGCCGCTTTAGAGGTCGAGTGCCCATGCGAGGAAGCTGGGCTTGCCCTAGTGGGGTTAGCGCGTCGTCTTGGGTGCCACATCAGAATGCGGGAGACTCGCGGTGTTGAGCGTGTACATGTCCGTGATGCGGAGACGATAGGGGTGCTTCTCAGTCGAATGGGTGCGCCTCTTGCTCGCCTGGAGTGGGACGCAAAACTTCGGGAGAAGCAAGCGCAGATGCGTGGCGGTCAACGGTTGGCAACTTTTGACGACGCCAACACCCGCAGAAGCGTACATGCTGCGACGGTAGCCGCTCAGCGTGTGGAACGTGCGATGGAGATCCTCGGCGACGATGTGCCTGAGCATCTCGCCGAAGCCGGATACCTGCGTGTTGAGCACCGGCAAGCCTCGCTTGAAGAACTTGGCCGGTTGGCTGACCCACAGATGACGAAGGATGCGGTCGCTGGGCGAATTCGTCGGCTGTTGTCCCTTGCTGACAAGCGGGCTGCTGAGCTCGGTATAGCGAACACTCGCGGTAAAGACACGAAGGCAACATAGAGCGTTCTGGGGCGCTCCCAGACCGTCCTGTGTGCAACATCACAATTCCGGGGGATAGCGCACAAGCAGCTTCGCCAGATACGCCCCGCGGGGGTAAAAGAGATTACCTTTGTCGTTGTTTGAGTCGCATTAGGTGTGGCTTTGGCGGTAAACAGACATTCATGCTTGGTGAAATTATGAGACGATACCCCCGGTTTCGCCGTCTCTTTGGTGATGCACCTTTAGGGCGTCTCTTGCGGCATCGTGGCCATGCACATGTTGAAATCTCTCGCTAAACTGATGAGCAACGGGCTGAACCAAGGAGCTCACCGAGAACGGAAAGAGATTGGTACCGGCCCATCAGCAAGTCTCAACAATTTCCGACATAGAGGAGTAAAGACTGTGACTATTCGTATTGGCATTAATGGCTTTGGTCGTATCGGCCGCTCGGCATTCCGCATCATCCTGGATCAGTACTCGAGCGACCTTGAGGTCGTGAAGATTAATGACCTGACCGACAACAAGACTTTGGCCCACCTTGTCAAGTACGACACAGCGTATGGCCAGCTCGGCCGCGACGTTGAGTACGACGAGTCCTCCATCACCGTTGATGGTCACCGCATCGAGGTTACCGAAGAGAAGGACCCATCCAAGCTCGCATGGGGCGACGCAAACGTCGACATCGTCCTTGATTGCACCGGCCGCTTCACCGATGGCAATGACGCAAAGGCTCACATCGAGGCTGGCGCTAAGAAGGTCATCATCTCCGCACCGGGTAAGAACGTCGATGGCACCTACGTCTGGGGCGTCAACCACACCGACTACAGCAATGATCAGCAGATTATCTCCGCTGCATCTTGCACCACGAACTCCCTTGCACCAGTCGCGAAGATTCTGGAAGAGCAGTTCGGCATCAAGTCCGGTCTGATGACCACCATTCACGCTTACACTGGCGACCAGCGCATTCAGGACGCACCTCACAAGGACCTGCGTCGTGCCCGTGCAGCAGCTCAGAACATCGTCCCAACGACGACGGGTGCTGCTAAGGCAGTTGCCCTGGTTCTGCCTGCACTTGAGGGCAAGCTGGATGGCTTCGCAATGCGCGTGCCAACGATCACCGGTTCCGCAACCGACCTGACCGTCGAGCTGAGCAAGGACGTCACCGTTGATGAGGTGAACGCAGCAATCAAGAAGGCTGCTCAGGACCCAGAGTTTGGCAAGGCGCTTGAGTACACCGAGGATCCAATCGTTTCCTCCGACATCATCGGCAACACCCATGGTTCCATCTTCGATGCTGGGATGACCCGCGTCATCGACGGCAACCTGGTCAAGCTGATTGCTTGGTACGACAACGAGTGGTCCTACACCTCTCAGTTTGTCCGCATGACGAAGCACGTCGCGGATAACTTGGCATAAGACCTAGAACGGCCCGGGTGTGCAGTACGCACACTTCGGGCCATTTCTTTCGCTACTGTTTGAAAAGAAAACTACTGCAAACAACAGTCAACTGAGGAGAGTCCCATGACAATGAAAACGCTGCAACAGCTTCTGGATGAAGGCGTCGAAGATCGCCACATCCTGGTCCGTTCTGACTTCAACGTTCCGCTTGATGAGGACGGCAATATTACCGATGCTGGTCGTATCGACGCATCACTGCCAACTTTGAAGGCGCTCTTGGAAGGTGGCGCGAAAGTCATTGTCATGGCTCACCTCGGCCGCCCAAAGGGGGAAGTGAACCCTAAGTTCTCCTTGAAGCCAGTGGCTGAAGCCCTAAGTGAGCGCCTAGGTCAGTTCGTAGCGCTCGCCGGTGATGTTTCTGGTGAGGATGCACATGAGCGGGCAAATGGGCTTACCGGTGGCGAGATTCTGCTTCTCGAGAATGTACGCTTTGACCCACGCGAGACCTCGAAGGACGAGGCTGAGCGCACTGAGTTCGCAGCTGAGCTTGTAGCACTAGCTGCGGACAACGGCGCGTTTGTTTCTGACGGTTTCGGTGTAGTACACCGCGCTCAAACCTCCGTCTACGACGTTGCTAAGAAGCTTCCTGCCTACGCTGGTTACCTCGTCGAGAAGGAAGTCAAGACTCTGAGCAAGGTGAAGGATGCTCCAGATCATCCATACGTTGTTGTGCTTGGCGGTTCGAAGGTTTCCGACAAGTTGGGAGTCATCGAGGCACTTGCGGCGAAGGCCGACAAGGTAATTATCGGTGGCGGCATGTGCTACACCTTCCTGGCTGCACAGGGCTACAACGTTCAAAACTCTTTGTTGCAGGAAGACATGATTGAGACCTGCAAGGACCTCATCGGCCGTTTCGGCGACAAGCTGCTATTGCCTGAGGACCTGATCGCAGCGTCTGAGTTTGCAAAGGATGCAGAGAAGCAGACCGTCGCGGCCGACGCTATTCCGGAAGGCTGGATGTCTCTCGACATTGGCCCGAAGACTGCCGCGCGTTATGGTGAGGCGCTGAAGAGCTCGAAGACCGTGTTCTGGAACGGGCCAATGGGCGTTTTCGAGTTTCCAGCGTTCGCCTCTGGCACAAAAGCCGTTGCTGAAGCAATGATCGCTGCTACGAAGGACAACGGGTCCTTCACGGTGGTCGGTGGCGGCGATTCCGCAGCATCTGTTCGCATTCTGGGCCTCGATGAGGCTGGGTTCTCCCACATCTCTACGGGCGGTGGCGCATCGCTCGAGCTGATCGAGGGCAAAGAGCTGCCCGGCGTTGCTGTACTTGGACAGTAGTCGTTGTTGAAAAGGAGTATGAATATGTCTCGCAAACCACTGATTGCTGGTAACTGGAAGATGAACCACGACCATCTCGAAGCAATCGCTTCGGCCCAGAAACTCGCGTTCGCTTTCCCGAAGGACGGCTATGAGTTCGTGGACGTTGCATTGACCGTGCCGTTTACCGACCTTCGTTCTATCCAGACTCTCGTTGAAGGCGACAAGCTGCAGATCACATATGGTGCACAGGACGTGTCAGCACACGATGCTGGTGCCTACACTGGTGAAGTTTCGGCCACAATGCTGGAGAAGCTTGGCTGCACGTGGGTAGTTGTCGGCCACTCAGAACGCCGTGAGTACCACGGTGAGGACGATGAGCTAGTTTCCCGCAAGGCAAAGAAGGCACTTGAGCACGGCATGAACCCAATCGTGTGTGTCGGTGAGCCGCTAGACATTCGCGAACAAGGCACCCATGTCGACTACGTCGTAGAGCAGACGAAGAAATCCCTGGACGGTTTGAGCAACGAGGAGTTGGAGAAGACCGTCATTGCATATGAGCCGGTATGGGCTATCGGCACTGGCAAGGTTGCCTCTGCCTCCGATGCGCAGGAAGTGTGCCAGGCTATTCGCGGCCTGATCTGTGACTTGGCCGGTGATGCGGTTGCTGATGGCATCCGTATTTTGTACGGCGGATCCGTAAAGACGGAAACTGTCGGTGAGATCATCGCTCAGCCTGATGTTGACGGTGGTCTTGTCGGAGGTGCGTCTCTTGACGGCCAGGATTTCGCGAAATTGGCTGCTGCGGCTGCCCAGGCAGTACAGTAGATTTGCAAGACATGTCGCTCGGACCAGAGCGCGTCGAATAACACCATTCGGTGACTTCGTGTAGTCTGGTCCGAGTTACATCAATGTAGGTTTTATAGTGAGGATTTACCACCATGACGTTGGCTCTTGAGATCGTGCTCGTAATCGCTGCGGTCTTGATGACAGTGTTCGTGCTGCTTCACAAAGGCAAGGGAGGCGGGCTTTCGAGCCTGTTCGGTGGTGGCGTGCAGGCTAACCTGTCCGGCTCCACTATCGTGGAGAAGAACCTCGACCGTTACACGGTTATCATTACGCTCATCTGGCTTGTATGCATCGTGGGCCTGAATCTTATTCAGACTTTTGCTGCTTAGCCGCTAGCAAAAGGCCCGCCTGGAGCAATAAGCTTCCGGCGGGCCTTTTCGTTGGTCAGAAATCCGAATCTGCGGGAATCTAACGTGGTGCCGCGTCGTCGGTGACCCACAAGATCGTTTCTTCCTTGCCGACAGCACCGGCCGCTGGCCAGTCAAGATACTCTGCCCGGTTTGCAACTGCGGACGCAGCTTCTGCCTTCTCTGCACCAGAAACAAGAAGCCAGACCTTTTGTGCTTTCCGAACAGCAGGTAGTGTCAACGAAACACGTTCCGCAGGTGGTTTTGGTGAATCCGTCACAGCAACAACCAGAGCGGCGTCCTCTCTCACAGCAGGCGTATGTGGGAATAGCGAATTAATGTGGCCTTCACCGCCCATTCCCAGTAGATGGAGGTCGAACCCCTCAGGCGCCTCAACTTTCAGGTGCGCTTCATAACGAGTGACAGCGGGCTCCATCGTCCCTCCGTCCAACCCATACCCGAAAATGTTTCCTTCTGGGATATCTATATGATCGAGCAACGCTGCCCGGGCCTGGCCTTCATTCGAATCAGGATGGCTGACGGCTACGTTGCGCTCGTCGCCAAAGAATAGCTTCACCCTGGACCAGTCGATATCTGATGAAACTAGGGCTGCAAGGAACCGGATTCCGGCTGTTCCGCCAGTAAGCACAACACGTGCGGTTCCGTCGCCGTTTACACCACCGGTAGGGGAGCTGTGGATCTCTGAAATCAACGTTTGGAATGCGGAGGTGGAGACGTCGATAAGCTGTTCCAGGTTTGTAAAGGTGTTGGTCTTGACTGTATTGGACATCCGTCGACCCTCTTTCGGTGCGAAGTTAAGGGAGGTTATGTAACAATGCCCGAGCATACATGGCGTCAGGATCGAGGTGGCGTAGCTCCTCAGCGAGGCATTCTGCGTCCGAGCGAGCACTCAGTGCAACAAACGCATCAGGGTATCCCGGTACGGAAACTCGCACGGTGTGCTCATCAACAATTTGTACCTGCACAGAGCCTTGTTCGCAGTCCAGCGATAGGTGTTGGATTGGGGAGCCAGGAATGGCGTCGGCGCCTGCTACGTTTTGCACGGTTACCTCAACGCCAAAGCAGGCATCGAGCCAAGAGGCTGCGATTTGTACGCTTGGATGCTCGGTAATACCGCTGAGCAAGATCCGGCGTGGTTGCTGTTTATAGCGGTCGAAAGCTGAGGCGACAACGCCGCGCCATGGCGTGATTTTAGACCACATCATGTCCGAATCACCTGGGACGTACGCCTTAGCCAGCTGCTCTATGCATTCTGCCCCCATAGTGCGCCACGCATTCGTGATTCTGCGGTGCGCGATATTACCCAGCTCTGCTTCTGCAGGAACATCTGGCACAGTTGTGGGCCACCAAGCAACGATAGGGGTATCGGGCAGCAACAGCGGGGTGACCACCGCGTCAAGATGCTGGGTAAGTTCACCGTGGAGAGTCATGACAACCATCTCAGAGGCGCCAGCGTCCGCCGCGACGATTACCTCTGCATCCATCCAGGTTTGCTCGCTCTGGCAGTCGAGCAACAAGACGAGAACTCGAGCCGGGTGCTCCATGGTCGCGTTCCGGACCGTCTCCAGAATAGAATCGACATCATCCTCCGCATGTGCAGCAACCAAGAGCGTGAGCACGCGCCCGGTCGCCAACGAGTAATTTTCACGAGCCTCTAGGAGCGCTGTGGACACATCGCGGGTGGTCGTGTCGGGAAGAGTGACAATCAAGGATTAAGCCTCACGTTCGTTGTTTGCACACATTATGGACGACGCCATTGGCGGCCGTCCTTGGCCAGCATCGCGTCTGCTGATGCGGGCCCCCAAGTGCCCGCGCGGTATTCATCTGGATGTCCGTGCGACTCCCAGTAGTTGAGAATTGGATCGAGGATTTCCCAGCTCCGCTCGACTTCCGCATTGGTTGGAAACAAGCTAGATTCGTCGAGTAGTGCATCGAGGATGAGCCGCTCGTATGCTTCGGGAGACTGTTCCGTAAATGCCTCTGCGTACGAGAAATCCATGTTGACATCCCTAACTTCAAATGCAGTTCCAGGCACCTTGGAACCAAAGCGCATCAGCACGCCTTCGTCCGGCTGCACGCGGATAACGACTGCATTGTTCGTAAGTAGTTTTGTCTGGTCGTCTTCGAACGGCTGGTACGGAGGACGCTTAAAGACCAGGGCAATCTCAGTCACTCGACGCCCGAGGCGCTTACCAGTGCGAAGGTAGAAAGGAACACCTGCCCAGCGACGCGAGTTTATCTCTAACGTACAGGCCGCATAGGTTTCGGTTGCAGAGTTGGGGTCAAACCCGGACTCCTCCCGGAGCCCGATTACGCGTTCAGAACCTTGCCAGCCCGCTACGTATTGGCCGCGTGCGGTCGTCTCATCGAACGGCTCGACGGGAGTCGTAGCGCGGAGGACCTTGAGTTTCTCCGCACGAAGACGCCCCGGGGAGAACGACGTCGGCTCCTCCATAGCGATCAAGGCGAGCAGCTGAATCAGGTGGTTTTGGATGACGTCTCGTGCTGCACCAATACCGTCGTAATAGCCTGCGCGGCCGCCGAGCCCAATATCTTCAGCCATCGTGATTTGTACGTGGTCGATGTAGTGCGAATTCCACACTGGTTCAAACATCTGGTTTGCGAAACGCAGCGCCATAATGTTCTGCACGGTTTCTTTGCCGAGATAGTGATCGATTCGGAATACGGATCGCTCCGGGAACACTGAATTCACTACTCGGTTTAGCTCTTTGGCGGATTCCAGATCATGCCCGAATGGCTTCTCGATGATCACTCGGCGCCAGCCGTGGTCTTGAGGCTGTGCCATTCCACTGCGGTCCAGCTGGTGGACAACGCTCGAAAAGTGCTCGGGCGGCACAGAAAGGTAAAAGGCCCAGTTTCCGTTCGTCCCCCGTGTTTCATCGGTCGAGCGCAGTGTATTGGCTAGGGCGTCGAACGCGGCGTCGTCATTAAACGAGCCCGAGACGAACTGCATACCTTCTGCGAGCCGGTCCCAAACGTTCGTATTAAACGCGGTGCGGGAAGATGCTTCAACGGCTTCACGCACATAGTCCTCAAAATCTTGTTTAGACCAGTTTCGACGCCCAAACCCGACGAGAGCAAAGCCCGGTGGGAGGAGACCCCGGTTCGCGAGGTCGTAAATTGCCGGCAGGAGCTTTTTCCGAGCTAGATCTCCAGTTACACCGAAGATCACCATCCCAGACGGACCCGCAATGCGGGGAAGCCGCTTATCCTCGGGGGACCGAAGCGGGTTCACCCAATGCGTGCTCTCGTCACTCACATGTACTCCTTTTTATTGCAGCTTTTCCGACATGGAATTTAGCAATTCTTGCCACGCATCAACAAACTTATCGACGCCCTCCTGCTCGAGGACTCGCACGACATCAGACAAGTCGATTCCTGCAGCGGTGATAGCGTCAAACGTCTTCTGCGCGTCGTCAGCACTGGCAGACAAAGTATCGCCGTGAAGACTGTCGCTAGCCAGGGTGGCGTCGATAGTTGATTCCGGCATGGTGTTGACCGTGTTTGGGCCAGCCAGCTCAGACACATACAACGTGGCAGGGTACTCAGGGTTCTTTACACCAGTCGAGGCCCACAGCGGGCGTTGAACGTTGGCACCAGCTGGAAGGTCATCCAACGAAGAAAATTCCTCAAGGAACAAGCGGTATGCCAGTTGAGCGTTTGCCACGCCTGCTTTGCCTCGCAACGCAAGTGCTTCAGAAGTAGCAATTTGCTCAAGGCGAGCATCGACTTCGGTGTCCATGCGAGACACGAAGAATGAGGCAACAGAATGAATGGTTGAGACATCGTGGCCGTTGGCTGCAGCCTGCCGAATACCTTCCTTGTACGCGCGAATGACCTCGCGGTAGCGCTCCACAGAGAAGATCAGCGTGACATTCACTGAAATACCAGCTGCCAGTGCTGCTGTGACTGCTGGCAACGAGGCGTCTGTGGCTGGAATCTTGATCATTGCATTCGGTTTACCCACGCGTGCCCACAGCTCTTTCGCTTGAGCGATCGTCTTCGCTTCGTCGTGAGCATAGCGGGGGTCAACCTCGATGGAAACGCGACCATCAAGGCCGTCGGTCGCATCGTAGATGTCCTGGAAGATGTCGCACGCGTCGCGGACGTCGTCAATGCTCATCGCGTAAACCGCCTCGTCGGGGCTGGCACCTGACGCTCTCAACTGTTGGATTTGCTCGTCGTACGCGCTTCCAGTCGACATTGCTGAAGCAAAAATTGCAGGGTTGGTTGTCACGCCAACGACCGACTTCTCACGTTTGACTGCTTCTAGATTGCCAGTGGCGATGCGCTGGCGAGAGAGATCATCCAGCCAAGTGGACGTGCCGAGCTCCCGAAGCCTTTCAACTGTGTTCATGCTCAGATTCCTTTCTAAAAAATGGGCCTGGCCAAGCTAGGGGAGGGCTTGACCAGGACAACTCTTCAACTATCGCTGCACCGCTGCTACAGACGCGCGTCCGGCTGCTGCAACGTTGTCTGCTGTAAAGCCGAACCGCTCGAAGAGCTCTGGACCTGGTGCGGAGGCACCAAAGTGCTCCAAGGAAACACACTGACCGGCGTCGCCTACAAAACGATGCCATGGCATGGACAGACCGGCCTCGACAGAGACCCTTGCTCGAACCTCTGCAGGAAGTACCGATTCAATGTACTCCGGCGATTGCTGCGTAAACCACTCCATGCAAGGCACCGAGACAACTCGAGTTCCGATACCTTCGGCTTCCAAGGACTTCGCAGCCTCAACAGCAAGCTGCACTTCCGAGCCAGAAGCCATCAGAATCAAATCAGGCGTCGGGGTAGAGGAGTCCACGAGTACGTACGCACCGCGAGCAACACCTTCGAATGCCTTTTCCTTTGTGCCCTCAAGCACAGGGAGGTTCTGACGGGAAAGCGCCAGTGCCTTCGGCATCGGCTTAGCCTCCAGCGCAGACTTCCACGCAGCAGACGTTTCATTCGCGTCGGCCGGTCGGATCACCGCCATATCCGGGATGGCTCGAAGCGCAGTGAGCGTTTCAACCGGCTGGTGGGTCGGACCGTCTTCGCCCAGGCCGATCGAGTCGTGCGTGAAGACGTAGTAGCCGTCGATACCTGAAAGTGCTGCGACGCGAATTGCCGGGTAGAGATACTCGGAGAAGATCAGGAACGTACCGCCGTAAACTCGTGTGTTGCCGTGCAGTGCAATGCCGTTCATGATCGCGCCCATGGCATGTTCGCGGATGCCGAAGTGCAAATTGCGACCGTACGGCTCAGCGCTGAACATATCGGTAGAAATCGCCTGAGGCCCGAACGATGCAGCCCCCTTGATAAGGGTGTTATTGGAGCCTGCAAGGTCTGCGGAGCCACCCCAAAGCTCTGGAAGGGCCGCAGCCGCAGCCTGGATTACTGCTTCAGAAGCCTTACGGGTAGCAAGGCCCTTTTCGTCAGCGTCCCAAGTTGGGAAGTCCTGCGACCAGTTGGATGGGAGCTCTCGAGCCGTCAATCGGTCAAACAGGGCCTTCTTCTCTGGGTTGGCCTCAGCCCAAACAGCAAACGTCTCGTCCCACTGTTTACGCTTCGCAGCACCACGGTCCCGGAGCTTTCGAGTATGGGTGATAACGGACTCTTCCTCCGGGAAGTGAATCTCCGGATCAAAGCCGAGAATCTTTTTGACAGCTGCGATTTCTTTCGCACCGAGAGCTGCGCCGTGTACTGCACCCGTGTTTTGCAGCGTAGGAGCAGGGAAGCCGATGACCGTCTTTACCTGAATGATCGTTGGGCGATTGGTGTCGGACTGTGCTTCCTTGATCGCTTTCTCAATCGCGACGACGTCCTCGCCGGACTCAACCGTTAGTGTTTGCCAGCCGTAGGCCTCGTAGCGCTTCATAACGTCTTCAGTGAACGCGATCTGGGTATCATCCTCGATCGAAATCCTGTTGTCATCCCAGAATACAATCAGGTTTCCGAGCTGCTGCGTCCCTGCGAGAGATGAAGCCTCCGATGTGACACCTTCTTGAAGACAACCGTCTCCAGCCACGACGTAGATGAAATGATCGAACGGCGATTCGCCAGCCGGAGCCTCAGGGTCAAACAGGCCACGTTCCCGGCGCGAAGCCATCGCCATACCAACTGCTGATGCCAACCCCTGGCCGAGCGGGCCAGTTGTAATCTCTACGTGGTCCGTGTGGTTGTACTCAGGGTGACCAGGAGTCTTAGCACCCCAGGTACGAAGCTGCTGGAGGTCTTTGAGCTCAAGTCCCATGCCCCCCAGGTAGAGCTGAACATACTGTGTCAGGGAAGAGTGGCCGTTTGACAATACGAAGCGATCGCGCCCTGCCCAATGTGGGTCAGCGGGGTCTACATTCATCACCCGCTGGTAGAGCGTATATGCAAGAGGTGCGAGCGACATCGCGGTGCCTGGGTGCCCAGAGCCGCAGTTTTCCACGGCGTCAGCCGCGAGGATTCGGGCTGTATCAACTGCCCGCGTATCCACGTCGGTCCAGTCTTCGGGATAGTTACGTACAGTTTTTGCTTGAAGTTCAGCTGAAAGCGTCACAGAATCCTCGATTCATGCTATGGAAACAGAACAGGACCCAGCCTAGTGTAAAACTCGCTTTGTGGTGGTGACACCCAACGGTGTTGTGCGAAGAAAACTCGCGGGTGTAGCCGCCACGTTAATTCTGACAAATTGGTGAGCGGAGGCTAACATCACCGGGAGGGTCAAAGTATAAGAGGGCTGAAAAGATCATCGTGTAATGCGTTGCGGTACCATATCAGCCGAAATGCTCGACACCTGAACGCGAACCAATGTTGCGTAAGAGTTCTAGCCGAACGGTTGAAGTTTGATGTGGAGGAGAAGTATTGGAGACCATCAAGGCATACTTCGCGCTTACGAAGCCCAGGGTCATTGAACTTCTTCTAGTGGCAGCTATCCCCGCAATGTTGCAAGCAGACCGTGGCACTGTGCACGTGTGGCTCATTCTTGCAACGCTGTTCGGTGGTTGGATGGGGGCCGGTGCGGCAAATGCATTTAACATGGTCGCCGACTACGACATTGACCAGAAAATGGGGCGAACGCGTGCACGACCACTTGTCCGGGCAAAGGTCACCAAACAGAAAGCCGCCGTATTTGCTTGGGCGCTTCTCGTCGCGAGCGTGCTTTGGCTTGGATTCCTGTGTAAGTCGTGGCTCGCGGCGTTCTTTATCATTCTGACCAACTTCTTCTATATCTACGTGTATACAAAGTGGCTGAAGAGGCGAACTTGGCAGAACGTCATCTGGGGCGGCGCAGCAGGTTGCATGCCCGTGATGGTCGGTTGGGCGGCAATTAGAGACAATGTCACCGACGGCTCCAAGGACGCGTGGTGGCAGGCGATCGTGATGTTCATGATCATCTTCTTCTGGACGCCACCGCACACCTGGGCGCTGGCAATGAAGTACCGAGCGGATTACGCCCGCGCTAATGTCCCGATGCTGCCGGTGGTAGCCTCCCCTGCGGAGACAACCCGCCAGATTCTCATTTACTCATGGTGGACCGTCGGGGTGTCCCTGCTCCTGGTTCCCGCCACCTCGTGGACCTATCTTGCAACCGCGGTGATTTCGGGTGCATTGTTCCTCGCCGTTGCCACACAGCTGCATGCTGGGGTAAAGCGCGGGGAGAAGGTGAAACCGCTCAAGCTGTTTATTCTCTCCAACAACTATCTTGCGGCGTTGTTCTTGGGGCTTTCCGTTGATGCGGTGCTCGGTTGGACTCCACTATTCGCTACCTTCTTCTAGCTCGTGGATCCTTGGAGCTTGATGGCTCCAAGGTCAGTGTCACAAACCTCCGAAGTTTCGGAACCCAGTAGCGAGCTGGCGTCATCTATCGATTCACACACGTGAACTGGCGGTTCCCATCGTGTTTCTTCGAGCACTCTGGTAACGGTCTGTGCATGCTTACGGAAGCCGTTGGCATCCATTCGTATCGACGCTAAGTCCTCATAGCAACACGTACGCGCAGAGCTGCGCCCAACTTCGTGCGCAAAGCCATTTTTGAAGTCAGAGCGTGCCAGCACAACTGCATCCACCCCGATCCCATCATTGAGCGCTTTGATCTGTGCAGCAGTACCTGGCTGGCCACTGAATACGGCTGTGGCTCCAGCCTCATCTGCTGCTACTCGGCCTTCCTCGCTTTCCGAAACGGCATACACGATGATGTCCTTCTCTCGAGCGATTGCAATCATGTACAACCCAATTGCGGAACCTGCATTCGTGACGACGACAGCTTCACCTTGCACAAGCTTCAAAACTTCGAATAGCGAATAACTTGCGGCCATTCCCGGCCTCAACATTGAAGCACCAATGCGTGGGGCGATCAGGTCCGATACAGCGACTACCCGGCTTCGGTCAACGACAACCTGCTCGGCGATGGGGCCGGTGGCATCGCTCCACGCAACCACAGTTCCTGGCGCAACCTCGTCGAGGGGGTCTTTCAGGACACGACCGCATCCTTGGTTGCCGAAGGAGGTGTCGTGAAGAAAAAACCCAGCGTAGAGGACTTCGACTAGAAGTTCTCTATCGCTGGGGAACGGTGAAGCGATATCAATGCAACGCACCTGCTGCGCGTCGAACTCAATCGCTTTCATACTTTCTCAGGCTACATGGTGTTTGCGTCTAGCGATACAGCAACTCACGACGCACAGCGTGCGCGTACAAGAACGCGGTGAACGCTACAACTAGAGACGACAGCCCAATATGGATCGGAATCGTCCAACGCGGCACGCCCATGTAGTACTGGCTTAAACCTACTGCCCACTGGACCACGATGAGTCCAAGAAGAATCCAGGAAGTTTTCTGTGCCGCATGCGGGGCTTTCGCTCTACGTAGCAGGAAAAATGTGATCACTGTAAGAAGTAGATACGCGTACATGCACCCTGCGTGAATATATGCCAACAACGCTGTGTCAATCGCAAGTCGACCTTCCATACCGACGCTTGCGTCACCCGAGTGCGGGCCGGACCCTGTCACCATCGTTCCTGTCACAAGTACACAGCTCAACGCAACGGCAGCGATCACGGCGATCACTCGGATGTGCCCGGGGTAGCGGTCTTGAGCAACCGTGGACTCGTCTTCTGCCAAACGCATGTAGAGCAATGCAGCGACCCACACGAGCACCATCGAAGGCAAGAAGTGCACGGCGACCGCCCACCACTGCAAATCAAGGCGAACAGAAATACCGCCGATAATCGCCTGGACAACCACGCCGACGAGGGAGAACCATGCCAAGAATTGGGCATCTCGACCGCGGGATGCGCGGTAGACAGCCCAAAGCACGGCGATCGCGGCAGCCGCGACCACGAAAGTAAGCAGGCGGTTTCCAAACTCAATGGCTTGGTGAATCCAAGGTGCGGCACCAGCGACGGGGACAAGCGAACCTTCATGGCAAAGTGGCCACGTATTGCAACCAAGCCCCGAACCGGTCACTCGCACCAACGACCCTGTTACGGTGATCCCGCCTTGGCAGAGCAAGAGAATCATGGCTAGAGTTCGTTGCAACTTCAGACTGGGGGCTTGCTTTTTATCCTGATGCGTCATCGGCGCACCGGTCTGTTGTAAAGTCATGCACTTTCCTTGGACGTATAAAACACGTTCGACTATTCAGGCTCGAATCTTAGTCGATGAGCGCATGGCCTTAATCATCGAAACGGAAGAAGCGAACGCTTGAGCCAACGCCGACGATGAGCCACGCTAGCAAGCTAAGCAACGCAGGACCATTCGCAGTCAGCGCGAGTGCATCAGAAATACCAGCTGCCAGCGAAACCGTGGGTACTAGGTTCCACCAACCAGCGTGGCTAAGGTCGCCAGAATAGACGACCCAACCCACGATTCCCATCATGATCACCCACATTAAATTCGAAATGGCAAGGACCATCTCGGAACTTAGCGAGCCGCCCATGAGCAAGCCCAAGGAAGTAAAGCAAGCAACCCCCAGGAACAAGACGCAGGCACCAAGCACCGCGCCAACGACTGAGGGGCGCCAGCCAAAGAAACCTGCAACAGCTCCTAGCACCGCAATCTGGACGCAGACCATCGCGACCACGCCAAGGATTTTTCCGACGATGATCGTCCACGGTGGGACTCCGGAAGCACCGGTCCGCTTCAGCGCACCGTATCGGCGGTCAAAGGCGAGCGAAATCGCCTGGCCCGTAAATCCAGAGCTGGTCGCCGCGACGGCAAACACCATCGGCACCAGGGTGTCGAGGCTGTAGTCATCCCCAAAAACAGGCAAATATACTGATGCGATGAGCAACGCTGCCGGGATGAAGATGCTGAGCACCAACTGTTCGCCGTGACGGAGCATCAGCTTGCTTTCGATGAGTCCCTGAGCGCTGGCCATCGCAAACTTCGAAGACCGTTGCGGGGCGGGCGTAAAGGTTCCTTCCTTGATGTGCACCGCTAGCTCCTTAATTCCTTACCGGTGATGTTCAAAAACACTTCTTCCAACGCCATGTGGCTTACTTGCATATCCCGAATCAGCACGGATTGGCGAAGTGCTTCTTCGGTAATACAGGCGACGAGTTCAGGAGAAACCGAACCGTTGACTACGTAGCGCATTGGGCGAACTTGGGTCACAGCTGTATCGATCTGACACAAAGCCACGTGCTGCTTCAGCTTCTCGACGTCGAGTGGTTGCGCCGTACCAAACGTGATTTGCTGCTCAAATGATCCGCTGGTCAGGTCCGCCGGTGTACCCGCGGCGACTACCTTTCCATGATCCATGATCACAATGTCATCGGCGAGCGACTCCGCCTCGTCCATCAGGTGCGTAGTCAGGACGATCGTGGTTCCGTCACGTTTTAGTGCAGAAACAATATCCCACACAGCGTTGCGTGACTGTGCATCCATGCCAGCGGTTGGCTCATCAAGAAAAACCAGCTCCGGACGACCTATAAGTGCAAGCGCCAGGGACAAGCGTTGCTTTTGCCCTCCGGAGAGGCGTCGATACGTGGTATTGGCGACTCCCTCGAGCCCTAGGAGGGCCATGAGCCACTCAGGGTCGTGAGGATTTGCGTTGTATGAAGCCGAAAGCTTCAGCATTTCTCTGACTTTGACGCCCGAATATGATCCGCCACCCTGCAGCATGATCCCAATTCGGTCGCGCACACGCTGAGGGTGGGTTGCAGGGTTTTCGCCTAGTACCGTGATTGTCCCTGAGGTTGGCCGGGTGAATCCTTCACACATCTCGATGGTCGTTGTCTTGCCGGCTCCATTCGGACCGAGCAAAGCCAGCACGGTTCCTTCTTTTGCGGCAAACGATGCTCCATCTACAGCAGTAACGTCCCCAAAAGTTTTCTTCACATTGTCAACTGAAAGAACAGGCGCGTTCATGGATAGCTAGTGTAGCCTGCCGGCACCAAAGCGCCGATACAACAGGAAACTGAGCCCAACAAATACGACAAAACAACAGGCTGCGACACCGTAAATAGTGAAAACTGTCTTTGCTTGCAGGCCGAGACCACGCGGTAGCACCAGAAAACTAAATACAGCAGAATACACAGCCACCCCGGCGCGGAAAAAGAACCTATTTGCCCATGCAGCAAGGGGATAAATCGCCCACAGAGGGTACCAAGGGTGTACGACTGGGAAGAATATAACAAGCACGAGCGTTGCGACGCCAAGTCCACCTGCAGGGTGAATGGCTCCCCGCAACGTAGCCCACAGCAGGCGAACCAGAAACGCCACCGCGATGGCCACTCCAATCCCGCGGGTGACAATGAGAACTGCGTCAATGTGGTCGCCGAGACCTAGGAGCATTCCTAGAAAGCCGCTGATTACGCCCACGTCTGTTGAAATCGAGAGCCAGCTACGAATCGACGCTGCTCCGCCTTGACCAGTGACCCATCCGAGCCCAATGCCTGTCATAAGTGAAACGGCGGCAGTAGTGACAATGAGCATCAATGTCTGAAAAAGCACCGCGATGCTAAGAGCTTTAGCTTTTCGCTGGCGTTGCCCAAGCACACGAGCGATTGCCATGCCTATAAAACCGAGACCGAGAAAGCCTGTCACTTTGACTAGTCCTCCACAGGTAATGGTGATCGCGGAGAGAGCCAGGTAACCCCACGCTTGCGCTGAACTGATGGTCCTCAACCTG
Source organism: Corynebacterium sp. NML98-0116 (assembly GCF_001767255.1). Classification (GTDB taxonomy): domain Bacteria; phylum Actinomycetota; class Actinomycetes; order Mycobacteriales; family Mycobacteriaceae; genus Corynebacterium; species Corynebacterium pseudogenitalium. Next base: position 1,104,901 of record NZ_CP017639.1, read on the forward strand.
TCGGCCCCGCGAAGTCCCAGTTCAAACCCGACTAACACCAATCCGAGCATGATTGCTTCATTATGGATGCCACCAATGAGATGCAGAATCGTTAGCGGATTGAGCACCCCGAGCCACAGCGCGGCAGTCTCTGGTACACCACAGCGGCCGGCAATCTTTCGGATCCCCCACGCTGCGGCGAGCACTCCGACGAGTGATACGACGCGGTGCGCAATCACCCCGAGCACAATAGAGTCGGAGGTAATACGAGAAATTGCCGCTGCAATACCTAACGCGACAGGCCCGTAGGGGCTTGGAGAATGCGCCCAAATAAACGGGACCGAGCGCGCTAGATGGTGTTCTGGCCCGAGAAGCTCGACTGGTCCAGCGGAGTACGGGTCAAGACCAAACCGGACAATTGCACCATTAGCTAAGTATGAATAGATGTCTTGGGTAAAGAGGGGAGCGGTAATCACCAGAGGAGCAACCCATGCAACGAATGTTCGCATAAGAAGCGGCGTCGAAACGCGGGGCCTCTGGCCACTTACGCCAACGAAGGGGCCCATACACAACCAAGCGGAGACCAAGAGTCCTACTCCGAACAGAACTATGGAAGACGACGCTTGCATCATTCGGCCAAGCAAGGCCCCGCCAGGCAGAGAGAACCAAGGATTATCGACGACCGGCAAGGCCCCGCCCCCGAGGCCTCCCAAGCCAATGAGAAGTGTGCCGACCAAACCCAGCCATCGAAGTACGGCAAACCGGTTCTGCTCAGCGTAGTTGGTTGAACGAAAGTCTTGTCCTCGCCAAACCTCTTTAGAGACTCGGTGGAGCCCAGCCGACCGTGATCCAGGCTTGCCGATGCGAGGAAACGCATCAAGCAAAGACTTTATCGGTGAATCCTGGAACAACACAGGCAAGATTGTAGCCGAACGACCGGGTTAAACGTGCACATTGAATTAGGACACAGTAGTGTTGTGTAAAGGCCGGTCGGTGTACAGCCAATCGGTTGGAAAGTCAGAGATCAAAGCAGATCGAAGCGAGGTGAGCCAGTGCTGAACCAAGCGCGGTCAGTTGACGGTGGCACTCGCAAGCGAGTGATGGCGCTCTTGCTGAAAAGCGGACCGGTGACTGCATCAACACTTGGTGAGCAAACTGGAATTTCAGCTGCCGGTATCCGTCGGCACCTGGATAAGCTCACTGAGGCTGGACTCATTGAGACGTGTGAGCCACTGCCGGTTGCTGGAGAAGAGCCACCGCGAGGCCGTCCCGCGAAGCACTACTGCTTGACGGAAGAAGGCCGAGAAAGCTTCGGTAGCAACTATGAGAATATGGCGCTTGATGCAATCGAAGCTCTTGAAGAACTTGGCGGCCATGAAGCAGTCAAAGCGTTCGCCAAAACTAGGATTGAACGCATCCTTGAAGAAGTGGAGCCGATTTCGGAGCGATCAAGCAGTGGCGACCTTGAATCAGTCGTGCTCGAAGTCGTGTCCGTTTTAGAGCGTCACGGCTATGTTGCCTCGGTGACTCAGGCAGGAACTGGAATTCAAATTTGTCAGCATCACTGCCCGGTGTCACAAGTAGCGTCTGCGCATCCCGAAATTTGCGAAGCAGAGCAAGAAATGATCGCTAAGATCGTAGGCCGACACATCCAACCACTTGCCTCCATTACAGAGGGCAATGGTGTCTGCACAACAAACATTCCACTCGCTGCTGTTCACGGGCCGAAAAATAACGTATCTGAAAGGAGCGGAAAATAATGACGAAAGCTAATCCCGCACCCGGTTTAGAGAAACCAATGAACGACGAAGAGATTATCGAGTCAATCGGTAGCTACAACTACGGGTGGCACGACCCAGACGCTGCCGGGCAGGCAGCAAAGCGTGGTCTTAACGCTGGGGTAGTCAAGGACATTTCTGGCATTAAGGAAGAGCCAGAATGGATGCTGGAACAGCGCCTCAAGGCTTTGGACATTTTTGAAAAGAAGCCACTGCCGACTTGGGGCGCAGACCTGAGTGGCATCGACTTTGACAACATTAAGTACTATGTCCGCTCTACGGAGCAACCAGCTACGAGCTGGGATGACCTTCCTGAAGACATTAAGAATACGTACGACAAGCTTGGCATTCCTGAGGCAGAAAAGCAGCGCCTAGTCGCTGGTGTTGCTGCGCAGTACGAATCTGAGGTTGTCTACCACCAGATTCGTGAGGATCTCGAAAAGAAGGGTGTCATCTTCGTAGACACTGACACCGCGCTTCGCGAGCACGAGGACATCTTTAAGGAGTACTTCGGCTCGGTCATCCCCGCTGGCGATAACAAGTTCTCAGCTCTGAATACGGCAGTATGGTCAGGCGGTTCGTTTATCTATGTTCCGCCGGGCGTCCACGTCGATATCCCGCTCCAGGCATACTTCCGTATTAATACCGAGAACATGGGCCAGTTCGAGCGCACGCTCATCATCGTTGATGAGGACGCCTACGTCCACTACGTAGAAGGATGCACCGCCCCGATTTACAAGTCCGACTCGCTTCACTCCGCGGTCGTTGAAATCATCGTGAAGAAAGGTGGCCGCTGCCGGTACACCACGATCCAGAACTGGTCGAACAACGTTTACAACCTCGTCACCAAGCGCGCTAAGGCCGAAGAGGGCGCAGTGATGGAGTGGGTCGACGGCAATATCGGTTCAAAGGTGACGATGAAGTACCCAGCAGTCTGGATGACTGGCGAGTATGCCCGTGGCGAAGTGCTTTCCGTCGCTTTTGCTGGTGAAGGACAGTTCCAGGACACCGGTGCCAAGATGACACACATGGCTCCGCACACCTCGAGTTCAATCGTTTCAAAGTCAGTTGCGCGCAGTGGCGGACGCGCGGCCTACCGTGGCCTGGTACAGATCAACGCAAACGCGCATGATTCCGCCTCGAACGTTGAGTGCGACGCGTTGCTTGTCGATGACATTTCTCGTTCTGACACTTACCCGTACAACGACATTAGGAACGATCGGGTTACGCTCGGACACGAGGCGAAAGTCTCCAAGGTCTCTGAAGAGCAGCTGTTCTACCTGATGTCCCGCGGTATTGCCGAAGAAGAAGCTATGGCGATGATTGTCCGTGGCTTCGTCGAGCCTATTGCCAAGGAGCTCCCGATGGAGTACGCCCTGGAGCTCAACCGTCTGATTGAATTGCAAATGGAAGGATCAGTGGGCTAATCACCATGACTTCAACGATTAATCCCGTATCGAATGCAACTCCTCACAACAACAAGGGAGATCTGTTTTCGTCGTTCAATGTTGAGGATTTTCCCGTTCCACGTGGACGTGACGAAGTCTGGCGGTTCATTCCACTTCGCCGCATCCGAGGTCTGCACAACGGGGAGTTCCCGCAACAGGCTGACGCCCAGATCACGATTGATGCGCCAGATGAGGTCGTCGTCACGGAGCTTGACGCAGCTGACGATCAGCTCAAAGTAGCCGGCGCGCCCGTAGACCGCGTTGCTGCACAAGCATGGTCGAGCGCGAAAACCGGCACCTTGATTACCGTGCCTGGTAACAGCAAGTTGTCCAAGCCCATCACCGTCACCATCACTGGTGCCGGCGCCGACGTGACATCCTTTGCAACGATCCTTTTTGAAGTTGGGACCCATGCAGAGGCTGACATCGTTGTCAAGTACACCGGCACAGGTGTGCATGCAGACAACGTCAATTGGCATATCGGCGCAGGCGCGCACGTACGCGCAGTCGTAGATACGGACTGGGACTTGGACGCAGTACACATTGGTCAACAGTCCATCTTGATGGAGCGCGATTCGGTACTGCGCCACAACGTCGCAGCTTTCGGTGGCGAGATCGTGCGCATCACCCCACGCGTAAAGTTCCAAGCTCCGGGGGCAGACGTCGAGCTCAACGGCGTTTACTTTGCGGACGCGGGTCAGTACATCGAAAACCGTATGCTGGTCGACCACAGCGTTCCGAACTGCCGGTCGAACGTGCTGTACAAGGGTGCGTTGCAAGGCGACAAGGCGTCGGATCTGCCAGAAGCACGAACCTGCTGGGTCGGTGATGTGCTGATTCGCGCAGGCGCGCACGGCACAGATACATATGAAACGAACCGGAACCTGGTCTTGACGGATGGTGCTCGCGCTGACGCAATTCCAAACCTCGAGATCGAGACTGGTGAAATCGCTGGAGCCGGCCATGCCGCAACCGTTGGTCGGTTCGATGACGAGCAAGTGTTTTATCTCCGGTCCAGGGGCATCCCTGAGGACGAAGCCACGCGCTTGATCATTCGCGGATTCTTTAACGAGGTCCTCAATCAGGTCCCGCTCGAAGACCTCCGTGAAGAACTCGTTGCACGTGTGGCCGGAGAGCTCGAGCAAACGAACCAGTAAAACGAAAAGGAATCAGTAAAACAATGTCTACCCTGGAAATCAAGAACCTCCACGCAAACGTCCTGCCGACCGAGGAAGGTCAAGAGCCAACGCCGATTCTCAAGGGCGTAAACCTCACTATTAAGGGCGGAGAGACTCACGCCATCATGGGGCCGAATGGTTCCGGTAAGTCCACGCTTGCCTACACGCTCGCTGGTCATCCACGCTACGAAGTTACTGAAGGCGAAGTACTCCTCGATGGTGAGAACATCCTCGAGATGGATATCGACGAACGCGCTCGCGCCGGACTCTTCCTGGCAATGCAGTACCCAGTTGAGGTGCCGGGCGTCTCTTCTTCGAACTTTATGCGCTCTGCTGTGACTGCTGTTCGTGGGGAAGCGCCGAAGCTTCGCGATTGGGTTCGTGAACTCAATGATGCTCGCGACTTGTTGAAGATGGACTCTTCTTTCACTGAGCGTTCGGTCAACGAAGGCTTTTCTGGCGGTGAGAAGAAGCGACATGAGGTCATGCAGTTGTCGTTGCTCAAGCCGAAGTTTGCTGTGATGGACGAAACGGACTCCGGCCTTGACGTCGATGCGCTGCGAATCGTATCCGAGGGGATCAACCGCTACCAGGAAGAAACCAACGGCGGTGTCCTAATGATCACCCACTACAAGCGGATCCTGGAGTATGTGAAGCCTGACTTCATTCACATCTTCTCGGATGGCAAGGTCATCCAGACTGGCGACGCCTCGTTGGCTGATGTTCTCGAGGCAGAGGGATACGAAAAGTTCATCTAATGGGATACTTACATTCCGATGGAACACTGAACACAGACGCGATTCGCGCAGAGTTCCCGATCCTGAGTCGGACCGTGCGCGATGGGAAGCCCCTCGTCTATTTGGACTCCGGGGCTACGTCCCAGCGTCCGCAGTCTGTGTGGAACGCTGAGCAAGAATTCGTCCTGAACACATTTGCACCAGTCCATCGTGGCTCCTACCAACTGGCTGAGGAGGCGACAGACGCTTATGAAACTGCCCGTGAGCGTATCGCTAACTTTGTTGGTGCTGACGGGGAGGAGATTGCATTCACGAAGAACGCTACTGAGGCTCTGAACCTCGTCGCATATGTTCTTGGTGATGATCGTGCCGGTAAGCACCAGATCAAACGCGGAGACACGATTGTTGTCACTGAACTGGAGCACCACGCGAACCTCGTGCCTTGGCAAGAACTGGCCCGCCGCACTGGAGCAACGCTCAAGTGGTACTCGATGACTGCTAATGGACGCATCGACCTTGACAGCTTGGAACTCGACGATACTGTAAAAGTTGTTGCGTTCACGCACCAATCAAACGTAACTGGTGCAGTAGCGGACGTCGATGAAATCGTGAGGCGTGCTCGCGCAGTAGGAGCACTCACGGTCCTTGATGCGTGCCAATCTGTTCCGCATATGCCTGTTAACTTTCACGAGCTTGACGTCGACTTTGCAGCGTTCTCAGGGCATAAGATGTGTGGACCTTCTGGTGTGGGCGCCGTATACGCGAGAAAGTCGATCTTCAGGGAACTTCCACCATTTTTGACAGGTGGATCCATGATCGAGATCGTCAAGATGGACTCTTCGACGTATGCGCCGACGCCCCAACGGTTCGAAGCTGGCACGCAGATGACAAGCCAGGTCGTTGGCCTTGGTGCTGCCGTCGAGTTCTTGGAATCCATCGGAATGGAAAATGTCCAACGCCACGAGCATATGTTGACGGAGTATGCCCTGGAACGAATGCAAGAGATTCCAGGATTAGTTATCGCTGGTCCTGCGGTGGCTGAACAGCGCGGCGGTGCGATCGCTTTTACCGTCGATGGCGTGCATCCGCATGATTTAGGACAGGTGCTTGATGCTCACGGTGTTGCTATCCGCACCGGCCACCACTGCGCGTGGCCCGCTCACAGAGAACTCGAGGTGCAGGCAACCTCTCGAGCAAGTTTCTACCTGTACAACACCAAAGAGGAAGTAGACGCCTTGGTTGAAGCCATTCGCGAAGCGCGCCGCTTCTTCGGAGTCGAGGAGGATTCCTAGACGATGAACCTAGAGTCTATGTACCAAGAAGTAATCTTGGACCATTACAAGAACCCACGGCATAAGGGGCTGCGCGAACCGTACGAAGCGGAGGTGCACCACGTCAACCCATCTTGCGGTGATGAGCTGACGCTGCGTGTGCACCTGTCTGCCGACGGAAAGACGGTTGAAGACGTCTCTTACGATGCTCAAGGTTGCTCGATCTCCCAAGCCTCAACCAGTGTGATGACAGAAGAACTGGTGGGGCTACCTGTTGCGGATGCGATGGAAAAGTTGCACTCGTTTGAGGAAATGATCACCTCTCGCGGGACCAAAGAAGGGGATCCGGAAGCCATCGGCGATGGCATTGCGTTCGCAGGTGTTTCTAAGTTCCCAGCTCGCGTCAAGTGTGCGTTGTTGGGCTGGAAAGCATTTGAAGCCGCCACGTCCGAGGCGTTAGACAAATAGAAAGGCGAAAATATGGTGGATAACGATCACACTTCGAACCTTGGCGATGGCGACGAGCGGCCAGCACAGACCGAGGAACAGCTCAAAATCTGTGGTGAAGTAGAGGAGTACCTACACGACGTCATTGACCCCGAGTTGGGTATCAATGTTGTTGACCTTGGACTTGTCTATGACGTGTGGGTAGAAACTAACGATAATGTCCACCGAGCAGTCGTCAACATGACGTTGACTTCGCCGGCTTGCCCGCTTACCGATGTCATCGAAGAACAAGCTGATCACGCTATCACGACGAATACTGTGTGTGATGAAGTCGTCATCAATTGGGTGTGGATGCCACCATGGGGACCGCAGATGATTACGGAAGAAGGGCGCGAGCAGTTGCGTGCACTAGGTTTCGCTGTTTAGACCACGTTTTCGTCTACTCACGCGGCCTTGTAGAGTAACCCTTTGTGATTGTTACTAATGATCTCGAAGTCCGTGTAGGAGCCCGGACGCTTCTCGAAGCGCCTGGGCAGCATCTCCGTGTTCAACCTGGTGACAGAATCGGTCTCGTCGGCCGAAATGGTGCCGGGAAGACCACTACGATGCGAATCCTCGCAGGAGAAACAGAACCCTACGCGGGCACGGTTACTCGTACTGGCGAGATCGGATACCTGCCACAAGACTCCAAAGAAGGCAATATCGAGCAGAGTGCCCGAGATCGCGTTCTTTCGGCGCGAGGCCTTGATCAGATCCAACGCTCGATGGATCGGCAGCGTTCCATCATGGAAGAGTCAGATGGTGCGACCCGTGATAAAGCAATCGAGAAGTTTTCCCGGCTCGAAGAGCAGTACCACGCGCTAGGCGGTTACGAGGCGAACGCAGAGGCTGCGCAGATATGTGACAACCTCGGGCTTCCAGCACGAGTGCTCGACCAACAGCTCAGTACCCTCAGCGGTGGTCAACGCCGTCGCGTGGAGTTGGCACAGATCCTTTTCGCCTCTCGGGCGGGTTCTGGAAAGTCCCAAACCACACTGCTTCTCGACGAGCCCACTAACCACCTCGACGCGGACTCTATTACATGGCTGCGTTCGTTCTTGAGCAAGCACGATGGTGGCTTGATCATGATTTCGCACGATGTTGAGTTGCTTGAGGCAGTATGCAATAAGATTTGGTTCCTTGATGCAGTGCGCGCTGAGGCTGATGTCTACAACATGGGCTTCAAGAAGTACCAGGATGCCAGGGCACTCGATGAAGCACGACGCCGCCGTGAACGCGCTAATGCGGAAAAGAAAGCTTCCGCACTGCAAAAACAAGCGGCCAAACTCGGAGCGAAGGCGACGAAGGCTGCAGCTGCTAAACAGATGCTTGCTCGCGCTGAGCGCATGATGGGTGAGCTTGATGACATTCGTGTAGCGGATAAAGTAGCGTCTATTTCCTTTCCGAAGCCAGCACCATGCGGCAAGACACCCTTGTTTGGCAAGGGCCTTACCAAAATGTATGGCTCCCTCGAAGTGTTCGCTGGCGTCGATCTAGCTGTTGATAAAGGATCCCGAGTTGTAGTGCTTGGCACCAATGGTGCAGGCAAGACGACGCTGCTCAAGTTACTTGCTGGCGTTGAACGCACGGATGGGGAAGGCGGAATCGTGTCAGGGCATGGCCTCAAGATCGGGTACTTCGCCCAGGAGCACGACACGATCGACGGTAACAAAACAGTCTGGGAGAACACGATCGAAGCCTGCCCAGATGCAGGGCAGCAGGATCTACGCGGTCTACTCGGGGCGTTCATGTTCTCGGGAGACAAGCTAGACCAGCCAGCTGGAACACTGTCTGGTGGTGAGAAAACGAGGTTAGCGCTGGCAACGCTCGTTTCCTCGCGCGCAAATGTCCTTCTTCTTGACGAGCCGACAAACAACTTGGATCCGCAGTCCCGACAGCAAGTATTGGATGCGCTGAAAACCTATACCGGCGCTGTCGTTCTCGTCACGCACGACCCTGGAGCTGTCGAAGCACTCGAGCCAGAGCGAGTGATCATCATGCCTGAAGGCGATGAAGACCTGTGGAGCGACGAGTATATGGAGATCGTCGAATTGGCGTAGTCGACTCAGTGTAACGTGGAGGTCGTGAATACGACACGATTCGAAACACTGTTACTTGACGTACGTAATAGCTGGAGCGGCATGTCCGCGCAGGAGCGCAGGCTCATTGCATCGCTCGCCTCCATCGATTTACTGGGCAAAATTACGGCGCTAGTTCATTTGGCCAGGACTGATAACCGGAAAATCCGCGGCTCGAAGTGGGTATGGGGCCCTGCCGTGGGCGGCGTGAATATGTTTGGATGGATTGCTTACTTCCTCTTCGGGAGGAAGTAAGCCCCACCGCTGGGGTGTTTAATTCCGGAACCCGTGGACCGGCGCAGGGATGAAGCCACCGCGCTGAATAAACTCCGTATTTTGTTTTGTACCTACCTCGATTACAGGGGCGTAGCCGAGGAGGCCACCGAAGTTCACCTCGTCGCCCGGCTTGGTGCCCGGTACGGGGATGAGGCGCGCTGCGGTGGTCTTATGGTTCATGACGCCGATTGCAGCCTCATCAGCGATCATCCCCGCGATCGTTTCCGCCGAGGTGTTGCCGGGGATGGCGATCATGTCAAACCCGACAGAGCAGATCGACGTCATCGCTTCGAGCTTGTCCATACTGATGGATCCAGCGCGGACCGCGTCGATCATGCCCTTATCTTCCGAAACCGGAATAAAGGATCCAGAAAGCCCTCCGACACGGGAGCAGGCCATCATGCCGCCTTTTTTGACGGCGTCGTTAAGAAGCGCGAGCGCAGCCGTCGTGCCGTGCGTGCCAACCTGCTCTAGCCCCATGTGTTCGAGGATATGCGCAACGGAGTCACCAACCTCAGCGGTCGGTGCCAAGGAGAGATCGACGATGCCAAATGGCACTCCGAGACGTTCTGAAGCAAGGTTGCCAACCAGCTGGCCTGCGCGGGTGATCTTGAACGCAGCCTTCTTGATCTCTTCAGCTACCTCGTTCAAGCTGGCTTTTCCGAGCCGCTGGATCGCATTGTCGACGACACCAGGGCCTGATACACCAACTGAAACAACCGCGTCAGGCTCCTCAATGCCATGGAACGCTCCGGCCATAAATGGGTTATCACCCACAGCATTTGCGAACACAACAAGCTTTGCGCACGCAATCGAAGAACGGTCTTTGGTCAGCTCCGCTGCCTCTTTCACGACGCGCCCCATCTTCGCGACAGCATCCATGTTGATACCAGCACGGGAAGTAGCGATGTTCACCGAGCCACACACGTTCTCCGTGACGGTCAATGCCTCCGGAATGGACTCGATGAGACGCATATCAGAGGTGGTTGCCCCCTTTTCAACGAGCGCCGAGTAACCACCTACGAAGTTGACTCCCAGCTCACCCGCCGCTTTGTCAAGCGCTTTTGCAATGTCGACCGGATTGCCGTCCACCCCAGCTGCGACCAAAGCAATGGGAGAAACGGAGACTCGCTTGTTCACAATGGGAATACCGAGCTCGCGTTCAATGTCCTGGCAAACTTCTACCAGACGGGCTGCCTTCGTCGTCACTCTGTCGTAGACCGCCTGGCACGTTGCATCCATAGTGGGACGTGTACAACCGATGAGTGAGATTCCCATTGTTACAGTACGAATGTCCAGCCGGTAGTCCTCAATCATCTTGATGACGTCAAGAATGTGTTGGGACTTGAAATCAAAATCAACAGCCACAGCAACCCCTCCCTAGATTTCGTTCATGGCGGTGAAAAGGTCCTCGGACTGGATCCGAACAATGACCCCCAAAGATTCACCAGCTGCTGAAAGGTGAGTTTGCAGTGATTCCATGTTTACATCGCCTTCGGGAAGTTCCACACGCATGATCATGGTGAAGAAGTCATCCATGAGAGTTTGGGAAACATCTACGATATTGAGGTTTACCTCAGCCGCGGCGATCGCAACTCCTGCGATGATGCCTACACGGTCTTTACCTGTGGTTGTGATGATTGCATGCATAAGTAGGAATTCTAGCTACCAGAAACAAGTTGTTTCTACTCAACCCACGCAGTATTGCGTAAATGATTGTAAAATTCTGTTTGCCCACGAAACATCGTGAAGAGGCAGCCCCTTTACGATCTTGTCGTAGTCTTCCGGAGAGAAGTACCCATAGTTAGCGAAGAAGTCCATACGAGTCTGCATTGCTTTGGCATCCATCTCCGCATGAAATTGCGTCGCCCAAACATGATCACCGTACCGAATCATCTGAACCGGACAACTATTCCCAACTGCCAATATCTCAAGTGAGGGCGGGAGGGTGGACTCGTCAGGATTCTCGGTATGTCCGGTCAGCGCTGTGAAGTTCCCTGGGAACCCCTGAAGCAGTACGTCACGTTTACCGGCGTCTGAAAGCGAAACCTGTGTCGGGCCAGAGTCCTCTGGATGCGTGTGAACGATGTTTCCTCCGAGGTAGTGCACCAGCCAGCTCGTTCCGAAACAAACGAAGAACACGGGTTTTCCAGATTCCACAACCTCAGTGAGCACAGCATCTACATGCTGCGCCCACGCTGAGGTATGTGCATCTGAAACGTTTAAAGAACAACCTCCAACGATCACGCCTTCAACTGAATCCAGTGACTTCAGCTGGGCGTGCTCGTCAGAGATATGACAGAGCTCTATAGCTGTCTGATCCATCTTCGTCGCTTTGAGTACGTCGTTGTACTCGGCGTGAGCAACGTCAGCACCGATCTCACCATTTCGCAGCGACACCATAAGCAACTTAGACATGACGAACAGTCTATATCGCCCGGTAGCTAGCTAGAAACCGAAGATCGAACAGACTGCTCGACAACGTCTAGCATTGCTTCCAGCTGCTCTGGTGGCTCACCTGCGGCCAATTTGATTATGAACCCTTCCAGAACTGTCTCTAGATAGGTCTGCATTACTTCAATTGGCACATCTTGCCGCATCGCCGTATTCGATTCCAGCCTTTTCCGCACGGCCTCATCAAGTACTTCCTGGTGCTTCCTCCACCGAGCCTCAAATGCAGGATCCGTGCGGAGCTTTCGAACAATCTCAGAACGCGTCACGAACCAGTCATTTTCTTCCGGATGTTGCAAGAGGTCGTGCATAACTTCTACGAGCCCCTGTCGGCTAACTACCTCAGCTTGGCGTTCAGCGTCCTCGCTGGCGATGGCGAGAAACAACGTTTCCTTGTCTACGAAGTGATGAAAAATAGCACCACGCGTTTTGCCAGTGGCCTTTTCCAAACGAGCTACGGTAGCTCCTTCAAACCCATACTTGGCGAAGCATGCTCTCGACGCATCCAAGATTTCTTTGCGACGCCGCGCGAGCTCTGCATCACTAATGATCGGCATAGTCAGGCGCCCAACCTTTCGAGCTACTTAATAATTGCATTGGAGAAAAAGAAAGACTTAAGGGGTCACCACATACCGCGGAGACCCCTCAAGCGTGTTACGTAACTACGGTGTTAGTTCTTGACCATCTGGCGAAGAACGTACTGCAAAATACCGCCGTGACGGTAGTATTCAGCCTCACCTGGTGTATCTACGCGGACTACAGCGTCGAATTCTACGGTCTCGCCGGAATCCTTCGTTGCGGATACACGGACGGTCTCAGGGATCGTTCCGTTCTCATTGAACGCTGTGATGCCGCTAATGGAGATCGTCTCTGTGCCGTCGAGCCCGAGCGATGCGTGAGACTTTCCTTCTGGGAACTGCAGTGGAAGCACGCCCATGCCGATGAGGTTCGAACGGTGAATACGCTCGAAGGACTCAGCGATGACAGCGCGGACGCCGAGCAGCTTCGTGCCCTTTGCGGCCCAGTCGCGGGAAGAACCAGTGCCGTATTCCTTGCCTGCCAGGACGACAAGCGGAATACCAGCGGCCTGGTAGTTCTGTGCAGCATCGTAGATGAATGCCTGCGGTGCACCTTCCTGGGTGAAGTCGCGAGTGTAGCCACCAGCGTCTTCAACAAGCTCGTTGCGGAGACGGATGTTGGCAAAGGTACCGCGAACCATGACCTCGTGGTTACCACGACGTGAGCCGAAGGAGTTGTAGTCCTGGCGCTTGACGCCGTTTGCATCGAGGTAGTTTGCTGCCGGCGTACCTGGCTTGATGGACGAAGCAGGGGAGATGTGGTCCGTCGTTACAGAGTCACCCAACTTGGCAAGGATGCGAGCACCATCGATGTCCGAAACGTCGTTTGGCTCAGCTGGCATTCCGTCAAAGTACGGGGCCTTGCGGATGTACGTGGAATCGTCGTTCCACTCGAATGTCTTGCCGGTTGGGATATCCAGATCCTGCCACTGCTTGTCACCTTTGAAGACGTCGGCGTAGTCAGCCTCGTACATCTCACGGGAGATTGTGCCAGCAATGGTGGATTCAATCTCCTCAGTTGATGGCCATACATCCTTCAGGAAGACGTCGTTGCCATCCTGGTCCTGGCCAAGTGGCTGAGTCTCGAAATCGAAGTCCATCGTGCCAGCGATGGAGTAGGCGATGACGAGCAGAGGCGAAGCCAAGTAGTTCATCTTGACGTCAGGAGAAATGCGGCCCTCGAAGTTACGGTTACCAGACAGGACTGCGGTCGCGGTCAGGTCGTATTCGTTGATAGCGTCGGAGACCTCTGTTGGCAGAGGACCAGAGTTACCGATGCAGGATGCACAGCCGAAGCCGGTGAGGTAGAAGCCAACAGCCTCGAGGTCCTTCCAGAGATCGGCGCGTTCGTAGTAGCCGTCGACAACCTGGGAACCCGGTGCCATGATTGTCTTAACCCATGGCTTCGCCTTCAGACCCTTTTCCGCAGCCTTGCGTGCGAGCAGAGCAGCGCCAACCATGACCGATGGGTTGGAAGTGTTGGTGCAGGAAGTAATAGCTGCAATCGCAACCATGCCGTGATCCAGGGTGTACTCGCCACCCTGCGGCGACTCAACGATAACGGGCTTCGAAGCACGACCCTCTGCGCCGACCGCTGCAGATTCTCCATTTGCAGGCCAGGACTGATTGAAGTCAACTGTCTCAACCTTCGCCGCACGAACTGGCTCAAAGGTCTCGTTGCCAGCATCGTTGTAGTCCGGCAGCTGCTTACGGAAGGTGTCCTTGGATTCGGACAGGAGGATGCGGTCCTGCGGACGCTTCGGGCCAGCGATAGACGGAACGACCGTTGAGAGATCAAGCTCCAAGTATTCGGAGTACTTCGCCTCTGGAGCGTCCTGCTCAAGCCACATGCCCTGAGCCTTCGCGTATGCCTCCACACGGTCGATGTCCTCCTGGGAACGACCGGTGAGGTGCAGATAGTTGATGGTCTCTTCATCGATTGGGAAGATCGCACAGGTGGAGCCGAACTCAGGCGACATGTTGCCGATCGTCGCACGGTTTGCAAGCGGGATCTGCTTTACACCATTGCCGTAGAACTCGACGAACTTCTGAACCACGCCATGCTCGCGCAGCATCTCGGTAATCGTCAACACAACATCGGTAGCGGTGACGCCGGCAGGAATCTCACCGGTGAGCTTGAATCCGACAACGCGTGGGATCAACATCGAAACTGGCTGGCCAAGCATTGCAGCCTCAGCCTCAATACCGCCAACGCCCCAGCCCAGGATGCCAAGGCCATTTTCCATGGTGGTGTGGGAGTCGGTACCAATACAGGTGTCTGGGTATGCAACGCCATCGTTATCGAATACAACACGGGAGAGGTACTCAATGTTGACCTGGTGAACGATACCGGTCCCCGGTGGCACAACGCGGAAGTTCGAGAAGTTCTCAGCACCCCAACGCAGGAACTGGTAGCGCTCCTCGTTGCGTTGGTACTCGATTGCGACGTTCTTGTCGAGAGCGTTGGTGGAACCGAACGCCTCGATGATCACAGAGTGGTCGATGACCATCTCGGCTGGGTTCAGCGGGTTGACCTGATCAGGATCACCGCCGAGTGTGGAAACTGCCTCACGCATGGTGGCCAGGTCCACGACACAAGGAACACCGGTAAAGTCCTGCATAAGGACGCGGGCAGGGGTGAACTGAATTTCTACAGATGGCTCGGCATCTGGATCCCAGTTCGCAATAGCCTCGATGTGTTTCTTGGTCACGTTCTTGCCATCCTCAGTGCGGAGGAGGTTTTCACCAAGAACCTTGAGGGAGTATGGAAGTTTCTCCATGCCTTCAACCGCATCAAGTGCGAAGTAGTCATAAGACTTCTCGCCGACCTGAAGCGACTTCTTGGCGTTAAAGGAGTTCTTGCTTTCGGTCACAGTAAGCTCCGTTTCTCGTCGTAAACCAGATAAATTGGAACAAGGTCCAAACGGTCAACCTCAAAGATATGCGATTAACCGCCTATGCGTAGCAATGATAACAGTACGGATGTAATGTTTGTTGTCCAACAGGGAAGATTTGAGAAAAAATGGAGCTAAACCCCCCATTTGGGGCACAACCCAACAATCTCCGCAGTTAAGGCGAACTGTACGGGGGAGTACAAGGTGGTTATCGCCATACAGGATAGAATGAGGGGCCCATCGACCGCAGAGGAATGTAGCCGCGACATGCAATACCAAAATCCAGATCCACGATTCGATAGCCTTGTAGATCAGCTCAATATTGACGGTATCGCATTCGAGACTATCAATGAAGGTACCGGCAGCCTGGAACAGTCACTATCTTCCACCTTGTCGAGCGCGCATGATCATTCTGGCCTTAATGTGGGGCTCGTTTTTCTCGACTCGACGCCTCCCCGCATTCCTGAGTTAAGAGATCTGGCGCAAGACCTCAATCTTGCCACCGGAATCGAAACTATCTATATCCGAACGCCCGATGTCGCCATTGCTACATCAGAAAAGTTTCCACGTTCCTCAATCGAGGCTGGCCAGCTCGCCTCTGTACGGGCCTCAAGCTACGAAGATGGGGTGGCGCAGTTTCTGCAAGAGGCAACCTCTAGGCAGCTTGATTGGATTTCGGTATTGATTGCGGTTGCAGTAGTCCTCATCGTCACGTGTGGAGCTACCGCTATCCAGAATTGGCGTCAGGCGTAGAGCCTTGACGTTTCGATTAGCGACTTTTAAGTGACGATAATCACACTGCTACTTTTGTGCCTACATAATCCAAGGTTAGAGCTCTCGTCGTCAAGTGAAAATCCTTAACTTCTGTTACTGAAGATAAAGTTTGTGTAACAAATCAGTTAAGTGTCGTATGGTTTGTTTGTTGCCTCATGAGCTGAGGTGTGTTGCAAACGTGCCAGAGCTTTCCTCTAGTCAAGGAAGTTGCACTGACTTTCGACACGTGTGGTCCAGTCAAACCACGTCTATGTTTGCGTCGTACACAACCGTGAGGCTGTTTTCAGTAGTCGATTTAACAGAGCCGTACTCGTCTCAGCACGCGGAGTCTTCACAGGTCGGGTTTGCCTGACAGCGAGCTAGTCACTCGCTTGCTTGCCCGGCGTGAGACTTTGCATGAGTTGATGTTGGGTGCGGCGTGAGGAGCACCTTCGTGGTTACCCCGTCGAAGAGCACGCGAACGCGTGCTCGCCAGGTTTGGTCCAGCACCCTTGCTTGTTCAACCAGTTTCGCGTTGGCTTTTTCATTGAGCTCTCCTGTGGGCCCTGCTGTTGCTGTTCCCGCAGCGCAGTCAACTGCGTCTGCTCTAGTAGCCAAGCTTTCAGCATCGCAAGCTGAGATCGCCGAACTAGACCTGAAAATTGGTCAACTACGGGAAGCGGCAAATCGTGCTTTTGTAGACCTCCATGATGCTCAGTCTCGTTCTGAGCAGGCACGCCGCGGTGCTGAGGAGGCGAAGCGTCGTCTGGAGGAATCGCAGGCGGCAGTTGAGAAAGCTCGTGCTGAGCTATCCGCAGTGACTCGGTCGCAGTATCGCAACTCCGCTGGTGGAAGCCCGATTCAGGCACTCGGTGGAGAGCAATCGCAAAAGGATGTACTTGACCGTTCACTCTTTCTCCGTCAACGAAGCGAGGAAAAACAGCAAAAGCTCGCCGAAGTTGAGCAAGCACGCCTCGAGGCTGCGAACGATGAATCTCTGCAGCGCCAGGCCAGTGAAGTTGCGCAGCAGGCTGCGGACGAAGCTGCGGCCGCAGAATCCGCTACGCGTGATGAGCTTGCCTCTCTGTCTTCACAACTAGACGATGTCATTGAGCAGCGCGAGGCTGCATCTGCGGAGTTGAACAGCATCGAGAGCGACGTCGCGCAGGAACGTGGCATCTCAAATAACCCTGCGCCGCAGTCAGCTCAGGTTCAGGAGACTCCAGCTGAAACGTATGAGGTTTCGCCTGAGCTTCTTGACGCCGTCGAAGAACGAATGAACGAAATTGCCCCCGGAGCTGAGGTTCCAAATGAACAAGCACTAGTACAAGCCGTGAATACGGCGCAGCGTACAGGTGGATATGTGGAGGTCTCCAACCAGGCAGATACGCCGCGGCTCGAGTACTCCGAGGGGAGCGATGTCACTGACTTGCTGACCCAAGCGGCAACCATCGTCGCTTCTGAAGCCCTCGTTGGTTCCTCTCAGCCTGATCACAGCGAAACAGCGAACCCCTATGGAGGCTCGAGCACAAGTGACGTCATTGCTGCTTTCGCACAGGGGCTCAATAGTGTTCTGGCTGCTGATTCCTCCGCTGGTCAGCCTGACTCTGCTACTTCCGATCTGTCGCAGGTCGTTCCTGCAGTTGGCACTTTCGAGTCGATTACGAATGAAGTTCGGTCTGCCTTAGCGCCGTCGGCAAATTCTTCGTCTGTAGAGACAGTGATCGCACGTGCCGAAGCGATGATCGGTACACCGTATGTTTGGGGTGGTGGTGACGCGAATGGTCCAACCGTGGGTGTGAATGGCGGGAGCATGTCTGGATTCGATTGCTCTGGGCTTGTGCTCTACGCCTTTGCTGGCGTAGGAATTTCGCTGCCGCACTACACGGGCTACCAGTACCAGCGAGGAACTCCAGTTGCGCCGAGTGAAGCACAACGTGGCGATCTCTTGTTCTGGGGCCCTGGCGGCAGTCAGCACGTGGCAATTTACCTCGGCGACGGCATGATGATCGAGGCTCCTCAAGCTGGCCAGAATGTTCAGATTGCTCCAGTTCGTTGGTCTGGTATGTCAGCGAATGCAGTCCGTCTGCTTTAGTTCATTAGAATCATTCCCCATGGCATTCAAAAATTTCGATGCGTTGCTCGTGCTCTCTTTCGGCGGACCAGAAGGGGAGGACGAAGTAATTCCATTCCTCGAAAATGTCACACGCGGCAGGGGCATCCCGAAAGAGCGGTTGAAAGTAGTTGGTGAGCACTATTTCCACTTCGGTGGAGTGAGCCCAATTAATGGCCAAAATCTAGAAATCATCGAGCAGCTTCGTGCCGAGCTGAGTAAGCGGGGGCATAATCTTCCGGTCTATTTCGGAAATCGGAATTGGCATCCTTTCGCAGAAGATACCGCACGCGAAATCTCAGAAGCTGGGCATCGGAACATCCTCGTTTTCGCTACGAGCGCTTGGGGCGGTTACTCCGCTTGCCGTCAGTATGATGAGGATATTGCTCGGTTACACCAGGCACACCCTGAGCTGCATTTCACAAAACTGTGGCAGTTCTACGGGCACCCAACGTTTGTCCGGCTCATGGGTGATTCGTTGAAGCAAGCAATGGAGTCACTTGATGACAAGGCTTTGCGAACGACCCGGATCCTCTTCTCGGCGCACTCAATTCCCACAGCTGCAGATGCCGCCGCTGGCGGCCACGAGGACGCACATCTTTACTCGCGACAGGTCCTTGAGGCTTCGCGCCTCGTCGCAGAGCACGCAGGAGTAGAGACTTACGAAAACGTTTGGCAATCGCGTTCCGGCAACCCGCAGACTCCGTGGCTAGAGCCCGATATCATCGACCGCGTCAAGGAGCTCCACCAACAGGGAGTCACTCACATCGTTTGCGTGCCGATCGGGTTCTTGACTGACCATATGGAGGTTGTGTGGGATCTCGATACCGAATTGAAGGCTGAGTGCGACAAGCTCGGCGTTGAATTCACCAGGGTCCCGACTATCGGTCTCGAGCCGCGGTTCGCATCGATGATCGTTGACATTGCAGAATGCATTAGCCGCGGCGCGACGCCTCCTACGCTGTCCACGATTTCGGTGCAGGGCTGCACCGAAAATGGTGTTCCTTGCCACACTGATTGCTGCGCTCCGATTCGTCCGCGCGTTACCGAGTAGCCCGAAAATCGCGAACAGCTTCCGCAACGCCTGCTGTTCGCGCTCTTCGGATGCTCCTTCCCAATACGAGCAAGTGCTGATCAAAAGAGTGATCTCCCAGCCGATCTGTCACCGTCTCGACGATCGCCGAGACTCTATCCGCGCGCGCAAAAATCTGAGCTGCCCTTGGCGTGGTGGCAATTGGCAATCCTGGGGTGTCATAGAAATCGGTGATATGGCCGACCGTCAGTCGGGGTGAGGACAGCGTTTCGTTGGGCTGGGCGACGGCCTCAATCATCATCGCAGCTTGATCTGTTGCGCTTCTCAGCATTTGGTCGGCCTCACCAGGAGATAGCCAGTCTGGTTCTGGTGGGCGTCGATAATCCTCGAACCACCGCCAGTGCACGCCGTCTGTTTCGAAGCTCGGAATGAGAATGTGATAGAGCCCTTCTGCCCCGATGATGATCAAGGCTCCTGCATCCGTCATTGCTTCCGCCGCTGCTGTGTGCGCCCACAGCGCAGGAGTGTCGCCCGCTCCACCTAGGACTAGCCGCACGACCGGCTCGCGGGACTCAAGATTAGCTACCCTGCGAATTTCGGTGAGCAATTCTACGCCCCCACCGGTGCCATAATGGTGGCCTCCACCGAGCTCGTCAAGTGCTGCGAGCGTTTCGTCTGTCGACGTCACGTGATACAACCACGCTGCGATCCACACCGCAGTGTTTTGCAGTGGCGAGTAAACATGCGCGCGAAGATTCATTCGTCTGATGGTAACCGATAGACTAGTGCCACTATGACACCGGATAATCGTTACAGCGGAGATATTTTCCAAGGGCATTCGCGCAACAAGAAGCCCAAGTATCCCAGCATCCCCGCAGAGCCAGGCATCATCGTTGAGATTGTGGGCGACGAATTCGTGGGAGCCGTGGTTGGTTTTGAGCGTACGTACGACGGTGATTTCGTTCGTCTCGAGGACAGGCACGGACAACAACGCCTTTTTAAGATGCTTCCCGGAGCGTTCGAAGTAGAGGGACAGCGAGTCTCCTTACACCGCTATGTTGCTCCGCAGCAGGAATCGAGCACCCACTCAAACTCCGGTTCACGAAAAGTAGCTAACGCGAAAGCGAAAGTTGCGCAGCCAAGCCGAATTTGGGTGGAAGGTATTCACGACGCCGCTATCGTGCAGAAGGTATGGGGGCACGACCTCAAAGTCGAAGGTGTCGTCGTTGAGTATCTTGAGGGGCTTGACAACTTGAGCGACAGGCTGGAGGAGTTCCACCCGGGACCGGGGCGACGCATCGGTGTGCTTGCTGACCACCTCATCGAAGGCACAAAAGAGTCCCGCCTCGTCGAGGGGGTAGGTCCACACGTACTTGTCACAGGCCACCCATACATCGACATCTGGGAAGCCGTAAAGCCGGAACGACTTGGGTTGAAGAACTGGCCAAAGGTGCCTTACAGAGAGGATTGGAAGACAGGGGTATGCCAACGTGCCGGGTGGGGCAGCCCGAAGGATGGCTGGCGGCGTGTCTACGATGCTGTCGAGACATACCGAGATCTTGATTCCACCCTTATCGGCGCAGTTGAGCGACTCGTAGATTTTGTCACCAATCCGCAGCTTAAGAAATCCGACTGCTGACCGAATCGTTTTTGTATAGTGAAGCCGTGGGTAGTCTTATTTGGCTAGGCATTGCCGTAGCATTCGCAGTTGCTGAACTCGCCGTAGGGGAGTTCACGTTCCTCATGATTGCAGCAGGGGCGCTTACTACGTCTGCTATTGCGCTTGCCGGGGTGCCTTTGGGGGTTGAAATCGGGGCGTTTGTAGTTGCTTCGGCCGGTTTCTGGTTCCTCCTCCGGCCTTACTTGCACAGGCGCTTGCGCCGCCCATCTACGGTGGGGGAGCTTGGCCAATCACTCATTGGCGCGAGTGCACAAGTGGTTGAGGAGATCACGCCGAGCAGCGGTCAGATTCAACTGGACGGATCGCTTTGGTCCGCGAGAGCAATTGATCCAAGCCACACCATTAAGTCTGGTTCCACAGTCATCGTTTCAGATATTGACGGCCCAATCGCCGTCGTATGGAAGGAGTCGCCATAATGGCCTTGGTAATACTGGGGCTGCTGCTCATCTTGGTAATCGCGGTGCTGCTCGCATCTGTGAAGCTAATCCCGCAAGGTGAGTCAGCAGTTATTGAACGTCTGGGGTCCTATACACGGACCGTTTCCGGTGGGCTAACACTACTGGTGCCGTTTATTGATCGTGTTAGAGCGCGCGTTGATACGCGCGAGAGGGTCGTTTCGTTTCCTCCGCAGGCAGTAATTACGCAGGACAACCTCACCGTCGCAATTGATATTGTGGTGACGTTTCAGATTAACGATCCGGCAAAGGCTATTTACGGCGTCGATAATTATTTGGTAGGTGTTGAGCAAATATCCGTCGCGACGTTGCGTGATGTCGTCGGCGGGATGACACTTGAGGAAACGCTGACCTCGAGAGAAACTATTAACAGGCGCCTGAGGGGTGAGCTTGACGCTGCTACCGCCAAGTGGGGACTGCGTATTAGCCGCGTTGAGCTGAAAGCGATTGATCCGCCACCATCGATTCAGCAATCGATGGAAATGCAGATGAAAGCCGACCGCGAAAAGCGCGCCATGATTCTTACCGCTGAAGGTAAGCGCGAGTCGGACATCAAAACTGCCGAAGGTGAGAAGCAGGCGCGAATCCTCTCTGCTGAAGGCGAGAAGCACGCTGCTATTCTCGCGGCTGAAGCTGAGCGCCAGGCGATGATTCTACGCGCGGAAGGCGAGCGTGCGGCGAAATATCTTGAGTCGCAAGGTGAAGCGCGAGCCATTCAGAAAGTCAACGCGGCGATCAAGTCCTCAGAGGTGACGCCGGAGATGCTTGCGTACCAGTACCTGGAGAAGCTGCCTAAGATCGCGGCCAATGAAGCATCAACGATGTGGATGATTCCGAACAGCTTTGGCGATTCTTTGGAGCAGTTCGCCAAGGCGTTTGCTGGCAAGGACAGCGATGGAGTGTTCCGCTACGAACCCCAGCGTGCAGATTCACAAACGCGCGCTATGGCCGGCGAAGACGACAGCACGGACCAGTGGTTTGATACCTCCACTGATCCTGAACTTGCTCGGGCACTTGCAGAGGCGCGTGCCGTCGCGAACAAGCACGTCGACGACCCGGATCCGACAAGCGCATTCGACGAAGTCTCTACCCCGACCGAAACGCCGCAAGTTGCCCAAAAGGGCGAGCACCGGGCAATTGAATCTAATGACTCGCCCGACGCATAAGGTGTAGCGCGAGTTTCCAGCCAGCCTGCTCGGCCTGCCACCCGGCGGCCTGCAGGCGCTGGCTCATTGCCTGTTTAGAAATGCCTAGTTGCGCTGCGGCTTCATTTTGGTTGAGCCCAGAGCGCACGAGCGATGTGGCTTCGCGGCCTTCAAACGTTCGCTTATGCAGAATGTGCGCCAGCAGGGCAAACGTCGCTGAGATATCTTCTGCCTCGGTATCAGGCGCATGAGCATCCGTGATAACTTTCACTTGCGCTGCACGTGTGCCGACAGCCTCAGTGGCGGCAAACTCTGCTCGTCGCCTGCGCGTGATTCCCAGGCCGACAGCCCAATTACCATCTGACAGCAGCGCCATAATGAGGTTAAGTGCTGTCTCCGGCCCATCCACTGTTGTGCGGATATCCTCAACGCCAATGACTTCGAACGGCGAAACACCCGGAAGCGTCGAGAGCGCGTGAGCCGAGGACTCGACGAACGCGGCGCGCCCCTTTTCTCGACCACGGTAACGTGCATGCACAGCAATCATGCGTACATACTAGCGTGCTTCAAGAAAGTACATGCTCGAGCCTTTACTCTTCTATTCGACGCGGCTTCGCCGGGTGGCGCGCGTCGATAATCAGTCCTGTCACGCCAAGAACCGACAGTGCAAACACTGCGCCGAGAAGTACTGGGTTTGCATCTCCGCTCAACGTGTCTCCGAACAATGCAACGAGAATCGTGTTAGGAGCCGAGCCGATGAGCGTTGCCCCCATGAACGGCAAAAGCCGGACTCGACTTAGCGCTGAAGCGTAGTTCATGACCGAGAAAGGGATACCGGGGATGAGTCGCAGGCTCATTACAGCCAGCCAACCGCGCTGTTCCAACCGCTCATTAATCATGTGAAGCTTGGGGTGAGAAATTTTGCTCTCAACCCAGTCACGTAAAAGAAACCGCACAACAGTTAGCGAAAGACCTGCTGAGGCCGTCGTTGCGGTGATAGCGAGCAGAATCCCAAACCAACCACCGAACAGAACACCGGAGGAAATGGTGAGCAACGTACGGGGGATCGGGAACTGTGTGATGAGTACGTAGAGCAACCAGAAAACGACTGGGAACCAGGCTCCCGTACTATCAGCCCACTCGCGAAACGTCGACAGCGAAGGTATTTCAAAGAAGCGCCACACCCACAGTGCAATTGCGAGAAGTACCAAAATGACCATCACGCGTAGTGGTGACTGTTGGCGCATCCGTTTGCCCTTCGTCTTTAAGTGCGGCCTAAACAAAAAACCGGCTTCCTGGAGGAAGCCGGTCATTGTGCCCGGAGGGGGACTTGAACCCCCACGTCCGTTAATAGGACACTAGCACCTCAAGCTAGCGCGTCTGCCATTCCGCCACCCGGGCTGGGTGTTTTGCTTTCAACCTCTCGGCTGGGCACTTGCACTACTATAGAGTGACGTTGATTCAAGATGCAAATCGCCAGTACAAGTGCCCAAACGTAGGCCACCAAGCTAGTCGGAGTTCAAGGCGATCCAGGGGAGTTCGGAGCCAACAGCATCTGTAATATTGGAAAGTCCATGGGCTTTAAGTTGCTTCTGTAAGTCCTTGTGAATTCGGTAGATCCACCCCGGACCACCGTAAATAAACGGCGTATACCCCTGGAGAAGGCTTGCGCCGGATGTAATACGCTCCCATGCCTGCTCTGGTGTCGAAATGCCACCGGAACTGACCAGTACGAGTTGGTCGCCGACTCGCGCATGGAGACGCCGCAAAACCTCCAGCGCGCGGCTGTTGAGCGGCGCGCCGGAAATACCACCCGCCCCCATGGCTTCCACTTCGGCAGCATCGGTTCGAAGGCCTTCGCGGGAGATGGTCGTATTGG
Organism: Corynebacterium sp. NML98-0116; assembly: GCF_001767255.1. Lineage (GTDB taxonomy): Bacteria > Actinomycetota > Actinomycetes > Mycobacteriales > Mycobacteriaceae > Corynebacterium > Corynebacterium pseudogenitalium. The sequence goes on from NZ_CP017639.1 coordinate 1,129,114, forward strand.
TCGCCACGATGCCGGCAAGGTTCATTTCGACGGCCAGATCTGCAACTGCATCGATATCCTCGTCGCTGAGATCAGGAGCAATTTTTACCAGCACAGGCGTCGTAGTTGCCGTAGTAACCACGTCAAGGATTGGCCTCAACGATTCAACTGACTGAAGGTTGCGAAGCCCAGGGGTGTTTGGGGAAGAAACATTGACCACGAGGTAGTCCGCCAGAGGGCCGAGCACAGTCGCGGTAGCTCGGTAGTCGCCAACCGCGTCCTCGGAGAGCTTATTTTTCCCGATGTTGATTCCAACGATCTCAGGAGTCTTCCGGGCTCGGAGACGCTCTGCAATGCTCAGCGCGCCATCGTTGTTGAAGCCCATTCGGTTGAGGATCGCTTTGTCCTTCGGCAAGCGATAGAGCCGTGGACGTTCGTTTCCGGGCTGCGCCTTCGGGGTCACAGTTCCTAATTCCGCATAACCGAAACCGATCGCCGACCACGTGTCCGGAGCTTCCGCGTTCTTATCGAATCCTGCAGCGAGACCCACCGGGGCGGGGAAACGCACGCCGAACAACGTCTGCTCGAGAAGCGGGCCGTCGACACGTACGACACGAGTCATAGCTCGGGTGAGGGGAGTTAGGCGTTGTAGGGTTTTCAGCCCGCCCATGATGATGTCGTGGATGCGCTCAGGCGGAATTGTAAACATTCCCCGAAGTGCGAGCCCATATACCGTGTCGTACAAATTGCGTTGATTCATTTCTATTTGGCCTCAATGCTTTCAGTGGAAACTATTTGCAGGCCACTACCTGACGCAGATCCGATAATGAGTGTTCCGTCAGAGAGCGCTGCAATACTTTGTGCATCTGGAACTGTACTGACCTGAGCACGTTCAACGGGGACGCCGTGGGAAATGTCATAGGCAGTCGCCAGGTTCCTTTCGGTTGAAGTCACCCACGCGAGCTTATTAGCGCTATCCCACGCGACGTCCCACGCTCCGGAGGGCACCGGCACACTCTGCTGGAGACGAATGACTTCATTGGTGGTGTACACGAGTAGCTGGTTACCCGTCGCGTCCGCAGCGAGCACCATACCGTGCTCTCCAGCAGCAACCTTGCCGACGCCAAGCCCAGCACGCAACGTTGCCCCCTGACGTCCTGTGCCCCAATCAAGGTCCTGAATGGTGGTGTCAAATGTGTTCACGCGCACAACGGAATCGGCACCACCATCTACCGGAACAGCCTGCAGCTGGTCAGTTTCGCGCGCGACAGAAAACTCCTTTTTGAGCTCACCGTTGCTATACAACCACACTGACTTCGCACTGTCGCTTCCGGCTAAAACACTGCCGTCCGAGGCGACTGTTGCCACAGTTACCGGGTGGTCGGTAGCAACTTTTTGAAGCCCCTCTTTGTTAATGATGGCAATGAAATCTCCGCACCCTACCGCAAACTGGCCAGCGTTTGCCGAGACTTCACCGCAAGCATCCTCCAACTTAAACTCTTCTACTCGGTTTTCTTCGAATTGTGCGCTGGTCCCAACGTAAAGCGCATCCGGGGTGCGCACACCAATCAAGTCGTTCGTTTGATCCACATCGACGATGGTGCCAAATTGAAGCAACTGGCCGTCAGGATGTGCCGAAGGGGGTGACGCAACTGGTTCAGCGCTACCCATACTTATGGCGTCATTTGGGTCAACGACATCAGGAGTACACGCCGCAACAGCCAAAGCTACGGCCATAATGGGCAGCATTAAGGCGACTTTTCGTTTTGTTCTCACGGAGGTCAACCTTATCAATGCTGTACGCATGTGGGGATTTTTCTCCGCACGGGTAAGGTTTTCCAACATGATTGCCGCCTCTCAGTTAGCAGAGTCAATGACATGGGCTCAAGTGATTGTTCTCTCGGTCGTCCAAGGCTTAACCGAGTTCCTTCCAGTCTCATCGTCAGGCCACCTCCGCATTGTGTCCGAGCTTTTGTGGGGCGAGGACGCTGGCGCGAGTTTTACCGCTGTCATTCAGCTCGGCACCGAACTCGCTGTGCTGGTCTTCTTTGCGAAGGACATTTGGAGGTTCCTCTCTGGATGGTGTGTCGGACTGTTTGATAAGACGAAGCGCGGGTTCGATTACCGGATGGGGTGGATGGTCATCGCTGGCACTATTCCGGTCGGGGTGCTTGGCTTTGCTCTGAAAGACTTGATCCGTGAGAACTTCCGCAACCTTTGGATTACTGCAACGGTTCTCATTTTGTTTTCGTTCGTGTTCATCTTGGCGGAAAAGCGCGGGACGAAAAAGCGTAGCTTCGAGCAGCTGACAGTAAAAGATGCCATCGTGATGGGCCTGTGGCAGTGTCTAGCTCTCATTCCGGGTGTTTCGCGTTCGGGCGGCACTATTTCGGGCGGTCTCTTTTTGAACCTTGAGCGGGAAGTAGCAACTCGTTTTTCGTTCCTCTTAGCTATCCCGGCAGTGCTCGCATCAGGCATCTTCTCACTACCGGATGCGTTTGATCCGCAAGCAGGGCAAGCAGCAACAGGTCTGCAGTTGCTCGTCGGAAGCGCTATCGCATTTGTTTTGGGATATATTTCCATTGCTTGGCTGCTGAAGTTTGTTTCGCACCACTCATTCTCCTGGTTTGCTGCGTACCGCATACCTCTTGGCATCATCGTGATGGTGCTGCTGGCTACCGGTGTTATGCAACCGGTGTAGGCAACGCTTGCCTTTGAACGCCGGTAACCGCGCATGATGAGCGTGCCGCGGTATGGTGGTCACTATGCATTCTTGGCCACAACCTGTAGTCCCTGCTGTCTCTGGTACTCCGGTGCCGCTGTCTCTGTATGACACCGCAGATAGGGTGGTAAAGCCCGTTAACACAGCTGCCCATCACTCGGGGAAGGTGGGGATGTACGTCTGCGGGATCACCCCATACGACTCCACTCACCTTGGACACGCAGCTACGTACCTCTCCTTTGATCTCATCTATCGTCAGCTCCTTGCTAACGGCCACGACGTTCATTACGTGCAGAACATCACCGATGTCGACGATCCATTGTTCGAGCGCGCGGAGCGAGACGGCGTCGATTGGCGCGAGCTGGGAACGGAACAGATCAACCTTTTCCGCAGCGACATGGAAGTGCTCTCAGTCATCCCGCCTCAGGACTATGTTGGCGCGATGGAGACTGTCGATGAGGTCATTGAGATGGTGCAGCGCTTGCTCGACGTCGGCGCAGCGTACCGCCTAGACCACGGTGATATTTACGCTGATATCACCGCAACCAAACAGTTTGGATACGAGTCAAACATGACGCGCGAGCAGATGGAGCATTTCTTTGCCGAGCGCGGGGGAGACCCTGACCGTGAGGGGAAACGAGACTCACTCGATGCGCTGGTGTGGCGTGGACACAGGGAAGGGGAGCCCGCGTGGGATTCTCCCTTCGGCCCCGGCCGCCCAGGTTGGCACGTCGAGTGCTCTGCCATCGCTGCGAACCGTCTCGGCGTACCGTTTGCAATCCAAGGCGGAGGCTCGGACCTAGCGTTTCCACATCACGAGTTTTCTGCCGCGCATGCTGAGGCTGCGACTGGAGAACAACGGATGGGACACCACTACGTGCACGCGGGAATGATCGCGCTTGAGGGAGTGAAGATGTCGAAATCTCTCGGCAATCTCGTCTTTGTGCACAAGCTAACAGAAGAGGGACACTCAGCGTCTGCGATTCGCCTTGCCGTCTTCTCCGGCCACTATCGCCAAGACCGCGATTTCTCCTACGAGGCACTCGATCAAGCAGAGCATCGACTCAAGTCGTGGCACACAATTCTTTCTCAGACAGATCAGCAGTCTCGCGTGGAGCAAACAATTCAAGATTTGCGCCAGGCCCTTGCTGACGACCTCGACACACCAACTGCGATTCAAATTATCGACGCCGCCAAAGGTGATTACAACGGGTTACTTCGACAAGCTATCGAAGGCTTACTCGGTGTAAAGGTAGGCAGCAACGATGAGTAGTCTCCGATCCGCATTCCAATCCGATGTCGACGAGTTCATCGAGGATTTGAGGGTGTTTGCATCCGGTGAATATTTGCAAGAGCAGGACCTCGAACTCTGGGAAGCCCCATTTGACCCTGCCGTATTACCTGAGCTCCGTGAAATCCTCGAGATTTTTCTCGACACTGCGTCGCTCGTCGCGCAGCCGGTTGACGACGCCACCATCAGCGACCTCTACACGGGCCTCATTGCTAATCTTGAAGAGTTCAACGCTAAGCATCAATATGCCGTGCTCGAGCCAGAGGAGATGTCGGACATCGAGGGAATTTTCGCGAAGGTCTCGGCACAGATTGGCGCGGATCCATCCGTCGTCCAGGAGCTGTTCAATCGTGAGTAGGGTTCGCGCTCCCCAAGCTGTGCTGTGGGATATGGATGGGACGCTCATCAATACCGAGCCGCTTTGGGCGCAAGCAACCTTTGAGCTGTCTGAGTTTTTGGGCAAGAGGCTTTCTGCGGAGGGGCGTCGAAAAGCGGAGGGCGTCAGTTTCCCCACAGCGTTGAGCATCATCACTACTTGGACCGGGTATTCCTTGCAGCCCGGAGATACAGAGCGGCTGAAGCGGTGGATGCAAGAACGGATGCAGCAACTCCTAGGGCAAGGTATTGAGCTGAACCCGGGAATACGCCACGTCCTTGACATACTGCGGGACCATGGCATTCCGATGGCCATTGCGACGAACACAGAACGCGCGCTCGCTCAAACCTGCATTGACTTCATCGGAAACGATTACTTTCAAGCAACCGTGACTGGAGATGAGGTATCCAACCCAAAACCAGCTCCGGATATGTATCTGAAAGCAGCGCAATTGGTTGGTGCTGAGCCGTCGCGCTGTATCGCAGTTGAAGACTCTCAGGCGGGAATGCAAGCAGCGATTAGGGCAGGTGCACGGGTGCTCGGCTTGGCCGACTATGTCCCGAAGCCGGCCACAAGAATCACCTTCAGCGATTTACAGTCTGCGACACTTCATGATGTTGCAAGGTGGTATTCCGCGCCATAAACCGCGCTCAAAGCTCTTCTGTTTCCGCTAAGGTGTTGTGCGTGAAGGACTTCGATCAACTTTTTGCTCAGCTCACTGAAACTGCCGACTCCAAGCGCCCTGACTCAAGCACGGTGCAAGCGTTAGAGAAGGGCGCCCATTTCATCGGCAAGAAAATCATCGAAGAAGCTGGTGAAGTGTGGATCGCTGCCGAGTATCAGTCTGACGAGGAGCTGGCGGAGGAAATGAGCCAGCTGATGTACTGGACCCAGGTAATGATGCTGCAACGAGGTCTTACCCCTGATGACATCTATAAATACCTCTAAGGATTTCGCCTGATGATTAAGTTTGCGGTTCCAAATAAAGGCTCTTTGTCAGAGAAGGCGCTCCAGATTCTCAAAGAGGCCGGTTACAAGGGGAGGGGCACGTCAAAAGCCCTGAATATCTGGGATGAAGAAAACGGTATTGAGTTCTTCTTCCTGCGCCCAAACGACATCGCTATTTACGTTGCTCAAGGCCACCTTGACCTGGGTATCACTGGGCGAGATTTGGCACTCAATTCCCATGCCGAAGTAGAAGAAGTACTTCCGTTGAGCTTTGGTGCATCGACATTCCGGTTTGCTGCCCCGCAGTCTGAAACGTGGGCGGTGCCTGATTTGGAAGGTAAGCGGATAGCAACTTCATACCCGCACCTCGTGATTGACTATCTTGACGGGCTCGGCATCACTCCGAAGGAAGTCATTGAGCTTGACGGCGCTGTTGAGATTTCGATCAAGTTGGGCGTCGCGGACGTTATTGCTGACGTCGTATCCACTGGTACGACGCTACGACAACATGGGCTGGCACCATTTGGGGAGCCCATTCTTGCCAGCGAAGCCGTCGTCATCAAGCGTAAGGGCGTAACGCTAGCAAACGAACATGAGGTAGTGCTTCAGCGTATCCGCGGCATCTTGAACGCAGAGAACTTCCTGATGCTCGATTACAACATTTGCAGAGATGACCTCGACAAAGCCAGCGAACTTACACCAGGCATGACGGGGCCGACTGTCTCGCCGCTGTCGCGCGACAACTGGGTCGCGGTGCGCGCTATGGTTCCGCGAACCCAAGCGAATGCGGTTATGGACGCTCTCTCTGAAATTGGCGCGGAAGCCATTTTGGCCACTCAGCTGCGCATTGCACGCCTATAGGATTTTCAATTAATCACCGATAAGTCACCCCTATCCCTATTATTGGGGTGACTAGGTGGCCCAAAAGTTGTATAGCGTCGAATTTGCGTACAATCAGTGGCATGAGTAATCGAATTGAAGAAGATCTGCTTGGCACACTCGAAGTGCCCTCCGACGTCTACTACGGCATCCACACCCTGCGTGCCGTCCACAACTTCCCGATCTCCGGCCAGACCATCAATGACCTGCCAGAGTTCATTCGTGGCATGGTGGAAGTAAAGAAAGCCACCGCACTGGCCAACAACCGCCTCCACGTTCTGCCAAAGAAGAAGGCGGACGCCATCGTCAAGGCCTGCGACGAGATCCTCGACAACGGTCGCTGCATGGACCAGTTCCCAATCGACCAGTTCCAAGGTGGCGCTGGCACGTCCCTGAACATGAACACCAACGAGGTTGTCGCAAACCTCGCTCTTGAGATCCTCGGTGAAGAAAAGGGTAGCTACGACATCATCAACCCGAATGATGACGTCAACATGTCCCAGTCCACCAACGACGCATACCCGACCGGCCTTCGCCTCGGTGTGTACTACGCCGTCCAGGGCCTGCTGACCGAGCTTGAGGAGCTCACCAAGGCGCTCAACGCTAAGGGTGAAGAGTTCGACGACATCATCAAGATGGGGCGCACCCAGCTCCAGGACGCAGTCCCGATGACGCTCGGCCAGGAATTCACTGGCTTCGGCGCACTGCTTGAGGAGGAACTGGACGTCATCAAGTCCGCAGCACAAGCACTGCTGACCGTCAACCTCGGTGCAACCGCAATTGGTACCGAGCTCAACACTCCAGACGGCTACCGTCAGAAGATCGTTGAGGCTCTCGCGGAAGTCACCAAGCTGGATATCAAGGGCGCACCGAACCTGATTGAGGCAACGTCCGATACCGGCGACTACGTATGGATGCACTCCGCACTGAAGCGCGCCGCGATGAAGATCTCTAAGGTATGTAACGACCTGCGCCTGCTGTCCTCCGGCCCACGTGCTGGCCTGAACGAGATCAACCTGCCGGAAATGCAGGCTGGCTCTTCGATCATGCCTGCGAAGGTGAACCCTGTCATCCCTGAGGTTGTAAACCAGGTGTGCTTCAAGGTCTTCGGCAACGACGTTGCCGTCCTGACCGCATCTGAGGCTGGCCAGCTCCAGCTCAATGTCATGGAGCCGGTAGTTGCCGAGGCCCTGTTCAATTCCATCCGTCTCCTCACCAACGCAGTCCGTACGCTGCGTGAGAAGTGCATCGTTGGCATCACCGCTAACAAGGATGTGTGTGAGGCCTTTGTGAACAACTCCATCGGCATCATCACATACCTGAACCCAGTGATCGGCCACCACAATGGTGACGTCATCGGTAAGGAAGCTGCTGCTACGGGTAAGAGCGTTCGTGATCTTGTTCTCGAGCGTGGCCTGCTCACGGAGGAGGAGCTGAAGGTTGTGCTGGGCAAGGACAACTTGATGCACCCAGAGTACCGCGGCGAATTTTTCGACGAGGACTAATCAACCAAAAGTAGTAAATCTCACACTCCCCTGATTCGGTAGTTATCGCCTCTTAGTGCGATAATGGAAGCGAATACTAATTCGACCGAATCAGGGGAGTTCCTGTGTTACTTGTGATACAACTCATCATCCTGTTCGGCGCCATTGTTCTCGGCGCCCGGATGGGTTCCATTGCTATCGGTTTTGCCGGTGGCCTTGGCGTTTTGCTTCTCGGACTCACTGGTATGTCCGTAACCGCCGATGACATCCCCTTTGATGTCATCGGCATCATCATGTGTGTGATCGCTGCTATTTCTGCAATGCAGCTGGCGGGGGGCATGGACTATCTCGTGTACCTCGCTGAGAAGTTCCTACGCCGCAATCCAAAGCGCGTCACGGTGTACGCGCCAATCGTTACTTGGTTGATGACCGTGCTGGCAGGCACTGGCCACACCGCTTTTTCCACTCTTCCAGTTATCGTTGAGGTTGCTAAGGAGGGCGAAGTTCGCCCATCCCGCCCGCTTTCGGTCGCAGTCATCGCATCGCAGATGGCAATCGTGGCTTCCCCGATTTCGGCAGCAGTCGTCTTTATGGCCTCCGTGCTTGAGCCTCTGGGCGTCGGCTACCTGCAGTTGCTCGGCGTCATGATTCCTGCGACCTTCCTCGCGATTTTCCCAACCGCTTGGGTTTCGAACAAGCTTGGTAAAGACCTCGTTGACGACGAGGTGTACCAGCGTCGCCTCGCAGACGGTCTCGTAGCAAAGTCGAGCACCACCGAAGACAGCTACAAGCCGAAGGATGGCGCAAAGGCCTCCGTGTGGATCTTCCTTGTCGCGATTGTCATCGTTATGTTCTACGCGACGATCATCTCCGATCAGATCGGTCTCATCGAGAACCCAACCGTCCCTCGTAACGAGGCAATCATGGCGATCATGCTTTCCGCTGCCGCTGCGATCCTGCTTATTACGAAGTCTCGCGCAGCTGAGGTCTTGAACACCCAGGTGTTCCGTTCCGGCATGTCTGCTTCTGTGTGTGTGCTTGGTGTTGCATGGCTGGGTACGACCTTTATTAACCACTACATTGAGGACATTCAAAACATTGCTGGTGACGTCCTGACGGCACAGCCATGGCTGCTCGCAGTCGTTCTGTTCTTCGCCGCATCTCTGCTCTACTCGCAGGCTGCCACCGCGAAGGCACTTATCCCAGCTGCTCTCGCAATTGGCGTCAGCCCGCTCACCGCTGTTGCAGCATTCCCAGCAGTGTCCGCACTGTTCGTGCTTCCGACGTACCCAACCCTGCTTGCAGCAGTGGAGATGGACGATACAGGCTCGACCCGAATCGGCAAGTACGTCTTCGACCACCCATTCATTCTGCCGGGTATCGTCTGCATCGCAGTCTCGGTAATTCTCGGCTACCTCATTGGGGCGGTGCTGATTTAAAGCTAAACTAGGGGCATGTCTACACAACATCACGACAGCCCCAAGTCCGAAGTTCTAACTGATGTGGAGATCGCTCAAGCGCATACGCTTGAACCGATCTCCACTATTGCGTTCAAGGCCGGTATTTCCGAAGATGCGCTGATTCCATATGGCAAGTACATGGCCAAGGTCGACCCCTCGCTTGTCAAGGACGATAAGCAAGGCAAGATCATTCTTGTCACAGGTGTTTCCCCAACCCCAGCGGGGGAGGGGAAATCCACCACACTGATTGGCTTAACTGATGCGTTTACAAACCTCGGCAAGAACGCCATTGTTGCTTTGCGGGAACCTTCTCTCGGCCCTGTGATGGGTTTGAAGGGCGGCGCGGCAGGTGGTGGCTACTCGCAGGTGGTTCCGATGGAGAACATTAACCTCCACTTCACTGGGGACTTCCACGCGATTACCAGTGCGAACAATACGTTGGCTGCGATGATCGACAACCACATTCACCAGGGCAACGAGTTGAATATCGACCCGCGGCGTATTACGTGGCAGCGGTGCTTGGACGTCAACGATCGTTCCCTGCGAAACGTAGTAACTGGTCTGGGGGGACCAGCCCACGGAGTACCGACGGAGACTGGATTTACGATTACTGCGGCTTCGGAAATTATGGCAATCCTCGGTCTTGCGAACGACCTTGACGACCTCCACGAACGCCTGGCACAAATCACTGTCGGTTTTACCTACGATCGCAAGCCGGTGACTGCGGGTGAGCTTAATGCAGCCGGGGCTATGACAGCGCTGCTAAAAGACGCATTGAAGCCGAACCTTGTGCAGACCATGGGTGGCACTCCTGCATTTATCCATGGCGGTCCGTTTGCAAACATTGCCCATGGTTGCAACACCTTGATTGCCACGAAGACAGCACAGAAGTGTGCTGACTACGTCTTTACGGAAGCGGGATTCGGGGCTGATCTCGGCGCGGAAAAGTTCTTCGATATCAAGTCACATTACGGTGACCTCGACGTGGCTGGCGCGGTAGTGGTCGCCACTATCCGTTCTATCAAGTACAACGGTGGTGTTGACCGCTCCGATCTCAAGGCTGAAAATATTGATGCGCTGGCGAAGGGCATTGTGAACCTTGAGCGGCACGTCGAAAACCTTCGTAAATTTGGTGTCCGCCCTGTCGTGGCGCTCAACCTGTTCACTTCTGACACGGATCGCGAGCGCGCTTGGATGGCAAAGTGGGCAAAGGATTTCGGTGTTGCACTGGAAGAGGCCGAGGTATGGGCGCATGGCGGTAAAGGCGCCGAGAAGCTGGCAAAGACGGTCCTTGACAACCTGGTCGAAGGTGCTTCGTCATCGCTGTACAACCCGGAGGAAGGTGTCGAGCAGTCAATCGAGACGATTGCCCGCGAGGTATACCGCGCGGCAGACGTTCAGTACTCGGATGCGGCGCGGAAAGACCTCGAGAACTTGCGTGTGAGTGGTGCAGATGCCCTACCGGTATGTATCTCAAAAACGCAGTACTCGTTTAGCGACGACCCCTCTCGCCTCGGAGCGCCCGAGGGCCACACGTTGCATGTGCGTCAGCTCATTCCGCGTACGGGTGCCGGATTCGTACTAGCACTCACTGGTGCTGTGATGACAATGCCTGGCCTGCCGAAAAAACCAGCAGCCAACAACATTGATGTTGATTCGAGTGGCAACATCAAGGGGCTATTCTAGTTTTAGCCTGCAGTGGTCCGTCGCGGTGTTTACTCCACATCCGCCGCGGACCCCGGCCACCCAGGGTACTGCGGTGGCGTCCCTCCGAACTCCGGGCAGTACGCCTGAAACGCACACCAATCACAGAGCCTGGAACGTTTTGGTCGGAACTGTCCGGTTTCACCGTCACGGGTAATTTTGGCCCAAAGTTCACCGAGGTCGCGCTCGAAGTACTCGAGTTCTTCACTTGAAGGGGTAAGGAAGAGCGAGTCTGCCACCTTGAGATACATGAGCCGCAGTTGATCAGGTATTTCGTTGAAAAGCCGCCAGTACACCAGTGCGTAGAAGCGCATCTGGAACTTCGCGTCGTGTGAGAACCTTGGCTGTGGTTTCTTGCCGGTCTTGTAGTCAACGACCCTGATTTCACCAGTTGGCGCGACGTCAACGCGGTCGATGAAGCCTCGCACGGGCACACCGTTGGGCAGCACAGTATTGACGTACATTTCTTGCTTGTGTGAGTCAAAGCCAAGTGGGTTTTCCATCTGGAAATATCCGCGTAGGAGCGTGCGGGCGTCGATAAAAAGCAGTTGTTCGTCCTCGATGGGGTCTGCAACGCTGGGGTCCTGTTCGCACATCTTCTGCCATGCGGGGACGATGAGTTTCACCGCCGCAGGGTAGGTGCGTTGTTCGCGTTCCATCCCAAACAGTTCCTCGAGGACGGCATGCACGAGGGTGCCTTTGACCTGGGGTTCAGTTTTGGGTTCTTCGATTTTGTCGATCGCTCGCAGCCTGTAGAGCAGTGGGCACTGCTGGTAGTCGGACGCGCGCGAGGGGGACAGGGCTAACGGTTTCGCTTTCATATTCGTCCTATCCTAGTGGTTTCTCTCGAGCTAGACTCGCACGTATGACTACATCGATTGATTCGTTTCTTCGATTTCTTAGCGCAAGCCCGAGCGCGTTCCACGCAGCTAGCCAAGTTCGCTCGATGCTCGTAGGCAAAGGATTTCTTGACGACGCCAGCTCCACTGCATCTCCCACAACTCCGGGTGGCCATGTGGCCGTCGAAGGAGGGGCAGTCGTAGCGTGGTGGATACCCGAAGAGTTTGACTCCGAGACCAGCCGATTTCGGATTGTTGGGTCACATACGGATTCCCCGGGGCTTATGGTGAAGCCGAGGCCTGACGTTGAGGGAGAGGGGATACATCAGGTGGCAGTTGAGGTCTACGGCGGGCCGATTTTGCAGAGTTGGTTCGACCGTGACCTTGCCTTTGCGGGGCGTGTGGTGGACGCGAGTGGGAAGACCCACTTGGTAAATTCTGGTCCGATTGCTCGGGTCCCGAACCTCGCAATTCACTTGTACCGAGCGGATACGCCTCCGGTTGAGCGCCAACAACACACGCAACCGGTGCTCGGCGTGGATCGTCCGCTGCTAGACATCATCGCTGAGCAGATCGGGCTCGACGGTGAGCAGGTAGTTGCACATGAACTGATCTCGGTGGATACGCAAGAAGGTGCAGTGATTGGTGACATGCTGATGGCTGGTCGGCTAGACAACCTTTCGAGCGTGTGGGCGAGCCTAGAAGCGCTGATTGAAGCCCAACGTGAGGCAACACATTCCGATGTATTGGTTCTCGTCGCGTTCAACCACGAAGAGGTCGGTTCAAACTCACCGACGGGCGCAGCAGGCCCACTACTCGAGCGATTCCTACGACGAATCGCGTCCGGGCTGGGGGTCAATGACTTCCTGAGCCTCTGCGCTAGGTCTTCGATGATCTCAGCCGACGCTGCTCACGCGGTGCACCCGAACTATGCAACAAAGCACGATCCTTCGCATCGCCCTTTGCTGAACGCCGGGCCTGTCCTGAAGGTGAACGCAAATCAGCGCTACGCTTCCGACGCGGAAACTGAGGCAACGTGGCTTCGCGCTTGCGAGGCGGCGAGTGTGCCGAACCAGGTGTTCGTCGGAAACAACGACGTCCCTTGCGGTTCGACGATCGGACCTATCGCCGCGACTCGCCTTGGCATCCCTACCGTAGACGTTGGTGTTCCGTTGCTCTCGATGCACTCCGCCCGTGAAATGTGTGGGGTAGAGGATATGAAGTGGTTTGTACAGGCGCTCCACGCCTTTTACACGGATGCGCGAGTGTAAGGCATACTGAACAACATGTATTCAGGTCCATTTCGCGTTGGCGATAAAGTCCAACTCACGGACGCAAAGCGTCGCCACTTCACCATCCAACTCGTTGAAGGAGGGCAGTTTCACTCACATAAGGGGATTGTCAGCCACGACGACATCATCGGCGCGCACGAAGGCTCGGTGGTGAAGTCCACCTTGGGTGCGGACTATCTCTGTTTCAGGCACCTGCTTGTTGATCACGTGTTATCCATGCCACGTGGCGCCGCGGTCATTTATCCAAAGGATGCCGCTCAGATTCTTGTCGAGGGCGACATTTTTATGGGTGCGCGCGTGTTGGAGGCCGGCGCAGGTTCCGGTGCTCTCACGATGTCGCTCTTGCGTGCTGTCGGCCCCGATGGCCATGTGTTTTCCTACGAGATCCGCGATGATCATCTGAAGTTCGCGAAAGACAACGTAGAGGACTACTTCAACGGTCGCCCTGATTGGTGGACACCACGTCTGGGAGATTTCGGTGAGGTCACTCAAGAGGACCTTGATGGACCAGTTGACCGCGTGATCTTGGACATGGTTGAGCCGTGGCACTTCATCGACACCGTCAAGAATGTGTTGATCCCCGGTGGCGTTTTCATGACCTACGTGGCAACCGTCCCGCAGCTGATGAACATTATGGAGGGCATCCGCGAGGCAAAGTGCTTTACGGAACCTCGCGCATGGGAAACCCTGCTGCGTGAATGGAAGGTCGAAGGTCTGGCAACTCGGCCAGAACACCGCATGAACGCGCACACTGCATTTCTCGTGTGGACGCGCCGACTCGCAGACGGAGTGACACCACCTCGTCCGCAACGGCGCGCGCGTCGCTAAGATTCCTTGTATGACTGAACGCTTGCCCGAAGTCCAGGTACTCACACGCGACAACCAGCAGCTCCGCGCGCGCAATGCACAGCTTGCGGACATGCTCAAAACCAGTCGGGACAAGCTGCAAGAGCTCTACGAACAGGTCGAGTCCCTCGGCGACCCAGCTTCGACGTACGGCCTGTTCCTTGCGTCCACTGGCAATGGGACAGACGCTGAAGTCTTTACAAGCGGTCGGCACATGCGTGTCAAGGTCGCGCCAACGATCGCGATCGACCGAGTGAAGCCGGGGTCGCTGGTGAGGCTTGGCGATGGCAGCGTGGTACTCGAGGTCTGCCAATATCCTGCTGTGGGCCAGCTAGCTACGCTCGTTGAAAAGCTGGACGCCGGTCGCGCTATTGTGCAAGACATCCAGGGAACGGAGCACGTCGTACGGCTTACAGACGAGCTACAGCGTGAAAGCCGTGCCGGTGACACGTTGCTTACTGATGTGCGCGCACAGTTCGCGTTTGAGCGCATTGCAAAGACCGAGGTGAACCAGCTTTCACTCGAAGAAGTACCCGATGTGACGTATGAGGACATCGGCGGGCTCCAAGAACAGATTGAGCTCATCCACGATGCGGTTGAGCTGCCGTTCGCGCACCCTCACCTTTACCAGCAGTATGACTTGAAGCCCCCGAAGGGCCTGCTACTGTACGGCCCGCCCGGGTGCGGTAAGACGCTGATTGCGAAAGCGGTCGCGAATTCGTTGGCGCACCGGCTTGGTCATAGTGCGTCGGCGCACTTCATCAACGTGAAGGGCCCCGAGCTGCTGAATAAGTTCGTGGGAGAGACCGAGCGTAGAATCCGGCTGATTTTCGAGCGTGCGAGGGAGCTCGCCTCGGAAGGTCGCCCCGTGATCATTTTCTTCGATGAGATGGAGTCGATCTTCCGTACCCGCGGTTCGGGGGTGTCCTCCGATATGGAAACGACAGTTGTGCCGCAGCTGCTCACAGAGATTGACGGCGTAGAAGATATTTCGAACGTCATCGTCATCGGCGCGACGAATAGGGAAGAGCTCATTGACCCTGCGATTCTCCGACCTGGACGCCTCGATATCAAGGTGCGGATTTCACGCCCGACTAAAGCTGAGGCCCTCGATATCTTCGGCCGGTACTTACGCCCTGAAGTCCCTCACGCAGCTCCTATCGAGGAGCTTGCACAGATCGCCGTCGAGGAGTTGTTCGCGCCGCGGCCTTTCGTCCGTCTCCGGTTGATTGATGGCTCTGAGGAGACGTTGCACTACTCTGACTTTGTCTCTGGTGCGATGATCGCGAACATTGTCAGCCGCGCCAAAAAGCTTGCTATCAAGGACGCTATTTCCGGCGAGTCAGATACCGGCGTTACTGCGGAGCACCTGCGTGCGGCGGTTCGCGCGGAGCAGCAGGAAAATGAGGACCTGCCAAATACTGCCGACCCAGATACTTGGTCGCGCCTAGCCGGTCGACATGGCAAGCAGGTGGTCGCTGTGGAGGTCGTCGCTAGGTCAGCATCCTAGAAACTCAGTGAGGGAGCGCGTTGCGGCATCAAAGTCTTGGTCGCTCAGCGTAGAGAAACTGAGCAGTGCAAAACAGTCTTCGCCAGCGCCAGTTGAATCACCGGTCGCGCAAACGCAGCCGACGCGTTTCAGCTGCTCCCTGAAGCGCTGCAGATCGCGTTGATGAGAAAACTCAACGATAATGTCAGCGCTACTCGTGTTGCTCATGGTGGCGTTGCTCGCACCACTGGCTTCGGCAATACGCTCGAGGAGTGGGGTTACCTGTCGACGCCGCTTCGCAAGCCGAGTGTGAAACGCCTTGGTGCTTTTCCGGACGGTGCCATCAGTCAGTAGGTGCGCGATCGCGTGTTGGGTAACTGTCGATACCGGCATTCCTAGCACTTCCCGGGTCTCTTGCACCGAGGAAAACGTATCCGGTGTGGTGACGATGTAGCCGGCGGAAAGCTGCTTGTGCAGCAGCGTTGTGAAAGTACCGAGCGTGAGCACGCTGCCTGAGTTCGGTAGAGCGCTCAGTGTCGGTTGGGGAGCGGTTCGGTAGCGCAGTTCTGTGTTGAAGTCATCCTCGATGAGCAACGTACCCGTTGCCGATGCCCATTCGAGTAACTCAACGCGTCGGCGTACTGTCATGACACCGCCAAACGGCGGCACGTGGGCTGGCGTGATGAGCAGTGCGTCGATGTCGCACGGAAGCTGCGAGACTAAGACGCCTTCGTCGTCACATTGGCAGGGCACCGTCGCATGGCCTGCGAGAGCGATCACGGAACGAATCCCGCTGGACTCCGAAGTTTCAACACCAACTCGGACGCTGTTGCCAATAGACATCAGCGTGAGCAGCAGTCCTTCGCGAGTCCCCCCGGTGACGATGACCTCCTCCGGAGCAACGTGAAGCCCACGAGCTACTCGCAGGTGCTCGGCGATTGCAGTCCGTAGTTTCGGCTCGCCTTGTGGGTCGGCCTGTTTCGGCACGCAATATGAGGCTTCGCGCCATGCACGGTGCCAGGCTGCTGGCCGGATCATGCCGTCGATACCTGATGTTGGGACCAGCGAAAGTACTGCAGGTGTTGACGCCTCGTTGGAGGCTCTTTGCCTCCGTTGTATCGACTGCTTCGGTACTCGGAGCTCAGGATGAATCCTTGTTGGTGCTCCCTGCGTGGTATCCAGATAGCCTTCGCTGATGAGCTGATCGAACGCGCTGACCACGGTCCCACGCGATACGCCGAGTTGGGCAGCAAGCTCGCGGGTAGATGCGATGGTGTCTCCGGGTCGCAGTGTGCCTTCGGCAACTGCGGTTCGGATTTGCGCTGCGATTTGGGCAGGAAGTGAAAGTGATGCGTTACGCGAGACTGGAAAGAACATACTCACCAACTGGTACAAAATATTGCTGTAAAACTGGACCTCGTAATCGTCCAGATCGTACCGCATGATGGAACCCATGACTGATTTTTCGAAACATGCAGAGTTGACCAACAGCTTGCGCGGCGGCGTCATTATGGACGTCGTGACCGCAGAGCAGGCGAAGATTGCGGAGAATGCCGGCGCCGTTGCCGTCATGGCACTTGAGCGAGTCCCGGCAGACATCCGTGCCCAGGGAGGGGTGGCGCGTATGTCCGACCCCGACCTCATCGAAGAGATCCTCGACGCGGTGGAAATTCCAGTCATGGCAAAGGCGCGCATCGGACACACGGTCGAGGCCGCGATCTTGGAGCATCTCAAAATCGATTACATCGATGAGTCCGAGGTGCTCAGCCCAGCTGACTATGTCAACCACATCGATAAGAACGCGTTCGACACCCCCTTCGTGTGCGGTGCGACAAACTTGGGTGAAGCACTTCGCCGCATCAATGAAGGCGCGTCCATGATTCGTTCCAAAGGCGAGGCTGGTACTGGTGATGTCTCCGAGGCCACGAAACATATCCGCACTATCAAAGCCCAAATCGCACAGCTGCAGGCTACGGTAGCATCTAACCCAGATGAGCTCTATGTCGCGGCGAAAGAGCTGCAAGCCCCATATGATCTGGTGAAGTACGTTGCTGAACACGGCGAGCTTCCCGTTGCCCTGTTCACCGCTGGTGGCGTTGCAACACCGGCTGACGCAGCTCTGATGATGCAGCTTGGCGCTGACGGCGTCTTCGTTGGCTCGGGCATCTTTAAGTCCGAGCATCCAGAGAAGCGCGCGGAAGCTGTCGTTCGTGCAACCCGCAACTGGCAAGACATCGCCGAAGTCACAGCAGCTTCACGCGGCCTTGGCGAGGCAATGGTTGGCATTAACGTCAGCGATCTGCCTGCGCCGCATCGCTTGGCTGAGCGCGGCTGGTAAATGCCAGCACGGGCGGTAGCGTCGCGGTACAGTCGTGAGCCATGGGACGTTTCATGGGAACAGAAACTGAGTATGGCATCACGACTCCGAGCGACCCGACGCTCAGCCCGCTCATAACCTCGACGCATGCCGTCGTGGCATACGCTGCGATGCATACGAGTGCTCGAAGCCGATGGGACTACGCGGAGGAACACCCGCTGAAGGATACTCGCGGATACGACCTCCAACGCTATCGGACGGTTCCTGTTGTCGACCCAAACGCGATTGGCGTGGCTAATGTGGTGACTACTAACGGTGCTCGGTATTACGTCGACCACGGCCATCCTGAATACTCCTCCCCGGAAGTTGATAACGCCTGGGACGCCATGCTGTACGACGCCGCTGGTGATCTCTACTTGCGGCAGTCCATGGACGACATCCGCGATCTCTGGGACGAAGGTATTTCGGTGCTTGACGGCGCTGCACCATGCCCGCCCATTAAGTTCTACAAGAACAACGTCGATGGCAAGGGCCAGTCGTACGGCAGTCACGAAAACTACCAGTACTCACGCCACACTGACTTCGCAGCGGTGGTAGAGGGGCTCATACCGTTCTTCGTCACTCGTCAGGTCATCATTGGCGCCGGACGAGTTGGCATCGGGCGCGAAAGTGAACATGCCGGTTTCCAGATTTCACAGCGCGCAGACTACTTCGAGCAGGAAATCTCACTCGAAACGACACTGAACCGAGGCATCATCAACACGCGCGACGAACCACACGCTGACGCTACACAGTTTCGACGCCTCCACGTCATCATCGGTGACGCCAACATGAGCCAGTACTCCAACTTCTTGAAGATGGGCATGACCAAACTCGTGCTCGACGCAATCGAAGCTGGAGTGGACTTCTCGGGCCTCACCATCCAGGACCCGGTTGCTGAGCTGCAACGCATCTCGCACGACCCAACGTGCACACACAAACTACTTCTTGCCAACGGTAGGCGCTGCACAGCAATCGAGGTGCTCCGGGAAATCCGAGACCGGGTGCAGGGGCTGCCAAACGAAGGGGACGTCGATAAGCGAGTGCTCGCCCTTTGGGCTGAAGTGCTCGATGATCTCGCAGTCGACCCACTACGCACCGCGGATCGCCTTGATTGGACGGCCAAGTGGGCGCTTGTGCGCTCGTTCATGGACCGAGGAGTAGCCGCGGACGACCCAAAGTTGAAAATGATCGACATCCAGTACGCCGACATAGATCCTGCGAAGTCGCTGTATCACGCACTCGTCCGAAAAGGATCGATACGGACACTGGCAAGCGATGAGGAGATTGCTCTCGCAGCAAAGAACCCGCCGAGAAACTCCCGCGCGTACTTCCGTGGCAAGGTAACCGAAAAGTTTGGGGAAGAGATCGCGGCATCGAGTTGGCAGTCCATCGTTTTCAGGATTGAGGATCGAATGGTCCGCGTGCCGCTCGACGATGTCAATGGCTGGACGTATGAGCAAACTGCCCAAATCATCAACCGCGCTACAACGGCATCGGAGCTGCTAAACGCGCTAGGGTATAAGCATGTCTAAGCAGCAACAAATGTTCGGTGGAGGAGACACCCCGGAACCGCAGAATGAAGAAGGCAACAGCGCCCAAGCCCAGGTCGAGGTGACAGGCACTGACGATTTACTCGATGAGATTGATGCCTTGCTTGACACAAACGCTGAGGAGTTTGTGCGTTCATTCGTTCAAAAAGGTGGCCAATGAGTTCCGAACACCCTGCGTTGTATGCGCGCCGAATCATGGGGGTGGAGACGGAGTTTGGGCTCGCCGCCTACGCACATGGGCAATCCATCCTTGGTCCGGAAGAGCTTTCGCGCTACCTGTTCCGGCCGGTAGTTTCGCGCTATCGGTCGTCGAATATCTTCACCCAGAACGGCTCTCGGCTCTACCTCGACGTAGGTGCGCACCCTGAAATCGCGACGCCAGAATGCGACTCGCTGATGCAGCTCTTGCAGTACGACAAGGCCGGCGAGATGCTCTACCACCAGCTTGCGCTGCATGCAGAGGAAGCCCTTGCGCAGGAGGGGACTCCGGCCCAGGTGTACCTGTTTAAGAACAACGTCGACTCACAGGGCAACTCTTACGGTGCACACGAGAATTATCTGGTGAGTCGCGAAATCGTCCTGAAGTCATTTAGCAAGCAGCTCCTGCCTTTTTTGATTACGAGACAGCTAATATGTGGCGCAGGAATGATCAATAAGGGCAAGTTTGTGCTGTCCCAGCGCGCCGACCAGGTGTGGGAAGGGGTTTCATCTGCCACCACGCGCACGCGTCCCATCATTAACACTCGAGATGAGCCACACGGAGATTCTCATCGATTCCGCCGAATGCACGTCATCGTCGGTGACTCCAACATGTCGGAAACTACGTTCGCACTCAAGGTAGGCGCGACGCAGCTGGTCATTGAGATGCTTGAGGCTGGCTTCCCGATGCCGAACGTGGAGCTCGAAGATCCGATCAAGCATATTCGAGCGATTGCGCTCGACCCGACTGGCCAAACGCTCCTTACTTGTAAAGATGGTTCAACTGTTACAGCACTCGCGGTGCAGCAACAGATTCTTGACGCCGCCACAAAATGGCTGACACAACGGCCAGACGAGGGAACCTCAAACGAGGAACTCAGTCGGGTAGTGGAGCTATGGCAAAGAGTGCTGACTGCAATCGAGACGCAGGATTTCTCTGCGGTTGACACAGAGATCGACTGGGTGATCAAACACAAGCTCTTAGAGCAAGTTCGTGAAAAACTAGACACGGACTGGTCACATCCGAAATTGGCACAGATTGATTTGACCTATCACGACATCAACCCGGAGCGTGGTCTGTTCTACCTGCTGCAACGCAAAGGCCTCGCGGCGCGTTGGACTACCGACGCGGACATTCGAATGGCTGCTGAGCAGCCTCCTGCCACGACTCGCGCCGCGCTGCGGGGCAGGTTCCTCTCAGCTGCTCGGGACTACAACGCGGAGCACAACGTCGACTGGGTGCACCTGAAAGTAAACCGTCCAGAGCCTCGAACGCTCAAGCTTCTCGATCCCTTCGAAACCGAGAACGCAGACGTCGACGCTTTGATCCAATACATCGTGGACAACCACCAACAGGAGCATCATGACACGTAGTGATGTAATGACTTCCCGGCAGCTGAACTTGGCGTTCGCGTTACTGGGGTCACCGCGTCCGAGGACACAGCAGTGGATTGCCAAGCACGTCGACGGATACGCTGATCGAACTCCAGAGGCCCTGGAAAAACTGATTAAGCGCGACGTCGACGACCTTCGCCGTGTTGGCGTGCCCGCAGAAACTCGAGCAGGCGAGGCATGGATCGAACACGATAAATATGAACTCGAGCCGCTCAACCTCACTGTTGAGGAGGCAACGGCGCTTGGTCTCGTAGTTGATCTCAGCCAGGCGGGACGCCTAGGCGCGTTTGCGCGATCCGGTTGGACAAAGATCGCGGCATCTGGCGTTACCAGGATGTTTGATAGCCCAACCATTGCGTTCGTCGACAACGACATCATCAACCTCGACCCTGATGTACTCAAGGCGGCCTTGGCTTGCGCACGCACCAAGACCCGCATGACGTTCGATTTTCAGCCAGCTCCAGGTACGTCGCTCCAGCGCCGAACGCTCGACCCGTGGAGCGTTGTACCTCTCAATAACAAGACTTACCTTGTTGGTTGGGACTGCGATCGCGGCCAGGAGCGCGTCTTCAGACTGATGAAGGTGAGCAACATCAGGAAGTCGAAGAATCAGACATCGTTTCACGACGCCACCAAGGACCCGCGTGACGTACTTCAGAACGTACTTCGTGGCCCGCTTGCCGATGCCGTGGTGGAAATTTCGGCTGGTGTAGGCGAGGAGCTATCGCTGCAAGGGGAGCGCTCAGAGGGCGCTGCAGCGGGTCTGGACCGGATAGCTGTCAGTGGGGTCGAACGCGACTGGCTCGTGCGCACTCTCGCGAGCCTTGCTCCGCATGTGCGCTCAATTACGCCGCCCGATATCCACGAAGAGGTATCTGCGCTCTTGCGCAAACAGCTTCGAGGACAGGAACGAGTTGAAGCATGAAGCAAAACACTGCAGTCGAACGCCAGGTGCGTCTGGCACGGCTTTTAAACCTGTTGTCATACCTGTCGCAGCACCCAGATCGTTCACCAATGGAAATAGCGCGGGACATCGGAACTGACGCGGAACAGGTGAAAAGCGACTTGGCGATGCTCCATTTGTCGGGAGTTGGCAATGGCCCCGGGGAGATGATTGATCTCAAACATTCGTGGACCGAGGTGACCGTCATTGATGACCAAGGTTTGAGTCGGCCCTTGCGTCTCACACCAACCGAGGCAAACACATTGTTACTACTGCTCGACTCATTCGAGACCATGCCAGGCCTGCTCGACCAAGCGGCGCTGAGTTCTGCAGCAGAGAAGTTGCGAGCTGTAGTTGGCAGTACCTCCGTGCTTGACGCGGATGGGGAGCAAAGCGATCAAGAATCCATCCTGGGGATACTTCAAAGTGGTTTGCAGCAAGGCGTTCAAGTGCAGGTGACATACTTTTCGCCTTCCTCCGATACGCTTCGTGAGCGCCAGTTGACCGGTATTCGGTTCTTTCACCAAGGTGGTCACACCTATTTCACGGCGCTGGATAGAGGAGAGGAGAAGAGCTTCCGAACTGACCGAATTCGTGAAGCTCGGTTGACCGAAGTTCCAGCCGACCGTTCTGCGGTGGGCAAGACGTTCGACGGCTCCGACCCGTTTGGCTTCGACTCCGAAAACATCGCTAACCTACTCGTATCTTCCGATGCGACATGGCTTGCGGACTACTGGGAAATCGAAATCGGTGATGCCTATGATGACGGACGGATTGAGGCAACCATGGTCTACGGGTCCGCGGACTGGCTTATCCGTTTCTGCCTTAGCCAAGGAGACCGCATCGAACTCATCGGTCCGCCAGAGCTGGCTGATGAGGCACGCCGTCGTGCGTTTTCCGGCTTAGAGGCATTAGAATAGCGGAGGACTCTACCCAAGCAGTGTGAAAGGAATCCAATGCCGAATTTAGGTTGGATGGAAATCCTCATTATTTTGGCCATCGTGCTGTTATTGTTCGGGGCAAACAAGCTTCCCGACTTGGCACGTTCGATGGGTCGCTCCGCCCGTATCTTCAAGTCTGAAGTCAAGGAGCTGCGCAACGACGACGAGACGCAAGCTACTCCGCAGCAGCCTGCGCAGAGCCAGGAACCTAAAGAAATCGCTCCTCCATCGAATCCACAGCAGCAAACAGGCCCTAACGCTCAGCAAAGTTTTTGGGACGCGCCTGAGAACCAGCACCGCCAGTAGCGTTTGTTGTTAAGGAATTCTTGGAGGTCGTAGTTCAGTGGGGCAACAGCAAGTTCCGCCTGCGCAAAAGGCAGGTCGTCGATTTCGTCGGAAGCCAAAGAATGCTACCGGCGAGATGACGCTCGTTGAACACCTGAAAGAGCTACGACGCCGCGTCATCGTCTCGCTCGTCGCAGTGTGCGTCGGCACCGTTGTGGGATTCATTTGGTATCAGTCTGCGCCTTTTCACTGGTACCCACTCGGCGAAATCATTCGAGGCCCGTACTGCAACCTCCCGACTGAGCTTCGAGCAGACTTCACAGGTGATGGCAATTGTCGTCTCTTAGCGACGGGCCCCTTCGAAATGTTCATGCTGCGGCTGAAGGTAGGCGCGCTCGCTGGGCTCGTCATGGCATCACCAGTGTGGCTGACCCAGATTTGGCGATTCATCACGCCGGGGCTCCACAAGAACGAAAAACAGTACACATTCACGTTTGTGACGCTTGCGGTACTGCTCTTCGTAGCCGGGGCGATGCTTGCGTACTTTGTTTTGGACAAAGGCCTGTACTTCCTGATGACGATGGGCAGCGAGGTGCAGATTGGCGCGCTGTCTGGTGGAAGCTACTATAACTTTTTGCTCGGGCTCATCGTCGTCTTTGGTGTGAGCTTCGAAGTCCCCCTCATCATCGTGATGCTCAACGTCGCGGGCATCATTCGTTATGAACAGGTAAAAGATAAGCGCCGGATCATCATCGTTGGGATCTTTATCTTTGCGGCGTTTATGACACCCGGCCAGGACCCGTTCTCGATGGTCGCGCTGGCACTCTCCATCACACTCCTCGTCGAGTGCGCATTCCAGTTCTGCAGGATCAATGACAAGCGCCACGCCAGGAACAGACCGGACTGGCTCGACCTCGACGACGACGAGTCCTCAGGACCTATCGACGCAGCTTCGCCCATCGAAAAGGCAGCACCGATTGGTAACGTAGCGGCCGTAGAGAAGCCAAAGCCCGTGCACACGTTTACCGAGGATCCCTTCAACGACGTACTGTAGGGGCATGTCCGCTTCCTCTGACTCGTTTCTCGCACAGTTTCAAGCCTCGAAGGATTTTCCGCTCGACCCATTCCAAATTGAAGCTTGCCAGGCACTCGAAGACGATCGGGGCGTGCTCGTCTGCGCCCCAACGGGATCCGGGAAAACCGTAGTCGGTGAGTTCGCCGTTGCGCTGGCGCTCTCGCGAGGCACAAAGTGCTTTTACACCACACCAATTAAGGCGCTGAGCAATCAGAAGTACCACGACTTCGTCGCGGCATACGGCGAAGAATCCGTTGGACTGCTGACAGGCGACGTGAGCATCAACGGTTCGGCGGACATCGTCGTGATGACGACAGAGGTGCTCCGAAACATGGTGTACGCGGAAGCACCTCGCCTGGACCGACTAACCCACGTGGTAATGGATGAAATCCACTTCCTCGCAGATCCGGAACGTGGACCTGTTTGGGAGGAGATCATTCTCAACTTGGACGACTCCGTCCAGATCGTTGGGCTTTCGGCGACTGTGTCGAACTCGGAAGAGTTCGGTGAATGGCTCAACACTGTTCGTGGCGATACGACCGTGATTGTTTCCGAAGACCGTCCGGTTCCGTTGAGTCAGTACATGATGGTTGGCAAGAAGGTCCTTCCATTGTTCGAGCCTGCCAACCCATCCTCCGAGCCCGAACTTAACAGGGCTTTGGCGCATCAGATCGCTCGTATCGAGTCTCGAGCGACGGAAGAAGGCGCGGACGACTTTCATGAAGGTCGCGGGTTCCGTGCCCGCTCGAGTGGACGTCGCCATGGGAGGACGCGCCAACAAGACCGCTACCGCCCGGTTGGGCGGTCGGAAGTTGTCGAGGTGCTCGATGGGCTAGAGATGCTTCCGGCTATTGTGTTCATCTTCTCTCGAGCGGGATGCGATGGCGCTCTCTACCAATGCCTCCGTTCGCGGAAGGAACTCACGACAGAAGAGGAACGTGCACGTGCCGCCGAGATCATCGACGCGGGTGTTGAAGGCATCCCGGAAGAGGATCTCAAAGTACTGAACTACCGGCAGCTTCGCAGCGCGTGGCTGAGGGGGTTCGCTTCGCACCACGCAGGGCTATTGCCCGCGTTCAAGCACATCGTCGAGCAGTTATTTGTGGAAGGGCTCGTCCGGGTGATGTTTGCGACCGAAACGCTGGCCCTGGGCATCAACATGCCGGCCCGAACCGTCGTGCTGGAGAAGTTGGTCAAGTTCAACGGCGAGGGCCACGTAGACCTCACACCAGGGCAGTACACCCAGCTCACGGGGCGCGCCGGTCGGCGAGGGATCGATGTGCTCGGCAACGCTGTTGTGCAGTGGGCGCCAGCGATGGACCCGCAGTATGTAGCTGGATTGGCGTCGACAAGAACGTATCCACTCATTTCACCGTTTGCTCCCGGCTACAACATGGCTATCAACATGCTTGCCATGAATGGTTTCGACGACTCCATTCGACTTATCGAGCAGTCATTTGCTCAGTTCCAAACCGACCGATCCGTGGTTGGCGAGGTGAGGGACCTAGAGCGGCTGGAAGGCAAAGTTGCTCGACTTCGCGCCCAATTATCCCGCGATATCTCTTCGTACGCGCCACCATCAGATCACGCGATTGAGGACCTGTTGGAGTACTTGGACATCCGACATGCTCTCAGCGTGGAGGAGAAGAAAGCACGGAGAGACGCGCTCGACAACCGGCACACCGAGGTCGCCCGCGTGCTGGCCCGACTGGAAGTCGGCGAGATCATCGCGCTTCCTGGTAAACGTCAACCGGAGCTCGCGGTGGTGGTTCAGCCCGCCGGCAGACACGACGATCCGCGCCCCTGGGTCACCACCGAGCGTGGCTGGTCGAGCCGCATCAACGCTGATTTTTTCAAGAACACTCCACTCGTCGTAGGGCGAATGAAAGTTCCACGGCATACGCGGGACCAACCACGCAAATTTGCGAAAAAGATCGCAAGCCAGCTCCGCCACGCTCCGGTGCCTGCACCAAAGCGACTGCGTGAGAAGGCCCGGTATCGAACTCCAAAATCCGTCACCAAACTTCGCGAGCAACTTCATGCGCACCCCGTCCACTCATGGCCGGCCACGGACCGCGAAATGCTGGCCCGAGTAGGCGAGAAGCTTGCCCGTGAGCAGCGCGCACTTGACCGGCTGAGCAGGCAAGTAGACAACGCCACCGACACACTTGGCAGAACATTCGAGCGCCTGATCGGGCTGCTGCAAGAACTCGACTACGTGGAGCTCGTGGAAGGAGAATTCCAAGTCACTGATGAGGGCGAGCGTTTAGCAAAGCTGCACAATGTTTCGGACCTCCTCGTTGCGCAGTGCCTAAAACGCGGGATCTGGGACGAGTTGGACCCCGCCGAGCTCGCCGGTGTCGCGTCGATGGTCGTGTTTGAGAACCGCCGTACCACGGGAGGCTCCCCGGAGGCCGCTACAGAGCCAATGGCCCACGCAATGAATGAAACGATGCGTGTGTACGGCGAACTCGTTTCCGATGAGCAGCGTCACAAGCTTCCACTCACCAGAATGCCAGACCCACATTTCTCACTCGCGTTGCACCAATGGACCGCCGGCGCACCGCTTGGGTACGCGCTTGCAGCCGCGGCAGAATCTGGCGCGGAACTGACCGCGGGCGACTTTGTCCGATGGTGCCGGCAGGTGATCGACCTGCTAGAACAGGTGAAGAAGGTCGGCTACAGCGATGAGATTCGCAACAATGCGAACCGCGCGATAGAAGCTATTCGACGCGGTGTAGTAGCAATCGGGAACTAGTGCGAGTACTAGTGCGCCTACGATGGGCGTATGACTTTCTTCGGAAGCGATACATTTGAACGTCGACGCGCAGCAGCCTGCAAATTTCTTGCGGCAAATCACCTGCGCGCCGTGATCATCGGCCCTGGCCCGGAATTTGAATACCTGACCGGTACACAAATCGATACGCACGAGAGGCTCTCCGCTATCGTGCTCACCGATGAAGGAAACGCTACCGTTGTCCTCCCCAGCACCGACGCTGGCTCCTTCCCCTCAGATGACCCGGCGCTCATCCCCATTGGGTGGCGCGATGGCGAAGACCCCTATGAAATTGTTTATAAACTCATCGCATCGCCTGCCGACAGCGCAACGCCTCCGATCATTGGCCTGGGCAGCACGCTCACCGCGGATCACGTGCTGGCTTTGCAGCGATACCCATTCAAGACCTGTCTTGCGCAGGACGCATTGTCTAGTCTGTTTATGGTCAAGGATGATGACGAGATTGCGCAATTGGCTCAGGCCGCCGAAGCAATCGACCGCGTTCATGCCCTCGTTCCCTCGCTACTTACCCCAGGTATTACCGAGCGCGCTGTGGCTGACGCACTGCACACGGCGATCATGGAGGAGCACACTGCAGTAGACTTCATCATTGTCGGTTCTGGCCCCAACGGCGCAAACCCTCATCACGACTTCTCCGATCGAATCATTGAAGCAGGGGACATCGTCGTCGTCGATATCGGAGGGACGATCGCGAGCGGCTACCACTCCGACTGCACGCGAACGTATCTTGTCGAAGGAGCACCGGGCTGCCAAGAGCAGCTCGATGCCTACGAAGTGCTTTTGCAAGCGCAACAGGCAGCTTGCGACGCCGCTCGGCCTGGAATGCGAGCAGAAGAGCTCGACGCGGTTGCGAGGAACATTATCTCCGAGCACGGGTACGGCGAGTGGTTTACGCACCGAATCGGGCACGGCATTGGGTTGGCTGGCCACGAACCGCCGTTCCTGGTCACCGGCAATGATCTCGTCCTAGATGAAGGAATGGTCTTTTCCATCGAACCAGGAATTTACAAACCAGACAGCTGGGGAATGCGTATCGAGGACATAGTGCATCTCCAGGCAGACGGTGCACACGCGCTGAACACCAGGCCAAAGACCTTGCAGCCCCACCCACGAGACACTCCGAAGATCTAGGAAAGCACATACATGGAGTTCGGCTTAACTCTTCGCACACTGCTGCCGCTTAGCGTTGACCTCTCACATTCACATCCGCTCACAGATGCGGAGTACGGCAAAGCAACTTGGGCAGTCGGCGCTAGTCCTGGCACACTGCTGCAAGCAACGCCGATTCGTCCTATAGGGCTGCAGTACAGGCTCAATCGTGCCAACGCATTCAGAATTGAATACACCACGACCGACGAGCGGGAACGCGTGATGTCTGCTACCGGCGCGGTGTTCCTCAGCAAGCGTCCCTGGCATGGCAATGGACAGCGTCCAACCGTCGCGTTCGCCCCCTCCACCCAAGGCGTTGCCCCGGCATGTGACCCTTCTTACTCCTGCACAGTGGGACTTCGACTTCGACGCAAACCACTGGACCTTATCGCTGCCTACGAGCAGCCTGCGATCAACATGTTGCTCGCCGCGGGAGCGAATGTCGTGTTGACGGACTATCCACGAGATCCCGAAGACAATGTGCAGCTCTATTGCTTCCACCGCGCAGCAGCCCACGCACTCGCCGATGCAGTTCGCGCCAGCGTAGGCCTAGGCTGCAGCGTCGAAAAGCTTGGTCTCTGGGGTTTTTCTCAGGGCGGTGGCGCCGCAGCTTCATGGTTAGAGCAACCCGAGTACGCGCCGGAACTACATCTGCGTGCCGCAGTCGTCGGAGCACCACCTGCAGATCTGCTTGCGATGCTCGACCGCATCGATGGGACGCTTCCGTCCATCATGATTCTTTACGCAGTCGCCGCCCTTCTAGCATCCGACCCAGAGATCACGGAAGAGCTGATGCCCCACCTCAGCCCCGTTGGTATGTCCGCTGTCATCCTTGATGCGAACATCTGTGCAGTGGGCGCGGTCCTCCGACATGCTTGGGCAAGCACCGTACACTGGACGGCAGCAGGTATCCCAATGTCTACGCTCCTCGAGGATCTTCCGAAAACAGCCGCAGCGCTCGACGATCAAGCATTAGGTACTCGTACACCACTCGATATCCCACTCAGACTGTGGGGCAGTAAGCACGACGACATCGTCCCGTGGCAAGTGGTCGCCGAACTAGGGGAGAGGTGGGATAGACCCGTTCAAATGCGAAAACTTCCCAAGCTTCCGGGAAGAACTGGCATCAACCACTTCGCCCCATACTTCCAGCACCTCCGAAAGGACGTCCTGTGGCTATTAAGCCAGCTAGAATCCTCAGGCAAGTAACCGTGTAGTCCGGCTAAGATGGTCGGCATGCCAATCTACATTTTGACGTATTTCCTCGTAGAAGCGCTGGCGTTTTTCCTTGTCGCGAAGTCAATCGGCGTTGGCTGGGCTTTGCTGGCAATCTTCGCGCTGATGGTACTAGGCGGTGCACTGGCGACGCTCACGCTCCGCGGCGAACTCGCAAAGGCGGCACGTGGCAAAACATCTGTAGGGAAGCTAGCAGGCGACTCTGCGCTTCTCATGGTTGGCTGGGCTTTTTGCATTATCCCAGGCTTCGTTTCTTCAATCCTGGGGTTCTTCTTGGTCTTCAGCCCTACTCGCTCGATACTCCGAAACCACCTTTCACGCTCTCTGCGGCAACGCGTGGAAAATGTTGGAATCAGGATGTACGAATCGACGCCGATGTCCCGAAACTCTGCTTCCTACGGCTCGTTCACGCGGCCAACTCCTGAGCGTGGGGCCAGCGACGATGAGCACCCCGTCATTGACACGGATGAAATTGAAGACTGGCTCTACGAAGAGCACAAACGCCGATCAGAAGGTGGGGAAGAGGGACCACGGTCGTGAATGCGTCACTCCGACTTGTCCTCGCGGTACTTTCCGGCGTTGCGGTTGCGTTCTCCTATGAGCCGTTCGGGTACTGGTTCCTCGCAGTACTCGGCGTTGGTGCGTTCTACCTCGCTCTGATGCCGTGGAAACGTTTTGCTACAGCAGCGAAGCCATCGCCAAGTGCAGCATTTGGCTGCT
Organism: Corynebacterium sp. NML98-0116; assembly: GCF_001767255.1. GTDB lineage: Bacteria > Actinomycetota > Actinomycetes > Mycobacteriales > Mycobacteriaceae > Corynebacterium > Corynebacterium pseudogenitalium. The sequence goes on from NZ_CP017639.1 coordinate 1,159,071, forward strand.
TGCTCGGGTTTGCCCATGCCGCCACGTGCTACTTGATCCTCCTGCCCTGGATCGGAGCATTCGTCGGCGCGATGCCCTACGTGGCGCTCGCTATCACGCTGGCGCTCTCAGCGCTTATCACTGGCGCGGTTGGCGTCCGCATTGCCCGTTGCCAGTATGGGTTCCTTGCTTTTCCATTTGTGTATATCGCGGTGGAGTTCCTCCGCTCGTCGCTTCCATTCGGCGGATTTTCCTGGGTCCGGCTGGCATGGGGGCAGGTCAATGGGCCTCTGGTGTGGCTATCTTCAATTGGTGGTCCAGCGCTAGTTTCTCTCGCCGCCTGTCTCGCTGGTGTAAGCCTCGTGACGTTTCTCATCACGCGTGGGAGAACCCGCAGGGTAGCTGCGTTAGGTTTCGCGCTCCCGATCGGGCTCGGAGGACTTATCAGCCCGAGTTTCGATGGCGAGGGGGCAGAGGCTCAGACGGCACAGGGCAACTCCGTACTGGTCGCAGCGATTCAAGGCAATGTGCCGCGCCTCGGGCTTGACTTCAACGCTCAGCGCAGAGCCGTGTTACAAAATCACGTCGATGAAACTGTTCGCGCAGCGAATGATGCCCAAAAACAAGGTGAAAAGCTTGACCTCGTTATTTGGCCGGAGAACTCGTCGGACGTGAACCCGTTTCAAGATCCTTTGGCGGCGTCGTCAATCGAACGCGCTGTGAGCGCAGTAGGGGCACCGGTGCTGGTGGGGACGCTGACGCGCGACGAGGTCGGTGCGCGCAACACGATGGTCGTGTTTGACCCGGAAACAGGGCCAGGCGAGACGCATCATAAACGCTTTTTGCAGCCGTTTGGCGAGTACATGCCAATGCGCGACTTCTTCCGGAAAATCACGGACCTCGTGGACCTCGCCAGCGATTTCAAGCCCGGCAATGGCCCAGGTGTCGTCCACATGGGAGGCATCCCTGTTGGGGTTGCCACATGCTATGAAGTGGCAGAAGACCCGGCGTACCGGATGGCAATTAATAATGGTGCGCAAATTCTCGCTACACCGACGAACAACGCGACTTTCGGGTTTAGCGATATGACCTATCAGCAGCTGGCGATGAGCAGGCTGCGTGCCATTGAAACGGATAGGGCAGTGGTTGTTGCAGCTACTTCAGGTGTGTCAGCAATCGTGCACCCTGATGGAACGGTGAGCCAAGAAACTTCTATATTTGAAGCTAACCACCTGATTGAACGCCTGCCACTACATACAACGCGGACATTTGCTGTGCGTTTTGGGGACTACCTCGAGGCTGCGTTCGTTTGGCTTGGGTTCATGCTCATACTCGGTGCAGCAGTCCGCCGACCCAGGGAGTATGCTAGACAACATTTGAACAACGGCGAGAAACGTTGCTGGAAAAGGAGCAGCCACCGTGGCGAATTCGACATTAGTGATCATCCCGACGTACAACGAGATTGAGAATCTTCCCCTCATTGTTGGCCGGGTTTTCGATGCAAACGATGATGTAGACATCCTTATTGTCGACGACAATTCTCCTGACGGAACGGGGCAGAAGGCCGACGAACTGGCAGAAGCGAATGATCGCCTGCACGTCTTGCACCGTGCTGGCAAGGAAGGGCTACTCGCCGCGTACCGCGACGGTTTCAACTGGGGACTCGAGCGTGACTATGAGGTTATCTGCCAGATGGACGCCGATGGCTCGCATGCACCTGAGGAGCTTCACCGCTTGTTGGAGGAGATCGAAAGCGGCGCAGACGTCGTAATCGGTTCGCGGTATGTGGACGGCGGGGAAGTTAAAAATTGGCCGAAGCAGCGCTACTTGCTTTCCAAGCTGGGAAACGCCTATGTTTCCCTTGCGCTGGGTGGCGATGTTCGCGACATGACCGCAGGTTACCGCGCTTTTCGACGCGAAGTCCTCGAGACCATCGATCTCCAGGAGTTGTCCAACAAGGGCTATATTTTCCAGGTCGATATGGCGCACAAGGCCGAGCTTGCCGGTTTCGACGTTCGCGAAGTACCGATTACATTCGAGGACCGCACGTTGGGCGAATCTAAGCTAGACGCAAGCTTCGCGACAACTTCTCTCTGGGAAGTCACCAAGTGGGGTGCCACCGAAAAGTTTGGCACCGCACGGGAGATGGCGAAAGAGGGATTCCGAATGCTCAGCTACGAGGCCAAGCGCTCTAAAGCAAACGAGCTGCTGAGCAAGGCGAACGACCTGCCTCAGCTCGCGGGCAACGTCGTAGAGGTTGCCAAGGAATTCATCGCTTCGAAGCGTAAGTAACTTCGCGTTGACAGTTAGACGAAAGGCGAGAAGCTACAGAATATGTGGCCTCTCGCCTTCGGGCTATAACTAGCTCTTACTTCTTGTTTTCTGCTGCTTGTTCTTTCGCCAAGCGCGCAGCAGCGCGACGACGTTTCCGCAGCTGTTCAAGGCGCTCTTCAAGCAGCACGTCGAGCTCTTCGATAGTACGGCGTTCGCGAAGCATATCCCAGTGAGTACGGGGTGGCTTCGTCGGCTTCGACTCGACGCCTTCGCCTTCCATAAGGGCGCCGAGCTGGCCGTTCTTGCACATCCATTCCTCTGGAATCTCTGCATCATCTGCGAACGGCACTTCGAAAATCTCGCCGTTCGGAGTGCGGTATCGCGCTTGCTGCCGAGGCGCGAGATCATGGTCTCGGTCCGTCTCGTAGCTCACAGCGCCCATTCGACTTCCGCGAAGAACACGATCAGCCATACTCAATTGTCCCTTCTAAACACATTTAAATGCAGTCGCCCTATTATAACGTTCACCTTTTAGATTTTGTTCCCGCAGTATTGAACCGGACATGCATTCCGTTCAAGGTGTGTATTAGGCTGACCCGTATGCCAGAAAGTGATGTGTACGCGAAGAGCGAATCGCCTACGTGTCAGTGGTGTGGCAAAGAAATGGCTCGTCAGCAGGGAAGAGGACGCCGCCGAAAATATTGCAGCCAGTCATGTAAGCAGCGCGCGTATGAACAGCGTAACTTTGTAGCCGGCACTGCGATTGATGAAGGGGCAGCCATCCTTAAACCGGAAACTGTGTCGATGCTCCGCGACAACCTTTTCGTTTTGCGTTGTACAGCGGAAGATATCCGGACAGCGGTGGATGAAGGTGCAAACCCGGATGAATTACGTAACATGTGTGACGAATTAATTGAATTAGCGCGAACAGTTGAGAAGTTGAGGTAAGTACCCATGAAGGAAGTGCAAGCTCCCAGCGACCGCAAGAAGAAGCTCTTGATGGTCATTGTTGCGGGAATTGCGGTGCTCGCGGTCCTAATCGCGATAATCCCATTGCTGCTCAACATGTTTGGTGGCGGTGGAGTCAAGACAGAAGGAATTGATACAGACCGACTTAAACCGGCGGACACTGACATCAACGGCGTTTGGAAGATCCAAAAGCGTCCTGGCGTCAACTCGACGTCCGTTGGGTTCACGTTCGATGAAGTTCTTCCTGGTGAAGCAAAGACGACCTCAGGATCGACGACAGGCGTTGAAGGCGAAGTACATATTGAGTCGGGTGTACTGCAATCTGGCGAAATCGTAGTCGACATGACGAATTTAACTACAGACAGCGATGTTCGAGACAACAACGTACGCCGGAAGATTCTTCACACGGATCAATACCCGACGTCAAGCTTCACGATCACCGAGCCGATTGATCTATCCAAGGTTCCATCAGACGGTTCCGCTGGAACCGTGAACGTGGTCGGAGACTTGACCATCCATGGCGAGACGAATCGCGTCACAGCACCTTTTGACGTAGCCCTGTCTGGCAGCCATCTCATCGTCGCGGGCGATGTACCGTTTGATAGAGCTGACTACGGCGTTGAGACGCCTGAATTTGTCGCAGCGAAGATTGCCGAGAGCGGGCTACTCAATATTCGCCTCAATATGACCAAGTAGACTGTCCAGAATTACCCGCCCAATTACGTCACGTTACGTTATTGGGCGGGCTTCCGCTATCTATATGCAAAGTTGTGGAAATGTCCGATAATGTACATTATGTCAACTAAGAAACTTGACCCTTGCTTCTTATCGGCGCCCACCCCGGTGCTTCCGTACCAATACCGCCTGCGCCAGATCCAAGCCCCCTACGGATGCAACTGCTTCGCGAACCGCAAACTGCCAGAGCCATAGTCGGCGAAATACTTCGTCATAGCCATCGGCCGCGGCTTCACGGAGCCGCCCTTCAAACATTTGACGCTGCAAACGAATCGACAACCGAAGATGTTCCGGCGCACGGCTAATACTGATCGCTTGGAGATGCGTTTGCTGTTCAACTAGCTTCAGAAAATCGACTTCATATTGATACTCCATACCTGGCCATACATACGCACCAAGCACCTGAAGCGCACTCCGACACGCTCGGTTCACGGATTTTGATTGCACGCGACGTGCCATCACCGATTGCACACCGATACGCCCGCCTGGAAGTAGCATGCGGTCCATCGCGCGAAGGTACTGCACTTTATCGCGTTTCGGGCATGATTCAAGCTGACTAAATGAAACGATTGCATCATACGGCCCATGCTGCTGGGCCCATTGGGCGTCACCAAGTTTGCCCACGGCAACGCGTACATCGTTCGCAGCGCCATTAAGAATGAGGTATTCCCGAAGATGAGCGGCACTGTCATGGCTAATTGCGAGAGTATCAACCACCACTCCGCGCCCTATCGCGGCCAGAGCCACAGCACCTCCCGAGTTCGGATACTCGAGCAATCTCGTACCGCGCCCTGCACCGACTAGGTCCAGCAACTGCTGAGCGCTCCGCGCCTGTATATCGCCCAAGTCGGCTCGATCCGCATCGAGCGGTGCTTCGTAGGTGGTCACATCGATATAGCGGCGCTTCGCGCCACGCTGTTTGGCACGCTGCTCCGGGTAGGACTTGGTCAGTTTGCGCTCGGTAGTTGCGACACCTGTAGCGAAATGACCCTGGAAAGCACTCACACGATCGCCCGAAAAGTGCTGTACGAGAGAACTCGGCAGCATCGCTCCAACAGTTTCCGGCCGTGGCTTCCACGATGTACGGCGGGGTACGTAGCCCTGCCCCAGCAGCTTCGCAATGACTTCAACAAGTACATCCGATGAGGTCACTGACCACTCGCCTGCCATGTACCCCTCTGCCAGGCCTGTCCAGCCAGCAGCCGCGATTCGTTCAAAAAGCCGCTCATGGTTCACGAGAATGTCGGCGTCGTCACCAGAAAGCGTTACACCCGCGGCGTCACAGGCTCGAGCAAACTCGGCCTCTGCAAGCCTGGCGCGAGTTTTCAGAGCAAACCCATCCAACGGCTGCACTAGCCGTGGCCACTTTGTGGCGTCAACAGTGTGTAAATGCGTTGGTACTGGTTCAGGAATCGGCACGCTTCCCCACCTTACTTGGTCAAACTTTCAGCGGAGTTTTCGACGCTTCATCTCCAAAACCATACCGTTCTAACATTATGGGCGTACTATAAAGGGAAGAAAATTCAAACAGCTTTCCCAAGGAGCGACACTTTTATGACTCAGACACCATACCGCCCCGCTGGAAACCGCCATCACGTCGTGATCGTAGGTGCGGGGTTTGGTGGCATTAACGCTGCTCATGCACTCGCGGATGCAGACGTAGACATTACGATTATTAACCGCACAAACCACTTCATCTTCGCCCCTCTGCTCTATCAGGTAGCGACCGGTCTTCTGTCTGTCGGCGAAATTGCCTCTTCGGTTCGCCAGATTTTGGCAAGCCAGGACAACGTTCGCGTTGTGCGCGGCAATGTTGACGAGATCGATACCGCGAATCAGATCGTCACTGCTTCCGATGATGGTGCGTCGTCACAGTATGCCTACGACTCATTGATCCTCGCAGCGGGTGCAGGCCAGTCCTACTTCGGCAACGATCACTTTGCGGAGTTCGCACCTGGTTTGAAAACAGCCGATGACGCGCTCGAGGTGCGCGCGCGCATTCTTGATGCCTTCGAGAAAGCTGAGCTAGCTACTTCCGCTGAAGAACGCGAACGGCTGCTCACTTTTGTGCTCGTCGGCGCCGGTCCAACTGGTGTTGAGCTCGCTGGACAGATCGCCGAGTTGGCGCACCGCGCATTTGCTGGAGGCCAGTACTCGTTCTCACCAGATCAGACCAAGATCCTTCTTATCGACGGCATGCCACAGGTTCTGCCACCATTTGGAAAGCGTCTTGGCCGGAAGGCGCAGCGCGAGTTGGAGAAGGCAGGCGTTACTGTCATCTTAAATGCCATTGTGACTAACGTCGACGCTGAGAGCGTCACGTACAAGAACACCAAGACCGACGAAGAGACCACTGTCTACACTCCAACGAAGATTTGGTCTGCTGGTGTCCAGGCTTCCCCGCTGGGCAAGCAGGTCGCCGAGCAAGCTGGTGTAGAGGCTGAACGTAACGGCAAGGTGCCGGTGAACGCCGACCTGTCCGTTGGCGAACTGTCGAATGTATTCATCGTGGGCGACATGATGAGCCGCGACCGCTTGCCAGGCGTCGCCCAGGTTGCAATCCAGTCCGGTGAATATGTCGGAAAGATCTTGAAGGCACAGGTTGAAGACGAGATTACGCCGGAACAGCGCGAGCCATTCTCCTACTTTGACAAGGGATCGATGGCTATCGTCACTCGCTTTAACGCTGTCGTGAAGATGGGCAAGGTCGAAATCGCTGGATTCTTGGGTTGGTTGATGTGGCTCTACGTCCACGTCTCATTCCTCACTGGACTGCGCAACCGCACTGTCACAGCGTTGACGTGGGTTTACAACGCTTTGAGCTCGAAGCGATACAACCTTCCGACGACACCCGGCCAACGCCACGCGAAATCCGAAAACTCAGAGAACTAAATGACTCTGCTAACGCGCCTCTCCCCTTTGCATACGGTTGGAGAGGCGCGTTCGTGTTCCGTTCTCGAAGGGCGTAGTATCTCGAGCGTTGTTATATCCCTCGCCCTTGATTGGCGTGACGCAGGTAGTAAAGGGGGCCACTATGCCACCAAGGATCCCGTTGTCGAGGAAGTCGTCGAAAAGCACGCTTCAACCATCGCGCATACCGGTGAAGGTCCCTCTGGAACGCTCGATCGACTTTTGCAAAGTATTTGTCGACGGCAAGCGCGTCCCTGGCAACTATCGGATTCCACAGGCACTGCAGGTCGCACGGGAGCACGATAACGCGTTTGTGTGGGTCTCGTTGAAAGGTCCGACAGATGAGCAGATGACGAAGATCTCGTCGTTTTTCGACATTGACGATCTGATCGTTGACGACGTAGTCGATGCCCACCAGAGGCCGAAGGTTGAGCGCTACGATGAGCAGCTGTTCATGGTCGTGCGCTCGGTGTATTACCGCGACGATGAGGAGGTTGCGGATGCCCGTGAAATCATTTCCACTGGTGAAGTCCAAATTGTGACCGGTCCGAACTTTGCGATCACGATCCGGCACGGCGCACCACTGCCTGATTTGACTGGCAAACTAGAGAGCGAGGAGGAGCTTGCGGTGCTTGGCCCAAGTGCCGTCGCATGGGTGGTGTCCGACTACATCGTCGATAACTATTTGAAGGTCGCAGACAACCTGAGCCGCGACGTCGATGAGCTGGAAAACGAGGTGTTTACGCCTCGGCGAGACATTAACATTGACAAGATTTACAACTACAAACGTGAGATCTTGGAGATGCGCCACGCGATCGACCCACTTGCACCGGCGTTAAAGAATGGTTTGACCAACAACCGTGATCTGATGCGGAAAGCGCTCAGATCTTACTTCCGTGACGTGCAGGACAACGCGACGATCGTGAGTGACCACCTCTCAGGCTTCGATGAACGCCTTTCCTCCCTGCTTGACGCCTCGGTTGCGAAGGTTTCGATGCAACAGAACTCCGATATGCGTACGATATCTGCAGTAGTTGGTATGGCTGCGGCCCCGACCATGATTGCCGGTGTTTATGGCATGAATTTCGAGAATATGCCGGAATTGGCTTGGAAGTACTCCTACCCGGTGGTGCTCGGCGTAATGATCCTGACCATGGCACTGATGTATTGGTGGTTCAGGAAGAACCGCTGGCTTTAGGGTACGAGGAGCTTCAGATTCGTCAGGGCCACTAATTTGCCTTCGTGATGCATTTCGATGCGCCAGAGGTGGGTTCGCCGCCCGACATGAACTGGGCGCGCGGATGCTTCGATTCGCCCGTCACGGACGCTTCGTAGGAGGTCGGTGTTGTTGTTCATGCCGACAGCAGGTCTGCCAGCTGTCGCCATCGCTGCAACGGAACCTACCGTCTCTGCGAGACCGGCATAGACTCCCCCGTTGACGATCCCGGCAGGCTGAAGATGCTGGGGTCCGACGTCTATATGTGCAGTTACGCACTCTGGGCTACACGCCGTGATCACCATTCCGATCGTGTTGGCGTAACCGTTGTTGTATTCGTTGAGGGTCCGCAATTCTTCCTCGTTGAGCTCGCGATCAACTTTTTCGAATAGAAAACTCATTCCGTTCTTTCCTCTCAGCAGCGTAGTATTGTCTGCATGACTACCACCGAGCATGATACGAATCAGTCCCAGACTCATCTCGCCCAGATCGGCGTTGTCGGTATGGCGGTGATGGGTTCGAACCTAGCACGTAATTTCGCCCGCAACGGACATACGGTTGCTATCTACAACCGGTCCCCTGAGAAGACTCGCGCCGTAATGGCCGAGCACGGGGATGAGGGCTCGTTTATCCCATCTGAAACGATTGAGGACTTTGTTGCCTCGCTGGAGCGTCCACGCCGTGCTGTCATCATGGTCCAGGCTGGCAAGGCTACGGATGCAGTGATCAATCAGCTCGTCGAAGCGATGGATGAGGGCGATATCATCATCGATGGCGGTAACTCGTTGTTCACCGATACGATCCGCCGTGAGAAAGAAGTCGCTGAAAAGGGGCGCCACTTCGTCGGCGCAGGTATCTCTGGCGGCGAGGAAGGTGCACTGCTTGGTCCTTCGATCATGCCTGGTGGTCCTGTCGAGTCATGGGAGGCGCTTGGCCCACTCCTTGAGGATATTGCCGCGAAAGTCGATGGCGTTCCGTGCGTGACCCACATTGGCCCAAATGGTGCCGGACACTTCGTCAAGATGGTGCATAACGGCATCGAGTACGCCGACATGCAGGTCATCGGCGAGGCATACCATTTGCTTCGCTACGCAGCTGGGTTGGAGCCGGCGGAGATCGCTGAAATCTTCTCCGAGTGGAATGAGGGTGACCTGGATTCCTACCTGATCGAGATCACCGCTGAGGTACTGAAGCAAGTCGATGAGCAAACAGGCAAACCGTTTGTCGACGTCGTTGTGGACGCGGCTGGCCAGAAGGGCACGGGTCGCTGGACTGTGAAGGAGGCCCTAGACTTGGGCGTCCCAGTCACTGGCATCGGCGAAGCAGTGTTTGCTCGTGCGCTTTCTTCTTCTACTGCGCAACGCACCGCGGCCTTGGAGGCCAACCTCCCTAGTGGCGTAGAAGCTTCGTTCGCTGACCTTGGTCTGGACAAGGCGCAGTTCGTCGAGGATGTCCGGCGTGCTCTGTACGCCTCAAAGCTCGTTGCGTACGCGCAAGGCTTTGATGAAATTGCTGCGGGTTCCGAGGAGTACGACTGGGGTCTGAAGCCTGGTGAGCTGGCGAAGATTTGGCGTGGTGGCTGCATTATCCGCGCGAAGTTCCTCGACCGCATCACCGAGGCGTATGAGAAAAACCCTGAGCTGCCATCACTGTTGCTCGACCCTTACTTCCGCAATGAGCTGGAGGGCGGCGTCATTGATGCGTGGCGTCGCGTCGTCATAACGGCTACGCAGCTCGGGCTTCCGGTTCCGGTATTCGCGTCCTCGCTCTCCTACTACGATTCCTTGCGTGCAGACCGCTTGCCTGCGGCGCTGATTCAGGGACAACGTGATTTCTTCGGTGCGCACACCTACAAGCGCGTCGATATGGACGGCACGTTCCATATCGCGTGGTCTGGCGACCGCAAGGAGCTTCGTTACTAAGCGTGGCGATAGCACCTGACCGCAAAAAGGCACTAGGGTGTTTGCAATGAAAAGTTTTGCCGATCTCGGCCTTCCCCACCCCCTGGTGCGCGCGCTCAACGCAGAAGGAATTACTCGGCCGTTTCCAATTCAGGAAGCGGCTATTCCTGATGCCCTAGCAGGCAGAGACGTGCTTGGGCGTGGTCCGACCGGCTCCGGCAAGACTTTTACGTTTGGTTTGCCGATGTTGGCGCGTCTGAGTGGTGCGCCAAGTCAGCCTGGACGGCCCCGTGGACTTGTGCTCGCACCGACGCGTGAATTGGCAAGCCAGATTCAACAGCGATTGAACAGCCCCGCGAGCGCACAACGCCTTCGCGTGCTGGATGTAGTTGGTGGCGTCAATATCAATACGCAGATCCGCGCTTTGGCGGCACCAGTCGACCTCTTGGTGGCGACACCGGGCCGTGCAGAGGATCTATTGCAGCGTGGCGTCCTCGATTTTCGGGCTCTGGAGATCGTCACGCTTGATGAAGCCGACCAGATGGCCGACATGGGCTTCATGCCTCAGGTCATCAAGCTTGTCGACCGAGCGCCAAAGGATTCCCAGAAGTTACTGTTTTCTGCAACGCTCGATGGCGATGTACAGAGAATCGTTGACAGGTACATGCATAATCCGGTTACGCACTCCACAGCTCCAGCGAAGTCAGCTGTAAAGACCATGAAACACTTTGTCCTGTTGTGCGGCAGCCGCGAGTCGCGCAATGCTCGAGTGCTGGAAATCGCCGCACGCGAAGGCAAGACGATCATGTTTATGCGCACGAAGCATGGTGTGGACAGGCAGGTGAAGAAGCTTCGTCGCGCCGGAGTTCACGCGCAGGGAATTCACGGTGACAAAGGTCAAGGTGCTCGAACTCGCGCACTAGAGGGGTTCGCTGATGGTTCAACTCCAGTCTTAGTTGCGACGGACATCGCAGCACGCGGAATCGACGTTTCGGGAGTCTCACTCGTTGTCCACATCGACCCGCCTGCAGAACACAAGGCATACTTGCACCGCGCGGGGCGTACAGCGCGTGCGGGCACTGAGGGCAACGTTGTTACGTTGGTCATGGATGAACAGCGTAAGGAGGTTCGCTCGCTCCTCAACAAAGCTGGAGTGCGAGCGACCGAAGTCCGGGCGCAGGAGCTCACACCTGAGGTCGTTGAGATCACCGGAGCTCGGCAGCCGTCTGGGAAGCCCCTGCCACCGCCTGGTGGCCAGCCACCACATCAGCGAAAGAACCACAACGCAACCAGGCGTTCGAAACGCCCCAGTGCGAATGCTCAACGACGACGGTCGACGGGAAGGAGCGGTAGGCGTCGGACGCCTCGGTCATAGTCGATGGATATAGTCATTTCAATCTTTGCTCTTTTGGGCTTCATCTTGTTGACGGCCTCAACGGGCCTGTTCGTTGCAATCGAGTTTGCAATGACAGGACTCGAGCGCTCAACTATCGATGAGCACGTCCGGGAGGTCGGCGACCGCACGGCGAAAGCCGTCGCTCGAGACCACGCGAACCTTTCGTTCGTGTTGTCAGGCGCGCAACTCGGTATTACCGTGACGACGCTCGCAGCTGGCTTCCTCGCCGAGCCGGTGTTGGGCAAGTTCTTCACTCCCCTGCTTGAGCTCGTTGGTCTGAGTGAAGCGGCCTCAACGACAGTAGCGCTGATCCTTGCATTGGCGATTGCGACATTGCTCTCGATGGTTTTTGGCGAACTTGTTCCAAAGAACATGGCGATTACGGATCCGCTGAAGACTGCGCGGGTCGTGGTACCTCCTGTGAATGCGTTTAATACCGCAGCTGGTTGGTTTATTAAGTGGCTCAATTCTTCGGCGAACTGGGTTGTGCGAAGACTCGGGATTGAGCCAGCAGATGAGCTAGCCTCCGCTCGTTCTGGCCAAGAGCTGGGTGCGGTGGTCCGAAACTCGATGGAGTCTGGAGACCTTGACGCAGATACCGCAGCGGTGATCGACAGATCGCTGCAGTTCGGAGAGACCACCGCCGAAGCCGTGATGACGCCACGTTCAACCATTAATGCGCTTGACGCTGAGGACACCGTAGCGGATTTGATTGCGTTTGCACGTGAGACAGGCCATTCGCGCTTCCCCGTCCGCCGTGGTGACTTGGACGACACAATAGGCGTGGTCCACATCAAAGACGCCTTTTCGGTAGATAAGAAGCAGCGTGCAACCACCAAGCTGTCAACGCTGGCCAAGCCAGTTCCGTTTATCCCCGGGACGCTTGACGGCGATGCGGTGCTCAACAGGGTTCGTTCCGCGGGCTCACAGGTAGTGCTGGTTGCGGATGAGTTCGGCGGAACGCAAGGTCTGGTCACGATTGAGGACGTGGTCGAGGAGATCCTCGGTGAGGTGTACGACGAGTACGACGACCGCGAATCCGAGCGGGACTTTTTACACGTCGGAACGTCGTGGGAGATTTCTGGTTTGGTGCGGCTCGATGAACTGCAGGAGGAGCTCGGTTATGTTGCACCCGAGGGGCCTTACGAAACTCTTGGAGGACTGATTATGTCAGCACTTGGACATATCCCGACAGTTGGCGACAAAGTAGTGCTCCCCTCCGGTACAGCTGATTTCCAGGAACAGTTTGAAACAGGCAGCGCCGGCCACTGGCTCGCAAGGGTTTCCACAATGGATGATCGCAGGATCGACAGGGCAATTTTGAGTCCGATTTCTCCAGAGGAAGCAATCGAGTTTCAGAGGAGGTCAGCACAGTGAATATTTGGGTAGCATTCCTTCTCATTTTGGTCCTGCTGGCGCTCAACGCGTTCTTCGTTGCGTCCGAGTTCGCACTCGTGTCCTCCAGGCGCGATCGATTGGAGTCAATGCAGGCACAAGGCAAGACAAATGTTGCTGGCGTGCTGTACGCGACAGAACACCTCTCGATTTACCTCGCAGGTGCCCAACTGGGCATCACCATCGCGTCACTCGTGCTCGGTAAGGTCGCTGAGCCTGCCGTTGCACATTATGTTGAAGTTCCGTTTCTCGCGATGGGGTTGCCGGGTGAGTGGCTGCATCCTGTTTCCTTCGTGATTGCGCTGGCGTTCATCTCCTTCTTGCATATCTTGTTCGGCGAGATGGTGCCGAAGAACATTGCGATTGCCGGACCAGAGTCAACTGCTGTTTGGCTTACCCCAGCTATGACGCTTTGGATGAAGGCCACGGGGCCGTTTATTCGCTTCTTGAACTGGGTAGCGCGTAAGACGCTGGCTCTGTTTGGTATTGAACAGCGCGATGAGCTTTCATCCACTGTGGACCAGAAACAGCTGGCGAACATGATTCGTGAATCACGCGAAGAGGGTCTTCTTGACGCTGAGGAAACAGCTCGCCTTTCAAAGGCGCTGCGCTCTGAGTCGAGGAACCTCAAAGAGGTAATGATCCCGCTCGATCGTCTGACAACCATCCCCTTTTACCCTGAGGGCGTCGCGCTTTCGATAATCGAGCAAGCTGTACGTGAAACCGGATATTCGCGCTTCCCCGTTGCTAGGCCTTCCGGCATTCTCGTTGGATATATTCACGTGAAGGACATTTTGGACCTGATGGAGTCCGATGAGGATGATCCACTGGTACCGGTGAGCCGCATCCGCCCATTGATGGTGATTGATGGCTCTGAGTCGCTGGATAGTGCGCTGACGTCGCTGCACCGTCGCTCTGCACACATGGCTCAGGTCCGCGATCAAGGTCGCCTCGTTGGCGTACTTGCTCTTGAGGACGTCATTGAGGAGTACGTGGGCACGGTCGCAGACTGGACCCACGAGAATTCATGATTCGCACGTTCCTGGAGTCAGCCGAATACGAGGCTCGAATCGCGTCGCATGAGGAACGTGCGGCCGGATTCGTCGAGCCACACCTAGCTCGCCGTCGTCGCGCACAGAAGCACCCGGTGTGGGACTTCCTGTTCGACTACTACAGGTTCCGCCCCACACACCTTAAGAAGTGGCATCCTGGCGCAAATACAGTGCTTCTCGACGCCTCTACGCTTCCTCAAGCTTCATGGCGCGACTACCAAGTTGTAGACAGCAGGCACGTGTGTGCAGACATCGCGTCGTTTCTTGCGCACCGTGAACACGACGTTCGGGAAATTGACGAACTACTTCGCGCGACAGCCTCTCGTTCGGCGCACTTTGACTGCTTCGGTTTGCATGAATGGGCAATGTTGTATCGCGAGGAACACCCTCGCCATGATCTTCCGCTTCGTCTCGGAGCAGACGGCACGAACTCAGTGGTTGAATCTCATCAGCTTCGATGCAGCCACTTCGACGCGTTTCGTTTCTTTACTCCCCCAGCTCGCCCCCTCAACGTTGTGGCGTTGCGGAGGGAAGACCAGGTATCGAGGGAACAACCAGGCTGTGTGCACGCCACCATGGATCTGTTTAAGTGGGCTTTGAAACTTGGCCCATTGGTCCCTGGCGAGCTCCTCCTTGACTGTTTCGAATTGGCCAAGGACGCGCGTCGCCTCGATATGGAGGCATCCCCGTACGACTGCCGGGAACTCGGCTTCGACATCGTTCCTGTGGAGACTACTGAGGGAAAAGCCATGTACGTGCAGCGCCAACGAGCGCTCAGCGCACGTGGAGAAGAATTACGCTCCCGGCTCGTCGCTCTCCTCGACGTAGTTCTAGGGCGATAGACTGTTTGACAACGCTAGACGGGTTGTACACGAAGTAAGGACGGTATTGGCATGGGCCGACATTCTGATGGCAAGAGTAACTATCGCTTGTCCGGTGGAGCGATCCTGGTCATTCTGGTCGCGCTCGCTGTGATTTTGAGTGCCATTTTGATGATGAAGCTGAAGCCAGAACAGTCCGATGATGCTTCTGAAGCACAGTGCGTGTCTGGAGAACTCTCACTGCCAGTAGCGTCTACGGAACGATCGGTCGGTGAAGCGATCGTAGCCGCGTACAACGAGTCGCACCGTGTTGTGCGGGACTACTGTATGCAGGCAGAGCTCGTCGATAAGGTCGAGGACGCAGCTATCCTTCTCGCTCCGGAAACCGCGAACCCAGACGCCGTACTTAGGAACGCAAAACGCTCGGCGGCGGTACCTGACCCACAGATTGTTTACGCGGCGCCTCTCGGCGTGGAGGGGCAAACTTCTACTGATCCAGCGACACTTAAGCTGGAGTCAGTGCGATTTGTGTTGCCTGAACGCTCGGATGCCTCTGTTGCTGTTGCGTCATTGCTTGCCAAAGATGAGGCAGGCGCCGTAGATGTCCTACAACAGCAGGCAGTGGAAGATATAGAGTCAATCCAAGATGAACAGAGTCTATACGCAGCAGCTATTGAACAAGCATCCGGTGACCGGGTTTTCACATCGCTAGATGCAGTTTTGAACTACGTCGGTATACCGCTGAACAGTACTGATAACGTCGATGAGAATAAGTCTCGCGCCGGGCAGGACCTCATGAAGTACGCGGCGTCAACGTTGAAAACTGATAGCAAATCACAGGTGGTTGATGTCCCTGATCAGGTTTGGTCCCAGGTGGCAGAAATTCCGGTCGATGAAACAGAAAAGGAACAGAAAGAAGTTGGTTCCGAAAACCAACAGCAAGCTCTGGACACGTTATTCCTGTACGATACGTCAGATGCGATGCAGCCTTTCAAGCCAGCAGTCGACACCGCGATACGCGATGCTGCATACCGTGTCACCGAATCTGGCCATCAAGTAGCGCTTTGGAACTACTCTTCCCCACTGAACCCTGGTGTAACGAAGGGTTGGCGCAGCAACATTGCTATGACCAGTGATGCCGAGGACGTCGCATACACCGCCAGCTTGCTTGGCACCGGTGGTGCTCCGCAGACTCGTGAAGCGCTCTTCGCTGCTGCCGATGCCATGCGTGAGCTCGATCGCGATATTCGCATCGTGTTGATTACCACCGGCACCGCCGATGATGATGGTTCACCACAGGCGGCAGCAGCACTGCAGGACCGGCTCGGTGAGCGAATCAAGCTTGACGTCGTTCGTGTAGGCGATAGCCCTGCAGATACGGCTGTGACAGATGTCGCATCCGTGGTGAAAGAGGCTCCATCCGCTGAGCAGGTCAGTGCCGCTCTGACCGCCGTTGTGGACTAACCACTTGCGCTAGACCCACAGCAGTACGAAAGGCTGCAGCCCCGCCGGGGAGTAAACGGCGGGGCTGCAGCCTTTCAGAACTCTCTAGGAAGACTTACGACGGCGACGATCTGCGAGTTCATCGAACCCGGCAGGCTGAGGGTCATTGAGTTCGGGATTGATGGTTTCTGCTGGGAAGTCAGCAATTGTGCCAGTCAGATCCTTCATAATCTGCGGGACCGCGATACCAAAAACACCCTGGCCGCCGCCGAGAAGGTCAATGACCTCCTCGTTGCTGCGGCACTCGTACACCGTTGCGCCATCAGAGACCAACGTGATCTCGGCGATGTCATTCACACCCCGGTTACGGAGCTTATCCACGGCTAGGCGAATGTTTTGCAGTGAGATCCCGGTATCCAAGAGACCTTTCACGATTTTCAGAACCAGAATGTCCTTGAAGGAGTAGAGGCGCTGGGAGCCGGATCCCTTTGCGCCACGGATTGAAGGCTTCACCAAGTCAGTGCGCGCCCAGTAATCGAGCTGGCGGTACGTGATGCCTGCTACCTGGCATGCAATCGGAACTCGGTACCCCACTTCGTCAGAAGGCCCGATATCAAACAGCGTTTCCTGAACAGGCCCTTCCACTGCGGAAAGTTCAAGCTCTTGTTGCAGATCGCTCATTTTCCATACTCCCGTTTTCTATTGTCTCGGCTAACAGTATTTGTACTGATAGCTTAGGCATTTGACTCTATCAGCTCGGGCCGACACGCCGAAGTCTCAACCTTTACTTTACATTGAGGGAGGTTTAGTTGGCAGCCCCGTCTCCATCTTCATCATCGGAAGTAAAAAGATCATCCGCGCCAAGGCTCTTCATCAGCTGCTCAAAATCGCGGTCTGCTTCTGGGTCACCGCTTGCGGAAACACTTCCGTCTTCAGCGTCCCCTTCGACAACGGGAAGATCAAGGTCAAAGATACCTTTCGCATCTGCCGCGGAAATCCGTATGCCGGCTTGCCGCAAAACCTGAGGGTCAACCTCGAGAGCAATATCCCCTGTCCAAGCCAAAAGCAGCGCGTCGGACATGCTCGTGTCTACTTTGCTGCCAGTACTCAGCAACACCTCGGCATGAAACACGCCTTCGTAATAGCTCGCAATGCGCACGGCCTGCACTTGAGCGCCGAGATCCTTTAACGTTTCCAAATACGTTTCGTAAATACTCGGGTTCAGGGGGCCTACATCATCAATGAGCGCGGCCAGTTTGCCTCCAGAAAATGGCGAAAGCCAAATTGGCAGGAATAGATTCTGCTCTGGTGTGTGCAGCAACGCGCACAGAAAGTGTTCCGGGCCGACCGGGTAGACCCCGAGCAAATTCAGCGACCGCATCTCAGCGCCCGGAATTTCGCAGCTCATTCTTGAGCAGCGAAGCATGCAGTGATACGACCAGGGCAGAAAGCTGCTGTCCAAGTTCTTCCGCCTGCTGTGCTGAATTTTCCTTACCGGACTTCGCAACGGGTTCCGTTACTTGAGAGATGAGATCAGCCTGGCGACGAGCCATAGTCCGCAGCGTCTTGAGGTGGCGAGAATCCAAACCGAATTCCGCTAGAGCCATGGCTGCAGTAACCACGCGAACGTCGTCGGCGGTGAAATGACCAGCCACATCAGGACCGATCAATCCATCACGCACAAACTCGTCGACAAGTTCTTGGTCTGCTTGAGCCTGCTCGGCAACGTCTCGGTCGCTCAAGTGCGTCGAAGTTGGTGCGCGGAAGCTATCTGGAGAAACTAGTGGATCAGCTTCGCTCGCGCTCATGATCGCGGTAACCTGACCGGAATCCATGGCCTCGAGCTGCTCGCGGATCACCTTTAATGGAAGGTAATTGTCTCGCTGGGTAACCAAGATGTAGCGAAGTCGCTCGACATCATCACTTGTAAAGCGCCGGTATCCGGACGCAGTGCGCTGTGGAGTGATCAGGCCTTCGGACTCAAGAAAGCGAATCTTCGACACAGTCACATCAGGGAACTCTTCCCGCAACTGTTTCAGGACAACACCAATAGACATGGTCTTTGTCCCTGACGGGGCGACGGTGGCTCCCATTTGCTCTGTAGCAGCTCGACGTATTGCACTCACGGTGATGATTAATCTCTTCTAATGGGCAGGGGCAGACAAACGGACAATACTATTTTTCGTCGGCGATAAAGACCAGGCGGAATTTACCAATCTGAATCTCATCCCCGGAGGAGAGCACCTGCGAGTCCTTTGGCTCTCGGTTCACATAAGTGCCGTTCAGTGATCCCACGTCAACAACTTCGAAAGAGTCACCGTCGCGGCGGAACTCAGCGTGTCGGCGGGACACCGTGACGTCATCAAGGAAAATGTCGGCCTCAGGATGGCGACCTGCGGTGGTTGCATCCTGGTCCAACAGGAACCTTGCACCAGCGTTCGGTCCGCGCTTCACCACGAGCAACGCAACACCATCCGGCAAATTCTCCGTGCTGGTGACGTTATCGTTGGCTGCAGCAGCGCCGTTCTCCATCTCCTTCAAAAGGTCAGCGCGAAAGACGGAGGTCGTTTCGACCTGGACGATGTCTGCATCTTTGTTTTCGGCCATTCCAAACTCCTGACGGTGTTTTTGAAAGTCAATAAATTCTAAATCGCAATATTACCCAATTGTGGGTCAACGTGCTGTTGCGGTTCTAGTGTAACGCTCTGAACCTCAACATGAGGATTAACGGAAAATATTTCCAATCCCGGAGATCACCGAGTTCCCCGAACCCGCCAACGGATTATCCGACACCATGTAGGTCCACGTCGCACTCGGACGCTTCCAACCAGCATCTTCGAGGTGTGCTCCATCGTTATCAATCACGACTTTCCTGAAAGTATCGACGGCCTGATCTACGGCACGATTCGCTAGTTCTTTAAATTCACGAATGGCGATTCGATGGTATTCGTCGATTGGCGTTTCACGGGCGATGGCGCGCAGGTGGATCGATTCGCGAACATCGTCCATGAGCGCGAGGTACTCAGACCACTCATGGTCCAGGTGGTAGAGCATTATCTCACGAGCTGCCTGCCGTAGTTTGTCAGCATCGATGGCATCCAGCTCGGTGGCGCGCTCCGGTGCTCGTTCGCTAAGCTCACGCCACGCCGCGTCGGTATCGAGCAATGACGCTCGCCGCTCATCAAGGATTGTACGGTGATCCGAGATGAGCTTGTTGTATTTCCACGTTTGCGAGTGAATTTCTAGCAGCTGGCCCTCTGTAACGCGCTGGCAGTGGTCAACAAACTGCTGTGCACGCGAGGATTCGATGCGTCCCGACGCGTCGGGATGTACGGTGATACGCTCATCCTCTCCCCCGGTAACAACAATGTCGTCTTCCAGGGAAACAAAGAACAGGCTCAGGCCAGGGTCGCCCTGACGCCCTGCACGTCCGCGCAATTGATTGTCGAGCCGCGCTGTGCGATGGCGTGCTGTACCGATAACGGCGAGACCACCCAGCTTCGCAACCTTGTCGTGATCTCCTTCGTCAGCGCCACCTAGACGAATATCGGTACCGCGGCCTGCCATTTGTGTAGACACGGTCACCCGCCCTAAATCTCCAGCCTCAGCCACAATGCGTGCTTCCTCAGCGTCATTCTTCGCATTGAGCACGTTCACGCTGATCCCACGCTCGTTCAATGCCTCAGCGAGAGCCTCAGACTCCGCTACGTCATGAGTCCCTACAAGAACAGGTTGACCATTCGTGTGAAGCAGCGCGATCTCTTCGACGATCGCTTGGTTCTTCTCCTCCATCGTTGCGTAGATCCGGTCGGCTTCATCAAATCGCTGCAACGGATTTGCGCGGTCAATAACAGATACGTGCAGGTCGTAAAATGAACGCAGTTGATCGGTGGCTTCTACGGCGGTTCCAGTCATGCCACAGACCGTCGGATAGCGACGCATAAGTGCTTGCAGCGTGATCGAGTCGAGAATTCGGCCCCCCTCGGACACCTTCAGCCCCTCTTTTGCCTCGACTGCTGCCTGCAATCCGTCAGGCCAACGCTGCAGTTCAGCGACGCGGCCGCGTGAGGCGTCGACAAGCGCCACCTTGCCGTCCTCGACGATGTAGTGCACGTCGCGGATCAGCAGTGCTCGAGCGTGTAGCGCAAGGTTGACCCGGACAAGTGTGGTGCCAATGTGCTCATCGGAATAGAGCGAGTCGATGCCGAGCAAACGTTCAACTTTCTTCGCCCCCTCCTCGGTAAGGAAGACATTGCGACCATCGGCATCAGTTTCGTAGTCCTTCTCTTCGTCAAGGTGCGAGACCGCTTCGGTGATCTTGCCTGTGGGCTGCTGCGTACCTTCAGAACCAGCCAGGACGAGCGGGACGAGGGCTTCGTCGACAAGGACGCTATCGGCCTCATCGACAAGAGCGACCTCGGCTGGTAGCTGAACGGTTTGAGAGCGGTGCGTGATCTGATTGTCACGAAGGTGATCAAAGCCGATCTCGGTCACCGGGGCATAGACGACGTCGCATCGATATGCCTCTACGCGCTGTTCACGTGGCGTCGATTCCGTTACAGCGGCAACGCTGAGCCCGAAGAACTCGACAAGCGGCCGCATCCACGTGGCATCGCGCTCAGCGAGATAGTTATTCACAGTGATGAGGTGCACCCGCTTACCAGTGAGCGCAAAACCGGTCGCAGCGATAGCTCCAACGAGCGTTTTGCCCTCGCCGGTGGCCATCTGAATTACATCGCCTTCGAGTAGGCGCAAAACCGCCTGGTTTTGAACGTCGAACGGGTTCATCCCAAGGGTTCGAGTGGCGGCAACCGACAGAATTGCGAGGAAGCGAGGCTTGTCGACGACCTCTCCGTCACGCACGGTGTCACGCACAGCGGCGCTCAGCGCGGCGTCGTCAAGAGCTTCGAACTCGGCGATGAGCTCGTGGGCTTTCGCCACGATCCCCTTCGACTTCTTGTTGTTGCGTTCGGACGTTGCACCCATTGCTTTCCAAAACCAGCCAAATGCAGCCATTCCTCATACGACCTTTCGTCACGGCAAAAGTGGCCTTTTGCCTCTCGCACTACCTGGCCTACATGGTAAGTGCTTCTCACTCGTTCACGTCAATGTACTCTATCCTTGTTCAAACAAAGACCACCGAATGCGTCCCCGTTCTCAGGAGGAAAGCCCACATGCTATCGCTGAACGTGAAGGTGCCGTCGTCGACGGGCAAGATGATGGCCGGAACGATTGACCGGCCTGACGGGCCGGCGAAAGCCTACGCGATTTTCGCACACTGTTTTGCGGGGTCCAGACATACTCCTGGTGCTTCGCGAATCTCCAAGCGGTTAACAGAGTTCGGCATTGCAACGCTCAGATTTGATTTTCCTGGTCTCGGACAATCTGAGGGTGAATTCGCCGATACTTCGTTCTCACAAAACGTTGACGATATCGTGGCTGCAGCAAAGTGGTTAGCCAAAGAGTTCAAAGCGCCACAGCTCATCATGGGCCACTCGCTCGGGGGCGCTGCAGCACTGAAAGCGGCGACCCATCCCGATCTCAAAAAGACGCTCAAAGCCGTAGCGACAGTCGGTGCGCCGTTCGACCCTGCTCACTCGGTGTTGCACTATGCGGACAAGATTGGTGACGCGGACCGCGACGGCTATGTCCCTGTCATCCTCGGTGGCAGGGAGCTCATCATTTCACGCGACTTCCTTGAGGATCTCGCCGACACGAATCCCGAAGAATACCTGCCGAAACTACGCAAGCCACTATTGCTGGTCCACTCGCCTATCGATGTGACGGTAGGCATTGATAACGCCCAGTCGATTTTTAGCCTCACCCGCTACCCGAAGTCACTCATGGCGCTGGACAAGGCCGATCATTTATTGACGCGCCAAGGCACCGCACAGCGTGCGGCCGACATTATCGGCTCGTGGGTCATGCAATACATCACCCCCGAATTTGTCCCGGATGCCACCGGCGACTCCAACGCAGTCTCCTACTCAGCCCGCGGGACGAAGTATGGTGACGTAGTTCGCACCTCTAATCGTGCGATCGCAACTGACCGGGCTAAGAATGCTGGCGGCAAGGGCCAGGGCGTGACGTCGACAGGCTTGTACATGTCCGCGTTGGCAGTATCTTGTTCCCAGGCAATTCGTTCCGCCGCGAAAGGTCTTGCGCTCAACGACGTGCGCGTGGAGGTCACGCATCTCGGCGAGGGGCACTTCACACGTGACATCACGTTATTCGGCGACCTCAGCGACGCCGAGGCCCAGACGCTCATGGAGGCCGGCAAACGCTCAACCGTCGACGGCTACGTTCACAGTGCCTCGGTGCAGACAACCATCGACGTGGTGCGCTGACGTGAAACGCTGCCCATGTGGCCTCGACCGCCCATATCCCCTGTGCTGCGGCGCCCTGCACGCAGGCAAACCTGCTCCCACAGCAGAATCGCTCATGCGGGCACGCTACAGTGCGTTCGTCGTCGGCGATGCGGATTACTTGCTGCGCACCTGGGCTTCGAGCACTCGACCGGCGTCGTTGGAGCTTCCACCAGGTGGCGAACCATATATTGCGCTGCGAGTTCTTCACTCCGAACAAGGTGGCTCAACGGATACCTACGGAGAGGTCCGCTTCGAGGCCCTTCACCCGAGTGGCACCCAGCGGGAACATTCCCGTTTCATTCGCGAGGGCGGCGCATGGGTGTACCTCAACGGCACTGCCTTCTAACAGCTGGTTTCATAGTTGTAGTAACTGTGCGCTAAACTATCGGAGCTGTTCCGGTATTCGCCGGATGAAGGCAACGGGCTGTGGCGCAGTTTGGTAGCGCACCACACTGGGGGTGTGGGGGTCGCAGGTTCAAATCCTGTCAGTCCGACAACTATCAACAAAAACCCCGCTTGACCAGGCGAAACTCCTGATTGAGCGGGGTTTTAGTTTTCGTAAGCTACTCAGTTGCAGCACGTTCTACCGGTACCAACCCACTCGCCGCGCGCTTCCCCAGCTCAACATAAAACGCTGCGTGGCGTTCACGTGCCGAGTAGGTTGACTCCTCAAGCTCACGCTTGACCTGCGCCGGTACGCCTGCAGCGAGTGAGAATTCAGGTATCAGTTGGCCTTCGAGCACCACTGCGCCACCGGCGATGATGCTCCCCTTGCCAATGCGAGCCCCGGACAGCACGGTCGCGTTCATGCCGATTAGGCACCCAGATTCAATATGGCACCCGTGCACCATAGCAAGGTGGCCAATGGTCACGTCGGCTTCGAGAATGGTCTTCCCGTTCTCATCAACGTGCAGCACTGATCCATCTTGCACGTTGACCCTTTCACCGATTCGAATCGCGCCAACATCACCACGAATCACCACTCCGGGCCAAATATTGGCATCCTCGGCAATTTCGACATCACCGATAATCGTGGCTTCATCGGACACGAATGCGGACGGATGAATCTTCGGGGTTTTACCTTCAAATGAGTAGATCATGTCGCCATTATGCCGAAACCCTATTGGCCCTGCAGCGGAATCTATCGCATCAGCACCAACGCTTGTGGGATCACCCGGATAGTGGCTGCTTCGATCGATCCGATAGTGTCGCCATCAACTTCGAATACTTCGGGGGCAGCGAAAGAAACGCTTATCGTGTGTCCTTTGAAATAGTCCATCTGCGGAGCTGGGATACCCTGCCACCCGCCACCGAGGAGTGCACGCAGAGTGTTAAACACGATGCGTAGGCCAATCAGCAACCATCCGATAAGTCCACGCGGAGACATCGCCACGACATCAATTTCGCCATCGTCGGGGAGCGCATCGGGGAACAGCGGGATTTTATTCACCAAGTCACCGCAGTTGCCGAAAATCATGGTGTGCAAGCGATGCCTGTTCGAGGGATGGTCGTCGACGGTTACGGTAGCCTCCACACTGTTACCACCGCCCAGCGATCGTGCGATCCCGCCGATGTATGCCAGCGGACCTATGCGTCGCTTTAATTCCTCCCTGGTACGTTCAACCATCTGCGCATCAAGGCCCACTCCAGCCATGACTGTGAACCCATAAGTCTCCTGCGAGCCGTCGCGCCGAGTGACTGTGGCTTCGCAAAGGTCCACAGCGTGCTCTTCTCCAGTAAACGCACGGCGTATCGCGCTCTCAGGATCCAATGGCAAGCCAAGGTTTCGCGCAAGTAGATTACCGGTACCAACTGGGATAATCCCCATCTTGATGCCGGTGTCTGCTAGGACGTGAGCGATGCGGCGGACAGTACCGTCACCTCCCGCGACGAGTACCACGTCCACGTCCTCGGTGAGTGCAGTCGCGAAGCCAGCAAGTGCCGTGTCCTCTTTTGTCGTGGGTACCCAGCAAATTTCGCGGCGAGGGTCAGCGTAGAGTTCGACAAAGCGCTCCAAAACCGCAGCGCGAATCTTCGTCGGGTTATACACCACCACAGCGGTGCGATGAAACAACTTTTCCGAAGTCACTTTTGCATCCCTATTCCGAAGAACTCCAGTACTGCTTCACTGGCAAAACCGATCGGCAAATTCGATGCCGGCGAAGTACCAGGCCCAAGCCATTCGTGCTTGCCGCCATCCACTTTGTAATGCACAAGCCCCGCATCACAGCCGACCCATTCAGCTTTTGCTACACCGGGCAGTGCTTCTGACCACTCTGGTTTCGGCGCCTCCTCGCCAGTGGCTTTGCAGTGGTTGCGTCGGGCTTCTCGCTCAACGTCTTGATACGCACCAGCGTAGTGCGTCTTGTGCCGGGTTCCTCCGCTGTAGTCAATGACGCTGTCAGCGGTCCCGTGAATGTCGATGCGTTTGACGGGGATCGCCGAGCACCCCTCAAGCACCGCGTCATAGACGGCGGCTGACACAGTCGCCACTGCGGTGTAATCCTGTGGTCGCTGGCAGCTCAGGAACTCCGCGAACCCTCCTCCATTTGAAAAGCCTGCGGCGAATGTACGAGCAGGTTGGGTGTGAAACTCTTGTTGTAGCTGCGCCCGCACGGCGTCAGCGAATGCCAGGTCCTGACGTGCATTCGTATTTGCATACGGTGCCGGCGCCCACGCCTTGTTCACACCTTGCAAGTACGCCACAACCGCGTCCGCGTTGTTAAAGCCCGTCGTGCGCTGCATCGACGCAGCTGTGCTCGTGTAACCGTGGAATACGAGTATGAGTGGCAAACCTTCTCGCTGCTGTGCACCCTTTGGTAGCGAGAGTATGTACTCGCGCTGCAGTCCCCCAGCCGGGATCGTCCGTGACTCGACTGATGCAGAGCTCCACGGTTCGACTTCCGCAACCGTGTCAGGCCGACTACCGTTTTCCACTGTACGCAGGGGATTCGGCAGCGCATCGGTTGCCTCCGGCTCCTCGTTGTCTCCACTACAGCCAGCCATGACTGCGCAGCCAAGCAGCACAGCGAGCAGCACCGTACGCACCGACCAGCGCCGGTTCATCGTGTTGGAAATGTTCACTCGCGGATTCTCCTGACAGTCACAGGTTGTTAGGTTAGTTGATTATGAAGCCAAGCGGAAAGCACCAACCACTGTTTCACAGCAGTGAGCACCGGCTGAATTCGTCACGCGCGTTCACAGTCGGCGCAGACACTTATGATGCGGTCAGACCGTCATATCCGGACTCAGTAGTTGAGCTACTTGCCGGTCGCGGAGTCGTCCGCACTGTCTTAGATGTTGGTTCCGGTACCGGAATTTTTGCTGCACAACTGCACGCCGCCGGGCACCGAGTTGCTTGCTGTGAACCTTCACCAGACATGGCGAATACACTGCGCGCCCGACACCCAGAGCTTCCAGTATGGCGCGCAACCGCCGAGTGCACCGCATCAGCACCCAAGCTTTTCGACGCCATCACCTTCGCCCAAGCGTGGCACTGGGTCGACCCACACCTCGCTAGCGCAGAAGCTGCCCGAATCAGCAAAGATGACGGCGAACTTCTCTTATGCTGGAACACCCTCGAGGTGGAGCATCCGTGGGTACTACGTCTGGCAAAGATTATGCACTCTGGCGATGTGCTTACCAAAGGCTTCTACCCCACTGTCTTCGAGCCTTGGCACCTCAAGCGGGAACTACGAACAACGTGGATTCAACCGATCCGGACGGATCAGCTATTCACGCTCATGGCGACCCGTTCCTATTGGCTTCGCGCAAACCAGCGCACTCGGGACAAAATGACGAACAACCTCACCTGGTACCTGCATGAGCGCCTCGGATTCGATCCTGGCCAACTTATACCACTGCCGTACAGGACCGACGCGTTCCTGTACGGCCGTAGATAATGCTACTTGCGACGCCGCGGGTTACGTTCACGCACACGAACTGCGATCCGAATCGGCGTGC
Source organism: Corynebacterium sp. NML98-0116 (assembly GCF_001767255.1). Classification (GTDB taxonomy): domain Bacteria; phylum Actinomycetota; class Actinomycetes; order Mycobacteriales; family Mycobacteriaceae; genus Corynebacterium; species Corynebacterium pseudogenitalium. Next base: position 1,185,493 of record NZ_CP017639.1, read on the forward strand.
CGTGGTAGCCGAACTGCTCACGGAACTTTCGCTCCAAGTAGCGGCGGTAGCTGCCGTCTAAGAACCCCGTGGTAAACAGGACGATTGTCGGTGGGCGCGTGCCAACCATGGTGGCAAACAAGACCTTCGGCAACCGGTTGTTCTTCATCGGCGGTGGGTTTGCGGCAATCGCATCGCGCAGCCAGTTGTTCAGCTGTCCCGTGGTGATTCGACGATCCCAGTTCTCAAGTGCTTCCTCCATCGCCGGCTCAAGGCGGTGCAGCCCGCGCCCAGTGTCTGCCGAGATATTGAGTTTCGTCACCCACGGGAGGTGCCCGACCATCTCATCAAACTCGCGGTCGAAGTAGTAACGACGGTCCTCGTCCATCAAGTCCCACTTGTTGAAGCAAATGACCATCGCCTTGCCTGCTTCAAGCACCATGGAGATCACTCGCTGGTCCTGCTCAGAAATCTCCTGGGAGGCGTCGATAAGCACGACGCACACCTCCGCTGCCTCGATGGTGCCTCGGGTACGAAGGCTGGCGTAGTACTCGTGCCCCTGCGCATTCTTGACTTTCTTCCGCAGCCCGGCAGTATCGATGAACTTCCACAGTTTGCCGTCGAGCTGGATCAGTTCATCAACAGGGTCAACAGTGGTACCTGCAACGTTGTCGACTACGGCGCGCTTCGATTTGGAAAGCTTGTTCAGCAAACTCGACTTGCCCACATTTGGGCGTCCAACCAGCGCAACTGCGCGTGGGCCATCTGTGATGGAGTCCTTCGCGCGCGGCTCATCCGGAAACAGTCGCAGAATCTCGTCGAGTACATCCGCGCCGCCGCGACCGTGCAATGCTGAGACTGGCCACGGGTCCCCGAGGCCGAGCGCGTACAGCTCAGCAACGTCGCCCCATTGCGACTCGGACTCAAACTTGTTCGCGACCAAAATGACTGGAACTTCGGAACGCTGCAGATTGCGAGCCATCGCCTCATCTGACATCGTGATGCCGGTGTGGGAATCGACCACAAAAACGATGACGTCTGCAGTTTCCATAGCAGCTTCCGACTGGTGCGCGATAGCCGCGTTGATGCCTTTCGCGTCCGGGTCCCAGCCACCAGTGTCTTGCACCCAGAAACGTCGCCCTCCCCAGTCAGTAATGTAACTGATCCGGTCGCGAGTCACACCAGGGTGGTCTTCGACCACGGCTTCACGACGCCCAATAAATCGATTTACCAGTGTGGACTTGCCCACGTTTGGGCGTCCAACGATGGCCACCGTCGGTAGGGCCTCTTCGATGTAGTCAGGATTGAAGATGCCGAACGCTTCCTCAACGGCTGCCCACTCTTCCTCGGTGTACTCCTCAGCGGAGTTGAGATCTCCGAAGTCCGCCTCACCGAAATCCGCATCGTTGAAGTCAGCTTCATTGAAATCCTGTGGAAAGGAATCTCCTGTGGTCATTTGCTGCTCCTTTCAATCACGTCGACGAGGGCCGCCAGCACCTGTTCAGGAGCCATCTCAGAGGTGTCTACGATCAATGCGTCATCAGCCGGCTTCAGTGGGCTGGTCTCACGGGAGGAGTCAAGGGCATCACGACGTTCCACGTCTGCTAATACCTTCTCAAACTCTACTTTGCGGCCTGCTGCTGTGTCCTGGTCGAACCGGCGCTGTGCACGCACCTGGGCTGACGCCGTCATGTACACCTTGGCCGGTGCATCTGGCAAAACTACGGTGCCAATGTCCCTGCCCTCAACGATGGCGCGATGCGCCTCAGAGGCGAGGCGACGCTGCAGGGCCACCAAATTTTCACGGACCTCTGGGATCGCGGCAACAGCAGAAACTGCACTGGTAACTTCCGCTCCTCGGATCACGTTGGAGACGTCCCGGCCGCCCAAAATAACAGCCTTGTCATCGGGGTCGTCGGAAACCTCCATCGGCAGATCAGCAGTAGCAGCGATGACTGCACTAGTGTCTTCCGGATCCACGCCGGCGTCCAACACCGCCAACGTCGCAACTCGATACATCGCGCCCGTGTCGATGTACTTTGCGTCAAGCTTCTTGGCTAACGCTCGGCACATTGTCGACTTGCCAGTACCCGACGGCCCATCTACTGCAAGCAGCAGACCATTATCTGGCTGGTTACTCAACATCGTTTCCTCCATTTACATCCCCACCGCCTTGAACAGTGATGCCAACTCGGATGAGTTGAGTGCGCGCATCGATCCTGGCTTCATATCGCCGAGCTGCACCGTGTGCACTTTCGTTCGCACCAGACGCTGTACCGGGTAACCAGCTGCTTTCAGCATCCGACGGACAATGTGCTTGCGGCCTTCGTGTAGTTCGACGCGAACAATCGACTGGCCATTGTGCACATCGACGATCTGCACGTAGTCTGCCTTCGCCACACCATCATCGAGCTCAATACCGTCGCGCAACTGCTTAGCATCAGCGGATTTAAACTCGCCGAGTACCGTGGCCAAGTACGTTTTTCGAACTTCGTAGCGCGGGTGCATGAGGCGGTTTGCAAGCTCGCCGTCGTTGGTAAGCAGCAAGAGCCCTTCAGTGTCGGCGTCGAGACGCCCGACATGGAACAGACGCTGACCTGCAGCGACTCTCTCAGCAACGAAGTCACCAACAGAGGCGCGATCATGCTCATCTTGCATGGTTGTGTGTACTCCGCGCGGCTTATTAAACGCGAAATACTCCAAGTCCTCATTTACATTGATGCGTGCACCGTCAACTCGAATCACGTCGACGTTCGGATTCACACGGGTGCCCTGGACGGTAACGATCTTCCCGTTGACCTCAACGCGCCCCTGATCAATCATAATCTCAGAGTGCCGTCGCGACGCGACGCCTGCTTGTGCGAGCACTTTTTGCAGACGGATCCCGTCGGTGTTCTTCTTGCGCTGCTTTGTTTCTTCGTCGTCCCACCAGTTGTCATCGAGTGGGTTCGGAGCCTCATTGGCAGCCTTGGCGCGCTTGTCACGCTTGACATGTTGTTTACGTGCCGGTTTCGCATACGAAGGATAGAACGGCTCGTTCTTTCCTTGTTCCGGTATGCCATCTCGGCGAGCGGGAGGATTCATCTTGAGTCCTTTTCTCTTTGCGAGTTATACAGTTCTTCGAACGACCGCAAGTGTAGCAGCCTTTACCATGCTTCCTCGATATCGTCGATCTCAGGCAACAATGGCGCCAGGTTCGGCAGTCGCTCAAGTGAATCTATGCCCAGCAACTCAAGAAAGAGCTCGGTAGTGACGTAGCGGTGCGCGCCGGTCGACTCGTCTGGATCAACCTCGGCAATGAGCCCTCGCAGCGTCAGCGTTTTCATCACACCATCAACGTTGACGCCGCGTACTCCGGAAACCTGCGTGCGTGTCACCGGCTGGCGATATGCAACCACCGCAAGTGTCTCCATTGCCGCGCGGCTCAGCTTCGTCTGTGCACCATCAAGCAGAAATGCCTCCACGGCGTCTGCGTATTCTGGTCGCGTGTACAGTCGCCACCCCTCAGCTGTCCGCCGAACGTCGATCCCGCTGCCGCGCAGTTCGCATTCCTCGGACCAGTCCTCGAGCTGCTTCTCGACGTCTCCCAGCTCCGCCCCCAGTGCCGACGCTAATGCATCTACCGTGACTGGATTGTCCGCGACCAGCAAAATCGATTCGATACGTGCGCGAAGCTGCGAAACCATTTGGGGAGCATTCATGGTCTGGCATTCTATCGCTATTCCCAGTTGCTTGACGCAACCACAGCAGGATCAACGTTGATTCCTGTCCAGGAAACCTCCAGGCTACCGAGGGCTTCTGGCTGCTCGGTCTCCACCGCGCGAGCCTTGTACAACTCCAACAACGCCAAGAAGCGCCCCACGAGTTCCATGGAGGAACTACAGTCCTTCGTGAGCACCTCAAATGCGACCCACTGCTCCGCACCAAGGAGATGCAGCGCGCTCAGTAGCTTCCCGGCCTGCTCGGGCACCGAAACGCTGACCGCGTGCAAGTGGTCCGTCCGCACTTCCTCCGGTGGGCGGGGCCGAAACACAGCAGCGGCCAACTCCGCAAAGGAATCAAGCGTGTGCCCCAGCTGCACAGGTGGAAGCAACGCAGCAAATCGGTCTTCGATTGAGACCGCACGCGGGTATCTCCGCTTCGCGTTGCGTTGCCAGGCCACGAACTCGTCAGCGACCTGCTGATACGCACGGTACTGGAGGAGACGCGCAAAGAGCAGGTCCCGAGCCTCCAGGAGCTCAAGATCTTCAATCTCTGTGTCTCCGTCGCGCGGAAGTAACCGCGCAGTCTTCAAATCCAGCAGTGTGGAAGCCACAAGAAGAAATTCAGTGACTTCGTCAAGTTGCGCTGCTGCACCCAGCGCACGCGTGTATGCAATAAACTCGTCGGTCACCTCAGCTAGTGCAACTTCGGTCACGTCCAGCTTCTTGGAGTGGATGAGGTGCAGGAGCAGATCAAACGGCCCCTCAAAGTTCTGGAGGGCCAACGTAAAACCGGTGATCTCGGGCTGGACTCCCTCGGTGGCGTCCTCAGACACGGTGCAACAAACTACTTATCAATGCGCTCGAGCAGCTCAAGCGCCAACTGCCGGTACTGCTCTGCGCCTTGGGAGTGCGGCGCCCAAGTAATGATCGGTTCACCGGCAACCGAGGTCTCCGGGAATCGAACCGTTCGGGTAATCACCGTGTCAAAAACTCGCTCGCCGAATACCTCAACGACTCGATCCATCACTTCTCGCGCGTGTGTAGTGCGTCGGTCAAACATCGTGACCAGGATGCCTACGATGTCAAGGTCGAAATTGATGCGGTCTCGCACCTTTTCCACTGTGTCAGTCAACAACGCAAGACCACGGAGCGAAAAGTACTCGCACTCCATCGGAATCATCACGCCCGCCGAACACGCCAGCGCATTGACGGTCAACAGGCCGAGCGAAGGGCCACAGTCGATGATGATGATGTCGTACTCGTTGCGCACAGGGCGGAGCGCACGGGCCAATGTGTGTTCACGGCCGACTTCATTGACCAGTTGAATCTCCGCAGCAGAAAGGTCAATGTTCGCGGGGACAAGGTCCAGCCCCGGCATATTCGAGTGCCGAATGGCCGCGTGGATCGACGCAGTGTTGTCAAAAAGCAAGTCATACACGGTGACTTGCTCTTCATCATGGGACACTCCAAGACCGGCTGAGAGCGCACCCTGCGGGTCGAGGTCAACAAGCAGCACCTTGCGCCCTTGCTCTGCGAGACATGCACCCAGGTTGATTGTCGACGTCGTTTTGCCGACGCCACCCTTCTGATTCACCATCGATAGGATGGTCGCCGGGCCGTGGTGCTCGAGCGGTTCAGGCTGAGGGAACTCGCGGAATGGACGTCCCGTGAGAAACTTCTTTTCTTCAGCAGCGTCAAACAATGCGTTGCCTGCCATTGTCATCCCTTCCGTCCAATGCGCGTCACGTGTAAGCCCTTGACGCAATTATCTTACAATGCCATACCTAGTTATGTGCCTGTCGCCTCTTTCGAATCAGGAACACGATGAGCAGCAAGGCCACCAGTGCCGCAATTCCTGCGATGCCCAGGGCAAGAAGGCCGTCATTCGCCCTCGATTCGTCAAGTGTTTCCGCTTGACTGTCGCCTCCCTGGGTATTTCCATCCTTTAGTGCAGCAGTCGGAGCGTTCTTTGACGTTATCACCGCGATGAACTCCGCCGCCGATCCATCCCGGACAACCTCCATGATGAAGGGGTTATCCGGCGTCTGTCCCTCCGGGTACGTTAATGTCAGCGTGCGCGACGCTACGTCCACGTCACGCTTCACGCCTTCAATGATATTGCCGTCCACGTCTACATAACGAAGTGTGGCGCCTTCCCTATCGGTCTTAGCGTACTTCATCAGCTGTCCGGCCTTACTCAGAGGCACCTTCACCACAATGCTGTTGTCCTCGATGACGCCCTCGAACTCCAAGCGCTTCGCGTTCGTGGTATCCACCTCCTTGGCTGGGACACGGTGGGCCTGTGGCGCAGCGGGCGCGTCGTGCACACGTTGATCTGAGTCTGAACCAGTCTCGGATCCGTGTCCTTCCCTGTTTGAGTCATCAACGCTATCGCCATGTGGCTTGCCAGCACCATCATCGTTTCCAGGCTCCGCAGCGCTCTCAGGTGGAGCATCAACGGTCTCACCACTGCCCACTGCGACGAGATTCACGGTCGCCGAGTATCCCCCAGCGGAGACCGGAACGCTCACCGTTGCACCTGGAGTATCAGGAGCAGTCACGGACACAGAAGTGCCAGATGATACAACGGTCCAGCCACCCGAACTGTAATTGAGATTCAGCGGAACACCGGTGTCGACAGTCGTAGTCTGCCCGGCCTGCACGTGGATCTCGGAGGGGATGGCCTGCTGGATCGCGGCAGGATCAAGCCCCTCCGGCAACTGCGCATACGCGTTCATATCAGCTCCCGAGGTGCTCAGCCCGAGAGCGCATGTAGCAGCAGCGACAGTTGCGAGAACGTGGGGTCGTCGAAAAGCCATGTGGCAAGAATCCTTCCAGTCGTGCATCAGAACATGTCAACCCTACATACCTATGCACGAGGGTGCGTAGCGTGCCAGACTTCCCGAAGGCTTTCCGCAGTAACGTGTGTGTAAATTTGGGTAGTCGTCACAGATGCGTGCCCAAGCAGTTCTTGCACTACTCGTACATCGGCGCCGCCGTCGAGCATGTGTGTTGCAAAAGAATGCCGCAACGTGTGAGGAGAAACATGCTTGGTGATCCCGGCTCGCTCAGCGGCCCGTCTGATGACCGTCCAAGCACTTTGCCGAGACAAGCTGCCGCCGCGTGCGTTCAGAAATAGCGAATGAGAGCGCCCTTTGGCCAGCGCTGGGCGTCCGCGCACCAGATATTTTTCGACGGCCTCCTTCGCCATCGACCCCACCGGCACGATGCGCTGCTTATTGCCTTTGCCTGTCAATGTCAGCACCGCGTGCTGTTCGCCTTCGAGTGCCATGAAGTCATCGACGTAGAGCGCCAGTACTTCCGACACACGCGCCCCCGTGGCGTAGAGCAACTCCAGTAACGCTTTGTCTCGTAACCCAATCGGCTCCTCCGTGGGGCACGAGTCCAGCATCTTGCCGACCTCTTCGATACTTAGCGTATCGGGCAGCTTCTTACCAGGCGAAGGTGGAGCTACTTGGGCTGATTCATCACCTGCAAGTACGCCCTCAAGCACCCCAAACTTGTGTAGTCCGCGGGCAACCACAAGTGCGCGCGCAGCCGAAGATGCCGCCAACGGCGCAGCCCCATCAACTCCACGCCGTAGGTCCGCCAGGTACGCCTCGATGTCTGCAGCGGTCACCTCAGACAAGTTAGCTTTGCCGTTGGCATGCAGCCACGAGGCATACCGTCTAAGGTCCCGACGATAGTTGCTCAATGTGTTTGCTGAAAGACCTCGTTCAACTGCAAGGTGCTCGAGCCAACGCCTAACAAGCTCATTGACGTCCAACTAGATCCTCTTCATATCGGGCGTGACGCCTTGCGCTGTGCGTCGCTCTGCTAGCGATCTTGGCCGCAGGTCAAAGGGCTCGGTTACATCACGCGGCTCTACCTCGCCTTCTAGCACTCGCGCCGCTGCCATCACTCCGGCAATCGCAATCGAGTTCACGATGTCACCGCGAAACACCATCGATTGCGCCTCTTCAATTGGCACCCATTCCAGCACCATATCGGCTTCTTCGAACTCGGCTTCACCACGAGGGGCCTCACGGAGATCCGAAGCCAGGTACACACGCACCGCTTCTTCTGCGAACCCCGGGGACGTCACCAGATCCAGCAACAATGCCCACTTCTCAGCAGCCAAACCAGCTTCCTCGGCCAACTCACGCTGGGCGCACACAAGCGCGTCTTCCTCGCTGACGTCGAGAAGGCCAGCAGGAAGTTCCCACAACCGGCGCCGAACGCTGTGCCGGTACTGGCGGACCATCGCAATCCTTCGTTTGGAATCGACGGCCACCACTGCAACCGCACCGAAGTGCTCTACGATCTCGCGTGCCGCGGAAGCGCCCCCCGGCATCGAAACAATATCTTTGCGCACCGCGATAATCGGTGCATCCAGCAGCAGCTCCGACTGTTGAACTTCAAACTCGTGCATCATTCGACCGCCAATTCTTCCGCAAGCGAAAGCACCGCCGACACCCTGCCTGCTTCTGTATCAACAAACCCACCGTCTTCATCTGGCGCCGCATACACTGCCGCAGCTAAGTCATTGAGCTCCGCGGTCATGTCTGTCAACAGTTGTGTCCCGAAAGAACGCTCCCCGCCGGTATCACCGGCGCCGATCACAACAATCGCATCAGCAGGCGCTGAAACATCTGTGTCGTCTATGAAACCGCCTCCATGCAGCGCCTCTATAACGAAATTACGATCAGATTCCGGAGCCACCGGTTCACCAGTCGCTGGATCCTTGAGCAGAACGCTCCCCAGCGACTGGCCAGCATGTGTGCCAGGCGCGCGTCGATCAACGGAAAGCTGCGCTCCTGCCGGCAGGGTGTTCGCGATGATCGTACTCAATGCATCAGCCGACTCCTGCTGGGTAAACTTCTCGCCCAACGTAATCTGGCCCGCTTCTGATGCCCCTGCGGTGCGAAGCAGCCACGTTACAGCATCGACATCTTCCGCTGACGCATCGTGTGTGCGAAGCACCATCACTGACTTACCATCCAGCGTGTTCGCAACAAGCTCGGCCGAATGCTGAGCTATCACTGCATCGGAAAACTCAAATTTTGTCCCCTGCGAGGCGTCAGCCGACTGTTGCGACTCGCCTAACTGCGACGACGTTGAAAAATCAAGCGTGCCCATTGCTGGCGCAATCACCAGCATTCCTGCTGCGACACCAAGTGCAATGCCCCAGCCCAGACCTGCTGCAACATAACCTGCCGAACTACTTCCTGAAGACATCAAAACCACCTACTCCCTATTAGCTCCACAGACTCTGCAGCTGTGTAACTATCGTGTTCCACGTATCCACCAGGTTCGTGCTAAACGGCCCACTCCCGCCAAGCCCGACGATGAGTACAATCGTCGCCGCAGCAACAAGCAATCCCAAAATTGCCCACGCCCAGGCGACTCCCCGACCAGTCGTCAGATTGTACAAATCAGCTATCACTGTGGAATCCACCAGTTTTTGGCCCGCTTTCAAACGAGTGAGCAGTGCTGCCGGCGAGCTTTCGTCTGATTCGGTAAAGATACGGTCCAGGTTCACGGGCTGCTCAACCATCACGATCATTTCTGCATCGTGGAACACGCTCAGTAACACCGCCAGGTCTGTTGCAGATTCGGTCGCGGCGGGAAACGTCATCGCACCTACTCCAAGATCCTGGATGCGCTCCAGACCAGGCGCGTAGCCGTCGGGGTCCGCTGGCAAAATCACCCGCGCGTCGCTTCGCAAGTTTTCTTCAGCCACGTCGCCCGGGTCGCCCACGATGAAGTCGGGAGCGTAGCCCATCTCCGCCAAGGTGTTCGTCGCCTTGCCTACACCAATCAGCACAGGTGTGAACTCACGGATAAAATTGCGCAACGATTCTATGCGCTCTCGAAGATCTGGGCACGGGCTCGCGATAATAACTTTTCGGTCCGCAATCACGTCACCTAACTCAGGCGCGCCAACACCATCGATAAGCAGCGGCGATTCGGAGTGAATAAATTCAATCGTGTTTCCGAAGTACGCCTCCATGTGATCTACGAGGTGACGCTGTGCTTCAATAAACGTCGCGTCAACATCAGCGCGCATCACTGGTGACGCAGAACCGACTTCCTTGCGCCCAACCTTGATCTCCCCCGAAGCCGTTACGGATGTCTTCTTGCCATCGCGTATCGACGCCCGCATCTCCGCACCGGCAGCTTCAAACAGTGGAATGCCGGCGTCGAGAAGCAAGTGCGGGCCGTAATTAGGCACAGCCCCAGTACTAAACCGTGCAATATTAACAACCGCCGCCGGTGCCGCGTTGATCAACATCTCAGCTTCCCTACGGCTGATATCTGGAGCATCAACGAAGGCAATATCCCCAGAACGAAGACGGCCGCGCCCCTTGCCTTGCGGCGTGCAATCACGCAGCGGTCCCTGCAACGGCGCGCTAGTCGATTCAGAAGTTCCAGAAGTTTCAGTCATATGTTGAATTCTGCCTGCATCGCCCGCCAAGTACTGCTAGGCGCGCGGGCTATCGACGAAACTCTTTTGTTTCGCGCTGTGCCTGCTCCAGTAGCTCCGCCGCGTGCGCCTTTCCTGTTTCCGAGTTCGCCATCCCAGCCATCATGCGAGCCAGTTCCTCCACACGCTCGGCATCGTCGAGCACAAGCACACCTGATGTCACGGTTTCATCGCCAACGTTCTTCGCAACGTGTAAGTGTCTGTCCGCGTAAGCCGCAACCTGTGGCAGGTGCGTCACCACAATTACCTGATTGTTTACTGCGAGCCGTGCAAGGCGACGCCCAATCTCCACCGCAGCCTGACCACCGACACCAGCATCAACCTCATCAAAGACGAATGTCGCACCGTGCGTTGACCCGGCAAGGATCACTTCAATCGCGAGCATGACGCGTGAAAGCTCACCTCCTGACGCGCTGGTTGCCAATGGCTTCGGCTCTGACGCAGCGTTAGGCGACAGACAAATCTCGACAGCATCAGCGCCATCACGGCCGTAGTCTGCCCCCTCAACGCGGACGCTCAGCACAGCCTTAGGCATCGCCAGCCCATGCAACTCCTGTGTCACTGCCTCAGAGAACCGTCGTGCAGCATCGCGACGAATGCCCGTCAACTCCTCAGCGTGCTGCTTCATCTCGGTCGCAGCGTCATCAACCCGCAGTTGAAGCTCCGCGAGGGCCTCATCCGACGTATCAATTGACGCCAACCGTTGCTGCGCCTCGTCCCTCCAACGCAGCACACCATCAATGTCCGACGCGTACTTTCGGGTCAGCACCTTTAACGACTGTTGCCTCTGAAGCATGTTCTCGAGCGCATGCGGATCCGCATCCAACGAAAACAAATACGTTCCAAGTTCCGAAGACACATCCGAAAGCACAGTGGCGGCTTCTTCTAGTCGACGCCCCAGCTCCTGCAGCTGCGTATCAGTGGATGCACCAAGTGCACTCGCAGCCTGCCCTACCAAATCTGAAGCGGCGGACGCCTCGTCATACTCACCAACCGCCTCAGCGCCATCGATTGCAACCATCGCCTCTTGAACCGCGGAGCGCAATCCATCAACATCTTGCAGGCGCTGAATCGCAGAGACGAGCTCAGCGTCTTCACCTGGCTCGGGTGCGACCTCGTCGATCTCGTTGACAGCAAACAGGAGACGGTCCTGTTCCATCGCTAATTCTCGACGCCGCTTTGTCCGCTCCTCTAAATCTCTCTTCGCAACGCGCCAGCGCTTCCGCGCTTCCTGATACGCACGGAGAACCTTTGAAGCAGCAGGATCGAAGCGGTCCAACGCATGTAGTTGCTGTTCTGGCGACATCAAACGTAGCTGATCGTTCTGGCCATGAATCGTAAGCAGGTGCGAGGAGACTTCGCTGAGTGTCGCAGCCGGTACCGCCCGGCCACCAAAGTGTGCCTTCGACCTGCCTGTCGATTTTACGGAACGGACTACGACGTACTCACCGTTTTCATCGAGGACCGCGCCAGCGTCCGCCGCGATCTTCGCAATAGCCTCGCGACTGTCCTCGTGGATTCCTGTTACCGCGAACGCGCCCTCCACCACCGCTTCCGGCGCTCCCGTCCGAACACGAGAAGCATCAGCACGACCACCAGTCAACAGCCGCAAACCCGTGACCACCATCGTCTTACCGGCGCCAGTTTCACCCGTAAGGACTGTCAAACCTTCCGAGAGCTCCGCGCTAGCGTGAGGGATCACACCAAGGTTCCTGATAGCAATTTCCGACAGCACGCCGATCTACCTCTCTTTGTCTGGGCCACGCCACCCAGATACCGGAAGCTGAAACTTCTCCACTAGGAGGTCGGTAAACGGACGCTCATCAAGCCGAACCCAGCGCACCGGGCGGCGACCACGCGTCACTTCGACCCGTGCACCTGGCGGCATCATAATCCTTCGAACCCCATCCATCACGACAACAGCGGAGCTGGTCGTCGAAAAGGACTCAACCGCTACCGTCGACAACGGTGAAACAACCATTGGCTTCGCGAAGAGGGCGTGCGCATTATTCGGAACCACCAAGATGGCATCGAGCTCAGGCCACATCACCGGACCACCGGCCGAAAAAGCATACGCGGTTGATCCAGTAGGCGTAGATACCAGCACACCATCACAACCGAACGAAGATACCGGCCTGTAATCAATCTCCAGAAACGCATCAAGCACTCTTGTACGATCCGAGTTCTCAATGCTGCATTCATTCAGCGCCCAACTTTCGCCAAGCACTTCACCCGTCGCATCCAAAACCCGCACGTCAAGTGTCATGCGGTCTTCAACCCGATATGAGCGCGCTATCACCGAGGACAGCACATCTTCCAGGCTTTCCGCTTCGGACTCTGCCAAGAATCCCACATGGCCGAGATTCACCCCGAGCACTGGAATGTCCTGAAGGTGCGCAAAGTTTGCTGCGCGTAAAAACGTTCCATCGCCTCCAAGCACAAATACAAGCTCGCAGCCTCGGCCAGCCTCGGCCCCTGGGCTTACGTGCTCGAGCTTCTGCAATACTGGATCCTCTTCAGCGGGACTTGATTCCCCCGCAGAAAGCAACTGCACCTCAATGCCAGCCTGCTGCAGCATCCGGGCAGAATTCGCTGCAGCCTCAATATTGTCGGGCCTGTAAAAATGGGGCACCAACAAAATGCGTCGCCGATCATCTACAGACATATCTACGCTGGCCCTTCCTGCACCGCCTGTGCTGCCATCTCTTCGACGGCCTCGACAGATTGTTCCTGCGCATTTGCTGTCTTACGCAGCCACAGAAAGTATTCTACGTTACCACTCGGACCTGGCAACGGAGATGCAACCATTGATTTCACCTCAAGCCCCAGCGACTGTGCGAACAATGCGACGTCTACCACTGCTTCTCGACGCAGCTCTGCCGAACGAACGACACCCCCGTGACCAACGCGGTCTTTACCAACCTCAAACTGTGGTTTCACCATCGGCAGAAGATCCGCCTCGTCCTCAAGCGCTGCTACCAGCGCAGGAAGCACAAGCTTCAAAGAGATAAACGATAAATCACCCACCATGCAGTTGGCCGGCTCGCTCAGCATGTCGGCAGTCAACGACCGTATATTCACACGGTCCATCACCGTCACACGCGGATCGTTCTGCAGGCGCCAAAGTAATTGCCCGTAACCGACATCAACCGCAAAGACCCGGCGGACACCTCTTCGTAGCAAAACGTCAGTGAATCCCCCCGTTGACGCTCCCGCGTCAATCACCGTCCTATCCTTGACCGTAAACCCAAGCTTTTCGAAGTGCTCTAGTGCCCCCAGAAGTTTGTGCGCGCCACGGGAAGCCCAGTCATCGGTGTTATCAACATCGACCTTGATGGAAACATCGGGTTCGACAACTGTAGCTGGCTTTTTGGCAGGAAAGCCTCCGACCTCAACGCGTCCTTCAATAATCCATGTCCGGGCCTGCTCCCGTGAACGAGCGATCTTTCGTCGAACAAGTTCTGCGTCAAGGCGTCGCCGACCAGGTGCCACCCGTACTCCTCTCCTACGGCGATGCTCAGTCTTTTAGCGCTTCTGCTAAAACGTCATGAGCCTCAGCCAACTGTTCAAGTTCATCCCTTATCGTAGACGGCACCCGCGCCAGCACACTATCTACCTTCGAACGCAATTCTTCCGGTGAAATGCCGACTCGCCTTGGATCGTGGGGTTTCGGGGCGTGCCCTACCACCACGACTCCACAGCCTTCTGCGCCCACTGCGATACCGGCTCAACCACTCGTACTTCGGCCTCTGCAGACCACGCAACAGCCAGAGCCGTTCGCAAGGCCTCCGTAGGCGAAGAAGATGCAGCACCACCGTTAAGCAGGAGCGTATCTCCTTGCAGCTTCGCCACGAAACCGCCCTGTGCTCCCGGCCGCAAGCTCTCCGCATCTGCCAAGAGGCTACGCAAGTCATCACCAATATATGTCGGGCGCTCCACCGGCTTAGCCGCCAACAAAGCATAAGGACCAGACACACCTGTAAGTACCTGCAACGTATCCATCCCCGCACGATTTCCACCGGCAATATCGGTATCTAAACGGTCACCGACCGCCAACGCTCGCGTAGCACCCGACAGCTTCACAGCCTGATGGAACATAGCCGGTTCTGGCTTTCCGGCCGCCTCTGGGACAACGCCGGTTGCTGACGTCACCGCCGCCACCATCGAGCCGTTACCGACCATAAGCCCCCGCTCCATCGGCAAGGAAGTATCAAGGTTTGAAGCCAAGTAGACCGCCCCGTTGTGAATCGCCAACGCTGCTTCAGACAGCTCACGCCACCCAGTTTCCGGGCAGTGCCCTTGTAACACCGCAACTGGTGCGTCGTCAGCACTAGAGACTACGCGATAACCGGCCCCAGAAACCAAGTCTTTGAACGACTGCGCACCAAGAACAAGGATGGGATCATCCTCTTTCAACAGGGGTCGCGCTAGCTCCAAAGCTGCCTCTGCTGAGGTAATAATCTCCTCACTCGAGCACTCTAGCCCAATATCACCAAGCATTTCGGCGACGAGGGCCGAAGGCCGGGATGCATTATTCGTGATGTAGAAAGGTGTCACACCACATTCGATGATGCTGGAAACCGCATTGTCTAACGCGCGGCCGCCCTCCCAAACCGTGCCGTCTAAGTCAAAGAGCAACACGTCATATTGATGAGCAAGAGAACCCAAAGCCACTACTCCGTCTCTTCCAAACGCTGCTTCGCATCCGTCAACATCTCCGGATCCAACTCAATAACATGCTTGAACCAGTCAGCCGCTTCAGCCTTTCGGCCAGCAGCCAGCAATGCGTCGGCGTAGGCGTAAGACAAACGCATTGCAGAGACGTCCCGCTCGTCCTTGTTCGGACGTACACGTTCCAACGTCGCAATCGCAGAATCAACCTGGCCCAGATCGCGACGCGCACCAGAAAGAACGATGGCAAGCTCAATACGTCCCTCACGATCGAGGTCTCGCGCCTCAGGACTCCGACCAAGCTCCAACGCCTTCTCGGGACGACCAAGTCCGCGTTCAGCATCAGCCATCACAGCCAAAAGCCCAGGGCCGCCACTCATGCGCCGGGCAGCTCGCAGCTCAGAAAGTGCCTCTTTCCACTCACCTGCGTGGTAAGCGATTACACCATTCGTTTCACGAACAACCCCAACACGTCCGGCACGATTCTTTGCTGCCCTAGCATGCCGCAAGGCAAGCGCCGGGTCGTCGTCGAGCAGCTCTGCAGCCATAATCATGTGCTTCGCGACGCGAGTTGCGTTGTCATGTGACAACACCTTCAAATCTTGCAGCACGGACGGGTCGAGAACACTGATGTCAAGATCGGAAGGCAGGTCGGGTTCAGAAAGCTTTTGAGCCATCCTATCCTCGCGGTAGCCCTGCCGACGAGGCTGCGAGCGATTGTGACGATTGTTGAATTTGCGTTCTTCATCGCCGCCAGGACGAGCGTTTCTGCTCCTACCACGGCCGTCACCGCTGCGATCATTGCGACGATCCCTACTGTCGTCGCGCCGACCTTTCCGGCCCCCATTGCTTGGCCGCCCGTTCCGCCCCTTGGAGGAAGAAGAACCGTGGTTGCGACGTGGTCTCTCGTTAGAGCGATCGGACATGAAACACCTTTCTATTGGAACAAGTCATTATAAACAGGAATGTCCGAAAATAAGAACTTATTGTGCACCTGTTGAAACAAATTCCCAATCATCCGGTCAGTCAGACTTGCACCTCTGAGTCTACAAACAAGGAGCGCTGGCGTCATCAGACTTCGTAAAGACGGCCCTCGTTGTTTGTTGTGGGTGCACAAAAAAGAGTGTGGTGGGTACCACCACCCCCCACAACGGGAATAATGGAACCCACCACACACAGGAAAATGAAGTTATAGGCCGGCGGTAACCTACTCTCCCACACCCTCCCAGGTGCAGTACCATCAGCGCGGGCGGGCTTAGCTAACCGGGTTCGGAAAGGGACCGGGCGTTTCCCCGCCGCCATCAACCACCGACACGACCAAAATCGTGCCAACACAATACTGTTGATAACAACGACAATATTCACATATCAGCACAGGCATGTCATGCCAGACACTGCACAGTGGACGCAAACACTTAACTCTTCTTCGCGGAAGAACACTCATTAATTTGACCATAAACAACACCAACATGTGTGTGCTTTGTTTTAGTCTCGGTGTAATTAGTACCAGTCACCTTACACACCTCACAGTGCTACCAGATCCGGCCTATCAACCCCATCATCTCTAGGGAACCTCAAACGAAACCTCATCTCAAAACAGGCTTCCCGCTTAGATGCTTTCAGCGGTTATCCCTCCCGTACGTAGCCAACCAGCCCTGCTCCTGGCGGAACAACTGGCACACCAGAGGTACGTCCGTCCCGGTCCTCTCGTACTAGGGACAGCCTTCTTCAAGTTTCAACGCGCGCGGCGGATAGAGACCGAACTGTCTCACGACGTTCTGAACCCAGCTCGCGTGCCGCTTTAATGGGCGAACAGCCCAACCCTTGGGACCTACTCCAGCCCCAGGATGCGACGAGCCGACATCGAGGTGCCAAACCATCCCGTCGATATGGACTCTTGGGGAAGATCAGCCTGTTATCCCCGGGGTACCTTTTATCCGTTGAGCGACACCACATCCACAAGTAGGTGCCGGATCACTAGTCCCGACTTTCGTCCCTGCTCGACTTGTAAGTCTCACAGTCAAGCTCCCTTGTGCACTTACACTCACCACCTGATTGCCAACCAGGCTGAGGGAACCTTTGGGCGCCTCCGTTACATTTTGGGAGGCAACCGCCCCAGTTAAACTACCCACCAGGCACTGTCCCCAACCCAGATCATGGGCCAAGGTTAGACATCCACTACGGTCAGAGTGGTATTTCAACAACGACTCCACAATCACTAGCGTGACCACTTCACAGTCTCCCACCTATCCTACACAAACCGCACCGAATACCAATACCAAGCTATAGTGAAGGTCCCGGGGTCTTTTCGTCCTGCCGCGCGAAACGAGCATCTTTACTCGTACTGCAATTTCACCGGGCCTGTGGTTGAGACAGCAGGGGAGTCGTTACGCCATTCGTGCAGGTCGGAACTTACCCGACAAGGAATTTCGCTACCTTAGGATGGTTATAGTTACCACCGCCGTTTACTGGGGCTTAAATTCTCCGCTTCGGACTTACGTCCTAACAGGTCCTCTTAACCTTCCAGCACCGGGCAGGCGTCAGTCCGTATACATCAACTTAACCGTCTTCGCACGGACCTGTGTTTTTGATAAACAGTCGCTCCCCTCTATTCTCTGCGACCCCCACCAGCAACACACCGAAAAAGGCATGCAACCAGCAAGGGCCCCCCTTCTCCCGAAGTTACGGGGGCAATTTGCCGAATTCCTTAACCACAGTTCACCCGACCGCTTTAGTATTCTCTACCTGACCACCTGTGTCGGTTTCGGGTACGGGCCATACACACACATCGCTAGAGGCTTTTCTCGACAGCAAAGGATCACCACCATCACCCAACAATTGGGCTACGCATCACGCCTCACACAAAATATCGACCGCATTTCACAAGTCGACGTGCCACACGCTTACACCAAGATATCCAACACTTGGCGCGGCTACCTGACTGCGTCACCCCATCACTGAACTACCACGGATCAGGCCCCACGCATCACCAACAACCACACACCCAAAAGGATGCGCATGTTGCCAGTTCAGGGTGGTTAGTATCACCGCTTCACTCTTTGTCGCATGCATACGGGTACGGGAATATCAACCCGTTGACCATCGACTACGCCTGTCGGCCTCGCCTTAGGACCCGACTCACCCTGGGAAGACGAACTTGACCCAGGAACCCTTAGTCATCCAGCGGATACGATTCTCACGTATCTCTCGTTACTCATGCCTGCATTCTCACTCGCACACAGTCCACCACCCCTTACAGTATGGCTTCACCCCATGCACGACGCTCCCCTACCCATAGTAAAAACTATGCCGCGGCTTCGGCGGTGTACTTGAGCCCCACTACATTGTCGGCGCAGAACCACTCGACCAGTGAGCTATTACGCACTCTTTCAAGGATGGCTGCTTCTAAGCCAACCTCCTGGCTGTCTTCGCGATCCCACATCCTTTTCCACTTAGTACACCCTTAGGGGCCTTAACCGGCGATCTGGGCTGTTTCCCTCTCGACTATGAAGCTTATCCCCCACAGTCTCACTGCTATAGAACACTTAACCGGCATTCGGAGTTTGGCTGATGTTGCTAAGATGATAGTCCCGCTCAACCAACCAGTAGCTCTACCTCCGGCAAACTACTATAACGCTGCACCTAAATGCATTTCGGGGAGAACCAGCTATCACGGAGTTTGATTGGCCTTTCACCCCTACCCACAACTCATCCCCTCAGTTTTCAACCTAAGTGGGTTCGCGCCTCCACAACCTCTTACAGCTGCTTCACACTGGCCATGGGTAGATCACCCCGCTTCGGGTCCAGGACATGCCACTAAACAACACCCAATTAGGATTCGCTTTCGCTACGACTACCCCACACGGGTTAACCTCGCGACATGCCGCTGACTCGCAGGCTCATTCTTCAAAAGGCACGCCATCACACACACGCGGTGCTCTGACGGATTGTAAGCGCACGGTTTCAGGAACTCTTTCACTCCCCTCCCGGGGTACTTTTCACCATTCCCTCACGGTACTATCCACTATCGGTCACACTTAGTATTTAGGCTTACCGGGTGGTCCCGGCAGATTCACAGCAGATTCCACGAGCCCACTGCTACTCGGGCAAACAATCACCACAACACGACACGCCTTCACGTACAGGGGCTCTCACCCTCTCCGGCACACCATCCCAGGTGACTTCCGCTAACACGCCGCATCATGAGGGTACATGGCAGCATACCCACAATCATCGCCCACAACACCACACGCGCAACCCCTGCCAGGTATCACACACGCATGGTTTAGCCTCATCCACGTTCGCTCGCCACTACTAGCAGAATCACAATTGTTTTCTTCTCCTACGGGTACTGAGATGTTTCACTTCCCCGCGTAACCCCCACACAGACTATACATTCATCTGCAGGTAACACTCCATAACAAGTGCCAGGTTTCCCCATTCGGACATCCTCGGATCAACGCTTTGTTGGCAACTCCCCGAGGCATAACGCAGCCTCACACGTCCTTCATCGGCTAAGCATGCCAAGGCATCCACCGTACGCCCTTGTAACAAAACAAAAACACACAACAAACAAACAACAAACAACCACCACACACAAACAGCATGACAATCACTTGTTGTTAGGCAAACTTACAATCAAAAAATTCTTCCACAAGAATAAAGATGCTCGCGTCCACTATACAGTTCTCACACAACACACCCCACACACCAACCACCAACCAAACCAGTCAGTGATCAACACGCGGAATCATTCAAGACAACACAACTGCTGCCTCAGACACCCAACAGTGCACCAACACACAATAATTAACACTTCTTTTTGACTACAAAAACCCGGCCACACTGCAACCACAACCACAACCACCACACGAATGCATGACAGTCCGTGACTGGTGTGTCTCCACCCGGAAACAACAAATTGGCAGCCACACCCACGGTGACTCAACCAACAAAAAAGCCCACAACTGTGAGCCAACAAAATAAAACTCCTTAGAAAGGAGGTGATCCAGCCGCACCTTCCGGTACGGCTACCTTGTTACGACTTCGTCCCAATCGCCGATCCCACCTTCGACAGCTCCCATGACAGGCCACTGGCTTCGGGTGTTACCAACTTTCATGACGTGACGGGCGGTGTGTACAAGGCCCGGGAACGTATTCACCGCAGCGTTGCTGATCTGCGATTACTAGCGACTCCGACTTCATGGGGTCGAGTTGCAGACCCCAATCCGAACTAAGGCCGGCTTTGTGCGATTAGCATCCCCTCACAAGGTAGCAAACGCGCTGTACCGACCATTGTAGCATGTGTGAAGCCCTGGACATAAGGGGCATGATGATTTGACGTCATCCCCACCTTCCTCCGAGTTAACCCCGGCAGTCTCTCATGAGTCCCCACCATTACGTGCTGGCAACATAAGACAAGGGTTGCGCTCGTTGCGGGACTTAACCCAACATCTCACGACACGAGCTGACGACAACCATGCACCACCTGTATAGCGACCACAAGGGAAACCACATCTCTGCGGCGATCCGCTACATGTCAAGCCCAGGTAAGGTTCTTCGCGTTGCATCGAATTAATCCACATGCTCCGCCGCTTGTGCGGGCCCCCGTCAATTCCTTTGAGTTTTAGCCTTGCGGCCGTACTCCCCAGGCGGGGCGCTTAATGCGTTAGCTACGGCACAAATCCCGTGGAAGGGACTCACACCTAGCGCCCACCGTTTACGGCATGGACTACCAGGGTATCTAATCCTGTTCGCTACCCATGCTTTCGCTCCTCAGCGTCAGTTACTGCCCAGAGACCTGCCTTCGCCATCGGTGTTCCTCCTGATATCTGCGCATTTCACCGCTACACCAGGAATTCCAGTCTCCCCTACAGCACTCAAGTTATGCCCGTATCGCCTGCAGTCCCACAGTTAAGCTGTGGACTTACACAAACGACGCGACAAACCACCTACGAGCTCTTTACGCCCAGTAATTCCGGACAACGCTCGCACCCTACGTATTACCGCGGCTGCTGGCACGTAGTTAGCCGGTGCTTCTTCTCCAGGTACCGTCACAAAAAAGCTTCGTCCCTAGCGAAAGGAGTTTACAACCCGAAGGCCTTCATCCCCCACGCGGCGTCGCTGCATCAGGCTTGCGCCCATTGTGCAATATTCCCCACTGCTGCCTCCCGTAGGAGTCTGGGCCGTATCTCAGTCCCAATGTGGCCGTACACCCTCTCAGGCCGGCTACCCGTCGACGCCTTGGTAGGCCATTACCCCACCAACAAGCTGATAGGCCGCGAGCTCATCCCATACCGCAAAAGCTTTCCACAACAATATCCAAAAAGTTGTCCTATCCGGTATTAGACCCAGTTTCCCAAGCTTATCCCGAAGTACAGGGCAGATCACCCACGTGTTACTCACCCGTTCGCCACTCGAGTACCAGTGCAAGCACTGGCCTTTCCGTTCGACTTGCATGTGTTAAGCACGCCGCCAGCGTTCATCCTGAGCCAGGATCAAACTCTCCACAAAAACTATTTCAGAAAGAAACAAGGCCGTGAAAAGCCCAAAACCTAACCAAAAACAAACCAACCACCAACAACAACCACAACAGTCATCGCCAGTGTCTGGCAAAATCCTAAAATTACAAAAACTGTAAAGTACAAACAAAACTGGTCCCAACCCGACGGGGTAAAACAGGACCAGTCACAACCACATCAACCAATACAGTCAACGCGACCATGCATCTGCACCACACCAGTGACACTCAATCATAGGTTCAAGCATCACCGCCGGCACACACCAAAACATGGCACACAGCACGCAACCAAAAGTCAATGCAATCAAAAAAATAAAAAGTACATTGGCACACTATCGAGTTCTCAAACAACAACCGCACACCCAAACACACCACAAAACACAGTGGCGCATTCAAAGCGACGAAGATTGACACTAACAAAACATTCTCAACAACGCAAACACGCGCCGCATCACAGAACCTATTTTGTTATGTCGGCCAGCGGTAGTTTTCCTAACCGCCATCTCACCAACCAACTCTTTACCGAGTCTGTCTGGCGGGGCGTTGTCGGTCTCGCTGACTCACATAAAGTTACACACACACCAACAACAACACAAATTGGCTGGTAGAAGTAGTTTATTGAGAAGGCGCTAACGGATCAGATTGCGTTCCCCTAACGCCTTCTCAAGGAGTTAGAAAAGGACAAAGATCAGAAGCGTGATTAGGAATGCCGCCACGGATTCTATGGTCTGCTGCAGCGTCCAAGTTTTCAGTGTGGTCTTGACGTCCATCCCAAAAAGACGGCCCACAAGCCAGAAGCCGGAGTCGTTCACTAGAGAGCAGCAAACCGAACCGGCCGCACACGCCAATGTAATTGCGACGATCTGAATTTCCGAGTAGCCGCCAGCCAGTACTGCTGGAGCCATCAATCCGGCCGTGGTTGTCAGCGCTACAGTTGCAGATCCCTGCGCAACGCGCATGATCACCGCTACCAAGTACACAGCGAGGATGACTGGAATTCCTAGTCCTTGCATGAGATCCGCGATGGCATCGCCGATACCAGACGCACGAAGAACTCCGCCGTACATGCCACCGGCACCAGTAATGAACACAACGGATGCAATTGGCCCTAACGCCGAATCGACGAGTTTTTCCAGCGCCGAACCCTTCACCCCACGTGAGGTCCCGAGCACTGGAAGCGCGACGAGAACCGAAATCAACAGCGCAATACCGGACTTTCCAAGGAATGTGAACGCCTGCGCCCAGGTTTCGTCACCTGTAATTGCGCCAGATTTCGTCGCAAAGTCGACACCCGTGTTCAGGAATATCAACAGCATCGGGAGTAGCAGAATCGTAATGACAGTGCCTGTTTTCGGCAATGACTTAATATCGCTGTCGTCCGAGTTGAAAACGGCGTTTGCTACTGACGTAAACGGGAACTTCTTTGCGCAATACTTACCCCACAAAAGGCCCGAAACATAAAACGTTGGAACTGCAACAATCAAGCCAAAAACGATCAGCAGACCAAGGTTTGTGTCGAAGAATGTCGAAGCAGCGACTGGTCCTGGATGCGGAGGCACGAAGACGTGCATGACAGAGAATGCAGCAACCGTCGGAATTGCGTAGAGCAAGATTGGTCCACCGATACGAGCGGCAACTGCGAAAATGATCGGCAGCATGACAACGAGGCCGGCGTCGAAAAACATTGGGAAGCCAAGCAAGAGCGAGGCCACACCAAGCGCCATCGGCGCTCGCCGCTCGCCGAACCTACCGATCATCGTGTTGGCGAGGACTCTAGCGCCACCGGAGTACTCAATAAGTTTGCCAAGCATCGCGCCCAAACCGACAAGAATACCGACGTCGCCAAGTGTGGATCGGAAGCCGCCCATCACAACGTCATACAGTTCTCCTGTTGGAATGCCTGCCGCGATAGCGGTCAAGACAGACACAAGAATCAGCGTGACGAACGCATGGACCTTGAACTGAATAATGAGCAAAAGAATGAGGGCAATGCCGACCGCAGCGATCCCCATTAAGGGGCCGGCCGACAACGTCTGTTCCCAAGTTTCCATGAGCTATCCTGTCTCTTCTCAAGCGAGGCTTCAAGGCCGTATCGACGCACCGATCTACGGGGCGTCAATACGGAAAACTGGCTATAGCGTTAGAATACACATACTTCAGTGGGCGATCGTGCACTGCATCAATGTCAGGGCGACGCTTTCTTTAGCTACCCCCACTCGTGAAGCATCAAGGAGGGAAGAACATGCATGAAGCAGAGAAGCTACCCCCGGCGCACCTCATCCTTATGGGAGTGTGCGGAAGTGGAAAGACCACCATCGCCGAGATTCTTGCGCAGAGATCCGGCTTTGAACTCGTCGAGGCTGATGAGTTTCATCCGGCGGAAAACGTCGAAAAGATGAGTCAGGGCCAACCTCTCACCGACGAGGACCGCTGGCCGTGGCTTGAGAAACTCTCGAACTGGCTTCAAAAGCAAGACAGTGCTGGAAAGCGAACCGTCGTTACATGTTCAGCGCTGAAACGCATTTATCGCGACAAGCTCCGACTAGCCGACGTACCCCTTATATTTGTGCACCTAGACGGGCCGCGTGAGCTACTGCTGAAACGACTGAGCCACCGTACGGATCACTTCATGCCTGCTTCAATGTTGGATTCCCAGCTAGATACGCTTGAATCGCTCCAACCGGACGAGCTGGGTTTCGCTGTGGATATCGATGACACTCCCGAGGGCATCGCAGCAACCATCATGGAAAGACTTAACGCGGTGGCATAGGCTTCTGCTCTACCACCGCGTTGCTTTCAGATGCTGTCACCTGCGCCTAGCTGCGCTTCACGCCTGCGAATGTCTTCTTACCACGACGCAGCACGAGCCAGGTTCCATGCAGAAAATCATCCACGGATGGAACCCAGTTCTCATCTACTACACGCTCGTTGTTGGCGTAAATGCCGCCTTCCTTCAGCGATCTACGGGCAGCACCCTTCGAGTCGGCCAAGCCGGAGCCGACCAGCATGTCCACGATGCTGACTTCAGCTCCAGCCGCGACCTCGAACACATTCGTCTCGGCAACAGCGCTGGCCAAGGTACGCTCATCGAGATCAGTCAGATCTGCTTTACCGAATAGCGCCTGGGACGCTAACTCAACGGCCTCACGAGCTTCGCGGCCATGGACGAGATCTGTCATCTCTTGCGCCAACCGCTTCTGTGCCTCTCGCTTAAATGGTCGCTCTTCGACCTCGACGGCAAGAGCATCCAGCTCTTCCTTATCGAGAAAAGTGAACCACCGCAGGTACCGGATCACATCGGCGTCCGCAGCATTCACAAAGTACTGGTACCAGGTGTACGGGCTGGTCATTTCTGGATCAAGCCACAACGAACCACCACCCGTGGACTTGCCAAACTTCTTGCCCTCGGAGTCCGTCACAAGCGGAACGGTCAACGCATGCACGCGCTCCGAATCCATGCGTCGGTTCAGATCAACACCAGCAACCAGGTTGCCCCACTGGTCGCCACCACCAACCTGCAGCACACAATTGTGCGTACGACGCAACTGTACAAAGTCATGTGCCTGCAACAGCATGTACGAAAACTCGGTAAAAGAAATCCCGTCGTTTTCCAGGCGACGCTTCACGGTATCACGACTCAGCATTGTGGAGAGCGAAAAATGCTTGCCGACGTCGCGAAGGAACTCAATGACCTTCCAGTCCTTAATCCAATCATTATTATTCAGCAGCAGCGCACCGTTCTCACCGTCAAAATCGACGAACTTTGACAGCTGGCTTCCAATTCGCTCGGCCCAATCTGCCACAGTGTCATCGGAATTCATCGTGCGCTCGCCCACGTCACGCGGGTCGCCTATCTTGCCGGTAGCACCACCTGCTAGCACAATTGGCCGGTGTCCAGCGAGTTGGAACCTGCGCAGCATCAGCAGCGGCACCAGGTGACCTGCATGTAGTGAAGGGCCTGTCGGGTCGAAGCCACAGTACAACGTGATAGGCTTCTGCGTTTCTTCACGCAACGCCTCCAGATCCGTGTGCTGATTGATCAGGCCACGCCACTCGAGTTCGTCGATAATGTTTGCGTTAGTCATGAAATTCCTTTCAGAGAGTCGTCTTCCCAGCGTTGTTACTTGTGGGTGTTTGTATAGGGAACTGCTTCATCGATTAGCAGGACCGGAATACCATCGTCGATCCGATACGCGACACCAATGCGTTCATTCACCAGCAACTGTTCGTCTTCCTTATACTCAAGCGGCCCTTTGTCTTGCGGGCACACCAGTACGTCGAGAAGTTTGGGATCAAGACTCATGCAGTTGAGCTTACCTCACCCTTGTTAGTCACTTATCGACGCCACCACTACAAAAAGTTGAAACGCCCACCGAAAGGTGGGCGTCGCAAATGCGGTACCGATGTTAACCCCGCACAGGCTTCTCTGCCCACGCTCGATACTTACTATTTGCCTCCGCTACGCGTACACGCTGTTCTTCTACCCGTGGGCCGGCGGTTCCACCGCGTGTATCGCGCGAGCTCACAGCACCCTCAATCGTGAGCACGTCACGGACACCTGCGTTAAGTCGAGGGTCTACGCTCGCGAGCTCCTCATCTGTCAAGTCAATAAGGTTGACGCCTCGGGACTCCGCGATGCGTACGCATGCTCCGGAAGCTTCGTGCGCCTCTCGGAATGGCACACCCTGGCGAACCATCCACTCTGCCAAATCGGTAGCAAGCGTGAATCCCGCAGGTGCAATCTCACGCATTCGATCACCATGGAACTTGAGAGTCGAGACCAACCCGGTAAACGCTGGCAGAAGAATGTTGAGCTGGTTTACGGAATCGATTACCGGCTCCTTGTCTTCTTGCAAATCGCGGTTATACGCGAGAGGCTGCGCCTTAAGAGTGGCCATCAATCCGGTAAGGTTGCCGATTAACCTACCTGACTTGCCTCGGGCAAGCTCCGCAACGTCTGGGTTCTTTTTTTGCGGCATGATCGAAGAACCAGTCGACCATGCGTCGTCCAACGTGACGTAACCGAACTCTGGCGTCGACCAGGCGATAATCTCTTCCGCAAAGCGGGACACATCCACTGCAATCTGGGCTAGAACGTAGGCCGCTTCGGCTGCGAAATCACGCGAAGCTGTGCCGTCCAGTGAGTTGTCGGTTGCTTCATAGAAGCCAAGTTCTTCCGCAATCGCCTCCGGGTCTAGGTGCAACGAAGAACCCGCCAAAGCGCCAGAGCCGTACGGCGACACAGCCAACCGCTTGTCCGCATCCTGAATCCGCTCCAAGTCACGCAACAGCGGGTGTGCGTGAGCGAGCAACGAGTGTGCGAGCAAAATAGGCTGCGCAGCCTGGAAGTGGGTCTTACCCGGCATGATGATATCGGGATGTGCAGCCGCCTGTGCAACGAGAGCATCGATGAGATCCGTAATGTGCAGAGCAACACCGCGCAGGGCATCACGACCCCACATCCGGAACATCGTTGCCACCTGGTCATTCCGCGAGCGCCCTGCACGCAGGCGCCCTCCTACCTCAGGACCTACTCGGTCGATCAGGCCGCGCTCCATTGCGCCGTGAACATCTTCGTCCGTCGGTTCGGGAACAAACGCACCACTTGCAACGTCTGCGCCGAGTTGCTCAAGCCCCTCGAGCATGGTCTTCAGGTCTTCGTCCGAAAGAAGTCCTGCACGGTGCAAGACTTTTGCGTGAGCTTTCGATGCCAATACATCATAAGGCGCAAGCACCCAATCGAAGTGCGTCGATACGCTCAGCGCGAACATCGCCTCAGAAGGGCCGCCAGAAAACCGACCGCCCCACAGCGCGCCTTCATTCGTCTTATGCTGCTGCATAACTTCCAAAGCTCCCTGCTATTTCGCTTCGCGATCGCGCTTGTTCGCGATCTGCGATGACAAACCATGCAAACGGACGAAGCCCTTAGCGTAGGTCTGGTCGAAAGTGTCGCCTGTGTCGTACGTCGCGAGGTTGAAGTCGTACAGGCAGTGGTTGGAGCGGCGGCCATTGACCACTGCCTTACCTGCATGCATTTCCATGCGGATGTCCCCAGTGACGTGCTCCTGTGTCGACTCGATGAACGCATCCAGGGAGCGCTTGAGCGGACCGAACCAAAGACCGTCGTACACTTCCTCCGACCAGCGCGCGTCGATAAGTCGCTTGTAGCGAGCCAGCTCGCGCTCAATCGTAACGTCCTCGAGCGCCTTGTGCGCCGTAATCAGAGCGACCGCACCTGGCGCTTCGTAAATCTCACGGGACTTAATGCCAACCAAGCGGTCTTCGACCATATCCAGACGACCGATGCCCTGCGCACCAGCGCGACGGTTCATCTCTTCGATTGCTTCCAACATCGTTACCGGGCGGCCGTCGATTGCAACCGGCTTGCCTCCCTCGAACGAGATAATGACTTCGTCAGGCGCATTGCCCATCGAAGGGCTTTCCGTGTAAGCGTATAGATCCTTCGTCGGCGCGTTCCAGAGGTCCTCCAAAAAGCCTGTCTCTACCGCGCGCCCCCAAACGTTTTGGTCAATCGAGAATGGCGAAGCTGCCGACTGCTCAATTGGCAGGTCCTTTCCTTCTGCGTACGCAATCGCCTTATCGCGTGTCCACGCAAAATCGCGAGCAGGCGCAACAATTTCCAGATCTGGGTCCTGGTTCAGGAATCCAACCTCAAAACGAACCTGGTCATTGCCTTTACCGGTGCAACCGTGTGATACGTGAGTGCCACCGTGCTCCTGTGCGGCCTTCACAAGGTGCTTTACGATCAACGGGCGGGAAATTGCTGACACCAACGGGTACTCACCCATGTACATACCGTTCGCCTTGATGGTTGGCAGGCAGTAGTCCTCAGCAAATTCATCTTTCGCATCGATAACGATGGATTCCACAGCACCGCAATCTAATGCGCGCTGACGTACGGACTCCATATCTTCGCCGCCCTGGCCAAGGTCGAGTGCTACTGCAATGACTTCGCCATTAAGCATTTCGCCGAGGTAGGAAATCGCAACAGAGGTATCGAGCCCGCCTGAGTATGCGAGTACAACACGGTTAGTCATGGATCAAAGCTCCTTGTGTTTCTAGATCATATTCTGCACTGCGGTACATAGTATACCTAGCGCGGGGTTTGTGCTTGCTTCGGCGTCACTTACGCCTTTGTATTGCGTCCAAATACCTGCTGGGCTAGGTCACCGCCCTTAAGCGGATCTCGGGCGAGAACAAAAATCGTATCGTCACCAGCGATACAGCCTACTACCTGCTCCAAACCGACTCTGTCTATATAGCTAGCCAGATATTGTGCAGCTCCAGGTGGAGTTCGCAGTACAGCCATATTCGCAGAATGGTCAACAGAGACGACGAGTTCCTCGATCATTCGACGAAGTTTCTCACGTGGGCCTGTATGCAAGGCATCAAAAGCCTCGGCATCGGAGTTCACCGTGTAATATGCACGGCCTCCGTCGCTTGGCCGCACTTTCTTTGCTCCCAGCTCATCAAGATCACGGGACAGGGTTGCCTGCGTAATCTCGATACCCTCGTCTTGCAAAAGCTCGGAAAGCTGGATCTGAGAAGACACTCGCGTGCTCACAAGTATCTCCAGAATCCGAGCTTGTCGCGCAGTTCTTGAGACAGTTTGGGTCATTATTGGTGCTCCAACAACCAGGTCAACAACGCCTTTTGGGCGTGAAGACGATTTTCAGCTTCATCGAAGACTCGCGACTGCGGCCCATCGATTACTTCTGCGGTCACTTCGTTTTCACGATACGCCGGTAGGCAGTGAAGAAATATCGCATTATTACCGGCCATTTGCATAATTCCACTATTTACTTGGTATGGCAAGAACGGAGTGCGTCGATCTTTTCCATCTCCCTCCATGCCCATTGACACCCAAGTATCCGTGATAACCACGTCTGCTCCAGCTACCGCAGCAACATCGCTGGTAACCGTGACTGTCGCACCTGTCTGGCTTGCACGATCACGCGCACGGTCCACAAACCGCTGCTCCGGATGAAACTCCGGAGGCGCGATGATCGCGATGTCTACCCCCGCAGTTGCGAACCCAATCATGTAGGAGTTGGCCATATTGTTAGCGCCATCTCCCAAATACACAGCTTTCAGGCCGTGGAGTCCCGCCGGCCCCTGCTCAGGACAAAAGGTTTCGACGATTGTTTGCAGATCCGCAAGAATTTGGCACGGGTGCAGGTCATCGGAAAGCGCGTTAACAATCGGAACCTGTGATGTCTCCGCCATCTGGAGCAAATTGTCGTGGGCATACGTCCTCCAAACGATTGCTTCGACGTATCGCGAAAGCACCGCCGCCGTATCTTGGTAGGACTCACCCTTGCCCATTTGTGCATTCTGAGTTTCGACAACAATCGCGTGCCCACCCAGCTGTGCAATCCCTGTATCGAAGGAGAACCGCGTGCGCGTGGAGGTCTTGTCGAAAAGTACCGCAACAGACTTCGGCCCTTCGAGAGGTCGGTGCGCATACGGGTTCTTTTTCATCTCTGCGGCAAGCGTGAGCACTTGCGCTTGTTCCTCTGGCGTCAAGTCATCGTCTGCGAAAAAGTGCCGAACTGAGTTCACCATGCTGTTTACTTCCTATTTCTGCGTTATGATTGCTGCAAAATATGCGGACGTCTCCCCTATTGTATTTTCAAAGCCTCCTGGACGTTCGCTTTTCGACGCCCACTTTCCCCTTACATAGGCTCCAAAAGCGTCCGCACTGTTGCTGTACCGACGCCACGAGTTCCTAGATCCAGCGTAATAGTCACGTGTTCGTCGTAGTCAAGCACCCGGCTTGTCAAGAGCGGAGTGATTCCCTGGCAGAGCTGTGTTCCATTGACGTTGATCTCCAGTGCCTCAGCATCTAGGCACACTTTTGTCTTCCCCGCAATCGCGAGTGCGCGTGGCCAGTCCGGAGCACCACTGAGTAGCGACTCTCGAAAACGTCCGTCACATGCTACGGCTTGTGCTGCGATGCGTGCCTCTTCATCATTTGCAGCGCCAGCTACGGCAAGCGTCAATTTCTTGGTCGCGCTTCCCTGGTTGACCAAAAGCTGCTCCACCAATGCCTCGCAAACCGCAAGCACTGCCTCATCCAACTGAGTTTGGTTGGGGGTGACCTGGCTCGCACCAGATGCGAGCAACAACACCGTATCGTTCGTTAGCGGGGCTGTAGATCGATCAAGCGTATTAAACGTAGTTTCCATAGCCCGTCGCAATGCCTTTTCGAGTGAAAAGGCCGGTACAAGCGCATCTGTGGTGAGGCACCCCAGTACTGTGTCTAGTGTTTCCTGTGAATTTCCAGCCCCCTGGGAAATGCCCCCGACACTCCAAGCTCCACAGCTCACGCCTGCTTGATTGATCGTTCCTTGGGTTGACGCTATTGCGGCCGCAGCCGATTCAGCGTGCGCAGGGGTATCTCCCAGATCCGTGGCGAGTTTGGCTAACCCAGTTTTCACACGCTCCATTGGCAAAGGCACTGCGAACTGTCCCTTCGCGCAGACTGCGACCCGGTCTTCTGGGACTCCAATCTCTTGGGATACGCGCTTCTGAATCTCACGAGTGTCCGCATCCCCCGTTGAACCGTTGAACGCATTAGCGTTGCCTGATGTTAAAACAACTGCGTTCACAGCATGCGAGCGCATAACTTCGCGCGTAGCTCGAACAGGCGAGGCGCAGACCCGACTATCTGGAAACACCGCTGCTGCGTTCCAAGCAGGTCCCTGATTAACAATGAGCGCCAGATCACGCCCCTCGCCTTCGCGTATTCCCGCGTGAAGACCTGCAGCCACAAATCTCTTAGGGGTGAGAACGGTCTGTTGTGGCATGGTTTTATGGCTCCTTTACGGGTGTAGACGCTTGTGGCTACGGAGTCCCATCCTGCCAGACAAATAGCAAGCTCGTGCCGATTCAAGATACATGCATTCCTAAAACGACAGCAGGCAGGACGCCGCTCACTGCGATGTCCTGCCTGTCAGCAGCAAAAGTAACCTACGCCCTCATCGTGGCATTAAATTCCTGTTTCGCTGCCTCAGCCGCAGCTAAACGCCCTTCCGACGCTTCGTCTTCAGTGAGCGTTCGGTCATCCGCACGGAACAAGAGTCCAAATGCGAGCGACTTCTTGCCTTCGCCGAGGGACTCAGAACGATAGACGTCAAACAGCGTTACATTTTCCAATAACGGCCCGGCGTGTTCTGCTACGGTCTTTCGCACGCTTTCGGCCGGTGTCGAGTCGTCCACGACCAATGCAAGGTCCTGGTGAACTGCCGGGTACGCAGACAGCTTCGGAGCGGGCAGGTGAGCACTCTGTGGCAATGCCGAAAGGTCCATCTCCATTGCGCAAACTCGTGCAGGTAAGCCACATTCTTCCAGAATCTGCGGGTGTAGTTCACCTGCGTGACCAACAACTTGGCCGTCGACCAGCAACTCTGCGCAGCGTCCCGGATGCCATGGTAGGTAGTCTGCTGCCCGGACCTCGAGCTCTATCCCGGCTGTCCGCGCCACTATCTGCGCAGATTCAACAGCATCAGCCCACGAGTACATTCGCGAATCGCCCCAAGGCCCCTCTACTTCGGCATCTCCGACGCCAAGAGTTGCAACATGCAGCGGCTGCTTCGGCAATGAGTTCACCACTGCTGCCAGGGTCTCTTCGTCCGGGCGGTGATCAACGCTTGGCATTGGTGTTTCAGCTTCCCCGCCGATAGCTACCTGTGCAACTGAGTAAATCGACACGTCATGCTGACCGCGGGCCGCATTTTTCGCTACTGCCTCGAGCATTGCGGGCAAGAGTGTCGTAGCGAGTACGGCGTAGTCGCTATCCAGAGGATTCTGAACAGACACGGTTGCGCGGCGGGCATCGTCCTTGCTCAGGCCCCAGGCGTCGAAAAGACCCGTGGCCATAAACGGTGTAGGAATAATCTCTGCGTAACCTGAGTACGCAAGAGCATGCGTCACTGCACGACGACGCTTTTGCGTTGCAGTCAGGCCACGTCCCCCCTTCGGCGTCGGAAGAATCGATGGAATAGCGTCAAGCCCTTCGAGCCGAACAATCTCTTCTACAAGCTCTACTGGGACCGTAAGGTCATTCCGCCAGGAAGGTGGCGTCACAATGAAATTGCCACCACTTTCTTCAACGCCGCACCCGACTTCATGTAGCCGCTGAGAAATGGTCTCTTCAGAGTACTTGACGCCGATCAATGCCGATGGGAACGTTTTCGCCATAGAGATCTCAGTTCGCTGATGCACCTCACCCACCAACGTACGACCTGCTGCAACCTTGCCCCCGGCAAAGCTCGTCAGCAGCTCACAAGCTACATCCAACGCTACCTCCACCAGTGCCGGATCGACTCCACGCTCAAATCGACGGGAGGCTTCTGAGCTCAGTTTGTGGTGACGAGCAGTACGCGCAACCGTAAGTTCATCCCAAGTTGCTGCTTCGAAGTAAACATTCTTCGTGGTTTCCGAAATTTCTGAGGTCGTGCCACCCATGACACCAGCCAGAGACTGAATTCCAGAGTCATCAGAAATGACTACATCGGAAGCGCGAAGGGTTCGCATTGTATGATCCAGTGTTTCGAATTCAGTGCCCTCTTCCGCATTATGGATGCGAAGCGCGCCAGAGATTGTATCTGCGTCAAAGGCGTGCATCGGCTGACCGAGCAGCAACATTACGAAGTTCGTAACATCGGTTGCGCCGTTCACTGGACGGATGCCGCTGAGCATGAGCTCGCGCTGCATCCAAAACGGCGACGCCGCTTCGGGGTCGATGCCTTCCACCTTTCGCAGCCCGAAGCGCTTCGTAGCGGTGTCCGGCTCTACGGTGACGTCGAGAAGGGAACCTGCTGGCGCAGGAACTGCAGAAATATCGATGCCGGCGATGTCAGGCTGCTGAGCTGGGTCGACAAAAGCGATGTCGAATGCCGACGCAAGCTCTCGCATTAGGCCACGCGCCGACAAAGCGTAACCACGATCCGGAGTGACGTTCACTTCGAAGATAGTGTCGTCGAGATCCAGAATTTCCCGCGCATCAGTGCCAGGGGCGCCGATTTCATCGCTAAGAGTAATGATGCCAGCACTCTTCGCGGTCAGACCGAGCTCCGCCGCTGACGCCATCATCCCGTTAGAGATATGCCCGTAAGTCTTTCTCGCAGAAATAGCGAAATTACCCGGAAGAACGCACCCCGGAAGCGCGACAACTACCGTGTCGCCAACAGTAAAGTTACGTGCACCGCAAATAATGCCCTGCGGCTCACCCGTGCCATTCGCCTGTCCCACGTCAACCTGGCAGTAACGAATCGGCTTCTTGAACTCGGTGAGCTCTTCAATTTCAAGGACCTTGCCGAGCACTAGGGGACCCTCGGTTTTTTCAATCGGGGCGTAGCCTTCAGTCTCAAAACCGACGCGAACGAAGCCTGCGTCCATCTCTTCGTCAGTGACAGACCAACCAGTATTGCCCGCCTGTTGCAGAAGGGTGGTGAGGAAATTTTTTGAAATCAGCATGTCATTAACTCCTTTAAGCCTGCACACCAAATGGGACGGTGAAACGGATATCGCCTTCGACCATGTCACGCATGTCTGACAAGCCGTTACGGAACTGGAGAGTACGTTCAAGGCCCATCCCGAACGCAAAGCCTGAGTACTCATCCGGATCAATGCCTACTGCGCGAAGCACGTTCGGGTTCACCATGCCGCAGCCACCCCACTCGATCCAGCCAGCACCACCCTTTTTATTTGGGAACCAAACGTCTACCTCAGCAGATGGCTCGGTGAAGGGGAAGTAATTGGTACGCATACGCGTCTTCGTTTCTGGCCCGAACAGCGTCTTCGCAAGGTGGTCGAGTGTGCCACGCAAATGAGCCATAGTCAGGCCTTTATCGACGGCAAGACCCTCAATCTGGTGGAAAACTGGGGTGTGCGTTGCGTCAAGTTCATCGGTGCGGAATACCCTGCCAGGGCAAGCAATGTACACAGGCACATCACGGTCAAGCATCGTTCGAACCTGGACAGGCGAAGTATGCGTGCGCATCACCTGGCGGGAACCAGGTTTACCAACGTAAAAGGTGTCCTGCAGCGTCCTCGCCGGGTGATCCGGAATGAAGTTCAGTGCATCAAAATTAAAGTATTCGGCTTCGATTTCTGGCCCTTCGGCGATCTCCCACCCCATGCCGATAAAGATATCTGCGATCTGCTCACTCAACGTTGTGATGGGATGCATCGCGCCCAGCTGAGAACGACGTGTCGGTAGAGTTACGTCGACAGCCTCTGCTTTCAATTGAGCCTCGCGGTACTCGACTTCACGCACCGCGTGAAGTTTGGCATACGCCTTCTCTACACGGCCTCGGGCCACATTCACTGCCCTACCAGCGTCTTTACGGTCTTGCTTTGGCAACGAACCGAGTGCACGCCGAGCCTGAGGGATGTAGGCTTGGTCGCCCAAGTGCTGCTTGTGAGCCTCTTCTAACGCCTGCAGGTCTGCAGCTGCTTCAAAATCCGAAATTGCAGCTTCTGCTGCCGCATTGAGTTTCTCTTCTGACAATTCGATTCCACTATTTTCCGACACACTCGGTCCTTCCGATTACGCTTTGTAGTAAAGGTTGTAAAGCCGTTAAAAC
This sequence comes from Corynebacterium sp. NML98-0116, assembly GCF_001767255.1. Taxonomy (GTDB): domain Bacteria; phylum Actinomycetota; class Actinomycetes; order Mycobacteriales; family Mycobacteriaceae; genus Corynebacterium; species Corynebacterium pseudogenitalium. Next base: position 1,220,467 of record NZ_CP017639.1, read on the forward strand.
GAAACTAAGCATACCTGTCGCTTCAGACACGACACATATAACTAAAGCTCTTGTTGCGCCATCTTTGCTTTGGCAGTTTCCCAAAGACACATTGCTGACGCTGTTGCAAGGTTCAGCGACTCTGCAGATCCCTGAATCGGGATTGATACCCGTACATCAGCACGATCTGCAATAGCTGTTGGCAATCCGTGTGCTTCGTTTCCGAACAGCCAAGCAATCGGGGCAGAAAGCAGATCACTTGTTTTCTCAAGGGATACCTCGCCGTCGATAGTCGTCGCCACTGTCTGAAGCCCTGCTGCTTTTAGCTGGCCAAGGACGTCCTGGGTATTGCGCTCGCGTGCCACAGGTAAGTGAAACAACGAACCTGCTGATGCCCGCACAGCCTTGCCCGACTCAGGATCGACGCAGTCGCCGGCAAATATGACAGCATCCGCCCCGCACACGTCAGCAATGCGAATCATCGTGCCTGCGTTACCCGGATCGTTAGTATCAATCCCGACCACAACAAAAGAAGGCTTACCGCGAAGAGCTGCCCCGACTGACCACAACACTGGCTTGCAAACAGCAAAAATACCAGTGGTGTTTACAGTGTCGCTCAAGTGCTTCGCTGCGATATCTGTAATGGCATGAACATATACATCCATATATTCTGCGGTAGTCACAACGTCAGCAAAGGCTTGTGACGCATGTTCTGTCACGAAGAGGTCAGTAGCCGCGCCCGTAGCTACGGCAGCCTCGACGCTGTTCACCCCTTCCACCAGAAAGCGGTTTGCTTTCTTGCGTCCTTTTGCGCGGAGCAGCTTCGCTGCATTCACGACTCGCGGGGTTCGTTCGGTGAAGGGCTGTGAAAAGTCAAGGGCCACGAAATTTCCTACTCCTGAATGTAAAAACCCGCCGCCAAGCGTTCACGCTTGCCGACGGGCTCCGTCCTAGTTCAACGTTCTAGGCAACTTATGCTGCATCAACTGGCGCATTTACGTCAGCTGGCAAGGCCTTCTTAGCGATCTCGCAGATAGCGGAGAAGGCTGCAAAGTCGTTCACTGCGAGCTCCGCGAGGATCTTGCGGTCAACCTCGACCTCTGCGAGCTTCAAGCCGTGAATGAGACGGTTGTAAGTGATGTCGTTCATACGGGCCGCGGCGTTGATACGCTGGATCCACAGCTTACGGAACTCACCCTTGCGCTTACGACGATCGCGGTAGGCGTAGGTCTGGGAGTGCAGCCACTGTTCTTTTGCCTTACGGTACAGGCGGGAGCGCTGGCCACGGTAGCCCTTTGCGGACTTCAGAATCGCGCGACGCTTCTTCTTGGCATTAACTGAACGCTTGACACGTGCCATGAGTCAATACTTCCTTTTCTTTCGTTCACCGGTTGTTTTAACTTGGGCAGTGCTTAGGACATGCCGAGGAGGCGCTTCATGCGCTTCACGTCGTTCTTAGCTACGTCGGTGGTACCCGAGAGCTTGCGACGACGCTTCGAAGACAGCTTCTCGTTCAGGTGGCGCTTACCAGCCTGCTCACGACGCAGCTTGCCCTTGCCGTTAACCTTGATGCGCTTTGCGGTGCCCTTGTGGGTCTTCTGCTTCATGTTGAAAGCCCTTCAGAGTTGAAAACTTGATCTATTTTTTGCCCTTGCGAGCAGGTCCGAATACCATCGTCATGTTTCGCCCGTCCTGCTTCGGACGGGACTCCACGACACCAACCTCTTGAATGTCGTCTGCAAGACGCTCGAGGAGGCGGTAGCCGAGTTCTGGGCGCGATTGCTCGCGGCCACGGAACATGATGGTGACTTTGACCTTGTTGCCCTTCTCTAGGAAGCGCTCCACATTGTTTTTCTTCGTCTGGTAGTCGTGCTCATCGATCTTAGGACGGAACTTCTGTTCCTTCACTACGGTCTGCTGCTGGTTCTTGCGGGCCTCGCGAGCCTTCTGATCCTGCTCATACTTGTATTTGCCGTAGTCCATGATCTTCGCCACGGGCGGCTTCGCCTTTGGCGCAACTTCGACGAGGTCAAGATCGGCCTCGTAAGCCAGTTTCCGAGCATCGTCGGTACGGACGATCCCTACCTGCTCGCCGGACGGGCCGACCAAGCGGACTTCCGGGACGCGGATACGATCGTTAATCCGAGCTTCAGCGCTGATGAGAACTCCTAAAACATAGAAACCAATGTGTGATCGCTACCAGACCACCAGTGATTCTGCGCAAAAGCACAAAACCCGCGCTATTACTAATAACGCGGGAGCTTTCCGTAGGCAACCAAAAAATGCTTTGGCTACCTTGACCCGTATCCTGATCACTATCGACCGGCATGGGGTGGGATTCACTCCACTTGTGGCCCAGGCACCTTTGTAAAGAATGCTCTGGGCGGTAGTGGTGAGAACTTTAATACATGAAGTTTATTCAAGCAAATCATGCATTCAAGCTGGATCTATTGCAATATCTCCTTCAAGAAAGCACCTGTATGAGACTTGCCATTACGTGCTACGTCTTCTGGCGTTCCCTGCGCGACCACCGTTCCACCGCCTGATCCCCCCTCAGGCCCCATGTCAATCACCCAGTCCGCCGACTTGATAACGTCCAGGTTGTGTTCGATCACCAACACAGTGTTGCCCTTTTCCACCAGGCCATTCAGCACAAGCATGAGCTTACGAATGTCTTCGAAGTGCAGCCCCGTAGTGGGCTCGTCGAGGATGTAAATTGTTCGGCCGTTAGTTCGCTTCTGCAATTCTGCCGCCAGCTTCACCCGCTGTGCCTCACCACCGGATAGCGTTGTCGCAGCCTGCCCAAGACGTACATAGCCCAGGCCGACGTCTACAAGCGTGTTGAGGTATCGATGGATTGACTGAATTGGCTCGAAGAACTCAGCTGCTTCAGAAATCGGCATATCGAGAACTTCGGCAATGTTCTTACCCTTATAGCGCACTTCGAGGGTTTCACGGTTGTATCGTGCTCCCTGGCACACCTCACACGGAACGTATACATCCGGTAGGAAGTTCATCTCAATCTTGATAGTGCCATCACCACGGCACGCTTCACAGCGCCCGCCTTTGACATTGAACGAGAATCGGCCAGCCTTGTAGCCGCGAACCTTTGACTCTTGTGTTTCCGCGAATAGGTTGCGGATCTTGTCAAACACCCCTGTATATGTCGCGGGGTTTGATCGTGGTGTACGTCCGATGGGACTCTGGTCGACTTGGACAAGTTTATCGAGATGGTCAAGGCCACTGACTTTCTTTACCCGTCCCGGGACTTGTCGAGCTCCATTGAGCTCATTCTGGAGAGTCTTAGCCAGAATCTGGTTTACCAGCGTAGACTTGCCAGACCCAGATACCCCAGTAACAGCTACCAACACTCCCAGTGGAATATCCACTGATACGTTCTTGAGGTTGTTCTCTCGCGCGCCCTCAACTCTCAGCTTGCGGTCTGCGTCTACCGGTCGACGCTGATCCGGGACCTCAATCTTTTTCCTGCCCGCAAGGTAGTCTCCGGTAATGGAGTTCTCTACTTCACGGATACCGTCGGGTTCTCCCTGGTAGACCACTTCCCCGCCGTATTCTCCGGCGAGCGGCCCGATGTCTACCAACCAATCAGCCTCACGGATCGTTTCCTCATCGTGTTCAACCACAACCAGCGTGTTCCCAAGGTCGCGAAGTTTCTTCAGAGTCTTAATCAGCCTCTGGTTATCCCGTTGATGCAAACCGATTGACGGCTCATCAAGCACGTACAGTACACCGGCAAGGCCAGACCCAATTTGCGTGGCCAGACGGATGCGCTGCGCTTCACCGCCCGACAGGGTGCCGGCTGACCGAGCGAGCGAGAGGTAACTCAGTCCTACGTCCAAGAGAAAGTGCAGCCGAGCTTGGATCTCTCGAAGTACCGCACCCGCGATCATTTCCTCACGGTAGCCAAGTACCAAATTATCAAGGTATTCGGACGCATCCTCAATGCTCAGTTCCGTAAGCCCGGCGATGGAGCGTTCACCATGCGTTGTTGAGTCGAGGCGAACGGCGAGAATCTCGGGCTTCAACCTAGCGCCCTTGCACGAAGGACACGGTACCTCTCGCGTATAAGCAAGCAGTCGGTCTTTCTGGGTATCGCTTTCGGCCTGCTCGAGCTTACGCTCCAGGTACCCAATGACGCCTTCATAAGCTGCGCTGAATGACCGCTGCCTGCCGTAGCGGTTCTTGTACCGCACGCTGATCTTGGTTTTGGAACCATTTACCAAATGCTTCTGCTGCGTTTTCGTCAGCGAGCTGAACGGAGCGTGAGCATCAAAGCCCTCCTCTTTTGCTAACGCTTCAATCAACTTGACGAAGTATCGCTTGTTCGGGCTGGAGTTCCATGGCTGGAAAGCATCAATTGCTGGTGCGTCTGGATCTGGAATAACGAGTTCTTCGTCAATCTTCTTCTGCGTCCCGAGACCATCACACGTTGGACAGGCACCAAACGGTGAGTTAAACGAGAACGCGCGCGGCTCGTACTCCTCAACGTTAAGTTTGTGCCCGTTCGGGCACGCCATCTTTTCAGAGAAGATCTGGATCCGATCAGGGTTGCCCTCATCGAAGTCAACGAATTCGAAGCCAACGAGGCCGTCGGCAAGTTTGAGTGCTGTCTCCACTGAGTCGGTGAGACGCTGCTTTTGGCTTTGCTTCACTTGAAGGCGGTCCACTACCACCGAAATCGTGTGTTTGACCTGCTTCTCAAGCTTCGGTGGATCGCTGAGCTGGTACAACTCGCCGTCCACGCTCACTCGAGAGTAACCCTGAGCGGCGAGATCCTTAAACAAGTCAACGAACTCGCCTTTACGCTTTCGTACTGCCGGGGCAAGGACTTGGAACTTGAGGCGCTCCTCCATCCCCAGCACGCGGTCCACAATTTGTTGCGGCGTCTGCCGTTCAATCACAGCGTCGCACTCTGGACAATGAGGAGTGCCAGCCCGCGAATAGAGCAGGCGAAGGTAATCGTAGATTTCGGTGATGGTACCTACAGTCGAACGGGGGTTACGGTTCGTCGATTTTTGGTCGATTGATACCGCGGGCGATAGCCCGTCAATGTAATCGACATCGGGCTTATCCATCTGTCCTAAGAACATCCGAGCATACGACGAAAGAGACTCAACGTATCGACGCTGTCCCTCCGCAAAGATCGTATCGAATGCCAGCGAGGACTTACCCGATCCAGACAGGCCTGTAAATACGGCCATCTTGTCCCTCGGCAGAGACACATCGACGCCCTTCAGGTTGTGTTCTCTTGCACCACGTACAACAAGACGGTCAGCCACCTAGATACCTCTTCCAGAAGATCGGTTCATTTTGTTCCGAACATACCAGCGTATACCACTTCGGTGATCACTGTTCTGGCGAGGAAAGAATTGACTAGGGTAGGCACCATGAATTCAGAATCAACTCCACTGCCCCAATTAGCACTGCACCAGGTTTCCGTCGGCTCGATGGACAACAACTGCTATCTCCTCTGCGCAGATGGCCAGGGCCTGCTTATCGACGCCGCTGACGACGCGTCGGCTATCCTCGCCATGGCCGAACTGGCCGGAGTCAAGATCACGGATGTATTAACGACGCATCGCCACCACGATCACGTGCGTGCATTGGCTGCAGTCCTAGAAGCAACGGGCGCTACACACTGGGCACCGTTCCTCGAGGTACCTGCCCTGCCTGCTCCTGTCGACCGCGAACTCCACGACGGCGACTCGATTTCGTTCGCAGGCCACGAGCTCCCAGTGGTAATTCTGCGTGGACATACCCCAGGTGGCGCAGCCGTGCACGCCGACCTCAAGGGGGTGCCTAACCTCTTTGTCGGTGATTCCCTTTTCCCTGGTGGGCTTGGGAAAACAAATTCCGAAGGCGACTTCGTGCGACTCTTCCGCGATGTCAAAGAAAAACTCTTCGACGCATATCCGGATGAGACAATTGTGTGGCCGGGCCATGGTAAATCCACTACGCTTGGTACAGAGCGTCCAGATTTAGATGTTTGGTGGAACCGTCGCTGGTAAAAGCGTAATCCGAATGTCGGACGTCACATAGAACGTATATACAGCGACCGGTACGTTGCGAAAAGAAAAGAGGAATGCATTTATGATTCGAAAACTCGCAAGGCCAATGCTCGCGTCCGTCTACATCGTTGACGGTGTTCAGACGCTGCGTGACCCAAATGCCAATAAAGAAAGCACGAAGGCGCTTTTAGATAAGGTCCGCGGTGCCGTTCCGAGCGAGTACCGTGGTCTGATCCCGAGCGACCCGAAGACGGCCGCTCAGGTCGTTGGTGGCATTAAAGCAGGTGCAGGCAGCCTCTTCGCCATCGGCAAGCTGCCACGCACTTCCGCTGCACTGCTCGCTGCGACTGCAATCCCCTCGATTATCGGGCGTAATGCCTTCTGGGAGGCTGACGAGGCGAATGAGAAGCAGCGTCGCCAGACTGGCGCGCTGACCGATGTCGCTCTCGCCGGTGGTGTGCTCCTCGCGACTGTGGACACTGCTGGCAAGCCAGGGCTGCAGTGGCGCGCCCAGCAGGCTGCCCGCACCGCGAAGAAGAACGTACAGCAGGCACTACCTACCCAGTCTGAGACCGAAAAGGCTCTGGGTAAAGCAAGTAACTGGCTGTCCGATACTGCAGATCAAGTGGTCGACTACGTCGATAACAACAAGGATGACTGGAAGAAGCAGGCCTCTAAGTTTGCGGACCAGGCATCTGACGCAGCTGAGGGCTTCTGGCAGGATGCGGGCAAGCAAACCTCCTCGTTCCTTTCTGATGCGGGTGACTGGATGGAGGATGTTTCCGATAGCGCTCAAGACACCTACAAGGACTTGAAGCCAAGCAAACTCCAGCAGTTCAAGGCAAAGCGCAAGGTCAACAGCGTTGTTGGGGATCTCCAGGACAAGCTGGAGAGCCTCGAGCCAAGCAAGTTGGACCAGTTCAAGGCAAAGCGCAAGGTAAAGAAGAGCACCGCGAAGCTGCAGGACCGTGCCCAGAGCGCGGTTGACTCCCTGCAGGATGCCTTCGACAACTTGGATGTTGCGCCGTCAAAGTGCAAGCAGTGGAAGTGGAAGCGTAAGGCTAAGAAGGCCGAAAAGCGCGCGAACAAGCTGGTAAAGAAGGTTCAGAAGAAGCTCAGCTAATCTGACTTTCTGTAGTACACCCCGTGGCCGCATAGTTGTGGTTGCGGGGTGGCTTTTACTTTGAAGGAGATTATGTTCACCGTGTCAGAGCAAGAGGTTGCTCGCGAACAGCACTACGTCGACGGTCTATTTTCTCGTCTTGACGATGAAGTATCGAAAGCCCAAGCCAAACTGGAAGCGGTGCAACGAGATGTCGACCCTGACAACCCAGATTCTGATGCGCTCGTCCGGCGCGAAACCGAATATCATGGGCTGAATGCAAAACTCGATGCACTCAACCTGGCAGAAGTTGGCTTAGTTTTTGGCCGAATTGATGTGGAGGACGAGTCACCGGAGAATCTAGTCCCTAACAGCGACAATCTTGACCGACGCTATATAGGCCGGATGGGCATCGACGCCCCCGAAGACAAGTACCGGACGCTCCTCATCGATTGGCGTGCACCCATGGCACGGTCGTTTTACCTCGCAACGACGGCGCACCCTTCAGGCGTGCAAACCCGGCGAAACATCCGTATGAGGGGCCGCACGGTGGAAGCTATTGACGACGAGGTCCTCTCCGGCACAGGTACGGGCGTTGAAGCCTCGGGTGTCGGATCCGAGGCTGCGCTGCGACGCGCCATGAATCGGCCACGCACTGCGCACATGCAATCCATCGTTGAGACAATCCAGCGTGAACAGGATGCCGTCATTCGTGACGCTACGCGTGGAGTGATGGTTGTCGAGGGTGGTCCAGGTACTGGCAAGACTGCAGTCGCTCTTCATCGTGTTGCGTATCTGCTCTATACTTGGCGAGCGCAGCTGGCGAAGACCGGCGTCTTGGTTCTTGGCCCCAATACCGTCTTTTTGGACTACATCTCGCGAGTTCTTCCGGAGCTCGGCGAGACCGGCGTAGTGCTTTCCACCATCTCAGACTTAATCCCCGGTTTTACCCCGGAAGGTAGCGAGTCGCTTGCTGCACGGGAAGTCAAAGGCTCGATTGAGATGGTCACGATTCTCAAGCGGGCTGTGCAGTCATATGAGACGGTTCCGGAGCGCGCGGTAACCCTTTCAATTGAGAACGTTCCCGTCGCTGCGACGCCGGCCATGGTTAAGGCAGCCAGAACCAAAGCACGACGGTCACGTCGTCCTCATAATGAAGCACGAGCCGTGTTTGCGGAACATCTTTGCGAACTTCTTGCGCAAGCACTTGCCAACACCATTGGTGCGGACCCTCTAGGCGGTGAGAATCTGTTATCTGCTGCGGACGTCGATCAGCTCCACGATGACCTGGCTGAAGAATCCCAGGTCCGAGAGTTTATTGACGCCCACTTCCCCACTCTGTCGCCTGCAGAAGTACTACGCAATCTGCTTGAAGACCGCGACGCAATCGCAGCTGTCGCGTATGACTACGACGACTACACACAAGATGCCCTCTTTCGGGAGCCTGGTGCGGCAACAGCCCCGTCGGATGCTGCGTTACTCGACGAGCTGTCGATTCTTATTGGTAGTAGCCCAGCGGAGGGTATTCGTGACCCCGATGACGATGCGTGGCAACAGCAGGTGGCCGAGGCAGAGGACGCGTTGGACGTCTTGGCTTCATCCGAGTCCACTGACAACGATGACGACCAGTTCGAGGCTGAGATCCTTTCTGCATCAGACGTCATTGATGCGGAAACGCTCGCGCAGCGCCAGGCGAGCACCGATATCCGTTCGACCGCAGAGCGCGCACGCGCAGATCGCACATGGGCCTATGGGCATGTGATCGTGGATGAGGCACAAGAGCTCTCACCGATGGAATGGCGGATGGTGTTTCGGCGCTGCCCATCAAAGTGGATGACATTAGTTGGAGACACCGCGCAGACTTCTTCGCCTGCGGGTTCAGACGACTGGTCAGCAACGCTGGAACCGTTTGTTGGCTCGCGTTTCCGCACGCATACCTTGAGTGTGAACTACCGGACTCCGTCGGAGATTATGGAGTACGCCGCGAAAGTTCTTCACGCGATCGACTCAGAGGCAGCGGTCCCTGAGAGTATTCGAAGCACTGGGCAACCCGTCGAGTTTTGGCCTTCCGGCACCACCCCAGAAACTGTCGCAACATACGAGGATGGGCGCACGACAGCGATCATCGACAAGTCAAATGTCGATGCGATGAAGGGACTCGAATTTGACCATGTAGTACTAATAGAACCCCAAGAAATTATCGACGCCTCTCCGCAAGGTTGGCAAGACCTCTACGTGGCGATGACCCGAGCAACTCAAAGCCTCGCCGTCATCGGTGAGATGCCATAGAACAACCTCCGGCCATGCAGTTGGCCGGAGGTTGTTACATGAAGACGTTAGCTGACGGTATGTACGATCATGACGTCGCAGTCCGATTGGCGAGCAACGTCTGCTGGGACAGACCCCAGCAGGCGACCGGTCAGAGAGTTGATACCGCGGTTACCGACCACCAGCAGTTCCGCATTGTTGTCACGAACAATCGCCATCAGAGCCTCTACTGGAGTACCCGGACGGGTCGCAGTCTGCACGTCTTTTGCTCCGTGCTGTCGCGCATGTTCTGCTGCCGCTTCAAGATTTGCCAACGCGTCCTTGTCACCGAGGATGGTGACCGAATCTTGTCGCAGGCTCTTCGTCGCGTCCGCTTCCGTTTCGTAATACGCGGTACCGATCACTAGGGTGGCACCAAATGCACTCGCCATTTTTGCAGCACGCTCAACGGCGAGCAGTGAAGACTTGGACCCGTCGGACCCTACGACGATGGTCTTGTAGTAATTGGCCATAGCTGTATTCTTGAGACCTTTCCTGATTCAGCTGTCGCTCGCTGGATAACGGTGGCGCCAACAAGCACGGTCAAATTTATAGTACCTGGTTCTCGCGCGGATGAAGGCTAGTCATGGCCTTCAGCTCGGGTGTCAACGAGCATGACATCAACCGGCGCCTTCTTTGCCACGCTACCTGGGATGTTGCCGAAGACTCGACCGGCGAGGGACCGCATTCCTTTGTTTCCAACCACGAGGAGATCTACGCTGTATTCCTTTACTGATTCCAGCAGTACATTCGCAGGCTGGCCGCCACTGGAGACCAAGTTAATCTCTGGTGCCTGTTCTTCGACTGCGATCGCCTTCGCACGCCTCAAGATATCCTCGGCGCCCGATTCCGTCACGATATCGATCTTGCTCAGCTCCGCGTTGGTTGCGTTCAGCATCGAGCCCGACGCTGTGTAGTGAGCACAGATAACTGTGAGCTTCGCGTCATACACGCGGGCCAGGCTCGCAGCAGCACGAACCGCAACAAGCGAAGTTGGTGAACCGTCAGTACCGACAGCAATCGACTTATAGGTATGCATAGATTCCTCGAACCTTTCTTAGTTTCCTGTATCTTTCATACCACGAAGTTCCTTTCGGAGATCAGCAATTTCATCACGCAGTCTGCCGGCGAGCTCAAACTTCAACTCGCGAGCTGCTGCACCCATTTGCTTCGTAAGGTCGTCGATCAATGCTTGTACCTGATCAGAGGCCATCTCGGACACGTCTGGCTTCGATACAACTGCAGTATCCGAGGCAACGCCATTTTCAGCTTCACCGTCAGTGTTCTCATATACCTGATCCAAAATGTCGGCAATCTTCTTGCGCAGCGGCTGCGGATCGATCCCATGTTCTTTGTTGTACGCCAACTGAATTTCGCGACGCCGCTCTGTCTCACTGATTGCTTCCTCCATCGACTCAGTGACCTGGTCGGCGTACATGATGACCTCTCCAGATACGTTACGAGCTGCGCGCCCGATAGTCTGAATCAGCGACTTGGTCGAACGCAGGAACCCTTCCTTGTCGGCGTCGAGAATTGCAACAAGTGAAACTTCCGGCAAGTCGAGACCCTCTCGCAGCAGGTTGATGCCAACGAGGACGTCAAACTCTCCAAGCCTCAGCTGGCGGAGCAGCTCAACGCGCTGCAGCGTATCAATGTCAGAGTGCAGGTAGCGCACCTTTACCCCGTTATCCAGGAGATAGTCAGTCAAGTCCTCAGCCATGCGCTTCGTCAAGGTAGTGACCAGCACGCGCTCGTTCTTCTCCACCCGGACGCGAATCTCGTCAATCAGGTCGTCGATTTGTCCCTTCGTCGGTTTCACCGTGACCTTTGGATCGACGAGGCCTGTTGGGCGAATAACCTGCTCAACAAACTCGCCGTGTGCTGCTTCGAGCTCGTAATCGCCCGGTGTCGCGGACATGTACACCGTCTGCCCCACGCGCGATTCAAACTCATCGAAGGTCAACGGACGGTTGTCGACGGCGCTCGGCAGCCGGAATCCAAATTCCACGAGGTTGCGCTTCCTCGACATATCGCCTTCAAACATTCCTCCAATTTGCGGGACGGTCACGTGAGACTCGTCGATAATTGTGAGGAAGTCTTCCGGGAAGTAGTCGATGAGCGTCGCTGGCGCCGATCCTGCCTCGCGGCCGTCCATGTGACGAGAATAGTTCTCAATGCCTGAGCAGAAGCCGACCTGCTGAATCATCTCGAGGTCATACTCGGTGCGCATCCGAAGTCGCTGAGCCTCAAGTAGTTTTCCGCGGTTCTCAAGGTCCTCTAAACGGTCTGCAAGCTCTTCTTTGATGGATTCGATCGCCTTTTCCATTCGCTCTTCAGTGGCCACGTAGTGGGTAGCAGGAAAGATCCGAAGCTCATCTTCTTGGCTCAGCACGTCTCCCATGAGCGGATGAATGTAATACAAGCTGTCAATCTCGTCTCCGAAGAACTCAACCCGAACCGCGACTTCCTCATACGCGGGAATGATATCGACGACGTCGCCCTTTACTCGGAACGTACCGCGTTTGAAGTCAATATCGTTGCGCTCGTACTGGATATCAACGAGTAATCGAAGGAAGCGGTCACGCTCAACCTCTTCCCCCACGCGCAGCACCACAGAGCGATCAAGGTAGGACTGCGGCGTACCAAGGCCGTAGATACAAGAGACTGACGACACCACCACTACGTCACGACGCGACAGCAATGCGGAGGTAGCTGAGTGACGCAGGCGTTCTACATCATCATTAATGGAGGAATCTTTTTCGATGTATGTATCCGTCTGAGCGATATATGCCTCTGGTTGGTAATAGTCGTAGTACGAGACGAAGTACTCAACCGCGTTGTTTGGGAGGAGCTGCCGAAGCTCATTTGCTAGCTGCGCGGCGAGCGTCTTGTTCGGAGCCATCACGAGCGTTGGGCGCTGCTGCTTTTCAATCAGCCACGCTGCCGTCGCCGACTTGCCGGTGCCGGTGGCACCCATGAGGACGACGTCTTCTTCTCCCCGGTTGAGACGTTCATCTAGCTCTGCGATCGCTTTAGGCTGATCACCCGATGGCTCAAACTCCGAGACGACTTCAAAGGGCTTTTCTCGACGCTCGATCTCGCCTACTGGTCGAAACTCCGAATGTGCCAGGACCGGATGCTCTGCTGCAAATGCCATGCAGCTCAGTCTAATGACTCAACCAGATTCCTCAACGTTGATGCTGCAACAATTCTCGCTCGACATAGTCGACCAAAGCATCCACCTGCGGAGCGAGCTCAGACAACGGACCGTTATTGTCAATCACGTAGTCAGCGGCCGCAAGTCGATCGTCGTCATCAATCTGCCGTGCTATACGGGAACGGGCGTCTGCCTCCGATAGACCGCGCAATTGAACCAGCCGCCTCACTCGCTCTTCCTCGTTCACATCGACTACAACGGTGAAGTCCATCTGACGGTGCAGCCCAAGCTCTACAAGCAGTGGCATATCGTACACAGCAACCCGGGCTCCTTCAGCTTCAGCGGCGTCGAACTGCCGTGATGACTCCTTGCGAATCGCAGGATGCGTAATCGAATTCAGCTTCTGCGTCTGTTCCTCCGAGACAAACGCCCGCTGCGCCAGCAACTTTCGGTTCAAAACACCGGAAGCGTCCACCAGGTCATCGCCGAATGCAGCAGCCACCTCTTTTAGCCCATCGCTTCCTGGTTGCAGAACATCGCGCGCGATACGGTCAGCATCGACTACGACGAAGCCACGCTCACGTAACAACGCGGCAACGGACGACTTTCCGCTTCCGATTCCTCCGGTAAGCCCAATTTTCAACATGCGTCACATAATAGGCGAAAACCCCTTCCTGGATTCCAGGAAGGGGTCGTCGATTAGCTAATAAAGACTAGTTGCCAGCGAGCTTGTCGCGAAGTGCTGCGAGCTGCTCGTCAGATGCGAGCGAGCCACCTGCGCTAGCGGTCTCATCCGCTGCCGGAGCTGCAGCGTTGGACTGCGAGGAGTAGTTCGCCTGGTCACCCGCCTGCTCTGCCGCCTCGGCAGCAGCAGCGCGATGACGCTCGATCTGTGCAGTGTGCGCCTGGAAGCGGCGCTCAGCCTCTGCGTAGCGAGCCTCCCACTGCTGACGAGCCTCGTCGAAGCCCTCCATCCACTCGTTGGTCTCCGGATCGAAGCCCTCTGGGAAGATGTAGTTGCCCTGCTCGTCGTAGGAATCAGCCATGCCGTAGCGGGACGGATCGAACTCTTCGTTGTAATCCTCGTCCGCCTGCTTCAGCGACAGCGAGATACGACGACGGTCGAGATCGATGTCGATGACCTTGACCATGACCTCTTCGCCAACGTTGACAACCTGGTCCGGTACCTCGACGTGGCGCTGTGCCAGCTCGGAGATGTGAACCAGACCCTCGATGCCCTCTTCGACGCGAACGAACGCACCGAATGGAACAAGCTTGGTGACCTTGCCCGGCACGATCTGGCCGACAGCGTGGGTGCGTGCGAACACGCGCCATGGGTCCTCCTGGGTCGCCTTCAGCGACAGGGAAACACGCTCACGGTCGAGATCGACGTCGAGAACCTCAACGGTAACCTCATCGCCGACGGTGACAACCTCAGATGGGTGGTCGATGTGCTTCCAGGACAGCTCGGAAACGTGAACCAGGCCGTCTACGCCGCCAAGGTCCACGAAAGCACCGAAGTTGACGATGGAAGAAACAACGCCCTTGCGTACCTGACCCTTCTGCAGCTGGTGCAGGAAGTCGGAACGAACAGCGGACTGCGTCTCTTCGAGGTATGCACGGCGGGACAGGACCACGTTGTTGCGGTGCTTGTCCAGCTCGATGATCTTTGCCTCGAGCTCCTGGCCAATGTATGGATCCAGGTCACGGACGCGACGCATCTCAACGAGCGACGCAGGCAAGAAGCCACGAAGACCGATGTCGAGGATGAGGCCACCCTTGACAACCTCGATGACCGTACCAGTAACTGGCTGGTCGTTCTTCTGCAGCTCTTCGATGGTGCCCCAAGCACGCTCGTACTGAGCACGCTTCTTGGAGAGCAGGAGGCGACCTTCCTTGTCCTCCTTGGTCAGGACCAGTGCGTCGATCTCGTCGCCGACCTGGACAACTTCGTCCGGGTCAACGTCATGCTTGATCGACAGCTCACGGGTAGGGATAACACCCTCAGTCTTGTAGCCGATGTCAAGGAGAACCTCATCGTGGTCAACCTTAACTACGGTGCCGGAGACGATGTCACCATCATTGAAGTACTTGATGGTTGCGTCTACAGCGGCGAGAAATTCCTCAGGTCCGCCGATATCGTTGATTGCGACCTGTGGTGCGTTGGAAGTGCGCATAAGTTAAATGTGCTCCGAAATTGAAATAGGAGATCGTATTTGGACAGGGGCATATCATCTCTTACCAGCGCGGAAAGATCCCGCAATATGAGCCGGTGATGCCCTCCTATTACGACACCACGAGACCTATTGCCCAGATATGCTCGTGCAAGAATATCGCCTTTGCCCAGCTCGCGCAAATATCAACACTCGGATAAATCCCCATCAGGTCGACCGTTAAGGCAAACAACACATCCTTCACCGAACTCGCCAACTGAGAACGCCGTAAGTCTGCCGCACCGCCGATAAGGCGCAAACTCGCAGGTCAAAGCGATACACTCGCCATCCCACACCCCCATAATTAGTCAATATTTTGTTTAATGTAGTCCATTTTTGGCCAATTCTCTTACGTTCCCCACAGACGTCTGTTAGTGTTTTCATTGCCACGATCAAGGCGCAGCAGCGATAGATAAGGCCAATCTAGAGCTGTGAAACCTCGCGAGGTGAACCGTGGCACCGCTTCTCGGGGGAACTCGGGGGAAGAAGCGGTTGATGGGGGAAGGCAGTCCCAGACGGATTGAGAAGGAGGCTCTGGGACCGTCTCGGGGCTATAGAGCGGAATAATGGGGGCCGCTCTATAGCCCCGCACTTCCCGCCCTAATGGCCAGCATCCTGCCAGTTCTCTCCGTATCCGGTAGAAACCTCGAGCGGCACGTTGAGTTCAATAGCGCGATCCATCTCCCGCTCAACAATCTCACGCACTTCATCGAGCTCACCCGGAGCGACTTCAACAACCAACTCGTCATGCACTTGCAACAGCACACGGGACTCGTAGTCAGCCAACGCTCGGTCAACGTGAATCATCGCTACTTTAATGATGTCTGCGGCAGTACCTTGGATAGGAGCATTCAGGGCCGCCCGCTCAGCATTTTCTCGGGCGACTCGGTTGTCACTGTTGAGCTCAGGCAGGTAGCGTCGGCGCCCAAACACAGTTGCGGTGTATCCATCCTTTCTGGCTTTCTCGACGACCGAGTCCAGATAGTGCTTCACCCCACCGAAACGGTGGAAGTAACTCTCCATGATTTCCTTGGCTTCACCTGGCGAGATCGAGAGCTGCGCGGCGAGGCCGTACGCAGAGAGCCCATAAACCAAACCATATGACATTGCCTTGACCCGACGGCGTAGCTCGGGCGTCACGGCGTCGATAGCAACATCAAATACCTGTGAACCGACGTAGTTGTGCAGGTCTTCGCCATCCTTGTACGCGGAGATGAGCCCCTTGTCCCCGGATAGGTGCGCCATCACTCGCATCTCAATCTGTGAGTAATCAGCGGTCAGAAGATACTCATACCCCTTACCAACGGTGAATGCTGCTCGAATCTTTTGACCTGTCTCTGTACGGACGGGAATATTCTGCAGGTTTGGATCAGTCGAACTCAGTCGGCCCGTTGAAGTCACGGTTTGGTTGAAGGTTGTGTGAATTCGGCCATCACTATGTACCGCCTTGATAAGCCCCTCGATTGTGGACTTCATCTTCTGAAACTCACGATGTGCCAACAGATGATCAAGGAACGGATGCGGATTCTTTTCTGCAAGCGCCTCGATCTCCTTGGCTGCCGTCGAATACCCAGTCTTCGTTTTCTTGGTTTTAGGCAAGTCGAGTTTGTCGAAAAGGACGACAGAAAGCTGCTTCGGACTCGAAAGGTTGAGAGCTGGCTCGTCGACAAGCGTGCGGGCCTCTCCTTCTACCTGGGCAACCTTGTCAGTAAACTCCTTGCGAAGATTTTCAAGAGCTTCGATATCAACAGCCACGCCGACGTCCTCCATCCTGGCAAGAATGGGTACAAGTGGCAGCTCCAGGTCGGCATACAGCGCGTAAGAGTCGATTTCACGAAGCTCTTGAGCAAGATGTTGCGCCAGTTCCAGCACAGCAACGGCGGCATCAACCTGTGAAGTTTGATCCAACAGACTGAGTTGCTCTTGCCCTACGTCCAACTGTCGCTGCAAGTGACGCTGGTATACATCGGCCAGCGCATAGGTGCGCTGCCCCGGGCGAAGCAGGTAGGCAGCAATCGCTGTGTCATGCGCAATCCCGCTGAGTGCGATGCCTCTGCCCCGCAACATGTGATACATAGCTTTACCGTTGTGGAGGTACTTGGGGTCATCTGACTCCAACCAGTCCTTCAGCGCAGCATCCTCTTCAGGGGTAAGCTCCGCTGTTTCGCGTTGGATGCCGTGCCGCTCCTTATCGACGATCCCAATCGCAGTAGCATCACCGTTTGCCGGCACCGGACTACCGTCCACATACAGTGCTAATCCTTGCCCCCTATGGGAAGCGATCCATTCGTCCAACGGCCCTTCGTCGATCACAACTTCTGGAAGCTCCACAGGCAAATGCTCTTCGGCGTCCCCTTCCGTAGGAAGCGCGGATAGCACACGTTCGCGAAGATTCGTGCCGAACTCCAAAGAATCAAACCGCTTCGCAATAGCACCGATGTCTACGGCCTTTAGCTCCAAGTCATTTGGCGTAACAGGGAGCTCCACGTCGGTGACCATCTGCGTGAGTTCACGATTGAGCTGCACTTGCTCGATACGGTCTCGGAAGTTTTGACCTGCGACTCCCTTGATTTCATCCGCGTGGTTAACGAGTTCTGCAAGCGAACCGTATTGCGTGATCCACTTTGTCGCCGTCTTCTCCCCGACCTTCGGAACCGAGGGGAGGTTATCAGACGGGTCTCCCCGAAGCGCCGCAAAATCCGGATACTGTGCCGGAGTCAGCCCGTACTTCTCCTCGACCTTGTCCGGAGTGAAACGTGTCATCGTCGAAACCCCGCGCATCGGGTACAACAGCGTCGTTGAATCGTCTACCAGTTGTAGGTAGTCACGGTCCCCTGAAACCAAGACAATTTCGAAATCCTGATCAGCGCGAGCCAGGTGCACCAGCGTCGCCACGATATCGTCAGCTTCAAAATTCTCCTTCGACAAGCTGATGATTCCGAGGTCCTCAAGACACTCCTGAATCAGCGGAACCTGCCCCTTAAACTCTGGCGGAGTGGATTCGCGCTGAGCTTTGTACTCCGGAAAACGTTCCGTTCGAAACGTCTTGCGCCCCACATCGAACGCCACACCAATATGCGTCGGTGCTTCTTGCGCCACAACGTTGGCGAACATCGACAAGAAGCCATACACCGCATTCGTTGTTTGGCCACCGGTCGTCGAAAAGTTTTCAGCAGGCAGAGCGTAGAACGCTCGAAATGCCATGGAGTGTCCGTCAATGAGCAATAACCGTTTCTTCACGGCCCCTAGTGTAGACGTACGTCCCGACATGACGACTCAAACAAGAAAACCCGGCTTATGGCCGGGTGTTGTGCCCCAGGTGAGACTCGAACTCACACTGGACGGGTTTTGAATCCGTTGCCTCTGCCAATTGGGCTACTGGGGCGACGTCGCAAAGTATATAGCAGGCAAGCGCTCAGGCGTGAATCGCACCACGCGATCATCTAAAACGCCAGTTCACTCCAGGTATCTAAAATTCGTCAGGTAGGGTGATGAGCGCTGTATATGAAGCAGAGCACAGGAGGGTGCAGTGACAACAGTTCTGATCGGGATCTTCCTGGCTGTGTTCGCTGGAGCTGCCTTGCAGCGAATTTCAGGAATGGGCCTTGGGCTTATCGCGGCCCCCGCACTATCTGTCCTCCTCGGTCCAGTCTCTGGGGTGTTGATGGTCAACGTGCTAGCCACAGTCAACGCGATAGCCAACACCTATTCAATGCGCGAGCGCGTTGATTGGAAACGCTTTGCCCCAATTGCCGGAGCCCTTGTTTTGGGTGCGGTACCCGGCGCATTCCTCATACGGGCAGTTTCAACTAGTTTGCTTCTAATCATCGTTGGCGTTCTATTGTTGATCGCGCTCGGCACAGTGACGTTGGGAAAACGCTACATACCGAATATTGAAGGCACCGTACCTTCTGTTATCGCAGGTTCACTTGGTGGTTTCATGAACACGTTGGCAGGCGTAGCTGGCCCATCAATCACCGTGTACGCCCACGCGGCACGCTGGCCTAAGGAGATCTACGCAGCTACGCTCCAGCCAATCTTCCTGGTCAGCGGCGCACTCTCATTCGCCATTAAGGAAATCACTGGTGCAGCAAACCTCTCCGCGGTGACTCCTGAAACGTGGGTGGTTGGCATTGTTGCGATGGTGTTGGGCATCGTTGTTGGCACCCGTATGGCACCACGGGTACCAGTACAACTGGGGTACCGAATAGCACTCGCCCTGGCGATCTTCGGCGGGTTCACCGCACTTGTGCGCGGTCTACTCGGTACCGGAGCATAATCCACTAACCAACGCTACTTTTAAACTGAGCCCCAAACCACAACAGCACCGGTTCCTTTCCAGTATCCGGGCGTAGAGCCATAAACACGCACTTGGCGCGCGACACGGTATCTAATCCGCCTCAGATAATGGACAATGCATTCCAGAACGAATAGTATGAAAGTCATGGGTAGACCACGAGAGTTCGATGAAGACGAAGTCATCCGCAGGGCTATAAAGCTTTTCGGTGAACGCGGGTATACAGCACAGTCCGTTGACGCAACTCTTACCTACCTTGAGATAAATCGTTCGAGCTTCTATAAAATCTTCGGTTCCAAACATGGCCTGCTGAGAACGGCGCTGGAAGCAGTATGCCGAAACGCTAAGACAGGTGAAGTGACACTAGAAGCCAAGAGTCTTGTTGCAGTCACTCTCGTGGAAGTCGCGCCCGTAAGCCAAGAGCTACGCCCCTTGATTCTCGAAGCAAATTCCCTTTGCTTTGCTGGAGGCCCAGCAGCACTAGGCAAGCACTTACTCGACCGCGCAAGCGGCACTTCCAAAGGAGAAGCACAATGAGCAACAACAATCTCAAATTCACCGACGCTACTCTGGTTGTTGAGCCACTCGGCTTAGATAAGATTTGGTCGTTCAAAGGATCCATCGAGGTTCCCTGGGAACATGTACGCGGAGCTACACATGACCCGGGTATGAAGAACGAGCCGAAGGGTTTTCGCTGCCCAGGACTAAGGATGGGTGAAAAGCTTGCGGGAACGTTCCACTCAGATGGTGAAAAGCTGTTTTGGAACGTCAGCGGATTCGAGAATACGGTCGTAATCGAGTTAGCTGATGAGAACTCCGCCCGCCTCGTCCTCACAGTTGATGACCCAGTCACAACTGTTGAACGCATCAACGAGTTGGCATCAGCCTGATAGCTAAGTTTCGTACAAAAGGAGCCTGGTCGAGGGAATCCTCGACCAGGCTCCTTGTGCCCCAGGTGAGACTCGAACTCACACTGGACGGGTTTTGAATCCGTTGCCTCTGCCAATTGGGCTACTGGGGCGTGCCTGCTCAATATAGCGCACGGCGCGAGCAGAACAACAATCGGACGCCGTTAAGGTCAGCGCACAGTAGAGCCGGGTTGGTTTGGTAGCAGATCAAACTCATCGATCGCCTCGAACGAGGCCTGCGCGTCATCTTCCGAAATGACGTCCATTGCGAATCCATTCTGGATGAGCACCCACTGCCCCACCTCAACTTCTGGAAGATATGCGAAGCAGCATGGCCGCTCCTCACCCTTCATATCGATGGCCCCCATCGGCATGGGGCTGGACAGGTCGCCAGTGCTGAGCACTTTCGCTGGAACTCCAAGACACATCGCTACATCATTTCCTTTCAATGTTGATGTTCATGGCGCCTTCCGGTGCCGAGGTGCACGGCAGGCAAGGATCCGCGCTACGGATCGCATACTCCATCTCTGCAGGAGTCGATGCCTCTGTGAGCATCCGAGCAAGCCATCCCTCATTTTGCGCGGTAGGGCTCAAAATCTGGCAATCGATCAGATTGCCGTCTTCCACAGTGTAGCGGTGCACCAACAAGCCTCGAGGACCGTCAACGATTCCCGTTGCGGTGCCATCGCGCAGTGAATTATCGACGACGACCGGCTCAGCCAACAGCTCAGGAACCTGCAAAAGCTTTTCGATATCGTCGAGTACCGAGCGCACAAGCGCAAACTGGGCGTCGCGCGCACTCAGATGGGGGAATCGCGCAACTGGGCCTACCCGGTAGTCGCGCCAGTGGCCGTCGATAAGTACCTGGGGCCGCGGGGTGATAGCACCGGGGTGCTGCTCTCGAACGTGCTCATAGAAATCATGCGCTGGGAACACATGCAGCTCACCCTCGAAACGCGCGGCAATGCACTCTCCTAGTGGATCTGCTGCGCCGTCGGCATCACACGCGAAAAGGTCGGCAAGCTTTGGAGGATGCTGTTCCACAGGCTCAACCGGTTGGGAAGGCAAGAGACTACGGATCGTCGAGACGCCTTCAGCTGCGCGCTTGACCTCATCGGCATCGGCGTGTGCGTGCACTCCCCCAGGAATCGCAACATCGGGAAAGTGACCCGGACAACCGGCGGCACGCAGCACCAGCTTCGCAAACTTGCGGATCTCTAATCCGTGGTCAGGCAGCAGGCGCGGTGCGAGCGTGTCAAGGACCGAACCCGCATGAAGAAGGCGCCGGAGCTGCACGGCCTGCTCGCTCATCGAATCGCTCGACCCAACAAGTTGGTCAAGTGCTCGCATCCCCGCCAAGTGGTGCGTTACCGGGCACAGCCCACAGAGTCGCGTCACGATAGTCGGAACTTCGCTCGCGCGCTTGCCCACTAACAGCTTGTCTACGCGCGGCACGCCGGCGATGTCGAAGCGTGCCGTGCGTTCACTTCCCTCGCCTTCGACAATAACTGTCGCTGCAAGCGGATCGATGACGGCGTCAAGAAACAACTTCTCTGACAAATTCCATGCTCCTTACTCGCGTTGCCTACCCCAATTGAACATAATGGGGGTATGCATGAATTGAGTCTACTTCGCGGGGTAATCGATGCAGTGAACGAGTCGGTGCCCGGCCGAAACGTCCTGGCGGTCGGTATGAAAGTAGGCACGCGCTCCGGGGTTGATGTGTATGCGCTTCGCCAAGCATGGGATCTTGCACGCGTCGATACAACGTGTGCTCAAGCCCGGCTCGACTTGGACATTATCCCCGCGGCAGTCTGGTGCCCTCAATGTGAAGATACCGTCGAGATTGACGAATACTTCGCGCTGCGATGCCCTAAATGTGACACCCCCACTGCAGATCTGCGTGGGGGTGACGAGTTCCAAGTTACTTGGGTTGATGTTGAGTAGCTTCTGCTGTCCACTCCTTTAGCAGCTGCCGGGCCCGCTGCACTGCTTCTGGAATTGCAGCACTGGTCTCCTCACTCAGCGATGTACGGAATTCGACGTCGCGCGCCGTGATACCCACAACCGCCACGTTGTCGGGTTCTTGACCTGTGAGGCGCGCGGCGCTCAACAGGTCCAGCAGTCCCACCTGGTGAGGCGATAGCTGCTGTTGCAATAGGCGCGGAATTTGATCACCGACGAGCACAGCCACATCACCTGGCTGGCCCTGTTTGAGCCCATCGAGCACCAGCAGGTAGTCGGCGTCCTGCACCATGGGTAGGATCTCCATGCCAGACGTTCCTCCATAGATGAAGTTCACACCCTGGATCGGGTCCGCCTCAAGCTCGCGGAGGATGGCCAGCCCAACTGCGTCATCCGCCATGATCTCGTTTCCAATGCCAATGACGTTGATAGTGACGCCATCAAGCGTCACCAGCTCAGGCGATGGCACCGGGACATCTGGCGCAGGACGAAGCTTCCTCGTGACCGTCATACTCTACTCAACCTCAGGACCGTCAACCGGCTTCGTGCCCTTCGGCAACCAAACACCGCCGTTGATCATTGCAGACAGCCCACCGTGGCGCTCCGTCGCATCGGCACGGAACACAAGGTAGACGTGCAGAATGACGAAAGCCCAAATAATGAACATGATCAATGCATGCACCAAACGGAAGTATGGGATGCCGATCCATTCCACGGGTGCAGCCATGAGCCGCCAGAACCAGCTATCCTGCTTGGGCAAACCGAAAAGCGCAAGACCAGAGTAAATCTGCACCATACACATAGCGTAAATGCCCGTGTACGCCGTCTGCTGGAGACCATTGTGGCCAACACGTGGTGGCGGTTCGTTCGTAAGGAGCAAGTAGTACTTCGTCTGCTCCCACATCAACTTCAGATCATCTTGGCTTCGCACTGGCCACAGTGCCCGCCACTTCATCTGTCGTGTTTGAGCGAACACCATAATGGCAAGGCGCCAGATAGACAGTGCGATCCACGCGAAGGCCGCAATGAAGTGAATGAGACGGTTCCAGCCCATGAGCATTCCGGCATCGTGAGCATTCGAAGGACCGAAGAATGGATCCATGATGTAGTAACCAGTGATCGTCATCATGATGATCAAAATCATGTTGATCCAGTGCTGCCAACGCAGTGCAACCGGCCACATCTCGATGCGGGTGTAGCCGCCCTTGGATACAGGACGCGGACGGACATGGTCGCCGATGCCGAATGCAATATAGCCTTTGAGTACAAATTCACCGGTCTTGTCGCCATCTACAGGTGCAACGGCGACACCCATGCATCGATTGCCGAACTTCGAAACAGTGTCGACGTTCTGCATCATCGTCTTCATCTCATGCTTATCCCATGCAGATGCTTGAACTACCGATGCAAGGTCTCCACGCATGACCGCTACGTCCTGGCGCTCGCCGAGCAACTTTGCGTTACGCACGACCGAAAGCGAGTACTTTCGGCTTGGCGTCGCGGGGCTGAAGCTCTCCACGGTGCCGTAGACGTAGTCGGGGTCAACAGCACGCAGCAGCGCCTGATCAACAGGATCTGGCGAGTTTGCCGGCTGCGACGATGCCAGGCGCAACAGTGTTTCCGCACCGATATCGTCTATCGGCCGTGATTCTGTGACGCTCAACACCAGATTTTTATCTGGAGCGATCTTGCGAGTCTCAGGCACGCCACCCGAGCTCGAAGAAGCACGGTTTAGCTGGGTGCTCATTGCATGATCACCTTCACAAGTTCATTGCCTTCCGTGTCCAGCAGGTGCACAGCACAGGACATGCATGGATCAAACGAGTGGATGGTGCGAAGTACCTCTAGCGGTTCCTCTGGGTTGGCCAGCGGGTGCTTGCCATTCGCCAGAGATTCCTCGTATGGGCCCATCTTGCCCTCAGGATCACGACCACCGGCCAGCCAGGTGGTCGGCACGACGGCCTGGTAGCGCTCCGTCTTACCATCCTTGATCTTGGTCCAGTGGCTGAGAGAGCCACGGGCGACTTCCATCATGCAGAAGCCTTCTGATTCCTTCGGCCAGGAAGAAGGTTCCCACTTGCTGGAGTCGAAGACGTCGTAGTCACGCTTGCGCAATCCTTCGATGAACTCGGGCAGCAACACATTGGTCATGGCCTCAGAAGTCGTTACAGCTTCCAGAGCACGAGCCAGCGTACGGCCACCGGTCGAATTCAGCTGTTCGAGCTTAATGCCGAGCTTCTTCAGCGCATCATCAACGAGGCGCTTCGTGCTTGGCTCGTTCTGAGCATACGCGAGCAGGATACGGGCAACTGGGCCAACCTGAACGACGTGGCCGTCGTAACGCGGCGCCTTAGACCAGGTGTACTCCTCGTTATCGCCGAGCCATTTATACGGCAATTTAGGACCGGTGTAATCGGCGATAGTGTCGCCCTCAAATGGGTGTTTGCCTTCGTTCTTGTCATCCTGTGCGAACCATGCCGAGGAAACGTATTCCTTGAACAGGTCCGGATTGAGCTCATGGACCTTGGAGTAGTCACCGTTGAGCAGTACACCCGGAGTGATGTCCGTATGCGTGTACCCCATGGTTCGCTCCATGTGATCACCACGAACTGTTGCGCCAGCCATACCAACCGCGAGGAAGTTCGGGGCAGCCGCACCAATATCAAAGTAATCCTTGTACACGCCCATAATCGCCATTGCGTCAGGCAGGTACACACCGTTGATGAACTCATGGATCTCTGCGACCCAGTTCTTGATTTGGTCAATCGAAACCTGGTTGACCGTCTCTGACTTATCCTGGTCGATCGTGCAGGCCATACCCCCGACGAGGAAGTTCGGGTGCGGATTCTTACCGCCAAACACCGTATTGATGCGGATAATCGAGCGCTGGAACTGCAACGCATCGAGGTAGTGCGAAACCGCCATCAAGTTTGCTTCTGGTGGCAGACGGTAGTCCTCGTGGTCCCAGTAACCACCGGTGAAGATAGAAAGCTGACCGGAATCAAGAACCGAGTTCAAGGTGTCTTTCACCTGCTGGAACTTGTCGACGGAGTTGAGCTTCCAGTTCGAACCTATCGATTTCGCAAACTCGACTGCCTTCTCTGGGTCAGCCTTTGCTGCGGAGACAACGTTCACCCAGTCAAGGGCGTGCAGGTGGTAGAAGTGCACAACATGGTCGTGGATTTCCTGGCTTGTCAGGACGAGGTCACGTATAAGCTGCGCTTGCTTTGGGATGTGGCTTCCAATTGCGTCTTCGACGGCAACAACACTTGCGAGGGAGTGAACACCAGTGCAAACGCCACAGATACGGCCAACAAACGCCCAGACGTCGCGAGGATCTCGACCTTCTACAATCTTCTCAATGCCGCGGAACATCGTGGTCTCGCTCCAAGCGTTGGTGATGGTGCCGTCTTCGACTTCCATCTCCATGCGGAGGTGACCCTCGATACGCGTCAACGGGTCTACAACAACTCTTTCAGCCATTTTTAGTTGCTTTTCCTTTCAATCGTCGTGAACGCCGCTTACGCGGATGGGTTGGGTCGGTGGTGTCCATCAGTATCGGTGGTGGTCGCGAACGCCTGATCACCCTCTGCCATAAGTGCCGAGGTATCCTCGGGACCGTCTTCTTCGCCAAAGGCCGCAAGAGGCTGAACTTCGCCACTCTTGCGACGGATGCCAACCTCCTTGACTACGCTGAGTGCGCCATGGACTGCGGTACCAGCGGCGGCGACACCAATGAGGCCGAGGCCAATCTTGCCAGCGGAAGCTTCTTGACCGAATGCACGAACATTCGGCAGTTCCTCGTAGAACGGAGTAAACCGGTCAAAGAAGTCCTTTTCCGTACAACCGATGCACGGGTGACCAGCGCCGATCGGCCAGCCGGACTTGAGGTTCCATTGGATGATCGGGCATGGCGAGAAGGTCGATGGGCCCTTGCAACCAACTTCATAGAGGCACCAGCCATTACGAGCGCCTTCGTCATCAAACGTGCGCACGAACTGGCCCGCATCGAAGTGTGGACGCTTCGGACAGGAATCGTGAATGCGCTGATCGTACGCAAAGAGTGGACGACCCTCTGCATCCACCTTTGGTGGCTCACCGTGGGTCAGCAGGTAGGTGATTGTTGCGGTGATAACTTCACCGATAGGCGGGCAACCAGCCACGTTGATGACTGGCTTATCCTTGATAATTTCGTCAACACCCACTGCCCCGGTCGGGTTTGGACGAGCAGCCTGTACTGAGCCATACACTGCACATGCACCTACGGAAAGGATTACGGTTGCGTTCTCTGCGGCTTCGCGGAGAACTTGCTCGGCGCTCTTGCCGCCGATCTGGCAGTATGCGCCACCTGCACCAGTTGGAACAGAGCCGTTGACCACCAGAATGTGCGGTTCCTTGTTCATCTCTTCCAGTGCCTGCTCGGCTGCGTGCCCTGATGCAGCCATCACGAGCTCGTTGTAGTTCATCGACAGCTGGTTCAAGACGAGGTCCTCAACTGTGGAGGAACCGGAACGAAGCACCGACTCCATACAGCCGGTGCACTCCTGTAGCTGAAGCCAAGCAACCATTGGCTTCTTTACATCACCGAGCGCCTCGGCAATTACCTCAGTCTCTTCAGCGTTGGCGCGTGAGGCAAGCGGCGCACCCACTGCAAACACTGCAGCCATAGAGCTGCACATTTTAAGGAAGTCTCGACGCTTCACCCCCTTCTTCGACAGGTTTTCCCAAAGCGTTCCACTCTGCCAAGTGTCTTGTAGAAGCATCGATTTTCCCTCTCATGCGAGAGCCATGTGCCGGCACATACTCCGGCCCATACCCCTCAAATGAACGTGTACAGATTCCATCAGCGGTCAAGCTGCATGCTTAACGCATCTATAGGGCCAGGGTATCAAGACATGAAAGTAATTCCGGTGTCGTGAAGTCGGCAGGGCTAGAAATCTACCCCCGATTGGGACATAAGCCACTCATTCCACTCGTCTAATCCTTCCCCCGTTGTAGCTGAGGTAAGGATTACCTTCACTCCAGGATTCACCTTCTCAAGATTTTCCTTGAACAGATCGAGATCGAAATTCAGGTAAGGCAGCAGGTCAACCTTGTTTACGACGACCACTTCGACACTCCGGAACATGACCGGGTACTTCAGCGGCTTATCCTCCCCCTCGGTAACTGAGGCAACCATTACCTTATGATGCTCTCCAACTTCAAATTCAGCCGGACACACTAGGTTGCCAACATTTTCAATCAGCACCATATCGACATCATCGAGGTTGAGCCCCTTTAAAGCATGCGCAACCATCGGAGCATCGAGGTGGCACTCGCCCCCAAACCCGTTCCCGGTATTGAGCAGACTTACCTGTGCACCGAGGTTTTCCAAGCGCTCTGCGTCTAACGCAGTTTCGATGTCACCTTCTACAATCCCGAAACGGATTTTGTCCGCGAGCGCTTCCAAGGTTTTACGCAGCAGCGTCGTCTTTCCTGCTCCCGGGGAGCTCATCACGTTGATGCAAACCACGCCGTGCTCTTCAAACGCGGAACGGTTTGCGGCCGCTTTTACATCGTTTTCCGTGAAAATATCCTCAAGCACCGCGATGCGTTCACGTCCAGTGTCATACCCAGTGTGGTCTCCGTGCTCAGAGTGCTCCGCATCTACTCCCACGTGGAGGTGATCGTGTTCGTGGTGGTGCGTGTGATCATGCGAATGATCGTGGCTGTGTACAGTCCCGTCGTCGTGGCGGTGGAAACGTCCCATGCTTCTTTTCTCCTTCTTAACGGTCAGATGTCACATCAATGTCTACGACAGCGAATTCCTCGCCCGTAATCACACTCGTGGGAGCGTTGCATTCCTGGCATCGGACGTCGAGATACTCATTGGGGTCGAGTATTCTTCGATGCCCGTTGCTGCACTCGATCTCGGCTGGAACCCAGTCGATCCGCAGCTCCGACTTTTCCATGGGGCTCCCCTTTGTGACGAACCCCCAGGCATACTCGAGTGATTCCGGCACGACTTGTCGCAGCGCACCGATTCGGAGGTGCACCGACAGCACCGTTCGTCCGCGCGCTGCGCGCTGAACTGCTGACGCTAACTGATGACTTAATGCAACTTCATGCACAGCACCTAGCCTAGGCGATTATTCAAGAAGTTTGTAGAGTATGCAGCATGGGAGCACAGAGCAGAGTCCGCGTCTTTCTCGAAGGCATTGTCCAGGGGGTGGGAATGCGTCCGCACGTCGCGCGAATCGCACAACGCTTCGGCCTTACTGGACTTGTCGGCAACAACGAGCGCGGAGTCTTTATCGAGTTTCAGGGCGAAGCATCAGCACTCCACAATGCGCAGAGGACGCTTATCGACGAGCTCCCGCCTCTCGCCCACATTTTGGATAGCCAAACGTCTCCGCTCCCACTCGTATACGGCGAAACGGGGTTTCGGATTGTCGAGTCAGAACATGTCGAGGGAGAAAAGACACTCATCTCCCCTGACATGACAACGTGTGAAGCCTGCCTAGCCGATATTGATGACCAAGACAACCGGCGCTACCACTACCCATTCACCACTTGCACACACTGCGGGCCACGTCTCTCCATCATTACTTCGCTCCCCTACGACCGCGCGACTACCACCATGCGTGAATTCCCTATGTGCACACAATGCGAGGAAGAATACACGAACCCAGACGACCGGCGGTTTCACGCGCAACCAATAAGCTGCCCACATTGCGGCCCTACTTTGTGGTGTACGGATGCCAACGGTGCCGTCCTCGCCGAAACGCGAACGGATGCGCTTGCATTGGACCCCGGCAAATTCGACGAGCTCGTGCTCAAGGTTCAAAACGCCTGGGAATCTGGTGCGGTCGTCGCGGTCAAAGGGATTGGTGGCTTTCACCTGATGTGCGCGGCGGAAAACGAAGAGGCCGTCGAAAAGCTGAGGGAGCGCAAGCGCCGACCCGACAAGCCTCTCGCGGTGATGGTGCCAAATCTCGACGCCGCCAAATCCATTGCAACACTCAGTAAAGAAGCGGAGGATCTTTTGGCATCGCCGTCGCATCCGATCGTGTCCGTACCGCTTCACAAAGGAGCACTCTGCGAAGGTATTGCGCCTGGTTTGAGGGAAGTAGGCCTCATGCTTCCGTATTCACCACTGCACCATCTGTTGGTTGACCGACCTGTGGTGGCTACCTCGGGCAATCTCAGTGGCGAGCCTCTATGCGTCACTAATGAAGAGGCACTTCGGAAACTTACGCACCTCGCGGACATGTTTGTGCTCCACGATCGTGAGATTTATGTGCCCGTAGAAGACTCGGTCTACGTCGATACGACGCTTGTTCGGAGGTCTCGCGGACTGGCGCCGATTCCAATGCTGCTCGACACTGAGCGAAAGCCCACTGTCCTAGCGGTAGGGGGCGAACTCAAGAACACGGCGACTCTAGCCGTTGGGCGGTACGCACACGTCTCCTCGCATGTAGGCGATATGGGGTCATGGGATGCTCAGCGGCACTTCGAAAAAATGGTAAAACAGCTCTGCTCAATACAAGGCGCACAACCCGACGTTGTTGTGTGCGACATGCACCCTGGTTACCAAACTTCGATGTGGGCGCAGCGTTACGCTGACCAGCGTGACGTCGAGCTCATTGAGGTCCAGCATCACCACGCACATGCACTGTCACTGTTGGCTGAGCATCAGCGACTATCGACGCCCGCCGTCGTCGCAGCTCTCGACGGCACCGGCTACGGAACGGACGGCACCATTTGGGGTGGCGAAATACTTCATGTAACCGACGATGGCAACGCCGAGCGGCTCTGGCACCTACCACCATTTTCCCTCGTCGGTGGCGACAAAGCGGTGCGAAATCCGTGGCGGATTGCGCGCGGTCTCGCGCATAGCTGGCAGCTCGAAGACCTCAGCGTGCCTCCTGAGGTCGATCTAGACGAGCTGCGATTAGTAGACTCTCAGCTCAGCAGCGGGTTCGGCACCACTGCAACAACTTCGATGGGACGGCTCTTCGACGCGTTCGCATCAATACTCCAGGTTCAGCAATCGGTGAGCTACGAAGCGCAAGCAGCGATGGAGCTTGAGGCCCTCGCAGGCAAGTCCCGCCTTTCACCGGCAGAAGCGCTTGACGCAACCGAAGACATTCAATCGTTCCCGCATCTTGCACAATGGGTGATCAGTGCAACCCTAGATGGGACACGCCTCTTCGAAGACATTGCCCGAATTGCACACGCAGGCATAGCGACACTCGTTGCTCGCTCGCTTATTGACGCCGCCCAAGAAGAAGCTACCGAGGTCATTGGCATCACGGGGGGCTGCGCCGTCAACCGCATTTTGATGACCGACATCTTGCAAGTATTCCGGCACCAACGCCCATCATTGACGGTGTTAACGCATAAAAAAGTGCCCGCCACTGATGGCGGGCTCAGCCTCGGCCAGGCGGCCGCAGGAAGGCTCTGGTCGCGGTAGCGAACCCATGCAGCCTCAGGAACTTAACAGATTCGTGGCAACGGATCGCCAACCAGTTTGTCGACCATACGGGTACCACCAAAGCCGGTGACCAACACCACCGCTGCAGCTGGTTCCTCGACGATCTTTCCAACCACCGCCGCCCCTTCAGCACCTGCAGCATGCAGCGCCGCGAGTGCTTGATCAGTCTGGTCTTCCGGCACCACCGCCGTAAACGTTCCTTCGTTCGCGACGTAGAGTGGATCAATGCCCAGCATGTCGCAAGCGGCGCGCGTCATCGGCTGCACAGGGATCTTCTCGTCGTGCAGTGCAACGCCGTAGCCAGTTGATTCTGCAAGTTCGTTCATGACTGTCGCTAGACCACCACGTGTGGCGTCACGCATCCAACGAGTCTCGGGGGCATCGGCGAGCATCGCCCGCACCAAACTTGCGACCTCGCGCGAGTCGGACTCGATCGGTGCTTCGATTGCGAGGTCTCCGCGGGCCATCATGACCGCCATACCGTGGTCTGCGATCGGGCCAGAAACGATAATCCGGTCACCAGGCTTGACCTTTGCAAAACCGAGTACCCGTCCAGCAGGTACTACGCCGATGCCTGCTGTATTGATATAAATCTTGTCCCCAGCACCCTTCGGAACTACTTTTGTGTCGCCAGTCGCAATCTGTACTCCGGCGCGTTCTGCTGCGGTGCGGAGATTCTGCGCGATCCGGCGAAGCGTCTCTACTTCAAGCCCTTCTTCCAGAATGAAACCCACCGAAATATACTTCGGCTCCGCACCACCCACGGCAAGATCGTTGACGGTACCGTTTACCGCGAGATCCGCGATGGATCCACCCGGGAACTCTATCGGGTTCACCACATAGCTGTCGGTTGTAAACGCCAGCGTCCCGCCGTTCAAATCGAGGTCCAACAGCGTCGAGTCTTCCCCCTGTGAGAGCAGATCGTTGCCGTACTCGTCGAAAAATACCTGCTCTAGCAGTGTCGCGCTCGCCTTTCCGCCCGCCCCGTGTGCGAGCGTGACATATTCATCCTTCAAGCGTCCACCACGACGACGCACTCGAGCAATGTTGTCATTGACCTTGGACTCATCTACATTGAGGCGGTTTTTAGGCTGCACAGCACTTTCCTTTTCTTATTTTCGCAACTAGCCACCGTGTGGAATTGCTACGAATAGTTCCGTGTGTGAATTCTACCGCCGGTACCGTGTTTTGGGTTTTCGGGGCTTGAAGGTTGTGGGTGACGCGCATAGTTAGCTTGCTGGGTACTTTTAGAAATGCACAAATCATGGGCAATAATGTAAAACGGAATAAGCACGAAAAAGTGTGAAAATAATGCAATCGATGGAAGGCTCTGCTTTATGTGTCTGGGAGTACCAGCGCAGGTTGTCGAAATTAAGGATCCCACCCGCGCAACAGTCAGCATCTCGGGAGTAACCCGTGCAATCTCCACTGATCTTCTTGTTGAAGAAGGACTCGAGGTCGGCGAATGGGTGCTGGTACACGTAGGATTTGCGCTGTCAAAAATTGACGAGGACGAAGCCGCGACAACCCTGCAACAGATTCAACAACTCGGCGCAAATACGTTTGAGGACGAGCTCGATTCGTTTACAACCTCAAGAATCGACTAAGCCACCGTCCCCTACGTTCCTAAGAAAGGACCCCACATGAAATTCGTCGATGAGTTTCGTGACCCAGCCGCAGCTCGCCAACTGATTGCAACCATTGAGGAACAGGCGAAGCAACTCGACCGCCCGATTAAGCTCATGGAAATCTGCGGTGGGCATACCCATACGATCTACCGCTACGGCCTGGAAAATCTTCTCCCCGACTCCATCGACCTCGTTCACGGACCTGGTTGCCCAGTCTGCGTCATTCCAATGGGCAGGGTCGATGACGCACTCTGGCTTGCAAACCAGCCTGACGTTATCTTGACCACGTTCGGCGACATGATGCGTGTTCCAGGCTCCGAGGAGTCACTGTTGCAGGCTCGTGCACGTGGTTGCGACGTTCGCTTTGTCTACTCTCCACTGGACTCTCTCAAGATCGCGGAGGAGAACCCGGATAAGCACGTTATCTTCTTCGCAATTGGCTTTGAGACGACGACGCCATCCACCGCTGTGACGCTAACCGCCGCCAAGCAACGCGATATCCCAAACTTCTCAGTCTTTTCTAACCATGTGACCATCGAGCCACCACTGCGTGCAATCGCCAACGGGGGTGTCACGGAGGTTGACGGCTTTATCGGGCCCGGCCACGTAGCAACTGTGGTCGGCACAAAGGCTTTCGATTTCCTGGCTGAAGAATTTAACCGGCCAGTCTCCGTTTGCGGCTTCGAACCTTTGGATATTCTTCAGGGCGTTGCCCAGTTGCTGGAGCAGTTTACGTCGGGCGACATTGCCGCGGGCAAGGCACGCGTCCAAAACCAGTACGCCCGCGTCGTGCGCCCAGAGGGCAACCCTTCAGCGCAAGCGCTCTTGGATAGGGTCTTCGATATACGGGACGAGTTCGAGTGGCGTGGCCTTGGAACCCTTCCCCATTCCGGAATGGCCATCTCTGAAGAGTTCGCCAAGTGGGATGCGGAGCGCATTTTCGATGTGCCCGGCAACCGAGTCGAAGACCCCGCGGCATGTGAGTGCGGGTCTGTCCTGACCGGCCACATCAAGCCGTGGCAGTGCAAGGTCTTCGGTACCGCCTGTACGCCGGACACCCCGATTGGTACCTGCATGGTTTCCCCAGAAGGAGCCTGTGCCGCATATTACAACTTCGGAAGAATAGATAAAATCACCACTTCTTCCCTCTCTTAGATTAGTAAACCCCCAGGTCAGAACTGCCTGGGGGTAAAATCTTTCGATTTGTTAGCGCAAAACTGTCCGAGTGGGTATTATTCACTCATGCGCAAACGTATCACGGCCGCGGTCACCGCGGCTTCTCTCATTGCAACGGCTTCGGTGGTCAGCCCTTCCGCACTTGCGGAAATCCCAGCCCCCGAAGCACCTGCTACAAGTTCGATAGACTCTGATAAAGACGCCGGTGAAGCTTCTAGCGCGTCCGAGGGCGAAAAGAAGAGCTCCCTGGATCAAGACCCAGAGAACGACCCTCTCTACATTCCGCCCGAAAAGAACCCAGTGCAGAAAATCTCCAGCTCTGAGCTATTCCTCAAGTGGACTGATGACATGCCAGAGGGCGACGGCAAGGACTTTGTTCAGGGATGGGCGAAGGGGTCGTCGATACCAAGCACCGCAAACCCGCTCGAATGGACTAAAGCTGAGGTACAGGGATCTTCGAATATGGTCCGTGGATTGTTCACTGGTAATTTTGCTCAAAGTTCTCAGGGCTCAAGCCAAGCGACAGCACCAGTGCTTCTCGCAATGTTGAGTGTGTTTCTGGTTGGACAAACGGTAGAGCTCATCATGCGTGGGCTGCGATCGCTTCCAACCCCACGCTAGAAACAATCCCAAACAAGGTCGAAAACAATGAACCAAAACAAACGCTTTGGCAAGGCGACGAGGGTCCTCAGCGCGTTCACGTTGATGATGGGCGTTGGTCTTCTCAGTGGCTGCGTTACCAACGTGGAAGGTGGCAACCCAGATGGCTGGGAGCCTATTGAGCCTGCTACCGTTCCTGAGATTGCGGCGATGGTGCCCGAGAATGTCTCGAGAGACGGCAAATTCTCAATTGGCGCCAACCCGCCATTCGCCCCTTTCGAGTTCAAAGACTCACAAGGTAATTTGATCGGGCTGGAGCTTGACCTCGGGCGCGCGCTTGCCTCAATCATGGGTCTCGAATTCGATCCACAGGAGATGGATTTTTCTATGATCCTACCTGCGGTTCAGGCAGGCAGCCTTGACGCTGGCATGTCTGGATTTACTGATAACGAAGAGCGCCGCAAAAGCTTTGAGTTCGTTAATTTCCTCTTCGCAGGAATCCAGTGGGCTCAACTCACCGGTACGCATGTGAACCCAGAGGATGCTTGTGGTCTCACAGTTGCGGTTCAGCGCACAACCGTTTCCGAGACCGATGACGTGCGTCCGAAGAATGATGCTTGTATTGAAGCAGGAAAACCACCCATCACCATCCTGTCGTTCGACACCTCTGACAACGCGGCGCTCGCGGCACTGGTTGGCCGTGCAGATGCCTTTAGTGCTGACTCCCCTGTCACGTCTTGGGCGGTCGAACGCTCCGACGGGAAGCTCGAGCTCGTGGGTGACATGTTCGACGCAGCACCATACGGAATCGCGGTGCCAAAAGACTCAGGTCTGAGCATTGCGCTTGCCCACGCAATGCAGCATCTCATCGACACTGGCGATTACGAGCGCATTTTGGCGCAGTGGAACGTACGAACTGGCCTGCTCGATACCGCGCTTATTAACGAACAGCCCCTTACAGAATGGAAGTAACAGACCATGACCACACCATCTACTAGCCAAAGTCGGCCTGCCAGAATTGAAGCGAAACCGTTACGGCACCCAGGACGGTGGGCGCTCGCGGTCCTGCTCGGCGTCCTCGTTGTCTGGTTTATTATTGGCGCAGCCAAGAATGAAGCGTATGGGTGGGACACATACGCGCAGTACCTCTTCGATACTCGAATCGCGGTAGCTGCTCTACACACCATTGCGATTACGGTCCTCGCGATGCTTATTGGCGTGGTCGGCGGTGTGCTCCTTGCCGTGATGCGTATGAGTCCCAACCCGGTGTTTCGCACCGTAAGCTGGGTTTTCCTCTGGATTTTCCGCGGTACCCCCGTGTACGTTCAGTTGATGTTCTGGGGCCTGATCGGAGCAATCTACGACTCCATCAATCTCGGGTTTACGCAAATCTCCCTCGATCCGTTCACCTCTTCCGCATTTGCTCTCGCCGTCGTTGGTCTGGGCCTCAATGAGGCCGCCTACATGGCGGAAATTGTCCGCTCGGGTGTCTCCGCTGTTCCAGAAGGACAGATTGAAGCGTCGAAGTCGCTGGGCATGAGCTGGTCCCAGACCATGACTAGGACAGTTCTTCCCCAAGCGATGCGCATTATCATTCCGCCGACAGGAAATGAATTTATCTCCTTGCTGAAGACGTCTTCGTTGGTTGTTGCGGTTCCTTACTCCCTGGAGCTGTACGGCCGCTCGATGGATATCGCTGCAGCGCTGTTCCAGCCGGTTCCGTTGCTGCTTGTGGCAGCAACGTGGTACTTGGTAATCACCTCCTTGCTGATGGTCGCGCAGCACTACCTGGAGCGCTACTTCGACCGGGGCGCAACCCGCCAGCTCACTGCCCGGCAGCTCGCTAGCTTGGCCGACGCCGAAGGCACAATTCCAAACAACGTCGAGATCATTGAAGCTCCAGAAAGGAACCAACGGTAACCATGGCTTCTCCTACATCTTCTTCCCCCGCCCAAACGCCAATGATCCAAGCGGTTGACGTATGGAAGTCCTTCGGCAGCTTGGAAGTACTCAAGGGCATCAACCTCGAAGTAGCTCCGGGTTCTGTTACCTGTTTGATCGGTCCTTCCGGCTCCGGCAAGTCCACATTCCTTCGCTGCGTTAACCATCTTGAGAAGGTCACTGCTGGTCGCCTGTACGTTGATGGTGATCTGATCGGGTACCGCGAAAAGAACGGCACGCTCTATGAGATGAGCGAGAAGGATGCCGCAGTCCAGCGCCGGGACATCGGGATGGTCTTTCAGAGCTTTAACTTGTTCGGGCACCGCACCGTGCTCGACAACATCATTGAAGCTCCGGTCCATGTCAAGGGCGAGTCGCCGGAGAAGGCAAAGGTCCGTGCGATGGAGCTTCTGCGCATGGTCGGTCTCGAATCGAAGGCGGACGCCTACCCGATCCAGCTTTCAGGTGGTCAGCAGCAGCGAGTCGCTATCGCTCGTTCGGTCGCGATGGATCCAAAGCTCATGCTTTTCGACGAGCCCACGTCCGCACTTGACCCGGAGCTTGTTGGTGAAGTGTTGCGGGTGATGAAGCAACTTGCGCAAGACGGTATGACGATGTTGGTGGTCACGCACGAGATGGCATTCGCGCGCGAGGTCGCAGATCACGTTGCATTCATGTCCGACGGTCAGATCGTCGAGTACGGCACCCCTGAACAGGTGCTCGACAACCCTCAAAAGGAACGCACGAAAGCCTTCCTTTCGACGATATTCTAGCTTGAGCGCCCAATCGGAGCCCGGTAGATCTTCTTGGCTGATCTTCCGGGCTTTTACTTTACTTCGCGCAGGCGTTCGTTCATCGCCTGCATAACCGCCGGAGGTACCAGTCCCCCGATATCGCCTCCGAAGCGGGCGACTTCCTTGCATAGCGAGGACGAAATGTAGCCGTACTTCTCGTCAGTGAGCAAGAAGAACGTCTCAACACCGGTGAGGCGGCGGTTCATCTGCGCCATTGGCAGCTCATACTCATAGTCAAGTGAAGATCGCAAGCCTTTCACCAGGGCAGTAATGCCGTGTGCGCTGGTGTAGTCGACCAACAACCCACCCCAGCTGTCTACTTTCACGTCCGGCATGTCGGCGACGGCGGACTGGATCAAGGCGACTCGTTCCGCCACTGTAAACATTCCAGTTTTCTTGGTTGGGTTCCCAGTTACCAGAACGACTACTTCGTCGAAGTGGCGTCGAGCACGGTCTACGATATCCAGGTGCCCGTTCGTGAAGGGGTCGAACGACCCGGGGCACACCGCAACGTTACGGGCCGAAGCTAACGATTGGGCCATAACTCACTCCTCCTGAGCGTCTGAGGGGGCTGTATACACTGCCATATCGAACCGTGCGATCCCGTACAAGCGCTTCTTGAGTTTCTGTCCCGTAGGGGTAAACGCGGGCGGCCATGCGGTCTCGGGGCTTTCGCGGTGACGTTCGATGACGACCACGGCGCCGTCGACGAGTAGCTCCTGCAACGCAGTGACCATTTCGGCCACGGCTTCATCGGCAAGGTCATAGGGTGGATCGGCGAGCACCATTGAAAAGTGCTGCTTGGGAGCACGCGCCACATACGTGGAGACTTTCACGGGCTCGACACAGGTGTTCGGGTGCCCGACAACGCCCGCATTGTGCTCAATCACCGCGACCGCTTTCGGGTCGTCTTCCACAAGCACCACTTCCTCAGCGCCACGCGAGGCTGCCTCCAGCCCTAGTGCGCCGGATCCCGCAAAGAGGTCAAGGACGTGCTGCCCAGGGAACCCAAAGCGGACCTGCAGAGAGGAAAAGAGGCCCTCTCGCGCGCGGTCCGACGTTGGCCGTGTCCCCTCCGGTGGAACTTTAATCTTACGCCCACGGGCTTCACCAGAAATGATGCGATTCATGGTACTCACTCTAGCTTTAGCTCTTTTCTAGGTACACAAAGTCCTCATCTTGGAGGTGTGCACTGAGCGCCCGTGCCTCCTCAAGGTCTTCTTCGACAAAGCGGGCCGCATCGCGGTACGCACTGGTAACGATCTCGTAGTCCTCAATCAAGTCGATCAATTTAAACGTGCGACGGATACCTGACTGCTCTGTTCCGAGCACGTCACCCTCACGGCGGTGGCGCAAGTCTAGATCGGCAAGAGCAAAGCCATCGCTCGTCTGAGCAACCTCCCAGACCCGCTGAAAGGCATCACTGCCTTCTTCTGCCTGTGTATGGAAAAGACACAGAGATTGATTGCCGCCTCGCCCGACTCGGCCTCGCAGCTGGTGCAGCTGTGAAACGCCAAAGCTTTCTGATTCCCGTACCATCATGACAGTCGCGTTCGGCACGTCTACGCCAACTTCGATGACGGTCGTAGCTACCAAGATGTCAATGCCACCCGCTGCAAAATCGGACATCACAGCGTCTTTTTCCTCAGCACGCATCTTGCCGTGCAGTACGGCTACTTGCAGGCTTGGGAACTCGGTAGCGCGCAACCACTCGGCAGTCTCAAGGACACCACCCTCGCCGTCAATACGCGGGCACACAATGTAGACCTGGTGGCCAGCCGCGACATCTTCTCGCATCTTCTCCCACGCACGTGCAATCCACGTCGGCTTGAACTCCGGAACAACTGAGGACT
Organism: Corynebacterium sp. NML98-0116; assembly: GCF_001767255.1. Lineage (GTDB taxonomy): Bacteria > Actinomycetota > Actinomycetes > Mycobacteriales > Mycobacteriaceae > Corynebacterium > Corynebacterium pseudogenitalium. The sequence continues at coordinate 1,258,892 of NZ_CP017639.1, forward strand.
GAATAGGCTTCCTTCCGCCTGGCAGCTCGTTGAGCACCGAGACCTCGAGATCACCAAAGACGGTCATTGCGATTGTGCGCGGGATCGGCGTCGCTGTCATGACAAGTAAGTGCGGAGTCTGCGCCCCCGACTTAGCGCGAAGTCGGTCGCGCTGCTCCACGCCAAAACGATGCTGCTCGTCGACAATGACGAAGCCAAGGTTAAAGAACTCCACGCTGTCTTGAATCAGCGCGTGGGTGCCCACGACTATGTCCGCCTCACCCGAGACAATCTTGAGGAGGGCATCTTGCTTCAGTGCCGTCGGCATGGAGCCTGTGAGTGGCACCACAGTCGTGTGCAGCCCGGCGCGCATGAGTGTCTCTGTAAGCGATCGTGCGTGTTGCTGCGCGAGAACCTCGGTAGGTGCGAGCAGGGCTGCTTGAGCACCGTTATCAACCGCTTGGAGCATGCTGATCAGTGCGACGATAGTTTTGCCGGAGCCGACCTCTCCTTGGAGGAGGCGGCTCATTGGGTGGGCGTGAGTCAGGTCGGTGGAGATTTCCTGGATGACGCGTTGTTGCCCGCCAGTGAGTGGGAATAGGAGTTGTGTAATGAGTCGGGATTGTTCGCCGTTTGGTTGTTTGGGAAGGGCTGGAGCGTTGTGGTTGTTTGCGTCGGCGCGTCGCACGCTCATGGCGAGTGCGACGGTCATGGCTTCGTCGTATTTGAGGCGTCGGCGGGCGGGTTCGGGTCCTTCGGTGTCAGGTTGGTGAATGGTGCGGATGGCGCTGTCGCGGGCGATGTATCCGTCAGGGCTTGCGCCGAGTGGTTCGGGGACTGTGGGGAGGCTTTGCAGGATGGTGTGGACGGCTCCCATGATGGTCCAGGTGCTGACCTGTTTTGTTGCCGGGTAGATTGGGAGCCATTCGCGTCCGGAGAGGATTGCTTCGAGGTCGCCGAAGTGTTGGAGTTGTCGTAGTGCTCCGGTGGCTTGGGTGGGGCCGTCGAGTAGTACGAAGTCTGGGTGTTGGAACTGGATTTCGTTGCGGTACGTGCTGATTTTGCCGGTCATCATGACGCGGGTGTGTTCTTTGAGCACTCGCATGGCGTAGTTGGAGCCGAAGAATGTTGCGGTGAAGGTGTTGGTGCCGTCGTAGACGTGGGTTCGGTAGATGGGTCGGTTGGGGTGTTTTCTGTTGGGGATGCGTTGGGTAGCGGTGATTTCGCCGACGATGCTGAGTGTATCGCCTTCATTGATGGTGGCAAGGTCGGTCGCGGTGCCGTAGTGGAGGTATCGGCGTGGGTAGTGCTCGAGGAGCTCGCCGCAGGTGCTGTATCCAAGGTGTTTGGTGATTGCCTTGGCTTGTTTCAAGGGGATGACGAGGTCGAGCGGCCTGGGGTCGATGTTTCCTAGCACTTCCTATTCGACTCCGATCTCGGCGACGGCACCGAGCCCGTCTGCGGGGAAAACGATGACGTCGACGTCGAGTTTGTCGTCGAGTGCCGCGAGGTCTTCGGCGCGCAGTGATGCGGTATCGAAGAGTACGGTGACTTGTTCCCCACCGGGCTCGAGGAGGCGCTTGCAGGTCTTTTCGACGGCGGCTATCGCGTCGTCAGCGATCAGGAGTGTTTCGCCGTGTGCCATGGCGATGATGTCGCCCTTCGAGACTGCCCCTCCTTGCACGAGCCCGGCTTTAGGGGCACGCTGGAGGACAGCGGTTCGCATTTCTCCGGCGGCCTCCGACATGGTGAAAGCTGCCGTCGCGAGTGGTTGGGCTGGGTCATGAACGGCGAGCGCCGCGATACCGGAAACAAGCCGCACGGTAGGAAGCAGGGTGATGCTTTGTTCGAAGGCGTGGGTTGCTTTCTCCACTGCGGCGAGGCTTCGCTGATCAAGCAGTCCGTTCGGCAGCAAAATAACTTCGCGAGCTTCGGTTTTGTGGACGGCGGCGAGGATGTCCGCGACAATATTCTCGCCCGGCGCGACTGTTACCGCACCTGCCTGCGCGTAGAGATCAGTAAGTGATCCGGGAGGCGTCACTGCGACAACCAGTCTTGTGGGAGTTTGCGTGACAGGTTCGTCCGGGAGCACTTCGAGATGCAGTTGTGTCACGGTACCGCGGGCGAACGCGCGCTCAATCACTGCGCCGGCCTCGGTGGAGTGAATGTGGACTTTGCCGCTGTGCTCGTTATTGCGAGCGATCACAAGACAGTCGCCCATGGTGCTCAGTTCGCCCTCAAGGACATCCATGTCGCCTTCGAAGAAGAACATGACTTCCAGGTTTGCCTTGCCACTTGCGTGTGAGATCACGTGAGAGGTTCCGTGTGTGGCAGGCTGCGCTACCTCGTAGGGTTGGCCGTCGAGTTCGTATACAAGTGATTCCAGGAGGATAACGAGGCCGGTGCCTCCTGCGTCGACGACGCCCGCTTCCCGTAACGCTTCCAGCTGTGACGGGGTACGTGCAAGTGCAGTTTCCGCAGCGTCGGCGGCAGCCTGTGCGATGCTCAACGCGGGTGCTTCTCCCCCTGAATCCTGCAGCGCTTGCGATGCCGCAGTCGACGCCGCCCGCAGCACCGTGATCACGGTGCCCTCTACCGGCTCGGCAATTGCGCGGTCAACAAACTGCACTGCTTGGGCAAGCGCGTTCGCGATGAACTGTCCGCTTCGAGTATCTTCATCGGCGGTTTGCGCGACGCCTCGGATGACCTGGGACAGCACAACACCCGAGTTGCCACGCGCGCCGCGAATGGCGCCAACGGCAAGCGCTTCGGCTACTTCCTGCATCGACTGAGCATCAGATCTTTTCGACGCCTCTTCGACAGCCGCCGCCATCGTCTGCGCCATGTTGGAACCAGTGTCCGCGTCCGGGACGGGGAACACATTGAGCTGGTTGATCTCGTGTCGGCGACGTTCGAGTTCTGCCGCTGCCCGACGAGCCCAGGACAGGAGCCGTGGTCCATCGAGTGCAGTTGCTGTTTCCATGGTCAGACAGTCTACAGTGCCCAGTCGACAGGTGAGGCACCCTGTGCAATGAGCGCCTGATTTGCCCGACTGAATGGCCGCGACCCGAAAAATCCCCGGCGCGCCGACAGCGGCGACGGATGTGGGGACTCAATCGTTGGCGTACTCCCGAGGAACTGTTTCGCAGTTTGTGCGTCTCTGCCCCACAGGATCGCAACCAACGGCGTATTACGCTGAGCGAGCTTTGCGATTGCGTGTGCGGTCACCGCTTCCCAGCCCTTCCCGCGGTGTGACGCCGGCGCGCCGGGCCGGACTGTGAGTACTCTGTTGAGCAGCATGACTCCGTTTCGCTGCCAGGAGGTCAAGTCCCCGTCGGCTCGTGGGGGGATACCGAGGTCATCGTTGAGCTCCTGGTAGATGTTTACCAACGATCGGGGCGGTTTCACGCCTGGCTGCGTCGAGAATGAGAGACCCATGGGGTGGCCGGGCGTCGGGTACGGATCTTGGCCCAAGATGAGCACACGGACATCTTCAAATGGGGTCGAAAACGCACGGAGAATGTCTTTTCCGGCAGGCAGGTACGCGGGTTCACCGCGGAGAAAGTCTCCCATCGCGTGGATGGCAGGTTCTACTTCCGCCAGCGGTTCCTGCCAGGAAGGGTGGACGGGTAAGTTCATGAAAATGGCTCCCATTCATGGCGCGCGGTGTGTGCAACGCCGTCGATTTCCACGCCGACTTTGCGTGTGACCGTACCGATCGAACGATACCCCACGGGTGCGTCCCCATCGATCGTGCCCAGCAATGTGTGGTCTTCTCCCCCGTTGAGTACCCAGTCCCATGGGTCGACGCCTAGGAACTCACCGGCTTCTCGCAGCTGATCACTTGGGGCTACAGCGGCGCGCGAGATGTTAATCCCCACGTTCGAGGCCCGGGTTATCACGCCCAGATCGTGCAGTAGCCCGTCGGAGTTGTCTGTCATGGCTGTAGCCCCTGCTGCTCGTGCAACAACCCCGCGCCCAGGAGTCAGTTGCGGGCAGCGGTGCGCATGTACGATATCTGCAAGCCGTTCCGGGATTTCCCGTCCGGACTCCAGTAGTGCAAAGCCTGCAGCAGAATAGCCGATATTCCCGTGCGCTATCACTCGCTGCCCCGGACGCGCTTGGCTCAAGCGCAGTGGCGGCAAACTACCTCCTAACGAACCAATCGCGGTGATCGCGATCGTCAGTTGGTTCCCACTCGTGATGTCCCCGCCGACGAGCTCGCTCGAGTATCGCTCCAATTCGAGATGGATCCCTCGTGCAAGTTCACTCACGACGGCAAGCGGGGTGTCCGGAGGCGCCGAGAGCGCGAGTAGCGCGGCAACGGGGCGAGCACCCATCGCCTCGATGTCGGCGAAGTTTTGCACGATGGCTTTGCGTCCCAGCAGCGCGGGGGTGGTCGTCGAAAAGCGAAAGTGCTGTCCCTCGACGAGCATGTCCGTTGCCACGACCGCACGGCTATTCGGTGTGTGTGACTCGAGGACGGCTGCGTCATCACCATTGAGCGGTGACGGCGAGGCTCCAACGATGGCGTCAATCGTTGCTTGCTCGCCTACCTCCCGCAGCGTCGGGCCGTGCGTGGGAAAGCCGACGTTACTCACCAAAGTGCGCCTTTCAGTAGACTTGTACGCCATGAATGATTCCACTGGCGCGTTGCATGATTCACAGATTAACCGTACAGCGGTCTACATCAGTTTGGGCCTCGCAGTGGCGCTTGTTCTGGGCGTCCTTGTGGGTGCTCGGTATTTTTTCCAGCAGGTGGCACTGCAGCCTGTGGCGATGACTGAGCTGCCTTCCCCCGAGGCTGATTCACCCGAGTGCGCTGCGCTCGTGGACAGCCTTCCTGAAAAGGTGCTTGGGCACAAGCGTGCGGAGCTCGCCGCCCCGGCTCCGGCAGGTGCTGCCGCGTGGCAGTCGTCTTCATCTCGACGCGTCACGCTGCGCTGCGGCGTGGAAATGCCCCTTCAGTACACCGAGTACACCCCGGTGTCCTCCCACAATGGTGCAGAGTGGATCAGAATTGACGACGCCACCCCAGGATCAAGCATGGTCACGTGGTTTAGCGCGGATCGTTGGCCGGTAGTCGCCGTGACTACCGACGCGGAGGGACTCGGCAGGGCAGATACGCCAGTGGACGAGATTAACGTGAGCGCGCTGCCGCAGCGCGATTTTCCTCGCAACCCGGCGCCGCTCTCTGAGCTGCAGCCAGCGACGCATTCAACGGACGGGAGTGGAGCAAACGCTTGCGGCGGCTTGCTTGCTGCACTTCCTGAATCGCTCGCCGAAGGCTATAAACGGCTTCCTGAGAACAATGTGGCTTCGCCGCAAACTGCAGTCTGGACGCAGCTTGGCCACGAACCGATTGTGCTGCGTTGTGGTGTGAACGACCCGGAGCACTACGGGGCCGGAGCGACCTTGCAACAGATTAACGGGATCCCTTGGTTTGAGGACACCATCACTGCAACTGGTACCACCTCGTCGACGTGGTACGCGCTCGGGCGAGAGGTCAACGTTGCGGCCTTTGTGCCCTCGGGTGAGGGCAATGAGGTCATCACCACGCTGACCGAGCTCATCGAGAAGCACGTCCCCGAACGCAAGTCTTAGTCCGTTGCGCCGTCGGCTGCCCGCAGCGCAGTGCGGACCAGAGTGTCGAGCAGTTTCGGGTAGTCGATGCCGCTTGCGTTCCACACCTGTGGGTACATCGAAATTGCGGTGAACCCCGGCATGGTGTTGATCTCGTTGAGCACAGGACCCTTGTCGGTGACGAAGAAGTCCACGCGTGCCAATCCCTTACAGTTCAGTGCATTGAATGCACGGACTGCTTGGTCCTGCAGGGTAGCTATCAAAGAGGCGTCGTAAGGCGCGGGGATTGTTGCTGTAACTCCCTCTTCCATGTACTTCGTTTCGAAGCCGTAGAAGCCTTCTGCGGAGGCATCAGTTCCGTTGAGTTTGGCCGGCACGGAAGCTTCGATGCGGCCATCGGGAAACTCCAGAACTCCAACCTCGACTTCGTCGCCGACCTGCTCCGATTCGACGATCACTTTCGAGTCGCACTCGTACGCTTGATGCAGTGCGGCATCGAAGTCTTCCCACGTGGTCACCTTGGACACACCAATCGACGATCCACCGTTGGCGGGCTTGACGAACACCGGAAGGCCTAGGCGCTGCTTATCGTCATCGAGCAGCAGTTCACCTCCGCGGAGAATCACTTCCGGAGTCACTGTAATTCCGGCAAGTGCCACGAGCTTCTTCGTGTACTCCTTGTCCATGCCACTCGCGGACGCCAAGACGCCTGGCCCCACGTACGGGATTCCTGAAAGCTCGAACATGCCTTGGATAGTGCCGTCTTCACCAAACTGCCCGTGCAGGACCGGGAAAACAACGTCGACCTGTGCGACGGTCTCGCCGGTGGCGACATCAGTAAACTCACCACGGCGCGAAGGGTTGATGCTCAACGCGATCTCTGCCCCACCAAGAACTTCGGGAAGCGCCTCTCCGCCAACGGGGTCGATTTCCCCGCGCACCCAAGTACCATCCCGGCGAATACCTACCGGAAACACCTCGTACACCTCGGGGTCCAGGTGGGCCATGATGGAGCCGGCAGAAATACAAGAAATTGAATGCTCGGTGGAACGACCACCGTAGACTACTGCAATACGAATCACAGATGACACATTACCTGGTGTCTACTCCGATTTTTTCGACCGACCCATCAACGCAGCAATCGTCTCTTCCACCGTCACACCCTGGTGACACACCGCGAAGACGGCTTGAGTCAGCGGCATGTCCACGCCGTGGCGCTCGGCAAGCTGATAAATGCTGCGTGAGGAAATAACCCCCTCAGCAACCTGGCCCTTCGTTGCAGCCTTCGCCTCTTCAATCGTGGCGCCCTTACCCAGCGCAGAACCGAAAGTTCGGTTACGAGACAGTGGCGAAGAACACGTGGCAACCAAGTCCCCCATGCCCGCCAGGCCTGCGAACGTCCTGGCGTCGGCCCCCAACTCCTGGCCTAGACGCGTACTTTCAGCCAAACCACGGGTAATAAGCGTTGCCAGCGTGTTCTCCCCTAGCCCCTGGCCAGAAGCCATGCCACAGGCGAGCGCGATGACGTTCTTCGTCGCACCTCCGATCTCACAGCCGACAACATCAGTGTTCGTGTACGGGCGCAGGTACGACGTCGCACACGCAGCCTGCACGAGCTTCGCACGGTTGATGTCGCTGCAGGCGATGACGGTGGCCGCCGGCTGTTCCTCAGCAATCTCGCGGGAAAGGTTTGGCCCGCTGAGTACCGCGATTCGGTTCTCCTCTGCGCCGGTAACCTCAGCGATGATCTCCGACATTCGCATGTATGTGCCGGTCTCAATGCCTTTCGAAATGGACAACAGCGTGGTGTCAGTACGCAGCAGCGGGGCCCACACTTCCAGGTTCTGGCGCATGGTTTGGCTTGGCACGGCAAAAATAGCGATATCTGCAGCCTGCAGTGCCGCTTCCGCGTCAGACGTTGCGAAGACCCCGTCCGGCAGCGCAATCCCCGGCAGGTAATCGGGGTTCTCCCGACTCTCCTGCATGGTCTTCGCCAACTCATCCCGGCGTGCCCACAGCTGCACCATGTTGCCGGCATCGGCAAACACTTTGGCCAAGGTTGTCCCCCAGGAACCTGCACCCATTACCGCTACGTTTACCACTTGTGCCACCGCCATTCCTGTCTGCATGAACCGTTTCACGCTAGCACTTTTCTACCGCCAATATCCACAATCAGCCCGCTGACCTGTCGCTGCAGCGAAAACCTGCAAAGTGCGTAAAGATAGAAAGTATGTCACGTTCAACGAAGCTCCACGAACAACACAAAGACCAATTCGGAGAAATGTTCATTACCGGACGCCACCAAGAAGTCCCCCGCCATCCGCGTCGAGAGTTCAAGAAGACAACACTCGCCGCGGGTGCCGTGCTGTGGCGTGGCGATCTCGAGCATCCGGATTCTATAGAAGTCGCTTGTATCCACCGCCCACACTACGACGACTGGTCGCTCGCCAAAGGCAAGGTGGATCCGGACGAGTTCCTCGTTACCACCGCCGTTCGCGAAATTCAGGAGGAAACTGGCTACGAAGTCCGGCTGGGAAAGTTGATTGGCAAAACCGTGTATCCAGTCAAGAACACGACGAAGGTTGTGTACTACTGGACCGGCAAGGTAGTCGGCGGCGAGTTCACTCCTAACAATGAGGTCGACGAGATCCGCTGGCTCAACATCGACGATGCGACGCAGCTGATGAGCTACGAGCTCGACAGGCAAGTATTGCTGAAAGCTGCGAAGCGCTTCGCCACCCCTGCTGACACCAGGATTCTGTACGTGCGCCACGCTCGTGCGAACTACAAGGAGGCCTGGAAGCACGACGATAGTCGTCGGCCGCTCGATAAGAAGGGCAAGCGCCAGGCGAAGGCGCTTGTGCCGCTGCTGCAGGCGTTCGCTCCTGAGTCTCTCTATTCTGCCGAGCCGTTGCGTTGCGAGCAGACACTGATCCCACTTGCGAAGGCACTCGGTAAAGACATCACGATCGACGCCACCTTCGGTGAAATCGCGTGGCAGGAGAACCAGGTAGCTGCCCGCGCAGATTTTGATGCGCTCATCAAACGCGGTGGCACACACGTTGTGTGCTCGCAGGGTGGGGTCATCCCTGAGATGATTGCTGCGCTTTCGGCCGACGGTCGTCTGCCGATCGATTCGCCGATCCTGGCGAAGAAGGCGTCGGTATGGGTACTGTCCTTTAACGATGGGCAACTCATCGGCGCCGACTACATGCCATCTCCACTACCGGTGCTCTAAGGACACTTCGCCTAGAAAAAGAAAGGACTGCCCAGTTGCAGCCAGTTACCCAAGAACGAATCGAAGCGGCACTCGATGCGCTTGAATTGCAGTATTTCCGCAGTTCCGAGGACGGCCTCACCCGCACCGCGTTTCCGTCGATCATGTGCTTCTTTGAAGTCAAGGACATCGGATTCAAGATCACCAGCCAGTGGCTTGGAACCGCGAAGATGAATGCAGATAAGAGCAATCTTCGTCTCAGCATCAATGAGTTGAACCGCTCACTGCCCCTCGTTCGTGCACATCCGATTCAGCGCGAGGACGGTGCTCTGGTTGCGCTATTTGAGGCACCGTTTTTCTCCTCCGACGGTTTCAGCGACGAGCAGCCGCAGTCAATGCTGCAGTTTTACTTCTCCATCATGCACTACGCGGTGGAAGCGCTCGACGAAAACTTCGCGCATCTCAAAGACAAGCACCCGTACAAGCAGGAGAAGGAACAGTAAAATGCAACAGCTACAGCCGTTAAGTCTTGATCGTCTTCGCAAGCTGTTTGACCAACGCGGTTGGGAGTACCGGGAGCCTACGCAGTACAACTCTCTCATTACAGCATTTTCCGGTATCGGCTTTGAGATGAAGCTGGTCGATACAAGTCTGCATTTCGTCTCTACTGTCTCAATCGATGCTGTCGACGCAAGTCGTTTCGACGAAGTGCTCACGTGGTGCGAGGACTACAACAACGCCCACGCATTCCCATCGCTCGTCGTAATGAAAGACGAGAAGCGCGATGTCTCCGCTCTGGGCGTTGCGTATGTCATGCCGGGCTATTGGGAGTACAGCGACCAGCAGTTCGCGGACCACGTCTCCTCCGCTATCCACGGCATCACGACGTCAGTCCGCGACTTCTTGTCGACGTTCGCACCTTCGGCTCTCGAACGTCTCGGCACCCCTGCTACCGAGGAGAAGTAGCGGGGTAAAACGGGCGACGCTGCTGTTCGTACTCCTCGATGGCTTGCTCGTTTCGCAGCGTCAGCCCGATATCGTCGAGGCCTTCGCTCAGGCGCCAACGCGTGTAGTCGTCGACGTCGAACGAGTAGGTACTCTCCCCGACTGTGACGGTGCGGTCCGGTAGTGAAACAGTAGCGACAGTGCCTGGTGCCTGCTCGAGCTGCTTCCAGATCAGTTCGATGTCAGACTCCGACATGATGCCAGCTAGAAGGCCCGCTTTGCCCGCGTTGCCTCGGAAGATATCAGCAAACCGTGGGCTAAATACCGCCCGGAACCCGTAGTCCTGCAGAGCCCACACCGCGTGTTCGCGGGAGGAGCCAGTGCCGAAGTCGGGGCCGGCGAACAGTACCGACCCTTCCTTGTATGCCTCGTTGTTCAGCACAAAGTCAGGTTCGTTGGTACGCCAGTTTGAAAACAGGCCATCTTCGAATCCGGTACGGGTCACCCGCTTGAGGTAGCGGGCGGGAATAATCTGGTCGGTGTCCACATTTGACCGCGTCAATGGAACTGCGACGCCACTGTGGGTTGTGAATTTTTCCATGATCGTGTTCAGCTCCTGACTACTGTGCGTTGGCGGTGGAAGGAATGTCTGCGGGTGCGGCGAGGTGGCCGAGTACTGCTGTAGCAGCCGCAACTTCGGGCGAAACTAGGTGTGTGCGACCACCAGGTCCTTGGCGGCCTTCGAAGTTTCGGTTGGACGTCGAAGCGCTGCGCTCTCCAGGGGCAAGCTGGTCGGGGTTCATACCCAGACACATAGAGCAGCCCGCGGTGCGCCACTCTGCACCGAACTCATCAAATATTACGTGCAGGCCTTCTTCTTCCGCCTGCTGCTTGACCTTGGCAGAGGACGGCACAACCAGCATGCGGGTCCCCTCTGCGATTTTTTGGCCGCGCACAACCTCTGCAGCGGCGCGCAAGTCTTCGATGCGCGCGTTCGTGCACGATCCCAGAAAGACTGTATCAATCTTGATGTCACGCAACGGCGTGCCGGGGGTCAACCCCATGTACTGCAATGCTTTTTCCGCGGCCTGCTTCACGCTGTCGTCGCCAAACTCCTCGGGGTCAGGAACGGAGGCGCTCAACGGCAACCCTTGGCCAGGGTTGGTACCCCAGGTAACGAACGGAGTCAGCGTGGAGGCGTCGATCTCTACGACAGTGTCGAACTCCGCACCTGGATCGGTTGGCAGCGTCTTCCAGTACGCCACCGCGTCGTCCCAGTCCTTTCCCTTCGGCGCGTAGGGACGTCCCTTAACGTACTCAAATGTCGTCTCATCGGGTGCCACCATGCCGGCACGGGCGCCTGCCTCGATGGACATGTTGCAGATGGTCATGCGCGCTTCCATTGAAAGTTTCCGAATGGCTTCGCCGCGGTATTCGATGATGTGCCCTTGGCCACCGCCAGTACCAATCTTGGCGATGATTGCCAGGATCAAATCTTTCGCACTCACACCAGGTTGCAGCGTTCCACTGACCTCAATCGCCATCGTCTTGAACGGTGCCAGCGGCAGCGTCTGGGTCGCCATGACGTGCTCTACCTCAGAGGTGCCGATACCCATGGCGATCGAACCAAACGCGCCGTGCGTCGACGTATGCGAGTCGCCGCACACAATCGTCATGCCCGGCTGGCTAATGCCCAGCTGCGGACCAACGGTGTGGACGATGCCCTGTTCCTCATCACCCATTTCGTGCAGCACAACGCCGAACTCTTCACAGTTCTTTCGCAGCGTCGAGACCTGGGTGCGCGAGGTCGGGTCGCTAATTTCTGTCAGCTCGCCAGAAACGATGCCCGTGGTTGGCACGTTGTGATCTTCGGTAGCAAGGTGCAGCTCTGGGTGGCGCATGCGGCGCCCGTTGAGGCGCAAACCATCAAATGCCTGCGGTGACGTCACCTCGTGCAGGAGTTGAAAATCGATGTAGAGAAGATCAGGCTGACCGTTCTCTCCACGGGTGACCACGTGATCACGCCACACTTTTTCCGCCAGCGTTAATGGCTTTTGGCCCATCTTGCTCCTCCTCAACAGTCGCAACCACCTCCCACCGAGTGAGATGGTAGAATCCATGACGTGAGACAGTATAGCGAAGACTCTGGAATTAAAGTGCTCGATCGCTCGATTTCCATCGTACGAGCGGTCGCAGGCGGCGACAAAACCCTCGCTGAGCTCAGCGAAGCAACCGGACTGCCCCGAGCGACGACTCACCGAATAGCCACTGCACTGGAAGTGCATAACGTCCTAGCAAGGACAGAGGACGGACAATGGACGATCGGCCGCGCACTCTCCCACTTTTCAGGGCACTCCTCCCCCCGTTTGCTCTCTGCCGCCGCACCAATCATGCGCAACCTCGTTGAAGTCACTGGCGAGTCCGTGCAGCTCTACAAGCTCAGCGGAGACACTCGCACCTGCATCGCGGCAGAAAAGCCCGAGAGCGGCCTCACCTACACAGTTCCCGTGGGCTCGCAGCTCTCACTCACCGCAGGCTCAGCTGCCCGTGTGTTCGCCGCCCACTCACTTATCGACGCCTCTCCGTTTCCCTCGCAAGACCTCGAGGCGATCCGTGTAACCGGACTCGCTGAGTCAATCGCAGAGCGTGAAGTTGGGCTGGCGAGCCTGTCTGCGCCCATCACCAACCCAGACGGATCAGTCATCGCTGTCCTTTCCGTTTCCGGGCCGGCCGAGCGGCTCACCCCCACCCCAATCGAAAAGTGGGGCCCCGAGCTGCATGAGGCTGCTCAGGAGCTCACCGAGGCCCTGCGGTAACCCTTGATTGCTGGCGGCGCTGCCCGCCAGCAACAAGTCCAGCACGCTTCGCTCTCACCGTTCTCATTCCGAGATACACCCAGGCGGCCACAGCACACCCCGACAGAACCGCCGGCAACGGTTGGTGCAGCAACGTATTCGACGTCGTGGCCGCTGCAAACGCTGCGAGGTTGAGCCACACGTCATACACAGGGGCGATGAACTGGTGGTTCAACACATGCAGGGCTGCGATGATCAGCCCGCACGCGAACGTGATGGAGAGCAACACTGTAATCAGCACGTGACCAGCGTACTCCCTATCACTACTTTCTTAGCTCGTGGCGTCCAACGTGAGCTCACGGCCATTTTGGTCCTGAACAGGACGAGCATTCTTGCCGATCAGCGATTCGAATGCTTGCAGTTGCTCAGCTGAGGCAGTTACCGGCTGCGTCATTACGATCCAGCGAACGTTTTCAGAGCAAGGTGGCGTCGTCAAAGAGCCTCCATACGTGATGTACTCATGTGATGCTGGAAGAGCATCCGCGATGTTGATCTCCTCCTGAGAGATATGTGAGGTATCCACGTTCTCTGGCGCATTATCAAGCAGATACTGCACTAGCTCGTTCGGTGCACCTTCCTCAAGCAGAATTCCGAGGACTGTAATGTCACCTGCCGCATTCTTGTGTACAAAGTGGATCTCGCCAGGAAGCTGCTTACCGTCGACCTCGTGCTCTGCAGGAGTGTGCATGTGCAGCTGCGCGAGCTCCAGATCTTCACCGTCGAGAGTTACCTTCTGCGTTGTCGACGGCGTGTACTGCAACGTGTGTCCGTTATTCAGAACTTCACCCGTGCTGGCAGCATATGCAAACTCTATGTCTGCCAAGTCTTCAGGGGTAGCGTCACTCAAGTTGATTGGGCTTTGCTCCTTGCCATTTCCACAGACCTCGAATTCGGTCGAAAGGTCGCCCCAGTGCTCTGGAGCACCGTCTCCTTCGTACCCCCAGTGCGCTTCACTGGCCGGGGCGGCCTCTGACGATGTGGATGGTGCGCTCGTGCCAGCTTGCGAGCAGCCGCCCAGCAGAAGTGCGCTAGCAGCCACCGCTGCAAGCGCCGCAGAATGAGCTTTTCTCATGATATGTTCACGTTCCTTTCATCTTGGAGTTTGGTCCTCCGATGGTACGCGAACTGCGCAGCCTGTAAACTACATGCCTTTGAAGCACAAAAAGAAAGGCAGCCAGTGCTTGCACTGACTGCCTTTGTACCCCGTACGGGATTTGAACCCGTGTTACCGCCGTGAGAGGGCGACGTCCTAGGCCGCTAGACGAACGGGGCGCGCTCGCTTTTTGCGACTCGTTAACAATAAACGTCGCCCTATGAACTCTCCAAATCTGCAGGCCACGCGCCGCTTTCCCGCAACGCGCCCTCGATGGTTGGCCATGACGCTCGCAGCATATGCTCAAACACTCCCCACGTATGGGTTCCCTCAACGATTTCATGCCACGTCACGTTGAGCCCTTGCTGCTGTGCTGTCTCAGCGAAGTACTTCGAGCATGCATACGAAGTTGCTTCGATTACCATGGGCGCTCCGAGCCTCTTTGACGATGCCTCCTCGTCAATCGCGCCGGGCACGCCCTGTGCAGCCCCCAGCCATAGCGTGGTCCCGCGTAGTCGCTCCAGGTTAAGAATTGGCGAGTGCCGCCACCACGCCCTGTTCGACGACGTCCCCCACATGTTGACCGGGTTCCCCTTGTTCATTGTCACCCCTGACGATGTGTAGATACCGCCGAGCACGCCGGTGGTCGCCGGGCAGCCCGAGTAGGATGCGGCCGCCACGAACCGATCCGGAGCATTCGCGGCGATGTCCAGCGCAGGGCCACCAGACATCGAGATGCCGGCGATGGCGTCGTGCCCGTTGCCGTGGAACTGGGCGTCGATAAGTGGCGGTAACTCACGAGTCATGTAGGTGAGCCACTTGTTCGTACCTGTAGCCGGGTCCTCTCGATACCAGTCGGCCTGCATTGAAGACACTGACCCCTTCGGTGTCACCACATTGACGAGCTTGCCAGCGAAGAACGCTTGATAGTCCGAGGAATTCGCCCAGCTGTAGCCGCCCGCAGCGCCGTCTGCCCCCATCATGAGGTAAAACGTTGGTCGAGGCGCGGTGCCACGCGGCAGCAGCACATCATTCGTCACCTCTCGCTGCATCGACGGCGACCACACCGTGAGTTCCCACAAGTCCCCTTCAACTTGACGCATAGACCGCAGCTCAGCGGGCGGCGCTTCATGCGCTGGAAACGTTGCTGATGCATCTCCTCTCGACGAACCAGTGGAGCTTCCCGGATACAGCTGGTACATCGATGACCCCAGCTCTCCCCTGCCTAACGCAACCAACACCGCTGCGGGGATGGCGAGCAATGGTACTGCGGAACTCAGGCTGAGAACCGCCAACACCACGCTTGCGGCATCAAGCACGCTCGACCCTGACCGCGAAGGCTCGCCTGTGAAGATCGACGACAGCGGATTGTTCTGGGCTGAACTGGCCTCCGCTTCAGCTGGCGGTACCTGCGCCTGGGCAAGCAGTACTACCACCGAGACTGCTAGGACACAGCGTTTTCGTACAGGGATCGGCATAGGGAAACTGTACCAACCATACTGACGGACCGACCAAGGTAAACAAAGCAAAACAGCCAGTGCAACGCACTGGCTGTTACTTGTACCCCGTACGGGATTTGAACCCGTGTTACCGCCGTGAGAGGGCGACGTCCTAGGCCGCTAGACGAACGGGGCATTAGGACACAGAACCAAAGTTCTGTAGCTGGCCTACCTGGACTCGAACCAAGAATGACGGTACCAGAAACCGTTGTGTTGCCAATTACACCATAGGCCATTGTTTTTCTTCACTCACAAGACTAAACTGTTTCTTTCGTTTTGCCTTGCTCGCTCTGAACAACGATGACTACTATAACCATAAAGCCCAATACGACACAAATCGCCTGGTCATAATAGAAAAAGAGGTATCGCAAACCATGCGATACCTCTTCGACTTCGCCAATGCTCGTTAGGCCCGTTAAGCCTCCGGCGCAGTGTACGGAGTAACCTCACGCGCAGCGCGCAAGCGCGCCATCGTGGACTGCTTACCCAGCAGCTCCATCGACTCGAAGAGTGGTGGAGAAACCTGCTCCCCGGAGATTCCAACACGGAGCGCACCGAACGCAACGCGTGGCTTCAACTCCAGTTCTTCGATCAGCGCGGTGTGCAGAGCCTTCTCAATAGACTCAGTAGTCCAGTCATCTTCGGCAACGGCGTCGAGTGCCGCAATGCCGGCGTCGAGAGGCTGGACAGCAGTGTCCTTGAGGTTCTTCTTCGCCGCTTTCTCGTTGAGGACAAGATCTGCATCCGGAGTAACAAGGAACTTCAGCAGTCCATACGCATCTGACAGGACCTTGATACGGGTCTGAACCAGCTCGGCGGCGAGTGCGAACTTGTCAGCCGGGTAGTCGGCTGGGAAGTCGGTGAACTCGGTCAGGTAATCACGCAGGCGCTGTTCGAAGTCCTTTGGCTCAAGCAAGCGGATGTGGTCAGCGTTGATCGCCTCTAGCTTCTTCTGGTCGAAGCGCGCAGGGTTACCAAGCACATCAGAAACATCGAACGCCTCGACAAGCTGATCAACGCTGAAGATGTCTTCATCAGAAGACAGCGACCAGCCCAGCAGCGCGAGGTAATTGATCATGCCCTCCGGGATGATGCCGTTGTCGCGGTGATTAAACAGGTTCGATTCCGGATCGCGCTTGGAAAGCTTCTTATTGCCCTGCCCCATCACAAACGGCAGATGCGCGAACTCAGGAGTGAACTCAGCGACGCCGATACGCTGGAGCGCCTCATACAGAGCAAGCTGGCGCGGAGTCGAGGAAAGCAAGTCTTCGCCACGCAGGACGTGCGTGACCTGCATCAGCGCGTCATCAACTGGGTTGACCAGCGTGTACAGCGGCGCACCGTTCGAACGTGCAACAACGTAGTCCGGCTGCGTCTGCGACTTGAACGTCACTTCGCCACGCACCAAGTCGTTCCAGGTCCAGTCCTTGTCCGGCATGCGCAGACGCCAAACTGGCTTGCGGCCTTCAGCCTCATATGCAGCGATCTGTTCTTCAGTCAGGTCGCGGTCGAAGTTGTCGTAGCCAAGCTGGGGGTCGCGCCCTGCCGCCTTGTGCCGCGCCTGAACCTCCTCGTTCGTGGAATAGGCCGGGTAGACCTCTCCGGCTTCGATCAGCTTGTCCAGGACTTCCTTGTAGATATCCATTCGCTGCGACTGGCGGTAAGGCTCGTGTGGGCCGCCTACCAAAACGCCTTCATCCCAATCCAGGCCCAGCCACTTCAAGGAGTCGATGATTGCCTGGTAGGACTCTTCCGAGTCACGTGCGGCGTCGGTATCTTCAATGCGGAAAATCAGCGTGCCGCCACTGTGTCGTGCCTGTGCCCAGTTGAACAAGGCCGTACGCACCATACCGACATGGGGCGTACCTGTTGGAGACGGACAAAATCGGACACGCATCTTTGCTGGTTTATTCATGTGCTTTATCGTAGCGCCCCTGCCCCATCAAGGCGCATATGGCAGGCCCTTAGTACGGGCTACGGGACTGCGCCTAGTAAAATATGACCACATGTGTTCAGCCCGCCCCACCACTGCGCCCGACTTCCTGCTTTCCCGAAGCACCGGTTCAGTGCGCACGCAAGGTGCCAATCAAACGTTCTCAGACGCATGGAAAGCTATCGACGCCCTCGAGTCCGGCGACGTCGAGATGGTGGTAGGCGCTCTCCCATTCGATAAAGACACGCCCGCGGCGCTGACAGTGCCCGAATCCATAGTCCGGGAATCTGGCACGCTCGAGCCTCATCCTTACTATCGAGTCGGCCCAGGCTCAAAGCTGCACGCGTCGCTTATCGACGTCGATCCCACCCCGGAAGAACACCTGCGCCGGGTTGAAGCAGCGGTCTCCACGATCCAGGGGTCCATGTTGGACAAGGTGGTCCTTGCTCGTGCAGTGGACATCGCATTCGATCCACCCGTCGATCCTCGCCTGGTCGCCGCGCGCCTGATTGACCTTTCTTATACCCGCGACGGGTTCATCGCAGACCTCACACCGAGCGGGCGTGTCGGCCACTTCTTCGTGGGCTCATCACCTGAGGTTTTGGTGCGCCGCAAAGGCAATATCGTGAGTTCGTATCCGCTAGCAGGATCAGCTGCCCGTGTCCCACACGACCCTGCGGCTGATGAGGCGAATGGTCAGGCACTCTTTGCTTCCGCCAAGGATCGCGACGAGCACGCGTACGTGGTCGAGCACATCCGCGAGATTCTGGCGCCACTGTGTTCCCAACTCGACATTCCAGACGGACCACAACTGGATAAGACTTCAGAAATGTGGCATCTTGCCACCCCAATCCGCGGCGTTCTGAAAGACCCTGCGCCAACAGCGCTCGACCTTGCGCTTCGCCTCTACCCCACCCCAGCTGTTTGCGGTACCCCGCAAGCCGCGGCGGAGGCGCTCATCACCACCGCAGAGACCGACCGAGGGTTCTATGCTGGCACCGTCGGCTATACCGACAAGAGCGGCGATGGCGAATACATGGTTGCGATCCGCTGCGCGGAGGTCAACGCCGCGGGCACTCAGGCTCGCGCCTGGGCTGGCGGCGGGCTCGTCGCAGATTCCGTCCCGCAAGATGAGCTCGACGAGACCACAGCCAAACTGCGCACCATCATGCGTGCGCTCGGCCTTTAGCCCCAACTAGGCGCGCGCCACCGGGTTAGTCAGCGAGCCGATACCTGGGATCTCAATCTCAATCACGTCGCCCGGGACCATTTCCGCGGTCCCCGCAGGTGAGCCAGTTGCGATGACATCGCCCGGAAGCAACGTGAATGACTCGCTGACCCACTCGACGATTTCGCCGATCGACTTAATCATCTGGTCCGAGTTGGAATCCTGCTTTGTCGCAGTCTCTCCCTCGTGCGTGAGGTGCGCCTTGATCGGCAGCGAATCAAAATTGAAGCGCTCAAGATCTGTCTCAATCCATGGCCCTAGCGGAGCGAAGGTATCCATGCCCTTCGCGCGTGCCCACTGCCCATCGGAGAACTGGAGATCACGCGAGCTGACGTCGTTAATAATGGTGACACCACGCACTACCGACTTCCACTGGTCCGCTTTCACGTTCTTACACGGCACGCCGATGACGAGTGCAAGCTCTCCCTCGAACTCAACGCGGGTAGCGAACTTGGGGATGCGAATTAGCGCGCCGGGACCGACAACTGCTGTCGGCGGTTTGATGAAAATCGTCGGCGGCAAATCATCCGCGGTCTGTTGAAAGACTTCCTTGACGTGGTCCGCGTAGTTGCGGCCGACTGCCACAATTTTCGACGGCAACGTCGGTGCAAGCAGCCTCACCTCTTCAAGCTTCCACTCTTTGCCGGTGAACTCAGGGTCGGTGAATGGCGTACCAGCAATAGCACGCGCGGTCGTCGCCGCTTCATCAATGACAGCGAAGGTCATGCCTTCGGGTGTAGCAATTCGTCCAAAACGCATAGGGACGAGCATACAACCCCGAAGGCTGCTCGCACTTTATTGGTAGCTCACGAACCACGGCCGAGGTTGGACGTCGTTGTATGTCTGCTCCGGGCTAAAGGTAGGGGTGTCCTCGTCGATAAAGTTCTTCCACGCCATGAAGTAATCAGCACTCAAACCTTGACGCAGGACGTTCCAGGTATCAAACTTCTGCTCCGGCACGCCGTGGCCGTCCGCGTGGAGCACCCACGCCAATTCCGGCTGGTCAGTGCGGATATTTTCACGATCCGGGTACATGTCCAGCCTGAACTGGTGCAGGATGAGCATCTTTTGTGGCAGTTTGTGCTCTCGAACGAGGGCCGCAAGCCAATCAGCAACAGCATTAATTTCGCCCGAAGTTGCCGACCCGATACGGGACAATGGCTGCTCGCCGGGATTCAGCTTCCACTCGGCATCGAGGGCCAACCCCACGTTCGGCCGAAGCAGGAGCTCTTCGTAGAGTCGAGCCTGGTGAAGGAAATCACCCTGACCGGGCTGGAGGTCGAGCACCGCGTAGCCACCAGCCTCAGTGATCGCATCGATGTACGGTACGAGGTCCTCGATCGCTGTCTCGTTGGAGTAGTCGCCGTCAGGGCCAGGAGATTGCGAAGCCACCGTGACAATAATCTCGAACGCAGGGATCACCGGCTGCCCGTCCAACGGTTGGTACTGTTGCGCATACGATGTTGCTAGCTGGGCCGCTTCAGCCGGAGGCTGCTCCCCCATAACGCCGAGTGCTGGGCCCGACGGGTGCCCGTACAGCGCAATCATGCGCCGTCCGGGAAAGACAAGACCGCCACCTCCAGGTAATTCACCGTGCGTCGCGAGCGTGATCTTGTCCCGGTACATTTCGGTGTTGCCCCATTGCAGTCCAAGGGCGAGCGTGTCTTGCTCCAGCACTGTGCGCATAGCGTCTGAGGTGACACGTGGATCCGGGAACTGCAAGACTTCGAGTTCCGCACCTGCTGCACGCGCGGACACGGCGGCTCCAAGCGACGTCTCCTCCGTCACCAGGACCGGTGGCAGTGTGAGTGCCCCAGGTTGCTGTGGCTGCGTAGCCGCAACTGTGGCGATATCACGCTCAGGGTTGTCGCTTTGCAGCGGCTCCACGCCCGCTTCCTCTGATGGCGTGATGACTTCGGTGGCGCCTAGACGTTGAATCTCTACATCAACAGTCTCGTCTGTACCTGGCCAACGCACTAACAAAGGGATGCCACGTTCCAGGGCGATTGCCGCACCAAGCAGTTGCGACTCCCGCTCCTTACCCGCGACAACCACAGCGTCCGACGTTGGATACAACCGCTTCGAAACTTCCGCGCCGGTACCGTCTGGGTCTTGAATAACCTCGGCACCGGACATCTCCAAGGCTTGCGCGCCCTGCGCTCCTTTTTCGGCGTCGCCAGTTGCGCACGCACTCAAGCTTGCCGTTGCGACACCGAGCGCAACGATGACGCTGCCAACACGATGCCGGGTCGAAGCCATCTTCAATGTCTCCCGCCTTTCCTACACGGAGGTCCTGTTTAAATCTGGCCTCAACCCTACGTGGTTACCTCAGCGCGGCAGCAATCCGCTCGCCAACCTCAGTCGTCACTATCTCAGCCCCTTCGCGGCCCGTCACTTCCTTTTCCACGGCCGCTTCAATTTTCTGGGCATTGTCTTCATCGCCGAGGAAGCGCAGCATCATCGCGACGGAGAGAATCATCGCGCACGGGTCGGCGATACCCTGACCTGCAATATCCGGTGCAGAACCGTGGACTGGCTCAAACATCGAAGGCGTGACCTTTGCCGCGTTGATATTGCCCGAGCACGCAAGGCCCACACCACCCGCAACTGCGCCGGCCAAGTCAGTCAAAATATCGCCGAACAGGTTATCCGTCACAATGACGTCGTACTGCGAAGGGTCGCTGACCATGTAAATGGTCGCCGCGTCGATGTGGTGGTAGTTCGTGGTCACCTCTGGGAACTCCTGCGCGACCTCGTCGAAGACTCGCTGCCACAAACCACCAGCGTTGACCAGGACGTTCGTTTTGTGCACAAGAGTCAACTTTTTGCGGCGCTGCTGAGCAAGTTCAAAGGCGTAGCGCACGACGCGCTCAACACCGTAATAAGTGTTTTGAGAAACCTCGGAGGCAACCTCATGCTCGGTACCTTCGCGCAGCGTGCCACCATTGCCGGCATAGAGCCCCTCGGTTCCCTCGCGGACAACTACAAAGTCAATGTCACCCGGCCGTGCCAGCGGCGAGGTCACACTCTTGTACAGGCGCGACGGGCGCAGGTTGACATAGTGATCCAGCTTGAAGCGCAGTGGCAACAGGAGCCCGCGCTCAAGCACACCAGCGGGAACCTTTCGCGGGTCCCCGACTGCGCCGAGCAGGATTGCGTCATGTTCACACAGCGCCTCGAGGTCACCGTCCGTGAGCAGCTCGCCGTTACGCAGGTATCGACGCGCACCGAGGTCAAAATCCGTGGTATCTACGTCCGAGCGAACAGCATTCAGAACTTTGAGCCCCTCTGCCATCACTTCAGGGCCGATGCCGTCCCCACCAATAACAGCAACCTTCATTTTTGGGATTCCTTTCTCACCAGACGGACAGTGCGTTTAGTGTAACACTGTCCGCCCGTGAGGGAACCGCCTTTAGGAATCCAAATCGAGCTGGATCGAAGTGGCGTCGATAGACTGCGCGATCTGCTCCTCGAGCTGCTCTGGAACTTCCTTATCCACGCGCAGGATAAGCACCGCACCGTCGCCCTTCGTGGTGCGAGTCAGCGCGGCAGCATCGATATTGATATCGTGCGCACCAAGCTGCGAACCCACCTTTCCGAGCGCTCCAGGGACATCGGTGTAGCGGAAGAACAAGTTGCGGCCTTCCGCACGCATGTCTACACCGCGACCATTGATGCGAACGATCTTCTCAACGCCCTCCAGGCTCGTCAGCGCGCCAGTCACCGTAGCGGTCTGCCCTTCTGCCCCAACGGCCTGGACCTCGAGCGCGCTGCGGTGCGTCAGTGCTTCAGTCTCTGTCTCGACCGTATAGCTCAATCCGCGGGCCTCAGCGATAGCAGGTGCGTTCACAAACGTCACAGGCTCATCGACGATGCCCGAGAACAGACCGCGCACAGCAGACAGGCCCAACAGGTTGACTTCCTCCGTGGACAGCTCACCGCGAGCCGTCACCTTCAGCGATACCGGAGCCTCTTCCAGTAGCTTGCCTGCAAGCAGCCCAAGCTTGCGCGACAAGTCGAGCCAACGAGCTACCTCCTCGCCCGCGTTGCCACCAGCAACGTTGACAGCATCAGCGACGAACTCGCCGGCCAGTGCCTTCAACACAGAATCCGCAACGTCAGTACCCGCGCGGTCCTGCGCCTCAGCCGTAGATGCGCCAAGGTGCGGCGTTACGACGACCTCTTCGAGTTCAAACAGCGGCGAATCCGTGCACGGCTCGGTTGCATACACGTCGAAACCTGCACCACGAATGTGGCCAGACTTGATGGCGTCGGCAAGCGCCTGCTCATCAACGAGGCCACCGCGGGCCGCATTGATAATGATCTGTCCCGGCTTGGCCTTCGAAAGCAGCTCCGCATTGAACATGCCTGCAGTTTCTTTCGTCTTCGGCAAGTGGATCGTCACAAAATCTGCACGAGCCATCAGCTCCTCGAGCTCGACGAGCTCGACACCCATCTGCGCTGCACGCGCAGGGTTCGCGTAAGGGTCGTATGCGACGATCGTGGTTTCGAACGCAGACAGACGGTGCGCGAACAGCTGGCCAATGTGCCCGAAGCCGACAATGCCTACGGTCTTGCCGAAGATCTCGGTGCCTTTAAACGCCGAGCGCTTCCACTCACCATTACGCAGCGTGGAATCAGCTGCCGGAATCTGGCGAGCGGTAGAAAGCAGCAATGCGATTGCGTGCTCACAGGCTGAGTGAATATTCGAGGTCGGGGCGTTAGCAACCATCACACCGTGCTCGGTTGCCGCCGGAATATCAACGTTGTCAAGACCGACACCAGCACGGCCGATAATCTTAAGGTTTGCACCTGCTTCGATCACCTCACGATCGACCGTCGTTGCTGAGCGAACAAGCAGCGCGTCCGCGGCGGGGACTGCCGCGAGCAGCGCCTCACGGTTTGGGCCATCTACCCACTGGACTTCCACCGCGTCGCCAAGTGCGTCAACGGTTGACTGGGAAAGTTTATCGGCGATGAGGACAACAGGTTTCGACATAAGAATGGGGTCTCCTGAGAATCAAACAGAGTGGATACCCCGAACACCTTAATAGGTCAGTTACCGGTTGTCCTGCGGTTAGCCTGATACTTTTCTTCCGCTTGCGAAATCCTGCGCGATAGCTCGTCGCTGGTCCCGAAATCGGTTCCAAGTGCAACGAGCGGGCCGTCCGCTAACCCTGCAAGAGCAAATAGTGTTTCAAAGGATGCTCTCGGGTCCGGCTCGTCCACGAAGACAACCTTCGCCCCAAAGCTGCGCGCATTCGCGATCGCGGCAATCGAAGTATTCGCCGTCGCCACAACCAACGGAGCCATATCGGCATCCCTGCGGGAGAGAATCGGGAATGGTCTTGCCTGCGCCCCCTTCATCACGGCAGGGTCCGCCCACGCGGCTCTCAGCCAGGTCGGCTCACGCGAGCGCAACTTCGCCACTTCCTGCGCAGCAGACTCGGGTGAGGATATCAATCGTTCCTCAAACATCAGCGACGTCATCGGGCCTAAAGCTCCCCGCCCACCCGGGTCGCGGTACACACGCATCCGTCCAGTGGTTTGCGCCAGTGGCACATCACCAACCGTAAGCACCGTATAGGTATGTAAACGCTCGGTTTCTTGCAGAATCTCGTTGTGTCGGTTCGGGTCGTAGACCAACATCGGGGCGTGGGCAACAACGGCGATTGAGGCAGCTCGCAGCTGTGCTTCTACTGAAGGATCCGACACCACTAGCGTCTCGGAAGCACGGAAGAAATACTGCAACGATGCAAGCCCCGTCCGGTCTGCTAACACGACAGGATGCTGCTCAAACATCGCTGATACATGGCGCGACTGGTTGACTTTCCTCGCCTCTCCCAGCGGGCCTAATTGTTGCTCTGGCGAGCAAGCAACAAGCAGCGTTGCCACGCACAACAATGCGAGGCAACGCTGCCGTATCCCAACCTGCTTAATCCTCTTCGCCTTCCGGCTCTTCCTGCTCAACTTCTGGCGCCTCAAACTCAGGCTCTTCAGCAGCTGGTGCAGGTTCTACTTCTGGCTCGGGCTCTTCAGAGAAATCAACCTCTGACTCAAGTGAGCCATCAATATCGCGGATCACGGCCTTATCAAGCGCATACTCGACAATCCCGACGAAACGTTCGCGACGATCCGCCAAGAACTCCGTCCACTGAGAGTTCAGCAAGAAAATTGGCGTCATCTCATGGCCTTCGAGGACTTCATCAAACTCGTCGTCGTCCATGAGCGACTTCGACTGCAGGCGCGGAATGTAGCGCTTCGGCTGATTGTCCTCAATCAGCACATCCGTGCGCTTACCCATCGGCGTGCGGTTGAGCACCGACTGTGCAACGACTGGGTCAGCGCCAATGTCATCACAAAACGCAGGTGGGAACACAGTGTTGAAGTACGGCTGCAGCTCCGCAAACGTCTCCCGGTTGAACGGCTTTCCTGTCCTCCAGTCGAGCGCGCCGCGTGCCATCAGCAGTGCGTACAGTCCGCGGTAGACACCGCTTTCCTCCGTCGCCGTAAGCAAACGAGACTCCGAGAACGTGGCGTCCGACACTGTACGTGGCGTCGCGTCAGTCTCTTGCAGCACCCACGGGGTGACCTCGGTAACGTCGAGGCCCGCACGGATCGTCGGTGCGTGCGCACCGTAGAGCTCTCCAAACACCCCCGACCAGTACCAGCGGTTGAGACGGTCCTTCGACTCCTGGCTACGGTCCCACTGCGGATGCTCTGCCAAACGCGCCAAAATCGTAGCCAGTGGCACAATCTGCGAGGTGTACGGGACCTGATCCACGCTGAGAATACAACGCTCAGCCATAAACTCAGCCGCCGCCTTAAACGCATCCGCCATTTCTTGCGCATGCTGGCGGTAGTCATCGAGGGAAAGGTTCAAGATGTCGCCGCGGTGTCCAACAGCGTGTCCATGCCGACTCGTCAGCAAAAGTGACATCGCGCGGAGGAATTCAATGCGCCCAATGTCATCCAAAGCTGGGTACTCGCGCAACTGCTTTTCGACGCCCCGCCAATGCTCAGCAAGCAAAAAGTCAGGATCTTGCGTAGCAAACATGGCCGTCAGCAACTCGAAAACATCCATCTGGACACCCGCCGAGTTTGCGTGGGCGAAGATTTGGCCAACGCCAATCTGCGAGGTCTCCCGGTCAATGCGGATCACTGGAACATCGTAGGCCGGCATCCAGCGCATGACTTCGTTCAGGAAGAGCTTGACCGCGTCGCGCATTTCATGATCCTCGGCATCCGCCGCCATGTCTAAAAGCAGGTCATTGCCCTCTTTCCAGAGCAACAGCGACACCGGCACGACACCGTGCTTCAGCATGTCCTCCCGGTTCCGGATGCCCTCCGGAATATCCGGTCCAAAGTGCGAACGGATCTGGCCTTCTTCGTCAACAGCGAAGACTGCTTCAACCGGCATTGGATCGGCAGAGACGGCCGTCCGCACATCCACAAAGAACTGGCGGTGAATGCGTCGACCAAGGAAGTCTACGGTCGGGACGATGCCGTCGCCCTTAAATGCGTGGTACAGCGAAGTGAGGCGCTGCTGGCCGTCGAGAAGCAACAGCCCCGGTTGCGGTTCCTTGACGCTCGGCTCGAGCCCTTCGAGCGGGCGCGGGCGAAATCGCATCGGTGTCCCGCGTGTATCCAACGCGAGGAACGAGCCGATTGGATAGCCGCGCAAGACTGAGGTAACCAGGGTGCGAATGCGGTCAACATCCCAGATATACTCGCGCTGAAAATCGGGTAGCTGCAGCTCTCCGCGCTCAGCCCGCGCGAAGAGATCCTTGAGTGAATAGCTTGGCGTAGTAAAACCCATAAGTCATACTTTAGAACAGAATCAACAAACATTCTCGTGGCCGCGGTGTTCGGGCAGCTCCACCTGGATCGTGGAATGCTCAATCCCCAGCTCACGCAATACTTCTTGGGCGTCGTCGAGAACACGGGCTCCTTGCTCACCAGGGTGCTTAACCACGTGAACCGTCGCCAATACGGACACCCCATCGAGCGACCACAGGTGCAAGTCATGGATATCCACCACACCGGCAATTGCTCGCAGGGCCGGTTCGACGCTCTCAACATCGAATCCCGGAGGGACCTGCTCCAGTAGCACCTGGAGGGAGTGACGGAGCAGCGACCACGCCCGTGGCAACACCAACGCCGCGATCAAGAAGGAAGCGATAACGTCCGGCAGCTGGCTGCCAGTAAAAGCAATCACCGCACCGGCGACGAGCACCGCAACCGAACCGAGCATGTCCACAAGTACGTGCAAAAACGCGCCCTCAACGTTGACGGAGTTTTCCCTTTGGCTATGCAGCACCCACGCAGATACCGCGTTTGCGACCAAGCCAATGAGGGCGATCACCATCATCGGTGCCGTGTCAATCTCAGTAGGTGCAGAGATTCGACGAATGGCCTGCACCACGATCCAGACAGAAATCACAAGCACCGTCAGCGCGTTGGTCGCCGCGGCCAGTACTTCAACGCGCCGATATCCATACGTGGCCTTCATCGAGGCTGCCCGCTTCCCTATCACCACGGCGATCACCGCAATGATCAGTCCAGCAGCGTCCGACAGCATGTGCATGGCATCGGCCATCAGCGCCATCGAACCGGTGAGCCAGCCACCGATCAATTCTGCGAAAAAGACCACGCTGGTGACTCCCAGCGCGATCAGCAGGGCACGCAGTGGCGCGTCGCCGACGTGATCGTGGTCGTGAGTGTGAGCGTGGTCCTGGCTATGCGACATGCCGTAATTCTAATCCACCTTTTAATATCGGTAAAGCGGGCAACTTCGGAAGCAATCAGAACGATTTTTGCTAGCCTGGACCAAAAAGAAAGGAAACACGTGACTCAGCAACCACACGAAACCCCAAACAACCCCCCACTCGAGATACCAGAGGAGCGACGCCACCTTCCCGCTCCATCCGAGCCAACTCCGCAGAACGGCGGTTGGTGGAAGTGGCTCCTTGGCATCCTCGTCTTCCTCCTTCTCGCATGGCTACTGTGGTCCCTGTTCGCCGGCGGCCAAAGTGAAGAAGAATTCAACAACAACCAGCCCAGCGTGACGGCAACTGAAACCGTCGATATCACCACCACGATGACAGAAGACACCACGGAAACGGTTGAGCCTGCTACCGAGACGAACACTGACGCTTCCGAACCGACAGTGCCGGAAGAAGTCACTACCACAGTGAATCTCGACGAAGTCCTTAGCGACGCACCCGAATCCGAGACGGCACCAGCGCAATAGCGCAAAGCACAAACAAAACTGGGAGCGGCCCTTCTGTTGGGTCGCTCCCAGTTTTTACGTTATGAGAAAGCCTAGGCGGTCTCATTCAGCGGGTTCTGCACCCAGCTCATCATCGAGCGCAGTTCCTTGCCGGTCTTCTCAATCGGGTGCGAGGAGACCTTGGCGCGCAGGTCCTCCAGCTCCTTGTTACCGTTCTTCACGTTCTCAACGAGGCGCTTGGTGAAGGTGCCATCCTGGATATCACGCAGCACGTCACGCATGCGGTCCTTAACGCCCTCATCGATGAGGCGCGGACCAGACAGGTAGCCGCCGAACTCTGCGGTATCGGAGATGGAGTAGTTCATGTTCGCCATGCCACCTTCGTAGATCAGATCCACGATCAGCTTCATCTCGTGCAGGCACTCGAAGTACGCCATTTCTGGCTCGTAACCAGCCTCGACGAGGACATCGAAGCCCGTCATGATGAGATCCTCCAGGCCACCGCACAGAACGGCCTGCTCTCCGAACAGGTCGGTGACGGTTTCAGCTTCGAAGGTCGTCGGGATGACACCGGCACGAGCACCACCGATTGCTGCAGCGTACGAGAGTGCCAGGTCGCGGCCATTGCCCTCTGGGTCCTGCTCGACAGCAATCAGGCACGGCACGCCCTTGCCCTCAGTAAACGTACGACGCACCAAGTGGCCCGGGCCCTTCGGCGCAACCATGCCCACGATGATGTCGTCCGCTGGTTCAATCAGGTTGAAGTGGATGTTCAAGCCGTGGCCGAAGAACAGGGCGTCGCCAGCCTTCAGGTTTGGCTCAATATCGTTGCGGAAGATTTCTGCCTGCGAAGTATCCGGTGCCAGCAACATGATGACGTCCGCCCATGCGGAAGCATCAGCGTTGCTCTTGACCTCGAAGCCAGCCTCCTTGGCCTTTTCCGCGCTCTTCGAGCCCTCACGCAGGCCGATCACAACATCGACGCCGGATTCACGCAAGTTCTGCGCGTGCGCGTGGCCCTGCGATCCATAGCCGATTACTGCAACTTTCTTTCCCTGGATGATGGACAGGTCTGCATCCTGGTCGTAAAAAACTTCAATAGCCATGAGTCGGCTCACCTTTCTTTATGCGTATGGAGAAATATATCGGAGTTAATAGCGTCGCGCTTAGGATTGCGATGCCATTGTTTCGGCGCCGCGCGAAAGCGCGACATCACCGGAACTCGCAAGCTCGCGAATTCCGAAAGGCTCGAGTACTTCAAGCAACGCCCGCAGCTTTGCGGGCGTGCCCGTCGCTTCAATCACGAGGGACTCGGGCGAGACGTCGACGACACGTGCGCGGAAGATGTTCGCGGCATCCACGACCTGCGGCCTGTTACTGTTGTCCGCGCTCACCTTGACCAGCATCATCGATCGGGCGACGGTGGCGTCGTCGTCAAGCCTCTGGACTTTAATAACCTGGACGAGCTTGTTGAGCTGCTTCTGGATCTGCCCAACGGAGTACTCGCTCGCATCGACCACGATGGTCAGCCGGTTGATGCCTTCGGTCTCAGTGCTTGCCGACACAAGCGAGACCATGTTGTAGCCACGGCGCGTAAACAGAGCGGATACGCGCGTAATGATGCCATCGACATCCTGCACAAGCACCGACAGCCTATGCCGAGTGATTGTTTGCACTGGTGCCATCTTATTTCGCTCCCTCTGTTTCATCTTCGAGTGTCGTCAACACTTCGTGAATTGCTTCTGGGGTTTCCGCGGCGGATTCCTCCATGTCGAAGAACGGCCGCATCCCGAGCGCGTACTGCATGTCTGAGTTCGAAGCGCCCGCAGCGACCATCGGCCAAACCTGTGCGTCCTCGCCGACGATGAACTCAACTACGACCGGCCGATCATTGATACCGCGCGCCCACTCAATCGCGGGGACGACGTCCTCTTCCTTCGTGACGCGAACAGCCTGCGCCCCGAGTGCCTCAGAGAGCTTCACAAAGTCAGGGACGTATGCCTCTTCCCCACCGAGCTTGGTGTGCGAGTAGTTGCCTTCATAGAACAACGTTTGCCACTGGCGGACCATGCCGAGGTTGCCGTTGTTAATCAGGCAGACCTTGATTGGCAAGCCCTCCATCGCCGCGGTGGTGATCTCCTGGTTCGTCATCTGGAAACAACCATCCCCGTCGACGGCCCATACCTCTTTATCGGGCATCGCGGCCTTCGCACCCATAGCGGCTGGAACCGCATACCCCATGGTGCCGGCGCCGCCGGAGCTCAACCAGTGACGAGGTTTATCGAAGTCCAGGAACTGCGCTGACCACATCTGGTGCTGGCCAACGCCGGACGCGTAAATCGCATCCTTTCCGACGGTCTTCGACAGCATCTCGATCACAAACTGCGGAGAAAGCTTCCCATCGTCTTGCTTGTCGTACCCACGCGGGAACCGCTCCTGGAGATCCTGAAGCCGCTCCATCCAGGCGTCTATCTTCGGCGCCGGAGTATTCGGCGAGCCTGTAAACGCTGCAGTGAGCTGAGCAAGCACCTTCTTCGCATCACCGACGATCGGCACATCAACTGGACGAATCTTCCCGATCTCCGCCGGGTCGATGTCAGCGTGAATCGTGTCCGCGTGAGGCGCGAAGGTGTCAACGTCACCGGTCACGCGGTCATCAAACCTGGTTCCAATTGCGATCAGGAGATCTGCCTCTTGTAGGGCGCCAACCGCCGGCACGGTGCCGTGCATGCCAGGCATGCCCATGTAGCACGGATGGTCCTGCGGGAATGCGCCCAACGCCATCAAGGTAGTCACCACTGGGATGCCAGTGGCCTCGACAAGCTCAAGCAGCTCCTTGTTCGCAGCAGACTTGACGACGCCACCACCGATATACAACACCGGCCGCTTCGCCTGCGAGATTCGCTCCGCAGCCTTCACCACCTGCTCATTGAGCGGCTCATCAGCGGGAACATACCCAGTCTCGAGCAGTTTCGGCGGCCACGAGAACTCCATGAGCTGTGCCTGAACATCCTTCGGGATGTCCACAAGCACCGGACCCGGACGGCCACTAGATGCGATGTGGAATGCAGTTGCAATCACACTCGGGATCTCGTTGACGTCCGTGACCATGATGTTGTGCTTAGTGATTGGCATCGTAATGCCACGAATATCCGCCTCTTGGAACGCGTCGGTTCCGATCATTGACGAACCTACCTGGCCGGTGATGGCAACAATCGGGACCGAGTCCAGATAAGCGTCACCGATCGGTGTGACAAGGTTTGTGGCCCCCGGCCCGGAAGTGGCGATGCACACGCCAACCTTTCCAGAAGCAACCGCGTACCCTTCTGCGGCGTGGCCTGCACCTTGCTCATGGCGAACCAGCACATGCCGCAGCTTCTCTGCTGCGAACAGTGCGTCGTAAAGAGGAAGCACCGCGCCACCGGGGAGGCCAAAGACAATCTCGGTACCTAGCTCCTCAAGACTGCGAACGACAGCGTCGGCTCCGGTGATCAGCGGCGCGGTGCGCTCATCACCAGGCTGCGTCGATGCATTCGTCGGGGGCTTGTGTGAAGCAACCACGATGTCGAGCTCCTTAGTGTTTCAAATAACAACAACCATCGAATCAGATCTAAAACAAAAGCCCCCGACCAAGCCGTGTGGCTGTCGAGGGCGCTTGAGTTCGCGACTGACTAGGCAAGCAGTCCGCTACGGCAAGCGCCGGTGCGGAATAAGAATGACTAGTACGTGCGAAATGATCATGAGTTGAATCATACACATTCCACAGGGGAATGTGAGGGATTTGGATTATTATTCAAAAACTATGCCGATGTCATACATTGCCGAACAGATTTGGCGCTGGTTCGCGGAGACGGGGATCAACCTCGCTCTCCTGCTCACACTCGCATTTTTAGTGCCACGAGCTGGCCGTTTCCTGAACCGTCACGCTGAGCGGCAGGTCAAAGAGTCTGGTGAGACGGACGAATCGAAGGGCCGCCTAGCAATCGTGGGCGTCGGTGTATACATCGCCCAGATGGTTGCCTACTTCTTGATTTTCGTCTTTGCACTGCAACAACTCGGCTTTTCACTCGCCGGTGCCGCGATCCCCGCAACGGTTGTATCGGCAGCCATCGGTTTTGGCGCACAGAACATCATCGCGGATTTCCTGGCGGGTTTCTTCATCCTCAGCGAAAAGCAGTTTGGTGTGGGCGACTACGTCGCATTTCAGGGCAACGGGATTGACGTCTCCGGTGAGGTCATTCAGATTACAATGCGCGCAACTCAAATCCGCACCATCGAGCAATCGACCATCTCTATTCCGAACTCGACGGCACGCATATGCATCAACCAATCCAACTACTGGTCCAGCGCGGTCGTCGTCATTCCTGTCCCACTGCTCGGTTCAACGTCTGCGGAAGAAGCGTTGAAGAGGACCCTCGCCGCGGCGCAGCGTGCGATTGCGCAACCCGACATTGCCGACGCCACCATCGACGAGGTCGAAGTACAACCCGCAGTAGCGGTGAACGCCCCCGCAACTGTCGGAAGCTCATGGACCGTGGATATGCGCGTGATGGTTCGCACTCAACCATTGATGCAGTGGAAGGTGGAGCGCGCAATCCGCATGGCGATCCTCGACGAGTTTTGGAACGAGTACGGCGCGGCAACAACATTCGAGGGCGCACTGGTGCAAGGTTTGGAACAACCGACCAGGCACTTTGATGTGCAAACGCCCACAGAGCGTATTTCAGAGTCCTTTCCTCAGACGCAAAAGCTGCCGGCGACAGACCCAGTGGCCCAAGATCCGGCAGCAGTTGATGACTTGACGCTTACTGATGACGACGCACCTGCACCGAAGCGCGTATTCCGCGGAATTATGCGTATGTCCACAGCGTTCCTCCTCGCGGGGTTCGCCATTTTGCTCATTGTCCGCGGCCTCATGTTGCAACCCGCGGAGGAAAGCAACGCAAATTCCGGTGTTTGGGCGCCACCTGCCCGGCCGGTTGCATCCACGAGCGCCCCCATGCCTGCCACCCAAGAAGAGATCCCCACGTCCGACGTCACCACTACTATTCCAACAGCCACGCCAACCACCGAAGCAACCACGCCTTCATCCACAACGACCGAGTCGGAATCATCTGATTGGACGTCCGAAACATCCACATACGAACGACCGGAACCGGCAGCCACGCCAGCTACTCAGGAAGAGACGGCGACGGACGAAGTGGACGTCGATAAGGAGCAACTCCCGCAGCCGTAACAAGATTGGCTAGCATAACTTGCATGACTGACTCGCCCACCACCTTTCGCCCTAGCAAACAACACGTCATTGCGGTTGTCCTCATGACAGGCATCGCGTTGATCGGAATTTCCTGGGCTCCGCTCCTTCTTGGCTGGCTGCTGATCATTCCGCTCGCGTGGTTGCTCTGGATCTTCACCGCCTCCACCACGATCAGCGAACGCGGCATTGCTCTGCGGTACATGGTGAAGCCAAACGTGACCATCGCCTGGTCTGACCTGGCGGGAATTGCATTTCAGGGTGCGAAGGCGAAGGCCACAACTCTTGACGGAGCATCGCACACCATGCCCGGTGTGACCTTTAATATGCTACCGGAACTTGCAGAAGCTTCCCGGGGCCGAATCACGGACGTCATCACGCAGGCGCAGGAAGCCGCCGACGGAAAATATGAAATCATCAACAAAGACGGCAATAAAGTATTAATGTCGCGAGAAGCCTACGACGAATACGTCAAGGCACACCCTGATCTGCCCGGGCCACGGCCCGAGCCCGCGCCACGTACAAAGGAGTAAGCCGTGATCCCTCTCCGCTCACGAGTCACAACCATTGGCCGCCAAGCTGCAGGCGCACGTGCACTATGGCGAGCAACCGGTACAGAAGAAAATGAGTTCGGCAAGCCGATTGTTGCCATCGTCAACTCATACACGCAGTTCGTTCCTGGCCACGTGCACCTCAAAGAGGTAGGGGAAATTGTTGCGGAAGCTGTACGCGCCGCCGGCGGTGTGCCGAAAGAATTCAACACCATCGCCGTCGACGACGGTATCGCCATGGGCCATTCCGGCATGCTCTACTCCCTGCCCAGCCGCGAGATCATCGCGGATTCGGTGGAGTACATGGTCAACGCCCACACCGTCGACGCAATGGTATGCATCTCCAACTGTGACAAGATCACACCGGGCATGCTGAATGCTTCACTGCGGCTTAACATCCCTACGGTTTTCGTCTCCGGCGGCCCGATGGAATCAGGCAAGCCAATTAACGTTGGTGGCGTCGAAAAGCCAGCCTCCGACCTTGTTGACGCCATCGCGCTTTCCGCAAACGATGCTGTCTCCGATAACGAACTCGATGCCATCGTCGAAGGCGCCTGCCCTACCTGTGGATCGTGCTCCGGCATGTTCACCGCTAACTCCATGAACTGCCTTACCGAAGCGCTCGGCCTTTCACTCCCTGGCAACGGCACCACCCTGGCCACGCACACAGCGCGCCGTGAGCTGTTCGAAAAAGCTGGCGCCACCATCGTTGACCTGTGCAACCGCTACTACGGAGAAGGCGACACCTCAGTATTGCCGCGCGAGATCGCAACCGTGCACGCGTTCCGCAACGCAATGGCCCTCGACATGGCCATGGGTGGATCGACGAACACGATTCTGCACATCCTTGCGGCCGCGCAAGAGGGCGAGGTGAACTTCTCACTCGCGGATATCGACGACCTGTCCCACCACATCCCGTGCCTGTCAAAGGTTGCTCCAAACGGCACAGCCCACGTCGAAGATGTCCACCGCGCCGGAGGCATCCCAGCAATTCTCGGCGAGCTCCACCGCGGCGGACTGCTACACGAGGACGTGCACTCAATTGTCTACGACTCCCTCCACGAGTGGCTCAAGGACTGGGATATCCGTGGCACCGGCGTATGTGAAGAAGCCATCGAACTCTTCCACGCCGCGCCGGGTGGCAAGCGAACCACGCAGGCATGCTCGCAGTCAGCGCGGTGGCCGAGCCTGGATACCGATGCCATCCGTGGCGTGATCCACGATGTCGACCACCCGTTTACTTCTGACGGCGGCTTGGTCGTCCTGCGTGGCAACCTTGCTCCGGACGGCGCGATCCTCAAAACTGCAGGTGTTGAAGAAGGTCTCTGGGAGTTCTCGGGACCGGCGCATGTTGTGGACTCGCAAGAGCAGGCGGTGTCGATGATCTTGGCACACGAAGTACTTGAGGGTGAGGTTGTCGTGATCCGCTACGAAGGACCCGCGGGTGGGCCAGGCATGCAGGAGATGCTTCACCCCACTTCCTTCTTGAAGGGTGCCGGACTGGGCACGAAGTGCGCCCTGATTACCGACGGCCGATTCTCCGGCGGCACGTCAGGACTTTCCATCGGACACATCTCACCCGAGGCTGCCCACGGTGGCCTCATCGGCCTGATCGAAAACGGCGATACCGTTTCGATCTCAGTGTCTCGGCGCGAGCTCACCCTCGATGTCGACGAAGACGTCCTGGAAAAGCGCCGTGAAGCAATGGAAGCCTCCGAGCACCCGTGGACACCAAATCGTGTCCGCGAAGTGTCGAAGGCTCTCAAGGTGTACGCAAAGATGGCAACGTCCGCCGACAAGGGCGCCGTCCGCCAGCTCGACTAGCGGGCAGTCGTGGTTAGGCGAGCGGGTTTACCCCGGCGCCGAACCACCACAACGCACCAGCTGCGGCTAACCCAAGGACTGCGAAAATCCAGGAGCTTGCCAGTGGTCGGCGCGCCCACGAGCGGGTCGCGTCGACGCCGTACAGGCCAGGGCCAGCAAACTGCAGCGCGAGCACCACACCGAAAAGCACTGCTGCCAAGACTGTTGCTGGTTCCCACTCGAACACGTTCAGGCCAACTCCGCTCACAACAATGCTGTGTAAAACGGCAAAGCCAGTAACTGCGATGCCCACCATCGCTGCAACTGGCGTCAACAGCCCTAGCAGCAAGAAGACACCTGCGGCGAGCTGCAACGTCGGCAGGATGATAGCCAGGCCGTCGGTAAATGCGTAGCCCTGCGCAGCAAATTCTGCTTCCAGCCCACCGATACCAGCCGAATCGCCTAGACGGAAGAACACCGCAATCGCTTGCAGGATGAGCGCGAGCCCGATGGTAAGGCGCGCAATCAGCAAGCCAAAGTCGAGCGTACCGCGCTTTGCGTGCTCAACCTTCTCCTCTTCCAGGTCAGAGTCAGCGGCAACATCTGGTTGCGCATAGGTCGTCGGCACCGAATCGAGCGTGTTGTTGGCAACAACCGTTTCGGTCGCCGGTGTGGCATCGAAGCCGCCCGGAGCGTCGGCGTTTGGAAACACCTCAGTGGGAGCAGCCTTCCCCGTCATCGAATAGATTCCCTGAGCCGAGTCGCCTCGAGCCGATCCCTGAAACTCAGGAATGCCTTCGAGTCCACTTACATCCTCGGGTGTAGCATCGCGCAAGTTTTTATCAGTCATGCCTAGCAATCTAGAACAAATCTGCCCGATTACGAGGCTGTACGTCGGCGCGCCACAAAACTTCTTGCGCTAAGAGACGCCACCTTCGTTCAAACGTAGCCCCGGAAGCTGGGACTCTGAACAAAATTAGGTTGAAATCTGTTGTAGTTACTAACATCTCATCACATGCATCGATTCAGTTGGCTTGATGAACACGACACTGAAATTTGGCTCACTATGTGGGCAATGATCTCGTGGATCCCTGCCCGCCTTGACGAAGCACTCAAGGCCAATGAAAGCATGAATCTGTCTGACTACCTTGCACTGGTAGAGATCGCACAAGCTGACGATCAGAAGATCACGATGAGCCAACTCGCGAAGGCAACACAGATGTCTGCATCACGCTTGTCCCATATCGTCGCACGTTTGGAGAGACGTGGGCTCGTGGCGCGAAGCCAAGACTCGACGGACCGCCGCACCAACATCGCCACGCTCACCAAAGACGGCGTCGAATTCATCGTGCGGTCCACGCCCGGTTACCTTCAGAAGCTCCGCGAGCTCGTATTCGATTCCATTACGCCGGAAGAGGCCGACCAACTCAACCGAATCATGAAGAAGATCGTCGCCAAGGCAGGACCAGACCATTAGGGCACGAGCCTAGCCAAGGTAACAGTTCCGTAACGCTTTGGCGTGCATCTCACTCTTTTTGACGCCAGCTTCTCCCTCCACACGTCCCCGCACCTCCCCCGTCTGACCACCTGGCAACTTCTCCCTTACTACCAGGCGGTTTATTCGATAGTCACGACCCACGCCCACCACGGCCGAACGCTTATCAGCGCCACTCCCCAGAGCCTTTAACACTACTGTTCCGTCCGTTTTATGGTGTGCGCTGGAGAAATGCCTTTGATACCATCAACTCCCGTTCGGTGGACGTTGCAATAACGCCACCGCTAAGTTTTTATTTCGATTTCTACATATTCAATAGGGATAAAGTTTTATGCGTAAATCTATCCGTGTGGCGCTCGCGTTCGTAGGGTTGCTCGTCGGAGCTGGCTTCGCATCCGGCCAGGAAGTGATTCAGTACTTCCTCGCGTACGGCTACTGGGGCCTTGTCGGCTCGATTGTTGCTGGCATCATTATCGTCGTCGTTGGCTCGACGCTCTTCCAGTTGGGTTCTTTCTACCTCGCTGACGACCACAGCGCCGTCTTTAAGAACGTATCAAAGCCACTTGTATCGAAATTTATGGACGTCGCCACGATGTTCACCCTTTTTGCGATCGGCTTCGTCATGGTCGCCGGTGCAGGCTCGAACCTTGACCAACAGTTCGGGCTCCCAACTTGGGTGGGCGCGGCCATCATGACCGTCCTGCTTGTCCTTTCGGGGTTCCTGGACGTCGACAAGCTCACGAACGTCATTTCCATCATCACGCCATTTCTTATCGTCGCGGTGATCGTGGCGCTGATGATCACGCTGGTGAACATGCCAGACAACATCAGCCAGATCAACGAGCTCTCCATGCAGAACGCACCTGCTACAGGTGTGGGCAACAACTGGTTGCTCTCCGCTGTCAACTACGCAACGCTTTGCATCATCATGGCTGTTTCGATGATCCTCGTCATTGCAGGCTCGCAGCTCAACCCTCGCGAAGCCGGCATTGGCGGATTGCTTGGCGGGTTCATCTTTGCAACCCTACTGGTCATCCTGAATTTCATCATTTTCATGAACATGGAAGGCGTCTACGGCGCCGACTTCCCACTGCTCATGGTGTTTGACAACATGCACCCAGCGGTCGGCTTCGTCGTCTCGCTGCTGATTTACTTGATGATCTACAACACCGCGGTAGGCATGTTCTACGCCATGGCGCGGCGTCTCGCTCATGGCCGTCAGGAAAAGTTCCGACTGATCTACTTCATCGTGGTCGGCATTGGCTTCGCGCTGTCTTTCATCGGTTTCTCGGCCCTCGTTGGTTGGGTCTACCCTGTCGTTGGCTATCTCGGACTTGTGCTCTCGATCGTTATGATTATTTCCTGGTTCAAGGATCGTGGACGTATCGCGGCAGAGACCAAACGACGTGAGCGCCTCGCAGAGCTCGCAGAAACCGCGCTGGACCCAGCAGAAAGCGAACTGTCCGCGAAGGAGCGCGAAGAGGTCGAAGACCTGGTCACCGAGTCTCACGTTGGTGACACACACCTGTGGCAATCCGTCCAGGAGGAAGTCGCTGCGGATCTCCACGCTGATCCAGAGAATGAGTTCTCGCTCGACGACGCACCGGCACTCGACCCCGACTCCGAGGAGTACGACGGTGCACCTGGTGACGCCGACTCACACGACGACCCAATCGACTGGGAGGCCTACTCAGAGATGTACGAAACTGGCACGTTCCCAGCCGTCACCGACGAGGACGTCAAGAACGCATCGAAGGGCAAATAGATCCGTTTCGTTGCAGTACATGGAGGAGCCCCCGCACCGGTTCGAATCGGCGCGGGGGCTCCTTTATGCGATGTAGGTTAGGACAGCTTCTTCGCGATCAGCTTGTTCACCTGACCAGGATCAGCCTTGCCCTGCGTTGCCTTCATCACGGCACCGACAATCGCGCCGGTTACCTTCTTGTTGCCGGCTCGGTACTTCTCAACGATGTCCGGGTTGGCAGCCAACGCGTCGTCGACAGCCTTTTCGATAGCGCCATCATCACGCACGACCTCGAGGCCACGAGCAGCGACAACCTCGTCAACATGGCCCTCGCCAGCAATCACGCCGTCGATAGCCTGGCGACCCAGCTTGGTCGTCAGCTTGCCTTCTTTCACCAACTCGACCACACGAGCAACGTCCTTTGGCGTCACTCCAACTGCGTCAAGGTCCTTGCCGAGCTCGTTTGCCTTGCTCTGAATGTACGACACCCACCAAGCACGCGCCTCGTCAGGAGTCGTACCTTCCTCGACTGTATCCACAACCAGATCCAACGCGCCAGCGTTCACCAAATCGCGGAACTCCTTCTCAGGCAACTTCCATTCTTCCTGGATTCGCGCCCGGCGCACCCACGGAAGCTCCGGAAGCGTCTTGCGGATCTCCTCCACCCACTCAGGCTTCGCAATTACTGGGGGCAGGTCTGGGTCGTTGAAGTAGCGGTACTCAGAGGCCTCTTCTTTTGGACGCCCCTTCGACGTCGAGCCATCTTTCTCCTGGTAGTGGCGGGTCTCCTGCACAATCTCTTCGCCGTTGACGAGCGCCTGTGCCTGACGCATCATCTCGAAGCGGACGGCCTGCTCAACCGACTTCAAGGAGTTGATGTTCTTCGTCTCCGTACGGGTGCCGAACTTCTCCTGACCGATCGGGCGCAGCGAAACGTTCGCATCACAGCGCATCGACCCCTGGTCCATGCGTGCATCAGAGACACCGAGAGCCTTCACAAGCTCGCGGAGCGCGCCAACGTACGCACGAGCGACCTCGGGAGCACGCTCCCCTGCACCGATAATCGGCTTCGTCACGATCTCAATGAGCGGAACACCAGCGCGGTTACAGTCAACCAACGAGGCCGTCGCACCCGTGATGCGCCCCGAGGCAGACCCGAGGTGCGTCAGCTTACCGGTGTCTTCTTCCATATGCGCGCGCTCGATTTCAACGCGGTACTCAGTACCGTCATCGAGCAGGACATCCAGGTAGCCGTCGTACGCGATCGGCTCGTCGTACTGCGAAATCTGGTAGTTCTTCGGCTGATCCGGGTAAAAGTAGTTCTTACGCGCGAAGCGCGAGCTTTCCGCAATCTTGCAGTTCAGCGCAAGGCCGATCTTGATTGCCCACTCAACGCCCTTTGCATTAACGACGGGCAATGCGCCAGGCAACCCAAGCGACACCGGGTCGACGTTGGTGTTTGGCGCCGCACCGAAGTGGGCTGAAGATGTCGAGAACATCTTGGTCTCGGTTGCTAACTCAACGTGTACCTCCAACCCCATAACCGGGTCGAATTTTTTCAGTACTTCGTCGTAATCCATCAGGTCGTACGCAGTCATAGTGTTCTAGTGTAGTGCTCTCCTAGTTCTCCGTGTCGCTTGGCGCGCCAATAGCACGTTTCCGCTGGTCTACGGAGCGACAGATGAACGCAAATACCGCACCGGAGAGGTTGTGCCATACAGAAAACACTGCCGCTGGAAGTGCCGCGACTGGGTTCATGTACTGTGCGGCAAGTGTGGCGGCTAGGCCGGAGTTCTGCATCCCAACCTCGACAGCCATTGTTCGAGAAGCGGTTTCCGGCTGACGCGTGACCTTTCCAGTCAGGTAGCCCAGCAGGTACCCCAGGATGTTGTGGATTGCTACACACAGCAGCACCAAGAGACCAGCCTCTGCAAGTTTCTCACGGGAGCCCTGCACGACAATCGCCACGATCACCGAGATCGCAATCACAGAGACCCACGGCAGCGCAGGCAAGATGGCGTCAACAAGCTGAGGCAGCACGAGGCGCACGACGAGACCGAGCACGATTGGAACGATGACCATCTTGACGATCGACAGCGCCATTGCTGCTGCACTCACTGGCATGTGCTGATCTGCCAGCCACAGAGTCAACAGCGGCGTCATGATTGGTGCAAGCAGCGTCGATACCGACGTCATAGTGACCGACAAGGCTACGTCACCACGGGAAAGGTAGCTAACGACGTTGGATGACGTCCCGCCTGGTGCGCACCCAACCAAGATCACACCTGCCGCGATTTCAGACGGCAGACCGAGCACCACAGTGATAGCTACTGCAATTGCAGGCATGATGACGAACTGCGCAACCACACCGATGAGTACCGGGAGCGGACGCGAAAAAACGAGACGAAAATCAACTGGACGCAAGGTAAGCCCCATGCCGAACATCACAATGCCCAGGAGCCACGTAGTCCAACCAGAAATTGGGGCGACCGCGCCAGGTGCTGCTGCACCAAGCGCGAAGCCAATCAGTACTAGCACTGGGAAGCCCAGCGTTGCGAGGTATGCAGCGCGGTCCTGGGCAGTCCCGCTAGATGGTTCTCTTTTCTCACCTACCGAAACAGTCATAGGTCAGACTATAGACACACAAAAGGAGCGCCCGCGCCAGTTTCCGCAAAAATCTTTTGCACTGGCGCGGGCGCTCCACCCAAAAATTTCTTATCCAAACATGCTTCGTGCAGTCTTGTACCGGTGTTCCGGAACCGTCTTCAGGTGTGCCACTGCGGACTCGAGCGGCACGAGATCGATATCCTCACCGTGCAGAGCTACACAGGTATCAAAGTTGTCTTCGTGTGCGGCACGGGCTGCGTGCACGCCGTAACGGGTGGCAAGCACTCGGTCATACGCCGTTGGCGTACCACCGCGCTGGATGTGCCCCAGCACCGTAGTTCGGACATCGTAACCAAGGCGGCGCTTAATCTCGTCAGCGATGATCTGCCCCATCCCGTTGAAGGTCTTGTGGCCGAACTCGTCTTCCTCACCGAGGCCTGCATCCATCGTGCCCTCTTTCGGGATAGCGCCTTCGGCGACAACGATGATGCCGTACTTCTCTCCCATCTGGAAGCGGCGCTCCATTGCCTTGCAAATATCTGCAATGTCGAATGGGTCCTCAGGGACGACCGTGTAGTGTGCACCACCTGCCATACCGGCATGGAGTGCAATCCAGCCGACGTGGCGGCCCATCACTTCGACGATCAAGATGCGGTTGTGTGATTCCGCAGTCGTATGCAGGCGGTCAATCGCGTCGGTAGCAACCGATACTGCGGTGTCAAAGCCGAACGTGTAGTCAGTTGCGGCAACGTCGTTGTCAATGGTCTTTGGAACGCCGACAACCGGAATGCCATTATCGGACAACCACTTGGCACCTTTGAGGGTACCTTCGCCGCCAATGGCGATCAGGGCGTCGATACCGGCGTCATCCATATTCGCCTTAATAGTGTCGATACCGGCTTTGAACTTGTCGGGGTGCAAACGGCCGGTCCCCAGGATGGTGCCGCCGCGCAACAAAATCGAATCGATAAACGCATCGTCGTACAGGTCAATCCTGCGGTCTTCCATCAGCCCGACCCAGCCATCGAGGTACCCGACAACTGTCGAGCCATATTCCGCGCTGGCAGTTCGGACGATTCCGCGAATGACGGCGTTCAGCCCTGGGCAGTCGCCGCCGGAGGTAAGAGTGGCAAGTCGCATACACACAACCCTAGCGCTTTCAAGGCAAAAGGGCTTATTCCGCATGCCCAAAAATCAAATTACCCCTGGTCACAGGCATCAAATTGATGCTCCCATTCACACACAAATCCACGACATAGACGATTAAGGTGTTATCAAAATGAAAACGACCCCGCGGCAGTAACCTGCGGGGTCGTGGTGGATATGCCAGATAAGAATGCTAGCGTCCAGCCTCAAACGCCGCACCAACACGGTACAGGCGCTCATCTTCAAAAGCAGGAGCAATAATCTGCAGGCCAACAGGAAGACCAGTATCGCTTGCCGTCCCCGCAGGTACGCTCATGCCCGGGAGGCCTGCCAGGTTCAACGGCAAGGTGAAGAGGTCAAAGTTGTACATTGCCAACGGATCGTCGACTTTCTCCCCGATCTTGAACGCAGTCTGAGGAACGGCAGGGCCAGCGATGACATCCACCTTCTCAAACGCCCGACGGAAATCCTGCGCGATGAGGGTGCGCACACGCTGCGCCTGCAGGTAGTAGGCGTCGTAGTAACCAACAGACAACGCATACGTGCCGAGGATGATGCGACGCTTCACCTCCGGACCAAAGCCGTCACCACGGGACGACGCCATAACCTCTTCCGCAGAGTGCTTGCCGTCGTCACCCGTGCGCAGGCCATAGCGCATACCGTCAAAACGCGCGAGGTTCGACGAAACCTCGGACATCTGGATGATGTAGTACGCGCCCATGACGTCGTCGAAGCTCGGGCAGTCCACTTCGACGATCTCTGCGCCCTGACGTTCGA
The DNA here is from genome assembly GCF_001767255.1 of Corynebacterium sp. NML98-0116. Taxonomy (GTDB): domain Bacteria; phylum Actinomycetota; class Actinomycetes; order Mycobacteriales; family Mycobacteriaceae; genus Corynebacterium; species Corynebacterium pseudogenitalium. Next base: position 1,301,833 of record NZ_CP017639.1, read on the forward strand.
ACTGTGCAAAGGCGGCGTCGATACGCTCAGTGACGCCTGGCTGGGTACCTGGGCGCGAGAACTGCTTCACGCGTCCGATCTTCACGCCAGACAGATCGCCCGAAGCGCCCTGTTCAGCGGCAGCTGCGAGCTCCTGTACCGGAGTGTCAACGCTTGTGGCGTCGAACTCATCGTGGCCGCCAATAATCTCGTGCAGCAACGCCGTGTCGAGGACGTTGTTCGCACACGGTCCAACCTGATCCAGCGACGACGCACAAGCGATCACACCGTAGCGGGAAACACCGCCGTACGTCGGCTTCACACCGACGGTGCCTGTCAGCGATGCCGGCTGACGAATAGAGCCACCGGTATCAGTGCCAATACCAATTGGTGCCTGGCCAGAGGCAAGTGCAGCAGCGGTACCACCGCCAGATCCACCCGGAACACGCTCGAGGTCATGCGGGTTACGGGTGACCTGATAGGCGGAGTTCTCAGTGGAGGAACCCATCGCAAACTCGTCGAGGTTCGTCTTGCCCAGAATTGGGATACCGGCCTCGCGCAACTTGCGGACTACCGTAGCATCGTACGGGCTGCGGTATCCCTCAAGCATCTTCGATGCAGCGGTGGTCGGAGCATCCGTCGTCACCAGCAAATCCTTCAGTGCCAGTGGTACACCAGCCAGCTTTGAAGCCGGTGGCTTACCAGCAGCGACCTGGGCATCCACCTCGTCTGCCGCAGCGAGAGCCTCCTCGGCGCCGACATGTAGGAATGCCCCGAGCTCGTTATCAGTCTCCGCAATGCGGTCCAGGAATGCCTGGGTAACCTCGCGCGACGTCAGCTCGCCGGATTGGATTTTCTGTGCAAGCACGTGAGCTGGAAGCGACACAATGCCTTCAGATGGAAGCGTGTACTCAGTCATGCCTACTCACTTTCTCCAAGGATCTGTGGAACTACGAAGCGCTCTTCATCAACTTCAGGGGCCTGGTCAAGGGCCTGCGCCTGCGTCAACGTCTTCTTCTCGACGTCCGGCCTCATGCCAGCGTCAATCGAGTGGGGGTGGCTCATCGGCTCCACCCCATCAGTGTCGACCTGTTGCACCTTCGAAACAGCGTCAACAATGGTGTCGAGCTGCTGGGCGATCTGGTCAAGCTCATCCTCCTGCAACGCAATTCGCGCGAGGCGTGCGATGCGGGAGACCTCATCGCGTGAAATCTCAGCCAATGTGAAGTCCAATCTTTACCGTAGGTTAGCCACTAAAACGTGTTCATTCTACGTTATCCCCAGAACCCGCATCGCACTAGGCAACACCACACCATCGCCCCATCCCTTTTCGCCTCATTTTTACAATTGCATGCATATATTCATGTAATTGGCAGCATGCTGTCCGTATGCAGTGCTATAAAAGAGCCTATGTCTTACCTCGTACGAGTGACCTTGCCCGACCTACCCGGCAGTCTTGGCGAACTCGCGGAAGCCTTCGGCGTAATCGACGCAAATATTCAGTCCGTCGACATCGTCGAGACTGATCCAAGCGGTACCGTCACTGACGACATTGTTGTCAGCTTGCCCACCGGAACGATGGTCGACGCACTCATTACAGCAGCTTCAGCCATCGACGGCGTTGAAGTTGATTCGATCCGCCCGTTCACTGGGCGCGTTGACCGCAGTGGGCACATCCGGATGCTGGCGAAAATCGCCGAGCTTGCAAACAATCCGAAGCAGGCACTCGACGAGTTAACCGTGATGATCCCCCAGGCAATGACCTCTTCCTGGGCCGTGGTGCTGAAGCACACCCCCGAAGGACTCGACCGCCTGTGCGCCTCCCAGGCTGCACCAGAAGATGACCAATCCCACCCAATCATGCCACCGCTCGAGCATGCGCGGGTGCTCGTTCCGGACAACGACGCGTGGACACCAGAGTCGTGGTGGCAACTCGATACCGCGCTTGCCATCACTCCCCTCGGCGCCTCCGAGTACATTCTCGTTGTCGGTCGCATCGGCGGCCCTGATTTCCTTGCATCAGAGGTAGCTCAGATCGGAGACTTGGGAACCATCATCGGTTCGATAATTTCCTAGTCTTCAACTCCTTCTGGCCCCTGTTCGAGCAGGCGGGTGAACTCTTCCTCGTTGAGAATCCTGAGGCCGAGCTCACGCGCCTTTTGCTCTTTTGAACCGGCATTTTCGCCGACGACCACAAAGTCCGTCTTCTTTGACACAGACCCCGATGCCTTACCACCACGCGACACGATCGCCTCTTTCGCGCCATCACGCGTGTATTCCTCGAGCGTGCCCGTCACCACCACGGTGATCCCCTCAAGGGTTTGCGGAGCAACGTCGGCGGCATCAACTTCCATCGTCACGCCAGCAGCTGTCCACTTTTCGACGATCTCGCGGTGCCAGTCAACGCGGAACCACTCTTGGAACGATTCCGCAATGATGGCGCCTACTCCGTCTGTTTGCGCAAGGTCCTCCAGTGGGGCGTCGACAAGCGCTTCCATGTTGCCGTAACGGGAGGCGAGCGCACGAGCTGCGGTCGGACCGACGTGTCGAATCGAAAGCGCGACGAGGACTCTCCAGAAATCGGCATTTTTCGCAGTGTCGAGGTTCTCCAGTAGCTTGCGGCCAGAAGCATTTACCGCACCTTTCTTCGTGGTGTAGACCTGTGACTTCTTGAGGTCTTCCTCTGTGAGATCAAACAGGTCGCCCTCGTCTTGGATCACACCAGTGTCAATCATGTCCTGCGCGCCCTTTTCGCCCAGCGCCTCAATGTCAAAGGCGCCGCGACTGGCGAGGTACTTCAGACGTTGCGCCAGCTGGGCCGGGCATGAACGCGTATTCGGGCAGCGCCAGTCCGCATCCCCTTCCTTCGCAGGCGCCAACGTTGCCCCGCAACTTGGGCACTCCGCGGGGAACACGAACTCCCGCTCCTCTCCAGTGCGAAGATCTGCGACGGGACCCAACACCTCAGGGATAATCTCGCCAGCTTTACGCACTACGACCGTGTCACCAATGAGGACGCCCTTGCGGCGGACCTCGGTCGGATTGTGCAACGTCGCCATGGCGACAGTCGTACCAGACACGAAAACCGGCTCCATTACCGCGTACGGTGTTACTCGGCCAGTTCGCCCAACGGAAACCTCAATATCGAGCAGTTTCGTCGTGACCTCCTCCGGCGGGTACTTGTACGCGATCGCCCACCGTGGCGCCCGCGACGTCGCTCCTAGTTGGCGCTGTTCCTCAACCGCATCGACTTTTACAACGAGCCCATCCATCTCGTGGATCGCGTCGTGGCGGTGCTGTTCCCAATAGCGAACGGCATCCACCACCGCATCAGCAGTTGCTGCGCGCTTTGTGTATTCAGACACTGGCAGCCCCCAGGCTGCCATCTGCTCGTAGGCTTCGTGCTGGGTCTTCGGGGCAAACCCCTCGCGCGCACCGATGCCGTGGCAAATCATCCGCAGTTTGCGCTTTTTCACATCCTCGGGATCCTTTTGACGCAAGCCTCCGGCAGCCGCGTTGCGCGGATTCGCGAACGGTTTCCCGCCCTCTTCGATGCGAGCAGCGTTGAGATCTGGGAAGTCCTCGGGCCGGATAAAAACTTCCCCTCGCACCTCGACTAGCGCCGGGGCATCGCCCTGCAGCTGGTGCGGAATATCTTCAATGACCTTTGCATTGGCCGTAATGTCCTCGCCCACGCGCCCGTCACCACGCGTAGCAGCGCGAACCAGCTCGCCGTTTTCATACACGAGGTCGATCGAAAGCCCGTCGATCTTGAGCTCTGTCAGATACGGGCCCGGCGCCTTTGCCAGCCAGTCTCGTAGCTCTGCCTCCGAGAAAACATTATCTAGGCTCATCATCCGCTCGAGGTGCTCGACATCGTCGAACGCACCGCCGGTCGGCGCACCGACCTGCATCGTCGGTGAGTCCGGAACAGCGAGCTCGGGGTGCTCTTCCTCAAGTCGCACCAAGCGCTGGAAAAGCTCATCAAACTCGGCGTCACTAATAACGGGTTGGCTGTTGTAGTACAGATCCCGATGGTGACGAACTTGGCTGGCAATCTCATCCCAGAGTCGACGCACATCGACGTCATTAGCAGGCAATTCGTTCACATTTTCGTTCATAACGTGCAAGTCTAGCGTCTCTGTCCGACACGGTTAGTAAGGTAATGTGCATGGCTTTCTTCGACGCATCCCGCATGATGTCCTTCGACCTCGAGACGACTTCTGTGAACCCACGCACTGCTCGTATTGTGACGTCCTCCCTTGTCACGATCGACGGTGCGCAGGCGAACGCGCACGAGGCGCTCGCGGACCCAGGGGTTGAGATACCCGCAGAGGCTGCCGCGGTCCACGGCATCACCACGGAGTACGCCCGCGCGCACGGCCGCCCGCACGATGAGGTCTTGCAAGAAACAGTTGACATGATTAAGCGCGGTTGGGAGGACGGCCTCACTCTCATCGTTTTTAACGCGCCGTATGACCTTTCTGTGCTGCGACAGCTCACCGGAGACTTCACTGTAACCGGCCCGGTTTTCGACCCTCTCGTCATCGACCGGGCGAAGGACCGCTACAGGAAGGGGAAACGCAACCTCGGCGCTCTGTGCGAGCTGTACGGAGTGAAGCTCGACAACGCTCACGATGCGACGGCTGATGCGACCGCCGCTGCGCGCCTTGCGTGGAAGCAGGTCCGCTCCACCTACCCTGAACTCGCCCAGATGAGCACGGACGAGTTGATGGAGTTTCAGGCCGTGGAGTACTACAAACTCCAAACAGAGTTGCGGGAGTTCTTCGAGTCGAAGGGGCGTGATGTCTCAAACCTCACGACGTCGTGGCCGATGATCGGGGATGCGAGTTAGCGCAGCCCTTCCGCCATTTCAGCGGCTTCACGGTAGTTCGCAGCGGCCTGTTTCAACGTATCCGCGGGTCGTGCCCACACGTCGAAGCTGCAGGCCTCAGGGTCGGTTTGGAGTTCGTCGAGCACGTTCCACACATCCCTTGGCCGCATGGGTGCAAGCGCGAAGCGGCTGCCGCGATCGAGCAGTTGCGCAAAGCGGTCTTTTTCGGCGGTTGATTGTAGGTCCGCAAGGTCTACGGTCTGCCAAGGGACGTTGATCATCATTGGCGCGTGGAGTAGGTACTTACCAAAGCCTGCGAGGCGCTCCTCCGGTTCTGGGTATGCCGGGATGCGTTCGGCATCAGTCGCACCACGCAGTGAGCCTCTCATCACGGCGTCGAGGCTTGGCTCGTCGATTTGCAGCACTGTCGGAGCTAATCGACGCCCCACATCTTCTCGATGATCGTCAATAGCCTGTGCAAGCGCCTCGGTCACATCCCGCAGCGCACCAGTGTCCGTGATCATGCGGTGTCCATTGCGCATCTCAATTTCTGCTGCAAGTGTCCAAGGACCGACAACCTGGACTTTGATCGCATCGAGCTTGCCGGCCCACAGCGATTCCAGGACATCCAGGTCGCGATCCATCTGGTCACGCACCGCCCGGTGCTGGGTGCCAACGCGCCATCCGCGCGGGCCGCGGTCGATGGGAATGTCGAGCAACGCGGCTGTTCGCCCAATCAGGTCACTCCCGATCCCACGCTCTGGCAGCTGTGGAATGTGTGGCAGCGGTGATTCTGAAAGCACAACGTCCGCGGCAGTGACGAGGTCTGTGCCGGGCAACTCCCCGAGGCCGAACGCCGTCATGGTTGCACGCTCGAAGTCCCACAAATCGTGCCGGACCCCAGCACCACGTCACCGCGCCCGTCCGGGTCAGGCAAGTACAGCACGGCAGCCTGCCCTCGCGCGACTCCCTCCAGGGGCGTCTCCAACTCGAGATGCATGCTGTTGCCCTCAACGCGTGCGTGGCAGGCGACGACCCCGCCGTGCGCACGGATCTGTACATTGGCCGCGAACTCACCTTGCATCGCCGGATGCAGTACTTTCAGGCGGTCTACGTCGATCTGCCAGACTTTGAGCGCTTCGCGCGGCCCGACAGTAACCGTGCCCGTGGTGGCGTCGACATCGGTGACGTAGCGCGGCTTTCCGTCCTGGGCTGGCACGCGAAGGTTGAGGCCGCGGCGCTGTCCGATGGTGTACTGGAACGCGCCGTCGTGCTCTTTGAGCTCGGTGCCGTCCTGATCGCGCACGATTCCTGGGCGCATACCGATGGACCTACCCAAAAATGCCTGGGTGTTGCCGTCCGGGATAAAGCAAATATCGTAGGAGTCCGGCTTCTGAGCGGTAGCGAACCCGAACGCTGCCGCCTCCTCACGAATCTGAGGTTTTTCCGTATCACCGACTGGGAAGATGCACTTGTCAAGCTCATCACGCGTCAGCACTCCCAACACATAAGACTGGTCTTTCAGCGGGTCCACCGAGCGCCGCAGGTTCCCGTCTTCGTCGATAGTTGCGTAATGGCCGGTAGCGATCGCGTCGAACCCAAGCGCGACAGCGCGCTCAAGCAAGGCAGCAAACTTGATTTTCTCGTTGCATCGCAGGCATGGATTCGGGGTCTCACCATGCTCGTACGACCACACGAAATTATCAATGACCTCGGCTTTAAAGCGATCGGAAAAGTCCCACACATAAAATGGAATCCCGAGTTTGTCGCACACACGTCGAGCGTCCGCAGAATCCTCCAGCGAGCAACACCCGCGTGCCGACTCTCTGGTGGCCTGCGGGTCCTGCGAGAGCGCCAGGTGCACGCCCACAACGTCGTGGCCAGCTTGGACAAGGCGTGCAGCGGCCACTGAGCTGTCCACGCCTCCACTCATCGCCACTAAAACTCGCATGTGGCGGAAGTGTACCCGCGAGCAGGAGGAGAAGAAAAGCGTACGCCGAATCATACCCAGGCATGACGACAGCCCTGCGCAGGTCGATTAGGTTATGGATATGCCTCCCTTTACTGCCCGCCTGCCGATCCGCATGCGTGACGCAAGCATCGCTTTTGTCCTCGGCGTGTGTGCTTCGCTTGGTGTCCTGAGTGCCACGAGATCTGCATGGGCGGTCGTACCTCTCCTGCTGTGGGCTATCGTCGCCCCTTTTTCCCGCTGGCGATGGCCAACTGCAACTGTGCTCACCGCATTCGTCCTATTGGGGATGCGTGCATTCAGCACGAACCTCACGGTAGCGGTGATTGTCGTTGGGGTCTTCACTGCCTACATCATCCGTCGCAATGTTCGCCCAGTTCTTCGCGACTTCGCTGCCATTGCGCTCGTTACAGGAGACCTCGTGGCACTCTCACTCGTATCGCCCGTGCCTCGGAGCATGCCCTTTGAGCAGCAGCTTCCCTACCTCGCGTGGAGCGCCACGTTGCTAGTGGCGGCTGGACTCTTCGGCGAGCTACGCAGGCGGACCGAAGAAGCCGCAACCCGCGAGCTCGAGCAGGCGCTGCGGCAGCAACGGATCGAGCTTCAACAGGCTATGTCTGAGCAACGCGCGTTCCTTGCCCGCGAGATCCACGACGTGGTTACCCATTCGCTCACTGTGATTGTTGCGCAGGCCGATGGCGGACGCTACGGCGGGGACTGCGACAAAGCCCTTCGAGTAATCGGAGAGGTCGGACGGGAATCCCTGGCGCAAATGCGCGAAGTGGTCGCGCTACTTCGTGCGCCCGAGTGGCGGTCGGTGGAACCTTCACCAGTGTCTCTAGATTTCGAAGAGCTGGTTCGTACGAGTCGACTCGGCGGCCTGGATATCACTTACTCGCAAACGGGATCTGCACCAGAGCAGCTACCACTTGCTACGTCCCTTGCGGCCAGACGCGTGGTCCAGGAGGCTCTCACGAATGCGCTCAAACACGGCGACGGCGCTGCTTTGCTTGATGTGACGTGGGAGGAAAAACAAGTGGTAATCCGTGTGAACAATGGATTCGATGGCACTGCAGCAAGCCTTGTCAATGGCCACGGCTTGCGTGGGATGCGGGAGCGCGCCGCTCTTATCGGGGCAACTTTGCAGGCAGGCCCCACCCCCCACCAACAGCGGGCGTGCAGAGTGGGTCACGCAAGTGCGAATCCCCTACGTTGAGCAAGGTCTCGCCGGAGTGATACACCCCGACACGCTGGAGCATGCATGAGCACAATTCGCTTAGGGATCGTCGACGACCAGGCACTCTTCCTCCACGGTATCCAGCTCGTCATCGACTCCCAGACAGATTTGGGCGTCGATTGGCTGGCCTCGAACGGCGCTGAGGCACTCGAGCAACAGGCATCCCACCCGGTCGATGTAGTGCTGATGGATGTGCAAATGCCCATCCTCGACGGCATTGCCGCGACGGCCGAGTACGCCAGCCGTTTCCCGCAAACCAAGGTCATTATCCTCACCACGTTCGATGACGAGGATTACGTCGTGGACGCACTGCGGGCCGGCGCCAGTGGGTTCTTGCTCAAGGACACACAACCCGAGGAACTTCTCGACGCCATCCGTACCGTCGCTGCTGGCGATGCCGTCATCTCTCCGCGCGCCACCAAACGCATCATTGCTCGGATCTCTCACAGCACGCGCCAAGCCGCACACGCCGACGAGGAGCTTTCAATTTCTGCGACTGACCGCATGGCGCTTGGCGAGCTCACTGCCCGCGAGCGCGAAGTACTCATCGCAATCGGTCGTGGCTGGTCAAACTCGGAGATCTCTGAGCGCATGTTCATTTCCATGCCAACGGTGAAGACGCATGTCGGGAGGATCTTGTCCAAGACCCAGTCGCGCGACCGCGTGCATGCGGCGCTCTTCGCCTATCGCACGGGCCTTGTCGATCGTTCCGATCTCCTCGATGGCTAAGCACCATCATCCCCCGGTATGACTTGCAAGATCGTACCAAGCTCCGACGCTTTCGGAGCCTCACTTGGCGATAGTGAACACCATGAACTCACCAATCATTACTACGAAGGGCCTGACGAAGGTCTACGGTGCGCACACAGTCGTCGACAAGCTTTCGCTTGAGGTTCCGCAGGGCGCCGTGCACGGGCTCCTGGGGCCGAACGGCTCCGGCAAATCAACCACAATGAAAATGTTGCTCGGCCTGACCACACCAACTGCCGGGGAGATCACCGTGCTGGGGCAGCCGATGACCCGCTCAACACGCGGCGAGGTACTCGCTAGCATCGGCTCACTCATCGAGTCGCCAGCGGCATACCCGCACCTCACCGGTGCGGAGAACATGAAGATTGTGACGCGTCTATTCAAAGCCGATTCTGCAAACGCGCAGCGCGCGGTACGACTTGTTCGCTTGGAAAAGCACATGGACAAACAGGTCAAGAACTATTCGCTCGGCATGAAGCAACGCCTCGGCATCGCAATCGCGCTCGTACGCGACCCTCAATTGCTCATCCTCGATGAACCAACCAACGGCCTCGACCCTGCAGGTATCGAAGAAATCCGCGAGCTTATCATCAGTCTCGCACGCGACGAAGGCCGTACTGTCCTCGTTTCAAGTCACTTGCTCTCCGAAATGGAGAAGATGGCCACCAGCTTCAGCATTATCAACCAAGGCAAGCTCATATTTCAAGGCTCGAAGCAGCAGCTTTTCGACGCCCACCTCCCCGACGTCTACGTCCAAACCCCACAGGCAGCCGTTGCCACCGAAGTTCTACGAGACTTGCAACCACGCATCGTTTCCGGGGGCGTGGCACTACCCGGACTTACCGAGGAGGCCGTTGCTACTGCATGCGCGCAGCTCGTCCATCACGGAGTCCCGATCTACCAGGTTCTGCGAAAGCACCGCAGCCTGGAAGAAATTTTTATTGGGATGACAGGACGCAAGGGGCTTAGCGCATGAGCATCGAATTCTTGAAGCTGCGTCGTACGCACATCTCGCTACTGGGCGGCGTGCTCTCCCTGGGCATCGTACTGTTCGCTTGTATGAGCTTGTTCTCAGACGGCCAAATCGACGCGTTCACCGCTGCCCCGGAGGCAGCATGGTCGGGCCAACTGATTGCGGTTGCGATGTCGCTCGCATTTCTCACCCCACTGCAATTGGCGCTCATTGCCAGTCGCGCCGTCGATAACGAGCATGCAAGTGGCGGGTGGCTGCTCAACGCGGTTGCTGGCGTCCGCAAGGGCTCGCTGCTGCGACGAAAGTTCCGAGTAGTGGCGCCTCTCATCGTCACGCTCAAGCTGATGGAGTTCACGGCGTGCATCGCGCTACCAGTATTGCTAGGTGCGCCGCTGCCTAGCGGAAGCACAGCTGGAGCCTGGGCAGTGTACGTAGTTGCAGCCGTTGTCACTAGCCTAGCGATCACCAGCGCCATGTTCGTGCTCGCAGCGGTCACTGAATCGCAAGTAGGAGTGCTGGCATTTGGCGTGGCGGGAGGCTTCCTCGGCATCACCTCGCTGCTTTCCCCTGTGTGGCTCGCTGAGATGAACCCCTTCGGCTATTTTGCAGTCCTACTCCCATACACCTTCGCTAACGAAGGCGCAGTTCCTACGCAACCAGGTTGGGCTTCGTGGTGTGTCTACGTCGTGTTGCTCGCTACAGGGTTCGTTGCAATAACGCGAATACTCGACAGGAAAGAAATCTAATCATGGACATGATCGTTAACGAGTTTTGTAAACTTCGGCGCACTTACATCACAATCGTTGCCGTCGCCATCCCACTCGTCTCCGTCGTCTTCGGTGCTGGCAACTACGCCGCCAACTCTGAGACTTTGGAATCCGGGTGGACGAGCTATTGGTCCCAGGCGACGCTATTTTACGGCATGCTTTTCATGGTGGCGGGTATTTCGATTCTCGCGTCCTCCACGTGGCGCGTTGAGCACCGTGGCGGCAACTGGAACACATTGCTTACCTCGTCCAGATCGGCGGCGAGTCTGGTCACCGCAAAACTTGCTGTACTCATCGCGATGACCTCAATTATGCAGTGCGTGTTCATCGTCTTGAGCACTATCGGTGGTTGGGTCGCTGGCCTATCAGGCATGCCGCCGATGGCCCTACTCGCATCGTCCTTACTCGCTGTGGTTCCTGCGATGGCAGTGGCCGCGTGGCAAAGCTTCGCTTCAATGCTGGTCCGCAACTTTGCCATGCCAGTCGCCCTTGGCGTGGTGGCCAGCCTCGTCGCTTTTGGTGCAATTGCTGCCGGCGCCACAGTAGCGCAGTTTCTGCTTCCTCCCGTCGGCGTGGCCACGATGCTGTGGATGGGCGGTAACGCAGTCGCGGGCTCGGGTATCCTCGAGTGGAATGCGGTGTCCGGCGTCCTCGCAAGCACCCTGCTGCTTACTGCCACAGCGTGGCTTGCGTCCGTCGTGTACCTGCGCCATGCCGACGTGAAGGCGTAAGGTACTGTCACTGTGCATGGCAGCAAAAAGTGAATTCCATGAAATCGATACCGGCGTCGCGGAGGTTCTCCACGAACCGGACGGCTCCATGGTGCTCCTCGTCAACGGCGTGCCGAGCTCCCACATCGTCCCCGGCGACCCCGAACGGCTGGACTTCGAATACATGAGGTGGATCGCTGATTTTCTGAACGACCAACAGCTTGTCGACGTCCCCCTTTGGCCCAAACCACGCCTAACCCACCTCGGTGGCGCTGCCTGCACACTGCCCCGCTACTTTGCTTCTAAGTGGAACGGCTCGCGCAACACTGTCGTGGAAATTGACATGTCACTTGCCGAGCTCGCCCGCGAACTTTTCGATATCCCCCGTTCACCGGTCGTTAAAATACGAGTCGGTGACGCCCGCGAAGTCACCGACAGCTTCAAACCCAACACCCGCGACATCATCATTCGCGATGTCTTCTCATCAGCGATCACTCCACGAAACCTGACCACGGTGGAGTTCTTCGAGCAAGCGCGGAAATCACTCAGCCCGTCAGGAATATATGTGGCAAACTGCGGCAGCCACGCGGATCTCAAAGAAGCGAAGGAAGAACTGGCTGGCATGCTCGAAGTGTGGCCACACGTTGCCGCAATCGCGGACCCACCAATGCTGAAAGGCCGCCGCTACGGCAACATCGTCCTCATCGCCGCAAACACACCAATCGAGGCCAGCCCTTCGCTAAACCGTGAACTGCTCAAAGGCGCCGTGCCTGCGCAGTTCAAGCACGAAAAAAGGGCCCGTAGCCTTGCTACGAGCCCTCGCTACGACGCGCCTACCGACGTCTAGTGCGCAGCGTTATCCAACAGGATCAGCAGGTCACCAACCTGGTAATCACCAATCATCATGTTACGCAGGTCATCCACGGGCAGTTCGCCCTGAGAAGCCAGGCGCTGGACAAGGCCAGCGATGTTGTTCGCGTCCTTAATATCAAAGCCGAATTTCGCAGCCTCCGACGCAACCTGTGATGCACCCAGGGCACCGGCGGCCAACGCGAGGATCGCGACGACCAGCGCCGTGCTGTTCTGTTCCAGAACCTCAAGCTGATCGGAGTCCGGCACCTGGAACGTCTCAAGGACGCCACCTGCGGAACCGAGATTGCCAGCGGCGAAACCGCCGAACTGTGCACCGGTGCCGTTAAACAAGTTCATATCGACAGTCGCCGGAATACCAGCGACCCGGCCGGAGTCGCTACGCTGCCAGAACGTCAACTTGTCCCAGCCACCGACCGGACGTGGCGGCTGGTTCTGGTATGCGGCAAGCCACAGCGGGTAGCTAGTAAACGCGTTGGTGTTGTTCATCCGCTCGTACCAGAAATAACGGTAGGTATAGAGCATCGGCCGCTTGCCCGATGCACGCTCCAACTCAGTGAGGAAGATCTGCGTCCACGCCGCGAGCTGTGTTGGACCAAGCCCCTCATCGACCTCAAGGTCAAGAACTGGTGGCAGCTGCTGCGCAGGGCCAGCGTTAATGACGTTTGCGAAGTGGCGAGCCTGCGCAATAGGGTCCATCCCCGGTCGCGCATAGTGATATGCACCGACCTTCAAACCTGCATCTGCAGCAGCTTTGACATCTTCTTCGTAAAACGAGTTCTTGTACGTCGTTCCCTCAGTCGCCTTGACGAACGCAAAGTGCTGCCCACCGACCGTTCCTGCCATCTTCCAGTTGATTGGCGCACCACCAGGGCGCTGGTGATCAGCCACATCAACGCCAGAGATCAGACCAGGGATTGATTGAGCATCCGCATGAGGACTCAACGATTGAGGTGCAAAAACAGTAAGCGCAAGGGCAAGCGTCGCGGCCACAAAAGCCGCGGTTGCAGAGCGAAGTCTAGGGGCTACATACATACGCGACACTCTAGCGCACACCAGTCACACCATTCACACGCGACACACACAAATCATCAGACGCTTCAGTACTATCTGCCTGTATGTTGGCTGGGCACCACATTCCCACCACACGCAGACGCGACCAGCAAGTTCTCGTCACGACGGGCGGCAAAACCCGGATTCTGGTGCACCCCCTCATGCCACTCGAAAATAGTTCGTGCTGCCGGGGAACAATCCCACACCCCAGCCCGACACACAATAGAAAAACGGGGCCCTCGGCACCGGGAACACTCCCGGCACCACAGGCCCCACAGAACAACTAGCTAGAAGTGCAGACCACCAGACATCGCCGCGGCAACACCACCACCAATTAACAGCAGCAGCACCACAATCGGAGCAACAATCGCCGCAATATTCGTCTCACCCTCCGCCTGGATACGATCCTTGCTTGCCGCATCCTGACGATCATCCTGCACACTCGCCGCTGGGCGCTGCGCCGTCGTCAACTGCTGCGAAGACTCATGCTTACCAGCCTTCGCCGTCGTCGGGGCAGTCTGTGTATTCTGCTGCGGTTTACGAGGCGCACCAGCCATCGCATCACCATCAACATCCGCATCCATGACCGCGGCAACATCAAACCGGCCAGCAAAGGCTTGGGAGCCATCCTCATTGACCACACGCACATCCAACGGCAACGACGACGTCTTAACCACACCAACCGTCACAGGCAGCGCAACCGTTGCCTCGCCTTGGCCTGCAACCGTCACAACCTGCTCGGCCTTCCCCGACGGGTAGACAACCTCAACACGCATCCGGGCCGCATCCAACCCAGGATTTGCAACCTTCAAGCTCACCGTATTCTCACCACGGTGAAGCTCAGGGTCACCTACAACAGCAACCTTCGCACTGCCCTGCGCGGCCTCAGCTTGCTGCATCGCCTCTTGCTGCGCGGCAAGCGCTTTACCATCAACCTTCACATCAGCGGCACCGATCGTGGAGTTGTAATCCTTACCAATCTTGCCGGTGTTAATCATCAAGTTGTCCCAGTCGGCTGGCACACGGTAGTCACCTTTGTAGCAGTCCATACCCGGCTGGTTGCATACCTCTGGCAGTGGCCCACCAGAGACAGATTCTTCATCCGAGTAGTTAAAGTGCGTGAACTGGTAGAGGTAGTTCATCACCGAGTAGTAGTTCGGCAGGTAATCCGACTGCGGCACCTCGTTAGCGAACTTCATCGAACCATTATGGTTGAGCCCCAACGTGTGGCCCAGCTCGTGCATGATCGTGTTACGCAGCTGATCATCGCTGCGCATACGCTCATGCTTGGCAACATAAAACGAGTTATCCGCAACCAAAGCCAAACCGGTACCCCAGTGGCCACGCTGCATCTGGTCCCCAATGACACCAACCCGGAAGACTGCCGCACGCGCACCCAAAATGGTATCGATGTTATCGACCAGTTTCATGCCCGGGATGGTGCCCTCGAAGTAGTACGGGGCGTACGGCTCAGTCTGTCCACCATGACGCGTCGGGTAGTTTGCAATGTTGGTGTAGGTATCACCGGCATCGATGTGCAGGTTGACCCCGTACTGGTCGAAGCGGTCCACCAGCTGCTGCAAAATATCGCGGTGTGGGCGGTAGCTTGCCACCGACATCTGCGCACACATGGCAGCATCCGCACCAGGTGTGTCGCAGCCAGCCTGCTGCCACTGCGAGTTCATCCAATTAAGCTGCAGGAACAAATCCGGGCGCTCAGGATCAGCACCCCACTGATCAAGCGGCATGACCGTACCATCGCTTAAGGTGACGCCTTCGCGCTCCCAGACATCCGGCAGACCGTCACCATCAGAATCAACAGCACTGTCCTGGGTTGTGACCTCCATGTGCATGGCAGCAGTCAACGTGTTGCCTGCATCAATGCGCTCAAACCAACGCCCACGCTGGAAGCTGGCCCCTGCTGGATCCACAAACCCAACCTCACCGGCAGCCGTGGTGCGCTGGAACGCATCGGCTGCACCAGACGAGGTTGCATTATCGAACGACACCGCAGTCTCATAGCCAAGCTGGGCCGGGGCAACAACAAACTTCCCATCATCATAGGAGCCGGAAAGCCCGACCTGGGAGTTAATCTGGTTCGTCAGATCCGCCTGCACAAACGCTGAAGCATCCTTGTTGTTGGTCACCCGCACAATGACATCGACGCGGTTGCCATCAAAGCGGTATTCACGCTCGACCGACACACCAGCGTCCTGGTCTTCACCGCGGTAGATGACCACCTGGGTGTTACCATCACGGTGCGTATCCACGTTAAGGTCAGACTCTAAATCCACTAGCGCACCATCGGCACGCAGGTCCACATACAGTGAGGACTCCTGGCTGCCAGCAATGGAGCGGGCATCCGTAAACTTCAACGTCGAAATACGACCCGGCTGTGTTACCGAGTTGTGAAAGACCGCACCCGGCCCGTCAGCGGTCACTGTGACCGACGAGTCAGCAACAGCCAGCTCCGCGTGAGCAACCTGTGCACCATTAGCCGCAACGGCCAACACACACGCTGCTACGCATACCTTCCGTGCAATGCTGTTCATCATCGTTGTCACAATCCTTATACCTTCCATCACGCACCACCCAACCGGTGGAACATGAAACCCTTCGTTGTTCTGACCCCAAGTTTATGCACCCGAACTATACATGGCTAATCAACCCAAAACACGACAACAAAACAGGCAAAAACACGCCCACAAAACCCGGATTTTTCAACACATCTAGCCCCACAACCTGCACACATAGCTTAAAAAACACTCAGAAACCATCGCAGCAAACCCAACATGTTCAACAAACCCACCGACACCTGTCGATGGGTGTTCAACAATCAACCCACCCGTATATTATGCGCTCTAGTGCAACAGTAGGTAAGAGAATACTTAACAAATCGGGATTACCAGGCACGACATGTGTCATTCGACACGTGTCGCCGATACTATTAATGCACAACCTTTTTATGCTAAAAACCTTTCGTGGTCTGGTGTAGCCAAACTTAGGCCCTATGGATGCGTTAGGCAGACCTTTTCGTGATCGTTGAACAGTTGGTACCCCCGTGTTTTACCCCCGTTGGGTTGGGTCGAAAGTATGAAAGGCCCGAACCAGCATGATGCTTGTACTGGTTCGGGCCCGGCAAACAACGCCAACACATCGACGTTAACTCGCCCACTATCGCGTGAGATCTACATGTTCCCCGCCGCTCGCGCCTTCGCAACTACATCAGCGATGTTCTGGACAAAGTAGTCGACGTCCTCACGTGTGTTCGTTCGCCCCAGCGAAATTCGTAGCGCGCCCAAGCCGAGCGCTTCCTCCACGCCCATCGCCTCAAGCACATGACTCATTCGGGTCACACCACTTGCGCATGTAGACCCAGTTGATACAGCGATGCCCAACGAGTCGAGCAGCATCAGCATCGCGTCCCCGTGGGCACCGCGGAACATGAAGTGGGCATGCCCCTCCACAGCTGGCTCCTGGGTTGTTACCACCACGTCCGGGACCTCACGCTGTACACCTGCCACGAGTGCATCGCGAAGTTCCTTCACGCGTTCGCGTTCACGATCCATCTCAGAGCATGCTTCCGCCAGTGCTACAGCTGTTGCAGCGGCAGAGGCCACGTCTACCGTCCCTGGTCGCAGTCCACGTTCCTGGCCGCCACCGTGAATCGATGCGGTCGGCGCCGGCGAGCGTTTCGCTAGCAGTAGGCCGGTTCCGCGTGGCCCACCAAACTTATGTGCGCTCGCTGCCAATGTGGTAGCACCGAGGTCGTGGAAGTGAACGGGGACCTTTCCAACGGCCTGCACAGCATCCACATGAACAGGAGTGTTCTGAAGCGCAGCTCTGCGAACAACCTCCTTCACTGGCTGGAGTGCGCCAGTCTCATTGTTTGCCCACATCACTGCGGCCACAGCTGCCGGAGTGTCAAGCGCCTCGAGGTCCGACAGGTGGCCGTCGTCGCCTACCGGGAGCCAATCCACGTGCTGTGCTCCTAGTGCCTTGACAGTCTCGAGCACTGCCGAGTGCTCAACCGGTGAACACACCACCCGGTCCCCTTGCTTGCCACGCATGGCTTCGTAGAGACCGCGGACCGCGATGTTGTCTGCCTCGGTGCCCGAGCCTGTGAAAATCACTTCAACCGGGTCCGCGCCAAGCAACTCCGCGACTTGTTCTCTTGCATCGGCAAGCACCGCGTTGGCTTGGCGTCCCGCTGCGTGTTGCGCACCGGGATTCAACGCACCTGCGTGTTCAACCCAGGCATCGATTGCTACCTGACGCATCGGAGTAGTTGCAGCGTGATCGAGATACTTCATGCGCACTACCCTACGCGCTGATGCTCCCTTGCCTCGCAAATGTATGCAGTCGGGCTGTTGCCTGTTCGCGCAATAAGTACCGCCATCTGTCGGTGCCCTTTCAGCTTCATCTTCTTCCGAAGCTGGTCCGGGTTGACGTCTACCCCGCGTACGAGGATCTCAAGCGCCCCCGCTTGATAGTTGGCCAGTGCTGCCTTAAGACGCTTGAACGGCACAGCCTCTAAGAAACGGAAGCCACTCGTTGCTGCGGGAAGCTCATCACCCGTAAGAAATGCAATGTGCGGGTCCACCATCCACAAGCTGTGCCGGTGCGCCCAGTGGCGAACTAGCCCGGCGCGGATGATCGCTCCGTCGGGCTCGATCATCCAAGTACCTGGTTCGGCGACAGTGGTGTCGTCAGGCTCGTCCGACCTCACTATCTCTCGCGAACCGTCCGCGCGCAGCACCACCGCTTCGCGAATGCCGGATCCGAAACCTTCTGTGTACAGGCAGGTTTCTTTGACGCCGCCATCGAGAGAGACGACGCTGACGAGCCCGCTCCACTCGCTGTAGTCGATTCCGGGTGCACACTTTACTGCGAGTTCTCTGCCACGATGTGCTTCCACGAGGTCTGGCAGGGGTGGTAGGAGTTTTGCTGGGTCGGTGATTCGTCGGCCGTTGGCGCGTCGTGCTGGGTCAGCCACGATGACATCGGCGCGGCTAATGGGTTGCAGTGCATCGGCTTGGCAGAGGAGCACGTTGGCGTCGGCAAGGTTTGCTTGAGCCATCGCAAGCCGTACGCGATCGAGATCGGAGCCTATCCAAGAGAGCTGTTGTTTTCTTATCGACGCCCCTTCGCTTCCCACTGAACAGGTCACGTCGTGGACCGTGGCTGCTCCGAAATCCTTGATCAGCTGCGCTCTGTATTCGGCAACGAGCTGTGGCGTTGCTTGTTGCGCGGCGTCGCTATCGGTAAGCCAATGTTCGGGCATCTTCCCACGGGCGCTGCGCTGCGCAGCGAGTAACTCCGAAACGACACGGGCATGATCGCCGAATTCCTTTTCCAGTACGGCTCTGTCGCGAATTAGCGTACTTGGAATGAGTTCGAGGTCCGGTCCAAGCGCCAGAATCTTTTGCAGGTTGTCCCGTAGGAACCCAACCTCGTCCAAAGTAAAACTCATTTGGGCGTCCCGATCCTATCTGTCGGGTGCTGGTGGAAAAACTCGTGGTAGCGCGGATCATCGGCGGGGTCTCCGATGATCGGGCGCATGTCGGCGTTGCGTGCAAGTTTGACCGCATCCTCGAAGGTGTCGCAGGAGCACAGCTGTTGGAGTTGCCCCCATGTTGATGGCACGAAGCGAACGAGCCCGGCGCGCCATCCTTCCATGAGTAGCTTCGGGGAGAACCAGTTTGCGTCGTCTGCCTCGCCGGTTTCCGCGTCTGGTTCTTGTCCGATGGGTGCTTTTGCGAGGAAGCTGAAGGTGTCGAACCAGTTACCTCGGTGCGAGCAACCTACCCAGCGTGCAAATGGGATGAGGAGGTCGCTGCAGACGTTGAGTTCATTGGCCTGCAGCATGTCCGTAAGCGAGATCTCGTGCGAGACGAGTTTGAGCCGTTGGTCGTGGAAAGGACGTGCGTCGCCGAGTAGGGTTCCTTCGTCGTCAACGGCGAGCAGTGTTCCGGTTTCTTCGAACAATTCGCGAACAGCGGCAAACAGCAGGGCATGTGCCTTGTATTTGGTGACGCCGAGCCTTCGTGCAACAGAGACTGCCGACTTGCCAATCCACAGGTCTCCGTCATTCCAGGCGCGGGGTGGGAAGTCGCGACTATCGACGCCACCTCCGGGAAAAACTGTCATGCCTGGGTAGTTTTTCATGCTCATGACTCGTTCTTGCATCCACACCTTGATTCCGTCGGGAGTGTCGCGGATGAGGATGACGGTGGCAGACAGGCGTGACCCGTTGAACCCACTGGTTTCTGTTGCGTCGACGGCGTCTGTTGCGTCGACAGAAAATGCGCCGGTTTTGCGGTACACGGTGCTCCACCTCCTCGCGTGGTGTTATGCGCGGTGCGCACCACTTCGTGCGCTTCGTGCACGGCGTGCATAGAACCGGCCGTCGTCGTGCTGCACTTCGATTGGCTGATGATACGCCTTAGAGACGTTTTCACTGGTCAATACGTCTTCGATAAGACCTTGGGCGATCACTGTTCCTTCGTCGAGCAGCAAGGCATGTGTAAAACCATATGGGATTTCTTCCAGATGGTGGGTGATCATCACCATAGCTGGCGCATCGGGGTCGAGTGCGAGGTCGCCGAGGTATGCGATGAGGTCCTCGCGTCCGCCGAGATCCATACCTGCCGCCGGTTCGTCCATGATGAGCAGTTCTGGGTCGATCATGACCGCGCGGGCGATGAGGACGCGCTTCTTTTCTCCATCTGAGAGCGTTCCCCACGTGCGGTCGATAAGGTGCATAGCCCCGACCTGTTCCAGGACTTCGAGTGCTTGCTCGTAGTCGACGTCCTCGTACTGCTCGCGCCAACGCCCGACGACCGCGTAGCCTGCGGAGACGACGACGTCGCCAACTTTTTCACTTGGCGGAATCATCGAAGCAATCGCTGAGGACGTCAATCCGATTGCCGCGCGAAGGTCACGCATATCTGTTTTACCGATGCGCTCTCCGAGTACGAATGCGACGCCGCGCGATGGGAACTCTTGGGCAGCCGCCATTCGGATCAGTGTGGTCTTGCCGGCGCCATTTGGGCCGACGATGACCCAACGTTCGTCGAGCTCCACCTGCCAGTCGATAGGGCCAACAAGCGTGTTGCCTCCGCGAATAAACTCGACTCCTCGGAAGTCGATAAGCAGATCTGGATCAGTGGTTGGTTCGTTCACGGCTACCATTCTGGCTTCTTTCTACTTCGGCGTCTTGGTGGATAGAAAAACAAGCGACTGAGTTCTCAGTGTAACCATATCGTTGTATGAGAATCGCCACGGATGAAAGCGAACCCTTATGTCGATATTTAACGCGAGAGTTAGCTAGTCTGAGAGAAGAAAGAGCACACCTATAGGTGTGTCCGACTTCCATCGGCCACATGTGAGGACAAAAACGACATGGTTGCACGCTTTGGTATCGACGACGTACGCCCTCAAGTTTCCGGGCGAACTCTTCCGGCAAAGGCGGTGGTAGGTGAGGTTGTGCCAGTCTCTGCCCTGGTGTGGAGAGAAGGCCACGACGCTATCGCTGCAAGCTTGGTTATTACGGATCCGAATGGAGAACAGTACTCCATTCACATGCAGCAAGAACCGTACCGCCCGGACTACACCCATGCGGTGTTTGTCCCCGATGCTCAGGGGCTGTGGCGCTACCGCGTTGATGCGTGGAGTGACGTCATGGCGACGTGGCGCAACGCCGTCACAAAGAAGCTGGAGGCCGGGCAGACTACCGAAGAAATGGCGAACGACATCGCCCACGGCATCCACCTTTTTGAAGCCGCAATTGCGCAGACTCCGGCCCCAGACCGCGAGGTGCTCGAACGGGCCGCTGCGGCGCTTGATAATCCCGCGCTGCCACTGGCTGAACGAATTCTCGCCGGCATTTCTGACGAAGTACTCGAAGTACTCAATGCTTTTCCGCTTCGGGAGCTCGTCACCCATGGGCCTATTTGCGATATCTACGTAGAACGACGCGATGCGCTGGTGAACTCGTGGTACGAGCTCTTCCCGCGTTCCACCGGCGGTTGGGACGATGAAGGCAACCCGGTTCACGGTACCTGGGCTACCACTGCGAAGGCGCTCGATCGCGTTGCTGCAATGGGCTTTGACACGGTCTACTTCCCTCCTATCCACCCAATCGGTGAGATCAACCGGAAGGGCAAAGACAACACACTTGTCGCCGAGGAGGGTGATGTCGGCTCCCCGTGGGCGATCGGTTCACGAGACGGTGGGCACGATGCCTTCCACCCGCAGCTCGGTGGTGAGAAAGAGTTTTGCGCGATGCTTGACCATGCGCACGAACTCGGATTGGAGGTAGCGCTGGATTTGGCCTTGCAGGCTGCGCCGGATCACCCTTGGGCGAGCGAGCACCCCGACTTCTTCACCATCTTGGAAGACGGCACGATTGCTTACGCCGAGAACCCGCCGAAAAAGTACCAGGACATCTACCCGATCAACTTCGATAACAACCCGGAGAAGGTCTACGAGGAGATTTACCGGGTTGTCATGTACTGGGTAGACCTGGGCATCCGAACGTTCCGTGTGGACAATCCGCACACGAAGCCGGTGAACTTCTGGCACTGGTTGATCACCCGCGTCCACGAGACGCACCCCGACGTCATCTTCTTGGCCGAAGCGTTTACCCGCCCACCAGTGATGTACGGGCTGTCGAAGGCAGGGTTCTCCCAGTCCTACACTCACTTCACCTGGAAAGTATCTAAGGGTGACCTCATCGACTTCGCTGAGCACATGGTCGACGTCGCGGATGTCTCGCGCCCGAACCTCTTCGTGAACACGCCTGACATCTTGCACGCCTCGCTGCAGTACGGAGGTCCAGCCGCGTTCGCAATTCGCGCCACGCTTGCCGCCACAATGAGCCCATTGTGGGGCGTATATTCCGGCTTTGAGCTCTTCGAAGGCGAAGCCGTCGCAGAAGGTAGCGAAGAGTACAACCACTCCGAGAAGTATGAACTGCGCCCACGCGACTTCCAGACAGCCCTCGATAACGGGCAGTCTCTAGAGCCTTACATCACTTCGCTGAACCGCTTCCGCAAGGCGCAGCCTGCGCTGCAGCAGCTACGTCAAATTCGCTTCCATCACGTGGACAACGACCAGATCCTCGCGTACTCGAAGGTCGATGCGATCTCTGGCAACGCGGTCCTCGTCGTCGTTAATCTCGACCCTTGGAACGCGCAGGAAGGCACGCTGTACCTCGACGCGCCGGCAGTTGGTCTCGAATATGGTGCGCAGTTTGCCGTCCATGACTTGGTAACTGACGCGTACTACGACTGGGGATCAGAAAACTACGTGCGCCTCGCACCGGAAGTCAACGTCGCTCACATTCTGAAGCTGCCTGATGTTGCGCCGCAGAAGCGAGAAGCGCTCGCATTCCGACAAATTTCAGATCACGACTACCGCCCATAACAACCGCGACCAAACAGACGCTAGAAAGATCATTATGTCTGCAAATTCAGTCAACCCAGCACTGCTGATCCCGGCACACGATCGGCACCGCCTCCTCGAATGCAAGCACCACGCACCGCACGACTTCTACGGATGGCACGCAGCACCCGAGGGCTCCCTCATTCGCACCCGATTCCTCGGCGCAACGAACGTCGAGTTACTCATCCACGATGAGATCCGGCAAATGCAGTCCCTTGGCGACGATATTTGGGCGATCGGCTTGACCGACACCACTGCGCCCGACTATCGCTTCAAGGTGCACTACCCCGAGGGCGACCCGGTGACCGTCGCCGACGCATATCACTTCCTGCCTACACTCGGCACGCTCGACCTGCACCTGATTAGCGAAGGCCGCCACGAGCGTCTCTGGGAGGTGCTCGGCGCCAACGTCCGTACCTACGAGACGACGCTCGGCACCGTCACTGGTACCTCGTTCGCTGTATGGGCCCCGAACGCACAGGGCGTAGCCGTCGTCGGTGACTTCTGTGCATGGAACCCAAACCAGTACCCGATGCGCGTCCTCGGTTCGACTGGAGTGTGGGAGATCTTCATCCCGGGCATTGAGGCAGGCACCACGTACAAATTTGCAGGACAGACGTCCGACGGCCGTCGCATCGACAAGGCCGACCCTCTGGCGAAGCAAACGCTGACACCTCCAGAGACCGTCTCCGTGGTTGCCGCCCCTTCCGAGTTCAAGTGGACAGATGAGGATTGGGCGCAAAAGCGCTGCGAAGCAGACCCGACCAACTCCCCAATGAGCGTCTACGAGTGCCACGTCGGCTCATGGAAGAAGGGCGCAACCTTCCAGACGATGCGCGACGAGCTCGTACCGTACCTCATGGAAAACGGCTTCACCCATGTCGAGTTCCTCCCGGTAGCCGAGCATCCATTCGGTGGCTCTTGGGGCTACCAGGTCACGGGGTACTACGCTCCAACCGCCCGTTGGGGAACTCCAGATGATTTCCGCGCACTCGTCAACGACCTACACGCAGCAGGCATCGGGGTCATCGTCGACTGGGTGCCAGCCCACTTCCCGAAGGATGACTGGGCACTCGCCCGCTTCGACGGCACCGCCCTCTACGAGCACCCCGACTGGCGCCGTGGTGAGCAGAAAGACTGGGGCACCTACGTCTTTGACTTCGGACGCAACGAAGTTCGCAACTTCCTGGTCGCTAACGCCCTGTACTGGTGCGAAGAGTTCCACATCGATGGCCTCCGCGTCGACGCCGTCGCATCAATGCTCTACCTCGATTACTCCCGCCAGCCTGGCGAATGGCTCCCGAACCAGTTTGGTGGGCGCGAAAACTGGGACGCCGTCCAATTCCTGCAAGAGATGAACGCAACGGTTCACCGCAACCACCCAGGCATCGTGACCATCGCGGAGGAGTCTACTGCTTGGCCAGGCGTGACCGCTATGACGGAAAACGACGGCCTCGGTTTCTCCCTGAAGTGGAACATGGGCTGGATGAACGACACCCTCGAGTACTTCTCTCTCGACCCGATTCACCGCTCATACCACCACAACGAAATCACGTTCTCACTGGTCTACGCGTTTTCCGAGCAGTACGTCCTGCCGTTTAGCCACGACGAAGTAGTCCACGGCAAGGGCTCCCTCTGGCAGCGCATGCCAGGCGATGACTGGAACAAGGCTGCAGGCCTTCGCACGCTCTTCGGCTATATGTTCTCCCACCCAGGCAAGCAGCTCCTCTTCATGGGCTGTGACTGGGGCCAGACCACCGAGTGGGACGAAGCGAACTCAATCAACTGGGATAATATTTCCGACGGCTGGGGCCACGAGTACCACCGCGGTATCCAGCAACTGGTTCGCGACCTCAACCGAGTGTACGTCGACACCCCTGCGTTGTACGCGCAGGACAACGTGCCTGCCGGATTCCAGTGGGTCAAGGGCGACGACTCACAGCACAACATCCTCGCCTACCTCCGGTGGGATACCGAGGGCAACCCTGTGTTGGCCGTCATCAACATGTCCGGTTCTTCGCAGCCGCACTACCGGATCGGCCTACCAGTCGACGGTGAGTGGGAACTACTCATCAACACGGACGCAGGTGTCTACGGTGGCGCTAACAACGACCTGCCACACACCGTGCATAGCGACGACGTCGAGTGGGATCGATTCCCGCACTCGATCGAGCTGCACGTCCCAGCGATGAGCGCACAGCTGTACAAGCTTCGCCGCTAAATCAACAAAGCCCGGGCCTCAGAAGTTCCTGCAGGTCCGGGCTTTTGCATGTTTCGTTAGAACAGTGCACTCGCAAGCTTCGTACGAGCGGACAATACTCGCGGATCGCTGGCGTCGAAAAGCCCGAAGAGCTCGAGCAGTCGCTCTTTCGCCTCCGGTGACTGCTTGACCAAGCCCAACAGACGGTCGAATGCTTTCTCAGGCGCACCGGACACGAGCTCAGCATCAGCAGCCACCAGCTGTTTCGCGACATCGTCAGGGTGCTCCGCAGCATCAGCAATAGGATCAACCGACAAGTTCGCAGGGTCAAGCCGCTTGACGACGGCCACCGTCGCCTTCGCCTGCGCAACCTCTTTGTTACCAGGCTCCTCGCTCAGCATCGCATCGTAGATAGCCGTAGCCTGATCGAAATCACCTGCCTGCATCGCACGAGCTGCCTCTTCCAAACGCGGGTCCTCTGCTGGGGCAGCATCCTCAACGGGCTCCTCGTCTAGGCCCTGCAACTGCCTGCCAACGTTGCTCACCAATGCCTCGAGCCAAGGCTTCAATTCTTCCTCCGACTGATCCCCCTCGAAGCTCGTCAGTGGGCGCCCAGCAGCAAGCGCGAGCGTAGTCGGAACAATCCGTACACCAAGCGCCTGCGCGATCTGCGGAGTGGCATCAGCATCAACGTATGCGTACGCGAATCCTCGCTGACCGGTAGCCAACTTGGTCAACGTCGCCCGTAGCGACTCCGAATCAGCTGAACGCGCACTACCGACATGAACGACAACCGGAATCTGCATTGAGCGCTGCAGTACCTTGGCTTCCAAATCTGCCTCAGTAACCGTAAATACTGGGACAAACCCCTCGCGCTGCATTTCCTCGCGGGCCTCCGCTTGCTTCGCTACCTGAGCTAAATCAACGGCCCCTGCCGTAAATTGTGGTCCTGTCACGTCCTAGTTCTCCTCAAGATGCTTGTTCAAAGACTCCATCTTCTGGTGGAGCATATCTGTAAACCCACGGCGGATATCCGCCTTAATCACCAGCGAAACACGTGGAGACACTTCCTCCACCGCTTGCGTCGCACGCTTAATAACGTCCATGACTTCGTCCCATTCACCCTCAACCGTGGTGAACATGGCTGTCGTCTCATTCGGCAGCCCCGATTCACGAACTACTTTCACGGCGCGTGCCACGGCCTGCGACATCTCCGCGTTCGGCGTGTCAGTGACGGCTGGTGCTACTGAAAATGCTGCAATCATGCCTCATACCCTACCGCCTCGACCAACAATGTTTATGCCAGTGCCGACGATCATCCGCCCCGCGCCCCACTTCTTTCGGCCACGCAACGACATGGGCTACTCCCGGAGGAATGTTCTGATTACATCCCGGGCACACGTAGAACTTCCGCGCTGCGGAAGAGCCAATCTGTCGCACTTTGTAGATCTCACCATGCGTCCACCGCGGCCCTTCCATTTCCTGGGTGCCGATAAAGGTGGACCCATCCCGCGGGAGTATATAGCTCGGCTGGATGTTTTGACGCCGATTTCTTCGCGGCACTGCTACATCGCTCCTCTAGAACAGGCGCAGCTCATCTGATTCAATTCCACGCAGGTCGTCATAGTCCAGCACAATACAGCGAAAACCACGATCTTCCGCGAGCGTGCGGGCCTGAGGCTTAATCTCCTGCGCAGCGATCACACCCTGTACTGGACGAAGTACGCTATCGCGGTTAAGCAGTTCAACATACCTGCTGAGCTGCTCGACGCCGTCGATCCCTCCCCGGCGTTTCACCTCAACGGCAACTGTCTTGCCGTCTGCATCCTTGGCGAGCAGGTCAACTGGGCCAATCGCCGTCGGATACTCACGGCGGACGAGCGTAAACCCATCGCCGAGCGTAGAAATATGCTCAGCCAACAGCTCCTGTAGGTGCGCTTCCACCCCGTCCTTCACAAGACCTGGATCTTCACCGAGCTCCACGTTGGTATCAGACACGATCTCCTCGACCGTTATGCGAAGCTGTTCGCCTTTTGGGTTCTCCACGATCCACAACTCGTCCCCCGTGTCTTCCCCATCAATATCCACGACGGCTTGTTCACGTATCGTGCACGGCGGTGTCATCCAGTTCAGTGGTTTATAAGCACGGTCGTCTGCGTGGATCGACACAGACCCGTCAGCTTTCATCAAAATAAGGCGAAGCGCAGACGGCAAATGCGCATCGAGACGACCAACATAATCTACTGAACAGCGAGCAATGACAAGACGCATGGATACTAGGCTACCGGTCGTGTCATTCTGTACGGAATTATCCCGCTAGTAGCGCTGATCGCGGCCGCGGTCACGCAGCGCACGCCGACGCAGCGCCTCGTAATCAACCTTTTCCTGCCGCTCATCAGGTGCAGACTCAATCCATGAAATCAACGCCATCTGCGCGCGCTTCTGGCCCGCGAATTCAATATCGCCATCGGCACCGTGCAGCAGTACGGCTTCCTTAATCCCTGGCATGAACGACTGCTCTTCTTGACTCAGCGCTCGCATTCCCTCGAAGCTGGTCTGGGTGCGCTCAATGCACATGTCGTACTGGAATGACAAGGACCGCAGTTTATAAAAACGGAGCTCCTCCGCGTGATAGATTAGCACACCGTGGCGCCAACCGTGGACCCCGGTGGCCGGGAGTTGTCGGAACAGGCCTATCGCGCCGGAGTTGCGGAACATTAAAAAGCGCCACACGCACACAGTGATAACAAAGAACACAAAGAACAATGCCACGTACAGTAAAACGATCACATTGCACCTCTGCTTCGTTCAAACCGACCTTGATGAAAGTATGCGCTTCATTTTAGCGACCTTCGCTGCCAGTGCAAGCAACGAAGAAACGGAAAGCCCCGCTGCTAAAACAGCGGGGCTTTACAAGGTTGAGCGTGGCGCTCTACCTTCCTCCTACGCGGTGACCGCGTTAGCGAGATTCACTGCGACGGACGGCAGCAAGCTCGGCCTCTGCACGAGACTTCGCGAGTGCGTCATCAATGTTCTGAAGCTCTGCCTGAGCTTCATCACGATTCACTTCGTGGGCGAAGATGGCGTAATCCGCAAGAATGGTCACTTTGTCACCTTGCACGGAAAGGAACCCACCCTGGACGGCGGCGACGATGCGCTCGCCGTCGATTGGGCGGATGGTCACGACACCATTGTCCTTGAGCTGACCAAGGATGGGTTCGTGGCCAGGCAGAATGCCGATCTCACCTTCGGTAGTCTGAGCAGTCACGATGCTTGCTGGACCCTTCCAGAGCAAACGGTCTACCGAGACTAATTGAGCGGTAAGTTCAGCCATTATTGCCTCCTAGCCCTGCAGCTTCTTGTAGGCAGCCTCAACGTCATCCAAGCCACCCAGGCCGTTGAATGCCTGCTCTGGGTATGCATCGAATTCACCGTTGCACAGCTTCTCGAAGGCATCGATGGTCTCCTCGAGAGGTACGTAGGAGCCCTCGTCGCCGGTGAACTTCTTAGCGACGAAGAAGTTCTGGCCCAGGAAGCGCTCGATCTTACGAGCACGCATAACCGTGACCTTATCCTCTTCGGAAAGCTCGTCCATACCGAGAATTGCGATGATGTCCTGCAGTTCCTTGTTCTTCTGCAGAATACCGATAACTCGCTGTGCAACCTCGTAGTGACGCTCGCCAACGATACCTGGCTCAAGGATGCGCGAGGTCGAGGTCAGCGGATCCACTGCTGGGTAAATACCCTTGGAAGCAATGGAACGCGAAAGCTCGGTCGTCGCGTCCAGGTGAGCGAAGGTCGTGGCCGGAGCCGGGTCGGTGTAGTCGTCAGCCGGAACATAAACTGCCTGCAGCGACGTAATCGAACGGCCCTTGGTCGAGGTAATGCGTTCCTGGAGAACACCCATCTCGTCTGCCAGCGTTGGCTGGTAGCCCACGGCCGATGGCATACGACCCAGCAGGGTCGAAACCTCAGAACCAGCCTGGGTGAAACGGAAGATGTTATCGATGAACAGGAGCACGTCCTGGTTCTGAACATCGCGGAAGTACTCCGCCATGGTCAGGCCGGACAGCGCGACACGCATACGAACCCCTGGCGGCTCATCCATCTGGCCGAAAACAAGGGCCGTATCTGGAAGAACGCCCATGTCCTCCATCTCGAGGAAGAGGTCCGTACCCTCACGGGTACGTTCGCCGACGCCGGCGAACACGGAGGTACCGGAGAACTCGCGTGCAATACGCGTAATCATCTCCTGGATGAGAACTGTCTTACCGACACCAGCACCACCGAAGAGGCCAATCTTGCCACCCTTCACGTAAGGGGTAAGCAGGTCGATGACCTTAATGCCGGTCTCAAGGATCTCGGTCTTACCTTCCAAGTCCTTGAACGCTGGTGGCTCGCGGTGGATGCCCCATCGCTCACCACCGACGCCGACCGATGGGTCGTCCAAGCACTGACCAAGCGCGTTAAACACGTGGCCCTTGACCTGGTCGCCAACCGGAACGGAGATCGGATTGCCGGAGTCGCGTACCTGTGCGCCACGAACCAGACCGTCGGTTGGTGCCATGGCGATCGTGCGGACGAGGCTGTCACCCAAGAACTGGGCCACCTCAAGCACGATGGTGCGGGACATTTCGCCGAGGTCGATGTCAACCTCAAGCGCGTTGTACAAAGCGGGCAGCTCGCCACGCGGGAACTCCACGTCGACGACTGCGCCGATGACGCGCACGACGCGGCCATTCTCAGACCCTGCCGGGTTCTGAGCGAAATCGGACTCATTCTGAGCCTGACCCGTTGGCTCCTCGCCGAGCTCGTCGTAAGAGTGAGCAGTAGTCATGATTTAGTCACTTTCTCCACTACCAGACAGCGCGCCAGCGCCGCCGATAATCTCGGTGATTTCCTGGGTAATTTTTGCCTGACGGGCTTGGTTAGCCTCACGGGACAAGTTGTTCGCCAATTCGGTCGCATTGTCCGTAGCGTTCTTCATCGCCGTACGACGTGAAGCGGACTCCGCTGCAGATGCCTCCAAGAAAATCGAGTACAGCGAGCGAGAAACATACGCCGGAAGCAGTTCGTCCATCAGCGTATCCGCATCAGGTTCGAAATCCATGTCCGGTTGCACATCCCCGCTTGTGGTGAGCATGTCTTCCTGCTCGTACTCGTAATCCTCAAGCACCGGCTCAATTGGGAGCAACTGGTGCACCCTGGCTTCTTGTGTCAACATCGACACAAATTCTGTGTACACCACGTGTACCTGGTCGAAGCCACGAACCTCCTGACCCTCAGGGCCGTGCAGGCCCTCGCGCCACTTAGCGGTCCCTTCAGAGCTCGCCATGAAGCCGTCGATCAGGTGGCGACGAACGTCGTGGGTCGCTTCCCACGAAGGCTTCTGGGACCAACCGGTCCAAGAGCCTTCGACCTCCATATCGCGGAAACGGTAGTGGGTTACGCCCTTACCGCCCGTGATGTAGCGGACGACTTCGTAGCCAGCTTCCTCAAGCATGCGCTCGAGCTCTGCTGCCTTCTTCAACACGTTGTGGTTATACCCGCCGGCCATACCGCGGTCTGATGTGACCACGAGGACTGCTGCGACTCGACCATTCTCACGCTCACGGAGCATGGGGTGATCGAGGGAGCTCGCAGCTGCGAGGCGTTCCATGACGTCTTTCAACTCGTCGGCATACGGCTTTGCCGCTTCGACGCGCTGCTGTGCCTTGGTGATCTGCGAAGTCGCGATCAGCTCCTGGGCTTTAGTGATTTTCTTCGTGGAGTTTACGGACCTAATACGGTCACGTAGTTCGCGAAGTGTTGCCATGGTTTACTCTCCTCCCTTCCTATATGTAGACGTTTACGTCTTGTTCCAAGAATTACTTCTTGGGACGGCCGACGTTAAGGGTATTTTTCTTGACCTCACGCTTGTCCAGCGGATCCGCCTCTGGCTCGCGCACGATGTGCTCACCGGTGGAGGACTGGAACGAGCGAGCGAAGTCATCATTGACGCGCAGCAGCGTCTGCTTGCTCGTATCGTCGAGCGCAGCGCCACCGGAGATCTGTTCGTAGACTTCCGGAGCGACGGAGCGAATGTGCTCCTGCAGCTCGAACTCGTAGCGACGCACGTCTTCGACGGGAACGACGTCAAAGGCGCCTTCGTTTGCAAGCCAGATAGATACGATCTGGAACTCAACAGGCTGCGGAGCGTTCTCCGACTGCTTGAGGAGCTCTACGAGACGCTGACCGCGCTCGAGCTGGCGCTTCGAAGCTGCATCGAGGTCGGACGCGAACGCAGCGAACGCTTCCAGGTCACGGTAGGCAGCAAGGTCGAGACGCAGGTTACCTGCAACCTTCTTCATACCCTTAGTCTGCGCAGCGCCACCGACACGGGACACGGAGATACCCACGTCAATAGCCGGGCGAACACCCTGGTTGAAGAGGTCGGACTGGAGGAAGACCTGGCCGTCTGTAATCGAGATGACGTTGGTAGGAATGAACGCACCCACGTCGTTAGCCTTCGTCTCGATGATCGGCAGTGCGGTCAACGAGCCTGCACCCAGCTCATCGTTGAGCTTCGCAGCACGCTCCAGCAGACGAGAGTGCAGGTAGAACACGTCACCTGGGTATGCCTCGCGGCCTGGTGGACGACGCAGCAGCAACGAGATGGCACGGTATGCCTCTGCCTGCTTGGTCAGGTCATCGTAAATCACCAGCACGTGCTTGCCCTGGTACATCCAGTGCTGGCCCAGCGCTGCACCAGAGAATGGTGCGAGCCACTTGAAGCCTGCGGAGTCGGATGCAGGTGCAGCCACAATCGTGGTGTACTCAAGCGCGCCGTGCTGCTCGAGGGTTGCACGAACGCCAGCGATCGTGGAGCCCTTCTGGCCCACCGCGACGTAGATGCAACGAACCTGCTTCGACGGATCTCCGGTCTCCCAGAAGTGCTTCTGGTTCAGGATCGTGTCGATGCAGACTGCAGTCTTACCAGTCTTACGGTCACCAATGACGAGCTGACGCTGACCACGACCGATTGGGGTCATGGCGTCAATAGCCTTGATACCGGTCTGCATTGGTTCCTCAACCGGCTGGCGGTCGAGAACGCCTGCAGCCTGCAGCTCAAGCGCGCGCTCTTCGTTGGATTCAATTGGACCAAGGCCGTCAATTGGCTGGCCCAGTGGGTTAATAACGCGGCCGAGGAATTCCTCCCCAACCGGGATGGACAGAACTTCGCCTGTCCGCTTTACTTGGTCGCCCTCGGTGAGGGTCTCGAAATTACCCAGAACCACGACACCGATCGAATCGGTCTCAAGGTTCTGTGCGACGCCAATGACGCCGTTCGGAAACTCGAGCAGCTCATTCGTCATGCATCCTGGCAGCCCGGAAACCTGGGCAATACCATCTGCAGCCGAAGTCACCACGCCGACCTCCTCACGGGAGGCCTCCGCGGAGTAGCTCGAGGTGTAGTTCGCTATCGCGCTACGGATCTCATCGGAGGAGATCGTCAGCTCCGCCATGTTCTTCCTGCTCTCGGTAGTTTGTTCCAGCATTATCTCTTACTAAAGGGTCGCGTTGGCGAGAAGGTCGGTGCGCATGCGGTTCAACTTACCGCGCGTCGACCCGTCAATCAGTTCATCGCCGACTCGGATGGTCAGTCCACCGAGGAGGCTGGGGTCAACCTCAGAATGGATCGCCATCTCACGACCGTAAATGTTCTCAAGTTTCTGTGCCAGTGCATCGCGCTGCGCATCAGAGAGCGCCTGTGCGGTGACCACACGTGCCACGGCCTTCCCACGCAACGCGGCGACGTCAGCTGCCAGAGCAGCGAGATCGTCTACCGGGTGGTGTTCTGGACGGCCAATGACCTGCAAAGCTAGCGCTTCAGTAACCGTGGTGACCTTGCCGTAAATGACATTCGCAAGCAGACCGCGCTTCTGTGCGGCTGTAGCGGTTCGGTCGGAGAGAAGCTGAGTAAGCTTCCGCTCCTTCTCAAGCAAGGTGGAGAGTTGGTACAGCTCGTTTTCGACCTGCTCCAACTGCCCTTGAGCCTCCGCGCCCTTCATCAGCGCGCGTCGACCTAGGTTGATCAGGCCTGCGCGGAACTCGCGCGGGTTTGACCACTCCTCGGAAGCTGCTGCAGCAAGGATCTGTGCCGTAGGCTCTGCCACCTTGGCACCGAAAACATCGTTGATGATCCCGCGACGCTGCGCGGCATCAAGCGAGTTATCAGCGACAGCGATGCGCAGTGCACGCTCGGCGTCCAGCTGATCCACGGTCAGGAACAGTTCCGTACCAAGCTGCAATGCAACAGCAACGGTGTCCCCTGCCCCTTGAATCAGCTGATCAAGCTGCTCAGAAACTTTTGTTTGTGCTTCGCGACTAGCTGCCTTCATTTCGCCTACTTCCTCGTAGAAACGTTGTCGAGTTCGGCGAGGAAAGCATCAATCGTGTTCGAGCGGCGGGTATCATCCGAAAGCTCGGTACCCAGCAGACGCTCTGCCAGACTGATGGAGTTCTGACCCATCTCGTTGCGCAGTTCAGCGACGACCTGCTCGCGGGAAGCCAGAAGCTGCTTTTCGCCTGCTTCAACAATTCGACGAGACTCTTCCTCAGCGCGCTCACGAAGTTCTGCCTGAATCTCCTTGCCCTTTGCCCGGGCAGCTTCACGGATCTCAGCAGCTTCGGCACGTGCCTCAGCGAGTTCAGCGTTGTTCTTTTCTAGAGCAGCCTTAGCCTCGGCCTGGGCAACCTGAGCACGCTCAATGCCGCCCTTGATTCGGTCTTCGCGCTCCGCCAGTACTTCCTGGAACTTCGGAAGGACAAACTTCCAGAAGAGCAAGAACACGATGACGAAGACAACGGTCGACCAAACCACGTCGTACATGGCAGGCAGGAGAATGGACGGCTCCGTCTCAAGCGGAAGCTTCTCTCCCTCTGCCAACACGAAAATATCGTTGACGTTAGTCATTGGTTGCTCCTGATCTAAAAAGTGTACGTGGAATTCGTGAGTTCTTTTTAGAACAGGAAGCCTGCAACGAGGCCAATCAGGGCAAGTGCCTCAACGAAGGCGATACCCAGGAACATGGTGGTACGCAGCTGGCCGGCCATCTCTGGCTGACGTGCCATACCCTCAACGGTCTTACCGACCAGCATGCCGATGCCGATACCAGGGCCGATGGTAGCGAGGCCGTAGCCGATGGTGCCGAGACCGGTGTATTCGGTAGCGGCTGCTGCCTGAGCAAGAATGATGTCGTTCATGTGAAAGTCGTTCCCTTTCTTGGTGTTTGCTTGCAACGCTTCCTGCAAACAAACGAGTGACAATTTGTATGGGGTTTATTCAGTTTGACCAGTAGGTTGCGCTTTGTTAGTGCGCGTCTGCATGCAGCGACAGTTCGATGTACACCGCAGTCAACAGAGCGAAGATGTACGCCTGCAGGAAGATAATGATTAACTCATACAGGGTGAACAGCAACGCCGCGATCAGGGTCAGCCCTGACACACTCGTCCAGGCCGAGATCTGCCAGAAGAAGAAGTTCGTAGCAGAGTACAGCAGAACGAGAATGATGTGGCCAGCCAGGAAGTTCGCCATAAGACGAAGTGCCAGCGTGACCGGACGCAGAATGAACGTCGAGAAGAACTCGATCGGCACAACAAGGAAGTGCAGAGCGAACGGCAACCCAGGAATCACGGTCGAGTGCTTGAAGAAGGCAACGCCGTAGCGCTGCACGCCCGCGTAGATCATCGCGAT
Organism: Corynebacterium sp. NML98-0116; assembly: GCF_001767255.1. Taxonomy (GTDB): domain Bacteria; phylum Actinomycetota; class Actinomycetes; order Mycobacteriales; family Mycobacteriaceae; genus Corynebacterium; species Corynebacterium pseudogenitalium. Next base: position 1,336,358 of record NZ_CP017639.1, read on the forward strand.
GTAGGCGACAACGGCCAACACAATCGGCATACCGATACGTGCGTTTGGCGAGATGTTGAGGCCAGGGATGATCGTGGCGACATTCATGAACAGGATCGTGAAGAAGATTGTCGCGATTACCGGCAAGAAGCGCCGGCCCTCTTTCTTCCCCAGCGTGTCTTCGGCGATGTGGATGCGGACGAAATCCACGCCCAACTCACCGATATTCTGCAGACCCTTAGGAACCAGTTTTGGCTTCCTAAAAGCAATAACAAAGAGGACCACCAGTACTGCCGCCATGAACAGGCGAACCAGCATGATACGGTCCAGCGCGAACCAGCCATTGGCGAAATCTTCACCAATAAACTGGTCGAACGTGTGCCCCGGGAAAAATTCTGGACCCAATTGGGGTGCGTGGAATGTACCCTTCATGGCCAAAGTTGTAACGCTCAGCGTTCTCTCCCGTTCTCGGGCCGCACTTAATGTGCGGTGCGATGGACGTCTCCAACAAGCTGTCTCCGTGGCGGACTCCGTCGCACATCTTCTACCACGGGACAGGGGATGTATTTTCGTGCTTCTTCCAGCGAAAAATAAGGAAGCAGCAAACCTTAACTAACCCGCCCGATACTTTAACAGGTCACAGCGTATTTTCACGCTTTAGGGGGTCTTCCAAAGCTTCTTCTGAGCATTTTTCGGTACCACGCCATTAAATATGGCTGGTACTGGCGTTTTCACCTAAAATGTTACTTCCCCCACACCCGTTCCAAAAAGGGGTAGACACCCACAAATTCGGTAGTAATTCCCCTACATTCCGACATAGAAAAGCGTTGCCACCCCAAGACGAGGGGGTAGCAACGCAAATGTCTGTACGCCTTAAGGCTTCTGAATATATGCCGTTCGTACGCTCAGTACCCCCATGGCTTCGGCGCCTAACGCAACAACAAGTGCCGCGATCGTAGTTACGCCGAATGCTGTCGAGTCGTAAAACGTCGCGTTCCGAAGCCCAAGCAAGATAAGCACGATGACGACCATCTTGATGAGCCAACCGCCGAGTACGACAGCCATCGTGGTTGTAGGGGTGGAATTTGACGTCACAAGAACACTGATAGCGGTCAACAGCACAAAGCCACCACCAATACCGACCCCCATCAATACAGCCCAAAGACCTGGCGCGCCGCTCACGGCTCCCCATGCCATCAGCGAAATGATAAGCAGCGCCAGCAATGCCAACGTTCCGAAGCGCAGCGCGCGCAGCAGCGGTCGCCGTTGGTCCTCATACTGCTCAGTGTCTGACACTTCCAGGTTCGGCGTCACAGGGTTCTTTGGAGTATCCACGATTGGACATCCTACACAGATACCGGGCCGATCTTGCCTTTCAGCCATGGAATGAGCGTCGCAACAAAGGCCACCACCAACGAAAGGACGGTAAAAGCTACAGCAAATCGGGTGGGGACGATCGAAAAGCTCACCGCACCGAGGGCTACTGCAGAAATCCACATATAGAGGACCAAAACAGTGCGTCTGTGTGTATGCCCGAGGCGAAGCAGTCGGTGGTGAATATGTCCGGCGTCTGCCTCCCACGGTCGCTGTCCACGAATCACCCGTCGAATAACCGCCCAAATCAGGTCAAGCAACGGCAAGGCAATTGCAGCAAGCACAACGATGATTGGGCTCACTAATGCCACCATGTCCGCAGCCCCATAGAGTGACATGTTGATCTTGCCCGACGCTGACGTCGACGCGGCTGCCAGCAGCAATCCAATAAGCATCGCGCCTGAGTCCCCCATGAAAATTCGGGCAGGCTCGAAATTATGCGGCAAGAACCCGGCACAAATTCCGACGAGAATCGAGCAAATGATCGCCGGCGGGTAGGCCGAAACAGCACCACCCTGGTCGTGGAGCACAGTGAGGGAGAAGAGAAGGATAGCTCCCCCGGCGATCATCCCCAGGCCAGCAGCGAGTCCGTCAATGCCATCAACAAAGTTCACAGCGTTGATAATCAACACAGTGAAGAACGCGGACAACAACATACCCTGCACTTGATCGAGGATTAGCGTGGTCCCCTCCCCAAACGGGACGTAAAAGACGGTAAAGACCAGTCCAAGAAAGCTCATGAGGCCAGCTACCAAGAGTTGTCCGCACAGCTTTACGACGGCCCCAAGCTCGTAGAGGTCGTCGATAATTCCAAGAATCACGATGCCGCTCGCACCAGCGAAGACTGCCGTCATCTCGGGCGTCACCGGTGCGAACCCACGTGTGAGCGCCGGGAGCTGCTGCGCAAGAAAAAGGGCGCACACGAGCCCTGTAAACATGGCAAGGCCACCGACAGAAGGCGTCGGCTGGGTATGCACATCGCGTTTGCGGATCTCTGCCACCCTGCCCGTCCGAACGAGCGCTGTGCGCACCACGCCTGTGAGCAGGTAGGTGATCGCTGCGGCAACAAGCAGAACCAAGCCCAATTCACGCAGCGGGACTCCGGCGCCGCCCATCTACTTCCTCCGCAACTGCTCTGGGTCAAGTTTTAGGACTTGAGCAATGCGTTCCGTGCTGATAGCTCCCTCTCGCAGGATGACTGGGCTAGGGCCAGAAATATCGATAATCGTTGACGGGGTGCCAACTTCGGCGGGCCCACCCTCGAGATACACGCCGACTGCCTCCCCGAACTGCTGGCGTGCAGCAGCCGCGTTGAGCGCTGGTGGATTGCCCGTCAGGTTCGCCGACGAGACCGCCATCGGGCCAGTTCGCTGCAGAAGTTCAAGCGCCAGGGGTTGATTCGGCATCCGCAACAACACGGTGCCACGAGTGTCGCCGAGATTCCAGGGAAGGCTCGGGGCTTCCGGAACGACGATTGAAAGCCCTCCCGGCCAAAACGCTTCAACGAGAGTTTTAGCGGTGTCCGTGAACTCCCGCACCAGCCCCTGGATAGTAGTCCAAGACCCTACCAACACTGGCACTGGCATATCGGGGCCCCGCCGCTTCGTTGCCAGCAGTGTCGCCACCGCCTGGTTATTAAATGCGTCGGCGCCGATGCCGTAGACGGTGTCAGTAGGAAGGACGATGCAACGCCCCTCTTTCACTGCGGCTTCTGCTGCCTGCAGTCCTTGTTCGCGTTCTTCTGGTTCGAGGCACTGGAAAACCCTACTCGCCATAATGCTCCTCGTCTCCTTTGTTCAGTACCGGACTAGCTTACTCGCTCCGCTTCCGGGCACAGACAAAGCGTTGCTTTCCGGTGAGGTCCGCTAACCGCTCCACTCTTTCGAACATGCCGGATGCCGTAACGGCGTCGACAGTCAGGTCAGAAGTTGCGTCATCATGTTCAACTGCAAATACTCCGCCCGGTTTCAGCAGCGCCGCAGCCACCGGAACCAGGCCACGTATCGCATCCATACCGTCGTCTCCGGAAAAGACTGCCTCCGGTGGGTCTACGTAGACCTCTGGGTCCAGACCGTCGGTATTGGGAACGTACGGCGGGTTGCTTACCACCATGTCTACGGTGCCATGCAGCGTAGACAACAAGTTGTGATCAGTCATGTCCCCTTCGACGATCCGGACGTTCAAGCCGAGTTCATCGCGATTTCGTTGGGCATACTCGCGAGCAGCTTCGGACCGCTCCACCGCGATCACCTCGGCGCACGGTGCCGCATGCGCGATGTAGAGCGCGAGCGCGCCCGAACCAGTGCCCAGATCCACGACAGTGGGCGCCTGCGAAGTGGCGGACTGCTGCAATGTCTTCACTGCCCAATCGGCTAGGACCTCGGTCTCCGGCCGCGGGATAAACACGCCTGGTCCGACACGCAGCGTCAAAGGCCCAAACGGCGCGGCTCCAACGATGTGCTGGAGTGGTTCGCGCGATGCCCGGCGTTGAATCGCTGCTTCAAACGCTGTTTCAAACTCCTGGTCAACGTCGAGGAACAGTACGTTCATCGGGGTGTCGTCGAGAAGCCAGGCAGCGATCAACCTCGCGTCGACTGCTGGCGTGGCAACGCCCGCGGCCGCAAGCATCTGCGCGCCACGGGCGATGACCTGTTGAGCGGGTTGTTTACTCGGCTTCAAGTCGTTCCTGCCGCTCGTGTGTCTGCAACGCCGTAATCAGATCGTCCATGTTGCCATCGAGCACCGTGTCAAGGTTGTTCGCCTTGTAGTTGATGCGGTGATCCGAAATACGGTTTTCGGGCCAGTTATAGGTCCGAATGCGCTCGGAGCGGTCCATAGTCCGCACCTGGGAAGCGCGTCCCTCGGCGGCTTCGGCCTCGGCCTTCTCGCGCTCGAGCTGGTCAAGGCGAGCTTGCAACACCTGCATTGCGCGGGCGCGGTTCTGAATCTGCGAGCGCTCGTTCTGACAGGTCACCACGATATTCGTCGGCAGGTGGGTAATACGCACGGCGGAGTCAGTGGTGTTCACACCCTGGCCGCCCTTGCCGGAGGATCGGTAGACATCAACGCGAATGTCTTTCTCATCAATATTTACCGACGCCACTTCGTCCGGCTCCGGGAACACATATACACCCGCGGCCGACGTCTGAATGCGGCCCTGCGACTCGGTGACTGGCACGCGCTGCACACGGTGTACGCCACCCTCAAATTTCAGCTTGGACCATGCACCGTCACGTGACGGCGTCTTCGCCTTCACCGCGACGGTCATATCCTTTACGCCGCCAAGGTCCGACTCAGACAAGTCGAGTACTTCCCAGGTCAAGCCGTGCTTCTCGCAGTACTTTTGGTACATGCGGGCGAGGTCGCCAGCGAAGAGGGCCGCCTCTTCACCGCCAGCACCGGCCTTGAGCTCCATGATGATGTCATCACCATCGTGCTCGTCGCGAGGTGCGAGCAGGTCCGCGAGTTCCTCCTCAAGCGCGACGATCTCTTTCGCAAGGCGTTCAGCTTCTTCGGCGAACTCTTTGTCTTCGTACGCCATCTCAGCCGCAGCTTCGTGATCTTCCCTCGCCTGGTTCAGCGCGTCGTTGACCTTGATGATCGGCTGCAGTTCGGCGTAGCGCTTTGAAAGCTTCCGGAATTTATCCTGGTCGCCCGCAATATCTGGGTCGCCCATCTGGGCCTGAATGCCCTCGTATTCGGCGACGTAGTCGTCGACGAGCGAAACTTCGCCAGCCATTAGATGTACTCCTCTGCGTCTTGATCGGCCACCATTGGTGCCGAGTTGGCAACGCCCATCAGGAACTCGCCGTTGCTCTTCGTCTTCTTCAACTGCTTGATCAGCATGTCGATGGACTGCTGCGGGTCAAGTGCCGACAGGATTCGACGCAACTTGTGCATCACGCGCGCTTCATCCGGCCCCATAAGCAGGTCATCCTTGCGGGTACCAGACGGGTTGACGTCGACAGCTGGGAAGACCCGGCGTTCCGCGATCTTACGATCAAGCTTCAGCTCGGCGTTACCGGTGCCCTTGAACTCCTCAAAGATGACGGTGTCACCAGCGGAGCCCGTCTCCACCATCGCCGTAGCGATGATCGTAAGCGAGCCACCCTCCTCGATGTTGCGCGCAGCACCCAGGAAACGCTTCGGCGGGTACAGTGCGTTGGAATCAACACCACCGGACAGGATACGGCCCGATGCCGGCGACGAATTGTTGTACGCGCGACCCAGGCGCGTGATCGAGTCGAGGAGGACTACAACGTCTTGGCCCATCTCAACGAGGCGCTTGGCGCGTTCAATCGCGAGCTCCGCGACAGCGGTGTGCTCTGACGGCGGGCGGTCGAAGGTGGAGGCGATAACCTCACCCTTCACACTGCGTTGCATGTCCGTGACTTCCTCAGGACGCTCGTCAACGAGGACGACCATCAGGTAGCACTCTGGGTTGTTCTTCGCGATTGCGTTCGCGATGTTCTGCAGAATTGTCGTCTTACCAGCCTTTGGAGGGGAGACGATCAGTGCACGCTGACCCTTACCAATCGGCATGACCAGGTCGATCACTCGCGTGGTCAGGATGTTTGGCTCTGTCTCCAGGCGCAGACGCTTATTCGGATACAGCGGGGTCAGCTTGTGGAATTGCTTGCGCTGCTTAGCGTCCTCTGGCGTCATGCCGTTCACGGAATCGACACGGACCAACTGGTTGTAGCGCTGGCGGTTGCGGCCAGAGCCATGCTGGTGACCCTGCCCGTTCGCGCGCACCTGACCGATGACCGCATCGCCGGAGCGCAACCCATTCGCCCGAACGAGGCGGTTGTTCACGTACACATCTGCGCTGCTCTGACGGTAACCAGTGGTGCGGATAAATGCAGCATTGTTGTCAATGACGTCGACGATGCCGGCTACTTCCTGCAGCTCTTCTGGTGGGATGTTCTGGTTATCCTGCTGGTCACGGTTGTTGTCACGGCCGCGGCGTCCACGACGGCCACGGCGTCCACGACGGCCTCCTCCGTCTTCGTCATGGTCGCGGTTGTTACGACCGCCGCGGTCATTGCGTTGGTTGCGGCCGCGGCCGCCGTTGCCGTCGTTGTTGTTTTCAGACTTTTCGTCGGCCGAGCCGTTATCGTGCTTTTCGGGCTTATCGTTCTTCTCGTCGTTCGAGTGCTTCTGTTCTGCGTCGGCATCGTGGGACTCATGATTGTGTCGCGCACGGTTTCGGCGAGCACGGCGTGCCGCAGATCGGGACTCATAGCGCCCCTCGTGCTGCCCGGACTGCTGCTCTTTGCCCTTTTCCTCTTTGCCCGTCTTGTCGCCTTGTTCCTCACTATTTTCAGCGGGATCTGCGGCCTTGCGGGTGGCGCGGCGACGGTTGTCGCTGTGAGTTTCCTCTTCTACTGCCTTCGCAGGTTCTACTGCCTTCGCAGGAGCCTTTCCAGGCACGGTGCCAGTAGTAATTGCTTGGATAAGCTCGCCCTTCCGCAGACCGGAGACACCTTTGAGGCCTTTTTCTGCAGCAAGTTTGCGCAGTTCAGGAATCTTCAGCGCTTGAAGGTCAGTTCCTGCTGCGTTTCCCGTATCTGTCACGGATATCCTTTCGTCACTTCGCCAGCAAAGAGAGTGAACACTGATTCGAAGCTTTCGTGTGCATTGTGTCGTTTCGTTCACTGTGCGCTGCAACTTCGTTAGCAGTAACTGAATTGCCTGCGCGCTCCCCCATGGTCAGTGAAAACCATGTAATAAAACTACGCCACTGCACGTAGATTGCAAAAAGGGGAAGCGGATCGATGAGGTTGGCTGCGCAGCAAAGTTCGTGCGATGCGCATGATCCGCCTTGTATTGTATCGCATGATTGAATTGCGCGTGCTTCATTCGCGCTAAAGTGGTGCCCATGCTTTCAACGATGCAGGAAGTGCCGTTTTCCGTCGGTCGCATTTTGGAGTATGGGCGCACCGCTCACGCCTCGACGAAGTGTACGACGTGGGGGCCCACGGGCGCCGAAGAGTGCACGTTTGCGGACATTGGCGCGCGGGCCAGCGCTTTTGCCAACGCTGCGGAAAACTTGCTGGGCATTGACGGGGACCAGCGCGTGGCTACGTTCATGTTTAACTGCTCCGAGCATATTGAGGTGATGTTTGGTACCGCCGCGAAAGGCGCCGTGTTCACCCCACTGAATATTCAGTTGATGCCGGATCAGATTGCCTATGTGGTGAATCATTCAGAGGCGAAGGTCATTGTGGCTGATCCGCGGCTAGCTGAAAAGCTTGGCCGAGTGATGGAGATGTGCCCGCTGGTTGAGCACATTGTCTTTATTGGCGCTCTGCTCAGCGACGACGTCCTTGGGTTGTCGTTCGGAGCTGCCAAGGTGCATAGCTACGAGCAGCTTCTCGACGGCCAAGCAACACGATACTCGTGGCCGGAACTGCCAGAAAACACTGCAGCCACACTGGTGTATTCGACAGCAACGACTGGCGCGCCAAAAGGCGTGGCGTATTCGCACCGTTCCCTTTGGCTCGAGGCGATGACGCTTCGCTCAACGGATTCACTAGCGATTACGCACGGCGAGTCTTTCCTGTGCTGCATCCCCATCTATCACGTGTTGAGCTGGGGCGTACCGTTCGCAGCGTACGTCACCGGCGCACCGATGGTACTACCAGGTGCCGACGTTTCCGCACCGACGCTTGCAACGATTATTGCCTCGACGCACCCACGCGTGGCACACGGTGTACCGACGCTGTGGATCCAGCTGATGGTGCACTATCTACATACGCCGCCTGAGCGCATGAGCTTGCAGGAGATCTTCGTCGGAGGCTCCCCTGCCCCGCCTGCACTGATCAAGGTGTGGGAGGAACGCTACGGTGTCGACGTCGTCCACGTGTGGGGCATGACGGAAACGTCTACTGTTGGCACGGTGGCACGCCCGCCATCAGGCGCTTCAGGCGAAGCTCGCCAGGCGTATCGTGTGTCCCAGGGACGGTTTGTGCCATGGCTGGAATACCGCGTGGTCAACGATGGAGAGGTGATGGCATCAACTGACCTTTCACAAGGCGAGATGCAGGTGCGAGGAAATTTGGTTGCCAACGGCTACTACCACTCGCCAACCCAAGAAAAGGGCGAGTTGGCCTCGACGTTCCGGGGCAAAGAGATTAATGACGCCCGCCACCACTTCACTGAAGACGGCTGGCTGCGCACTGGTGATGTCGGAACAGTCACCGCCGATGGCTACATGACGTTGTACGACCGTGCACGCGACGTTATCCGATCTGGCGGCGAATGGATCTATTCCGCACAGGTGGAAAACCTCATCATGGAAGCCGAAGATGTCATCGAGTGCGCTGTGATTGGCTTCCCCGACCGCCAGTGGGGCGAGCGCCCACTGGCTATTACCGTGCTTTTGGACGATATCCCGCGCACCGCGGAAACAGCGGAGCGGCTGCGAAAGAATCTCGCCGATGTGTTACCAACATGGATGGCACCTGAGTATTGGACGTTCGTCGATGTGATCGACAAGACTTCGGTGGGCAAGTTTGACAAGAAGGACCTACGGAAACACCTCGCCAAGGGCGACTATGAGATTATCGCGCTGCCGGGCCCCGGTAACCGCGGAAGGAAGACACAAACACCCGAGCAATAAATACGGGTTTTTCACTGCTAATTCTTGACCTGGCGTAATTCGTACTTATTATTGACAGCACTATGCCCATTCACCTTCCTCTTGCATCGCCGTTAGCGTCCCGCGCAGCTTCCGACGGTCCGCTCGCACCAAACGCCAGCTTGGACCCAGGTGAGCAGCCCGCCCCGCGCACGCTCGACGATCGTTTTGGGCGTACGGCACGAGACCTCCGGGTCAGCCTTACCGACCGCTGCAACCTGCGCTGCACGTACTGCATGCCTGCAGAGGGCCTTGAATGGATGCCAACTGAAGAGGCACTCACCGACGAGGAGACTATCCGGCTGATCCGCCTGGCTGTGGAGCACCTCGGCATCCGCCAGGTGCGTTTCACAGGGGGCGAGCCACTGCTGCGGCGCTCGTTGGAACGCATCATCAGTGAGACGAAGACCATGCGCACCGACGAGGGCGTCGCACCCTCAACTGCGGTCACCACGAATGCCCTGGGCCTTGCGCGCCGGGCGCAGAGGCTTGCCGACGCCGGCCTCGACAGAGTGAATGTTTCGCTCGATACCACGGATCGGGAGCTTTACGCACAGCTCACCCGCAGAGACCGCATCGACGACGTGTTTGCGGGCATCGACGCCGCAGTGGAAGCAGGCCTTCAGCCGGTGAAGGTCAACGCGGTAGTGATGCCGGGCATCAACGAAGACGGTGTCACAGACCTCGTGCGCTTTGCGCTGGAACGCGGGCTGCAGCTGCGTTTTATCGAACAAATGCCGCTGGGCCCACGCGAGCAGTGGAAGCGCACCGACATGGTGACGGCGCATGACTTGGTTGAGCGTCTCCGCCACGATTTCACGCTTGCACCTGCCGTCGAGCCACGGGGTTCTGCACCCGCTGCCCTATGGGATGTCACAGACGGTACTCGCAGCGGCAAGCTTGGGATTATCGCGTCTGTGACACACCCTTTCTGTGGCGCCTGCGACCGAACCCGCCTCACGACTGACGGCTCCATCCGGTCCTGCCTGTTCTCGAAAGCGGCCGACGAGGTCTCGCTCCGCGACGTCATGCGTGGGGGTGCCTCCGACGCGGAGCTCGCGGACCTCTGGTCGAAAGCCATGTGGCTGAAGAAGCCCGGACACGGCATTGATGACGAGGGCTTCCTGCAGCCGGAGCGCCTCATGAGCGAAATCGGTGGTTAAGAACTAATGAACACTCTCCCTTCTGTCAACGAACATTTGGCCCGTGTCCTGGCTGCGGCGCGGCCCCGTATTAAGCGCGATGTCCCATTAGGTGACTGCGTAGGCCAAGTACTCGCAGCCGACGTCGTGGCACGGTTCCCAGTGCCACCTTTTTCAAACTCGGCGGTCGACGGCTTCGTAGCCCACGAGTCGGATCTATTCGGTGACGGGCCGTGGGTACTGCCTGTAGCTGGTGAGATCCCGGCCGGACATGACGCAATCGATTGCCCGACTGGCCATGCAGTCCGAATCATGACTGGCGCACCGATGCCGCAACAGGACGGTCTTCATGTCGTCCCAGTCGAGCAGACGAATATCCCCCGAGGCCCTTATCCTCTCCCTAACGAGGTCCAGATCACTTCTGTCGACCTTGGCCGCTCCCACATCCGACATGCTGGTGAGAATGTCGGCGTCGGCGAAGTCGTTGCGCGCGAGGGGACACGGATTGACGCTGGCACACTCGCTGCACTTGTCGCCACTGGTGTCCGCACTGTGGACGTTTTCGAACGCCCGACCGTCGCAGTCGTCTCTACTGGCGACGAGCTCGTTGCCTGGCCCGGCGACATTCGCGGCGCACAAATTCCCGATTCAAACCTGCCAATGGTGGCGACGCTTCTGCGCGAAAGCGGCTACGCCAAGGTATTCACGATGCACGCTGATGACGATACGCAATCGACCGAGGTCTTACTCCAGCAGGCCGCGCAGCAGGCAGACATCGTGGTCACTACCGGCGGAGTCAGCGCTGGAGCGTACGACGTAGTCCGCACTGTCACAGCCTCCTCACCAGATATGTGGTTCGGCCATGTCGCCCAGCGCCCGGGAAGTCCGCAGGGCGTTGGACGATGGTCCGAAGCTGCTTTTATATGCCTGCCCGGAAATCCAGTTGCGGCGTTCGTCTCGTGCGCGCTGTACGCGATCCCGTTACTGCGTGCGAGTGCAGGAAACCGCACGCGTTGCAGCATGGACGAGCGAACAATGGTGGAAGCGGACGTCGATACGCACTTCCCCACCCCGCGCGCAGATCGCCATGTATTCGTACCTGTGCGCCTGCACACCGAACACGGGGCTGTCCGCGCTGAAGCCTTTGCCGGCGGACATGGCGGCTCCGGATTCGTTGCTTCCCTACCTGCAGTGGACGGAATCGCGGTCCTTGCCCCTGGAACCGACGCCCCCACTCGCATCCCAGTGATGCTGTTTTAAAGAAAGAAAGACTCAACATGAAATTTACCCATCTCAATGCTGCTGGCCAGGCCTACATGGTTGACGTTACGGAGAAACAGCCAACCGTACGGAATGCAACCGCGCAAGGTGAAGTCGCTTGCTCGCCTGAGGTGATGAAGGCACTGCGTGAAGGCACCGTGCCGAAAGGCGACGTGTTAGCCGTTGCACGCGTCGCAGGCATTTCGGCTGCGAAGCGCGTGCCGGACTTGCTGCCACTCGCCCACACGATTGGCGTACACGGTTGCGCGGTAGACGTGGAGTTGCGCGAAGACCACGTTTTCATCGAGGCCACCGTTCGCACGGCGGACCGCACCGGTGTCGAGATGGAGGCGCTGACCGCTGTCAGCGTTGCGGCACTTGCCATCGTGGACATGGTCAAGGGTGTCGACCGCTCGGCATTTGTGCGCCGGATGGGGATCGTGGCCAAGTCTGGTGGTCGATCTGGCGACTGGTCGCGCGAGCTTCCCGAGACATAGCGTGCGAGGCGTGCGAAGCGTGCAACACAAGTGGGAGGATGTTGGCGTCATTGTGCTCGCTGGGGGACGCTCGACACGAATGGGCGCCGATAAAGCCCAGGTGAAAGTGAATGGCACCCGCCTCGTTGATGCGGTGTGCGCCCGCATTCCTGATGATGTGCCGCGCATCGTCGTCAGTCCGCAACCGCTGGGAGTGCCTACGGTGAGTGAGGATCCGCCGTTCGGGGGTCCCGTCGCGGGGATTGCTGCAGGGCTCTCGCGTATCGATGCCCCCTTCGTCGCTATCGTCTCCGTCGACGCACCACGATCCCCTGAACTGATCCCGGTACTCTCTCGAGCCGCTCGCGACGGTGCGGACGTTGCGGTCGTTGAAGCTGCGGATGGGTATCTGCAACCGTTATGTGCGGTGTGGAACCGGGCCTCCTTAGTAGCTGCACTCGACGCTGCGGGCTCACGCGACATTCCCGCGAAGCGCCTCTTCGACGCGGTTGAGCACGTAGTACGAGTCCAGGGCACTGGCGCTGAGCGCGACTACGATACGCGGTTGGAACTCGACGAGCTTGGGGACGTCGAGTTTCCCGCTACCGAGTAGCGTCTGGTTAGCGAACCCACTCTGTCAGACTAGGCCACAGCGCAAGGATGACACCGAGGGTGTCTCGCACGCCACCGTGCGAACTCGGGGCGTTGACGATGAGGCTTGCACCAGGCTCCCGGGAAGTGAGACCAATGAGGCCTCGGCAAAGTCCGGCGCGCGGTGAATGCTCCAGCCCGTCGATCAGTACTTGGGTTTCGATGCCGTGGAGCCGTGTGGAGATGAACTCTTCGCTTACTTCAGGGGTGAGGTTGCGCGGTCCGAGCCCGGTGCCACCGCAGGTAAGGATGAGCGAGTTTCCATCCTTCACCGCCTGTGCCATTGCGTTCCGGAGCGCTTCGTCACCTTCCGGGACGATCACCGGCTGCGTGACCTGGAATCCGGCTTCAGTGAGCAGCCGGGTGGCTGCGGGGGATGCTTTGTCTTTTCGCTCGCCCCCGAAAACCCGGTCCGAAACGACGATAACTATCGCTGTGGGGTCCGTAGTTGTTTCCATGAAGTGTTCCTTCCCTGCGCAAATACCAGCATCTGTACAAATCGCCGAATTAAGACACATATATGTTGCGAAATTATACACGACTTTTTTCGTGGATAAGTTGATAGTAGCAGCTCACTGCTACTATTCTTAATATTAGTTGCGGGTTTTTCTGACATTTTTATTCACCCGGAGCATGTAGACCTTTATTGTTTTTCTGAAGAGGATTTCACTCCATGTCCAAGCTTGACACTTCCCAACGGGTACTCACCGGTTGGGACGCTGAAGATCCAGAAAAGTGGGACGCTGGCATTGCATGGCGCACACTTTGGATCACGACGATTTCGATGTTCTTCGGGTTCGTCACCTGGTACATCGTGGCGGCGATTGCGCCGCGGCTCAATGAGATCGGGTTCGACCTCACTGCTGCACAGCTTTACTGGCTTACTGCAGTCCCAGGACTGGCAGCTGGTATCTTCCGCCTGATTTGGATGTTCTTGCCACCAGTTCTTGGTACCCGAAAGCTCATTACGCTTTCGACAGCACTCTTCCTCATCCCACTGGTCGGCTGGTATTTTGCGGTCCAGAGCCCCGAGACTTCATACGCAACCCTGTTGATCCTGTCCTTCATGACAGGTATCGGCGGCGGCATCTTCTCTGGCTTCATGCCGTCGACGGGGTACTTCTTCCCGAAGGCAAAGTCCGGTACAGCGCTCGGCCTCCAAGCCGGCCTGGGCAACCTCGGCATGTCCTTCGTACTGTTGCTGGCGCCTTGGCTGATCGGCATCACCATGATCGGTTCCATTGAGGCATCGGATGGCTCTGGCGCAGCAATTAACGTGCACAATGTCCCAGCGTTCTTCGTCCCTTGGGTCATCATCATGGTGATTGTGTCCTGGCTGATGCTGAAGGACGTTCCTGTAAAGGCGAACTTCCGCCAGCAGATCGATATTTTCGGAAACAAGAACACCTGGATCCTCACCATCATTTACGTGATGACGTTCGGTGCACTTGCCGGGTTCGGCGCGCAGCTCGCGCTCTTGATGAAGAACTCCTTCGGTGAGAACGCGACGAAGCTGCTCGGATGGGCGTTCATGTACGCCCTGCTTGGTGCGCTGATCCGCGCACTGTGGGGCCCACTGTGCGACAAGTACGGCGGTGCAATCTGGACGTTCGTCGCCGGTGTCGGCATGACCGTCACCACTGCAATTGCCGCAATTTTCCTTGCCCGCGGTGGCGACGCCGCAGCACCGTTCTTCTACACGATGCTTGCCATGTCTGTCTTCGCTGGTATCGGCAACGCCGGCACGTTCAAGCAGATGCCGATGATCCTGCCGAAGCGACAGGCAGGCGGTGTCATCGGCTTCACCGGCGCAATCGCCGCGTTCGGCCCGTTCATCGTCGGCGTGCTGCTCACGCTGATGAGCGCACCAACGTTCTTCTGGGGCTGCGTGGTCTACTTCATCTTCGCTACGGCACTCGCATGGATCTACTACGCCCGTCCGAACGCTCCGTTCCCTGGTTAACATCCATTTCATTCACGACCCCGTTTTCTCACTTTCATCCAAGGAGATTGTGAACCATGACTGATGCGACACAGTCCAACCCGCTGTTTAAACTTGGTGGGTTCGTTCGCAAAGGCGACGTCACGCCTTCCGGCCAGCAGATTTTCCTCGAAGGCGGCCGACAAGCCGACGTGTTCTACCGCAACCGTTGGTCCTTCGACAAGATGGTGCGCTCCACACACGGTGTGAACTGCACCGGTTCCTGTTCCTGGAAGGTTTACGTCAAGGATGGCGTCATCACCTGGGAATCCCAGGCGGTTGACTACCCGACTACCGGCCCTGACTTCCCAGAGTACGAACCTCGAGGGTGCCCGCGTGGCGCATCCTTTTCCTGGTACACCTACTCGCCGACGCGCATCCGCTACCCGTACGTGCGTAGCGCGCTGCTGGAGATGTACCGCCACGAAAAGAAGCAACACGACGGCGACCCTGTCCTCGCCTGGCGTGCGATCCAGGAAGACCCAGTCAAGCGTCGCGCCTACGTCGGTGCCCGCGGCAAGGGCGGCCTGGTGCGCGTTGCCTACGAAGAGGCCGTCGAGATCGCTGCAGCAGCACACGTGTACACCATCAAGCAGTGGGGCCCGGACCGCATCGCTGGCTTCACAGTGATTCCTGCGATGAGCCAGGTCTCCTACGCCGCCGGTACCCGTTTCTTGGGGCTGATCGGTGGCGCGATGCTGTCCTTCTACGACTGGTATGCAGACCTGCCCCCTGCCTCCCCGCAGACGTTCGGCGATCAGACGGATGTGCCTGAGTCGGGCGACTGGTTCAACTCTTCCTACCTGATGATGTGGGGCTCGAACATCCCGGTGACCCGTACGCCGGACTCACACTTCATGACCGAGGTGCGTTACAAGGGCACCAAGATCGTCGTGGTTTCCCCGGACTACAACGATGCGGCGAAGTTCGCCGACGAGTGGATGCGCATGTCGCCGGGCACCGACGGCGCGCTCGCCTTCGCGATGGGCCACGTTATCTTGAGCAAGTTCCATGTAGCGCAGCAACCGCAGTACTTCATGGATTACATGCTCAAGTACACGGATGCGCCGTTCCTGGTAGAGCTTGATCAGCTCGAGGACGGCACCTTGGCTCCAGGCAAGTTCCTCACCGCAGACAAGCTTGACGACGCCTCCCTGGCCAGCAGCGATAACGCACAGTACCGTCTGCTCAACATTGAAGCGGACGGTACCGTTGTCGACCCAGGTGGCACTATCGCGGACCACTACAAGACCGATCCGGGCAAATGGAATCTCCGCCACGATAACGCGAACCCGGTGATGTCCATGGCGGATACCAACTCCTACGGCACAGCCGAGGTGTGCTTCCCACGCTTCGACATGGATGCCTCGCGCGAGGCTTTGGACTCGGACGGTCCTATCGGCGCTGGCGTCTACCGCCGCGGTGTTCCGGTCCGCGAGGTCGCAGGCCGCACCGTCACCACCGTGTACGACCTCATGCTGGCGCACTACGGTGTGAACCGTCCGTCGCTGCAGCTGCCTGGCTCTTGGCCGGCTGACTTTAACGACGCCTCTGAGGTCGGCACGCCCGCATGGGCAGAAGAGCTGTCGAGTGTTCCGGTTGCGCAGATCGAGCGCATCGCTACAGAGTTCGCGCAGAACGCGCTGGACTCGAAGGGCCGCTCCCAGATCATCATGGGCGCGGGCGCGAACCACTACGTCCACGCGGACTCGATCTACCGCACTTTCCTTGCGCTGACTTCTATGTGTGGCACCCAAGGTGTCAACGGCGGCGGTTGGGCGCACTACGTGGGTCAGGAGAAGCTGCGCCCTCAGTCGGGCTGGAGCCAGTACGCGTTCGCGAATGACTGGAACCGTCCGCCGCGCCACATGATCACCACCGGGTTCTACTACCTGACCACGTCCCAGTGGCGGTACGATAACTCGAAGGCTTCCAGGATGGCCTCGCCGCTGGCTCGTAAGGGCGCGTCGGAAGATAAGTTCCTGTCGGAGACGCTGGTCGAGGCCATGAAGCGTGGCTGGATGCCGTCGTATCCGCAGTTCAACCGCAACCCACTGCTGCTTGCTGAGCAAGCGAAGGAAGCGGGCATGGATGTGAAGGACTACGTCGTCGACCAGCTCGAGTCGGGTCAGATGGAGTTCGCTGCTGAGGATCCGGATGCTCCGGAGAACTGGCCTCGCATCCTGCTGAACTGGCGCACGAACCTGATGGGTTCTTCGGCAAAGGGTACCGAGTACTTCCTGCGCCACATGTTGGGGGTTGATTCGGATGTCTCCGCGGAAGAGCTGGCCGAGGATGAGCGCCCGAAGTCGATTCGCTGGCGCGAAGAGGCACCGATGGGCAAGCTCGACCTGATGATGACTACGGACTTCCGTAACACCTCGACCACCCTGGTGTCAGACATCGTTTTCCCTGCGGCCACCTGGTACGAGAAGAACGACTTGTCCACGACGGATATGCACCCGTTCATCCATACGTTTAACGCTGCGATCAACCCGCCGTGGGAGGCCCGCAGTGACTGGGAGATCTTCCGCGATATGTCCGACGCTGTTTCCCGCATGGCCGGCAAGTGGCTGGGAGTACAGACGGACATCGTCACCGCGCCTATCTCCCACGACGCACCGGACGAGATCAACCCGAACATGGCGAACGGCGTGGTGCCCGATGTCAAGGAAGTCGGCATGATTCCGGGCCAAACGATGGCAAAGCTGGTCCCGGTTGAACGCGACTACACCAAGGTGTTCGAGAAGTGGATGTCTTTCGGCCCACTGACCGAGAAGGCTGGTACGAACGTACACGGCACGCCGTTTAACGTTGAAAAGCAGGTTGGTGAGCTCTTCGGTATGAACGGCGTCGCTGAGACTGCTTCAGCAGGCGACCGCCCAGCATTGAACTCTGCGGTGAAGGCCGCACAAGCGATCCTGCACCTGTCCGGTGTGTCCAACGGCGAAGTCGCACGCAACGGTTTCGAAAACCTGGGCAAGATGCTCGGTTCGGACACTAGCGAGTTCTGGGAAGGCACCGAGGACGCCCAGATCGTGTGGGACAAGGTCAAGGAACGCCCGCAAGAGGTCATCACCTCGCCGGAGTGGTCTGGGGACAAGCGCGATGGGCGTCGCTACACCGCGTTCTCGCTGAACCTCGCGATGGACAAGCCCTGGAACACGCTTTCCGGTCGCATGCACTACTTCATCGATCACGACTGGTTCATTGACTACGGCGAGCAACTCCCCGTGTTTAAACCTCCGCTTGACCGCATGCGTCTTAATGGTGAGACCCGTCCGGGCGAGATTCTCAAGGGCGAGGACGGCAATCCAGAGATCACGGTGCGCTACCTCACCCCGCACAATAAGTGGTCGATTCACTCGCAATACTTCGACAACCTTCATGTTTTGTCCATCTCCCGCGGTGGCCAGGTCGTCTGGATGTCGGATGCGGATGCTCAGAAGATCGGTGTCAAGGACAACGAGTAGGTTGAGCTCTACAACCGCAACGGTGTTGTCTCAGCGCGTGCTGTGGTCACCCACCGCATTCCGGAAGGAACGGTCATCATGAACCACGCGCAGGAACGCACAGTGGGCACACCACTGAACGAGCGTTCCGGCCGACGTGGCGGCACGCACAACTCGCTGACCCGCATCACCATCAAGCCACTGCATGTGGCTGGTGGCTACGGCCACTTGACCTACGGATTCAACTACATCGGCCCAACCGGCAACAACCGCGACGAGGTTACCCGCATCCGTCGTCGCTCCCAGGAGGTGCAGTACTAATGCGAGTTATGGCGCAAATTGCCATGGTCATGAACCTGGACAAGTGCATCGGATGCCATACGTGTTCGGTGACGTGTAAGCAGGCATGGACCAACCGTGAAGGCACGGAGTACATCTGGTTCAACAACGTTGAAACCCGTCCCGGTGTGGGCTACCCACGCTCGTGGGAGGACCAGGAGAAGTGGAAGGGCGGCTGGAAGCTTGACGGCAGCGGCAAGCTCAAGCCACGCCAGGGTGGACGTATCAAGCGTCTGGCCACTATTTTCCACAACCCGAACATGCCGACGATCGAGGACTACTACGAGCCGTGGACCTATGAGTACGAGAAGCTCATCAGCGCCCCAGCTGGCCAGAAGACGCAACCGACGGCTCGGCCGAAGTCGCAGATCACTGGCAAACCGATCGACACGATCTCCTGGTCTTCGAACTGGGATGACAATCTTGGTGGTTCGACGGCAACCATGGACGATGACCAAGTCCTGGAGAAGATGAACCTGGAGGTGAAGAAGGAAATTGAAGAGTCCTTCATGTTCTACCTCCCGCGCATCTGTGAACACTGCCTGAACCCAACGTGTGTGTCTTCCTGCCCGTCAGGCGCGATGTACAAGCGCACTGAGGACGGCATCGTCCTGGTTGACCAGGACAGCTGCCGCGGCTGGCGCATGTGCGTCTCTGGCTGCCCGTACAAGAAGGTGTACTTCAACCACAAGACGGGCAAGGCCGAAAAATGTACGCTGTGCTACCCGCGCATTGAGGTCGGCCAGCCGACCGTGTGCTCGGAGACATGTGTGGGGCGTCTGCGTTACCTTGGCGTACTGCTCTACGACGCGGACCGTGTTGCAGAGGCGGCGTCGACACCCGATGAGAAGGACCTGTTTGAGGCGCAGAAGTCGCTCTTCCTCGATCCACGCGACCCTGAGGTCGTCCGCGCGGCGACCGAAGAGGGCATCCCGCACTCTTGGATCGAGGCGGCGCAGAACTCCCCGATCTACGATCTGATTTTCACGTACGGTGTGGCGCTGCCGCTACACCCAGAGTTCCGCACACTGCCGATGGTGTGGTACATCCCGTCGCTGTCGCCGATCGTCGATCAGGTGACCAAGACTGGTGCTGACGGCGAAGACCACAAGGTACTGCTCAGCGCGATCTCCAACATGCGTATCCCGCTCGAGTACCAGGCTGGCCTGTTCACTGCAGGTGACACCGTCCCAGTCGAGCTTTCGCTGCGTAGGCTCGCCGCGATGCGTTCCTACATGCGCGACATCAACCTAGGCCAGCCGACGAACGAGGCGATTGCAAGCGCCGTCGGTATGACTGGCAAAGACCTGGAAGCGATGTATCGCCTGCTGGCGATCGCCAAGTACGACGACCGCTACGTCATCCCGACCACCTCGCCGGAGACCCCGCGTGGTGTTGCCTCGCTGGATCCGTTTGGCGGCGTCGACCCTGCCAGTGGCGACCTGATGGCCAACCTGGGCATGGGTGCGCCGAGCGCCTGCCACGAAGAGGCAGACAACGCGCAGCCTGGCAAGGTGTCACTCATGTCGTGGACCGGCGACCGCCCTGACGCGATGTTCCCCACCGCGCTGAAGACTCGCGAGCCGAAGACTGCAAGCGAGAACTACCGCCCTGCTGCTCCGGAAGCATCGACTCCAACGCCGAACCCGGTTGAGGAAGGACCGAGTGCTGACGGCAACATCGCGCGACGCGAGGGTGAGCAGTAATGAGCACCCGAACCCAAATCGGGGTTGTACCCGAGGACCTAGTGGCACCAGTGGCGTGCGATACGCAGCAGCGTCAGATCGCAGCGATGGCGCTCAGCCTCACGTTGCGGTACCCAGAAGAGGAGTTCTTCTCCACGCTGGAGACCGTCGAGGAGCAGCTCGGGCTGCTTCCAGCCCCTGTTGCTGCAGAAATCGCGGAGTTCATCGGCAGGGCACGTGGCCTCGGACTCCTGCCGCTCCAGGAGCACTACGTCGAGACCTTCGACCAGCGGCGTCGCTGCGCGCTGCACCTCTCCTACTATTCGGTTGGTGATACCCGCCAGCGCGGTGCCGCGATATTGGCGTTTCGTCAACAGTTGGCAGGTCTAGGTATGGAAGAGATCTCGGAGGAGCTCCCGGACCACCTTTGCGTCGTCCTGGAAGCGCTTGCGTTCGCTGACTCCGACTCCCAACAGCACGCGTTAGAGATGATTGCCGCGCACCGAGACGGCCTCGAGGTGCTGCGTCACGCTCTGGTCGGACTGGGTAGCCCGTACGCTCACTTGCTCACGGCTGTGTGCATGTTGCTGCCCAGCATTGACGAGGAAACTATCGCTCGCTGCATCAACCTGATTCGCCAGGGCCCTCCTGCGGAGATGGTCGGTATTGAAACTACTCCCCTGCCGTTTCCAACGGCTTCTCCCAACCACAGTTAAAGGACTGAACTCACTATGACTGGTATTGAAGAATTCCTGTGGGTGGCCTTTCCCTGGTTGGCCATCGCTGCGTTTGTCATCGGCATTATCTGGCGCTGGCGTTATGACCAGATGGGCTGGACTACCCACTCGTCACAGATTTACGAATCGAAGTTGCTGCGGCTTTCCTCGCCACTGTTCCACTGGGGCATGGTCTTCGTGGTCATTGGCCACCTCATGGGCCTAGCGATTCCGAAGACTTGGACCCGAGGCATGGGCATCAGCGACCATGCCTACCACCTCATCGCAACGATTCCTGGCACGATTGCGGGTATCGCCGTGGTGTTGGGGTTGCTTGGCTTGCTCTACCGTCGTGTGGTCAACCGTTCGGTGTTCTTATCGACGGCCACCTCCGACAAGTTCATGTATGTGTTCCTGACAATCGCAATCTGCTCCGGCTTTATCGCGACCGTCTCGACGCAGGTCTTCGGTGTGCCCGGCGGCTACGATTACCGCGAAACGATTTCACCGTGGCTGCGCCAGCTGCTGATTTTCAACCCAATGCCGGACCTGATGGTGCAGGCTCCGTGGCAGTTTAAGGTCCACGTGCTTGCTGGCTTCACCTTGATCGCCTGCTGGCCGTTTACCCGACTTGTCCACGCGTTCTCGGCTCCGGTCGGCTACTCCACTAGGCCGTACGTGGTCTACCGCTCGCGCGGTGAAGAGGTCCAGGGCCGCCGCTCTGAGGCCCAGTGGGAGCCGATCCGCTCGAACGGACGTCAATTGAAGCGCTAGTGCTTCAACCCGCTCGCCAGTGCTGCCCCCGGAGCTCTTCTTCCGGGGGCATTCTTCGTGTCTACCCCTTTTTTAAGATAATTTATATTCATATTCAAACCACTACTCGAAGGAGTTCTCATGCGCTCTACTCGCCTTGCCACATTGTTCGTGGCTGCCCTGGCCGCGACCGGTCTGACCGCCTGCGCCGGTGGCACCGATTCCGAAAGCGCCGCCTCAAAAGCACCGACCGCTGAGGCACCCAGCGACCTCATCGTGATGGGCGCGGCTTCCACGCGCGTACTCAACGAGGACCTTTCGGAAATGTCGGAGAACAACCTCGAGTTCGTCAACGCCGGCTCCTCTGACCTGGTGCAGCAACTGAAGGAGGGCGCACCTGGTGACGTGTTGATCACAGCTGACCAGAAGAACATGGACAAGGCTGTCGAAGCGGGCGTCGCAAAAGACCCGAAGGTAGTGGCGACGAACTCGATGGTGCTCGTGGTGCCGAAGGGCAACCCAGCGGACATCAAGAGTGTCGAAGACGTACAGAAGGACGGCGTGAACTTGGTCGTCTGTGACGCCCAGGTTCCTTGCGGCTCCGTGACCAACGAGCTCGTGACGGCGAACAACCTCACCATCAATCCGGTGTCCCTGGAACACAGCGTGTCTGACACCTTGGGCAAGGTTGTCTCGGGCGAGGCTGACGCAGGCTTTGTGTACCGCACCGATGCTGCTGCCGCTGGCGATGCTGTGGAGGTCCTCGATATCCCTCACGCTGACGAGAAGCCGAACTCCCTCGTCGCCGCTGTAACCACCAACACCACCGACGAGGCTGCCGCGCAGAATCTCTTCGAACTGCTTGCAAGCCCAGAAATGGCCGTGGTGTGGGAGAAGTACGGCTTCACCCCTGCTGCGCAACAGTAACCACCGGGTAGAGTCCGTATTCATGCAGCAATCAACGCTTCGCCAGGCCCCACGCCAGACACCAATGTTGGTGTGGGGCCTGGCGCTTCTTGCACTCGCCGCCATTGTGCTGCCGATCCTGGCGCTTGGTGCACGTGTGCCATGGGACCAGCTCGGTGAGATCCTTGCCTCCGCATCGACACAGCAGTTGCTCCGCGTCACGCTGCGCTCCGCTGTCCTGGCGTGCGTCATCACACTCCTGCTGGGCACACCGCTTGCGCTATGGATGCAACACTTGCGACGAGGTGCAGGCCTTGCGCGAGTACTCGTGCTACTTCCGCTAGCGATGCCGCCGGTCGTCGGTGGTTTAGCGCTCAGCGCGTTTCTCGGACGCCGAGGCTTGGCTGCGCCGCTGTTGGACGCGCTGCATATTCAGTTCGCGTTCGCGTTTCCGGGTGTCGTCGCTGCACATGTGTTCATTGCGCTGCCGTTCGTTGTCATCACACTTGACGCGGCGCTGCGGCAACTCGATCCGGAGATTACATACTCGGCCGCAGGCGTGGGGCTGAGCCCCTCGACGATTACTCGCAAGATAATCCTACCTGCAATCGCGCCCTCACTCGTCTCTGCGGCCGGGCTAGCGTTTGCGCGCTCGCTCGGCGAGTTCGGCACCACGTTGACCTTCGCCGGCTCGATGCCTGGCACCACGCGCACCATGCCGTTGGGCATCTATATTGCCCGCGAAGTGGATCAGGATGTCGCGTATGGGCTATCAGCCATCCTCATCGCAGTGGCGGTGCTCACGCTTGCCGCATCGACGCTGCCGACGGTCTTCCTGTCGCGTACGCGCTCCCGTGAAGTCGCTCGCGCTACCCACGAGGTGGACACGGAACGGCTGCGCCTACTGACAAGCCCCGAGGACGGGGGCGTACCCGTCGTCATCGGTGAAACAACGTTCCCTGCGAACGCCACGACGGCGCTCATAGGCTTGAACGGCTCGGGGAAGACCACGTTGGTTGGCAGGATTGCAGGGCGCCTCGGCGGTTTGCGCACCTTGATCGGCGACCGCGTGGTTGATGCGGGCACGTCGTCGAGCAAGCTTGTCCCGGCGCACAAACGCGGAGTTGTGTTGCTTACCCAGAACCCCGGTCTGCCACCTACGTCGACCCCACTGAAGGCTGTCGCGATGGTCACTGGCAGCAAACAGCGCGCACTTGAGCTGCTGACCTCAGCGGGCCTGTGCGACCTTGCCGACGTCCCCGTCCGTGCTCTCTCTGGCGGTCAAGCATCGCAGGTGTCGCTAGTACGAGCGCTCGCCCCGCGCCCCCGCGTGCTAATTCTTGACGAGCCACTCGCTGCGATCGACGTGAACTCTGCGCATCACTGGCGCCAGGTACTGCGGGCTACAGCGCACGACCGCACCACGATCGTGATTACGCACAACCCATTGGACGTGGCCAACCTTGCGGAATACGTTGCGGTAATGGACCGAGGCAACGTCATCAGCCTGCGGCCGACGGCCGAGGAGCTCAAAGTTCCGGCGACGCAGTTTTCTGCACGGCTCGCTGGCGTGAACTGGTTGCCCGCTAGCGTGAACTGGATTCCAGCGCACATGGTGGGTGCCGCGCACCAAGGTTCCGTTGCGTGCGTGGCAACCACAGTCGGTGAGCTCACCGGTGTCGCCTCAGAGCAGTGCGAACAGCATGAGCATGCCGTCGTAGTCTTCGCGCCGCAGGACGTCTCGCTGCACGTCCCAGCCGGAGCAGCGCCGGGAGATTACAACTCGCTGGAGGCCACCGTGGCCACAGTCGATGTCAGTACCTCGGGTGGCCTCACTGTGGAGCTCGACGTCCACGGTGCGGTTGTGGCGCTCCCGGTCCAGCGTCAGGAGGCACTCGATGCGGGCATTGAGCCCGGCGCATCTGTAACGTGCTACGTCAAAACGGATGACATCGCCATCTACCCAAAGCCGACGGATTAGCCCCCAGCGAACGGTGGCAAGACATCAACGCGCTCAGCGGACTCGAGCGAGTCAGTCTGCTGGGCGCGTTTTCCGTCGATCAGGAAGGTGCAGCGCGCCAGGATGTCTGCGAGCGTTTGGCCTGCGTCGGTGGTGCCGTTGTGGCGCGAAGCGGCGTCGGCAAGCAGTTCCTGCAGTGTGGCAAAGTTCCCAACTTCTTCCTGTGCGACGCCTGTGGCCGCGCGTGCGGCGGCAAAGTAGTGAATTTGCATGTCGTCCATGGTAGCGAACTGGTGGTGGCGCGTAGAGTAGGCGCCATGACACGAACTACTGAGGAGCACCTGAATGCGGTGCGCGAGGCCGTCGGCCCTCGGCTTTCGGAGCGCATCAGCGTCGTTGAAGCTGGCAAGCAGCAGCGTGTGCTCGCGGCCGATGTTGTTGCCGTGCGCAAGCAACCGACCTTCGACAACTCGCAAATGGACGGGTACGCGTTGACGCAGGTGAAAGCGCACACAGCGACGATCGGCCCGACGATTGCCGCAGGCGCTGACCCCGACGAACTGTATCCAGAAGGCCTGCAGGGCGTTGTGGCGCCGATCATGACCGGCGCGAAACTTCCTCGTGGCACGGTAGCAGTCGTCCCAGTGGAGCGTTGCACCCCGCCGACGTTCGGGGCGACTGGTGAACCTGTCAAGATCCCTGAGGTCAAGCGTGGTCAGTTCATGCGCCTTGCGGGCAGCGATATCCAGCCCGGGGCTTGCATTGCACATCGCGGTGATGGGGTGACACCGGCGCTTGTTGGCGCCGCGATCAGCCAGGGAATCGAGACCGTTGAGGTCAAGCGCACTGCTCGCATCTTAGTGATCACGGGTGGCGCTGAGGTCTCCCCGAGCGACCAGGCCACAGGCCCCGCGACAATTCCGGACTCGAACGGTCCGATGCTTGAGGCGCTAGCCGCGCGCCATGGCATCGAGGTTGTAGCGCGCCTACTGACCAACGACGATCCTGAGGCACTCGAGCGAGAGGTCGCAGCAGCGGTCGAGGAGTACCAACCGGATGCGATTGTGACCTCAGGCGGGATCAGCCACGGCAAGTTCGAGGTCATCCGTCAGGTGTTTACGGATGGCTGGTACGGACATGTCGCTCAGCAGCCCGGCGGGCCACAAGGCATCTCTGCGTTTCACGGTGTGCCTGTGCTGAGCCTGCCAGGCAACCCGATTTCCACCATCGTGTCATTCGTCCTGTACGTCGCACCAGTGTTGGGACGCGCGCCGGCTCCCGTACGCGTTGCTATAGATACAGAGGGCGTTGGAATCGCCGGCAAGGATCAGTTCCTGCGCGGTGAAATTCGAGAGGGCCTTGTGCATCCGTACCACGGTACAAGCTCGCACCTGCTTACCCAGGGTGCCACCGCGACCTGCCTGATCCGCATTCCCGCCGCGGCTACGGTTCCCGCGGGTACACCAGTCATGGTCTATCCGCTGTAGATTGTGCCTATGAATACCAATCAACGTACTGCACGGGTTATCGTGGCTTCTACGCGAGCAGCCGCAGGTGTCTACGAGGACAAGTCAGGTCCGATCGCGGTCAGGTTCCTGCGGGAAGCGGGGTTCGACACTCCAGACGCCACCATCGTGGCCGATGCCGACCTTTCGGATGCGGTCCAGGAGGCACTCGGCGCTTCCCCGTCGGTACTGCTGACCTCGGGCGGAACCGGCATTACACCGGATGACCAAACGGTTGATATTGTGGAGCCTCTGTTGGACCGGCAGCTGCCAGGTATCGTGCACGCGTTCTGGGCCTATGGCCAGCAGCAAGTCGCGACGGCAGTGCTGTCGCGTACTGTCGCCGGAGTGGCGGGTCGCACGTTTGTCATGACACTGCCAGGTTCACGCGGCGGGGTGAAGGACGGGTGTGCCGTGCTCGCTCCCCTGCTCGACCACATCACTGCACTCATAGAAGGATCACATGAGCACTAGTTCACAACCAGCCTCTACTTCGGACCCACAGTTCGTCGCCGAGCAGGTCAATACCGTCATCGGCGCACGCATTACCGAAACGCCGCTTGAGCAGTTCGCTGCGGATGCGGCCACGGCTACAATGACGCGCTCCATGGGTGCGCTCGTCCGCTTTGAGGGCGTTGTCCGCGACCACGACGGCGGGCAGGCAGTGCGTTCGCTGACGTACGAATCGCACCCCAGCGCCCAAGACGAGCTCCGCGCAATTGTCGAAGACATCGCCCAACAACACCCGGTGCGAATCTGGGCCGCCCACCGAGTCGGCTCCGTGCCGATCGGCGAGATGGCGTTCCTGGTCCTCGTGGCCAGTGCGCACCGCGCCGAGGCATTCGCCGCCTGTGAAGAGGTCACCAACAGAGTGAAATCACAGGTCCCAATATGGAAAGAGCAGTCCATGGCGGACGGCGCAACGCAGTGGGTTGGTATCGATGACGCTCGATGAGCGCTACCTACGGCAAACCACACTCATCGGCGAGAGGAAGCAGCAACAGCTTTTCGACGCCCACGTCGTTGTTCTTGGCGCCGGAGGCTTGGGGTCTCCGACCCTGCTGTACTTAGCTGGTGCCGGCGTCGGCACGATCACTGTCATCGACGACGACCGGGTGGATCTGTCCAACCTGCACCGGCAGGTCATCCATACCACCGCTGCCATCGGTACCGCAAAGACGGCGTCGGCAAAGACACAGATGCTGGCGTTGAACCCGGATATCAACGTCCGCACTGTATCTGACCGCCTCACGTGGGATAACGCACTGCAGCTGTTCAGTGACGCTGACATCATCGTCGACGGCACCGACAACTTCCAGACTCGCCACATCGCATCGCACGCGGCCACGCGCCTGGGCGTGCCGCACGTGTGGGGGTCAATCCTCGGGTTTGAAGCACAGCTCACGGTGTTTTGGGCAGGCCACGGGCCAATCTACGAGGACCTCTTCCCCGCTCCACCAGCACCAGGCAGCGTGCCCTCTTGTTCCCAGGCAGGCGTGGTCGGTCCACTTGTAGGCGTTGTCGGGTCCGCGATGGCAATGGAAACGATCAAGCTCATCACCGGACTCGGTTCGCCGCTGATTGGCCAGATTGGCTACTTCGACTCACTCACAGGTATGTGGGAGTACGTGCCGCTTGTCGCAGACCCAGAGGTCACTGAGCGCGTGCGTACGAGCGCACCTCCACAAGGACCGGCGGAGGTCACCACCATTCCGGAAGGCGCCACGATTCTCGACGTCCGCGAGCCCGAGGAGTTCGCTGACTTCCACCTTGACGGCGCCATCAACGTGCCGCTCGGCACCATTATCGATGGCTACACACCGCCAGAAGCGCAGCCCGGCACCATTGTGGTGTGCGCCCGAGGGGCGCGCTCAGCGCAAGCTGTTGCAGCGCTCGATGCGCGCGGCGTGACCGGCACAGCGAGCCTGCGCGGGGGCGTCGAACAGTTCCGCCCCCCTTTCAGGCCTGTAACAGCCAGGACAGATTAAGCGCGGGTCAGCTCGCCACGTACCGGACCCGCTACCTCAAGCTCGATGACGCGTAGTCCGGCCTCGCGGGCGTCGTCAAGCAACTCCTCGTCAACGTCCGTCGTGGTCAGAACCAGGGCGGTCGGGCCCGCACCAGAGACGAAGGCTGCGTAGCCGCGGTTGCGCAAGCGGTTGACCCACTCAGCGGTGACCGGCAGCACGTCAGCACGGTACGGCTGGTGCAGGCGGTCGCGGGTGCCCTCCCAGAGCAGCTCGGGGTGGGACTGGATGGCAACCGTCATCACCGCGGTACGCGACACGTTGAAACGCGCATCCGTGTGCGTGACGTGGCTCGGCAACACCTGCCGCACCGCGTTGGTCGAGGCGTGGAAGTTCGGCACCAGCGCCACCGCACGAATCGAGGGATCCACGGGGACCCCGACAGCCCGGTAGACCGGATGCGATACACCATCGACAGGAATCTCGGTCCAGGAGACAACCGCCCCACCGAGCACGGATGCGGCAGCATTATCAGGATGCCCCTCGAACGCCGAGGAAAGCTGCACAACTTCCTCTGTGGAAAGCGGGTTACCAGCCAGTGTGTTTGCCGCCACAACGCCTGCGACAGCCGCAGAGGCCGACGAACCAAGCCCACGAGACTGCGGGATGTTGTTCGTGCACACCACGCGAAGGCCTGGAACAGAAACATCAGCGGCTTTGAGGCCAGAACGAATCGCTTTGACTACGAGGTGGGAACCGTCGCGCGGCAGGTCCTCGGCGCCTTCGCCGAAGATCTCCACCTCAAGCCCGGACTCGATGACCTCAACCTCGACAGTGTCGTAAATGGAGAGAGCGAGCCCCAACGTATCGAAGCCCGGTCCTAAGTTCGCCGACGAACCCGGCACCGTCACAGTCGCCTTTAGGCCTACTTCAATGTCTGTCGCCATGATGTGCTCCTTGTCTGTAGGTATCTCAGCTTAGGCGTCTAGGCGGATCACCGAGTTGATTTGCTGCACATCCGGGTGCTGCGAGAGGCGCTCCACGATGTCACGTAGGTCCTTCTCCAGCGCCTTGTGCGTCACCACGATCAGGTGTGCCTCATCGCCGGACTCCTCCTGGCGCACTGCGGAGAGCGACACGTTTGCCTCCGCAAACTTTCGGGTCAGCTCCGCCAGCACACCAACGCGGTCGTTGACGGTCATGTTCACGTGGTAGCGAGTCGCCACCTCGTCGAAGCCGACCACTGGGTAGTTCGCGTACGGGTTCTCCGCTGGTGCACGGCCGCCGTGCACCTTGTTGCGGGCTGCACCGACCAGATCACCCAGCACTGCAGACGCGGTAGGAGCGCCACCAGCACCGTTGCCGTAGAACATCAGGCGGCCAGCAGCCTCAGCTTCGACGAAGATGGCGTTGTACGACTTATCAACGCTCGCCAGCGGGTGCTCGTTCGGGATGAGCGTCGGGTGAACGCGAGCATTAACAGCAGTGGTCTTACCGTTTTCGTCGTAGAGGCGCTCACAGATCGCCAGCAGCTTAATCGTCTGGTTCGACTGCTTCGCCGCAGCAATATCCTCAGCGGTAATCTTCGTGATGCCCTCGCAGGACACATCGTCGAACGTGACTCGTGTGTGGAAGCCCATCGAGGCAAGGATCGCTGCCTTGGAAGCCGCGTCGTGCCCCTCAACGTCGGCGGTCGGATCAGCCTCTGCGTACCCCAAACGGGTCGCCTCAGCGAGTGCTTCCTCGTAGGTCGCTCCAGTCGAAGCCATCGCGTCCAAGATGAAGTTAGTCGTACCGTTCACAATGCCGGAAATGCGCTGAACCTGGTCACCGGCCAACGAGCGACGCAACATACCAACAACTGGAATCGCCGCAGCAACCGCTGCCTCATAATAGAGATCGACGCCTACTTCATTCGCGGCGTCGGCAAGCTCGGAACCGTGCGCTGCAACCAGCGCCTTGTTTGCCGTAACAACGGACTTACCTGCCTTCAGAGCAGACAACACCAGTTCACGCGGGTAGTCGATGCCGCCGATGACCTCGACTACAACATCAACGTCATCGCGAGTGATCAGCGAGCGAGCGTCATCAGTCAGCTCAATGCCTTGCACCTCAGGCGCATCCTTGTGCTTTTCCACGTTGGAGACCGCAACACCGCGCACCTCAAGTGGGCCACCGATACGCTGCTCAAGATTGTCAGAAAACTCCCGAATGAGGCGAAGCACCTCACTGCCCACAGTGCCTTTCCCCAAAATAGCGACACCGACCGGCTGACCAATTCCCTTACCTGGGTAATTACCGTTACGGCTCTCTGCAGATTCGACCGACATCTCTAGATTCTCTCCTACTTCGATACTGGTACGTTCAGCTACGGCGCAGTGTACCGCTTTGTCTATTTCGCACAGAATACATTCTTATTTATATTCACGCGAGAGAATGTCTTCAACAGTTTCTCGCCGCACCATCGGCTTGATCTTTCCAGCTCGGACCGCGACCACGGCAGGGCGCCCAAATGAGTTGTAATTCGAGCTCATCGGGTAGCAATACGCTCCTGTCGCAGGCATCGCGATCAGGTCGCCGCTGACAATGTCGTCCGGCCACTGAGCATCCTCGATGAGAACATCGCCGGACTCACAGTGGGAACCCACCACACGAGTTGCCACCGGCTGGCCGCCTGTAAACCTGTTGACCACCCGGCCCTCGTAGACGGCGTCGTAAAGCGCTGGACGAATGTTGTCGCTCATGCCACCGTTAACGGAAATGTAGCGACGCGTCTTGGTGTACGAAATCTCGACGTCTTTGACCACGCCCGCGCTGTATAGCGTAATGGCGGATGGCCCGGCGATCGCACGGCCAGGCTCGACAACCACGGTCGGCGACGAGATGCCGAGTTCACCGGCAACCTCGTCGACGGCAGCCAACAGATCTTTCGCAACCGCAGCAACGTCCAATGGCGCTTCTTCCTCAAGCTGCGCGATGCCATATCCGCCGCCAAGGTCCAAGTACTCAAGCGCAACGCCGCGCTCGGTCCAAATCTGCGCATACAGCGCAAGCACACGTTCCGCGGCGAGCTTGAACCCCTCTGCATCAAAGACCTGGGAGCCTACGTGGCAGTGCAGGCCGGTCAGGCGCAGATGCTCCGCATCGATCGCGGCACACGCCGCCTGATAGGCAGAGCCAGACGCCAAGGAAATACCAAACTTTTGGTCCTCGTGGCTCGTCGCGATGAATTCGTGTGTGTGCGCGTCTACGCCTGGCTTCACGCGGATAAAGACCTCTTGGGTGGTCCCCATTTCCCCGGCAAGCTCATTGAGCTCTCGAAGCTCCTGGTGAGAATCAAGGACGACGTGCGCTACCCCGGAATCGATGCACAGCTGCAGAAAGCTGCGTGACTTGTTATTCCCGTGCACCGTAATCCGCTCTGGCGGAAAGTTTGCAGCAAGCGCAATGCGAAGCTCATTTTCGCTCGCAACATCAAGCGCGAGGCCTTCCTCGTCAACCCAGCGGGCAATGTGCGTGGTCAAGAACGCCTTCGACGCGTAGTGCACATGTGCTGGGTCACCGAACGCCTTTGCCATATCGCGACACCGCGAGCGGAAGTCGTCCTCATCCACCACCATGACGGGCGTACCGTACTCTTCGGCAATCTCTGGAAGGGGCACGCCAGCGATAGTCACGACCCCGTCTTCTTCTCGTCTGGTGTTGCGTGGCCATACGTGCGCGGGAAGCGCATCAAACGCTGCGGTCATGTACTTCCTCCTACATCCGTTCCGGCGCGCTCACGCCGATCATGCCGAGTGCGTTTGCAAGTACCTGGCGCGCTGCCATCGCCAGTGCAAAGCGCGCGGTATGCAACGGCTCAACTTCTTCGCCAGGCTTCGGCAGGATCTGGCAGGCGTCGTAAAACTTGTGGAAGGAGCTAGCTAGTTCCTCCGCGTAGCGCGCGATTCGGTGCGGTTCGCGCAGCTGCGCGGCGGTGCTCACCACCTCCGGGAACTCACCCAGGGTACGAATGAGGTCGCCCTCCTTTTCATGCTCAAGCAACGCAACGTCCGCGCCGTCGGTAGTGACGCCAGCTTCCTTCGCCTTGCGAGCGATGGAGCACAGACGCGCGTGACCGTACTGCACGTAGTACACGGGATTGTCGGAGGACTGCTTAGTCCACAGGTCAAGGTCAATGTCCAACGTGGAATCCACAGAGGAGCGCACGAGCGAGTAGCGAGCCCCGTCAACGCCAATAGCGTCCACGAGGTCGTTGAGAGTGATGATCGTCCCGGCGCGCTTCGACATCTTGACTGGCTGGCCATCACGCACAAGATTGACCATCTGACCAATGAGCACCTCGACAGCCTCAGGGTCATAGCCAAGAGCCTGCGCTGCGGCGCGGAGGCGCGCAATGTAGCCGTGGTGGTCCGCGCCAAGCATGTAGATCGCCAGTGTGTGACCGCGGTCAAACTTGTCTGCCACGTACGCGATGTCGCCCGCGATGTAGGCGGCGTCGCCATCGGACTTCAGCACGACACGGTCCTTGTCGTCGCCAAACTGGGAAGAGCGCAACCACCAGGCGCCCTCGTTTTCGTACAGGTTGCCGTTGTCTTTGAGCGTTGCAATCGCCTTATCGACGGCCCCACTCTCAAACAGCGAGTTTTCGTGGAAGAACACGTCGAAGTCCACGCCGAACTCGTGTAGGGACTCCTTGATCTGAGCGAACATCATTTCCACGCCTGCGGCACGGAACGTTTCCTGCACGTCTTCGGGGCTGCCATCAAGCGCATTCGGCTGCTTCGCCACAATGTCGGCGGCGATGTCATTGATGTAGGAGCCGCCGTAGCCGTCCTCTGGAGTCGGCTCGCCCTTTGCCGCTGCTACTAGCGAACGTGCGAAGCGGTCAATTTGGCCACCGTGATCGTTGAAGTAGTACTCGCGGGTCACCTCGGCGCCGCTCGCTTCTAGCACGCGGCCTAGCGAGTCGCCCACAGCTGCCCAGCGGGTCCCGCCAAGGTGGATCGGGCCGGTTGGGTTCGCCGAGACGAATTCGAGGTTGATGCGCTGGCCGTCAAGAAGAGATGATTTGCCGAAGGTCTCGCCTGCCGCCAGGATGTCCGCAACCAGCTGTCCCTGCGCGTCCGTGGCGAGGCGCAGGTTCAAGAACCCTGGGCCTGCGACGTCAGCTTCTGCGATTGCGGGGGTTTCCAGGAGGACGTCGGCAAGCCACTGCGCAAGCTCGCGCGGGTTCGTACCGGCTTTCTTCGCCACCTGCAGTGCGATATTCGTAGCGTAATCGCCGTGCTCAGGGTTGCGCGGGCGCTCGACGGTCACTGCATCGGGCACGACGGATGCGTCGAGATTGTGGTCGGAAAGCACCTTGACGGTCGCTTCATGAACTGTTGTAGCGAGATCAGCTGGAGTCATGGGCAAACAGTCTAATTCACGTGCCGGACATTCTCCCTATTCCCCCATAAATGCCGCGCGACCCCCATTTGACTACCCCCACCATAGGTACTGAAAACGCTACTAGCTTGAACTTCTACAGACCTCATCCATTTGTGTGACCTAGCATACTTTTTGGTTTTCTCATTGCAGATGTCACCACAGTACTTTGGGGAGGTATTTTGTGTAGCCCTCTGACTCCAAGGAGTGTCTCAGTGGACAAGTTTCAAATTATTACCGACGCAGTAGGGGGAAGCCTCGGGCTTTCTGCGCTCGTTTCCACGATTCCCCTTCTCACATTTTTCTTCATGCTGCTCGCGGTCAAGGCCCGCGCGCACACATCCGGCGCAGTAGCGCTGGTCGCAGCTATCGCAGTCGCGATATTCGGGTTCAACATGCCAACCGAGATGGCACTTGCGACTGCACTACGCGGCGGATTGTTCGGACTCTTCCCAATCGTGTGGGTGATCTTGACCGCGATCTGGTTTTACCAAATTACGGTTGCATCGCGTCGCTTTGAAGATCTTCGCCTGGTCTTTGACAAGATGGGCAGCGGCGACGTCCGCATCCAAGCAATGCTCATTGCGTTCTGCTTCGGTGGCCTACTCGAGGCCCTCGCTGGATTCGGCGCACCCGTCGCGATTACCGCGACGATGATTCTGGCGCTCGGCATCCCACCTTTGAAAGCCGCAACGGTAGTCCTGATTGCAAATACAGCGCCTGTGGCATTCGGCGCCGTCGCCATCCCCATTACCACCGCGGGCGAGGTCGGTGGCCGCACCCTCGAGCAAACGCAGAACATCGCCGCGATCGTTGGCCACCAAACCCCTCTGCTCGCATTCTTTGTTCCTTTCATCATCGCAGCAATTATCGACGGCTGGCGAGGCATCAAAGAAACCGCGCCTATCGCGGTGACGATCGGGCTGAGCTTCGGCATTGCCCAGTGGTGGACATCGAACCACTTCGCCTACCAGCTCACGGATGTCGTAGCCTGCATCGTTGCCCTTGGGGCTGCCTTCGTGGCGCTTCGCTTCTGGAAGCCTTCGACTACTGCCGCTCTCCGCGAACGCCTCGGCTTGCCTGAGCACGAGGACAATACTGAACTGCCTGGCACCCGAGTCTGGATGGCGCTGATGCCGTACGCAGTCGTGGTTGTCGTCTTCGGTCTAGCGAACCTGGGCACAACCATTCCGCAGTGGCTGAGCTCGTTCAAGATCAGCCTGACATGGCCTGTTATCGAGCGCGGACTGCTCTTCAACCAGCTGGGTGAGCCAATCAACACCGACTACACCTTCGCCTACATCAACAACCCCGGCACGCTCCTGGTCATTTCTGGCCTCATCGTCGCTATCGCCTACATGATCTTTGACGGCAACGGTCTCTACCAGCTCAACTGGGCACAGGTGGGACGTGAGTTCGTCGATACTTTCTGGCGCATGCGTTGGTCATCCACCACTATCATGTTGGTGCTCGCGTTGGCCTACGTCATGAACTACTCGGGCCAGACCGTTTCTATCGGCGAATTTTTCGCCAACATGGGCGGCGTATTCGCATTCGCTGCCCCAGTGCTTGGTTGGGTCGGCGTGGCAGTAACAGGCTCCGACACATCCGCCAACGCGCTGTTCGCTAACCTCCAAGTCACCGCTGCAAATAAGTTGGGCCTCAACCCAGACCTGATGTTGGCGGCAAATACGACCGGCGGTGTCGTCGGAAAGATGATTTCGCCGCAATCCCTCGCTATTGCCGCGACAGCTGTGAATTTGGAGGGCAAAGAGTCCGAACTCTTTAAGAAAGTTGCAGGCTTTTCCGTGGTCTTCTTGGTTGCAGTGTGCCTGATTGTCTTCCTACAAACCAACCTACTGAGTTTTCTAGCTCCAACTGTTGTACCGTAGACGTATTACCATTATCTGTATCGTTCACGACCATCAAAGGAGTCCACATTGCGAGTAGCACTGTTTTCTACTTGTATCGGTGACGCCCTGTTTCCTGACGCCCACAAGGCCTCAGCACTTGTCCTATCTCGTCTGGGCTACGACGTAGTCTTCCCTGAGGGACAAACCTGCTGTGGCCAGATGCACGTCAACACGGGCTACCAGGAACAAGCTGTGCCAATCATTCAGACATATGCCGATGCGTTTGCTGACCCATCCATCGACTATGTTGTGGCCCCTTCCGGCTCGTGCGCTGGTGCAGTTCGCGAACAGCACGTGCGCCTCGCCGAGCGCTACGGAAACAAGGCACTTGTCGACGGCGCTACGCAGGCAGCGAAGAAAACCTACGAGCTCACGGAGTTCATCGTGGACGTCGCTGGCGTGACCAACCTCGGCGCGTTCTTCCCACACAGGGTGACCTACCACGAGTCTTGTCACTCTCGCCGCTTCCTGAAGGTCGGCGACCGCCCTTACAAGTTGCTTGAAGCCGTCGAAGGCATCGAGCTCGTGGACCTGCCGAACGTCGAAGAGTGCTGCGGATTCGGCGGCACCTTCTCGGTGAAGCTGCCCGAGGTTTCCGCAGCGATGGTTTCCGACAAGGTGCGCCACATCAAGGAGTCAAAGGCGGAGTTTGTCACCGCCGGTGACTCCTCGTGCTTGATGAACATCGCAGGCGCGATGAGCCGTCAGCACAACGGCATCCGCGCGCTGCACATTGCAGAGATTCTCGCCTCCACGAAGGAACACCCGTGGACGCCAACGACCGCTGCGTACTCGAAGGAGAAAATGCTGTGAAAGTTGCACTCGGCAAGCCAACGATGCCCCCAGTGGCGCAAGGACCGAACCACCTGCGTGGCTCGGAGCGCTTCGGACAGGCTGCGCACCACGAACTCGACAACGTTACGAAGCGTCGAAACCTCAACTACGCAACCACTGCTATTCGTGTAAAGCGCCAAAACGTTGTGGACGAACTCGATGACTGGCAGGAGCTTCGCACCGCTGGCTCCACCATCAAGCAGGATGTTGCGGCCCGCATGCCTGAGCTGCTCGAGGAGTTCGAGCGCAACGTCACCGCTCGCGGTGGCCACGTTCACTGGGCACGCGACGCCCAGGAAGCCAACGACATCATAGCTTCGCTCATTGAGGAGACAGGCGAGACTGAAGTCGTCAAGATTAAGTCGATGGCGACGCAGGAAATCGCGCTCAACGAGGAGCTAGAAAAGCGCGGCATCCATGCACAGGAAACCGACCTTGCGGAGCTCATCGTTCAGCTCGGCGAAGACTTCCCATCACACATCCTGGTGCCAGCGATCCACCGCAACCGCGAAGAGATCCGAAACATCTTCGTGGACAAGATGCCCAACACCGACGACTCGCTGACGAACAATCCGGCAGAGTTGGCCGAAGCCTCTCGCATTTTCCTCCGCGAGCAGTTCATGAAGGCCAAGGTGGCTATCTCCGGTGTCAACTTCGGTATCGCTGAGACCGGCACGGTCTCCATCGTCGAATCCGAGGGCAACGGTCGCATGTGTCTGACGCTGCCGGAGACACTGATCTCCGTCATGGGTATCGAGAAGTTGCTGCCGAAGTTCGAGGACTTGGGCGCGTTCTTGCAGTTGCTCCCGCGCTCCTCCACCGGCGAGCGTATGAACCCGTACACCTCACTGTGGTCAGGTGTGACGGAGGGCGATGGCCCGCAGAACTTCCACATCGTTCTCCTGGACAACGGTCGTACCCACGCGATGTCGAACGAGATCGGCCGCGAAGCACTGAAGTGCATTCGCTGCTCCGCATGCCTCAACGTGTGCCCGGTCTACGAGCGCGCTGGCGGCCACTCCTACGGCTCGACATACCCTGGCCCAATCGGCGCGATTATCACGCCGCAGCTGACCGGCATCGAGTCTGCCGAGGACCCGAACGCGTCGCTCCCATTCGCATCTTCCCTGTGTGGGCGCTGCAACGAAGTGTGCCCAGTGAAGATCCCGATCACAGACATCCTGCTTGAGCTTCGCCACCAAAAGGTAAAGGAGCACAAGCCGTTCCTGGAATCCACAGCCTTCGGCGCTATTTCCCTACTGTGGGGCAAGCCTGCACTGTGGAACGCCGCAATGCACGTTGTAGCGCTGGGTCGCGTACTTGGCGGTTTCAAGGGCGAAATTTCCTCGATGCCCGGTTTCGTTGCTGGCTGGACCGATTACCGCGACGTAGCAGTTCCGCCGAAGAAGTCGTTCCGCCAGTGGTGGAATACGGACGAGGCGAAGGACCTCCTCGCTGAGGCCCGTCGCGAAGGGATCCCAGCGAATGTCAGGAAGGATGGCTAACAATGTCAAGCACCCGAAATGAAAGCGCGAAGCGCGAGATTCTTGACCGCATCCGCACTGCACAGAAGCTCTCCCATACCCCAGAGCACGTCGAACCTGTGCGCGAGTACCGCACCACCAGCGACCACACTCCCGAGCAGTTGCGCGAGATTCTCATCGATCGTCTTCTGGACTACAAGGCAACGGTTGTAGAGACAACCGAGGAGACCCTTGCCGCAGACATCGCCAGATATTCTGGCCAAGCGCGAGACAACCGAGATTGTTTACGCACCGGGTCTCGACACCGCGCTGTTCGAGAAGTTCGACGGGAGTGCCCGCCCAGACGACCCATCGAGCGATCCGCGTGAGCTCGGCACTATCGGTGCCGCGGTAACGGATTCCCACGTCACTTCAGCACAGACCGGTTCGATCGTGCTCGAAGCTGGCGAGCTGTGCGGCCGCCGTGCACTGTCACTGGTCCCCGATCGCCATGTGGTCATCGTCCGTCCAGAGTCAGTGGTCTACGGCGTGCCGGAAATGATCGCTCGCATCGATCCGGAAAAACCCGCTACCATGATTTCTGGTGGTTCAGCGACCTCAGATATCGAGCTTGTTCGTGTCGAGGGCGTCCACGGGCCCCGCGACCTGATCGTGATGGTTGTGAAGTAGAAACACACCGTCGACATTCCCTACCGATCAGCGCATCGGTAGGGATTTGTCTTTTCGCACCCCAACGGAAGGAATGCAATGCGCACCACAGCTTCAGTAATTGCGGCGCTCGGACTGCTTGGCATGGCCGTCGTAACGCCTGCTACTGCGCAGCCAGCACCGGCTGTGCAGTGGACCAAATGCCCGAAAGAAGTCAAAGATTCAACAGCGCAGTGCGGACACATCGACGTCCCAATGCGCTACAACCAGCCGAACGGCAAGAAGATTCAAATTGGATTCGTACGAGTCCCAGCGAAAACCCAAGCGCGCCGAGGCGCACTGTTTACCAACCCCGGTGGCCCAGGTGGCGACGCCTACGCCTACGCCGCCGGCAATATCCTCGAGTTTCCGAAAGAGCTCAACAACGAGTGGGACATCATCGGTGTACAACCGCGCGGGCTGCCCGGCTCCACGGCGCTCGAGTGCGCAATTCCCGATGTGAACGATCCTAGCCAGATAGCCAAACTCACCGCTGACAGTCTGTTCAACGCGGGAGGTTTCAACCGCTCGGCTTGCCAAGGTGACAAGCCTGGCTACCCCGAAACCATCACCACGGAAAATACCGCGCGCGATTGGGAGGAAGTTCGACGCGCCCTGGGTTACCAGCAGGTTTCTATCCTCGGCGTCTCCTACGGCACCTACCTTGGCTCCGTGTACGCGACTCTATTTCCACAGCACACCGACAAAGTAGTGCTTGACTCCGCCATGGACCCCACCCGCTCCTGGAACGGCATTGCCGCCGACCAACAAGCGGCGTACGAGAAAGCACTCAACGAATACTTCGCCTGGGTAGCACTCAATGACGCCAAGTATCACATGGGCAACACCCCGCTGAAGGCATACCAGTACTGGTCGCGCAAGGTCAGTGCACAAGCTGGCACCAACCCAACTGTCACTCCCCCGCCTGCACGCGTTGGTGATCTGCCAGCGGGCCTGGAGTTCGCCGGACAGGCTGGCGCGGACGCCATGACGGCAGTCGGGAAAACCCGTGTCGAAGGTGAAGGCGTCATCAGCCGCATGCTGAACCCTGGTGCTGTACAAGCTAAGTCGCCGCTCCTGCAGGAGACCCGCGCTATGCTTCCAACCCCAAAGATGTGGGACTACCTGGCAAGGTCCACAAACGGCACCCTGACCGCTGAAGAATCGAAGCAGCCGTCCAAGGAAGAGATTCAGCAGGCGGTGGATCAAATGATGGCGGTCGAGCAGCTGCAAGCTGCCCAGTGGTGCAATGAGAACGTTGTCCCCGGCGACCCAACGCTGCTCCCCTCATTTGCATGGTCACAGCTCACGGGAGACCCGTTTACTTTCTTCAACGCTTCACGCGGCTCAGGGTGGTACTGCAACGGGGCCGGCGCAGTCACCGGAATGGCACCCCTGAACGGGGCGGCATTAAAGACTCGCCCATTGCAGCTATCCGCGACCCGTGACCCCCAGACGCCGTACTCAGGCCACGGACAACTCGCCCGCAGAATGGGCACCCAGGTAGTCACGATTCACGGCCCAGGCCACGCACACTTCGGCACCGGCAATAAAGTTGTCGACGCCACCGTCATCAACTACCTGCGCACCGGCAAGGCCGATCGCACTGATGCACCAGGCTACTGGGAGGCCCAATAGCAGCTACTTTCCGCAGTCTTAGGCCAGTTATGTGCCAGGCATTTCTGGTGCTAAGATTGCGTCATTGCTTGCTCACAAGCAATGCGTCTCCGTAGCTCAGCGGATGAGAGCATCGGTTTCCGGTACCGAAGGTCGCAGGTTCGAATCCTGTCGGGGACACTTTTTCATTACCCCCACCGCCTGGTGTTTTGCCTGGTGGTGGGGGTTTTGTTGGTTTTGACTGATTTTACCTGAAATCGTCTCCCCTACGCTTTCAGAACGCAATTTCGTGCTAAAACTCCGGGGGAATCACAATCCAGGCCACTATATACAGGATGAACAAAGGCACAAACGCCGTGCAGAGCCCAATCAACACCGTGCCGATTCGTACAATCGCAGGGTCGAGTCCAAAGTACTCCGCGATGCCGCCACAGACCCCGCCGATGTATTTGTCCACCATGGAACGCTGTAGCCGCTTCGGTGCCGGGTTCGGTTGGTAGTGAGGTTGGTTCGTCGGATAAGACATGGCGCCTCGCTTTCCTAGAGTCGTTACTTGTTATGCCCAGGGCCGGTTTGCGCACCGAGTACACCCTGAAAAAATCTGGTCAGAGCTGGGATGTCGGCGTCATCAAGGTGGTCGAACACCAGGCGTCGCACGCTTTCAACGTGGCCCGGGGCTGCAGCCTCGAGCCGCTGTAAACCGTCCTCGGTGAGCGCTACCAAGACGCCACGGGCGTCTCCCGGGCTCTTCTGCTTTGATACCAAACCGCGCTTCTCCATGCGGGTGACTTGGTGCGATGTTCGGGATCGGTCCCACTCCAGTGCACCGCATAAGTCACGCAAACGCATCGTGTACCCATCCACTTCTGAAAGGCTGACCAGCACAGAGAACTCCGAAGTCGACAAGTTTGAGTCTGCCTGGAGCGTGTCGTCGAGCGCGCGCGAAATTTTGCGTGCAGTGGCAAGCATGAGCCGCCACAGGTCTTGCTCGGCGTCGCTGAGCCAGTGGGGTGCGTCAGACATGCACCCCACTGTAGTAGATCAACCAAACAGTTTCATAGCATTAATTAATTGGTTTTTAGCTGCTCAATCTCGTATCGGTTGCTACTGGCAACGCCGTCGTACCGGTTGGGGTAACACGTCAGCACAATCACTTGAGCATGCTTGCCCACCCTGTTAAACAGCGCGTTCATCAGTTGCAGCCGGTGGGGGTCCGTCGCGCCGAGTGCATCGTCTATCAC
This sequence comes from Corynebacterium sp. NML98-0116, assembly GCF_001767255.1. GTDB lineage: Bacteria > Actinomycetota > Actinomycetes > Mycobacteriales > Mycobacteriaceae > Corynebacterium > Corynebacterium pseudogenitalium. The sequence goes on from NZ_CP017639.1 coordinate 1,377,352, forward strand.
CACAGGTACCGGTGCTGTTCCATCACGGGCGACAAGCTCCGCAATGGCAAAACGGGTCAGCAAGGCGAGCTGCTCCTGTGCGCCACCAGAAAGCTCCTCGATCGGCAGGGACACACCAGCAACGTTGCGGCGGGTGATTTGCAGTTGGTCGTCGAGCTCGAATTCCACATCTCTGCCAAACAGCGCCCCCGCGTAGCCCTCCAGCGCAGCAGCGAACGGCGCCGCGTAGCGCGCATTCGCCTCTTCACGGTAGCGCTGTAGCGTGTCATACAAGAGCTTGGTTGCCTCAGCACGGCGGGTGGTACGGCGGTACTCAGACTCAGCTGCGTCCAACATCGCTTCGGCTCGGTCGACCTTTTCCGCAATACCAGTCGCCATTTCAAAAAAGCTTTTCAGCTCGGCAACGCGTCTATCGGCGGCATTGTAGCGGTCCTGCAAGTTCACGACGCGGGTTTGCGCGCTTTCGAGCAGCGCCTGTGCCATGTCCACGTTGGCCTCGTTTGCCGCCGTGGTGACCTCTTCAAGTTTTGTGCGCGCAGCGCGCAGTCCAGCCTCAGCAGTTGCTTGTGCCTCGCCCAAGTCTTCCGACGTTGTATGTTCCTGTTCTGTTCGCAACTCTTCATCGGCGATACGTACTGCTTCCTCGTGCGTTGCGAGTTTGGTCTCCAGTACAAGCAGTGCCTGGCGGGCCTTTCGCTCCCGGTGCGGCTCCAGCGCAGCCACCGCCACTTCCGCGTCATGCTGGGCATTCTGTAAAGCAGCCTCTGCAGCAGCGGCCTCGTGCTCAGCAGCATCGAGTTCCTTTAAAGCTACGTCTTCCCCCAAGGCCTCAGCGTGCTCTGCGTGTAGTTTCTGCAGCTTTAGGTGACGCTCCTGCAACGCTGACAAGTCCCTGCCTGCGAGGATGTCTTCCCTGCGTCGCTTGGATTCCTCCACGCGTTGAGCAAACGTCCGATGCTCATCACGCTTCGCTCGCGCCTCCGTAACGTCAGCACAACCAAGCTCCGCGAGTAGCTCCTCAAGCGCGCGCTCCGCATCTTCCACCGCGCTGTACTGGTTCGCGCCGCTGGCGCCAGCACTGTAGGTCAGATGAAACTCACCGAATTCAAAGGTGGTGGCGTCGAAAAGCTCGATAGTGCGCTCGCCTTTGACGTGTGTGGGGGCGTCGTCGTGCACGAAGGTGGCGTCATCGGCACGCACGGTCAGTTTCGCGGTCGAGGCTGCACGGATGGTGCGCTGTACCTTTACTTCACTCGCAGCTTCTTCCACTCGAGTCACATCGGCGTCGGTGACGGGACGACTAGGGGCCTCAGCAACGAGTTTTTGATACTCGGCTTGCGCACCGTCAACCTGGTCAAGCACTGCCTGCAGATCTGAGAGTTCCTGTTGGCACAGCGAGTACTCACGCAGAGCGCTGGCACGGCGTGCCTCCTCGCGTGCATTCGTCAGTGCAGCTTGACGCCGCTCCACGGTTTCGGTGAGTGTCGCAATGGTAGCTTCCTCTTCATCACTGGCTTGCTGGGCGGCGCCCTTCTCCTGCTCGAGCGCTGCCTGCTGCTCACCCAACAGTGCGACGCGCTGCTCCAACTTCTTCCTGTTTTCCACATCCTGCGCTGCGCGCTGTGCCGTGAGCTCTGCGTATTTCACAGCTGCTTGCGCAGCCTGAAGTTTTGCGGCAACCTCTTCGGCGCGCTTCGCCTCGGCTTGACTGGACTCAAGATCTCGCTGTGCTTCCGGCAGCTCATCCTGGATCTGCTGCATTTGCTGCTGCAAGCGCTCAACTTCTACGACTTCATTGTCAAACTTCCGCTTTTCCTGCAACAGCGATTCGTACTGTTGCTGCGCTTCTTCTGCTGCTTTCCGGAGCTTGTCGTATTCGCCACGCGGGCGACCTGTGGGTGTGAAGTACGCTGCGTATTCGTCGCTGATGCGCTGCATGAGCGCAGTGTCATCGTAAGCAGCCTCCTCTGCGCTACGTCCAGCGTCCCCGTCAAGGGTCCTCACAACACTTGGGATGCCAGCTGCGCTGATCCCTGCTGCGAACTGCCCCTGGCGCAGGAAGAGCGTCGAGGCGAGCTCCTGGTCAAGGTTTTCCGCGAGGATCCGCGCAAGCTCGTCGTCAGCCTCGCGGCCGGTGTATTGGCGCAGCTGCGGTCTGGTGATGTTGAGCTCCGAGTACTTCCCCTTCCCCCACTGTTTGGCAATGGTGAAGCTGTAATCGCCAACCGTCGCCTCAAGCCGTACCGCAGGCGAAACGTCCCTCCCGATCGGGGTGAGCACGCCAATCTTCTTCCCGCCGGCAGTATGGCGCTCGTTCAGCACTGTCGTCAACGCGTCAAGGATGGTGGATTTGCCCGCCTCGTTGTTGCCATGGATCACGATCACACCGGTATCTGGCAGGTCTCGGAGTTCTAATCGCTGAATACCACGGAAGTTTTCAATGGTGATCGAATGGATGCGCATCTAGTTCACTTCCTTGGAGAATCGGAACAGAAGGTTCACTGCGTCACGGGCTGTCGCAGAGCCTGTGACATCATCTTGCACGGAAGCCTGGCAGATCAGGTCCCGCATCGCCTCGGCCGCGTAACCGCTCAGCGGAAGGTTTTCGAGCTCTTCATCGCTGGGCGCCAAGTGCAAGCTCATGAGGCGCTCACGCTCATACAACGCGGCAAACACCGGCTCAAGCCGCCCTATCGCCTGCTCAAAGGTAGCCATCGCCGCAAGGCCAAGCGTGCCACGCACCGAATACTTCACCACCGTGCGGTCTTTGTGCTCGTAGCGTTCAAGCTGATCCACAATCTTTGCGACGTCCCCTTCGTCACTAACCTCCCAGTCCAGTGCCTCAAACGTCCATGCTCCTGTCTCAACTGGCTCGACGTTCACAGTGCAATCGTCTGCGGAGGACTTCGCAATCTCGACGACGAGGGCATTGCCGGAGTTGACCTCGCCGCCACCACCAGGACCACCGATAGCAAAGTCGTGGAAATCGGTTGTTTCCGGGCTGCCCGAGAACCACACGCGCCCACTCGTGCCGAGTGACTGCGTGGAGTGCGTATCCCCCAACGCGACGTAATCGATCACCCCCGAGGCCAGCTTCTCCTCCAGCAAATCCAGATCGATGAGCGCTTCGGCCTGTTCTTTGCCGTAGCCGTCTACTTGGCCGTGGCCAACGAGGACTCGAATCGTATCCGTCGGCTCCAAGTCACGTACGGCACGGGCACAGAGGTCCTCAGAGGCGTATCGGGCTTTGAGAGGCGCGCCGACAAGCTCAACGCCAGGGACGACCTCTACGGGATCGAAGGAATCGAGCACGTGCACATTCTCAAGGTCATCGGTGGCGTGGAAAATGGAGTCCGCCACCAGCGGGTCGTGGTTGCCCGGGAGCAAGTACACCGGCACTGGCAGGCGCTTCAGCACCTCGAGTGCTCGACCAAGCGTCTCCCGTTCGAGCGCGTTGTGCTCAAACACATCACCGGCGATCACAATACAGTCTGCATCATGCTCCGTGGCTACTTGGCCGAGGCGTTCAACGGCGCGCAAGCGGGCGTCGTCAAACCTCGATTGGGCTTCGGAGCGCAGAAACTTCCGAGTCATGCCAAGCTGCAGGTCAGAGGAGTGGATAAATCGAAACGTGTTCACATACTCACTACTACCAAACGGCTCGGACATTAGTCTTCGGTTTCAGTCAGAGCGTAGAACAGATCTTCGATATCGGAGACAGCCCGCAGCTGGTCGATGTTGGTAAAGGAAATCGTCTGCATCGCCTTGTGCAACATCGTGATGTCAGAATCTTCGATCATCGGAGCGACTTTCGGGGTAGGCAAATCAGGTAACGCGCCGCCTTCCCAAAAGTCCGGCTGCGGGCGCGGTGTAGACGCCGTGACTTCGCCCGGCGCGTCAGGCTGCGCTGCCTCGTGCTGCACAGTCGGTGGCGCCATGCCGGTCAGTCGCGCAATCGAGCTATCCCGAAGTTGGAGAATGAATTCGTGGTGTTCGCTCATGCGCTGTGCTGCCTGATACCCCACTGCGACAATGTGTTTGCAGGCTACGACCGGATCGGGGCAGCTACAGTGCAGCCGAAACTCTTCAGGACCGTTGGCGATCAAGGTGTCCAACGCCTCATCGGTATAGACACCATTGCGCGCTTTCATCAATGCCGCGGAGTCGTGCGCAATGTCGGACAGCAGCCCGCCGATGTCAGCAGCGGTGCGCCGTGGTAGCTCAATGACGGTGTGAAATGGTTCGATTTGTGAGCCGGTCACAACCGCATCGATCCCACTAAGCCGCGGGTAGAGCTCGGCGACGTGACCGCCGTTGGCGTACGCAATGCCCCGCTTAATGCGACCGGCATCGCTGTAGCGTACTACTGCTTCCCAGATTCTGCGGCCGGCTGCATTCCACGTCGCGGGTACGTCTTTGTACCGCGACCGAGTCTCCGCTGCTTGTTTCGCCTGCTTCTGCTCCGGCGAGCGCCGCCGTGCGCCAAAGTTTGCATAAATAACGTTGTCTTCGCGTGGTCGCTGGGTGCTCATAGGTTGCGCTCGCCTCCGTTTCCTCGGTAGCTCATCAGCTGTGCCAGATCGTCAGCGTCGAGTTCCGTAATCCAGCCTTCGCCCTCGCCAATCACCGCACCTGCCAGGTGCATCTTGCCATCCAAGATGTCTTGGATCGATTCCTCCATGGTTCCGCGCGTAATCATCTTGTACACCGTGACGTCTTTCTTCTGGCCAATGCGGAACGCGCGGTCCGTCGCCTGGTTTTCCACGGCGGGATTCCACCAACGGTCAAGGTGGATCACCATCGATGCAGCAGTCAGGTTGAGTCCGGTACCACCTGCTTTAAGACTCAGCAGCATCGCGCGCGGCCCGTCCGGCTCCTGGAAGTGCGCAACCATAGCATCGCGCGCGCTCTTTCCTACCCCACCGTGGAGAAACGGGATGAGCTCACCGAGGTAGTCGCTCAGGTAGGGCCGCAGAATGTCACCAAACGCTTTGTACTGGGTAAAGATCAACACTCGTTGGTCGGTACGCACTGCCTCATTGAGCAGCTCCACAAGGCGGGCGACCTTACCGGACCTGTGGTGGCCGTCGGCAAGTACTGGTGATCCATCGCCCAGGAAGTGAGCCGGGTGGTTGCAGATCTGCTTGATGCGAGTGATCGTGGCAAGCACGAGACCTTTACGCGCCATACCCTTGCGTTCCTGCAGTTCGCGCTGCATGCGGTCAACGAGTGCCGTGTAGAGCGCCGCTTGCTCCGCAGTCATGTCCACTGTCAGTACATGCTCAGCCTTGTCCGGCAGGTCATCGATGATCGCGGTGTCCGTCTTCAGCCTGCGCAGGATAAACGGCGCGGTGAGGCGCTGCAGGCGCTCCCCCATCTCGTCGGCGAGGCCCTCGTCCCGGCGCGACTCAATTGCCCGTGCGAAGTGGTTGCGGAAGAAGGACTGCGAGCCGAGGATGCCGGGGTTCACAAAGTCGAGGAGACTGCGCAGCTCGGAGAGCTTGTTTTCAATCGGGGTGCCTGTCAGCGCGATACGGTGGCGAGCTGGCAGCGCTCGCACGCTTTTCGACGCCCTCGTCCCCGCATTCTTAATCGCCTGAGCTTCGTCGAGCACCACATGGTCCCATTCGATCAAAGACAAGTCGATCACATCGCGCGATGCGATCCCATAGGAGGTGATGGTGACGTCATGCTTCTTGAGAGCCTCACGCAGTTCCTCTCCTTTGTACCGGGCACTGCCGTGGTGGACATATATAGAAAGGTGCGGCACGAACTTCGCGGCTTCGCGTGCCCAGTTGCCCACCACGGAGGTCGGCGCAACAACGAGGGTTGGTCCGGTGCGCTGCCCGCGTTCCTCTTCGACGGCAAGCAGGGTGAGCAGCTGGAGCGTCTTACCGAGCCCCATGTCATCGGCAAGCACGGCACCTAGGTGGTTGCGGGACATGTAGTAGAGCCAATCCACGCCACGACGCTGGTACTCGCGGAGCTCAGCATGCACAGTTCTTGGGATGTCGACGCGCTCCGGCGCCGGGCGGTCCATTCCGCCGACCAGAGACGTAAACCAACGGGAACCAGTGAACTCAAGCGGCGAGTCTGGCCCACTCTCCAGCGCAAGCTGACGCAGCTCCTCCGCGGTTACCGCACCGTGTTCCTCTGACGCTTCGAGTTTCTGGTACTCCTCCTCGAGCTGGTCGGCGCGGGCAGCGAGCGCTTCGGCGTCATCTGCTCCCGCATCAGCTGCGAGCTGCGCAGTCGTCCGGGCTTCTTCTGCTTCACGCTTGGCCCGCGCAAGCGCCGTCCCGTGGAGTTTCTCCATGTACCGCTTCGTGCGCTCGAGGTGCCGTGTATCGGCGAGCACCCACTCGCCACGCAACTTGATCAGCCCAGACTTCGACTCGACGAGCCGCTGCATTTCGTCATCCGTCAGTTCAGTGCCGCCGATGCTGACGCGCCAGTCGTAATTGACCAGCTGGCCGAAGCCAAGCCGGGTCACCGCTGTTGCGTCGTACGGGTTCTTCGCTTCCGAAAGGTGCAGCTTCGATGTTGTCTCTGCAGTTGTCCAGGCGCGTGGCAGCATCACCGCGTAGTTCGCAAGCCGAAGCTTGCTCACCTCAGTCTCCACGAATTGCACAATCTCTTCCGCGGACAGGTACACGTCCCAGTCGCCATCGAGCGCAGAGCCCGGCGTTGTCGCGGCACGCCGGTGCGTCGATGGATCAATCAGGTCGGAGACCCTGATGGCGTCGCGAAGCACGGAGTGGAGCTGCTGCACCGTATAGGCGTCATACTCCGACAGCCGGATGGGCCGCGGCGACTCGTCCCCGGAGCGCACGTTCACCCGAATCGGCCACTGCGTGAGCGCCTCATCGCCCCCATCTTCTGCGTCTGCGGGCTGCTCCACGATGAACACCAGTTGGAAATTCGTCGCAGTGATTGAGCCGTTCCACTGGCTCATCTGTCGCGAAAACGCGCTAGAGCCTCGCCGTAGCGGCGTCCCGTTAAGCAGCGACTGTACAAAATCGTGCCACGGAAACGGGCGCTCACCACGCAGCATAGGGGAGTTACGCAGCTGGGCAGACGCGATCCAGTGCACAAATGTGCGCGAGCAGTCTTCGTCGAGCCGTCGGTTGTTCTCCGTAAGTACTCCCGGCGCAGCCGCAATCATATCCGCGAGCCAACCGCGTTCCTCCACCCCGGTGCCGAGCTGCCACTGCGCGAACCACTGAAAGTCCTGAGACGGCACGTGAATCGATACCCTGCCAGCCTGTACAAACCGCTCAAGCCCGAGAAACATCTGGATGAGCCACAAAAGATCCGGGGCTACCGACGCCCGCTGTTGCTCCGTGAGCCCTTCCGGTGCCGGAACGTCTGGGTCCAGGAGGAAGGACATTGCTCGTAGAAACTGTACTGCCTCATCGGGGGCGAATGCTGCCGTCGGCACCCGGAGCCGCAATAGTTTGCCTTTCGGCGTGCGCAACATGACCTTGCCGCGGTGGCGGAACTTGACCCCTTCGAGCAGTGTGTGGACTGGTTCGGGGAAGGTCCCCTTCGGCACTTCGTCGAGTGTGATGATTTTATGGCCAGCCACCTGCTCGACCCAGACCTGCAAGCCAGAATCTGGCAGCCACAGCCCGTGAAGAAGGAATTTTGGCAAGCCCACCCTTATACCATCCTTGATTTCGCTACATCGACTACGGTTCTAACGGTAATCTTTAAAACTCTACTCGCTTATTTTTTCTATTGCTTTAGGGAGGCAAACATGGCCGATAGCTTCTGGCTTGTCCTTGCCATAGTGTTGTACTTCGGTGTCATGGTTGCCATCGGGTTTTATTCGTGGATCCAGACGAGCAAGTATGACGACTACGTTCTTGGCGACCGTGGACTGCACCCATTCGTAGCAGGCCTATCCGCGGGCGCATCAGATATGTCGGGCTGGCTGCTGATGGGGCTGCCGGGCGCATTGTTCGTTTCCGGCATGAGCGAGCTGTGGATCGTTATTGGACTCTTGGCCGGGTCGTGGGCGAACTGGAAGTTTGTCGCACCACGCCTCCGCGCTTATACGGAAGTATCAAATAACTCGATTACCTTGCCGTCCTTCTTCGAGAACCGCACCCGTGACTCCTCACACGTCCTGCGGTTCGTCGCCGCCGTGATCATTATTTTCTTCTTCACGTTCTACGTTTCGTCAGGCATGGTCTCGGGTGGCCGTTACTTCGAATCCACTTTCCACGGTGACTACCTCACAGGCGTACTCATCGTCGGTTCGATTACTGTGCTGTACACGTTCATCGGCGGCTTCCTCGCTGTGAGCTATACCGACGTTGTCCAAGGGGTCTTGATGTTCTTGGCGCTGGTCACGGTGCCACTGATGGCACTGATCTCGCTCGATACCCCCTCTGATATCTTCTCGTTCGCTTCCCACAACGCCTACGGCCCGTGGGAGGCCGGCAACCCGGACTACTTCAACATGATCGCCGGTGTCTCGTTGGCAACCATCATCGGCAACTTGGCGTGGGGCTTCGGCTACCTGGGACAGCCACATATTGTTACCCGCTTCATGGCGCTGCGCTCCCCGGCTGAGGCAGCCAGCGCACGCCGGACCGGAATCAGCTGGGTCACCATCTGCTTTGCAGGTGCGGTGTTCACCGCGCTCGTATCGACGGTCTTCTTCGCCGAAACACCGCACAGTGTCACTGACCAAAGCGGCTTCGAAACCATCTTCTTGGACCTGGCCCGCATCCTCTTCCACCCACTCATTGCAGGTATCGTCCTTACAGCGGTGCTCGCGGCGATTATGTCCACAATGTCCTCCCAACTATTGATCACCTCCTCCGCGCTTATTGAGGACATCTATCGGGCCGTGGCGAAGCAGCGTCCGAGCCAGACGGCGCTGCTGGTGCTCTCGCGCACGATGGTGGTCTTGGTTGCAGCGGTCGCGATGGTACTGGCAATCAACCCATCGGACACGATCCTGGGCCTGGTCGCGTTCGCGTGGGCAGGCTTCGGCGCAAGCTTCGGTCCCGTTGTAATTGCATCGTTGTACTGGCGTCGTCTCACTGCCCCGGGCGCCATCGCTGGCATGATCGTCGGTGCAATCACGGTATTCGTGTGGGGCTCCTCCGACACGCTGTCCGGCATCATCTACGAAATCGTTCCGGGTATCGCATTCGCGACGATCGCGCTTGTCGCTGTCTCCTTGCTGACCAAGCCGAAGCAGGGCGTCGAAGACGAGTTTGACCATGCTCTTGCAGTGACAAACTTTGCGCTGACCACTCCGGACGCAACGTTCGCTGACGCGCTCAAGGCGACTGCGGGAACCGAAGGGGCCTCCCACGCGTCTAACTAGACGTGCGTGTTTACCTCACTCTGTTACTTATCCTGACCATCGCGTACGCCCCGTTTCCAACGGGGTTTTCGCGTATCGACGCCCCCACGACCCGCCAACGCGTTACTATCATCGGCTACGAGCGGGACAACTTCGGACCAGGCTGGCAGCGCCATGCCACCGGATGTACGACTCGCGAGCATGCCATGGCGTACGCGTTTGAGCAGCCTAATTGCAACGTTCCCCACCGGCAGTGGGAGCCGGTTGACGCTATCGATCCGTACACCCGCGAACGCATCAGACCTAAGGATGTGGAGCTCGACCACCTCTTCCCCCTCTCCGCAGCATGGGACATGGGTGCTTTCGCCTGGAGCGACGAGCAGCGACTCCGGTTCGCGAATGACCCCCACAACCTCATCGTGACCTCGAGCAAGGCGAACCAACAAAAGTCAGACATGCTTCCGAGCGAGTGGATGCCTCCATCGATCCCGCAGCAATGCGCATACGCACGGCAGCTGGCACGCGTTGCAAACATGTACGACCTGCGCGTAACCACCAATGACCTTCGCACAATGCGCCGTGCATGCAAGGGATGGCGAGGCGTCGCCGCCCACCTCATTGGAATTGGTATGTTCCCTACCACCAATTCGCCTAGGTGATGGTGGACGTATCAAGTACAGTGGTTGCCTATGACTACTCTGTTAACTTTCCTTCACGTCGCAGCCGCCATCTTGCTGCTGGGCCCGATCGTCGTATCCACCTCGATGTTCCCGCGCCAGGCCGCCGAGGCACAGGCGGGCGATGCGGCCGCTGCCGGTCGCGCGTCGATCCTGTACCGCATCTCGCGCACTTACGGCATCGCGTCCTCACTCGTTCCGCTGCTCGGTGTCGCCATCCTCTTCGGCGACTGGGCTGCGTACAAGACGAACTACTTCCTGCACACCTCTATCGTGTTGGCAGTCATCGCCTGGGCACTGCTGCTTTTCGTGGTCATCCCGACCCAGCGCAAGATGGTCGGTACACTCGGTGAGCTGGAGCCAGCCGAGGCCGACCCAGCCGATGTCACCGCGAACTTTGAAAAGTCGAAAGCTAAGGCTTCCGCGTTCGCTGGTGTCTTTAACCTTTTGTGGTTCATCGTGTTGGTGCTGATGTTCTTGCCAGCACCAACTATGTAGTCACTAAAACTTTATCGACGACGCCAGGCTAAGCAGCGCCAACACGATCGGAACAACGATCGCGGCAATCTCACCCGGTGTCATATCGCTGGAGCTTTCGGACTTCGACGAGGAGTCCCGCTCCGAGCTCTTATCAGAGGACAGCAGCCGGTCGTAGAGACCGGCTTCATTTATTCCGGCAGCTCCAAAAACCAGGTCCGACGCCTCGGACTGGCTGACTGCCTTTCCTTGAGCGATTGGTGCTCCCCAGAGCCAGTCTTTCCCGTCAATCTTTATGCCATTGATCCGAGTGTAGGTGGAGTTTTCGAACGCAGGACCTATAGAAATGACACCAGCGAATTTCTTTGCCCCGTCCTGTTCTTCGATCCAGATCGGTCCACCGGAATCGCCTGACTTTGGTGACCGTATCGTGGCAGAAAACCCGCCTCCACCACGCGCAGCGCGGTGGAACTTCCCGCACGTGACATCGTTTGTCCCCGTATGGGATGTTTCCCCGTGGTAGCACGTCTTCGCACCCCGCTTGATGGAAGTGGCATCCGCTTTGATGTCACCTGAGTAGATGTTCTCGCCCATCGTGACGCCCCGGTCCCACTCGATCCAGGCGAAGTCGTTCGAGTACTGCCGGTCGTAGCCTGGTGAAATACGCAATGTCCCAATGTCTTTCGACAACGGACGGCTCGTTTTTCGGTCGACCAACAAGATCCTGTCGCCATCGCGTCCACAGTGCGCTGCGGTGTAGCTGACTCCGGCTTCGTGGTCGTTAAAGCCTAGCGTGCATGAACTATATCCAGTGCTAATAGCATCACCCTGGGTCGGCTGGATTGGTGCCGCGGTAGCGCTTGGCACGAGGACTGCAGTCGAGCATGCTGCGACGGCCAGCGAAGATATGAATTTCCTTGTCAACATACTTCTATACTGGCACAGTTCTGCAGGAATGCTAATGAGCTAGCTGTAATTCACTACGCCTGGTAGGAACCCTGCGAGTGCACTGAACCCGTCAGTCACAGCGCCACGAACCGCATCAGCAGCCGGGCCAACGGCCGAGCCCGAAGCCGGCATCATGAGGTTCTGCGCATACAGGCCCAACAAGCGTGACTCAGCGACGCGAGGCCCATCAGTAGCGTGCACGCCAACGACCAGGTCGCGCGAGCCCAGCAGCGGTACCTTTTGTGCAACCCACTGCGAAGAAACAACGCCAACAAATCCGCGGCCCGGAATCCACAGCGGGCCACCGGAGTCGCCGGGACGGGTCATCGGCGCTTCGACGAAGAACGTATTTCCTTCTGCTCCGCCGAAGCGACCGCACGTGGGGGCGCCCGTCGGCCGGTTCGAGGTTTGCCCGAAGTAGCACACGCGCTCACCGACGGCGATTGTGTTTGGGTTTACCCACGCGTCACCGGAGAACCGGTTGCCACCGATCTGCACCGGCGCGTCCCACTGGATAGCGGCCCAGTCATTGCCAAGGCGGCCGTCGTACGCCTTCGAACGATACAGGGTGCCGAGCTGTGGCGAAGCAACCCTCGCGTTGTGGTCCACGATGCGCACACGCGCACCGTCCGGTCCACAGTGCGCCGCAACCAGGCTTCGCCTGCGAGACGGTTCATTAAATCCGACGGTGCAGTAACCGCCGCCTTCAACCATCACGGCTCCGCCCTGCTCTACGCGCTGCAGGTTCTGTGCCTGCGCAGTCGGCAAGTTCGTTACGACGCCCACTCCGAGCGCAAGCGCCCACCCCAGCGTGAGCAAACGGCGATTCAACTTCATGCCTGTGCAGTCTACTGCACAACCAAGCAATGAAAAACGCACCCGTCGAGTAGTCATTACTCAGCAGGTGCGCTCAGGATCAAGGGCGCTTAGTCCCAGCTGCGGTCATGCCCGCGGCCACCGCGGCGATCGTCACGGTCGTAACCGCCACGTCCCCGCCCGCGGCCACCGCGGCGATCATCGCGGTCGTAACCGCCACGCCCGCGCCCGCGTCCACCGCGGCGATCATCGCGGTCGTATCCACCGCGCCCGCGCCCGCCGCGTCCGCGCGGAGGTGCACCGTGATCACGCTGAATATTGATCAGCTGACCGGAAATACGGGTATCCGTCAAACGATCAAGGACCGCGCTGTCCAGGTTCTTCGGCAGCTCAACCAGGGTGAAGTCCCCACCGATAGTGATGCGACCAAAGTCCTTGGAGCTCAAGCCCCCCTCGTTGGCGAGCGCACCAACGATTGCACCCGGGCGAACATGCTGGCGCTTGCCAACATCCAGGCGGTAGGTGTCGAAGTTCTCCGAATCGTGGTCGAAGCGGCTGCGGCCTCCACGACGGTCATCACGGTCACGCCCGCGGCCACGGCGGTCGTCGCGATCCCACCGATCACGGTCCCGCCGATCGCGACGGTCCTTCGGCGGCTCCTTCATCAGGAACTCGTCACCCTCCAAAGCCTGCGTTGCCAAAGCAGCGGCGATGTCGTCCATCGGCACGTTGTTGGCTGCGGAGTATTCGCGGACCATGGACCTAAACACCTGCACCTCGCTCGCCTCGAGCGACTCGGTGATGGAGTCCATAAACTTCGTCTTGCGGCTCTCGTTGACCTCGTCGACCGTCGGCAGATCCATCTCTTCGATGGTCGCGTTGGTTACGCGCTCGATGGAGCGCAGCATGCGACGCTCACGTGGAGTGACAAAGAGGATCGCCTCACCTGTACGGCCTGCACGCCCGGTGCGGCCAATGCGGTGCACGTATGACTCGGTGTCATTCGGGATGTCGTAGTTCAGCACGTGGCTGATGCGCTCAACGTCCAGGCCACGAGCAGCGACATCGGTAGCGACCAGGATGTCAAGGCGGCCGTCGCGAAGCTGATCAACGGTACGCTCACGCTGCTGCTGAGCGATGTCACCGTTGATCGCAGCTGCGGAGAACCCGCGGGCACGCAACTTCTCAGCCAGCTCCTCAGTCTCCTGCTTCGTACGCACGAAGACAATCATTGCCTCAAACTCAGTGACTTCAAGGATTCGGGTGATCGCATCGAGCTTGTTGCGGTGCGCCGTGAACAGGTAACGCTGGGTGATGTTCGTATTGGTGCGCGTCTTCGACTTCACCGTGACTTCAGTCGGGTTGTCGAGGTACTGCTTCGAGATACGGCGAATAGCGTTCGGCATCGTCGCAGAGAACAGCGCAACCTGCTTCTCTTCCGGTGTGTCCTCCAAGATGCGTTCCACGTCTTCCTGGAAGCCCATGTTCAGCATCTCGTCTGCCTCATCGAGGACAAGGAAGCGCAGGTTGGAAATGTCCAACGAACCCTTCTCCAAGTGATCGATGACGCGGCCCGGAGTACCCACGATGATCTGGGCACCGCGGCGCAGACCGGACAACTGGATACCGTATGCCTGGCCACCGTAAATCGGAAGCACGGAGATCCCGCCAAGGTGGTCTGCAAACGACTGGAAGGAGTCTGATACCTGCAGCGCAAGCTCACGTGTAGGCGCGAGGATCAGTGCCTGCGGGTAGCGCTCCTTGCGGTTGATCCGCGAAAGGATCGGCAGCGCAAACGCGGCCGTCTTACCGGTACCCGTTTGCGCGAGGCCGACAACGTCGCGGCCTTCCATCAACAGTGGAATGGTTTCAGCCTGAATCGCGGATGGCTGCTCAAAGCCAACCTTCTTCACGGCATCCACGACTTCTTCAGGCAGATTCAGGTTCTCGAACCCGTTCACTGGCTCTTCAGCGGTCTCGTCTGCCTCTGTGGCCTCGTCCGCCTCGCTCCCAGCGAGGTCCGCCACGTCGCCACCGACGACGTCGGCAAGGCTCAAAATCTGCTCAGTCTCATTAGTTTCGGCATTGGCTGCGTCTTGCGCAGCGCCGGTTTCCTCAGAAACTCCCGCATCCCTGGTGTCCTCACGTGCAGCATCCGCTGCGACATCCTGCGGGTTTTCCTGATTTTCCGACACATTCATATCCGGCTCTTTCTCGCCGCCGGTGGCGTTTTCGGAAGTGATCATTGTTTCCCCACAGTACGCCACCCTGCAGTGATTTTCCTATTCGCCACTGGCAATGTCATCCGCGCCACGAGTCCGCCACCAACTTCAGCGCTTCGCGCCTCGAGCTCCAACTCCCCGTGGTGCGCACGCGCAATCGTATCAACCAGCGCCAGCCCTAGTCCGTGCCCCGGACGCGCACCAGCAACGCGCGCATTCGCCCTGCTAAATGGCTCTACGAGCTGGCTGACTGTGGCAGGGTCCAACACGTCCCCATCATTGACGACGCCCACTTCGACCCCATCACCGGATCCAGTCCGGCAAACACGCACCTGCACAGTCCCGTCCACGCCGTGGATACGAGCATTCTCGATGAGGTTTTGGATCGCGTGGCGCAATAGCACGACATCGCCGAGGACGTGAATGTCTGGCTCGATGGTGGCGTCGATACCTTCGTCGATCGAGGCGACAGTGGTAATGAGCTCTGAGATGTCAATGTCGCGCGCCTCGAGTACTTTGGCCTCGGCCTGGCTGAAGTTCAGCAGCGACGTGACCATCTCCGCAGACGACGCATTCACGGTGCGGATGTCGCGGATGGCGTCGCGTAGCTCCTCTGCAGGTGCATTCGGGTCTAGTAGCGCGACATCTGCGATGGTCTGAATGGTAGCGATCGGGGTTTTCAGCTCATGGGACGCGTTTGATGCAAAGCGTTGCCGTGCCGCGATGGAGTGCGCGAGGGACTCCAGCATCGAGTCGAGTGCGTGCGCGAGGTCAGCGACATCGTCAGCGGGGCCTTCGTAGTCGAACCGCTGATCAAGATCGCCGGCAGAGACCAGACGTGCAGTCGCCGCGATGGTACGTACGGGTTTGAGCAACACACCCGCGACGAACCAACCGATGGCGCCGGCGAGCGCCGTCAGCACGCACAGCGCGACGAGCGAGGCGCCGAGCATCACGTTGAGCACCTCGTGTGAGATGGGCACGGACCCATCAATAAATGCTCCGTCACTGCCGGGAACGCCCCCGACGCCCTCGATGACAGCTTGCACAGGTACCGGAGTCAGGCGCAGATAGAGGTACACCACCGCGGTCAGGCTCAGCCCTGCGGTAAAAACCGTTGCCACGAACAACCACGACGTACGCGCACGAAGTGAAAGCCTCATTGGTACGGCTCCTCCGCAACGTAGTAGCCAGCGCCGGGCATTGTTTGCACAATCCAAGGCTGCCCCAGCTTGCGCCGCAAGTGCGAGATAGTGACCCGAATCGAATTGGAGAACGGGTCCGCGTTCGCGTCCCATGCCTCTTCTAAGAGCTGCTCCGCGGAAATAACGTGCCCCTGTGCTCGCATCAGCGTTTCAAGCACCGCGAACTCTTTCGGCGACAACGCAATCGACGCGCCGCTTCGGTGGACTTGGTGAGTGCCTCTGTCGAGGATGACGTCGCCGCACGTGAGCGTCGAGGTTGTTTCAGGTGCGGCTCGTCGCAACAAGGCTTTGACGCGAGCCAGCAACTCGGGCAGCTCGAACGGCTTGGTCAGATAGTCGTCCGCCCCAATCTCGAAGCCTTGGAGACGATCCTCGAGCGTTGCGGACGCCGTGAGCATCAGCACCCGCGTGTTTGGGTACAGCTCACGGACGGTTGCACAGACGTCGTCGCCGTGAACCTCGGGGATATCTCGGTCGAGCACGATCACATCTATCGGTTGTGATTCCAGGCGGTCGAGCGCGGAGCGGCCGTCGTAACGCACATCAACGAGCATGTCCTCACGGCGCAGTGCTTTGCCTAACGCATCGGCGAGCAGCGTCTCGTCCTCAACGATCAAAATCTTCGGCGGTGCAGCCACAACAGCCCCTTCCACGTTGGAGTTCTTGTATTCTGCTGTGATTCTAATTGGGGCTTCTTACGGGGTCGCAATGTTAACGCTCTCGCAACATCGCCCTGCATAGCGTGAGGAGCATGTCAAAGACTTCCACACCGGATCTGCGAGTTCACGGTATTGATTACGCGCGAGCCGTAGCACTCGCAGCCATGATCTTCGCGCACCTCACCCATCCTGCTGGCGTCACGGGTCAGTTGCTCTACGGCTTCCCCGCGGCAACGTTCGCGTTCCTGGCTGGCATCTCGATGGAGCTGATGGCCCGGCGCGCCCAAGCGGTAGGCGGCGAGGCTGTCGCGCGCTGTCGCCATGGCTTTTATGTTCGTGGGACGCTACTGATTGTGCTGCATGTGCTCCTCGTGCCGTTCGCTGGCGACATCGAGGTTGTGCTCCTTGTCTTTGGCATCTGCTACCTCTGCTTAGCGACGCTTCCCCACTGGCCAACTGCGCGTTTGGGCTTACTGCTTGCGGGGTTGCTCTTTGCTTCGGCTGCAACGACGGCGCTCGGGACAGTTGTTGCACTACCGGCCGCAGTCTTCGGCGCCCCCTACCCTGTCTTTTCGTGGGCGGCACTCATGGTTGCGGGCATGGTGTCGTGGCGTGTCATCCTCCACCACCCATGGCGCCGTTGGGTCGCAGTCATTATCGCGGCGGCGGTGCTGCCTGCGGTGATTGCAGCTCGGCTGCACCTCAACACGGCAGGTGCTGGCCTATTCATCGCCGCGATCGATCCGAATGGGCACACCGGGGGACTCATTTCAGTGATCAGCGAGTGCGCCGTCGCGGCTGGTATCACTGCGCTGTGTCTCATCCTCGCACAGTTTGTTCCGTTTGGTTGTGACATGGGCCGGATGCCTCTGACGGTGTACTGCGCACACGTTGTCACGGCCAACGGCCACAGCGGGGTGGTATACGCAGTACTCACGCTGGCAGTTGCTTTCGCCTTCGCTGTGCTGTGGCGCAGCTTCTACGCCCGTGGACCACTCGAGGCCGCGATGCGCATGGTCGTGGCTCGCGCAACCCGGACCGATCTTCCTCCGCTCCAACACTAAAGAAAAGGAAAACTCATGAAACTGCACACCTCCACTCGTATTCTTAGCTCCTGCGTCGCTGCCACGCTCGTAGCACTCCCGGCAGCACCTGCATTGGCAATGCAGTCCGATACGTTCGCTGAGCCTTCGGCAGAGTCCAACGCAGTAGTCTCCGTCCGCACCGCGGACGATGACCCGGACACTGGCGTGTGCACCGGCACCGCAATTGCGTCCCACTGGGTTATTACTGCGCGCCATTGTATGGACCACCTACCACAAGCTGGCGGGTCCGTGCGTACTGGCCAGGGTGATAACCAGAAGTTTTATGACGTCGATAAGTGGATGACCACCCCGAAAGGCGATATTGCGCTGCTGCACACCTCTGAGGACCTCGGACTCGATGCTTATCCTGAGCTTGCTCGCGATATCCCGGCTGCAGGCAGCGACGCTACTTTCTACGGCTGGTCCTCTGATGGCTCTGGTGCCGGACGCACCCTTCCGTACGCAGACGCTACCGTCGACGGCCCAACCCCGATGATTCTGTTTGACGGCACCGACGGCGTCGAAGCCACCATGAAAGGTGGGGCAGCAACCCAGCCCGGTGATTCCGGCGGCGCGCTCTTCAGCGAAGGCAAAGTCGCAGCCATCGCGTCCGCATCACTATTCATGGATCCAGACAACCCGGACTCCGCTGAGGAGGGAGTGAGCCCGAAGGTCGCGTTTGCGCCGGTTGCTTCGCAGGCGGACTGGATCCGTGAGCAAATCTCCGCCAAGGAAGACTCGGCCGAAACGACCGCCACAGAAAATGACGGCGGTACGCCGACGTGGATGCTCATCACTGCCGGTGCCGCCGTCGTTATCGCACTGGTAGTTGCCGCAGTTGCACGCTCACGGAAGCGTGATGCTGATACTGCACAGTAGCGCTGCCTGAAAACGCGACCGAACTCACAGAATTACCTGTGAATAATTTACAGAGCAGCGTAATTAAACGTTATGATGTCTGCCATGACTTCCCGCTCGTCGAAGCCCAAGGGGCTTACACACCGCCATATCCACTTCATCGCCCTCGGCTCGGCGATCGGCACCGGGCTCTTCTACGGCTCCGCCGGCGCGATTCAGGCCGCCGGCCCCTCGGTGCTCCTCGTATACTTACTCGGAGGGGCCGTCGTCTACTTTATGTTGCGCGCCCTGGGCGAGATGAGTGTGCAGCACCCGGTTCGTGGGTCGTTCGCGGTGTACACCAGGGAGCACCTTGGTGGCCTGGGCGGATACATTACCGGGTGGATGTTCGCATTCGAGATGATGATCGTCTGCCTTGCGGACTTGACTGCCATCGGCATTTATATGAAGTTCTGGTTCCCCGACACCCCAGCATGGGTATGGATTACCACTACTCTGTTGGTCATTGGTGCGGCGAACCTCGCATCCGTGCGCTGGTTCGGCGAGCTGGAGTTCGCATTCACGCTCATTAAGGTCGTCGCCGTAATGGCGATGATCGTCGGCGGTGCTGCCATCCTCGCATTTGGTTTGGGTACCGACCCAGATACGACCGGAATCTCTAACCTCTGGAACGACGGTGGCTTCTTCCCGAACGGCATCGAAGGCATGATCGCAGCGTTCATCCTCGTGCTCTTCGCATTCGGCGGAACTGAGATCA
This sequence comes from Corynebacterium sp. NML98-0116, assembly GCF_001767255.1. Classification (GTDB taxonomy): domain Bacteria; phylum Actinomycetota; class Actinomycetes; order Mycobacteriales; family Mycobacteriaceae; genus Corynebacterium; species Corynebacterium pseudogenitalium. The sequence goes on from NZ_CP017639.1 coordinate 1,396,381, forward strand.
TCGGCGTCGCCGGCACCGAAGCAGACGATCCGGACCGCTCGATCCCGAAGGCCGTCAACACCGTACCGCTGCGCATCCTGCTGTTCTATGTCCTCGCCATCCTGGTTATCTTGATGCTCAACCCGTGGCGTGCAATGACTGGTGAAGAAAGCCCCTTCGTTCAGATCTTTGACACACTTGGCGTGAACTGGGCCGCTGCACTGCTCAACTTGGTGGTCATCACTGCTGCCCTTTCTGCAATTAATGCAGACCTGTTCGGCACTGGGCGCGTTCTTACTGGCCTGGCGAAGGAAGGCCTAGCCCCGAAGATCATGAAGCGCACCATCCGCGACATCCCAGTAATGACGACCATTACCCTGTTGCTCGTACTCATCATCGGCGTGGTGCTCAACGCGCTCTATCCGAACATCTTCGAGACCATCGCAGCGCTGGCCACCTTCGCAACCGTGTTTGTGTGGCTGATGATCCTGCTGGCACACGTCGCATCTCGCCGCAACATGTCCGCGGCAGAGCGCGAGACCTTGAGCTTCCCTGTACCGTTCTGGCCCTACGGGCAGTGGTTCGCGATCATTTTCATCTTGTTCACATTCGGCATCATGGTGTGGCTGCCGCAGTATCACATGGCGCTCGCCGTAGGCGTTGCATTCGTGGTCATCATGACTGTGCTCTACTTTGTCACCGGGCGCCCAAAGGCAGTTGCGGCAGCGCACGTTACTTACGAGATGAAGTAGCACATATTTTCGAATAAAAATATCCATTGTCTGCTGTGCACGCTATCCTATGCCTACACATTCCAAGTTTTAGCCAGAAGGAGACGCGATGCGCCTGTCTACGGTTACTTCCGAGCCCACGTTGACCTCTATCGAGATCTGCGCTGGCGCTGGAGGCCAAGCACTTGGGCTCGAGCAAGCAGGTTTCCAGCATCTAGCCGTGGTGGAAATCGACAACTGGGCAGCAGAGACACTGCGAGCCAATCGCGGCTGTGACCATCCCCATCCGTGGCCAGTACACGAAATGGATGTACATGACTTCGACGGCACCGTATGGCGCGATCAGGTCGATCTCTTTGCAGGTGGCGTTCCGTGTCCGCCCTTTTCCATCGCGGGAAAACAGCTCGGCGCAGACGACGAGCGTGATCTGTTCCCGCAAGCCCTACGACTGGTAGGAGAAATCAATCCAAAAGCCGTCATGCTGGAGAACGTCCGAGGCCTTGGCCAAAAGCGGTTTGATTCCTACCGCAATGAAATTGTCAGTGAGCTCGATCGGATGGGTTACACCACCTACTGGTCACTGTTTCAATCGGCAGACTTCGGTGTCCCCCAACTGCGCCCACGGTTCATTTTGGTAGCCCTGAAACACGAGTTTGCCGAGTACTTCGAATGGCCGACCCCGAATATGCATCACACATCCGTTGGTAGCGCACTTCGCCACCTAATGGGAGAAAATGGCTGGCCGGGAGCGGACGCATGGGCAGATCGAGCCGATACGGTAGCACCGACGCTCGTTGGCGGATCAAAGAAGCACGGTGGACCAGACGTTGGCCCGACTCGAGCAAAGGCAGCATGGAAGAAGCTCGGCGTCCGAGGAACTTCGATCGCAGACAGCGCACCAGGCCCCGACTTCCCTGTCGATGACCCGGACAACCTTCCCCGCCTTACCGTGCGGATGGGCGGCGTTATCCAAGGGTTCCCTGAAGATTGGGATTGGCAAGGTGGCAAGACCGCCCAATGGCGCCAAGTCGGCAATGCATTTCCGCCACCGGTTGCGGCTGCAATCGGAACCGCAATCAAGGACGCACTACTTTCCTGCAATGCCGTAACGAAAGCCCCCGAGGTGGCCCCACAACTGGCGCTTCAAACGCACGCATAGGATCTGCCCATGACACACAACCTTGATGGCGATTTTTCCCATGAACTCGCCGAGCTCTTCCGTAACGAGTTTCCCGACGGCGAAGCAATGGGAAGAATATTTCGACAAACTTTCGACCAGGCCTATGACGGCCAGCACACGGGCCGGTTCGACCCAGCGCAGCTGAGCAAGACAGAACTTGCCCACATTGGATCGTTGGTTGAAATTAACATTCGCCGAGGGTTTGACGGCACTATCATGGACGGCGACAAGATGGATTTCAAGATCCTCGGCCATGAAGTTGACTGTAAATACTCCAAAAACCCCTACGGCTGGATGATCCCGATGGAAGCAGTTGGCCACCACGCCATGCTCTGCCACGCAAATGAGGTTACTTCCACTTTCCGAGTAGGCTTCGTCAAAATCACCGACGACATCCTCACCGCAGGTGGAAACCGTGACCGCAAGCGAACCATCATGGCAGCAGCACGCAACAAAATTGCGTGGGCCTGGTTCGATCACCCGTACCCGAATAACGTGCTCCTCCATGCGGATGAGGAAACTGTCGCCAAAATTATGGAATTGCCTTCTGGGCAACAGCGCCTCGACATGTTGTTTCGCTCAATCCAGCAGGTGCTCATTCCGCGCGGCATCATTTACACTGTCGCTCAGCAGAAAGACCCAATGAAGCGCATTCGATACAACGGCGGATCAAGGTCACGCCTCCAGGAGGAAGGCATCTTGATCCTTGGGGACTACCGGCGCCACCAAGCTATCGCAGAGGCCCTCTGCCTTCCGATTTGCAAGAATGGCGATAGCCTCGCCGTACGAGTAACTCCAGCTGAACCGCATTTTGTTGGTCCTGCAGTAGATATCGAAGGTCAAACTTGGCGAATCGCCACGGGCGCCGACTCACTCCATCGTGCGCCACGCCTCCCCTTTTAATACCCCAAAGCCATCAATGCCCGGTTATGCCCGCCTATTTCCGTTATCTTGGTTACATATTTCGATTGGTATTCCCATTGTGGTGGAAAATCTGCAATGATGGGTAGCGGAACATAGTTTTACTGGATTCAGGAGAGATCACATGACTATCACCAATCCGTCTACCCCGTCGAACAACATCACGCCAGGCAACAAGATTGTCTTGATTGGTGCTGGTGATGTCGGCGTCGCGTTCGCATACGCAATCCTCAACCAGGGTATTTGCGACCACCTCGCAATTATCGACCTGAACGAGAAGAAGACGTGGGGTGAGGTCGAGGACCTCAACCACGCAATGCCGTACTCAGGCCACAACACCAAGATCACGGTCGGCACCTACGAGGACTGCCGCGACGCAGCGCTCATCGTCAACTGTGCAGGTGTTGCACAGCGCGACGGCGAAACCCGCCTTGAGCTCGTGGGCCGCAATGTGAAGATCTTCGAGTCCATCAACAAGGAAGTGATGGCCAACGGCTTCAACGGCATCTACCTGGTTGCAACCAACCCTGTCGATGTCCTGACCTACGCCACCTGGAAGCAGACCGGTCTTTCCTCCGCACAGGTCGTGGGTTCCGGCACCATCCTGGACACCGCACGCTGGCGCTGCAACCTCGGCAAGTACTTCGGTGTTTCCGCAAGCTCTGTCCACTCCTACATCATCGGTGAGCACGGCGACACCGAGCTGCCTGTCGTGGCATCCGGCTCCGTCGCTGGCGTTTCGCTACGTCGTCGTCTGGAGAAGGAAGCAGAAACCGATCCGAAGATCTACGAGCGCATCGACGAGATGTTCGTCGCAACCCGCGATGCCGCCTACAAGATCATCGAAGCCAAGGGCTCCACGTCCTTCGGTATCGGTGCTGGCCTTGCACGCATCACCCGCGCAATCCTGATGAACGAGGACGTCGTACTGCCAGTCTCTGCTCTCCTTGAAGGCCAGTACGGTCAGGAAGACATCTACATCGGCACCCCGGCTGTTATCAACCGCAACGGTGTCCGCGAGGTTGTCGAGCTGCACCTTGAAGATAGCGAGAAGGAAAAGTTCGATCACTCCGCCAACACCCTTCGTGGCGTGATGGTCGAAGCTGGCCTCACCGAGGCATAAGCCTTTCCCATACCCTTCGATTGCGCCCGCCGGACACACCCCGGCGGGCGTTTTGTCTGCGTTAGTCCTCCGCCCGGAGGTGCCTCGTTACGTCCAGAGCATCATCGCCGCGTGCAAGAGCGTCAAACGTGGCGCAGCAGGCGTCGAAAAGCTTGACGACGTCCTCTTCGTCTACATCTGCGGCGTCAAGCACTAGCGCGTTCGGGTCATCATCTTCCTCGGCAGGCGCGAGCGTCACACACTGCCCACCAGCCTGGATATCACCTAACGCGACCTGGGCCGCGAGTAGCGACACGCCAGTAACCGCGGTGGCCCCGATTTCTGCCAGCGGTGCGCACCGTTGCACATCTACCTGTCCCAACGTTTCCGGTGCTGCACAGACAGTGATCGCCACCGGGGTGTCCTGCAGCACCACATCGGAGGCTTCTCGGTCGAGTAGAAGGCTGGATTCAGACACAACGATGTGCTCAAGTGCGTCGAAGTACTCGGGGTAGCGCCGTGAAAACTCGGCGAGGTTTGTCAACGGGCCCGTGCAAATCAAGCATAGGTCCCGTGTACCTCGTGCGCACGCGTCGGCCCACAACAGGTCCCAGTCATTCGCGACGTAGCGATCTGGGACTTGGGCGTCACCCAGGCCAGCATCGCGCGTCGGTTGGTGTTTTGGCACGTCACAACCTGCTGCGACCGCAACAGCGGGCAGGCCGCAGCGTGCCAGCACCCACGCAGCATGCTGGGCACATTGCGCAGCTGAGGCGCTACCGCTTGAGGTTGTCACGCACTCCAATTCAGCCCGTCCATGATGGTGCGCAGCAACGACATATGCCAACGCAAGCGTGTCCTCGACCCCTGGGACGCAGTCAACAATTATTCGCACCGTGCTCCTTTACGCAGTGGACCTGTGCAGAGATTCCTTACTGTACATTGCCCAGAGCAATAGAGCGACCAGAGCAACTACTCCGCAGGCGCCAAACGCGATAGCAAAGCCGAACACCTCCGCCAGAAAGCCGATCACAATCGGTGCCGCAATCTGGCCGGAGTCCTGCACCATCTGATAGGTAGAAATCACTTTGCCACCCGAGCGGTCGTTGCCGATGATGTCAGCTAGCGTCGCCTGCGAGGCAGGACTCATCAGCCCACCGCCAACACCCGCGCACACTGAGACCAGCAACAGCACCCACACAGTCGTGGCAAGTCCGAGTGTGCCCGTGAATATTGCCGAGACCGCAAGACCTGCGAGAATGCAAGGACGACGTCCGATCCGGTCAGCCAGCCGACCAGAAAACTGCAGCGTGACACCCGTGCCCAGCGCGAACGCAGTCAACGCAAGTCCGGATGCCGCGCCACCATTTGCAAATATCGCCGCAGCGAACAGCGGAAGGACCGAAACGCGCGCACCAAAGTTGACAAAACCATTTGTAAAGGCAACAGCGAGCAACGCACGGTACGTGGGTTGCTTCCAGGCTCGGCGCAGGGGCATTGGCGGCTGCTGTATTTTCGGCGCCTCTGGCTTGTGTTGCCGAGACGTAGCAACCCACACGATAGTTGCCGCAAGAGCGACACCAACACCGTAGACTGCGAACGGAATTCGGTATCCAAGGAAACTGAGGCCAGCGCCGATGATTGGCCCGAAGATGTTGCCAAGCAAGAATGACGATGCATAAAGTGCATTCGCTCGCCCACGGATGCCAGGAGGAATCACGCGAACGATGAAGGCCTGTGCTGAGAGCGTAAACATCGTGGATCCAAAGCCAGCGATAAAGCGCAACGCCAAAATATGCCAGTACGCCTGAGCAAACGCCACGGCAAAGGTTGCAGTCGCAACAATGCTCAGCCCGGTGAGGTACACCGGCCGCGATCCGAGCTTATCCACCAGAGCGCCAGCGCCTGGCGCACCAAGCAAGCGAGCTGCCGCAAACGCGGAGATCACCGCTGCAGCGGCCGCCATGGACACGTTGAAGCTGGCGGCGAACTGTGGCAACACCGGGGCGATGAACCCGTAGCCGAGCGCAATGATAAACGCTGCGGTGCACAGCACCCATATCACTGATGGCAGCTTTGGTGACGCGCCGCCCTTATATGTTTGTTCCGTCATACCAGCGACAACACTAGTCTTTCTTCGCGTTCGCGTCCCATTACGCAATAACATTAGCACTGTTGTTCGAATACATGGCCAATTTCGCTACTCCATGTCTAGCTGCTCTCGTACGCTTCGAAGCATGTTCTACGAATCAACGATTGCTCAAGAAATTATTCATCGCTTTGACGACACCGTCCAAGCCCTCAGCGCCACAGTCAAGCACCCTCGCTCTCTTGCACGACCAACTGGCTCGTGGCGCCCGCCGGTCATCGCATTGCCGCGAGTCATAGACAAGCAACACATCAACCTTGCGCTTACGCGGCGGAGAGTCGGCCCGCGGGCTCAGGCGATGGTGCAAGGTTACGGAGCGTCTGCACGTCCCGCGTACATCATCGAAGCACGATTCACCGCCCAGTCGGGTGCGCCGGTCAACCCCGCGGTAGCTGAGGGTTGGATGCGCGCGCTCTACCCCGACGCGACGGAGGACATGCTTCATCTTCTGCCACACCCATACGCGGCAACGTATGTCTGGCTAGTCGACGGCCACTTCGATCCCGTCCGCTCTCCTTCATCCCTGTTCGCTGGACTGAACGTAGCGTAACCGGTTGGCTACTGCCCTGGTTCGTCGTCAAGCGGAAGCATCTGACTCTCCCAGTCTTCAGCCTGGTCAGCAACCAGATTCAAGACATCAAAAAGCCTGTCGATGTCGGTGAAGCTACCCAAGTTAAGTTCTTCGGGATCTGCTTCCTCATCGTCTCCAGGAACCACAAACTGCACGTGGGCAGTGGCTGTGGCGTCGATAACTTCGACCTCCACGTGGACTTCAGCCTCTGTACCAACTTCTGCGAAGACGAGTTGATGGTTTTCGGCGTCCGGAAAGAATTCAAGCCCGGCGATACGTTCATCTGCAGCCTCGAGCAGGCTGCGGAACACGGTAACCACCTCGTCAGTGGCTATATGCTCAGCGACAGCGGACACAGCATCTTCGGCAGAAAATATAACTGCGACCAATGCTGCTTCAAAGTCCTCATCGTCTTCATCAACGTCAGCAGCCGCGATATACACGTTCGCCGCTGGCAGTTGCTCGTCGATAACAACGAACTGGATCTCAATCTCGGGGGTGATAGGAACAAACATCGTGTCGTCGTGCACACGAGACTCAATACCTTCACGGTCTAGAGCCGCGGCAATGTCTTCTAAAAAGCTCACGAAGAATCCTCTACTCTTCCTCATCGTGGTTGTCACCGGCGGACGATGCCAAGCCTACTGTTCTGGCCCCATGATGCGCATCCACGCTTCGCGGCCCTGCCAGCTACGCATGTCAAAAGCCTCCCATGCCCGGCGTTTGTGACGTTTTGGGTCGTACACGATTGACGGATGTTCGTTGATGATTGCGGTCGCGCGCCCGGGGTGGTCGTCGCCACGAAAATCGTAGCGGGGCCAGTTCGGCCCTGGTTCGCCGGTATGAAAGAACGACCCCCAGTTGCGCTGCATCACTTCAACTACTGCTTCAAACGCAACGGTGGAGCCAAATCGGTCGATCTTCGATGAGCGTGTACCTTCCCGATCGCCAAACACCGCCATCAGGTCGGCTGTGTGCATTGCCCCCAACCCGAGCCGCCGCATTGTCGCCGATGCATATTCAAAGCGGTACATCCAAGTCGGAGCCACCTTACGGTGCTCCCCTGCAGCGATCACCGACGGTCCCCAGAACACGGCGTCTGCGAGAAACTCGGCGAAGTCCGTACGCTGGCTCACGTCGCTATACGCCTGGATGACCGCTGTCGCGTTCTGCGCGTCATATGCCTCGAGCAAGCGGCGTGCTGCACGCTGACGGGCTTTCGTCCGCTGATACAGAGCCTTTGCAAAGCTGGCCTCATCCGCATTGGTCCCGATGATCAACGGCACCGACGCCTGTTGCCCGGCGCGGAACATGTCCAGCGGGTGAGCTGGCAGCGTGGTGCCATCGACCGTCGGCATGAAGCTCAAATTCAGTTCGCGCAGCTCGCGGCCAGTAAACAGCATGGACTGCCCCACTCTAACCAGTTCCTCGGCCGGTACCTCCCGGAGGTGCTCGAGGGTAGATAGTCGCGATAGCCCCATGCCGTCAAGAAGTGTCGACGTCCACATCGCGGCCTGTGCCTTCGTATGAACGGAAGAAAGCGGAGTGGACTGGGCGATTGCCCGGTGGAACAACCCCCGAGCTGCCGGAGCGCACATCATATGGATTACTGAAGCTGCCCCGGCTGACTCGCCCATGATGGTTACGTTATTCGGATCCCCTCCGAAGGCCGCGATGTTTTCGTGCACCCACTGCAGCGCGAGGATCTGGTCCAAAATGGCGGGGTTGGCAGCGCAGTCCTCGCCGATACTGCGCAGATCCAAGTACCCAAGCACCCCGAGGCGAAAGTTTAAGGAGACATAGACGATATCGGTGGCATTAGCCAGAAAGTGCCCCTGGAGTACTTTCTCATGACTCGATCCGCTTACGAACGATCCACCGTGAAAATAGATGACGACGGGGAGTACGTCGTCCGTATCAGGCCGAACGATGTCTGCGTGTAGGCAGTCCTCGGTGCCGATTACTGTGTCTTTCCACCCGAAATTCGTCTGCATCGCAGGTGGCCGATAGTTGGTTGTGGTGCGCACACCTGACCACGAAGGCGCAGGCTGTGGGGCCCGAAATCGGTTCTCACCGCCCATATCTGCACCGTAGGGTACCCCGCGCCAAGTGCGAACCCCGGTTTGTGGATCAATAGTGCCAGCAACGATTCCCGAGGTGGTCTGCACCTGGAGGTGCTCCTGCGGATTGTTGCTGTTGAGATGCATGCCTTTTAGCCTAGCCCGGAATTCTGTCTATTCTCGTGGAGTTTCTAAGGCGGGTACGATGAACGCTCGTACCAATAATTAATAAGGAGAAAAACACACAGCATGTTAGAAAAGTTCCGCAAAGACAAGCACGAAGACGACGAACCTGTAGTCGAAATTATTGAAGACGCCCGTGCTGAAGACTTAAGCTCCCTCGAGGAGAAAGCAGGCCCAGCAGGCCGAGCGTTTATCGCAGCAGTAGATAAGGCTGTCCATCTTCAGTCCGGTGCCATTCGGGCTTACGTGAACTGGCTTCGCCGTCAACACCCGGAGCAAAGTCCTGCGGAAATCCAGCACACGATGGACAAGCATTTTAAAAACGTAGTCTCCGCAACAGGTGCAGGCGTGGGCGCAGCAGCCGCGGTTCCTGGCGTAGGGCTCGTCACCGGCGCAGCAGCCGTTGCTGGCGAATCGGTAGTCTTCTTAGACCTCGCCGCGTTTTACACCCTCTCTTCCATGTACTTGCGCGACGTCAATATCGAAGACAAAGAGCGCCGACGCGCAGGCGTGCTCACGGTCATGATGGGCGCCCAGGGCGTTGCGATTGTTGACACGTTGCTCGGCGCGGACCGAGCTCGGCCGAGGGAGTTGGCGTCGAAAAATGTCCTGACGCGCTTTGCTGGCCCGGGCCTCGCCGAAGTCAATGGCATCCTGTCTCGTGTGGCCATGAAGTCGTTTACGAAGCGGTTCCGCCGAGCATGGATTGGCAAGATGCTGCCTCTGGGGCTCGGCGCGATCGCGGGCACCGCCGCCAACCGCAAGCTTGCCGACCACCTGATGGATAACATCGCCGTCGCCCTCGGCACTCCTCCCTCCCAATTCTTGAGCCCTCTTCCGGAAAAGCCTGACCAGGAGGAGGCTGGCCTCAGTGCGAATCCAAAGAACCTTCTGCGCTGGGTACTCCGACTCTTTGGTGACGACGACAAAGTACGCGACACCAATCAGCAAGAAATTACCAAATAGCTTCGGCTCCGAAGTTCATTCCCGCCTCCCCCAAAACTGAGGCGGGAATCACGCACTTCCATCTTTCGCCTACCCCCGGTAGCACCTCTGCTTTAGTTGGAGATCCACACCCTGCACCGCCGCCGAAACACAGCGCCCCCTCAAATACGCGAGCCTGCTTTGGCCCCACCTTCTTGGTCCCCCCGAGACTGCACACGAGCGCTTCTCGACAGCTGCCACCGTGAATACTGCTCGACGCCCACTCTGCACTTCCCCACGCACCAGGCCAAAGTCGACGTGCCCGCCCCACCTCTTCAAGAGTTCGAAATCAATCAATCACGAGCAAGCAACCGTTCAAATACTTGTTGTCGAATGAGGACGTATCATTGATAACGGTTCTCATGAGACCCTTCTCACTCAAAACGGAAGATATGCCCATTTGTGGTCTATCAACCGCTAAAGGGGGTAGATCTCACAAGTACGAGGGCTTTTCGGGAATGTAAGGTAGCACTACCTAATCCCAGACAATTAAAGTCGTTGAAAAGTTACATACAACCCAAGAAGAGAGGCGAGCACCTGCCGTGAGCAGCGAAGATACGTTCGGCCAGAACGACTGGCTGGTTGAGGAGATGTTCCAGCAGTACAAACAGGATCCCAACTCCGTTGACGCGGAGTGGCGCGATCTTTTCGAGAAGAAGGGCACCCCGCCGACGGTGACAAACACCCCGGCGCCAAAAGGTTCCTCGAAGACTGCGACGAGCGTCACCAGCTCCACGAGCGCTCCTACCCAGGACGGCCGTCAAACCCAGGTAGACCGCGCAGCCGCCGAAGCAGCTCCAAAGCGCACCAAGAAGCCGACCGCTTCCCCGTTGGACAAGCTCGATAGTGTCAAGGTCACTCCAGGCGAGGAACAGCTCAAGGGTGCGTTCCGCGCTATCGCGAAGAACATGAACGAATCGCTCGAGGTGCCAACCGCCACCACCGTGCGCGATATGCCGGTCAAGCTCATGTTTGAAAACCGCACGTTGATCAATGAGCACCTCAAGCGCACTCGCGGCGGCAAGGTTTCGTTCACGCATATCCTTGGCTACGCAATCATTCAGTCCACCAAGCTCCACCCGGACATGAATAAGAACTACAAGGAGGACGGCAAGAAGTCCTTCGCAGTTCAGCCTGAGCACATCAACCTGGGTCTAGCAATCGACCTGCCGCAGAAGGACGGGTCCCGCTCCCTGGTCGTCGCTGCGATTAAGGAGTGCGAGAACAAGTCGTTTGCGGAGTTCGTCGAAAGCTACGAAGACATTGTGCGTCGCGCGCGCGACGGCAAGCTCACGATGGACGACTTCTCTGGCGTAACCATTCAGCTGACCAACCCGGGTGGCATCGGTACCCGCCACTCGATTCCGCGTCTGACAAAGGGCCAGGGCACCATCGTTGGTGTCGGCGCAATGGACTACCCTGCAGAGTTTGCAGGTGCCAGCGAGGACCGTTTGGCGGAGCTGGGCGTCGGCAAGCTTGTGACACTGACCTCCACCTATGACCACCGCGTCATCCAGGGTGCAGAGTCTGGCGAGTTCCTGCGCGATATTTCGCAGCTCCTCGTCGACGATAAGTTCTGGGATTCCATCTTCGAGTCCCTCGAGATCCCGTTCCTCCCGATGCGCTGGGCGAAGGACCTGCCGAATTCCGGCGTGAACAAGGACACCCGTGTCATGCAGCTCATCGAGGCGTACCGCTCCCGCGGCCACCTCATTGCTGACACGAACCCGCTTCGTTGGCGCCAGCCGGGCCTGCAGCAACCGGACTCCCGTGACCTGCTGATGGAAACCCACGGCCTGACGCTGTGGGACCTCGACCGCACGTTCCACGTAGGTGGTTTCGGGGGCAAGGAAACAATGACGTTGCGCGAGGTGCTTAGTCGCCTACGTGCTGCCTACACCCTGCACGTCGGTGCTGAATACACCCATATTCTCGACCGCGATGAGCGTGAGTGGCTGCTCGAGCGCATCGAGGCTGGCATGCCGAAGCCGACGAATGCTGAGCAAAAGTACATCCTGCAGAAGCTCAATGCTGCTGAAGCATTTGAGAACTTCCTCCAGACGAAGTACCTCGGCCAGAAGCGCTTCTCCCTCGAGGGTGCGGAAACACTCATCCCATTGATGGACGCGGTGATTGATACCGCCGCTGGCCAAGGCCTCGACGAAGCTGTCATCGGCATGCCACACCGTGGTCGCCTGAACGTGCTGTTTAACATCGTGGGCAAGCCTGTCGCTACGATCTTCAACGAGTTCGAGGGCAACATGCAGTCCGCACAGCAGGGTGGCTCTGGCGACGTGAAGTACCACCTCGGCTTCGAGGGCAAGCACATCCAGATGTTCGGCGACGGCGAGATCAAGGTCTCGCTGGCCGCGAACCCGTCACACCTCGAGGCTGTTGACCCAGTGCTCGTCGGTATTGCCCGCGCAAAGGCGGACACGCTGCGTGAAAACGGTGTTCGCGACGACAATCCAGTGGTTCCGATTATGCTGCACGGCGACGCCGCATTCGCTGGCCTCGGCATCGTACAGGAGACGCTGAACCTGTCTCGCCTCCCTGGCTACTCCGTTGGTGGCACCGTCCACATCGTTGTGAACAACCAGATTGGTTTCACCACTACCCCTGACTCTGGCCGCTCCTCCTACTACGCCACCGACCTGGCCAAGGGCTTCAACTGCCCAGTGTTCCACGTCAACGGCGACGACCCGGAGGCAGCCGCCTGGGTTGCTCACCTGGCAACCGAATACCGCCGCGCCTTCGGCAAGGACGTCTTCATCGACCTCATCTGCTACCGTCTGCGCGGCCACAACGAGGCAGACGACCCGACCGTGACGCAGCCAGTGATGTACGACCGCATCCACTCCCACGACTCGGTGCGTACCCGCTACACCAAGGACCTCATCGGCCGTGGCGACCTCACGCAGGAAGAAGCCAAGATCGCGGCACAGGACTTCCACGATCAGCTTGACGCAGTCTTCTCTGACGTCAAGTCCGCTGAGGGCAAGCCAAGCGAGCAGACCGGCATCACGGACTCGCAGAAGCTCACTCGTGGCCTGGACACCTCGATCAGCGAGGATACGTTCAAGCGCCTTACGGATTCGTACGGCAAGCTGCCTGAGGAATTCGAGCCGAACAAGCGCCTGAACAACGTGCTCAAGAAGCGCGGTGGTTCCTTCGAAAACGGCGACATCGACTGGGGCTGGGGCGAGCTGCTCGCTTTCGGTTCCCTTGCAGAGCAGGGCAAGTTTGTCCGCCTTGCAGGTGAGGACTCACAGCGCGGTACGTTCACGCAGCGCCACGCGGTGCTCTACGACCCGAATAACGGCACTCCGTACAACCCACTCGACGCAAACGCGGAAGAACAAGACAACGGCGGACGCTTCGAGGTGTTCAACTCTGCACTGACCGAATATGCAGGTATGGGCTTCGAGTACGGCTACACCCTTGGCAACAAGGACGCTGTCGTCGCATGGGAGGCACAGTTCGGCGACTTCGCCAATGGCGCACAGACCATCATCGACGAGTACTTGTCCTCCAGCGAGACCAAGTGGGGCGAGCTTTCCAGCATGATTGCCCTCCTGCCGCACGGCTACGAAGGCCAGGGCCCGGACCACTCCTCCGCCCGTATCGAGCGCTTCCTCCAGCTGGTCGCCGAGGGCTCGATGACGATTGCCCAGCCGTCTACCCCGGCAAACCATTTCCACCTGCTGCGTCGTCAGGCGCTCGGTGAGATGAAGCGCCCGCTCGTCGTCTTCACCCCGAAGTCGATGCTGCGTAACAAGGCGGCGGTCTCGCAGCCTGCAGACTTCATCGAGGTGGACAAGTTCCAGTCAGTTATCGACGACCCCGAGTTCGTACAGCGTGGCAACGTCAAGGTTGACGGCGCAGATCACGACAAGGTCACCACGATCTTGCTGTGTTCCGGCAAGATCTACTACGAACTGGAGAAGCGTCGTAAGAAGGATAAGCGCGACGATGTCGCCATCATCCGTATCGAGATGCTGCACCCGATTCCATTCAACCGCATCCGGGATGCGTTCGAGAACTACCCGAACGCGAAGGAAATTCGCTGGGTTCAGGATGAGCCCGCTAACCAAGGCGCATGGCCGTTCTACAACGAGCACCTGCGCACACTGATTCCGGATATGCCTGAAATGGTCCGCGTCTCTCGCCGTGCGCAGTCGACCACTGCAACCGGCGTGGCGAAGGTCCACCAGGAAGAGGAGAAGACTCTGCTGGATGAGGCGTTTGCGAAGTAAGTAGCGCTTACACGCAATGGCGCCCCAACCGCTTACTGCGGTTGGGGCGCTTCCCTTTTGCGGATTCACTCATTTGGCTTGCGCCTAGGGAGTAGTAGTCGCTTCGGCTTCCCCGCCGTTGGCATCTGGGTTTTCAACGTTGATGCTGGCGTATTCACGGAGCCAATCCGCAGTAACAACGCGCGGTTCTTTGCCCTGCGCGACTTCCTCGCTCATCTCTTCCAATTGCGCTGTGCTGAGCACGCGCGTCATCGCGTTGATGCGCCTGACTTCCTTGCGAGCAAACTTTGATTTGTAGAACAGCGGGATGACGCTGTTAGGAAGGTGCTCGAGCTCCACGTGCGATGCACAGCCCTGCGCAGGGGAAGGGTCAACCGATTGGATGTTGCCGGGCAGCGCACCCGCGAGGAGAGCGAACGTCGCTTCTGACGGATCCGCACCGTCGAGACGATCGTGCGCTATATCGTTGTCGAGCTCTTTCGCTCCGTGTGCGTCTAGTGCTTGCAACAGAACACCAGAGCACGCAACGACCATATCGACGTCTTCTTCTTGCAGCAGTTCGGCTGCATTTCGGGAGTACACGTCATTGAACGGGACTACTCCGGCAGGGTGCCCCATCGCTGTAATGATCTCGTAGTAGATCTCCCCCAGCACTACCTGTTCAGGTTCTGAGGTATCAATCCCGATTTTGACGATGTTGCCGCGGGATTCGCCGTTGACAAACTTCACCGGTGAAAGCGAGTCATCTGTGCAGCCAGTCAACCCGCCAACAAGGCTCGTTGCCAGTGCCGCAGCAATCAGTGTACGGAGAGGACGCAGGGACACCATAAATACCTTCTTCGTAGTGTGCTCAGACGAGCCTGGAAAACAGAGCTAGTCTAGCGCGCTGCGTTGTCTTCGGAGGCGTCGCTATCGGTGGACGACGGCTCAGTTGGCCGTCCAGTGTCGCGCTGTGGGCGCATTGCGGCGATCATGTCGCGGGCTCGACGCGCAGCGTCAGGTGCACACAGCACATCGTATCGACGCGCGACGATGCTTGTCGCTGAGGCGAAGTCACGCTTGCCACCTGTAAACGCGTAAGCGATAGCTGCGAAAATTGCTCCGAACACGCCACCCATCGCGACGCACGAGGCGAAGATGCCCCACCCACCTTCTTCCGCGAACAGCGAGAAAATGATGCCGATGAACATGCCCATCCACAGGCCCGATAGTGCGCCGCCACCAAGTACCTTGCCCCACGTGAGGCGGCCCGTAATACTCTCAACCTGCATCAAGTCCACACCGACAATTGTGAGCTTCTCTACCGGAAATTCCTTGTCCGACAGCGTGTCAACAGCTTCTTGCGCCTCCTGGTAGGTATTAAAACTGCCTACCGGCCACCCTGTTGGCACTTCGCGCGCTACCAGGCGGTTGTTATTGAGTTGGGCCATTCGTTGTCACTCCTCTGCTCGTATGAACATCCAGCTTCTCTGACTATACTGAAGCCCGTTATGGCAAACGCAGAACTCATTTCAGAATCCCAGGTCCGCGAAGCGCTTGCTCGCGTTGACGATCCCGAAATTGGAAAACCCATTACCGAACTCGGGATGGTGGAGTCCGTACGTATCGACGGCCCCAACGTCACCGTCGGCATTTACCTCACCATCACGGGCTGCCCGATGCGTGACACCATCGAGAGCAACGTCCGCGCAGTCGTAGAGGAAATCGACGGCGTGGAGAACGTGACAGTCACGCTTCACACTATGAGCGCGGAGCAGCGTCGCGAAATGGCTTCGAAGCTGCGTGCACAGCAGCCCGGGCCCGACATCCCTTTCGCTGCCCCGTCGTCACGCACCCGGGTGTTCGCGGTAGCTTCAGGCAAAGGTGGCGTCGGCAAGTCCTCGATGACAGTGAACTTGGCCACTGCAATGGCAGCACAGGGCCTCAGCGTCGGAATTGTCGACGCCGACATTTACGGGCACTCCGTCCCTGGTCTCCTCGGCTCTTCCGACATGGGGCCGACTGTGGTCGAAGACATGATCATGCCGCCGATCGCACACGACGTCCGCCACATCTCTGTGGGGCAATTTGTGGAGGGCAATGCCCCTGTGGTGTGGCGTGGACCGATGCTCACCCGCGCAATCCAACAGTTCCTGTCTGATGTGTACTGGGGCGATCTTGACGTACTCTTCCTTGACCTTCCACCGGGGACCGGCGATGTGGCGATCACAGTGGCGCAACTGATTCCAAATGCCGAACTGCTCATTGTTACCACTCCGCAAGCAGCCGCAGCTGAGGTCGCTGAGCGTGCCGGCACAATTTCTCAGCAGACTGAGCAGCGAATTGCTGGCGTCATCGAGAACATGGCCGGGATGGTCATGCCTGACGGCTCCGTCATGAATATCTTTGGTGAAGGTGGTGGCCAGCAGGTTGCGGAGCGCCTGACCGCGCTCACAGATAGTGACGTGCCGCTGCTAGGTTCCATCCCGTTGGATCCGAAGCTACGAGAAAACGGTGACACCGGAACCCCTGTCGTCACAGCAGAACCAGACTCCCCTGCCGCTGCGGCGATCCAGGAGATCGTCACCAAGCTGAAGATTCGCCGTAACTCACTTGCTGGCAAGTCCCTCAACCTTGGTGTGAAGCACACTGACGAATAGATCGGTGGAAACTAGGTAACGTCAGCCCAGGAGAATCCCCCTCCACTGGGCTGCCCCCCGTCCTCCGGCCCTTTCTTTGCTCTGGACTGTGGCTTTGATGGTTGGCGAGCCGGAGGCGCATCGTCTTCCATCATTTTGCGCGGATCAAAACTTTCGAGAAATTCCTCGTCATCTTCGAAGAAAAACTTCGCCATCGCGCGCTTTGGCCCCATAGACGCGTACTGCGACACCGTATCCAGTGGCTTGCGTAGCTCCTCAAACTCCTCGAGCTCACCGTTGAGCTCCCGCTTCGCGTTGTTGATCGCCTTGCGCGCAGCGTAAATGGCTGCGCGGACATCCTCGATAACGCTTGGGAGCCGCTCCGGACCAATCACAATGAGGCCGATGATCAGGATGAAAAAGACTTCACCCCAGCCAATACTGGAAAACACGGATCACATCCTACTCTCGGTGCCGCAGCGCCCGAAGCGTGGCGTCAACGGCGGCCACAATCGGTGATCGTTCCTTGTGATGAGCATCTTCACCGCAAGGCTCGGCAGGTTGCATCTCGTGGCACAGGCCGCTGAGCTTCGCCACCAGCGAATCTGGGGCTCGCAGGTCGTCATCCTTGCAGGCCTTTACACGTGCGGACGCTCGCCGCTGCACAAGAACATCTTGGAAGCACTCTGGGCACTCCAACATATGTTTCATAGCGCGACGGCTTGCAGAGCGCGAAAGTTCACCGTCTGCGAAAGCTGCAATTGCTTCAGGGTTCAAATGCTCAGTGGAACAAAACGCTCGCATCGGTAACGCTCCTTTCGCATCCGTAGTCAACCACTATCTCGCGCCCTAGCGTAGTCGAATTAACTCTTCGGTGGCGACGTCATGCCGCGCCTGCTCCTCGAGCGATTCACGCAGCTGAGTTCTACCGCGATGGATGCGTGAACGGACGGTACCCATCTTGACTCCAAGCGTCTCAGCGATTTCTTCGTACGTCATACCGACGACATCGCAAAGCACCACGGCAACGCGGAAGTCCGGACTCAATTCATCGAGTGCGTGCTGCAGGGCAGGATCGAGGTGCGCGACGTTATACGCCTGCTCCGGAGTCATATCAGTGCCGGGAACGCGCTCATAGTCTTCCGGGAGTGCTTCCATCCGGATCTTCGCCCGGTGGCGCACCATATCAAGGAACAGATTCGTTGTAATCCGATGAAGCCAGCCACCGAACGCACCCGGTTGGTAACTCTTTAAGTTACGGAACACGCGGATGAAGGTTTCTTGCGTAAGATCTTCCGCGTCGTGCTGGTTACCTGAAAGACGGTACGCAAGGCGATACACACTGTCGGCGTGCTCTGCGACGAGCTCAGCCCACGAAGGCATCGCCCCCACCCCGGCATCAAATGCAGCCGTACCGCGCAAATCTTCGGGCGCGACGGAATCATGTTGGGCGGCAGCATCATCAGGTTGCATGCTTCATATTGTGGCAGATTGAAATCGCATTCACCAAAGGAAAATCCGTAAAGGTTACTGCATGCGCGTAGCGCACACGCTGTGAAGACAGTTCTGGTTATGATGTTGGCTGTGAGTGCGACCGCTTTTGATCAGTTGACGAATTACATCCATCAGTCTTTCACTGATGCCGAGCAACAGCCGTTCCCTGCTGCTTTCCGCGAAGCGTTGAAGTACGCCAGCGTAGAAGCGCAGGAGAACGGAGTCCGTGCGCCGTCGGTCATCGTCGGCACGTTACTTTCGACGCTCGCTGCAGCCTGCCCAAGTGGTCAGTCGCAAGGCGCAGTCGCCATCACTCCGGCTGCGGGCGTCGTCGGGCTCCACCTGCTGCGTGGTCTTCCAGAGCGCGCATCGCTTACCTGCATCGAACCCGAGGTCACGCTACAAACCGGCGCAAAGGAGGCATTCCGTGCCGCCGAGTACCCAACTTCCCGCACACGTTTCCTCACCGCGCGCCCGCTTGAGGTTATGGGCAGGCTTGCGAACGACGCCTACCACCTCGTTTACGCGGATGTCTCGCCGATCGAGTTCACCGCGGTTATTGATGCCGCGTGGCCGCTCCTCAGCGAGGGCGGCACGCTGATTCTCGCCGACTCTCTGCTGGACGGTACTGTCAGCGATTCGACACGCAGGGACCGCGAAACCGAGGCAGCACGAGAGGCAGATAGGTATGTGAGCAGCCTCGCCGCCGACCACGGAGCGCTCGTAGCTCGCCTGCCTCTCGACGGTGGCCTGACCATCATTACGAAGCGCTAGCTCTACGTACGCACGAACAAGGCCCGCTCGAACTTCGCTGAGCTTCGAGCGGGCCTTGCCTATGAGTGTCAGTTATTCCTGCACCACCTGATTTTTGCCGACGACCACTACGCCGTTGTCCGAAACAGTGTAGCGTTTGCGGTCCTTTTCAAGGTCGACGCCAATAATTTCACCGTCAGCTACGTAGACGTTCTTATCGAGGATGCAGTGGCGGACCACCGCCCCTTTACCGATGCGCACACCTGGCATCAGCACAGAACCTTCAACGGTCGCGCCTTCCTCAACACGCACATCCGTGGAAAGCACTGAATTGCGTACGGTAGCGCCCGAGATGATTGATCCCGACGCCACCATCGACTCCTGTGCGATACCGCCCACGACGAACTTCGCTGGTGGAAGGTTGCCGTCCTCTGTGGAGTGAATCGGCCACGCCGAGTTGTACAAGTTGAACACTGGGTACGAAGAGATGAGGTCCATGTGCGCCTCGTAGAAAGAATCAATCGTACCGACATCTCGCCAGTATCCCTTGTCGCGCTTTGTCGCGCCGGGTACTTCGTTCTGCGAGAAGTCGTACACGTTTGCTTCGCCCTTGCGCACGAAGTACGGGATGATGTCGCCACCCATATCGTGATCAGAGTCCTCGTTCTGCTCGTCCTCGAGCAGCGCTTGAATCAGTGGTTCCGTAGAGAATACGTAGTTACCCATCGAAGCGAACGTCATATCCGGATCGTCCGGGGTTCCTGGTGGATCCGCGGGCTTCTCCAAAAACTCGGTGATGGTGCCGTCCTCTTCGGACTGGATGCAGCCGAACGCCGTAGCTTCTGATCGAGGCACGCGGATACCGGCCACCGTTGCAGCCTTGCCTGACTTGATGTGGTTCTCCACCATCTGCGAAGGATCCATCCGGTAGACGTGGTCTGCACCAAAGACCAGCACGTAATCCGGCTTATCGTCGTAAATGAGGTTGAGCGACTGCACAATCGCGTCTGCAGAGCCGTTGTACCAGCGCTTGCCACGACGTTGCTGCGCCGGCACCGATGCGATGTACTGCGGAGTCGGGCCAGATACGTTCCAAGCCGTCGCCACGTGCCGGTCCAGCGAGTGCGACTTGTACTGTGTCAACACTGCGATTCGCATGTACCCAGCGTTGACCAAGTTCGACAGAACAAAATCAATTAATCGATAGTTGCCTCCAAAAGGAACGGCCGGTTTAGCTCGGTCCGCGGTCAACGGAAACAGGCGCTTCCCTTCGCCACCGGCAAGGACAATTGCAAGTACTCTAGGCTGACTTCTCACGCTTCCGAGCCTATTGAAAACTTCGTGACCTTGCAGCCTTTTGCCTCCTAAAGTGGGCAGCGCTACATTTCAGTTTTTGCTTTCCTGCACCGACGTGAATTCGTCACTATGCTCGGGCGGTATGAGAGTCGGAATGATGACCAAAGAGTATCCTCCCGAGATTTACGGGGGAGCCGGAGTCCACGTCACAGAGCTCACTCGCTTTATGCGGGAGATCGTTGACGTCGATGTTCACTGCATGGGCACTCCCCGCGACATGAAGGACGTTTACGTCCACGGGGTTGACCCTGCCCTTGAAAACGCGAACGGTGCCATCAAGACCTTATCGACGGGCCTTCGGATCGCCCACGCCGCCAACAATGTTGACGTGGCTCACTCCCATACGTGGTACGCCGGGCTCGGTGGCCACCTCACAGGCCTCCTCTACGACATTCCGCACGTTGTCACTGCGCACTCTCTCGAGCCTGACCGCCCTTGGAAGCGCGAGCAGCTCGGCGGTGGCTACAACGTTTCCTCGTGGAGCGAGAAGAACGCTTTCGAGAATGCGGACGCAGTCATTGCCGTTTCCGCGGGTATGAAAGAAGCCATCCTTCGTGCCTACCCGAGCATCCCGGCGGACAAGATTCACGTCGTACTCAACGGCATCGATCCGGCAAAGTGGTACCCCACCGAGGGAACCGTCCTGACAGACCTCGGTGTAGACCCGGCGAAGCCGATCGTCGCGTTCGTCGGTCGAATCACGCGCCAAAAGGGCGTCGCGCACCTCCTCAAGGCGGCGTCGCACTTTGAGGAAGACGTCCAGCTCGTGCTGTGCGCAGGTGCGCCTGATACACCGGAGATCGCCGCAGAGACGAAGGGGCTCGTCGAAAAGCTACAATCTGAGCGCGATGGTGTGTTCTGGGTACAGGACATGTTGCCGGCAGAAAAGATCCGCGAAGTCTACTCCGCAGCCGACGTCTTTGTGTGCCCGTCAATCTACGAGCCGCTTGGCATCGTGAACTTGGAGGCCATGGCATGCGAAACCGCTGTTGTGGCATCTCGCGTGGGTGGCATCCCGGAGGTCGTCGTGGATGGTGAGACGGGTGTGCTCGTTGACTACGACAAAACGCAGCCGGAAGCCTTCGAGCGGAATCTCGCCGAGGCAGTCAACCGGGTGGCTGGTGACAAGGATCTCTCCCGAAGGCTGGGCCAAGCTGGCCTGACGCGCGCCCGCAATGACTTCTCGTGGAAGACAATTGCGCAAGACACCGTCAAGATCTACGAACAACTCACGAAATAACGCAGGGGTGAACACCACTTAACGATGAGTACTTTCCGACCAGAACTTCACGTCACCGCAGACAGTGGCATCCTCGAGGGGCCAGCTGGTGCCATTTTCGACGGGCGCGAAGGAGAAAACAATTGGCATATTTTCTACCAATACCGCCCCACACCCGAAGCCCCGAGCCGCTGGGGCCACAACGTCAGCGACGGCGACCCGTTTAGCTGGGTCGAATGCAACGATGCCATCGTCCCCGCCGGTGGCGAATCCGCGGTTCGAGCAGGTGCCGTAATTGGTGCGCCGGAAGGCATCTACCTGTACTTCACTTCAGCAACTGCTGCTGGCAACACCATCCAGCTCGCCCACGCGCCTGAGCTGGAAGGGCTGTGCGATGAACTCCTCGAAGATACAAACGCCACACCTGGCGTGCAGCGACTTGGCGATATCGTCGAGGACACGCCTGAGTACAACAACTTCCGCTCGCCCTGCGTCGTTCCTGACTGGAAAGATGACGAGCGCGAGGAGCACGATGGCTGGCTCATGCTGGCGATCACGGGCAGCGTCGATACGCCGAAGCCAGTCGTGCTTCGCTCTATCGATGGCGTTGAGTGGCGCTTCGAAGGACCTCTCACTTTTGATGGCGACCCCGGAATCGACCTCGATGAGACGCTGGTAGCGCCACGTATTTGCAGGCTCCGCGATGAAGTTGATTCCAAGATCTACGACGTCTTCTTCTTCACGCTTGAGCGCGGTGGCAAAGACCGTTCGGCCTACATCATCGGCAAGCTGGAGAACAACACGTTCCGGGTAACCACACCTGCACAGGCGCTCGATTTCGGGCACGATTTCACTCGCCCCCGCAACACCAACTACCTCCCGGTTGCGATGGACCCGGCGCAGCGCTACCAAGGCACCTATCTCTTTGGCTTTATGACGCCCTCTGGCCGCCAAGGGTCCCCGACGAAAGAGCCGAACTGGGAAACCGAAGGCTGGGCAAATACGCTCACACTGCCACGCTATGTCACGCTCCAGGATGGTCACCTGTACCAGGTACCTGCGCCAGGGCTCCCCGAGGCGGTGAGCACGACGCGCGGCGCCCATTTGTGGACTGCGCTATGCGAGATCTCCGCAGGTGGCAGTGTCGTCGCTGAGATTGTCGACGGTAATGGTGAGGTCGCAGCTCGGGTCACCCATGCTGGCGACAAGCTCACCGTCGATCGATTCGATGGCCAAGTTGCGGAAGCCGAAATCGGCGAGGACGAGGAAGATACCATCACGGTTATCGTGGACGGTTCGACGCTCGAGGTCTATGCCGACGGCGGTGCAGTAGTGATGTCCTCGCGCATCTGGCCGGAGAACGGATGCATCGGCATCCGCTCCCGCGCAAAGGGCGACGCCAGCATCTTGAACGAGTGGCGTCGTAGTCGCTAGGTGCTTCCTGAGCGGAACGGCTTACGCCTTGCGCAGGCGCACGAGCTGTGCATGCGCGGTTACGGTCATGTGATCCGGCAGGGCGTCAAGACGACGCGCCAACTCGCCCCGCTCAATGTGGCGGGCGGATGGGCTCATTCCGACCTGGGCCGCGATAGATTCGCGGTCCAAACGCATCGGGAAGACAAGTTCCTTTGGGTCTTCGGCCAGCTCCAGGTGGCCCTCTGACTGCTCGACGAGGCGGTCCAGCTTGCCGGGCTCGACGCCTAAGATACCGAGGGGTTCACGCAGCTCATCGAGGTGGCCTTGATCCGCAATGAGCGCTACAACCTGGCCGTCATCCGCAAGCACGCGAGCGAATTCTGCTGGGTTACGCGGGGCAAACACCACGGTAATCGCGTGGATGCTCCCGGTCGCAATTGGAAGCTGTTGCCACACATCGGCCACAATCGAGCCGATTCGCGGATGTGCCTTTGCAAGATACTTCGCAGCTGGAACCGAGATATCAAGTCCGACGCCGCGCGCGCCAACCACGGAGTCCAGGGTGTGCGACAGGTAGTAGCCGGTCCCCGCGCCAACCTCGAGGATCGCCGGGTGGTCTTCCTCAGGCGCGCTGAGGTCAAGCACGTGTTCTACGTGCTCCGTCATCGCTTCAACGAACGGGGCGAAGTGCCCCTGCGACAAAAATGACTCGCGGGAGAGGACCATCTCCAACGAGTCACCGACATGTTGCAGACCTTTTCCGCTCGCCAGCGTAACGTAGCCCTGCTTCGCCACATCGTACGAGTGGCCACTTTCGGAAACGAGGCGTGAAAACTCCTCTTCACCACAAAGAGGGGTAAGGTCTATAGGATCTGCCAGCACATCAATTATGTCTTTGAGCATGCTGGATATATTACCTTAAGTTTAGAGAATTCTTATCCTACGGCTTCAATCAGCAGATTTCCGAGCTCAGTTGCCTCTTCCTTGCTCATCTCGATGACCAGGCGGCCGCCCCCGTCGGACGGAATTCTCATGACAATCTTCCGGCTTTCTTCTGCGGCTTCCATTGGTCCATTACCGGTGCGCGGCTTCATTGCTGCCATCTGTCGCTTCTCCTTCAGTCAAAACGTTTGTATCCAATACTACGCTGTTTTCGGTTAGCTGACTGATAGTCGGAGCAAAGCCGTACTTTTCACCGAGTGCGGTAAGCAGGTCATCGACCTGGTCCATCCGGTAGCCACGGTGCACCACTTCAAGGTGCACGTCTCCAATGTTGCCCTCCTCAACTGCGAGCCGGTTCGCGGACTTGACGTCCTCGGTCTCCATCATGGGTGGCAGCTGTTCGCCGCGCCCAAACAGCTGGCTAAAGAGCAAGAAACCAAGCACGCAAAAAACGGCAATGGCGATAATCAGGATGATCCAAGAAAGCATGTCATCATACTAGCGTTCAGCGCTCAGAATTTCGCACCAGGGCGGCCGTTGCCTCGTCTTCTGTTCGGAACCTAGCTGTCCGGATACCAACGCCCTGTCGAGAATTGTCGACGCCACCACGTCCGCCATCGGCCCCAGCTCCTCAAGCGGGCGGTTGCGGTGTACGCGAGTTCCAAGATCCGCTTCCGCAATAGCATTGCGTCCATACCTGGCGAAGGTGTCGATGAGCAGCCCCGACTCAACGCCGTATCCCGCCACGAACGGCAGGCGCAGCGCTGTATCTCGCCGTATTGCATATTCGCCGGCCAGTGGCTGACCAATATCACTCAATGCTGGGAAAAACCGTCGTAGCAAAGGCTTTGCAGTCAGTTCCGTGACACGCCCGCCGCCAGAAGGCCGCCCGTCCAGGGATCTTTTGTAACGAGCTTTCACAAGGTGGATCTCCGGGGTCTTGAAGGGCTCGATGAGTACATCAATCCACCACGGCTCGAGGGAGGTGACGTCGGCGTCGATAAACACGACGAACTCTCCGCGCGCGGCCTTCACACCGCGCCACAGTGCTTCACCCTTGCCTTCCTGCGGTTCAATCGCGCTGACCTCGCGCCAGTTCACCACACGAGCCCCCGCCCTGGCGGCAAGCGTCGCGGTGTCGTCGTGTGAATCCGAGTCGATGACCAGTACTTCCCCATCGCGCCGAACTGCATCTGCAACGCAGCAGCGTCGCACAACGTGTCCGACGGTTGCGGCCTCGTTCAGCGCCGGGATGACCACACTGACGCGCACTACGCAAGCCCCCGCACGGTATTGATCGGTGGCATATGTCCCTGGATGGCGGCGGTCATTCGGATCACGTCGAGGGTTTCGGCGACTTCGTGGACGCGAAAGGCTGCGACACCGCGTGCGGCGGACCACGCTGTCGCTGCGAGCGTCCCTGCGACTCGCTCGCCAACTGCACGGTCGAGCGTCTCGCCGACGAAGTCTTTGTTGCTCAGCGCCATGAGCACTGGCCACCCTGTTGCGACGAGCTCGTCGACTCGGCGCAGCAACTCCAGTCCGTGGAAGGTGTTCTTGCCGAAGTCGTGCGTTGGGTCGATCATCACGAGATCTTCGGGCACGCCGCAAGCAACGGCGCGCTCGGCGAGCGCTGTGGTTTCCCGGATGACGTCGGCGACGACATCGTCGTAGTGGACGCGGTGTGGGCGTGTGCGAGGTACCGCACCGCCGGTGTGGGAGCAGACGTACCCAACGCGATGCGCTCCGGCGACCTCGACGAGCTCGGGATCGTAGCCAGCCCAGGTGTCGTTGATTAGGTCGGCACCCGCCTCGATTGCGGTCTGTGCGACGTCGGCGCGCCAGGTGTCCACGCTGATGCGTATTGACGGGTGCCGGAGGCGGATGCCCCGGATGACAGGGACGACGCGTTCGATCTCCTCTGCGGGGTCGACTTCGTCGCCGGGACCTGCTTTTACCCCGCCCACGTCGACAATCGACGCTCCCTGCGCGATCACCGTATCGGCTCGATCCAGCGCTTGCTCTATCGCGAACGTTGCTCCTTTGTCGTAAAACGAATCTGGCGTCCGGTTGATGATCGCCATTACCTCTGCGATGCGGCCAGGCATCTGTTAGACGTCCTCGTTGTGAGCATCTCGCAGGCGCGCGTCTGTCATCACCTTATGTGCGTGCACGATGTGCGCGATCGCGTCGTCGACGGAATCGGTGACGTAGAACAGGGATTCATCGCCCGGCGAGATGAGGCCGCGGCCGAGCAGCTGCTCCTCAATCCACGCAACCAGGCCGGACCAGAACTCGGTGCCCATGAGCACTATCGGGAAGTTCGTAACCTTTTGGGTTTGCACCATCACGAGCGTTTCGAACAGCTCGTCCATGGTCCCGTACCCGCCCGGCAGCGCGATGAACGCCTGCGAGTACTTCAAGAACATTGTCTTGCGCGCGAAGAAGTAGCGGAAGTTCAGGCCGAGGTCGACCCAATCGTTAAGCGTTTGTTCGAACGGCAACTCAATGCCGAGCCCCACCGAGATGCCGTCGGCATCGTGGGCACCGCGGTTCGGCCCCTCCATCAAGCCTGGACCGCCACCAGTGATGACCGCGTATCCCGCCTCGACGAGCGCCTTGCCTACCTCGCATGACAGCGCATACTCTTCCGTGCCTTCGTTGAGGCGCGCGGAGCCAAACACAGTGACCGCCTTCGGCAAGTCGCTCAGTGCGTCGAAGCCTGCGACAAACTCAGACTGGATTCGCATCACACGCCACGGGTCCGCGTGTTTCCAGTCGTGGTCGCTGTAGCCCAAGGACTCCAGGAGGCGACGGTCGTGCGTCGTCGGCTGTTCGGTGTCTTCGCTTCGCAGCATGATTGGGCCGCGCAGTTTTCGCTCCTTGTCCGGTCGCGGTGACTTGTGAGGTGCCATGGGTCCTTCCTTCCTCAAAACACGTTGAGTTCGACTCTGCCAAAAACTTATATGCTAGGCCAACCCCTCCCCCGCTTGTCGTCCGAGTCCGGCCCTTTGTGACTGTGCGTTTAAGATGACAAGCATGTTACAAGGAGCGCAGGCCACAGGTATTGCCAATATTTCGCTGGACGGTACGGTACTCGACACCTGGTACCCTTCCCCTTCACTTATCGACGACCCCTCCGGCCTCACTTCCGGATCCCGCAGAGTCAGCGCGCACGAACTTGGGGACGCATTCCTCAGCCTGGTGGGCATGGACTCGGACCGGCTCGTCGAGCACGTGCCGGTGCGCACCACAATCGCGGACCTGTCCCAACCCCCTGTGGATGCCCACGACGTATATCTTCGGCTCCACCTGCTCTCCCACCGCCTGGTGCGCCCCTTCGAAGTCAACATGGAAGACTGCCTCGAACACCTCGAGCCGGTGGTATGGACGAATAAGGGTCCATGCTTGGCGGATAACTTCGAATTCGTGCGAACTCGCCTGCGTAGCAGGGGCAACATCCACGTCTACGGCATCGAGCGGCTTCCCCGCATGGTCGACTACGTGGTGCCGACTGGGGTCTCAATTTCTGAGGCGGAGCGCGTCCGCCTCGGGGCCTACTTGGCTCCGGGAACGTCCGTGATCCGTGAGGGCTACGTCTCGCACAACTCCGGCGCTCTTGGACCGGCAAAGATTGAGGGGCGACTCTCCTCCGCTGTCACGGTTGGTGAAGGTACCGAGGTGGCGTTGTCGGCGGTGCTGATGGCTGCGCGCGGCAGCGGACATAACCGAATCCCGCTACGAGTCGGACGCAATTGCACGCTTCACCCCGCATCGGGTGTAATCGGGGTGGATCTCGGGGACAACTGTGAGATCGGTGTCAATGTGATGCTGGAGCCGTCGACAATTATCTACGACACAAGAAATGAGACACATATTCCAGCAAGTGAGATTGCTGGTCAGAGTGATATCAGCATCCACCAAGAGCCGGCAAGCACCACGCCCGTACTGCGCGCGCGAAGCAGCTAACGCTCTACTTTTACGGGCCGAATTCGCAGTGCACGGGGCGACACAACTGCGAATGATAGGCATGAAAGTACATGAGTGTTTAAGGTAATTGCCATGTCTTTGAAAGCTTCACCGGTTGTTACCCCAACTCGGGCGTCGACATCGTTACAGCGCGGACTGAAGACCCGGCACCTGACCATGATGGGCCTCGGCTCAGCAATTGGCGCCGGGCTCTTCCTTGGCACTGGTGTGGGTATCGCCGCAGCAGGCCCCGCTGTCATCATTGCGTACATGATCGCTGGCGCAATCACCGTGTGCATCATGCAGATGCTCGCGGAGATGGTTGCCGCGCGCCCTTCTTCGGGCACGTTTTCTACCTACGCGGAACAGGCCTTCGGTCCGTGGGCAGGCTTTGCCATCGGCTGGCTCTACTGGTTCATGATGATCATGATCATGGCCGTCGAGATCACCGGCGCTTCCGCCATCATCGCATCATGGCTCGCGGTGTCTCCGTGGATCCCGGCGCTGACAGCGATTGTTATCTTCACGGCGATTAACTTCGCCGCAGTGCGAAACCTCGGCGAATTCGAGTTCTGGTTTGCCCTGATTAAGGTCACCGTGATTTGTCTCTTCCTCGCCCTCGGCGTGGCGTTGTGGCTGGGGCTCCTGCCGGGAACGTCGTTCGTCGGCACAACGAACATTGCCGAGTTCGGGTTCATGCCGAACGGCTGGGGTGGCGTCGCCACGGCACTGCTCGCAGTTGCGTTCGCATTCGGCGGTATTGAGCTGGTCACCATCGCGGCGGCCGAATCCGAAGACCCCGAGGTTGCCGTGCACTCCGCGATCCGCTCCATCATCTGGAGAATCGGCATCTTCTACATCGGATCCGTGTTGCTCATCGTCTTGCTGCTGCCATACGAAGACATCGGTGGGGCGAACGACGCTTCCGAGTCCCCGTTTACCGCCGTGCTGCACTTGGCAAACATTCCGGGCGCGGTAGGCATTATGGAAGCCGTCATCGTCATCGCGCTGCTCTCCGCGTGCAACACACAGATCTACGGTTCTTCCAGGTTCCTCCACAACCTGGCCCTGCGCGGCGACGCCCCCGAGGCTTTCGCACGCACCGACCACCGCGGCGTACCGATGCGCGCCGTCGTGCTCTCCGTGTTCTTCGGCTTCGTAGCTGTCGCACTACAGTACTGGAATCCCCCTGGGCTGCTCGCATTCCTGCTCAACGCGGTAGGCGGCTGCCTGATCGTGTTGTGGTTCGCCATCACATTCTCGTTCATGCGCATTCACCCGCAGCTAGTGAAGCGCAACGAGATCACGCACGTTCGCATGTGGGCTCCAGGAGTCTTGCCGTGGGCAACGGTTGTACTGGCGGGAGCCATCGTGGTGCTCATGCTGACCAACCCTGACGGCCGCTTCCAAATGTTCGCGGTAGCAGTCGTCGTGGGCATCATTTCAATCGCTGGTGTCCTCTGGACCCGCACCGACACTTTCCAACAACGCGCTAAGGACGCCGCCGAGAGGAACATCCGATGACAACTCAACGCAACACTGAATCCGACGACGCCACGCTGGGCACCGGCCTCAAATCGCGTCACCTGACCCTGATGGGTCTGGGCATGGCGGTAGGCGCCGGTCTCTTCCTCGGAGTAGGCGTCGGCATCCGGGCCGCAGGCCCCGCCATCTTGGTCGCATACGCGATCGCAGGCCTGATTGTTATCTCGGTTATGCGCATGCTCGGCGAGATGGCTGCAGCCCGCCCGTCTTCCGGCTCGTTCGCGACGTACGGGCGCCAGGCGTTCGGCCACTGGGCCGGCTTCCTGTTGGGCTGGCTCTACTGGTTCCTCCTCATCATGGTTGGTGGCGCCGAGATCACCGGCGCAGCCGCAATTATGTCTGGCTGGTTTGGCGTCCCCCAATGGGTTCCAGCGCTGGTCACAGTGGTATTCTTCGCTGTCATCAACCTCGCGCAGGTGAAAGGCTTTGGCGAGTTTGAGTACTGGTTCGCCATGATTAAGGTCGCCGTCATTATCCTCTTCTTGGCCATCGGCGCCGCGCTCTTCCTCGGCATCCTCCCCGGCCACGACTTCGTCGGCCTGGACAACGTCCGGGAGTCGGGCTTCATGCCGAACGGCTTCGCCGGCGTCGCCGCTGGGCTGCTCGCCGTGGCGTTCGCCTTCGGCGGTATCGAGGTTGTCACCATCGCGGCGGCAGAGTCGGAGAACCCCGCACAGGCCGTCAAGCGCGCGGTCAACTCCATTATCTGGCGCATCGCGCTCTTCTACATCGGAAGCATCATCGTCATCATCTTGCTGATCCCATATGCTCAAATCGACGGTGCCGACTCCGCAGCAGATTCACCATTTACCCAGGTGCTCAGCATGGCAAACATCCCAGGCGTGGTCGGGTTCATGGAGGCCGTCATCGTGCTGGCGTTGCTCTCCGCGTTCAATGCCCAGATTTACGGCACGTCTCGCCTCGCCTACCAACAGGCGCTCGAAGGCGACGCGCCGCGCTGGCTTCGCGCCACGAACAAGAACGCCGTCCCAATGAACTCCGTATTGGTGTCGATGTTCTTCGCCTTCGCCGCAGTCGGCTTGCAGTGGTGGAACCCACCAGGGCTGCTCGACTTCCTCATGAACGCCGTCGGTGGCTGCCTCATGGTCACGTGGGTAATGATCACGCTGAGCTACATCCGACTGCACCCGCAGATCAAGAACTCCGCAGTGCAGGTACGCGGAGCGACCTGGGTTCCGTGGGCAACGCTGATTGCCCTCGTGGGACTCACCATCCTCATGCTTTTCGACGCCTCCACCAGAGGCCAAATTATCGCGGTCCTCATCGTCTCCGCGGTATTGATCGGCGCATCTTTCCTGGTGCGCCCATCCAAGGAAAGCGTCTAACGGGCAAGCACAACTAGGAAGACGCGGACGTTTTCGGAGCTGTTTTCGGCTTCGAAAACGTCCAAATTTTATTAATGATGTAGTTCACCGGTGTCGCGATCAGCGTCGCCAGGCCCTGCGACCAGTAGGACTTCGTGCGAAGACCGGTGGAGTCGTCGAAAATGCTGTCCGGCAAACCAATTGGGGAGTTCGGGTTCATAAACAACGTCAAGAACACCAGCGAAACAACGAATGCCATCACGCCGGTGGTGAGGAACGGGAAAAACCCGCGGATCCACGAACGCCGCTGCGGGCCCCGGAAGGTCCACGACCTGTTGAGCTGGTAGTTCCATGTGTTCGCCACGAGAAACGCCACGGTAGCAAGCACGTGATACCAGCGGACGTTAAAGCGGGTGCCGAAAAGGTTGAAGAAGATGTCGCCCTCATGCAGATTGAAGCCGACTTCGATCGCTTTCTTGGTGAGGTAGAACACCAAAAGATTGACCAGGACGCCGGAGCCTCCCACAATGCCGAAGCGCAAAAACTCGCGCAGGCTTCGAAGCGCACGCATCCCACGATGCTCTGTTGGAGTGGTCACGTGTTACTCCGAGAGTCGCTGTGCGGCCTCAGCGATGGCCTCGTCGGAAGCCGTGAGGCCAACTCGAACATGCTGCGAGCCGCCAGGGCCGTAAAAGTCCCCTGGCGCAACGAGGATTCCACGCTGCGCGAACCAGTCGAGCGTCTGGCGGGCATCTGCGCCTTCCCTGCGTGTCCACAGGTACAGCCCGGCCTCGGAATGCTCAACGCTGCACCCTGCCGCGAGCAGCGCGCGCAAGAGTGTCACCCGACGGTTGGCGTAGCGAAGCCGCTGGAGTGTTTCGTGCTGATCGTCGCGGAGTGCAGCCAGCGTTGCTGCTTGGATTGGTCCTGGCACCATCATTCCGGTGTGCTTGCGCAACAGCAGAAGTTCTTGCACCAGCTTCTCGTCACCAGCGATGAAACCGACTCTGTAGGAGGCCATATTCGATGTCTTTGACAGCGAATGCAAGACCAAGAGGTTGGTGTTGTCACCACCGCTGACCGCCGGGTCAAGCAAAGATACTGGCGCACGCTCTTCGTCCCACGCCAGACCCATATAGCACTCATCTGAAACGATGATCGCGCCGGTGTCCCGCGCGTAGTCAACCCATACGCGCATCTCCTCTGCGGAGAGGACGCGACCGGTTGGGTTGCTCGGGGTGTTTAAGAATACTAGGGACGCACCATCGACTGGAACGTCAGATCGCACGACCTTGCATCCCGCTATGATCGCGGCCACCTCGTAGGTTGGGTACGCGATCTCCGGGATCACCACTATGCCACCGCGCAGGTTGAGCAGGGTTGGAAGCCACGCGACAGCCTCCTTTGTGCCGATGACGGGAAGCACAGCGTCTGTGTGCAGGTCCTGAATGTTGTATCGGCGCTCCAGCGAGTCGGCAATCGCTTGGCGTAGTTCCGCCGACCCCTGCGTCGGCGGGTAGCCAGGCGCAGCGGCATGCTCAGCCAGGGCAAGCTGGATGGAAGGGTCGACTGAATCTACCGGTGTCCCGACCGAGAGGTCAATGAGTCCGCCGGGATAGCTGGCTGCCTTCTGCTTGACATCGAGGATGGTATCCCAAGGGAACTCCGGTAACTGCTCCCCTAAGCCGGCGCGATAGTGCGTGCTCATGCAGGTTTAACCGTCCTGGTTCTGCGGTGGCAGCGCCTCCACGAATGGGTGGTCGAAATCCTGTGGTCCAAGCTTTGTCGCCCCGCCTGGCGATCCGAGCTCGTCGAAAAAGCCGACGTTTGCGTCGTAGTACTCGGCCCATTCCTCCGGGGTGTCATCCTCGTAAAAGATGGCCTCTACCGGGCAAGCTGGCTCACATGCACCGCAGTCGACGCACTCGTCTGGGTGAATGTAGAGCATGCGCTTGCCCTCATAGATGCAGTCGACTGGGCATTCTTCGACGCAGCTGCGGTCCATTACGTCCACGCATGGTTGAGCAATCACATAAGTCATGCGTTCCAGTATGTCACTTTCGACCGAAAAGGGGCCAAACGCCCCCACCCAAACCCGCAAAAAGGAGCAGCAACGTCAGCGGGCTCGCGGGGAGCACGACCGCTCCCCGCGCCGGGAGAGCAATAAGCAGAACAAAGAAACCTACCACCCAAACAACGAGTGGAACGAGCTTGACCAGCAGATGATCTGACCACAGCGCCGCAGTCTTCGTGAGCACCGCATTAAAGAGCGCAGCGATGACTACCGTAAACGGCACCGCGATTCCAACAATACGTGTGTCCAAGTTGACAGCTTCTAACAAAAGTGAAATGAGCGCGCCGACAGAAAGCCAGATGAGACCTGCTGCTTTCTCGCCGCGGGCAATGTCCGCCTTGCAACGGGTTTCAGTCATCGCTCAAGTCCGCTGAGCACATCCGACGTATCGACGACCGCTTCGCCACCGCCCAGTTGGAAATGCTCCCACGGCTGAATCGGCTGCACAATCAAGTTGGACAGCGCGTAGTACATCACTGGCCCCTTGCCCAGCACCGCGTGCGGGTTCGTCGCGCTGGTCCGCCCGTCCGCAACCCAGATTTGTGTCGCATGCGCCGCCATCGCAGCGATCTTGGCGCTGTACGCCTCACCGTCCAGGCGCACCGAAACATCGACGCTGTCCACGCCGTCGAGCTCGCCAGGCTTTGGCAAGCGCCAGCCTTCAGGCGCGACCTCAGGCAAAAGCGCGTCGGTTTCCTCCCTCTTGCGCACTGCCCACAGGATGCGCGGGATATCAAACTCCTCAGCGGCCTCGTGCACGATCTCGTGCGCACGAATATGATCCGGGTGCCCGTACCCACCGTCGGGGCCGTAGGTCAAAACGAGGTGTGGACGCTCCCGGCGCAGTACTTCCAGCAACGCGTCGACTGCGCGACGCCCGCTATTGACAAATGCACGTGGGTTCTTGCTGGCCTCCGACCCCGCCATCCCACTGTCACGGAAACATCCTGCTCCGCCGAGAAACTCGCCACGAACACCTATTGCCTGGAGCGCGCCGTGCAGCTCCGCAATGCGGAACCCGCCTAGCTGATCACCATGGTCATTCGTCAGCAGTTGATATGGCTCTCCAATGACCTCGCCTTCCTCCCCTAACGTGCAGGTCACCACTAGTACGTCCGCGCCGCGTCGCGCGAGGTCAAACAGCGTTCCTGCCATGGTGATGGACTCGTCGTCGGGGTGCGCGTGCACGGCGAGCACCCGGTAGCCCTGTAGGTCACGGGAGTTGTGCATGATTAATCCGATCTCCTTCGTTTCGTTTCGGTTGCAGGCGCCACGAAGCGGCCGTCGATAAGCCTGCTTTCCAGTTATTCAAATCTGCATCCGCCCCGATGATGCCCTCCCCGAGGGCGATAATACGACGCTCGCGCGCAATCGGCATCCATAGTGCCTCTTGCTCGAGCACCTCATTGACCGCCTCGGTGGCCTGCTTAAGCCCGTACGAACCGGCCAAGATTTCTTTCGCAAGCCCCACCGACTGAGGTTCACAAAAACCGGCGAGGTTGCCTGCACGAGGGGCGCCCGCGACGCAGTCCAAGCGACTCGCAGCATCCGGCAAATTTTCCGGATCGTGTTGCCACGCCACCAAAACATCAACGGTATTTTCCTCGAGACCTGAGCGAATCAGCGAACCGAAATCCGTCGCGACAACTCGTGCCGACACTCCACGATCGTGCAGCATGTCCGCCATCGATCGAGCCGCTGCTACCGCTGCAGGATCTGCAAGATCGGCACCAATGCGTATCGCACCGTGAGCCGCAACGTGTTGATACACCGCGTGCGGCTCATGCGTGCTCACTTGACCGTGCTTTGCAACCGAAACATCAGCCGTGCGGTCCAACGCAATGCTTGCAAGCAGCGGAACGTCGATCAGCGAACGAAGCTCCGAACGAACCTCAGGCGACATCCCAGACGTCGCAGAAAGCACAGCGCCTAGCACCCGTGGCGTATCGAGCACCCGCGTCTGCACACCCGGTACCAGGCTGAGCACGCGCCCGGTCGTCTCGCTAGGAACTCGATCCACAAACACGAGTTGGCCCGTGCGCAGCTGATCTGCAATCTGGGTGGTCCCGCGTACCGCGTGCAGCGTCAAAATATCTATCTTGGCAGGATTAGCCGCCCAAAACCTATCATTGCGGTTCAGCGTAATCGTTCCACGACCGCGGTCTACCCCGCGCACCATGTACCGGCCAGCAGAAACCGGAATCGTGTCGCGCAGCGCCACCCCGAAATCAGAGCCGTCGGCTGCGAACACATGCGCCGGCAGCAAGTGGTCGAAAAGGCCACGCCAATCCGCGACAGGCTCAGCGAAGTCAACGTCGACGACCTTGCCCGTCGCGCCACTGACACGCACGGCATCGATCGCGCGATACCCGGCCGGGTTTCGCACTCCTGGCGTGTCCCGCATCCCCCGCCACAGGTACACAAAGTCCGCACCGGTCACCGGCGTGCCATCAGACCATTGCGCGGTCTCGCGAATGATGTAGCGCACCGTCATTGCACGGGGCGATTCTGAGAGCACCGTCGCCCCATTGAGCAGTGCGGAATTTCTCACCCCATCATGAAATGCGCTGGGAAGCACCAGATTCGCCACACTCTTCACAACCGCAGATTCATCAGCGATAAGGTGCGGGTTCAGCCCGTTTCGGAGCGAATCCACACCAACCTCCACCTGGGAGCGCACGCGAGTCTTGCCCTCCGGTCGAGCGGAAGTAGTCGTGGAATCCTCTTGCTCATACATCTCACGAGCAGCAACATCGTTCGGATCAACGAGAGGCGGCGGACCAGGCGACGCGGCGCATGCAGAAAGCGCAACCACGCCAGAGCACGCAAACAGCGCCACGCCGACTCGCAGTGATCGCGAGCGACGTGGCGCTGAAAAGATGTGCGGATTCATCGCAGTAAATACTACCGCACCAGTGCGTAACTACTTATTGCGCTGCTTTGCACGTGAACGGGCACGGCCACGCTCCGTGGAGTCGAGAATGATCTTGCGCACTCGCATCGCCTCCGGAGCGACCTCAACGCACTCATCCTCGTCGCAGAACTCAATTGCCTCATCCAAGGACAGCGTACGGGCCTTCGCCAACGTGACGGTCGCGTCGGCGGTTGCGGAGCGCATGTTCGTCAGCTTCTTTTCCTTCGTGATGTTGATGTCCATATCCTCATCACGGTTGTTCGCACCAACGACCATTCCCTCGTAGGTCTCTGCACCAGGCTCCACGAAGAAATCGCCACGGTCCGCGAGCTGCGTCAGCGCGTACGCGGTGACCTGGCCAGAGCGGTCAGCGACCAGCGAACCGGTCGGACGGCCCTTGATCTCGCCCGCCCATGGGCGGTGCTCAATCGAGTAGGAGTTCGCAATGCCAGCGCCACGGGTCTCGGTCAGGAACGTCGTGCGGAAGCCAATCAGGCCACGAGCCGGAACGTCGAACTCCATGCGAACCCAATCGCCGGAGCCCGTGTTGCCCATCGCCGTCATCTGGCCCTTGCGGGCCGCCATCAGCTGGGTAACAGCACCCTGGTGTTCGGAGGGGACGTCGATAACCATGTGGTCGTACGGCTCGTACACCTTGCCGTCGATCTCCTTGGTCACGACCTGCGGCTTACCAACGGTCAGCTCAAAGCCTTCACGACGCATCGTTTCAATCAGCACGGTCAGGGCCATCTCGCCGCGACCTTGCACTTCCCAGGTGTCCGGACGCTCGGTCGGCAACACCTTGATGGAGACGTTACCGATGAGCTCCTGGTCCAGGCGCGCCTTGACCATGCGGGCGGTCAGCTTATCGCCACCGTTGCGCCCAGCCATCGGCGAGGTGTTCACACCGATCGTCATAGAAATTGCGGGATCGTCAATCTTGATGCGTTCGAGCGGCTCAATGTGGTCGACGTCGCACAGCGTGTCACCAATCATGATTTCGTCGATGCCCGACACTGCAGCGATGTCACCCGCGACGACGCCGTCCTTCGCCGGAACTCGGTCGAGCCCCTCGGTGACCAGCAGCTCGGCAATCTTCACGTTCTTCACGTGCTGCTCACCCTCGGCGTCATAGTGCACCCAAGCAACAGTGTCGCCCTTCTTGACGGTGCCCTTGTACACGCGAATCAGCGCGATACGGCCCAGGAACGAAGAGGAGTCAAGGTTCGTGACCTGCGCCTGCAGCGGTGCATCGATCTCAGCGGAAGGCTCCGGCAGCACGTCGTAGATGACGTTGAACAACGGGAGCAGATCATCATTGTCAGGCAGATTACCGTTGCCTGGGTTCTCGAGCGAAGCCCGGCCAGCGCGACCCGACGTGTACAGCACAGGGAGCTCGAGCAGGTTCTCCGCGGCCTCTGCTGCCTCCGGATCCTCCAGCCCCGCACCAAGCTCGAGCAGCAGGTCCTGGGCCTCTTCAACGACTTCGTCAATGCGGGCATCCGGGCGGTCGGTCTTATTTACGCAGATGATGACCGGCTTCTTCGCTTCCAACGCCTTGCCCAGCACGAAACGAGTCTGCGGCAGCGGGCCTTCGGAGGCGTCGATAAGCAAGACAACGCCGTCAACCATGGACAGGCCACGCTCGACCTCACCACCGAAGTCGGCGTGACCCGGCGTATCGATCACATTAATAACAAGGTCTGTACCGTTCTTGCCCTTCCCCTTGCGGCGGATAGCGGTATTCTTCGCCAAAATGGTGATGCCACGCTCGGACTCGAGCTCGCCGGAATCCATCACGCGGTCACCGTGTTCGCCGTGGTCAGAGAATACGCCGGACTGCTCCAGCATTGCGTTGACCAATGTAGTCTTGCCGTGGTCAACGTGAGCGACAATCGCTACGTTTCGAAATTCAGGATGCGACACTGAAACCGGTGCTCCTTCGCATAGGTGGAAATAACGGTTAAATGCTACTCGCAAAGCACAAAACATGCACCTTGTAGCCCGCTCCCCACTTGACCCTGTTACAAAAGTGACTATTGTGACTAGGGTTATGGCTTTTCGACGGCCACCCTACCTGTCATGCGAAGGAAAGTTAGGTCACCACGTGCGCCCCTCCCACTTCACGCGTCGCGCCGCGATCCGCCTTACTACGCTCTGCGCTGCGTGCGCCCTCGTTACTGCACCACTCGCGAGCGCTCAACAGCCCAGCATCCCGTCATCTCTCTCATCCGCGGTTGATGGACTCGGACGCCCCACGAACAACACCGTTGCTCGCGTCAACCAATTCGCAGATCAGCCCTTCGTACCGCCACAGGTAGCTAACGCACTGCGCACCGCCGTAAACTTCTTCGCCGGTACAGGCGAACTTGGCGGCCCGCCACTGCCAAAAGACGCACCGGCGTTTACGCAGTTCTACTGGCCGACGGTCTCTAGTAACTGCATCGGTCCAGGCCTGCACTCCACGGCCTCCGCACTCGTTGTACCTGGACCCGCACCCGCACCAGCCCCAGGCGCCAAAGCTGGGGAAGCCACATTCGTGTTTACCGCCCTCGGTACTCCACCAGCGGCAGAGCGTCAAGGCCTCATGAACGCGTACTGGATCAACCTCAACTCGGGCAAGACCGGTGTAACGCCGCTTGCGAATAATCAGATAAACCCAACAGGACCAACCACCCTGTCCGCAACCGCAAAAACAGGGCCCGGCAAAGTCCTCGCAGTGATCAATGGTGCCGCGCGCACCGAAAACAATGTCTGTCACTTCGCCCCAACAGCAGCACAGTTCAACGTAAGGTAGCCAGCCTATGACCGTCGATCTTCATCCAGTGAAGCAGGAAACCTTCGACATCTCCGCGAAGGTCAACACCGATCCGAAGGGGTTCCTGCGCCAGGTGGATGTCTTCACGACGACCAACTTCGGCCTCTACATGGCCCGAGGCGCAAACCACCCACGGTTTGGATACTTGGAAAGCTGGCTGCTTCCATCGCTTGGTCTCCGCGCAAACATCTTCCACTTCCGCCAAGGCATCGATGTACAACAAGATTTCTACTTCGACGTCGCAGATATCACCGAAACAGATGGCGTCTGGCAGACGCGCGACCTCTACGTCGACCTAGTGTCCCTGACCGGACGTCCGATCGAAGTCCTTGACATCGACGAGCTTGCCGCGGCGACGTCCGCAGGGCTTATCACTGCAGAAGAAGCTGAACGCGCCATGGAAGTGACCCTCAACGCCGTCGAGGGAATTACCCGCCACGGCGACGACGCGATGCGGTGGCTCTCCAGCCTCGGCATCGACCTCACTTGGGCAGAGCGCGTCACGCTCACCCCGGCTGACTAACGCCGCTCAATAGTCACGTCGAAGTAAACGGCACCTCGCCTAGCTCTGTGCTCCTGCTCCTGGGCCGCCCACATATCCCAAAACGGCGCATACCCTGGGTCACGCTGCAACGCCCGCGAACGACGCAGCGACTCTGCCGCCTCTACCCACAGCGTGTTCACACAGCCACGCGCCCGCGCCGCCGCGATCGACGCCTCGGTCACTGCACCAACGCCCTCAATAATAAGGTCGCCTTCTGGGTCAAGGCTGACCCACTCCCCGCGGCGTTGACACTCCCAGTCCCAACGCCAGTATCCCGGCTCATTGAGCGAAAGTACATCCCGCTCCACAATTCTGGATCCTTCTTCAAGCCCGCTCCAGCCAGGATAAAACTCATCGCAATGCACCACTCGAACGCTGAGCGCAGCACCAATTTGTTCAGCCAATGTGGTTTTGCCGGCGCCGGAGGGGCCGTCGATAAGCAGTGTGTAAGCCATGAGCTACGAGACGCTCCACACTGGCCGGAAGTACCCAGTGGCAACTGAAAGCCCCAGCGCGACGCACGCGACAGCGATGCATACAACCATGACAACCCAATCGCGCCTGGTAAGCCGCGACTCTCGAGCCCACGTACGCTTTTGCGGGCCGCCGAATGCGCGAGCCTCCATCGCGGTAGCAAGCTTGCCTGCCCTGCGCAGAGACATCACCAGCAAGCCGAAGGCCAACGAAAACCAATACTTCACGCGTCCCGTATCAGCAATGCCACGGGCACGGCGCGCCATTCGCATCGCCTCAACATCCTCACGAAGCAGCGTCAACATACGAAACGCAGCGACTGATCCCAGAACGAAGCGCTCTGGCAGCTTCAACACCTGGGACAGCCCATCGCCAAGATCCGTTGGATCCACGTGCGCAGACAACACAATGACGGGCAGCGCAATGGCAAACACGCGAAGCACCATTGATAATGCGAGCGAAATGGACAGCTCCGTCACATGGATGAGACCCCACTCAAGGTAGGTTTCCCCACCTGACTGGCCGTATAGCGCCATCGGGATACCCGCGAGCGGGGCAACAACAAGAATTGGTAACGCGCGTTTGAAAAACGTCCTAAATGACAGCCCGCACAGCGGCACGACTGCCAGCGTAAACGCAATGGCGACAACTGCAGAAACCCAATCGATCGTCACCATAAGCGGTGTAGTCAGCAACGCCAATCCCAGAATCCGCGTTACCGGATTCACCCCATTGAGCACGTTCATTCCCGCACCCCGCCTTCCGCATTCATCTCGTTGCGCAGCTCCTCCATATGGTCGCCCAACGAACTGACGAAGGCCTCATCGTGAGTAATTGAGATGATGGTTTTCCCCTCGTCGGCCAACTCACGGATCAACGAAACTACCTCTACAAAGGTTTTGTCATCCTGCCCAAAGGTCGGCTCATCAAGAATGAGGAGCTCAGGGGCATTCACTAGCGCAGTCGCTACCGAAAGCCTGCGCTTCTCTCCTCCTGAAAGTGTAAAGGGATTTGCTGCTACTACGTGTTCAAGCTTCAGTCGTTGCAACAGCTCATCGACGCGGTGTGCCGACGCACCCGACAACGCAACTTCATCGCGCACATTCGCGGTCACGAACTGATGCTCCGGTTCCTGGAACACATAGCCAATCCGTTGGGCCAAGTCCTTCGACTTCCAGCGGTGCGACGGTGTAGTCAGCCCGCTTCGAATCCGCGGCGAGTACTCCAAAGTGCCACTGAGTGGCGCGACGAGCCCAGCGAGCGCTTGCACTAGCGTCGTCTTTCCAACACCGTTCTTGCCTGTAATCACGGTAGAAAAGCCCTCTGGTACCGCGATGTTGCGGGGTGAACCGAATGCAACCCGGAGATTCTCAGTACGCAGCGCGCTTACCGCGCTGGCAGGGACCTTCAACGCTGGCGGCAACTGCGGTGGCATTGGGAGCTGATCCGGGCCGCTGCGCTGTAGCCCATCCGCGGTGAGGTGGTAGAACGTGTCCACGAAGCCTACCCAGTGTGCAGGTCGGTGCTCCACCACAATCAAGGTCGCCCCTGTGCGGCGACACACGGCATCGACTGCCCGCACAACATCGTCGCGCCCTTCCGGGTCAAGGTTTGCCGTCGGCTCATCCAGCAGAATGATGTCAGCGCCCATGGCCAATACTCCCGCCAATGTGAGTCGCTGCTTCTGCCCACCAGAAAGGTGCGCGGTGTTGTGGTCCAACGGCACATCCAGGCCCACTGCATCCAGCGCAGCTCGCACACGGGGCCAGATTTCCTCTGGCGGAATCCCCATATTCTCGGCACCAAACGCAACGTCGTCGCCAACGCGAGTCAAAATCGTTTGTGCCTCTGGGTCCTGCATCACCATGCCAACCGTGCCGTTGACACTCACGGAGCCAAGAACTTGGCCTTCCTCACCATCTGCCGCCAACCCAGCTAAAACGGCAAGCAGCGTTGACTTGCCAGCGCCAGAGTCTCCCGTGAGCAGCACGCGCTCCCCACGAGAGACGGTCAAGTCCACCCCGGTAAACGCAGGCTTCGGGCGAGTCGCGTGTTTATAGCCCAGGCCCTGTGCCTGGATGACCTGGTCCCCCGTAGCCACCGAGGCTACACCTCCTGTTGGAACCGCTCGCGTCCTGCACCGAAGCGGTCAAGCGCACCAGTCTTAGCCAGAGCATCAACCAAGAGTTTTGCAACAATACCAGCAAGCAACGCGCCCGATACCAGCATGCAGCTGAGGTAAATCACGTTGAACGCCAGGCCCATCGCGAAGTTGGCAGACAGGAACAGCTCAAGCACGAACGCGCCCACTGCGCTGCCCATACCGGCAAGCACCGCCACAGTCGTCGAAAACTTCTTGTAGGCGAAGATCAGGAACACGATCTCTGCACCGAGACCCTGTGCCAATCCTGAATACAGCGTCTCGATCCCCCACTGGCTTCCGATGACCGCGGACACAGACGCCGCCAGCACTTCCACGAACACCGCAGCGCCAGGCTTGCGAATTACCAACCCACCAAGCGTGCCACCGAGGAACCAGATACCGGTGAACAGGCCACCAAGACCCGGGGTGAGCGCATCAAAGGCCTTAAATCCTGCGTACCCGACGCTGTTCCACATCCAAAAAATGAGCCCGCATGCCACCCCCAAAACGGCTGCAGTAACAATATCAATGACACGCCACGAATGGCTTCCACGCGTATTCATACGCTTACATTCCTTCCTAAACGCCGGCATTACCCGGATCAGGTTCAACGGTTCGCTTGTGCATCTCAGCCTTCGCTTTTCTCTCCAACGAAGACACCCGTGTATGAAGTTGTGACAATACTGTACATTCCCTAAACGCTACGCCACAATCGCAGTATTCATCGCTGCGATTGTGGCGTAGCGCACGTAACAAATCAGCAGGTGGGACCTACTCTCCTACTCCCAATTCAATGTTGAGGCCAGGCACCGAATTAATCAGGTTCTGTGTGTACGGATCCTGAGGGTTATCGAAGATGTCATCGGCCCGGCCCTGCTCCACTGCCTTACCCTGCCGCATCACCACAATGTCATCAGCAGTCTGGCGAACCACCGCTAGGTCGTGAGTGATGAACAGATATGAAAGGCGCATCTCCTCCTGCAGCTGAGTCAGCAACTGGAGAATCTGGTTTTGAACGAGCACGTCCAACGCCGAAACAGCCTCGTCGAGGACAATCACTTCCGGACCCAATGCCATCGCGCGTGCAATTGCGATGCGCTGGCGCTGGCCACCGGATAGCTCATTCGGGTATCGACGCATCGCCGATCGCGGCATCTGCACCAAATCAAGCAACTCGGCGACTCGCGCCTCGCGCTCCTTTCGGCTACCGACCTTGTGCAGCGTCAACGGTTCCTCAATGCAGCGGTAAATGGAATACATCGGGTCCAGCGAACCATATGGATTCTGGAACACCACCTGCATCTTGCGGCGCATTTCAAACAACTCGCGCCCCTTGAGCTTCGCGATATCTTGTCCTTCAAACAAGACACGGCCACTCGTTGGCTCCAAGAGGCGAAGCGCCATGTTCGCCACCGTGGACTTACCGGAGCCGGACTCACCGACGAGCGCAAGCGTCGTGCCGCGGCGAACGTCGAACGTGACGTCGTCTACAGCACGAAGCACCTTTTGCTTGCCCTTCTGCCCGCGGACGTCGAACTCTTTCACCAAGTTCTGCACGCTCAGCACCACTTCTTCGGAGTCGTGGTGACCCGAGGCGAGTTCCTCGCTTGACTCAATGCCCTGAGCTTTCGCGCTCTGGATACGAGCGGATGCCAAGGAAGGTGCGGCAGTAACGAGGCGCTTCGTGTACGGGTGCTGCGGGTTGCGCAGAATCTGCAGGCTCGGCCCCTTCTCAACGAT
Source organism: Corynebacterium sp. NML98-0116 (assembly GCF_001767255.1). Lineage (GTDB taxonomy): Bacteria > Actinomycetota > Actinomycetes > Mycobacteriales > Mycobacteriaceae > Corynebacterium > Corynebacterium pseudogenitalium. Next base: position 1,439,841 of record NZ_CP017639.1, read on the forward strand.
GCGTCCGCGGTGCATGACTAGCAGGTGATCCGCGCGCTCGGCGGCCAGTCCCAAGTCGTGCGTGATGAACAGCAGCGCTGTGCCGAGTTCCTCCGTCAGCGTCTCCAGGTGGTCGAGAATCTTCTTCTGCACCGTCACATCCAACGCGGATGTTGGCTCGTCGGCAATCAACAACTCTGGGCGTGCCGCGAGACCGATAGCGATGAGCGCACGCTGTCGCATACCACCCGAGAACTCGTGCGGGTACTGTTTGGCGCGGCGTTCGGCCTCTGGAAGTCCCGCTTCCTCGAGCAGTTGGACGACGCGCGCGTGGCGTTCAGAGCCCTCCACCACATGGTTTGCGCGAAGGGACTCCTCTACCTGTGTGCCAATCCTCCACACTGGGTTGAGGTTGCTCATCGGGTCCTGCGGTACAAGCCCTATTTTGTTACCCCGGACCTTCTGCCACCCCTTCTCATCAAGCTCGGTGAGCTCTTCACCGTTGAGCTTGATGGAACCATTGGTGACCTTGCCTGTTCCGGGCAACAATCCCAGGATGGACATCGCTGCAGTGGACTTTCCCGATCCGGACTCACCCACGATAGCGATCGACTGACCTGGGTACACCGTCAAGTCAAAGTCACGCACCGCTTCGACAACACCGGTAGTCGACTCGAATGTAACTTTCAGGTCCGCTATCTCGAGTAGCGGTTGATCTTGTAACTCGCTCATCGTTTCCTCGATTTAGGGTCAAGGGCGTCGCGTACGGCGTCACCCATCATGATGAAGCTCAGCACTGTCAGTGCCAAAGCAATTGCAGGGTAGAACAGCACCATGGGCTGGGTCCTCAGGGAGGCCTGTGCAGCAGAAATGTCGCCGCCCCACGAGACGACTGTCGTCGGCAAACCGATGCCAAGGAACGACAGCGTTGCCTCTGCGACGATGAACGTACCCAGCGCGACGGTGGCGTACACAATGATCGGTGCTGCCGCGTTGGGCAAGATATGCGAGAAGATAATCCGCACGTCACTCGCTCCGAGCGCGCGTGCCGCGGTGACGAACTCGTCGTTCTTCACACCCATCACCGCGCCTCGCGCGATTCTCGCGATCTGTGTCCAACCGAACATAGAGAGCGCGAACACCACCATCCAGATGGAGCGCTGGTTCTGGAACATGGACATCACCACGATCGCTGCCAGCACGAGTGATACAGCGAAGAAGATATCCGTCAGGCGAGACAGCAAGGTGTCCCAGATACCGCCGTAGAAACCGGCGATCGCGCCGATCAGCGAACCTAGGACCGTCACGACGATCGTAGTAAGCACACCGACTGTGACCGATGCACGCGCACCATAAATTGTGCGAGCGTAAATGTCGCAGCCTTGACGGTCAAAGCCAAACGGGTGACCGGACTCCGGCGCGCCAAGTGAGCGAGACAACATGCACTCACGCGGGTCCACGCTAGTAAACAGGCCCGGCACCAGGGCAAGCAGAATGGCGAACAAAATCAGGAGTGCGGATACCCAAAACAGAGGACGGCGTCGCAACGCGCGCCAGGCCTCTCCCCACTGACTTGTGGGAGCGGACTCGTCCTGTACTGCGTCAACAGCACCGAGTCCGGTTTCGTCCGTTTCCGCGATGAAATACTCCTGCCCAGCGCGGGCAGCTGCTGTGAGATCTTGAGAGTTATGCATAGCGGATCCTTGGGTCAAGTACTGCGTAGAGCAGGTCAACTATCAGGTTGGCAACGATGTAGATGATCACCAGCACGGTGGTAAAGGACACGACTGTCGCGGGCTCACCTTTAATGATGGCCTGGTAGATCGTGCCACCGACACCGTTGATGCCGAAGATGCCTTCTGTCACAATCGCACCGCCCATGAGCGCGCCGAGGTCAGCGCCCAAGAACGTCACCACTGGAATGAGGGAGTTTCGCAGCACGTGGCGGGACATCACTGTGCCCTTAGACAGACCCTTAGCACGTGCGGTGCGCACATAGTCCGCGCGGAGGTTATCGCTGATGGATTGTCTGGTCAATCGAATCACGTACGCGCACGATAAGGCACCCAACACGACGGCAGGCATCAACAAGGCAATGAAAGACTCATTCCTGCCCACTGTTACGGGGAGCAAGCCCCACCGCACGCCCACGAGGTACTGCAGCACGAAGCCGATGACAAAGGACGGCACTGCGATTACGAACAGGGACACAACCAGCACGGTCGAATCAAAAATTCCACCGCGGCGGATTCCTGCGAAGAATCCGAAGAGAATGCCGAAGAACGCCTCAAACGCGAGTGCCATCAGGCCGAGCTTGATGGTCACCGGAAACGCATTTGCCATCACAGAGGCGACGGGCTGGCCAGAGAATGTCTTTCCGAAGTCGCCAACCATAATGCCCTTCAGATAGAGCAGGTACTGGACGATGAAAGGTTTATCGAGGTTGTATTCGGCTTCAATGCGCGCTCTCGCGGCCTCGGTCAAGCCACGATCGCCGCCGAGGGCCTGGACAGGATCACCGGGCATGAGGAACACCAGCGCATAGAGCAGCAGCGTGGCCCCAAAGAACACGGGAATCATCTGAAGGAGCCGTCGCCCGATATATCGCAACATGGTTGCAGGCTCTCCTTAATTCTTCGTTTTGAACATGAGCTTATGGACGCACCCAAACCCAACACCCCGCATGCTTGTACGCAGGCGGGGTGGGATGGGTCAGAGCGTAGGGGTTTTGTTACTTCTTGGTGATTTGCGTGTACACCGGAACGGACTTCCAGTTGAACGCGACGTTCTCAACGTTCTCCGAGGAGCCACCGTTGACGTTCGCGTACCACAGCGGAACTGCCGGCAAGTCCTTCAGGAGCTGCTCCTGCACCTTGTTGTAGATAGGTGTAGCGGCTTCGACGTCGCCCGCAGCAGCGGCTTCCTTCAGCAGGTTGTCCACCTCAGGGTTAGCGTAGTCACCGTCGTTGGAACCACCATTGGAGGCGTACAGCGGGCTCAGGAAGTTACCCAGCGATGGGTAGTCTGCCTGCCAGCCGGTACGGAATGCGCCCTTGATGGTCCTATTCGTGACGTCATCACGCAGGGACTTGAAGTCTGGGTATGCGTTGCCAACTGCATCGATGCCAAGGGTGTTGCGGATGGAGTTTGCAACTGCATCGACCCATGCCTGGTGGCCGCCATCAGCGTTGTAGGACAAGGAGAACTCGCCGGTGAATGGTTTGATCTTGTCTGCTTCAGCCCACAGGCGCTTTGCTTCCTCTGGGTTGTACTCGAGTACCTCTGCCCCGTTGAGCGAATCAGAGTGGCCAGGGATGACTGGCGAGGTGAAGTCGGTCGCCGGGGTGCGGGTGCCCTGGAAGATCGTCTTCGTGATTTCATCACGGTCGATCGCCATCGAGATAGCTTGACGACGCAGCTGTCCTTCCTCACCGTTGAAGTGCTCCAGGTTCTCCGGAATGGTGAAGGACTGGAAGATTGCCGAAGGCTGGTTTACTGCGCGGTCACCCAATTCCGTTTCGTAGCTTGCGAATGCGGAATCTGGAATAGCGTCGAGAACGTCCAGGTTGCCCGCGAGCAGGTCAGCATATGCAGCATCCTGCTGTGCGTAGAAGACGAAAGTCACGCCATCGTTCTGCGGCTTCTTGTCGCCAGCGTACTCCTCATTCGGAACGATGGTTGCGTCCTGGTTGTGGTTCCACTCCGCCAGCTTGTATGGGCCGTTGGAGATCGGGTTCTCACCGTAGGCGTCGATGTCTTCGAACGCCGAAGGGTGCATTGGGAAGAACGCGGAGTAGCCAAGGCGGGTTGGGAAATCCGCCTCAGGCTGGCTCAGCTCGATGGTAAAGGTCTTATCGTCGATGACGTTGAGGCCCTCAAGGGTTGGCACGCCTTCTGGGTCGTAGCCCTTGATGGATTCAAAGAAGCTCTCGCCGAGCAGCGAATTCGCAACGATGTAGTTCCATGCGTCAACAAAGTCGTTCGCCGTAACTGGAGTTCCGTCCTGCCACTTCACGCCGTCTTTCAGCGTGACTTTGTAGAGGGTGTCGCCCTCAAGGTCGATGGACTCTGCAAGGTCGTTGTGGATCTTGCCCTCGGTGTCGTAGTAGACGAGGCCCGAGAAGATCTCATCAATAATGCGTCCGCCACCAGTCTCGTTCGTGTTGCCCGGAATCAGTGGGTTCTGTGGCTCGGTGCCGTATGCCAGTACATAGTTGTCGCCGCCGGTCGACTCAGTCTGACCGCTCGCAGCCTCATCGTTGCCGGATCCACCACACGCAGCCAATCCGAGTGTGAGGGTTCCTACCGCCAAGATCGCTGCAGCTTTTACTGTCCGCACAGCGCCTCCTTCAGATTGTTGTTAGCTAGCTTCAATTACCTTCATTCAAGTGGACTACATCACACCCGATGAGATGCATTCTATTCCACCACATAAGATTGCGACAATGGTAAATAATTCAGGTTTCTGACATGGTTCTACACTTTTGGGGGTGCTTACTGACAGCCTTTTCACAGTTCCTTCGCCCTTGAGCGCACAAAGGTATCTAGAGAGCGCCGTGTAGACTTTCGGTCGCCCACCGCAACGATTCCTAGGAAGGGAAATACACATGGCCGGAGGTCTCCTCGCCCTCTTTGACGACGTCGCCCTCATCGCCAGAACCGCAGCTTCTTCTGCAGACGATGTGGCTTCCCTCACGGCGAAAACGTCTGCCAAAGCCGCAGGTGTCGTCATCGACGACGCCGCCGTCACGCCCCAATACGTTTCCGGCGTCACCCCGGCGCGCGAACTTCCAATGATCTGGAAGATCACGAAAGGTTCGCTACGGAACAAGTTGCTCATCATTTTGCCGATCGCGTTGGCGCTCAACGCGTTTGCGCCGTGGGCAATGGTGCCAATTTTGATGATTGGTGGCACATATTTATGTTTCGAGGGCGCCGAGAAGATCGTGCACAAATTGACCAGTGATGTTGAGGCTGACGAAGATGCGGCCGTACACCGTACTGCTCAGGACGAAGATGCACTCGTGAAAAGCGCAATTCGAACAGACCTCATCTTGAGCGCGGAGATCATGATCATCTCCCTTGACGAGGTGGCGGATCAATCCATTTGGATGGAAGCTGCCGTGCTCATTGCGGTGGGCATTTTCATCACCCTTGCGGTCTACGGCGCTGTGGCGCTGTTAGTCAAGATCGATGACATCGGCCGAGCGATGATCCAACGCGATCGCGCAGCGGGGCTGGGGCGCGCGATGGTGAAGTCAATGCCCGTTGTGCTTTCGGCGATCGGTGTGATCGGCACCGTTGCGATGCTGTGGGTTGGCGGGCACCTCATCCTTCGTGGCCTCGACGAGGTCTTTGGACTGCATGTGATTCATGAGGTGATCGAACGCGCTGTGAACACCGTGCATAACGGTGTCCTTGGTTGGTTCGTGGAGACTGGGATTTCTCTGACCGCGGGCCTGGTAGTTGGCCTGATCGTGGTCGGTGTGGTGTCCGCGATTCGGCGCGTCCGGTAAGGGGAGGTTCCATGGCAGCGCGCTCGACCCGTACGTTGGTTCGCCCCATTGGCCTTATCTTCGTTGGGTCCCTGGGCAATCAGGTCTCCGCATTGCTAGCTGCTTCCCTGTTCGTCGTCGCTAGTACCGTCAGTATTTCAACACTGCGCTTCTTGCTGGGCGCCGTTATTCTTCTCGTACTTTTTCGGCCGAACCCCCGTGAGATGTCGAAAGAGCAGTGGAAGCAAGCATTCATCTTCGGCGCGTCGATCGCGCTGATGAATCAGTTTTTGTACGCAGCTATCGCACGTATCCCCCTGGGTGCTGCAATCACTATCGATTTCTTGGGCCCCTGCTGCGTGACATTTTTTGGTATTCGGCAGTGGTGGGTTCGACTGTGGGCGCTGGTTGCTCTCGCCGGGGTTGCATTGATTGCTGGGCCTTCGTCGGGGCTCAATCCCCTGGGGGTGATGTTCGCGTTGTGCGGCGCCGCGTTCTGCGCGCTCTACACAATCTTCGCGGAAAAGGTGGGCAAGTCCTCGGGTGGAATGGGAGAGCTTGCAATCGCAATCACGATCGCAGCTCTGCTCACGCTGCCTTTTTCAATCCATGATGCAGTCAAGCTCGATGCGCATAGCTGGATGCTCCTGACGTTGGCGGGCTTCGTTGGCGTCGTCATCCCCTATATGGCAGACACACTGGCTGCGCGGTTTACATCGGCGCAGATCGTCGGCACGTTGTTCGCGATGGAGCCGGTGCTGGGCACGGTTCTCGGCGTGGCGTTTCGCGGTGACGTGCTCACTCCCCACCTGGTGTTAGGTATCTTGTGTGTCACGGTCGCGGGTGTTGTAATCGCATGGTTTGGCGCTGCTCCCCCGCCGCCTGTTGAACAGGCCCCGCGGCGCTGGCCGCAGCAATGAGGTTGTGACTTTCGGATACAGATAGGAGTATGACGCTGTGGAACTCTCTCTCCCCGTGTACCCGCTTGCGCCATCGACGTGGGGCGCCGGCGAGGAGGTGACCGTCATTGACGTCGTGCAGTCGCCTTTGTTTGCTGAATTCGGCGGCACGCGCCACACGTCATACGTGCCGGTAGTGCTCGAGCCAAACGCGGTCGAGGAAAACTGGCGGGTACGGAGGCTCGGCGCCGGTGTTCTTGGAGAGGTTGCTCAATTCGACCGCGCCCGTTACGTCGACTTGGAGCGAATTCATCAGTCGCAGCTGCTGCCGATGACGTTGGCTGCGGTGAAGTTCGATGCTGAGCACGGCAAGTTCGCCGTCGATGTGATTTTGCCACCGCCTCAGCTCGCTGTCCCTCGCAACAATGCGGGTCCTGATTGCCTTGTGCTGCCAAGCGGTGACATGGCGATCATCGATACGGAGCGAGGCGAGTTCAGCGCGGAGCAACTCGCAAGCCTGGCGCCAGGCCAGTGGTTTGTTGGACTACAAACCGCGGGTGACGCCGACGTCGTAGTCACGTTGGGTGAGCGCGTGCTCGGCTGCGTCTCGGCAGCTGACCTTGACGATGTTCGTGCCATGCTTCTCGACGCCCCTTCGCCCGACAACGGATGTATAGTCGCCCGCGCATTTTTCTTGGATGGCATGGCGGCCCTCGACATTGCTGATTATTCAGACGCAGCAGACCCGATGTGGCTGCACGTGCCTGACCTCACGCACTCTGGCCCGGACGGTGGGAAACAATTCGAGACGGTTCAGTTCCCCGACGGCTCGTGGGCTGTCACCGTTGACCGTTCCCGTGCCGCAGTTCCTACCCGGCCGAGAACGAACACTCAGGGTGCTGAGCCTGCACCGCTGGTGGACATGGACGTCGTGGAGGACGAAGGGGCGTCGATACTTGCTGAGACAGCTACGGCTGAGCCCCCTAGCAGCGACGACGGCGATTACCTGACCGAGGTTCAAAAAGCACGGCGGCGCCGCAGCCAAGACGCAGGCCGGCACCGCAAGCCCTAAAGCGCGCTATGCTGTGGAGTGAAACCGAACCTATTTGCGAGGAGGAATCATGTCCAAGATTTTGCGCACTGACCACGGGCCGAACCCAGTTACGTTCGACATTGAGCAGGCAACGCTTGATAACGATGCATTTCGTGACACTCTGTGGACCGGAAAGCACCTTCAGCTGACGGTGATGAGCATCCCAGCAGGCGGCGAGATTGGCGCAGAGATTCACGACGATCACGACCAGTTCATTCGCGTCGAATCCGGCGAGCTGCGCGCGATGATTGGCCCATCCGAAGACAATCTGACTGTTGATAAGGTCATCGGCGACGATGACGCAGCGTTCGTTCCTGCTGGCCAGTGGCACAACTTCGTGAACGAGTCCGACGCCCCGGCGAAGGTGTACTCAATCTACGCCGCTCCAGAGCATAAGCCCGGCGCTGTCCACGAGACGAAGGCCGACGCGGACGCAGACGAGCACGAACACTAGAACAGCCGAACGAGACTGCTACGTCAGTACTCGAACACCCGCCTCTATCTGGCGGGTGACTCCGCGTGCGTCTAGAAGCTCGAGCAGCGGGATGGCAACGCGGCGGGTTGTCTCGAGCGCCTGGCGCGCGTCCGTCGTGCGGAACGGCTGAGGTAAGTCCCGCAGCCTCGCGGTTGCAAGCGTGATCGCATCTGCGGCAACGACTACGCCGTCGCCGAGCCGTAGAATCCTTCCGGCCCGCTCCGCTGCCGCAAGCTCTTTCGCCCCCAGGCCGAGCTGTTCGAGATCGCGCGCCTCGGGCGCCTTAAATGGATGGGCACGAAGCTGCGCCTCGAGTTTCTGGACCCCTGGCTCCGCCTCCCCAAGATCGACCTCGGCGGTGTTGCAGACGTACCCGTCGCGAGTGTTGAGTTTCGCAGCGGCGACAGCAAGCGGCAACAGCTTCGCGTCTGGCAGATGCAGAGCTTCAACGGCCGCGCCAGTAGCTAACCCAGCCGACAGCGGATGCGCCGCAAGGTGTGCTTGCAATGCCTGCAGCAACGTGTCTTTCCACTCCATTACCTGCTGCGCGCGGATCCAGTACCCAGCGAACGCCACGGTACCTTGCGGGGGCTTATCGCCGACCTCAAATCCAAGGCTTGCCAACAGTTCTGGCCGCACTGCCACCCGTCTGGCGATCTCCACGTTGATATCCGGCAGCGTCTCAAGCTGCGCCGAGCGCTTCCGCCCGTCGCCGCGCCGGGGAAGGGCGGGCGGGTCGACGTCGATAGCCTCTACCCCGCCGAGAATTTGCTGCGCACCGGAGCCTCGCAGCACCAACCGGTCCCCGATGCTCAGCACCAGGTCGTACTCGAGGATGAGCCTGGCGTGCTTTGCACCGAACGGTCGCACTTTCGCGCTGACTCCTGCAGTACCGACGTGCACCACAACCTCCTGCGGCACGTCGTTCAGTGCAGCCCCGTGGGTATGGCGCACATCCACCACAGAGGTCGTGTGCCACTTCTCTGGCGTGCACAGCGCCGCGCCACGCGAAACTTCGTCGACGCTCACTCCGCGAAGGTTGAGCGCGACGCGCATCGTCGGCTTGGCTTCTTCAACTGCGGTGTCCTCCGACTGGATACCACGCACGGTGACTTCGCGTTGACCTGCAGCGGTCTGTAGCGTCAGCGTCTGCCCAGGTTGAATTGTTCCATTGGTGAGCGTCCCCGTAACAACGGTGCCGGCGCCTTTGATGTGAAACGCCCTGTCGACCCACATCCGGATTCGCCCGGCAGGGTCCGCCGTCGGCTGTTGCCGCAGCATCGTCACAAGCGCGCTCCTGAGTTCTTCAACCCCCTCGCCCGTCTTGGCAGAAACTTCGACGACAGGCCAACGCTCCATACTGGTACCAGCGACATTCCGTCGAGTTTCTTCAGCCACAGCTTGTCGACGCCCAGCATCCGCCTTATCCACCCGTGTCATCGCGATAACACCGTGCTGGACGCCGAACGCGTCGATAGCGTCCCGGTGATCCAATGTTTGCTGCATCCAGCCCTCGTCCGCAGCGACGACAAACAAGACATCCGTGACTGGCCCAACACCCGCGAGCATGTTCGCGATGAAGCGCTCGTGCCCAGGGACGTCCACGAACGCGATGTCTTCACCATCGACGTTGGTCCACACGAACCCGAGGTCGATCGTGAGCCCCCGGTCTTTCTCTTCCTCCCAGCGGTCCGGTTCCATTCCGGTAAGCGCTTTGACCAGGGTGGACTTTCCATGGTCGACGTGGCCAGCTGTCGCAACTACAAACACGTAACACTCAGTCCTTTCCTTGGGCCGCTCGAATCGCGGCTGCGATCTCGTGGTCGCGCTCGGGTGGCACGCAGCGCAGGTCAATCAACAACTCATTCTCGTGGACACGTCCGAGCACAACCGGGGTACCTGCCCGTAGCGGGGCTGCCAACGACTGATCAAGCGCAACAGCCCAACCGGGCAGTGGGAAGCCCGGCGCGCCGCCTCCTCCAACGCGGCCGTCGTGCGGAACCACACTGCCTCCAACCTCCGCTGCAATCGCTACTGCGCGGGCTTTGAGCTGGTCGGAGTTTGCGTGTAGGTAGTCGTGGACTGGTGTGCTGGCGATGTTCAGGCTTGCCTCCAGCGCCGCGAGGCGCAGCTTGTCGATGCGCACTGCGCGCGCCAGCGGGTGCCGCTTCAGCTTCGCAATGGCGTTCTTCGTTCCGACCATAACGCCTGCCTGCGGCCCACCAAGTAGTTTGTCGCCGGAAAACAGCACCACGTCCGCGCCATCGCGCAAAGCTGTGGTGGCATCTGGCTCGTCCGGCAGCAGCGGATCAGGGTGAAGCAGGCCCGAGCCGATGTCAGCGATCAGGGCGCAGCCGCGGGGCCGGACAAGCTCGCGAAGCTGCGCAATAGTGGTCTCCGCGGTAAACCCGTGCACCCTGTAGTTCGAGGGATGCACCTTCAGCACCGCTCCCGCGTTGTCGAGCGCCCGCTCATAGTCGAAAGGATGCGTACGGTTTGTCGCGCCGACTTCAACCAAAGACACTCGTGCGCTCTCAATGAGCTCAGGCAGGCGGAACCCCGCCCCAATCTCGATAAGTTCGCCGCGAGAGATAACGACGTCACGTCCCTCGGCGAACGTAGCCACGGCAAGGAGTAACGCCGCTGCGCCATTATTTACTACCAGCGCGTCCTCCGCCGCTGGACATGCAGCCAGGATTGCATCCGTGGCGGCCCTGCCTCTATCGCGGGATCGAACGCCTGCTGCGAGGTCCATCTCTACATCCACATATTGCGCGGCATCCACCATCGCGTCTATTGCCTGCGGGGCAAGCGGTGCTCTGCCGATGTTGGTGTGCACAACCACGCCAGTTGCGTTGAGGACTGGCGTCAGGGACCCGGGGTGGCGTCGACAAGCCCGGAGAAACTCCGGGGTGACCTCTTCAGGGGTGATCTCGCCGTCGCGGGCGCGCTGCTGCAACTTCCCTGCGAGCGCCTTAAGCGCGTGTGGCGCCAACGCGGTGTGCTCCTGCGCAGCAAGCGCAAGCAGTGCGTCTGTGCGAGGGATTCGACGGCGAGGATCATTCATGTGCTTCCCCTTACAACAACACAACGTTTTGGCGGAGACGGACAGGAATCGAACCTGCCAGGCCGAGATGCTCGACCTCACCAGTTTTGAAGACTGGGGTGGCCACCAGGACACGTACGCCTCCGAAAAGCAACGCTACCATGTGGGTATGACTGCTGATAATTCTAAGATTCGTTTGACACAGTACGCATCCGGTGGCGGGTGTGCGTGTAAGATTCCACCCGGTGAGCTCGAAGAAGCCGTCCAGGGACTGGTTGGATTCGCTGACCCCAACGTGATCGTTGGCCTCGACGACGGCGACGACGCCTCCGCGATTCACGTCCGCGACGACCTCGCCGTCATCTCCACAGCCGACTTCTTCACCCCGGTCTTCGATGACGCCTACACCTGGGGCAAGATCGCGGCCGTCAACGCGCTCTCAGACGTCTACGCGATGGGCGGCACCCCAATCACCGCCATCAACCTGCTCGCCTGGCCACGGGATGTCCTCCCCTCAGAGCTCATCCGCGACGTACTGCACGGTGGCCTGGACGCTGCCACCGCAGCCGGCATCAGCGTGACCGGCGGGCACTCGATCACCGCACCCGAGCCGATCTACGGCATGGCTGCCACCGGCATCGTGGACCCGGCCAAGCTCATGCGCAACGACGCCGCAGAGGCCGTCCTGCCCATCACCTTGACCAAGCCGATCGGCTCTGGCCTACTGAACAACCGCCACAAGGCAACCGGCGATGTCTTCCCGCAGGCCATCGAAGTAATGACCACGCTGAACAAGGAAGCCTCCGAAAAGGCAGTCGCCGCCGGTGTGAAAGCCGCCACCGACGTCACTGGTTTCGGACTCCTCGGCCACTTGTTCAAGATGGCACGCGCTTCCGGGATCGACGCCGTCATCGACCACACGAAGGTCCCATTTATCGACGGCGCCCGTGAAACGCTCGAGGCCGGCTACATCCCTGGTGGCTCGAAGCGCAACCTTGACTGGGTACGCCCCAACATCGACTCTGATCTGGACGGCGACGAGCTGCTGCTCCTTGCGGACGCCCAGACTTCCGGCGGGCTGCTCGTCATCGGCGAGATCCCCGGCTACCCCGTCATCGGCGAAACCGTCGCCGGCACTGGCCGCGTTCAGGTGAAGTAGCCGAAATACCAAACTAGAAATACAACACTGCCCCTCCAACACGGTGTGTGAGAGGGGCAGTGTTGCGTCTTAGCTCCAGTAGCAGCTAGGCGGTAGTGATGCCGTCATCAACCTTGCCCGCTTCACGGCGCTTGCGCAGGCGCTCCCGCTGCGGTTCAACGACGTACTTCGGGTCCTCGGTGGACTGCTTACCGGCCTCGAGCACCGCGAAACGAGTCAGGCAGGACCCCGCCATCAACGCGACACCCGAAATACCTGCGAGTACTCGACTCTTTTTACTGAACAGCGCGCCAACGCCACCAACCGCGAGGCAAACCTCGGAAGCCTTGAAAAGCTTGCCTGCCTTGCCCGTGGAAAACGCTTCCTTAGAGACGTCGTCCAGTTGGCTCGTCATGTAGGACGTCGCTGCGACATCGGCGGCTGCGCCCACGACACCGAGTGCTCGCGGCACAGCAGCATTCTCCGTCGAAGTGGTGAGCAAGCCCATGCCACCCGTCGCTGCGGTCGCAGATGATACGAACACGAACGGTAGGTTCTTACCCGCCTCCTGCCATGCAGGCACCGACGTGTTGCCGATCAGCACCGCGGTGTACGCCGCGAGCGGCGAGGCAAGCACACCGCCAGCAATACCAGCCGGGGTCGCTGCGAACTCAATAAACGAGCGCAGCGGGCTTGGCAGCGGCAGCTTCTTGCCAGTCAGCTCGTCGAGTTCCGGAAGCATAGCAAGCCCCTGCAACGCGGAGAACGAGCCCAGCAGCCACGAACCGACACTCATCGGAGATGACAACTTGAACACGCGGAACATGTTCAGCAAGCGCTCCGGGCGACCAAGGTCGAGCACCAGGCAACCGGAGCCCACCGCGGCGGCAGCCATCGAACTAATCCGCATGTTGCGACGCAGCTCCTTGTTGCCTGTCGCGTCAGCTCCCACGGCCAACAAGGAGGAACCTCCGGCGAGGCCGCCGAGGAAGAAGTAGACACCAATCGGCCACTCCCACGGCGGGAACTTCACAATCGGCTTGCCGTAGTAGGAGTCAAAGTGCTCGAAGCTTGCCTCCGGCACCATCAGCTCTTCGCCACGACGCTTCTTCGGGCCCCGTGGGCGCTCGCCTTCCGCTTGATCACGTCGCCGCGGACGACGCGGCTCCTGCGGTGGACGGTAGCTATCAAACTCAGCCATTTACTTCCTACCTCCGATCAGGACCGCGGCTGCAATAGTGCCAACCATTCCGGCTGCGGCAATGACGCCGCGCTTCGCCAGCTCCGGCAAGTTCGCCGTTGGAACCACTGGGTCTGGTGGAAGCCCGTAGACCTCTGGCGCATCCAGCAGCAGGAAGATTGATCCTGTACCGCCTACGCCGTCGTTCTGGTTTGCGCCATACAGGCGAGCTTCCGTCATACCCTGCGCGTGCAGTTCCTTCACGCGCGCCTTCGCAAGCGCGAGCATTTCATCGTAGGTGCCGTACTTGATTGACGTCGTCGGGCAGGTCTTGGCACACGCCGGCTGCTCGCCCACCTGAAGGCGGTCGAAGCACATGGTGCACTTCTGAGCCACCCCGATGTTCTTAATCGGCGCGCTCTCACCAGGTGTGAAGTCCTCACCCTTGCCGGAACGCTCGTTGCGCTTGCGAACGCCACCATCGCTACGACGCTCAATGACGCCGAACGGGCAGCCAGCAACGCAGGTACCGCAGCCATTGCAGACGTCATCCTGTACGACGACGGTGCCGTGCTCGGTGCGGAACAACGCACCCGTCGGGCACACGTCCAAGCAACCAGCGTTCGTGCAGTGCTTGCACACGTCGGAGGACATCAGCCAGCGGAAATCCGGAGTATCCGGCAATACCGCGCGGGTGGAAGCCTCTTCGGCAGGCTTGACGCTCGGCATTCCAAGCCCGACGAGCTTTGCACCCTCTTCACGAGCCTGCAGAATCCGGTCCTCGCCCTGCTCAATGAACGCCACGTGGCGCCACGTGTCCGCGTTCAGCGAACCGGTGTTGTCGTAGGAGTTACCAGACAACTTGTAGCCGTCCTGCGGGTTTCGGTTCCATTCTTTACATGCAACCTCACACGCCTTGCAGCCAATACAAATCGACGTATCCGTGAAGAAAGCCTTGCGAGCCTCCTTCTCGTACCCGATGTTGGCTGGGGATTCGGTGATCTGATTCTTCGTTTTCATCGTCAAAACCTATCCTTCCCCGTTCGCCATATTCTTCTTCGTCGAGTCGTACTTCGCCGCCTCGGTGTCACCGAGCTGCTCACCAACGATGACGTCTTTCGACTCGTCGGTCAGCTTGGTACCGGTGTCCTCCGTCAGGCGCGCACGGCGCTGGTACTCACGCACCAGCTTCATGCGGTCCTCGCCGCGCGGGCGTCGGCCCGGCCGGATATCAACCGCGGAAACCTTCGACGCCTGGATGTTGACGTTCGGGTCCAGCATGATGCCCAAAAGGTCGTTCGGTCCATCGCCTTCGACCTCGGCGTAAGAACCTGCGCCGAAGTGGTACGGCATACCAATCTGCTGGAACTCGTGACCGTCAATGACCAGAGTCTTCATGCGCTCCGTGACCAGCACTCGCGCCTCGATGGCGTTGCGCGGCGAGATGATCGTCGCCCAGTCACCATTCTTGAGACCGACCGCTTCGGCCAGCTTATGCGAGACCTCACAGAACAGCTCCGGCTGCAACTCCGCCAAGAACGGCAAGCTTCTCGTCATCGAACCAGAGGTGTACGCCTCCGTCAGACGGTAAGTGTTCAGCATGTACGGGTACACGCCAACACCCGGCTCGCCAAAGTTCGGCGCCGAGAGGTTGTCCTCCCCACGCATCACAATTCGCGACGGCGACTGCTGCTGCTTGTACAGCGGGTTCGCAAACGGGGACTCCTGCGGTTCGTAGTGCGTCGGCATCGGGCCGTCAACCATTCCGGTTGGCGCGAACAGCCAGGCCTTGCCGTCCGCCTGCATGATGAACGCATCATCGCCTGCAAGCGCTGCAGGACCGACCGCGTCGCGCTCTGGCTTAAACCCAGGTGCGCGGTTGACCGGGAAGTCCACAACATCGTCGGACTCCCACAGCTCCTTGTCCTCGTTCCACCAGACCAGCTTCTTGCGCTCCGACCATGGCTTGCCGTCCGGATCCGCAGAAGCACGGTTGTAGAGCACGCGACGGTTCATTGGCCATGCCCAGCCCCACTCCAACGCCATCGCGTTCTGCTCCTGGCCTGGGCGCTTGTTCGCCGAACGGTTGACGTCGTCAGCGTACACACCACAGTAAATCCAGCAACCAGAGGAGGTTGAGCCGTCAGCCTTGAGATCCGCAAACTTGTCTACAAGCTGTCCCTTGCGAGGACCGTCGAGATAGTAGCCGTTGATCTCCTTCAGCACCGACTCCGGCAGAATCTCACCGTGCTCATCGCACTCGTAGTCCCAGGTGATCTTCTGCAACGGCACGTCGCGCGGGTCGGTCGAGTCCTTGACTCGCTCCTTCAAGCGAAGTCCCAAGTCGTAGAAGAACTCGAGGTCACTCTCGGCATCGCCCGGCGCATCCTTGGCCTTGTAGCGCCACTGCAGCACGCGCGAGGTCTGGGTAAACGTACCTGCCTTCTCAACGTGGTTCGCAGCTGGGAAGAGGAACACCTCAGTGTCGATCTCCTCCGGCGAAATCTCACCGGACTGCACTTCTGGAGAGTCCTTCCAGAACGTTGCCGTTTCGATTTCAGAGAAATCACGTACGACGAGCCACTTCAGCTTGGTCAGCGCCATGCGCTGAATGCGACCGTTCGACTGCGCAACCGCAGGGTTCTGGCCGAAGACGAAGTAGCCGTCGACAAGCCCCTGGTTCATCAGCTGCAGCGTGTGGTACGTCGAGTGCGCACCAGTCAACCTTGGCATGAGGTCCATGCCCCAGTTGTTCTCCTCGGTTGCGGCGTCACCCCAGTAGGCCTTCATCAACGACACAGCGAAGGTGTCGCCGGTCTGCCAGAAGCCCTTCTGATCACGCTTCGACACTGCTGCCAAGTACTCGTCCCACGTCTGGTGCGTGGACTGCGGCATCGGCAGGTAGCCAGGCAGGATGTGGAACAGCGTCGGCACGTCCGTGGAGCCCTGAATCGATGCGTGGCCACGCAGCGCCATGATGCCCGAACCCGGACGGCCGATGTTGCCCATCAGCGTCTGCAGGATCGCACACGTACGGATGAACTGTGCGCCCAACGTGTGCTGAGTCCAGCCAAGCGCGTACGCGAAGCAGGTGGTGCGATCGCGGCCAGAGTTCTCCGCAATCGAGTTCGCAAGGAAGTAGAAGTCCTCCTCAGAAATACCACACGACTCAGCAACAACCTGCGGGGTGTAGCGGGAGTAGTGGCGCTTCAAAATCTGGAAGACTGTTCGCGGATCCTGAAGGGTTTCATCCTTCTCAACGTCCCACGAAGTCTGCGCATCCCACTTCTTGCGCGCCTGCCACGAATCGTTGGAGTAGCCGCCCGTTTCAGGGTCGTATCCAGAGAACAGACCCTCAAGGTCCTCCGTATCCTGGAAGTCTTCACTGATCAACGTCGAAGCGTTGGTGAATGCCTTGACGTACTCCTCGAAGTACAGGTTGTTTTCCAGCACGTAGTTGATGACAGCACCCAACAGGATGATGTCGGTACCACCACGAATCGGGATGTGCTTATGTGCCATCGCCGACGTACGCGTGAATCGAGGGTCGACGTGGATGATTCGTGCACCACGCGCCTTCGCTTCCATGACCCACTGGAACCCAACTGGGTGCGCTTCGGCCATGTTTGACCCTTGGATGACAATGCAGTCCGCATTTGCCATGTCCTGCAGTGGCTGGGTCGCTCCACCGCGTCCAAACGAGGATCCCAAACTGGGAACCGTGGAGGAGTGTCATATACGAGCTTGGTTTTCGACCTGCACCGCGCCCGCTGCAGTCCACAGCTTCTTAATCAGGTAGTTTTCCTCATTGTCCATCGCGGCGCCGCCCAGGCCTGCGATACCCATGGTTCGACGCACTGGGCGCCCCTTGTCGTCAAAATCCTGCCAGCCGTTTTCACGAGCTTCCAAGAAGCGGTCGACGACCATTTCCATGGCGGTTTCGCGGTCAAGCTTGACCCATTCCTTGGAGCGCGGTGCTCGGTACAGAATGTCGGTCACGCGGTTTTCCGCGTTGACGAGCTGCTCGGAAGCTGCACCCTTCGGGCACAGGCGTCCGCGTGAGTGCGGAGAATCCGGGTCGCCTTCAATTTGAATGACCTTATTGTCTTTTACATATACGCGCTGGCCACAGCCAACAGCGCAGTACGGACACACGCTCTTGACAACGCGGTCCGCTTCTACAATGCGGCCTTCCATTTCTTGGCTGCGCGCAGATTCGGTGTTTTCGCCTCGGGCGAAGGCGTCACCACCGCGTATCTGGCGCACAACCGGCCAATTTAAGGGACTAAAACGAGACATACCGGCAAGGATAGCCCATTTTGCGAAGGTTCCCCATCGACATACCCCCAGGTCATTGATTAGGATACCCTTACTTTTGATGCATTTTTGCCTCGCAGGCGTAAAATAGCGCCGTAACATCAGTTTTCAACTACACCTTCAAAGGAGCTTGACTATGGACAAGAAATTGCAAGATGCAATGAACGAGCAGGTCACTGCGGAATACCAGGCGGCACTGCTGTACCGCCAGCTCGCCTACACCATGGAGGCACAGTCTTTCCCGGGCTTCGCATCCTGGTTTGCTGAGCAGGCGCAGGAAGAGTGCGACCACGCAGAGAAGTTCGCAACGCACCTGATCGACCGGGGTCACGACGTCACCTTGCACACCGTCGCACTCGACGCTCCATCGATCGATTCCCCGCTCGCAGCGTTCAAGGCAGCGCTGGAGCACGAGCGCAAGGTCTCTGCGATGATTCGCAACATCGCCGGCATCGCCGATGAGGTCAAGGACTTTGACTCGCGCTCACTTATCACCTGGTTCCTCGACGAGCAGATCAGCGAAGAGGCAACGGTTTCCGAGATTGTTGACCAGCTGACACTTGTCGGCAATGATGGTTCTGGACTGCTGCGCCTGGACTCGGGTCTTGGTCAGCGCAACGATTCTTCGAACTAACCCAATATTCGCCCAATAATTATCGACGTCCACTTCCCCACAGCCTGCTGCGGTGAAAGGGGACGTCGAATATTTTGCCTCACGACGTTTCATCCCAGGAGCCCCATGCCTTTGCCGCCTTTGACCCGAATTATCGCCTGTGCCACTACTCTTGCTCTTGCTGCGACCGGTCTTTCGATTCCTGTCGCACACGCACAAGCGAACTCGATTTTGCCTGCCTGGCCTACGATCCGGCCGCATGGCCCTGAAGATCTTCCGACGAAGCCAAAGCAAAAACCGATGAAGATGCCAGATGGCACCGTCGTCCAAATCATGGGTGATGTGCTCGGCCCGTGGGCTGCACATGTCGGCATTGGGGCCGGCGACTTGGGCGCCATGACACCGCTCAACGGTGACGAATTCGCGATGATCTTCGGCGACTCATTCCGCGGCAAAAAGTTTGGGGAAGGCGACTGGATCAGCCCCATTGGCGTGGTTGCGCGAATGAATAACGGACAGATCGAAATCCTTCGCCCGCTCAAGGGGCACCGTGACGCATACGGCCTGATCAACTACTACCGCGAGGAAGGCGACAAGCTAACGCTCATCCCGTCGGATGTGATCAACATCAACGGCACGCTCTACATGCAAGGCATGTGGAACCGCGGCATCGGCAATGTGCTCGAGACACAGACATGGAAGTCCACCGATGAAGGGAAAACGTGGAAGAGCATTGGGCGCACTCCCAACCATTACCTCAATGGACTTGGCCAGCTCATTTCCTGGGAAAAGGGCCCGGACGGCTACATCTATGCAGTGATGTCGGGCTTCCAGCGCAAACACGACGTGTACCTGGCTCGCTTTACCGAGGACCAGATCGGCGACCAGCCAAGTTGGGAACTGTTTAATCCGAACACCGGCGAGTGGGGCAACGAAGCTGGCGCGATCCTGCACGGTAACAAGATCAAGGCCGGCGAGATGAACCTGCGCTTCATCGACAACCACTGGGTGTTCGTGATGTTCAACGAGGCCACGCTCGCCGTCGAGGTCCGCATTTCGGATACGCTGCCACAAAGCTGGAACGACGTGCCTGTCGCGACAATCGCCAAGAATGGCTACTGGGACTTTCAGCAGACGCCGATGAATTTCTCCCAACCTTACGGTGGGTACATCGTACCGGGTTCCACGATCGCGAACCTCGACGTCGTCATTTCGCAGTGGAACACGAACACCAACGAGCGCTACATGTCGACGCAGTTCAACGTCAAGGGCCTGGACACGTTCTTCGGTATTGACCCTGAATCGATGCGCCCGCACGACCAAAACGATGTCGACGTCAACGTCACACCAAACCCACCGCAGACCGACGACATGGACGCCGAAGATAACCTGATGTCCTCGGAGGGCAGTTCTAAGACGAAGGCGGCACTCATCACGGTTGGTGTGCTCGCCGGGCTGGGCTTAATCGCTGCGGTGGCGTGGCCTACTATCCGTCAGTATCTACCACCGCAGCTGCAGCAACTCGTGGGCTAGCGCAGCTCGTCCCTCACGTAATCCTCGACGTTTTCCATGAATGCCTTCGGCGGGGCAAAGAAGTTGCACCCGGTGAGTGCCGTGGAAAAGTCGAGGATTCTGTCGTAGTTGCCAACTGGCTCGCCGATGAACATGCGTCGCAGCATCCGCTCGGTGATGGCGACGTCTTTTGCGTAGCTCATAAAGAATGTGCCCTGCTGGCCGGCTGCGTCACCGAAGGTGAGGTT
Organism: Corynebacterium sp. NML98-0116; assembly: GCF_001767255.1. Classification (GTDB taxonomy): domain Bacteria; phylum Actinomycetota; class Actinomycetes; order Mycobacteriales; family Mycobacteriaceae; genus Corynebacterium; species Corynebacterium pseudogenitalium. The sequence goes on from NZ_CP017639.1 coordinate 1,459,836, forward strand.
GTTGCGGACGATCTCCAACGATTCGCCGTCTTCATCTTCGATCGAGTTCACAGCGACGTGGCTGTTGGCCGGTTTCGCGTCGTCGTCGAACTCGATGTCTTCGTGCTTCGTTCGGCCGATGACGCGCTCCTGCTCCTCGACGGGCAAATCGTCCCAGGCTTTCAGATCGTGGACGTACTTTTGCAGCACGATGTGGCTGCCACCCGCCCACTTTCCTTCGCGGATAATCGCCGTTGCGATGCCGTCTTGGCCACGCGGGGACTCGGTGCCGTCGACAAACCCGAGTGGGTCGCGGAAGTCCTGGTACTGGAAGGCGTGCGTCTCATCGAAGTCTTCGATGGCGTCGCCGAGCTGTTTCGTGATGCGGCGCGCAAGTTCGAAGGCGACGTCGTATTCGTCGGCACGAATGTGGAAGAACAGGTCGCCCGGTGTCGACGGCGCGTGGTGCTTCTCTCCTTGCAGTTCAACGAACTCGTGGAGGCCTTCGGGCTTTTCCACGGTGAAGAGGCGATCCCACATCTTGGCACCGATGCCGAGCACTGCGCTCAAGTGAGCCTCGGGCCAGCGGAAGCCGACGCCGTTGACGAGCCCCGCGAGGCCACCGATGATGTCCACCACCTCCCCCTCATGACCCGGCGCGATGGACAACGTCAAAAAGATTGCGTCTTTTGACTGCGGCAGGATGACGTTCTGGGAGACTTCTGTCGAATGTATGTCGCTCATAGGTGCCATCATATGCCCCTATGCTCTTTCGCCACTGGCGACCACCCGGTAGAGTCAGTGCGATGGAGACTTCCCGCAGCACAGGGCCCTGGGCGGCGTTGTGGTCGATGATGGTCGGGTTTTTCGTGATTCTGGTGGACTCGACGATCGTTGCCGTCGCTATTCCTGCGATTTCCACCGCGTTTAACGCCACCTACAGCCAGATTATCTGGGTGAACAGTTCGTACTTGCTGGCGTACGCGGTGCCGCTGCTGATTACGGGGCGGCTCGGTGACAGGGTGGGACCACGAACTGTCTACCTGTGTGGCTTGAGCCTGTTCACGGTCGCCTCGCTGGCGTGCGGCTTGGCAACCTCGATCGAGGCACTGATTCTTGCCCGGGCTGTGCAGGGCTTTGGCGGTGCCCTAGTGACACCGCAGACGATGTCGGTGATGCTGCGCACGTTCGCACCGCAGCAGCGGGGTGGCGCCATGGGCGTCTGGGGCGCAACGGCAGGGGTAGCGACAATCGTTGGGCCGCTGCTCGGCGGTCTCCTCGTGGACGCCTGGGGCTGGGCGTGGATCTTCATCATCAACGTCCCGGTGGGCATTGTTGGCATCGCATTGGCGTGGGCCTTCGTGCCGAAGCTCGAGCAGAATGCACGGACGTTTGACTGGGTTGGCGTCGCTCTGTCGGCTTCGGGCATGTTCTGCCTGGTGTTCGGCATCCAGGAAGGACAGACATTTTCGTGGAGCTTCGCCATCGTTGCACTCATTTGCGCCGGCGCCGTGTTGCTGTCGCTCTTCGTATGGTGGCAAGCGAAAACCACCCGGGATCCATTGGTGCCGTTGGAGCTGTTTTCTGACCGAAACTTTTCCCTCGCCTGCGTAGCAATTTCTACGGTTGGGTTTGCAATCTCCACCTACGTCATTCCGTGGATGATCTACGTGCAAAACGTGCAACACTACTCGCCAACCCAAGCAGCGTTGCTCCTGCTTCCCGCGGGATTGATTTCTGGATGCTTCTCGCCTTGGGTCGGCAAGCTCACCAACACGCATCAGCCCAAGCCGTTCGCGATCGCAGGGCTCTCGCTCGTCGCGGTCGCGATTGGTGCCGCGGCCTTCATTACCGACCCGAGTGTCTCCCCAATGTGGTTACTCGCGGTCTCCGTGATCAACGGGTTTGGCAACTCCATGGTGTGGGGGCCATTGTCCATGATCGCGACGCGAAACCTCGATCCGCGCCTGGCAGGGGCGGGCTCCAGCGTATATAACACCGTGCGCCAACTTGGCGCGGTCATTGGCTCTGCAGGTATCGCGGCAATGATGTCGCAGCAGCTCACGCGCCAGCTCGGGCCGACGGCTGCCGACTTTTCCGGCGGCGGGAGCACCCAAGCGCTCCCCGACGTGCTTCACCAACCATTCGCGCAGGCGATGTCCACGTCTATGCTTCTGCCGTTGAGCCTCGTCATCGTTGGTGTACTGGTTTCCACCAGATTTGTGCGCACCCAGTCTTGGAACGATTAATCTTCCAGGGAAATCATGTACACAGGTGGCTCAATCTTGAAGTAGCCGAGGTGCTCCCAGAAAGCACGCCCTGCGTCATTTCCTTCCGCCACCATCAGGTGCACTGCGGGGGCCTTGCGCTCGCGCAGCCAGTCCACGCAGCCGTCGGAAAGCAGGCGCCCAACGCCGCCTCCCCGTGCGTTAGGACGCACACCGGTCATGTGGATCCACCCGCGGTGGCCGTCGAAACCTACGATGGTCGCGCCGTCGACGACACCTTGGGGGGACTCCGCTACGAGTACTGTGCTGCCGGGGCTTTCCATCGCAAGATCGAAGTCAGTCGGCGGGTCGTTCCATTCCTGGGTAATGCCAGATTCGTCCCAAACATCCACGACCGCCTGGCGGTCCTCAGGGCGGGCTTCACGCAATGTGTACATAACAGGTAAGAATAAACGCTGAAAGGTAGAGCATGAAATGCGACGCAAACCCCGCACCCAAAAGAAATCCATTACGGGAACATTCCCCGTAGACACCGGCAGAGCGACCATCATCGCCGACAAACTTCGCGACGGCGGCTACACCCTCGAACTCAACCGCGTCCCCAGCTCCTACGTTGTACTCGGTGCGCCGGAGGTGCTGACGTTCGACTACATGCAGTGGATCACGGGATTCATCCGCCCCGGCGACACCGTGCCCTCGGATTTCCGCGCAGTCCACCTCGGCGGGGCCGCGTGCACGCTGCCTGCATACTTCGCACACCGTTACCCCCAAAGCCACCAGACGGCAGTGGAGATCGACCGGGAACTCGCACAACTCGTACGCTGGGCATTTCAGGAGAACCTCGAGCCGGTCACAATCCGCTGCGCCGAAGCACGTGCTTTCACTCATGCCTGCCAACCACGCAGCCTTGACCTCATCGTTCGCGACGTTTTCAGCGGCCCCTCCACCCCTCGCCCGCTGACCACCGTCGAGTTTTTCCGCGCGTGCACCGTGGCACTGCGCCCGGGAGGCATCTACATCGCAAACATCGGCGATAGGCAGCAGCTTCCAAACACTCGCGCGGAGATAGCCGGGCTCCTCGAAGTGTTCTCTTACGCGGTGGCCGTCGCGCCGCCAGCAATGCTCGACGGCCACGAGTACGGCAACGTCATCGTCGCAGCGAGCAACACCCCCTTAGTTTTCGACGCCACCACCGCCCCTTCCCTTGCCGTCAAGGATGGCACGACGCTGCTCGACGGCGCTTCCACTCGCCGCCTTGCCCGGCGCGACTAAGCCAGCTGCTGCGCTTCCGGCACCCAAAGCTTGCGGGCCCCGCGGAACGTTGCGCTCACTCCGAACAGCACCAACAATGTGAACACCGGCACAGAAACAAAACCGTAGCCGTAGGAGCCGAAGTAGTCTTTCACCCACCCCCAGACAGCCGCACCAATTGAAAGCCCAATTGGGTAGGCCATCCCCAGCGTGCCCCAAATCTTCGAGAACTCTTTCTGGCCAAACGAATGCTCTGCGATCAGTGGTGGGGCGACGGTGCCGCTTGCAGTACCGAGGAAGATGAAGATCACGAAGAACACGTAAGGCAGGAGCGTGGTCATGTATGCCCACGCCGCGGTCGCGCCGGCCGCAATCAGCAGCATGATCCACAGGGCCCGCTCCAGGCCGATTTTATCGATGAACCAGCCAAGAAACGGTTTGAACACGATCAGACAAATCGTTGCCGTGATAATGATTGTTGAAATTTCCTCTGGGCGAAGCTCCACACCCCACGGCTTGCCAGAAAGATAGTTCACGAAGTGTTGCGTCATCCCGTAGATCGCGCCCAACAACAGCAATGAGGCCGCCAATACGTAGAACCAGATGCTGCCAAAAGCCTCCCGCTGCGTCATTCCCGGCTCGTTACCAGTTTTCGTGGTCACTTCATCTGCCGGTGCCACCTCCGCACCGTACGGGCGTAGGCCGAGATCCTCAGGATTGCTGCGGATCAGGAACAACGCCGGTCCCGTTGTCAGCACAACCATTGCGACGGCCATAATCACCATCGAGGTCCTCCATCCAACGGTTCTCAGCAGGATCGGCACTACTACGCCGAGGATCACACCGCCCACTCCTGTTCCCGCCAGGACGATGCCCAACACGGTTCCTCGTTTAGCCACAAACCAGCGATTGATAACGACGATCGGGACGTACTGCAGCGAAAGCCCCACGCCGATACCAATGACGATTCCGGCTGCATAAAACCACCACAGAGATTGTGCGGCGGAAAAGACAACCAAGCCACCCGCAGCAATGAGACCACCAAGGACCAACAAGCCAGGCGCCTTGATTCGGTCAATGAGCATGCCAGCCACCGGCATTGACGCCGCGGAAGCGAAGCCATACAAAGTGAAATAAATCATGAACGCACCTGCACGGGTCCCAGGAAAGTCCCCGAGCACCGCCGGTGTAAAGAAACTCAGACCAGTCAGCGTTATTGAAAACGCCACCTCTACCAGCAAGGCACCGATAATGACCATCAGGTGACGTGCCGGGATTTTCCCAGCGGATTGAATATGCCCTTCAGTCGCAGCCATGTCCGCTACTCCCTCGCAGTCAAAAGAGAATTTGAATGGACTTAGTGTGCGTCCGCCTCCGACACAATTGGCGTTTTTGGGTTCTGTGACAGAGGGCTGGCAGAGGGCTAAGGTAACAACTCTGTTACTTCCGGGAGAAAGGGCTGATCTTTGAACCATTTTCGCGCCATGTTCACGATGGCACCCGCACGCCGGGACCATATCCCTGCCTTCCGCACAGCCGCCGGAGTAGCCATCCCACTCCTACTCCTGCTCTGGATCGGCCGCTTCGACCTTGCCATCTACGCCAACTTTGGCGCGTTTACGGGTGTTTATGGACGCCACGAAACCCGACAGGATAGGGCACGCCACCAGCTCCTTGCAGGTACCGCCATCGTGGTCGCGATCGCAATCGGCGCGACAATGTCTTGGACCCACGCAAACCAGTGGCTCATTATGCTCATCTCTGCCATCGCGTCCTCGGTGTGGGCGACCATCGCGCTGTGGTCAGGTACACGCCCAACCGGGTCCGTCTTCGTACTCTTCGCAATCGCCGCGGTGGGGTCCCTTGCCCACCCGGCACACCCACTGATCGCTACAGCAGTCGCTGCTGCGACGGCCGGTCTTTGCTTTGGGCTCGGGAGAATATCGCACCTCATAGGGGAAGGTCCCAATGTGCGTGAACCGCGAGGGGAGGAAGTGGGCGTCGATAAGCAGGCGCTGAAGCGAGAGGCAGCGCGATTCTTCCTCGCTCCCCTGCTCGCTGGAACGATCGGCATCATCTCCGTCGCTCTCATTGACCCGCTGTCGCACTTCTACTGGGCGATGGTCGCTGCGGTAGTGCCGCTGGTCAACAACCGCTACCGCGTGCAGTACTTTCGTGCCTTGCAACGTATGCTCGGCACCCTTTCCGGCATTCTCGTCGCCGGGTTCCTCCTCTCGCACCACATGCAGGAATGGCAGTTCGTGATATGGATCATCATCCTGCAGTTCTTGACCGAAACCTATGTCACCCGCAACTACACGCTGGCAGCGAGCTTCATCACCCCGACCGCCCTGCTGATGATCCAAGCCGTCGAACCTGCCCCCGTCGCGCCAATGCTCCTTGCGCGCAGTGCGGAAACCATCCTCGGTGCTGCCTCAGCGCTCGTAATTATCGCCATCGGATATACCAGAACCAACCCGCACTTGGTACGCCAACGCCTCAAGGCTGCCACCCCTAAAGCCTAAGGCCTAAACCTCAAACCGATACTCGGAGCCATACCGCGGCTGGTACAGCGCCGCATACTCCACATCCACAGCCCTGAAGTGTGGCGATGTCACTTCAGCAAGTGCCTGGATATAGTCCCCTACGATCGCCTTCGGCAGGCGCAGCCCCATCGTTAGGTGCGGAATCCACCGAGCACCACGGCCATCGGGATTGAGCTCGTTGAGCTCCCGCGCTGCTCGCTCAAGCTCGTCCGGGCCCTGCAGCAGCCACGCCACCGTCTGCTTCGACTTCGTCCCGAACACCACCGTGCCTACCCTGTCCAGACGCGCAGGCAATAACTGGGGCAGGAGTTCCCCTGCTCGGGCGATCACCTTTCGAGCCATCTGAGGAGCGAACGTCACCGACACGTGCGGGCGCTGCTGCTGAACGGGAAATCCGCGCTGCGCCAGCTCCTCATAAATCTTGCGAATCTCCTGCTCCTGCGTCTTCGGCAAGCGCAGCAAAATGTTCTCCGGGGACATACGACCTCACTCGTTGATGTCTTTCAGGTCCACGATAACGTCGGGGTTGCCGAACGCCTTGCGGACACGCTCGAGGGCATCGGGAAGGCTCAGCCCGTCGGCGGCAGCGCTTAAGATCACGTCTTGTAGGTCGCCTCCTCGGCCCCAATCTTTGTAGTCATCAAACCCATATCCAGTGCCGGTGAGCACTTTGTCATCGTTGAACTTCAGCGCCATGACACCGTTTCCAACCCGCCACATCCACCCCGTCCCTGGGCAAGGCTCACTGGTTTTCGCTTTGCAACATGGCGTCGGAATCATCTCGAGACCCATGTACCGGTAGCGATCATCACTGTCATTGCTTGCCATGTTCGTCGAGCGCCTCCACCCTCAAGTGATTGTCTGCCACGTCTCAACGTACCAAACCGCCAGAAAGTTCGTTCATTTGTTCGAATCGTGCCGATCTGTGTCGGCGGGGGTTGATAGGGTGAGAGCAACTCACGAAAGGAGGGGTCATGACCAGCACAATCACCCGATGCGTCAACGATATTTCGGCAGCGCTGCGCACGTTAAGTGAGCTTTTCGCCGACCCCTCCGCCCTCACATTCAGTGATATCCGGCACGAAATGGAACGCCTCGAGGAGCAATTCAAAAAGAAGGCAACTATCGACGCCGCGTTCGCCTTCATCGCCGAGCGCGAAGAAGCTGGCCGAATTGTCGGCGCTAACTACCCCAACGCGTACCTCCAGCAGTGCCTCGACCTGTCAAAGGGCGAAGCCTACAACCGCCTTGAACGCGGCCGACTCCTCTTCGGCCAGCCGCCAGCACCTAGCACTCCCCCGGCCAGCAAGGAAAGCACCGAGGAGCTTTTCGCTCGCACCCATGAAGTGGAGCAGCAGCAGGCAACTGTCAGAAGAACGTCTTCCCAGGTTAGTGCAGAGAAGCAAAACATCATCCGGCGCGAACTCGACAAGTTGCTCAAAGCTGGCGTGGACGAACGCACCCGCATCTACTCCGCAGCCATGACCGAGGGCTTACGTCGCAACCCCGAAGACCTCCGGCAGTTCGTTCGCCGCGCAGTCAGCGACGTCAACCGGAAACACGCCCCACATACCAACCCTAATGCCGGGTATGAAAATCGTGGCATGTCCATTGGTCGTCGCAAATCGGATGGCACTGTAGACATCTACATCAACGCTACGGCTGGAGATGCCGCCCTGATCAAAGCGCACACAGACAAGGGCCTCGCGCCAAACTCCAACCTTCCAGCAGCGATGCACGACGAAGTGGACTCCCGCACCCGGCAGCAACGTCGGTTCGACAAGTTCTTCGCCATTTTCAAACAACACGAGCAATCGCATCAGAAGGCGAACGGCGGCGCTGCCTCGGTGGTCATTGCACTTACTCTCGACGACCTCGCCGACGGCGATGCTTCCATGCTTTACGGCACCAACACCGGCATCGAAGTCGACTGTTTCGATCTTGTACGCCTCGGCATGGACGGAACTACAGACTTCCTCCTCCAAGTGGACGGCGTCACCTCAGTACCACTGTGGATGGGGAGAACCACCCGGCTCGCATCGGCCGAACAGCGAATCGCAATGTTCGCCATCCAAGGAGTATGCTCCTGGCTCGGCTGCACCACCCCTATGTCAGAATGTGAGGCACATCATATCCTCGCCTGGATAAAGGGCGGACACACCGATATCGAAAACCTCACTGGTCTTTGCCGCGAGCACCACAGATGCAACAACGACAACAGAGACGGCTCCTTCAACAAGGGCTACATGGATTTCGACCCGCAAACAGGCAAAGCGGGATACCGAAAGCACCCGTCCGATCCAATGAAATTCAACCAATCGGTGCCTGCGAAACACTCGGCAGTCAGCAGAATCTACGCCGCAAAAGGCAGGTGCAACTGCGTACGGACCGGAGAGCGTGACCCCGCCTTGTATCCGCCAGGCCTCTCACCTCCCGTTACGGCTCCACTATCTCAAAGCGCCTAGGGTCGGAGGCATGAAGATCTTTACCGTCGGCCATTCAAACGTCGAGTTTGACCAATTCGTGGGCATGCTCGAGGCTTCCGGCGTGCGTGCAGTCGTGGACGTGCGCAAGCTTCCCGGCTCCAGGAAGTACCCCTGGTTCAACGACGATCAACTTGCCCAACACTTACCTGGGCACGGCATCGAATACTCCCGAAACGAAGGGCTCACCGGGCGGCGCAACGTGTCCAAAACAGTCCCCTTCGAGGTGAACGGCAACTGGCGCAACCGAAGCTTTCACAACTACGCGGACCACGCCCTTGGCGACGAATTCGCACAGTCACTCCAAGCGCTCAGGGAACAAGCCAGGACATGCCCAACAGTAATCATGTGCTCAGAGGCAGTCTGGTGGCGTTGCCACCGACGCATCATCGCCGACCACCTCCTGGCCCACGGCGACAACGTGCAGCACATCATGAGAATGACGCAGCATGGCCCCACCCTAAGTGCAGCGAAGCTTAACGACGGAGCTGTCGTCGGCGAGGATAAGAAAGTACGCTACCCGGAGCAAGAGACCAAGTAGCACGTTTCAACTACCCACCGCTGCCCCTGTTCCCATTTCCGCAGTACGCGCCCATTTTTAGCTAGAGGGGCGCTAACCTCTCAAAAGCCTCCCAAAATGCATTGATTGAACAGGTGGCAAACTCTTCGCTTCAATGTCAGTTCAGCGCGTTTGAAATAGTTCAGTATTGACTGTATAGTTCAGCACATGCTGACTATTGCTTCGCGCCTCGATGTCATGAACCGGCTCGGCCGGGCCATGGCGGATCCGACGCGCTCCAGAATCCTGATGACCCTACTCGACGGCCCGAGCTACCCGGCTGTGCTTTCGCGCGACCTGGACTTGACCCGCTCGAACGTCTCGAACCACCTGACCTGCTTGCGTGACTGCGGCATCGTCGTCGCCGAGCCGGAGGGCCGCAAGACACGCTACGAAATCGCCGATCCGCACCTCGCGACAGCGCTCAACGCGCTAGTGAACGCGACGTTGGCTGTCGACGAGAATGCCCCGTGCATCGACCCTGAGTGCTCGGTGCCCGGCTGCGACGAGAAAGGAACGGACGCATGAGTTCAGCGTGTGGATGCGAACACGAACCAACCACGGAAATCGAAGATCTTGATCGGCCATGGTGGAAGGACCCCGAGTTGCTACTGCCGATCTTCTCCGGCGTAGCCCTCTGCATAGGTCTGGCGCTGGGCTGGTCCGGGCTAGAGGCACCCGCGACAGTACTGTTCTGGGTCGGCCTACTGTTGGGGGCGTATACGTTCGCGCCCGGCGCTACCCGGAACCTTGTCACGAAGCGCAAGCTCGGCATTGGCTTGCTGATGACAATCAGCGCGGTCGGCGCGGTAATCCTCGGTTACGTCGGAGAGGCCGCGGCGCTAGCGTTCCTGTACTCGATCGCCGAGGCGCTGGAGGACAAGGCGATGGACCGGGCCCAGAGTGGACTGCGAGCACTGTTGAAATTGGTACCACAGACCGCGACGGTGCTGCGCGACGGCACGGCGGTCGAAGTCGCAGCGAAGGACCTCGTGGTTGGCGAGCTGATGCTCGTTCGCCCCGGGGAGCGGATCGCCACGGACGGCATCATTCGTTCCGGACGCTCCAGCCTTGACACCTCAGCGATCACCGGAGAATCCATTCCGGAGGAGGTCGCACCGGGCGACGAGGTGCCCGCAGGAGCGATCAACTCCGCCGGTGTGCTGGAGGTCGAGACGACCGCAGCTGGAACTGACAACTCGCTGACCACACTCGTGGACCTGGTCGAGCAGGCACAGGCGGAAAAGGGCGACCGCGCCCGGATCGCCGACCGGATTGCCCGACCCCTAGTGCCCGGGGTGATGATCCTGGCGGTGCTGGTCGGCGTGATTGGCTCGCTGCTGGGCGACCCCGAGACGTGGATCACCCGTGCGTTGGTGGTTCTGGTCGCAGCGTCGCCGTGCGCGTTGGCAATCTCCGTGCCGCTGACGGTCGTGGCCGCGATCGGCGCGGCCAGCCAGTTCGGCGTGGTCATCAAGTCCGGCGCGGCGTTCGAGCGGCTCGGCGGCATCCGTCACCTGGCGGTGGACAAGACCGGAACCCTCACCCGCAACCAGCCTGAGGTTACCGGGGTGGTCCCGGCAGACGGATTCGATCGGGCCCAGGTGCTTTCCTTCGCAGCGGCAGTTGAGCAGCAATCGACGCACCCCCTCGCCGCGGCGATCGCGGCAGCGGCGCCCGAAGCACCCGCCGCCTCGGACATCAGCGAGGAAGCCGGTCATGGCATCGGCGGCACCGTCGAAGGTCGACGGGTGCTGGTGGGCAGCCCCCGGTGGATCGACGCCGGGCCACTGAAGGCAGACGTTGAGCGCATGGAGTCCGAGGGCCAAACCTGCGTACTGGTCACCGTCGATGACGCCCTCGCCGGGGCGATCGGGGTCCGCGACGAGCTGCGTCCCGAGGTTCCCGAAGCTGTGCAGACCCTGCACGCTAACGACGTGAAGGTGAGCATGCTCACCGGCGACAACACTCGCACCGCCCGGGCGCTGGCTGAGATCGCCGGGGTCGACGATGTGCGCGCCGAGCTACGCCCAGAGGACAAGGCAAGCATCGTCGCCGAACTCTCCTCCAAGACGCCGACGGCCATGATCGGCGACGGCATCAACGATGCTCCGGCACTGGCGGGCGCAACGGTGGGTATAGCGATGGGAGCGACCGGCTCTGACGCCGCGATCGAGTCCGCTGACGTCGCCTTCACCGGCCACGACCTCCGGCTGATCCCTCAGGCACTGCAACACGCCCGCCGAGGCAGCAGGATCATCAACCAGAACATCGTGCTGTCTCTGGCTATCATCATCGTGTTGATGCCGCTGGCGATCAGCGGCATGCTGGGCTTGGCCGCCGTCGTGTTGGTTCACGAGGTCGCCGAAGTCATCGTGATCTTGAACGGCCTGCGGGCTGCACAAGCGAAGCGCTGAGCCACACTTTCGTCCAGCGCGCTGGCTCCCCAACGCGGATCTTAGAAGGATCGTTCTGCTCAGGGACCAAGCGTCATCTCAAAACTTTTGATACCGAGCTTCATCGACATGGCCCGCGACAACTTGGGCAGTGTGTTTGGCAAAGGGCCCCACGCCCATCAGCGTTGCCGAGCCGCCGCCGGTCCAGTTGCCATAACCGACTAGATGCAGATTCTTCACCGCGGGTTCACTGCCGCGCATGAGGTAGCGGAATGGACCGAGGGCTGGACGGAAACCAGTGCACCAGATCAGATGGTCGTGATCGAGCTCGCTCAAACTGTCGAAGATGGGGGTAGCGGTGAGTTGACCGGAGTTGCGGAGCTCACGTAGATGAGGCAGTGCGACAATGTCCCCGAGGTTCGGGCCGGCATCGCCACCGAGAATTCGGCGGCGGCTGCGGAGAAAAAGATCGCGACCATCGACATCATCAGGCATCCAGCGCGGCTGCTCACGTGTGAACCATGTGACCTCCGACGTCCCGATGAGGTCCGCGGCGATCTGAGCACCCGAGTTCGCCCCACCGACCACAGCGACCTTCGCACCGCGGAATGGTTCGGGACCAGGGTAGGTCGACGAATGCCACTGGCGTCCGCGAAAAGTGCCGGGATAGTAGGGCACGAAGGGTGCGGACCACGTGCCTGTGGCAGCGACAACGTGCTCCGCCGTGAATTGACCGGCGGTCGAATCTAGGGTGAACGTCCCTCCCTCGTGGGACACGCTGTGAACGTGCACTGGGCGCCTCACCGGGAGGTCGTACCGTTTTTCGTAGCTTTCCAGATAGTCGATGACATGACTTGCAGGCGGGTACCCCGGGTAGTGCGGCATGGGCCAGCCGGGCAGGTTGGAGAACTCCGCGGCGGAGAAAAGCGTCAATGACGGCCACGTATGCAACCACGCTCCACCGGGTTCCTCTTGGTTGTCTAGGACCAAGAAGTCCACTTCGTAGCGTCGCAGGTAGTACGACGTGGCTAGGCCGGACTGGCCACCACCGACGACGATAGCCGTGTGATGCTCAGCCAATCGATCATCCCTCCAGAATCTCCCGGAAGCGCCACTCAGTGTCGTTTCTCATCGGGCACATGCCCGCCCAGGTGTGTCTCCTCGAGCTCACCAACGGGGGAGCTTGTCAATGGTAATCAACGATCTCCACCTTAATGCCCCGCGTTACACGTTGAACTTGAACTCGACCGAGTTTCAGTCGAAAGCTACCTGCCTTTTCGCACCATCAAGCGTAGTAAAATCCTCACCACGGAGCGCACGTATAAGTGGGAGCTGCGCGCCGCGGAGAACTGCGTGACCGAACGTGTGTCGGTGAACGTTGAAGGCGACGGATGGGGCGAAGCCTCGAGCTGTTTAGGTCCGAGCAAGGCGTGTGGTCGGCGGAAACCAATGAAGAGGGCGCCCAGCCTGAAGATCTGCCCTCCCCGGTATCGTCCAGTCCGCCGACCTGAAAGCCGTACTCGATTGCGATCTCGGTCTGTGTCCTCTCACCATCACAATGCCTATTCGTCGCTTGACGCTGCTTGAGACTCAGGTTCCGAAAACGCAGCTGATCATGGCTTGGATTGATATACCGTCCCTCCAGGTGATCGCATCAGACCAGTACTACAGCTCCGTCGATGCTGAAAATGTCCGATACGAAAGCGGAACACGGGGAGTCGACGTCGAGTTGGAGGTCGACGGTGACTGAGTGGTCGTACATTACCCTGATCTCGCACGTCGGGTCTGATCCGGAAACAACTCTAACTACGCTGGGCGGTATGAACGATCTGACCATCGCGCCCGGACCGGGGATCCCCGGTGGCCTCGTCGTCGCCGCGGCGGACCTGTCGGAGCGGTTCGCGAAGGCATCGGGCCCGGGCGGCCAGGGCGTCAACACCACCGACAGTAAGGTGCAGCTGTCCATCGACATCGCGGAATGCGCATCGCTTTCCGACACCCAACGCCGCCGCGCTCTCCACAACCTCGAACACCGCCTGGACGGCACGGTGCTCACCGTGAGCGCATCGACGCAGCGGTCGCAGGTCCGCAACCGTGCCGAGGCGCGGGAACGCATGGCCATCTTGTTGCGCGAGGCGCTCGCCCCACCGCCTCCCCCGCGGCGGAAAACGAAGCCGACGCGCGGCTCGGTGCGGCGCCGTCTCGAAGCGAAAAAGCGGCGCTCGGAGCTCAAGTCCACGCGACGGCGTCCCCAAATTCCCTAGTTCGAACCATCCGCGTGCATATCCTCACGCTGACGGACCTGGTTCGGGTAACTGCTACGCCGAGACAGCGTGAACCGGCTGAATCCTCTCGATCTCGGCGAGGATTTTGTCTTCTGCCACATCCAGGTCGTACTGGGTCTGTAACCCGAGCCAGAACTGGGGGCTCATTCCGAAGAACTTAGCCAAGCGAAGAGCAGTGTCCGCGGTTACAGCGCGCTTACCGTGAACAATTTCGTTGATCCGGCGGGGCGGAACGCCGATGGAGACTGCGAGCTTGTGCTGGGTGATCCCCATTTCCTTGAGAAAGTCCTCCATGAGGATCTCACCGGGGTGAATCGGAGGGAGCTTGTCAGTGGTAGTCAACGATCTCAACCTCCTCTGGCCCCGCGGCAGACCACCGAAAACAGATCCGCCACTGGTCGTTGATTCGAATGCTGAACTGACCCCGCCGATCACCTTTCAACGCCTCAAGCCGGTTCCCCGGGGGAATCCGTAACTCATCAACAGTCTGCGCGTACCCAAGCTGGCGAAGCTTGCGCAGCGCTACTGAGTGAATGCGGGAATCGATCGAGCGAACCCGCTCTCGATTCCACAAACGCTCAGTGTCTTTGTCAGCGAACGACTGGATCACGCTTCACCCTATCTCCCATAACGCGAAGCGTCAATAACGCTACACGTTAAATTTGAACTCGACGGCGTGTCGGCGCAAAGAAACCTTTTCGCGAAAGACAGTAAGTAAATCCAGAGAAGTACCGCAGGATGCGGTCATGGCGCTATCGCTCCCGGTGCCGTTTTGGTGTAGTTGGTACGGGGTGTCTGCGTAGTTGGTACTGGTTTTCCGTGTAGTTGGTACTGCTTTGGGGCAGGTTGGATTTCGGCGGCATCGCAATTCGGTGGTGCCGTGTCTGACCTGTTTTGAAGGAGGACGGCTAGATGGCCGACTTCAGAGTGTCAGCGCTCTTTGAAAAGTAGCCCAAAATGTTGCGACCGGCTATTTGGTAGCGGTGTGGTGACTTTCGGGTAGCGGTTTAGTGGGTATCCGGTAGCGGGGTTGGCGGTGGCGGGTGATGCTTTCGGGTGGTTGCACCACAGGGGTGTAGCCGGTTACCGGAAGGAGTCCGCTGATGACGGATTACCGGACGGTGATGAAGCTGCTTGTGCAGCAGCGTTCGTACCGCCAGATTGAACAACAGCTCGGGTGCTCGCACCGCGCGATTTCCCGGTCGAACCAGGTGCTTCGATCCCTCGGGATTCGCACCGTCGACCAGGTTTTGGCGCTGACGGATGATGAGCTCGACGAGTTATTCGTCGATGGGCGCAGCACCGGCCAGGGCGAATTCGTCCCCATCGATTTCGATGCGGTGGTCAAAGCCCGCACGGGGCGTGACAAGCAGACACTGCAAGTGCTGTGGGCGCGCTACACCACCACACCTGCTTTACCCGGCCAGCTCCATTACAGCTACGACCGGTTTCGCCAGTTGGTGGCGTCCCATGTCGACGCGGCCGGTTTGACCGCACGCATCACCCACACTCCGGGGCACACCATGCAGGTGGATTGGGCAGGCACCAAGATGCGCCTGTTCGACCCTGACGGCACACCGGGGATCAAGGTCAGCGTGTTTGTCGCCTCAATGCCGTATTCCGGGATGATTTTTGCCCTCGCGTGTCCGGATGAGCGCCAGCATTCCTGGCTTGATGCCCACCACCACGCGTTCGCCTACTTCGGGGGCGTGCCTGAGGTTGTGGTGCCGGATAATGCCTCGACTGCGTCGAACGCGATCAGCGCGGCGGATCGAAACCGCAAGGTCAACGACACCTACGAGCAGTTTTTGGAGCATTACAACGCCGCAGCACTGCCCACGAGGTCGAGACGGCCGAAAGACAAAGCCAATGTCGAAGCTGCAGTCAAGATCGTCACCCACAAGGTCATCCACGCACTCGATGGCCACCAGTGCGTCGATCTAGACGAGCTCAACTCGCGCATTAAACAGCTGGTTGACCAGATCAACCAGGCGGTGCCGTTTCGTCACCAGCAGTCAAGCCGCAGAGACATTTTTGATGCGCATGAAAAGCACCTTTTGACATCACTTCCCGATACCCCGTGGGTTGCGTCCCTTAGTGTGGTGTAACGCTTGCTGATGGTGGGCTTCGGAAATAGTGGGGCGGCCACCGTCAGTCAACCTTTCGACTCAACTACCACATCTCACCGAAAGGCACATGACGATGACCGCTGCACCGCATTCTATCGACCCAGCAACCTACTTGGACGATCTACTCGCCCAAGCCTCCCCTGACCTGATGCGGCAGATGCTGCAAGGGTTTATCAACCAGATCCTCTCCGCCCAGGCCGACACCGTCTGCAGCGCCGAATACGGCGTGGCTTCTGAACAGCGGGTCAACCACCGCAACGGGTACCGCCACCGCGAGCTCGACACCCGTGTCGGCACGATCGATGTGGCAGTACCGAAGCTGCGGCAGGGCGCCCGTGAGGGGCATCGACCAGATGATGAGGATCAGGCGCCCGGGGAGCCTCCCGTCCGGCACGTCCACGACTCGGCGTAGCGGCCGCCCTTCGCCAGCAATTCATCGTGCGTGCCCCGTTCTGCGACCGTCCCATCCTCCGAAAGCACGACGATGAGGTCGGCATCGCGGATGGTGTGCAGGCGATGGGCGACGACGATCACGGTGCGATCGCCGCGCAACGCTTCCATCGTGCCGACGATCGCCCGCTCAGTGGCCGCATCCAGCGAGGACGTCGGCTCGTCGAGAAGCACCACCGGGGAATCCTTCAGAAGCGCCCGGGCGATGGCGACGCGCTGCCGCTCGCCTCCCGACAGCAGCGTCCCCTCCTCCCCCACCGGGGTATCCCACCCGGAAGGCAGCAGCTCCACGATGCGGTCCACCCCGGATCGCCGGGCGGCCTCGCGCAAGCGGTCTCCGTCACCGGGCCTGGAACCGAATCCGGGGTCGGCGAAGACCACGTTGTCCCGCACGGACGCGTCGAAAAGGAACGTCTCCTGGAACACCGGGGTCACCAGCGAGTTCACGCCGTCGGTGCCGATCCGAGGCAAGGGCACCCCGCCGATGAGGATCTCCCCCGAGTCCGGATCATGAAAACGCGACAGCAGCCGCATGACCGTCGTCTTGCCCGCCCCCGACGGTCCCACTATGGCGACCAGCGCTCCCTGAGGTGCACGGAAGCTGACGCCGTCGAGAACCTTCTTATCCCCGTACCCGAAGCTCACGCCGCGGAACTCCACGTCATGCCCGTCGGGCAGCTCCGGTGCGGCAGGTTCGGGAAGGGCGGGGATTGCCCGCAGGTCACGCAACGCAGTCAACGTGTTGCGGCCCGCACCGAAACCGCCGGACAACGCTCCCGCGGTGGTGATCGGTTCGGTGAACTGGACGACCACGATGAGTATCGGCGTCAAATGCGCCGGCGCCATCCCGCCCGTCGCGGCGACTGCCACGGCGACGATCACCGCCGCCGTGAACACCGCATGGACGACCGAGCCCAACCGTCCGATGGCCGCGCCTTGCGTCGACGTCGCCTTCGCGAACGCATCGTGTTGGGCCTGGATCGCCTCATCCACCATCGCGTCCGCCGCCGAACCGTCGCCCGCGGCGCGAATCGCCTGCTGGCCGCGGGTGAACTCGATCAGCCTGCCGGAGACGGCAGCGACGGCGTCAGCATGCGCTTCGTCCGACTCCCCGCCGACCCGGCCAATGGCCCGGTAGGCGAAGAAGATCACCGGCGCCGACGCGACAAGAACCAAACCGACGCGCCAATCCACCGCCAGAATTCCGAGAGCGATGACGGTCGGCGTAACCACAGCGGCGATGACGGGCCGCAGGATCACGTGCGGCACGGACGCCGCGAACGCGATACCCGACGACGCCATCTCCGAGAAGCGGCCGGCCGTGGACTTGGTGACGTACCCGAGTGGCAACGTCAGCACGCGTTCGCCCAGGGAACGCAACAGGGACGACAGCACCGCTGCGGAATTCGCCCTGCCGACCGTCCCCGCGGCGAGGGACAACACCGCATGGGCGGCCGCGAGGCCGGCGATGACGCCGGTGAAACGCCACGCCGTCGCATCATCTCCCTCGGCCAGAGCCGACAGCAGCGGCAGCAGCGCGACGAACGCCGCTCCCTGGGCCAGCGCGGCAAGCGCGGCCAACGCAATGAGCCACACCAGCGTCATTCTCGAGCGCCGATCCGTCATCGACCACAAGTCCCGAATCATCGATTCCCCGCCTTTTCATCGTCTGCTTCAGTGCCCCGCGGGGCGGATGGTTCGTCGTCGAGCGCGAACGCGCGCCACAAATCCCGGTAGCGGCCACCGCGCGCAAGCAACTCGTCGTGGGTACCCGCCTCCGCGACCGCTCCCCCATCGAGAACGAGGATGCGGTCGGCGTTGCGGATCGTGCTCAATCTGTGCGCGATCACGATCACCGTCCGCGAACGGGCCAAACGCTCGATTGCGGACTGGATGAGGGCCTCGGAAGCCGGATCCGCGTAAGCGGTTGCCTCGTCGAAGATGAGCACCGGCGCGTCCGTAACAATCGACCTCGCGATGGCCACGCGCTGCGCCTCACCACCGGAAAAGGTTACGTCGACGTTGACCACCGAATCCAGGCCCTTCGGCAGCGCCGCGATGACCGTATCGAGGTTCGCGAGCTTCGCGGCCGCCATGATTTCGTCGTCGGTGGCGTCTCTCCTGGCCAGCCGGATGTTCTCCCGCAACGGCAGCGTGAACAACTGCGGATCTTGGAACACCACCGACACCGAGCGGTGCACGTCGCGCACGGCGATGTCGCGAAGATCGGCGCCGCCCAGCAGCACCGAGCCTTCAACGGGGTCGTGGAAACGCGCCAACAGCCGGGCGACGGTGGACTTTCCGGAACCGGAGGACCCCACCAGCGCAGTGAGGGTCCCTGGTTCGAACGTCGCGGACATCCCGTCGAGGACCCGCGGCCCATCCCCGTAGGAGAAGACCAGGTTCCGGACCTCGAGCGCGCCTCCGTGCACGGGCACCGGATCGGCGGGCTCGGCGATCGGCGGCGTGCCCAGCACCTCCGCGATGGACTTCAGGGCGGCGATCCCCGCGATGATGGGTTCGGAGTTCATAGCCACCCTCACGATCGCCGCGGAGAGTCCAAGGCCGAGAACCAGCCCGGCGACGAGACCCTCCGGTATGCCGCCCGCGGCGTCCCTCAAAGCGAGGCCGGCCCCGCACACCACTGCGAGGACTGTGGTCGGGGACGTCACCACGTCGATGAGCCCGAGATAGATGTTCGACTGCCGGGACCAGGCGGACCACGCGCGGACGAACGACAACGCCGCGGCATCGTAGCGACCCGCGCCCTGGCTGGCGCGTCCGAAGGACTTCATCACCGGGATACCGCGCACCAACTCGATGACCGCGGCCGTCACTCCTTCGGAGGCTCGCTCGTAGTCGCGCTGAAGACCGGCTCCGCGCGAAATCATCACGCCCATCAGGGCGAAGGTGACCAGCACCGGGACGACCGCCACCGCCGCGATCCGCCAATCCACCGCGACGAGCGCGATGAGGGAAAGCAGGGGAACCAGCACCGCCACCACGGTCTCACCGACGGTGTGGCCCATGAGCTGGTGGACAGCCGCGACGTCCTTCTCAACCGACTCGATGATTCCCGACGAGCGCCGGGCGTCCAGCCAGCCCAGCGGCAACTTCCGGATTTGGGCGACCAGCCGGCGCCGGAGGTGGAGCTGCAGGTCGTTATCCGCCCGGTGCGAGAGCATGCCGGCGGCGCCGTCCGCGGCCATGCGCACCGTTGCGGCGACGACGATGACAGCCACGGCCAACCACGTCCGATGCACCGGGGCCTCCGGGTACGTCATCGCGATGTCGATGATGCCGACCAGCGAAGCGACGGTAGCCACCGACGACAGGACGGATAACGCGACCACCGCACGCATCCGGGTCCGAATCGGGGCGAGCAGCGACCACGGGCCTACGGTCCCGTCCACGGCGCTCACTTCCCCGCCTCCCCGATCGCGCTCACTTCCCCGCCTCCCCGATCGCGCTTTTCTTCGCGAGAGTGCAGAAATACACCATGCCGGCGCGTGAGGCTCCGTCCAGCTTCAGCCCGTTGGCTTCGGCGAGGTCCTCGAGCTCGCTGCCCCGGAACACCCGGTGGCCCATCTTCGCCATGACGGCCATGTCGACCCGCTCGTTCACGTCGGGATCCTCGACGAACGTCTGCACGTAAGCGATGCCGCCGTCGGCGAGCAGCCCGGAGACCCTGCCGAGCGCGGCTCCCGCATCCTTCATTTGGTGGAGCGCGCCACACACCCAGATTTCACAGGCCCCGCCGGGCTCTCCCGCGAGCGGCGTGAGGATGTCGGCAACGTGGAATTCCGTCCGGGCCCCAAGCCCGTCGGCGGCGGCGCGTTCGCGGGCGATGCGGATCGCATTGGGCGACAGGTCGTAGCCGACGATGTTCGCCCTGCGATAGCGAGACTCAGCGGCGAGCGTGCGGGCGAGCCACCCGGTTCCGCAACCGAGGTCGAGGACCCGGGCCGGCGCATCCGGCCCGGGATCCAGCGCACGGAGCTTCCGGTACACGGCGGCGGCGTCCATCGGTTCGCGCGCATAGCGGCTTAGGAACCTCGGCTGGACCTTGTCCTCGTAGGCCGCGAGGAGCCTGCGGTTGTTCTGGACGATCTGGGCGATCGACTTCATCTGGTTCTGTCTCCGGGTGTGTGGGCCGCGTCCACGCGGCGGTTTCGGGTTAGATGCTCGGATTCGCGGGCCGTCATGCAGACTCCCCCGGCCTCGTTTTCACGGCGATGCCCCACGCCGCGAGCACGGCGATGCCTAAGAACCAGGCCGCGCAGACCACCAGACCCGCAGCCCCGGTACCGTTGACGGCCTCACCGGCCGCGGATACGGGGGTGTGCCCGGCGATTCCGCGCAGGAGGGGACGGAAGTGGTCGGCGGGCATGAGCACCGTATTGACGAACATCGCAACGATTATCAACGGGATAAGGGCCACGGATCCCTGGGGGCTGGTGATGGAGAACGCGATGTACGTGCCGGTGCATGCGGCCGCCGCGGCAACCATCGCGCCGGTCACCGTGATCCTCCACCACCAGGACACCTCCGGTGGGCCGTCGGAAAGCAAGGCGGCCACCGCCGCGACGACGGCCGTCATCGCCATGATCCGGATGAACTCGGCAATGATCCGTGCGGCCGGCACGGCCGCGTACGGCGCCGGCATGGTGATCAACCGCTCGTGGAAGCCATTGCTGCGTTCAACGAACACGGTGGATGATCCCGTGATGGCCAGGATGAACGCCCACGCCGTCACGACCAGGATGACCGCGTTCCGGAGTTCGAACTCTCCGGTGAGCTGCCTGACCAGGCCACCGAACATGCGGTTGACGATGAACAGGTACACGAGCGGAGCAATGAACGTCATGAACCAGAAGTCGGGGCGCCGCAGCCAAATGTGGGCGATGCGCCGCAGATGCACGAAGATGGCGCCAATCATGATTCGCTCCTCGAGGTGAACCGGCGGATGAACAGGACGATTCCGGCGACCGCCGCGACACCGAGCCACAGGGCGGCCTCTTCCCCGGCGCGATCCGGGAAGGCGTCCGGGGACGCCGCCCTAATCACCTCGATCACCGGCGAAAAAGGCATGTGGCGCACGACGTCGCGAAGGGAGCCGTCCAAAGCGGTCGCCGGAATGAACGCGGTGGAGAACATGAGCAGCAGCATTTCCAGCGCCTGGATCGATGAGGCCGTCGACACCGGGGCGGGCACCATCAGGATCACCCCGTCCGTGACCAGGGACAGGACCGCCGCGGCGAGCAGCGACCACAGGACAGTCCACGCGACGTCACCGACAGCCATGTCGAGGCCGCAGGCCCACGCGACGACCAGCAGCGCCGCGATCGACGCGGACATCCGCAGCACATCGGTGACGAGCCTGCCGGCGACATAGCCGCCTGTAGCCCCGGGCAACACGCGCACGCGGTCAACGAGCCCGGATTCGACGTCCTGTCCCACCGCCATCGCCGACGCCGCGGCGGTGAACATCGCCGCCTGGAACAGGCAGCCGCCGAGCACGAAACGCAGGTACCCGAAGCCGGATTGCTCCGCCGAGTACCCGAACACCGCGTACAGGCACAGCAGGAAGAGAGGCGGAACCACGAACATGGAGATCAGCGACGCGGTGTTGCGTCGCAACAGCAGCAGATCCCGACGGAGAAACGCCGCGACCGACGTCGCACTCATCGCGCCGCACCCCCTGCGTTCATCGATATGAACACCTCGTTGAGGGTGGGCGGCGACACGCTCAGCGAATCCGGCAACGCTTCCGAGGCCTCCATCGCCTGCGCCACCGCCTCGAGGACCCGCGGTCCGGGGTCGACGTCGAGGGACACCGACTTCCCCGCGACGCGGGCGCCGTCCAGGCACGTTCCCCCGAGGCAGCGGGCGAACGCCTCCGCCTCGGCGGCGGTGGCGAAGGACACGCGGAGCACGTGCGACCCGAAGGCGCGGCGCAATTCCTCCGGCGTTCCGCTGGCGACGATGCGGCGATCCTTGAGTAGATGGACGTGGTCTGCCAGCGCCTCCGCCTCTTCCAGGTACTGGGTGGTCAGCACCAGGGTCATTCCGTCGTCCCGCAGTTGCCGGATGAAGCCCCACAGCTCTTCGCGGCTGACCGGGTCCAGCCCCGTCGTGGGTTCGTCGAGGAACAGCAGCCTGGGCACGACGCACAGCGACGCGGCGATGTCGAGGCGGCGCCGCATGCCACCCGAATAGGCCGACGCCAGCGTCGAGGCACTGTCTGCGAGCGAGAATTGCGCGAGCAGTTCCGTCGCGCGGGCGGCCGCGGCGGCGCGGTCGAGTCCACGCAGCCGCCCGAAGAACTCCAGGTTCTCCCGGCCGGTGAGGTTCTCGTCGATCGCCGCGAATTGGCCGGTGGTGGCAATGTCAGCGCGCACGCCCGCCGGGTCCTCTTTCACGTCGCGCGAGAAGATGCTCACCTCGCCGGAGTCGGCGGTGATGAGCGTCGACAGGATTCGGATGAGGGTGGTCTTGCCTGCACCGTTGTGGCCGAGGAACGACACGATCGCCCCGGTGGGCACGGTGAAACTCACGCCGTCGAGCACATGCTTGCGCATCCGGGCACCGCGCTTTCCCTTGCGCCCGCCGTCCGGCGGGGCACCTGCCCCGCCTTCGGGCGGGGTGCCCGCTTTGCCCGCAATCGGGTAGCTCTTCGTGAGGTCGCGGACGACGATCGCCGCACCTCGTTCAGCTTGATCCGTCATCGTTTCCCCTTTTCTTTGGTATCGCAGTGGGCCGCTGTCGGCAGCGGCCCCGTGGTCGGGTTGTCATGTGGCACCTCGATATGGATGCCCGCATCGCGGGCGAAGGCGAGGACCGGTTCGAGGAGCCGGGGGTGGCCGACGAGATCCCGGCACCCCGGCGCGACCGGCTTCCCCGCGACCGCCACAACGGTGGCGGTCGCGTGTTGTCCTCTCAGACGATGACAGTCATTCTTACGTTAGGTTAGCCTAACCTCGCATGTGGGTCAAGTCCCGTCTCGTGCGTTTGATGGACATTGCTGAAACCGAGATCGCGCAAAACCAGCACACCATTGAGTGGCGAGTGGACGAAGACCAAGGATGGGCGTAAGAATCCGCAGGCGTTGTTAACAATCTTCTCGGTGAATCAGCCTGTAAATCCGGGGAGTCCCCGTACTCAGGGGACGATCACTATCCCGCTGGAGTGGGAGCAGAAGGCTTCTCCGGATAAGCGCTCTGGTAATGGCTCGAAACCGAAGGTGCGTGCTGAGCACCCCTCCATCGTCTTCGCGGCGCACGTGGAAACCGCTGTGGGCCTCGAGTTGCCCGCCGACTTTATTTCCCAGCTGGCCAGCGCCGTTCACGAGGTTGGCGGCCTGATGGTCCTCGACTGCGTTGCAGCCGGCACCAAGTGGACCTCCATCTCCGAGGGCTACGTCGACGGCACCGTCGCGCAGTTCTCCGAGGCGCTGGACAAGGTTGTCTCTGCCTAGCCGAAGGTCAACGAATACAGTTTCACGCCTGCCGTGGGCCGGATGCGCAGCACTCCCTCGGTGGGCGTGTCGCCTTTCACAAGGTCGAGGGTTCCATCTGCGACCGGGAACGACTTTTTCGCACCGTCCGGAAACTCGACCTCGATCTCGCCTTCACCCGAAACCACGAGCTGGACCCACTTGGCGAAGACGTTGATGTCCAGGTGTCCTCCACTGGTGGTCTGCACCGATTCCTCCTCGAGAATCCACGTCCCGTTCAGAGTGAACATGCCGCGCTCCGGGGCGGCCGGTTCACCGAAGTCGTGCTCGCCGTCGGTGTAACCGGGCTGCTTCGTGTACTCGGCGCGCGCAGTGCCGAGATAAGTTTCCGGGTTGCGGCCCTTTGTACCGCCTCCTGCTTCGCCGCCTTCGACCGGTTCGGGAAAGTCGACGTCGGGGTTGGCGTCGATAAGCAATTCACGCACGAGCTTTTCTGTCTCGGCGTAGCTTCCCTCCCCTTCCACGATCTGCCGGACGTTGCCGTGCTTGTCCACCAGGTAGCGGGCTGGCCAGTAGCGGTTGTTGAAATTCCTCCACGTAGCGAAGTCATTGTCCTGCGCCACCGGGTAGTGGATACCCTCCTTTTCTACGGCGTTGCGGACATTGCCCAGCTCGTGCTCGAAAGCGTACTCAGGGGAATGGACGCCGACGACGGTGAGACCGGAATCGCGATAAGTGTCGTAAAGCTTGGTGATGTGCTCCCCCGCACGCTGACAATTGATGCAGGCGTACGCCCAGAAATCAACGAGCATGACACCACCGTCCTGCGGGCTCAGCGGCTGGTCGGCGTTGATCCAGTTCGTCAGCCCCGCGAATTCCGGTGCCGGGCCACAATCCTGCAGCTGCGCGGGGTCGGCGCGGCGGCACGACTGCAGTGAACCGCTCCCAGTTGGGCCGACCTTGTTGAGAGCGTCATTGGCCAAGTCCGAATTCTCAAAACGGTTCGACAGCGACGACGTCCAATTCGGCAGCGCACGCTGGATCGTCGCCGGCGCGTCGAGAGCCAACGCCACAGTGAAGACCAAGATGAGCACGCCGATGGCCTTACGGTGGTGCCGCACCGCGTCTACCTTGTCACCGATCTTGTTGCCCGCCAGGGCGAACACGAACAGCGGCAGCGCGGACCCAATCGCGAACGCGACAGTGAGCACCACCGTGTTCCAACCGATCTGCCCAGTCGAGCCCGCCACCGTCACCGCTGCAAGCACCGGGCCCGCGCACGGAACGTACACCGCGCCAAGGGCCAGACCGATGAGAAAACCTCCCTTGCCGCGCGTTTTCTCCTGCAATGCCGTGGGGCGCGGAAGCGCGTCAAAGGGCTTCTGCAACACCTCCCCCACCGGCGGAAAAATCATTCCCAACCCCACCCATGCCAGCAACACCACTCCCGCCCAGCGCAACACCGACTGCGGCAAATGCAGCGCACTAAGCAGCAACGTACCCAGCAGCGCGATCGCGGCGAAGCTCACGACCAAACCTGCCACCACGTGCGACGGTTTACGCCCGACGCTGACACCCAGCACCACCGGCAACACCGGCAAAATGCACGGCGACAAAGCCGTGATCACACCTCCGATGAATCCGACAAGAATCACGCTGATCATGAGTTTCCTCTACTTTCCGGTTGCCTTTCCCACACCCAGCACTACGGAGTGAGCACCCGCACCGGATTGGTCCAATCCGCATCAGCCCGCGGCTCCGTAGTACTCAATAACGGGCCAGAAACACTGCGCCTGCGAACCGAAAAAGTGAAGGAGACACTATGTCTATCAACCGCGCAATCGCCAGCGTCAGCGCAATCGTCATCGCCGCCACCGGCCTCGTCGCATGCAACGACTCCGAGGAGAAGATGGAGGACAAGATGGACGGCTCCATGGCCCCGTCTTCCGGGGCGATGATGAGCGATTCCATGGCCCCGTCCTCCGATGCCATGATGAGCGATTCCATGGCACCGTCCTCCGATGCCATGATGAGCGAAGACAAGATGATGGAAGAATCCAAGTAGCACATGACCCTGGTGTTAGATTTGGAATCTGTGGATCCTGACCGTCTCTTAGAAAGCGTGCGCGCGGGCGATAAAGTCGCCTTCGCCGAGCTTTACGACGTTCTGGCCCCACAGGTTCTCGGTCTCACCACCCACATCTTGCGTGACCGGGCCCAAGCGGAAGAGGTCACCCAAGAAGTCTTCGTGGAGGTATGGCAGAGCGCCCACACCTTCGACCCACACCGTGGCAGCGCCAAGTCATGGGTACTGCGGCTCGCCAAATCGCGAGCCATCGATCGGCTGCGGAGCTGGCGCAGCTCCCAAGCCCGCGACACCGACGATTTCAACAGTCAACTGACCAGATGGGTCGCTGCCGCTGAGGACGAAGCTCAACAGCGACTAGAGTCTGAGGAACTTCAAGAACTCATTGATTCAATCGGAGAGCCCCATCGAAGTGCGCTCATGCTCGCGTATTTTGGGGAACTCACCCATCAAGAAATCGCCGATGCCACTGGCGTCGCTCTCGGAACAGCCAAAACCCGGGTACGCGACGGGTTGCAAAAGCTTCGCAAGGCCGTGTCGTTGAAAGGAGGCCTGTGATGGATAAAGATATCGAGGACCTCTTCAATTCCGCGGCCACACCGGTCACCCCGCCACCGGAGCTCAAACGCTCAATCATGGAGCGTATCGACGCCACCGACCAGGTCGCTGACTTCGACACCGCGCGGAAGAACCGCTCCGGGCGACGTCTCACAACCGCCGCAGCAGCCGCCGTTGTGCTAATCGCCGGTGGCGGGTTCGCGGTCACCCAAATCACTGTCGACGAGTCACGCGAATCCGTGACAGCCCAAGGCGTCGAAGAAATGCACGCAATCATGGAGGCCGACGACGCGCGTCAAGGTCAGGCCGACGCGATGGGCGCGAGCCTCGACATCGTGATCAGCTCTGACATGGGCAAGGGCGGCGCCATGGTCAACGGCCAGCCAGCTCTCGACGACGGCATGGGGGCACAAGTGTGGGCAGTCATGGATGACGGCGCCGTGGAATCGGCTGGAGTCATCAGCCAGGAACCCCACGACGACGTGTGGATGCCGCTGCCCGGTGGAACTGCTTCAGTCCTCGTAACCGAGGAAGTCGCCGCCGGCGCGGCGCAACCCACCGGCGCGGTGCTGGCCAACGTGACGTTCTAGTCCCGGTTCCCTCCCTTGGCGCGCTTCAGCGCCGAGCACCGGGCGAGAGCGAAGTTCACAGCACAATCTAGCCGACCAGGGCCGCGCCGACGACGACCGCCCACGGCGGGACCTTCCACGAGGTGAGCGCGGCGTAGCAGACCACGGCGATGGACAGAGTGATCACGCCGGAAACCCCGGCGGTGAACACCGGGGTGTACAGCGCTGCGCCGAGAATGCCGACCACCGCGGCATTCGCTCCAGCCTGGGCGGCACCTGCGCGTGGCATCTGACGGATGCGCTCCCAGAACGGTATCGCGCCAAGTACCAAAAGCGCAGCGGGCAGGAAGATCGCGATGGTACTGGAGAGATTCACACAAGAAGGGTTCCAGTGACGGCACAGCGTTTACTCCAGCAAGAGTTGGAAGGATTACTGCTCCGTTTCTAACCCCACTGCGGGTTGTCCACGTCCACGCCTTCGGTCGCCGCGTGGGCGGTGACCAGCTCGAGCAGGTAGTCCTGCGCGCCGCCGTAGGCTTCGTGGAAGCGCGCGTCGTCAACGTACATGCGCGCGAGGATGAGCTGGCGAGCCGGGGTCGCCTCGTACCACTGGGCGATGCTTGCGCGGTGGCGCTCCACCAGTGCTTCGGCTTCCTCGGAGCCGGGGTCCACGCCGGAATCGCGTGCGGCGATCAGATCCGCGGCGAGCGCGTCCTGTTCTTCCTGCAGGCGTTTGAAGTCACCTTCGCCCATTTGGGCGAGCTTTTTCTGGGACTGCGCCCACTCCGGGGTATCACCCCAGCGCTGCTCAGCCTCCTCCTGGTAGGCGGGCATATCTTCGCCGAGGTACTTCTTCATTGCGTCCATGTCGATCGATCCTTTCGTTGCGTTGTCAATGAGGTGCTGGACAGATTTGAGTTGGGCGTCGAGCGTGCGCCGTCGAGACGCGAGTGCTTCTTGGTGGTGCTTGAGGGCGCGGGTGAGGGCGGCTCCGGAGGCGTCGAGAAGCTGCGCGATCTGCGCAAGCGGCACGCCGACTCCGCGGTAGAGGGCGATGGCCGCGCCGCGCTCGAGGTCCGCCTCGCTGTAAACACGGTGGCCGGCCCACGTGCGCGCGGGTGCGATGAGGCCGAGCGCCTCCCAGTGACGCAGCGCCTTGGTGGAAACGCCGAGGGCTTCTGCGGCCTCGCTGATTGTGTATTCGATACCATCTGCCATGGCTGCGATTGAACAGCTTGCCGCAAGGGCAAGTGCAAGTTGGGAGCGATAATGGACGAAATCCGCGTGGGCGACGCCGAGCGCTCGGACGCGCTGGACCGGCTGGGCACACTGCTCGCAGACGGCTACCTTGATGTGGCAGAGTTCGAAGAACGCACAGGTCAAGCCGCGGTTGCGCGCACTCGCGGGGAGCTTTCAATGCTTTTCGACGACCTCCCGGCCGAACCGGTCGCATTGGAAAAGCGGATCCCGTCCGAGGTCGAGCTGGATGAGAAACTCGCAGCGAAGCGGAAGATGGACACCGCAATCTACACCACCCTCATAGGCGGCTTAGCGGTATTTTTCGTGCTGCAGCTTGGGTTCGACCTGGACTACGCCTGGGTGGTGTATCCCGTGGTGGGCATACTCGTATTCGCTTGGTACGCCGTCTTCGACATCTCCGACGAGGAAGACAAGATCCTCGAGGAACTGCTGGAGAAGGAACGTTCCGATCGCGCCGAGCGGCTGAAACTCGCGGCCGAGCGCCGCAAAGAGCTTGGGAAATAGCAGGGAATTCCTGTGCCCGCCGGTTAGAGTGGGGGGCGCGGATGTGGAGTCTGCGGAGGTTGTTCGGCAGCGGCTACAACGAAAACGCGACAACCAGCACGCGAACCGGTGGCGATAGCCCCAAATCCCGTCGGTGACTCGCGTCGCCGCGTGGCGACCGCAGTCCACGACGAAGGCTGGGACGGCGTTCTTTGGGACGCTGCCACAGTCGAGGTTGAGTTTGTCGACGAGCTGCTCGCCCTCTTCCGCCGCCTCCACCTCGGATGTCGAGCTCGCCACGAGGCACCGGGACTCACTTGGGCCGTTACGCGAAATCCCGAAGACCCCGGGTTTTGGCAGTCCCGAGGCGTGACTACACGTTGAACTTGAACTCCACCACGTCTCCGTCTTCCATGACGTATTCCTTGCCTTCTTGACGCACCTTGCCGTTGGCGCGCGCCTCAGCCATGGACCCAAACTTGTCGAGGTCTTCGAAGCTGACGATTTCGGCCTTGATGAAGCCTTTCTCGAAGTCGGTGTGGATCACGCCCGCAGCTTTCGGTGCGGTATCGCCCTGGTGGATCGTCCAGGCGCGGGCTTCCTTTGGCCCAGCGGTGAGGTAGGTCTGCAGGCCAAGGGTCGCGAAGCCTGCCTTCGCGAGCGTTTCCAAGCCAGGCTCGTCCTGACCGACGGACGCGAGAAGCTCCGAGGCATCCTCTTCGTCCAGTTCGAGCAGCTCAGTCTCTGTTTGTGCGTCCAGGAAGACAGCCTCGGCGGGCGCGACGAGTTCGCGCAGTTCCTGCTTGCGGGCCTCGTCGGTGAGCACAGCTTCGTCGGAATTGAATACGTAGAGGAATGGCTTCGCCGTCATCAAGTGCAAGTGGTGCAGCAAGTCGAGGTCAATATCCCCTGCCTTGGCTGCGGCGAACAGGGTGCGGTCGTCTTCAAGCACTGCTTGTGCTTTCTTGGCCTCTTCGGCTTCTGCTGCGACGTCCTTGTTCTTGCGGCCTTCCTTCTCGAGGCGCGGCAACGCTTTCTCGATGGTCTGCAGGTCAGCGAGGATCAGCTCGGTGTTAATGACCGCGATGTCAGAAGCAGGGTCTACTTTGCCGTCGACGTGAATGACATTGTCGTCAGCGAAGGCACGAACGACCTGACAAATGGCGTCTGCTTCACGAATGTTGGCAAGGAAGGCGTTGCCCATGCCTTCGCCCTCGGACGCCCCCTTGACGATGCCAGCGATGTCAACGAACGACACCGTCGCGGGCAGGATGCGTTCGGATTCAAAGATCTCAGCTAAGCGCTTCAGGCGCGGGTCTGGCAGTTCAACCAACCCCACGTTCGGCTCGATGGTTGCGAACGGGTAGTTCGCAGCGAGCACATCATTCCGCGTCAACGCATTAAAAAGGGTTGACTTTCCGACATTGGGCAAACCGACGATTCCAAGTGTAAGACTCACGCTGGCCAATCCTAGCCCACCCATCGCGTTGCCGTCGAAAAGTTTGCAGCTCGCGGTCGGGTTACGTTTCTTTCTCCCTCGGATGGGGCACAATAGGTCGCGTGAGCACTCAGAAACCTCTCGACTACGACGCCAATCCGATTGATCGCGGCATTGTCTACCGCGCGTGGATCAAGTCCGCCGCGACGTTGACGCTGCGAGTCCTCATTGTCGCAGTGTTTTTGGCCGCGCTTGGCAAAGTGATCGGGATGTTTTGGGCAGGCATTCTTCCGGTTGTTCTTGCGCTCATCATCTGCACTGTGCTCGCGCCCGTTGCGGGCTGGCTGCGCCAGCATGGCATACCAGCTGGATTTGCGGCGCTCTTGACGTTGCTTGGCTTCTTTGGATTTCTCGGCTTTCTCGTCTCGTTGATTGCCCCGGACATTGCGGCGCACTCGAGGTTGCTCTATCTGCAAGCGCTCGAAGGTGTGCAGCGGTTGCAGCTCTGGCTGCAGGGTCCACCGCTCAATGTCAACCCCGATGATCTTGATGAGGGCGTGAACGAGATTGCGCAGTGGCTCCAGAAGCAGGCCGGGGCAATCGCTGGTGGTGTATTCACGGGTATTGGCACTGCCGCAGGCCTGATTGTCACACTGTTTGTGGTGCTTGTCTTGACGTTCTTCTTTTTGAAGGATGGCCACAAGTTTTTGCCTTGGCTTCGCAGTGCTACCGGGGGTCGCGCAGGCCTTCATTTCACTGAGCTCTTCACTCGAGCGTGGGACACGCTTGGTGGTTTTATTCGCGCCCAAGCTGTTGTCTCGCTTGTCGACGCCATCTTCATCGGACTCGGCATTTACTTCGTGGGCGTCCCGATGGCGTTCACGCTCGCTGTGCTGACGTTCATCGCGGGGTTCATCCCGATTGTGGGTGCGGTTGTGGCAGGCGCGCTTGCCATTTTGGTCGCGTTGGTGTCGCTTGGCGTAACCCAAGCGTTGATTGTGTTTGCCATCGTCATTGTTGTCCAACAGCTGGAAGGCAATGTGCTCTCCCCGATGCTGCAGTCCCGTGCAATGAACTTGCATCCAGTGATCGTGCTGGTCTCCGTGACCGTAGGTGGTGGACTCTTCAACCTGATTGGTGCCTTCTTGGCAGTCCCCGTAGCTGCGATGATCGCGGTTTGCTACCGCTACGCGCTCGATATTGTGCGCATCCACTCAGGGGAAGTACGCCCGGAAGATCTTTCTTTCATCACCGAGGAAGGTCGTGCGATTGCTGAGCTGGAAAGCATCGAAAGCCAACACAAGCGCGATGCGCTGCGCGAGGAAGATGAATGGGCAGCCACTGTCCCCTCGGAGGCTGCACAGGGAGAGTCCGCGGAGGAGGATCTTGATCAACCCGATCGCCGCTTCCGTCCGCGGTACAAGCCCGACAAGTTAAAACAGGTGTTCGATCGACTGCGTCCTAACGCCTAGTTTTGTCCCGCTCATGTGCTCTACTAATGCACATGGACGCATCGACCGCACTGCTATTGATCTTTACGGGTTTCCTCGTTGGGGCCATCCTGGGCTTTTTTGGCGGCACGTTTTGGATGCAGCGTACCAACCCCCAACAGCACCCGCCTACTGATCTACGCCCGCTGGCACAGGCACTTCGTGACCTACAGGTTCGTCTCGAAGACATCGATAAAGAGCAAGCAGTAGCGCAGTCTGCCTTGGCAGGCCAAGTACAAGCAATTGCGCGCACCTCATCCAGGCTCGGGGACCGGACTGATCAGCTCATCACTGCACTGCGCTCACCGCAGGTCCGAGGCAGATGGGGCGAGGTGCAGCTGCAGCGCGTGGTAGAGCTGGGTGGGATGGTAGAGCACGTCGACTTTGACGCTCAGGCGTACATGCGTTTCGACGGCGCCTCGCTACGCCCGGACATGGTTATCCGGCTCACCCAGGATCGAAACATAATCGTCGACGCCAAGGTTCCGTTTTCTTCATACCTCGATGCGCTCAACACGGAAGACCCGGAAGAAAAGCAAGGCTACCTGCGTAGACACGCGCACCTGCTGCGAAGCCACGTCGATACGCTGTCCTCAAAGTCATACATAAAGGCATTTCAGCCCAGCCCGGAATTCGTCGTGATGTTTGTCCCAGCTGACCCATTCTTGGACGCCGGTCTCGCTATCGACCCGGAGCTGCTCGACTACGCTTTTGCCCGCAACGTCGTCATCGCGACCCCCACGACGCTGTTCGCACTGCTGCGCACGGTTGAACTTGGGTGGAGGCAAGATTCCATGAATCGGGAGGCGCAGACCATCCAGCGTCTTGGCGAAGAGCTGTACCGGCGTCTCGGCACGCTGACAGAGCACTACAACCGCGTCGGGAGCAGTCTTGAGAAGGCGGTCGAGTCGTACAACGCAACACTGGCGTCGCTCGACAGTCGGGTGATGGTCACCGCTCGTAAGCTCGAGGAACTAGGTGCAGCTGGGCACTCGTCGAGCGCGCCGGAGCTTCACCCTATCGATGCGCGACCGAGACTCCGCGACTCAGATTCGTCGAATTGTTAGCCCCTGGAGCGGGTCAAACTGGCAAGACTCGGGGGTAGGCCGGGTAGAATGCCCAGCGTGTCTCAAAACTCTCTCCGATCCCCGCGCTCTGGTACCGCCACCTTCCACGGTTTGCCTACCGTTTCCAGCATCGGCATTATCTTTGCTGCGCTGCTGACCGGCGTCGTCATCGCAACGTCGGCGGGATACATCGGATGGCCTCTGCTCGTACTGTTCAGCGTCGCGGTCATCGCCGTGACGACGCTGGTAGACCCGCGGGGTTTGTTCCTTACCGTCGCGGCTACCCCGCTTTTGTTCGTCATTGCGCTGCTTGGATTTGGACTGATTTCAGCACGCAATCAGCTCGGGGCCGCTGGTGCAGGCGGGAAAACCGCTATCCTTATGGTGCTTTACCCAGTAATCGAGCACTTCCCTATTCTCTTCACGGTGACTGCTGGTGCCCTGGTGATCGCCATCGTGCGCTACTGGCTGATCCAACGCCATAACGATGAAGTCCTGCGCCGGGAGCGAGCGCAGCGCCGCCGCATGAGCCAGTCGAACCGCAGGACCAATAGCGAGGGCCGTCGGGCCCGTGAGCGCAGCCAGGGTGGCATCACGGTCGATGAGCTGTTGAAGCGAACGAAGGCAGAACGCAGTCAGGCCCGCCCCCGTGGGGAGCGGGCCCGGCGAGTTGCCTCTCGCCTTGGCGAGGACCTGTACAAAAACGAAGATCGCTAGGCGAAGGCTAGACGAGCACTAGCTGCTACGGCGCGGCTGACGCAGATCCCGCGGCAGCGCGAACGTGATCGTCTCTACCGTAGTGGTGACTTCCTCTACATCGGTGTAACCGCGCGTCGCAAGCTCCGCGAGCAGCTCCTGAACCAGAATTTCCGGCACCGAAGCTCCCGATGTTACGCCAACGGTGTTGACGCCCTCGAACCATTCGTCTTGTACTTGGTGGGCGTAGTCGATGAGGTATGCGTTGTTGGCACCAGCGTCGAGCGCTACTTCCACCAGGCGCTTCGAATTGGAAGAATTTTGCGAGCCGACCACAATAACGAGTTCCGTCTGCGGTGCGATCTTCTTCACTGCTACCTGACGGTTTTGCGTTGCGTAGCAGATGTCGTCGCTAGGCGGGTTTTCTAGATCTGGGTAGCGCTCGCGCAGCTTTTCAACGATCAGCATCGTTTCATCAACAGACAGGGTGGTCTGGGATAGCCACACTAGCTTCGTCCCCTCTGGGAAGTCGGGAAGGGCGTCGACACCCTCGACCCCGTCAACGAGGTGGGTGACCTCCGGGGCCTCACCTGCGGTACCTTCGACTTCCTCGTGGCCCTCGTGGCCGACAAGCAAGATCTGGTATCCGTGCTTGGCAAACCGCTTCACCTCGTTGTGCACCTTGGTCACGAGCGGGCACGAGGCGTCGAGCGCCAGCAAGTTGCGCCCGTCCGCTGCTTCGCGGACCGCGGGGGAAACTCCGTGCGCGGAAAAGACAAGGTGCGAGCCTTCGGGGACCTCGTCGGTTTCGTCAACGAATATGACGCCGCGCTTCTCTAGTGTTTCCACTACGTACTTGTTGTGGACGATCTCTTTTCGCACATAAATTGGGGCTCCGTATTTTTCCAGCGCCTTTTCTACAGTGACAACTGCACGATCCACACCTGCGCAGTAACCGCGAGGTGCTGCCAGAAGAACTTTTTTACCCTGATTTGTCATGGAACCGACCCTACCGAATCAACGTCTAAAACAGTAGGTACACATTCTTGTGGTGATCTATCTATGAAACAATGACAGCGTATTCCATCGACACGCTGGGAAAGGAGCGGTGTTGACACAAGCACAAGGTGAGCGTTCAGCCTCACCAAGTAGCCCTGAACAGCCATGGCCAGTGGCAAAGTTGAATAAGTCGGTCAAGGGGTGGATTAACCGTCTGGGCCACTTGTGGGTTGAAGGCCAGCTCACGCAGGTGAATTACAAGCCGAGCTGGAAATTCTCCTATCTCACCCTCCGCGACACGCAGCAGGAAACGAGCGTGCAGCTTACGGTTTCCTCGGACTACTTAAGGAGCTTGCCGACGCCACCAAAGGACGGTGACCGCGTCGTCATCTACGGCAAGCCGGCCTTCTACGAGGGCCGCGGCTCCTTTTCGATGTGGACGACGCAGATTCGCCACGTCGGTATCGGTGAATTGCTCGCGAAGATTGAGCAGCTTCGGAAACAGCTTGCAAGTGAGGGTCTCTTTGACCGCGCCCGCAAACGGCCGATTCCCCTGCTCCCGAACACGATTGGCCTCATTACTGGTCGCGGCTCAGCCGCCGAGCGCGACGTGCTTTCCGTGGCGCAGAGCCGTTGGCCCGCGGTCCAATTCCGCGTGATCAACACCGCGGTACAGGGACCGAACGCGGTGCCTGAGGTCATTCAGGCCCTGCAGACGCTTGACGCGGACCCCAATGTTGAGGTCATCATCATTGCCCGTGGCGGAGGCTCGGTCGAGGACCTCCTTCCGTTTTCTGAGGAGGCGCTGCAGCGCGCTGTGGCTGCGGCGGGAACGCCGGTGGTATCCGCCATTGGGCACGAACCAGACAACCCGGTGCTCGACAACGTCGCTGACTTACGCGCGGCCACTCCAACCGACGCCGCTAAACGCGTCGTCATCGATGCCACCCAGGAGCTTGCGTTTCTGTCTGAGGCGCGCGCACGCAGCGCGCAGGCGCTGCGCACCTGGGTTTCCACCAAATCGGAAGAGATCCAGTACTGGCGCTCGCGTCCGGTGATGCAGAACCCGTTACTGGCAATTGAGCGTCGAAGCGAAGAGGTCTCACAGCAGGTTGCTTCGATGCGACGAGAGATCAGCCACCTGTTGGCGCGAGAAACGCAGCAGGTCGCTGCGCTCCGCTCACAAGTTTCGGCGTTAGGGCCAGCAGCAACTCTCGCGCGCGGATATTCCGTAGTACAAGTCCTCCCCCGCGACCATTCCGATCCTGAGGTTGTCACCAGCATCGAACAATCACCCCCCGGATCGCAGCTGCGCATCCGCGTCGCGGACGGTTCCATCACCGCAGCAGCAATGGGGACCACCCCCGCCGATTAAATCCACACAGCAATTTCACTAGCATCTAGCATCAAGGAGACAATCCATGTCCGAAAACACGTATGGCAATGGCCAACCCACCGACGCCGCATTCCCCGACCCCGCAACGCTTTCGTTCGAGCAAGCTAGGCAGCAACTCGTAGAAACAGTGAGGGTCCTCGAGCTCGGGCAAATGAGCCTTGACGAATCACTGAAGTATTGGGAGTACGGCGAGGGGCTCGCGAAGCGCTGCGAGCAGCTACTCGAGGGAGCATCAAAACGTGTCGAGGCCGCTATTCAGCAGCGCGACGCGACTGAGCAAACACCACAGTCGGAATAGCCTGCTGCCACGGCGTCTACTGCGCTGACAGCGGCTCGGTCGCGAGCGCAGTACGTATCAGTTCCTCAAACTCGGCGTCTGTTCCGGCACCTGTGACGGCGAATCGTGCGTCGCCAGCATCGATAACCCACAGTGGGCGAGTTTTCGCCTCGGTACCCTTGAATATCTCAATGCTGTGGCCATCGATCGTGTCCTGGCGGTCAAGCGTGCGCTGCTTTCCGTCGACCTCGGACTGGACCGTTTTGCTGTCCGCACCCGTTTGCGTCAGCTGGATGAAGCCACCATCGGGCGTGACCCACCCTACGACTGGAGCTGGCTGCTGAGCGATCATGCTTCGCCGCGCGGAGTTCGTCACCCAACCTGTTGGCATTTGAGGGTAGCGCACCGGAAAATCGACTCCGCGAGCCTCAAGGCCAAGGAACGTCTTCGCATCGACTTCTTGCACAGGCCCATTTTCGGGCTTACCGGGATTGAACGTGCACAGCCCGGTCGCACCAACGGCAATGATCATGACGACCACGATCAAGATGACGTTGATGAGCATGTCTCTGCCGTCTTGGAAAATGCGAGGTTTGTTTTCTTGA
Organism: Corynebacterium sp. NML98-0116; assembly: GCF_001767255.1. Lineage (GTDB taxonomy): Bacteria > Actinomycetota > Actinomycetes > Mycobacteriales > Mycobacteriaceae > Corynebacterium > Corynebacterium pseudogenitalium. The sequence continues at coordinate 1,496,522 of NZ_CP017639.1, forward strand.
GCCACGCGCTCCAGTATGACATGGATTCCTGATACCCCCGAATTTGTCTTTTACCCCCGCGCGTTGGCTTTTTACGCAGGAAGTCCCCAGTTCAGACACCACTATTCGCAGCATTGCCCTATTTTAGGTGTAGAAACGACGGTTCATGTCTGGCAAAAGTGCCATGATAGAGGTGTGCCAGACCGCAGTGGTATGGCTTTGCAACGCGGCATGATGTCGATGTTGTCACAACTAAAACTAGTTTGCCGCAGGAGGGCACTGTTTCATGTCTGAACAAACTTCTGAAAACTTCCCTGACCGTAACCTTGCAATGGAGCTCGTGCGCGTTACCGAGGCTGCTGCGCTTGCCTCTGGCCGCTGGGTAGGTCGCGGGATGAAAAATGAAGGTGACGGCGCCGCAGTCGACGCCATGCGCAAGATGATCAACTCCGTCACGATGGACGGCGTCATCGTCATTGGCGAGGGCGAAAAGGACGAGGCGCCGATGTTGTTTAACGGCGAAAGTGTCGGCAACGGTTTTGGCGCACAGGTTGATCTGGCGGTTGACCCAGTCGACGGCACGCGCCTGATGGCGGAAGGTCGCCCGAATGCTATTTCGGTTATCGCGGCTGCCGACCGTGGTTCCATGTTCAACCCGCAGGACGCGTTCTACATGAACAAGATTGCAGTCGGCCCTGAGGCTGTCGGGGTCATCGATATTACGAAGTCCGTCGAGTTCAACATTAAGGCAGTGGCAGAAGCCAAGGGAGTCGGCGTTGGTAACGTGACTGTGGTGGTACTCGACCGCCCACGTCACAACAAGCTGGTTGCGGAGATTCGCAAGGCTGGTGCCAAGGTACGTTTCATTATGGACGGAGACGTTGCTGGTGCCATCGCTGCTGCCCAGAACACCAACTCCATTGACATGGCGATGGGCATCGGTGGCACACCGGAGGGGGTTATCACGGCGTGTGCATTGAAGTGCCTTGGTGGTGAGATCCAGGGCCAGCTCGCACCGCAGTCCGATGAAGAGCGCGAACGCGTGCTGGCAGCGGGCCACGATCTCGACCGTGTGCTTGGCCTCGACGACTTGGTGGCCTCCGATAACTGCTACTTCGCGGCTACCGGTGTCACCAACGGCGACATGCTGCGCGGCGTCTCCTACCGTAAGAATGGCGCTACCACCCGTTCGTTGGTAATGCGCTCGAAGTCTGGCACCGTCCGCTACGTGGAGTCCCTCCACCAGCTGCCGAAGCTTCAGGAGTACTCGGTGATCGATTACTCCGGCCCGATCAAGTAATTCAAAGCGTCGATTTTCTGTAAGTATCAAGTAAAGGAAAGATTGAATGGCCGATAAGCAGTACCGTATCGAGCACGACACCATGGGTGAGGTCAAAGTACCTGTTGATGCACTGTGGCGTGCTCAAACTCAACGTGCTGTAGAGAACTTCCCGATCTCTGGCCGGGGCCTCGAGAACCAGCAGATCCGCGCCCTTGGGCTCCTCAAGGCCGCGTGTGCGCAGGTCAACAAGGATTCGGGCAAGCTCGATGCGGAAAAGGCTGACGCGATCATCGCTGCGGCGAAGGAAATCGCAGACGGCAAGCACAACGACCAGTTCCCAATTGACGTTTTCCAGACGGGTTCTGGCACTTCCTCGAACATGAACACTAATGAGGTCATTGCTTCGATCGCGCACGCAAACGGCGTGGAAGTCCACCCGAACGACCACGTCAACATGGGACAGTCCTCGAACGACACCTTCCCAACTGCAACGCACATTGCTGCCACCGAAGCTGCCGTCGAAGTGCTGGTCCCGGCCCTGCAGGTGCTGCAGAAGTCACTGGCTGCGAAGGCTGAGCAATGGCACGAGGTAGTGAAGTCGGGCCGCACTCACCTGATGGACGCGACCCCGCTCACGCTTGGTCAGGAGTTCTCCGGCTACGCGCGTCAGATCGAGCTCGGCATCGAGCGCGTTGAGGCAACTGTTGGCCGCCTCGGCGAGCTCGCCATTGGCGGCACCGCGGTTGGCACCGGCATCAACACCCCAGCAGACTTTGGCGCAAAGGTGACCGCAGAGCTGGTGAAGCTCACCGGACTGACACAGCTGTCGGAGGCAAAGAACCACTTCGAGGCCCAGGCCGCACGCGACGCTCTGGTGGAATTCTCCGGTGCGATGCGCACTGTTGCAGTCTCGTTGTACAAGATTGCAAATGACATCCGTCTGATGGGTTCAGGCCCACTCGCAGGGTTCGCGGAGATTCACCTCCCAGATCTGCAGCCAGGCTCGTCGATCATGCCTGGCAAGGTGAACCCTGTCCTGTGCGAGGCGGCAACCCAGGTCTCAGCCCAGGTGATCGGCAACGATGCCGCAGTGGCATTCGGCGGCTCGCAAGGCCAGTTCGAGCTCAACGTGTTCATCCCGATGATGGCGCGCAACGTGCTGGCGTCCGCTCGCCTGCTGGCGAACGTCTCTCGACAGTTCGCTACCCGCTTGGTTGACGGTATCGAGGCGAACGAGGCCCGCATGAAGCAGCTCGCGGAGTCTTCACCATCAATCGTCACCCCTCTGAACAGTGCAATCGGCTACGAGAACGCTGCGAAAGTGGCAAAGCATGCGGTGAAGGAGGGCATCACGATCCGCCAGGCTGTGATTGACCTCGGCTTCGTGGACGGCGAAACGTTGACTGAGGAGGAGCTCGACAAGCGTTTGAACGTCCTGTCGATGGCTCATACCGAACGCAACTAGTCTTCGCTACAATCATCCCTGCTACTGCCCATGTTCATGAGCACGACCAGGGATGATTTTTATGTCTGATTCTTTTTCGCAGCTTCGTACAGCTGGGGGCTCAAATAAGCCATGGGTTATTGGCGGTGTCTTAGCTCTGGTGGTCTCGCTTATCGGGATAGCGCTCGCCGCAGCGTACTGGTCCGCTCAGCCAAAGCCGGAGCCTAACGGGGTGCCTACAGTTGTGACGGTGACTGCGTTTCCTGAAGCTCCGCAAGTGCGTGACGACGCCCCCTCTGGAACATTCCAAGGCACCCTCCAATCGCACAGCCCTGATGCTGCCGTAGCGGCGTGGCCGGCGGTGTTCTCCCTCCATGAAGGACAAGGGATGGTCAGCTATCCTCTGAGCGGTTGCGTGGCGCTTATCGCGCATGATGGCAGTGCTTCCGCTCTGACGAAACAGTGCCCTCCAACTACTGATGATGGTTTCTGGAGCTTCTCCAGCCCGGAGCCGGGAATCGTTGAGGCACAGTTTTTCGAGCGCCGCGGTGATAGCTCTCCAAACGTGGAAGGCTCACTATCGCTCCTGGTTGAATAGGTTTCTTTGATATTTTTGCACGGAGTGTAAGATTGCACTCCGTGAATTTTCCCGATCAGTCAGAAGGTCTCCGGCAGCGAAAGCGCCGCGAAACACGGCAGCGAATCTTCGATACAGCTGCATCGCTTGTGGCACGCGACGGCTATGACAATGTCACAGTCGAGGAGATCTGCCAAGGTGCAGGCATTTCACGGCGGACGTTCTTCAACTACATGGACTCAAAAGATGACGCTGTGCTTGGTCGCTTCCCTCTCGAGTTCACCAGCGAGAGCTTTGCACGCATTGCTGATGAGTCGTCCACGAACATGTTGTCCCTGGTAATCGATGCAATGGAAGAATCAGGTGCCGAAGATCGAGCCGAGGATGCCTGCCGAATCCAGCGGCTCATGCAGGACAACCCATCGTTGGCAAACGCGATGCTGGCCCGCAAACGCGATACGCTACGACACCTCGAGCAGGCTGTGCGTGAGCATTTTGCGAGCCACCCCGAAGACCGCCGTCTAGATGTCACCATAGAGGCAGAAGCCCGAATCGTTGTGGAACTTTTTCGGACAACGCTTGTGCTTTATGCGCGAAGCCTTCATTTCCAAGAGGAGGGTTCGCCGAAGGAGCAGGCTCGTAGCGTAGCTGCCGTCGTCACGAAGTATGCAAAGGAGTTGCAGTGGTAAACAACACTAAGCCACACGTTGGCCTGATCTTTGGAGCGCTACTCATCACGATGCTGATGAGCTCATTGGGCCAGATGATTTTCTCCACTGCCCTGCCGACGATTGTCGGTGAGCTTGGTGGCGTAGATCACATGAGCTGGGTGATTTCGTCGTTCCTGGTCACGATGACAATCGCGATGCCAATTAATGGCAAGCTCGGTGACAGGGTCGGACGCAAGTGGCCTTATATTGGCTCGATTGGCCTGTTCGTCATTGGTTCCACCTTGGGTGGGCTTGCACAGTCAATGCAGCTGCTCATTATCGGGCGCGCCGTCCAAGGCTTTGGCGCTGGCGGCATGATGGTCAACTCCCAGGCAATCATCGCGGAGGTGGTTCCAGCTCGTAGCCGTGGCAAGTACATGGGTGTGATGGGGGCAGTATTCGGCGTTTCTTCCGTGCTTGGCCCCGTGTTGGGCGGCTGGTTTACGGATGGCCCCGGCTGGCGTTGGGGCCTTTGGATGAACATCCCGCTGGGGCTTCTCGCGATGACGGTCTGCACAATCGTGCTCCACCTACGCAAGGGGTCGCGGTCAGCACAGAGCATCGACTGGCTGGGCACCGTGCTCATGGCGGTTGCCACGACTTCTCTTATTTTGACCACAACGTGGGGTGGCACTCAGTATGAGTGGTCCTCGCCTATCATTTTGGGTATTTCCTCGCTTGCGGTTGTCGCTGCAGCGCTGTTCGTCTTCGTTGAGCTGCGCGTACCGAACCCGCTCATCCCCATGCACTTGTTCCGCAATCGCAACATGGTCTTGACGACGGCCTCCGGAACCGTGCTGGGACTGGCTATGACCGGTGCGCTTGCTTACCTGCCTACCTACCTGCAGATGGTGCACGAACTCACGCCAACGAACGCGGGGCTGATGATGCTGCCAATGGTCATCGGCATCTTGGGCACTGGCACTACCGTGGGGTTCATTATCGCGAAAACGGGCCGCTACAAGGTCTACCCGATCATCGGTATGGCCATCGTTTCGGTCGGACTCTTCCTCTTCTCGCAGCTCGAAGTGTCCACACCGCTGACCACGCTGGGTATCTACATGTTCATTTTTGGGTTCGGACTCGGCTTAGTCATGCAGGTACTGGTACTTATTGTCCAGAACTCGTTCCCACTAGCAATGGTCGGTACTGCAACAGCGACGAACAACTTCTTCCGACAGATCGGCTCCGCGATCGGTGCGTCGCTTATTGGTTCGCTGTTCATTCACAATATGACGGAGGAGCTCGCGGAACGCCTGCCAAAAGCATTGGCCTCGATGGCCCCTAGCGAGGCAGCCCCTTACGCCGAGCAATTCTCGAGCGCCGGTGGGCACAACTCCCTCACCCCGCACGCGGTTGCACAACTGCCTGACGTACTGCGCGACGCCGTCCTTAATAGTTACAACGACGGCCTGACCCCAGTGTTCTTACTGATGGTCCCATTGGCCGCCGTTGCGTTGGTGCTGCTCTTCCCGGTCCGGGAGGACCCGCTGAAAGAGACGCTGGACTAGGAACGATGAGGCGTGACTAGACCTGGCTTTTGCCTGGTTTCTTTTCTCCCGGCTTCGGCAACAGCAGCTCGTAGATGTCCGAGTCACGCCACTGGCCTTCCCGCTCACCGTAGGACATTTTCGCCATGTGATGGAAGGTGCCAACTTTCTCAAACCCGCGCGACTTGTGCAGCCCTGCCGATCCTTCGTTTTCCGGGAAGATCCACGAGTGAATCGACCACTTATCAAGTTCGATGCACGTCGCGATGAGCTTGTCTAGCAGCGCACCGGATACCCCCATGCCGCGCGCATCCGGATGCACGTAGATGGAGTCTTCAACTACTCCATGGAACACGCTTCTCGACGACGCCTTCGCCGCAGCTACCCATCCGAGCACACGCGAGTCATCGTGTTCATCAACGGCAACAAACACCGTTTCCATGATCTTCGCCCTGGAAAACTGCTCCCATGTCAAGCCGCGCGTCTCGTAAGTTGCGTTTCCGGTACTCAGACCCATCTCGTAGATGCTACGCACCTGCGGGTAGTCTTCTGGCCGGATTGGTCGAATGGTAAACCCTTTTTGGTCATAAAAAACATTGTCCCCATTGGTCACACATCGTGCAACCAACGGGGACAAAAGCCGTTGTAGAGCTACAAATTACTTCTCGATGATGTTTGCAGCGAACGCGCCGGTGTCGTTGTTTTCACGAGTCCACTCGATGGTGCCGTGCTCGAACTCCTGGAACCAGCCAGATTCATTTGGAAGTGGGGTCTCGGCTGCGGTTGGGAAGCCAACCTTGTCCATAACGCCTTCATTCGTCAGCCACACGTTAGCAATTTGGCCCCAGATCGGAGCGCCACCGGTGTTTTCATTCCAGGCGACGTGGTGGTCATTGTCAAAGTCAACGATCCAGCTGCCATCGTGCTCCGTAACCTTCATCGGCTCGCCCCACTCCGAGTCAGCGTACTGGCCGATTGCCTGGACCAGACCGGTTGGAACCTTGACCTCTTCACCGTCTGCGGTAGTCAAGGAGACAGACTCCGTAGAGCCCTCTGCACCATTAGCGTCGGTGGCGGTCTCAGCAGCAGTCTCCGTCTCGGCTGCCTCTGTAGCTGTCTCGATGTTGGTCACCGTTGCGGTGCCGGAAGCACCATCCGCAGCGGTGGTAGCAGTGCTATCGGCGCCCTCTCCGTCAGAGCAAGCAACCAAGCCTGCGGCCAGAGCGGTAGCAGCAACGGCGGAAGTAAAAACCTTCTTGTAATTCATCAAAATTTCCTTTCGTTGTTGAATTTGTCTGGTTTCCATTATGCAAATTTCACTTTCGCCGCCTCCGTTTCACCCCCGTTCGGGGTGTTTTCCCGGCCGCACCCTTGCGCTTTTTCCCACGTTTCGTATATAAGCGTTTGCCCTGCGCAGCACGGGAGTCTGACACCTGTTTGCGCCGCCTCGTCCCAGCAGTCGGCTCACTCCCCCTCGACGAGCGAGCGGTGCGCCCTTTTGCGACGCCCACAAAGTCCTGGATCTCGTCACCGTCGTCGGCTTTCCGCCACACCAATGCAATCTCAGTTTCAACCAGCGGAGCGTGCCAAACTTCCAAACACGCGATCTGTTTCTTCGAGAGCACCTTCAACAACGGCAACGGGGCCAATGCCACGCCAACGTTTGCCGCAACGACCTGCAATGCACCACGAAGCTCTTCAAGTGACGCCTCCGGCTGGTAGACCCAGTTGATGATTTCGCCTTCGAGGTCCGCGTAATCGACGCGCTCCCCAAGCTCTGCAAACAAAGAGTCCTTGGGCACGGCAACGCCGGGAGCCTCGGTATAGAGACGGACCACGTGAAATTCATCGGTAATACGGTCATCGGGCAGGCGCATCAGCGCCAGCGATGTAGAAGTCGTCTCGTCCAGGAGATCAGCGAAGGGGTCGTCGACACCTTGCGTATCGAGCGAGTGCGGTGTGGACTGTGCGAAGCGTTTAAACCACTTCCCTGGCTCTGTGCCGGTGACGAAAGCAAGCGATAGCATGGCACAATGCTACCGTTTGGTGTATGACTACACAGAAGCCATCCGGAACCGCGATGAAGGCCGCGACCGCCGCGAAGAAACTCGGGATCTACCTGCCAGCGACGCCGCAGGAGTTCCAAGACAATGCCGTGACGCACGCGCAACTGCGCGAATTACAGAACAATCCCCCAGAGTGGCTGCAGGAACTGCGCCGCAATGGGCCACACCCCCGCCCCGAGGTGGCGCGCAAACTCGGGATCTCAATCACCGCACTCAAAGCAAACGACATGGACAAGCCGCTCACCACTGAGGAGATCAACGAGCTGTTGAAAAACCAGCCGGAATGGTTGAGCTCGGCCCGCACCACTCATTCAGAGCAGCGCCAGGCCGAGCAGCAGCAGTAGCTCTTAGAGCATCTTCCAATCTTCGAGGCCCGGGTAGAGCGGGAACCGCTCCGCCAGCGCGTCTACGCGGGCGTGCAGGGCGTCGACGTCGGCGTTCTCACCCTGGATAAGCGCCTCGGCGATAATTTCCGCAACTTCCTCAAACTCTTCCTTGCCGAAGCCGCGGGTCGCCAGCGCCGGGGTGCCAATACGCAGCCCCGACGTCACGGCTGGCGGACGCGGATCGAAAGGAACGGCGTTGCGGTTCACCGTAATGCCAGCCTTATGCAGCAAATCCTCTGCCTGCTGGCCATCCATCGCGGAGTTACGCAGGTCCACTAGCACAAGGTGGACATCGGTGCCGCCGGAGACGACGTCGATGCCGGCTTCCTTGGCGTCTGGCTGGGTCAAGCGCTCGGCGAGAATCTTTGCGCCCTCGAGCGTGCGCTCCTGGCGGTTACGGAAAGCCTCCGTCGCGGCGAGCTTGAAGGCGGTAGCCTTCGCAGCGATCACGTGCACCAGCGGGCCACCCTGCTGGCCTGGGAACACTGCGGAGTTGAGTTTCTTGTGCAGCTCGAGATCGTTGGTCAGGATGAAGCCGGAGCGTGGTCCACCAATGGTCTTGTGCACCGTGGAGGACACAACGTGTGCATGAGGCACCGGCGACGGGTGCAGACCAGCAGCGACCAAGCCAGCGAAGTGCGCCATATCGACCCACAAGTACGCACCAACCTCGTCTGCGATCGAGCGGAACTCAGCAAAGTCCTCGTGGCGAGGGTACGCGGACCAACCCGCGATGATCACCTTCGGCTTGACCTCGCGCGCCTGTTCACGCAGCTTCTCCATGTCGATGGTGCACGTGTCTTTTTCAACCTTGTACGCAGCGACGTTGTACAGCTTGCCGGAGAAGTTGATCTTCATACCGTGCGTCAGGTGGCCACCGTGAGCGAGGCTGAGGCCCAAGATGGTGTCGCCCGGCTCGCACAGCGCCATCAACACAGCCGCATTCGCCTGCGCACCGGAGTGTGGTTGCACGTTCGCGTATTTCGCGCCGAAGAGCTCCTTCGCGCGGTCGCGCGCCAGGTCTTCAACGACGTCGGCGTGCTCGCAGCCACCGTAGTAGCGACGACCTGGGTAGCCTTCGGCATATTTGTTTGTAAACACCGAACCCTGTGCTTGCAGCACTGCTCGCGGAACGAAGTTCTCGGAGGCAATCATCTCCAGCGTGTTTCGCTGGCGCGACAGCTCCTGAACGATCGCTTCGTGAACTTCGGGGTCAAAAGTAGCGAGATCCTGGTAGCGGAGGTCTTCAGACACGTGCACCGGGTCCTTTCAAGATCAGACAGTCAATCATGTTATAGCTCATGCCCAGGCACACCTACGCCTGGCACTGCTATGCAGTATAAGCATCAGCGCTACGAAAGAAGTCCACTTTATTCAGGAACTTCAGAAGTATCTGTACCTGAGTTCCCCGGCACGAAACAACAAATGTAACAATGTTACGCATGGCGAAATCTCCCCGCACTTCGGATTCGAGCCCTTATTTGGACTTTCACCGCGACGATTGGCGGCACCGACGTGCGCAAATGCCACAAGTCTTGACGGAGGACGAAGTAGCCAAGCTCAGTGGTATCGGCGAGAACCTCGATATGCAGGAAGTTGAAGACATTTACCTTCCGATCTCTCGCCTGATTCACCTCCAGGTACGGGCCAGACAAAAACTTACGAAGGCTACAGAGACGTTTATCGGTGATGACCCAGGCCACGTGCCATTCATTATCGGGATTGCGGGGTCGGTGGCCGTCGGCAAGTCAACGACTGCCCGTGTACTGCAGGTGTTGCTACAGCGTTGGGACTCTCATCCTCGAGTGGACCTCATCACCACCGACGGGTTCCTCTATCCCAGCAAAGTGCTCAAAGAGCGCAACCTGATGGACCGCAAAGGATTCCCGGAATCCTACAACCGGCGCGACCTCATGCGCTTTGTCACCGAGGTCAAGTCGGGTCAACCACTGGTCAAAGCGCCGATATATTCTCACTTCGCCTACGACATCATCCCAGGCGAGTTCATTGAGGTCCGCCAGCCGGACATCATCATTCTCGAAGGGCTCAACGTCCTCCAAACCGGCCCGACCCTCATGGTGTCCGACCTCTTCGACTTCTCAATTTATGTCGACGCCCTCACCACCGATATTGAACGCTGGTACATCGACCGCTTCATGAAGCTTCGCAACACCGCGTTTCGAGAGCCCGGCGCGCACTTTGCGCACTATGCCGACATCGATGAGGCGCAGGCCCGTCACAAGGCACGCGATATTTGGCAGTCCATCAACCTGCCGAACCTAGTGGAAAACATTGCCCCCACCCGTATCCGTGCCTCGCTCGTGCTACGCAAAGGCGCCGACCATTCAGTGCAGTGGGTCCGCATGCGCAAAATGTAGCGCCAGGTAGCTGCCTACTTGCCGAAGCGACGGGAGCGCTGCGAGTACTCGCGCAACGCGCGAAGGAAGTCAATCTTGCGGAACGCGGGCCAGTACGTGTCCGTAAACCAGATCTCGGAGTACGCCGCCTGCCACAGTAGGAAGCCGGAGAGGCGCTGCTCCCCCGACGTCCGGATCACTAAGTCTGGATCGGGCTGACCTGAGGTGTACAGGTGCTGCGACACGGACTCGACGGTCACTGCGTTGACCAGTTCGTCCACGCTGCAGCCGCTGGCAGCGGCGTCGCTAATGAGGCTGCGAACGGCGTCGACAATTTCTTGCCTGCCGCCGTACCCCACCGCAATGTTGACGGTCAGGCCAGCTTTACCTGTGGTGGTGTCGGCAGATCGGCGCATCCTTTCTGCAACCTCATCCGGCAAGAGCTCCAGGTGCCCTACGAGCCGAACCTTGCAGGAGTAAGACTGCGTCGCAAGGTCCTCGATCACCTCGGAAATAATGTCGAACAGCAGCTCAACTTCTTCCGAAGTCCGTTGCAAATTCTCCGTTGATAACAGGTAGATCGTAACGACGTCCACGTCCATTTCCGCCGACCACCGCACAAGTTCGCCGATCTTCGCCCCACCCACCCGGTGGCCATGAGAAACATCGGTGAACCCAGCCTCACGGGCCCACCGTCGGTTGCCGTCCGCCATGACCGCGATGTGCTTCGGGCGTTTCTTGCCCTTCAGCTCACGCTTCAGGCGCGCTTCATACAGCGGATACAGAATTTTTTGGAGGCTACTCACGGACCCAACCTTACTCACCAATCAACGGTATGTATGTTAGATGCCTTAGATCCAACGCTTCTTCCGGCGATCAAGCACACCCGCCTCCGCCATGGCCTTATCCAGCGCCTCCTGGTCAAACGGGTCGATTCCGTGCTTCTCAGCGAAGAGGCTGCGACGGCGGAACCGCGAGTACCGGCGATGGAACGCAAACCCCAGAGACAAAATGACCACAGCCAGCATCACCAACAGCAACAGGCCGAATGGCGAAGCCTTGCCAAAGTCAGGCCCCACCGGGTTTTCCTTCGGCGCCTGCGCCACCAAGTAAGCAGAGGTGTTGATAATCGCTGCGTGTGCTGTCGTCATCATGTGTATTTCGTCTTCCTTGTGCTGAAAATGTTAGCGCTCTTGCCCGAAACCTTCAGCGAGCGCGTCCGCGGTCTTCGGGTCAATACCGGCGAAGAGATCATCTTCCGGCAACGTTGATGCTACGCGAGTTCTGGCCAACTCAAACTCTTCTGTCGGCCATACCTCCTGCTGGTCCTCAACTGGGCTCGCCAAAAACGCGCCCGCCGGATCAATCTGTGTCGCATGTGCCGTCAGCGCTGCTGCACGCTGGGGGAAGTACTCCGCGCACTCCACCCTTGTGGTCACGCGACTCATCACATCCGCTTTGTTTTCTTCCCACCGCTGAATCATCAGCTCGTACGGGCTCTTCTTTCCCTGCGCGTACAAGCGGTCCTGCAGAAGACGCATCCGCTGCAGGATAAATCCATGGCTGTAGTACAGCTTCAATGGCGTCCACGCCTGCCCTGCTTCAGGAGCAAAGGATGGATCTCCCGCCTTGTCCCAGGCCAGCATCGAGATTTCGTGGACCATCAAGTGGTCGGGGTGCGGGTAGCCACCGTTTTCGTCGTAGGTAATGATGACATGCGGCCTGAACTCTCGAATCGACTCGACGAGATGCGCCGTCACTGCCTCCGGGTCTTGGGTCGCGAACGAGCCTTCCGGCAGCGGGGGCAGCGGGTCGCCTTGTGGCAGACCCGAGTCTTCGTACCCCATCCACTGATGTTCCACGCCGAGGGCCGCCGCGGCCTCCGCCATCTCCTGCTCCCGGACCTCGAGGATGTTCTCCAGCACGCCCGGCCGATCCATCGCAGGGTTCAAGATGTCGCCTCGTCGCCCGTCAGTACATGTGACGACGAGCACCCGGTTCCCCTCCGATGCGTATTTTGCCATCGTTGCTGCACCTTTAGAGGACTCGTCGTCTGGGTGTGCGTGGATCGCCATCAAGCGCAAGCCGGCCACTATTCCTCCTAGAACTTCTTCGGGGCCTGATTCCGTAACTTCGCGCCATCTTAGTACCATTGGAACGGATTGCAGCTACAGCGTCATCCAGCGTCATTCAGCGAGGTAGGTAACCGTGACTTCTCCCAGTCGCCCAACATCCCGATACGGCTCCAGCACCACCCCGACAGCCACGAAACGCAGCAACGCCGCTGGCCGGATCGTCGCGCTGATCGCCATCGGCCTCGTCGTCGTGCTGCTTTACAGTGTCTTTGACTACTTCAAGAAGCAGGAGTCCCGCACCGTCACTGCGGATTTCATCTCGCTCGAAGCTGTTGACGACAACACCACACGCATGTGGATCGATGTATCACGCAAAGACGTCGAGGCCCCTTCGTACTGCATCGTCACTGCGGTCAACTACGCGCATGCCGAAGTTGGGCGTCGAGAAGTAGTACTCCCCGCAGGCGGGCAGGAGCTCGAGCGGGTCGCCGTCGAACTACCGGTGCGCGAGCCGGCAGTCTCAGGACGTGTCTACGGCTGCTCGGACAATCTGCCGTTCTACATGGACCCCACCAGCACCTTTTACGACGCCCGCTAAGCCTCACCAGTGCACCACCTGCGCGGCAGCTGTGCTATTATCCGCCTGGTAAAGTTGCCCGCCAACCGGCGGGCTCGTTTGACATATATAGGGAAGGTTTTTACCTGATGGCGCAAACTCAGCAGCAGTACATCACCCCGGAGATGAAGGCCAAGCTTGAAGCTGAGCTTCAGCAGCTCATCGACAATCGCCCTGTCATCGCAGCCGAAATTAACGAACGCCGTGAAGAAGGCGACCTCAAGGAAAACGCTGGCTACGACGCCGCGCGTGAGCAGCAGGACCAGGAAGAAGCTCGCATTAAGCAGATTTCCGAACTGCTGGCTAACTCCACCACGGAGCGCTCCGGCATCGTCGAGGGTGTAGCCCACGTAGGTTCCGTCGTGCACGTCTACTACAACAATGACGAAAATGATAAGGAAACGTTCCTGATCGGTACCCGCGCGGCTTCGACGGACAACGAGGACCTGGAGACCTACTCGGAGAACTCTCCGCTCGGCGCAGCCGTAGTCGGTGCTTCCGAGGGTGAAACCCGCACCTACAACGCCCCAAATGGCCGAGAGATTTCGGTAACAATCGTCTCCGCAGAACCGTATGATTCTGTTAAGGCTTCCACGCCACGGGCGAAGTAGCCTGTCTACGCCATCGGCGTTATCCGTGATCGCTGACATTGAAGGAATTCCTGTGAATAAGTTCTTTTCCCGCAAGCTAGTACTCACCAGCGTGGTCGCACTCGGTGCTGTGGGCTTGACTGCCTGCCACCCACCACACCAAAACCCGTCGGACCTGAAGGTTGATACGGCACAAAGCCAGGACCCAACTTCGCTTCCTGGTGAGCGCGCGAAGGCAACCCCGACGAACGTAACCGATGCAGCAGGCGCTACCTCTGAGGCTGCAGTCACCGAGACTGTCACCGCTATGGGTGCTTCGGACAAGACCCCACTGGTCAATAACTGCGGCAGCGTCGGCCTTGAGCGTCCAGCTTCGCTGACTCTCAACTGCAGCGACCAGAACGATTTCCTCCAGGACATCGTGTGGGATACCTGGTCTGAGCAGCTCGCGCAGGGCACCGCTACCCGCACCACGGTCAATCCGAACCGCGAAATCGAAGATGTGCAGGTTGTCCTGGGCAACCCAGACATCGTAGATGGTGTGCTCGTGTTTAAAACCATCACCGTTGACGGCACGTCTATCAACCCTGAGGGTGCACGCTAAGTACGCTGAATACAGCAATTAGCTCCCTGCCCCGGCCCAGCGATGTTGTTGGCCGGGGCGCTTTTGAGCGCAACTAGACAAAAATACCCGGCCTCACAGTCGTGGGGCCGGGTATTTATTGCAGTGAGCGCGTGCGCTATCGCTGTTGGAAGTAAGACAGCAGGCGCAGGATCTCGGTGTAGAGCCACACCAGAGTCACTGCCAGGCCAAGTGCAACGCCCCAGGCCGCCTGCGATGGGGCGCCCATGCGCACCAACTTATCGGCGACGTCAAAGTCCTGCAGGAACGCAAGTGCGCCCAGCACGATGCAGACCAGGCTAAACACGATGGCGATGGTGCCACCACCGCGAAGCGGATTCATGCCTGTAAAGATGCTCAACAAGAGGTTGCCGACAACCAGGATGAGCACGCCGAAAATGGCTGCGGTGAGGATCCGATTAAACCGCGGGGTAACGCGAATGGCACCGGTGCGATAGACCACAAGCATGCCCGCGAAGACACCGAAGGTGCCCAAGATCGCCTGGAAGATTAACGCGCCTGCGTCCGCGCCGGCGACACTGAACTGCCCGGTGATGGCGAATGAGAACCCACCAAGGAACAGGCCCTCAGCAGCCGCGTACGCCAGGGTAATAACTGGGGAACCGTACTTTTTGCCAAATGCGTGAATCATCACGAGGACGAAACCGGCGACGGCACCGACCAGCGTCAGAATGCTGGCAATGGAGCCGTACCCACCGAGGTACAGTCCGAAGTTAATTACTGCAAAGGCGACAATTACGGCAAGGGTAATGCCGGTTTTAGTGACAACGTCGTCAACCGTCATTGGACGGTCCTCAGACACGGTGCCCGCCGATGCACCCATGGGTGCTTGCTCGTACGGGTTCGCGGCACCGTACCCCTGGTACCCAGTGCCACGTTGGGAATCTACTCCCTGCAGAGTTTTCAATACAGGGTTGTTGCTACTCACGGACCCCTGATCCTTTCTTTTGAGAACAATCGTTCACCTACTCCAACGCACTGGGTGTTGTTTTAGTTCCATGCGCCCAAAGAATTTGTCCGGATCACGCCACTGAGCGTGGCCTCTGCAGCAATCTGCACCACAATTCATGTCCATCTTTCTGGCAGCGCTATACTTCTGTACGTTTGTCGCACTCCAGGAAGGTCGCCATCCCATGCCGCCCCCAATATCAGGTTCTCACCGCTATGTCCCCGCCCTCGACGGGATCCGAACGCTAGCGGTCATGCTGGTTATCGCGTACCACCTCAACCTCCCTGGGTTCAGCGGTGGCCTGCTAGGCGTGGGCGTGTTCTTCACCCTCT
This sequence comes from Corynebacterium sp. NML98-0116, assembly GCF_001767255.1. Taxonomy (GTDB): domain Bacteria; phylum Actinomycetota; class Actinomycetes; order Mycobacteriales; family Mycobacteriaceae; genus Corynebacterium; species Corynebacterium pseudogenitalium. Next base: position 1,512,018 of record NZ_CP017639.1, read on the forward strand.
CGGGGTACTTGATCACGCTTAACCTCATGCGTGGGCACTACCGGGATAACTCGCTGCACCTGAAGACGTTTTGGGTCAGGCGTTTCCGCCGTCTCATACCTGCGATGCTGACCACAGTGTTGGCAGTCGTGATTCTTTCCGTCGCGTTCGATGCGGGCAACCTTCGTGACCGCTCGTTTGAAGCGTTGAGCTCCATTTTCTACGTGAACAACTGGCATAACATCGCCGTCGGTTCATCGTACTTCGATCAGTTCAATGGCCCCGGTCCGCTGGACCATATGTGGTCACTGGCGATCGAGGAACAATTTTATCTCTTGTGGCCGCTGTTGCTGTGGGTGCTGCTGAGGGTGTTCCGTCGTGGGTGGATTGTCGCCGTCGTGACCACGGTGCTCGCCGGAGCTTCCTTTATCTGGATGTGGGTGCTCGCTGATCCTTCTATCGACGCGACTCGCGTCTACGAGGGCACCGATACCCGCGCGGGCGGGCTGCTCCTCGGCGCGGTCTTAGCAATCGTGGTTTCCTCACGGAAGCACGCCGGTAAGAACATTGGTTCCTCCCCTGTTCTGAGCACCGTTGTTGGCACCCTCGGCTTCGGCGGCATCTTCGCGCTGAGCATGCTCGTCGCGCAGGAAAACATGTTCTTGTACAAGGGTGGGATCCTGCTTCTGAACCTTGCGTCAGTTGCTGCTATCTACTCAGTCATTGGGGCGCGCGGCCCCTGGACGACCATTTTCAGCTGGGAGCCGCTTCGCTGGATCGGCGAACGCTCCTACGGTATTTACCTGTGGCACATGCCGGTGATTTACTTCATGCCGGATGCGTGGTTGCAGGATCACCGCGTGTGGTCCTCCATCCTCGTGTTTGTGCTTTCGACTGCACTTGCTGCGCTGAGCTGGACCATGTTTGAGAACCCAATCCGTCGCAATGGCGTGTTCGGGCCCCTGAAGCAATTCCGCGCACACCCGTTGGAGGCACTCCGCCCGATCACGCTTGGTTCGACGATTACGCTCGCCGCAATCATTGCAATAGGCATCCCGGCTGTGTTCGCCATGGATACCTCGAAGCCGAACACCACCATGTCCCTGCCTCAGGATGCGCAACGCGGAGGCACGCGCGACCATCGCGAGGGAAAGGACAAAGCCAAGGAAACTGAGGAAAGCTTGACGACGTCCGCCTCTGAGAAAGCTTCATGGGAGGACCAGCCTTCGGACGTGAAGATGAGCTGCGAGAAGGTCATCCACGTCGGCGATTCCACCTCGATTGGCATGTTCGATATCAACCAGCTTCCTGAAGGCGCGGTCACTGCGATTGACCGATACTTGGACGCTGGCGCAAGCGAGGTAGATACGAGCGTGTTTGGCGCTCGCGCGACGAATCAGGGATTCAACGGCAACGGAGAGAACTACCCGTCTGCGATTGAGTCCGTGCAGCAACTGCTCGCCCAGGGTGCAGCTGACGATGGCACCTGCTGGGTCATCGCCACCGGCGTGAACGACGCCGCCAACGCAGACGCTGCCCGCTCCTACGGCTACGACCCCACGGGTGAGTTGGAGGCAAACATCCGCAAGATGCTTGACCTGTTGGAGGGCTACCGCGTGATGTGGCCGACAGCCGCAACGGGTAACCCGTCGAATGGCTACTACGCCAACGAGAACATGGACGAGTTCAATGTTGCATTGCGCAAGGTTGCGAAGGAGCGTCGAGACGTAGTCGTCTACGACTGGGCGAGCGAGGCGCGCTCCAACTTGGATTGGTTCCTCGCAGGCGACGAGGTGCACTACAACGCCACCGGCAATGACATCCGTGGCAAGCACTTTGCTGCCGCACTTGCTCACGCGTTCCCGAAGGATATCCCGGTAGACGCCATCCCAACGGACGCGGAGGTGACTTCCAAGGGGCCGAAGCTATAGTTTTGGGCATGGCCACTTGGAAAGAAATTGTCGCTGCAAACCCTGACCACTCCGAGAATTACGCCCAGCGGTGGCGCAACTTCGTGCAACAGGGCAAAGATATCGACGGGGAGGCCCGGCTTATCGACGCCCTCTCCGCCCGCCACTCCCGCATCCTCGATGCAGGGTGCGGGACTGGTCGCCTTGGCGGCTATCTGGCAAAGCGTGGACATATCGTCTTCGGTGTGGACATCGACCCGGTGCTGATCGGGTACGCGAAGCAAGACTTCCCCGAAGCAACTTGGGTAGTTGGCGACCTTTCCGCCGATCCGATCGAGGTCCGCGATATCGATATTGCGGTCTCGGCAGGCAACGTGATGGGGTTCCTCGCCGTCGACGGTCGCAGGCCCGCGCTTGAGAACATCTTCCGAACGCTACGTCCGGGCGGACGGTTCGTCGTCGGCTTCGGGCGTGGGCGCGGATGGGAGTTCGACGACTTCCTCACCATGTGCCACGAAGTCGGGTTCCAGCCACAGCACCAGTTTGCGAGCTGGGACTTGGAGCCGTTCACGGAGCAGTCCGGGTTCTTGGTTGCTGTGTTGCAAAAGCCAAAGGTTGATGAGCAGGCCGTTCGCTCGTTAACGAACCTACTCTAATAGTTCGCTGGCCCGACCTTACTGAACAAGGTTGACGCGATTCGCCATCCGTTGGCTACCGCCAGACGTGTAGAAGTGCACCGAGTTGTTCTCGTCTTCGGGGTGATCGCACCACATGTCACGGCCATCGCTGCCCATCTTGCACACCATCGGGTAGGTTTCGCCGGTGACGGGACTCGTCACCGAGATATCAGCCCGCGGCACCGCGTTCACGTTGGGGTTCGCCGCTACGTAGCGCCAGGTTGCGGCGTAGGCGACGTCGAAGATCTCAGCTGCAAATTCGCACGATGTTGCGGGTCCCGCCTTGATTCGGTCGCCGAACTCAGTGGTGCCACACTCCCCTCCTACTTGACCAGTGTTGATGGAGTGGCGCGTTGAAAATGTATGAGTCTCGGTATCCTCGGAGGCGCTGGTTGGGGCGGCGGTGTCCTCCGCGTGTGAATCTGTGGTGGTGATTGTTTGGGTGATCGTGGCCGGGGCTGCATCGTTGCTGCTGGAGCTCGAACCACTGTCACCGGAACAACCCACAACGCCCAAACAAGCGACTGCGATCATCCCGACTGCTGCGTATTGCTTCATTGCTTCCTCAAGGTCTTCGGAGAAAAGGGGTGCCCACAGCATAGCCGATAGGAACACAAAAGGTCCCGCTACCTGTAGGTATGCGGGACGTTGCGTTGTGCCCCCAGTGGGACTCGAACCCACACTGAATTGATTTTAAGTCAACTGCCTCTGCCGATTGGGCTATAGGGGCGCACGGGCCCATAGTACAGGCAGCACCGGGAAAACTCCCAATAGGCACCACCGGACAAAGCCCGGTAGAAACCGCTACTGGCTCACACTGATGATGCGTTTCTTTTTCCTGCCACCGTCGCCATCGGACTCACCAGTAACGGAGATCTTCTCGGCATCGAAAATGTCCGCGATGAAGTCGGCGACCCACTGCAGCAGCTCCATGTCGCGCAGGTTTGGCTGGTTGATGCCTTTGCCTTCACGTGGCATTGGTACCTGCAGTGTCTTTGCCGCAGCACGGTAATTCGCTCCCGAGTACAGGCGCTTCAACCTGACTTGCTTCGAGTCTGGCAACTCCACGGGGTGGAACTTGATCCTCGTGCCTTGAGTCAAGATATCCGAGATTCCAGCAGTTCGAGCCAAGTGGCGCACGCGTGCAACCGCGAAGAGGCGCAAGACCTCGGTCGGAAGTGGTCCGAAGCGGTCGATCATTTCCTCGGCAACCTTGCGCAGGTCCTGCTCATCGCGGGCCTCGGCAAGTTTTCGGTACACGTCCAGGCGCAGGCGCTCGGCGTTGATGTAGCTTTCGGGGATGTGGGCGTCGACAGGCAGATCCACTCGGATCTCCTTCGGGCCCTGGTCTGTCGCGTCGACGACTTCGCCGGTCATGAGCGCCTTGTACGTTTCGACGGCCTCCCCGACCAGCCGGACGTACATGTCGAAGCCAACACCTGCAATGTGGCCGGACTGCTCCGCGCCGAGCACGTTGCCGGCACCGCGCATCTCCAGGTCCTTCTGCGCGACAGCAATGCCGGCGCCGAGGTCGTTGTTCTGTGCGATGGTCGCAAGTCGGTCGTAGGACGTTTCGGTGAGTGTCTTCTCTTTCGGGTACAGGAAGTACGCGTAGCCGCGTTCGCGGGAACGCCCGACGCGCCCGCGCAGCTGGTGCAGCTGGCTCAGACCCATGTTCTGCGCGTTCTCCACGATCAGGGTGTTAGCGTTGGCGATGTCCAGGCCGGTCTCCACGATGGTGGTGCAGACAAGCACGTCGAATTCGCGGTTCCAAAACCCTTGGACTGTCTGCTCAAGCTGCTGCTCACCCATCTGCCCATGCGCGACCACGACGCGGGCCTCGGGTACGAGTTGCCGCAGGGAGCGCGCCGTCTTCTCAATATCGGAAACGCGGTTGTGGATATAAAACACCTGGCCGTCGCGGAGCAGTTCGCGTCGAATAGCTGCCGCAACCTGCTTCTCTTCCTGCGGGCCAACGTAGGTCAGCACCGGGTGGCGGTCCTCCGGAGGAGTCGTGATCGAGGTCATCTCGCGGATGCCCGTCAGGCTCATCTCCAGGGTCCGCGGGATTGGCGTCGCGGTCATCGTGAGCACGTCGACGTGACTCTTCAGGGCCTTGATGTGCTCCTTGTGCTCTACGCCGAAGCGCTGCTCCTCATCCACAATGATGAGGCCAAGCTGCTTCCAGAACACGCCCGTCTGCAGCAGACGGTGTGTGCCGATCACAACGTCGACGGAACCATCCGCCAACCCTGCCATAATCTCCTTAGCTTCCTTCGCTGAAGTAAAGCGCGACAGCTCGCGAACGGTGACCCCGAAGCCGTCCATGCGCTCGTTGAACGTGGAGTAATGCTGCTGGGCAAGAAGCGTCGTCGGCACAAGCACCGCCACCTGCTGTCCGTCTTGCACTGCCTTGAACGCGGCGCGAACAGCAACCTCGGTCTTTCCGAATCCCACGTCACCGACGATCACGCGGTCCATCGGTGTCGGCTTCTCCATGTCCTCCTTGACCGCCTCAATGGCAGCGAGCTGGTCCTCCGTTTCTACGAACGGGAACGCGTCCTCCATCTCGTGTTGCCACGGCGTGTCTGGGCCGAAAGCGTGGCCCGGCGCGGCCTGACGCTTAGCGTAAAGCTCAATGAGTTCGCCGGCGATCTCACGTACGGCGGCGCGCGCCTTGCGCTTGGTGTTCTTCCAGTCGGAGCCGCCCATCTTGGACAGCGAAGGCTTCTCGCCGCCGGTGTATTTGCTCAGCAGGTCGAGGGATTCCATCGGCACCCAGAGCTGATCGCCGGGCTGGCCGCGCTTAGCTGGTTGGTATTCCAACACGATGTACTCGCGCCGGGAGGCTTCGTCACCGGTTTTGATGGTGCGCTCGGCCATCTTGATGAACTTGCCGATGCCATGCGTGTCATGCACAACAAAATCACCGGGAGTCAGCGCGAGTGGGTCCACCCGGTTCCGGCGCCGCGGGCGGCGCCGCTTCGCGCCAGCGATGTCGCCGACGCGGTTGCCGGTCACGTCGGTTTCTGTCACTACCACGAGGTTGGGTCCGGGGAACACGAGACCTGCATGTGAAAGGGACTGGTAGACCGTGACCGCGCCATCGACGGGTTCCAACCCAGGGGTGGCGATGCGCGCCGAGATACCGTGCTCCCTCAGTCGCTCCGCCATGCGCTCAACGGTGCCCTTCGCTGGCGCCACGAACGCTACCTTGCCCCCGTTGGTTTGCACGTGCAGTTTCAACGTCGCGTAGAGCTGCTCAATTGCTTTGGGCTCGCCCTTCGGTGCGGGTGCAGCCTCGAATTCCAGCGGCAGCGTCATCGCATCATCGGCGGCAAACATGCCTGGAGGTGCGAATGTCCACCACGCGTTGCCCGCGTTGCGTGCCGACACTTCCAACGACTCGAACGAACGGAACGAGGACGCCGATACGTCCAGCCCCTCCACAGCAAGCGGGCCCTCCGCACCCATCGCCGCGGCCTCCCACCCAGCTTCCAAGAATTCCTGGTCCGTGGCTTCGAGGTCCGCGATACGGGTGCGCACCTTTTCAGGCCCAGAGACGAACACAATGCTGCCCTTCGGCATGAGCTCCGGCAGCACCGAGTACTTCGCGTCGCTGAGCACCGGGATGAGTACCTCTTCCCCATCGGCGTGGGTGTGCTCAGAGATCCGCGTGAGCAGCTGCACCAGCGTGGTATTCGACGGGTTCGTGCGGGCAAGCTCATCGGCGCGTTTAGCCACGCTGGCGTCGATAATTAACTGGCGCGCCGGAAAAAGCTCGACGGATGTGAGCTCCTCGATGGTGCGCTGGTCGGCGACGGCGAAGCTTCGGATGTCGGTGACTTCGTCGCCCCAGAACTCGAGGCGCACTGGGTACTCGGCGGTGGTCGGAAAGATATCGATGATGCCACCGCGCGTGGCGAACTCCCCGCGCTTTGCCACCATGTCGACGTGCTCGTAGGCGAAGTTGACGGCTTGTTCGGTCAGCTCCGTGAAGTCCCACTCGGTATCGACTTTCACTGTAATCGGCTCCACCGCGGGCAACACTGGCTGGCAGAAGGCGCGCGCCGAGGCGACGATGACCTGGGGCATCTCCCACAGCACCTTCGCACGGGCACCCACGACATCAGGCGCCGGCGACAACCTCTCGTGAGGCAGCGTCTCAAAAGCGGGGAAGTTGGCGACCTTGCCCTTACCGAGCATCGCCTGCAGTTCAGCAGTCAGGTCCTCCGCCTCGTGGCTCGTTGCGGTCACCAACAGCACCGGAACCTGGCGAGCCAGCGCACCCGTAGCCCACGAACGCACCTGATCAATTCCAGTCACATGCAGCGAGTCGACGCCGATGTTGCCCACCAAGCCCTTGAGCTTCGGGTCGGTAAGCGCCATAGTGAGCAAACCACCCAACGCAGGCGCCTGAGCTGTCTGTTCTTCCACTACTGTTCCTCCACTTCGTTCGTCATGATGCGGGGCTGTGCCTCCAACCCGCTCAACCCGTTCCAGCACAGGTTCGAAATGTGCGCCGCGACCGTCGCCTTATCCAACCGCGTATCGACGCCCCGTTGGTCCAACCACCACAACGCCGTATTCGACACGGTCCCAACCAGCGCCTGCCCGTACAGTGCCGCCACCGAAGCATCGAGGCCGCGGTGCTCAAACGCACGCTCAAGCAGGTAGGACACCTCCGCAGTCACGCGGTTCAGCACTGTCGAGTACGTTCGTTCACGTCCGAGGATCCTACCGTGCACCAGGATGATAAACCCATCAGTTTCCTCATCGATGTACGTCAGCAGCGCCAACACGCCATTATCAATGCGCTCTCGCCAGCGTCCGTTTTGGATCACTTCGACAATCGTGCGCTCAAACCGCGCCATCTCCTGCGAAACGACGGCGTCGTACAACCCGGTCTTACTGCCAAAGTGTTCGTACACGACGGGCTTCGACACATCTGCACGCAGCGCAATCTCCTCCATGGAGATTCCATCAAATCCACGTTCTGCAAAGGCAGCACGGCCAATTGCGAGCAACTGGTCCCTGCGCTGCGTTCTTGTCATTCGCTGCCGAGCCATGCGTTCTAGCTTAGAGCCCACCCCGGACACAACCCCGACAGCCCGCAAACTGCCAGCTCATCACACTTTTTAACATTTCATTGGGTATCGGTTACACTAGGTCGAGCAGTTCCCCATGGTGTAATCGGCAACACTACGGTTTTTGGTACCGTCATTCTAGGTTCGAGTCCTGGTGGGGAAGCTTTTTATTGCCCCCGCTACCTGGCGCTTTGCCTGGGTTGGGGGTGTTTTTCGTTTTCCAGCGGGGTGAACTGTGGGGCGTTTGAGGGCGTTTGTGGGGGTTTATGTAGTCAAAATGTAGTCACGAAACTGCACGATTGACTCCGTTTACCGGAAAAGCTATAGTGAAATTGCAGTGGCGGCGCTGAAACACGCGTACCGCGCTAATTCCGGCGGCCAGAGCAAAGCATTGTTCTGGCCGCTGAGCTATCTCGAAGGAACCGCCATGCTCATAGCCTACCTCGATGAATTCGGACACCAGGGCCCCTACATCCGACATGACCATAAAAAGTTTAATACACACCCAGTATTTGGTTATGCCGGGTATTTGATACCGTCGCACAGCGTTCGGCAATTTGGTGGCTATTTTGAGTACGTAAAAGAACAGCTTCTTGACTGGGAAATTACGCAAGCTAATGCGCATCCAAGACGGTGGGAAAAGAAGGGATCAGCACTCTTTACCACCGCGAATATCCGCGAGTACAAGGATGAAATCAACCCAGCGACTAAGAGGCTGTACCGAAAACTGGGAAATCTTGGTGGTCAACTCTTCTTCTTTGGACAAGAGAAGCCAATTGGCCCAGTCAGCGTCACTAAAGAGACTTCTCAAGAGCGCGAGGAACATTGTTTGATCCAAGCCATCAATAGGCTTGGCAGGATAGCGACGAAAGCCAATGAAGAGCTGCTGGTCATCATGGATGCAACTGATACGGACAACCGTGAACGTGCGGTCGCAACACTTGGCAAAACTATTTACAGCAAAACCAACAAAGATAACCGCAGCATCATTGAAGTTCCGATTCAGGCCGACAGTCACTTATACGGAACTATCCAGTTTGCTGACTGGACGTGTGCGTTGCTCGGACGGCTCACAGACTACCACTTCGCAGAACGGTCACAATTTGCTTGGTCGGTCGACCTCTGTAGAGATGTGTTCAAGCGCTGTTCGCCCTCCAGCAACTCGATTATTTGGAGCAATTCAACCGATCACTCATTGAAGTGCTCTCCAAAGCATCTAATAAACACGACAAAGTTTTGGGAAATCGCTGCGGAGCACGAAGCCAGAAACAAACGCCGTATGCAAGGCAACCAACAAATGCTGCAGCGCATCGTCTCGGCAGGTTCCCCTGACTTACAACGGAAGTTAGACGCCATTCGCGGAGGCAAAGCTTCCAAGTAATTCTTAAACCTTTTCAGGTCGTGGTCTTCCTGGAACTTAGCCTAGTGGTGATGCCCCTCCGGCATCGGCCGCAGGTTCGCCTTCTGCCCAGGCTCAACCATGACGAACTGCCCCATCATCCCTTCATCTTCGTGGAAGAGCATGTGGCAGTGGTACATGTACGCCAAGGTCGGATCCGGGTGCCAGCCGAACTCCACAATGAGGGTGACGGTTGACAGTGGCGGTACATAGATCGTGTCGTGCCAGCCTTCGGTGAATGCGACGTCGCCGTTGTCCACCTTGTCCACCAGGAACCTGGCGTTGTGGACGTGGAAGTTGTGCGGCCAGTCGGAGTTCTCGTTGGTGACGTGCCAGACTTCGGGGCCATTGTGGTCGATGACAAAGTCGACGCGTTCCATATCCATGGATTGCTCGTTGATTTGGAAGCCGTTAAGCCGGAACTCGCGCTCCGGTGCTCCGCTGACATCAGGACGCACCACGGGGACGAGCTGTGCCGGTAGCGCGTCGAGTGCGGTGTCGTGTTCCGGCGCTGCGATCTCGAGCAGGTCGAAGGTGTCTTGCAGGCCAAACCCGTTGGCGACTTCCTCGTCAGGCAGGCCTCCCCCATTGGGGACGCCGTCGCTGCGCAGCATCAGGTCCTTGCCCGCCTCAAGGTCGACGATGATCTCTACCCGCTCGCCAGGGCTCAGCAGTACCGCGTCGGCTTCGATGGGGGCGTCGAGAAGCCCCTGATCTGTCGCGATGATGTTGAACGGCACGCCGAGGCTGAGATGGTGGAAGCGCATCGTTGCACCGTTGAAAATGCGAAGTCGGACACGGCTTGTCGACGCCTCAAAGCTCGGCTTCGTGATGCCGTTGACCAGCGGCGTTGTCCCGAGGAGGCCATAAGTTGGGTCGATGGTTTCGTCGAGTTGGCCGTCCTCGGTGAACTTGGCATCGGTGATGATGACGGGGATGTCGTCGACGCCGTACTCCTGCGGCAGGCCGAGTGCATCGGATGCGTCGTCGGCGATAACGATGCCTCCAGCGAGGCCGCGGTAGGCGTGCAGCGCGGAAATCTCGTGCGGGTGCGGGTGGTACCAGCAGGTGGATGCGGCCTGCTCGACCTGCCATGTCGGCTCCCAGCTCGTGCCTGGATCGAAGATGAGCGCTGGACCGCCGTCCGCCGCCGCGGGCAAGTGCAGGCCGTGCCAGTGGACCACCGTCGGCTCGTCGAGCTCGTTGTTCACCTTCATCTCGATCGTTTCACCTTGGCGCATGTAGAGCGTGGGCCCAAGCCATGGGCCATTGAAGCCCCAGGTCTTCGTCATGGTGCCGGGTACGATTTCGTACTCGCCTTGCTGCGCGGTGAGTTCAAAGCTGCGCGTGGTGCCGTTAAGCGTGCCCTGTTCCAGCGGCGGGATGGGCAGCGGGCGGGACTCGGCGTCAGCACCCGCGGGCGTCGCCTGCCCGGAGCGCACCCCGCCCGGACCTTCCCCGGCGCACGCTGCCAGCACTGCTACCTGCGTTAACAGTGCCCCTTTGAAGAATGTCCTTCTGCTGATGACGTTGCGGTTGGCACGTGCCGAAGCCATTGGTTCTCCTCATCCGAATGTATAAAGTCTGCTGCCGACCCTACTATCTTTGGTATGACGTCTCACGAGGAGTACAACGCACGCCGATTCGTATGGGCCAACGGTCTACAGGGCATCGGTGACCAAATCGTCGCCGCGAAGACGGTCCTGCCGTGGCTATTCACGGCTGCCGGGGTTCCGGCCCTATTCACAGCGTTCTTGGTGCCGATCCGCGAATCGGGCTCAATGCTGCCGCAAGCCGCGTTGAGCCCCTGGGTCACATCACAGAGGTCGCGAAAGTGGGTGTGGTTGGTTGGTTCGTGGGGCCAGGCCACATCAGCGGCGCTGATTGCACTCGCCGCGGCACTGCTCAACGGCGCCGCACTGGGTGTTGCGGTTGTCATCTTGCTTGCGGCGCTGTCTATCTTCCGCGCGCTGTGCTCAATCGCAGGCAAGGACGTACAAGGACGAACCGTGTCGAAAGGCCGGCGTGGCCTCATCACAGGCCAAGCGACCGCGCTGTCTGGCGCCGTCACCCTCGCGATCGGTGTGCTGTTCGCAATTCTCCCGAATGACCTACCCCGATGGGTCCTGGTGACGCTCCTTGCGGCGGGCGCCTCCACGTGGGCGTTCGCCTCCCTAGTTTTCCGCACCATTAAGGAGCCTGAAGAGGAACCCTAGGAGGCCTCCAGCAAGGGGTGGGCACGCCAAACGTGGGACCTGATTAAGGACGACAGGGACCTGCAGAAGTTCCTCATCGTTCGATCGCTGATGCTGGTCACTGCCCTTTCGACGCCTTTTATTGTCGTACTCGCCCAGCATGAAGGCACGAATCTCTCTTCCCTCGGCGGCTTCATCCTGGCGTCGGGTGGCGCCGCACTCGTTGGTGGAAAGGTCTCCGGTATGTGGGCGGATAAGTCGTCGAAAAACGCGATGGCGTGGGCCGCTGGCGCCGCATCCGTCGTGCTCGTGCTCTTGGTGATGTCCGCGCACTGGCTTACTCCCGAGGTCAACCGCTGGATCATGCCAATCGGGTTTTTCCTGGTCAACTTGGCACACACGACGGTCCGCGTGGGCCGAAAGACCTACCTCGTGGACATGGCGGAGGGTGATCGACGCACGATGATCACCGGCGCCGCGAACACAGCGATGGGGATCGTCCTGCTGATCGTCGGTGCGATCTCATCAGCGATTTCGACCCTTGGACCTGAGGCAACGCTGCTGTTCCTAGCCGCGGTCGGCGCGGTGGGTGTGTGGCGCGCGGCAGGTTTGAAGGATGTGTCTGCAAACTCGCGCGCGTAGCGCGTTATGCTGTTGTGCAGTTGGTTTTATACCTCATTCACCGATGAATTAAGGAGTACCCGTTCAGTGGTAAATCATCCTGAATGCGCCGTCGTAGTCCTCGCCGCAGGTGCGGGCACGCGCATGAAGTCCAGCATCCAGAAAACACTGCACGAGATTGGCGGACGCAGTCTGCTCGCGCACTCGCTGCACGCAGCCAACGCGGTAGGCCCGCAGGAGCTCGTCGCGGTTGTCGGCCACCAGCGCGACCAGGTCTCCCCCGCCGTCGATGCCATCGCCGAGGAGATGGGGCGCAGCATCAAGCAGGCAGTGCAGGAGGAGCAAAACGGCACGGGCCACGCGGTGCAGTGCGGGCTTGAGGTCATCCCAGACTTCGAGGGCACTGTCGTTGTTACGAACGGTGATGTGCCGCTGTTGCAGCCATCGACAATCACCGAGCTTATCGACGCCCACAAAGCCACTAGCGCCGCCGTCACCGTGCTGTCGCTCGAGTTCGACAACCCAACTGGCTACGGCCGCATCATCCGCGACGCTTCCGGCAACGTGTTGGAAATCGTGGAAGAAAAGGACGCTAACGAGGAACAGAAGAAGGTCCGTGAGGTCAACTCCGGCGTGTTCGCCTTCGATGCCGCGGTCCTGCGCGATGCGCTGACCCGCATCGACGCCAACAACGCGCAGGGCGAGCTCTACATCACCGACGTACTCGGCATCGCGCGCGGCGACGGCAAAGCCGTCAGCGCCTACGTGGCGAAGGACCCTCGCGAGTTGGCCGGCGTGAACGACCGCGTGCAGCTCGCCGAGGCCGGCAAGGAACTCAACCGTCGCCTGGTCGAGCGCGCCATGCGCGCCGGCGCCACTGTCGTCGACCCTGCTACGACATGGATCGGCGTGGATGTTGAGATCGGCCAGGACGTCATCATTCAGCCAAACACACAGCTGTGGGGCTCAACCGTGATTGGCAACGGCGCGACCATCGGCCCAGATACCACCTTGACGGACATGGAGGTCGGCGAGGGTGCACAGGTTGTCCGCACGCAGGGCTCCCTCTCCGTCATCGGCGCGAATGCGAACGTCGGCCCATTCACGTTCATCCGCCCAGGCACCGAACTTGGCGCGAATGGCAAGCTCGGCGGATTCGTCGAAGCCAAGAACGCAAAGATTGGTGAAGGCTCAAAGGTGCCACACCTGACCTACATTGGCGACGCCACCGTTGGCCGCGAGTCCAACATCGGCGCATCGTCTGTGTTCGCCAACTACGACGGCGTCCAGAAGCACCACACCACGATCGGTGACTACTGCCGAACTGGCTCGGACACGATGTTCGTAGCGCCAGTAACCGTAGGCGATGGCGCGTACACTGGCGCAGGTACGGTGGTAACAAAGGATGTGCCGGCGGGTGCGCTGGCCATCAAGGAGGGCCATCAGCGCAACATCGAAGGTTGGGTTGAGGCCAACCGCCCGGGTACGGACGCAGCGAATGCTGCAAAGAAAGCACGCGAGAACTAAAGGATCACCATGACTGGATATTCCACGGAAAGCCAAAAAGACCTCAAGCTATTTACTGGACGCGCCCACCCTGAGCTTGCGGAGGCCGTCGCAAAGTGTCTGAACATCGAGTTGGTACCGACCACCGCGCGCGATTTTGCGAATGGTGAAATCTTTGTCCGCTTCGAAGAGTCCGTGCGTGGCTCGGACTGCTTTGTGATGCAGTCGCACGCGCAGCCGCTGAATAAGTGGCTGATGGAGCAGCTCATCATGATTGATGCACTCAAGCGTGGTTCCGCAAAGCGCATCACCGCGATTCTGCCGTTCTACCCGTACGCCCGCCAGGACAAGAAGCACCGCGGCCGCGAGCCTATCTCCGCCCGCCTGGTTGCTGACCTGCTCACCGCTGCCGGCGCAGACCGCATCGTGTCCGTGGATCTGCACACGGATCAGATCCAGGGCTTCTTCGATGGCCCGGTCGACCACATGCACGCTCAGCCAATCCTGGTGGACTACATCAAGTCCAAGTACCCGATGGACAACCTCGTGGTGGTCTCCCCTGACGCTGGCCGCGTGAAGTCGGCTGAGAAGTGGGCCAATATGTTGGGTGATGCCCCGATGGCGTTCGTGCACAAGACTCGAGACATCGACGCCGCGAACAAGGTTGTCTCCAACCGCGTTGTCGGCGACGTCGACGGCAAAGACTGCATCCTGATGGACGACATGATTGATACCGGTGGCACCATCGCAGGTGCGGTCGGCGTGCTGAAGAAGGCCGGCGCGAAGTCGGTCGTCATCGCGTGTACCCACGGTGTCTTCTCTGACCCGGCACGTGAGCGTCTGAGCGACTGTGGCGCGGAGGAAGTGATCACGACCGACACGCTTCCGCAGAGCACCGAAGGCTGGAAGAACCTCACCGTGCTTTCCATCGCTCCGCTGCTGGCAAAGACCATTCACGAGATTTTCGAAAATGGCTCGGTAACGACGCTCTTCGAGGGACAGGCATAGCTTTACGCCTCACTTTCGGGATCTCCCCCTTGCGCGCTTCCCCGCGAAGCGGCGTCAAGGGGGTTCTTTGTGCACACCCAACGGTTGTCTGACACACGCAATTGATTAATGTGTGAGGAAGCCTCCGGCTATCCGGCAATCTTTATCGCAAGGAGTACGCCAATGAGCGGCGATGAACAACACCAAGTCACCAGCGATGGTGGCCTGCAGCGCAAGGTGAAAAACCGCCAGCTGCAGATGATCGCATTCGGTTCCTGTATCGGAACTGGCCTGTTTCTTGGTTCTGCGGAATCCATTAGCTATGCGGGCCCAGCGGTCCTGCTCACATTTTTAATTGTCGGGTTCATCGTCTATCTGCTGATGCGCATGCTCGGCGAGATGGCAGTAGCGCATCCTGTCTCAGGCTCGTTCGCGGCCTATGCTCGTGAGTTTATCGGCCCGCGCGCCGGGTTTATCACGGGGTGGAACTGGTGGTTTACCACCATCGTGGTGGGCATGATTGAGCTCACCGCGATGGGCACCTTCCTCGACTTCTGGTTCCCTGACATTCCACACTGGCTCACTGCGCTTGTCACGCTTGTCGTTGTGATGCTTGTGAACGCAGCACGCGTGAGCGTGTTCGCAGAGGCCGAGTACTGGCTCTCACTGTTTAAGGTCATTGCGCTGATCCTGATGATCATTCTGGGCGTTGTGCTGGTGCTTGGTCTTGGTCCGGAGCCAGCAGTCGGTTTTGGCAACCTCTTTGTCCACGGCGGATTCTTCCCGAATGGCGCATCTGGTGTGCTGTTCTCCCTGGTAGCGGTGACCTTTACATTCGGTGGCATCATGTCGATCGGTACCGCTGCTGGCGAGACGGAGCACCCGGAGAAGACGATCCCACGCGCAGTGAACTCTGTTATTTGGCGCATTCTGGTCTTCTACATCGGTGGCATGAGCGTCATCTTGCTGCTCGCGCCGTGGGACGAACAGGATATTTCCGCCAGCCCGTTCGTCAGGGTGCTCTCCTCCGTGGGAATCGACGGCGCCGCGCACTTGCTCAACCTTGTCATTTTGGTAGCGGTTGCGTCAGTGTGTAACACAATGACGTACTCAGGAAGCCGCATGCTGCGCGATCTCGCGCGCAATGGCCAGGCGTCTTCATTTTTCGCCGCAACGACCAAAAAGGGGTTGCCGCTTCGAGCTCTGCTGTTCAACTGTTCGCTGATGGGCATTGTGGTCTTCATGAACTACTTCTTTGAGGGTCGTGTGTTCGCCATCCTGCTTGCCATCATCGTCGGCTCCGAGCTGATTACTTGGGCTGCTGTGTGCTTCGCGCACCTGAACTTCCGGAAGACGCACCCCGATGTGTCGTTCCGCGCTCCGTGGTACCCAGTGGCAAACTGGATCTGTGCAGGGTTTTTCATCCTGGTCCTGGTCCTGATGGCGTTTCTGCCTGATTACCGCACCGGCCTGTTCGCTCTGATCGGCTGGGTGATCGCGCTTTCAATCATTTGGGCGTTGAAGCCGAAGTCGCGCGCCTAAAATTTTCTATTCTCTACTCAAGGAGCATCCGAGTTGATTCGCAAAGATCTCGATAGCCTTCCGTCCTACGTCCCCGGCCAGAGGAACGAGCGTGCGGTGAAGCTTTCCTCCAATGAGATTGCTGAAGGCCCACTGCCCGCAGTAGAGGAGGCGATGGCACAGTCACTGCGGTCGGTGAACCGCTACCCGGACATGGGTGCGATGCAACTGCGCGAGGCGATTGCTGCCTTGCTCGGCGTGCGGTCGGAGCAGGTCGCTGTCGGCACCGGGTCTTCAGCGCTGTGCCAGCAGCTGGTTACCATGACCTCGCAGCCGGGCAACGAGGTCGTCTTCCCATGGCGGTCGTTCGAGGCGTACCCGATTTTCGCTCAGATCGCGGGAGCTACGCCGGTTGCAGTGCCATTGACCGCTGACCACCGGATGGATTTGCCAGCGATGGCGGATGCAATTACCCCACGAACTTCCCTGGTGTTTGTGTGCAACCCGAATAACCCGACGGGCACCACAATCACGGAGCGTGAGTGGGCTGACTTCATGGCCCGCGTCCCTCAAGACGTTATCGTCGCGCTGGACGAGGCCTACTTCGAATACAACGCAGCTACCGACTCCCCGCGCGGTGTCGATGAAATTCAGGTGTATCCCAACGTTGTGTGCCTTAGGACCTTTTCCAAGGCGTATGGGCTGGCCGGAGCGCGCGTTGGCTACGCGTTCGGCCAGGAGGAGACGATCGATGCGCTGAATAAGGTCGCCGTTCCGTTTAGTGTGAGCTCGGTGGCACAGGTCGGTGCGCTTGCTTCCTTGTCTTCACAAGACGAGCTCCACGACCGCGTCGCCCGGACGCGCGCGCAGCGTGAGCGGCTGCAGGAGTTCTTCGCTGCATACGGAACTCCCCACTCCGAGGCGAATTTCGTGTGGGTTCCGGCAGAGAGTTTGAACGAATCACCACAGGATCTGGCGGCGCAGCTTGCTTCGCACGGGGTGCTTGTTCGCGCCTTTGATGAAGGCATCCGTATTACGGTGACAAACGAGGAAGAAACCAATGCGTGCACTGCCGCCTGGCGGGCGCTTGACAATGGTGGGCGTCGAAACCTAAGCTAGCTGGGTCTCGGCGAGGGCTGATTTTGGCCGTTATCGACGCGATATGTATCTCAGACTTTGGCCTGTGATCACTCGACGAGCAATTTGTCCGTTCAGTGGTCACAGGTTTTTTGTGGCCCAATTACAAAAGGAGTCACAAACATGGCTATTACCCCAGTTGTTGTCCCAGGTCAGAAGCGCGAAGAGTTCGGCAAGGGCGCTGCACGTCGCCTGCGTCGCGACGGCCGTATCCCGGGCGTTCTCTACGAAGCTGGCATCGACAACATCCACTTCTCTGTCGACCGCATCGAGATGACCTCCATCGTGCGCAACGAGGGCGTCAACGCCATTGTTGAGCTGGAGCTCGACGGCGAGAAGCTGCTCGCGATGGTCAAGCACATCGACCAGAACGTGATCACCCTCGATATCGACCACATCGACCTGCTCGGCATTAAGCGCGGCGAGAAGGTTGTCGTCGAGGTCCCTGTTGTCACTGTCGGCGAGGCTCACCCAGACGCAGTCGTCCTGGTCGAGTCCGACCTGATCGAGATCGAGATCGACGCTCTGAACATCCCGGACGAGATCGAGGTCAACATCGATGGCAAGGAGATCGGCGACCTCATCACCGCTGCCGACGTCACGCTGCCTGAGGGCGCTGAGCTGGTGTCCGCTCCGGATCACCTGCTGGTGAACTTCACCTACGAGCAGGTTGACGAGGATCTCGAGGCTGCAGCTGAGGAAGCTGAAGAGGGCGGCGCTGAAGCTGGCGCAGAGTCCACTGAGGAAGCTGAGTAATCCTCCCGCTGCGTTTCACAACGTTTCGACGCCCCGTTCCACATGCGAGCGGGGCGTTTTGCCATCTGTGCCTATGATGTGGGAATGACTGCTTCACCTATCATCGTCGTGGGCCTTGGAAACCCTGGCCCGAAATATGAGGGAACGCGCCATAACGTAGGCGTGTCTGTTATTGAGGAGCTCGCGGGCCGAGCAACGATGTCGCCGGCGACGCTTGCGCTGCACAAGCGCACGAATACCCAGGTTGCGGAACTCGCCGCAGGCAGGCTTCTGGCGGACCGTCGAGTGGTCCTGGCACGAACGCAAAGCTACATGAACGTGTCTGGCGGCCCGGTCAAGGCACTGCTTGACTACTTCGACGCCTCCCCCGCGGACCTTTACGTGGTCCACGACGAGCTTGACCTTCCGCTGGGAGAGGTGAAGCTACGCACCGGCGGGGGCGACCACGGGCATAACGGGCTGAAGTCAGTGACCCAGTCGCTGTCGAAGCTGAAAAACGGCAAGAACTACAACAAGCTTGCGGTCGGGATTGGGCGCCCGCCGGGCAAGATGCCGCCGGCGGACTACGTGCTGCGCCAGTTCGCGGCGAAAGAGCAGATCGATGTCGCGATTGCTGTTGCCGATGCGGCCGACGCGTTCATCGCCCACGCGCAGGGTTAACGGAGTTTGCCGGTACCTGCCATCCACGCTTCCACGGCCGCCGCGGGCCCCGTAGGCAAAGTGCCTCGCCGAGCGCCGACCAGGCAGTAGTCATTCTCCGAGGTCATGGGGCGCAGGTAGGGGTAGAGCGGCGGCAGATCGGGGTGCGCGTCTGTGAACGCGCTCTGGATACCCCTGGCGACCCGTCCGCTGAACGCCCTGCTAGCAATCGTCGACCGATCGCTTTGGAGCAGCTCGCGGTTACGCAGGCTCGTTCCGGCTTCGTCCGTCATGAGGAATACGCTGCCGCAGGATACCGCCGTAGCGCCTGCTTCAATGAGACGGTCGACGTCGTAGGGCGTGCGCGCTCCCCCGGCCGCGATGATTGGCACTCCGATGCTTGTGAGCACGCGGACGAGCTCCAGGGTGTCACGTGGGTCCGGCATCTCGTTCGGCGACCACGTAGCACGGTGACCTCCTGCAGAAATTCCTTGCACCACGAGTGCGTCAACGCCACGCGCGACGGCAACCTTCGCTTCTTCTTCGTTGGTGACGGTCGCCCAGGCCTGCGCGCCGGCGTTGTGTGCGCGTTGAATTTCGCGCTCGGAAAAACACCCGAACGTCGAGGAGACCACTGCAGGGCCAGCCTCGAGCGCAATCGCAAACTTATCCTCGAAGCCACAGCTCAAGTCAACATCCGGCACCTCCACCCCAAGTTCCGCGGCCAGCGCGCGGACGTCACGCTGATCGGGCGCAATCTGCTGTGGCATGAAGAAGTTCACGCCAAAGTTGCCGTTGACCTCCGCAAGTTCTTCGCGGGCCTGCGCGACGCTACAGGTCCCAAACGCAAGGAACCCAAACGTCACGGCGTTGACAAGGGCCGGCGTGGAGGGTCCTCCCGCCATCGGAGCCGCAATAATCTTCGGTAGCTGCATACCCATACGCTAGCGGCTCCCACCGTGAGAATCGAAGGGTTTTGCCTTACACTAGCCTCCGTGTTGAACTTCTTCCGCCGCCCCAAGCGCACCAACTCTGTCCCTAAGCAACCCGAAAACATTGACTGGCTCGTCGTTGGGCTGGGCAACCCAGGTACCCAATACGAGAAGACGCGGCACAACATCGGCTACCTCGTTGTGGACGCGCTCGCGGAAGGGCTTCCGGTCACCACCGGCCGCGGATACTCCTTCGCCGTCAAGGATGGTGTGGCCTACGCCCGCGCACACACCTACATGAACGAGTCTGCCAAGGCCATCGCCCCGCTCGCCGCGCGCTACAACCTTCCCCCAGAGCGGATCGTGATCGTCCACGACGAGCTGGATCTTCCTCCCGGGAAGGTGCGCCTGAAGCAGGGCGGCAACGAGAACGGCCACAACGGGTTGAAGTCGCTCACGCAGGAGCTCGGGACGCGCGACTACGTGCGGGTGCGCGTCGGCATCGGCAGGCCGCCGAAAGGAAGCGGCATCGCTATCCCCGATTGGGTGCTTGCGGAATTCACAACCACCCCCACTGACGCAATCGCGTTAGCTGCCGATGCCGTCCACGCAATCACCAGCACCGGGCTCGCGCAAGCGCAAAACGAGATCCACCCGCGCAGCTAACCCGGCTCTCCTACTGGGAAGCGTGATGGTGACGCAAGAACTGTTCCAGCGCATTCAGCATCTTCGTCAGGTCGGTGTTCTTCTGAGGGCGCGGGGTGAGGGTGCCGTTGGTGGCGTCGTCGAAAAGTGAAAGGGCAACTTGGTTGCGCACGTCGAACATCGAAAAGTTTGCGACGATCTGCCGCCAGTGCTCCACCGCGCGAATCGCGCCGTCGGCACTGTATCCAACGAATGCGACGGGCTTCATGGCCCACTCGCCGCTGAGGCTGTCGTAGGCGTTCTTCATCGCGCCAGGCACGGAGTGATTGTGCTCAGGGGTAACGAAGATGTAGCCGTCGCAACTATCGACTGCGCGAGACCAGGCGGTAACACGCTCATCGGCGTACTGTTTGTTCGCGCCTCCAGGTAGCGTCGCTGTGTCGAGCAGTGGGACTTGAAACTCCTGGAGATCAAGGATCTCGTAGGTGACGTCGGGGCTGTTCGCAGCAGCGTCAGCAACCCAGTGGGCAACTTGCTCGCCAAAGCGGCCTTGGCGAATGGATCCGAGCACGATTCCGACTTTCATCACAAACCTCACAGTGTTGCGTTACGTTGACCTAATTCTTTCCCAACCGCGGCGACTATAGCACCGCCCTCCTCACCCTACCTGCCTCCGGTTGTCTATCTCCCCCGCCTTGCGACTACGCTTGAGCACTTATGAGCACGTCTACTGGTACCCGCGCAGAGGCCCACCGTCGCCGCACGTTCGCAGTCATTGCCCACCCCGATGCTGGTAAGTCAACGCTGACGGAAGCGCTTGCGTTGCACGCGCACGTCATTTCGGAGGCAGGTGCGGTGCACGGCAAGGGCAACCGCAAGTCGACGGTCTCCGACTGGATGGACATGGAGAAGGAACGCGGAATCTCCGTAGCGTCCTCGGCGCTCCAGTTCGAGTACCTCCCCGAAGGCTCGGAGGCGACGACGCCCTACATGATCAACCTGGTTGATACGCCTGGTCACGCCGATTTCTCCGAAGATACCTACCGCGTGCTGTCCGCAGTCGATGCCGCTGTCATGCTTATCGACGCCGCCAAGGGCCTTGAGCCACAAACCCTCAAGCTCTTCCGCGTCTGCAAGGCGCGCGGCTTGCCGATCGTCACGGTGGTCAACAAGTGGGACCGCATCGGCCGCGAGCCGCTCGAGCTGGTGGACGAGATTGTCCAGGAGATCGACCTGCAGCCGACGCCGCTGTACTGGCCTGTCGGCGAGGCTGGCGACTTCCGTGGGCTCGCCCACATCAACGCTGACGGCGAGGCAGACAACTATATCCACTTCATCCGTACCGCCGGCGGGTCCACCATCGCGCCGGAGGAGCACTACTCCCCTGATGAGGCAGCTAACCGCGAGGGCGAGACCTGGGAGACCGCCGTCGAGGAAGCTGAGCTGCTTGCCGCCGACGGCGCTGTGCACGACCAGACGCTGTTCGAGCAGTGCGTGACCTCCCCCATCATCTTCGCCTCCGCGATGCTGAACTTCGGTGTCCATCAAATCCTGGACACGCTGTGCGCGATCGCGCCAGCTCCTCAGGGCCGTGACGCCGACCCCAAGGCCGTCGAGACTTCCACCACCGCGATGGATACTCACCGTGACCTCGACGACGACTTTTCCGGTGTGGTGTTCAAAGTGCAGGCAGGCATGGACAAACACCACCGCGACACCTTGGCGTTTATGCGAGTCATCTCCGGCGAGTTCGACCGCGGTATGCAGGTCACGCACGCCCAAAGTGGCCGTACGTTCTCCACCAAGTACGCGCTGACGGTCTTCGGGCGTAACCGCGACACCGTGGAAACCGCCTTCCCCGGCGACATCATCGGTTTGGTCAACGCCGGTTCGCTCGCGCCGGGCGACACCATCTACGCAGGCAAGAAGGTGCAATACCCGCCGATGCCGCAGTTCGCACCGGAACACTTCCAGACGCTGCGCGCTAAGTCTTTGGGCAAGTATAAGCAGTTCCGTAAGGCCCTCGACCAGCTGGATGCGGAAGGCGTTGTCCAGATCCTGCGCAACGACCTGCGCGGCGACGCTGCTCCGGTCATGGCGGCCGTCGGCCCGATGCAGTTCGAGGTCATGCAGGCCCGCATGGAGCTGGAGTACAACGTGGAAACAGTCACGGAACCAATCCCGTACTCGGTGGCACGTCGCACCGATGCCGAATCCGCGGAGGCGCTTGGTCGCCAGCGTGGCGTCGAGATCTTCACGCGCACTGACGGCGAGCTCATCGCCCTGTTCGGTGATAAGTGGCGCCTGGCCTTCATCCAGAAGGAGCACCCGAACCTCACGATGGAACCACTCGTCGCCGACTAGGCCTCCGGCCCCTCCTCGACGTCGTCGTCATCCTCCTCCTGCGCTTTGAGCGTTGAGGCACTGCGGTCGATCCAGCGCTGCACTTTCAGCCGGAAATCGACCGCTTTTGTGCTGCGTGGCGGGACCTGGATTATTGTTTCGGCGTCGTAGCCCGCCTGCAGTTGCTTCACGCGCAGCACTTCCGCGTCGATCTTGACGCCCTCGAGGAGCACGACATTCATCACCCAGACCAGCACAAGGACGGCGCCCACTGTGCCGAACGCCCCGTACGCGCTGGAGATCCCTATCGTGCCGATGAACCATGAGAAGCCAAGCCAAATAATGAAAATCGCCGTCAGCGCCATCGAGGACCCAAGGGTCAGCAGGCGGAACTTCTCCGGCCGAACGTTGGGCGAAACGAAGTAGAGGATGGAGATCAACGCGATCGCAGTCACGATAGTGACCGGGAAGCGGGCGTAGTCCCAGACCGGCAGGAAGATCTTTGTCAGGTAATCAACGGCCTCGGTCATCCCCAGTGGTTCCGCGATCGGCTGCAGCAGACCGTTCACGATTGACTCGCGCAAAAACGTGCCGACGATAATCACGATCACCCCGAGCACCATGACCAGCGTGGTGACCCACATCGTGAACCACGTGCGTACCAGGTTGCGCCCCTCCATGCGACCGTACATGACGTTCGCGTTCCGTGAAAAAGATCGCACGTACGCGGATGCGGAAAGGAGCGAGATCACAATCGATACCACCAGCGCAATCGTGCTCTGCGCCGGTGTGCCAATCACCGTCAGGAGGAAGCGCAGGGCCTCATCCTCCAGCGCTTCGGGCACATAGAGGGCGATGAAGTCGTCGATGATGTCGTTGACGGCGGCTTCATCACGCGGCAGCAGCAGCGTCGCGATCGAGTAGACCGCCAAAATCATCGGGGCGATAGACAACACGGCGTAGTAGGTCAGCGCAGCTGCGCGGTCAAGCATTGCGTCAACCGAGAAGTCCGCAATGACACGCTTAGCCACGTATATCCAGCCCTGTGGCGTGACCCGGTTATCTTTTGTGAACACGTCAGGCCCGTCGCTGTGCTGCGGCACGTGCACGAGTTCGCCGGGACCATAGGGCACGACGTAGTCTGTCGCCGGAGGCGATTGGCTGTGTTCCATGGCGTTTACCCTAGTACAGGGTATCGTGTGCACCATGAGCGTGTTGGGTCAGATTAAGCAATGGTTCGGGGCGGGCGCTGCTCCTGCACTCGCTGAGTACCCGACGGAGTATGAGCGTGTAGAGCTCCCGGTCCTCAAGGTCACGACTGCAGCGCTCTCCCCAGGTTCGGACGAACGACTGGTCATCGTGACCTCCACACCAGCGGCACTCGCGGAGCTCCAGCGTATCGACGGCCCACTCCAGATGATCTGCCCCGGCGCACGCACCGTGACCTGGGTGCCCGTCAAAAAGCCCGCTGTTCCTGTACTCGACCCCAATGCTGGATGGGTCATCCCGCTGACCGCTGAGGCGCGTCAGGAAATCGCTTCGCTGCCGGCGACCGAAGGCGAGCTCGAGCTGCAGACCATGCACCTCGCGTTCATTCTCGAGTCTGTACAGTAAGCCCCATGGATTCCGTTTCCCAGCTCTCCACCAGTACGCAGGACTATCTCAAGTCACTCTGGGCGCTCACCGAATGGTCAGACACGAAGGTGACCACCAAGGTGCTGGCGGATTACATGGGGCTTCGGCTCTCGAGCGTGTCGGACGCCGTCAAGAAGCTTGCTCAGCAAGGGTACGTACACCATAAGCCTTACGCGCCCATTACGCTGACGGAGGAAGGCCGCGCGCACGCCGTCGCGATGATTCGCCGTCACCGCCTCATCGAAACATTCCTCGTGGAAACGCTCGGATACTCGTGGGACCAGGTGCATGACGACGCCGAGGTCCTCGAGCACGCCGTTTCGGAATTCATGCTGCAGCGCCTCGACGCCCACCTCAACTACCCTTCCCGCGACCCACACGGCGACCCCATCCCCGCCGCCGACGGCACCGTGCCGCAATTCCACGCTGAGCCGCTGAGCACGATCGCCCCAGACAACGACGTCGTGGTCCAACGTGTCTCCGACGGTGACCCGAGTCTGCTGCAGTTCTTCGACACCTCCGGTATCACGGTGGGTACGCACTTGCGTACCCAGCAGGCAGCCCCGTTCTCTGACACCGTCGAAGTGCTTATCGACGGCCAGCAACCTCCACTTGCGCTCGGGAAACGCGCAGCGGACGCCGTGTGGGTGACCGCTGAGCCCGCCGTGCCCAGAGGGCGCAGCTGAGGAACTCGAGCCCGTAGATGACAGTCATCGTGGCGGAGGTGGGGGCGTCGAGAAGGTAGGCGACGCCGAAGCCTGCGACTGCCCCAACCGCAGCGAGCAGAACCGTCAGGGTCATCATGCGCGGTACCGTCGTGGCCAACTGTTTGGCTGCTGCCGCGGGGATGACCACCAGTGCAATGACCAGGATCGCCCCGACTGCGTTGAACGCTGCTGTGACGGTCAAGGACACCAGGAACATAAACGCGACGGACAGCATGCTCACTGGCACGCCGATGCTGCGTGCGAACTGGCCATCAAACGTGGACGCGAGCAGTTGCGGATACACAAGACCAATCGCGACCACGTTGAGCGCTAGCACCGCGAGCATGATGTAGAGATACACCGGTCCCAGCTGCGCCCCGCCAACAGTAAGCTGATTCCACGCAGCCAGGTTCAAGTCGCCGACGAGCACCGCGTGTGTATCCAGGTGGACGTTCGAGAAGTGGGAGGTAATCAGGATGACGCCCACGCTGAACAGTGCCGGGAAGATGAGGCCCTGCGGGGCGTCTCCAGTCACGAGTCCCGAATCCCCGAGCCACTGTGCGCCGAGGACCACCGCCACACCGGCCAGCGCCGCGCACACGATCACCACCGGTGAGTTCAGGTTGTTCGTAAACAAGTACCCCAGGGCAATGCCCGGCAAGATCGCATGCCCGATAGCATCTATGAGCATGGAGTGCTTCCGCAGCACAACGAATGCTCCCGGCACTGCGCATGCGCACGCCGTGACCACCGCGAGCAAAAGTGTTCCGACGATGAAACTCACGACGCTACCTCCGCCGAAACTGTTGTTTCCAGCCGGGCACGCAGCGCTGCCGTCGCTCGCCGCTGCGAACGGGCCCGGGCGATGACGCTTCGCTTCGGGGCGAAGATGAACGACACCAGAAACACCGCGAACAGGACAAGCACGATAACGGGGCCGGTCGGCACGTTGCCAAGCGCGATGGACAAGTAGGATCCAGCACCACTGCCGACGGCTCCAAACACGCCCGCGAGCACGACCATCGCTGGCACCGTTTGCACCCACTGGCGCGCCGCGGCAGGCGGAGTTACGACGAATGCCACCATCAACACCAACCCGACAGATTTGACGCCGATCACCGTCGCAAGCGCGATCGTCATGAACATCACCGTGTCGATGACCCTCGGGCGAAACCCAAGCATCGTGGACTGCACGGGGTCGAAGGAGCGCAGCTCGAACTCCTTAAACAACACGCACATCACGCAGACCGCGAGCAACCCGACGATGATGCTGATTCGCAGGTCCGCCCTGGTAATCACGGATGCGTTGCCGAACAGGTAGTCCTGAATACCACCTTTGCCTGGGAACGGATTGCTCGTGATCACGTCCAGCAACAGCATCCCGAACCCGAAGAAGAACGACAAGCTGATCGCCATCGCCGCGTCAATCGACGTCCGCGTCCGGGCAGTAATCGTGTTCGCCACCATCACCGCGCACGTACCAGTGACTACGGCTCCAACCAGCAGCGCAACCATGTTACGGCCGTCGACTCCCAGCCCGACGCACAGCAAAAACGCCAGCAACGTGCCTGGTAGTGCGGAGTGCGAAATCACATCACTGGTCAGCGACTGCTTGCGCAGGTACGCGAACGTCCCAAGCATCCCTGCCACTGCGCCAATGATGGTGGTCCCCCAAAACACCATGGCATAGGTGTGGTTCGCAAAGAACGCACCAAGGCTTATCGACGTCCCCATCACAGCACACCCAACAATCTCATCGAGTCCGCGCCTAACCCGTACGCCTGCGCAATCGTTTCCGGCGTAAACGTGGAGGAGACTGGCCCCGATGCAATCACTGTCTTATCCAGCAGCGTCACCGCATCGCAGTACGTCGGCACTGTCGAAAGGTCGTGGTGCACCATCACGATTGTTGTGCCATTCTCGCGCATGGTGCGGAGCACGTCGATAATTGTCGCCTCACTTTTCGCGTCAATGCCTTGAAACGGCTCGTCGAGGAAGAACAAGTCCGGGTCCTGTACTAGCCCGCGTGCGAGAAAGACGCGCTGGCGCTGCCCGCCTGAGAGTGCGCCGATCTGGCGGCCAGCGAAATCCTGCATCCCTACGCGTTCCAAGGCTTCGTATGCGGCGGCGCGTTCGCGCTTCCCCGCCCTGCGGAACCAGCCCAGCTTCCCGTACGTACCCATCGTCACCACGTCGAGCACCGTCGTAGGAAAGTCCCAGTCGACGCTCGCGTGTTGTGGCATGTACCCCACGCGGTGGCGCACTGCCTTGAGCGGCTGGCCGAAGAACTCGGTCTCCCCGGTCAGCGTCGGGATAAGCCCCAGCATCGCCTTGATCAGTGTTGACTTGCCGGCACCATTCGGCCCGACGATCCCCATGATGGCGCCCTCGGGGAACCGCACATTCACCTGTTCCAGGACCGGATCAAGGTGGTAGGCAACGGAAAGATTATGCGTCGCGCACGCAAACGTCTGCGTAGTCATGGGTTACTTGCCCCCGAGCGCTGCAGCAACTGCTTCAGCGTTATGCAGGAACGCCCCGATGTAGGTATCCGTTGGCGCGGTGGGGCCGAGGGTGTCGGCGAAGAGCTCCTCGTCAGAAATGGCGACATCCCACCCGCGGGCGTGCACAGCCTCCTGCAGGCTCTTAATCGCCTGCGGGTTCGCCTGATTGTCCTGGAAGATCGTCGGCACCTTGTTGTCCGCGATGAGATCCGCAAGGTCCGAAAGTTCCGACGCCGACAGCTTCGCCTCTGTGGAAACAAAGTCCGTCGCGTACACATCCAACCCGTAGGTCTTGCCGAAGTAGTTGAAGGCATCGTGGCCGGTGATCAAGATGCGTGGCCCAGTGATGTTCGCCAGCATGGTTGCAGCCTTTTCGTTCGCATCCGCGATTTCCGCCTGGTATTTCGCGGCGTTCTCGTGGTACTCATCGGACTTCGAAGGGTCGACCTCTGCAAGCTTGTTTGCGACCTCGCCGACAACCAGGCTCCACGCCTCTGGACTGTTCCATACGTGCGGGTCATGCAGAGGGTTGCCCTCAGCATCGGTTTCTGGCCAGTCAAGCAGCAGATTGTTCGGCAGCTTGTCTCCTACTGCCAGCTGGCGGTCCCCGAGGCTCTCCAGCTGCTTGATCATCTGAGCTTCGAGGTGCAGGCCGTTCCAGAACACCACATCGGAGGACTGAATCTTGTCGATGTCCTTCGTTGAGGGCTGGTAGGTGTGCGGGTCCCCGCCCGGGCCAACCATCGTGGTGACCTCCGCCTCAGGCGCAATGTTGGCGATGGCATCCGCGAGGTAACCCGTGGTTGCGTAGACCTGCAGCGCACCGTCGGCGTTGATGCCGTCCTGTGTCGCCTGGTTGTCCTCGGTAGACGAGCAGCCTGCGAGCCCTACGCCCAAGGCAAGCGCGCATGCAGTGAGGATCCTGGATGTGCGTGACATGAAGTGTTTCCTTTCAAACTAAGGTGTACCTCACCAACTCTAAAGTTCGCCCTACCGAACTTGCAACTTATTATATGCAAACTCACATGAAGATATGGTTGAGCTGCACAAATAGAGAAAGGCCCCGCGGGAGAATTCCCACGGGGCCTTTGTAGAGAGAAGTTTAGAACTTCAGAAGACCTGATGCCCATGCCGCCGCGTAGACCGCCGCCAACACACCGCCGACTGCAGCGATAATGCCGACGATCATCCCCACGTTGTCGGACGCGGACGACTTGTCCGACTGGCCCGTGTTCACACCAGTATCGGTCGGTGGCGCCTGAGGCTTCGGCGTCTCAACGTCAATGCGGTCCGGCTCCTCCGGTGCCTGACGCCCAGCCTTCGGGTCCAGAATCCGGCGCGCAGATTCCTTCAGGCGGTCACTAGCGGTTGGATCCTTCTCGATCTCCTTGCGGATGCGCTCCATCTCTTCCGCCGTGTAGTCAAGAACGGAAACCTGGTACTCCTCCTTGAATACCTCGTCGCCTTCGGCGTTAACGATGCGGATCTCAAGCGGCATCGTCGAGTCCCGCAGCGAGGTTGCATTCTTGATCGGGATTTCAACACGTGCAGAAGGTTCCGCACCGCTGGCGTTAATCTGGCCAGGAACAGTGACTTCGATTGGCTCCGCACCCGTGATCGTCGGGTATTTGGCGTACACCGTGAACTTGTGCAGATCCAGACCGAGGTTGCGGATCTCACCAGTCAGTACGTCGGTTGAACGGTTCGTCACCACCGCCGCATCTTCACCACCGGCCAGACGGAAACCGGCCTTTCCAGGGTTCTGATCTGCAGCAATGATTTCTAGCTCGCGAGCAGAAGTATTGTGGCTTGGCTCCGGAATGTCGTCGGTGCCAACGGTGCCTTCACCTGAGCCAATGTATTTGCCCTTGAGGTTCAGGTTGTCCCAGTCCGCTGGTACAGAGTATTCGCCCTCGTAGCAGACGACGCCGTCCTGTTCGCACTTCTCCTTCGGGTACCTCTTGTCGGTCTTGGGGACCGATTCATAGGCCTGGTCGGAGTAGTCGAAGTGCGACCACTGGTAGAGGTAGTTCATGACCGACTTGTACGTCGGCAAATACGCCTCGGTATCCACCGGGTTCGTCGACAGTGCGCCATTGTGGGTCAGGCCTAGGTTGTGGCCGAACTCGTGCAGGATGGTGTTTCGCAGCTGCTCTTGGTTGGTCACGTTCTCGTGGTAAGACACGTAAAACGCAGAGTCGTTGACCAGGCCGGTACCCGTCGACCAGTCGCCTTTCTCCATCTGGTCGCCGATAATGCCGACGCGGAACACCGACTCACGAGTACCGAGCAGCTCCTGGCGCTTTTGCCCTAGCTTGTCTCGCTTCGACATACCATCCGCGAAGTACAGCGGGGTGAAGTCCTCCGTTGGGCCACCGTGCCTGTTCTCGTAGTTAGGGATGGAGGTGTAGAGGTCACCAGCATCGATATGGAGACGAATCCCGTGCGCAGCGAACTTATCCTCCAGCTCCATCAGGGACTCACGGGAAGGCCGGTACACGTTCGCGTTCGCCTCAGCGCACTTCGCAAACTTCTCAAAGTCTTGGATGTTCGCGCCGAACTTATTCACCTCGTTGCAGTTCAGCGTCTCCCACTCAGACTTCATCCAGTTCAACTGCAGGAACAGATCTTTCTGTCCTACTTTCGCCCCCCACCTGTCGAGTGGAAGCTGGGTCCCGTCAGCAGCGGTAAACCCCACCTTCTCCCACTCATCCGGCAGCCCATCCTGGTCAGTGTCTTTCGCCGTGGGCTGCGTCTGGATGAAGATGTTCGCGGTAACCGACGCCGTCCCCTGAACTGGTAGTTCCTTGTTCCACGCCGCGTACTGGTAGCCGGCGCCGTCTTCGGCAACTTCACCCACCCGGCTAGCTTCGCCAGACTCGATCGCGTGCCCCGCCGCCTTTGAGACGTCAGCACCACGGAAGTTCACCGAAACATCGTAGCCAGGTTTTTCGGCAGGACCGAAGTTAAACCTTCCGCCTCGGTAGGTACCTTGATACTGCGCATACTTTGGCACGGCAGAGAACATCTCAATGTCAATCTTGCGGTCACGCTTCGACTTGTTCGTAGCCTCGACCGTCACGTCCATCGAATTTGTGCCGATCTCAATCGTGCGCGTGATCTGGATTTCGGTGTTCGCATCGTAGTGCGTCAGGATGACCTTGTAACCGATCTCGTTTTCTTCAACGTCAGACTTCGTCTCAGTCGGGAGGAACGCCACCTGCCGCCCGTCGACGGTCAGGACAGTCTGCAGGCTGCTTTCGAGCAAACCGCCGACCGACTGCGGGTTCTGGAACGTCGTGGTCAGCTTCGACCCGTACGCCAGGTCCGAGATAGCAAAGCCTTCAGTCTTCGAATCGTTCTCGATCCAGACGCCGCCGGGAATCTTTTGAACGCCAGCCTCAGCGATGGGCTGCACCCCACCGAAGGCAAGGCCTGCGCACAGCGCGATAGCAAGAGCTCGTTTCATCTTCACTTTTCTCGTCCTTTATCCCGAAACGTCAAATCCGGCGTTCTTCAACGCATGCGTCACCGCATTAAACGGCGGAACATGCTTATTACTGTCCCACAACCAGAAGAGTAAGACACCAAGGCCCTCAGCGGCGATCATGAACGGCACGATCCACCACACGCGCTCCCAGTTCAGCTCCTTTTGCGTCGCTGTTTGCTTAGGCACAACGTGTAGGTCGATCAGCTGCTGTGAGCCATCTTCCCACGTCACAACAACAGGAACGTTAATCTCTTTTGGCTTCTGACTACGTGGCACCGTAGCTCGCACCTCGCCCGTTTCCGGGTTGATATCGACGTTCGCGTCCTGGTTCTTGTAGCTCTTTGGCAGCCCGTAGTGCACACCAGAGAACTGATCTTTCGGCTTGGCAAAGCCCTCTTGCACAGCGTAGTCGACTGTGTTCTTCCTAGCTAACGAGTTAGCAGTTGCCTTCAACTCGATGATTTGGTGCCCACCGGGGAAGTCAACGCGCAGCTTCGCGGTGTAGGTGCTGTCTGCCTCGGTATCTGCCGGAATCTTTGCAGTGACGCGGCCTGTCGCGCGGTCAATGGTGATCGGAATGCCACCGTCGTTTTCGATGGAGAACACGCTGCCGTAGACAGGATCGCCCTCTGGTTCAGCGGTGAACGCCTTACCAGGGGTCACGATTTGCTGTGCATAGCGCAGCTTGTGTGCCTCGAGTTCCTCCGGGCTGAGTTGGTTCACGATGTGCACAGGCAGTGTTACGTACTCCCTTGACCCATCCGTGTAGCTGGCCAGGATGTGTAAGTTGTAATCCTTATCCTCGACGCCTTCGGGAACCACAGCCTCGACGACCCCCGTGGCACTGTCGACGGCGACGTTCCATCCGCGGAGGTCAGCGTTCTTTCTAGCGTCCCAACGGAACTCGGTGCCAACGGGCAGCGGTTCGCGGGAGTTGAGATCTGCAACGAACTTTCCACCTGGCGCCACGCGGGCGTCATCATAGGAGATGTCCGTTACTGTCTTGAGCAGTGGCGGAATCACCTCAAAAGCGGCGTCCGTCTTCAGCTGGCTGCCGTCGGGCATCGTCACGGTCACCGGAATTTTGACGGTCTCCCCGACCTTGGTACCCCTCGAAGCGACGTACTTGACCTCGCCGGTGTTCTTATCGATCGTAGCTTCTGGGTATGAAGTCTCAAACGTCGTCCCACGAGGCACCGGCTGGTTAATGAAGTCGTAGCCGTCTTTACGCAGCGTCAAGCTCGGTGTGATGCTTGAACCGACAGAACCGGGACGAACGTAGCTAGTTGGGTACTTGAAGGCGTACCGATCAGCGCCACTAGCTGATTCCTGCAACTCAATCCTGACGGCAAAGTCAGGTGCATTCGAAGCGCGAATCTTGACGGTGTACACACCGGCCTTCGTCGTTTCGAGTGGTGCAACCTCCACCGTGCCGTCACGGTAGACAGTCACCCATTCAGGAGTCCCACCGATCTTTTCAAACTCGGTACCGGTCTCATTCTCCTCGTTTGGCATGACCACTTTGCGCTCACCTGGCTTCAAGTCAATCTTCGGCCACGTATAGAAAATGGTTTGCTCAGCAGGCAGCTTCAGCGAGGTGATGATGAACGTGTCTTCTTTGACGGTGATCCAACCCGAAACAAAGCGCGGTTTCTCCGGGTCCTTTCCGCCATAGATTTGGTAGCGGTACGAACCTGGGTCGACGATGAACGCAACTGCACCATTCTCGTTGGTGCGCGCAACGTGCGAAGTCTTCCCGTCCTGGCTCACGAACCGTACCTCGGTGTCCTGCAGTGGTGAACCATCGGTATCGAGGAAGAGGTACGAGCGCTTCGCTTTCCCTTCCGGAAGTTCCTCAAACCCCAGCGAGTTTGAAGTATCGACGGCAACTTCGTCGATCACTCCCGGAGAATCTTGCTCGGCACGGGCATATGTTGGAGCACTACCTGCGGACGCAAGCATGATTGAAGTCGCCGTTGCGACCGCGAGCCCGGTTTTACACTTACCTCGACGCACTATTGCCTCTGCCTTACACTTCTTCGAATCACCCATACCGAAAGACGTACGCTTTTAACTTAGTGTATGAACGTCAATTTGCGAACTCCCAGCGCAAAAACGTACACCCCCCAATAACTCATCATGCCCCAGGAACTGCCCTGTGCAGCCTGGGGCATGAAAAGAAATGACTACTTCAGATCCTCCGGAACGGTCCGTGCGGGGTAAATGCGCGGGCGAACACCCGCGATCTCCTCAACAACTCGCACTACCTGGTGGGAGTAGCCATACTCATTGTCGTACCAGACGTAGAGCACGAGGTGCTTGCCGGCCGAAATCGTCGCCAACCCGTCAACGACACCAGCGTGCGTGGTACCGAGCAAATCTGTCGAGACAACCTCAGGCGACTGGATGTAGTCAATCTGCTGGCGCAGGTTAGAATCCGTCGAGACCTTACGGAGGAAGTTATTGACCTCATCCTTTGTCGTCTCGGTTTCGAGCTCGAGGTTGAGCACCGCCATAGAAACGTCAGGCGTTGGAACGCGGATCGCGTTGCCGGTCAGCTTGCCCTCGAACTCGGGAAGCGCCTTCGACACAGCCTTTGCGGCACCTGTTTCCGTCAGCACCATGTTGAGGCCAGCAGCGCGACCGCGGCGGTCCCCCTTGTGGAAGTTGTCGGCCAGGTTCTGGTCGTTCGTGTAGGAGTGCACTGTCTCAACGTGGCCGTGGACCACGCCGTAGCGATCATTGATGACCTTCAGCACCGGCGTAATACCGTTCGTGGTGCACGAAGCCGCGGACAGGATCTGGTCACCGTCCGTAATGTCAGCATGGTTGATGCCGTAGACAATGTTCTTAATATCACCCTTGCCTGGAGCGGTCAGCAGAACGCGGGAGACACCCTTGGACTTCAGGTGCTGGCTCAGGCCAGCCTCATCGCGCCAGACACCGGTGTTATCAACGACGATCGCATCCTTGATGCCGTACTCGGTGTAATCGATGGATGCCGGGTCGTTCGCGTAGATCATCTGGATCGGCGTCCCGTTGGCCCAGATGACTTCCTTCTCGTGATCCACAGTGATAGTGCCGTCAAATGGACCGTGCACCGAGTCGCGGCGAAGCAAAGATGCACGCTTGACGATGTCGTCGTCACCCTTCTTCCGCACGACGACGGCGCGCAGGCGCGCTCCCCCGTACATCGCCTCACGAGCAATCAGAATGCGGGCCAACAAGCGGCCGATGCGGCCGAAACCATACAGCACAACATCGCGTGGCTCGAGCTCCGAGTCCGTATCGACGACGTCGGCAAGCGCCTCGTTCAAGTAGGCCCGCAGATCGCTCGCGCCGGACTTCTTGTAGTCGCTGGCAAGACGGCCAAGGTCAATCGATGCCGTGCCGAGGTTCATCTGAACAAGCTCACGAAGCACCGGCAACGTGTCCTCGAGCGGAAGCTCCTTCTCCACAATGCGACGCGCGTACCGGTGCGCCTTAATAATGTCGATGTCCGTCACACCTACCAGCAGTCGGCCAAAAATCGAGGTGACAACGTTGTTTTCACGGTGAAGCTGGCTGATGAGCGGAAGCATTTCCTGGGCCAGGGTCAGCTTGTGATTCCAGTCCTGTTGGTGCGTTGTATTCGTAGGCGTAGACACAGTCATCCTCTTCATGCGGTAATTGAACAATTGGGAAACGTTTGCCTTGGGGGTACATGACACAGCTGCCGTACCCCCAATACAGGAATTATCGTAGCGTGTATTGGTCCATCTTTGTTACAAATACTCCAGCTAAACCAACCGCACCGCGAGATATGGTTACATCAGTCGCCTTAGGTGGGCTTTGTAGTGCAACGCCAAGTAAACCCGCACCCCACCCCCAAAACACACCCCCGGTGCTGGATGGCGGTATTTGTCCAACGTGGCGTCGACAAGCTGGCGCGAAACTACCTTCGGTACCCTGTGCACGTACATCAACGCATTGGAGGAAACGAATCTATGCCTTGCCCGAAGATCATCGCCCTCGACATGGACGGCACCCTGCTCAACGAACACGGGCGCATTCCCGACGCCTTCTGGGAGCTCCTTCGCCTTGCCGACGACCGCGAAGTCCTGGTCACGCCGGCATCGGGACGCCAGCTCGCGACGCTTCGTGATATGTTCACCACTCATCAGCCTCACACGTTCATCGCGGAGAACGGTTCCGTCGTCTTCCACGACGGCCGCATAATCGACGTGACTGCCATGCCGGAGCAGCCAGTACGCGAGTTTCTACGCGCGTTTGAAACAGCGCCGTTTTCAGCGTCGGCGGTGCTGTGCACCCCCGAGCAGTCCTACTCGCTGCGCGGTGCATCCAAGGAAGTCGAGCAGGAGATTGCAAAGTACTATCACGCCAACACAAACGTGGATTCGCTTGTCGACGTCCCCTTCGAACAACCCGTGAAAGTCGCGCTCTACGTGGACGGTGATGCAGAGCGTGACGCGCTGGCGTGGGTGCAGGCGCACGCGCCTGGACTACACCACGTAGTTAGTGGCCAGCACTGGATCGACATCATGAGCCCAGAGGCAGACAAGGGCAAGGCGCTGCTGGCGATCGCGGACGCCTTGGGCGTGCCTCAGGAAGCAACTGCCGCGATCGGTGATTTCCTGAACGATTACACGATGCTCCAGGCGGCTGGAACAGCGGTTGCGATGGGCAACGCCCACCCGGATCTTAAGACGGTGGCGGACGAGGTCATCGGAACTAACGCTGAGCATGCAGCAGTGCATCGACTTGCTGCATGGCTCAGTGAGCAATAGCGCTTACTTTGCGGACTTGCGCTCCGCAATAGCTCGCTCAAGCTCAGCTTGGCGCTCTTCGAACTCCTGGACTTTCGCCTTCATCTGCGCCATGAGTTCTTCGTGGTGCTTACGGCCGAGCTCGAGGCGTTCCTCAAGCTCGGCCAGTTCCTTCGCGCGTTGTGATTCATCTAGGGTCATGCCCCTATTGTGGCAAATTTTCCACGCCGAAGCGAAGCGCTACTTCCCTTTCGCTAGAAACGACTCCGCGTTCGCAGATTCCCAGTCCTCGCGCCAGTTCTCCGGGACGTCGCCGTCGACAAGCTGACCGTCGCGAAGCCACTCGTAGCGCTCGCGGTACGTCTGGGGTTTCCCGTAGTCGTCGTTGCAGCGAATCATCTCGGGGCGCAGGTCCTTCGGATCTTGCACTCCCATCGCGGCCATGAGGCGCAGCGCTGACGAAACGGTGGCCTTCTGGTACCGCATCACGCGCATTGATTTGTCCTCGACATCCAGGCCACGCTCACGCCACGGGTCTTGCGTCGCGACACCAGCCGGGCACGTACCGAGGTGGCACTCCATTGCCTGCACGCAGCCGACGGCCATCATCATCGCGCGGGCGCTCAGCAGGAAGTCCGCGCCCTGCACCATGCGACGCACCAAGTCGTTGCCGGCGGCGATTTTGCCGGCAGCACCGATCTTGATCTTGTCGCGAAGGCCGCAGCCCACCAACGCATTGTTCACGAACGTCAGGCCCTCTGTGAGTGGCAGGCCCACGTGGTCCTCAAACTCCTTCGGCGCCGAGCCAGTACCGCCCTCGGAACCGTCGACCACGATGAAGTCAGGCAGAATGCCAGTCTCGAGCATGGCCTTGCACACCGAGAGGAATTCCCGACGAGAGCCTATGCACAGTTTGAATCCAACCGGCTTCCCCCCGGAGAGGGTACGCATCTGGTCGATGAAGTGCAGGAGGCCGATTGGGGTATCAAATTCAGAGTGCGCACCTGGGGACGTGAACGCCTTCCCTTCCTCGATCCCGCGAATTTCAGCAACTTCCTTCGTCGCCTTCGCGGCTGGCAGCTCACCGCCCAAACCAGGCTTCGCTCCCTGTGAGAGCTTGAGCAGCGTCATCTTCACCTGTGGCCGCTTTGCCTTCTCTGCGAAGGTATCTGCATCAAATCCCCCCATCGGGGTGCGTGCGCCGAAGTACCCGGTGCCGATTTCCCACACCAGGTCACCGCCGTACTTTTCGTGGTGCGGGGACAGACCGCCTTCACCGGTGTCCTGGTAGAACCCGCCCAACTTGGCTCCCTTGTTCATCGCTTCGACGGCGCGCCCAGACAACGAGCCGAAGCTCATAGCGGAGATGTTCAGCAATGCTGCACTGTACGGCTGGGAGCACTGCGGGCCTCCAATCAGCACGCGCGGCGGCTCCGCAGGCATATCTACGGGGCGCATCGAATGCACCAGGGAGCGGTGTCCCTGCTCGTAGACGTTTTCTTGCGTACCGAACGCAGTGGTCGAAGTCTGCCCTTTCGCGCGCGAGTAGATGAGACTACGAGTGCGGCGGTCGAATGGGCGGCCGTCCCAGTCACGCTCAATAAAGTACTGCTGAAGCTCCGGACGAATCTTCTCGAGTGCCCACCGCGCACGCCCCAAGACTGGGTAAATTCTTCGAATGGAGTGTTTCTTCTGAGTCAGATCCACAGCTGCAACAGTTCCTACCCCCAACGCTGCCGCGATCGACGCTGTTGCTGCCCAGTTGCGCTTGCCTGCCATGATGCTCCTTAGACTAAGTGGCGTGTAGAAAAGCGTTCCTGTTTTCACCGTACGCAAAAAAATAACAAAACAAACTCCAGCCACACTTCATGTGGTGTTTCCCCCTTTCGTTCAACCACCATTGGGGAACTCTCGTTAGGGTGGGGCCATGATTGACTTTTCCCGCCCCGCAAACATCGTCGCGCCGAAACTACTCGGGTGCACACTCACTCATGGCGGGGTCAGCATCGTATTGACCGAGGTCGAGGCATACCTCGGCGAGGAAGACGCCGCCGCGCACACCTATCGCGGCAAAACGGCACGAAACGCTGCGATGTTCGGCCCTCCAGGACACTTCTACGTCTACCTTTCGTACGGCATTCACCACAACGTCAACATTGTGTGCGCACCGGAGGGCATCGGCCAGGGATGCCTACTGCGTGGAGGCAGGGTCATCGAAGGCCACGACATCGCCTATCGACGCCGCCAAAAACCCGACCGCCTTCCCATCGAAGAAGACAACCTGGCGCGTGGCCCCGGAAACCTGGGCGAAGCGTTGGGGTTTGAACTCACCGATAACCATAAATCCGTCTCTTTGACCGCACCTACCGCTCCCCCGGAGTGGGTTTGTGGCCCCCGTATTGGCATCTCGAAGAATGCTGATGCCCCCTGGCGATTCTGGATCCCCGGAGACAAAACTGTTTCCACGCCTCGCGGTTATAAAACGAGCAATAAATACAAGGCATAAATCCTAAACTTTTGGGCGATTTTCTTTAGGTAAGCCTTGCCTTACTATTGGTGGGTCAGCTTGGAGCGCTCGCTCCCCACCTACACACGATCGGAGTCACCGATGACCCTCATCGCCCCTGCGCAGATGCCACTTTCCGTCGCCCTGAAGGAGCAGACCACAGCCGCACACGCAAGTGCCGAGACCTCCCGCTTCATGTCTCACCTCAGCGGAGGCCAGCTCAACGCAACAGCCGTCGCCGAGCTCACCGTGCAGTACTTCCACATCTATTCCGCGCTCGAAGCCGCGGTGCGCCGCACAGCCACTCACCATGCCGTGGCCCAGATCGCCGACCCGAGACTTGAGCGGGTGGACGCAATCTCCGCCGACCTCACAGCGCTACTCGGCGCGGATTGACAAGATCACCATCACCCACTCGAGGCAACGTCGCGCTACGTGGCCGAGCTCAACGCACTCACCCCCAACAACGGCCCCGAGGTGATAGCACACCACTACGTTCGCTACCTCGGCGACATCGCTGGCGGTCAGGCGCTTGCCCGGGTATTTCGCAGCGAATACAACCTCGGCGATAACGCCCTCAACTTCTATAACTTTTCCGCGATTGGGAAAATCCCGCCATATCGTGCGCAATACAAAGCATCCCTGGACGCCATGCAACTGAGCGACGACGAACGCGCCCAACTCATCGAGACAGCAAAGCACGTCTTCACACTGAATGAAGCCGTGTTCCAGGAGCTTACATCACGACTCGACTAGCCCTCGACGCTTGGCGTCACTGCTGTCGAGATACGCAAACACACCCCACACGGCACTTGCCGCCACAAAGGCGGCAAGCACGCCCCCGGTAAGGGTGTAGCGCTCAGGCACGGCGAACAACACCACCAGCGAGACTGCAACCACCCCAGCCCACACCACACCAACGAGAAACCCGGAGCGACGACCTCCGCGCGGTGATGCCTGGTAACGACGTCGCGACGGCAGCGCAGCCAGCGCAAAAACTAGTGCAACCAACCCCAAGCAGGCCAAGGAGCTTACCCACAGATTTCCGGCGCTCACACCAAAGACCACTACGCCAGCAATTACAGCCGACAGTGCACGCTCCCACGGCGCGAACCGCCCTTGAGACACCTCTGAGACGACTGGAATGAGCTCGGTTACAGGCTCCTGGTCCACTACCACAACAACACCCTTTCATAAGGCTATGCTCACCTAACTTTAATTAGGTAAGCTTACCCTCATTTATCCCGACGACGAAGAGTATTTTCCAAGAACTATGTCTATCCGCTACGTATGCGCGTTGGCCACTTCTGCCAGCATGCTTGGCTTTGCAGCAACAGCGTTCAGCCCGCTCCTCATTACCCCTCCCCCTGCTCCGGCACAGGAACAAACCGCGTCACACCGCACTGTATCCACGGGAACAATGGATTGGGGTGTGCGAGAATCGTTCCGTAAGTACATCGAAACCGGCGTCGCCAAGGGGTCCATCTCCACAGATGAAGGGGCAACTCGCTCAGGGACGGCATTCCAATTCCCAGCCGAATCCTCCGCGATTACTGGCCCATCCTC
The DNA here is from genome assembly GCF_001767255.1 of Corynebacterium sp. NML98-0116. GTDB lineage: Bacteria > Actinomycetota > Actinomycetes > Mycobacteriales > Mycobacteriaceae > Corynebacterium > Corynebacterium pseudogenitalium. Next base: position 1,551,526 of record NZ_CP017639.1, read on the forward strand.
CGGACAATTCAACTTCACCGGCTCAGTCCACTTCAGTGGCCACGATGGCTCTCTCGAGCTGACGCTCAGCAACCCGATCTTGGTGGTCAACGGCACTAACGCAGAACTCCGGGTGGACTACAGCACACGGAAGTATGTCGGCGCAGGAGCTGTGGGCCCTGTCGAAGAAGGACAAAAAGAAGTACTGGCCACCATCACCCTTGACGCCGCACCGGACTTCACCGCAAGCCAAGTGACAATAAGCGGCCACACCTCACTTACCGCTTCTGGGGAAACTATCTTCGCCGGATTCTACGAAGCAGGCGAGCCCCTCGACCCGATCAGTATCGATCTCTCACTCACGGAGGCTTCGGGTGCCGGACCAGTCCCGGACTTCACACTCGGGTCCCCATCAGGAGACAATAGCAACGCAGCTGCTCAGGGGCACAGTGGCGCCACACGTTCAAAGGCGACAAGCGGACCGGCTTTCTGGCTCGGACAGGTAAACGACACGCTCATCGAGGTCAACGGGCTGTTTACCAACGCCGACAAGGTCTTGCGAAGCGCAACGTCGTTACACGAGCGCGCTACATCGTCGCAACAGTCAGCCCGTCCCAACCGCTCTTCGACGGCGCCGGGGACGACTGCTTCGGCTGCCAACACGGCCCCGGCGCGCAACCAAGCATCAGCGCCGACTTCCCCATCGAGCAACGCATCGGCCCACAGCAATCGCGATGCCTCAGCCACAGCACCGTCAGGCGGTAATGCATCTTCAAATACCGTCTGTGATGCTGGCACCTCACACGGAGTCACCTCTGCTGAGGCACAGTGGGGAATCCGGCAGTCGTTCCGTACATACATCCGTGGCAATATCGCGAAAGGAAAGTGGGAGCTCCAAGGCGTTGGAGACAGCGGTAACACCTTTACTTTCAACGGCAATTCGGGAGCAGTTGATTCTGCGACGCGGTCGGGGTCCATCCTCTACCCCGGTTCGATCCGTTTTACCGGGCACGGGGGCGTATTGGACACTCGTTTTTCCAACATGGAAATCCAGTTCTCCGGCAATACCGGCCAGCTGATCCTCAACGCGACGTCGAACACCATGGAAGGCGACCCCCGCGACTACGGGCGCATCGCCATCGCAGACCTCACTTTCACGAACCTCGATGTGAGCGACTCTGCGGTAACCGGTACAGCAGAAGCAACGCTTACGAGCACAGGTTCGGAAGCGTTTGGGCAGTTCTACCCTCCTGGCGATCCGCTCGACACAATTCACTTCACCGCTCAACTCGGCGGATCGGCTAACTGCGCCGAAGGCCAGGGCTCCGTCGGAGGGGCGTCCTCTCCATCCAACAATGCGGCGGGGGCCGACGCTCGAGCGAAACTTCGGAAGTCTACAACATCCTCGTCTACGCCTTCCCGCGGAAGCGTTCTCGACGAGCATTTGGGGGACGCAACTGTTTCGTCCTCTGATCAGCCAGAAGGCGGAAAGTTCCAGATTAAAAACACCGCGCCCAATTCGCGTACAGGGGCGGATGGTTGGGATGACGCGACCGTCGCGACGCTCTTGGTGCTCATTGCCTCGCTGCTTGGCGCAGGCGGTGCGCTCATCAGATTCGCGGTCATCGGATAGGGAGATGTGACACTATGAAAATGCTGCAAACCACTCTTTCCTTGGTTACCGCGACTGCGATAACGCTGAGCCTCGGCGGGTGTGCGGAGTGGGACAACCCAACACAACACACCACCAACGAGCTCGCGGAGTCGCTGCAGACAAACGGGGACCCACACCAGGCGCAAGGGGTTTCGATGGTCTCTGAGATCTCCGAGGTCGAGCCAATCGATACGCCACGGGAACAAGCTCTGCCCGTCGAAGTGACCGATGCGGACGGTTACGACGTCACCATTACTGATACCTCCCGCATCCTTGCACTGGACCTATACGGCACATTCACCAAGACGCTTCGTGGTGTCGGCATGGCAGACAACATCGTCGGGCGGACCGTAAGTTCCTCGGAGCCGTCGCTTGCGCATCTGCCCGTAGTCACGGAAAACGGGCATTCGCTCAACGTCGAGGCCATTCTGAATCTTCGTCCCACCTTGGTGCTTGTCGACCGCTCAGTAGGACCAGTTGAGGCGATCGACCAGCTACGGGCAGCCGGTATCACCACTGTGATGCTGGAGCCGACGCGTTCGCTGGCCTCGATCGCGGAGGACATCACTAATGTGGCAACCCTCGTCGGTGAGCCTGAGGCAGGCCGCCTCCTCGCCGAACGCAGCGAGAAAGAAGTCCAGCAAGCGCTCGACGCAATCGCTGCGGTGGCACCTGAAGAACCACTGCGAATGTCGTTTTTGTATGCTCGCGGCACCGGTGGCGTCTTCTATCTACTCGGGCGTGAAGAAGGAACTGAAGAACTCATCACTGCTCTAGGTGGCAGGGACGTCAATTCCGAGCACGGCATCGGTCAGCCTTCGCCTGCAAGCCCTGAGGCGCTCGCCGAGGTAAACCCCGAAGTGTTCGTCATGATGAACGGTGGGCTCCAGTCCACAGGCGATATTGAAGGCCTCCTCCAACGTCCCGGCGTCGCACAAACCACCGCGGGGCAGCACCGGCGAGTCCTGGCGCTTCCCGACGGTGACTCACTTGCGTTCGGACCTCAAACTGGCGAACTGCTGCTGCGCGCGGCGCACGCTCTCTACGGAGAGCAGCTATGAGCGAGCACCACGGAGCAATCCATGCACGACGCATTGGAAGAATTGTGCTTTTCGCAGCCACCGCTTCCCTGCTAGTGCTCACGGCCATTGCCTCTCTCGTTGTAGGCCAGTTTGAGTTCTCCCCCGGCGAGCTCTGGCCGATCCTTACCGCAGGGCCAATGTCAGCGTCCACACTCGAAGCATCAGTATTGTGGCAAATCCGCATCCCGAGGCTCGTTCTAGGACTCTGCGTCGGCGCGGCACTGGGAACAGGCGGGGCGCTCATGCAGTCCGTATTTGCCAACCCCCTAGCAGAACCAAGCGTCGTTGGCGTCAGTACCGGGGCAGGTGTAGGCGCAGCAATCGCCACCGTATTCGGCATCACCATATTCGGAACGATGACCGTGCCGATCTTCGCGTTCGCAACGGGCATATTCGTCACCGTGGTGGTGTACCAGCTAGCGCGTTCAGGTGGCAGAGTCCGCGTCCTGAACCTGGTTCTAGTAGGCATCGCAGCGAACGCTATCTGCGGCGCATGCATTTCAGCACTCACATTCATCGCCCCCACCACGGCGCGGGAACAGATCGTTTTCTGGCAGATGGGCAGTCTCGCTGGGGCGAGTTGGGCGCAAACTGGGGTGGTAGCTGCCGTTGTCACCTTCGCATTGGCATGTGCCATGTGTTTTGTGCGCAAGCTCGACATCCTCGCTTTGGGCGACCAAGCTGCATTCCATGTAGGCATCAACGTCGCACGCCTGCGCATGTTGGCGATCGCACTATCGACATTGCTTACAGCCGCAGCAGTCTCCTTCGCTGGGTTGATCGGGTTCGTAGGACTCGTCGTCCCACATATCGTGCGCACTGCGGTCGGCCCGTCCAATACGGTGCTTGTCCCGGCTTCTGCACTCGGTGGCGCGCTTTTGATCGGTGCTGGCGATATCCTCTCCCGCACAATCATTCCATTCGCTGACCTGCCAATCGGTATTTTCACAGCGCTGATTGGCGGGCCGACCTTCTTCTTCCTGCTGCGGCAGATGATGCGAAAGGGCCATGCACAATGACAGTTACCGCTTCACATGTCACAGTCCATAGACAGGGGCGCGAAATACTCCACGATGTCAGCATGTCCGCGCAGAGTGGAGAGGTCACCGGCCTCATCGGCCCCAACGGAGCTGGCAAGTCTACATTGCTCGCTGCGCTCTCCGGCGATACATCCCTCTCGAGCGGAAGCGTCCAGCTTGTAGGTCAGGATGTATCTGGGTGCACCGCTCATCAACTCGCTCGGACGCGTGCCGTCATGCTTCAGGATGTCAGTGTCGCCTTTTCGTTCTTGGTGCGCGACGTCGTCGAGATGGGGCGCCATCCGTGGGGCACTCAGCCTGACGACGCCACCATCGTCAACCAAGCGCTCGCCGCGACGGGCATCACGCACCTCCAGGAACGAGAGATGTTCACGCTTTCCGGTGGTGAGCGCGCCCGTGTGGCCTTTGCCAGAGTCTTGGCACAGCGAACACCTGTGGTGTTTCTCGACGAACCAACTGCCGCGATGGACGTGCGCTTCCAAGAGCAGACGATGGGCGTCGCCCGCACCTTGGCACGTGATGGCGCGACCGTGATCGTCGTGCTCCACGATCTTCAGCTTGCTGCGCGGTACTGCGACCACGTGGTGTGCTTGAAGCAGGGGGCTGTTGCGGCAGCGGGGCCGGTGGCCGAGGTGTACCAGGACCACATTCTGAGCGAGATCTACGACTGGCCTATTACGGTCCTGCACGACGGAAATCGTGTTTTCATCGCGCCTCATGAGGCAAACTGCTCCCCTATGACAGGTGCGACCTAGCCCCATTACCCCCGGCCGTTGACCAAACCCCAACCAATATTTAAGGTTAGCCTAACCTCACCATTCGGTGTGGTTGCGATTACTCATGAAAGGACGTACATGTCTCGCTCCACCACTCTGGCAACCCTCACCGCTGCCTTCCTTGCTTCTACTGCCCTCGTCGCGCCGAGCGCATTCGCGGAAGCCCCAACGCTCGAGTCCGGGCACGCAAACTGGAACATCAAGGGATCATTCCTGAGCTACATCCAGAAGCCGTTTGCCGCAGCAACCATCACGGCGTCCGATGGGGCAGAAAAGGTACTTGACGCGAGCAAGCTGGTTGACTTCGCCTTGCCAGTAAATGCAAAGGAGTCCAAGCTCACGGCAACTGGCGAAGGGGTCATAGACCTCGACGGCGCTATCAGTATCAACGCACACCACGGTGCGATGGATATCCAGCTGTCTGATTTCAAGGTCGTCATCGAAGGGGCTAAAGGGTTCCTCCAGGCAGACTATGTCCGCAAGGGCGCTATGCCCGGTGCAGAGACCACCACGTTGACCGGCGACGATAAGCGCATCGTCGAGTTCGACGTCCAACAGCCGCTGAAGGCTAACAAGAACAACCAATTCGCTGCGACCTTCACCCCGACCAAACTGACAGAGGACGGCTCCGCGATCTTCGATAAGCAGTACAAGGCCGGTGAGCCTTTCGCGGATTCCAAGGTAGCCCTTGCACTGAAATTCAAGGATGCTCCCGCACAGACGACGCCCACTCCCACGCCGGAAGGATCAAGCCTTGGAACCGGCGCGATCGTCGGAATCGTGCTTGCCGCAATCGCGGCCCTCGGTGGCCTTGCATTTGCAGCGAGCCAGCCAGGTTTCCAGGCGATGCTCGGGAAGCTCGTATGAGCGCCGTCGATAACGTCGGCGGACACATCACCACGGTGATCACTTCACTCATGGCGATCGCTGGCGTCGTAATGACCGTCGCCGCACTCGCCCAGGGCGCAGGGACGATTCTCGGGATCCAGCTACCAACGATTCCTTGATATACAGAGATATACAGACCGCAAAACAAGAAACCCAGCCACCTCATGGTATGGCTGGGTTTCTCCATTTGGGCAACACACCAAACTAGGAGTTCTTCTTGCCCTTCTTCTTTTTCTTGCTGCTCACCTTGGAGAGTTCCAGCTTTGCAGCAGCATCGGGCACGTAACGGAACTCGTCGCGCGGAGGTCGCTCGTAGTCAATAATCTCTGGGCGTTCAGGGATCTCTGGCAGATCAGGGTCAATGTGCTCGTAGGGGATCGTCGACAAGAGGTGAGAAATCACATTGATGCGCGAGCGCTTCTTATCCTCCGACTCAACCGTGTACCACGGCGCCGCAGGAATATCCGTGTGGATAAACATCTCATCCTTGGCTCGGGAGTAGTCCTCCCACTTTGTAATGGACTCGAGGTCCATTGGCGAGAGCTTCCACTGGCGCAGCGGGTCTTCCCGGCGGGATTGGAATCGCTTGTACTGCTCTTCATCCGATACAGAGAACCAGTACTTACGCAGCATGATGCCGTCCTCAACGAGGAGGCGTTCAAAGATCGGTGTCTGGTGTAGGAACCGACGGTATTCCTCCGTGGTGCAGAACCCCATCACGCGCTCAACGCCGGCGCGGTTGTACCAGGACCTGTCGAAGATGACGATCTCGCCTGCGGCGGGGAGCTTTTCGACGTAGCGCTGGAAGTACCACTGCGTCTGCTCGCGCTCAGTTGGCTTCGGCAGCGCCTCAATACGGCAGGTGCGCGGGTTCAGGTACTGGGTGATGCGCTTAATTGCGGAGCCTTTGCCTGCCGCGTCGCGCCCCTCCATCACGATGACAACACGCGCTCCGGTCTTGACGACCCACTGCTGCATTGCCACCAACTCAGCTTGAAGGCGTACGAGTTCTTTCTCGTACGCCTTCTTGGAAAGTTTCGGGGGCTTGGTGGAATTCTTCTCTTCACTCATAGGTACTAACCGTACCCATAAAGCGGGGAGAAATTAAGCCGATTCGGCTAGTCCACCTTGAATTCAGCCATGGTATCCCACTCGGTCTTACCCTCGATCAGGGTATTGATGATGGTCGGGGTTTCCTTCAGAATCTTCGGGAACAGCTCCTGGGCGGCGCGGAAATGATCGGAGTTCACGTGCGCTTCCGCGGCATCGTCGTGGAATGCCTCGATGAGCAGGTATTCGTTCTTATCCTCTTCACTGCGGTACCAGTCAAAGAAGATGCAGCCCGGCTCTGCGCGGGTTGCGTTGGTGAATTCCTCTACCTCTTGACGAAATGTCTCGACGTATTCTGGCAGTGGCTTGTAACGAACGTTGATCAAAATCATGCCACCACCCTACGCATATCTCGCATTGTTGTCAGCCGACGCTTTTGGCTACGAAGCTGCTCAGTTAATTGTTCAACAATAGATGCGTTATACTCGTAACAGTTGTCGGCCGATGGTTCTATTTACCATTGCTGACTAGCTTAAATAAATAGTTCTACACTTACGGATGCCATGCTTGCTCAAAACGTTGCCTCTGAGGTCCGCCGCGCGATTTCGCGTGGTGAGTTCTCCCCAGGCCAGAAGCTCAACGAGGTTGCCCTCGCTGAGCGTTTCGAGGTATCCAGAAATACCCTCCGCGAAGCATTTGCAATGCTTACGTCAGAAGGTCTTTGTGAGCGCATTCCGAACCGTGGCGTATTCCTCGCCACTCCTTCCCCGGACTTCGTCACTGACACCTACCGTGCGCGCGCCGCAATCGAGCCTGCGGCTCTCCTTTGGGGCGAAGAGCTCGATGTTGACCGTCTCGAAAAACTCAACACTGAAGCCCGCGAGGCAATCGCTCAGGACGACGATGACCTGCTGACGGCCGTGAACCAGGCTTTCCACCACGTGGTGCTCTCCGCAATGGGCTCGAAGACCCTCGGCGACACCATGGACCAGCTTGACGCGTTCATGCGCTTGGCAACGCTTCCGATTATTCAGCAGCAGCCGTCGTTTAACCGCCAGTTCATCTCCGTCAACGAGCACATTGTGGAGCTGCTGCGCAAAGAAAAGCGCCACGAGGCTTCCGACTACCTGCAGGAAGCACTCCTCGAGCAGGGTCGTATTGTGAACGACCTGATCGAGAAGATCAATAACGGGTACCCGATTTAGTGCTCGAGCTGCTCCCCAAGCTCAAGCCACTCCATCTCTAGCTCATCGCGGCCATCGTTGGTGCGCTGCAATTCCTGCGTCTTCGCGCCGATCGCTTCGAAATCCGGCGCGTCTTCACCCGACATGTCGGCAATCTGCGCTTCCAACTCCTTGGCACGTGTTTCCGCCGTCGCGATCTTGCGCTCAAGCGCTTTCATCCGCTTCCGGATCTCACGTTCTTCCTGCGATGACAGCCGCGGTTCCTCCACGGGGGCAGCTTTTTCGGAGTTTTCGGTCTTCTCCCCCAAATCGAGTGGACCCGTTTGGGTGTCCATGGCAGCTCGCTGCTCGAGGTACTGCGTGATCCCTCCGGGTAGGTTGCTCAGCGTGCCGTCGCCGAACAGTGCGTAGGTAGAGTCCGCGATGCGTTCAATCAGATAGCGGTCGTGCGAAATCACGACGAGCGTTCCTGGCCAGCCATCGAGTAAGTCTTCGAGTTCCTGCAGCGTATCGATGTCGAGGTCGTTGGTGGGCTCGTCGAGAAGCAATACGTTGGGCTCACTCATCAGCACACGCGTCAGTTGGAGCCGACGACGCTCACCGCCGGAGAGGTCCCCAACAGGTGTGCGCTGGCGCTTCGGGCTGAACCCGAGGCGCTCCGCGAGCTGTGAGGCCGAAACCTCTTTCTTGCCCAACGTGATGTAGTGCGCGACATCCTCCACAGAGTCGAGCACCGTCCTCGTTGGGTCGAGGTCGTCGAGTTCCTGTCGCAGCCACCCAATCCGTGTGGTCAGGCCTTCGATGCGCTTGCCGGCAGCAAGCGGGTAGTCACCGGCAAGCGTCCGCAGCAACGTCGTCTTTCCGGAACCGTTGACACCAACAAGGCCGATGCGCTCGCCCGGCGCGAGCCGCCACGTGAGGTGGTCGACGAGCGTGCGCCCGTCAGGAGCGTCGATACGGGCGTCCTCAAACTCGATGACGACGTTGCCCTGGCGTTGCTTGGAAAACGCCATCAGCTCGACCTTGTCGCGTGGTGGCGGGACATTCGCGATGAGAGCTTCGGCTGCTTCGATGCGGTAGCGCGGTTTTGACGTGCGTGCGGGGGCGCCTCGGCGCAGCCACGCGAGCTCTTTGCGCGCCAAGTTCTGACGACGCTGCTCGATGGCGTCGGCCTGGCGGGCACGCTCGGCGCGGGCGAACGTCCAGTCATTGTAGCCACCCTCGTAGACGTCGACGGTGCCGTCGTGGACCTCCCAGGTCAGCGTAGCGACGGTATCGAGGAACCAGCGGTCGTGCGTAACCACCACGACTGCGAGTTTGCGCTGCATGAGGTGGGATGCCAGCCACTGCACACCCTCGACATCAAGGTGGTTCGTCGGCTCGTCAAGCACGACGAGATCTAAGTCCTGCACAAGGGCCGCGGCGAGGCTCACGCGGCGCCGCTCACCACCAGAAAGCTCCCCGACCGGGGTGTCCAGCCCGAGGGCAGCCACGCCTGTTCCTTGGAGAACCTCTCGCACCTTGCTATTCGACGCCCACTCGTACGTCTCGAGACCCAAGGGTTTGACGACGACGTCGCCGACGGTGGCGTCGTCGTGAATTTCGAAGCGTTGTGTCACCACCGCCATGCGTAGGTCAGAGTTGTGCGACACGCGCCCGCTGTCCGGGGCTTCGATGCCGGTGAGCACCTCAAGCAACGTTGTTTTCCCGCCGCCGTTGACGCCCACGATGCCGATGCGATCGCCGGTCTGGATTCCGAGGGAGACACCGTCGAGCAGTGTTTTTAAGCCCCAGGTTTTGGATACGTTTTCGAGGTTGATCAGGTTCGCCATAGCAAACCCATCGTAGCCTACGCCTCGAGTTGCGCCCCCGCAGACGGGCCGGAAGTACAGAACACCTCGACGCCCTCGACGCTGTCACGCAGCACCGTTTCGAGGGTCCGCGCGGCTTCTTCGTCGAAGCACAGTGCGGCGATCGTCGGCCCGGACCCGGAAACGATCGCTCGGGCTACAAGTTCAGTTTCGGATTCGATGCGTGTGATCAGGGCTGCGATGCGTGGGCGCATCGCCACCGCTGCAGCTTCCAAATCGTTGTGCAGGTGCTTCGCTAGCTCGCGCGGGTCGCCCGTCACGAGTGCCTGCGACAGCGCGGCCGTGTCCAAATGCGGTACGAGCGCCGGGTTGTCGTGGCGCAGATCATCGAGCGTTTCGAAGGCCTTGCCCGTCGAAATCCCAATCTTCGGGTTGCAAAACACCCACCAGTACGTGCCACGTCCGAGGACCTCAACGAGGGCGTCGCCACGCCCGGTGCCAAGCGCTGTGTGGCCGTGGAGTGCGAACGGCACGTCCGCTCCCAGCCCGGCTGCAAGGTCGTAGAGATCTTCTTCGCTGAGCCGCTCACCGCAGTACCGCTCCACGTAGGCGTTCGCCGCGACGAGCCCAGCCGCGGCATCTGCGGAACCGCCCGCCATCCCGCCTGCCACAAACACATGCTTGTCGACGACCAGCTTCGCCTTCGGCAACGACAATCCTTGCACGCCACTGCGGGCCCGGACGGCGTCGACGACGGCATCAACCGCACGCCACGTCAGGTTTCGAGGCGTATCGATATCCTCGTCTGGTACGTCCACGTGGAAGTGCGTCTGCATCCCAACGACCACGGAGCCAGATTCGACGCATGCCGACTCATCCTCGACGACGATGCGAACTCGCTCGCGGCGCTCGACGGCCTGGAAAACCGTTACCAACTCGTGGTAGCCGTCGGCACGCGCGTTGCCGACGCCGAGGTGTAGGTTCACTTTGCCGGGCGCTGATGCAACAAACTCCCGCGTGTTGCCGCTCATCGGGCCTCCCCTAGCCTGACAAAGTCCTCCACTCCAAGCTTCTCGCCACGCAGTCCAGGATCGATGCCGACCTCACGCAGGGCTGCCTCGGCCTCCACGGGGGAACCGTACACCGATGCGAGCGTTGAACGCAGCGTCTTGCGGCGTTGGGCGAAGGCGGCGTCGATAAGTGGGAAAACCTTGTCGCGCACGCTGCGGTCGCGCCCCGGATCGACGTCGATGCGAACAAGCCCGGACTCGATATTCGGAGCCGGCCAGAAGACGTGCTTGCCGATGGTCCCTGCCTGCGAGACCTCGCCATAGAACGCTGCTTTTACGCTAGGAACGCCGTAAATCTTCGTGCCTGGCTTCGCTGCGAGACGATCTGCCACCTCCTTCTGCACCATCACGAGCACGCGGCGAATGGAGGGGAACTCCGCAAGCAGGTGCAACAACACCGGCACAGAAACGTTGTACGGCAGGTTCGCAACGAGGGCCGTTGGCTCCCCGGGAACATCACGCTGCGTAGTCTTCAGTGCATCCATGTGCACGATATCCAGCTTGCTCGCGGCCGAAGGTGCGCGAAGCTCCACGGTTTTACCCAGCTGCTGTGCCAGCCTGTCATCGATCTCAAGCGCTGTCACGTGCGCTGCCTCATCGAGCAGGCCAAGCGTCAGTGACCCGAGACCAGGACCGACCTCGACCACGCGGTCGTCTGGGGAAAGCTCCGCTGCGGCAACGATACGCCGCACGGTATTCGGGTCGTGCACGAAGTTCTGCCCCAGCCGTTTCGTTGGGGTGACACCTAGTGCAGCCGCAAGCTCACGGATTTCTACCGGGCCAAGCAGTTGGGTTTCGCTCATACCTGACGAGGTTAGCGCAACCCCATCCGTGCGGTACATGCAGGCCACGCACCCCACCCCTGGGATGCCTGCGTTTTCTGGGCGATTGCGATCTGCTGCTCGCGGGTCGCCTGGTCAGCGGTCGGCGCGTACTGGGTGCCGCCGTACGCTGCCCACGTCGACGCAGAAAATTGCAAGCCGCCGTGGTAGCCATTACCCGTGTTGATGGACCAGTTGCCGCCAGACTCACACTGCGCCAACGTGTCCCATACCGAACCAGCTGCTACTGCGGGAGCATTCGCCGACTCCTTGGTACCGCGTCGCACCTTCGCCGCCTTCGGCGCACGAACCTCGCGCTCACCTGCAATGCCCTCGGATTCAACCTTGCCATTGACCAGAACGGTCTCGTGGAGAATTTCCTTCTCCCCGTCCTTGCCTTCCTCCAGCACCTCTTCGTTGCCGGTTTCCAGCTCTTCATCATCGACGTACTCAACCGGTGCCTCGATTGGCAGGACCTCAGCACGCTTCACCACGTTGACGCGGTCGAGCACGATCTCCATGTTCGGGTACACCGCGGCATCAAGCGGGTGGTTCAAACGATCATCGGAGTCGAAGGTGATGCCACGGTCCGCGAGGAGCTCGCCTACGGTTTTCTTCGCAACCGACGCGTAGGTCACGTTCCCGCCGTCATTGATCGCGATGATCTTCGGGGTGGTCACGTCGACATTGAGGCCGTCGACAAGCTTGGTGTCCTTGTCCAGGTCCGACGAGGAAGCCGGGGACACACCCACCTCGTCCATGACTTCCCCAACAGTCAGCGCTGTCGAGGTGATTTCCTTTGCCACCCCGTCGACGACGACGGCGACTGGCTTCGCAGTACGAACGGTCACGGTATCGCCGTTCGACAGCTTCTCAGCAGGCGCCGGGTACACAACGTCACTGTCCTTGACCTCAACGCCCGCAGCCTGCAACGCACCCGCGACGTCACCCGAGAAGGTCTTCAGCGAGGTCGCCTCACCGTTGACGTCCACTGTGACGTCCTTCTGCGCGGCGAGCGCCGTGGTGGTACCGGCTGCAATGACAACACCTGCGAGTGCCCCGACGGCGATTCGCTTCGTTGCGGTGTTGTTGTGCTGGATACGCGAGCCCATAAAGCGTCATTCCCCTTCGTCACGAAATAATACTTCGATAACAATACGGTAACTTCTACCGTTTTACCAGCACATGTTTGCACACCATGGTGGACACGTTCACTCGCGCCACGCGATTCACACCACTCACAGCCGACCTGGGACAACGCTTACTTGCGCCCAGTGTGTTCCCGGACACGTGCACAGCATCATCCCAGACCATAGACGCGATCGAAGGTAGCGGATACCTCGCTCGCCAGCGTCTCGACGTCCACTCCCCGAGCTTGCGCAACCACGTGTGCCGTATGCCCAATCAGCGATGGCTCATTGCGCGAACCTCGAAACGGCTCCGGGGTCATATACGGCGCATCGGTTTCGATGAGCAGCTGGCCCACCGGCGCCAGAGCCGCCGCCTCCCGCAGCTCCTCATTGCGTTTAAACGTAACGTTGCCGGCAAAGGAGAGCACATAGCCACGCTCAATCGCCTCCCGCGCCACGTCAAGGGGCGAGGAGAAGCAGTGCAAAATCACATGCTCCGGTTTCGGCGTATCCGCGAGAATCCGCATCATGTCCGCATCCCCCTCACGGTTATGGATCATCAATGCCTTGCCGGAGTCCACGGCGAGCTGAATGTGCCAACGAAACGCCTCTTCTTGCGTGGCAAGGTCAGCGGTGTTCTCGGCGTCGTGGCGGATCCAATACGTATCGATGCCTGTCTCCCCCACCGCAACACACCGAGCGTCCGAGGCCATCTGCGTGAGCCGTTCCCGCGTCGCGTCGTCGAGCTCGGCGGCTCGCGTCGGATGGATCGCGCACGCTGCGAACACGCCCTCATGCATGTGCGCGGCAGCAAGCGCCTGCTCTGCTTCCGCGAGCCCATCGCCCACGGTGCATACCCGCTCCACACCGGCGCTCAACGCACGCTCCATAATCGCATCGATATCCGCCTGCGTGGTGGCTCCGGTAGAGGCCAGGTGGGTGTGGGCGTCGATAAGCCCTGGTATAGGGGCTGCTGGTACTGGTGTCGGGCGAGGTTTCTTTTTGCTCATACGATAGAGCCTATGACATTCCACGCGATTGACGCACAGACCCAAACCAGCATCGACAACGCACTCGCCGAGGCAGCGGCGCAGGGGCTCAATGGCCCTGCACGAGTAATCATCGAGCGGTTCGAAGGGTTACTCGAGGATTTCCTTGCACTTCCCCGCGACGCACAACGCAGCTACCCGCGCGGCGACACAGCCCGTATCGTCGGCACCGCCCTCGGCGACGCATTCGTCCGCGACTACGGATTTACCTGGAAACTCCTGAAAGATGACTACGGCACGGACCTCGTCGTCGTCCGCGATGCCGACACCAACTCCCCCAAATACACCGCCCCCATCATGGTTGTCGACGCCCGCTTCGACGACGACGCAACCGGCAAACTCACCACGTTCCTGGAGCAGTTCCTCAGCGGCTTGCAACACTAAGCTCGTCGTCAATAACGACGTGACGCGCCGCCACGATGCCAACAGCCCCCATGACCAACGCCATGATGACTAACGCGATCAGGATCGGCTGGAACTCCCCGATCCGCCCATAGGCCACGCCAATGAGCAGCGGCCCCGTTGCCGCGAGCACGTACCCGACCGGCTGCACAAAACCCGACAGCCGTGCAGTGACTAGCGGGTCGCGTGTGCGCGCCGGGATCAGTGCGATTGCTAGCGGGAAGCAGCACCCGCCGAAGCCCAGGAGGAAGCTCCAGCCCAGCGGTGATGCTGCCGGTGCGAAGTACAAACCGAGATACCCAGTGGCCGTCGAGAGCGCAAACAGCACCACCAGCGGCGTCAGCGTCCGCGCGCGAGAGATGACCGTCGGCAGCACAAGCCCACCAACCATGCCTACCGCGCCAAGCAGCCCCAGTCCCGTGGCTGCGGTGGAAGGGGCAACCCCGGCGTCAATGAAAATGGCGGGCAACCACCCCATCTGGATATACGCGCTGGTTGACTGCAACCCGAAGAAGAGCATCAAGGCCACCGCAGTGAGCGACTTCCACACCGGCGCTTCTGGCGTAGCAACCGCGCCGTCCTGCGGGGTCGAAGCCTTGCTCCCGGGGATGTCCCTCCCGAATTTGAAGAGCACAAATACCCAAACCGCCAGCTGCACGACAGCCGTCACCGCCCACAGGCCGAGTGCCGACTGCCACGAGGGTGTCACCAACGCGCTGAGCGGGCCAGCCGCCGACGATAAGCCCAGGGTTACGGAGTACACCGTAGTCAGGGCGACGATGTAGCGCCCACCGTGCTGCTTGATCCACGCAGGCAGCAACACGTTCATAAGTGCGATGGCGCCGGCCGCGCCCACCGTCGCGAGTAAGAACATCGCGATATCGGGTGCGAAGGGGCGCAAGCCCAAGCCCGCGGTCAGCAACCCCGCAGCGCCCAGAATGACGGGGGTGAGGCCAAACCGCCGCGCAATCGGTACCGCACAGATACCGACCAGGAAGAAGAGCGTGCCGGGGATCGCCGTGATGACGCCACCGACCCATGCCGGGGCGTCATAGTATGCGATGACCTGGTCAAGTACAGACCCGACGGAGGCAATGCCCGCACGCAAATTCAGTGAGGCACTAATGACAGCGACGAAAAGTACAAGAGCAAACACTCGAAGCACTCTAGCGCTGCCGCAGCGTTACTGCACAGGCGCCCACTCCGGGCCGGTCTCCCCGAGCTCCGGATCGAGCTTCGCCACCAGTGGCTTCGGCTTCGACAGTGCCACGCCGGGCTCCATTGGCACGCGCTTCCATGTCGCCTGCTGCTCGGAGTAGTCGCCGGTGATGGTGAGGTAGGTCTGGCCGCGCTCCGGCAGGCCGACGCCGACGAGATCGTAGTCAGCGTCATCGCGAACCTCAACGATGGACGGCTCTGCCGCCCACACACCAGTCCGGCCGAGGGTCTCGTGTACCTTCTGCGCCGTGTGCGGCAGGAACGGGGTCAGCATCGCATTGCAGTCGCTGACCACCTGCAGTGCGGTCCACAGGACCGTCGCCAGACGAGTGCGCTGTTCCGGATCCTTCGCGAGCTTCCACGGCTCCTGGTCCGCGATGTACGCGTTGGTCTCCCCGACCACGTGCATGATCTTGGTGATCGCGCTCTTAAAGTGAGCCTCGGCCAAGTCCTTGCCTGCGGAAACAAACGTGGATTCCGCCAATTCAAGGATTTTCTCGTCCACTTCGGCGAGCTCTCCTGGTTCTGGAACCTCGCCGAAGTTCTTGTGCGCCATCGACACAGTGCGGTTGACCAGGTTGCCCCAGCCATTCGCCAGCTCGTTGTTCACGCGACGCACGAACTCGTCCCAGGTGAAGTCCGTGTCGTTGTTCTCCGGTCCGGCCACCGCAATGAAGTAGCGCAACGGGTCCGCACCGAACTCTTTCAGGAAGTCCTTGACATAGATGACTACGCCCTTCGAAGACGAGAACTTCGAACCGGACATGGTCAGGAACTCCGAGGACACAACCTCAGTCGGAAGATTCAGGGTGCCCAGCTCGTGTTCTTGCCCACCATGCGAGCCCTTGCCCGCGTAGCCGAGCAGCTCCGCTGGCCAGATCTGTGAGTGGAACGTGATGTTGTCCTTGCCCATGAAGTAGTAGCTCGCCGTTTCTGGGTCCTGCCAGAACGTCTTCCACGCATCCGGGTTGCCGCTTCGCTCCGCCCACTCAATCGAGGCAGACAAGTAGCCGACCACCGCGTCAAACCAAACATAGAGCTTCTTCGACGGGTTGTCCTGCCAGTCCTCGACCGGGATAGGGATGCCCCAGTCGATGTCACGCGTCATTGCGCGCGGACGCATGTCCTCCAAGAGGTTCAACGAGAACTTCAGCACGTTCGGGCGCCACTTCTCACGGGTGCTCAGCCACGTCTTCAACGCGTCGTGCAGCGCCGGGAGATCCAGCATGAAGTGCTCGGTCTCAACAAACTTCGGCGTCTCGCCGTTGATCTTGGAGACAGGGTTGATCAGGTCTGCTGGGTCGAGCTGGTTACCGCAGGTATCGCACTGGTCACCACGAGCGTCAGTCGCGCCGCAGATTGGGCAGGTGCCCTCAATGTAGCGGTCCGGCAGCGTACGGCCATTCGAAGGAGAGATCGCGCCCTGCGTCGTCTCCTTGATCATGTAACCGTTGGCGTACAGTCCCTTAAACAGCTGCTGCACCACGGCATAGTGGTTACGAGTCGACGTGCGAGTAAACAGGTCGTAGGACAGACCCAAACCGGCCAAGTCGTGCACGATCTGTTCGTTGTAGCGGTCTGCGAGCTCCTTGACGCTCACGCCTTCCTTGTCCGCCTGCACCAACAGCGGGGTCCCGTGTTCGTCGGTGCCGGAGACCATCAGGACGTTGTTGCCAGCCATACGCTGATAGCGCGCAAACACGTCAGAAGGTACCCCGAAACCAGCTACGTGGCCGATGTGGCGGGGGCCGTTCGCATATGGCCACGCAACGCACACAAGGATATTTTTTTGAGTCTTCGCAGAAGTCATGCCCTTAAGCATAAGTTATGGCCCCGACACAACCCATGTTTCGGGTCATATCGGGGCCATGAGCGGTATTCACCGCAGGATGTCAGAGCTTAGTTACGCGGACGCAACATGCGCTTGACCTGCTCCTTCTTCCTATCAAGCTCGAGCTGGTCGCGGTGCATACGGCGTTCAATAGCCAACTGGCGGTTGAAGCGATCCTGTTCCTTCTTGTCCAGGTAAATAGTGTCGTTGGACACGTCCTTCACAATCGCGAACATCAGCAAGATCAGGATGAGCAAGAACGGGGTTGCCGCAACAATCGTCACAGACTGCAGCGCGCCCAGTGCGTCAGAGCCGCCAGCGATCAGCAGCGTCAGGCCAACGAACGCGGTGCCAAGGCCCCAGACAGCTGCGATCCATGGGTTCGCATCCGATTTACCGTTCTGCGACATAGACGCCATCACGGTCGAAGCCGAGTCAGCCGAGGTGATGAAGAACGTACCCAGCAGGATCACCGCGAAAATACCAATGTAGAAGCCACCAGGCAGCTGGTGCAGCAGGTTGAAGAGCTGCTCTTCCGAGGTACCCTCGCCGTAAATGGAACGACCGTCCTGCTCGAACTTGATCGCAGTGCCGCCAAAGATGGCGAACCAGACGGTGGACAGGCCTGCTGGAATCAGCATGACGCCAAGGCAGAACTCGCGAATCGTGCGGCCACGGGAAATTCGTGCCAGGAAGGTGCCAACGAATGGTGACCAGGAGATCCACCATGCCCAGTAGAAGATGGTCCAACCGGACAGGAAGTCTCCTGCTTCACCGTTCTGGTTCTCAGCGGTACGGCCAGCCATCTCAAAAAACTGGGACAGGTATGCGCCGACGCCCGTCGGCAAGAAGTTCAGGGTGCTGACGGTTGGGCCGAAGACGAACACGAAAATAGCCAGCAACGCAGCAATCGCCATATTGAAGTTCGACAGCCACTGGATTCCCTTGCCGACGCCCGACATCGCGGACAGCAGGAATGCAAGAGTCAGGACGGACACGATGCCGACCGTCAGCTTCGTCGACGGCGAATCCACAAAGCCGGAAGCGTTCAGGCCCGAGCTAATCTGCATCGCGCCCAAGCCCAGCGAACATGCGGTACCGAAAATCGTTGCAAAAATTGCAAAACCATCAATGAGCTTGCCCCAGAAACCGTTCACGCCCTTTTCACCAATCAGCGGGATGAAGGCGCTAGAGAGCAGTTGCTTGCGGCCGAGGCGGAACGTCGAGTACGCGATCGCAAGGCCCAAGATCGCGTAAATCGCCCATGGGTGCAGGCTCCAGTGGAACATTGTCTGCGCGAGCGCAGTGCCCACTTCGTGTGGCTGGTGGCCAGGGACACCATCGCGGTACATCGCCAGCGGCTCAGACGCACCGTAGAACATCAGACCAATGCCCATGCCTGCCGCGAACATCATCGCAATCCATGACGACGTTCTAAACTCCGGTTGTTCGTCCGACTTGCCCAGGCGGATCGTACCGAAGTTCGAAAACGCGATTACCAAGACAAAGAACACAAAAATCGTGCCGAAGAGCACGAACGCCCAGCCAAGGTTGTTAATCACCCAGCTGAAGGACGTATCAGCAAAGCTCGAGAAACTATCTGTTGCTAACAGGCCCCAAGCGACGACGGCCGCCACCACGACGAGAAGCGGAACAACGATGCTCCAGTCAATCTTCGCGTTCTCGTCCTCCGCAGCAAGCTCAACCTGCTCCTCTGCGTCGACCGATTCTTTACGCTCCCCGCGCCGCTCTGCAACGATGAGCTCGGCAAGCTCGCTCGTCGCAGACGGTGCGGCAATTTCGGTTTCATCGGAATTTATCTGTTCAGTACTCCGAGTTTCTGCATCAGGATCATGCGGATCCTGGGTCAGGTCTCCCTGAGACATGAAAAATTCTCCTCAATTCCATAGAAAATAAGAAAGCTTTAGCAGGTTAACTGAATTCGGCTGCTATATCTAATCCAATTCGTCCACGTAGTGCCCATTTTCAGCCAAAAAGTCTGACTATTCCGCGCTGCGAGCTTCCTGAGCGAGGTCATATAATTCGCCCGATTTCACCCCGTGCTGCTTCGCGATAGTCTTCACTGCATCCTTCATCCGCATACCCCCGCTTACCAGCTCTAAGACGAGTTCCACAAGGTCTTCGGGCTCCGCTGTTGCGGCGTCACCGCCCTCGATGACAACGGTGACTTCTCCCCTCACTCCGTCCTTGGCCCACTCGGCGAGTTCACCAAGTGTCGCGCGCTTTACTTCTTCGTACGTTTTTGTCAGTTCGCGGCACACCGCTGCACGTCGATCGCGGCCGAGGACCGAAGCGGCGTCGGCAAGCGTCTGTGCCAGTCGGTGCGGTGATTCGAAGAAGCACACGGCGCGCGGTTGGTGCACAAGCTCCTTGAGCCAGGCTTCCCGCGCGCCTGCCTTGCGTGGAGCAAAGCCATCGAAGATGAAGTGCCCTACATGCAGGCCCGAGAGCGCAAGCGCCGTCGTGACAGCAGAGGGACCAGGCAGGCAAGTCACAGGGACTCCGGCGTCGTGTGCCGCTGCAACGAGTGAGAGGCCGGGGTCGGACACGATCGGCATGCCGGCGTCCGTCACCACGAGCACAACGCCATTGCGGGCAGCCGCGAGCAACTCGTCCCGCCGCTGCTCTTCGTTGTGGTCGAAGTTTGAGATGATCTTCCCACGCGGTTCCACCCCCAAGGCTGCCGCTAGCGCGCGGGTGCGCCGCGTATCCTCCGCCGCAATCACGTCTGCGTTCGCGAGTGCGTGCTGAAGCCGCTGCGAGGCGTCATCAATATTGCCGAGCGGCGTAGCGGCCAGCACTACCCCACGTGTTGGAAACTGGTGTTGCAACGTCGCTTGAGTGTCTGCACTATCCATGCGATAGATACTAGGTGCAGCTACAGATAATGCGGCGAACACAGTAGTATCCATTCACGTGAATACCAATGCGCCCATCAATACCGTCCAGAGTGAAGCGTCGCCAACGCCCGCGTTGATGAAGCCTGGCAGGCCCCAGCCGGGAGCACCAGTCAGTGTGCCATGGCATCGCAGGGACACCGTGACGCTGGCGGTACTGACGGTCCTCGCGCTGTTCACGCGCTTCCTCGGGCTGGTGCAGCCGACGTCTTCTGGCACCCCGGTCTTCGACGAGAAGCACTACGTGCCGCAGGGCTGGGACATGGTGCGCAGCTCCTTTAACCCAGTGCTGGGCGGCATCGAGTCCAACCCCGGCTATGGGCTGGTGGTGCACCCGCCGTTGGGCAAGCAGCTCCTCGCGCTTGGTGAAACCATCTTCGGCTACACCCCGATGGGTTGGCGCATCATGACGGCGCTCTTTGGTACCGCAGTCATCGTGTTCACGTTCCTGCTCGCTCGCCGCGTGAGCCAGTCGACGTCGATCGCAGCCATCGCAGGCGTCATCGCGCTTTTCGACGGCGTGCTGCTGGTCGCAGCCAAATTTGGCATGCTAGACATCTTCCAGGTGCTGTTCATCGTCGCCGCCGCGTGGACGCTCGCAGGTGACATGCGTCAGGTGCACCAGCGTTGGCACGACGCCTGGCTGTCAGGTGCTGTGCAGTCCTCGGGTCCGTACGGGCCGCGCCTCGGGTTCCGCTGGTGGCGTTTCGCAACCGGTGTGTTGCTCGGACTGGCACTCGGTGTGAAGTGGTCGGGGCTGTACTACATCGCGTTCTACGGCCTAATGTCTGCGTTTTGGGATCTGTGGCTGCGAAAGCGTTATGGCGTCGAGAAGCCACTGGCTGGCGCACTGGTGCGCGACGTGCCCTCTGCACTCGCCTCGATCGTGCTGTTGCCCGCACTCCTCTATATCTGGTCGTGGCGCGCATGGTTCGCCTCTGAGACTTCTGTGTACCGCCACTCCCTGGCGGACGGCACGATCGCAGGATCCGACTGGCCATGGCTGGCCAACCTGCCGGATGCCGCTGCTGGATGGCTGTACTACCACTTCTCCGTGCTTGAGTTCCACGGCTCCCTCACGAGCTCTAGCGGGCACTCGCACCCATGGGACTCCAAGCCGTGGGCGTGGCTCGTCGCAGCACGCCCGATCCTCTACTACTCCTCCACCGACATCGAGTGCGGCGACGGCAACACCTGCCGCGAAATGATTTCGCTGTTCGGCACCCCGGCGATCTGGTGGCTCACCATCCCCGCGTTGCTGTGGGCAGCGTGGGTCTGGATTACCCGACGCGACTTCCGCGTCATCGTGCCAGTCATCGGCTTCGCCGCAGGCTTCCTGCCGTGGCTTGCGGCGTTCGACCGTCAGATGTACTTCTTCTACGCCACCGCGCTCATTCCGTTTACCGCAGTGCTGCTCGCGCTGGCGCTCGGAAACATCGCGAAGAAAGGCACGCTACGGGAACCTAAGTGGCTGGTGAAGCTGACCGGCGCCCCGATTCGCACCGGCCAAATCACCGTGATTGTCTACCTCGCCGTTGTGGCGGCAAGCTTCGTCTACTGGGGTCCGATCCTGTACGGCCTTCGAGTCACCGACGGCTACTACGAGTCCCTCATGTGGTTCCCGAGCTGGAAATAGTTCGCTAGAGGCCGGTCGGGTCTGCGTTGAGCAAGTGCCACGCGCGGCGCATGGCCACGCCTTTGTCCGCGATCCACGTCCAGGCGAGCGCCAACAACGCGATTCCCGGAGCGATGACCGTCATCGGTGCCACTGCTCCGATACGCTGCACAGCATCAAGCACCGCAAACCCAAGGGTAAACGTGAACATCGTCCCCACGATCAACACGATGCCGGGAATCTGGGCCGGTTTCCAGGACGCGAGCCCCAACGACAAACCCACGCCGAAGCGGACCGCAACCCCCATCAGCGTGGCTGCGGCGACTTCGGGAGTCTGCGCCAACACCTCGCCCACACCGACGACCCCAACGATGGCCCACACAATCCAGCACACGGCAATCGCACACAGCGCGGCCCTGCCAATCATCACGTTGACTTGGCGGCGCTGCATCATCGCGTGCCACGGGTCGTTGACCCCGGCGAGGATCGCATCAGCGAGGTCGCTCGGAGGAGCCACATTGCCGTCAACCTCTGCAAAGCGCACCGTCTGCGACAAGGAAAGCGCCTGCTCCCAAAACGCGGCGCACTCCTCGCACTGCGCCAGGTGGGCATCCACGATGGCGTCGTCAAGCGATGGTTGCTCCCCGTCGAGCCGCGCGGACAGGCAGGCCTGAATCTCGTCATGGCTAATCACGTGTGAGCACCCCGTCCAAGCTTGCGCGCCCCGGCCCGAACACGATGACCACGAACAACGCCGCGGCGAGCACCATCGTGTACTCAATACCGCCATCGGCAACGAAGAAACCGTTGCTCAAATGCACGAAGTAGGTTGCCGCCAGCGCCAACAATGCAAGCACCGACGCGACGATCGTCGTCAGCAAGCCAATGACGAGGAACGCTCCCCCAACCAGCTCAACGAATCCCGCGAGGTACGCCGACAGCGTCGGCTGAGGCACCCCAATCGCCGCAAAGTCCTCCGCAGTGCGCCGCATTCCCAGCTCAAACCAGCGCTGGTACCCACGCGCAACAAACACGATCCCGAGCACCGCGCGGATGACTAAGAGCGCAAAATCTCGAACTGCTGGCCTGTTCATGCACACTAGAGTACTCAAGGAACCGAACCAGACAGAAAAACGTCAAACTACGTATGGATAAAGAAACGAAGCAACAATTCCCAATCATCGGCGACGACGGACTCAGCCGCCCACCCTGGGCCGCACACGATTCGCTCCTGCGCCACTACTACGACACCGAATGGGGCATGCCCATCCGCGACGAAGCCGGAATGTTCGAGCGCCTCTGCCTCGAGGGGTTCCAAGTCGGATTGTCGTGGAAGCTCATTCTGCAAAAGCGCGACGCCCTACGCGAAGCCTTCCACGGGTTCGACCCCGACGTCCTCGCACGGATGGACTCAATCGAGCACCTTCTTGACGACGCCTCCCTGATTCGCAATCGGCGCAAACTCCAGGCGGTGCTCACCAACGCGGCCGCCACCCGCGAGTTGCGGGAATCCGGCACGGATCTTGCAACCTCTATCTGGTCCTACCAGCCAGAAACCACACCTACACCCCGCACGATGGAGGAGGTTCCAACCCAGTCTGAGGAGTCACGCCGCCTCGCGCGCGACCTGAAGAAGCGTGGCTTCACCTTCGTCGGCCCCGTCACGATGTACGCGCTCATGGAATCGACCGGCATCATCGACACGAATCTGATCGGCACGCACCGGCGAGGAGCCTCCGGGGTGTGGAGCTAGTCGTCATCCATCTCTGCGAAGGCTTCCTCCACCGAGTCGTACTCCTCGCGGGACGCCTCCCAGACTTCCTTCGCAGCTGAGAAGTTCACCGCTGCGATGATGGCGCCAACGATGATGTCGAACCAGGCAGTGGACCACACGAACGTCAGCAACCCGGCCGCAATGATGAGCAGGTTCGCCAGTGCGTCGTTGCGCGCCGCCAGCCACGCCCCCGTCGCCAACGACGACCCCTGGTCCCGCAGCCTCAGCAGAATCACCGCGCACACGACATTCACCACGAGCGCACCAACCGCGACCCCCGTAAGGCCCTCCGGCGATGGCGGCTCCGGGTCCAGCACCTTCGCAACAACGGTCACCACCGCCGCGACCGCAGGAATCAGAATCAACGCCGCCAACACACTGCCCGCCGTACGACGCCGCGATGCCGGCCAAGCGACCGCGAAGAACACCAGGAAGTTAATCGCTGTATCCTCCAGGAAGTCCGCCGAGTCCGCAAACAACGACGCCGACCCAATCGAGACAGCCGCCACAAACTCAACGAAGAAGTACGCCAAGTTCAGCAGCGCAACCACCAGTACTGCTCGGCGGATCCGTTCTGTAGCCACGAGGTTCTCCTTTTCTTCGGCTGTCTTGCGTGTAGCACTCCTGTAGCACTCTAGCGACGTTGGTTGCTCTGTTCTAAACGTTCCTGAACGTTGGCTGGGCACCGCAATCCACTAGCCCAATCATGCGACCTGGGCTTTTGCCAGCCCGCTTGCCGAAAAACCGGGTTAAGCGACAAAATGTGTGCTTTTTTGGATATGGATTCCAGGTCCTGCCTGGGCCTACGGCGGGACAGTGCTCGTTGAATCGGGATTCCCTGCCGTAGACCGGAAGGTCCACCACTTCAGGCGTTGGATGTGCTATGACAGCAGACTGTTAAACCAGCTGCATGCCAACTCAACACAGAAAGAGAAAACACAACAGGCCCCTATGCACGGCATGCGAGCACACCGCCACAAAAATGGGCACCACATCCAGCGGAAAACAGCGATGGCGCTGCACAGACTGCGGGCACACCTTCACCAACCCCAACACAGCCAAGACCAGCGCATATCGGTTTGCCATCTTCATTGACTGGATCACCAACCAGCATCCGCTCGACGCTGTCGCTGCTGCGCACAACGTCTCCAGACGCACACTCATCCGCTGGTTCACCTACTTTTGGTTCATCATCGTCCCGTGCAAACCGGACCCGTACCGCGTCTACGACCAGCTCTTTATTGACGGCACCTACTTCCACAAAAAATGCCTGCTTGTCGCTGCAACCAGCGAGCACGTCGTCGCCTGGCACTGGTGCACACGAGAAACCGCCTACGACTACGCCAAACTCTTCGACATGATCGCCGAACCCCTCGTCGTGACCACAGACGGCTCCGGTGGCGCTCACAAAGCCATCAAACAATGCTGGCCAAACGCCTCCATTCAACGCTGCCTCGTCCACGTACGCCGCGACACCATCAAAGACACCACACGCCAACCCACAATCACCGCACACAAAGCACTCCTTCGCCTCGGCAACCAGCTGACCCACATCACCACCCGTGACCAGGCAATCACCTGGGTACTTCGCCTCAACCGCTTCCAGGACCTCTACGGTGACTGGCTCAAACAACGCACCTACCGCAACCAAGTCGCCCCAGAAGAGATCCCAAAACGTATCCGCGACAACCAGCAATGGTGGTACACCCATCCCAGAGCCCGCAGAGCCTACCGCCGATTCGAGCGTCTCTACCAACAAGGCCACCTCTTCGTCTGGCTCAACCCACCACACCGCACCACGACCACGCTGAAGACCACCACAAACAGCCTGGAAGGCGGCATAAACGCACAACTAAAACACCTCGCCCGAGCCCACCGCGGCACATTTGACGAACACCAGCGAATCATCATGGACTGGTGGCTCTACCTACACACCCAACACCACGATGACCCGCTGGCGCTAGCAATCGAGCAAGACTTCGGCCACGCAGGCTACGCACACGCCCGCCAGGCACACATGCGTGAACGCGACCAAGCCAACTCACCCGACGGCCGACCGAAAGTCTACGACACCGGCATCGACACCGACTTCAACCCCTCCTGGGCCATCCGACACGGCTGGGCAGGACGCTCATAACCCCAGCACAACACCCCACAACCCACCCATCCCAACCCCTGAAAAGCACACATTTTGTCACTTAAGTCGACACGCCGAGAAAAGCACACATTTTGTCGCTTAACCCGAAAAACCCGGAATTTGGAGCCAGCACAAACACAACAAAACCCCAGGCCACCAACGACCTGGGGTTTTACGGAACTGTGGAGCTAAGGGGAATCGAACCCCTGACCTTCGCATTGCGAACGCGACGCTCTACCAACTGAGCTATAGCCCCTCGCTGGAGAAGACGTTACTCCTCTTCTCCGCTGATGCTAAATCGTCCGGTTACCCAGGCGATTTAGCTCGCCCGTGGGGCACGGTTGTCATCCTCGCCGTATGGGTAGTGGGGGGAATCCGTGTGGTCCTCGAAGATTGCGGAGGATGCTTCGGGGAGGTCGGTGAAGTCGGGGTGGGCGTCGTCAAGGTCGAGGGCTACGGATTCTCCGTATCGACGCGGCCACTCCTGCCTGGGGTGCGTCGAATCTGCAGTGGCGACGCCGAGGCGCGCGCGACGCAGCTGGCGCATGCGTCGGCGATGCAGCGCGCGCTCCTGACGGACGACGCTGCGCAGCACAACCATGAACCAGGCGGTCAGGGCGACGGAGGCCGCAGGCAGGATCCATGTCCAGCCGCCTGCCACGAACGCGATCACAAACGTAACCACGCAGGCGATGATGAGGCCCAGGAAGGTGCGCTGGCGGCGCATGAAGCGGTCTTCGCGTGCACGGCGTGCACGGTCTGGGTCCCAGCCGCCACGGCCACGGCGGGCCTCGGCGAACGCGAGATCTTCGTCGGTGACGGCGACCTCTTCATCTGAAACGTCCTGGTCGTCCTCGGTTTCCTCAGCAGTGAGCTCTTCGGCGTCCATCTCTGCCGTCACGCCAGTGTCGTATCCGAAGTCCGCTGCAGAGTAGTACGAGTCTGGAATGCTTTCGACCTCTGCTGTCGAGGCCTCCGAATTCTCCGCAGCCTCGAGCTCTACCGCATCGGCGTCGTCTGAAGCGTCGTCCACTACATCGACGGACTCAGTCTCAGCCTCAGCGGGCTCCGCTTCAACCGCCTCGTCCTCGACTGGCTCCGCTTCGATGACCTCTCCCTCAATAACGTTTGAGTCGGTATCTTCTTCGGAGACAGCGTCTTCTTGGTTCTTCGAGAAGAAGTTTCGGATAACCGCGCTGTCGTCGATGAGCACTTCGCTGGCAGCTGGCTCGTGTTCGACGGCTTCGACGAGTTCCACGTCCGCAGCGTCTTCGTCGTGCAGGTGCACGTCCGCGGCGGTCACGCGTGGGCGGCGACGAACCTCCATGGGTTCCGTACCACCGGTATGCAGGACCCTCGTCTCGTCGTACCCTTCGCCGGAGCGGCGAATTGGTTTGTTGTTGCCAAATACGAGTGGTGCCAGCACGATGACCCACACGACGATCATCAAGATAATGATCAAGCTCGGGCTACCCATACAGCGAAGCCACCTTCCTAAAACTACCCTCGAAACTGACCTTTAACGGTAGCGAGCAATCCGCTCTTCCGGCCCGAGCCACGCCGGGGCCGCGTCATCGAATTCGGCCGGAACGCCGCAGCCTGTCTACGGCCGTGGTCGGGTAGTCATCTTCGGTCATTGCGACGAAGTAGTGGTCGCGCCAGCGGCCGTCGATATGAATGTTTCCCCGCATGAATCCTTCTTCGCGGAAACCCACGGTCTGCAGGACG
This sequence comes from Corynebacterium sp. NML98-0116, assembly GCF_001767255.1. Lineage (GTDB taxonomy): Bacteria > Actinomycetota > Actinomycetes > Mycobacteriales > Mycobacteriaceae > Corynebacterium > Corynebacterium pseudogenitalium. The sequence continues at coordinate 1,578,683 of NZ_CP017639.1, forward strand.
TGGCCGCTGGCCGGGTTGTCTGGAAGGTACGTCGCAGTCACGCGGTGCAGGCCCACCCGCGCAAAGGCGTGGTCAACGCCCAAGGCGCACGCGGCCGTCGCGACGCCGCGCCCTTGATACTGTCTGTGCACCCAGTAGCCGATCCAGCACTCGTCGACGGTTCCGCGCTGAATGCCGCCGAGGGTCAGTTGGCCGGCAAAGTGGCCGTCGACCTCTATCACCATCGGTACGACGGTGCCATCTGCAGCCATTTCTTTGAGCATCGTCCACTGCCCCGCCCAAGCGCTCTTGGTGTGAGCAGCTTCCCATGTGGAATGGATCGTTGGTTCTACCGGCTGCAACCACTGCTGGTCGAGCAGGCGGGTACGGCACCATTCCCCGCCATCCTGCAAGCGCAGGGGCCGCAACGTGACGGTTTCTCCACTCGGAAGTCTGACGAACGGGGTGCGTTCGGGCCAACCAGGTGTGGGTCCGTGCAGCCAAGTTCCAATCCTTCGCAGCAGGCCCAACGTCTATCCCCGCTGCTGGAGGAATTCGACGTCCACCACGTCGCCTGGGCGGATCTCCGCGGTGGACTCCGGCAGGCGAATCATGGCGTTGGCTTCCGCGAAGCCTGCGAAGAGGTGGGAGGTTTCGCCACCGGCACCGCCGAGGCCTTCGACTAAGTAGTCGCCGGTCTCCGTGTCCCGCATGAGGCGCGCGCGAATGTAACCACGCCGCCCCGGCTGCGAGGTAATTGCCCGCATCGAGCGTGCGCGAACCACCGGGCGCTGCCAAGACTGCTTGCCCAGCGCTTGGCGGATTGCCGGTCGCACGATGGTTTCGGCGATCACGAGCGCGGCCGTCGGATTGGACGGCAGCAAGAAGACCGGCACATGTTCCTCACCCAGCGTGCCGAAACCCTGGACGGACCCGGGGTGCATGGCCACTCGAGTGGTGTCGATTTCCCCGAGGTCATGCAGCACTTCTTGGAGTGTCTGCGCGCCTGAACCACCAACAGCGCCGGTGATCACGATCATCTCGCTGCGCCCAATGTAGCCAGCCAGGGTTTCCCGCATCTTCCGCGGCTCAGCGTTCATGATGCCGACACGGTGTACATCTGCACCCGCTTCCTCGGCGGCAGCGGAAACGACGTAGGAGGCGACGTCGATAACTTGGCCCAAGCCTGGCTCTCGTTCGATGTCAACGAGTTCCATGCCGAAACTCAGCACGGTGACCCTCGGCCGGGGATACACCAGTACTTTTGTGCGCCCAGCAGCGGCTAGCAGCCCAATTTGTGCAGGTCCGAGGACCGTGCGGGGGCGCACTGCGATGTCGCCTGGCTGGATATCAGCCCCCGGCTTGCGTACGAACTCGCCACTTGCAACTGGGCGTTGCGGCGTAACCCGCTTGGTGCCCCGGTCGCTCCATTCCAGTGGCAACACGGCGTCGGCAAGTGTAGGAAGCGGGGCACCTGTTGCAACCCGCACCGCTTGGCGTGGCTGCAGGCGCAACGGCTTCTGGGAACCGGCGGGAACCTCCCCCACCACAGGTAGAGCACGATCGGCGTTGGTGCGTGGGCGCGAATCGCGCTCCGGCTCGCCGTCTTCTTCCGCCTGGCGCGGCTTCACCCGCAGGCCTGCGGATCCCCCGACGTCGACCGCGCGGACGGCGTAGCCGTCGATGGCTGCTTGCGAAAAGCCGGGCAACGCGCGTGTCGCTACGACTTCCTCGGCGCACATCAGCCCCAGCGCGTCGTCGATCCCCACTCGGATCGGCTCGGGGGTCCGGATTGCGTCGCCAATTATGGCAAGCTGCTCATCAACACCGCGCATCAGCCACGCCTCTTTCTACGCCTTCGTTAGCGTTGTTCATCACCCGTGAGTTCGGGGTGTTCGGCCTCAAAGTCGTTCATGATCTGCTTGAGTGCCGTGTACAGTGCAGGTCCGTACTTCGGGTCGTGCAAACCAAAGTCCACATTAGCGGGAATGTAGCCGCCCGGGTTGCCCAAATCGTGGCGCTTGCCGTGGTGCACCACGATGTGCACTGGATGACCTTCCTGGATCATCAGCTCGATCGCATCGGTCAGTTGCAGCTCCCCGCCCTTGCCCGGCGTGATGCGACGCAGCGCATCAAAAATTGCCCGGTCAAGCAGGTAGCGTCCGGTGGCCACGAGCGTCGACGGCGCGTCTTCCACGGCCGGCTTTTCCACCATGCCCTTCACGCGCTTGACCTCGACGCCCTCAATAGTCTCGTCGACGTCTTCGACATCAAACACGCCGTAGTTAAAGACTTCCTCCGGCGTCACGTTGAACGCACACAGCACGGAGCCGCCGAGCTTCTCGCGGGTGCGCACCATTTTCTCCATCACGCCGGTGGGAAGCACAAGGTCATCTGGCAGCATGACGGCGACAACGTCCTCGTTTTCGTCGAGGGCAGATTCCGCGCAGCTCACCGCGTGGCCAAGGCCCAACGGCTTCTCCTGCGTCACGGCGACTGCATTAATAAGGTCCGCGGCGCGGGCGACCTTCTTCACCTGGTCGTCTTTCCCGCGCGCCGCGAGGGTCTCGCGCAGCAGCTCGAACTCGCCGAAGTGGCGCATGATTTCTTCTTTTGCCGGAGCTGTCACGATCACCAATCGGCGAGCGCCGAGCTCTGCCGCTTCCTCGGCAATCAGCTCGATACCGGGTGTATCCACCACGGGCAGGAGTTCCTTAGGAACAGTCTTCGTAGCTGGCAAAAACCGTGTACCCATGCCAGCTGCCGGCACCACGACGGTCTTCACGCCACGCGACGCAGGCTGCTGGGAGGTTTCTTCATTAGACTTCCGCATAAAGATCTACTTTACCTCTGTATGGCCCGACTATCGTTTCCGACTCGTGAGGAGGCTCCCCCACTTGCACACCAAGCAAACTATCCGCGAAGCACACACTACTTTTCGACGCCACCTCGCCAGCAAACCAGACGAAAAGCGTCAACGCGACGCCAGCATCCTCCAGCACACGCTCAAGGCTCTCGATCACTTCGGCGCCGTGGGCAGTGAAATCAGCGCCTACCACCCGCTGCGCACGGAACCCGCTGCCGCTGACTACCCGCTGCAGCTCGCCCAACACGCAAGAACGGTGTGGCTGCCGATTTCGCTTCCTGGCGGTGTGCTGCAATGGGCCGCGTGCACCGAAGAACAGCAGCCGGGCGCGCTTGGCATCGCGGAGCCAGTCGGTTCCCGGTTCTCCAGCGAGGTGCTCAAAGGTTGCGCTGCGCTGGTGATCCCGGCGCTCGCTGTGGACCGAAGCGGGCAACGTTTGGGTAAGGGCGCCGGCTATTACGACCGGGCGCTTGAGCAGGTCCGCGACCACCGCATCCCTATTGTTGCGGTGGTGTTTGACGAAGAGGTCGTCGACACGCTGCCAGCGCAACCTCACGATGTGCCCGTCGATGCAATCGTGACAGACCGCGGATTTTTCCCACTCTAGGGAACCTTCCGGGCCACACCCGCGTCTAAAGACGCATGAAGCCCGCCTCATTCCTTCGCGACCTCCGCATGCCCGGCTACCACCGCACCGTCACAGTGCGCCGCACGATCGCCGTCGTGTTACTGCTGGTAGCAGGCGCAAGCATACTTTTCGACGCCCGCTCCGCCGACCCACCCGCTGTTGTCTTCGCCCGCGACGTTGAGGCCGGCACAGTGCTCACCACGGCGGACGTGGAGCTTCGCAGGCTGCCGCCCTCTGTTGTTCCCGCGAACGCCTTGGGCAGTACAGACCTCGCCGTCGGACAGGTCCTCGCGGCTGGTGCATCCGCGAACGAAGTAGTTACCAACACCCGTCTTGTCGGACCGGACCTTAAAGCTTCGCTGATCGAAAGCGATGACGACCCGCACGACTTCACCATGGTTCCGGTCACGCTCGCGGAACCGGAACTCATCCCGATGCTGCATCACGGCGCCGGCGTAGACGTGGTCGCGCCAGGCCCGCGAGTTATTGCGCGTGGCGGAAGGGTGGTCACGACGAACGAGGAGGGGTCAATCCTGGTACTGCTGCGCAGTGTCGATGCAGCCAACGTTGCGGCCGCATCACTGACGGACCCGTTAACAGTTGTATTGACCACACGATAGTTTGTTGCCTATAGTTTTTAGGTCCAAATCCAAACCTTACAAAGGAGACCCTAATGCTTGAGGGCTTTAAGAACTTTATTCTGCGCGGCAACGTTATTGACCTCGCAGTCGGTGTTGTTATTGGTGCTGCGTTCACCGCAGTTGTTACCGCTTTCTCCGACAACATCATCAACCCGCTGATCGCTTCCGTCGGTGGCGCTGATTACTCCGGCCTTGGCTTCCACATCATTTCCGGCAACGACGCAACTTTCCTCGACTTCGGCGCGCTGATCACTGCAGCGATTAACTTCCTGCTGATCGCGGCAGTCGTCTACTTCGTGATCGTCGCTCCGATGAACAAGCTCGACGAGATGCAGAAGCATAAGCGCGGCATCCAGCCAGACGCCCCGGCTCCGACCGAGACCGAGCTGCTCACCGAAATCCGCGACCTGCTCTCCGAGAAGCCCGCGCAGCAGTAGTACTGCTATTCTCCGTAATGGGGTGGTCGCTCGTACTCATAAAAGGCTTTGCCTGTGAGTTCTGGCTCGCCGTCGCCGTCGATATCGACGCTGCGCCCGGCATCATAGCCCGTCCGCCCAGAAGCCGCGTCACCAAATAGTTGCGTGCGTTCAGGACTACGGTCGTACTCTGCTTCCGACCGTCGCTCCACGCGCCTCCGCTGGTGGCGCGGCTTTTTCATGCTCGCCATCGTTCCTGATTACGCCTGTACGGAGTAGGTATTCAGCTCGCCGATCAGGTGCTGGACTAGTGGTGCGATCGTCGATACGCCGTCGCGTATCGCTTGGCGGCTTGCGGCGAGGTTTACCACGACGGTCGAACCAGAGACGCCACACACACCGCGCGACGTGCAGGCATCCACCGCTCCACACGCCTGGCCCGACGAACGAACCGCCTGCGCTACACCGGGCACGTTCTTGTCGATCACGGCCTTCGTCGCCTCTGGCGCCGTATCACGTGGCCCGACGCCAGTGCCACCGACGGTCAGCACCAGGTCAACCCCACCAACGACACCGGTTTCGATCGCTTTGCGGATCTCCGCCTCGCTCGAATTGACGTGCACCACCGCGTCAACGGTAAACCCGAACTCGCTGAGCAACTCGACGAGCATGTCACCCGTGGTATCCCCTTCTGAGCTGTATCGGCGGTCCCCAACCAGCACTGCGATGGCCGCAGGAGGCGTCGGAGTCTGCTCGGCGAGCTCTGCGGCCTTCAGCGATGCTTCGTCGGGCTCCCCAACCGTGTCAAGCAATACTTCTGTCGTTGGCATGCCAGGTCTCCTGTCGTGTCGTTGCGAAATCGCACAGTTTCATTTTCATTGTTTGCTTCAAAACTTACCCGTTGCTCAGGGTTACATCTACGGAATGAGGAGCTTCTTCTCCCTCCCGCAAGACTTCAAGCTGAACGACCTGCCCGAAGTCCTTCGACCGCGTCGCCGCAATCAACGCATCCGCTGAGTCAATCAGCCGACCGTCCAGCTTGGTAATCACATCACCTTCTCGGATACCGGCCTTTTCTGCTGGACTACCAGGCTCAACTCCGGCGACCACGGCGCCGTCGATACGAGTGCCGCGAATCGAAACGCGGACGCCCAACATCGGCTGCGACGCCTTGCCGGTTTCAATGAGCTGCTGCGCGACACGCTTGGCAAAATTCGACGGAATCGCGAACCCGAGACCAATCGAGCCCGACGACTGCTCGCCACCAAAGCCGCCCGCCGAGAGCGAAGCAATAGCCGAGTTCATCCCGATCAGGTGCCCCTGCATATCCACGAGCGGACCACCCGAGTTACCAGGGTTAATCGCAGCGTCTGTCTGCAGCCCGTCCATCAACGAGCTCTCCCCACCGCCCTGGGCCGCACGCACCGGGCGGTTCTTCGCCGAGATGATGCCACTGGTTACCGTCGCCGAGAGCCCAAGTGGAGAACCAACTGCGACAACCTGCTGGCCAACCTTCAGCTCGTCCGAGTTGCCGAAGTCAAGCACAGGGAGATTTTCGACGCCATCAACCTTCAGCACGCCAATATCAGTGTTGACGTCCGACGCTACAAACGTAGCCGAGTGCTTCGAGCCGTCGTTGAACACCACCTGAATCTCGGACCGTTCGGTCGCCGCAGCGCCGATCACGTGGTGGTTCGTCAAAATGTAGCCGTCGGAGGAAATAATCGACCCCGACCCTTCCGCGATACCATTCGGCGTCGCCACAGTGATGGATACAACCGAAGGCAGCACTGCGGCCGCAACCTGCTCAACGGAGCCATCAGGCGCAGTCTCTGGCGATGCGAGGCTCGGGTTCTCAAGTGCGTTGTAGTGCTGCTGTTCGCCGTTATCGTTCGCAGCGACGACTGCGTACCCGGCGCCGGCGCCGGCCAACAGCGAAAGCACTACGGAGCACGCCACTGTAGCCGCCCCCAGCCCACGCCGCTGCTTTTGCTGCGGTGCAGACTGCACGAATGCGGTTTCCGGGAAGGCCTCCTGTGGATAGGAGGCCTCGTACGGGTTTTGTTGTGGCGTATTTGATTGTGGTGAATACGGGTTCGTCATGTGCAGTAGTATGCACGACGCCACTGTGGTAGCACTAAAAAGTAAACTCGTTCTCTCGCAATGTTTCCTGAATGTTCACTGTGTTAGCTGAGCTGGGATTTGTTCGGCAATCGCGGAATTTCGATGCTTTCTTCTTCCAGATAAAAATCCTCATCAGCATCCGGAGCCTTCCCCGGGAAGACCACACGGAAGCGCGCCCCGTGGTCATCCGACTCCTCCACGAAGATCCGGGCACCATGCCGGTCCATCACCTGCTTGACGATCGCAAGCCCCAAGCCCGAACCCGGCATCGAACGCGACTCTGCCGAACGGTAGAAGCGCTCAAAAACCCGCTCGCGCTCCTCCGGAGCAATGCCCGGGCCGGAATCGTCGACAACCAACACTGCGTACTTCTTCGCTGCCTTCAACGAAATCCTTACCGTTCCGCCTTCTGGCGACCACTTGGCCGCGTTGTCGATCAGGTTTAGCGGAGCGCGGCCCATCGCGAACCGATCACCCATAATCAGCCACGGGTCAGCGTTGAACTGGAACGTAACGTCAGGCCGACGACGCTCAACACGGCGCACGGCCTCCTCCAGGATCACATCCAGGCGGATCTCCTCAAACTCAACGTTCGAGGAATCCTCCCGCGCGAGATCCACCAGGTCTCCGATAAGCGTCGACATTTCTGTCATCTGCGCCAGCACATCCCGCTCAAGATCGGCGCGGTCCTCCGCACTAATCTGATCCTGTCGATCAGCGGAGTACATCATCATGAGCAGCTCAATGTTGGTGCGCATGGAAGTCAGCGGCGTTTTCAGCTCGTGGCCGGCGTCGGCAACAAGCTGTGCCTGCCTGGTGCGCGAATCCTGCAGCGAAGCCATCATGTCATTAAACGCGTTCGTAATACGCGCCATCTCATCATGGCCCTGCACCGGAAGCGGCTTCAGCTCCTTCGTCCTGGTCACTTCCTTCAGCGCAAGGTGCAATTTACGCAGCGGGCGCATACCGGAACTCGAAACCAGGAACGCCACCAGCGTCGACACTATCCAGCCCAAGCTGAGCAGCACCAACAGCGCCGCGGCAATACTGCGCTGCAGCTGACGCGTCGGGTCGACCGCCTTCGACAGGGCCACGACTGTTCCATCATCCAGCCTTGTAACCAGCACACGGTTACCGTGCAGGGTGCGTGCGGAGACGTCCGCTCCGTAGTTCATTCGAGCAAAGTCCCCACCCACGGGAATTTCATCTCCCACGAACCGGTTCGACTCCGCGCGTGAAGCCGTGGCGAGGATGTGAGGGTTGCGGCGTCGAAAAGTCTCGACCTCAGCCGCCAGCTCCTCATCGCTGGACATTTCCTGCGAGTCGTACGCGAGCATCGCGCCCTGCGTGCGCAGATCGTTGTCCATCATGCCGATAATCGACGTCGACGACGCCCAGTAGCTCACCGATGCCGTGACCAAAATCGTAAGGGCCACGAGCACGCCTGTCAGCACCGCAAGCTGCTGGCGAAGCGTCATCTCCGACCCGAGGTACGCACCACGAATATAGGTATCGAACAGGATCGTCGGCAGGTTCGGACGCGGGGGTTCCAGATCCTGCTCGGCTGCCGACACTTGGCGATCCACCCCCTCAAGGGACATGCCCGTAGTGCGCTCAAAGTGATCCGCCGACTGGCGCAAAATCACAGTGCAGTCTCCCGAAGCACGTAGCCAACCCCACGGACCGTATGGATCAGGCGAGGCTCCCCGCCCGCCTCAGTTTTCTTACGGAGGTACCCGATGTAGACCTCCAAGGCGTTGCCGGACGTCGGGAAGTCGTATCCCCACACCTCTTCAAGAATCTGCTGGCGCGACAGCACCTTGCGCGGGTTCTCAATCAAAACGAGAAGGAGCGCGAACTCGGTACGGGTCAAGGAAATAGCGCGGTCGCCGCGGAAGACGTCGCGGGTATCGGTCTCTACAGACAAGTCCTCAAACTCGTACTTTGTTTTCGGAGCAGACTGCGACTGGATGGCGTCTGCCTGAGCGCGGCGCAGCAGCGAGCGTACGCGTGCCAACAGCTCCTCAAGCGCGAAAGGCTTCGGCAGATAGTCATCAGCGCCGGCATCCAAGCCCGCTACACGGTCCGCGACTCCATCTCGCGCTGTCAGCATCAACACAGGACGGTCGTATCCCGAGGAGCGCAATGTGCGGCACACGTCGAGCCCATCGATCTTCGGCATCATCACGTCCAGAATCGTCAGATCGGGCTGTTCGTCACGGATGACATCGAGCGCCTCCTCGCCGTCGGAAGCAAGCAGTACATCATACCCGTTGAAGCGAAGGGAACGCCGCAGGGATTCACGAACGGCTTGCTCATCATCGGCAACAAGAATCTTCATACGCCTATTATTGCCTATCTGAGAGACTTTTAACACCGGACTGTCAGATACATGAAAAAGCCGGGCCTGCTGGGCCCGGCGAACGCTTATAGTAAGGCGCTTTTAGAACTGCTCGACGTCAATCAAGCCAGCCTGTGCAGCCTTGAGCAGACGACGTGGGATACGTACTTCCTGGCCGTCAACCTTCGCGGTGATCAGCGGCGCATTGTCAGCCTTCCACTGCGAACGACGCATACGGGTGTTCGCGCGGGACTTCTTAAACTTAGGGGTTGCCATTGTTGTTTCTCCTTACGCCCTATTTTGCGGTCTTCTTCTTGCGGCGAGCCATACCGCCGAAGCGCTGGTTGAACTTCTCAACGCGGCCAGCGGTGTCCATGAGACGCTGTGCGCCGGTCCAGAACGGGTGGGACTCAGCGGTCACATCAACGACGATGAGCGGGTACTCGTTGCCGTCTTCCCAGGTATCGGTGCGGTCGGAGGTCTTGGTGGAGCGCGTCAGGAACTTGTGGCCCGTGTTCGCGTCCTGGAAGATTACCGGGTGGTAATCCGGATGGATATCCTTCTTCATATGTGAGTTCGTCTCCCTCAGGATTGATACTTCAGGTCGGTTCCCCACTTGGGGATCGTGCCTGAGTTGGGTGCGAATGATTCATGTCCGCCCAGCTGTTCACTGGACAACTTTGCACATATTACAGGGTGAATCCGGTTTTACATAATCAAGTTCCGCCAACGCCACCGACAAACAACCGGTAGGTGTGCGAAATAGAATTATGCATTTCCTTGCTGGACGTGTATTGTTGACTCTCGCTGTTGTCGAAGTACACGTATACGCCTACGTCAACCGATTACTCAGATACTTTGTCGCGGACCCTCACTCCGCATTCCGTATCTAACTTTTCAGTGATCAGTGCGTGGGCGGCAGAAGAGAAAGAAGTCAACCCATGTCGGCACATTGCCAGGTCACGGGACGGAAGCCACAGTTCGGCAAGACCGTCTCCCACTCGCACCGCCGCCACTCGCGTCGTTGGAACCCCAACGTACAGAAGCGCCGGTTCTACCTGCCCTCCGAGGGCCGTACCATCACTCTGACCGTTTCCACGAAGGGTCTGAAGGTCATCGACCGCGACGGAATTGAGTCCGTCGTCGCTAAGATCCGTGCACGAGGTGAGAAGATCTAATGGCACGCAACGATATTCGCCCGATCATCAAGCTGAAGAGCACTGCGGGCACAGGTTTCACCTATGTAACCCGTAAGAACAAGCGCAACAACCCAGATCGCATCTCCCTAAAGAAGTACGATCCGGTTGTTCGCAAGCACGTCGAATTCCGCGAGGAGCGATAAGTTATGGCTAAAAAGTCCAAGATCGCCAAGAACGAAAAGCGCAAGGAGATCGTCGCTCGCTACGCTGAGCGTCGTAACGAGCTGAAGGCAATCATCCGCAACCCGGAGACCTCTGACGAGGACCGTCTGGACGCTCAGTTTGAGCTGAACCGCCAGCCTCGCGACGCCTCCCCTGTTCGCGTGCGCAACCGCGACTCCCGCGATGGTCGCCCACGTGGTTACCTCCGTAAGTTCGGTATTTCCCGTGTCCGTATGCGCGAGATGGCTCACCGCGGTGAGCTGCCTGGCGTCCGTAAGTCTTCGTGGTAAGGAGGATGACCAATGAAGCGCAATAATAACCATCGCAAGGCGCGCATGGAGCAGTCCCGCCGCCCGAAGAAGAACCCGTTGAAGGCCAAGGGCATCGAGAAGGTCGACTACAAGGACCTCGACACCCTTCGTCTGTTCATCTCTGATCGTCACAAGATCCGTTCCCGCCGTGTTACCGGTCTTTCCCCACAGCAGCAGCGTGAAGTTGCTACTGCGGTGAAGAACGCACGCGAGATGGCTCTTCTGCCGTTCACCAGCCGCTAAAGTTCGGTTGACGATAACAGCGTAGAGTCTTTCGACGAACTCCCGCCCCCTGGTTTCCAGGCGCGGGAGTTTTTTCATGCCCTGTTGAAGCTGACGCACGGCACGACAAAAGGCCCCCACGACCGTGGGGGCCTTCGGTATGTCTCGGGTTAGGCGATACTAGTGCGCAAAGTGGCGCGTACCGGTCACGTACATTGCGACGCCAGCGTCTTCTGCGGCCTTAATGACTTCCTCGTCGCGGATGGAACCACCAGGCTGCACGACGGCACGCACTCCGGCGTCCGCGAGGATCTGGAATCCATCTGCGAAAGGGAAGAACGCGTCGGAGGCGGCGACGGCACCGTTGGTACGGTTGCGGCCTTCGTCGAGCGAGTTAGCGCGGTCGACGGCCAGCTTCGCCGAATCGACGCGGTTGACCTGCCCCATGCCGATGCCGACGGTAGCGCCGTCGTGCGCAACGAGGATTGCGTTCGACTTCACGCAGCGTACTGCACGCCACGCGAACACGAGGTCCGACATGGTTGCGTCGTCGACGGCTTCGCCTGCCACTAGCTTCCAGTTTTCTGGGTTATCGCCCTCGGCCTGGAACGCGTCGCGCTCCTGGAGAAGGAAGCCGCCGGAGATCTGCTTGATCTCTTCGGTGTCTTGGCCTGGCTCCACTTCGAGGATGCGAAGGTTCTTCTTAGTCTGCAGCAGCTCGAGCGCATCCGGCGCGTAGGAAGGCGCGATGATGACCTCGGTAAAGATTGGCTTGACCTGCTCGGCAAGCTCGAGCGTGACCTCGCGGTTCGTCGCAATGACGCCGCCGTACGCAGATACAGGGTCGCAGGCGTGCGCCTTTCGGTGCGCGTCAGCGATGGACACCCCAGATACTGCGACGCCACACGGGTTGGCGTGCTTGATGATTGCGACGCACGGTTCTTCGTGGTCCCAGGCTGCGCGCCACGCGGCGTCGGCATCCTGGTAGTTGTTGTAGCTCATTTCCTTGCCGCCGTACTGAGTGGCGTCGGCAAGGCCCCAGCCCTCGTTGATGACGCTTGCCGCCTGGTGCGGGTTCTCACCGTAGCGCAGCGCACCGTCCTCGTCGTCGCCGAGCTGCTCCGCAAACCAGTCTGCAACGGCGGCGTCGTACTCTGCGGTGTGCGCGAACGCCGCAGCCGCCAGTTCGCGGCGCTGCTCGAGGGTGAATCCACCCTGCTCAACTGCTTCTTGCGCCAGCTGGTACTGGTCCGGGGAGGTCAGGATCGCCACTGATGGGTGGTTCTTCGCTGCTGCGCGGACCATGGAAGGACCGCCGATGTCGATCTGCTCGACGCATTCATCGAACTCCGCGCCGGACGCAACCGTTTCCTCGAATGGGTACAGGTTGACCACAACGAGCTCGAACGGTGCAACTCCGAGTTCCTCGAGCTGTTGCTTGTGGCTGTCCTTGCGGAGGTCTGCCAGGATACCTGCGTGCACGTGTGGATGCAGCGTCTTCACGCGGCCTTCAAGTACCTCTGGAAATCCGGTGACTTCCGATACTTCGGTGACGGGCACACCGCTTGCGGCGATCTTTTTAGCAGTCGAACCAGTAGAGACAATTTCCACACCGGCCGAGTGGAGCGCCTTGGCAAGCGGCTCAAGATCGGTCTTGTCGTACACGCTCACGAGCGCTCGACGAATAGGTGTGCGTTCGTTGTTCATTCGAAAGTGACCTTTCCTTCATGTATCGAAGCAGTAGCTAGTAGCTCAGTAACCTGACGGCGCTCTTCTTGCTTAATCCGTTCGTGCAGCGAGGACTCCGTATCCCCTGGCTGCACCAGCACGGGGCGCTGCGCAATGATGCGGCCTGTGTCCATCCCGTCGTCGACAAAGTGGACGGTGCAGCCGGTGACCTTGACGCCGTAAGCGAGGGCGTCGCGCACCGCGTGCGCTCCTGGGAAAGCAGGCAAGAGCGAAGGGTGAGTGTTAATTGTTTTACCTTCGTAGACATCCAAGAATGGGCGCCCCAAAATGCGCATAAACCCTGCGGAAACAACAAGGTCCGGGCTGCAACTAGAGACGGTTTCCGCAAGGTGGGCATTCCACGCGTCACGGTCCTTTTCCATTTCCACGATTGCAGTCGGGATGCCTGCGTTCTTCGCCCTCTCGACTGCCGGACACACTTGGTCCGCAACAACTAGGTCAACACGGTATGCACAAGGGTGGGCGTCCTGGTAGTCCATAATCGCCCGCAAGAGCGTTCCAGTACCAGAAACAAGGACGGCCACAGATAAAGCTTTATCAGCACTCACGGTTCATCAGTGTAGTCATTCTTCTTCCGCGTGTGAGCGGTTCAAGAAAGTTCGCACAAAGCGCACAAGCCACACCAATCCGCCCACGCCGACGGTCCATATAAAGAGGAAAAGCACTGCGGAAGCTAGGTCAGCGCCAACGACGCCGTACGCCCCCGCGTGCCCACGCGCGAGTAGGAGGCAGACGGCGAACATCGCTGCACTCCACGAGCCAATGGCGGCGACTTCTACCATCGTTGACGTCCGCCGCACGAAGAACGCGCACAGGATGGTCACGGGCACGGCGAGGAGGACGGCTGCCCACGGCGCGACTGTCGCAGGGATTGCCGCGAAGAGTGGGAACGGGGGTAAGGGGACGGAGAGGACGTCAAAAAGCGACACTTCCCCTCTGCCGACGTGGAAGGAACCGCCGAGAAGCACTGCGAGCGTGCCCACGACAGCATTCGGAAGGTACAAGATGCTCAGGAGGAGCAGCATGATGGCGCTCCCCCACCCGGAGTTGGGGTATGCCGCGTAGGCTTCGCCAATGCTCTGGTAGCGCGCGGCGAGCACGAGGAGCAGCACAAGTCCGCTCCCCGCGCATAGAAAGAGGAGAAGCAGGCTCGCAGCGCGGGCCGTATCGACGGCCACCACCGGCACACGGACCGTGGTGGCGAGGGCCTGCCAAAGCACATGCCGAATACCAAAGAGGAAGCCGATGAGATGGATGCAAGGCGGTAGCACTAGCGCTTGCCATGCGGGTGGTGGTTCTATCGCGAAGACTGCGGAGGCGTCAGTCACCATGAACAGCGCCATCGCGCTTGCAAGCAGCGGCAGCACAATCACCAGGCCAGCGATCACCGCGAGATCCAAGATGCTGACCTGCTTCGCGGTTGCGGCACGTACTCGCCACGCCATGAGGGCGGCGATCCCAATGGCTGGAAGCAGCGGCACCTGAGACAAGTACACGCCGTCGATCGTGAGGGATACTCCGTGAAGGGCAAACCATGTTTGCCCGATTGCGGCGGGCAGGTACGCAGTCTTCCATCCACCAATCAGGAGCGTCGCGGCGCAGACTGCAACGATGCCAAGGATGACATCGAGCGTCGGGATACCTATATAAGGGAGGTACGTCCGAATACGCGTCTTCCAGGTGCGCTCCTCCGGCGGAACGGTGTCGGCATCAGGCTTTCTTTTCGACGCCCACTTCGCACCGCGCCGTGCATTACTCAGGAAACCGCGACCGCTGCCCCGCGAGGAGCGGTCCACCGGTGATGATTGAGGTCTTGTTTTCTTCGACATTGCGCCTTATATTGCCATTGGTTGACCGTTTTCTGCCGTTCGACACTACCGCATTCCACTCACTGCCTGGCGTTTTAGGCGATGTAACGTAATACGCAAAGAAAACGATTAAGAAATACTCAGGTTATAGCTTGCCTTAGCGCATTCGATTCATTACAGTTACCTCTCGTAGATAACAGGAAGGTTACAAACGTTACAGTTCTGTAACCAACGGGAAGTCTAAAGAGGGTCCATGCTCCACTCAACGAAATCAGCTGGCAAGCACGGCAAGCAGTCCCCTAACAAGGGTCGCGTCGCAATGGTTGCCGTTGCCACTGGCGCCGTCTCCACCGCCGGACTCTCTGGCGCTGCCGCAGCTGCGCTTCAGGGCGATGGCACCCAGCAAGCTGACAGCTACACCCTCGCCGCAGACACCGACCAGCTCACGGCACTGACCGATGAGGCTGCGCCACAGATCCTCGCTATCGCGGAATACAAGCCGGTTGAGAACCTTGCGGATCAGCTCGTGAAGGCAGTCGCACATTCCGAGGAGGTCGCACGCGCCGATGAAGCCGCTCGCGCACCGCTGGTTGTGAAGCCAGCTGAGGGCGTGTTCACCTCCGGATTTGGCCCTCGCTGGGGTTCCTTCCACTCTGGCGTCGACATCGCCAACGTGAATGGCACCCCAATCCTGGCCGTCATGGACGGCACCGTCATCGACTCCGGCCCGGCACAGGGCTACGGCAACTGGATCCGCATCCGACACGAGGATGGCTCTGTCTCCGTATATGGCCACATGGATTCCCTCTACGCTTCCGTCGGTCAGGTTGTGCACGCCGGAGAACTCATCGCAGGTATGGGTAGCCAGGGCTTCTCCACCGGCTCACACCTGCACTTCGAGATCCACCCAGATGGCAACACTCCTGTTGACCCGGCGACGTGGCTCGCAGAGCGTGGCATTCAGCTCTAAATCCAAAACTTCAGACCGCTGTGGCTCATATATGAGTCACAGCGGTTTTTTCTTTTTCGACACGGCGAGTGGGGGGACCGAACACTACCCCCACCCTCAATCACATTGGCAACATTGTTCCCATTAATCACATCTATCACAGGCGCGCAGCCTGCTGATTTCCAGAACCGCCGAACCCGTTCGAACATACTTTTCCCTCTCTACCTGCAGTTACGCGTTGCCAAGCCTCCGGCCGGTGACTAAGTTTTGTCGCTGTATGTGGCTACAACGTGGCCGCCCGGATATTTGTAGAAAAGGTTGCTTCTCCGTATGAATCGCACAGTACTTTCGGCACTTGCCGTCGCGACTGCGTCCATGCTCACTCTCACCGCTTCCCCTGCGAACGCTGTAGGTCTCACGCTGAACGGCGCTCCGATTGACCACAATCAGGCCGTGAAGGCTGTTGCGCAAGCAGCAGACACGATTCTGGATAGCGGTGCAACCCTGCGCGTCGGAGAGTACTCACTCGTGTACGACCCGCGCGTCATTCAGGAAAACCTCGGTCTCTCCTTCCAGCAGGAAGGCGCGAACGGTGGCGTCCGCTACCAGCGTGGCCGCACCGCCGATGGCCGCACGGTCGTCACCCCGGCAACGGGGACGTTTACGTCCGGGTTCGGCCCACGCTGGGGCACAGTCCACCAGGGAATCGACATCGCGAACAACCTCGGCTCCCCGATCTACGCCGTGATGGATGGCACCGTCATCAACGCCGGCCCGGCCCAGGGCTTCGGCAACTGGGTCGTGATCAAGCACGACGGCGGCGAGGTCTCCGTTTACGGCCACATGGCGGTCTACAACGTCAGCGTCGGCCAACGCGTGACGGCCGGCCAGCAGATCGCGCAGATCGGCAACGAAGGCTTCTCCACCGGGCCGCACCTCCACTTCGAGATCCACCCAGATGGCGTGACACCAGTAGACCCTGTGCCGTGGTTCGCGCAGGCAGGTATCCGCATCCAGTAGTTAGAGCTTCTCCATCGGGACGCCGCCGATCAGCATCAGGCGGACTGTCCCGGAGGAACCAAAGTCAATCGTCACGGTTTCTCGCACTCCCGCACCATCAACGGCCAGTACGGTACCCAGCCCGTATTTTGCATGGTTGACCCGGTCCCCGACCGCCAGCTGCAGGTCCTTGTTCACCTTGGTCCTGCTGCTACCGCCGCGCGACTGCGACCGCCCAAACCCGTTGCTGCGGCTCCGGCCACCAGTTGACCACGGTGAATGCGAAGAGCCCGAAGAATACGTGGGCTCCTCACGCTTCCAATCGATGAGTTCCTGCGGAATCTCCCCAAGGAATCGGCTCGCCGGGTTTGTCACCGGGCTCCCCCATGAGGACCGCACCATCGCGCGCGTCAGGTAAAGGCGCTTGCGCGCACGGGTGATGCCGACATACGCCAGGCGACGCTCTTCGGCGAGCTCCGCCGGATCCCCCAAGGCGCGCAGGTGCGGGAACTGCCCGTCTTCCCACCCAGTCACAAACACGACGGGGAACTCAAGACCCTTTGCGGTGTGCAGCGTCATCAACGTGACTACGCCCTGATCATTCTCAGGAAGCTGATCGGCGTCAGCGACGAGCGCCACCTTCTCCAGGAAGGCTTGTAGGGTTCCTGGCAGCGGTTCACCCTCGTCGAAGATCTCCGAAATTTCCTCGTCGCTGAGGTACGCCAGCTGCAGTGCAGACTCCGAGGAATACTCGCGCGCGACGGACACCAACTCGTTTAGGTTGTCCAAGCGCGTCGCGTCCTGTGGGTCGTTCGACTGCTCCAACTGCGCTTTGTACCCGGTGACGTCCAGAATCGTGGAGACCAGCTCCCCGAGGTCAGCGTTACTCGCCCCTTCCTGCTGGTCCGCTGTCATTTCCTCGCGCAATTCATCCATCATGGTGACAAAACCATTGATGGCGTTCTTCGCGCGCGTACCCAGTGCGTCAATGCCGCCATCTGCCGCAACCCGCAGCGCTTGGCCGAAGCTCACCGAGTAGGTCTGCGCGTACAGCGCCACCGTGGACTGCGCCTTATCCCCGATGGCACGCTTTGGCTCGTTAATAATCCTGCGCAGGCTGACCGTGTCGTCCGGGTTTTCTAGCGCCTTGAGGTAGGCCACGATATCGCGAACCTCTTTGCGCTCATAGAAGCGCGTGCCGCCTACCACCTTGTACGGGATCCCGGTGCGAATGAAGATGTCTTCCAACGCACGCGATGCATTGTTGGTGCGGTACATGATCGCGATGTCGGAGTAGGGCACTCCACTGTCTGTGAGCCGGTCGATCTCGCCAGCGATAAACCGAGCCTCGTCGTGCTCGTTGTCCGCGACGTAGCCGACGATCTGGTCGCCGGTGCCGTGGTCCGTCCACAGCTTCTTCGGGCGCCGACCGGTGTTCTGGGAAATCACCGCGTTGGCAGCGTCCAAGATGGTTTGCGTCGAGCGGTAGTTCTGCTCCAGCACGATGGTGGTTGCGTCGGGGTAGTCGCGCTCAAACTCCTCGATGTTGCGGATCGTCGCGCCACGGAACGCGTAAATCGACTGGTCGGAGTCGCCAACTACGGCAAGCTCAGAAGCCTCAGGCCCCTTGCCCACCAGGGTGTGGATGAGTTCGTACTGCGCATGGTTCGTGTCCTGGTACTCGTCCACGAGTACGTGGCGGAAGCGGCGTCGATAATAATCCGCAACCTGCGGGTGCTCCTTAAAAATCCGCACGACCTCCCCGATGAGGTCGTCGAAGTCGACAGCGTTCGCGGCGCGCAGGCGGCGCTGATACTCAACAAACACCTTGGCCACAGTGGAATCGAATGGGTTGTGGGTGCGCTGCGCGTCGTCGGCCGCCTGCTGTTCGTCGATGAGCTCGTTCTTGAGGTTCGAGATCGCATTCGCGAGCACCCGGGGTGAAAACTTCTTCAGGTCGAGATTGTTCTCTTTGGCAATCATCGAGAGCAGTCGGCGAGAATCGTCGGCGTCATAGATACTGAAGTTCGTGTTCAGGCCAGGAACGAGCTGGGCCTGCTGGCGAAGGATCCGCACGCAGATCGAGTGAAAGGTTGCCACCCACATCCGCTCGGTCTGCGGCCCGATCAGCGCCGCGACGCGCTCCTTCATCTCCGCGGCGGCCTTGTTGGTAAATGTGATCGCCAGGACCTGCCAGGGCGCGACGCCTCGTTCCTGCAGTAGGAATGCGATACGCCTGGTCAGCACTGCGGTTTTGCCGGACCCAGCGCCCGCGACAATCAGAAGAGGCGAGCCGCTGTGGCGCACGGCGGCTTCCTGTTGGGGGTTGAGTCCTAGCGTCAGATCATTCATGTCACACACCCTAACTCACACCCCGGACACAACCGCTGGAGCAGTGGCATAATGAGCAACCATGAGTGACTTCGAAATCCGCATGCCGTCCGGGACGGACGATCCGCTCTCCGATGCGGAGATCCAGCAGTACCGCAAAGAGATTGACCGCCTCGACCGTGTGATTTTGGACGCGATTAAGCGTCGCACCAAGGTGTCGAAGGCGATCGGCAAGACGCGGATGGGGTCGGGCGGCACAAAGCTTGTGCACACCCGCGAGGTCGCGATCATTAACCAATTCCGCGATGAGCTTGGGGAGGAAGGCCCGGCGCTGGCAAATATCTTGCTGCGCCTGGGACGCGGAAAGCTGGGCTAGCCCCAACAACGCACTCCCCAACTTTCGTAGTACCATATCAAGGCAGACAACCATCCGTTTCAAGGAGGAACTATGTCCGATATCACCGCCACGCCAGCCTGGTCTAACTTGGAGAAGCTCCACGCCTCCAAGGCTGATACGACCCTGCGCGAGCTCTTCGACCGCGACGCAGACCGCGCGAAGAAGCTCACCTTCGACGCAGCAGGGCTGCACGTTGACCTTTCCAAGCAGCTTATCGACGCCGACGTCGTCGATGCGCTCGTCTCCCTCGCAGAAACCGCACAGCTTCGCACCAAGATCGACGCGATGTTCGCGGGCGAGCACATCAACGACACCGAGGACCGCGCGGTGCTGCACACGGCGCTGCGCCTTCCGGTAGAGGCCAACCTTGAGGTCGACGGCCAAGACGTGGCGGCGGACGTGCATGAGGTGCTGGGCCGGATGCGTGACTTCGCATCGGCGCTTCGCTCCGGCGAATGGCTGGGCCACACCGGACACACCATTAAGAAGATCGTCAACATTGGTATTGGTGGTTCGGACCTGGGACCTGCGATGGCAACCAAGGCACTGCGCGCCTACGCAACCGCGGGCATTACCGCAGAGTTCGTCTCCAACGTCGACCCGGCGGACATCGCCGCAGTCCTCGACCGTTGCAACCCTGAAGAGACGCTGTTCGTCATCGCATCGAAGACGTTCACCACCCAGGAGACCCTGACCAACGCACACGTGGCGAAGCGCTGGCTCATCGAACAGTTCAACGGCGACGCCTCCGCTGTGGCGAAGCACTTCGTCGCAGTGTCTACGAACGCGGAAAAGGTCGCCGAGTTCGGCATCGATACCGCGAACATGTTCCCGTTCTGGAACTGGGTCGGTGGCCGCTACTCCATGGACTCCGCGATTGGCCTGAGCCTGATGGCCGTCATCGGACCGATGGACTTCATGCGCATGCTCGAGGGCTTCCACGCCATGGATGAGCACTTCCGCACCACCGAGTTCTCCCAGAACGTGCCGGTGCTGATGGGCCTGCTCAACGTCTGGTACCGCAACTTCTACAACGCCGAGACGCACGCCGTCCTGCCGTACTCCGAGGACCTTTCTCGCTTCCCTGCCTACCTGCAGCAGCTGACCATGGAGTCCAACGGCAAGTCCGTGCGCCACGACGGCACCGCAGTGACCTACAACACCGGCGAGATTTTCTGGGGCGAGCCAGGCACGAACGGCCAGCACGCATTCTTCCAGCTGCTGCACCAGGGCACCTCGCTCGTGCCGGCGGACTTCATCGGCTTCGCCACCCCGAAGGAAGACTTCCCGACCATGACCGGCGAAGGCTCCATGCACGACCTGCTGATGGGCAACTTCTTCGCACAGACGAAGGTGCTCGCGTTCGGCAAGGACCAGGCCGCCATCGAGGCCGAGGGTGTCGACGCCACGCTGGCCCCGCACAAGGTCATGCCAGGCAACCGTCCGACCACGACCATCCTGGCCGAGGAGCTGACCCCGTTCACGCTCGGTGCACTCATCGCGCTCTACGAGCACATCGTGTTCACCGAAGGTGTGATTTGGGACATCAACTCGTTTGACCAGTGGGGCGTCGAGCTCGGCAAGCAGCAGGCAAACGACCTGGCCAAGGCAGTCGCGGGCGAAGAAACTCCAGCAACCGGCGATGCTTCCACCGACGCACTGATTGGCTGGTACCGCGAAAACCGTCGCTAGCGCTTGGTGCATCACTCCTTAGTAGGGCAAGATAGGCAGTTGTTTTACCTACAACTAAGGAGTGAACGTGCAAGCCATCATCGACTGGATCGTCAACCTGATGGAGCTTCTCGGCGCCCCCGGCGTCGGGATAGCGATTTTCTTGGAGAACGTCTTCCCACCGATCCCCTCCGAGGTAGTGCTGCCGCTGGCCGGCTTCACGGTCGCGCAGGGCTCGCTGAGCTACCTGGCGGTGTTCATCTGGTCGGTGATGGGGTCCGTCGCGGGCGCGTTTTTCCTTTACGGCCTCGGTGCCTGGCTGGGCGCCGAACGCCTGCGCGCGATCGCTGACTGGATGTGGTTGGTGAAGGCGTCGGACGTCGATAAGTCCCTCGAGTGGTTTGATAAGCACGGCCGATCCTCAGTCTTCTTCGGCCGCCTGATTCCGGGGGTGCGCTCCCTCATCTCGATTCCTGCAGGCCTGGACCGCATGAACCTCGCGATGTTCGCCCTGTGGACCGGGCTCGGCTCCGCAATCTGGAACGCAATCCTGATCACGCTCGGCATGTACCTCGGCGAAAGCTGGGAGACGGTCTCCCATTACGTGGATACGTACTCGACCGTGGTCTACGTCCTGCT
The DNA here is from genome assembly GCF_001767255.1 of Corynebacterium sp. NML98-0116. GTDB lineage: Bacteria > Actinomycetota > Actinomycetes > Mycobacteriales > Mycobacteriaceae > Corynebacterium > Corynebacterium pseudogenitalium. The sequence continues at coordinate 1,600,115 of NZ_CP017639.1, forward strand.
GATCCTGATCATGCTCGGCTTCCTGGCGTACTTCATTCGCCGCTCCATGAAGGAGAAGGCGGCTGGCACTGAGGGCACCACCAAATAACTCGTTCTAAGTCGCCCGCTCCCCCGAGGAATCCTTTCTCGATGAGCGTGCCACACCGCCGACACGGCTTGTTGTTCCTTCCAAATACGTAGCTGGTCTCCCCGGCGCGTTTGATCCCCGTGGTCACTCGCACCGGGGAGTCTTTGTTTGCCCACATGAGGCGCCGCGCGATCGCCACATGCTTTTCGACGTCCACCTCCCCCACCTTGCGTGCCGGATGCGTACCAGCGATGAAGTGAATTTCTGCGCGGTACTCATTGCCGATGCCCGCGACGAAACGCTGGTTGAGCAGCGCGCGCCCCATTTCGAGGTGCGGGTGCTCACTGATCCTGCGCACGACCTCTTCCTGGTCGAAGTCGCGTGCCAGCATGTCCGGGCCCAGGTAGCCCATCCGCTGCGGGTACTCGCGCGCGGGGAACACATCGACGAGGCCCAGCGAGTGTCCGACGAGCTCGATATCAGGCTTCGGCGCGTCCGCGAGGCGCAGCACCACCCGGGCGGTGTGGCCGGGCTTGCGCCAGCGGGTGCCCGCACGATGGATCGCCCATGTGCCTTCCATCTTGAGGTGCGTGTGTAGCACTTGTGATTCGTGGCCTTCGCGGGAAAACTCCATGAAGAGGTGCTTGCCGTAGGGCCAGACGCGCTCGCAGGTCATGCCGGTGAAATCGACGGTGGCGAAGCGCGGCACGCGAACACTCGTGGCAGTGACTTCACGGTGTTGCATCCACTGCAGGCGCTTCGACAGCTGATAGACGGAATCCCCTTCAGGCATAGTGGTATCCATGTTCCGCTTCTTACAAAACCTTTTCAACTACGGCCCCACGCCGGAGGAGTCGCTCGTCGGGTTCTTCCCCGACATGGATGCCGCCACCGAGTGGGCGCGGGGTGTGCTGGCAGAGACCGGCACCGACCCCGAAGCCGAGTTTGTTCGCGCCGTGAAAGACGTGCGCGTGGCGAACCCGCGCATCGGCCTGGCCGCGGCAGCACACCTGGTCAAGCAACTGCTTTAGAATCTTTGTTCGAATCTCATTTTTTCAAGTCCGACACGTCTGTATAGTCGCCCTTAGCTACTTGAAGGAGGGGACATGAACGACGTGACCAAGCTCGTTGACCAGGTCATTAACGGCCTGACGCAGCTACGCATGCTTTTCGACGACCCCTCCTCCCTCCGCCTTTCCGCCATCGCCGAAGACATCGCACGCCTCGAACACGCGATGGACAAGAAGGCCTACATCGATGCCGCCTTCGCGCAGGTCTGCGCTATCGCCGACGCCGGCAAACTCGTCGGCGCCAACTACCCGGATACCTACCTCATGGAGAAGTTGGGCATCTCCAAGGGTGAGGCATATAACCGGCTCGCGCGCGCCAAGGCGATGTTCGCTCCGGTGACGGAGCCGGACCGTGGCGGCCTGCTCGATGTGGAGGAGGCGGAGCGGCGTCGTAAAGACCAGGTCCAAGCTCGCCGCCACGCCGACGCGGTTCCCGCGGCCAAGCAGGACATCATCCGGCGCGAGACCGACAGGCTGCTCAAGGCCGCCGAGGGCGAGCACATGAGCATTTACGCCCACGCCATGGAGGAAGCGAAGACCCGAGACGAGCAGGACCTGCGCCTCACGGTCAAGCGCCTCGTGGATAAGGCGAACCGGCCACACGCGAAGAAGAACCCCAACGCGGGCTTTGAGAAGCGCGAGGCCACCCTGGGCAAGGAGAACTCCGACGGCACCTACCACGTGCGCCTGGACATGACAGCAGGCGACTACGCCCTCTACAAAGCGCTGACCGACAAGGGGCTTGCGCCAAACTCCAATATCCCGCCCGATCGCCAGCAGGACCGCGATCCTCGCACCCGTGGCCAGCGCCGCTACGACCAGTTCATGGCCATCATGCGCCAATACGAGCACGGCGAGCAGGCCACTCACGGTGGCGCCGCCTCCGTGGTGGTCTCAGTGACTCTCGACGACCTCGCCGACGCCGACGCCACCACACTGTTCCAAACCAACGTCGGCGTGGAGCTGGACGCCTTCGAACTCGTGCGCCTCGGCATGGATGGCACGTCTGACTTCCTGCTCACCGTCGACGGAATCACCGGCGTGCCGCTGCACCTAGGCAGGTCCAAGCGGCTCGCCTCTGTTGGGCAACGCATCGCCATGTTTGCTATCCAGGGCGTGTGCTCCTGGGCCGGCTGCACCACCGCAATGAGCGAGTGCGAAGCCCACCACATCATTTCCTGGCTGCGCCACGGCGGCACCGACATCACCAACCTCACCGGCCTGTGCCCCACCCACCACCGGTGCAACAACGACCACCGGGACGGCTCCTTCAACAAGGGCTACATGGACTACGACTCCACCACCGGCACCGCGTTGTTGGTCAAGGCCGACGGCACCCGCCACACCAACACCTCGGACCCCGCCATGCACTCGGCGGTGAATCGGATCCGGAACAAACGGGCGATGCGGGCAGGGCCACCGGGGACTACTCACCGGCCGGTGCCTCGCGTGATACTGCGACCCTAAACCCAGCCGAAACACTAATCGTCGAAGGAGAGCCCGTCCAGATCCCCTAGGGCCTCCGTCATGCTGCGCCCGCGCCGCTTCGGAGGCGCGGCCTGCTTGCCTCCGATTCTTACGCCCTTGTGCGTCACCGCCACGCCAAGATCGCGGAGCCGGAACGCGGGCTCGCCGTTGACGGTTTCGACGTTGAGCGGGCGCATCCTCCCGGCGGCGACGGCATCCGATAGTGCGTCGATGACAAGTGGTAGCGGATCTTCGATGCCTTCCGGGAAGGTCTCGAAGAAGGTGGTGAGCTTCTTGCCGCCACGGGTGATGTGGGCCGCCAACAGCCCGTCCACGAGCACCACCATCGCGCCTGCCGATCTGGTCGGGCCGGTCACGGGCCACGGCAGCGCGGCCCCGTAGGGGTTGGCCGGGTCGGTGGCGGCGAGCACGTACACCTTTGGCTCACGCGCACCCGATGGCCAACCGGCGACGTCGTCGCTGTCCTGCTGGCCACGCAGCCGATCAATCGTCGCAGGGGTGGAGAACTGCGCTGCGCCAAGCCCCTCGATGAGGTAGCCGCGCAGCGCCTTGCCGGAGTCCTCGAACCCGGAGAGCACCTTGTACGCCAACGCGAAGCCGCCGATGACATTCTCTGCGACGACGGCGCCCTTGGTCACCACCCCGTAGCGGTCCAGCCATGCCTCCCCAAGCGCGAGCGAGCGCCGGGTCGGGTCGGTGTCGGGCTGCGGGGTTGCCGCCCACCTCCCCACCATGTCGGGCGGGGCGGTTTGCGTAAACGAGGTCCTCCCGGAACGGATGCGGGAGCGGGACGGTCTACGCTTCGCGCGGTGCGCGGCCTTACCGCCGGCGAGGCGTGCGCGCAGCGGCGCGAAGGAATCCGGTGAAACGTGGCCGGCCTCGACGAGGTCCCACATGGATTCGCGTAGCTCCTCAGAAGTCGTCACTGGCGTGAGCAGGTCGCTGAACAGGTAGCCGCCACCTGCTGCGAGCGTATCCATGATGTGCTGCTGCGTGAGCGACAGCAACGGCGGGTCGACTTGCGGCAAGAGCTGCGCGGCGTAGTCACTCGGCAGCAGCATGATCCACGGATCGTTCGCCCCCGCCGACCCGGCGCCCACAATGATAACCTCGCCGGAGGCAGTCAGCTCGTCCAGCATGATCGGCGAGTAGTCCCCCACCCGCGACGGCAAGATGTGGGACTCCCACGCAGAGGCCGGCAGCCGCACGCCCGCGAGCTGCTCGATGACGGAGTACACCCCGTCGGCGCCGCGTAAGGGAGGCACCGTTCCCGCCGCGGCGACGTTCAACCACGCCGGCAGGAAACGCCCGTACGCCGACGCCGATACCGGCCGGGCCTGCGCCCGCGCGACCGCCAAGGAGCGGGAGCGGATCACGCGCAGGACCTCGTGCGCGACGTATTCCTGGTCGTCAACGCCTTGGCGGAAGCGCCCCTCGATGACGGAGTTGGCGTCGACAAGCGGTTGGAGCACCGCGTAGGCAGCGCCGAGCGCGAGCCCGAAGGCGTCGGCAAGCGCGCGCAGCGTGAAAGGGCCGCGGGTGCGCACCCAGCGGCGCACGAGCTGCGCGAGCGCATCGGGGATGGTGGCCACCTGTGCTGCCACCCCAGGCGGAACCGGCACGCCAAGGCCGTCGCGCAGCAGCGGTGCGTCGAGCACCTGCGCAACGTGTTCCCTGCCGCCGATGCGCACCCGCATCACGCGTGGCCCGAGCGACGCCTCCACCCCCGCGAGCGGCACCGAGGTGTACACCGCGAGCTCGTCCACAGGCACCGGGCCGATCAGGCGCAGGGTGTCGGCGAACTGCTCCGGTGTCTCGGCGCGGCCGACCCGGCGCAGCGACGCGTCCACCTCGGCGATCACCTCCGCGTCCAACAGCTCGCGCAGCTCCACGGTGCCCAACAGTTTGGCTAGCAGTGACGGGTCCAGCGCGAGTGCCGCCGCCCGCTTCTCCGCGAGCGGAGTGTCGCCCTCGTACATGAACGCGCCCGTGTAGTTGAACAGCAGCGAGGAGGCGAACGGGCTCGGCTGCTGCGTGGTCACCTCCGCGATGCGGACCCGGCGCGTCTGCAGGTCACGGATGACTTCTTGCAGGGCGGGCAGGTCGTAGACGTCCTGGAGGCACTCGCGCACCGTTTCCAGGATGATCGGAAACGACGGGTAATTCCGGGCCACATCCAACAACTGCTCGGCGCGCTGGCGCTGCTGCCACAGGGGCGCGCGCTTGCCGGGGTTGCGGCGCGGCAGCAGCAGGGCGCGGGCGGCGCACTCGCGGAACCGGGAGGCGAACAGAGCGGAGTTTCCCACCTGCTCGGTGACGATGTCGGTGATCTCGTCGGCGTCGAATTGGAACAGGGCCCCGGAGGGTTCGTGGTCGCCTTGGGGCAGGCGCAGAACGATGCCGTCGTCGCCGGCCACGGCCTGGGCGTCCATCCCGGTCTCCTGCGCGATCCGCCACCCGGCGGCCAGCGCCCACGCGGCGTTCACACCCTTGCCGAACGGCGTGTGCAGCACCACGCGCCAGTCCCCGAGCTCGTCGGTGAAGCGCTCGAGCACCAGCGTCGTCTCGTCCGGCAGCACGCCGGTGGCTTCCTCTTGCTCCTCAAGGTAGGCCCGCAGATTATCGCGTGCGTACGCATCGAGCGAGTTATCGACGCCCGCTCCGCCTCGCACCTCCCTCCTGAACGCGCCGAGCGCCTTGCCGAGTTCGTACGGGCGCCCGACGCCCTCCCCCGACCAGAACGGCAGCCTGCCGGTATGTCCTGGCGCGGGCGAGACCTGCACTTGGTCGCGCGTGATGTTTTCGATGCGCCAGCTCGTCGCCCCGAGCGTGAACACGTCGCCGACGCGGGACTCGTAAACCATTTCCTCGTCGAGCTCACCGACGCGGCGCGGCGCCCCGCCTTCGGCCTCGGAGCCGACGAGGAACACGCCGAACATGCCACGGTCCGGGATGGTGCCGGCGTTGGTGACCGCGACGCGCTGCGCGCCCTGCAACGCCTTGAGCACGGTGCCGTCGAGCCAGGCACGCGGCTTGAGCTCCGCGAAGTCCGTTGATGGGTACACCCCGGTGACCAGGTCGATGACGGCGTTAAAGACATCCCGGTCGAGTGACCGGTAGGGCCAGGCGCGGGTGACGGTCTCATACCAGTCATCGAGCTCGAGGTCCTCGACTGCCACCGCGGCCACCGTCTGCTGGGCGAGCACGTCCAGCGGGGAACGTGGCGTGCGCAGCTCCTCGATGAGCCCGTCGCGCATCCGCGGCACGGTCACGGCCGTTTGCACCAGGTCGGAGCGGTGCTTCGGATAGAACGAGCCGTGCGAGATCGCGCCCACCGTGTGCCCGGCGCGCCCGACGCGCTGCAGCCCGGAGGCGACCGACGGCGGCGACTCCACCTGGATCACCAGCTCCACCGCACCCATATCGATGCCGAGTTCCAGCGAGGACGTCGACACGACCGCTTTGAGCGTGCCCTCTTTCAGCATCGTTTCCGTCGTGGCCCGCTCGTCTTTGGACACGCTGCCGTGGTGCGCCCGCGCGATCACGGGCGCCGCCTCCCCCGCGAGGTCGACCCCTTTGCCCAGCTGTGCAGGGGGGCGTCGAGTAGCGGGGCTGAGCGCTTCGGGGTCGTGCTCCTTGGCCCACAGCTCGTTGAGCTGGCTGGTGAGCCGCTCCGCCGTGCGTCGCGAGTTCACGAACACGATCGTCGAGCGGTGCGCCATGACCTCCTGGTACACCGATTCCGCGATGTGCGGCCAAATCGACTTCGGCGCCGGCGGCATCAGCGCCGCGGTCTCCCCGTCGAGGTCCAGCGCGTCGTCGACGATGGCGTCCCCAATTGTCGACGCCTCCTCCGGCACCGGCAGGTCACTCATGTCAGCCACCGGCACCCGCACCGCGAGGTCCCAGCGCTTCTCCCCCGGTGGCTGGATGATCGTCGTGCGCGGACCGAGGAAGTCCGCCACGGCCTCCAGCGGGCGCACCGTCGCAGACAACCCGATGCGTTGAAAGTCCCCAGCGATGCGCCCGAGCCGCTCCAGCGACAGCGCCAGGTGCACGCCCCGCTTCGTGCCCGCGAGCGCGTGAATCTCGTCCACGATCACGGTGTCTACGGTCCGCAGGATGCCCGAGGCCTTCGAGGTCAGCATCAAATACAGCGACTCAGGCGTGGTGATCAGGATGTCCGGCGGCTTGCGCACCTGGCGAGACCGCTCCGCTTGCGAGGTATCACCCGAGCGCACCGCCACCGAAACATCCGGTATGTCCAGCCCCATGCGCTGCGCCACGCGCCCAATCCCGCCGAGCGGGGCCCGCAAATTGTTTTCGACGTCCACACCAAGGGCCTTCAGCGGCGAGATATATAAGGTGCGCACCCCGCCGTGGCTGCTGGCGTTCGCCCCATCGATTGGCAGGGCCTGTTGCCCGTCGCGCTCCACGAGCGAATTCAACGACCACAAAAAGGCCGCTAACGTCTTACCGGAACCGGTAGGCGCTACCACCAGGGCGTTGCCGCCGTCGGAAATCGTGGCCCACGCCTGCTCCTGCACTGGCGTTGGCGCCTCGAATACTTCTTCAAACCAGGTCGCCACCTGCGGTTTGAAGCGTTCGAGGATTCCTTTGGCCATGCCCGCCAGAATACAGATAGTGCAGGCAGGCGAAAAGAAATGGTTCCTTTGGCTGGTTTCGCGCTAAAGTCGAAGCCATGACTGCTCAGTATTCAGACTCTCGGCTGACAAACTTAATCGCGCAAGGCACCGGCGAGATCCTCAAGGGTATTCGCGGTGTTGGCCTTCTCCGTGGACGTGAACTTGGAGAAGCCGGCGACGACCTGGCACAGAACTGGATCGCGCGCGTGCTTGAGCAGCACCGCCCGGGCGATGCATTTTTGTCCGAAGAGGCAGCCGATGACCACTCTCGACTCAGCAACAACCGCGTCTGGATCGTTGACCCACTCGACGGCACGAAGGAGTTCGCAACCGGCCGCCAGGACTGGGCCGTGCACATCGCGCTCGTCGAAGACGGCGTCCCTACTCACGCGGCAGTGGGGCTGCCGGACCTCGGCGTCGTATTCAAGTCTTCCGACGTGCGCCACGTCTCGGGGCCGTTCGCGAAGAAGATCGCTATGTCACGCAACCGCCCGCCGGCGATCGCTCCGTTCGTTGCCGATGCCCTCGGCTTCGAAACCAGCCCGGTCGGCTCCGCAGGCGCGAAGGCAATGCACGTCCTGCTCGGTGACTTCGACGCCTACGTACACGCCGGCGGCCAGTACGAGTGGGACCAGGCAGCACCAGTTGGTGTGTCCATGGCTGCGGGCCTGCACTGCTCGCGCCTCGACGGCTCGCCGCTGAAGTACAACAACAAGGACACCTACATCCCAGACCTGCTCATCTGCCGTCCGGAGCTTGCCGACGACATCCTGGAAGCCTGCGCGAAGTACTACGACGAGCACGGCTCCTTCGAAGGGGTCGTCGCGAAGTGAGCCTGGTGACTCCGTACGAAGACCTCCTGCGCGACGTCCTGGAAAACGGCACCGATAAGGGCGACCGCACCGGCACCGGCACGCGAAGCGTCTTCGGCCGCCAGCTGCGCTACGACCTTTCCGAGTCCTTCCCCCTGCTGACCACCAAGAAGGTGTACTTCAAGGGCGTCGTGGGCGAGCTGCTGTGGTTCCTCCGCGGCGACTCCAACGTGACCTGGCTGCAGGAACACGGCGTGCGCATCTGGAACGAGTGGGCCGACGAAAATGGCGAGCTCGGCCCTGTCTACGGCGTGCAGTGGCGTTCCTGGCCCACCCCCGATGGGCAGCACGTCGACCAGATTTCACGGGCGCTCGAGCTTTTGAAGGACGACCCCAATTCGCGCCGCAACCTGGTGTCCGCGTGGAACGTCTCCGAGCTCGAGCACATGGCGCTGCTGCCGTGTCACCTGCTGTTCCAGCTGTATGTAGCTGACGGCAAGCTGAGCCTGCAGGTGTACCAGCGCTCCGCCGACATGTTCCTGGGCGTGCCGTTTAACATCGCCTCCTACGCGCTGCTCGCGCACATGTTTGCACAGCAGGCAGGTCTCGAGGTCGGCGAACTCATCTGGACCGGCGGCGACTGCCACATTTACAACAATCACTTCGACCAGGTGCGCGAGCAGCTCTCCCGCGAGCCTCGCCCCTACCCGCAGCTCAAGCTGCGGAAGGCAGAGTCGCTCTTTGACTACGACTTCTCCGACATCGAAGTCGTCGGCTACGACCCGCACCCGACGATCAAAGCGCAGGTGTCCGTCTAATGCTGGGCGCGATCTGGGCCGAAAGCATCGACGGCATCATCGGCGACGGCGTGGGCATGCCCTGGCACCTGCCTGAGGACCTGCGCCACTTCAAGGAGATCACGCTGGGCCACCCGATCATCATGGGGCGCAAGACTTGGGACCACCTCCCCATCAAGCCGCTGCCGGGCAGGACAAACCATGTGTTGTCCTCGCGCGAGCCCGGCGAGTGGTCCGACGGCGCCTTCGTGTCCCGCGACATCCCAGATTTGAAGACGTCCGCCTGGATCATCGGCGGTGGCCAGATTTACGAAGCAACCATCGACGAAGTAGACGTCATTGAACGCACGATCGTCGATGTCCACGTCGCAGACAAGCTCGGAGCGTCCGCCGTCCGCGCACCCCGCGTCACCGATGACTTCGCTATTGTTTCTGATGGACCGTGGCAAACCTCCGCCAATGGCACCCGTTTCAAGTACCAACGCCTCGAAAGGTTAGGCCCGAAATCATGACCACTCCCGAAACCTCTTCCCACGTCACCATCTTCGCAACCGATTGGTGCCCGTTCTGCAAGAAGCTTCGCGAGCGCCTCGACCGTACCGAAACCCCCTACGACGTCGTTGACGTCGAAGCCGAAGGCGCCGAGGACGCCGCCGCATGGGTCGAGTCCGTCAACGACGGCAACCGCGTCGTCCCCACCGTCCTCTACTCTGACGGCACGCACGCGACCAACCCTGCCGCGTCCGCAGTCCGCGCGAAGCTGCGCGAACTGACGGGCGAAGAGGCCTAACACCCGGGCAAATAGCGATGCCGTCGCGGGCGCCCGCGACTTTGGCATCACTTCTGTCCTGCGGTACTGTTAGTCGAGTTGCCCCAGTAGCTCAGGGGATAGAGCACGGCTCTCCTAAAGCCGGTGTCGGAGGTTCGAATCCTCTCTGGGGCGCAAAACACCCCCGCGGCCTGCGCAAATAGGCTGCGGGGGTTTCGCATTTCTGCAAAGAACGCGAATGCACTAACTTATCTGCCCTCTTTGCGCAAGATTTGGCCGGCCCAGGAACTCCTTGACCACGGTCATCATGTCCGACTTCTTCATGTCCGGCAGGTAACAGTGAATGACTGCCAGCGAGATATTGGCGAGTGACATTTCGTCTTCGTACAGCAGGTACCAGCCTTGGTGCGTCGGGTGGAATTTGTGCTTCGAGGCAGCGAGTGAGCGGAAGCCGTAGAGTGGCTCGATCGTCGCACCGGCCTTATCCAGGATGATTTCTACGAGTGATTCCGGCGCATCCGTTCGAGCCAGCGGCGCTCCGGAGAGGGAGACCCATCCAAGTCCTTGCTCGGCAGCGATGCGGGTGCTTTCCGCGAGAAGGAATTCGATGGCTGGCCGGAACCCGTTCGCGTCGCGGCGCATGAAGTCAAGGGTGTAGCCGACGAGGGCGCCGCCCTCGTAGACGGGCAGCCAGCTTGTTACTGCGTGCAGGCTGCCGTCGTCGCCCACTGCGAGGAGGAGTTTGGTGTCCGGGTCGCGGAGCTCGTCGAGCCCTCCCAGGGTGAAGCCCATTTCTGGAAGCGCTTTATCCGCGACCCATTGTTCTGAGAGCGCGACGATGCGCTCACGCATTTCCACTGGGCTTTCGGCCCAGCTCGTCCACACGGCGCGCACGCCTTCTTTCGCCGCACGGTTGCGCGCGGTTCGGATGTTCTGGAACTTCTTGCCTTTGAACTCGATGTTGTCCGTCAACAACATGGATTCTTCGGCGACGTGGATGCGTCGGAAGTCGGGGCGAGCAAAGGTGCCAGGCACTGAGTACCACGCGACTCTCCAGCCTTGACGTGCGGCAAACTCTTCAAACGCAGTGGCAACGGCTTCTTCCGTCATCGTGCCGCAGTGCACGGGACTTCCGACCGTGACAGCGACGTTGTAGGAGACGCGGTACGCGACGACGCCTTCTCCGTCGCCGGAGTCCGTCCCGCAGAAAAAGTAGCGGTTTCTTTCCCACAGCCCCATCCACGCGAGGTGGTCACCGGACCCATGGACCAGAATCTCCCGGGCTCGCTGGCGGTCCTGCGCGTGTGCTTCGGACGGCGGCGCGGACAGTACCTCAAACAGTGCAATCAGCGCGGTAATCCAGAATATGATTCCCACCCATTCGTAGAAGATCCACGCCACGGAGCTGATGGGGAACGCATGCGTTGGAGCCAGCACAGCTACCACGGGTGGGAGGTACCTGTTCGGCAGCTCAGCAAGCAGCGCGCTTATCGACGCTCCTCCGAGGATGCCGTCTCGCACAACCCAGGCTCCGCAGGTCCACAGTGCTGCGGTTGCTAACCACGTCCCTCCTATGATCGCCGCGCCACGGTACCAGTTGGACGGAACCGTGAACCGGCGGCGAGTGGCAATGAGGACTGCAATGGTGACCAGCCACGGGAGAACTACCAGTATTGTGTTCACAGCGGTAGAGCCGTCTGCTCCCCCACCGATTGTTTGCCAGCAGATCACCGCAATGGATCCAACGCTGACGAGGATGGCTGCCCACCATGCCAGTTTCCTGCCATGCACGAGCCCCAGCGCAAGGATGGCTGACAAAACGATAGGCAGGGCATTCATCAGCAAGGGACCGAGGCCATGTTGACTGTTTACCGCCATCGCTTCCGCGCAGGCGACGGATGTAGCGTCAGCGCACCGCTGGGCTACTAAATGCCCTGCGACTGTCGGCTCCCACATCAGCTTGCTCGCTCCTGCGAAAGGCCCCTGTGCAGCGGGGTTGATCGCCGTGATAACTGGCCCGATTGCAACACTGAGAAACAGGGCAGCCACCAGGACCCGTGATTCACGCAGCGACATTCTGCGTGGGGTACCAGTGTCCGTGACAAGGACGCCCGCGACGGCCCCTGCGACAATGGCGACAAGTGCAACGACGCCTGAGAGTGAGCCGTCGTAGAGCACAAGGGTCGCCATCATCGCAAGCATCACGAGGCGGAGGCGGCGTCGCCACAGCACGCCCATGAAGGCAGTGGCGAATGCGGCGGGCCCGAAGATCCACGCGACCGGAGACACAAAGGTCTCGTTGGCAAGGTCTGGGCCCCACAGGTTAAAGCCTGCTCGCTCGATGGCACTACCGATGATGAAGCCGAAAGGAAGCGCTACAAACTCGGAAGCCGTCGCCACAACCGCGAAGCGAGCAGAGCCAAGTCGCACCTCGGCTGGAACTGCGAATAGCAGCGCTGCGACAGTGGCCAGGATGAGCCCGACGAGGTTACCTGCGGTCAGCCCTGCGGTGGCCCAGTGCCAAAGGTCGGGATCAACGGGAAGGCGCAATCCGAAAGCCTCCCGCGGGGCCGCACCCGACAATACGCAGGCTAAATACGCAGCCCAAGCGATACTCAAGAGGCCGAGCGTGACTGGAACTTTCCTCAAACAGGTGCTGATCAAGTGTTTCATTGAATTCCTCCGCGTTGAGCAACGAAGTCAATGTCTTGGCGCAACGCCACTCGCCACACTTCGAAGCTGTGCCCACCTGGCAGCGAGCGAAATGTGGTGCTCATTCCGGCTTTCTTCGCGAGCTCGTTTTGGTGCGGAAGCGCTGCCATAGCCTCTTGGTCACGCTTGCCGGCGGCAAACCTGCCAGCGATTCCCTTGTAGGTCACAGTCCCGATTGCCTCCTGAAGGAGCGTTTCCGGGTTCACGGATTGGAACGCGGCCTCGTCGCCGCCGAACAGCACGTCGACGGTCCGTTGGTGCCCGCCTAGGTTCGGTTCGGCCTCACCCGAATAGTCGAGGAACGTCCCGTAGGCCGTGGGATCGTTGGTAATCACTTGGAGTGCGCACGTGCCGCCGTAGCTTAACCCACCGATTGCCCACGTGCGTTGGTCTTCTTTCACACGGAAATTGTCCTTGACCAGCTGTGGAATTTGCTGGGCCAGGTAGGTTTGGATTTGCAGATCCGGGCCGTCCACGCACCCGGGATTCCCCGTGGTTGTTCCTGTGCCGTCCGCGCTGACGACAATGGGGGCTACGCCGTCGTGTGCAACTTGGTAGTCGTCGAGCGTCTGTTGCGCCCCGCCTTCGTCAAACCACCGGATTGGGCTGCCGGGGCTTCCCGCGAGCAGCACGAGGACCGGTAGGTGCTCGCCATGCCAGTAGGCGGGCGGAACGTACACAATTGCATCGCGCAGCGGTGGGGCAGGCAGGGTCACTAGGGCGCCCACTTCCCTGCCGTCGAGGGTCGGGGCGGTCGTCGTTTCGCGGAACTGATCCAAATTCATGGACACGGTGACCGGGACCGGGCGGAAGGACCCGAGGGTCGGGTACTGCTCATAAACAAGGTTGACCGCGAGGTACGCCAGCATCAAAGGAATCACTGCGAGCGGGGCGAGGCGCCACCGCCACCGCGGCGCCAAGAAGATGGTCGCCACCACGAACACGGCAGCTGCACAGCTGGCGTAGATGTGCCACGGAATTGCATCCGGGAACGGCTTCGGCCACACCGTGAGCAACAGGTACGCCGCTGCGAGCAGCGCTGCCGCGATTGCGAGTGCAATGCGCCGGTGCTGACGGCCGTACCACAACGCGACAACCACGGAAGCAGCTAAAGAGAGGTAGATCGCCCAGGTCGCGCCTGTGCTGACCACGGATAACGAACGGATTGCATCCACGGCGAGTAGTTTAAGACGCTATGGCGTTGCTTTCCTACGTGCCACGGATACTTCCATCCCCTTCAACAGCGAACTCCCAGACAACAGGCCGCATCGTTGTGGCCCTCCATGGCACTGGCTCCTCCCCTTTTGTCTTCCGCCGCCTTGCACACGCACTGGAAAAACATGGGATTGGGTTGATTGCGCCTGGCTACGGCCATCGGGCAACGGCAGGTATCGACGCCTCGTCCCAAGAGATTGCGGCGTTCCTCGACAGCCTGGCTGCGCAGCAGGTCGATGTTGTGGGGCACTCGTATGGCGCGCTGATCGGGCTGAGGGCTGTTCAGCTGAGCGCAATCGCCGCGCGCTGCGGCACGATCGTGGGCCTCGGAGCCTCGTGGCGTGGCACGCACGGCATTGCGCGTCTGTTTCCGCCTGGACTTGTTCGGGCAGTGGTTGGCGACGCGTTCGTCGAATTGGAGCATTTCCGGGAGGAGCCAGTGGCCCCTTCCGGTACCGAAATCGTCTCCATCGTTTCGGATGCTGACCGCATTGTTCCAGCGTGGTCGTCACGGTGGGGAGACGTGATCGAGGTGTCTGGTGTATCGCATGCGGCGCTGGCGTTGCGGACGAATGAGATCCTGGCGGCGCTCGGGGTATGCCCTTCCGGCACCGACTGAACAGCAACAACCCTACATTGTTGATACGTCACCAATAATCACCTACACTCGCACCTGCAATCATTTTTGATGACACGTCAACGACAGTAGGAATCATGTCTCAGCTCACCGGTACATACAAGCTCGACCCGGCACACTCCTCCATCGGCTTCACCGTCCGCCACGCGATGGTGACGAAGGTCCGCGGCGAGTTTACCGACCACGACGCCACCATCACGCTCACCGACGATCTGGCAGCAAGCACGGCACAGGGCACGGTCCGGACCGCGAGCGTCGATACCCGAAACGAGGACCGCGACGCACACGTGCGCGGCGAGGACTTCTTCGATGTGGAGAAGCACCCGGAAATGACGTTTACCTCCACGGCATTCAACGTAGATAATGCCGGCAACGGCACCGTCACGGGTGATCTGACCATCAAGGGCACCACGAAGCCAGTCACGTTCGAGGTTGAGACCTTCGGCGTCGAGGGGGACCCGTTCGGTAACACGCGCATCGGGTTCGAGGCCAGCACGTCAATTAACCGCACCGATTTCGGCATCGATTTCCAGGCCCCGCTCAACTCGGGCGGCATGCTCGTGAGTGAGAAGGTCGCCATTGAAATTGAGGGCTCCGCGATCAAGCAGAGCGCCTAGTCTCTGCCGTACCATCGAGGCATGAGTGCTTCGAAGATCCCAACCATGTCGGTCCCCGTACAGGACTCCCGCGGGCCGTACGTCCTCGGCATCGACGTCGGCTCTACCGCGAGCCGCGGCGGCCTTTACGACGCCACCGGCCGCCCCGTCAAGGGCGCGAAGCAGCGCGTTGCGCACGCGTTTACTACCACCGCTGACGGCGCGAGCACCATCGACGCCGACCAGGTCGTCGCCGAGGTCCGCAAGGTTATCGACGACACCGTCGCGTTCGCCGCAGCGCATGACCTGCGCATTGAGGCCGTCTGCATGGACTCGTTCGCCTCGAGCCTCCTCCTTGTCGACGCCCACGGCGACGCCCTGACCCCGCTGTACACCTACGCCGATTCGCAATCCCGCGACTACGTCGAGCAGCTCCGCAACACAATCGACGAGGCCGAGTACCACCAGCGCACCGGCGTGCGCCTCCACACGAGTTACCACCCGGCGCGCCTCGCCTGGGCAAAGGAGCAGCTGCCCGAGTTTGCGCGCGCAGCCACGATCATGACGATCGGCGAGTACGTGTACCACAAGCTCGCGGGCATCCATGGCCTGGCCGTCTCTACCGCGGCGTGGTCGGGCGTCGCCAATGCGCACACGGGGAAGCTCGACACCGAGATTCTCGACGCCATCGACATCCCGCACGACATGATCCAGCCGCTGCGCTTCCCCGACGAACCCGACTACCCGGATGACACCGCGTGGCCCGCGCTCAATGGGGTTGCGTGGTTCCACTGCATCCCAGACGGCTGGCCGTCCAATGTCGGCCCCGGCGCGACCGGCCCCGACACTATCGCGGTAGCCGCGGCGACCTCCGGCGCGATGCGCGTCATACTCCCGGAGGTGCCAGCTCGCATCCCAGAGGGACTGTGGTGCTACCGCATCGCACGAGACAAGGCCATCTTGGGCGGCGCGCTCAACGACGTCGGGCGTGCCGTCACCTGGCTCGAGGAAACCATCCAGCCGGTGGCCCCGGATGAGATCGCCGCGGTGCTGTCTGCCGGCCCAGAGCGCGCCCCGCTAGTGCTGCCGTTCTTTACCGGCGAGCGCTCCACCGGCTGGGCCGCGAGCGCGCAAGCGCAGCTCTTGGGCGTCACCGCGGCAACTACACCGGCTGATTTGTGGCGGGGCGTGTTTGAAGGCATCGCGATGTCGTATCTTCGCGTCTACGAGCAGCTCAAGGAGGCAGGCGCACTCCCCGAGCGCGTGGTCGCCTCCGGGCGCGTCACGGCCGACCACCCGGCGTGGCTGTCGGTGCTCGCCGATGCGCTTGGTTGCGACGTCGTCCCCCTGGAGATGAAGCGCGCCACCCTGCGCGGTACCGTGCTCATCGCGCTGGAAGACATCGCCCCTGAAGTAAAGAGAGCGACCCCGCCGTTCGGCCAAGGACACCGCAACGTGGATGCACACGCCGAGTACTTCAGGGAGCTCCGCGACCGCTTCGAGGCTGCGTACCGCACGTTAGTTGTACAGTAGCTCTACAATCAGTCTGATTGTCTCAGTACTGTTCTCACAAGGGAGCTTCGTTGGCACGCCACGCAACCCAGTCATCGCCATCCCCGCTGCGCACGGCACGCGGCGCGCTCGTAGCGTTCCTCGCGATTGCGGGCATCGCCACGGTAGTGGGCCTCGCCCTACTGTGGCCGGGCGGCAAGCAGCCAGAGGTCCTGCCCGGGTTTGAGCAGACCCAGACGTCAACGGCGGAAACCGTCAAGGCAACCGTCATTGAGCACTCGGTGGCTCCCTGTGGTGGCGTCGCAACGCCGAACCACCCTGAGTGCGACTTCCTGCGCGTCGAGCTCAAGTCCGGAGGCACCACCACGATCGAGACAGCGCAGCAGCCGGGCACCCCGGAGCTTTCGGTCGGCGACCGCGTGGTGCTCTCGGTGCACCACAGCCCCGAGACTTCGTACTCCTTCCTTGACATGGATCGCTCGATACCGCTTGGGCTGTGGCTCGCACTCACGCTGCTGGTCGTCGTCGTGGTTGGGGCATGGCGCGGGGTGCGCGCGATTTTCGGCCTACTGTGCACCTTGCTCGTCATCTTCGGCTTCCTGGTCCCCGGGCTGCTGCTCGGCTACAGCCCCGTAGGGCTTTCCCTGGTGACAGGGGCGGCGGTGCTCTTCCCTGTCATCTTTGTTGTGCACGGCAGGAATTGGAAGTCCGCGTCAGCCCTGGCTGGCACCCTGACCGCGCTGGGGCTCGCGGCACTCGCCGCGCACCTCGCCATCGATACGACGCAGCTGCGCGGCCTTGCCGACGAAAACAACCTCCTCATCCACATGTACCTCCCCCAGGTGCAAGTGCCAGGCATCATGCTCGCCGGATTCATCATCGGCGCCCTCGGCGTGCTCACCGACGTCACCATTGCGCAGGCTTCAACGGTGCAGGAGCTGTATGAGACTTCGCCCGACGCCCGGCCCCGCACCGTGTTCACCTCCGCGATGAAGGTCGGCCACGACCACATTGCGTCGATGGTCTACACCCTGGTCCTGGCGTATATGGGCGCTGCCCTCCCCCTGTCGATGCTGCTCCAGGTCGCCGACCGGCCGCTGACCCAGGTGCTCACCTCCGACGTGGTGGCCACCGAGATCATGCGTTCGAGTATCGGCGCGATCGCGTTGGTCCTGGCAGTGCCGATCACCACGGCGATTGCCGCGTGGACAATCCGCGCTCCCCAACCCCAACAGTAATGTTGCTAGAGTTACGGGTGTGACTACTTTTAATCGACGCCGCTTCCTTCAAACCACCGCACTCGCTCTCGCGGGCGCAACCCTTGGCTCCACCGCGCAAGCCCACGCCCAGGGCCGCATCCTCGGCACCGTGATCGACTACGCGGGCGGGGTTCCGTCCGGTCGCGCAGTAAAGGCCGCCGGGCACCTCGGCGCTGTCCGCTACGTGTCGGAGCGCCGCCCCGGCGCGAACTGGATGCTGGGCAAGCCCGTCACGCTGGGCGAAACACAGGACTTCGCCGCGAACGACCTCGCCACGGCGTCCGTCTACCAGTTCGGCCGTGCCGAGACCGCCGACTGGCTCGGCGGCGCCGCTGCTGCCGCCCGCCACGCACCGGAGGCGATGCGCCTCCACGCCTCCGCCGGCGGCCCAACCGGCCGCCCGATCTACATCTCGATCGACGACAACCCCTCGCGTTCCCAGTACCTGAACCAGATCCGCCCCTACCTCCGGGCGTTCTCCGCGGCGCTGACGCTTGGCGGCTACCAGACCGGTGTATACGGAAACATCAACGTGATCCAGTGGTGCATCGAGGACGGCATCGGCTCGTTCTTCTGGCAGCACGACTGGGGCTCCGGCGGCAAACTGCACCCGCGCGCAAACATCCACCAGAAAGCAAAGTGGACCGGAGTGATCGACGGCGTCACGGTGGACATCAACAACGTCTACAGCGCCGATTGGGGCCAGTGGACCCCTGGGCGACGTGGCCCCGGCTTCACCCTTGGCGACCTGGGCAGCTCCCAGCTTTCATCACGCTTTGATTGGCGCGCGCTGCTGCCGAAGTAGCGTCACGCAAAGTAGCGTCACCAGGACATGGCAAAACCCCGGTGCACAGAGCGTAAAGGCTCGCCGCACCGGGGTCCTTGCGTTTGTGCTAGCTAGGGTCTCCCGGGAACTCGCGCGGGTCATTCGACATCCGCTCGCCGCTCAACGCGTCGAGCGCTGCGATATCTTCCTGCGAAAGCTCGACCTCGACCGCCCCGAGATTCTCCTCGAGGCGAACTGGATTCGCCGTCTTCGGCACAACCGAGCATCCCAGGCTCATCACGTACGCGAGCGCAATCTGCGCCGGGGTCCGGCCATGCTTCTCGGCGAGGCGAGTAAACACCGGATCGTCAAGGTTCGCGCCTCGCGCGAGCGGCGCCCACGCCTCGGTGACAATCCCCTTTTCCTGGTGGTAGGCGCGCAGCTCCTGCTGAGTAAACCCTGCGTGCAGCTCCACCTGGTTGAGCACTGGCGCGACGCCGGTGTGCGCGATGATCTCATCGAGCACCTCTTCATAGAAGTTCGCCACGCCTACCGACTGCAACCGGCCCATGCCCTGCAGCTGCACCAAAGATTCGTACGCTTGCACGAAGGTCCCGTGCTGCGGCCACGGCCAGTGCACGAGGAAGAGATCGATAAACTCGAGCCCCATCCGCTGCAGCGACTCCTCGTAGGCTTCCGCTGCACGAGTCTGGTCATCGTTCCATAGCTTCGAGGTGATGAATAGCTCTTCGCGAGTCACATCACCGGCCGCAATCGCGTCGGCGACCGCGCGCCCAACCTGCTCCTCATTGCCGTAAAAGGAGGCAGTGTCGATGTGGCGGTAGCCCAACTCAATAGCTCGCCGCACGATGTTGACGCAGTCTTCACCTTGCAGCTTGTAAGTGCCCAGACCTAGCAGCGGAAAATCATAACCGTCGTTGAGTGTTGTCACTGGAATGCGCATATCGAATCCTTAGCGCGCGTCAAGCAGGTCGATAATGAACACCAGCGTCAGGCCGGAGAGCGGGTGGCCGCCACCAGCAGGGCCGTACGCCTTCTCCGGCGGAATCGTCAGCTTGCGGCGACCGCCAACCTTCATCCCCGGGATGCCCTCTTGCCAACCCGCGATGAGGCCAGCCAACGGGAACTCCGCGGCCTCGCCGCGGTCCCACGAAGAGTCGAACTCTTCACCGGTTGCATAGTCAACACCCAGGTAGTGCACCTGCACATAACCGCCTGCTACAGCTTCGGCTCCGTCGCCGACTACGAGATCCTCGATGACAAGGTCCGTTGGGGCAGGTGCTTCAGGTACCTCAATCGTGGGCTTTTCCATACGTGAATACTCCTTGCGTCGTTCATTCATGGCGAAACCGCCGGGTACATATCCCCAAAGTATAAAGGAAGATACGTACCCGGCGGTGAACGCTAGAGATTATCGCTGGTCACGCGGCACAAAGTCGCGCTTCGTGTAGCCGGTGTAGATCTGGCGTGGACGGTTGATCTTGGAGTTCATCGCCAGCTGCTCGCGGTACTGTGCGATCCAGCCCGGGAGACGGCCGATGGCGAAGAGCACGGTGAAGAAGTCCGTCGGGAAGCCCATCGCGCGGTAGATCAGACCGGTGTAGAAGTCTACGTTCGGGTAGAGCTTGCGCGAGATGAAGTAGTCGTCCTTCAGCGCGATCTCCTCGAGCTTCATCGCCAGGTCCAGGAGCTCGTCGCCACCGAGGTGCTCCAGCACCTCGTGTGCGGTCTCCTTGACGATCGCTGCGCGTGGGTCGTAGTTCTTGTACACGCGGTGGCCGAAGCCCATCAGGCGGACGCCCTTTTCCTTGTTCTTCACGCGGTTCATGAAGTCGGTGGCGTCGCCGCCGTGGTTGTCCTTAATGTCCTCGAGCATCTCGAGCACAGCCTGGTTTGCACCACCGTGCAGCGGGCCTGCCAGCGCGTTGATGCCGCCTGCAATGGAGACGAACATGTTCGCCTGCGCGGAAGCAATCATGCGGACCGTGGAGGTGGAGCAGTTCTGCTCGTGGTCTGCGTGCAGAATCAGCAGCTTGTCCAGAGCCTTCACCAGGATCGGGTCGACCTCGTACGGCTCGGTTGGGTAGCCGAACATCATGCGGAGGAAGTTCTCGCGTGCGTTCAGCGAGTTGTCTGGGTACATGTACGGCTTACCGCGGGATGCACGGTATGCGTACGCCGCCAGCATCGGCACCTTCGCCATCAGGCGAACGGTTGCCTTGTCCAGCTGCTCCTCGTCGAGCGGATCCAGCTGGTCCTGGTAGTAAGCAGAAAGAATGTTCACGGACGACGCCAGCACCGCCATTGGGTGTGCGTTGCGCGGGAAGACGTTGAACGCGGCCTTGAAGTCTTCGTCGAGAAGCGTGTGGTGACGAATCTCGGAGTTGAACTTCTTGTACTCATCCGTCGTTGGAAGCTCGCCATTGATGAGGAGGTACGACACCTCGTTGAACGTTGCATTCTGCGCCAGTTCAGCGATGTCGTAGCCGCGGTAACGCAGAATGCCGTTGGCGCCATCGATGTAGGTGATCTTCGACTCGGTCGAGCCAGTGGACACGTAGCCCGGATCGAAGGTGACAAGCCCAGTCTCCCCGAGGAGGTTGCCTAGCACCACTCCGTCGTTGCCCTCGGTGGCGGACTTGATGTCCATTTCGAATTCGCCACCTGGGTAGTGAAGTACAGCTTTGTCTTGACCTTCAGAAGCCATAGCAAACCTTTCTCAGAAGTTTCGGAAACCCTATTCCTTGCGGGATGCAAGGAGGTTGCAATTTACTCCCGCAATGCTAGCAAAAAATGTGACTCGCCCGACACAACTCAATAAATCTATTGACCACCACACCCCCATTTGTTCGATTTTCAAGCATCCGGAAAAGAGCTGGCGAAAGGCGCCCCGGGCGCGTCGTTGGGTAATAAGATGCAGTGAGACGCGAGTGGCGTCGTCAAGTTTCTCTACCCCCTGTTACAGGAAAGGCTGTCATGCAAACATTTCCGGTTCTTCCCCCAGCTCTGCTTCCTAGCGATGGGCGTTTTGGCTGCGGCCCTTCAAAGGTTCGCCCGGAGCAGCTAGAGGCTATCGCGAAGGGCGCGGACATCATTGGTACCTCTCACCGCCAGCCAGCTGTGAAGAATCTTGTGGGTGAGGTCCGCCAAGGTTTGCACGACTTCTTCAGCCTTCCGGAAGGCTACGAAATCGTGTTTTCGCTCGGAGGCGCGACCGCCTTTTGGGACGCCGCTACCTTCGGCCTCATCGAGACGAAGTCTGCACACCTGACGTTCGGTGAGTTTTCTGGAAAGTTTGCGAAGGCCTCGGCCGCCGCACCATGGCTGGCTGATCCGCAGATCGTGGACTCCGCACCCGGCACCGCACCTTCGCCGCACGAGCTCGACGGCGCTGACGCCGACGTCGTTGCGTGGGCACACAACGAGACTTCCACCGGCGCGATGGTCCCAGTTCGCCGCCCGGACACCGATGCACTCGTAGTTATCGACGCTACCTCCGGCGCCGGCGGCCTCCCCGTCAATGTGCACGAGGCGGACGTCTACTACTTCTCGCCACAGAAGTGCTTCGCTTCTGACGGCGGCATGTGGTTCGCCGTGATGAGCCCAGCCGCCCTGGAGCGCATTGAAAAGATCCAGGCGTCTGGCCGCTTCATCCCCGCGTTCCTGAACTTGCAGACGGCCGTCGATAACTCACGGAAGAACCAGACGTACAACACCCCGGCAATCAGCCCTCTGTTGATGCTGGCGGAGCAGGTTCGTTGGATGAACGAGCTCGGCGGGTTGGATGCGATGGTTGCTCGCACGACGGCTTCGTCCTCCCTGCTGTACAAGTGGGCTGACAACCACGAGTTTGCAACACCGTTCGTCGAGGACCCTGCTGCCCGTTCCAAGGTCGTCGGTACGATCGATTTCGACGAGCGCATCGACGCAGCTGAGCTGGCTAAGGCGCTTCGCCAGAATGGTTACCTGGATACGGAGCCGTACCGCAAGCTTGGCCGCAACCAGTTGCGCATCGGTCTGTTCCCTGCAATCAAGTCCGAGGACGTCAAGCATCTGACCAAGTCTATTGACTATCTGATCGAACAGGGCGTGGGCCAGAAGTAGTCCAGAACAAATGGGCTAAGCTGGTGGAGGTATTTGTCAGCGGAAAGGAGCCACATGCGCGAGTTGTACCTCATGGATGAGGAGTCCACGGAGACGTTCTTCGTCCTCCGAGATGACGAGGGCATCCGTTACCAGCTCGCGCGTTCCGAGATGCAGGCCGTGGCTGAGGAGGAATCCATCAAGCCTGAGCTTGAGGTTGCACCGGACGCGCAGGAACCATCCGCTGACGCTGACAATGCACTCGGTGACGAGCACTCCGAGGACGCAGCGGAGACAGCCTCCGAGGAGAAGCCCCGCAGCCTGCCGGAACCGGACCCGCTGTACTCCACCCCGCTTTCGATGCGCCCGAACCAGATCCAGGCGCGCATCCGCTCCGGCACCCAGCCGTCCGAGTTGGCTGAGGAGATGGGGGTGGCTGAAAGCCGGATCGACCCGTACGCCCACCCGGTGCTCCTGGAGCGCTCGCAGGTTGCCGAGGCCGCAAAGCAGTCGCACCCGATGCGCGAGGACGGCCCAGCGAAGCTGACGCTGTTCGAAATCCTCGCCACCGCATTCGCTGCCCGCGGGCATTCGCTTAGCGACGCCACCTGGGACGCAACCCGTGAGCCCGGCGATGACTGGGTGGTGCATGTCCGGTGGCAGGCAGGCTTAAGCGAAAACGAGGCCTTGTGGTCCTTCCACCGCCAGATGGGTTCCGCACCGACGACGGAGGCGCGAAACTCCATCGCTGCAGACCTCACAGACCCGGATTTTGTGCAGCCAGTTCGTTCACTCACGGCTATCGATCAAGACGTCGATGAGGGCGAAGACGCCACCGATGCCCCCGCTGCTTCGGACGAGGATGCAATCGCGACCGGTGACTTCTTGCAGCACCCGGATGAGGCACCGCAGCCGCAGAAGAGGCGTCGAAAAGCTGTAACTCCGCACTGGGAAGATGTCCTGTTGGGGGTCCGAACAAACACGAAGCGGCCGCGAAAGTAGGGCCCCGCTATGTCTCATAACGCCGTGGTTACCTGCTGGTTTGTCAACGTCGCACACCCGGAGGACGTGCTCGAGGGCGAGCCGAAGGCGGACCGTGGGTTCGGCCGAAAGCTGCTCGCACAGGTTAACCCGGCGTGGCCTATTACCCCGATTGGCCAGTTCCCGCTGAATCGTTCCTCGGTTCCTGGTGTGGACGAGTATTACATCGCGGGGTACCCGGGAGTTGCGGTTGTCCGTTTCTTTGTCACGGACGCCGAGCGCATCAGCGAAACCGCCAAGGCGCTGCGCACCGCACTGCCTAGCGCTGACACCTACGTCTACGCGGAAGGCACCGATTCGGACTACGCGGCGATCGCCCACTACCAGGGTGAGACGTTGCGCCGCGCGTTCTCTGCCACCCGCGACCACGTCTTCGAGGACGTCGGCTTGCCGGACCCGTTCGAGGCCCCGTACTGGGCCGGGGAAACCGCACCCCAGCTCGGCGGCATTTCGCTACCGTTCGAGCCGCCAGCGCTGATGCGCGAGGCTGAGCGCGCGTGGTTGGGTATCGAGGTCGGCGAGGACGGTCCGGATGTGCACATCATCGGCTACGCGGTGGATGGCCGCCCGGAGCCGAAAGTCGAGGCTCCTGCCCCACGCACCAAGACTGTCAACGAGGTGGCGGCGAAGTTCGCCGAGCAGACCAACACGTACGACGACTACGAGCAGCACGACGAAGAGGCAGAGCGTGACGAGTTTTCCGAGCTTGCCGACGCCTCCGTCGCAGCAGCAAAGCGCGTTGGCCGCGGGCTACGTCGCCGCGCCCGCGACCTAAAGGCTACGATTGCGGAGAAAATCCGCCACGCAGACCGCGGCTGATGAGGTCACGCTGGCGCTCGTAGAACGCAATCGCCGCAGCCGTGGCCACGTTGAGTGAATCCGTTCCGGGCGCCATGGGGATTTTCGCGCGCACATCGGTCGCGCGCATTGCGTGCTGCGTGAGCCCAGGGCCTTCCCCACCGACGAGAAATGCCACCTTCTCGTGATCGTTAAATGCCTCTGAGAGGTACACGGCATCGTCCGCAGGGGTCAGTGACACCAGCCACCAGCCCTGTTCCTGCAGCTGTGCGAGCTCGCGCTGCCACGTGGTTGGGGTGCCGCCAAAGTGCGCAAACGGGGTGCGAAGCACATGGCCCATCGATACGCGGACGCTGCGCCGGTAGAGCGGGTCGGCGGTGGCGGCACCGAACAGCACGCCATCAACGCCCATGCCGGCGGCGTTGCGGAAGATGGAACCGATGTTCTCGTGGTCCCCTACTCCCTCAAGAATTACCAGGGTGCGGGCATCTGCCACGACGTCTTCGACGCTCAGCGGTTCGGGTTTATCCGCGGAGACTAACAGCCCACGGTGCATGTCGTAGCCGGCGACCTCCCCCATCACTGCGCGGCTGATCTCGTAGACCGGTATTCCTTCCGCTTCGAGGCGCTCGCCGTACTGCTCCAAAAAAGATTGGAGGCGGCCACCGAAGCCGAACACCGCGCGGACAGGAAAGCGGGACTCCACAAGGCGTCCCGCAACAAGAGGCCCCTCCGCAAACACCAGGCCTTTCTCGCGGTCTGAGTGCTTCAGGTCGCGGATATCGTCAAGCCGGGGGTCGGAGGGGTCGTCGATAACTATGCTCACGCTTTACGAGATTAGCGACATCAACGGTCCTTGTGCGAAATAGATCAGGAACAGCGCAGAAATCAGCCACATGATCCAGTGAATGTCCTTGCGCTTGCCAGCGAAGAGCGCCATCACGGTAAACGCGATGAAGCCGACGCCGATGCCGTTGGCAATCGAGTAGGTCAGCGGCATCATGATGATGGTTAAGAAGGCCGGGAAGGCAACGTCGAAACGGGTCCAGTCGATGTTGCTGACCTGCATCATCATCAGCGCGCCAACCACGACGAGGACCGGTGCGGCGGCCTCGATTGGGACGATTTCGTACAGCGGGGTGAGGAACATCGCCAGCAGGAACAGGATGCCGGTGACCACGTTTGCGAGGCCGGTGCGGGCGCCGTCAGCAATGCCGGCGGACGAGTCCACGAACACCGTGTTCGAGGAACCAGAGAACGCGCCACCGACTACTGCGCCGAAGCCTTCAACAACGAGGGCTTTCTTCATGCCTGGCAGGTTGTCGTTCTCGTCGGTCAGGCCGGCCTGGCGGCCGAGCGCCGTCATGGTGCCCATTGCGTCGAAGAAGTTCGCCAACACGAGGGTGAAGACCAGGAGGCTGGCGGCGACGACACCGACCTCAACGAAGGCACCAACCATGTCGATTTTGCCCACGAGGGACAGATCCGGGATGCCACCCAAGGAATCCGGAAGCGCAGGGACCGCGAGCGACCAGCCGTGGTCATTCTCAGCGGACGAGCCTGCACCGACGAAGGACTCCACAATCATCGAGATGATCGTCGTCGCGACGATGCCGATGAACAGCCCACCCGGAATGTTCCGGATCACCATGAAGCCACAGATGAGCAGGCCGATGACAAACACAGCCGTCGGCCACGAGGCGATCGAACCACCGAAGCCCAGCTGCACCGGGACAGTGGTGTGTGCCTCGTCAGGGATGCGGCGCACGAACCCGGCGTCCACCAGGCCGATCATCGCGATGAACATGCCGATGCCGACACTCATTGCCACCTTCATCGAGTTCGGGATGGCCTCAAAGACGGCGGTACGGAACCCGGAAATCGCAAGAATGCAGATGATAATACCGTCAATCACGATGAGGCCCATGGCCTCTGGCCAGGTCAGGCCCTGTTGCCCAACGAGTGTCACTGCAACGAGTGTGTTCAGGCCAAGGCCCGCAGCGATACCAAACGGGTATTTAGCAATAACGCCGAACAAGATACACATCACACCGGCGGCAAGGGCCGTCACCGCAGCTACCTGCGGGATACCAAGCACGACACCTTCGCGGTCGGGGCTCGTGCCCAGGATCAGAGGATTCAGGAGCACGATGTACGCCATCGCAAAGAAGGTCACGATACCGGCGCGGATTTCGCGGCCGACGCTCGAGCCTCGCTCACTGATATGGAAGAATTTATCAAGCCCGCTAGCGGGCTGCTTCGTTGAAGATTCGCTTGGAATACTCACTGCGAAGATCCCCTTTAGTTCGTTGAGGAAGTTATGAAAGAGAGCAAAGTTGTTGCATGCATCGGCTGAAATCTATCTGCCAAAAGCCTGCAATAGACTTTTACCTTAGTGCACACACTTCCTAATAATCTCGACTTGGAGCCCAAAGTGGATGTATTCAGCTTTGTCATTTCGCAAGGCATGGTTGCAGATGCGGATCTGCTCACTTCGAAGCTTCGCGGCTGCGGCATCTCGCACTCGGAGTTTGAACGCCTCCGCGTTACGGTCAGCCAGGTTATGGGCCCTCGCAAAGCAGTCGTCCACGTCAGGGGAGACCATGTGTCCTTGACGCTTCGCCCGGCGCCTGCGCCCTCCACGGAGATCACCATGTTCGCGGAGCCAATCCGGGATCAGCGCGCGCAGCCGAACAGGCACGGGCCGGACCTCGGGTGGCAGTTGCACGCATCGGCAACGCTGGGCACCAACGACGGATTGCTTGCCGACGCCAGCGGCCGCATCATCTCCGCACTCCTCCAACCACTGATCACATTTCCAAGCGCCACGCAGGCGGTCTTCTCCGGGCACCCTGCTACCGCGGGGTCATACGCGCTGGAGGGGGTTGTGCGTGTGTTGGAGGAGGCGGGCGTCGAAACGCATGAGGCGCACGACGGCTTCTCACGCTTCGATCTGATGCACCAGGAGACGTGGGCCGTCGATGCTGTGCAGGGTGCCCGGCTTGTCGAGCAATGGCAGGAGTATGGCACACCCAAGCCTGGCCCCCGAATGATTTCGCGCGGTTTACTGCCGACGCACCGCGAGATCAATGAAACCCGGCGGCTGCGGGCATCACTGCTCTAGCGGGTTACTTCCCGTCGTGGCGCGGCGCCTTGGTATCTGCGTGGGCACCGCAGCCGTAGGATGCAGCGACGATGCGGCCATCAGCTGAGTATTCGTTGGTGCACACTCCGAAGTTCTCCCCCACTGGGTGCTCCATTGGAATGTAGAACGCGCAGGTCCGGCAGTGCAGCGTTGCCTGCTCGGCGAACGCAGAATTAGGGCCAAACTTGCCCTTCCGCCACCGCGTCTTCGCCGCATTGAGGCCTTCTTGCGTGAGGTAGTGGTCAGTTTCCCTGCCTGGGAACGTCACTGCATCCTTTGCAAAGGAGTCTGTGGTCAGGCG
Source organism: Corynebacterium sp. NML98-0116 (assembly GCF_001767255.1). Lineage (GTDB taxonomy): Bacteria > Actinomycetota > Actinomycetes > Mycobacteriales > Mycobacteriaceae > Corynebacterium > Corynebacterium pseudogenitalium. Next base: position 1,627,850 of record NZ_CP017639.1, read on the forward strand.
CTCGTCGTCAGGCGCTGGCTCCATGATGTCGCCGGGGCCGAGGTCGCCGGGGCGAAGACGCTCGGAGTACGGCACCCAGTCCGGCGCCTGCAGCGCGTCGCGAGCCGGCATGAGCGCGACCTCGTTGACGGTCACCCATGTTGAGCCCGTGGCACACGCGACGACCGCGTTCCATTCCCACCCGTTGTAGCCAGGCACGCTCGCTTCGAAGCGGTGCGTGGCCACGTTGCTCGAGAGCCCAGCGACACCGATGTGCGCGCCGACCTCGCCTTCCGCGATCTCGAGGATGGCCTCTCGCGCGACCTCAATTGCTTTGTCGCTCAGCAGTGGTGAAGAGTTCTTGTTCTGAGACACGCTCTCCATTATGGCCCATTTCTGGGGAAATGCTGCATGATGGACGTATGCGTGTTCACTCCCGACGGTTTTGGTCCATCCTGATGTGTCCTTTGGTGCTGCTCACCGTGAGTGGTTGCGATGAAGCTGCCACCGAGGTGGAGCAGCTGAAACCCGAAATCGTACAACGCTACGACTACGACCCTGCCCTGTTCACCCAGGGCCTCGAAGTCGATGAGGACGGCACGCTCCTCGTCAGTACCGGCCAATATGGAGCGTCCGGCATGTATCGGCTCACGACAGAAGGCGACGTGTTGGGCGAGGTTGCCTTGCCGGACGTGTTCTTCGGCGAAGGCATGACCCGCGTCGGAGATTCGGTTTGGCAGCTGACGTGGCAGGAGGGCACCGCGTTTCGCCGCGATGCAGCGTCCCTAGCAACTGTCGATACCGCCCACTACGACGGCGAAGGGTGGGGGCTGTGCGCCACCGATGATGCACTTATTTTCTCCGACGGTTCCGCCGAGCTGCGCCGCATGGACCCGGACACGCTCGCCGAGCTTGCGCGGTTCGAAGTCACCGACCAAGGCAAACCCGTCGAGGGTCTCAACGAGTTGGAGTGCGTCGGCGACGACGTCTACGCAAACATCTTCACAACCACCGACATCGTGCGTATCGACGCCACCTCCGGCCACGTCACGGCCAGGATCGATGCGTCGTCTCTTCCCAACAACGCCGACGAAGACATAAACAATGTGCTCAACGGGATCGCGCATATCCCTGGCACCGACGAGTTTTACCTCACCGGCAAGCGTTGGCCTGACCTCTACCGCGTCCGGCTGGTCCCGTCCCAGTAGAATTTCGCTCATGACTGCTTCCCGCCGTGCTTCCTCTCGCCTTGCACTCCAACTCGGTGCGACGGTTCTCGCCGTCGCTATCCTGCTCGCTGGGGTGTACGCGTTCATGAACTGGCAGCGCTCGCAGCCAGGTCTTCCCGTAGAAGACCTTCGGATTCACGTCACTGCATCCGACGGCGAGCACGAGATCGCCCCTTACACGCTCTGCCCCCTCGATGAGCAATGTGACGGCGGTGAGCCACCGGCACTCACACGTGATGGCTCCGACGAACTCACATTCCGCATCGACCCAGATATCGCTGCGGGCAGCTGGCGCCTCCTCCTCATTTACGACGACCCCTCCGCCAACGAAGAGCGCCTCCACCAGGCTGGCGAGACCACCGAAGAGACCGCTCCTGCCGTCAAAGAAGGCGGGGCAAAACTCCTCGTTGCTGAAGTCTCGACGCTGGCCGTAAAAAATGACGACCACGGGGAAGAAATCCCGGTGGTCGCCACATGGTCGGTCGCGTTTGAATAACGCTTAGGCGTCAAGCTCCTTCGCCACTGCGCGCAGGATGCCCGCAACCTGTCGAGCCTCTTTGCGTTCAGGGTAGCGCCCAGCCGTCAACGCCGGTTGCACGTCGGACTCGATGAGCGTCATCACATCGGCAAGCATGCTTCCGAGTTCTTCTGGCTTCCTACGGTGCACGGGGCGACGCTTCGGCGTCTCCAAGATGGCGACGCGCAGCGCCTGCGGGCCCTTTCGGCCTGCGGCAAAGTCGAACTCGATGCGCTGTCCAGGCACAAGCTCATCCACACCATCCGGGAGCACCGACTTAGAAATAAATACGTCGTCGTCTCCAGGGTTGGATGCGAAGCCGAAGCCCTTGTCGGCGTCGAACCACTTCACCTTTCCAATTGGCATTAGTCTTCGTTCCTTCTCTGTTCTCTATGCAGACTCAGCAGTGGCTATCCATCATAGTCGTATCGCCCGTTCGAGCCCCAACACGAAAGAAAGTGCCACAAATCACACTCGCGCCAATTTTGCTCATGAACAGGCCAAACGGCCCTACCAGTCTCCCCGCGTCCGCGACACCGACCCCAAAAAGTGCCCGGAGCGTGACTAAATCGTTATAAAGCGTTAGGCTGTCCCGCAGCAAGAAAACGAGGCACGCTGAGTTCTGTTCGCCTCGCACAATTACACAAACAACAGAAGCGGAGGACCCAACCTTCGGAAACTCCCTCCCGGAGATTCCTTGGGGTGAAGTTGCTACTGCAACCGGGCACCTCAGCCCGAACCCGACAGCTTACTTCGCAAGCGACAACAAGAGAGGACATCGTATTTTCATGGGACGCCATTCCAAGCAGACCACTTCCCTGACCAAGAAGGCACTCGCCGGCGCAGCTGCAACCGCGGCGTTCGCTGGACTGATGGCCCCAGAAGCCACGGCAGCGCCTGACTCCGACTGGGACCGTCTCGCACAGTGCGAGTCCGGCGGCAACTGGGCAATCAACACCGGCAACGGCTACCACGGCGGCCTGCAGTTCTCCGCGTCCACCTGGCAGGCATTCGGTGGCGGCCAGTTCGCTCCAACCGCGAACCTGGCAACCCGTGAGCAGCAGATCATCGTTGCAGAGCGCACCCTGGCACAGCAGGGTTGGGGCGCATGGCCTGCATGCTCCGCTCGCCTTGGACTGAACTCCGCTGCGACAAATCGCGACGCACAGGCTGTCTCACCGGCACCTGCTCCTGCACGCGCTGCCGTTGCATCCCCGGACGCAGCCCAGCGCCAGGCAGAGAACCCAGTTGACGCCCTGTACCGTCAGCTCGGCAGCTCCCTGAGCAACTATGGTTTCGCAATTCCGGCGCACATCCAGCAGTCCTACGCTGCGAACCGCGCGAACTACGATGCGTTCTACAGCCAGAACGCTGCACTGATCAACGCTGTTCGCTCGGGCGATCTCGCCGCTATCGGCGCAGCACTGCTGAACCGCTAAGCACTCAATAGAACGTGCCCGCCACAGAAAGCTTGTGGCGGGCACGTTTGTTTTGCTTTATGAAAGGGGCATAGGGACTGGCCAGCCCACTCTTTCAGGGCTGGCCGAAAGGTTGAACACTTAGCGGTTGATTCGCGTCGTTGGGTGGACGTACCCGATTTCTTCCGCTGGGAGTGGGAGCACGAGCTCGTCCCCAAACGGGCTAGATGCACCGGTAAGCTGCGAGGACAGCTCGGTGACAGGCGAACCATTACCAGGGGTGTTGGTGGGCCACGCCGGGTTCGCGCGACCGATCTTCTCTACGTCTTTAGCCATGCGTACTATTCTTTCACGCCTGGACAAAAATCGCACGTACACTAGCCAACGCTATGACTACGTTCCAGGAAGTGCTCCGCACGATGCGCCCCGAACAACTCCGGGAGCTCATTTATCTCAGGCCAGACGCCTTTTACCCCACCCCGCCATCCTGGGGTTCGCTGGGGACGCGGCTGTCGCTGGCTGGGTCTGCAGCACGAGCGTTACGCCGTCTCAACGCTGCCGAGTTGCGGCTTCTGGAAGCGCTCGGGGACGTCGGCGCCGAGCTCTCTCCCGTCGACACCAACAGTGTCCCAGCAGCGCGTGTTCCCGGGGCCGCCGAGCGTCTCCGTGCGATGGCGCTCATCTATGGCCCGGACGCCGCCATACAGGTCGCACCAGGGGCACTTTCCGCGCTGCCGTCGGGCTGGCGCCTCGGGGACCAGGCCCCACCGAACCTCGACGGGCTGCTGGAAGGACTCAGCGCCCGCGAGCGCTCAGTGCTGGATACGCTAGCGGCGTCAGGTTCCGTCGGCACGACGAGGGCCGCCACGGCGGACGCGGATCCCACGACGCCAGTTGCAACACTCATTGCGAAAGGGCTGCTCATCCGCGTCGACGCCACAACGGTCCGCCTACCGCGCCCCGTCCGCGACGTCCTACGTGGCCTGCCACCGCGCGAGTTCCCCGAGCACGCCCCTGCCGTCAACGATCCAGATCAGCCGACGATCGACCGCAACGCGACTGGCGCGGGCCTCGACGCGGTGCGCAAGCTCCGCCAGCTGCTGCTCCTGTTACTTGAGTCCCCGGTCGCACTGAACAAGGACGGCTCCCTGGGAGTCCGCGCACATGCGGGGTTAACGCAGGCCCTCGGTTTCGACCCTGCGCTCCTCATTACCACGGGCGAATCCGCCGGCCTTCTCGGCCGCGGAAGCACCGACGAGGCCGACGTACTCGCGGCCACCCACGACGCTCTTTCCTGGTTGGACGCCACGCTCGCCGACCAGTGGGCTATCCTCCTCGCCGGCTGGCTCGCCTCGCCCTGGCGCACCGACAAGACGCCGGAGCACCGCCTCCTTTCGGAGCCCACCCACAACCCCGACGTCAGGCACGCCCGGAGGCGCATCGTCGAGTACGCGGGCCCCGACCAAGAGGCCCGATTACTGTTCCACGTACCGCTCATGGCAGCGAATTTCTCGCCCCAACTTATCGAAACCACCATCGCCGAAGCCGCATTCATCGGCGCGATTGGCGGCGTGGGGAGCTCGCCGTCGACACCGCTGCTGGCACTCCTCAACGACGGCGACGTCGTCGAGGCCACGAAGCAGCTCGTCCCCGCGGAGGTCTCGCAGCTCATCGCGCAGGGCGACATGACACTGCTCGCCCCGGGGCCGCTCGATGCGGCGACCGCCGCCGTCGTCGAAGATATCGCCGACCTTGAATCGCCGGGCCTTGCCAGCATGTGGCGCATCAGCGACGCCTCCCTGAAGCGCGCCCTCGACCGTGGGCACGACGCCGACTCACTGCACACATGGTTGAAACAGCACATCATGGGCGAGGTTCCGCAGGCCATCACCTTCCTTATCGATGATCTCTCCCGCACCCACGGCGCAATCCGCGCCGGCAGCGCGCTGAGCTACATCCGCTGCGCCGACCCTGCCCTCCTCGCCGTGGCGGCCGAGCACGCCGATCTACGGATCCTGGCGCCGACCGTCGCCTTCAGCCCGCTTCCGCTGCCACGCTTGCTCCACGAGTTGCAAGCCGCGGGCCTGCAGCCAACCGCCGAAGACGACCACGGCGCCTCCATCACGCTTGCGGAGGAACCAACACTGGTGCGAGCAACACCGTCCTCGCTTCCCCGAACCGCCTCTCTGAGCGAAGGGGACGTCGATAAGATTGTTGCGGCCCTCAACTCAGATACAAGCCAACCTTCCGGGGTCAGCGAAACGTCAACGACTGATATGCTTCGTGCAGCAGCCCGCGCCCGTCGCCGCGTCAAGGTTGAGTACGCGGACTCGCAGGGCGCGCAGCACACCCTAACGGTCATCCCGTTGACGGTGAGTGTCGGCGTCATTGATGCGCAGGACACGGCCACGCAGCGCGTGATCCGCATACCACTGCGGCGCGTCACCACTGTGACGCTGGTGTAGAAAGAAAGGTCCAACAATGACGTTTGGGGACGGCCCACTGATCGTGCAGTCCGATAAAACCGTACTGCTTGAAATCGCGCACCCGGACGCGGCGAAAGCTCGCGCAGCGCTTTCCCCATTCGCTGAACTCGAGCGCGCCCCCGAGCACGTCCATACCTACCGCATCACCCCACTTGCCCTGTGGAATGCCCGCGCCACCGGCTTCGACGCCGAGACCGCAATCGATGTCCTCGAGCGCTATTCCCGGTTCCCCGTCCCCCAGTCGCTCCTCATCGACATTGCGGAGACGATGGCGCGCTACGGGCGCGTCAGCCTACTCAACGATCCACAACGCGGGCTCATCCTCACCACGGAAGAGCCCCCAATCCTGGATGAGATTACGCGCAACAAGAACATCATCCCGTTTCTTGGCCAGCGCTTCGACGCGCACACGGTAGGCGTACACCCGTCCGCGCGCGGGCGCATCAAACAAGAACTGATCAAGACGGGCTGGCCGGTGGCGGACCACGCCGGATACGTCGACGGCGAATCCCACCCAATCGCGCTCGACTTTGACGGTTGGGAACTTCGCGACTACCAACAGTACGCCACCCAAGCATTCTGGGAGGGCGGCTCAGGCGTGGTGGTCCTGCCGTGCGGTGCGGGCAAAACCATCGTCGGCGCCGCCGCGATGGCGCAGGCAGAGACGACCACGCTCATCCTCGTAACCAACACGGTCGCTGGCCGGCAGTGGCGCGATGAGCTGCTGCGCCGCACCACGCTCACCCCGGAAGAAATCGGCGAGTACTCCGGCGAAAAGAAGGAGATACGCCCGGTCACCATCGCGACCTACCAGGTCGTCACCCGGAAGACAAAAGGCGAATACCGCGCCCTCGAGCTTTTCGACACCACCGACTGGGGCCTCATCATCTACGACGAAGTCCACCTCCTCCCCGCCCCCGTCTTCCGCATGGCAGCCGACCTCCAGTCCCGCCGCCGTCTCGGCCTGACCGCAACGCTCATCCGCGAGGACGGCCGCGAAGACGACGTCTTCTCCCTCATCGGCCCCAAGCGTTACGACGCCCCCTGGAAAGAACTCGAAATGGCAGGCTTCATCGCCACCGCCGAATGCATCGAGGTCCGCACCACGCTCACGGAAAAAGAGCGCCTCAGCTATGCGACGGCCTCCGCACGCGAGCGCTACCGCCTGGCCGCCACCGCATCAGCCAAACTCTCGACGGTCAAGGACATTCTCGCCCACCACGAGGGCGAACCGACGCTCATCATCGGGGCTTACGTGGACCACCTGCGCACCATTGCGCAGCAGATCGACGCCCCTCTCATCGACGGCCGCACCAGCACCAAAGCCCGCGAAGAAGCCTTCGAGCGCTTCCGCCAGGGCGAGCTCCGCACCCTCGTCGTATCGAAGGTGGCGAACTTCTCCATCGACCTACCCCAGGCAGCCGTGGGAATCCAGGTCTCAGGCACGTTCGGTTCCCGCCAAGAAGAGGCCCAGCGCCTCGGCCGACTCCTTCGACCCAAGCCCGATAGCAGCGAAGTTCTGTTCTACACCGTGGTCACCCGAGACACCCTCGACGCCGAGTATGCCATGCACCGCCAACGCTTCCTCGCCGAACAGGGCTACGCTTATCGCATCATGGATGCCTCAGACCTCAAACGCGGCCTATAGACTGTGGCCTATGACTGAACAACCATTCCGCTTCAACGTCGACGAAGAATACGCCAAAGAACACAACGAACTTATTCGAAATACCAAGAACCTCGTTACCTCAAGCATCGCTCTGTTCGTCGCCTGCCTCATCGCGGGCGTCATAGTCTGGTTCCTCGTCGACCCGACTTCCCCCTGGCGCCTACTCGGATCCCTCTCTCTTATCTTTTTCGGCACCATCATGCTGATCGTCGGTCTTGCTATTCCTCGAGCGGTTCCACGTACCCAAGCAATTTACGACGCCAACCCCCTCTCTCCCGCTGTCATCACCGATGACAAGGGCACCACAGTTACCCTCACCGCGTTAGTAAACACAGCCGTTGACCAGCAGTCCCCTGCCGAGTGGGCGCTCACCTCAACTGTGGTGCAACGGATCCCCGGCGTCACTCCTAAGGTTGGCGCTGCAGTTCCGTGCGTCGCTGTGGGAGGCCAGCGCACATCCCGCGACAAGGCACACTGGGCAACGATTACTCCGATGCCAATCGCGTGGGGCACCCCTTCAGAGGAAGTTATCAAACAAGCCACGGACTATATCCCCGACGATCAGTGGCGCGCCCTCAAGCAAGCTATCCGCGACGAGGATCTAGTCAAGCAGTCTAGAAACGAGCTCATAGCTCTTTAGGCCGACATCCTCGCCTCAGCGTACGCCCCAGGGAATGCTCAAGCCCTGGGGCGTATTGCTTGCACCATGCCTCAGCCATTGAGGCCAGGTAGCCTGAGAGGCCTAACACTTTGAACGGAGATTCCAAGATGAACGATGCTTTTCCCCTTCGCACCCCTCGCCTTATCCTCACTCCTCCCACGGACCAAGATATAGACGCCATTTTTAGGATCCACGCCGACGCCCGCACCTATCAACACCGTCCCGACCTCGCGATGAAAAACCGCAAAGAGGCAGAGGAGTTGGCAAGCACATGGCAAGAAAACTGGGATGAACAGGGTCTTGGCTACTACGTAGTGTCCACGCTTGACGGAACAACCATCGGGTTTACTGGAGTACGCCACAGTGAGGAAGCCGGTGAACAGGTACTCAACCTATATTACCGATTCGCCCCTGAATCTCAGGGCCAGGGATACGCAAAGGAGGCTGCATCTGCGGCGATTGCCAATGCACAGGAACGTTTCCCGCAGCTTCCAGTCATCGCTATCATCGACCCCACTAATGAGGCATCGATCGGTTTAGCATTGAGGCTCGGATTCCAGCACGTCCATGGTGCGGGTGTACCGAACGATTACGAGGTCTACCGCCTCTCCTGAATTCTGGGCTCAACGCGGCGGGGTTCTCGATACGAGCTTCTCTGTATACGCCCTGTTTGTTTGTTTGTTGTGGGTGCACAAAAAAGAGTGTGGTGGGTACCACCACCCCCCACAACGGGAACAGTGACACCCACCACACACAGGAAAATGAAGTTATAGGCCGGCGGTAACCTACTCTCCCACACCCTCCCAGGTGCAGTACCATCAGCGCGGGCGGGCTTAGCTAACCGGGTTCGGAAAGGGACCGGGCGTTTCCCCGCCGCCATCAACCACCGACACGACCAAAATCGTGCCAACACAATACTGTTGATAACAACGACAATATTCACATATCAGCACAGGCATGTCATGCCAGACACTGCACAGTGGACGCAAACACTTAACTCTTCTTCGCGGAAGAACACTCATTAATTTGACCATAAACAACACCAACATGTGTGTGCTTTGTTTTAGTCTCGGTGTAATTAGTACCAGTCACCTTACACACCTCACAGTGCTACCAGATCCGGCCTATCAACCCCATCATCTCTAGGGAACCTCAAACGAAACCTCATCTCAAAACAGGCTTCCCGCTTAGATGCTTTCAGCGGTTATCCCTCCCGTACGTAGCCAACCAGCCCTGCTCCTGGCGGAACAACTGGCACACCAGAGGTACGTCCGTCCCGGTCCTCTCGTACTAGGGACAGCCTTCTTCAAGTTTCAACGCGCGCGGCGGATAGAGACCGAACTGTCTCACGACGTTCTGAACCCAGCTCGCGTGCCGCTTTAATGGGCGAACAGCCCAACCCTTGGGACCTACTCCAGCCCCAGGATGCGACGAGCCGACATCGAGGTGCCAAACCATCCCGTCGATATGGACTCTTGGGGAAGATCAGCCTGTTATCCCCGGGGTACCTTTTATCCGTTGAGCGACACCACATCCACAAGTAGGTGCCGGATCACTAGTCCCGACTTTCGTCCCTGCTCGACTTGTAAGTCTCACAGTCAAGCTCCCTTGTGCACTTACACTCACCACCTGATTGCCAACCAGGCTGAGGGAACCTTTGGGCGCCTCCGTTACATTTTGGGAGGCAACCGCCCCAGTTAAACTACCCACCAGGCACTGTCCCCAACCCAGATCATGGGCCAAGGTTAGACATCCACTACGGTCAGAGTGGTATTTCAACAACGACTCCACAATCACTAGCGTGACCACTTCACAGTCTCCCACCTATCCTACACAAACCGCACCGAATACCAATACCAAGCTATAGTGAAGGTCCCGGGGTCTTTTCGTCCTGCCGCGCGAAACGAGCATCTTTACTCGTACTGCAATTTCACCGGGCCTGTGGTTGAGACAGCAGGGGAGTCGTTACGCCATTCGTGCAGGTCGGAACTTACCCGACAAGGAATTTCGCTACCTTAGGATGGTTATAGTTACCACCGCCGTTTACTGGGGCTTAAATTCTCCGCTTCGGACTTACGTCCTAACAGGTCCTCTTAACCTTCCAGCACCGGGCAGGCGTCAGTCCGTATACATCAACTTAACCGTCTTCGCACGGACCTGTGTTTTTGATAAACAGTCGCTCCCCTCTATTCTCTGCGACCCCCACCAGCAACACACCGAAAAAGGCATGCAACCAGCAAGGGCCCCCCTTCTCCCGAAGTTACGGGGGCAATTTGCCGAATTCCTTAACCACAGTTCACCCGACCGCTTTAGTATTCTCTACCTGACCACCTGTGTCGGTTTCGGGTACGGGCCATACACACACATCGCTAGAGGCTTTTCTCGACAGCAAAGGATCACCACCATCACCCAACAATTGGGCTACGCATCACGCCTCACACAAAATATCGACCGCATTTCACAAGTCGACGTGCCACACGCTTACACCAAGATATCCAACACTTGGCGCGGCTACCTGACTGCGTCACCCCATCACTGAACTACCACGGATCAGGCCCCACGCATCACCAACAACCACACACCCAAAAGGATGCGCATGTTGCCAGTTCAGGGTGGTTAGTATCACCGCTTCACTCTTTGTCGCATGCATACGGGTACGGGAATATCAACCCGTTGACCATCGACTACGCCTGTCGGCCTCGCCTTAGGACCCGACTCACCCTGGGAAGACGAACTTGACCCAGGAACCCTTAGTCATCCAGCGGATACGATTCTCACGTATCTCTCGTTACTCATGCCTGCATTCTCACTCGCACACAGTCCACCACCCCTTACAGTATGGCTTCACCCCATGCACGACGCTCCCCTACCCATAGTAAAAACTATGCCGCGGCTTCGGCGGTGTACTTGAGCCCCACTACATTGTCGGCGCAGAACCACTCGACCAGTGAGCTATTACGCACTCTTTCAAGGATGGCTGCTTCTAAGCCAACCTCCTGGCTGTCTTCGCGATCCCACATCCTTTTCCACTTAGTACACCCTTAGGGGCCTTAACCGGCGATCTGGGCTGTTTCCCTCTCGACTATGAAGCTTATCCCCCACAGTCTCACTGCTATAGAACACTTAACCGGCATTCGGAGTTTGGCTGATGTTGCTAAGATGATAGTCCCGCTCAACCAACCAGTAGCTCTACCTCCGGCAAACTACTATAACGCTGCACCTAAATGCATTTCGGGGAGAACCAGCTATCACGGAGTTTGATTGGCCTTTCACCCCTACCCACAACTCATCCCCTCAGTTTTCAACCTAAGTGGGTTCGCGCCTCCACAACCTCTTACAGCTGCTTCACACTGGCCATGGGTAGATCACCCCGCTTCGGGTCCAGGACATGCCACTAAACAACACCCAATTAGGATTCGCTTTCGCTACGACTACCCCACACGGGTTAACCTCGCGACATGCCGCTGACTCGCAGGCTCATTCTTCAAAAGGCACGCCATCACACACACGCGGTGCTCTGACGGATTGTAAGCGCACGGTTTCAGGAACTCTTTCACTCCCCTCCCGGGGTACTTTTCACCATTCCCTCACGGTACTATCCACTATCGGTCACACTTAGTATTTAGGCTTACCGGGTGGTCCCGGCAGATTCACAGCAGATTCCACGAGCCCACTGCTACTCGGGCAAACAATCACCACAACACGACACGCCTTCACGTACAGGGGCTCTCACCCTCTCCGGCACACCATCCCAGGTGACTTCCGCTAACACGCCGCATCATGAGGGTACATGGCAGCATACCCACAATCATCGCCCACAACACCACACGCGCAACCCCTGCCAGGTATCACACACGCATGGTTTAGCCTCATCCACGTTCGCTCGCCACTACTAGCAGAATCACAATTGTTTTCTTCTCCTACGGGTACTGAGATGTTTCACTTCCCCGCGTAACCCCCACACAGACTATACATTCATCTGCAGGTAACACTCCATAACAAGTGCCAGGTTTCCCCATTCGGACATCCTCGGATCAACGCTTTGTTGGCAACTCCCCGAGGCATAACGCAGCCTCACACGTCCTTCATCGGCTAAGCATGCCAAGGCATCCACCGTACGCCCTTGTAACAAAACAAAAACACACAACAAACAAACAACAAACAACCACCACACACAAACAGCATGACAATCACTTGTTGTTAGGCAAACTTACAATCAAAAAATTCTTCCACAAGAATAAAGATGCTCGCGTCCACTATACAGTTCTCACACAACACACCCCACACACCAACCACCAACCAAACCAGTCAGTGATCAACACGCGGAATCATTCAAGACAACACAACTGCTGCCTCAGACACCCAACAGTGCACCAACACACAATAATTAACACTTCTTTTTGACTACAAAAACCCGGCCACACTGCAACCACAACCACAACCACCACACGAATGCATGACAGTCCGTGACTGGTGTGTCTCCACCCGGAAACAACAAATTGGCAGCCACACCCACGGTGACTCAACCAACAAAAAAGCCCACAACTGTGAGCCAACAAAATAAAACTCCTTAGAAAGGAGGTGATCCAGCCGCACCTTCCGGTACGGCTACCTTGTTACGACTTCGTCCCAATCGCCGATCCCACCTTCGACAGCTCCCATGACAGGCCACTGGCTTCGGGTGTTACCAACTTTCATGACGTGACGGGCGGTGTGTACAAGGCCCGGGAACGTATTCACCGCAGCGTTGCTGATCTGCGATTACTAGCGACTCCGACTTCATGGGGTCGAGTTGCAGACCCCAATCCGAACTAAGGCCGGCTTTGTGCGATTAGCATCCCCTCACAAGGTAGCAAACGCGCTGTACCGACCATTGTAGCATGTGTGAAGCCCTGGACATAAGGGGCATGATGATTTGACGTCATCCCCACCTTCCTCCGAGTTAACCCCGGCAGTCTCTCATGAGTCCCCACCATTACGTGCTGGCAACATAAGACAAGGGTTGCGCTCGTTGCGGGACTTAACCCAACATCTCACGACACGAGCTGACGACAACCATGCACCACCTGTATAGCGACCACAAGGGAAACCACATCTCTGCGGCGATCCGCTACATGTCAAGCCCAGGTAAGGTTCTTCGCGTTGCATCGAATTAATCCACATGCTCCGCCGCTTGTGCGGGCCCCCGTCAATTCCTTTGAGTTTTAGCCTTGCGGCCGTACTCCCCAGGCGGGGCGCTTAATGCGTTAGCTACGGCACAAATCCCGTGGAAGGGACTCACACCTAGCGCCCACCGTTTACGGCATGGACTACCAGGGTATCTAATCCTGTTCGCTACCCATGCTTTCGCTCCTCAGCGTCAGTTACTGCCCAGAGACCTGCCTTCGCCATCGGTGTTCCTCCTGATATCTGCGCATTTCACCGCTACACCAGGAATTCCAGTCTCCCCTACAGCACTCAAGTTATGCCCGTATCGCCTGCAGTCCCACAGTTAAGCTGTGGACTTACACAAACGACGCGACAAACCACCTACGAGCTCTTTACGCCCAGTAATTCCGGACAACGCTCGCACCCTACGTATTACCGCGGCTGCTGGCACGTAGTTAGCCGGTGCTTCTTCTCCAGGTACCGTCACAAAAAAGCTTCGTCCCTAGCGAAAGGAGTTTACAACCCGAAGGCCTTCATCCCCCACGCGGCGTCGCTGCATCAGGCTTGCGCCCATTGTGCAATATTCCCCACTGCTGCCTCCCGTAGGAGTCTGGGCCGTATCTCAGTCCCAATGTGGCCGTACACCCTCTCAGGCCGGCTACCCGTCGACGCCTTGGTAGGCCATTACCCCACCAACAAGCTGATAGGCCGCGAGCTCATCCCATACCGCAAAAGCTTTCCACAACAATATCCAAAAAGTTGTCCTATCCGGTATTAGACCCAGTTTCCCAAGCTTATCCCGAAGTACAGGGCAGATCACCCACGTGTTACTCACCCGTTCGCCACTCGAGTACCAGTGCAAGCACTGGCCTTTCCGTTCGACTTGCATGTGTTAAGCACGCCGCCAGCGTTCATCCTGAGCCAGGATCAAACTCTCCACAAAAACTATTTCAGAAAGAAACAAGGCCGTGAAAAGCCCAAAACCTAACCAAAAACAAACCAACCACCAACAACAACCACAACAGTCATCGCCAGTGTCTGGCAAAATCCTAAAATTACAAAAACTGTAAAGTACAAACAAAACTGGTCCCAACCCGACGGGGTAAAACAGGACCAGTCACAACCACATCAACCAATACAGTCAACGCGACCATGCATCTGCACCACACCAGTGACACTCAATCATAGGTTCAAGCATCACCGCCGGCACACACCAAAACATGGCACACAGCACGCAACCAAAAGTCAATGCAATCAAAAAAATAAAAAGTACATTGGCACACTATCGAGTTCTCAAACAACAACCGCACACCCAACAACCAACCCCAACCAGAGCCAGCGTCAAGCAGCTGAAACAAAGTTACACACCCGTAAACACAAAGTCAAATCCAACCAAACCAGCCAGACCCGAAACCGCCCACAAGCAGCAACTTTATTCACTTTGATCATTCCCTCCAAGCGGCCAGGCCGCTCGTCGGCAACGAGGGATAACTTAACCACGAACCAACAAACAACACAAATCGCCTGCGTAACGAGCATTTTAGTGATATGTAGCGAGTGGCCCATCCGGGCCCTCAATTACATGCACGGGCGTGTTGAAGATTTGCGTGAGCAACTCGTCGTTCATGATTTCGCGCGGAGTCCCAAACGCGGCGATCTGACCATCCTTGGTGGCGCAGATGTAGTCGGCGTACTTCGCTGCGAAGTTGATGTCGTGCAGCACGATGATGATGGTCCGCCCGAAGTCCCTCGCGGCGGAGTACAGGTGCTTCATCATTTCCACCGAGTGTGCAATGTCGAGATTGTTTAGTGGTTCGTCGAGAAGAACATAGTCAGTTTCCTGGCAGAGCACCATCGCAACGTAAGCGCGCTGACGCTGCCCTCCTGAGAGCTGATCCAGGTAACGGTTTTCGAGTTCGTGGAGACCAAGGAAGTCGATGTACTTCGAGATGATCTGCTCGTCCTCGGGAGTGAGACGTCCATGGCTGTACGGGAAGCGCCCGAAGCCGACGAGCTGGCGCACCGTCAGGCGCGTCACAAAGTGGTTCTCCTGACGCAAGATCGAGATGATCTTTGCGAGATCTTTTGATTTAGCGCTGGTGACGTCCATACGGCCGATTTCGACGGTGCCGGAGTCGATAGCTAAGAGACGCCCAATCATCGTGAGGAGCGTCGACTTGCCCGCACCGTTCGGTCCAACGAGCGCGGTGATGCCACCAGCGGGAATCTCGATATTGACGGGTCCGATTTTGACGTCGTCGCCGTAGTCTTTGCGGACTTCTTTCAGCGTGATCATAAGCGTCCCTTCTTCAAGATGACTGCCAAAAAGGTGATGCCACCGACGAGCTCAATGATGATTGACACGACGCCCTGCGCATAAAACACGTGGTTCATGATGAAGTAGGCACCACTGAGTACGCAGAATCCCAGCAGTACTGCCATTGGGAAGATGTAACGGTGGTCGTAGGTATCGCAGAATTGGTACGCGAGCGTCGCTACGAGGAACCCCAGGAACGTCATCGGCCCGACGAGCGCGGTCGAGACCGCCATCAAGATGGAGACCAGCACCAATGTGAAGATCGAGTGGAATCGGTGGCTAACGCCGAGGTTCACGGTGACATCTCTGCCGAGTGCGAGGACGTTGAGGCGGCGTGAATTGAAGACCAGTAGTGCTGTGGCGCCGACCGCGAGTGGGATAGCGACCGGATAGTACTCAGGATCCGCGTTGTTGACGGAGCCGAACAGCCGCGCGGTGAGGACGTCGAACTCGCTTGGTGTGAGGAGGCGCTGCATGAACGTCGACACGCTGCCGAGTCCGCCACCGATCACGATGCCGACCAGCAGCATCGCGTGCATATTTGCGTGCTTTCCGGACAACAGCCACGCGTACAGCACAAGGCTCAGGCCAACCATGAGCACTAGCTGCAGCACGAACATCTGGAGCGTATATCCATTGTTCAGGCCAGCGGCACCGAGGAAGAACACGGTCGAGGTGTGAATCGACACGTAGAGGGCTTCAAAACCCATGATGGACGGCGTAATGATGCGGTTGTTCGTCACCGTTTGGAACGAAACGGTCGCCACCGCCTGGCACAGCGCCACAATCGCCATCGCGATAACCGAGTTCAAACGGCGCTTCGCAATCAGCCAGTATCCGGTGGTGCCGAAGTCCATGGGGTTGCCGTAGGCCAGCAAACCCGCGGTAAAGCAGACCGCGGCGATGATAAGGCACGCAAGAATTACCCAGTAGCGGGTTTTGCTCCTGCTGGATTGGAAGGCGCCGACGAAGCGGGCGTCGATAGGTTGTTTAGGCACGGCGACTCTGCCTCACGATCAAGAAGACGAAAACCACCGCTCCGATGATGCCCAAGATGACGGACACCGGGATCTCGAACGGGGCGATGATCGTGCGGGCCAGCAAGTCGCACACGGTGACGATGCCGACGCCAAGGAGGCAGACCCACGGAAGGTTGGAGCGGAGGTCGTCGCCACGCATCATGGAAACAATGTTGGGAACAATGAGCCCAAGAAAAGGAAGATTGCCGACGACCACCGTCACGACGCCCGCTGCGACCGCAACGAGGCTCGTTCCGACCAAGATGATGCGGCCGTAGTTAAGGCCAATGTTCGTGGCGACGTCCTCCCCCAGGCCGGCGGCCGTAAGGCGGTCGGCGTAGAAGAACACGGCAATCACGACCGCGACGACGATCCAGAGTACCTCGTACTGCCCGGAAATCACTGAGGTAAACGAGCCAGCGAACCAAATCCCGAGCGACTGAAGCAGGTCAGTTTGAAGCGCCCAAAACGTGGAGAATGCGCTGACAACGGCGCCGAGCATGATGCCGACGATCGGGACGATCAGGCTCGAGCGCAGCGTCACCCTCCGAAGGAACGCAAAGAAGACCATCGTCCCGATGAATGCGAAGGTGACGGAAATGATCATGCGCTGCAGGATCGTGCCGTCGGGTAAGAATACGTACGATGCCAGCAGGCCCAGGCCAGCCCACTCGGTGGTACCCGTCGTGGTGGGCTCGACGAAGCGGTTCTGGGTGAGCATCTGCATGGTGAGGCCGCTCATCGCCATCGCAGCGCCAGCAAGCACCAGCGCGATAGTGCGCGGAACGCGAGTGGTTTTGAACATGTCCCAGCCGTCGCTTGATCGAAAAACGTCGTACTGGCCAACCAATAAGGACAAGGCCAGCAGCACGATCACAATGACGAGACCCACCCCAAGCTTCCAATTAAGAAGTTTGGGGTGGGTGCGCGTACCCGGTTGCGCCATTACTTGGCGGCCTCCAGCTGGTCAGCAATGCCGTTCAGGATTTCGGTGTAGGTCAGGATGGACTCGTTGATGTAGGTGTCCTGCGGAGCCACATAGATGTGGTTCTCCTTGACTGCGGTGACATTCTGCAGTGCGGCAGAGTCGCTCAGCACGCTCAGAGCAGCCGGGGACTCCCCTTCCTTCTTAATGGCCGCGTCGCGGTCAAGGGCGAAGATCCAATCTGGGTTGGAGTCGGCGATAGCCTCAACAGAAATATCGTCACCCTTGTGGTCGCTCGAGGCGTTTTCTACCTTCAGCGCCGGAGTGAAACCGATGAGGTCAAAGAGGGGGCCAAAGGTGCGGCCGATGCCCGGCGCAACATATCCGATTTCCCCACCAGAAACGTTGACAGCCATCACGGTCTGCGCTGGGTCGTATGCGTCGCGAGCACGCTGTACCGCCTTGGTGAAGTCTTCGACGGTTTTCTCCGCTTCGGCCTGCTTACCGAAGATTTCGCCGAGCTCGAGGGTCTGACGGATCAACTCACGGTCGAAGGGTTCATCGTCACGTGGTTCGAAGTCGACGAGTACTGCGTTTGGAACAAGTTTCTGAATCTCGTCGTCGTACTTTTCAAAACGCTGGCCCGAGATGATTACGTCCGGGTCAGCTGCAACGATGATCTCCAGATTCGGCTCCTTGTGATTGCCGATGTCCGCAATATCGTCATTGTCTCGCAGGCCCGGAACATCTTTCGAAACCAACTTCTTTGGCGCCGCAACCGGCTTCACACCCCAGGAGTCCAGGAGCTCGAAGGTGCGGTTGTCGAGCGCAACGACGCGCTTCGGCGGAGTCGGCACAGTCTTTTCGCCATAGTTGTCGGTCACGGTCACGGTGCCGTTTTCCGCGGCAGTCGTCGTAGCGGAGGCGCTAGCCTGGGTCTCCGAAGTGGACGCGTTGTTCGACTCTGCTTCAGAGCAGGCGGTCAGCGTCATCGCTGCGGCGGCTGCAACAGCCACGATGGTCTTACGTGAAAAACGAATCATGTTGAAAAGTATCCTTGCTACTCATATCCAAGGGTAGGGTTACCTCACTCAGCCTAAATCACCCATGAGAGTTAGGCAAGGCTTAGAGAAGAAAGTAATTATCGACGTCCCCCTCCCCTTACCCCCGTGTCATGCATCTACGCAGCTTAGATCGCATCGAATCAGCCATTGACCGCAGGCCCATCTGGCGCAAGCACCCCTTAGCTGTGACAGAATACTCAGAGCACTGGATCTCACCGCGTCAGTACGACAGGAGGACCTCAAATGTCCACAATCGCAGTCTTGGCATTCTTTCTCGCCTACATCGTTGCCCCTAGCAGTCCCATCGTATGGATCCTGCTTGCGGTCGCGGTTGTCGCCCTCACCTGGGACACAGTCGCGCTCGTGCGAAAGGATGCTTCCCGATGAACTCACCACTCAACAACTCAGCCATCTACATCCTCGGTACTGCCCTTGCATATCTGGCGACCGGCTGGGCCTGGACGATTGCCATAGGCGCTGCCGCAGCTCTTTCAGCATTCTCCCGCCACCTGTACACAGACAAGGCGTAACGTCACTGAGGGGAACGGAAGAGATTCTACCGATCGTCAATAAACGTGAGATCCCCTCCAAGCCAAAAGCCGCCACTCACAGTGACGGCTACAACTAGCTATGTGCTTTACTCTTCGGTGAACGAGTCCCACGGAGCACCAACCATATCGGCAAGTTCAATATCCGCTTCATCTTCCGAAACCAGCTTCATATTCTAGGGCCAATACTCACCACGTATTCGAGCAAATCTTCACCCGTGTTCAACTGGCTCGCTCATCACGCTTTACCTTTCACTTGGGGCTCTGGCCTCTAGATGTCTTTGACGCTGCCTTCGCCGTCAATGAACTCCAGCGGCGACGCTGGGAGGATCTCGCGACCGACCACCTCGGTGACAACGTCCGCAACAAGCTCCCGGGAGGTCGTCATGCTGCTGGCACGCTCTGCATCATTGTCCAGCACAGTAATGCCCCCAGCAGGCTCTTCGGTGAGCGCCGCTGGGCCGAGGATGAGGTAGTTGAGGTCCGTCGAATTCAGCTTCTTATCGACGGCCTTCTTCGACTCGACATACGCATACCACGACTCATCCGACGGGTCAGTCGTGTTCTCAGTGGCGCCGACATAGGAGATCATCACGTAAGCCGGTGCTCGCTTCCCCTCCGCAGCCAGTTTCTCTAGCCCAGCGATGGAGGCCAGGGCGGCGTCGCGGTCGACTGCCCACGTCACTTCGGCACCAGCGCGTCCACCGTTGCCGGCGCCCCACACGGCGACGTCATACTGGGCAAGGAGCTCAGCCCAGTCCTCAACGGAGATCTCGGTTAGGTCCCGCAAGACAGGGGTAGCTCCGAGCGCTTCAATATCGGCAGCCTGGTCGGGGTTGCGTATGAGGGAATGGACAGTATGGCCAGCGGCGACGAGCTTTGGCGCTGCCAACAGCCCCACCTTGCCATGGCCACCGATGTACAGAACGTTCTTGCGTGCAGTCGTCGTTTCAGTCATGGGCGCCACTGTACGCGTCATCTGCTTTCTCTAACGGTTGGCCGAAATTTGGGTCATACCCAGACCCTCAACTTGTAGTTACTCTCCTTCACAATCGCCCACAATCGAAAACCAAGTCCATGCAACGTATCCGACATATGCGAGCGGAAGAACCAGCGGTAAGAAAATGCCAGCAACCGCGCACATCGTAAGTGCGCCGATGGCCACCCGTGCGAATGACGGTTCAGAACCTGAAGCAACGAGCCTTACCGTCACTACGGCGGTAACGAAGCAGAGGACAACAGTCAGCTCCCACGGGATCCCGCTTCTGGTGGCCAAGATCACCGTCGCAATACCAACACAAATCCACAGGACCTTTGGAAGACTCACACTAGAACCCGATCCATTCCTTAGGGACAGTCACACTGAGGGTTAAGCGACAAAATGTGTGCTTTTTTGGATATGGATTCCAGGTCCTGCCTGGGCCTACGGCGGGACAGTGCTCGTTGAATCGGGATTCCCTGCCGTAGACCGGAAGGTCCACCACTTCAGGCGTTGGATGTGCTATGACAGCAGACTGTTAAACCAGCTGCATGCCAACTCAACACAGAAAGAGAAAACACAACAGGCCCCTATGCACGGCATGCGAGCACACCGCCACAAAAATGGGCACCACATCCAGCGGAAAACAGCGATGGCGCTGCACAGACTGCGGGCACACCTTCACCAACCCCAACACAGCCAAGACCAGCGCATATCGGTTTGCCATCTTCATTGACTGGATCACCAACCAGCATCCGCTCGACGCTGTCGCTGCTGCGCACAACGTCTCCAGACGCACACTCATCCGCTGGTTCACCTACTTTTGGTTCATCATCGTCCCGTGCAAACCGGACCCGTACCGCGTCTACGACCAGCTCTTTATTGACGGCACCTACTTCCACAAAAAATGCCTGCTTGTCGCTGCAACCAGCGAGCACGTCGTCGCCTGGCACTGGTGCACACGAGAAACCGCCTACGACTACGCCAAACTCTTCGACATGATCGCCGAACCCCTCGTCGTGACCACAGACGGCTCCGGTGGCGCTCACAAAGCCATCAAACAATGCTGGCCAAACGCCTCCATTCAACGCTGCCTCGTCCACGTACGCCGCGACACCATCAAAGACACCACACGCCAACCCACAATCACCGCACACAAAGCACTCCTTCGCCTCGGCAACCAGCTGACCCACATCACCACCCGTGACCAGGCAATCACCTGGGTACTTCGCCTCAACCGCTTCCAGGACCTCTACGGTGACTGGCTCAAACAACGCACCTACCGCAACCAAGTCGCCCCAGAAGAGATCCCAAAACGTATCCGCGACAACCAGCAATGGTGGTACACCCATCCCAGAGCCCGCAGAGCCTACCGCCGATTCGAGCGTCTCTACCAACAAGGCCACCTCTTCGTCTGGCTCAACCCACCACACCGCACCACGACCACGCTGAAGACCACCACAAACAGCCTGGAAGGCGGCATAAACGCACAACTAAAACACCTCGCCCGAGCCCACCGCGGCACATTTGACGAACACCAGCGAATCATCATGGACTGGTGGCTCTACCTACACACCCAACACCACGATGACCCGCTGGCGCTAGCAATCGAGCAAGACTTCGGCCACGCAGGCTACGCACACGCCCGCCAGGCACACATGCGTGAACGCGACCAAGCCAACTCACCCGACGGCCGACCGAAAGTCTACGACACCGGCATCGACACCGACTTCAACCCCTCCTGGGCCATCCGACACGGCTGGGCAGGACGCTCATAACCCCAGCACAACACCCCACAACCCACCCATCCCAACCCCTGAAAAGCACACATTTTGTCACTTAAGTCGACACGCCGAGAAAAGCACACATTTTGTCGCTTAACCCCACACTGAAGCGTAACAAGCTCGGTCTACCGAGCACCAGGTATGCAACCTGAAGCCGATGGAATAGCCTCGGCAAGATATGAAGAAAATGACCCTCTACCTGCTTAAACAAGTAGAGGGTCAGTGGAGCCGCCGGGAATTGAACCCGGGTCCTTCACCACCGCGCCAGGGCTTCTCCGTGCGCAGTTCGCGCACTGCCTCTGCTCGGCCCTCCGGATCAGGCAAACGTGTCCGGATGACGGGCCCAGTCAGTGAAAAATGTCCCTTCCGAGGCCCCACTGACAGGGCCGGAAGGCAAGCCCCCTAAGTCGACGCCAGGTACCGGGTCGGGGGCATCCCCGGCCTGACGGACACGCAGGTCGCTGAACCTTTCTAATTAGGCAGCGAGGGCGTAGTCACGCTGAGAGTTCTTCTCTGCGTTTATTGGTTGCTACGACGCTTACGGTGGTCTCTAGCCTGCACCGGCACGCTTCCCCTGGCTTAGTCGATGAAGTCGAAACCAGAATCGACCCCTCGTACTACGGGAACCGTAGAAGCACCACCCTAGCCGACGAATACGCTCCCGCGCAAGGGCCTCTATTTACGGGGTTGGGGTGATGCGCAGGAATTCGACGACGGCATCCGGGCCGGCGTCGACGGCGAGGCGTGCGGCCTTCGCCACGGATTGTGGCGTCATCTTCGGCCCGTTGGTGTCGCCGTGGAGCATGTCGGTGTCGGTGCGCCCCGGGTGCAGGGAGGTCACGCGCACGGCTCCGGCTTCCTCCAAGCGGAGGGAATCGGTGAAGCCGCGCAGGCCGAATTTGGAGGCACAGTAGGCGGAGTTGCCGTCGATACCAAAGAAGCCGGCGCCGGAATTGATGGTCAGAATGAGGCCGTTACTGCGTCGCAGCGCGGGCAAGAGCGCTTTCGTCAGCAGCATTGGTGCGATCACGTTGACTTCCATGGTGCGGCGCAGGTCGGCTTCGGAAAGGTCGGTGAGGCGGGCGGGCGTCATGACGCCTGCGGCGAGCACGAGCACGTCGAGCTCTTCAATGTTCGACGCAGCCTCCGCCACAGCGGCGCTGTCCGTCAGGTCAACCTCGAAGGGCTCCGCGCTGGGCAGTGCGCTGACAACCTCGGAGGCGTCGCGGGAGGCGCCGACGTAGATGTGGTGGTCGCGGCCGAGTTCCTCGGCGATCGCGCGGCCGATCCCGCGGGATGCCCCGGTGACGAGTGCGTGCTTCATCGTGAATCCTCCTTAGGCTTTGATGCCTTTGAACTTCCGGCCGAGGTCGCGGGCGATTTCGCGGTCCTCAGTGCGGCGTTTGATGGCTTGGCGCTTGTCGTAGTCCTGCCTACCTTGCCCCAGGCCGAGCTCCACTTTCGCGCGGCCGTCCTTGAGGTAGAGCGAGAGCGGGATGAGGGTGCGGTTGCCGTCGCGAAGCTTGCCCTGCAGGGAGTCGATTTCGCGGCGGTGCATGAGCAGCTTGCGGGTCCGGCGCGGAGGGTGGTTCGTCCAGTGCCCTTTGGAGTACTCCGGGATGTGCATGTTGCGCAGCCAGACCTCACCGTTATCGATGGTGGCGAACGCCTCGACCAGGGATACCTTGCCTTCGCGCAGCGACTTGATCTCGGTGCCGACGAGCACGATGCCGGTCTCCCAGGTGTCCAGGATGTTGTAGTCGTGGCGCGCTTTCCGGTTGGTCGCGAGGACCCCGGTGTTGCTCAGCTTTTGTTTCTTCTTCTTGCCCATAGGCGTTCCACCCTACTACTTCCGTACGTAGCTGCGCAGTGCCACCTGAGCTGCGAGGGCGCCGATGACGACGGCCCCGAGACCGACGAGCGGCATCACTGTCACGACGGCGGAGTCCGAAATGCGGGCGACAAGTTGGGAGGCGTAGAGGTCGCCGAGGATCGGGTCGACGAGCGAGCGCTTCCCTACCCACGCCAGCACGGTGGCAAGCACCGCACCGATCAGCACGGAGAGCACCGCTTCCAGCACGAATGGTGCCTGGGTGAACCAGCGGGATGCACCAACCATGCGCATAATGGCGATCTGCTCGCGGCGGTTGTACGCGGCGAGCTGGACCATGTTCACGATCAGGAACAGCGATGCCAGTGTCTGCGCCGCGGCGACGACGAAGGTCACGTTGCGGAAGGTGTCCATAGTTCCGGCGGCTTCGCGTACGGTGTCGGCCTGGTCGCTGACCATGGCAACTTGCGGCATGTCACGGATGGCGTCGATAGGTGCGATGTCGGACGGGTCCTTGAGGCGCACGTGCAGCGCGGCGGGCAGCGCGTCCGGGGAGGTTTCGCGCACGAGGTCCGGCTCGGAGTCCTGGAAGAGCTCTACGAAGCGTTCGTAGGACTGCTCGCGGGAACGGAAGGTCACCTGTTCGACGCGGTCGTCGGCTTGCAGGGTGTCGCGGACCTCGCGGCAGGCCTCGGAGGAGCAGTCGTTGTCCTCGGCGGAGATGGTCTCGTCGAGCTCCACCATGACTTCGACACGGTCGAGGTAGAGGTCCTTCGTCGCGCTCGTCGCCTGCGAGATGAGGATGCCGGCACCAACCAACACGAGCGAAAGCGCGGTGGTGATGATGAGCGCGATAGTCATGGTGAAATTGCGCCCGAGGCCGCGGAGGCCTTCGCGGAAAATGAAGTTCCAGTTCATGCTTATCCCCTCACGGTTCCGTAGACGCCGTTGGCGTCGTCGCGAACAAGTTTGCCCAGGTGCAGTTCCATGACGCGCTGGCGCATCTCGTTGACGGCGCGTGCGTTGTGGGTGGACATCACAACGGTAGTGCCAAGGCGGTTGATGCGCGCGAGTAGCGCCATGATCTCGTCGGAGGTTCCCGGGTCGAGGTTGCCCGTGGGCTCGTCGGCGAGGACGAGTGGGGGCTTATCGACGAACGCTCGCGCGATCGCGACGCGCTGCTGCTCGCCGCCTGACAGTTCGTGTGGCATACGGTTCGCCTTCGCATCCAGGCCGACCAGCTCGAGTGCTTCCGGCACGAGTTTTGCGATGCGCTGCTTCTTCTTACCAATCACCTCGAGCGCGAACGCCACGTTGTCGTAGACGTTTAGCTTGGGTAGCAGCCTGAAGTCCTGGAAGACGTAGCCGATGGACTGACGCAGCAGGTTTACGTTGCTGCCCTTTAATGCGTTGACGTGGAAGTCGTCGAAGTAGATATCCCCCGAGGTCAGGTTTTCCTCACGGATCATCAGCTGAAGCAACGTCGACTTGCCGGACCCGGACGGGCCGATGAGGAAGACGAAGTCGCCGTCGGCAATTTCGAATGAGACATCGTCGAGTGCTGGGCGTGTGGACGTCGGGTAGACCTTCGTCACGTTGGAAAAAGTGATCACCCGCTACACACTACTACTTCTTCTGTTACTCCTGTGACTGGAGTTGTCCCATGCGCCAGCGGATACCGGCCTCCAAGAAACCGTCGATGTCGCCGTCGAGCACCTTCTGCGGGTCGCCTACCTCGTAGTTCGTGCGCAGGTCCTTCACCATCTGGTACGGGTGCAGCACATAGGAGCGCATCTGGTTGCCCCAGCTGGCGTTGCCACCGGCACCGAGGGCGTCCATCTCGGCCTTTTCTTCCATGCGTTTCTTCTCCAGGAGCTTGGACTGCAGCACGTTGAGCGCGGACGCCTTGTTCTGGATCTGGGACTTCTCGTTCTGGCAGGTCACCACGATGCCGGTCGGGATGTGCGTGATGCGCACCGCCGAGTCCGTGGTGTTCACCGACTGCCCGCCGGGGCCGGAGGAGCGGTAGACGTCCACACGGATATCGGAATCCGGGATGTCGATGTGGTCGGTGTGCTCGACCACCGGCAACACCTCCACCTCAGCGAACGAGGTCTGGCGCCGCGCCTGGTTGTCGAACGGCGAGATACGCACCAGCCGGTGCGCGCCCTGCTCGACGGAGAGCTGGCCGTACATGTATTCGCCGTGCACCACGAAGGTCGCCGACTTAATCCCGGCCTCTTCCGCATACGAAATGTCGTACACATCCACCTTGTGACCGTGCTTTTCCGCCCAGCGGATGTACATACGCATGAGCATCTCGGCCCAGTCGGCAGCATCAACACCACCGGCGCCGGAACGGATGTTGACCACGGCTTCGCGTTCGTCGTACTCGCCCGACAGCATCGTCTGCACTTCCAGGGAATCGACGTCTGCTTCGACGGCGTCGAGCTCATCGTCGGCGAGCGAAGGATCGCCTTCCTCCTCGGCGAGTTCGTACATGACGGGGAGGTCGTCGATACGCGAGCGCAAGCTCGTGACTTTCTTCAGGCGTGCCTGGACGCTGGAGAGCTCCGAGGTGACCTGCTGCGCGTGGGCGGGGTCGTCCCAGAGGCTCGGGTCGCCGGCTTGCTGCTCGAGTTCTTTGATGCGCAGGGCCATTTCGTCGAGGTCCATGACTTTTTCGATGGTGGTCAACGTGGCGTCAATACGTTTGATTCGAGCGAGCGTCTCCGGTTGCATACCGTCGAAGTCTAGACGACGCTCCACAAATCGCGCGCACAGCCCCATAATGGGTACATGACTTCTTTCATTGAGCAACATCGCGACTCTGATGACGCAACACTGGCCGCCGCGCTAGTTGAGCATGCTGGCTCGCTTGCGCTGCGAATGCGGGAGGAAGGCCTTTCGACGGATTATAAGACCTCAATTTCTGACGTGGTGACGGAGGCGGACCGTGCCGCCGAACGCTTCGTCGCGGAAACGCTCGCCGAGCTGCGCCCACACGACGGCGTCCTCGGCGAAGAGGGTGCTTCCAAACATGGCGATTCCTCACGGACGTGGGTAATTGACCCGGTTGATGGCACCTTTAACTTCACGCAGGGCTCCGACTACTTCTGCTCGGCGCTCGCGCTGGTAGAGGGCGACCCCTCGGACCCTGCGCGGATCCTGATTGGCGCGGTGCACCGCCCGGCGATGAATACGACGTGGCTTGCCCACGATGGCGTCGCGACGCGCAACGGCGAGCCATTGCCCGACCTCGAGGCGGCGTCGCTGGCCTCGCAGGGCCTGGTGACGTACCTGCACCCGACGTTCATGCGCGATGACGCCATCCGGAACGCGTGGTTGCGCGCGGTGCGCGACGCGGCGACGATCCGCATGTGGGGCGCTGGCTCCGTCGACCTGTCCAATATCGCTAGTGGCCAGCTGGGTGGGTGGCTGCAGCACTCCGTCGCCGATTGGGACTGGCTGCCGGGCAAGGCGCTCATTGAGGCAGTTGGGGGCGTGGCAAAGAAGGTGCCTGCGGGCGGGGTGACCTGGTGCGTTGCCGGAAACCCACAAATTGTGTCGGACATTGAAGCTAGGCTTACTGAGCATGACGAATCTTTATGACGATGACCTCGCCCTTGCCCTCGAACTCGCAGATGCTGCCGACGCGATCACGCTCGACCGCTTCGAAGCGTCCGACCTGAAGGTGAAATCAAAGCCGGATATGACCCCGGTTTCCGACGCCGATGTTGCTGTCGAGGAGGTGTTGCGTGAGCGCCTCGCCGAGGCGCGTCCAGGCGACTCGATCGTTGGCGAAGAGTTCGGCGGAGAGACCGTCTTCGAAGGCCGCCAGTGGGTCATCGACCCGATCGACGGCACGAAGAACTTCGTTCGCGGTGTACCCGTGTGGGCGACGTTGATTTCACTGCTTGTCGACGGCCAACCAGTCTTAGGCGTCGTCTCTGCCCCAGCGCTTGCGCGCCGCTGGTACGCGGCGAAAGGCTCCGGCGCGTGGCGGACGTTTAACAAGGGCAGCCTGAAGCGCCTCGAGGTCTCCCACGTCGCCGAGCTTGCGGACGCCTCCCTGGCAATGTCTTCGCTTGAGGGCTGGAAGGCCCGTGGCCTGCAGGAGAACTTCATCGCACTCACTGAGCGCACCTGGCGCCTGCGCGGCTACGGGGACTTCTTCGGCTACTGCCTGGTGGCCGAGGGCGCCGTCGACATCGCAGCAGAACCGGAGGTATCTGTGTGGGACCTCGCAGCCCTGTCTGTCCTGGTCACGGAGGCCGGCGGCGCGTTTAGCTCACTCAACGGTGAGCCTGGACCGCACGGCGGCGACGCGATCGCCACGAACGGGCTGCTGCACGACGCCGCCCGGAAGGTAATCGGCGTCTAAGAAACTTCAAGCGCTTGAGGCCTTAGGGCAGGCGGAAGCCGTTGTCCAGCGTGGACAGCACCGCGTCCATCCGGACGGCGCCCGTCGGCGCGTGAATCACGCCCTGCAGCGGGCTGTGGCACGAGACATCGAACGGCGATGGGAGCACCCCGCCGTTCAGGATGCCGACGAGGCGGTCGCCCACCACTACGGGTGCGCCCGAATCACCCTGCATGGCGCAGGTGTGGGAGATGTTCATAGACTCCCAGTCGTGCAGCGTCACGCCGCACGTCCTGCCGGAGGCTACGCCCTGCTTACACACCACGTTGCCGGGTTTGATCGGCTTGCTACCGAGATGGTTAATGTGGACGCCGTTGTAGGAGCGTGTGACCTCCGCGTTCGAGCCCAGCTCGATCAGTGCGTAGTCGAGGTCCCGGTTGACCTCCACGATGGTGCCGGAAGGCCCGACTTGCCAGGAGTCGGCGGAGGTGACGGCGTCGCCAACTTCGCCGCAGTGCCCGGCGGTCAGCGCGTATTTGTGCCCTTTATCGTCGTAGCCCGCCACGGCGACGGTGCACATTGATTCGGTGCCGTTCGTGCGCTTCACGTAAATCGGGGTGCTGGGCCCGTAGAGGGAATTTCCCCGAGTGAGCGCTTGGTTCGAGGCCTCCGGAATCCGCGGGGCGTCGTGGAAGGAACCGGGCACGCGGTGCAGCACGTAGTCGGTCCAAGGTTTTCCGGCGAGTAGCTTCGAAGCGGCGTCGCTACGCCAGACATAGTTTGGGTCGACGTTGCCCTCGTACTCCGAGCGCACCTGCGCTGTTGCCGGTGGCGCGAACCCCACCCCTGCGACCGCGATTCCAACCCCAGCAACGAGCGCACACACTCGGCGAAGCAACATAGGCACCCTTCCACTCCGACCACAGACGTTTCTTGAGTACACAATGCCACCTTTTGCCCTAATTTGCCCCATCGGCACGGCAACCAGCACAAAAGGTGTGGGTGCGGAACTATGCTCAAGCCATGCGCCTAGAAGAAAAGTTCACGCCGTTCCTACAAAGCCTGGAAGCTCACCGCGGTGAGCTAGAGAATTTGTACAAGTGGTTCCACCAGAACCCCGAACTATCCATGCAGGAGTTTGCTACCTCCGCTCGCATTCAGGAGGAGCTGGAGGCGCTCGGCGTCGAGGTGGTGCCCGTCGGCACAACGGGGCTCGTGGGCGTCGTGCGAAACGGCGACGGCCCAACTGTCGGTTTCCGCGCCGACTTTGACGCCCTCCCAATCAAGGAAGAAACGGGGCTTGAGTACTCGGCTTCGCCGGAGCTGGGCATCATGCACGCCTGCGGCCACGACATGCACACGACCGCACTGTTGGGTGCGGTTCGCTTGCTGCAGGAAAATACCGACGCGTGGAACGGCACCTTCCTTGCCATCTTCCAGCCTGGCGAGGAGACTGGCGCCGGCGCCCAGGACATGGCCGACGCGGGGCTAGCCACGAAGGTACCTACCCCCGAGGTAGTGCTTGGCCAGCACGTGGGACCGATGCTGCCGAACTACGGCCTCGGCGCACTACCAGGGCCGGTGTTCGCTGCGTCCGAACAGACGAAGGTCACCATTTTCGGGCAGGGTGCCCACGGCTCGCAACCGCACAACGGCATCGACCCGGTGGTGATCGCGGCCAGCATTATCACTCGGCTGCAAACGATCGTTGCACGCGAAGTGGACCCGCAGGACATGGCCGTAGTCACGGTTGGCGCGGTCCACGCAGGCAACTCCGCGAACACGATCGCCGCGACGGCCGAGATTTCCGTATCCACGCGCGCGTTTACCTCCGAGCTTTCGGAGAAGCTCAATGCCTCCATCAAGCGGATCGTTCGTGCAGAGTGCGAGGCCGCTGGCACGCCAAAGCCGCCCGCGTTCGAGCGCATCGGTGGTGCACCGGAGTTCCACAACGACGAGGCGACGGCCGACACTGTCATGACCGCGTTCCGGAAGAACTTCGACGAGGTGGGCGACTTCGGCAGGCTTTCCGGCTCCGAGGACTTCCCCACGATTGGCAATGCGTTCGGCGCCCCGTACTTCTACTGGTTCTTGGGCAGTGTCAAAGATATCGACGGCGCCCCTTCGAACCACTCGCCGTACTTCGCCCCTGACCTGCAGCCGGTGCTTGACCGCAGTATCCAGGCCATCTTGGTCTCTACCTCTCCGTGGTTGATGCGAGGGTAGGCCTGCCGTACGCTTTCGTTGCATGCGTACCGTAGAGCAACAGCAACGTACACGGCTCGTCGTCCCGGATATCGCACGGGGTTTGGCGCTGCTCGGCATCGCCGTAGCCAACGCGATTTCGTACTGGCTCACTCCTTTAAGCACAACCGTGACAGGCGAGCAACCAGGCACGGCGGCTGACCAAGCCGCGACGGTCTTCGCGGCGATGTTCGTGCACGTCCGTGGCCTGCCGATGTTCTCAACGCTCCTCGGCTTCGGCTTCGGTCTGGTCGCGGCGAGTCTGGCACGCAAAGGGTACCCGGCAGGTGCTGCCCGGCGCGTGCTGGCGAAGCGCTACGGGATGCTCGCGCTCTTTGGCCTGGCACACATGTGGCTGCTGTTTAGCGGCGACATCATGTTGACCTACGGGCTTATTGGTGTGCTGATGGCGCTGTTCCTGCGGGTGCGCTCGGGGGTGCTCTACGTCATTGCTGGCATCATTCTGGGGCTGTCGTGCATTGTGTACGCGCTGGTTGCGGTGTTTTTCTATGGAACACCCCTAGACCTTGCTACGCCGGCGCCGGATGCTAGCTCCTTTGCCACGTACTTTGCTGGGAACCAAGAGTTCGCGATCTACATGTTTTTCTCGCAGCCCCTCGTGGTGATCCAGCTGGGCGCGCTTTCCCTGATTGGTTTTGCGTGGGCGCGTGACGGCGTGCTCACTGACGTGAATGAGCACGCGCGGACGCTGTGGATTTGGGTAGCGGTGGCCGTCGCTGTCATTGTTGCGATCGGCATCCCACTTGGGCTTGCACAGCTGGGTATCCTGCCTGCGTCGACAGCGGCATTTTGGTCAATTTTGAACCAGAGCTTCGGGATGCTCACCGGACCGGGCATCTTGGCTGCGTTCGCGCTGGCAACGCAGCACTGGAACCAGCAGCCACCGCGCTGGACGATGCCGTTGATCGCCCTGGGCAAGCGCTCCATGTCCGGCTACCTTCTGCAGACGTTCGTGTTGCTTCCGACCGCAGTGCTGATCGGCTACTCGTGGCTGCCGGGCCTCGGGGAGCTCCGTCCGATATTGCTCGGGACCGCGGTGTGGCTGCTGTCGGTGGCGCTCGCCGCCCTGCTTGAGCGCATGGGCAAGCAGGGCCCGTTCGAGTCGCTGCACCGCCGCCTCTCGTACGGCCCGACGCGCCGCATCGAACCATACTCAGATCCTGCGAGCGGAAAGGCCCTCCCGCAATGAGCACGCACCGAATCCAAGTAGCACCGCTTTCGGAGCTCACCTCGCTCGAGGCGTTCGAACTATTCAAGCTCCGCGTCGACGTCTTCGTCGCCGAGCAGCACTGCCCTTATCGGGAACTCGACGAGCAGGACGCGCACCCTGACACGCTGCACCTGCTCGCGTGGAACGGTGCGGTGTTGGAGGGCTGCGCCCGCGTCTTTCCCACCGCAACGGGTTCCCAGTTTGGCCGTTTCGTCGTCGCCCCGGCCGCTCGCGGCACAGGCCTGGGCGCGCAGATCGCGCGAACGGGCATCCAGCTCACCGAGCGCTGGCCGGGCGACCTGATCGTCGAGGCACAGTCTGGCCTGGTCCCCTACTACGAGCAGTTCGGCCTTGTCGCCGAGGGCGAGGAGTTCCTTGACACTGGAGTTCCGCATCGTGTGATGCGTCTTCGTCGCTCATAAATATTTTTCTAGCTTTTCCTAAGGTTTCGCGCTAGTCTCATTCTGTCAGATCATTGATTATTTGAAAGGAAGCTCCATGCGCGCGATCTCTGCAGCTCTTGGTTCTGTTCTCGTCGCAGGGCTGGCTCTGACCGGCTGCTGCTCCACGGATGAGCAAACCCCACAGGCACAGTCCGACTCCGCCATCACCATAGATAACTGTGGCACCGAGGTCACCGTTCAGGGACCGGTCCAGCGTGCGACCACGCTCGAGCAGGGCGCAACGGACACCCTGCTTCTGCTTGGCGCTAAGGACCAGATCGCTGGCTACGGTCACCAGAAGGACCTGCCACCAGCAGGCTTCTCCCTCGACGGCCTGAAGGAAATCAGCCCGTCGGTCCCGAACTCTGAGCAGCTGCGTGACGCTGACACGGACTTCATCTTCTCCCCGTTCGAGCTGAACTGGCGCGCTGACGCCGCAGGTACCCGCGAGGAGTGGGCTCGCCTGGGCGTCGCTACCTTCAACCCGAACAGTGAGTGCCCGTCCTACGGCGACAACAAGGGCAAGGATTCCTTCCAGCTGATCGCGAAGGACCTCGAGGACCTGGGCAAGCTCTTCGGCCGCGAAGAAGAGGCGAAGAAGCTCATCGAGAAGCAGAACTCCGAGCTGGAGAACGCGAAGCAGGCGCCTGAGGGCACCACGTTCATGCTGCTCTACTCCTCTGTTGGCGGTTCCCCGTACGTCGCCGGCGGCCCGTCGATCGTGACCACCATGGGCGAGCGCACCGGCATGACGAACGTATTCGCCAACCTGAATGAGGAGTGGCCACAGGTGTCGTGGGAGGCCGTCGCTGAGGCTGACCCGGACGTGATCATCCTGGCGGACCTGCCTGGCCGCGGCGAGCCTGGCGATAAGTGGGAGGAGAAGGTCGCTGACCTCGAAGCCACCCCTGGCACCAAGGAGATGAAGGCAGTCAAGAACAACATGTACATTGTGGTTCCTGGCGTCGCTACCTCGGCTTCCGCTCGTTCCTACGAAGTTGTGCAGAACATCTCGAAGGCGATTGACGACGGCCTCTTCGACGGAGCAACCAAGTAACTGTGAAGAGGACTGTCACTGTTTCAGCCATCGCGTTAGTACTGCTGGTACTCGCGATGGTTTGTTCTATTCCGATTGGCTCAAGCTCTCTGAGCTTTGCTGAGCTGCGTGGCATTTTCGATCCGGCGTTGCCCGCCCCTTCCCCACTGCGCATGTCCATCCTGACGGAACTTCGTATCCCGCGCATCCTGATGGCTGCGATGGTGGGCGGCATCCTCGCGGTCTCCGGTGTGGCGATGCAGGCCATCACGCATAATGACCTCGCCGAGCCGTACCTGCTGGGTATTTCCTCGGGCGCGTCAACAGGTGCCGTGGTGGCGATCCTGTTCTCCACCTGGCAGTACGGCATCATCGCCGGTGCCGCGGTAGGTGCGCTCGTGTCCTTCGGCATGTTGATGCTGCTGCTGCGCAATAGCGCCGCCGACGCCGCACGTGTGGTGCTGACCGGTGTGCTGATTGGGTTCCTCTTCCAGTCGCTGACTTCGCTGATCGTCACTGCGTCCGGGAACGCCGAGTCGACTCGTGGCATCATGTTCTGGCTGCTCGGCGTGCTCAGCGCCGCCCGCTGGTACACCGTGATCGCGGTGTTCATCGTCGGCACGATCGGCACGGTGGCGCTGTGGATGA
The DNA here is from genome assembly GCF_001767255.1 of Corynebacterium sp. NML98-0116. Lineage (GTDB taxonomy): Bacteria > Actinomycetota > Actinomycetes > Mycobacteriales > Mycobacteriaceae > Corynebacterium > Corynebacterium pseudogenitalium. Next base: position 1,661,389 of record NZ_CP017639.1, read on the forward strand.
TGTCGCGTTACCTGGACGCGCTTTCCCTCGGTGACGCGACGGCGTCCACGATGGGTATCCCGGTTGTGGCGCTGCGCTACGCGGTGCTGGTCGCGGTGTCGCTGATGACAGCGGCTACGGTTGCATCCGTCGGCGCAATTGGATTTGTGGGCCTGATTGTTCCGCACGCGGTGCGCATGATTTCGGGCCCGCGGCACGCGAGCCTGATCCCGATTTCCGCGGTGGTCGGCGCGATTACGCTTGTGGTGGCCGACGCCATCGCCCGCGCCCTGTTCGCCCCGCAGGAACTGCCTGTCGGCGTGATCACCGCGCTCATCGGCGTCCCTGCGTTCTTCTTGATCCTGCGGAGGAAGCACTGATGTTAGAAGTCAAGAACCTCGAAACGGGCTTCCCCGGCACGACCATCCTGAGCGGCATCTCGTTTGAGCTCGACGCCCCGTCGGTCATTGGGCTCGTGGGCCCGAACGGCTGCGGCAAGTCGACGTTGCTCAAATCCATCGCCGGGGTGCACCCATTCACTGGCGATGTGCTCTTCGACGGCAAACCGCTCCGCGACTACCCTCGCACCGAGCGCGTCCACGTACTGTCCTACGTTGCGCAGCACTCTGGCGACAAGATCCCGCTGACCGTGCGCGAGGTGATCCAGCTGGGCCGCAGCGCCGGCCGCGGACCGTTCGCGCAAGCCCAGCCGGAGGACGAGGAGATTATCCTTCACGCCCTGCGTCACGCGGACCTCGAGGGCATCGTGGACCAGAAGATGTCGGAGCTCTCCGGCGGCCAGATCCAACGCGCCATGGTTGCGCGCGCGATGGCGCAGCGTTCAAAGGTGATGCTGCTGGACGAGCCGACAAACCACCTCGACCTGCATCACCAGTACAAGCTGATGAACATGCTTCGCCACCTGTCCCGTGAGCACAACACGGTGATCGTGCTGGCGATTCATGACCTGGCGCTCGCCGCTCGCTACTGTGACCGCCTCCTACTGCTGCACGATAAGCAGCTCAAGGGCAACGGTGCGCCAGACGATGTGCTTACTCCGGCGGTCCTTGAGAATGTTTTCGGAGTGAGCGGTAACCTAGACCGAGATAGCCAGGACATCCCGGTGCTGCATATTTCCCATCCGGTGTAGTGAATTTTAGGATTCCAGAAAGGTTTCAGTAGTGGCCCAGTCAGTAGATTTCCCCCATTGGACCGGGATTTTCAAGATCCTTGGGGACCAGACCCGGTTGACGCTGCTTGCTGCGATTCACCACGCCGGCCAGCACAAGCTGACCGTGACCGAGCTCGCGGAGGTCACCGAGCTTCGTATCGCAACCGCGTCCGCCGCGCTGCGCGCGATGGAGAACAACGGCACTGTGTCCTCGAAACGAGACGGCCGCAGCATCTATTACGCCATCGCGGACAATGACATCCACGAGCTGTTGCACTGGATAGGTGCGGGCCATGCCCACGAACATGGACATGGCCCGGATTCGGCCGATAGCAAGTAACTAGTACTGGCGCAGGTCGATCGGCGCCTGGCCGCGCGTCTCGGCGCGAACGACGTTCGCCGCAGCCTTGATGATGCGCATCAGGTCCTCCGTCCAGTCAGCAACACCGCGAAGCACAAAGCCAGGAACTTCGGTCTCTGTGACCGAAGCGCTCGCAGTGCCCTTGCCCTCCAGGGAGTTGCGCACTGCATCCCGGACCTTCTCCAGCAGCTCCGGCGTCATGTTCGGGTCGATGCAGATCGCCGTTGCGAAGTGGGTGTGCTGCCCCAGGAAGGACTCCTTCACGTCGTTGAAGAGTTCCTTCGTCGGCTCGATGCGCACGTTGTCCACGACGGCCAGCTTGCCGTCGACACGAACGACGTTACGCAGGTGCGCCTGCTCGTACAGGAACTGGCGACCATCCGGCGACCAGCCCGGCGTGACGATGTCCGACATGAACAGCTGCGACTCCGCGTCCATGTTGACGGTAATTTGCTGGCGGAAGTCCGCCTCCCGGTACAGGATCAGCTGATCCGGGATGTACTCCATCACGGCGTTGCCGTGCAGGGTGAACTCCACGTTCTGTACAACGTAGTCGTCCGGGGTGCGGTACACCTTCGCCGCGGACTGGTCAGTCAAAAGCACGGACGCGTCCGGCTCTACTTCGACTTCCATCCGGTACACGTCCCCACCAACGTATCCCCCACCGGGGTTCGCGATGGTGTAGTAGACCTGCCCGGAATCATCCAGGTAGTGCGGGCGGATGATCTTGAACGCACCCTCGTGGTACTGCCGTTTCGCTACGGACTTAGTACCGCCAATGCCGATACCAAGCTCCAGTACACCAGTTTCCTCATGCGGCGGTTCGTGAGTGAAGACCGCGCTTGACTCGCCCCACATCAAGCTACGCCTTGGTGTCGAGATCTTGCATAAGCACATCTCGACGAATCCACTCGATGACCTGGTCAAGGCCCTCGTCGGTCTTGAGGTTGGTCAGCACGAACGGCTTGTCACCGCGGAACTTCTTCGAGTCGTCGGCCATGACCTGCAGGTCCGCGCCAACGTACGGAGCGAGGTCCGTCTTGTTAATCACGAACAGGTCGGACTTGATCATGCCCTGGCCTGCCTTGCGCGGAATCTTCTCGCCCTGCGCAACGTCGATGATGTAAATCGAGAAGTCGACGAGCTCCGGGGAGAATGTCGCGGACAGGTTGTCGCCGCCGGACTCCATGAACACCAGCTCCAGGTCCGGGTGGCGGTTCAGAAGCTCCTCGTAGGCGGCCTCGTTCATCGAGGTGTCTTCGCGAATAGCGGTGTGCGGGCAGCCACCGGTCTCAACACCAATGATGCGGTCCTCCGGCAGCACGCCGTCGCGAGCCAGGATGCGGGCATCCTCGGTGGTGTAAATGTCGTTGGTAATCGCGGCCATGGAGATCTCTCCCTCCAGGGCGCGCGTAATACGCTCAATGAGCTGCGTCTTGCCGGAGCCGACAGGGCCACCGACGCCAATCTTGATTACTGACATACTTCTATCTTCCTTCCAAGTTTTAAGACATAAACATTCGCGAGTGCAGGAACTCGTGTTCCATCTGCGCAATTTCCATATCCGGCGCCGCCACACCCAAGTCGTGGATCGTGTGCTCCATGGTCACCGCGGCGTAACGCGACACCCAGTCATACACGCCAACCAGCAGACGCTGGCCCGCGTCCTGGCCGAGCGGGATCGCGCGGATCGCGTTCTGCACCATCGAAGTCGCAAGCTGCATGAGGTACGCCTCGACAGCGGTGTACTCCTCCACGCCAGCCGCGCCGAGCACCAGCCCGAACGCAATGCCGGGGTTGCCCTTGTACTCACGGACCGCAAGCCCGCGGTCGTACTCGGTGACGAGCGCATCGTTGGCGTCGACAATCTTGGCAACCTTCGACATGCGCCGACCCATCGACTGCATCGCGGCGCGCAGCTCCTTCGGCGTCTGCGTCGCATGCACCAGGGCATCGAGCTCAGCGAGCTTTTCGACGCGCTCCGCCTCCGACAGGCCAGACTGCTGCAGCTCGATGGCGAACCTGGCCGCCAGGGCGTCATTAAACGTGGCCTGGTACAGGTAGCCGCGCAGCCACGTCGCGAACGTGTCGGCGTCGCGGATGACGTCACGCTGCAGGTACGTTTCCATGCCCGCGGAGTGCGCAAAGCCACCAGTTGGCAGGGCGGAGTCGGTGAGGTGCCAGACGACGAGCTGGCTGCGATTAGTGGGTGTGCTCTGCATGACGGAACGCCTTTGGCATCACGTATTCACCGCGGTGGTAGGACACACCGGTGTGCTGGATATGGTGCTCGACGGTGTGGTCGTACCGCACAACCATAACGTCCTTGTCGAATGCATTCTCGCCTGCGGCGAAGAACTGTGCCTGGAGGTGGCGGTTACCGAGCGCGTGCGCAACCTCGAGCGCCTCGCGGATCGTTGCAGGTTCGATCACCAGGACATCGGAAGCCGCGATTTTCGCGACGATCAGCTTGTCCCCCTCGCGGGCAAGAATGTCACCGTCGACGAACTCGCGGAAGTCGTTGTCGAGACGGATGCCGAGCTCGGTGCCTTGCTCGGTGGTCAGGCGCTGAATGCGCTTGACGCGGGATTCGTTGTCGAACACGACGTAGTCGCAGTTCGACGCATCAATACCCTCGGTTGTATTCACGTTGCCGAGAATCTCAGTAACGATCATTTTACGATAAGTACCTTTCAATAGTTTTTGTCGCAGAAAGAGAAAAAGCGAGCGTAGGCAGCGTCTGCTGCCCCCGCTCGCTTCTGCTACACGTCCACCTTAGAACAGGAAGTAGCGCTGTGCCATAGCCAGTTCTTCAGCTGGCTCGGAGTGGATTTCCTCACCGTTGACGGTCAGCACGTAGGTCTCCGGATCGACCTTGATGTCAGGCGTCTCGGAGTTGTACTTCATGTCTGCCTTGGAGAGGTTGCGGATGCCCTTCGCCTCAACAAACCTGCGGTTCGTGTTCAGCTGATCCGGCACGCCGGCCTCGAATGCGGCCGTCGGCAGGAAGGTGACGCTGGTGCGACGAACTGCATCGCCGTATGCCGCGTAGGAGTAACGCATCGTACGTGGCTGTGGCGTCGGAATGGATGCGTTGGAGTCACCCATCTCTGCGCGTGCAACGTAGCCGGACTTGAGCACGAGCAGCGGCTTGACGCCGAAGTGTGCCGGCTCCCAGACCACCAGGTCAGCAAGCTTGCCCTCTTCAACGGAACCGACTGCGTGCGCGATACCGTGAGCGATCGCTGGGTTGATGGTGTACTTGGACACGTAACGCTTGATGCGCTCGTTGTCGTTGCCCTCGGAGTCACCCTCGAGCGGACCACGCTGCTGCTTCATACGGTCAGCGACCTGCCAGGTGCGCAGCACGACCTCGCCGACGCGGCCCATTGCCTGGGAGTCGGAGGAGGTGATGGAGAGGATGCCCATGTCGTGCAGGACGTCCTCCGCCGCGATGGTCTCCTTGCGGATACGGGAGTCTGCGAACGCCACGTCCTCCGGAAGATCCGGGTTCAGGTGGTGGCAGACCATGATCATGTCAAGGTGCTCTTCCAGCGTGTTGTGGGTGTACGGCAGCGTCGGGTTGGTCGACGCTGGCAGCACGTTGGAGTGGCCAGCCAGCTCAATGATGTCCGGCGCGTGACCGCCGCCAGCACCCTCGGTGTGGAAGGTGTGGATGACGCGGCCGTCAATTGCCTTGATGGTGTTGTCCACGAAGCCACCCTCGTTGAGGGTGTCGGTGTGGATCGCGATCTGGACGTCCATCTCGTCCGCGACCTTGAGCGCGTTGTCGATGGTGTTCGCGGTTGCGCCCCAGTCCTCGTGAATCTTCAGGCCGATAGCGCCGGCCTTGATCTGCTCACGCAGCGGGTTGAGCGCGGACGCGTGGCCCTTGCCCAGGAATCCAACGTTGACCGGGAAGTCAACCGAAGCCTCGATCATGTGCTTGATGTTGGTCGCACCAGCGGAGACGGTGGTTGCGTTGGTGGAATCAACCGGGCCAACGCCGCCACCGATGAGCGTGGTGGTGCCGTTGTCCAGCGCAGCCAGGACCTGCTCTGGGGAAATGAAGTGAATGTGGGTATCCACTGCACCAGCGGTGACGATCTTGCCCTCGCCGCCGATGACCTCGGTTGCGACGCCGACAACGATGTCGATGCCGTCCTGGATATCTGGGTTACCTGCACGGCCGATCTTGAGGATCTTGCCGTCCTTGATGCCGATGTCAGCAACGTAGATACCGGTGTAGTCAATAATGATCGGGCCGGTAATGACGAGGTCCGGAATCAGTTCTTCACCAGTAACACGGGAGTTCTGACCCATGCCGTCGCGGATAACCTTGCCGCCACCGAAGTTGACTTCTTCGCCTGGCTTCAGCAGGTTCTTCTCAACGCGTGCGATCAGCGAGGTGTCCGCGAGGCGGACGCCGTCACCGGTGTGTGGGCCGTAAAGCTCGGCGTACTGACGCCTATCCATCTCAAATGCCATTTTGTTCCCTTCCTTAAAGGTTTCGTAATCCGTTTACTTGACTGGGCCGTTGACCTGGCCGTTGAAGCCGTGAACTTCGCGCTTGCCGCCGAAGTCGATCAGCTCAACAGTGCGGGAATCGCCTGGCTCGAGACGGGCTGCGGTGCCCGACGGGATGTCGAGGCGCTTGCCCATCCCAGCTTCACGGTCGAACTCGAGGGCGCTGTTTGCCTCTGCGAAGTGGAAGTGGGAACCGACCTGGATCGGGCGGTCGCCGGTGTTCTTCACCTCAAGCGTGATTGGCTCGCTGCCTTCGTTCAGGATGACCTTGCCTTCAGTGATGAAGTACTCGCCTGGAATCATGGATAGTCTCCTTTTATCGGATTGGGTTGTGGACAGTGACAAGCTTGGTGCCGTCAGGGAAGGTTGCCTCAACCTGAACGTCAGAGATCATCTCTGGAACGCCTTCCATGACATCGTCACGGGTAAGCACCTGGATGCCCTCGGACATCAGCTGCGCTACCGTCTTGCCATCGCGGGCGCCTTCCATGAGGTAATCCGTGATGAGGGCTACCGACTCTGGGTAGTTCAGCTTCACGCCGCGTTCCTTGCGGCGACGTGCCACATCAGCAGCAACCACGATGAGCAGCTTTTCCTGTTCGCGTTGGGTCAGCTTCATTTCTTCTCCTTGCTCGTTGACGATTGATATTCGATTATTTGCCGACGCCCCGTCTGTGCCTTTCGGAACAGACGGGGTTCAGTTTTCACTCATTGTGTGAAATTTTTTCGGTTCGCCCCGAACCTACTCCGAATTAGTGGTGATGGTGATGCTTCTTCGGGTTATCCGAGGCTTCTTCCGGTGAGTGTCCGGGCGCTAATCCCTCTCTGACGAGTTGTTCATCGAGCGAATGGTCGGGATTCTCGTGGTCCGGTTTCATCTTCGATTTTGAAAACATTGTGAACATCCCATTTTGATATGCCACTGTACCCAAAATCAGGAAGATACCGATGATCTGCAGTACCGATGGGATCTCGCCGAACAGCGGGGCCGCAATGATAACGGAGGTCACCGGCGAAAGCAGCAGGATACCTGCGGACAGGGTTGGGTCGAGCCAGACCGTGCCGTACTGGACGAAGGTCCACGCCAACGCCTGGCCGAGGATAACCAAGCAGATCAGGTTGAACCAGTTCCATGCAGTCAGTGGGTCGCCGACTGTGGTCTCCGGGTCAACCAATGGGAGCTGACCGTCGATCAAGACGCCATTGACGAAGTCGAAGCCGCCACGCGGGGAGATGAAGAGCGCAACAATGGTAGGCGCAACAGCCTGCGCTGCCATCGTGTACATCATCGGCTGGACGTAGAGGTCCTTACGTGCGGAGGTACCAGCCTTGCGGGAGAGGTAGAGGTAGAACGAGTAGCACACGCCGGAGGTCAAACCGAAGATGGTGCCCAGCGTCGCGGTCTTGATGCCGTAAATGCTCTCCGGGCCGCCGGATGCTTCCGCCGCCTCAAATACGCCACCGGTCAACAGCACACCGACGGCCATGATCGGAACAAGAATCAGGAACACTGGCGGAATCTTGTACTTATCAAAGATTGCCGTAAGCATCGGCACGATAATGACCTGCAGATTCAGCAGAATCGCGGCAACACCAGCGCCTACGTAGAAAATGGAGTAGTTCCAGCATGTGAAGTCCACGCCCAAGAAGAGACCCGAGGCAATGGAGAGCATGATGCCCTTCTTGCTCAGGGATTCTTTCTTGCGGATTTCCATAACACCGAACGGGATCAACACGAGGCAACCGAGCACAACGCGCAGGAAGGCCTGCGTGGCGGGATCCATGTTTGTGGCCTTTACCCACAACGGGGTACCGGCAAGGAATGCTGTACCAAGGGCAAGGAACAACACTGCCTTGCCGTGGCTCACTGGTTTGATTGGCGGACCCTTGATGTCCGCTGCCGTAGTGGCGCTAGAAGTATTTGACATGCCAAACACAATACATTCCGAAACACATTTCAGAATTCCCTAAGGCACTATTTGCATAACTTTCAAACTATTGCATATATAATCCCCCTCCGAGCGACTTTATAAAAGCCCCTTTCATATTTTTATACATTTCGACTACCCCCGCATTGGGGTGTGTTTAAACAGTACAAATGTACTGTCAGCTGCAGATTTCCCAAAAATGTCCCGAAAATTGGGCCAAAAATAGAAACCCTCTACCCCTTTATTGAATATCCGAGATTCGATGGTTCGATTGAATTACATACTGTTGTTTTTTCATTATTTTATAAATCAACATTCAAAAGTTTCCTGGGAGCTTTTAAGGTCCAACTTTCAACCTTTCCCGGTTCGCCTGGTCCCATACCCCTCCCCGACCGCACTGTTAACATATTGCAGGTCAGATATAGGGAGGCGGAAAGCAGACATGCCTTTGTCCGAAATCAATGCTGAACGTAAACGAGAACAGCGGCTCCTCGAACGGTTTATGTGGCTCTCCATCACAGCGTCCGTCATCACCATTGCTTTGAAGATGGCAGCGGCCGGCATTACGGGATCAGTCGGTTTCCTCTCCGACGCCATCGAGTCCGTGATCAACCTGGTTGCTGCCCTCGTCGGCCTGTGGGCACTGAAGCTTTCCGCCAAGCCCGCAGACGAAAACCACAACTTTGGCCACGCGAAGGCCGAGTACTTCTCCGCGCAGGTGGAGGGCTCGCTGATTCTGGTGGCGTCCGTGGCCATTATCTATACGTCCGTGCAGCGCATTATTCACCCGCAGCCGGTTGAGCAGATCGGTATCGGCCTGGCGTTTTCTGTTGCCGCCACGGTACTAAACCTCGCGGTGGGCGTCGCGCTGGTGAAAGCTGGGAAGAAGTACCGCTCCTCAACACTGGACGCCGACGGCCACCACCTCCTCACTGACGTGTGGACCACGGTCGGAGTGATCGTCGGCATCGCGGCGGTCTGGATTACGGACTGGCAGCTGCTCGACCCGATCATCGCGCTGTGCGTCGGCTTCAACGTCCTGTTCACCGGCTACCGCCTGCTCAAAGGCGCCATTCTTGGGCTGCTCTCGGAAGCGCTGCCGCAAGATGAGCTGGAGAAGCTGCACGGCTTCCTTAATAGCTACGCTGCCGAGCACGACGTCGAGTTCACGTCGGTGCGCACGGCTGCGTTTGGCCGCGATCGGCTTATCAGCCTCGTCGTGCAGGTCCCCGGCGGGTGGACTGTGGCGTACTCCCACGAGCACGCCGACGCCATCGAGGATGGCATCACTGCGGTCATCGGTGAGTCGGAAACGATCGTGCATGTGGAGCCTGCCGGGTACCACACCCGCACCGGACCGCTCTGGGCTTAAGAACCGTTTTCAGTCACTGACGCATACTGTTCGCTGAGCTTGTCAGCCTCGGTGACGTAAAACATTGCGCGCTTCCCCATCGACTCGTCGCGCTTGTCGGTGCGGGCCTGTAAATCTTCGATCTCGGACTCGGGCACGCCGATGCCCCGCATCTCGTCTGTCTTTGACCAGATGGTAATGATGGCGTCTTCGAAGGCGGGCTCGTCCATCACGCCTGGATCGGCATCGGGCGCGGTCTCTGCTTCCTGCGAAGCCGGTGCGGCGGGTGTTTGCTCGAATGGGAGGGGCTGGGTGGTGCACGAAGTGGCCGTCGATACGCAGGCGGCGGCGAGTGCTGCGACGAAAAGCTTTGAGTGTTTCATTCTGCTTATTCTAACCACCGAAATTCGCTGGTCATACGATTAAGATACAGAGGTATGGCTGTACAGCATGGAACGATTCCACCACCGGCGCTCCAGCAGCGCGCCCCCTCCCTTTCGAAAAAGCAGTGGGCGGGCCTCATTCTTGGCGCCGTGCTCTTCGCGCTCCCCTTCTTTTTCAACATCCCTGGCCTCGAGGCTCCCGGCCAGCGGATGCTTTCTATTTTCCTGTTAGCGATTGTCTTCTGGATCCTCGAGCCGATCCCGCTGACCGCGACCGCGGTGCTAGTGATCTTCTTCGAGGTCATCCTGCTTTCAAAGGGCGCCATCGTTGACCCGACGGGTGGCGCCGAGGCGCTGAAGGAGACGGTGCTGCCGGCGTCCGACTACTTTGCGGCGCTGGCGAACCCGGTGATCATCCTGTTCTTGGGCGGGTTCATGATTGCGCATGGCGCGGAGAAGTTCGGGCTGGACAAGAACCTGGCCGCGATTATGCTGCGGCCGTTCCCGGACAAGGCGCGGCTGACGGTGCTGGGGCTCATGCTGATTACCGCGCTGCTGAGCATGTTTATGTCGAATACGGCGACGACGGCCACGATGTTCGCGGTGGTCATCCCGATTCTGCGCACGCTGCCGCCGGGTAAGGTGCGCGCGGGTGTGGCGCTGTCGATTCCGCTGGCGGCGAATGTGGGCGGCATCGGTACGCCGGTGGGCACGCCGCCGAACGCGATCGCGATTGGTGCGCTGGCGGAGTACGGCATCAAGGTGTCCTTCGCGCAGTGGATGCTGCTTGCCGTCCCGTTCATGCTGGTTGTGCTGGTGTTTGCGTGGCTGTTCCTGTGCATTGCGTTCATCCCCTCGGAGACGCGGATCTCGATTGCAATGGATGCGTCCTGGGATACGTCGTCGAACGCGAAGCTGTTTTACGCGGTGGCGGGGCTGACGATTGCGCTGTGGATGAGCGAGCCGCTGCACGGGATTTCCTCGAATATTGTCGGTTTCTTCCCCGTCGTTGCGCTGCTGAGCCTGAAAGTGATGAAGGGCAAGGACGTCCAGGCGCTGGACTGGCCGGTGTTGTGGCTGGTCTCCGGCGGTATTGCGCTGGGCACGGGCGTCGGTGCGACGGGCCTCGACGATTGGCTGGTCGGCTCCGTGAACTGGAAGGTGCTCGGCCCGATGATGATCCTGGCGCTGCTGGGCCTGATCGGGTTTGCCATGGCGAACGTCATTTCCCACTCGGCGGCGGCGAACCTGCTGGTGCCGCTGGCGGTCTCGCTGGCGATCACGCTGTCCGAGCCGAGCCCGATGCTCATCGCGGTGATTGTGGCGATCGCCTGCTCGCTGGGTATGGCGCTGCCGATCTCCACCCCGCCGAACGCGATTGCGTACGCCACGAAGGAGATCACCATCCCACAGATGGCGCAGGTCGGCCTGGTGGTGGGCACGGTGGCAACGCTGCTGTTGATCTTCGTGATGCCGTCAGTATGGACGCTGCTGGGGTTGCTGTAGATGATTCCACACTCAACAATCGCGGTCATCGGTGCGTCGGAGGCGTCGCGCACCGTCCAGAGCATCGTGCGCGACGCGTTCGGCGGCACGCATACGGTGCTCACCTACCCGTCGCTGACGGACTTGCCTCGCACGGACGACCTCGCGCTCGTCACCGTCACGGTGCACGAGCACGGGCTCACCGCCGATCACCCGCTGGTCAAATTTCTTGACGACGCCCACTACGAACACACCCGCATCATCGTCCTGACCACGGCACCGACGGTGTCGGGCCTGGACCGGCTCAGCGAGCTGGGCAGGCTGGACATGCTGGTGTACACGCCGGAGATCCACGACGAGGCCCTGGCACGGAACCTGCAGCAGCAGCTCACCCGCTATTGGGCGTCGCGCTACCACGACAACCCCGAGCTGGCGTCGAAGTACGACCAGCCGGCCGCGCCGGCCCTGGATGTGGAACTGACAAACGAGGAGATTGTCGGGCGCATTATTGATGCAGCCGACCGCCACCTTGGGCGCCAGCCACGCCTGGTGTTTCCTCCCGGGGTGAACCTGACCACGGAGGGCAAGGAGGTCGAGGAGGTCATCTTGACTATCTCGGGCGAGGTGGTGCTGCAGCGCAACACGGACGCAGGCGACATCACGATGCACCGCGGCTCGACGGGCCTGGTCATCGGCCTGTTGGCGCTGGCGGGCACGCGCATCGGGTTCTTTACCGCCCGCACCACGACGGAGGTCACCGCGGTGCAGCTGCCGATGGACCAACTCAACTACCTGCTCGACATCGCCCCTGGCCTGGACCGCATGCTCGCTGTGTTGCTGGTGCGCTCCTACGACCGGCGCCTGCGCCGCTCCGAGGACAGCCAGGTGCACCAGCATGAGATGACCGTGGAGCTTGAGCAGGAGCGGGCGCGGCTGAGCACCGCCCTGCGCAATTTGGAGGAGGCCCGCCGCGAGTTGATGAGCCAGGCCCGGTTCGCCTCGCTCGGCGAGCTGGCGGCGGGGGTTGCCCACGAGTTGAACAACCCGATGGCCGCGATTGAGCGAACGGCGGCGCATCTCGGAGAGGACGTCGATACGCTGCTGGCTTCGAGCCCGAACCGGAAGTGGCGCGAGGGCGTACTGAAGGCGTTTGACCAGGCGAAACTAGCTCCCTCGGTGAGTACGAAGGAGGCACGCAGGTTGCGGCGTGAGCTCACGGAGATCATCGGTGACCGCGCGCTCGCGCAACGCTGGGTGCTCGCCGGGCTTCACGACGACGCCTTTGCCAAGCAGGTGGCCCGCTCCCGCAGGCTCGACTTCGACACCATCGAGCGCGCCGCGGCGATCGGCACTGGGGTGCGCAACCTCTCCACCGCGGCGACCCGCATCACGGAACTCGTCGCTTCGCTGCGCTCGTACGCGCGCCCAGACGGCGACCCCGTCACCGACGTCAATGTCCACGAGGGTATTGACGACACGCTGCGCCTCATCTCGCACCGACTCGATAACGTCGAGGTCATCCGCGATTACGCGGAGCTGCCTAACATCACGTGCATGCCGGGCCAGCTGGCCCAGGTGTGGACGAACCTGCTGACCAACGCCGCCGAGGCAATGCAAGACACGGGCGTTGGCAGCACAGTCACGATCAGAACCAGCGCGCCAGAGCCGGGCTGGATCGAAGTCGACATTATTGATGACGGCCCCGGCATCCCCGGCGAGCGCCTCGAGCGACTCTTCGAACCCCGATTCACCACGAAGAACGGCCAGGTGCGCTTCGGGATGGGGATCGGCCTGAGTGTGTGCCGAAGCATCATCAATAAGCACCACGGAACCATCACGCTGGAGTCCTCCCCGCGGGGCACCCAAGCCAGCGTTCGCCTACGTATCAACGGACCAAGGAGACACCATGAACCTCACCATTCTGATTCTTGAAGATGAAGCCGAAGTGCGCGCCGCCCTTGAGCGCGACCTCCTCTCGTTTGCGGACACCGTCCGCCTGGAGGTTGCCTCCAGCGCCGACGAGGCATGGGAGGTTATCGACGAGCTCAGCGACGACGGCGACCTCCTCGCGCTCGCGCTGTGTGATCACCGCATGCCCGGGACCACCGGCGTGGAGTTCCTAGTACAGATGATGCAGGACCCACGCACCGCGGCGACCCGGAAGGTGCTGGTCACCGGGCAGGCGCAGCTCAAGGACACTGTGCACGCGGTGAACGAGGCGAACCTGGACTACTACATCGCCAAGCCGTGGGACGTCGAGGAGCTCCACCAGGTGGTGCGCAATATGCTCACGGACTACGTGGAGGCGCTCGACATAGACCCGCTGCCCTACTTCGATGTGCTTGACCAGCAGCGGGCGCTGACACTTACCCGCCACCGGGACTAGCGGGCCTAGTGGATCGAAGTCGGGGTGTGCTCAGGCGGAATCTTCGGGTGGTCGAGGAGGTCGAACCCGAAGAGGATCCGGTCCTTGACCCCGGCCAGGATCGCTTCGACGGAGTAGACGTCGCGGAACGTCTGCTTCGTAAACACTTCGGCGGGTGAGCCTTCGGCGTAGATCTGGCCCTCGTGCAGCACGATGATGTGGTCGGCGAAGCGCTCAATCAGGTCGATCTGGTGTAGGGTCACCACCGTCGTGATGTTGCGCTGGACGGTGAGGTCCTTGATCTGGTGCAGGATGCGGTACTGGTTTTCGATGTCGAGGGCGGAGGTGGGCTCGTCGAAAAGGAGAATCTCGGGGCGCTTCACCATCGCCTGCCCGATGAACACTTTCTGGCGCTGCCCGCCGGAGAGGTTGCGGATCGCGACGTCGCGGAGAGGCTGCAGCTCCAGCATGTCCAGCACTTCGTTGACGTCGTCGATGTCTTCCTGCGTGGTGCGGATGCCCAGCTTGGATACTTTGCCGATCATCACCGTTTCGAAGACCGTGAACGGCAGGTCACCCTCCGTGTGCTGGTTCAGGTAGGAAATGGTGCCAGTGGTTTCGATGTCGCCGGAGATCTTCTTGCCGCGCCGCTGGTTGTGTGAGCGGACAATCGACGTCATCAGCGTGGTCTTGCCCGCGCCGTTGCGTCCCATCAACACGGTGACCTCGCCGGGTTTGGCTTGGAAGCTGATGTCCTTGATGATCTGGCGCTCGCCGTAGTCGAACGAGAAGTTCTTGACGCGAATCATGCCGCTACACCGCCCTTTGACGGCGCTGGCTTGTCAGCGCATAGACCAAGAACGGGATACCGATAATCGAGCTGATGATGCCGATTGGGACCACAACGCCCGGGACGATCAGCTTCGAGAGGATCGAGGACACCAGCAGGATCATCGCACCAAGAATGGCGGAGCTGGTCAGGTAGAACCGTTGGTCCTCGGAGACCAGTCGGCGCGCCAGGTGCGGCGCGGCCAGGCCGATGAAGCCGATCTTGCCGCAGAAACTCACCGCCAGCGCAGTCAGGATCGAGGCCAAGACGAGGGAGAGGATCTTCACACGCCCGACTTTGACGCCGAGCGCTTCGGCTCGGGCTTCGCCGAACTTCAGCGCGGTCAGGTTCCACGCGTTGCGCAGCAGCACCGCGAAGACTACGACGAACATGGAGAGCAGAATCCACGCTTGCGGGTAGGAGGCGCGGGTCAGCCCGCCCATCGTCCAGAAGACGATGTACGACAGGCTCTCCTCGGATGCGCGGTACTGGATCAGAGACAGGAAGGCATCGAAAAGAAAATTCAGCGCGATACCCGCGAGCACCAGTGAGGAGTTACTCATCTCGATATATTTGCCCACCGCGAAGATCACCAGCACAGAGAGCAGTGCGAGCACCAGCGCACCGCCGGTAACAAATACCATCGGCAGCGCCATCACGAACACGATGGCAGCACCAAGGCTTGCCGCCGAGGACACGCCAAGCGTGAACGGGCTGGCAAGCGGGTTATTCAGGATCGTCTGCATCACGGCACCCGCCAACCCCAGACTCATCCCCACCCCAACTGCCATGAGGGCAGCCGGCATGCGCATGCGGAAAAACGCAATGTGCTCAACCGAATCAGGATCTAGCACGGCAGAGAAGTTCGAGAGCTTGATGTTGGCGGGGCCGACGCAAAGATCCACCACGAAAAGGACTACGACCGCCAAAATGGCAAATGCGACCAGCAGTCCTTTCGGGAGGCTTTTTGTTCTTGCCTTACTCATACTTGATGAACCAGGTTCCCTCGTATGGGATCGGCATGTACTTGTCGAAGTACTCCTTGATCAGCGCTTCCGGATCCAGGTCCGCGAACTCCTCCGGGTGGAAAAGCTTGGCAAGCTGCGCGTAGGAGTAGAAGTCAAGCATTTCGCGGGTCATAGGGTGACCAATCGCGTACAGCTCGTTGTTCTGGATTGCCTTAAGCTTGTCCCAGCCCTCGCGCTGGCGGAACGGCTCCATCGAGGCCAGCGCCTCCTCATTGGAGACGGAGAAGCCCATCTTGACCGAGTCCGGCTGGTTCGCCCACAGGGAACCCGAGAGCACGATTTTGTCCGGGTTGCTGACCAAGACCTGTTCGGCGGAGAGCGCCTCGGCGTCGTCCGCAGCCATAAAGTGCGTCGCGATGTTGTCCGCGCCAACGGCGTCCAGGATGGCACCCCACATGATGCCGGCGCCGTAGGTGTTGCCGAATTCGGTTGGGCCGTTCGAGGTCGTCTCAAAGTAGACGGACGTGGTGCGGTCCAGCTTCGAAGCGCGCTCCTCGATATCGCCGACGACGTCCTCGTAGAACTTCGTGATCTCGTCGACATTCTTCGTCAGCCCGGTGGCTTCAGCGATGATCTTGGTGGACTCAATATGGTTTTCCAGCTTTTGGCTGTGGTAATCGATGTAGATTACCGGGATGCCAGTCTGTTCAGCGATGACATCCATCTTTGCTTTCTGGCGAACCGGAGCAATGACTCCGTCGACACCCATCGTCAAAAGTTGTTCGGCGGAGATCTGATCCTTCGTCGCATCACCAATCTTCGGGATATCAGCAAGCTCCGGGTTCGCCTTAAGCAAAAGGTCCCACAGGTCCTGTCGGTTGGACTCAAGGCCCTTGTCCATCGCAGCGATCTTGGACGTGTAGTTGTCCCGGTCGAGGGCCGCCATCGTCAAAAGCGGCCCGCCTGAACCAGAAAGCTGGATGGCTGCGTGCTCGAGTGGCTTCTCCAGCTGAATCGTGTTCCCGGTGATGTCCATGATGGTCACTGCATGCGAGGCATCTGCGGCGGTCTGGCTCGTTTCCGAGGCAGTCTCGTTGTCCGCAGGGCTACTGCACCCAGTCACTGTCCACATCATCGCGGCACAGAGCACTACAGCTGGGAGGGATTTCTTCGCGGAGAAGGCCATATGTATCGACTTTCACTGTGGTTTGGTTGCACCGATTCCGAGCAAGGAATGTGAAGGCGCAAGGGTGGATGGCTCCACCCAACTAGCAAATGTTCAATTAATAAATTGAACAACCAAATTACAGCACATGTGAAAGCGATACGTCAAGCCTGTCAATTTATTGTGAGACCTCTTCTGAAGCCTCCGCAATCGCGGCCGCGAGGCGCTGAGCCGCCTGCGCGATCTCCTCGTCGCTGATCACCAGCGGCGGCGTCAGGCGGATCACGTCATCCGCCGGCGCGTTGAGGATCACGCCGTGCTCAAGGCCAAGCTTGACGACGCGCTTCGCCACCGGCCGCTCCAGCACCACGCCGAGCATGAGCCCACGCCCACGAACTGCCTTGACACCCGGGATCTTCGAGGCGGCGTCGTAAAGCACCTGACCTTTGCGACGCACCTCCTCGAGGAAAGCGTCGTCGATGGTGGCCAGCACTGCCGTGGCCGCCGCGCACGAGACGGGGTTGCCGCCGAACGTGGTGCCGTGACTGCCCGGAGTGAAGAGCTTCGCCGCCTCGCCGCGGGCGATCGTCGCGCCGATGGGCAGGCCGCCGCCGAGCCCCTTGGCCATAGTGATCACGTCCGGGAGCACGCCCTCGTGTTGGAAGGCGAAGAAGTCGCCGGTGCGGCCGACGCCGGTCTGCACTTCGTCGGCGATGAAGAGGATGCCGTGCTTGTCGCACAGCTCGCGGACCTGGGTGAGGAAGCCTTCCGGGGCGGGGATGACGCCGGTCTCGCCCTGGATGGGCTCCAGGATGATGGCCGCGGTATCCGAAGGGTTCTGTTCCACGAGTGCGGTGAGCGCCTCAATGTCGCCGTAGGGGTAGAACTCCACGCCGGCGGGCAGGGGCTCGAACGGCTTTTGCTTGTCGGGCTGGCCGGTCATGGCGAGCGCGCCCATGGTGCGGCCGTGGAAGCCGTGCTGCGCTGCGAGGATGCGGCGGCGGCCGGTCAGGCGCGCGAGTTTGAACGCGGCCTCGTTGGCCTCGGTGCCGGAGTTGCCGAAGTAGACGCGGGCGGTGTTGTCGCCGACGTGCTCGCGGAGTGCCTCGGCGACCTTGACCACGGGTGCGGAGCCGAACAGGTTCGAGACGTGGCCGAGCGTCGATAGCTGGTTGGTGACCGCCTCGACCACTGCCGGATGCGCATGGCCGAGCGCGTTGACCGCGATGCCGGCCAGCATGTCGATGTACTGCTTGCCATCCGCGTCGGTCACGGTGGAACCGGAACCTTCGACGAGCTCGATTGGCGGAACCGGGTAGTTATCTAAAAGCGCGCCCGCCCAACGCTGCGTGAAGTCCTTCATGCGTCATCCTTTCTAAAAATGGTGCCGTCCGGGTACTGGGAACGGTCGTAATCATCTGGCAGAACCATGGTGCCCACCCCGCCCATCGTGAGCAGCTCAAGCAGGACGGAGTGCGCGACGCGCCCGTCGATGACGTGGGCGGCTTTCACCCCGCCCTGCACTGCAGTCAGGCACGCCTCCATCTTGGGGATCATGCCCGAGTCCAGCGCTGGCAGCATCTGCTCGAGGTCCCCGGCCTCGATCTTAGACAGCAGCGAGTCCCTATTCGGCCAGTCTGTATAGAGGCCCTCCACGTTGG
Organism: Corynebacterium sp. NML98-0116; assembly: GCF_001767255.1. Taxonomy (GTDB): domain Bacteria; phylum Actinomycetota; class Actinomycetes; order Mycobacteriales; family Mycobacteriaceae; genus Corynebacterium; species Corynebacterium pseudogenitalium. Next base: position 1,679,562 of record NZ_CP017639.1, read on the forward strand.
TGAGCACCACGAGGCGCTCCGCGCCGATCGCCGCGGCGAGTGCGCCAGCTGCCTCGTCGGCGTTGATGTTGTACACCTCGCCGTTCTCGCCCGGCGCGATGCCGGAGACCACCGGGATGCGCCCGGCCTCGATGATGTCCATGACGGCGGCGGGGTTCACGTCGGTGATCGTGCCGACGAGCCCGATGTCGCGGGTTTCGCCGTCGACGTCGACGGTGCGGCGCTTCGCGGTGAACAGGCCGGCGTCCTCGCCGGAGGTGCCCACCGCGTAGGGCCCGTGGGAGTTGATCTTGCCCAGCAGGTCACGCCCGACCTGGCCGAAGAGCACCATGCGCACCACGTCCAGGATCTCCGGGGTGGTGACGCGGAAGCCGCCGACGAACTCGCCGCCGTCGAGGCCGAGCCGGGAGAGCATCGCGCTGATCTGCGGGCCGCCGCCGTGGACGACGACGGGCTTCGCGCCGACGGTGCGCAGGAAGACCATGTCTGCGGCGAACGCGGCCTTGAGGTCTTCGTCGATCATGGCGTTGCCGCCGTACTTGACCACGACGATTTTGTCGCGGTAGTGCTGCAGCCACGGCAGTGCTTCTGCCAGGACGGTTGCCCGCTGCTCGCTGCTGAGATTCGGTAACACGACTGCCTCCTAGCTGCTGTATGCGGAGTTGATTTCGACGTAGGCGTGCGACAGGTCGGTGGTGCGCACGGTGGCGCTGCCCTGCCCGCCGGTGCCGAGGTTGACGACGACCTCGATGTCCGCCCCGCTCAAGTCCACATCGCGTGCGCCCGGCGCGCCCGCGGACTGCGCGCACACGGTGTGCCCGTTGAAGGTGACGGAGATGTTCTCGGCGTCCATCTCGGCCTCGGCCATGCCGACGGCGGCGAGCACGCGGCCCCAGTTCGGGTCGGAGCCGAACATTGCGGTCTTGACTAGGTTGTCGCGCCCGATTGTCCGGGCTGCGTTGAGCGCCTGGGCGTCGTCGGCTGCGCCTTCGACGGTGATGGCCACGCGCTTGGTCACGCCTTCGGCGTCGGACTGCATCATGGCTGCGAGCTGCGAGCAGGCGTCCTGCATCGCGGCGTCGAGTTCCTCTTGCGTCGGGGTGACGCCGCTTGCGCCGCTGGCCATGGCGATGACGGTGTCGTTGGTGGAGGTGGAGCCGTCGATATCGAGGGTGTTGAAGGTGGTGGCGACGGCGCGCTCGAGCGCGGCCTGCAGCGCTTGGCTCTCGACGTCTGCGTCCGTGGTGATGCACACGAGCATCGTGGCCAGCGACGGCGCCATCATGCCGGCGCCCTTGCCCATCCCGCCGAGCGTCCACCCGTCACCATTGACGACGACCTCTTTCGCCACAGTATCCGTGGTTTTGATGGCGACGGCGGCGTCCGCGCCATGGTCGCCGAGTTGCTTCACAACGACCCCGATGCCGTGCTCAACCTTGTCCATCGGCAGCACGTCGCCGATGATGCCGGTGGAGCACACCGCGATGTGCGAGGCGTCCGCCCCGATGCCTGCGGCGGTCAGCTGCTGCATTGCCTTGGCGTCTTCCACACCCTGCGCGCCGGTGCAGGCGTTGGCGTTGCCGGAGTTAAACACGACGGCTTGGAGCGCGCCGCCTTTGATTACCTCGCGGCTGACCTTGACCGGGGCTGCGAACACCTTGTTGCGGGTAAATACGGCTGCGGCCGCTTGCTTGGGCCCTTCGTTGACCACGACGGCCATGTCCGGCTTGCCGGATGTCTTGATGCCGGCCGAGGTTGCGGCGGCGCTGAATCCTTTGGGGGCGGTAACACCAGTAGTGCTCATGATGAAATGTCCTTTACGGTCCTGTACGAGAAGAAGTGGAGGTGGAATAGGGCTGGCGGTTACGGGGCCACCCCGGCTCGCGAGAGTCCCGCGGTCTCCTCGAGCCCGAGTGCGAGGTTCATGCACTGCACGGCACCGCCGCCGGTGCCTTTGGTGAGGTTATCGATGGCGCTGGTGACTACCAGCTTCTTGGCCGCCTCATCCACTTCCACTTGCACGTGGCACATGTTTGAGCCAACCACGTGCTGCGTCTGCGGCTGCTGCCCTGCCGGGAGCAGGGTGATGAACGCTTCGCCCGCGTAGGCGGCTTCGTAGGCCGCGCGGGCAGTCGCAGCGTCCACGCCCTGGGCAAGGGGTGCGACCACGGTGGTGAGGATGCCGCGTGGCAGCGGTGCAAGCACTGGCGTGAAGCTGATGCCGACCGGAGCCTGCGCTACTTCCTGCAAGTTCTGCTGGATCTCCGGGGTGTGCCGGTGAGCACCGCCCGCACTGTAGGCCTTCAGCGAGCCCATCGTTTCCGCACCCAGCATGGCAACGCTTGCCTTCTTGCCGGCACCGGACACCCCGGTGACGGAGACGATAGTCAGGTCCGGTGCAACCAGGCCGGATGCCACCGCGGGCCATGCCGCGAGGGTCGCGCCCGTAGGGAAGCATCCTGGCACCGCGATCCGCGTGGCAGCCGCAATCTGCTCGCGGTGGCCGGGCAGCTCCGGCAGGCCGTACGGCCAGGAACCGGCGTGCTCGGAACCGTAGTAGTGCTGCCAAGCATCGGCGCTGCGTAGGCGGAAGTCGGCGGCGCAGTCGATAACGGTGACCTCTGGCGGCAGCGCCGCGCCGATCTTCGCGGAGTGCCCGTGCGGCAGGCCGAGGAAGACGACGTCGTGGCCCGCGAGCACCTCTACGGTGGTGGGTTCGATGACGCGGTCGGCGAGCTCGGGCAGGTGCGGCATGAGCTCCGCTACCGAGGCTCCCGCGTTGGAGGCTCCGGTGAGCGCACCGATCTCGAGCTCGCCCGCGAGGTATGCCGGGTGGCCGAGCAGCAGGCGGAGGATCTCGCCGCCGGCGTACCCGGTAGCGCCCGCGACTGCTACGTTCAACACTTTTTGCCCTGACATACACGGCAGCGTAACAGATATACGGCGCACTGTATGTTATTCAGGAAAATTTCTTTCCTCCTACCCCCGGAAACACGTCTGCCCACTACCGAAACGAAATCGGCAGTGGGCAGTGAACGCGTATTTTATGCCATTAGGGCATAATCATGCAGGTTAGATAACACCCTGCGCCAGCATCGCGTCAGCGACCTTTTTGAAGCCCGCGATGTTCGCGCCGGCAACGTAGTCGCCCTCCATGTCGTACTCCTTCGCGGTGCGATCAACCGTCTTGAAGATGTTCGACATGATTTCGTGCAGGCGCTGGTCGGTGTACTCGAAGGACCAGGAGTCGCGCGAGGCGTTCTGCTGCATCTCCAGCGCGGAGGTGGCCACGCCACCTGCGTTGGCGGCCTTGCCCGGCGCGAACGCGATCCCCTTCTGCTGGAAGTAGTGGGCAGCCGCTGGGGTGCACGGCATGTTGGCACCCTCGGCGACGTAGCGGACACCGTTGTCCACGAGGAGTTTGGCGTCGTCACCGTTGAGCTCATTCTGGGTGGCACACGGCAGGGCAACATCCGCCTGGACCTCCCACACGTTGCCATCCCGGTGAAATTCGACGCCCTCGCCGGCCTCAGCCGCGTAGGTGGAGATGCGCCCGCGGCGCACTTCCTTAACATCCTTGAGCAGTTCGATGTCCACGCCGTTCGGGGTGGTGACGTAGCCGGAGGAGTCCGACATGGCCACAACCACGCCGCCGAGCTGCTGCACCTTCTCCGCAGCGTAGATAGCCACGTTGCCAGAGCCGGACACGATAACCTTGGAGCCTTCGAAGGACTCGCCGTGCGTCTGCATCATCTCGGAGGTGAGGTAGACCAGGCCATAGCCGGTTGCCTCGGTGCGCACGAGGGAGCCGCCCCACTTCAGGCCTTTGCCGGTGATCACGCCGGACTCGTGGCTGTTTTCCAGGCGGCGGTACTGGCCAAAGAGGTAGCCGATCTCGCGGGCGCCAACGCCGATGTCACCGGCTGGCACGTCGCGGTATTCGCCGATGTGGGTGTGCAGCTCCGTCATGAAGGACTGGCAGAACCGCATGATCTCGGCGTCGGACTTGCCCTTCGGGTCGAAGTCGGAGCCACCCTTCGCGCCGCCGATTGGCAGGCCGGTCAGGGAGTTCTTGAAGATCTGCTCGAAGCCCAGGAATTTGATGATGCCCAGGTTGACGCTCGGGTGGAACCGCAGCCCGCCCTTGTATGGGCCGAGCGCGGAGTTGAACTGCACGCGGAAGCCGCGGTTGACCTGGATTTGCCCATTGTCATCGACCCACGGGACGCGGAACACAAGTTGACGCTCTGGCTCGCAAAGACGCTCGATGAGTCCGTAGTCAGCGTAGTGAGGATCCTTGTTGAGGACGATCTTGAGGGAGTCAAGCACTTCCGCGAGCGCCTGGTGGAACTCCGGTTCCCCCGCGTTCCTCTTTTGCAATTTGCCGTAATAGTCAGAGATCTGTTGATCGATAGACATGTGAATCCTTTCTTCGTGGCGCCCCTTCCGTGGCGAGCACTTCATTGGCTGGACCCCTGTTAGTTTTCCCTCATTGCACGAGCAGCGCAGCAGAAAACAACGCAAACTTTTGGGACATAAGTCACATTTTTCGCGCCCATACCCCTCGCTGCTTTTCGACACCCCTCCGCCCACCCCGCACACCCCACTCGAACACGCCTTCGCCAATATGGACGCTGTATCCCGACCTCTACCTGCTAAAACGAGCCAACAGCACGACCGATACAGCGCTGCCCGCGTGCTTGCCCACCGAAATGTCGGGTCCGTTCGCTACATTGCAGCAACACCAACGACCCCGAAGGAGACCAATCATGACAACAACGCCCACAGTGCGGTTCCATGGCTACCCGAAACGCCCTGTCCCCGACATTTACGGTGGCTCCGACTGGGATCTGCCAATGACCGATCGCGATAGCACCTCGATCTTCTTCCTCGTGGAGTACTTGAAAATCACCGATCCGGACAACGCGAACGAGCCAACGGCCTACACAATGCTCCGCGAGCTTAGCGACGAACACCGCGCAATGGAAGTAAACGTATTCAATTATCTGCGCGAGACACCAGGGATCCAGGAGGAGAAAGACCAGGCGTTTTACCGGGTGATGTTCCAGTTCCGCCAATACCAAGCTGGTCAACTCGCGGCTAAAGCCCTGGAGGTCGCCGACGGGAATCCGTACAAGGTGGTCGGGATGATGCGCTACCACTACCCATCTATAGAATGCGCCTGGGTTGTCGACGCCGTCATGAAAACCACCGTCGAGGAAGCATTGAAAACGCTCGGGAGGGACCACAGCCCGCAGGCCGTCGAGGAGCTGTGGTTGGAACTCAACCAGGAGGCGGACCTGATCGCGCAGGCGAAGAGGGTGTTGCGTCTCGCCGGGTGGGCGAAGGACGTCGCCGACATCCCGCGCAGCAGAGAAGCGATGGTACAGATCTTCCTGCAAGACCAGAACGATGCCGCCTGGACCGTGATTGACCAGCACCTGACGGAGCCGATCAACGCCCTCATGGACGAGCAAGAAGAGGAAGACCCCTGGGCGGTGGACTGGGACAGTTAGACCTGGTGCCCTGCTTGCCCGCTGTTCATCTCTGCGCAATTAGCGAAGAGCGGCTCCTGGCACTGCCGCTCGTTCGCAAGTTTGCGAAGCGAAACAAACGGCTACATACTCCGCTACCGGATATTCACTCAGGTGTTACCGGATACTCACCGGATACTCACCACGCCGCTACCATTTCAGTCTTCTAAACACCCACCCTAACGAACAGTGAGTTAAAGGCGATGGATGTAATGCTCGAACTGTTCACTTGGGGCGTACCGAGTAATACAGAGGGTAGAAAGCGTGTTTGACGGTGCGGTAAAATTAAGCATCAAACCTGTCTCGACTGATAGTCAGCCCATTACGAAAAGCGAAGGAGAAATACTTGCCCCGCAAATATGACCTCAGCAAACCAGGTGACCTTCGTAGGTGGACTCAAAGCATCCAAAAGGATATCCAGAAAGAGTTTGACCGGGAAGCGAAACGAAATCCAATACGGATGCCACTCCAGGTAGAACCCACGCGCCCTCCTCACCAATGGGAAAATTCTCACCCGACCGTAGTGAACTATACCTATAACGGGCCAGTGGTAAATGGAGATGGCTCAAGAGTCCAGTTCGCTACAAATATTCAAGGCAACGTCAATCAAAAGCAATCAGAGCAGGTGAAAAACGGCTACGAAGAAATTGCACAACTGGTAGACCGTGTTTTGCAAATCGCGACTAGCTTCGAGCTAAATGAGACGGAACGGAAGTATGCCGAGGAAGAAGCTGAATCAGTCCTTGCAGAGGTTACAAGAGAATCACCAGACAATTCGGTAATTAGTAGGGGGTTGGCAGCTATGCGGGGATTCCTCTCGCCTTTGGCTATGGGACTAAACGAGGCTGTGACGGATGAATCCAAGGAAGTAGCTGCCAGCCTAATCCGTGAAATCGGGGAAGCAATCCAGGCGTTATCGTAAAATAACGTCCCGGAACCTCCTGTCCAGCGTGCAATCTTCCTTTTCTGTTCAAGCAACTTCCCCGGGACGCAAACCTCCAGATTAAATCTAGTTGTTGGTGAGTTTCGCGTAGTTGGCGAACAAGAGTTCCTGGCGCTGACGCTCGGTAGTCAGCTTGCGCAACGCACCAAAAGCTTTATCCACTTCCCGGTTGAGCGCGTCGTGCGCCTTAACGAGCTTGGGTTCCATGATGCTGGCAGAGTAAAGCTGGGCTAACGAACGATCGGGAAATTCGGAACGTGCGGTAAGGACTTTTTTACCGGCATCCGCAATTCGATTCTTCTCTGTTTCATCTAAGCCTGGGAGCGGAAAATTGTTCCATGTGATGGTGCTCGAAAAGCTGATGTCAGACTTGAGCCTTCCGCCGACTGTTTTCATCCATGTGATGAACATGCTCGATGAAGCGATCGCAAAGATGAATCCAGAAGGGTCTACAGCTCCGTAGACTTTATTGGAGATAATGGTTCCTGGAGCCATCATTGCGACAGGTAGATACCGTCGATTTTGCGAGCTAACTTCAGGGATAGCCACGAATGGAACGTCCGACTCAAAGCCAAGCTGCCGGAATAAGTGATGATGTGGATACTCTCGCGTCGTTTTCGCTTTAGACTTTGCACGTTCTGCCGCGACGGCATCGACTCTTCTTTGGAGCTCAGGGGACTTCTCGAAGTCAAGGGGATCTAACTGCGTTAGCCACAGGCACCATCGCGGGTGATTGTTAATTAGCTCTTTTGCGCCAACATAAGGGCGAAGATACTTTACGGCGTGAGTATCGGCAGTGACTTGCTCGTAATCATCCTCCGTCACGACAAAATTTCCACCATCAGTGGCCATCGAGCCTTTGACTACTTCTGGAAGTACTGGAGACAAAGGCTGGCTGCGTTTGCCGACGAGAACATTCGAGCCGTCTACAAGGTAGGCATTGATTGCTCGCGTGACGGGGACAGCGATGGGATCGCCTTTTTCTCTCTCATAGTCCCAGAGTCGTGGCCGTGGCGATTCTTCTCGGTCAAAGCCGATAATGACGCAGTGGACAGCGGCCTTGCCGGGGGCTTCCGAGTCCCAAGTGAAAGTGCGATGAGCGAACCGGATACGCCAGTGGGCATCGAAAAACGGCTGGAATAGACGTGCGGGTTGGTCGCCTTGAGTAATGGAGTTCGTTGTAACGAAGGCAAATGAGCCTGGGCGTTTTTCTAGCAGATCGAGAGTTTTCGCGTGCCACGCTGTTACGAAATCTAGGCGTGATGTTTTAATCCCGCCCCAGGCATTTCGTAGGTCTTCAAGTTGTTCTTTGTCTCTGGTGTGATCCCCGAGAAACGGTGGGTTTCCGAACACATACGTATGTGATGCGTCGCTGGGAAGAAGTGCTTTCCAATCGAGGCGGAGGGCGTTGCCGTGGGTGATATGGGCGGTAATCGTGATGGGTAGGCGCTCTGGTGCGAGGCCTACCCGGTCCGCGAGTTCACGGTTGGCTTGGTGGTCGACCAAGAACATTGCGGTTTCGGCGATGCGGGCTGGCCACCAGTTCAGCTCAATGCCGTAGAACTGGCCGATGGAAAGCTTCTGCTCCCACGTGATATCCAGTGACATGGCGGTATTGCCTTCGCGTTCGCGGATCGCAACGATCACGTCGGTCTCGATCTTGCGCAGCTCGCGGTACGCGACGATAAGGAAGTTTCCGGAGCCACAGGCGGGGTCCATGAATACGTGTGTGGCGAGGCTGTCGCGGAACTCGCGAAGCTTTTTCACGCTGGTTGATTTTGAGTTGATGAGGCGGTCGGCTTCTTCACGGAGCTCGTCGAGAAACAGTGGGCCGAGCGTCTTCAGGATGTTCTTTTCGGACGTGTAGTGTTCGCCGTCGTCGCGACGCGCCTCCTTCGACTTCACGAGCTGGAAAAGTGAGCCGAAGATTGCTGGTGAAATGTTGGTCCACTGGAACCGGCAGGCAACCAGGATCGCGTCGCGCATCTCCGGGGTGAAGAACTGCGTCGGCATCATGGTTTCAAACAGCGCGCCGTTCACGTACGGGAACGCGGCCATCGAATCGGGGACGCGGCGGCGACGCTCCTCCGGTGTGTTGAGAACCTCGAACAGACCGGCAAGCTGCGTGCCCAGGTTCTCACTGTTGGTGTGCTCAAGAATGAAACGATAAAACAGGTCCTGTTCCCACAGCCCTGCATCATCACCGAACAGCAGGAACAGCAGGCGCGTGAGGAACATGGACGTTTCCTGCACCGCGAGCTCCTCGTCCTGCATGTTCGTAGGGGCTGCGTCGCCGACTGCTTCATCGACGTCGTCGCCGACCATGGCGGTAAACAGGTTCGCCATGATCTTTGATGCGGCGATCGAAGCCTGGGTCTGCTCAACGTGCGTGAGCTTGTCCTCGTAGCCCGCGAGGAACTTGAGTTCGTCGACGTGGTCCGTGATCTCCTCGAGCGGGAACTCGATGTTGAATCGAGTCTCTGGGTCGCCGAGGCGCATGAGTCGGATGCGGTAGAAGTCGGTGGCGATGATATAGCGGGGTTGTTCGGCGTCGTTCACGGTGCCGCCAAGCAGGTAATCGCGGGCTTGGTCGATTGCTACTTGCAGGTCGACGCCTGGTTTCTTCGCCTCACCGATGACGACTCCGGGCCAAAAGAGGTCGATGTAGCCGCGTTGTCCGCTTGAGGCACGCTTCGCGTCCTGCTCAAACAAGTCCATGCGCGAGGCCGTAATACCGAAGCATGCGAGGAGCTCTGCCCAATACGACTGCGCGTACTTGCGTTCCAGTGCGCCCTCGTCGAGCGAGCGCCACCCGTCGAGGCGTTCATTCCAGCGAAGTTTGAAAGCATCAAGGTTACGGCGCATCGTAGCGCGGTCAAGGCGCGGAGCAGTTGTCACAGAACTCATACGGGTAGCTTAACGGAGGCACCCGACATGCGAGCGGGCGAACGTCGATAAGCCTGGGGCCTCCACCGAAGATGACGTCACGTTTTGGAGAGTCGACACCTTCTGGCACAACGAGTTCGCTCAACGCCAGCGGTTTCAAATACCTCGTGCAACGATGATGGCCTCGCGGTTTTACTTAATGGCGAAATTCTCTAAGCACCAAGATAGCGGGCTGATTTGACCACCCTATTCCCGCTCTTCGCTGAAGTAGTACCCAATGATGCGCCAAAGGACGCTGATGATGACTGCGGTAATTAAGTACGCGCTGAACGCATAGCTAAAGTTCCCGCTGACTGCATAGTTGGACATGACGTTACACATCGCATCATTTCGCACGTCGTATACGAGATAAACGGGTGCTATTAAAACCATCACCACTAAGAAACGGTATGGAGAAAGTACTTTTCGCTTCACCGAAAAGGGGTCTAAGAAGAATTGGATTAGGAACCCAATTATCACGATGCATAAGGCGCTGAACAGCGCGACCGCAGCACCGAGCACCACAAGGATCATGTTTCTCTCCTAATTCTTCTTTTAGGGGTGACGCCACGGCTTTCATTGTGCCCGATCGTCGGTTCCCTGTGTCACCTGAACGGGATCTGGCTGCCTATCGGTCGTGGTGTCGCTTGAGGGGTCTCCCGATCACGTCGGGTTGCAAACGTCCCCTACGACACGTTGCCACGCGAAAACACTGATGAGGAAACTCGAGCAAACACCAGCCCGTTCCGGTCGAGGTACTTAAGGAGTGCGATGCTGGTCGTCGAAAATCAGCCGGGCTGGACGAAAATGCGCGACCTGCATCGCACTCCTTTAACACCTCGACACGAGCAAAACTCTGCAGATCAATCGAGCTACAACGCCTTTTAGCCGCAAATCTAGGTGCTAGTTTCCTCCGAACGTGACCCCTCTTCCGCAAGTCGTCGTTCGACTTTCACGCTGGACGTATAGAGGGCCTCCACAAAAGCGAGATCCCCGCCTTCCATAATCTCTCGTGCAGACTCGGCGACATTGAGCATCGAGCCGTTCTCCGTCCGGACCCCGAGGCCAAACGAGAGGTAGAGGGCTGGCTTGTCCACAATCATGGGAACGAAATCCCAAACACCATCAACCTGATCCATATACCAGCACCCCAACAGGTAAGTGATTGCTTTCTGACGTTCCTCTTCGCCGAGGTCCGAATCGCGGATCCTCTCCACTGAGCTCCGCGGGAAAGCGGCCCCACGAAGATTCGTGACATCCATATCCGGTGAGACGAGAGGCGGCTGCAAAGCCTGGTATTCGGCGAGCAGGGCGCGCGACTCTTCATCAATCTTCTGCAAGCGCGACCCGTAGGAATCAGCAAGGAAATAGCTGGCGTGCACGTCGGTGCTCATGAGGCTGCTCCTTGTAGGTTTCATGCCGGTACTGGTACCACTTTAATCACGCACCCATATTCGATTCAGCCCATACGCAAAACCCAGCAAATCGCTCCACGTTGTGGGAACGAAACGTTTCGTATCAACTCTCATCCAAGTGATACGATCCGGATCCTCAAAACTGAGTGTTTGAAGAAACAAATCGCCAGCAATTTCGTACGCCCACAAATCATGGACATTCTCATACTCGACCGAATATTTTTGAAACGTTCCCTCGGGCTGAAAGAGGGTTTCAAACCCCACGAAGGTTTTCCCATTCGACGTTTCTACTTCCAAAATGAGATATAGAAATGTATCAATCCAAGCGGCAGCCCCATGAAACTTCGGCAAGGAAACGGCACCTTCAACCCTAGAGTTCCTTTCGCTCAACGCATCCTTATTGAGGATCTCCGCCAAATAGTTTGCAGCGGCCTTTAAATCGAATTGATGCTCTGGGGCTATTGCCATTTCCGTAAATCCAAAGTGGGAACTTCTGTAGGGTCTACGCCCGCGCGTCACCAGATGCTAACACGCGCCTTACCGACTACGCGTCACCCAGCAAGGAAACGTGGTCCAGGTCGGCGTGTTCGCGAGGCGAAGGTCTGACTGCAGACGTCTCCCTACGGCACGTTGCCACGCGATACACACTGACGAGGAAACTCGAGCAAACTACAGCTCATTCCGGTCGAGGTACTTAAAGCGTGCGATGCTGGTCGTCGAAAATCAGCCGGGCTGGCCGAAAATGCGCGACCTGCATCGCACTCCTTAAACACCTCGACACGAGCAAAGCCTTGCAGATCAATCACGCTACAGCGCCTTTTGACCACAAGCCCGAATCGGAACGACCAGTGAAATATCGCTGCCAACCGATATGTACAAGATGTACATTTACGATATGGAAATAAAATCAGTGGCATCCAGCGAGTTCCGCAATTCGCAGAGCCAGCTATTAGAGGAAGCGCAGCGCACACCTGTCGTTATCACCAGCCGGGGCAGCCGCGCTCGCGCAGTTGTCGTCTCTCCTACATTCTTTGCCCGCGCTGTCGAAGCTCTCGAGGACCTGGAAGACATCCGCGCCGCCGAAATTGCTCGGCAAGAGAGCGAGGAAATCTCGTTTGAGGACCTCAAAAAGGAACTCGGCTTCGCGTAAAGCTCGGTTATGTCAAACGCCACTTATCGCATCACCTTCAAATCTTCTGCTGCGAAGGAACTAGGCAAACTCGACAAGCAGACCCAGAAGCGTATCCGCGTCGAGCATCACCGCGTTGTATACGAGATCGCAGACGCTAGATGCTCGGCCTCAGCGCAACCCAGCCCGTTCGGCCAGCACCTGCGCCGTCACCGAGCGCGAATCCGGATCTGTCCCCTGCTGGGCGACTGCCGCCGGCGTCCCGGTGGCCAAGATCTGGCCGCCCTCGTCCCCGGCGCCTGGGCCGACGTCGATAATGTGGTCGGCCTGCGCGACCACCCGCAGGTCGTGCTCGACGACGACCACTGTGGCGCCGTCGTCGACAAGGCGGCGCAGCTGGGCGAGCAACAGATCAACATCCGCCGGGTGTAGGCCTGTCGTTGGCTCGTCCAGGAGGTACAGGCTGTGCTTGCGGCTAGAACCGCGCTGCATTTCGGAGGCCAGCTTGATGCGCTGCGCCTCCCCGCCCGAAAGCTCCGGGGACCCCTGCCCCAGCCGCAGATAGCCCAGGCCGAGCGCGTGCAAGAATTCGACAGAGCGCAGCACCTTCGGCTCCTCGGCGAAGACCTCCAGTGCCTCGTCCACGGTCAGCGCCAAAATGTCCGCGATGCTGCGGCCGTTCCACTGCACCTCAAGGATCTCCGGCTTGTAGCGCTTGCCGTGGCAGGCCGGGCAGGTGGTGTACGTGCCCGGCAGGAACACCAGCTCGACCTCGATGCTGCCCGCACCATCGCACTCCGGGCAGCGGCCCTTCGTCGTGTTATAGGAAAAGTCCGACACCGACATGCCTCGCTGCTTAGCCTCGGGGGTCGCGGCGAAGAGCCTGCGGACGTGATCGAAAAGCCCCGTGTAGGTCGCCACGGTGGAACGCACCGTGCGCCCAATCGGCTTCTGAGTGATGTGCACCAACCGGCGGATCTTATCGACGCCCTCTACGTTGTCCACCCTGAAATCCTCAGAGGGATCGGATCCTGCCGTGAGCTCAGCATCCGCATCCCCGTCCGATGCCTCCTCGGCGCCGACCACCTGCTTTGCAGAGCGGGACACCACGTCCGCCAGCACCCCGATGACCAGGGTGGATTTGCCGGAACCGGATACTCCCGTGACTGCGGTGAGTGCTCCCAGCGGGAAGTCCACGTCGGCGCCGTCGAAGGCGCGTGCGTGCACACCGCGCAGGCTGATGGATGCACCGGTGTCGGCCGGAGTGTCCGTCAACTCGGGGAAGTCCGCATTCAGGGCGATCGCCGTGGGCGAGCCCAGCTCATCGGCGTTCGCGCGGAACTGGCTAGTCGGGCCGGAGAACACCAGCTCCCCGCCGCGCTCCCCTGCGCGGGGGCCGATGTCCACAATCCAATCGCACCCGGCCACTAGGGACATGTCGTGCTCCACCAGCAGCACCGAATTACCGGCGTCGATGAAGCGCTGCAGCAACTCAGAGACAGCCTTGCGCTCCACCACGTGCAAGCCCGCCGAGGGCTCATCCAGCACATAGGTCGTGCCGAATAAGCTCGAGTTCAACTGGGATGCTAACCGCAGGCGCTGGTGCTCGCCGGCAGACAAGCTCCGTGCCGGACGAGAGAGGCTTAAGTGGCCCAGCCCCAGCTCATTCGCCGCGCGCACCGTGGGCAGCACCTGATCCAGCAGCAGCTCTTCGGCCTCGTCGTGCTCGTTCCACTCCTGCTCCGCGATGCCCTCCAGGCGCTCCAGGCGATCCTCCAGGACAGCCAGCACGTCCTTCAACGCCAAGGCGTTGAACTCATCGATGGCGTAACCGGCGTAGGTGACCTGCAAGGTATCCGGCTGGAACCCGCGGCCCTGGCACGTCGGGCACGTCGATGAATGCATGAAAGAAAGCACCCGACGACGGTTCTTATCCGACTCCGTCTCCGCCAGGGTGTCCGTGAGGTACGTGGCAACCGAACGCCACTTACCTTTATAGGAACCATGCACAGCGTTCTCATCCCGCACCGGGTGGACGGTGACCACCGGCTGCTCGTCCGTAAACAGGATCCAGTCGCGGTCCTCCTGCGGAATATCCCGCCACGGGACGTCCAGCGGGTAGCCGAGGGTGCCCAGGATGTCCCGGAAGTTCTTCCCCAACCACGCCCCCGGCCACGCGGCAATCGCGCCGTCCCAGATAGACAGGCTGGGATCCGGCACCATCGACGCTTCCGTCGGCCGGTGCACGGTACCGGTGCCCTGGCACTCAGGGCACATGCCCGCGGTGGTGTTGGGCGAGAAAGCGTCAGAGTCGAGCCTGCCGTATTCCAGCCGCTCACGCATGCCATCCGGGTAGCTGCCAGAGCGGGAAAAGAGCAGCCGAATACTATTCGACATATTCGAGATCGTGCCCACGGAGGAACGCGCTCCACCCAGGGTGGTGGACTGCTGCAGCGCCACTGTCGGCGGCAGACCCGCGACCGAGCCGACGCGCGGGTTGACCGCACCACCGATCAGACGCCGCGCAAACGGCGACACAGACTCCAGGTAGCGGCGCTGCGCCTCCCCATGGATGGTGCCGAACGCCAGACTGGACTTGCCCGAACCCGACACACCGGTGACCGCCACGAGGGTATCCCGGGGCAGGTCGACGTCGATGTGTTTCAGGTTGTGCAGGTGCGCATCACGCACCCGAATCATTGGATCGTGACCCGCACGCGCCGAAACGTGCGCAGCCGGGGACTCGGACGTGGAGTGAATCATGGTGGCCACCCTACCGTGTGGGCTGCTCCCCTATCTGGCGAGGTAGCTGATCGCTTTGGACGCGGCCCGGGACGATCTTCCAGGTATAACAGCCTCTTCGGAAAACCTCCGCCGAAGCAATCACTGGCCATATAAAGAAAAGTCGCAAATCTTTGCGATAGAAAACACGCTGAGATACCCCTCTGACCAGCGCTGACTCAAACACAGAATGCCAATATGCCGTCCCGTCAGCATAACTCCATGCCGTCATGTCGGCATGCCTGCATAGCATTACCCAAAAAGTAGAAGGGAGTAACGATGACCACACCACAGATTCAATTTCACGGTTACCCGAAGCGACCAGTACCAGACATCCTGGGAGGATCGGATTGGGACGTTCCGATGGTCGATCGCGACAGCGACTCGATCTTTCTGCTCGTGGAGTACCTGAAGATAACCGATCCGGAGAACGCGAACGAGCCGACCGCGTACAAGATGGTGTCCCAACTCAACCAGGAGCACACAGAATTGGAGCGCAAAGCGATCGACGTACTGCGCTCGACACCGGGCATTCAACAGGACAAGGATCAATCCCTGTACCGAATAATGTTCCAGTTTTTGCAGTACCAAGTAGGACAGCTCGTGATTAAAGCCTTGGAAGCGACGGGAGGGAACGCAACGAGGCTGGTAGGAATGATGCGCTGGCACAATCCAGGGATCGCACCAGCAGAAACGAACGACGCAGTGATGAAGACTACCGTGGAGGAAGCACTGAAAACGTTGGGCAAAGACCACAGCCCGCAGGCTGTCGAGGAACTTTGGCGGCAGCTGAACCAACAGGTCGATCTGTTGTCGCAGACTCGGAGAGCGCAGCGATTAGCGGGATGGGCGGAGGACATCCAGAGCCTTCCGGACAGCAGCGACGAGATGAAACGAATCTTCCTGCAGGATCAGAACGAAGCCGCCT
This sequence comes from Corynebacterium sp. NML98-0116, assembly GCF_001767255.1. Lineage (GTDB taxonomy): Bacteria > Actinomycetota > Actinomycetes > Mycobacteriales > Mycobacteriaceae > Corynebacterium > Corynebacterium pseudogenitalium. The sequence goes on from NZ_CP017639.1 coordinate 1,695,217, forward strand.
GGACGGTAATCGACCAACATCTGACGGAGCCGATCAACGCGCTGATGGAGCAGCAGGAAGAAGAGGATCCCTGGGCGGTGGACTGGGACAGTTAAGCGGGGTTGTCGATACCGCAACTCGTTCTGGCACACCGGTTCGGTTTGACCGGTCAAGCTTGGAACGGGTTGCGTCCTCGCCGCGAGCGCGCGTCGAAGCCAACATTGAGGCAATACGTCCCGCGCAGCACGGAATACACGGTGCGCTCAATATCGTGTGCGCTCATGACTGCCCTGCTTCAAATTGCTCGAACGCGTGTTTTGCCTCAATAAGATGGATACGACGAACCGCCTCCTCAACGACTTCGCCTACAACGCTCCTAACATCGCCCGTGCCCAGGAGAGCGTTGACAGCATCAATCTGTTCATCCGTCACTTCGTCGTCGACACCCGCAGGAACCTGGTAATACTTGGCCAACAAGTACCTAGAAAGGTCTTCTGTCAACGCGTTCAATCGCTGAAACTGCGCTCCAAGGGTTTCCGGCCCCAAAAGCCGCACTGCTTGGTCAATGCCAAAGACCTGCCACCCGCTTGCATCCGCCTTGCTGTCATCTCCTCCCCATGTTGCCGCGCACTCGGCGATATGTGATACGAGCAATTCTTTGGTTCGGTGCTTAATCAGGCTCCATGCCCGTGGCGACACACCGTTAAAAGCCCTGCTCATTGACACAATGTGTTCATTAATCGTGGTTGTTTTCATCATGGCAATACTCCATCTGCGAATGCTTGTCTATATTTAGACGCTGGAGACCGCGTCTCGGTTCCCAACGCTATTGCTCGAAGATCGAGTGTGGGCGTAAGCGACATTTTGTGTGTATATGTCTATCTGGTTTCCCGGGATGGCCTCGGCCAACAACCAGATATGGTTTTCAAAACAGTTCCATTTGCCCGTTTTGAAAAATCAACACCGAATGACGTCTGGTGTGTGGTATGGAGTCTGCGGGCAGCACAGGAACCCCAGCGAGATCAAGGACTCTAAGGAACTAGAACCAGCCGCCTGTGCGTTGGGCGGTCGCATATAGCCAGGGGGACGAGCAAAGCCCTTGACGTGCACAATTCTGGTCGCATAGAGGTATCGGGGGTTCCGGTCGACCTCATTGCATCGACCAACCCAGGTCAGCGGTGATTTGGATGATTTTGGGGCTATTTTGCCGATTTTGCGCTGACCTGCGTTGGTAAACCGGAGTAGGTCGACGGGAAGAGGTCGACGGGCCGAAAGAATTCGATACCGGCATTGATCATCAGTGGAACCCCAGCTTAGGCGTGAGAAAAGGGTGGGCTGGACGCAGCTAAACACACACAAAATGTCCCTTATCGCGACACACCGTAAAAACACACAAAATGTCCCTTAAGCCCCTAACAGGATGTCGCCAGGGTCAGTGTCCAGCGACAGCGCTAAAACCGCTCTAATTCAGCGAAAATCGAAGAATTAGAGCGGTGTTTTTTGAAGCGTCCTGGGTTCAGATTCAGGTAACTCAAGGATGAGTGTGAATCCGGGGTTTGTGTCTTTGAGAAGGCCCTTTAGAAGCCTTCAAGTACTTCGTAGAGGGCGGTGGCTAGGGTTAGTCGCCGTCGCTAGCTGTGCTTGGCTGTTAATGTCATGTCGACCAACTGCAGGAAGCGTATAACGTAGTCTTTGACAAAGCCTGCGGTGCCTTCATTGAGATGGCCGGAGTCTTCGAAGAGGGTGGGGGATTGGCCAAGGAATACCTCGGGCTGACCAGGAAGCGGCATATCGAAGTAGGACAGGGCGAGCCGGAGGTTCTTCTGTGAACTGTAGCCGCCCATGCGGCCTACAGAGTGACTGATGATACCTGCGGGAAGGTTCTTCCAAGCCACATCCGAGTTGGGCTTGGAACCGATGTCCACTGCATTCTTGAGACAGGCAGGGATAGTACGGTTATTTTCCGGGGTAACAAAGAGGACGCCGCTCGAGTTCTTGATGGTGTCGCGGAAAGTGGTGTACTCAGCTGGAATGGGCTTGTCCGTGACCGAGGGGTCATCGTAGTCGAAGTCATAGAGCGGCAAGTCACGGATTTCAACGATGTCTGCCTGGTAGTTTTCAGGGATCATTGTGAGCACTTCGTGTGCAATCTTGCGCGCAAATGAGCCGCGGCGCAGGCTGCCGACGATAACACTAATGCGTGGGGTGGTCATAGGAAGTCCTTTCTTCTTAGTTGGGCGTAGGTACGTGCGATCAAGGGAGAAAAGGCTTGCAGCCAAAGGCAGGCGGTGGCCCGGCGGCGTGGGCGGCAGTAAGAAAGTTATCCACTTTGTCTTCTTCATGGCGGAAGTACAGTTCGATGAGTCCTAACAGTCCCCCGAGGACGGCCTCCCGTGCGGCGGACGTATCCAAAAGCCGCATGGCTGCTGGTTGGTTTCCTTCGCGGATGGCTTCAAACAGCGCGATGGTCTCAAGCCAGCTTCCTTGGTCTGGTCGTGGAAACGGTTTAGAAATCCCAGTCATCATCACTCGTTTCTTCAGCGGTGCCAATGACATAGGAGGAACCGGAGCCGGAGAAGAAGTCATGGTTTTCATCTGCTCCAGGTGCTAGGGCAGCGAGGATTTCCGGGTTCACTTCCGTTTCTTCAGGTGGGAAGTAGTCCGGGTAGCCCAAATTCATGAGCGCCTTATTGGCGTTATAGCGAACGAATACAGCTACATCATCCATGAGCCCCAACGGCTCATATAGCTCGCCGGAATAATCCAGCTCTAGGGCATAAAGCTCTTCGAGCAAGGAAATAGTGAAATCATGCATCTCCTGTTGCCGTTGTGGAGCAGACGTTTCCAGTCCGCGCTGGTACTTGTAGCCTGAGTAGTAACCGTGCACTGCCTTGTCACGCAGAATGAGGCGAATCATGTCTGCCGTATTTGTCAGGGTGGCGTGGACGGAAAAATGCAGGGGAAGATAGAAACCCGCGTAGAGAAGCAGCGAGGAAAGCAGCGTCGATGACACTTTGCGCTTGAGTGGATCGGGCCCAAAATAATGAGTGAGCACTTTTTTGGCGCGTGCCTGGAGAAGGTCATTATTCACCGCCCAGCGGTATGCCTCATCAATTTCTTTCGTACTGCTCAAAGTAGAAAACACTGAAGAGTAAGAACGGGCATGGACTGATTGCATGAAGGCGATGTTGGTATACACGGCCTCCTCGTGCTCGGTGCGGGCATCTTGGATCTGACAGATTTCGCCCACAGTGGCCTGGACGGTGTCCAGGGTGGTGAGTCCCGTGAACACCCGCATGGTGAGGTTGCGTTCCTCCGGTGTCATCCTCTGCCACGCCGGGAGATCGTTTGAAAGTGGAACCTTTTCTGGCAACCAAAAGTTGGCGGTGAGGCGGTTCCACACTTCAAGATCCTTCTCATCGCTCACCCGATTCCAATTGATGGCGCGGATGCGGGCTGAAGGGTCATGCCGGTAACTTGGCGGCGTAACTGAGATGCTGGTTAGCTCAGCAGTGTTTGATGTTGAAGACATAGCTTCTTTCTTTCTTGATGGATGGTTGTGAATGAAGGAAGGACCGTGTTCCTACAGAGCACAGGAAACGCAGCCTTCGACCTCGGTTCCCTGGAGTGCAGGTTGGCGTAAACGGATGTAGTACAAGGTCTTGATTCCGGCTTTCCAGGCATAGATTTGTGCCTTGTTGATGTCCCGCGTAGTGGTGTCAGCGGTGAAGAACAAAGTCAGGGAAAGCCCTTGGTCCACGTGTTGGGTGGCCATAGCGTAGGTGTCGATGATTTTTTTGTACCCCACGGTGTAGGAGTCATCGAAATACTCCAAGTTGTCGTTGGTCATTTCCGGTGCGGGGTAGTACACGCGCCCCAAGCGGCCTTCCTTGCGTATTTCAATCTTGGAGGCAATCGGGTGTATGGACGCGGTGGAGTCATTGATGTAGGAAATTGATCCAGTGGGTGGAACTGCCTGCAAGTAGGCGTTGTAGATGCCGTCTTGCATCACTTGGTTCTTGAGCCGTAGCCAATCCTCGCGTTGAGGAATCTGCACGCCAGCCTCATGGAATAGCTGTTTTACGTGGTCAGTGGCCGGCGCCCAGTCTTGGTCGATGTACTTGTCGAAGTAGACGCCAGTGGCATAGGTGGATTCTTCAAAGCCAGTGAATCGTTGACCTTTCTCAACCGCTAGCGCATGGGATGCACGGAGCGCATGATAGGTCACGGTCAGGAAATAGATATTTGTAAAGTCCAGTGCTTCGGCGCAGCCATAAGGAATACGCTTGGAAGCCAGGAAACCGTGGAGATTCATTTGGCCCAACCCGATGGCATGCATGGATGCATTACCGTGAGCGATGGAAGGAACAGCTTCGATATTTGTTAGGTCTGAGACCTTCGTGAGAGCGCGCACCGCGGTTTCAACAGTTTCCCCAAAGTCCGGTGATTCAAAAGCTTTAGCGATGTTGAGCGACCCTAGATTGCAGGAAATGTCCTGGCCAACGGTGGTGTAGTTACCTGAGGCGCCGTAGGTGGATGGCGTGTTGACCTGGAGGATCTCACTACACAGATTGGACATATTGATATGTCCTTTGAGGGGATTAGCGCGGTTGACCGTATCCTCAAAGAGTATGTAGGGGTATCCAGATTCAAACTGAAGCTCAGCCAGCGTGGTGAAAAACTCGCGGGCCTTGATAGTCGTATGAGAAATTCGCGGATTGGAAACCAGCTCGTCGTAATACTCGGTGATAGACATGTCAGACATGGCTACGCCGTACTCGCGAGCGATGTCATACGGGCTAAAAAGATGCATATCCTTGTTCTCTTTGGCCAGCTGGAAGGTTATATCTGGAATAACAACTCCCAGCGAAAGAGTCTTAATGCGGACTTTCTCATCGGCATTTTCCCGCTTGGTATCCAGGAAACGAAGAATATCTGGATGGTGCGCATGTAGGTAGACGGCTCCAGCGCCCTGTCGAGCGCCCAATTGGTTGGCATAGCTGAAGCTATCTTCCAGAATTTTCATAACTGGGACTACGCCGGAAGCTTGGTTCTCAATCCTTTTGATTGGGGCTCCGGATTCGCGCAGATTGCTCAGTAACAAGGCCACACCACCGCCGCGTTTTGAAAGCTGCAGTGCAGAGTTCACGCTGCGGCCAATGCTTTCCAAATTGTCTTCGATGCGAAGGAGGAAGCAGGAGACCATTTCGCCACGCTGGGCTTTTCCTGCGTTGAGAAAAGTAGGGGTGGCGGGCTGGAAGCGTCCGGTCATGATGTCATCCACCAGCTTCTCCGCAAGCTCTTCATCGCCCTGTGCAAGGTACAAAGCTGTGGTGGCGACGCGTTCTTCGTAGCCTTCCAGAAATCGCGAGCCATCAAAGGTTTTCAGTGCGTATGAAGTAAAGAACTTAAATGCGCCGAGGAAAGTGCGGAACTGATGCTTGGCTCGGTGGGCTCTGTCGTACATAGTGCACAGAAAATCGTCATCATAAAGCTCAAGGAATTCCCGCTCGTAGTATTCGTTATCAACCAACCACTCCAAGCGCTGCTTGGTGGATTCAAACTGATGCATGCGGGGAGTGACATGGTGCGCTAAAAAGTCTTGTGTTGCCTCAATGTCCTTGTCGAACTGGATTCTTCCCGAATCGTCGAATAGGTTCAGCTGCGCGTTGAGTGCATGGTAGCTCTTGCGCTTACCGACACCGCCGGCATCGTCTGCTGAAGCGGTGCGGGGCGTAGGGCCAATGGGCTGTGTGGGGGTGGCCTTAAGTGGCGGCATTGTGGTTTCCAATCTGTGTGTTGCGGATGTGGTCTTCATTTTGTGGGAAATCAATGGGGTGTAATTGTTAGTTGCTTTGCTGCTCCCAAAACTTGTGAAGGCCCTGCTTTACAGCGGCAACGTCCTTCTGCGTGCCGAGTAGCTCGAAGTGATACAGCTCTGGAACGTGGCACTTAGCGGAAATGATGCGGCCGGCGACGCAGTAAGCGCTTCCGAAGTTGGTATTGCCTGAGGTAATCACGCCCCGGATAAAGGAACGGTTGATTGGGTCATTGAGGAAGTCGATGACCTGTTTGGGGACTGCGCGTTTGAGCGAGCCACCGCCGTAGGTTGGAACGATGAGTACGTACGGGTGTGAAACCTGGATCATTCCGGTTTTCTTGGGCCGCAGTGGAATGCGCACTGCGGGTCTATCTAAGCGTTCGACGAATCTTTTTGTGTTTTCAGAAACGCTAGAAAAGTACACCAAATCTGGTGAGTCTGACATGACAATCCTGCTCATCCTGGCCTTAGCCATAAGTGGGATAGGTGATGATCGAAAAGATTAACTACGTACTACCGTAGTTGCAAACTACGCCGCACCGTAGTTTTTAAAAGGGCAGGTAGGGACAGGATTAATGAGAAAGGGAAAGACTACAGGCTGTGGTGTGCTACAAACACTGCGTCCGTAGCTGGGCGCCCAAGTACTACCCACTGAGTACTGTCGGCTACCTGTACTTCGAGCGATTCTGAAAAGGGCGTTCCTTCGCGCGTGGTAAGAACAGCCCCAATGACGATGCCTTGCTCTTTGAGGAAGGCCAGCAGTTGTGGGTCGGAATCAGAAATGCGTTCCACGGTCACCTGCGGTTGTGCGCCGCTGTCGGTGAGACGGTGCGCACTGGGGATAGTGACCTGTCCATCAACCGTAGGGATAGGGTCGCCGTGTGGATCCCTAGTGGGGTAATTGAGGAACTTATCCACGCGCTCTATGAGCATGTCAGACACCGCGTGTTCAAGATTTTCGGCTTCATCATGGACCTCGTCCCACGTATAATCCAATGCTTGAACCAAAAAAGACTCAAGCAATCGGTGGCGGCGCACCATGACCAATGCGTACTGCCTGCCAAGTTCGGTTAACTCCACAGAGCCATAGGGCGTGTGTGACACGAGCCCTTGCTTCGACATTTTGCGCACTGCATCGGAGACCGAGGAGAGCTTGAGTCCCAGCTGTTTCGCTATAAGTGTGGCGGTAACGGGCTCGGATGACCATTCCTTTAGCCCCCAGATAGCTTTCAAATAGTTCTGGGTACTGGTGGACAGCTCAGAAACAGACATGAGTAAATGTTAACCCAGCTTCCGTATGCGCCTTAGGCGCTGTGCCCCAACGCTCATAGCGAACAGAGGCCAAGTTTGAGAGGAATGCCGGTAAGGTGGGGCCAGTTAAAGCATTCTTCACTTGAAGGAGAACCACTAATGTCTGAGAAGATTTCAATGAACTTGAAGTGCGCCAGCGTAGTGCGTAATGGAATGGCTAGTACACAGTGCAGTAAAACAGCGCATGTAATGGCTCATGTAATGCACTGTGTAGAGACAGAGCGTCTGGAGCAGGAGTATCAGCGCTCCCGTACTGGACGGCGACGGCGTTATGCGTGGTCTGTGCTGAAAAAATAACCCCGCAGGTTTCCCTGCGGGGTGTTGTTGCAACTAGAACGGCACTTCTTCAGAGTCATTAGCAGCAGCGTTATCTGCGCTGTTCTCGCGGCGTGCTGCTCGTGCCTCAGACTCCTTCTTGGAGTCGATCAGCTGCACAGTGTCGATGCGCGCTACCAGCGGATAGTGCTTGTTGCCGTCCTTATCGGTGTAGTTGTCAGTCTTCAGCGAGTAGCTCACTGCAACGCGATCACCAGCGCCGATGCATCCGAAGACGCCGAGGTTCTTGGCGTCAGCCACGTAGCCAGTGAGTTCGACAATCTCTGATTCCACCTTGCCTGTGGACTTGTTCTTGAACGTATTACGTGCGTAGACGTTGAGCTTCACCGTCGCACCGCCGTTTGCGTGCTCAAAGATCTTCGGCTCGCGTGCTGCGTTGCCAACGATGGTGCCATTGTTAAACGGGTTGGACATTGTGATTTCTCCTTATATGAGTGAGTGTGTGATTGTCTTTCAATTGTGTGTTTGAGCAGCGGCTTTGCTGCTGCTGTAAGTGCTGTTACAGCACTGCCCAGGGCAGATGTGCCCCTGCTGCTTCCAGGTCGCGTAGCTCTTGTGCGGCACCCGGATCGGCGTCTTCGCCATCCATGCCGTCAGACATGAGGTAGAGCAGCTCTAGGTCTTCGTGGGTGTAGTGGTACATGGCGTGCCTCCGTGTCGTGGATTGATTCTCAATCCGTTCTTTGAGACAGCTCTGCTGTCTAGAGACCTCTCCCCTGCTCGGTGGAGATTTCCTTCTTCCCTGGTCACGGCGTGGGTAGAAAAGAAAAACCCCGCTACAGCAACTGCTGCAACGGGGTGTGAAGTACTAGTTTTCGAACAACTGCACGCGAGCCTGAGCACCGCCCTCGTGAACCACTTCTGCGAGACGACTGCCCTCGCCAATGTCGATTAACTTCGCCACCAGCGACGGGAACGTCTCTTTGCTGCTGATCTCGGTGGCCCTGTGTGCGGCAACGCCAGCCAGACCCGTCTGGCCGGTTGCCTGGGCCAGCACGGCGACAGTGGCCGTAAGCTGTGCCCTCATCCCAGGCCAGTGAGCCGGTACAGCGCGCATCACCTGCTCAGCGAACTTGAGACCTGCTTGTGGCTCCTCAAGCAGCGCAGCAAGCAATGGATCACGCAAGCGCGGTGTCGTGAAGCACTTCAGCGCAGATCGGATAGCACGCGCACTCGGCTGCGTCATCCCCGCCGCTGCCTGCTCGTACTCACGCTGCAGTACGTCTCGGAAGATGGGTGGAACATACGCCAGCGCGTCTTCGATGATGTCTTCATGCTCTGCGGCGTCGATGTCGTGCTCGGTGCTGTTCAGCCTGTTCTCAATCTCTTCACGCGAGAGCGCTGGGAGATCGCCGGTCTGCTCAAGCAACTGCTGTAGCGCTGCTGAGGCGTGGATGTTGCTGATTCTGCCCGCCTGTGGCTCACATGAGTTTGGGTGCAAGTACATCGCACACCAGGCAGTACCAGCGGTGATTTCTGACGTTTGAATGACCGCCAGTACCTCACTGCGCAGCGGGGAATCCTCGCTACAGAGGAAGTGCGCCGCTGCATCTGCTTCAACCATGTCGTCGGTGATGACGTACGCCGCAACAGCGTCGAGATCCAGCGTCTCAGTCCATGCTGCGAACTTCTCACGATCCTCGGTGAGCTGTTGGATCGCTCCGTCGAGATCAAGCCGGGCAAGTGGCCCGAGGCTCAGGCTGTGCGTGTCGCTGTCTTGTTTGAAAAACGCGAACACCAGCGAGTCCTGCGGGTAGAAGCCCAGGATGCCGGGGATGTTTGCGAGAATCTCGCCGTGAGAGGTAAGTGTCTGCGAATAGTTGGACATGAAACACTCCTTGCCAAATACGGGATGTGTAAGGTCAGTCCCGTATTTGGTCCCGGCTCTGCCGGGCGGTGTTACCACCGCCCGGCAGCACCCCAGCGTGCTCAGTGCGTCGCTAGTGCTCACCTGGTGCTTGCTTGCAGGACACAAGCACTAGCGGCGCAGCCTGTGCTTAAGCGTCTGCTTCGATACGCTCAATAGCGCGGTAAATCGTTGGCCTGGACACGTTGAACGTCCTCGCCACTGCACTCACGGACTTACCACCATCGATGAGTTCTTTTGCGACTTGTGCCTGTTCGTCGCTGAGCTTGGGCTTCGGCCCGGCTACCCTGCCCTGCGCACGGGCGTGAGCCACGCCTTCACGGGTGCGCTGAACAAGCAGGTCACGCTCCCACTCAGCCAAGCTGGCCATGACGTTGATAACCACTTTGTCGGTGGGCTTCGACGTGTCCAGCGCTGGCTCCAACACCTTGACGTTGATTTTGCGTGCAGCCAGGTCGGCGATGGTGTTCACGGTATCTGCGAGGCTGCGGCCGAGCCTGTCGAGGCGCGTAACAACGAGCGTGTCGTCGGGGCGCATGTATGCGAGAGCATCGTCGAGGCCAGGTCGCTGCCAGTTGGTGCCGGAGATGGTGTCTGAGTAGATGTGGTCCGGGTCGCAGCCAGCGTCGATGAGCGCCTCGCGCTGGGTATCAAGTGACTGCCCCTGCTTGGACGTTGAGACACGGGCGTAGCCGATGAGCATGGTTAATCACCGACTTTAAGCGTTGCCCTTGGCACGGTTGTGCGACTTGCAGAGCAGCTCACAGTTGCTCTCCTCGGTCGATCCACCCTTGGACCACGCAGTGACGTGATCAGCGTCCATTTCTTTAAGCGCCCAGATCTTTGCTTTCTTCTCATCGTGACCGATAGCGCAATACGAGCAGTTGGAGACACCCTTCTGTTTTGCAGCATCAGTCTGGCGCTTGTAGACGCGCTTCTTCACCGCTTCAGTGAAGACACGTACGTTAAGTAGTTTGGTGTCTGTCTTGCCGCCAAGCAGGTACTCGTAGATACCCTTCTTGGACTGAATTTGCGGGTCAGACAGCAGCTCCTTTGCAGCAGCCGTCATCTCAGTCGCGTTGTAGCCCTGGCCGCCGTACTGCTCATACAGAGTGTTCCATTCGATGCCTCGCATGGACGTGTCTGTCATTTTGAACACACTTGCTGCCCAGTCGATAACTGCAGTGAAGTAAGTCTGTAGTTCGTTGCAGTTATCGTCTTCACGGTGCTTTGCCATGTAGCTGTCGATGGTGGTGCCTTCACGCTGAGCGATCCAGTCAAGGGCTACCTCAAGCACCTCCTGGCGAGCAGGGTCGCCTTTTACGAAGTTCGACCATTTCGACATGACCGCAGAGCCGGAGTTGGAAAAGACCTTCTTAGCAGCATCAACGAATGGGCCAGAGTACACGGCGTTACGCAGCTCTTGGGCTGTCAGCGGCACACCAACGATGTTAATGGTCTTGAACCACTCCTTGATCTCAGACTCAGTGCCATTGCAGTCGTAGATAAGCAGCTCAGTCTCAAGGATCTGCTCTTGCTGGTGCTCACTCAGCGACGAGAAGTACTGTTCGTTGCCGTCGGTATCTTTGACGACGAACAAGTCCTTGAAGAAACGGCCGATAGAGGTAATACGCTGCTGGCCGTCAAGGATCTCGAACTTGTCTTCGTCCTGCTTGGGCTGGTTGAAGTAAATCAGCCCCAGCGGATAGCCCTTGAGCAGCGAGTCAATGACGGCAACATCTTTCTTACCGTCGTTGTAGATGTAGTTGCGCTGGTACTCAGGCTGGATGGTGAGGTTGCCAGCCAAACCGTACAGACCTTTGCCTTCGAGTTCGTTGTAGTGGAATCCGTCAACGATGTCACGGGTCTTGCGGGGGTTGAGTTTTGCTTCCATGGCTTAAGACTCCTTGACATTGGGGTTGCGGTGGCGGATAAGAACTCTGCAATACGGTTTAGTAAAGAATTGTCCGTCGACCTCGTAGTACGTCACGTCTTGAGGCTCTGTGTCATGCGGTATGGCGGCACCGTCATTAAGCTTGCCCACCCGAGATCTAACGCCGTTCTTGCTGACCTGAATCTGGGTTGGATAGTTCTTGAGCTTCAACCCCGAATGATCGTCCCATGCCTGCGTGATCCCAAGGATTTCAAACTGGTCTGGGCTGTACTTATCGAGGAACGAGATGGGAACACCCATCATGTCGTTGTAATCGTTGGGGATTGCTTTGGTCTCCGGTACTTCTATCGCGTCGTAATTGTCGTACTTTGGATACCTCACGTTTCGGACCGTCTTTGAACCGTAGATCAGGTTGTCCTCCATCGACATGAGCACGAGCTGTTCATGTCGGCGTCCATGCTCAATGTTGGTAAACCATCTAACACCCTTTACACGGACGAATTTATTCCCCTGTTCATCCACACGCTGACCTGCAGCGGTAAGCGGGTAACTTTCGGGTACACGAAATTCGCGATCACCACTTGAGATTGAGGGGCCGTACCAAACCTTGTTGTCTTTGAAAAGCGGGAATACCTCTTTATAGGTAACTGCGTTCATGTTCCCGATAACGGAGAACTGGACGTCGCCATCAATCAGCCACGCAAGGAACTCGCGGAATAGGGAGAACGGTGGGTTGGTGATAACGATGTCGGCTTCATCGCGGAGTTTCGTGACCTCTTCAGAACGGAAATCGCCGTCGCCTTCAAGATAATCCCACTGGAGGTCTTCTTTGTTAAGGCGCCCGTCATCGTTAAGGTCCTTGCCCTGTTCCATGACGTAAATGCGTCCCCGGAGCCAAGTGTCGTCTTCGTTGAACTTCTCGTCCTGGTCCTCACCAAGTGCGAAGTCCAGCAGCATCTGCCCCTTCTCAGTCACGGCTGGGTTTGATGCTGGCACATAAGACGTAGAGACCAGCTTCTTCAAGCCGAACTTCTCAAAGTTCAGTGCAAAGTACTTGGTGAAGTTACTTGCCCCGGGTCGTCACACGGCAGCAGAACTGTCTTACCTCTGAATACGTCGGGGTCGTATTCGAGATAGGCTTGCATCTCGTTTTCAATGTCATTCCACTGCGTGTAGAACTCGTCCTTCTTGGCAGTCTTGGCTGTGCCTAAGTTAGTATTGCCGCCCATTGCCTACATCACCTTGTAGATTGATTCAGTCTTCATCCGGCAGTGAAGAATGAGAGAACCCGGGTGAAGCAAGGTTCTCAGATAGCGGAAGACCCCGGGGAGCAGGGGGGATTGCTCGACCCAGGGCCTTCGGACGCCTGCGGAGCAGGAACCCACCCCAGCGTCATCACGAAACTATCATTTGTACAAGCAGCGTGCAGGTCTTACGCGTTAGGGATGACTACTACGTCAGTCAATTTGTCGATTTTGCTGATGAGCTCTTCCTCAATTTTGTAAATCTGGCGGTATCTTTTTGCGAGAGCCTTTTGGCGGTCCAGGAGGTGTGCCCAATTGGATTACAAGTACCTACACACTTGATCGGTGCTGCACGTTTCAGGGTCCGGGTGTGCGGCGTCCTGTCTGAGGTCCGCGATAGTGTCGCGCAGCACGGAGAGCTGCGCGATCTGCTGCTCGATCTCAGCGAGGCGCACGTCAAGCAGGTCGCGCACGTGCTCGCAGGGCGCCTGGCCGCCGTCGCGGATGTCGAGGATCTGGCGGATCTGGGCGAGGGTCAGCCCGGCGGCCTGGCCCCGGTGGATGAACCCGACCCGACCCACGGCATCCTCGGCGTAGTCCCGATAGCCGGAGGCCAATCGCTCGGCCGGAGGGAGCAGCCCCGACTCCTCGTAGAACCGCAGGGTCTTGGTCGTGGTTCCGGTTGCTTCCGCAAGCTGTCCGATCCTCATGTTCGCCGATTCCCTTCCAATGGCCACCACACTTGACTTGACCTTCCATTGTACTGGAAGGTTCACAATGGTTCCATAGGAGCTTTTGAACCACAGGGAAGAGACATCTGGAATGACAAACGAAAAGTTCGATCTGGCGATTATTGGTTCCGGCGGCGGAGCGTTTGCGGCCGCGATCCGGGCCACCGAGCTGGGCAAGCACGTCGTGATGGTGGAGCGCGGCACCGTGGGCGGGACATGCGTGAACACGGGCTGCGTCCCGTCGAAGGCGCTCCTGGCTGCCGCGGAGGCCCGCCATGTGGCGTTGGATTCGGCCCGCTTCCCTGGGGTGGCGGCCTCGGCGGGCCCGGTGGACATGCCGGCCCTGATTCAGGGCAAGGCCGCGCTGGTTGAAAGCATGCGCACGGAGAAGTACGTCGATCTGGCCGCGGACTACGGGTGGACGATGATCTCGGGGGACGCGTCGTTCACCGGAACCCAGGACGCACCGCTGCTCCGGGTGATCTCCCCGGATGGTGCAGTGAGAACGATCGAGGCCGGGCACTACCTCGTGGCCACTGGCTCCGCACCCTACGTGCCCCCCGTTCCCGGACTGGCCGAGGCCGGGTACCTGACCTCGACGACGGCGATGGAACTGGACGAGGTGCCCGAATCAATGCTGATCCTGGGCGGAGGCTATGTTGCCCTGGAGATGGCACAGCTTTTCTCCCGGCTGGGCTCCCGGGTGACCATGCTGGTCCGTTCCCGGTTGGCCTCGCAGGAGGAACCGGAGGCGTCCAAGGCGTTAGCGGGGGTGTTCGCCGACGAGGGGATCCGGGTGGTCCGGCGGGCCATGGCCGACTCCGTGGCCTCCGGCCCGGACGGGGTCTCGGTGACGGCAAACGTGGCCGGGGGCGAGGAGGTGTTCCGCGCTTCCCACATCCTCGTGGCACTGGGCCGCCGCCCGGTGACCGAGGGACTGGACCTTGACGCCGTCGGGGTGAAGACCGGCGCATCCGGCGAGATCGTGGTCGATTCCCGCCTGGCCACGTCCAACCCGCGGGTTTGGGCCGCCGGGGACGCGACCGGCCATCGGGAGTTCGTTTACGTCGCAGCGGCCCACGGCGCCCTGGCCGTGGACAATGCGTTCACCGATGCCCTGGCCGAGGTCGACTACCGGCACCTGCCCCGGGTCACCTTCACCAGTCCCGCCATCGGGGCGGTCGGGATGACGGAAAAGGAAGCTGTCGCCGCCGGGATCAGCTGCGAGTGCCGGGTCCTCCCCCTGGAGTACGTGCCGCGAGCCGTGGTCAACCGCGACACCCGCGGCTTCATCAAGGTTGTCGCGGACCGCGACACCGGACGGATCCTGGGCCTCTCCGCGGTGGCCAAGGACGCCGGGGAAATCGCCGCCGCCGGCGTCTACATCCTCGAAGCGGGCATGACCACCGCGCAGGTCGCCGCCGCCTGGAGCCCCTACCTGACGATGGCCGAGGGCATCAGGATCGCCGCCAAGGCCTTCAACACCGACGTCTCCAAGCTCTCCTGCTGCGCCTGAGCTGCAGCCCCCACTACCGAAGCAAAGGAATGCCATGACCGCCACCGACCAGGCCCTCACCTATCTGTTGTCCCCCGCGCGCTCCGGAATAGACCCGGAATTGTTCGTGCCGCTGCTGCGGCTCCTGGCCGAGGGCGAGCCCGTCACGGTCGCCGAACTGGCCACCGCCAGTGGCCGGAGCGAAGACACGGTCCGGCAGGGACTGGCCGCCGTCCCGGACACCGAGTACGACGACGAGGGCCGCATCATCGGCCTGGCCCTGACGATGCGGCCCACCCCGCATCGCTTCACCCTGGCCGGGGAACAGCTCTACACCTGGTGCGCCCTGGACACTCTCTTCTTCCCGGCCCTGATCGGGAAGGCCGCAACCATTGAGTCGACCTCCCCGGGTAGCGGGACCCTCATCCGGGTGATGACGGGCGCGGACGGCACGGTGACCTCCGTACAGCCGGCCACCGCCGTCGTGTCCATCATCAGCCACCCGGGCACGGGGCCGGTGCGGTCATCGTTCTGCAACCAGGTCCACTACTTCGCCTCCCGCGAGGACGCCCAGCCGTGGTTGGATTCCCATCCCGACGGCGAAGTCCTGGACATCGAGGCGGCACACCGGGCCGGTGCCGCCATGGCCGCCGCCCTCCTCGCCGCGGCCGCCACGCGGGCCCCCGCGGCGCAGGACTCCTGCTGCTGAGCTTTAAAAGGACATGACATGACCCAACACCCAGAACAGCCAGACACCGGCCATCAACCCGTCCGGCAGACCGGTCGCCCCGGGCGATACCACACACTGGCCGCAGGAATCGGCATAGCAGCGGCCATGATCCTGTGCTGCGCAGGACCCATCCTCATCGCCGCCGGAGCCCTCGGCGCGATCGCCGGATTCTTCTCAAATCCCCTCGTGTTACTCGCGGCCGCCACGGTGCTCCTGGCCGGGATCATCGCCGTCACCAGGCAGCGAAAACGCCGCAGGACCGACGACTGCTGCCCTCCCGCATCCCCCGAGCACCACCGCACCGACCACGGCACCGCCTGAGTCCCCATCCCCATTCCTGGAAGGAACCACCAGACACCATGACATACCCGAGATCCCGCCGTTCTCTGTCCATTCCCCGGCCCAGGCACCTCGCCTCCGCCCTGTTTCTGGCAGCGGTCATGGCACTGACAACCGCCTGCGCCAGCTCACCGAGCGGCCCGTCGGCCGCGCCAGGCGGTTCGTCGCCCGACGCGGCCGGTGCCGTTGCTGTTACGGTCTCCGACATTGACGGCACTACCCGGACCATCCCGGACGGTAAGCCCGCAGCACTGTTCTTCTTCTCTGTCGGATGCGGTGAGTGTGTGGAAGGGGCCGATTCCCTGAACAAGGCCTCCACGGCCCTGGGAAGCTCGGCCGACTACCTCCTGGTGGACGTGGACCCCCGAGAACCGAAGGAGACCATCAACGGATTCCGCGATTACATCAAGGCCCCTGAGCTCCCTGCCGTCATCGACACCGGGGCCACACTGACCACCCGGTACAACGTCACCTCCATAAGCACCCTGGTGGTGGTCGACGCGAAGGGCGACGTTACCTTCCGGGCCACCGACCCGTCTGCGGAAAAGATCCAAGAAGAACTCACCAAGGCCAGTGCCCAATGACAGCCCTGCTTGCCCTGGCCTTCGCCGCTGGAATGATTGCCCCGGTCAATCCCTGCGGTTTCGCCCTCCTGCCCGCCTGGATAGCCCAGACCATCGGGGACGCCCGGACGCGCCCGCTCGCGCTGCGTCTGGCCCACGGGCTCCGGGCCGGGCTCGCGCTCAGCCTCGGCTTCGCCGGGACCCTGGCAGCCTTCGGGCTGATCGTCAGCGCGGGCGCCAGGACCCTGATCAGCGCAGCGCCCTGGCTGGGAATGGCCACCGGGGTGATCCTTCTCCTGCTGGGCCTGGCCATGCTCACCGGACTCACACCACGGCTCCGTCTGCCGGCCTGGGCCACGAAACCCCGCACACAAGAAGCCGCAGGGGCAGGTCGCAAAACCGGGCGCATGGTGGCCTTCGGGATCGGATACGCCGCAGCATCCCTCGGCTGCACCCTCGGGGTGCTCCTGGCCGTGATCGCCCAAGCCCAGGCCGTCGCCAGCTACGCCGGGCTGCTCGCGGTCTTCGCCGCCTACGCCGCAGGCTCGGCCACTGTCCTGATGCTCGTTTCGGCAGGCACGGCCATCGCCGGGGCCGCCCTCGGGCGAAGAATCACCGGCCTGGCCAAGCACAGCAACCGCATCGCCGCCTTCATCCTCACCATAACCGGCGCCTACCTCAGCTGGTATTGGTATCCCGCCGCCACCGGCGGAACCGCACAGGCCAACAGCCTCGCCGTATGGTCAGCCGCCGCCAGCGCCTGGATCAGCGACAACAGCACCCTGATCGCAGCCCTCGCCGCAGCCGTGGTGCTCGCATCGGCATTGGCCGCCCTCAACCGGCGCAGGAGACTGCGCATTAGACAGGGAACGCCGCCCACAGGCGAGGGCCCCGGGCAAAGCGGGGAACCCGACTGCTGCACACCAACTCCGGACAACAACTCGACCGAGGACCGGCCAGGCACGATCCCGTAGCTGGCCGAGGACTCCCAAAAAGCAAGGGGGAGAGGGAACCTTGCCCATCTTCTGGCAAACGAGGCGCCAGCCTATCAGGACAGGTTGGTACAGCGGCATCAGGCCGGAAGTCAATTCGTGCAGAGGACTTCGGGCAATCCGTCAGGAGCCCTCTGTACCGCCCCCGCAATGACGGGAACGTCAGTGTGGTGGACTTCGGAAAGCCACAGTGACACCCACTAGTTGTACTCGACCGTGACGTTGGTGGCACTTTCGGTCTTGTGAAATAGCTAGGCCTCCTGGCTTAGTGGAGCTGTCTAGTTCTTCACTGCCAGGAGGCCTCTATGCCCAACGGTAACGCCCGCTTGACCACGCATGCGAGAGCGTTGCTGGTGGCCAGGCAAGCTCATCCATATCGATGTGAAGAAACTCAGCCGCATCCCCGACAGCGGCGGTTGGCGAGTCCACGACCGATCCGCGACCGGAAGACCCGATCGGGTTCGACCACGTCCATGCCGCTGTCGATGACCACACCCGACTCGCTTATATGGCCCACTAGCGGTCGCGGAGCGTCCTGAAAACCTAAAGTTTTATGAGACACCCGGCAGGAACTGGAATGTGAGACCGTTTCATGGGGCAATTGGCCTCCTCCCCGTCTCACTAAAGCGTCTCGCCCTAAGTTGTCGCAGGGTGGTGCTCGGTAGGGGTTTGTGAGGCATAATCGAGACATGCGGCTTTTGGGGTACACCTCAAAAGAACAGTTTTAGAATTACTGTCAGAGTCAGAAGGCGTTGGCACAGATGGCCCCGGTGACCAGGGTTGTGACGACGGCTTCGGAACACCATCCGGTCAGTACTCGTGCCTAAGGGTGTGGATCCACAGCTGTTGCGCGAGGTTGACCGCGTGATCATCCTGGGAGGTGATGCCCAGCTGGAACTTCCCGACGACGCCCACGGAACGTGCGAACGGTGGGTGACAGACGAGCCGTCCAGGAGGGGGATAGAGGCGATCGAGCGCATGCGTCTGGTCCGTGACGACATCGACACGCGTGTACGCCGGCTCGTTGCCGAGTTGCTCGAGAACTGACCACCCCACCTCACACCATCAACGACCCCGCGCGAACTCGCGCGGGGTCGTTGATGCCTGAACTGATCATCAGCGTCGTCGGCCTGAAACCGGACATGCTGGTAGATACCAGGAGCGTGGCAGGTTAGGACTGAGCCTGCGGATGCTCCTCCTCCTGGTTACTGGTGGTGTCGGTGTCGTCGTCGGCGACGATCTCGACACTGCAGCAATCGGAGTTCGTATTCTTCTTGTGAAACAGGTCTTTGAAGCCCATGAGGGTCTCCTTTCGTTAGAGGTACGTGGTTTAGAGGATGATCGTCATCGCGTAGCCGGCCAGCATGGCCGCCAGCAGAATGGTGATCACGAAGGTGGCCAACAGTTTCGGCTTGAACACTGCCGCCAACATCGAGATTTCCGGTGGCGAGGCCCCGGACCCGCCGATCATCATCGCGAAGATCGGGCCGATGGCCACCCCGGCACCCGATAAAGCCAGGGCGACCGGCAGCATCGTCTCCAGTCGGACATACAGCGGGATACCGATCGCCGCAGCCAGTGGAATCAGCCACCAGACGTTTTCACCGGCCATAAATCTCAGGCCGTCTTCGGGCACGACCCCGTAGATGAATGCACCGATGGCCACGCCGATGATCATCGGAAGGAGCATGGGGCGAAGATCGTCCCATGCCTGACGGATCGCTGCCGGGGTTTCTTGTTTGATTCCACGCCACGGGGTCCCGTCCAGCTGGCGCCCGCCCTTGACCTTGACCTTGCGCAGCTGGTCTTCCATGCCCAGCGCGGTCCAGACCCAGGGTGCTCCCAGCGACAGCAGCACCATGATCACCGCGTAGCTGATCGCGACCTGCCAGGAAAGGGTCAGCCAGATCCCGCCGACGATAACCGGGTTGAGCAGCGGCGAAGCGATCAGGTAGGTCACGGTGGTACGAAAGGCCACCCCGGCTTTGAGCATGCTGACAAACATCGGGATCGTCGAACAGGAACAAAACGGAGTGATCGCCCCCAACGCCAGTCCCTTGACCTGACCGGGAACCGCTCCACCAGCCATTCAGCTCTGCAACCGCTCCGGGCCGAAGCGCCGGTTGATCAACGCGACCGCATAGGAGATCACCAGAAACAGCAGGAGCAGTTCGACCAGGAGGGTAGTGAACGTGCCGAGCGCGTTAATCAGCATCGACGACCTCGCTTTTCAGGGAGGTGTCCGTGCAGCAGGCGCGTTGTCCCTCCGGGGTCAACGTCGCCAGGTGCGCCAGCCAGCGCACCGGATCAGCCAGCTGAGTACAACACACCGAATTCAGCGTGGCACGACCCGTCGGCTCCGAGTCCACCAGTCCGGCCTTGCGTAGGGCAGCCAGATGATGGCTGACCAACGCCTGACTCATCCCGGTGGCCTCATGGAGCTGGCGGTTGGTCATCGACTTCTCCGCCAAGGCGAGCAGGATCGTCAACCGGTTTTCATCCGACAGCGCGGACAGGGTGGGTACGAGTAACTGGGCCCGCTCGGCGGGACTGAGATCCGACGCGGGGATGGATAAGGAAATCTCTGTAAGCACACCCCGATATTAACAAGCGACTACTTGTATTTCAAGCAATGGTTTGAACGTCGAGAAAGAGGCCCCTTCCGGCCTTTCCCGAGCGCCTCACTTTCAAGGAAGTGGGACACCATCAATGGCAATGGATTGAAAATACATATCCCCAGGAGGAGCATGTCTCACAAGTCACACCCAAGCGCCACAATCTGCACCGTTCGCCATGGATTGCCCCAGCTTTTTGCTGTAGTTTTTACTGCTTCTACAGAAAGCAAGCACGCTTTGAGCTCGTTCGAGTTACTGGAGCTTGAACTCTACGATGTCGACTTTGTCATCGGCAGCTAATCCGGGATAGTGAGTATCTAGCGCTTCCTGAAGCTCGGAAAGGGAGCCAAAACCGTCATTTCTAGCTTGCTTTTCCGACAATTCACTTCGCTGGGCAGAGGCAACGGACGTAACCTGTGCCTGGATAGTGACGACCTCTCCGGATTCTTTCTCGAAGACAATTTGGGCACTTCCTTCATGGAAAGGATCATCTACCCGGATGGTTTGTTGCTTTTCTCCGCTACGAATTGATTCCTCGTAGCCTTCCCACATGTAGATGCGCTGCTCTTGTTCCATATCTCGCCAGTTGAATGCGAATGGCAAGAGTTCTTCTACGGTAGGTGCTTCAAGTCCATTGCTTCCGCGCACGATGCACCGGATGGACGGATCAACATCAAAAAGCACCTGGCGGCATTTACCGCAGGGAGGAATAATTTGACCAGTAGGTCCGTATACGGCGACTACTGCTTGGATTGGGTCCTCTGGATAACTAGCAGCATGGTTGGCTAAAGCCGAGATCTCCCCGCAAGGACCACCGAGGAAATGGTGCGCGTTCAAACCGAGTACGTGTTTTCCTGATTTGGTAAGGAGCGCTGCGGCTACAGTGTGGTCTTCTCCGTCCTGAAAACGCTGTGCATGGGTGGTTGCTTTGGCCAGTAAATTTCGAAGTTCGTTGGTAATCACTCTTTAAGGGTAATAATTGCCAACGCGCTTTATCTATGTGAAGACAGAGATCGTGAACACCGGGGTTTCTGAGATGTACCAATCGCTTACAAAGCAAGACAGGACCATACGAGGACGTTGAGTGGATAGAGCGTCGAGTTTTAAGTTCAATGTTAGCTAAGGGCCTTATTAAAAGCGTTTGGCAACACGCGCTCCTATTTACCTTCGTATCTCGCGAGACGCTGACGTGGATGGCCTCACCATCGACCGGCAGCGTCAGGACTGTGAAGCCATTGCAAAGCAGCGTGGCTTGGACGTTGGACATAGGACATAACTACGTCGATCAGTCCATTTCCGCGTCAAAGAAGAATGTGGCTCGCCCCGACTACGACGCCATGGTGGCATCCTTTGAACGCGGCGAAATCGACGCGATCATCTGCTGGGACCTCGAACTACCCGCCCCACGTCGGTGGGTAGTCCGATCAGTCGGACAAAACTACTCCCGCACCACAGCGTAATAAGGGGTGCACCTTAAAAACATCCGGAGGTGGGGGTAACTCCCCCTCGTTGCCCAGAGACAAAATACGCCAGTGGCGTCTGTACGACGAGCCGAAGGTAGGACAAATTCCAATCCAGAGAGGTCTTGCACTGTTGCGGTGCGGTTGTCTTCTTTCTCACCGTATTGGACCCTGCGAAATTAATTGGATACGATAGGCCCATGTTGATTTCAGGTTCCGTTTTCATGCGGCCGCCCACCAGCCGCTAAGGCGGTTTTCTCCCTCCCGCAGGTTAGAAACCGCTCCGGTCCTTTAGCCGGGCGGCCATTTGCCATGCCCGGCTCCGTTTCAACTCCACGGAGCACACCTGATGTCTACATACGGATACGGCCGTCACGAACATGGCCAAAATTTTCTCACAGACCACAAGATCATCAACTCCATCGTCGATCTTGTAAAACAAACCTCCGGCCCCATCATTGAGATCGGGCCAGGAAGCGGTGCCCTCACTCACCCGATATCCCACTTGGGGAGGGCAATAACGGCAGTTGAGGTAGACGCAAAACTAGCTGCCAAACTCACAAAAAAGACCGCCTCGGCGTCGGTCGAAGTGGTCCATGATGATTTCCTCAACTTCCCGTTACCCGCCACTCCCTGCGTCATTGTGGGAAACATTCCCTTTCACCTCACCACTGCCATTCTTCGAAAGCTGTTGCATGCGCCGGCATGGACTGACGCTGTACTCCTCATGCAGTGGGAAGTCGCTCGCCGCCGGGCCGGGGTAGGTGCAAGCACGATGATGACAGCTCAGTGGTCCCCATGGTTCACGTTTCACCTTGGTTCCCGAGTACCAAGGTTTGCTTTCCGGCCACAGCCAAACGTTGACGGGGGGATCTTAGTGATCCGCCGGGTGGGTGACCCGAAGATCCCGATAGAGCAACGCAAAGCCTTTCAGGCGATGGTGCACACCGTTTTCACCGCCCGGGGACGCGGGATAGGGGAAATTCTCCGAAGGGCAGGGTTGTTTTCATCACGTTCAGAGACACAATCATGGTTGCGCTCGCGAGGAATCGACCCCGCAACCCTACCTCCCAGATTGCACACCAGCGACTGGATCGATCTCTTCCAGGTGACTGGTTCCTCTTCACCGCGCCATCGGCCCATTTCACAATCGGGAAGTAGTCAACGCCCTCCTCAACGGAAAAATCGAGGCCGGCGGCGGTAATCCCCCCACCACCAAAACCGAAATCCACCAGTAGTAGTGAACGACCCATGTTCGTCTACCGTGAGCCGCGTTATGGCAGTGACGTGTTCTCGTCGGGCACAGTCATAGTTCCCGGCGTTGCCAGCGACAGGGTTCTACACCCAGCAGCGGGACCGATCAAAATCACCCGCACGGGGAACGACCCTGCTGGTGGTTTAGATTTTGATGAAAGCGAGGAGACATAGCCCCTCGCCAACTCCCCGTAGCTGGCGAACAGTAGCTCCTGGCGCTGGCGCTCGTTGGTGAGTTTGCGTGCCACATCGAAAGCCTTATCGACTTCCCGGTCCAAGTTGTTGTGAGCCTTGAGCAGAATTGGGTCCATCGATAACGGGTTGTAGTGCTCCGCGAGTGACCGCTGGGGGTGCCGCTCGCGTGCCCGCAGCACCAACTGTCCAGCGTCGATGATTCGCTGCTGCGCCTTCTCATCTAGTTCACACAGAGCTGGTCCGCAGTTGTAGCTCCCGATGTACTCCGAAAAACGGAAAAAATAAATAGTGGGGATACATCAACCTTCCACTTTCCATTCTTCCGGCTCAGAGTATTGAGGGGTCTGGGACCGGGTCCGTAAACCCTTTATGTTTTTCGCGCACAGCGGTTTTTAGCGACGCACCCTATAGGTTTTCCGCAGAACTTATATGTGTTTCTGTGCACCCCATATGTTGTCTGTTTTAGCGGTATTTCGTTGTTAATTCCGCACGCGCGCATCAAATGGTTATTTATCGACGACACTCCGTGCCGCACCCCTATATTTAAGGATGTGGAATCGCCTACCCCTCCGGGTTAGAGCCCGCTAGATCCACTTCGCAATCGGGTACACCCCAAGCGAACAATTTGTGAATGACAAAACTTCCTGTTCGCTAGGGTTAGTTCCAAGACTAACGGAACAGAACCGTCACTGCCTCTGGAGATCACTGAACAGTTGGGGGCGATCTCAGGACAAAAGGTGGGCTATGCCCGGGTGAGTTCGAAAGATCAGAACCTTGATCGTCAGATTGAACAACTCAAGGCAGAGAAGGTCTTCACCTATTACACGGATAAGGCCAGTGGTGGATCGCGTGAGCGCCCTGGACTTGATGAAGCAATGCGATATGTCCGTGCAGGAGATCAGCTTGTCGTCACGTCGATGGATCGGTGCGCGCGTTCACTGACGGATCTGTACGCCATTGTTGACGAGCTAGTCAGCAAAGGAGTGTCGGTGAAGTTCCTCAAGGAGGGACAGACCTACTCAAAAGACTCCACCCCGATCGCCAAGCTGATGCTAGGGCTGTTGGGTTTTGTTCAGTTGGGTAAGGCCGTGAAAGAGCTGGATCAACACCGTGAAATAGTTGAAAAAAATAACCCCGCAGGTTTCCCTGCGGGGTGTCGTTGTTAGAACGGTGCTTCGTCGTTGTCGGCGTCAGCGCCAGCCAGGGCGGCGTTCGCTGCCTCGCCTCCGCGACGGGCTGCGCGCGCAGCGGACTCCTTCTTGGAATCGATCAGCTGCACCGTGTCGATGCGTGCGACCAGCGGGTACTGCTTCTGGCCGTCCTTGTCGGTGTAGACGTCGGTTTTCAGCGAGTAGCTCACCGCGACACGATCGCCGGAGCCGATGCAGCCGAATACGCCGGGGTTCTTAGCGTCCTGGACGTAGCCGGTCAGCTCCACGATCTCGCTTTCCACCTTGCCGGTGGCCTTGTTCTTGAAGGTGTTGCGCGCATAGACGCTGAGCTTCACCGTCGCACCACCGTTTGCGTGCTCGAACAGCTTCGGTGCGCGAGCTGCGTTGCCGACGATGGTGCCGTTGTTGAAGGGGTTGGACATGATGGTTCTCCTTACGTGAGTGGGTGTGAATTGCTGTGCAATTTGGGTGTTGAAGCAGCGGCTTTGCTGCTGCGGGGGTTGCGCTGCCGTTACAGCACTGCCCAGGGCAGCGGTGTGCCTGCCGCCTCTAGGTCGCGCAGTTCTTGTGCTGCGCCCGGATCGGCGTCCTCGCCGTCGATGCCGTCGGCGAGCTGGTAGAGCAGTTCCAGGTCGGTGTGGATGAAGTCGCGCATCACGTGCCTCCTTGTTCGGATTGGTGGTCAATCCGTCTGTTGGAGACAGCTCTGCTGTCTAGGGGTCGCTCCCCTACCTCGTTGAGGTGTCTGTCGTCGCAAGCCACGGCCGACGAGAAAAAAGAAACCCCGTTGCATCGCTGCAACGGGGTATGCGGTGTTACTCGGCAAACAAGATCGTGCGGGTCTTCTCGGCGCCCTCACGGACAAGCTCGACCATCCGCTCGCCTTGGCCGATATCGGTTAGCTTCGCGACCAGCGACGGGAAGTTCTCGTCCGGCCCGATCTCGGTGGCTCGCTGCGCAGCCACGCCAGCTAGCCCCGGCTGGCCTGTGGCGTGGGCGAGCACGGCAACAGTGGCGGTGAGCTGCGCCCGCATCCCTGGCCAGCTGGTCGGGACAGCGCGCATAACCTTCTCTATGAACGCAAGGCCCGCCTGCGGGTCATCGAGCAGTGCGGCAAGCAGCGTGTCCCGCAAGCGCGGCGTGGTGAAGCATTTCAGCGCCGATCGAACAGCACGAGCGCTCGGCTGGGTGATCCCTGCCGCCGCCTGCTCGTATTCACGCTGCAGCATGTCTGAGAACATCGGCGGGATATACGCCAGCGCGTCTTCGATGATGTCGGCGTGCTCGGCAGCGTCGATGCCGTGATCGGTGCTGTTCAACCGTGCCTCGATGTCGTCTTTGCTCGGCTCCGGCAGCTCGCCGGTGTGCTCTAGCATTTGCCGCAGCGCCGCTGATGCGGCGACCTCACCGATAACGCCGTGGCGAGGCTCGTCGATGAGCGGATGCTGGTACACAGACCATCAGGCAGCCCCGGTGACGATCTCGGGTACCTGCACCACCCCGAGCAGCGGCGGTAGGTGCACGGCCCCGCTCGTGAGATACGTGGCTGTCTCGTCGAAGACCGGCTGCGCAATGTCATCGCTGATCATGTACGCGATAACAGCGTCGAGTTCCAGGTGGTGGACCCACGCTGCGAACCGCTCGCGGCTCTCGGTGAGCTTCTCCACGGCCTCGTCCAGGTCGAACCGCGCGACCGGGCCGAGGCGGATGGTGTCGACACCCTCGTCGTCGACGAAGAACGCGAGGATCAGCGAGTTGTTCGGGTAGAAGCCGAGGATGCCGGGGAGGTTCGCGAGGATCTCACCGTGGGATGCAAGCGTGTGGGAATGAGTGGACATGGCAGTGCTCCTTTGCACGAATACGGGGTGTATATGGTCAATCCCGAATTCGGCCCGGCTCTGCCGGTCGCAGGCGTATCCCAGCAGTGCAGTGCCTATGTGCCCGGGCGTCGCTAGCGCAGCCTGATGTTGGGCTTACCGGGTGCGGGCGCTAGCGACGCAGCCTGTGCTTACACGTCGGCTTCGATGCGCTTGAGAGCGCGATAGATCGTCGGCCGTGAGACGTTGAAGGTGCGCGCTACAGCGCTGACGGACTTGCCGCTCTCAATAAGCTCCTTGGCGATCTGCGCCTGCTCGTTGCTGAGCTTCGGCTTGGGGCCGGCGACTCTGCCCTGGGCGCGGGCGTGCGCCACGCCCTCACGGGTGCGTTGGACAAGCAGGTCACGTTCCCACTCGGCCAAACTTGCCATAACGTTGATAACCACCTTGTCGGTGGGCTTCGACGTGTCCAGCGCTGGCTCTAGCACCTTGACGTTGATGTCGCGCTCCGCCAGGTCAGCGATGGTGTTCACGGTGTCTGCGAGGCTGCGGCCGAGCCTGTCGAGGCGTGTCACAACGAGCGTGTCGTCGGGGCGCATGTACGCCAGCGCGTCATCGAGGCCGGGCCGCTGCCAGTTGGTGCCGGAGATGGTGTCTGAGTAGATGTGGTTCGGGTCGCAGCCAGAGCCTGAACGCTCAGATGACTTCGAGCCTGACTTCTAGCCTGGAACCGCTGGTAGAAGTAGCTGTATCTGAGGCAATGTCGAAAGAGCCTAAGAGCCTGCACGAGGCAGCAGAAGCCTCTAAGAAGGCTCGCAGCGCTCTGCTCCAGGAGAAGGAGTCCAACGAAAAGCTGCTGGAGGAGATACGCGCAGAACGCAAGCAGTATAACGACGATATGGAAAAGTCGAACACGAACTTTATTAAGGCCTGCATGTCTGCCTCGTGGATTGCAGCCAGTGTTCTCTTCGTTGCTATTGCACTCGTTGCTGTCGGAGCCTTGGGGAACGGGCTGCTAAGTATGCTCGGCATACCCGACGGCGTGTCTGCCTTGTGGGGTCACGTCCAGGAGGCCAACGGCATCGGCCCAACACTGGGCTGGTTGGCGTTAACACTTATCGTCATAGGGGTTCTTATAGCGCTTATGACCTGGATGTTGTCCCAGGCTGCGCCGGGTATTGCTCACTTAGTCGAGGAATACCGTCGCAATCACCCGAGGAAAGAAACGAACCACTAACTAGAACACGTGCACCGTAAAAAGTAAAAATCCCCACAACACAGCGTAGCGGTTAACCGCTACGCTTCTTTTATGCTCTTCCTATGCCCCAACTTTGCAACAGCACCAATAAACTGGCGCCCCGGTTATAAGTTGGGGCGCCAAGTCGATGTGCTCGAGTCGGGGGATGTTAGTGGCCGGTGCCAAGCCGGCCAGACAGGCGGTTCAGCCGGTCCTGACTGGGACCGTCGAGCCCGATAATGGACACGGTTTTGCCTCTGTCCTGGAACTTCTGCGTAATCGCGTCAAAGGTCGCGACCGTGGAGGCATCCCAGATCTCCGCCTCAGTGAGATCAATAGTGATATGACGGGCAGAATCGGTGTAATCAAAGCGATAAACCAGGTCATTGCTTGATGCCCAAAACAACTGGCCATGCACCCGGTAGGTACGAGTATCAATCTCGCCATCGCCGTCGCCGTCGATCTCGGAGACCTTTTCAATGGAAGCGATATGTGCCATCCGACGGGCGAACATGATCATCGCGGTGACCACACCCAACACCACACCAATGGCCAGGTTGCTGGTGGCTAGGGTGGCAATAATCGTCACGGCCATAACAATGGTCTCAGAGACCGGCATGAGTTTAAGGGTGCGTGGATGCACCGAGTGCCAGTCGATGGTGCCGACCGAGACCATGATCATGATTGCCACCAGCGCAGCCATCGGGATCATGCCAACGATGTCGCCCAGTGCCAGGACCAGGACCAGCAGGAACACACCGGCTAACAGGGTGGATAGGCGGGTACGTGCCCCGGATTCGCGGACGTTGATCATGGTTTGACCGATCATCGCGCAGCCACCCATGCCGCCGAAGAAACCGGAGGCAATATTAGCCACCCCCTGTCCCCAGGATTCACGAGTTTTATCGGAATGAGTGTCGGTGATGTCATCGACGAGCTTGGCGGTCATCAACGATTCCATGAGACCGACCACGGCCATGGCCAGGGCATAAGGCGCGATGATCTGCAGGGTCTCCAACGTCCACGGCACGTTCGGAATAAACAGGGACGGTAAGGTCTCCGGCATCTTGCCCATGTCCGAGACCGTCGGGACAGTCAAACCGGCGGCAATGACCAAACCGGTGAGCACGATAATCGTGACCAGCGGGGCGGGGATCACACTGGTGAGCTTGGGGAAGAAAATCATGATCACCACACCCAAGCCGACGAGTGGGTAGACTATCCAAGGCACATCAATGAGGTGTTCGAGTTGGGCGGTGAAAATCATAATGCCCAGTGCATTGACGAAACCCAGCATCACCGATCGGGGGATAAAACGCTGAAGTTTCGCCACACCGAGGGCGCCGAGCACGATTTGTAGGACACCGCCCAACAGGACGGTGGCGATGAAATAATCCATCCCGTAACCACGCGCCACAGGAGCAATGACTAGGGCAATAGCCCCGGTGGCGCCGGTGATCATTGCCGGGCGGCCACCGGTAAAGGCGATCGCAATGGCCATGACTACCGAGGAAAACAGACCCATGGCTGGGTCAACACCGGCAAGGATGGAAAAGGCAATGGCCTCAGGGATCAGCGCCAGGGATACCGCCAGTCCGGCCAGAATCTCTATACGGATACGGGCGGGGGAAGAAAATGCGTAACGGAAGGATGCGATGATCCCGGTAGGGGCATCAGCGCCGTCTGGACTCAGGAGGGGGCGGGGGGCCGCCGTGCTAGTTTCAGTCATAGATGTCCAATCTTTGAGGGGATAGGTAACTGGGCGAACGCCCGAAAGGAATCCAACCCTCTAGTAACTTTAGGTTTGGTGATGGTGGTCATGGTAGCGGGAGTTTTACTCAACCGCCAACCCAGGCACAGGAACCCGTGGGCAACATCACCGTGAAGGAGAACAGGCAATGCAAAACAGTAATTTCAAGATCGGCGAGGTCGTTGACCAGACGGGGTTGTCGATTCCCACCTTGCGTTATTATGACAACGTCGGCCTGATTACCCCATCGGGGCGTAGCCCTGGTGGGTTCAGGCTTTATAGTGAGGCTGATGTACGTCGTGTTTTGCTGGTGCGACGGATGAAACCGCTGGGGTTTACTCTGGATCAGATGCGGGAATTCCTGGAAGCTGCGGAGATTCTTCATAGTTCAGATGGCGGGCAGGAAAGTGATACCGCACAGCAGGCACGGAGTAATGCCAAGGCCACCCTTGCCGACATTCGTGAGGAGACGCGCACCCGCTACGAAAAGCTACGCAAGCAAATTGCCTACGCTGAGGAATTCCTCGATCTGGTCAACACCCTGGCACCCTAAACTGCCCCCATCCTTCGCAGGGAGAAAAAGACCATCGTATTGAATGCGCTCTGTCGAATCGCGTTCCAGATGAAGTGGACGAACGCCCGCGGCCTCTCCGGAGTGGATGGCGATAGTACAGAGGACTTCTGAAATCCGTGCAGACGACTCCTCAAAACGACACAGTCATCCAAGGTCACAACATCGAAAATTGTCACTTAACCCCATCACTTCCAAACCGGCTTAAGTGACAAAATGCCATCGCTAAAGTCCCGATTTGAGTCCCAGGACGTGCGCCTTAAGAGAAATAACTAAAGCCCCTACCAGTGTTTCTCCTGGTAGGGGCTTGGAAGTTGGTAGCGGGGGCAGGATTCGAACCTACGACCTCTGGGTTATGAGCCCAGCGAGCTACCGAGCTGCTCCACCCCGCGTCGGGTGATATTTGATTTTCACCTGCTGCCTTAACGGGCAACGAGTGATAACTATACGCATACCTCTTTCAAACACCAAATCCCCTGCGCACCTCGCGGATTCGCAGGGGATTCAGGCTGTCACACGGGAAGGGTTACATGCTCTGGTATTCCTTCACGGCGCGGTCCAGCTCGTCGAGCGCCTTGCCGTACTCCTCGAAGGAGCCGTTGCGTGCGCCTTCCAGGTTGCGCAGCGCGTCGTTGATGTTGTTCAGCGCCTCGTCCTTGTTACCGGCAGCTGCTGGTGCTGGGGTCTCGGCCTTCTCGCCGTCGGCTGGTGCTTCCTCGGCTGGCTTCGTGTTGCCCTTGTCGTCGACGATGTCGATGTCCTGGGCGGCCTCAGAGTGAATGCCAACCTGCTTCAGCGCCTGGGAGATCGTCGGCGCATAGCCGACCTGGCCGCGGTAGAACACGAGCACGCGCAGCAGCTTCGGGAAGGCCGATGCCTGGTCCTTGCGCTGCGAGTAAATCGGCTCCACGTAGAGGATCTCTCCCCCGCCAACCGGCAGGGTGAGCAGGTTGCCGTTCTTCAGGTCGTTGGTGCCCTGCCACAGGGTGCGGTCGCGCGCCACCTGGTCGGAGGACATCAGGGCGTCCTGCGCCTGCTTCGGGCCCTGGGTCTGCGTGTTGGTTGGCAGCACGCGGACGGTGATCTGGCCGTAGTTCTCCGGGTCGGAGGACACGGACATGTGCGCGGAAAGGAACTCACGGTTCAGGCCACGGAACGGCGTAATCAGCTGGAAGGAAGGCTGGTTAGTTTCCGGGTCACCGGCGACGACGTAGTACGGAGGCTGGTTGAGCTCCTTGCGGCCTTCCGGCGCGGTCGGGTCGTTCGGCACGGACCAGAAGGCGTCGTTGTTGAAGAACACGCCTGGGTCGTTCACGTGGTAGCGAGCCAGCAGTTCACGCTGAACCTTGAACAGGTCCTCCGGGTAACGCAGGTGGTCGCGCAGCGAATCGGAGATGTCGCTTGCCGGGCGCACGGTGTCTGGGAACGCGCCCATCCATGCCTTGAGCACAGGGTCGTTCTCGTCGAATGCGTAGAGGTCCACCGTGCCGTCGTAGGCGTCAACGGTCGCCTTGACGGAGTTGCGGATGTAGCCGACGTTGTTGTTCAGCAGGCGCTGCGTAGTCCCGTCTGGGTTCAGCGCGTCCTGCGTCGTATCGGTCAGCGATTCGCGCGTTGCGTACGGCAGCTGGGACAGCGTGGTGTAGCCGTCCACAATCCACTTGATCTTGCCGTCGATCACGGCCGGGTAGGTCTTGGAGTCGGTGGTCAGCCACGGCGCGACCTTCTCAACGCGCTCGCGTGGGTCACGGTCGTAGAGAATCTTCGACTCGGAGCCAACACGGTCAGACAGCAGGAACTTCAGCTCCTGGTACTTCGCGGAGTACGCGATGCGGTTGACCCAATTGCCGATGTTGACGCCACCTTCGCCCTGGTAGGTGTAGGTAGAGCTGTCCGTGTCGTACTCGACGGGGCCCTGGCCGTTATCGCCGACGATGGCGTAGTCCAGGCCGTCGTTCGCAGAGGCGATCACCGGGCCGTAGTAGACGCGGGGCTCGTCGACCTGGATCCCCAGCTCGTCCGCCTGGTCCTTCTCAGCAGCGATCGCGTTGGACTGCAAGTCCGAGACAGTAAAGATTGGCAGGCCACCACGGGTGGAGCCTGCGTCCTGCGCGGCCTCGTCAACGCGGTTCGCCTGCGCTGCAATGAAGCCGTTGCCGTGGGTGTACACGGTGTGGCGGTTGATCCAGTCGCGCTGGTTTTCGCGCAGCGCGTTCGGGTCCATCTCGCGGGCCGCAACGACGAAGTCGCGCATCTTGCCGTCAACCTCGTAACGGTCCATCGCCAGCTGGTCCGGGAAGCCGTAGAAGTTACGCAGCTGCTGGTTCTGGGTAAACGTCGGGGAAATGATCTCCGGGTCCAGCAGGCGAATGTTGCTGATCGTGGCGGCGTCGTCCGCGACCTTGTCGTTGGAGACCTTTTCCGCGCCCCAGTTGTCCTGGTACTTCACCTGCTCGTCGGTCAAGCCGAACGCGTAGCGGGTGGCCTCAATGTTGCGGGCGATGTACTCGGCTTCCTTCGTCTGGCGGTTCGGCTTGACCGAGAACTGCTCCAGCAGCGCCGGCCACACACCGCCGACCACGAGCGAGGACACAAGCATCAGCACCGCGGCCAGCACAGGAACGCGGAAGTCCTTATACACAACGGACGCGAAGAACGCCGCTGCGACGAGCACCGCGATGACCGTCAGGATCACCTTGGCCGGCAGCGACGCGTTGACCGTGGTGTAGGACGCACCCGTGAAGATGTCGTTCTGGGAGTACAGCAGGGTGTAGCGCTCTAGCCAGTAGCTAACTGCCTTGAGCACCATCCACAGGCCCGCGGTCACGGCGAGCTGCACGCGAGCGGACGTCGAAATGTGGCCCGGCACCCCGCTTACCTTGTTGCCGATGCGGATGCCGCCCAGCAAGTAGTGGCCCACCGCGCCAACGATGAAGGCGACGAGCAGCAGGAGCGAGAGGCCGTCGATAATCGCGGTGATACCCGGCAGTGCGAAGGCGTAGAACCCGAGGTCCTTGCCAAACTGCGGATCATTCACGCCGAAGGATTCCCCGTTGAACCACAGCATGAACGTGCGCCACAGGCGCTGCCCTGCCAGGCCGGAGAAGACCGCGATCACCACCGGAACCCACACCAAGAGCGTGCGAACGCCCTGCTGCAAGTTGACCTGGGTCCGCGTGTCGCCGACAACGGCTTCAAAGCTCAAGGCTTCTTTTGTGCGGCCGCGCCACGCAAACCACGCGGCGAGGTAGGTGATCAGCGCGCCAACGGCGGCAAAAATAACAAACAACACCACTCGCGCCACGATGACGCGGTTGAAGACCCCACGGAAATCAAGCTCCCCGAACCAAAGAAAATCGGTGTAGAGACCGATCAGGATCGGGATGCAAAACAGCAATACACCGAGGACACCAATGGTGATGGCAAGTCCGGAGTTCTGTTTCTTCGCGTGGGGCTGTGGTTGGCTGAGGCGGGTGGCCAAATCCTGCTCCTTCGAAATAGTCTTAGTACGCGTATTAAGGTTCTACCTTAAAAAGTGTAACGCCTGAACTGACAGAAGGGTTCCCGTGCTCAACCAACAAGCATTAAATAAGGCCATGTCCGAAGCCGTCGAGTTCGTGCATGCGGAAGGCTGGGACCAAGGCCCGACCCTCTTCGCACTCGTGCCCTCCTCCCTGCTTGTGGACGAGCTCGAGCAGCTCGAGGTTGACGACGCCACTTCGCCCCTAACCCTCGTCGTGCAGGACAACCTGCCGGACAACATCCGCCCCGGCTCCGAGGAGCTCGCGGAGTACGTGGCACGTATCGCCTGGCCGCACGCGGTGGAGGGTGCCGTGCTGGCGCAGGAGATCATGTTCCGGGACACCAGCAGCGACGACCCCTCGCCGCGCCCGGCGCGCCTCTTCTCCGGTGTGCTGCGCGAAGAAGGCATCGAGCAGACGCTGCTGCAGATGCGCCTAACCGAGGAGGAGCTTGAGGAGCGCGGCCTGTTCGCCCAGGATGATATTGAGCTTCGCGGTGGGCCTAACGTGGCCCCGAATGTTATTGCTGCGTTACGCTACGGTTTGGAACAAGACCCTGATGAGCTGTCCTAAGAGGTTAAAGGAGCACAACGTGGCTACATTTTCGAACGTTTGGCGTCGGCGCGTCGGTACGCCAGCGGTGCTGGCGATGGTGCTGGTGGTAGCCACCGCGTGCGGTGGCAAGGACGAGCCGACGGAGCATCCGACCACGACGGAGGCACCAGCCTCCTCCACCGTTGAAACCACGGAGTCGCCGTCGGAGTCTGAGTCTGAGTCCGCGGAGGCTACGACGGAGGGGACGTCGACAAGCACCACGAGCACCGCGAAGAAAGACGATAACGGCGTTGCTGAGGTCGCCAAGCAGTTCTCGACGCTCGCTCCGCCCGAGTTCTTCGAGAAGCTGGACAGCTGCACCCCGACCGGCCTGCCAGACGCATTCGACTGCAGCAGCTCCGAGATGGGCCAGTTCCAGTTCATGGAGTCCGAATCCGTCGCCACCACGAGTACGCAGGTGCTCACCGAGCTGCGCTCGAGCGAAGTCGTGGAAGACACCGGCCGTTTCGTGGTCGGCTGGTCCACCGTTGGGTCCTCCGCCGTGGTGACCGTCATTGATAATGACAAAGGCCAGATTATGAAGCAGCTGCTCACCATGGACCGCGAAGGCCCGCGCGAGCACATCTACAAGCTCGGGCTGGCGAAGCGCCCGGAGGGCGCCACCACCCCTGCGGAGGCAACCACCTCCACCGAGTCTGAGTCCTAGCTGCAGCTGCGCACCGGCTGGCCGTGGGCGAACGCGTCCATGGCTTTGACGGCGTCATCAAGCGTTTTGACTGCCGCGACCTGCATCTCCCCACTGTCCGTGCGCATCACTTCCGCGCAGTTACCCTCGGGCGCGAGGAAAAGCTCCGCGCCTGCGTCGCGGGCGCCTGCGATCTTGTGGGAGATGCCGCCGATCGGGCCGACCTCCCCTGACTCATCGATCGTGCCGGTGCCGGCCACGAACTTCCCGCCGTTGAGCAGACCCGGCGACAGCTTATCGATCACCGCCAGCGAGAACATCATCCCGGCACTCGGCCCGCCCACATCGTTGAGGTTGTAGGTCACCTGCACGCCGTCGGCCGGAGCGGACGTCATCAAGATCCCCAACATGGGCACCTTCTTATCCTCCGGATTCGCGCCGAGGGTGATCTCCTCCGTGTGCGGCGTGCCGTCACGCAGCACGTCGACGCTGAGCCGGTCGCCGGGGGCGTGCTCGCGCACGATGCGCTGCACCTCCCGCGGCTGCGACACATCCTTGCCGCCGACGCTCGTGATGATGTCCTCCGCCTGCAGCGCACCGTTCGCGGCGCTGCCCTCCATCACCTCGTGGACCACCACCGTGGTCGGCCGGCCAAGGTAGTTCATCGCGGCGATCGTCGCCGCCGACTCCGAAGCAACGAATGCCTCCTGGTTGCGCTGCTTCATCTCCTCCCGGTTCGTATTCGGAGGCATGATCTGCTCCAGCGGCACAATCGTGTCATCCGTCGTGATCCAGCGGGTCAGTGCCTGCACCAGCGTCATGTTGGTGCGCACCGACACCGTGGTCATGTTGAGGTTGCCCTCCGTTTCGTCGGAGTCCGCGCCCTCGATCTCTACGACGGGCACGCCCTCAACATCGCCGAGCGTGTTAAACGTCGGCCCCGGGCCCTGCGCCGCGTACGGCACGGCCAGGGAGATATCGGTGCCGGGAATATGGTCGAGGCTCAGCGCCGCGGCCAGCACCGCAAGGGGGATGGCGCCCCACACAATCGTGGCGAGGCGGCGGCTGCGCGGCTGTGCCTGTGCTTGTTCTTGCTCGGCGTTCATCACGCCCACAAATCTTAGATGTTCGCCCACAGCGTTGCGATTTTCCCGCATGCACCCAACACAACCTGCGCACACGACTGTAGGGTGGTGCCTATGAGCAATGGATTCGGATTTACCTTCCCCAACAACGACAACGACGGTGACAACGGTGACGACGAGCGTCGCAACCAGCAGAACAACCCGTTCGCCGCGTTCGGGTTCGGGGGCAACGTTGGCGGTGGCCAAGGTGGCTTGGGCGATATTTTGAACCAGTTCGGGCAGATGCTCTCCGGCATGGGCTCGACGATGAACGCCCGCACAGAGGGCGAATCCGTGAACTTCGAAATGGCGCTGCGCATGGCACGCCAGCACGTCGGCGACAAGGCTGCGGTCTCCGCGGGGGATCGCACCGCGGTTGAGGAGTCTGTACGCCTCGCCGACCTTTGGCTTGACGACGCCACTACGCTTCCTTCCGCGAACGCCCAGCCGCGCACGTGGAATGCGGACGACTGGCTGGTTGAGACCATGCCGATGTGGAAGCGCCTGGTCAACCCCGTTGCGGAGCAGATGAACCGCGCACAGCGAGACACCATGCCCGCCGAGGCCCGCGAGATGATGGGCCCGATGATCGGCATGATGGAACAGATGAACGCCATGAACTTCGGCGTCAAGCTCGGCCACGCCCTCGGTGATCTTGCCGAGCAAGCCCTGACCGGCTCCGACTTCGGCCTGCCCGTCGCCCCCGCAGGCGTGACAGCCATCTTGCCGAAGAACGTCACCGCCGCCGCCAAGGGTCTCGAGATCCCCGGCCAGGAGGTCCTGGTCTACATCGTGGCCCGCGAAGCAGCCCGCCAGCGCCTGTTCAAGCACGTGCCGTGGCTCGTCGAGCGCCTCGTCTCCTCCGTTGAGGAGTACGCGGCAGGCCTGGAGATCGATACCTCTCAGCTCGAGGAGATGGCCCGCGGCCTGAACCTGGAAAGCGGCGACCCGCAGGCCATCCAGGAGGCGCTGCAGCAGCTTGAGGGCGCGGACCTCTCCCCGCGTGTGACCTCCCGCAACGCGTCCGCAACCGCCCGCCTGGAGACGCTGCTCGCGCTCGTCGAGGGCTGGGTCGACGTCGTCACCGACGCTTCCCTGGCAGACCGTATCCCGTCGACGCCGCAGCTCGCCGAGGCGTGGAACCGTCGCCGCGCAACGGGTGGCTCCGCCGAGCGCGCGTTCGCGAACGTCGTCGGCATCGAGCTGGGCGCCCCGAAGGTCCGCGAGGCCGCTGAGCTGTGGCGCCGCGTCGAAACCGCCGTGGGTCAGGTCCGCCGCGACCAGATTTGGGACCACCCGGACTTCCTGCCGGCCC
Organism: Corynebacterium sp. NML98-0116; assembly: GCF_001767255.1. Classification (GTDB taxonomy): domain Bacteria; phylum Actinomycetota; class Actinomycetes; order Mycobacteriales; family Mycobacteriaceae; genus Corynebacterium; species Corynebacterium pseudogenitalium. The sequence goes on from NZ_CP017639.1 coordinate 1,731,790, forward strand.
CTGAGCACCTGGCCAACCCGGCGGCGTTCATCGACACCCTGCTGGACGATTCCTCCGACGACAACTTCGACGAAGAGCTCGCGCGCCTGGAAGAGGAGCTGCGCAAGAACGACGAGGACTAGCCTTCCCCGCCGAACCGCTGGTAGGCCTCAAGGTAGCCCTTCGCGCGTTCCGCGAGGGGCGCTTTGTCTGCCCACTCCCAGAACTTCGGGCCGTGCCCCGGGATGAAGGTGTGCGTCAGCTCGTGCACGATCACCGCGTCGAGGACGTAGCCCGGCACGTGCTGCAGCCTGTCACTGATCCGAATCGTGCCCGTTGACGGGGTGCAGCTTCCCCACCGCTTCGTCTGGTTCGACACCCACCGTATCGAGCCCACTTTCGCCCGCCCCTCAAGCACCTGTGCGTTGAGCACCTCCGCGCGGGCTTGAAGGTCGGCGTCGCTGACGTGCTGGTGGCGAGTCTTCTTCCGGATCTTTCGCAGCATCTCGGCCACCGCCTCGCGCTCCTCGCGCTCGCTGAACCGGGCTGGGATGCGTACTTCCACGACGCCGTCGATAAGCCGGGCCTGCACTGTGCGCGTGCGCCGCGGCGAGCGAATCACCCGATACTCAAACTCCGACTCTTGCATGCCGAAGATTGTATGCTGTACAACCGACACAGCTTACGGGGCATGAGGGGGAAGCATGTGTAACCAGTCGGATACTGTCATTGCGCTGGCCATGGGGGTCCAGGTACTCAGCAGGGGCCCGCACGCGCTGCAATTCGGCCTCGACGCCACACGCAGCGGCATCATCGAAGTCGGCGACGCCCGCGCAGTCGCCGCGGTGCTCGACTCGCTGTCCACACCGCGGCCACTGCCCGAGGTGGTTCGGCGGCTGGCGGTCTCCATGGACGCGGATGCGGCGCGCAGCCTCATCCAGGACCTCATCGCCTACCGCGTCCTCGTCGAAGTCTCCCGCCCGGAGGTACTGCTGATCGGCACCTCAACGCTTGCGAACACGCTGGTAGAAACACTGCGTGCCAGCGGCATCCACGTGCGCTCCCCCGAGCCCACCCAGCCACTGTCCCGCTTTCTTTTCGACGCCCCCTCGCCCCTCCCGCTCATCATCGTCGACCAGGCACACCGCACCCGGGCACTCGCCGCGTACACCAGGCACCGCACAGGCCCTGTGATTCCGGTGCTGCAAATCGACTCCCGCGTTCTCGTCGGCCCCTACGCAATCGGTGTGGAGGGCCCGTGCCTGATCTGTCGCGAACACTACCTGCTTGAGCGCGACCCACAGTGGGCAGCGATCGCCGCCGCGGCCCCAGCCGGGGTGCGCAACCCGGACCCGGTCGTGGTCCAGGCAGGCGTGGCCGCCGCAGCAACCATGACCAGGCGGATCTGCCAGCTGCCGGACCCGCCGGGCGTATCCGCCCCGGACCCCCGCACCGGCGACACCCTGCTTGTGGACCCCTTCAACCGCACCCCACTCAAGACGCTTCGCCTGCAGCCACACCCCGACTGCCCGCTGTGCTTCTAGGTGGTTTGTCGCGGCTAGCGGAACTCCGCCAACGTTTCCAGAACCTCGGCGCCGTAGCGCTCCACCTTCACCGGACCCACCCCCGACACGGCGAGCAGCCCCTGCTCGTCCTCCGGCATAGTCTCCGCGATGGCGAGCAGGGTGGCGTCGGAAAACACCATGTAGGCGGGCTGCTTCGCCGCGCGCGACGTTTTGAGCCGCCAGCGCTTCAGCGCCTGGTAGACGTCCTCGTCGATGTCGGCGTCGCAATCCTGGTGCCGGCCGAGCGCCTTGTCCGCCGGCGCGAAGAGCACGTTGCCGCACACCCGGCACCGGCGGGTCTGCTTCAGCCGCTGCGGGGTTTCCTCCGCCTCAAGCTCGGGCACCAGCCCGTCCAGGAAACGCGAGCGCGACCGCGACTTCCTGCCGCCCTCCTGCCTGGCCAGCGCCCACGATAACTGCAGGTGCTCCCGGGCGCGCGTCACGCCGACGTAGAAGAGCCTGCGCTCCTCCTCGATGTTCTCGTCGCCCGCCTTGATCGCGTGCGAGATCGGCAGCGTATTTTCCACCAGGCCCACGAGGAAGACCGCGTCCCACTCCAGGCCCTTCGCCGCGTGCAAGCTGGCGAGCGTGACCCCATCAATCGCCGGTGGTTGCTTCGCCTCCGCGCGCTGACGCAGCGAACGCAGCACATCCTCCAGGCTCGAGGCCTCCTTGGTATGCACGATCTCCTCGATGAGGTCCACAAGTGCGCGCAGCCCCTGCCAACGCTCCCGTGCCTGGGCGCCCTCTGGCTCCGTCGGCGTCAACCCGAGCGGCGCGAACGCCGCCTTGGCCACCACCACCGGGTCATCCGGCAAGTCGTGGCGCCTGGTTGCCGCGACGAGCGCCTGCAGCGCCTCGCGGATCTCGCCGCGTTGGAAGAAACCTTCCCCACCGCGCACCTGGTAGACGATGCCCGCATCCGCGAGCGCAGCTTCAAACGCCGCCGACTGCGCATTAATCCGGTACAGCACCGCGATCTCCTTGGCAGGTACCCCGGAATCAATCAGGCGCTGTACCGCCGCGGCGACCTCGCGGGCCTCCGTCGGCTCGTCGTCGTAGGCGTGGAACGTCGGCTGCGGTCCGGACTCCCGCATACCGATCAGCTCAAGCCTGGTGCCCGCAGCCCTACCCGTCGCGCGCGAGATGACCGCGTTGGCCAGCTCCGTGATTTCGGGCGTCGAGCGGTAGTCGCGCTGCAGTTTCACCACCGTGCCGTGCTCGTAGGTACGTGAAAAGTTCAGCAGGTAATCCGGGGTCGCGCCGGTAAAGGAGTAAATCGTCTGGTTCGCGTCCCCCACCACCGTCAGGTCATCGCGCTGCCCAAGCCAGCCCTCCAGCACCCGCTGCTGCAGCGGGGTCACGTCCTGGTACTCGTCCACCACGAAGGACTGGTACTGGGAGCGGAACTCCTCCGCCACCGCGGGTGCGTTCTCCAGGGCACCCGCGACGTGCAGGAGTAGGTCGTCGAAGTCGATGAGCATTCCTTCCGGGCTCGTCTTCGCTTCCTCGTACAGCCGGTAGACCTCCGCGACCTTCTTCGGGTCCGTCGGCGGGGTGCGGTTGGTATCCGCGATGCGGTCCACGTAGTCCTCCGCGCCGATCACGCTGGCCTTCGCCCACTCAATCTCGCTCAGCAGATCGCGGACCATCTCCTTATCCGACTCCAGCCCGGCTGCGCGAGCCGCCCGCCCCACCAGCGGGAACTTGTTGTCCAGCAGCCGCCACGGCAGATCCCCCGCAATCTGCGGCCAGAAGTAGCGCAGCTGCCGCATCGCCGCCGAGTGGAACGTGCGCGCCTGCACGCCGCCAATGCCCATCGTGCGCAGACGGTCGCGCATCTCCCCTGCCGCACGCTGCGTAAACGTCACCGCCAGCACACGATTCGGGCTCACCGTGCCCTGGTCAATCATGTGCGCGATGCGGTACGTAATCGTGCGCGTCTTACCCGTCCCGGCGCCGGCCAGGATGCACACCGGGCCACGAGGAGCGGTCGCTGCAATCCGCTGATCCTCATCCAGCAAGCTCAGATCTACAGCCACTTACGTTCCTCTCCGTTCCTCGTTGAACTCTCCACGAGCCCATTGGTCAATCATCCGCCGCGCAATCGTCCCCGGCACCGCCAGCGTGACAGTGCCCAGCTCGTCGCGTCGCAGCCAGCGCAGCTGCGTCAGCTCCCCATCCAAGGGGCCCACAGCATCAACATCACTTGTCGACGCCACCATCCCCAACATCAGCGCACCCGACAGCGCCCACGGCTGCGACCCAACATAGCGCACCACCCCGACACGACGCCCCGTTTCCTCCCACACCTCACGCGCGAAGGCGTCCTCGATGGTCTCGCCGACATCGATGTATCCCGCAATCAGCGTGAAGTAGCCCGGGCGGCGCGCATTCTCCCCCAGCAAAATCCGCTCCCCATCCGTCGACTGCACCACCCCGATCACCGACGGGTCAATGCGAGGAAACAGCGGTTTCCCGCTCGCACCACGCGCAACGATGCCCGCCTCGCCCCAGGTGACTTCGCTGCCGTCGCGAGGGTCAAAACGCAGCTGGCGCTGGTTGCGTAGCAGTCCGAACCCGCGTGCAACACGGTAGTCGCTTGCGTGGCTGCGGCAAGTGCCGAAGCGCTCGCCCATTGCTTCAAGCTGCGCCTCGCTGACCAGCACCGCCCACACATCGTCGCCGACGTGCACCGTGTTCTCGGCGTGGGGTTGGGCGGGGTGGGCGTCGAAAAGCGTGGGCGTGCCATCGGCTCCAAGCACAAACCTGCCGGCGGCATCGAAGGCAATGAACCGCTTCATAGGCCGCCTACTCCGTCGGGCGCGTGCGCTCAGTCAGCGGGGTCGGCTGCGTCATCTGCACGAACAGAAGGCGGTCGCCGGGCTCAACCGTCTCGGCCTCCGGGGCGTCAATGCGGTAGAGCTCACCGGAGCGCACCACACCCAGCACAATGTCGGCGAGGTGACGCGGGTTCGCTCCGACCTCGTCGTCCGCGATCGGACGCTCCGCAACCGCGAAGCCCTCGTCCGGGCTGAGCAGGTCCTCCATCATCTCCACCACAGGTGGCGTGACCGTCGCAATGCCCAGCAGGCGGCCCGCCGTTTCAGAGGAGACCACCACCGAGTCCGCGCCCGACTGCATCAGCAAGTGCTGGTTCTCACTCTCACGGACGCTGGCAACGATCATGGCGCTCGGTGCCAACTCACGGACAGACAGCGTGACCAACACCGCGGTATCGTCCGAGGACGGCGCCACCACAACTGAGCGCGCACGCGCCACACCCGCGACCTTCAGCACGCTCGAGCGAGTGCCGTTGCCGTGGACGGTGACCAGGCCGCGCTTCTCGGCGTTCGACAGCACCACGGCGTCATCATCAACAACAACGATGTTGCCCGGGGCGGTACCGCCCGCGAGCAGCGCATCCACCGCGGACCTGCCCTTCGTGCCGTAGCCGATAACGATGGTGTGATTGCGCACTGTTCTCCTCCATTGCTGAATCTGTAGCGTCTTGCGGGAATCCTCCGTCAACACCGACAACGTCGTACCGACCAAGAGCATCAGGAATGCCACACGGCACGGCGTGATGACCAAGATATTCATCAGGCGCGCGCTTTGCGTCACCGGCGTGATATCGCCGTAGCCGGTCGTTGAGAGCGAAACCGCCGAATAGTACAGGGCGTCGATAAAGGTCAGTGGCTCGGTGTACCCCTCTTTGTCGAAGTAGACCACCGTCGCCACGGCCAACACCAACATGGCCGCGTAGCCGAAGCGCCTTGCCATCAACGCCCATGGAGTGGTGCGTTCCGCCGACGGAATCCGAACGACATCCAGCAGGGTGTGCACCGGTATTTCCGACGGATCCGCATCCGCACGGAACCGGTCACTCCATGACAACGCAAACGGCAGTTTCACTCCGCTATCCTTCCTCGCTACTACGGCGTGAAACTGTACCGGAAGTTGCGCCGTTTGCTGCATCTTCCAACAACTTCGTCAGCTGCTGCGCATCCGGAAGCTCCGTCGCGGTGAAGTCCTTTCCGTCGCGGACATAGAAGAACACGGCCTTCACTGGGCGGCCATCGTTGGCGATTCGCTTCCACGCCTCCGTGTACACGGCAAGCTGCAGTTTCGCTGCCTCCATCGCCGCACCCACCGGGCGGTTGCCGGTCTTCCAGTCCACCACGACCCAGCCGTCGCCGTCCGCAAAGACCGCGTCCATGCGGCCGCGCACCACCGCCTTGCCGAGCGCCAGCTCAAACGGGCACTCCACGTGCGTCGGCGTCTTCGACGCCCAGTGACTGTTCTCGAAGTTGGCTTTCAGCTTCTGCAGCATCGACGGGTCCACCTCAAACTCGCCCATGCCCGGCAGCTCGTCCTCAGTGAGCAGCGGGTGCGCACCGTAGAAATCCTCGATCCACTCGTGGAATGCGGTGCCGCGCTTCGCGTACTGGTTCGGCTTGAACGGCACCGGGCGACGTGCCCGGCGCGCGAACTGTTCCACGTCCGCCTGCATGGCCACCACGTCTGAGGCGGTCAGCTCACCAGGCAGCATGACGGGCACGTCCGGCGACTGCGCCGCCTTGTGTTCCTCGATGAGCGCGGTGGCGTCGCGCTCCCACAGCTCGTAGAGCTCGCCGGCCGCGGGCGCGATTTCGGTCTCGAGCGCGTCCCTGACCAGCTCACTCGGGCGAGTGGCCTGACTACTGGCGGCGTGCGCGGCTTCGTAGGACTGCACAGGCCACGTGCCGACGGCCATCTCCGGCTGCTGTACCGTTTTCTCCGCATCCTCGTCCTCGACCTGCTCCGGCAGCTCGAGGCCCTCGAACGCCGCGAAGTGCTCGTACGGCCCGTTCGTATTCTTTTTGCCGCCCAGAGAGATGTTCGACCCGGTAAGCAACAGCCTGTTTTCCGTACGTGTGATAGCCACGTAGAACAGGCGCGCCTGCTCCTCAGCGAGATCCTCGCCGATGTGCTTGCGCCACGCATTGGCAGCGTTCTTAAACTGCGTGCGGTGCTCTACCTCTGCGAACTCCTCGTAGATGTCCGGGTCACCGAACGTCTCAGGCTGCAGGAATGGGATCTGGGCAAGGAAGGTCTCAATCTTTGAGCTGTAGGTGTCCTTATCCGCGTGCAACACAGCGACGGTATCCCACTCCAGGCCCTTCGCCTTGTGCACCGTCAGGATCTGCACGCGGTCCCCGCGCACGGTGACGTTACCCGGCGCAAGCCCGTCCTCCTGCTGCTTCGCCAACTCGAAGTAGTCCAGCAGCGCTTCCACGCTCGTGCCCGGGTACTCCTCGACGTAGTGCAGCAGCTGGTCCAAGTGCACCGTGCCTGCCGACGAGCGCCGCGCCAGCACCTCAACGCGAATACCGAAGACCTCGATGATGTCCGCGAACAAGTCACTGAGCCGCTTGCCCAGCGAATTGCGCCGCAGCTGTCGCAGCCGCGACGCCAGCAGCTGCAGGCGCTTGTAGCCTTCCTCGCTGTAGCGCTCTGGCTCGCCCAGGTCCGCCACCGCGTCCGCCAGGCCCGCGGGCTTCGCCGACTGCATCTTCAGCGCCTCCGCCTCGAGTGCAAGCTGCGTCAGCTCCTCGATAAGGCGCTCCTCTGGGTCCGCGGGCACCGGCCTGGCTGCTTCCTCCTCCGCGGCCGGACCGTCCGCGCGGGCTTGCAGGTTCTTGGCACGCGCGGCGAGCGCCTCCATATCCGCCAGCCCGAGCCCGACCGACGGCCCACCCAGCACGCGCAGTGCCGCCTCAGAATCCTCGGGGCGGACCAACATCGTGGCCACAGCCAACGTGTCCTGTACCTCCGGGGTATCCAGCAGGCCGCCGAGCCCCACGATCTCATACGGCACACCGCGGGCCTCAAGCGCCTGGGCGATCGGCTGCGCATGCCTGTTCTTCCTGGTCAGCACCGCGGCCGAGAGCTTACCGCCCTGCTCAAACTGCTGCTGCAGCGCGTCGGCAACGAACTCAATTTCTTCCTCCTCCCGCTGGAAGAACTGCATCTCCACGTCGCCTGCCGCAGCGTCCTTGCGTGGCTCCAGAGGCGCGACGGCCCGATCTTCCCCGCTGCCAAGGATCGCGGTGGAGACCTGGTTCGCCATCTCAAGCACCTTGCTCGGGTTACGCCAGGAGATGGTGAGCTGCTTCTTCTGCGCCGGTACACCGCCCGCGGCAGGGAAATCCTCCACGAATGCCGCGAGGTTTTCCGACGTCGCCCCGCGCCAGCCGTAGATTGCCTGCATCGGGTCGCCCACCGCAGTCACCGTCAACGTGGGGTCCTGGCCCTCGCCAAACAGGCTGCGCAGCAACACTCGTTGCGAATGCGAGGTGTCCTGGTACTCGTCGAGCATGACCACGCGGTACTTCTGCCGCTGCGCAGCACCGACGGACGCGTGCTGCTCCGCGAGCGTGGCCGCAATGTTCATTTGCTCGTTGAACGTGACCACACCACGCTCACGCAGCGCCGCGTTAAGCTCCTCAACCAGCGGCAACATCAACTGGCGCTGGCGCTGCTTGTTGCGCCACCCCGTCATGGTCTTGCAGAATTCGGTTTTGCTCCGCGGCGACTTCGGTAGCGATTCCGTCTCTTTCAGGAAGATCTCCGCGGCCTCGTAAATATCGTTTGGATCTGCCAGTGCGTTGCCCATCGCCGTGGTGAGCTTCAGTAGGTCCTCCACCACTGTGCTCATCGCGGGGGCAGGGGCACCTTCCGCGATGAGTGGTTTGTTGTAATTGCTCACGACTTCGACGGCGATCGCGTGCAGCTCAGCCTGCGTAATCAGGCGCGCGTCCGGCTCCACCGGGACGAGCAGCCCGTAGTCGCGAACGAGCTCGCCCGCGTACGAGTCGTACGTAGCAACAGTCGGCGCGATAACCTCCAGGCTTTCCGCCAGCGCGCCCGAAGGATCAAGCTCCCGTACGAGCTCCCGGTGACGAGCCAACGCCTGCAGCCGGTTCCGGATCCGCTGCCCCAGCTCGCGGGCCGCCTTGCGGGTAAACGTCAAGCCGAGGACTTCCTCCGGCCGCACATACCCGTTGGCGACGAGCCATACCACGCGGTCCGCCATCGTCTTTGTCTTGCCCGCACCAGCGCCGGCCACGACCAGCATCGGCCCCGGCTCGGCACCAATCACGTCCGCCTGCTGGTCGCTAGGGGGAAATGCGTCCCCGAGCGCCTGGAAGAGTTCCTGGGGTGTGAAATCAGCCATTGTAAATCATCGTCCCTTCGATCTGGACCGGGCACAGCGCGCGCACAGCGCAGTAATCGCAGTGCTTGCCCGCCTGCGCTTCGAGTTGCGGCCCTGTTGTCTTGCCGGGCAGCGGTGCAATGAGTTCGGTGAAGTACTCGAGTTCTTCCTCTTCTTTGCGCGGTTGCTCGCGCGTGGTTGCGGCGTTCGTTCCGTGCTTCGAGTACACGAGCGCCGCCCCACCAACGTCCAGACCCTCTTGCCCATCGGTGGACGTCACAACGCGAAGATCGTCGCCCTCACCGATGAGCTGCCCATGGCTCAGCGCAAGCTGGTACGCCATGAGCTGCTCGCACTCCTTCGCGCTATCTACGGAGAGCATCGTCGAGCCAGTCTTCAGGTCAACGATGTGCACGCTGCCGCTTTCTTCCTTATCCAGCCGGTCGGCTCGCCCGCGGATATGGACGTCTTCTGCGACCTGGACGGAGATCGGCACCTCCATGCCCACAACCTCGAACTTCTTCGCGCGGTTTTCCCACCACTTGTTGGTTCGCTCCAGCATCGCCTCGAAGTCGCGGACTTGGGCCTCGGCCTGCCACGCGGGGGCGTCAACAATCGCGCGGTACGTAGCCAGCGTGTGCATCCGCGCCTGCTCTTCCGGCACGCCTCGGCCGAGAGCCTCGAAGTAGGCGTGCACGATCGATCCGATCACCATCGGCATCGAGCTATCAAAACCGAGAGTGCGCTCGAGCACCGAGCTCATCGGGCACTTCAACAGCGCCTCAATCCTCGACGGCGACAGCGAACGTTGCCCTTCAACGGGCTCATCCGTCGAAGGCTCCGTGGTGGTCCACCACTGCTCCGGGTCCGCGAGCGGCACCCCGGCCTCCACCAGCCGCGCAATCTGGCGCGCGGCCTGGCGTCGGTCTGCCTCCGTACTGTGTTCCTCGTCCGCGAGTGTGCGGCGTAGCTCCCCCAGGAAATCATCGCGGGACAGTACGCGCACAACCGTGGCCTCCGCACCGTCATCCCCAGCCGCGGCGTCCTCCGCGGACAGCGTCACCAGCTGCGGGGATATGCCGGTTTCCTCGCAGAGCTCCTCAATGAACCGGGACGGCACGATGACCTCCTCGCCGTCAGTCTGGTCGACTGCCGTGACCAGGACGCGCTCCGTCGCGCGGGTCAACGCCACGTGGAACAGGCGACGCTCCTCCTCGAGGCGCTCGCGCAAGTGCGACACCGGGGTGGCGGGATCCACGTCGTGGTCAACCAGGTCCACCAGATCCTGCTGGCCGAAAATCGAGCCGGTCTCGCCCAGGCTCGGCCACTCGAGATCCTGCACACCGGCAACGACAACACGGCTAAACTGCCTGCCCACCGCACCGTGCGCGGTCAACAGCGCCACTGCGTCCGGCGTGGCCGCTCGGCGATCGCGCACACCGGTGGGCAGTTCCTGCTCCAACATGCTGTTCACGAACAGCTCGAGCCCACCCTGGGTTTTACGCTCGGTGAAGTCACCGGCGGCGTCGAACAACGCCATGACCGCATCCAGATCCCGGTCAGCCTGCGAGCCCGTCGTGCCGCCCCGAAGCGCAACCGCAGTGAGGTGATCTGCCAAACCCGTGGCGTTCCACAGCGCCCACAACATCTCCTCGACGCTGCCGTCAGCGTCGTAGACCTCCCTGGCGGCATCCAACACCTGGCGGATGCGGTGCAGCATCTGCAGCTCACGGTCAGTGAGTACCTCGCCGAAATCCGGCAGCTCTGCCTTGGAAACAACAAGGTCACGCAGCGTTTCCTCCGCACGCGCCTCTGGTTTCCAACGCCGCAGGCCGCGCAACAGGCGGCGCAGCGTCACCGGGTCCGTACCACCGATGGGCCCAAGCAGCAGGTCGCGCCACTGCTCAACCGTCAGCGGTGTGTACAGCGACTGCAACCCAAGCAGCAGCGACGCAACAATGCGTTGCTCGCTGAGCACCACATCCGTCGGATTCAGGGCGACCGGCACGCCCGCGTGCAACAGCGCACGGCGGAAGGGCTCAATCATCCCTGACGAACGCACAATGACCGACATATCCCGAAACGCGACCTCCTCCTCGAGGTGCGCGCGACGAAGTGCGTCCGCCACCGCCGCGAGCTGCGCCGTCGGCGTCTGCGCTAGCGCCACCGAGACCTCAGGTTCGCGCTTGGTCTGCCCTAAGTCAATCACCGTGTGCTCAAGGTCCCCCAGCGTGGCAAAGAACTCCGGGCTTGCCCCGCGGAACTGGTAGACGGACTGATCCAAGTCACCACCCACAACCCCGAGTGTGGCCTCCTGCAGCAGGCGCTGCACGAACTTTGCCGCCGCGGGCGAGAGATGCTGGGCGTCGTCCACAATCACGGTGTGCCACGTCCGCCCCAGCGGCACGTCGAGTGCCCTGGCAATCAGCTCGGATGCCGAGTAACGCACCGTCCCGGTCAGCGCCATGACCTGCTGGTATTCCTCCAAAAAGTCACCGGCCGCGCCCCAAATCCCCTGCCCGTAGCGGGCTCCGAGCACCTTGAGCTGCTCTGCGTCCAGCCCGCGCTCAATCGCGCGCAGCAAAAAGTCACGCAGCTGGCGCGCAAAGCCCACCATCGGCAATGCCGGGCGCAGCTCCGCGGGCCAGCTCCCCCGGCCATCCTCAACATGTCCCTGCAGCAATTGACGGATGACCGCATCCTGCTCCGCGCCAGAAATCAGGCGCAGCTGCTCTTGCTGCTCCCGCAGCACGGCAAACGCCAGGGAGTGCACAGAGCGCACCATCGGGCCGTCGGCAACAAAGTCAGTATCAGCGAGCCGCTCCGAAATCTCCGCCCTGATCCGCGCGGCGGACTCCTTCGAATCCGTCAAGAACAAGACGCCCTCCGCGTCCGACTGCCGCTTCGCCGACGCCACAAACGTATCGATGAGAAAGCTGGTCACCCCCGAACCCGCCTGGCCGGTTACCTTCCATAACCCCTCGGTGGGAAGTGGCTGCGACCACGTTCTATCGTGCGCTTGGTGTTCGCGCGGGACTAAAAACGCGCGGGGTGTGGTGGACTGCTGGTCATTCATGCCCACCATTGTGGCATGTTAGCGGGACATAAGGAGCTCGGAAACCTCCGAAAATTTCGAACGCGCGTTCGCATTCTGGAACGTTCCGTCGTGCTGCGCCATCCGCATCCGGAAATCCAACGCGCGCCCCGCCAGGAACACAAGGTCCGGAATGTGGGACCAGCGCTCGACGATTCGCGGATCGACAGCCCCGGCGAGCAGGGCGTCGACAATCACGACGGCAGCCGAGTACCCCCTCGGGCGAAGCCGCGCCGAAGGTACAAGATCCGTCAGCACGGGCGCGGCGTAGCCCGAAAACAGCGTGTGGGAGAGCACATCCACGTGCGCCACGCACAGCCCCTCAGCACTGGCATCCTCGTGCCCCTTCCACGCGCCGCGATCCGCCTCTGCGATCACGTCAGAGCTATCGCGTTCGGGCAGCTCCTGCGCCACCTCGGCCTGCTGCAGCGCGCGCTCCAGCGCAAGCGCCGCCGCCACGGCCTCATCCACGCGGGCCGCCGGCGCACCCGGCGAGAACTCGTTGGCCACGAAGCCAGCCACCACGAAGCGCCCGTCCGTCGCACGCACCGGACGCGCAACGTGCACCCCCTCAAGGTGGTCAGCGATGCGCTCACGCACCTTGCCCGACCACGCCGCCGTCGGCGCAGCCTGCGAAATCACAATGCGCCCAAATTTCTTCGCCTCACCCCAGGCAACATCAGGTGCCGACACCGACTCCCCATCAACCTGAAACGCCGACAACACATGCTCGGGAATAGTCACAGCGCAGCTCGCCTTCCTCTCGTCTGTCTCTACCTACAGCACTTACAACACTGCCGGGCGCGGGTACGGCCACGGGTTCGACCTGCAGGTGTCCTGGTTATCCGGGTACACCTCTTCCTTATCAAAGGAGTACAGCTGCGCATTGTTCAAGCTCAGCGTCTGCTGCATCATCACCGGCGCCAGCACGCCATTTTCCGGGCACGGCTCGTGGTGCGCGAAGCCGAGCGCATGGCCAACCTCATGATTGATCAGGTACTGGCGGTAGCGGCCCAGATCCCCCTCATACGGCGCAGCGCCCCGGACCCAGCGAGCCTCGTTCAAAATGACCGTGTCCTCGCCGGTCACGCGAGTGCGGCAGCTGGTCTCCATTTCAAGGTGCACGCCACACAACTCTCGCGTTGTCGCCGCGGACGCGAGCCGAATCTTCAGCGATGGCTCATCGGCCGCCGTGACGTGTTCAAACCGGAAGCGCGGGTCGTTGGTCCAGCCACGGGGGTCGCTCAAGGTGGCGTCGACAAGCGCGGCGACAGCCTCATTGCCCCCGTACAGTGCCGTGTCGAGCCCATGCTCCACCTCAACAACGAAGCGAACCGTGAGCTCATCCCCCTTGCCAGCCTGCATCCCAGGGTGGCCAACCTCGTAAAAGGTGCCCTCCCCAGTCTCCGTAAACGGGCCACCCGGCGGCAACTGCAGTACGTCCTGCTGGCCCTCCGGCAGCACACTCACCGTGCGCGAGGCCTCGTCACTGTCAGGCTGCTCGACCGCGCTGTCACCAGCGCTTCCCGCAAACACCTCCCCGTCGGGGTTTTGCAGCATGTTCACAATCACGAACACCGTCAGCACAGCCAACACCGGAATCGCGTAGGCGCGCCACCCGTACTCGCGGGCGAAGCGCACAAGCCGACCCTCCGCTTCCGGGTCTACCGCGGTGAACTCACCGTCGTCCTCAAAGTCCCAATCCTCGAAAACGTCGGTGTCGTGATTGTTCTTCATGGTCGTAAATGTAGCGGGTTTTAACGCATGAACCCAACGGAACGAGCCTGCGCAGAGCCAAGCTCAACGTACGCAATCTTCTCGGTGCGCACCAAGTACTTCTTTCCCTTGTCATCCTCCAGCGTCACCGTCGGAGTTTGGTCCTCAATCGCCTGCTTCACCGTATTGAGCACATTCTCATGCCCCTCAGCAATCGCGATGGAGAGCTCACGTGCGGTGTCTGCAAGACCGATCTTGATATCCATATGTTCGTTTCCGTCCTTATCGTTGTTCATCTTTGTTCATCTTCACGGATGTCAATCCATTGTAACGGCCTACAGCTAAGATGAGGGCGTGTCCAAATCAGCTGCTAGAGAACAGTCACCCGATTTTCATGAGCTAGGGGTCGCCGCCGAACTCATCGATGCCCTCGAGGAGCTCGATATCCATCGCACATTTTCCATCCAGGAACTTGCGATCCCCCTCGCGCTCGACGGCCGCGACATCATCGGCCAAGCCCGCACGGGAATGGGCAAAACCTACGGCTTCGGCATCCCGTTGCTCGACCGAGTATTTGACGACGCCACCATCGCCGAACTCGACGGCACACCCCGCGCCCTCGTGGTCGTCCCCACCCGCGAGCTCGCCGTGCAGGTCGGCGACGACCTGGAGCGGGCAGCGAAGTACACCCCGGTGCGCGTCGCCACCATCTACGGCGGGCGGCCCTACCAGGAGCAGATCGACGCACTACACAAGGGCGTCGACGTCGTCGTGGGCACGCCCGGCCGCCTCATCGACCTCTACCACCAGGGCGAACTCCAACTCGGCCACGTCGCGATCCTCGTCCTCGACGAAGCCGACGAGATGCTCGACATGGGCTTTTTGCCCGACATCGAAACGCTGTGGTCCGCCCTACCTGACCAACTGCAAACGATGCTGTTCTCCGCGACCATGCCCGGCCAGATCCTGCAGCTGGCGCGCTCCAAGATGAACACGCCGATCCACATCCGCGCCGAGCAAGGCGAGGAAGCCGCCTCCACCCACGAAAGCACCAAACAGGTCGTGTTCTACGCCCACCACATGGACAAACCCGAGGTGCTCGCGCGCGTCCTGCAGGCCAACGGCCGCGGCAAAACCATCATCTTTACCCGCACGAAGCGCTCCGCCGCGCGCGTCGCCGACGACCTCGGCCAGCGCGGCTTCTCCGTCGGCGCCGTCCACGGCGACCTTGGGCAGGGTGCGCGCGAGGCCTCCCTGAACGCCTTCCGCGAAGGGGACGTCGAAATCCTTGTCGCCACCGATGTTGCAGCACGCGGCATCGACGTCGACGACGTCACCCACGTGATCAACTACCAAGTCCCCGACGACCCAATGACCTACGTCCACCGCATCGGCCGCACCGGGCGCGCAGGCCACTCCGGCACCGCCGTGACCATGGCCGACCTCGACGAAACAGCGAAATGGGAAGCGATCAACGAGGAGCTTTCCCTCGACAAGCCCCAGCCCCCAACGTGGTTTTCCACCTCCGAAGAGCTCTTCGAGGCCCTGGACATTCCGGACTCGGCTTTATCCACGGTGGGCAAACCGCGTAAAGTGCTCGGAGCACGCCCGCAACGCTCGGGCGAGAGAACACCCTCCACGAGACGTGGAACGAACCGCTCAGGAAGGAAACGGCGTTGAGTCAGCCCCTACGTCGCACCCGCAACGACTTGATCGCGACCGCAGTCATCACCGCGATCGCGATCATCCTCCTTGCCATCGCGTTTTTCACCGCACCGATCCGCAGCTCTCACCTGGAGCCGGCGGCGGAGGAATATGAGAACGCGGGACGCCTCGCCGTCGTCCCCTCGAAGGTCGAGGAAGCCTTCCGCCTTCCGGACACCTCCCCCGGCGTCCAACCCGTGATCGCTGCAGGCATGATCATCACCTACAACGACGGCACCATCACCGCCACCACGCCGACCGGCGACACCGCCTGGACCTACAAACGCCCAAACGAGCTATGCCTGCTCGGCCATGCGTGGGACAAGGTCGTCGCCGCATACCGCGACAATGCTGGCTGTGGGGACGTCGTCACGATTAACGCGCTCACCGGCGAGTACGCGGGCACACGCTCCGCCATCGCACCCGAGGTAATTACGCGAGTGCAGTCCAACGACCGCGTCGGCTACGTCAGCTCCCACCGCGTCGAGCTGTGGCGCTCCGACATGGTCAAGACCGTCGAATACGGCTACAACGAGGCCCCGCAGGAGCCGGACATGCAGCCCGAATCCTGCACCATCAACTCCGCGCTGACCCGCACCGACATTATGGCGACCACGGAGTACTGCGACGACGGCCCCAAGCTCAAGTTCCAGAACACCACTCCCGAGGACTCCCGTGAGCCCGAGATGTACGAAAGCGTCGACATCTCCGAGAACGCCTACCTCGTCGCGGTGTCCCAGGACGCGGCCGCGATCTACGACCCAGACAGCCACAAAGTCCGCACCTACGACAAGGACGGCAACGACCTCGCCGCCTCCGAAATCCCGCCACTGGACGACCCGCAGAAGATCGACCAAATTGTCGACGTCCTCCCCGTCGCCGACCTGCCCCACCACATGACGTACCACGAAGGCGACACCTTGCTGCTCATGGAGCCCTCCCGCCTGAGCGTTACCGGCGTGTTCCAGGGCGCGCTTGGCACCGGCTTCCCAGCCGGCGAGCGCCTGCTCTACGCCTCCGACACCGGCATCGCCGTCGCCAACTGGGACGACAACAAGGTGGAGAAGATCATCCCCGTCGATCGTGGCGGATATACCGGCCCCGTTTACATCGACTCCGCCGGCACCACGATCGTAGAAAAGCGCGGCGAGGAGATCGTCGTTCTCAACACGAACCTCTCCTAACGTCGCGCAGCACCCCGATCCCCCCGCGCCCGTCGCCTGGTAGCTTTGTTAGCTTCGCTAGCGGCGGGCCTTTTTCAGTTCGTACATCGCCTCTTGGTAGGCCGCTGACGCCGGGTGGAACACCGTAATCAACACGAGCACCGCCGAAAGCGCCGTCGCCGCACTGAGTAGGTGTGCGCCCCCGAGGAACATATAAAACGCCACACCGAGCAGGATCGCCTCGATGAGCACGATCGCGCCCGAGCCCCTTGGCCGCCCCCGCAGCGTTGAGATAGCCACAAACGCGACAAAACCGAAGACGATGGCAAGGAACACCGCCGTGCCCAACGCCACGTAATGGCTTGCTTCCGCGCTCGATTCAATGCTGCTATCGCTAATGCCTTCAATCTGGGCGTAGATCAGCATGATGATGTAGCCGAGCATCGCCAAGCACTGCAGCAACACGACGACCGCTCCGAACCGCAGCATGCCCGGAACGCCAGGGTGGTCCAATGAGTTTTCTTTGCTGTTCACACAACGGAGTCTAATGATCAGGGCCAGATTCCGACACCAGTTGCGGTGCAGACGATTGCCGATTTGACCTTAGCGAACACATATGTCAGCTAATTCTTTTCTTATATATGCAGCTCAAGAGCGTACAGCTCATTGGTTCCACGTTTTTGCCGTGCGTTATGAGCGGTAACCATGAATACAATTCTTATGATTCCAGTCACATTATTGGCCAGAACCCTAGCGGAACGGCGAAATACATGCCATCATTTTCGAGTAGCAAAAATTACGGGCTGGTGTCACAGCCCTTAACCCTAAGTCACCACAGGGTTAACGCCAGGTCTGGAAGTGGAGTCCCGCACGATGCGGAGCACTCGCCCGGGCAATGGAATCAAACTTAGTTTGCAACACGCCCCAAAAGGGTTGTGAATGTGGTGCGCAAAAATACATAGTCACGAAACATTTTGATCTTGAAGGAGTACTTATTATGGATTGGCGCCACGAAGCCGTTTGCCGCGACGAAGACCCAGAACTCTTCTTCCCTGTCGGCAACTCCGGCCCTGCACTCGCTCAGATCGCTGAAGCGAAGCTTGTTTGCAACCGCTGCCCAGTCACTTCCCACTGCATGAAGTGGGCACTGGAGACCGGCCAGGACGCCGGCGTCTGGGGCGGCCTTTCTGAGGAAGAGCGTCGCGCACTGAAGCGCCGCAACAAGGCCCGCGCACGCAACCGCGCACGCCTGTCGGCCTAAGCTCTACGGCTATTGCCGGTGCCTCTCGCAGAATTTCCTCGGGGGATTTCACCGCACTGCGGCAACAACGATAAACTGAATACTTCGTAACTAGGTTTGCACCTAATTCATCGCTATTTAAAGGAGGCACCATGAGCAAGCGTGGCCGTAAGCGTAAGGACCGTCGCAAGAAGAGCGCGAACCGCGGTAAGCGTCCAAACGCATAAGAACGCGAACACTCCCCATCGGCAAGGACCATGAGTCCAAGTCGGTGGGGAGTTTTTTCGTGCGCTGAGCTGGCGCTGCGGGATGTTTTGGTTGCCTGTGCGTTGGCTGGGCACCACATTCCCACCGCATGCAGACACGACCAGCAAGTTCTCGTCGCGACGGGCAGCAAAACCCGGATTTTGGTGCGCCACCTGCTGATACCACTCGAAAATAGTTCTCACGCCCGGGAACCATTTCAGCCTTCCGGCCCGCTCCCGTCGACCAACGAATTCGTTTCCCCCAGGTCGGGATGCATGTCCACGAAGATCCTTCCCCGCTGAACCTGATGATGAGCATCGGGGAACAATCCCAACACCCAGTGCGCACCGCACCCTCACCATCACTTCACCGCGATGAGACAGCACCGTAGCTCTCTACTCGCGCGTTAGCTGCGCCCCAAGTCCCTTTTCTAAACTGTCGATCGTTCCCAAACCTGAAGCAGGTTCAGCGCGGTGAGGATCGCAATGATAGTTGCTACTACCGATACTGAAATGGTTTGATCCTGCATCAGCCATCTGAAGAGAAAGAAGGTTGCGACCCCCACGATCGCTACGGTCGATAGCGCCGTAACACGCGTTTTGTGGGAGGCGTGCCTCCACCAGGCCACTGATCCTCCCTCTGGGCCATCCACTCCAATAGGTCTCCTGGCCGTTGAACCGTCTTTCTTCAAAGCGCACTTTCTCCTGTGTGTTGGCTGGGCACCACATTACCATCGCATGCAGACGCGACCAGCAAGTTCTCGTCACGACGGGCGGCAAAACCCGGATTCTGGTGCACCCCCTCATGCCACTCGAAAATAGTTCGTGCTGCCGGGGAACAATCCCACACCCCAGCCCGACACACAATAGAAAAACGGGGCCCTCGGCACCGGGAACACTCCCGGCACCACAGGCCCCACAGAACAACTAGCTAGAAGTGCAGACCACCAGACATCGCCGCGGCAACACCACCACCAATTAACAGCAGCAGCACCACAATCGGAGCAACAATCGCCGCAATATTCGTCTCACCCTCCGCCTGGATACGATCCTTGCTTGCCGCATCCTGACGATCATCCTGCACACTCGCCGCTGGGCGCTGCGCCGTCGTCAACTGCTGCGAAGACTCATGCTTACCAGCCTTCGCCGTCGTCGGGGCAGTCT
Source organism: Corynebacterium sp. NML98-0116 (assembly GCF_001767255.1). Classification (GTDB taxonomy): domain Bacteria; phylum Actinomycetota; class Actinomycetes; order Mycobacteriales; family Mycobacteriaceae; genus Corynebacterium; species Corynebacterium pseudogenitalium. The sequence goes on from NZ_CP017639.1 coordinate 1,750,858, forward strand.
GTGTATTCTGCTGCGGTTTACGAGGCGCACCAGCCATCGCATCACCATCAACATCCGCATCCATGACCGCGGCAACATCAAACCGGCCAGCAAAGGCTTGGGAGCCATCCTCATTGACCACACGCACATCCAACGGCAACGACGACGTCTTAACCACACCAACCGTCACAGGCAGCGCAACCGTTGCCTCGCCTTGGCCTGCAACCGTCACAACCTGCTCGGCCTTCCCCGACGGGTAGACAACCTCAACACGCATCCGGGCCGCATCCAACCCAGGATTTGCAACCTTCAAGCTCACCGTATTCTCACCACGGTGAAGCTCAGGGTCACCTACAACAGCAACCTTCGCACTGCCCTGCGCGGCCTCAGCTTGCTGCATCGCCTCTTGCTGCGCGGCAAGCGCTTTACCATCAACCTTCACATCAGCGGCACCGATCGTGGAGTTGTAATCCTTACCAATCTTGCCGGTGTTAATCATCAAGTTGTCCCAGTCGGCTGGCACACGGTAGTCACCTTTGTAGCAGTCCATACCCGGCTGGTTGCATACCTCTGGCAGTGGCCCACCAGAGACAGATTCTTCATCCGAGTAGTTAAAGTGCGTGAACTGGTAGAGGTAGTTCATCACCGAGTAGTAGTTCGGCAGGTAATCCGACTGCGGCACCTCGTTAGCGAACTTCATCGAACCATTATGGTTGAGCCCCAACGTGTGGCCCAGCTCGTGCATGATCGTGTTACGCAGCTGATCATCGCTGCGCATACGCTCATGCTTGGCAACATAAAACGAGTTATCCGCAACCAAAGCCAAACCGGTACCCCAGTGGCCACGCTGCATCTGGTCCCCAATGACACCAACCCGGAAGACTGCCGCACGCGCACCCAAAATGGTATCGATGTTATCGACCAGTTTCATGCCCGGGATGGTGCCCTCGAAGTAGTACGGGGCGTACGGCTCAGTCTGTCCACCATGACGCGTCGGGTAGTTTGCAATGTTGGTGTAGGTATCACCGGCATCGATGTGCAGGTTGACCCCGTACTGGTCGAAGCGGTCCACCAGCTGCTGCAAAATATCGCGGTGTGGGCGGTAGCTTGCCACCGACATCTGCGCACACATGGCAGCATCCGCACCAGGTGTGTCGCAGCCAGCCTGCTGCCACTGCGAGTTCATCCAATTAAGCTGCAGGAACAAATCCGGGCGCTCAGGATCAGCACCCCACTGATCAAGCGGCATGACCGTACCATCGCTTAAGGTGACGCCTTCGCGCTCCCAGACATCCGGCAGACCGTCACCATCAGAATCAACAGCACTGTCCTGGGTTGTGACCTCCATGTGCATGGCAGCAGTCAACGTGTTGCCTGCATCAATGCGCTCAAACCAACGCCCACGCTGGAAGCTGGCCCCTGCTGGATCCACAAACCCAACCTCACCGGCAGCCGTGGTGCGCTGGAACGCATCGGCTGCACCAGACGAGGTTGCATTATCGAACGACACCGCAGTCTCATAGCCAAGCTGGGCCGGGGCAACAACAAACTTCCCATCATCATAGGAGCCGGAAAGCCCGACCTGGGAGTTAATCTGGTTCGTCAGATCCGCCTGCACAAACGCTGAAGCATCCTTGTTGTTGGTCACCCGCACAATGACATCGACGCGGTTGCCATCAAAGCGGTATTCACGCTCGACCGACACACCAGCGTCCTGGTCTTCACCGCGGTAGATGACCACCTGGGTGTTACCATCACGGTGCGTATCCACGTTAAGGTCAGACTCTAAATCCACTAGCGCACCATCGGCACGCAGGTCCACATACAGTGAGGACTCCTGGCTGCCAGCAATGGAGCGGGCATCCGTAAACTTCAACGTCGAAATACGACCCGGCTGTGTTACCGAGTTGTGAAAGACCGCACCCGGCCCGTCAGCGGTCACTGTGACCGACGAGTCAGCAACAGCCAGCTCCGCGTGAGCAACCTGTGCACCATTAGCCGCAACGGCCAACACACACGCTGCTACGCATACCTTCCGTGCAATGCTGTTCATCATCGTTGTCACAATCCTTATACCTTCCATCACGCACCACCCAACCGGTGGAACATGAAACCCTTCGTTGTTCTGACCCCAAGTTTATGCACCCGAACTATACATGGCTAATCAACCCAAAACACGACAACAAAACAGGCAAAAACACGCCCACAAAACCCGGATTTTTCAACACATCTAGCCCCACAACCTGCACACATAGCTTAAAAAACACTCAGAAACCATCGCAGCAAACCCAACATGTTCAACAAACCCACCGACACCTGTCGATGGGTGTTCAACAATCAACCCACCCGTATATTATGCGCTCTAGTGCAACAGTAGGTAAGAGAATACTTAACAAATCGGGATTACCAGGCACGACATGTGTCATTCGACACGTGTCGCCGATACTATTAATGCACAACCTTTTTATACTAAAAACCTTTCGTGGTCTGGTGTAGCCAAACTCAGGCCCTATGAATGCGTTAGGCAGACCTTTTCGCGATCGTTGAACAGTTGGTACCCCCGTGTTTTACCCCCGTTGGGTTGGGTCGAAAGTATGAAAGGCCCGAACCAGCATGATGCTTGTACTGGTTCGGGCCCGGCAAACAACGCCAACACGCGGCAGTTAACGCCGTTGAATACGCACCTCTGTGTAAGAAATTGAGGTGATAATCCGCTCCCTCAATACCCGTGGCGCGTGGGCCTGCCCGCAGCAGTCGCGCACAAGGCCGCGGATCGCTTCCTCCGATTCAAGCTGGCGGAGGCAGTCAGGGCAGCTCGCTAATTCTTTTCGGATGGCGGCCACGCGCTCAGGTGGCGTGTCCGGCTGGAACAGCTCGCACAGCAGCTGGTGCATGCCGCGGCAGTCAGCTTCACTTGCGTGGTTATGTTCTGTTGCCATTACTTCTCCTCCACCTTCTGCTGCTTCAACTCCGCCATATCCGCATGGTCGAGCCCGATGCCCTGTTCATGTGCCACGTCTTTCAACATCTCGCGCAGTTGTTTTCTTCCACGGTGCAGTCGGCTCATGACGGTCCCCAGCGGAATGTCCATCACTTCGGCGATTTCCTTGTACGCCATGCCTTCGACGTCCGCGTAGTAGACCACCATGCGGTAGTCCTCATTCAGCGCGTTGAGCGCTTCGCTGATCCGCGAGTTCGGCATCGCCTTGAGCGCCTCAACCTCCGCTGATTCGAGGCCGGTCGAATCGTGCGAGCTTGTGGTGTACAGCTGGTGGTCGGTCACGTCCTCGGCGGAGGTTTCCAGTGGTCGGCGCTTCTTCTTTCTATAGGAGTTGATGTACGTGTTCGTCATGATTCGGTACATCCACGCCTTCAGGTTGGTGCCTGGTTTGAAGCTGTCGAATGCGTTGTACGCCTTTAAGAAGGTCTCTTGCACGAGGTCTTCGGCGTCTTGGGGGTTGCGGGTCATCCGCAGCGCGCCGCCGTAGAGCTGGTCTAGCAGCGGCATCGCTTCCTCAGTAAAGCGTGTTTTGAGGTCTGTTTCGGCCATAGGGGCCATTGTAGCCAGCCGGGCGCGCGACGTAGCATCGTCTGTATGCAACGAACTCGTGCTTTGAAAGTTGTGGCGAAGACTCCTCATAAGGTGTTGGAGTACGCCGCGAGCCAGGATAATTTCGGTGAGCATTCGGCCCATGAGCTGGGACTTGATCCTGCGACGGTGCTCAAGACGCTGGTGGTGTCGAATGTGCAGGACCCGAAGAAGCTCGCTCTGTGCTGCGTGCCGGTCTCTGGGCACCTGAGTTTGAAGGCCGCAGCGAAGGCGCTGGGGTGGAAGAAGGCTGCGATGGCGGAGCTCGCACAGGCTGAGCACGCCACGGGCTATGTCGTGGGTGGCATCTCGCCGCTGGGCACGCTCAAGAGGCTCCCAGTGCTTCTCGACGCCACCATCGAATCCCTCGACGCCATCACCGTCTCCGCCGGTCAGCGGGGGCTATCCGTGCAACTGACCCCGGGTGACCTGGCGAAACTGACGTCCGGGAAGTTCGCGCCGATCGGCGCCTAGATCGGTTGGATGAGCTCGGGCGAATCGTTTCGGACGTTGCCCACCTCGCGCCCAACCGCATGCCACTGCAGCTGCGGTGCCACGCGCGAGGGAGAGATGAGCTCTTGAGCCTCTTCTGCTGTGCCTTGTGTCCACTGCTCGATTTCCTCAGGCAAGAGGAACAGCGGGAGCCGGTGGTGTAACCACGCGATACGTTCGGCGGCGTCGGTGGTGACCATGGTCGTCGAAAGCCGGTTAGCGCCGGTGTCCCACAGTGCGGCGGCGACGAGCATCCCGGACTCCGGGGTGACGTAGTAGGGCTGTTTTTCGTGCCATTCGTAGTAGCCGTCGAGAAGCATGATGCCGCGCTGCGAGCGCATTGCGTTACGGAACGACGGTTTTACCGCGACGGTCTCCCCGCGCGCGTTGAACAGTGGCGGGCCGGAGTCGTCGCGCTTCCAGCTCGGGAGAAGGCCCCAGCGCGCGGCTTGGACGAGCGCCTCGTGTTCGTGGAAGCGCACGATGGGTACTTGGTGCGTCGGCGCGACGTTGTAGCGGGCGGGTGGCGTGCCGTCGGGCGCTACAACTTCGCGCACGCCTGGGAGAGAGCCGACGAATCCGAGGAGTTGCTCGCCGGTGCTAAACAAAACGAAACGGCCACACATTCCTCCATTATGATGTACGTCATGACTGACTTGTGGCCAGCCCCCTCCATTGCCGACCCCGTCCGCGCCACACTCGCGCTGCCGGGGTCGAAATCGATGACGAACCGCGCCTATGTTCTCGCGGCGCTGGCCTCTGGCCCGTCGACGCTGGTCGGGGCGCTGCGCTCCCGCGACACCGACCTCATGGAGGCGGCCCTGGCTGCCCTCGGTGTACAGTTCACCCACGACGGCGACACCGTCCACGTCCAGCCAGCACCGCTGCGCGGCGGCGACATCAACTGCGGCCTGGCAGGCACCGTGATGCGCTTCGTGCCACCAGTGGCGGCGTTCGCGCACGGCACCACCCGCTTCGACGGCGACCCGCACGCTCGCACCCGGCCGATGGGCACCATCCTGGATGCGCTGCGCCAGCTCGGCGCCGATATCGACGGGGAGCGCCTCCCCTTCACTGTCCACGGCACCGGCACTGTCGCAGGCGGGGACGTCAGCATTGACGCCTCCGGGTCTTCCCAGTTCGTCTCCGGACTGCTGCTTGCCGCGGCGCGCTTCGAGCAAGGCGTCACCATCACCCACACGGGCGACTCGCTGCCATCCATGCCGCATATTGATATGACGGTGGCAATGCTGCGCGAAGCGGGCGTCGAGACGCAGTGCGAGGACGCGACCTGGCACGTCGCCCCGCAGGAGATCCGCGGGAGGCGCTGGGAGATTGAGCCGGACCTGTCGAACGCGACGCCGTTTTTGGCCGCCGCTGCCATCACCGGCGGCGAGGTGCGCATCGAGCACTGGCCAACGCAGACGACGCAGGCTGGCGACGTAATCCGCGACATCCTGGCGCAAATGGGCTGCGAGGTCGAACTTTCCGGCAACTCACTGCGCGTGCAGGGCCCGACCCCGGGCGCCCTGCAAGGCATCAGACTAGACATGGGAGACATCGGCGAGCTCACCCCGACCGTCGCGGCGCTGGCCACGCAGGCGGCGACCCCATCGGAGCTGACCGGCATCGCGCACCTGCGCGGGCATGAAACGGACCGGCTGGCGGCGCTCACCACCGAAATCAACAGGCTTGGCGGCGCTTGCGAAGAGCTTGGCGACGGCCTCCGTATCCACCCACAGCCCCTCCACGGTGGCACGTGGCACTCTTACGACGACCACCGCATGGCCACCGCCGGCGCCATCATCGGCCTGACCACCCCGGGTGTGCAGGTGGAAAACATCGCAACGACGGCAAAGACCCTGCCCGACTTCCCCACGATGTGGCACACCGCACTCCAGCACGAAGAAGCATAGAAAGAACCCCATGGCACGCCGCAAGTTCAGCGATTACGACGAATCCGACGTCCGCGTCCGGCCCGGCCGCGGCTCGCGCCCCCGCACCAAGGACCGCCCCTCCTACGAGGACGCGCTCACCGGGATGGTGGTCACGAAGGATAGGGGGCGCTGGGGTGTCATGCTGGATAACGGCACGCTGGTTGCCTGCATGCGGGCACGCCATCTGAAGCGCACCAGCATCGAGGTCGGCGATCGAGTCAGCGTCGTGGGTGATACCAGCGGGCGCAAGGACACGCTCGCCCGCATCGTGCTGCGCGCCGACCGCACCTCGGTCCTGCGCCGCACCGCGGACGACACCGACCCCTTCGAGCGTGTCGTCGTCGCCAACGCGGAGCTGTTGCTCATCGTGGTCGCCGCCGCCGACCCGCCGCCACGCACCGGGCTTGTAGAGCGCGCGCTCATCGCCGCATTCGTCGGCGGGGTGCGCCCCATTGTCTGCATGACAAAAACGGACCTCGCGCGCCCCGACGAGTTCATCGCAGAAATCGAGGACCTCAACGTCGAAGTCCTCACCGTAGGTATCGACGACCCCCTCGACCAACTCACACAACGCCTCAACGACCACGTATCGGCCTGCGTCGGCCACTCCGGCGTGGGCAAGTCGACGCTGGTCAACCGCCTCGTCCCGGACGCGCAACGCGAAACCGGCGACGTCTCCGGCGTGGGCAAAGGCCGCCACACCTCAACGCAGTCCGTGGCGCTCGAGCTTCCGGGCGGCGGCTGGATCATCGACACACCGGGCATCCGCTCGTTCGGCCTGGCGCACGTCTCCCCCGACCAAGTAATCGACGTCTTCCCCGAGCTCGCCGAGGCAGCCCAGGATTGCCCGCGCGGCTGCACGCACGCCGGCCCGCCCACGGACCCGGAGTGCGCCTGGGACGCCTTCGAGGGAGGGGCGCTGTCGCGCCGCGTCGCCGCCGTGCGACGCCTACTCAGCGCGCTGCGCTCCAACAACGAGTGGGATCTAAAGCAGCTCGACGAGGAACGGTAGCTCGCTGACGTCGTAAAACGCCAGGTAATTGTCCTGCGCGTCCCCGACAGCCAGCTCCGCGTCCTCGTCCCCGAGGTCTGCGGCGTCGATGTGTTCGATGGCCTTCGCCGTCGCCGCTTCCGCCTCCGCCAGGTCGATATGGATCGCCGCAACGTCCTCCAGCGCCACCGGCCCAGACACCCGCACGACGGAGTCCCCCATGTCATCGGCTTCCTCGGCGTCCACGTCCGCGGAGATCACCACACGGCGGTGCGGGAACCGATCCTGGTCACCAATCGCCAGCAGACGGATGGAGGCCAGCGCGGCGTCGTCAAACGCTACTGCCTCGATCTCCTCCTCATCGCCGGAGGTGAAGAACTCGCGCAGCGCCGTCGTCGCGGCGAAGCCCCACCCGTTGCGCGGGTGCAGCACCTTGTCTGCGGCGAGTCCCTCCACCATGGAGAACGTCGCGGGGATGTAGACGCGCATTAAAACTCCCCCTCGATATTGAACAGCGTCTGGATCTCCACCGCGGTGCGGTCAAACGCCGTGTGCAAAATCGCGATCATGCCGCACTCGACGGCCGAGCGGACGTTCATGATGTCGTCATCGATCATGACGCAGTCATTGAGCGGAATATCCAGCGCATCCGCCGCGGCCTGGAATGCTGCCGGGGACGGCTTCTCCGCACCAATGTCGCCGGAGAGCACCACCGCATCCACGACACCGCGGAACTCCCAGTCCCGCGCCGCGTCCGCCATTTGGCCCTCGGATTCCTCGTTGGACAAAATGCCTACGGCCTTGTCTTTCTCCTTCACAGCCTCAATCAGCTGCTGCCAGCGGCGCTGGTCCTCCGGGTCCTGGTCCAACACACCTGCGTAGTCAATAATGAGTCCCTGCATTTGGACGCCTCAATTCCTGTACTTCGTTTTCGGTTCTTCTGCAGTGCACACCAAAGTGCGCAAATTCTCCTAGCGCCCTCACGGCGCGAACGTGCACAATACTACCTACCAGCACCCCGCACCGTGCACAACGATACGAAAGGACCCCGCCGTGACCTACTACCCCGCCCCTGGCCACCAGCACGTTCAACTGCTCGTTCCCTCCCCGAAGCGCTCCGGACGCGCAGCGGAAACGCGCCGCCGCCAAGCACGGTACTCACCCAGCGACCCTCGCCGCACCGGATCCAACGTCGCCCCGCTCGTGCGCACAGCGCTCGCAGCAAGCTTCGGAGCCACAAACCTCCGTGCACTGCGCGCCGACCGCTTCTCGACGGCCGCCCGCACCAATGTCCGCGCCTACCGGCGCTTCCAGCAGCAACACGCGGGCCCGCCGCGCATCGTGACCTGCCACGCCCGCGACGGCGGCGAGTTCTTCGGCACCGTCGCCACAGGCCAAAAACGGTTCGGGTTCGTGGCAAAAATGGACAACGGCCGGCTGGTGTCCTTCAAAGTTTTGTAAGTGACACCACCCGGCCAGGGCCTACCTGTCGAACTTAGGCCTGCGCAGTCTCCTCCTGCGCGGACTCGAACTGCTTACGCATCATGAAGAGCTGGCGCACCGTCTCTTCCTGGATCGCCTCGTTCATAGCGTTGAACATGTCGCCGCCCTCCTTCTGGTACTCGACCAGCGGGTCGCGCTGCGCCATCGCACGCAGGCCGATGCCCTCCTTGAGGTAATCCATCTCGTAGAGGTGCTCGCGCCACTTCGTATCGATGATCGGCAGGATCACCATACGCTCCACGTTGCGCATCTGCTCCTCGCCGCCGATCTCAGCAACGTTCGCCTCGAGCTGATCGTACTGCGCCTGGGCGTCGTCGATGAGTGCCTCGCGAAGCTGCTCAGCGGTGAGCTCGCCCGGCTTGCCGTACTCGTCGCCGTCGATAAGCTCCTGGGCCGTCTTCGACGGGCCGTACAGGGACTCGAGTGCGTGCCAGAGTTCCTGCAGGTCCCAGTCCTCGACGTAGCCCTCCACCGTCGCGCCATCCACGTACGCGCCGACAGTCGAACTGATCATGCGGCGGACCTGATCCTTGATGTCCTTCGACGCCAAGATCTCCTGGCGCTCACCGTAGACCACCTTGCGCTGCTCGTTGAGCACCTCGTCGTACTTCAGGACGTTCTTACGCATCTCGAAGTTCTGGTTCTCAACCTGCGACTGCGCGCCCTTAATCGCATTCGACACCATCTTCGCCTCAATCGGAACATCGTCCGGAACGTTGAGGCGGTTCATCATGTTTTCCATCGACTGGCCAACGAAGCGAACCATGAGCTCGTCGCGCATCGACAGGTAGAAACGGGTCTCACCCGGGTCACCCTGACGGCCAGAACGGCCACGCAGCTGGTTATCAATACGACGAGACTCGTGGCGCTCCGTACCGATCACGTACAGGCCACCAGCCTCACGTACTTCGTCGCCGAGCTGCTTCGAGCGCTCCTTCGCCTTCGGCAGCTGCTCGTTCCACGCCTCCTGGTAGCGCTCCTCATCCTCGAACGGGTCGAGGCCCTGCTCCTGCAGCTTCGCATCCAACAGAATTTCCGGGTTGCCACCCAGCACGATATCCGTACCGCGACCAGCCATGTTCGTAGAGACCGTCACCTTCGCCGGCAGACCAGCCTCCGCGATAATGCGGCCTTCTTCCTCGTGGTGCTTCGCGTTGAGCACATTGTGCTTAATGCCCTTGCGCGTCAGCAGCTGCGAGAGGTACTCCGAGCGCTCCACCGAGGTGGTACCGACCAGCACCGGCTGGCCCTTCTCGACGTGCTCCGCAATATCCTCCGCAACAGCGGCGAACTTCGCTTCCTGCGTCTTGTAGATCAGGTCGTCGCGGTCCACGCGCTGGTTCGGGCGGTTCGGTGGAATCTGTACAACGTCCATCTTGTAGATCTGGTGCAGCTCCGCCGCCTCAGTCTCAGCGGTACCGGTCATGCCAGCCAGCTTGTCGTAGAGACGGAAGTAGTTCTGCAGCGTCACCGTCGCCAGCGTCTGGTTCTCGTTCTTGATCTCGACGTTTTCCTTCGCCTCGATCGCCTGGTGCATACCCTCGTTGTAGCGACGGCCCGCCAGCACGCGACCCGTGAAGCTATCGACGATCATGACCTCACCCTGGCGGATGATGTAGTCCTTATCGCGCTCGAAGAGTTCCTTCGCCTTAATAGCGTTATTCAGGTAGCTCACCAGCTGCGAGTGCTCAGGCGCGTACAGGTTGTCAATGCCCAGCTGGTCCTCGACGAACTCCACGCCTTCCTCGGAGATACCAATGGTGCGCTTGCGGTGGTCCACTTCGTAGTGGATGCCCTCGCGCATACGCGGTGCGAGCTGCGCGAACACGGTGTAGAACTGGCTGGAGCCATCAACCGGGCCGGAAATAATCAGCGGGGTACGGGCTTCGTCGATAAGAATCGAGTCAACCTCGTCCACGATGGCGAAGTTGTGGCCGCGCTGCACCATGTCGTTGACCGAACGGGTCATGTTGTCACGCAGGTAGTCGAAGCCGAGTTCGTTGTTGGTGCCGTACGTAATCGCCGCGTCGTACGCCTTCTTGCGCTCCTGCGGGCGCATGTCGGACAGGATCACACCAACGTCGAGCCCCAGGAAGTGGTGGACACGACCCATCATCTCGGCGTCACGCTTTGCCAAGTAGTCGTTGACGGTAACAATGTGCACGCCCTTGCCGCTCAAACCATTGAGGTAGGCAGGCAGCACCGAGGTCAGGGTCTTACCTTCACCAGTTTTCATCTCGGCGACGGAACCGAAGTGCAGCGCGGCACCGCCCATGATCTGCACCTTGTAGTGCTTCTGCCCCAGCACGCGCCAGGATGCCTCGCGGGCTGTCGCGAACGCATCGAGCAAAATGTCGTCGAGCGAAGCGCCGTCGGCAATCTTTTGCTTAAACTCTTCCGTTTTGGCCTTCAACTCGTCATCTGTGAGTGCCGCGTACTCCTCATCGAGATCCATGACTTGATCAGCGATCTTCGAGAGGCGTTTTACCATACGCCCTTCACCCGCACGCAGCAGTTTCGACAGTCCAAACACGTTTCTAGAATCCTTCAAAAGTTAGAAAAACAAAGCGATCACGCCAGCTCTACGCGCTGCTTTTATGTACCAATCGGCCATTGTACGCACGCGTCAACGAAAACAGGCAATCACAACTGGTGGAATCAATAAGAAAAGAATGTGAAAACGCCGCCCGCCCGTACAAGCTTTTTGCTTACACAAGCAGGCGACGAATCATATAGTGGCGACGCTACTTCTCGTCGTTTGCCTTGACTTCATCTTCTGGAGCCAGGGTGATCAGACCGTAGTCGTATGCGTGGCGGCGGTAGACCACTGCTGGACGCTTCGACTCTTCATCGATGAAGAGGTAGAAGTCGTGGCCAACCAGCTCCATCTCGGAGAGCGCCTCATCGACGCTGATCGGGGTATCCGGGTGCAGCTTGCGACGCACAACCTGGCCGAGCGGCGCATCCTCAAAGGTGCCCGCGTACGGGTCAGTGTCATACTGGCCCTCCGCCTGCTTTGCGCGAGCATCCTCTGCCTCGTGCGCAAGCTCAGCTGCGATTTCGCCGGTGGACTTCGGTGCACGGTGGCCGGAACGAGCAATCTCGCGGCGGACCTTCACCTTACGCAAGGAACGCTCCAGCTTACCCAGCGCGGATTCAAGCGCTGCGTAGAAGCTGTCTTCCTTGGCTTCCGCACGTGCCAGGTGGCCCTTGCCGGTCGCAGTAATCTGCACGCGCTGTGCCTGTGCCTCACGACGAGGGTTCGGCTCGTGCTGCAGCTCAACATGGAAGAACGTCAACGTTGGATCAAGCTTCTCAATCTTGGCGAGCTTGGCGTTGACGCGCTCTTGGAAATGCTCTGGGACCTCGACGTTACGGCCAGTAATCGTAACCTGGGCTGCTGGTGCGAATCCGTCGGTGTGCTCTGCAGAAGTCATCTGCTTCCTCCCTAGCGTTGTTGGAACTGGGTCTATCACCACTATACAACTGGTAATAACCAATGGCTACGTATCTGTGTAAAACTCCCTGCCAGTTTGCTACCAGCGAACACCATGCGTGCTGCGCGGCTAGGCGGCGCACACGGCAATGCAGCTGACCACGTCAAACCCGTGCGCGAGCAGCACTTCCACGCTGGTCTGAAGCGTGGCGCCGGTGGTCACGACATCGTCAACAACAATGACGGGGCCAGCGCCCGTGCCCGTGTGCAGCGCCTCCCACCCGCGGCGCATCCGCACCGCGCCGGCCAAGTTGGACCGGCGGTGCGCCGCGTCCAACTCCGACTGGTCAGTCGTTGATTCCGCGAGCTCCAACACGTCCACCACCTTGCGCCCCGAACGCTTACAGATCACGCTCACCGGGTCCCCGCCGCGCTCCCTTGCCGAGACCGCGCGCGTCGGCGCAGGGACCAGCAGCGCGTCCGGGTGAATCTCACCGCGAACCTCAAGAAAGGTCAGCGCCGCGTCCAGCACCGCCCCGACATGCTTGCGCACAGCCAAATTCCTACGCTCCTTCATCGCGAGCACTACCCCACGGTGCGCGCCGCCGTACGGCCCGAGCGCGAACACCGGCACGTGCGGCAAGTGCTGCGGCGACACCCGGCGCGGCAGTGCCGACAGTTCAGTGCGGCAGGCTGGGCACAACACGGAGCCTGGGGTCCCGCACCCAGCGCAGTGGCGCGGTAGGAAGAGTTCACCAACCTCTGCGAGCGCCACGCCGCCTACCTCGCGATGATCGGCAGTGAGCGCACACCCTGGAGGCCAGGCACCTCGCGCCAGATCGGGGTGTCAGCACCACTGACGGGCATTTGCAAAATGGCGTTTGCGTCGGTCGCGTACAGCATGTTTGGCGACGCCGCCACGGCCACCACCGGCGCGGAGATGTTCCCGAGCGACAGCGCGGTGGTCGAAGATCCGTCCTGCTCCACACGCATCACGGGCGACGCCGGGTTCGAGGTGCCAACGATGAGCGAGCCGTCGGGGTGCCAGTCCGCGGAGACCACACTGCCACCGAGCTCGTAGCTGTACTCGAGAACGTTGACGATGGTGCCGGCGCCTGCGGCGCGCTGCTCGATGATGCCGGTGTACAGGCGGCCGTCAATCACCATGACGACGCGCGAGCCCGATCGGGAAAGACGCAGCACGGAAATGTTGCCGTCGACATCTTCGGGAAGATCAACGTGCACTTCCTCGGTGGTGACCTCCCCTGTCGCCGAGGATTGCGTGGAGCGCAGGATGTGCTTGCCGTCCGAAACGGTCCACACCGCCTTGCTGTTTGGCTCGAACGATGGGCGCGAGAAGGTCTCCGCCTTCACCACGTCCACGCTACCGCCGGTGAGCTGCCCGAGGCGCAGCTCGGCGCCTTCGGGGCCGTCGCCGACGTTGAACACCGCGGCCCACTGCCCCTCACCGGAAATGTCGGCGGTGACCACGCTGTGCGTGTTGCCCAGCACATCGGCAACAGGCTGCGGGCCGCCGCCGGTGATTTGGGAGACGTGGCCGTCGGCAAGCGAGTACAGGGTGCTCTCCCCGACTTGCTCGACGACGGGGCTGACGTCGATGAAGTCGTCGGTGGTCAGTTCGCGGGCGCCGGTGATGAGCGGCTCGCCGTCGGCGAGGAGCGAAAACGGGCCGGTCACGCCTGCGGAGGCGAGCGTCCACACCACCTGTGCGGCGAAACGGCTGCGCGCGGCCTCGTCCATATTGCCGAGGCCCGCAAAGTGGTAGACACCGCCCTCGAAACCGGTGTAGCGCGCCGTCGATGGCAGCGTCCCCATGATCGCGGGGCGCAAGCGGCTAGCCGGCCCTTCGAGCAGCAGCGAGATCAGCGTACTGGGTAGGAAATCGCGCGGCGCGTAGACCCAGCGCCGGTCGGTGACCAGCTCCTTGCCGGTCGGATCAAAGAAGTACAGGTTGTAAGGCTGGTATTGGTTGCGCAGCTCGGTGCGCTCCATGACCACGCCGGGCGGCAACGAGGAAATGCGCCACTGGCCGTCGACCTGCTCGAGCTCCAGCGTGGCCTCGTAGGTACCGCGCTCCGGAGTGAACACGCCACCACTGCCGAGCGCGCCGACCACGTTGCCATGCACCGCAAAACTGCGCTTGCTCCCCGAGCTGCCGGACACCGTATTCAACCCGATCCGGTCGACGATGAGCGTCTGCTCGTTGGCGCTCCACGTGGGCTTCGCGGCCTCAGTGAGGAAGGCGCGCGCCGCTTCGTAGTCGCCGGTTGGGATCGCGGAGGCCGCGTAGAAGTCACGCAGCAAAAGGTCCGGCTCGCGGTCCTTGATCGGGCCGATAATCTCCGACTCCGGCGCTTCCTCCTGGTAGGGCCGGAGCACATGCGGGTCAGTATTCGACGGCAGCGTCGCGCACCCGCCCAAGAGCAGCGTCGTGCTCATCGCTATAGCAAGGTACCTACGCTTCATGCACTTCATCTGGCTGCCTTTCCTCGTCCTGCGTTTCGACGTCCACTTCGACGCTGTCCGCGTCCGCCCCGGGTTCCAGCTCGAGGGGCAGAGGGGACGTCGAAAAGCCTGCCTCCGGATCCAGCGGCAGGACCAGACGGAACAGCGCACCGACGCCCTCTTCCCCGACGGCTTCCAGCGTGCCGTGATGCAGCTGCGCGTCCTCGCGGGCAATGGCCAGGCCAAGACCGGTGCCACCAGAGTGGCGCTTGCGGGACTTGTCGGCGCGCCAGAAACGGTTGAACACCAGTTCCTCCTGCCCAGGCTTGAGCCCGATGCCGTGGTCCCTGACCGTCACCGCGACGGCACTCTCGTTGGCGCGCAGTGTCACGGTAACCGGCCTGCCCTCCGAGTGGTCAATCGCGTTCGCAATGAGGTTACGCACGATGCGCTCGATCCGGCGGGACTCGCCCAGCATCATCACTGGTTCCTCCGGCATATCGAAGGAAACTTCCACGCCGAGCTCGTCCGCGAGGTGCTGCGTCTGCTGCCACGCCGACATGATCGGCGACTTCATATCCATCTGGGTGACGGACAAGTCGGCGACACCGGCGTCGTGGCGGGAAATCTCCAACAGGTCATTGAGCAGGGCCTCGAAGCGGTCCAGCTCGCGAGTCATCAGCTGGGAAGCGCGGCGGGTACCAGGCTCCAGGGAGTCCTCGTCGGCGGCGATCATATCCGCCGCCATCCGCACCGTGGTCAGCGGCGTACGCAGCTCGTGGGACACGTCGGACGTGAACTGACGCTGCAGGTCGCCGTAGCGCTCAAGGTGATCAATCTGCTGCGACAGCTTGTCCGCCATGTTGTTGAAGGACAGCGCCAGCACCGCCATCTCGTCCTCGCCGTCGACAGGCATGCGCTCACGCAAGTGGCCTTCAGCAAACCGGCGCGCAGTACGCGACGCCGAGCGCACCGGTGCAACAATCTGTTGCGACGCCAGCCACGCAATGCCCACCAGCAGGACGCTGACGATCACCGTGGCCGTCGCTAAGATGCCCCGCATCAGCGCAAGCGTCGAGGCCTCATTGTCCATGTTCATCACAAGGTAGAGCTGCAGGTGCGGCACATCCGAAGTCGTCGGGGTGCCAATAATCAGGGCATTGTACGACGAGTGGTCGCCGCGCTGCACCGAGGAAAACTGGTAGGCGATATTGCCCTCAGCGACGTATTCCTCCAGCTTGTCAGGGATCTGGTACGACTCCGGCGAGGACGTAACAACCCCGTTCGGGTTCTTTACCACCAGCACAGGCTCATACACAGCAGACGCCTCCGAGTTTTGCTGCGCACGCTGCGTCAGCCCGGCGCGCGCCGAATTCAAGCGGCTCTGCAGTGAGGTCGCGGACCCCGAGTTATTAATCTGCTCCTCGACGGTCACACGCGCACGGTCTATCTCCGCGCTCGCCGCCTCAATCTTGGATGCAGCGATACGTTGGCTCACTACCGACGCCAGCGCAAACCCCAGCACCATCATCACCACGGCGGAGACGATCAGCACTGTGCCG
Organism: Corynebacterium sp. NML98-0116; assembly: GCF_001767255.1. Lineage (GTDB taxonomy): Bacteria > Actinomycetota > Actinomycetes > Mycobacteriales > Mycobacteriaceae > Corynebacterium > Corynebacterium pseudogenitalium. Next base: position 1,766,813 of record NZ_CP017639.1, read on the forward strand.
ACGAAGCGCACCTGCAGCGAAGTGCGCCACGCCTCTACGATCCGGTCCCTGCTACGTTTCAGTACGGCGAACAGGAGCGCCACCTCCCACTCTTACTTCACGGACTTGTAGCCCACACCACGCACGGTCTGGATGATCTCCGGGTGTTCCGGGTCGTGCTCAATCTTGGAGCGCAGGCGCTGCACATGCACGTTGACCAGGAGGGTATCGGAGTTGTTGCGGTAGCCCCACACCGATTCCAGTAGCTCGTCGCGGGAGTGCACCTGGTTCGGCTTCTTCGCCATCTCCAACAGGAGATCGAACTCGAGCGGGGTCAGCGCGATCTCTTCCCCGTTGCGGGTCACCATGTGCTGGGGGACGTCGATTACTAAATCGGCGATCTCGATGACGTCACCCGGCTCCTCATCCGTCCGGCGCAGACGCGCCCGAATGCGGGCGACGAGCTCCTTCGGTTTGAAGGGCTTCGTGATGTAGTCGTCCGCGCCGGACTCGAGGCCGAGCACCACGTCGACGGTGTCCGTCTTCGCGGTGAGCATGACGATCGGTACGGAGGATTCGCGGCGAATCGCCTTGCAAATGTCGATGCCGTTCATTCCCGGAAGCATAAGATCCAGCAGGATCAGGTCGGGCTCGTACTCATGGAAGGCCTGGACGGCTTCGGCGCCATCGGTGACGGGGCGGGAGTCAAAGCCTTCGGCCTCCAGCACGATGGTGAGCATCTCGTTGATAGCTGGGTCGTCGTCAACGACCAGGATTTTCGACATGGACATTGGCAGCTCCTCTTAACGCGCGTTTTGTATTGCTTGGATAATAGCCGTGGCATCCGACGTGGAAATCCACCGACTCGCCCAGTCAGTCTCCGCGAGGCGGTTGTACTGGGCAAACGTCGCGTCCTGCAGCCCGCCGTCGCGCTCGTAGTGGTCGCGGGTGCGCGTCGCGTCCTGAGCTTCTCTGCGCTGCGCGCGCTCCCGCGCAACGCTCGGGGAGGTAGCGACGAGCACCTGCAGGTCGGGCTTCGGCAGCCCAAGCTTTCCGAACTCGAGCTCAGCAACCCACTCCGCCGCGGCATCATCCCCGGTGCGCGCCGCCGTGTAGGCGGCGTTGGAGGCAACGTAGCGGTCAAGCAACAAGATCCGATCTTGTGTGTCCTGGTACTGCTCAAGCTGCGCCTTGGCACCAAAACGGTCGAGCGCGAACATCGTCGCCATCCCGTAAGCGGAATCCACCAGGTCACCCATCTTGCCGTACAAGGCGTCCTGCGCCAGCTGCGCGTGCAGCGAGTCCTCGTAGCGTGGGAAGGACAGCGTGTCCGCGCCGTATTCCTCCACAATGCGCTTCACGATGGTGTTCTTCCCCGCCCCATCAATGCCTTCGATGGCGATGATCATGCCACAGACCTCCCAACGGCCCTCTTACGCGAGCGCTTCCAAGAACTGTTCGACGTCCTCGTCCTCTTCATCGCCAACAGCCTCAAGAAGCTCGGCTGCGCTCTCGATGAGCTGCTCGTCGAGCTCACCGCTGTTGCCGCGGATGAAGGGGAAACGCTCCGCGATCTCACCGGCGGAAAACGGCGCGCCGGCCCAGATCGCGGTGATGGTCGCCGCAGCGAGCCCGTTGGTGCGTTCTTCATCTGAGGCGCTGTCCTGGTCAGCGGCTAGCAAGACGGCGTCACGGACAGCTTCCAGAATGTCTTCTTCGTCCAAATCCGCGATTTCGTCGAGAAAATCAATGTTGTCGTCGTTGGAGAAAATCTTCTGGTCCCAGCTGCTCATCAGTGTTTCCTTTCAGGTGGGGGCTGTATATACCCTGCAATCTACACGGCACGGCACGCATTGCGAACTTCCCTGCTTCCCACCTGATAACCGCGTGGACACACTCTTTTCAATGTCCGACTTCCGTGCTATAAACATTTCAAGCAACGAAATTGTTATCGTTTTGTAATTCTGGAAATTCTGCGGCGAAGGGCAACGTATGAATCAGACGCAAAGGAGAGTCGCCACGTTCATGGCGCTCGGCATCTGCGTTGCCATCGCAGTGGGAGTCGTGGTCTGGAACGCGTCCTCGCCGGGGCGCTCGAACGCCACCACACAAGCAGGCTTCATTGAGACAACCTCCACCACAACAACTTCTTCCTTATCGACGACCCCTCCGAGCTCTGCACGCTCTTCCCGGGGCGACTCCGCAGCGCTTCACACCGCCGATGCGTACATTGCCACGACTGCGCCGTCTGCCTACAACCTATCCGCGGACCCGCTGGCCCCTGCGCACGCGTTTTCCGGTGCGCCAGCCGTAACGGAGCCGACGAAGCAGTACCGCCCGTCGAACGTGGCCCCGGCCGCGCCTGCGTCGCGCCCAGCTGGTCCCGCCCCAACAGCAGAGCCGCAGCGCCCGAAGCAGCGCTCCCCTCGCCCCGACACGCCGGACGCACCGAACGTTCCAAGTACCACGTCGAGCACCTCGCGGCCACGGGCGACGCAGCAGGCGCCAACCACCATTTCGACGCCAACCACCATTGGCTCGACGCAGCCGGCATCCCCGACGGTGCTGCCATCTGAGCCGACGCAGAAGCTTCCCACCCCCACGACGTCAGCGCTACACCCCGGCGCCGCAGCGACGACATCGCTGCCAGTTAACACACCAACACCAACGAGCGAAGAGTCGGCTCAAGCCTCACAGGAAGACGCATCAACTACTTCCGAAGAGCCAGCCTCCCCAGAAGACGCAGTACCCCCCGCCGCAACTGACGGGCAGGGGCCTGCCTAGACCCGCGCGTAGAAGCACTGCGCGGAGGTACCCTCCGCAACCTCGAAGGTCACAGCCGGGTCGGCGGCTGGGATCCACGCGGCCTGACCAGGCTTCATTACGAAGTCACCCGCGCGCACCGTTCCCTCGGTACACAGGACGATGGCGGGGCCATCGGTGTCCACGAGCAGCGGATGCTCGGCGTCGATACGGTGGGCACTCATAATGAAGTCATCCACCGGCAGATGGAAACTCACTTCGTTGTCGCGCTCGGTGGTGTTCGCGAACGGGTCCTCCAACGTGGAGAAGTCCAGCACCTTGACCAGCTCAGGCACGTCCACGTGCTTCGACGTCAGTCCACCTCGAAGCACGTTGTCCGAGTTCGCCATGATCTCCACGCCGAGCCCGGACAGGTACGCGTGCAACTGCCCGGCTTGCAGGAAGAGCGCCTCCCCCGGACGCATCTGTACATAGTTCAGCAGGAGTGCTGCGAGGACGCCGACGTCGTTCGGGTACTTGTCGTGGACCCGCAGGAACATCGCAGCCAGCGGACCAGCCGCGCCAGCTCCGACGTCATCCGCGACGCGCTCGGCGGCCGGAACGATCGCGTCAATCAGAGTCTTACGCACGTCCTCGGGCAGGGAGATGAACGTCGTGAATACCGCACGGAGTCCGGCTTCCTCCGAAGTGGCGTCGAGAAGCGAGGCGTAGTGGTCAAGCTCCTCGCAGTTGAGCGCGGCGAAGAACTCGCGAGTCTGCGCAAGCGGGCGGAAACCGGCGAGGGCCTCGAACGGGGTGAGCGCCACGATGAGCTCGGGCTTCGGGTTCGGGTCCTTGTAGTTGCGCGTCGGATCGTCCAGGCGGATGCCTTCTTCTTCCTCGCGCGCGAACCCCGCCTTCGCCTGCGAGCGCGACGGGTGCGCCTGGATACTCAGCGGCTCATCAGCGGCGAGCAGCTTCAGCAGGAACGGCAAATGCGAGCCATAACGGTCCGCGACGCGCTTGCCCAGCGTGCCTTCGGGGTCCGCGGCAATCACGGCGTCGAGGCCCCGGCCTGCGACTTGGGAAGGTGCGGCACTATGGGCGCCGAACCAGAGCTCAGCCTCCGGCGCCTCGCTGGGCACCTGGGTGCCACGCAGCTGCGCAAGCAACGTGTGCGACCCCCACGGGTAGTTCCGCAGAGCCCCCTGTAGGTGCTCCATAAGTGTCTCCTTCGCAAGTTCCGTCAGTTCCGTCGGCATTGAAACGGTTGAAACAACAGCGTTCCAGGATACCAGCGAGGCGCCGTTTCACGGAACAGCGACGAAGACCACCTGCACTATTGGCGAATCACAGCCAAAACTTCCCGCACAATCTCGTCGACCTTTGGCTTCGTTGGGGCCTCGACGTTGAGTCGCAGCAGTGGCTCCGTGTTCGACGCACGCAGGTTCAGCCAGACCGGCCCGGGGGCACTGTCTTCGTCGCGAAGTGTGACCGTAACCCCGTCAAGACGGTCAATGTCCGCGACGCGGTCACCGAGTGCCTCAAGAACGCGCTCGGTGGCAGCCTCTTGGTCATCGACGGTGGAGTTGATTTCCCCGGACGCCTCGTAGCGTTCGTACTGGGCCATCATCTCACTCAACGGCTTGTCCTGCTCCGCCAATGCCGCGAGCACATGCAGCGCCGCGACCAGGCCAGAGTCCGCGTTGAAGAATTCCGTGAAGTAGTAGTGCGCGGAGTGCTCCCCACCGAACATGGCACCTGTCCGCGCCATCTCAGCCTTGATGTACGAGTGCCCCACTCGGGTGCGCACGGGGTTTCCGCCCTGCTCACGGATAATTTCCGGCACTGCACGCGAGGTGATCAGGTTGTGGATAATGGTCGCGCCCGGGTGCGTCGCGAGCGTACGAGTAGCCACCAGTGCCGTAATCGCCGATGGAGATACCGCCTCCCCGCGCTCGTCCACGACGAAGCAGCGGTCCGCGTCACCGTCGAATGCCAGGCCAATGTCCGCCTTCTCTTCGACAACGAATCGCTGTAGATCCACAAGGTTCTTCGGGTCGAGCGGGTTAGCCTCGTGGTTCGGGAACGTGCCATCGAGCTCGAAGTAGAGCGGCCGAATATCCAGGTCTCCGAGCACCGCCGGGACAGTCAGCCCGGCCATGCCGTTCGCAGCATCGACCGCGACCTTTAACGCCTTGCCCTGCGGCAGCGGCACAAGCTGCCGGAGGAAACGCGCATAGGAGTCGAGCACATCCCGCTTCTCGACGCTCCCAGCTTCGCCCTCAAACGCCGGAACCCCCTCGATGAGCATGCGGCTGATCTCGGACAGGCCCGTATCAGTACTGACCGGCGTAGCACCCGCGCGGCACAGCTTGATTCCGTTGTACTGGGCAGGGTTATGGGAGGCGGTAAACATCGCGCCGGCACACTCGAAGGTGCCTGCTGCGTAGTAGAGCTCGTCGGTCGAGGTCAGTCCGAGGTCAAGAACGTGCAGCCCCTGCGAGGTCGCACCCTCTGCGAACGCAGCGGAAAGCTCCGGCGAGGATGGCCGCATGTCGTGTCCGACGGCGATAGTTCGCTCGCCCTCGCTGTAAAGAATGTGGGCGAATGCTGCGCCTACTGTGCGGACTGTGTCTGCATCAATGGTGGAGCCAACAACGCAGCGAATGTCATACGCCTTAATAAGGTCCTTCAAGGACTCATAGGTGTGCTCAATAGCCATACAGGCAATCTTAGTTGCTGTGCTCCTCGCCGGTATCTTCGGCGTCTTCAGTGGCTTCGGCTGGGTCAGGGACCACGTGGAGGTGGGAACGCCGCGCATCTTTCTCCGCGGCGAGGTGCTCCTCGATCCGCTTCGTGCGGTGCACCGGGTGGTTCGAAGTCGACGGGTCGTTAAAGTCCTTGGTGGCCTCGTACTCGATTGGATCTCCGCCGTTGTCCACCAGCCCGGTGGTCACCCGGCCCGCCTCCCGGACGGCCTGCGCCAGCGCCGTGAGCTCCTCGTCCTCGAGGGCGTGGGCTTCGTCGTCAAAGATGTCGACGGCCTCTACTCGCACTAGCTCCCAGCCAACGGGGGCCGTGATGTGCGCCGAGTGGCGCTCACAAAGGTCCCACGCATGGGGTTCGGGGTTCGGCGAGAGCGGGCTGATTACTGCTGTCGATTCCGAGTAGGCATAAATCAGCGTGGCCACAGCAGGCCGGCCACAACCAGGACGACAACACCGACGGAAAGTACTCACGCCGTCTAAGCCTAAACCCCAACTTGAGATTTTGGTAGTACGGCCCCGGCGCGCCATGCCCGGTGCAGCGGCAACATCTCTAGAATCTGGGTGCATGAACGCGCCAACTCACCACCTTCGGACCGCGCGGGACCGCCACGGTCGTGGGGCCCGCGGCCCGCTGCTGCCCGTTGGCGTTCCGCGTTATCGAACCCGCTCCGCGCAGTTCGATCAGCTAGTACTGGACACGTACGCACCGCTGCACAACGCGTACTTTGAGCAGCTGGCAACGGTGGACTTGGCCGTCGATACGATCCCCCGGATGCGCCTGAGCCCCGACGTCGCGCGCTTCAGCGATGAGATTGTTGCCGACGGTCCCGTCCCACTCGGCCGAATCTTGCAGGCGGGCGTGGACCGTTACGGGGTGCCCACCCGGGCGCGCTTTGTGCTGTTTCGCCGCCCGATTGAGCAGCGCACTGAGACAGCAGAAGAGCGGTCAGCCCTCATTCATTGGGTACTGACCGCCCTTGTTGCTTCGTATATCAACCTGGACCCGCGGGATATCGATTCAGACTTTCCCTGGTAGTGCAGGCGTTTAGCCGATCTGCTTCTTCAAGCGGCGGCGCTCACGGTCCGAGAGGCCACCCCAGATGCCAAAGCGCTCGTCGTGCTCGAGCGCAAACTCGAGGCACTCATCGCGCACGGCGCACGCTTTGCAAATTCGCTTTGCCTCGCGAGTCGAGCCACCCTTTTCCGGAAAGAACGCCTCGGGATCGGTTTGAGCACACAGCGCTTGATCTTGCCATTCCTGCTCGACGGCACCGAACAGCTCATCGAAGCTCATGCCGACCGCGGCTACGCCACGGATGTCAGCACCATTCGCCATGTCTTCCACGCCGTCCCCTTTCTCCGTCGTTCTTCGTTTCGGTCAGCTGCGTCGTCTACCCGCTTGAGGGGTGCGACGAGTGACCCTTGCACTCATGCGAGTACACACCGAACCACTAAATAGGTGCAAGCTATCGGGGTGAAACCTTGACCTTTTCCGCAAGAATTGCACGCCATCAGTCACACGAGTCACAACAGCCACAGGGGGCTAGAAACGGGGGTACAGTACGGGGGTACTACATGTGGTAGGCGAATTGGCTACCCCTTACTAACCGGCCAGAATTTCCACCCATACGGCGTGTCGCTTACGCATCTGGGGAAAAGCGCACTCCCGAATCCGGAATCGTCACACCAGGCCACACTCGCATGCCGCCTTGCAGCTCGCAGCGCGCCCCAATCTGTGCGCCCTCTCCGATCACGCAGCCGTCGATACGCGAGTTCGCGCCAATCGTGGCGCCCGAGGCGATGATGGAATCGCGGATCACGGCACCGGGCTCAATGGTGACCCCATCGAAGATGACGCTGTCATCCACGCGACACCCAGCGCCGATCTCCGTGCCGCGTCCAACCGCGGTGCCGCCCATCAAGATGACACCACCCGCGACGCCAGCGGATTCGTCGATAAGCGCCTCACCGGTCTGGCCCTCCAGCAGCGGCGAGTACGTAATACCGCGCACCACGTCCGAGGAGCCCTGCACGAAATCCGACGGCCTACCCATGTCCCTCCAGTAAGAGGTATCCACGTAGCCGACCATCTTCGCACCCGACTCAAGCAAACCAGGGAACGTCTCGCGCTCGACAGAGACCACGCGACCAGCCGGGATCTGCTCGATGACTTCGCGGCGGAACACGTAGCACCCAGCGTTAATCTGATCTGTCGGCGGATCCTCCGTCTTCTCCAAGAACGCAAGCACATTGCCGTCCTCGTCGGTTGGGACGGAACCGAACGCGCGAGGATCGGGTACGCGGACCAGGTGCAAGGTCGCGTCGGCGTCCTTCTCAGCGTGGTAGTTCAAAATCTTGCTCAGGTCAGCACCGGACAGCACGTCCCCGTTGAACACCATCGCGTTGTCGAAGCGCAGCTTGTCGGCAACGTTTCGGATCGCGCCCCCGGTACCCAGCGCCTCCTCTTCGACAACGTACTCAATCTCAAGACCGAAGTCGGACCCGTCGCCGAAGTACTCCTCGAACACCTCAGCGCGGTACGACGTCCCCAGCACCACGTGGCGCATCCCCGCCTGGCGGATCCGCGCAAGCAGGTGCGAGAGGAACGGGTGCCCTGCGGTCGGCAACATCGGCTTCGGGGTACTCACCGTCAACGGACGCAGGCGCGTGCCGCGACCACCAACCAAAATGACCGCGTCGGTATTCTCCGGGGTCACGGTGCGGGATGCATTCACGTGGAATCCTTTCAAAGCGTTCTTCTTATTTACTGCGCGAAACAAACAGTGCCGCCCGCACTTTCAAACCGACCCACAGCAGCGCGCGCAGCGGGGCCTGCCACCAGTGCGGGTGACGGTCAGACTGGAAACGATATGCGGAAGTGTGGTGCGCCGGCACCGTGACTCGCTGGAACTTGCTAGCAACATGGCCCTGGTCATGCACGATGACCGAGGAAGGGCAGTACACGTTCTCCCATCCGGCGCGGCGCAAGCGGTCTCCGAAGTCAACGTCCTCGAGGTACATGAAGTAGCGCTCGTCGAACCCGCCAATGACGTCGAAGGCGTCCCACCGCACGAGCAGGCACGCCCCGGAGAGCCAGCCCGCACTGCGCTGGTGATCCATGTGTTGCTCCGCCTTGTACGAGGCAGAAAATGGGTTGGACGGCCACACCTCATATAATAAGGCGTGCCCCACGCCGGTAATGATGCCCGGCACCTCTCGCGCACTCGGGTACAGGTTGCCCTCGCAGTCCTCAATGCGCGGCCCTACGGCGCCCGCCTCCGGTAGTGCGTCCATGCAGGCGCGCAGCGTGTCCACGCTTCCCGGCTGGAACACCACGTCCGGGTTGGAGATCAAGAAGTAGTCACCGTTGATCTCTCCCCGCTCGCGACGTGGCCGCAACTCCCGGACCGCGGCGTTGATCGCAGCGCCGTACCCGATGTTGCCGCCGGTGCGCAGCAGTTCGACGTTGTCGTGTTCACGTGCGGCAGCCTCCGGGGCACCGTCGGTAGAGCCGTTATCTGCACAGATAAGCAGTGTTTGACCCTCGGTGGCGTCGTCAAGCGAAGCGATGAGCTGCGCCAAGTGCTTGCCTGGCGAGTACGTCACCGCCACCACGGCGAGTGGAGCTGTCATAGCTGCCTGCCCCTCCTATCGGTCCTCTCGGCCAGCCTTCATGTACACAATGCGAATCAGCTTACCCATCCAAAAGTGTGAGAAGCATCTTGAACTCGCCCACGCACGTGTCTTTTGTTGTTTTCGCACCCTGTATAATTGCGCCCTGTGACTGACTCCTTGAGGCCTGCGCGCGACATCCAGCCCGCCCCATCGCAGATGCGTGACATCTCGCAGTTGGGGCACCCGGTTGTGAAGACAACCCTTGCGGTGCTGTCTGCCGTTGCGTTGACGGTGTCGGCCGTCGGCTACTTCACTGTCGGCCGGGTCAGCAATCAGCTCAGCGCCTCTGAGCTGCGGATTAACGCGGGACGTGGGCAGAGCGACAAGGACCAGATCGACGGCGCGATGGACATCCTGCTGGTCGGCTCCGACTCCCGCACCGACGCCCAAGGCAACCCTTTGAGCGAGTCCGAGTTGGCGCACCTCAACGCGGGTGTCGCCGACGGTGAGATCAACACGGACACCATCATGATTATCCGTGTGCCCGACGACGGTTCGCGGGCCACGGCAGTTTCCATCCCGCGCGATACGTACGTACACACCGACGACTACGGAAACATGAAGATCAATGGTGTCTACGGTGCGCACGCCGCCGCCAAACGCGAGGAGCTCATCGCCGCGGGCAAGCCGGAGGGCCCGGCACTCGAGCAAGAGGTTGCACGCGCAGGCCAGCTCGGGCTTATCGACGCCATCAATGACCTCACCGGCGTGGAAGTAGACCACTACGCGCAGGTTGGCCTGCTCGGCTTCGTCCTGCTTACGGACGCGGTTGGCGGGGTGGACGTCTGCCTCAACGCCGCGGTCGACGAGCCACTCTCCGGCGCGCACTTCCCTGCCGGGCAGCAAACGCTCGACGGCGCTCAGGCGCTGTCCTTCGTGCGGCAGCGCCACGACCTGCCGCGCGGCGACCTCGACCGCATCGTGCGCCAGCAGGCGTACATGGCGTCGTTGGTGCAGAAGGTGCTCTCCGCAGGCACGCTGACAAGCCCAGCGAAACTGCGCGACTTGGCAACCGCGGCGGAGCGCTCGGTCACTCTTGACCAGAGCCTCGACGTGATGCGTTTTGCCCAGCAGATGTCCGGCCTGGCCGGCGGCAACGTCACCTTCACCACCATCCCTGTGACCTCGGTCAACGGTGTCGGCGACTTCGGCGAATCCATCGTGACCGTGGACATCAACGAGGTCCACAGCTTTATGGAGTCCGCAGCCAAGGAACAGGTCCCCGAGGACAGCCAACCGGAGCAAGCTCCCCAGCAGGCCGAAGACTTTGCAGGTGCGCAGGTCTCCGTCCTCAACGCGGGCTCCGTTCCAGGCCAAGCCCGCGCCACCGGCGAGTGGTTGGCCGACGCAGGCATTACGGTCTCCGATGTATCCAACGCAATGGACGGAATCTACTGGGAATCCCAGGTGGTCGCCGCCGACCCCGAAGACCCACGCGCACGCAAGCTCGCCGAGATGCTTGGCGGCGTCCCAGTCACGGCGAACAATGCTCTCGAACCGGGCAGCATCATCGCGGTTGTCGCGGAAGACTACAACGGGCCTGCGAAGGTCGATCCGGAAGATGCCCAGCAGCATGTGCCCGTCGGCACACCTGGCGACGATATCAGCGGCATGAGTCTGGGCCCGGAGATCGACGCTGGCGGCCAGGGGCCTCGCTGCGTGAACTAGCTTGGCCACCTATGCTTGGCTGCCATGAGTATGCTGGCACGCTTATTGCAGGAAGACCCCGCCACACCACGCCTGACCGTCTACGACGAGTCACAGGGCAGCCGCGTGGAATTTTCTGCGCTGACTCTGGACAACTGGCTAAGCAAAGTGGGCAACTTGCTGGACGAGGAGTTCGAGCTCGAGGGCTCTGACCCCATTGTGATCGACCTTCCGGTGTCCTGGCAGGCTGCGGTGATCGCGCTTGGCGCCTACAACATTGGGCGTCGCCCGATCTTCGCGAGCACAGGCGACGATGTCCCGCTCGTGTTTACCGTGGCGGAGCGCGTCGACACCTGGGCTGATGCGGACGAGTGCGTCGTTGTCTCAAGGGACCCCTTCGGACGCGGCGTCGTCGAATCAGGCGGCACGTTGCCGCTTGGAACCGTGGACTTCAGTCCGACGGTGCGCAGCTACGGCGACCAGTACTTTGGACAGACTGCAGACATCGCGCAGTGGTCTCAAGCGGCTGAGCAGCCCGCCTGCCCCGAACGGGTGCTGATTGCCGGTTGGAACAGCGCCGACGAATTCGAACAGCGCGTGCTTGCCCCGCTGGCTGGGGGCGGTTCGGTCGTCGTGGTGACAGGCGGAACGGAAACACCTGGTAAAGACAGGATCGCAGCCATCGCCCAGGCGGAACACGTAAACCACATACAACCGGACATTTAACCCCGTTTTCTCCCCCGTTCGTAGGTAATTCGGCAGATTTCTGCGCGCCCGGGTCCAGTTTTTCACTAGATTGAAGACACCGAATTCACACGAGTCACACATGACCCAACGAAAGGCGGATGAATGAAACTCCGTACGACTGGTGCAACCCTCTGTGCAATTGCGCTCGCTGGCGCAGCTCTGACCGGTTGCTCTTCTGACAACGAGGCAGCGGACACCAACAAGGACTCCGGCACCTCCGCTTCCGAGGGCGGCGCGGAGCGCGGCCCGATCACGTTCGCCATGGGCCGCAATGACACGGACAAGCTCAAGCCGATCATCGAGAAGTGGAACGAGGCTCACCCAGATGAGCAGGTCACCCTCTCTGAGCTCGCCGGCGAGGCCGACGACCAGCGCGATACGCTCGTGCAGTCCCTCCAGGCGGGTAACGCCGACTACGACGTGATGGCCCTCGACGTTGTGTGGACGGCCGACTTCGCAGCGAACCAGTGGCTCGAGCCACTCGAGGGCGATTACGCCATCGACACCTCCGGCTTGCTGCAGTCCACCGTCGACTCCGCGACCTACGGCGGCAAGCTCTACGCCCTGCCGCAGAACACGAACGGCCAGCTGTTGTTCCGCAACGTCGACAAGGTCCCAAGCGCGCCTGACACCTTCGAAGACGTCATCGCCGCCTGCAAGGAGGTCGAGGGAGACTGCCTGACCACCCAGCTCAAGCAGTACGAGGGCCTGACCGTAAACACGCTCGGCTTCATCAACGGCTGGGGCGGCAGCGTCCTTGACGACGCCGGCGAGCCAACCGTCGAGTCCGACGCCGCAAAGGCCGGACTGCAAGCACTCGTTGACGCATACAACGACGGCGTCATCGCCAAGAGCTCCACGGCAGCAACCGAGGAGGAAACCAACCTCGCGTTCACCGAGGGCAACACCGCTCTGGCGATCAACTGGCCGTACATGTACACCAACGCCCAGGAAGCTGGCGTGAACTTTGAGGTCCAGCCGCTGGTTGGCAAGGACGGCGTGGGTGTTTCCACCCTCGGTGGCTACAACAACGGCATCAACGTCAACTCCAAGCACAAGCAGACCGCGAAGGACTTCATCGAGTTCATCATCAACGAAGAGAACCAGCTCTCGTTCGCTGAAGCATCCTTCCCACCAGTGCTCGCATCGATCTACGACGACGCCGAGCTGGTTGCAAAGCACCCATACCTGCCAGCACTGAAGGTTTCGCTGGAGAACGCGCAGCCTCGCCCGGTTTCCCCGTTCTACCCTGCGATCTCGAAGGCTATCCAGGACAACGCCTACGCAGCACTGACCGCCGGTAAGAGCGTCGATGACGCCACCGCCGACATGGCAGCTGCTATCAAGCAGGCTTCCTAATACGATACGTCGTATGAGCAGAACGCCCGCCCGGACTGTGTTCGGGCGGGCGTTATAGTTCGTATATCTCCATCTTCCCGTCTACTTTGCAAAGGCCCGCGATGAGCACATCTCCATCCAAGCCTCGCGATACCACGAAGGCGGCAGCGCTCGTCGCGCCCGCCTTGCTGGTGTTGGCGGTGGTGATCGGCTACCCGATCGTCCGCGCAATATGGCTTTCATTCCAGTCCAACCGGCACCTCGACGCCTCTACCGGAGTGTTCGTCGATGGTGGCTTTGCTGGCGTCGATAATTACTTGTACTGGCTGTCGAACCGCTGTATGACGCCGTCGGGCGTGGTGGGTGCCTGCCCTCCTGGCGTGCTTGCGACCGACTTCTGGCCAGCAGTGTCGGTGACCCTCTTCTTCACCGTGGTCACCGTCGCCTTGGAGACAGTGCTCGGTATCGGGATGGCCATCATCATGAACCGGCCGTCGCGCGCCCGCGGTCTGATCCGCGCGGCCGTGCTCATCCCTTGGGCGATCCCAACCGCGGTGACCGCGAAGTTGTGGCAGTTCATGTTCGCACCGAGCGGTATCGTGAACTCGCTGCTGGGCGCGAGCGTGGCGTGGACAACTGACCCGTGGGCGGCACGCTTTGCGGTGATCATCGCCGACGTGTGGAAGACCACGCCGTTTATGGCGCTGCTCATCCTCGCAGGCCTACAGATGATTCCGAAGGACGTCTACGAGGCCGCGCGTGTCGACGGCGCCTCCGCATGGCAGACCTTCACCAGCATCACCCTGCCGTTGGTGCGGCCAGCGCTCATGGTGGCGGTGCTCTTCCGTACGCTCGACGCGCTGCGCATGTACGACCTGCCGGTCATCATGATTTCGGGCTCCTCAAACTCCCCTACCGCGACAATTTCGCAACTGGTGGTTGAGGACATGCGTCAGGGCAACTTCAACTCGGCCTCGGCGCTGTCCACTCTCATCTTCCTGCTAATCTTCGCGGTTGCGTTCGTCATGGTGCGGTTCCTCGGAGCGAACGTTGGTGGCGCGAACGAACGGCGTGAAGCCCGGCGCGCGAAGCGCAAGCAGGAGAAGCAAGAGTCGAAGAAGGAGGCGACAGCGCGATGAAACGACTCGGCCACTACGCAGGCATCATCTTCATCATGTTCTGGGGGCTCGCCCCGTTTTATTGGATGGTGATCACGGCGCTGCGGGACAAACGCTTCACGTTCGATACCACGCCGTGGCCCACGCACGTCACCCTCGAGAACTACCGGGACGCACTGGCCACGGACGCCGGCAATGACTTCCTCGGGGCGATTTTCAACTCGCTGATTATTTCGCTGGCGACAACGGCGTTGGCGGTCGCCGTGGGCGTGTTCACCGCCTACGCGCTTGCTCGCCTGGACTTCCGCGGCAAGGGATTCATCACGGGCATCATTTTGGCGGCCTCGATGTTCCCTGGCATTGCGCTTGTCACTCCCCTGTTCCAGCTGTTCGGTGACCTCGGGTGGATCGGCACATACCGTGCCATGATCATCCCGAGCATCTCATTCGCCCTCCCCCTGACTATCTACACGCTGGTGTCGTTCTTCCAGCAACTTCCTTGGGAGCTCGAGGAAGCAGCGCGTGTCGACGGCGCCTCCCGTGGCCAGGCATTTCGCCTCATCTTGCTGCCGTTGGCGGCACCGGCCATCTTCACGACGGCCATCCTGGCGTTTATCACCACCTGGAATGAATTTATGTTGGCGCGCCAGCTGTCGTCCACGGCGACTGAACCTGTCACCGTCGCAATTGCACGATTCTCGGGGCCGAGCGCCTTCGAGTACCCGTACGCTGCGATTATGGCGGCGGGCTCGCTGGTGACGATTCCGCTGATCATCATGGTGCTGGTATTCCAGCGCCGTATTGTGTCTGGTCTCACAGCCGGCGGCGTGAAGGGCTGACTTAACTTTTTCTTATGTCTAGATTAAGCTGTATTCACTTTATTACTTCCCGCCCCTAGAAAGAGCAGCTATGCACCACACCACACTCCGAATCGCGACGGCAACCGCACTCGCATCCTCCCTGGTACTGAGCGGCATGACTGGCACGGCACACGCCGAAACCACCGCAACGGTGCACACCAACGCCGATAACAACGGCACGACAGTGACCACCAACGTCACCACCAACACCACCGCAAACGGTGGTGTGACCAAGGAAGAAGCAAACGCGCTTGAGGTCGCCGGAGTTGTGGTTGGGCTCTTGGCAGTACTCGGGGCCCTGATGGCCGGGTGGCTATACTTCGCTGCCCCGCACATGGGCCTGAACTTCGGCCCCCGCCTCTAACGAGTGCAACGGCCCTCACAGCGCCAGGATCTGCTCTGGCAAACAATCATTGGGTTCGTAGGGTTCTTCACCCTGCTCGCCTTCGTACAGGCCGCCATCAACATCACAAAGCCCGAGCCATCAATCTGGCCGGGCCTCGTTCTTGCCGCCTTCGTCGCAGCACTGTGGCGGCTGATTCGCCGGTGGCGCCAGTGGCGCGCAGGCGAAGACTAAATCACTCCTCGCCGAGCAGACGCTCACGCAGCGCGGCGTCCTTACGCTCAACTTCAGCCGCCATGTCGGACTGGTACTTCGCCGGCGATTAATGCGTCTACGAGTATCATGCCACCCACAATAAACACCCACACGCTGCACAAACAAGCGATTGTGAGAAGCATTCCACTTTCAGCTCAAAAGAGAACCGGCAGCCCAATCCATACGCCTAATATAGGTCTGGTTTTTGCCGCTGCGATCGTGCGCAGGGCAGGATTCGCGCTGTGCTAGTGTCACCAATGTGACACGGGGTGCACCCCGAAGTGGTGCTGAGATCAGACCCGTCGAACCTGCTCTAGCTCAACCTAGCGAAGGGATGTCCCACATGAATGCACCTGCCCTGCCCCGCATCCTCACGATTGCCGGCACCGACCCGACCGGAGGCGCAGGCGTCCAAGCCGATATCAAATCCATCCAGGCCGCCGGCGGCTTTTCCTACAGCGTAGTGACCTCGCTGGTCGCCCAGAACACCACCGGTGTGCAGGAGATTTTCACCCCGCCGATCGACTTTCTGCGCACACAGCTGCGCTCCGTCACCGATGATGTGGCGATCGACGCGATCAAGATCGGCATGCTCGGCACCACCGAAATCATCGAGGTCGTGCGCGAATTCCTCACCACACACGCACGAGAGGCCGCGGTGGTGTTGGATCCGGTGATGGTGGCGTCGTCAAGCGATAGGCTCCTGACGCCCGAGGCGGAAGTCGCGCTGCGCGAGCTCGCCTCGCTTGCCGACATCATCACGCCCAACCTCCCCGAACTCGCCGTCCTCACCGGCGAAGACCCGGCCACCGACTTCGACACCGCGATCGCGCAGGCGCAGGGGCTGGCGAAAAAGCTGGACACAACCGTGATTATCAAGGGCGGGCACCTCACCGGCCCGCGCGCAGACAACGCCGTGGTGACCGCCGAGCGCGTCCACCACGTGTCGGTAAGCCGCGTGAACACGAAGAACACGCACGGCACGGGCTGCTCTTTTTCCTCGGCGCTGGCGACGCGCCTGGGCGCCGGCTTCGATACGCCGGCGGCGACCGAGTGGGCGTCGCGCTGGCTGTACGAGGCGATTGCGCACGCCGACGCGCTCGCCGTTGGACACGGCCGCGGCCCCGTCGACCACGGGCACGTCGGCCGCCGCATGCAGCGCGCCGCCGACTGCAACCCCGAGCGCTTCCTGCGCATCGACGCCCCACCAACCGCGCCACTCGCCACGCCTGCTGGCCCGTACACCCAGGCGCTGTGGGACGCCTCGGCGCCGTACCTCACCGCGATTATGGAGCTGCCGTTCATCCGCACGCTTGCCGACGGCACCCTCGACCACGCCGACTTCATGTTCTACCTCGAGCAGGACGCCTACTACCTGACCAAGTACGCGCGCTCGCTGCACGCGCTTGGCGGCGCGTGGGCAAAGGATGCGGACGCCGCGATCACCGACGAGCAAGAGATGCAACGCACCTGGCTCGCCGATCTTGGCCGCGAGACGCTGCCGTCGCCGGTCACACGCGCCTACACCGATTTCCTGCTCGCCTCCGCCCTCGGCGAGTCGGCGGCGATCGGGCAGGCGGCGGTGCTGCCCTGCTACTGGCTCTACTACGAGGTCGGCGCGCGCCTCGCGGAGCACAACCACGCCTCGCATCCCTACCACGACTGGCTGGCCACCTACTCGGGCAACGGTTTCTACGAGGCGGTGCGCGGCGCGATCGACCGCTGCGAGGCCACCCTTGAGGCGAACCCCGACGCCCTGGACGCGGCGGTGCGCGCGTGTGCGGTCGCCTCGCGCTACGAGCGCGATTTCTTCGACCAGGCCGACCGCGCGTGGGTGGTGCGCGATGCCTAAGTCGCTCGACCTACGCTGCTATTTCGTCACGGGCCAGCCTACCGCCGATGTCGCGCGCGTCGCCGCCGAAGCCGCGGCCGGCGGGGCGGGCGTGATCCAGGTGCGCAGCAAGCCGATCGCCAAAGCCGACCTCGAGCGTCTCGCGTGCGAGGTCGCCGATGCGGTCGCCGCGGCGAACCCGCGCACGCGCGTGCTTATCGACGACAACGTTCCCCTCGCCGCCCGCCTCATGCGCACCCACCACATCCACGGCGCGCACATCGGCCAGGACGACATGGACCCGCGCGCCGCGCGCGAACTGCTCGGGCCGGACGCGATCCTCGGACTGACCACCGGCACGCTCGCACTGGTGGAGGCGGCGAACGCGTACGCCGACGTGATCGATTACGTCGGCGCGGGCCCCTTCCGCCCGACCCCGACGAAGGACTCCGGCCGCGCCCCACTTGGCCTCGACGGCTACCCGGCGCTGGTCGAGGCCTCGCAGGTACCGGTCGTGGCGATCGGCGACGTACACGCCACGGATGCCGCCGCGCTTGCCGCCACGGGCGTGGCCGGCGTGGCGATCGTCCGCGGTTTCATGCACGCTGAGGACCCGCGCGCGATGGCGGCGGGTATCGTCAAGGATTTCGAGGAAGCGTCGTGAGTAGTTTCGAGCACGTCATCGTCGGCGCCGGCATCATCGGCCTGACCACCGCGTTCGAGCTCACACGCCGCGGGGTGGATCCCCGCAGGATCGCGCTGGTGGACCCGGCCCCGGCAAGCGGCGCGACCAACGTGGCCGGCGGCATGCTCGCCCCGGCCGCGGAAGTGCAGTACCGCCAGGAGCCGCTCTATCCGCTGATGTTGGAGTCGGCGGCGCTCTATCCTTCGCTGATCGCAGACCTGCCGGGCATCGAGGTTGGGTACCGCACCGAGTCGACCTTCGTGGTCGCCGCCGACCGCGCCGACGCTACCCACCTGCGCGAGCTCACCGAGCACCAGCACGCCCATGGCATGGACGTCGACCGCCTCACGCTGCGCCAGGCGCGGGCGCAGGAGCCGGGCCTAAGCCCCCAGCTGGCCAGCGTGGTGGAGATCCCCGGCGACCACCAGGTCAACCCGCGCATGTTCGCCGCCGCTCTGCTGCGCGAGCTTGCATCGCGCGGCGTGACGCTGGTTCGCGAGCAGGCCACAGCACTGCGCTGGGAGGGCGAAACCTGCGTGGGCGTCGAAACCAGCACCGGCAGCCTGCGCGGCGACACCATCTACGCGTGCAACGGTCTCGGTGCCAGCGCGCTCGGTCTGCCGCTGAACCTGCGACCGGTGCGCGGCGACATGCTGCGTCTTACCGGCCGCATGCCGGTCGGCCGGGTCGTGCGCGCCTTCGTCGAGGACCGCCCCGTCTACATCATCCCGCGCACCGACGGCACCATCGCCGTGGGCGCAACCAGCCGCGAAGACGCGCGCGTGCGGCCCGCCGTCGATGGCGTGTATACGCTGCTTCGCGACGCCATCCGCGTCGTCCCCGCCATCGAGGACTGCGAGCTGGTTGAGGCGCTCGTCGGCAATCGCCCAGGCACGCCCGACGACCTGCCCTACCTGGGGCTGCGCGGCGAGAACCTGGTGGTCTCCACCGGTTATTTCCGCCACGGCATCCTGCTGGCAGCGCTCGGCGCGCGCGTCGGCGCCGACCTCGGGCTGGACCGCGAAACCACCGTCGATATTTCCGACTGCGACCCCGGCCGCCACGAACTGTAAAGGAGCATCATGCGCATCATCATCAACGAGAAGCCCCATACCTTCGACACCGCGCCGACTGTGCGGTCGCTGGTCGAGGAGGTCGTCGGCCACGCAGAAGGCGTCGCCGTCGCTGTCAATGGCAAGGTTGTGCCCGCAAGTCGCTGGGACAGCTCGCTTGCCGACGCCGACACCGTCGACATCCTCACCGCCGTCCAAGGAGGCTAGACGTGCTGAACATCGCCGACAAGAAATTCGACTCCCACCTGATCATGGGCACCGGCGGGGCGACCAGCCAGCAGTTGCTCGAGGACGCGCTGGTGGCCAGCGGCACGCAGCTGACCACCGTGGCGATGCGTCGGCATGCCGCCCGCACCAATGGCGGCGAGAGCGTCTTCGAGATGCTCACCCGGCTCGGCATCGATCCCCTGCCGAATACTGCGGGCTGCCGCACCGCCCGCGACGCGGTGCTCACCGCGCAACTGGCGCGCGAGGCGCTCGGCACGAACTGGGTCAAGGTGGAGGTCATCGCGGACGAGCACACGCTGCTGCCGGACGTCGTCGAGCTTGTCGACGCCTGCGAGCTCCTCGTCGCCGAAGGCTTCGTCGTGCTTGCCTACACCTCCGACGACCCGGTCGTCGCCGCCCGCCTGGAGCAGGTTGGGGTGCATGCGGTGATGCCGCTCGGCTCTCCGATCGGCACCGGCCTTGGCATTTTGAACCCGCACAACATCGAGCTGATCTGCGCGCGTGCGCAGGTGCCCGTGCTTCTCGACGCCGGCGTCGGCACCGCTTCCGACGCCACCTTGGCCATGGAACTCGGCTGCGACGGCGTGCTGCTCGCCAGCGCGGTCAACCGTTGCCAGGACCCGGTCGCGATGGCGCGTGCGATGCGACACGCGGTCGAGGCTGGCCGGCTCGCGCGGGATGCGGGTCGGATTCCGCGGCGGACGCATGCGGAAGGGGCGTTGGCGTCGTCAAGCTTTGATGGCCTAGCGAGCTGGGCGGATGAGGTCCTATGAGCCTGTCTCACGCTGAGCTGCGGCGCACCGCGCGCCAAACGCTGCTGCCCGGCTTCGGGCTAGCGGGCCAAGAGGCGCTGAACCGCGCGCGGGTGCTTGTCATCGGCGCGGGCGGGCTCGGCTGCCCGGTGATGCAGGCGCTGGCGGCCACAGGTGTCGGCACGATCACGGTGATTGATGATGACGTGGTGGATGACACCAACACCCACCGCCAGATTCTGTTTAGCGCCTCCGACGTGGGCCGGCCCAAGGTGGAGGTGGCAGCCGAGCAGCTGCGCCGACACCGCGCAGACGCCACGATCGTGCCGCTGCGCAAGCGCCTCGACACCTCCAACGCACCTGGGCTGTTCCGCGAGCACGACCTGGTCATCGACGGCTCCGATACCTTCACCACGAAGTTCCTCTCCGCCGACGCCGCCGAAATTACTGGCACGCCCCTGGTGTGGGGCTCGGTGCTGCGCTTCCACGGCGAGCTCGCGCTGTGGTACTCCGGACCGGATGCACGCGGGGTCGGGCTACGCGACCTCTACCCCACCCACCCGGCACCCGAGGACACTCCGGACTGCGCCACCGCCGGCGTGCTCGGGGTGACGACCTCGGTCGTCGGCGGGCTGATGGCCACGGAGGCCGTGAAATACCTCGCGGGCATGGACGCCGAGGTCGGTGTGCTCCATGTCTACGAGGCGCTCGCCGGGACGCTCCGGCGCTTCGAGGTCGCTGCCGACCCGCAGCGCGAGCTGGTCACCGAACTCGTCGCCGAAGCTGCCCCGTGTATGCTGCCGCCAGACGGCGAGAAAACGCGCCTACTCGTGCAGGTCGCGGATGGTCACGCCACAGCGCTGGACGTGCGCGAACTCGGTGAAAAAGCGATCAAGGACCTGCCGCACGCGTCCTTCCACCTGCCGGCCTCGGTGTGGCGCGAAGACCCGGACGCCGCGCTCGCACTGCTCGATACGCTGCGCGGCGCGGGCGAGGTCGTGGTCTACTGCGCCTCCGGTAAGCGCTCGGCCGATTTCGTTGCGCGCTTCGGCGAGGCTGCCGCCGCGCGCGGCCTCACTCTGCACAGTTTGCCGGGCGGGGTCTAGCGACCCCTAACGACGCTGCGCCGCTGCGATCTCGGAAGTGTTCTGCGCCGTCTTGATCGCCGAGACCATGAATTCGAGGGTGACGCGCGCGCTGATCAATGAGAACAGCGCGAAAAGCGTACCGAAGAGAAGGAAGCCGATCAGCATGAGCAGGCCGGTGCCAAAACCAACACTAAACGTAGCCAGCGACACCAAAAGGCCGAAGACCCCAGCACAGTCCGATGAAGACTGCGGAGATCAGGTAGATCACGCGGGCGAACTTCAGGGTGATGTACTGGGAGAAGGAGAAGTCGAAAAGCGCGGAGAAGAAGCCGTCGGCGGTCTGCTTGCTTTGCGCGGCGTTGAAGTTGGCGATCATGGGTGTTCCCTTTCAGTCGTATTACAGGTGCACTACGAACTTATACCCGGGTTAACGCGCTCCCGCTTCGTTTATCCAGGTTGGTTACTCAGTCAGCAGGCTTTCGCCTCTGGCTTCCAGGAGTTGTTCCATCTCGTGCATCTCAGCGGTTTGCACGTCGACCATTTGTTGAGCCAGTTCCACGAGAGGCTGGTAGCCGCCGTTGTCGATTTGGTCTTGGGTCATGGCAACGGCACCCGCGTGATGGAAATGCATGAGCTGGAGGAACCGGGTGTCTGCTTCCTCGCCCGAAAGTGATTTCAGCTGGTCCATCTGTTCTGGAGTGATCATGCCATTGGCAATGTGTGGGGCGTGATGTGCCATCAAGTCACCCTGGTCCCATTGTTCAGCCCAGTCGACCATGGTGTCGATTTCTTCTTGTTGCCCGATTTTAATCCGTTCGGCCAAGTCCGCGGTGGCTTCGCTGATGCCATCGGCGGCCAGGATGATCTCGCTCATGTCCACGGCTTGCTGGTGATGCGGTGTCATCATCGCGAGAAAATGCAAATCGACCCCATTGACTTCTGCGGGTTGGTTGGCCCCGGCAGTCACTGCGGCACCGTCCTTGTCGGTCTGGGGCGCGTCTGTGGCGTCTTGGCCATCTCCGGCGCATGAAGCCACGCTGGCCCCCAGTACTGCAACGGTGATCAAGCCGGTGATGCGGCGATGTAAGTGTGTCATGAATGGAGCCTTCCTAGGACTGAAGCACATGGCACCAAAAGTAGCACCATCGGATGTACTCTAGCGCATTTTGTGCATAAGGCGTCGCCACACAACCCGCGCCGCGGAGTGCGGCAACGCAACGAGCTCGCGCGCGTAGTTCTTCGGCCGGGAGCGGCGCGGGGTGCGCGCAGGCACCATCTCCACTGGAATCCCCAGGTGCCAGGCCCACACGCGCGTGCGGCGCACGTGGAAGTTGCTGGTCACCACGATCAGCCGCGGCGCGTGCGGGAACAACGCGCGGGTACGCTCGAGGTTTTCGTTCGTCGACGACGCATGGGGCTCCTGAATGATCAGTTCACGGGGCACGCCGCGCTCGACAAGCCAGCGAGCCATCACGGCCGCCTCCCCGCGGCCGGTGACCACGATGGCGCGCCGCACGCCAGCGTGCGCGTCCGTCCGCCAGCGGAGCAGTGCGCTGCAGAGCCGGGCGTGCAGCATGCGCGACGGGTGGCCGTCGACAATTCGCGCACCCAGCACCACGATGGGACTGCTACTCACCCAGCAACCGGCTGCGCAGCGCGGCATCCTTACGCTCAACTTCGGCCGCCATGTCGGCCTGGTACTTCGCCATCTTGTCCACTAGTTCCGGATCCCCGGCACCGAGCATCCGAACAGCAAGCAGGCCCGCGTTCTTCGCGCCGCCGATAGACACCGTCGCGACTGGAACACCCCCTGGCATCTGCACGATGGAAAGCAGAGAATCCAGCCCGTCAAGGTCCTTCAATGCGCGAGGGATACCGATGACTGGCAGTGGCGTTGCCGCGGCAACCATCCCCGGCAGGTGGGCTGCCCCACCGGCGCACGCAATGATGACCTGGATGCCACGTTCATGTGCTTGCTTCGCATAGGCAAGCATCTTCTCAGGGGTGCGGTGCGCGGAGACCACCCCGACCTCAAACGGCACCCCGAACTCCGCAAGTACCTCTGCGGCAGGCGCAACCGTGTCCCAGTCCGAATCCGAGCCCATGATGAGGCCAACGCGTGCGTTCATGAAGAAACTCTCCTCCTGTTAGTACCAGTTCGCGTGAACAATAAAGTGCGCGGCGTGCTGCGCAATTGCCAAGGTGGACGTGGCGTCGTAGCCGGTGACGTTGACGTGTCCCATCTTGCGCCCAGGGCGCCAGCTCTTGCCGTACAGGTGCACCTTGGCCTCCGGGTAGCGGCGCATCACCTCGATGACGCGCTGCTCCATCGGCATCTGCGGATCCTCCTCCGCACCGAGAGTGTTCACCATCACCGTGACCGGCTCGAGCGTGTCCACGGACCCGAGCGGCCAGTTCAGGACCGCGCGCAGGTGCTGCTCAAACTGGGAGGTCACGCAGCCGTCCTGCGTCCAGTGCCCCGTGTTGTGCGGGCGCATCGCAAGCTCGTTGACCAGAATTTTCGACGCCCCGTCCTCCCCGATGCACTCGAAGAGCTCAACGGCGAGCACGCCCGTAACGTCAAGCTTGGTCGCAATATTGGTGGCAAGATCACGGCACTGTTTCGCCACATCAGCCGGCAGTTCTGGCGCTGGAGCAATCGCGATATGGCAGACGCCGTCCGCCTGCCGTGACTCGACGACGGGCCACGCCTTGACCTCGCCGTCCCGGTTGCGCGCCACCATCGCGGAAAGTTCGCGGGCGAAGTTCACCTTTTCTTCCGCGTAGAGCACAACGCCCTTCTCAAGCAGATCGGTGACCAGCTGCTCGCACTCTTGCAGGGTCTCTGGGAACCAGACGCCGTGCCCGTCGTAGCCTCCGCGCGTCGCCTTGACGCACACGCGGCCGTCGACAAGCTTCCAGAACTCGCGGGCGTCCTCCACGGAGTCAAACTTCGCAAACGGCGGCACCGGTGCCCCCAGCTCCTTGAGCTTGGTGCGCTGCTCAAGCTTGTCCTGGGCGTAAATCAGCGCCTGGGGGCGCGGCTCCACGTTGTAACCTTCGTCCAGCAGGCGCTGCAGGAACTCGTTTGGGACGTGTTCGTGGTCGAACGTGATCGCCGAGGCACCCTGGATGGTTGCGTGCAGGTCGTCGAAGTTGGTGTAGTCACCAAGCTGGACGTCACCAAACACCTGGGCGGCCGAGGCGTCCGGGGCGCCTGCGAGCACCCTGGGCTGCATTCCAAGTTCGATGGCTTCCGTGTGCATCATTCTGGCAAGCTGACCGTCACCGATAACGGCAACTCTGGGCATTCCTTGAGCGTCTCTCACAACGAACTACCTTAGCCTTATGGGCGCTACGATGTGGGCATGACTGAAACGAATCCCGCGATTGTTCGCCATACCATCTTCCAAAACTCGTTGATGACCGCGCTTCTCGACGGCATCTACGAAGGCGAACTGACCATCGGAGACATCCTCGGCAAAGGAAACTTCGGCCTTGGCACCTTCGACGGGCTCGACGGAGAGATGATTATTCTCGACGGCGTGTGCTACCAGCTCACCAGCGACGGCAAGGCGCGCGTCGCAAGCCTTGACCAGCGCACACCGTTTACCGTGGTCACCAACTTTGTGCCGCGCATCCGCGTCGACGCGCCGAAAGGGATGCGGCGCGCGGAACTGGCCGAGTTCATCGACGCGCTCGAGCCGAGCCACAACTTCTTCTACGCCGTCAGAATCACCGGCACCTTCGACGAGGTGGTCACCCGCACCGTGACCAAGCAGGAGAAACCGTACCGCCCCATGACGGAGGCCATCGGCGATGACGCCGAGCACCACTTCACCGACGTACACGGCATCATCGGCGGCTTCCGCACGCCCGCCTACGCCAAAGGCATCGGGGTGCCCGGCTGCCACGTCCACTTCATTGACGACGCCCGCACCGCCGGCGGCCACGTGCTCGACTACACCATCAACGACGCCGTCATCGAGCTGTGCCCCGCCACCGACATGGATCTGCACCTGCCGATCACGGCAGACTTCCAGGCAGGCAGCCTCAGCCCGAGCGACCTGGACAGCCAGCTGCACACAACGGAAATTAAGGAGTAGTTAGCGGCGGCGCAGGCTCTCGTCCAGCGCACGCTCCACCGCACGCGCCTTCCCCACCTGCGGGAAGAACACCGGCTGGTCGAACCCCCACAGGGCGATGGACAGCCCGCCGCGCTGGCGTCGAAAAGAATGAATCTGGCGCAGCGGGATGGAGTCGACCGCACCGCGCGCCGAGCGGGCGAGGATGCGGCGGTCGGTGAGCAGGAAGCGCTGGCGGCGGTGGCGAACCACCGGCAACACAAAGCGCCACACTGACAGCAGCGCCCACACCGCAACCACGATGTTGTGCGCCTGGGGGTTCACAAACGGGGTGACGTCCATCCAACCGATGGCAATCCAGGCGATCCCGGTGATCACGATGAGCTCGAGCAACGGGAAAATAAGGCTCGTTAACGGCGGGTTCGTGTCGGCGAGGACGGCCTCGCCCTCTGCCAGCTGAAACTTCACCCGCGACTGTTGCACGGCACAGATCCTACTGTTTCGGCCGGAGGTGGTGCACATCTCCGACGCTGTACGCCGTGCCGTCGATGATCACTTCGCCCTCATCGTTGACCCCGTCGACAGTGCCGATCGCTTCACCATCATGCAGCTCAATGCGCACGTGCTGCCCGATCGTGCTGCACACTTTGCGGTAGTCGGCCAGCAGCTGCGGGTCGCGCTGCTGCCACTGCGCGAAACGCTCACCCATCGCGCACAGCACCTGCGTGGTGAAGTCCACGAAGTCGACGTCGATCCCCTCGAGATTCAGCGCCGTTGCGGTGGGGATGGGCAGCTGCTCGGGCTCGAAGTTGAGGTTGATGCCGATGCCGACCACTACGCGCCCGTCCGCCAGTCCGGAGAGAATCCCGGCGAGCTTCTTCCCGCCGATCTGCACGTCGTTCGGCCATTTGAGCTGGGCCTGCGGCACGACGTCGGTCACCGCGACGCCGGGCGCGATCGACAGCAGCCCGAACGGTGGCGGGTTGTCGTCGATGCGCAGCACCATGCTCATCGCCAGCTGCGCACCCTTCGGGCTGACCCACTTGCGGCCAAGTCGCCCGCGCGACGCCGTCTGCTCCCCCGCGATGAGCACGGTGCCGGGTTCGCCTTTGTTGAGGAGATCGTCGTTCGTCGACCCGGTGGTTTCCACCCAGCGCACCACCGGCCAATACTTTTCGACGCCCCGCTGGAGCCTGCTCAGTTCTTCAGCATTCATGTTGACCTAATCTAGCGCTACTGTTAGACACATGACGATTCAACGTTTCCTCCGCAAGGCACTCATCCCGACGTTCGGGGTGGCCGGCATCCTGCACTTCATCAAACCAGAACCTTTCGATTCGATCGTTCCCGAGTCCCTCCCAGGTGAGGCCCGGACGTATACCTACGCGTCCGGCGCCGCGGAGTTGGCAGCTGCTGTGCTGCTGGCCGCGCCCAAGCTTGGCCCGGCGTCACATGCGGGACACCAGAAACGTGCGCCGAAGCTGCGCAAACTCGGTGGTGGCTTCGCAGCAGCGCTCTTGCTGGCCGTGTGGCCTGCGAACTTCGAGATGGCCCGCCAGTGGCGCAACAAGCCGTGGCAAAAGCAGGTGATCAGCATCGGTCGACTTCCGCTGCAGCTGCCGCTGATCTCAGCTGCGTGGAGCATTTTCAAGGACCCGAGCATGCGCTAAGCGCGTTGCCCGTGCCGTGTTGGCGTCCTGGCACCTGAAACATAAGGGCCCCGCCGCGCGATTTATAATGTGGTTTTCTTTCCGTGCTAGTTAGACTGAGGCGATATGGGCGATAAATCTTCTTCCAAACCTGACATGTCGACGACTGCAGGCCGTATCCAAGATCTGCGCAACCGGCTTGACGAGGCCCAGGCGCCGCTTGGCCAGGACGCGATCGACGCGGTCCACGAGGCCGGGGACCTGACTGCGCGTGAGCGTGTCGAGCGTTTGCTGGACGCGGGCTCCTTCGTGGAGGTCGACGCGCTGGCACGCCACCGCGTCGAGGCATACAAGATGGACCGCACCAAGCCGTCGACGGACGGTGTCGTGGCAGGTTACGGCCTTATCGACGGCCGCCGCGTGTGCGTATTCTCCCAGGACGCCACCATTTTCGACGGCGGCATCGGCGAGGTGTACGCCGAGAAGATCCTCAAAGTCTACGAGCTGGCCGCAAAGACTGGCGTGCCGGTAATCGGGTTCTACGACTCGCTCGGCCCGCGCTGGCAGGAGGGCGTCGTCACGGCTCACATGCAGGCGAAGATCCTGCGTGCTGCGACGCAGGCTTCTGGCCTGTTGCCGCAAATCGCCGTGGTTGCCGGCGAGGTTGCCACGCTTGCTGCCACCACTGTCCCGCTGGCTGACATGCGCATCATGGTCGACGGCGCGAGCCTTCACCTGGCCGCAACCGACGTCGCCTCCAAGGTCGCTGGTAGCGAGGTGACCGCGGAGCAGCTCGGCGGCGCGGACGTCCACGCGGCCACCACTGGTGTTGCAAACATTCGCGTCAGCACCGACGAGCAGGCTGTCGACGAGGTGCGCAAGCTCATGAGCTACCTGCCGCTGAACAACCGCGCGGCTGCTCCCGTGGCTGACGCCGCCGAGGGCGCTGACGCCAGCGTGCTTGACTCCCTGGTTCCCGACGAGGACGCCCAGCCATACGACATCACCACCGTCATCGAGACGATCACCGACGGCGACTTCTACGAGCTCGGCGGCGCCCACGCCGGCAACGTCGTCACCGGGTTTGCGCACATTGACGGTCGGGCGCTCGGCATCGTAGCCACGCAGCCAAGTGTGCTCGCTGGCTGCCTGAGCGCCGACGCTGCCCGAAAGGCCGCGCGCTTCATCCGCACCTGCGACGCGTTCAACCTGCCGCTGCTGCACATCGTGGACTGCCCAGGCTTCGTCCCGACCGTCGAGGAGGAGCAGGCAGGCGCCCTGTCCGCTGCGTCCACGCTGGCGTACGCCTTCGCTGAGGCCCAGGTGGGCACCATTACTGTGATCACGCGCAAGGCGCTCGGCACCGCCTACTCGGTGCTCGGCTCGAAGGGCCTGGGCGCTGACCTTGTCTTCGCGTGGCCGACCGCGCAGATCGCGCTGGCTGACGCACCGACGGCTGCTGAGGCGTTGGGCGTCGATACGCAGGCGTACGAGGAAGAAAACCTCAACCCCTACGTCGCTACCGAGCGCGGCCTTGTCGACGCCGTCATCGCACCTAGCGACACCCGCGCCCAGGTCGTGGAGGGCCTGCGCCTGCTGGAGCGCAAGGTTGTCTATCCGCCGCAGAAGAAGCACGGCAACCTGCCGCTGTAACCACGAAAGGAACGTATGTCTTCCCTCCCCTTCGACGTTGTGAAAGGCAACCCCTCCCCCGAGGAGGTCGAGGCGCTGCGCCTCGTGCTGGAGCAACTGCAGCAGCAGGCGCAGGCGGCGAAGCGCGGGCAGCGCAACCTGTGGGGCGTAGCGCCATCGCCGGTGCATGCGCCGACTCTGTTTAACCCGCTCGCGTTCTCCCCTTCGACGTACTCCTAAGCCATGCGGATTGTTCTCGCCTCACAGTCGCCGTCGCGCCGAATGTTGCTCGAGCAGGGCGGCATCAAGCCGGTGCTTCGGCCCGCCAACATCGACGAGGATGCGGTGATCGCCTCGCTTGTCGACGCCCCACCAGCGCACACCGTCGCCGCCCTCGCCCGCGCTAAGGCTGAGACCGTCGCCGGCGAGTTCCCTAACGACGTCGTGGTCGGCTGCGATTCCATGCTGCTTCTGGACGGCCAGCTGCTGGGCAAGCCGCACACCGTTGAGGCCACGATCGAGCGCTGGCGTGCGCAACGCGGCAAGGCCGCAGAGCTGCTCACCGGCCACGCCGTCGCCTACAACGGCGAGTGGGTCACGGACACTGTGCGCACCACCATCCGCTTCGGTGAGGCAAGCGACGCCGACATCGTCGCCTACGCCAATTCCGGCCAGCCGCTGCAGTGCGCGGGCGCGTTTACGCTCGAGGCGCTCGGCTCCTGGTTTATTGACTCCATTGACGGCGACCCAACCAGCGTCATCGGCTTGTCGATGCCGCTGCTGCGGCGCTGCCTCTATCACTTCGGACTGGACACGTCGGAGTTCTGGGTATCCTAGTCGGCATGAAGTTCAACGACATGCTTGCCCCTGACCCGATCCACCTCCCAGAAGACCCAGCCACCGGCTGCGATCTGCTCGCCGACGCCACCGCCGTCGCACACCCTGACTCCCCCGCCGTGTGGGCCGCCCGCGCCGAGCGCGAGCTGGCAGACGGCGACACGATCGTCGCCTACGCGTACGCCCGCACCGGCTACCACCGCTCGCTCGACCGGTTGCGCGCCAACGGCTGGAAGGGCTGGGGCCCGGTTCCGACCTCACACGAGGCGAACGTGCCGGTGCTCAAGGCTATCGCGATGCTCGCCCTGGCCTCCAAGGCCATTGGCGACGACGCCGAGTACGACCGCTGCCGCCAGATGCTTTCCGATGCCGACCCGGACAGCGTAACTACGCTGCTCTAAACCCCGGGCGGCGCCATGGCTCGTATGGCTAAACGCGACTAGGCGAACTTCGCCTCAACGCGCTTGATTGCCTCCTGCGCAACGAGCTCCTGGATGCCCATGTCGAGCTCGGAGGTAAAGCCAACGCAGGAGCAGTTGATCTCGCCGAGCACGTAGGTGTCCTCGCCGTTCTCGCCGTCGGCCAGCATGAAGTCCGCGGTCCAGATGAGCGGGATGTTGTCGCCGCCGAGGTTCTCGGCGATGACCGGGCGGGCCTCAGCGAACATGTCGATGAGCTCCTGCCATGCCTCTGGCTTGTCGTAGGTGTACGTTGCGCCGGAGAACAGGGTTGCAGAGAAGTTGTCGCCGCCCTCTGCCGGCTTCTTGTGCACAACGAACACCGGGTGCGGGCCGACGAGCAGAATGCGGATCTCGCCCTCGACGATGCGTGGCATGAAGCGCATGTCCACCAGCATGCCGTTGTCGCCAACGATGTACTGGTTGCAGAAGGTCATGAACTCGCCGAGCTCGCGCGTCTCGGTGTGGTTGTCGACGGCCTCGGTGCAGCGGATCTTGGTGTCCAGTGGCAGCGCGGTGCCCGGCTCGACGGAGGCCGCGAGGTCCTCGTCAGCGATGCGGACGCGCCAGATGCCCTCGCCGGTTGAGCCACGGTTCTGCTTCAGCACGCGCTCGCCGTAGGACAGGGACGTCGGGAAGGTCTCATGGAAGGTATCGACGTCGTAGTAGGCGGCGGTGTCGGACGGGACGAGGTCGGTGTCCTTCAGCTTCACCAGGGCGTCCTTCGCGCCGTAGGCCATCATCTCGCCCGGCGTGGACATGCCGACCAGGCCCGCAACCGAAAGGCTGGTGAGCAGGTCGAAGTAGCCCTTCTCACCGCCAGGGATGTTGCCTGGGTTTACGCGGGAAATGTAGCCGTCAAAGTTCTCGGAGACGTAGGTGTAGATCGCGTCTTTCCACTCGGGGCGGTAGAAGACAACTTCGGCGTGCCATCCCATAGCCTTGATCGCGTTGACGATCGGCATGGTGTCTTTCCGGTGTCCGTCGAAATACTTATCCGAGCCGCCCTCGACCTCGAATACGACGATAGCTTTATGCATGGGGCACCTTTCTAGTCATTGTCCCACCTTGTGGGTGGAAACGGGTGTCTATATGTTCCAATTAGTAACTTTATTTGGCAGGATGAATTTTTCCGCACTCGCCTGGGAAAACGTGCCCAAATTCACACCGCGTATAACCCCCGTGAATACACCCTGCGCACGCGAGTGACACCGAGCACACTGGACCCGTTTTTGCGGAATTTTGCGTCACCTATTTTCCTTGACATGTAGGGTGAGGGGCAGTAAATAACTTCGCTCTGTGTTATTGGCCATTGCTATTGGAGGTTAACTCACCGTGGGCATCGAACTCGACGATCACTCGCAGTTTGCGAACTACGCACATCCGGAACGATTCGTGTCAGCCGCGTGGCTTTCTGCACGCTTGGGCATGCCGGGTCTGCGGGTGGTCGAAAGCGACGAGGACGCCTTCCTCTACGACATTGGGCACATCCCAGGCGCCGTCCGGATCGATTGGCACAACGACCTCAATGATCCTGTGCAGCGCGACTTTATCGACGGCGAGGCCTTCGCAGAACTCATGAGCGCGCGCGGCATCTCCCGCGACGATACCGTGGTGATCTACGGCGACCGCTCCAACTGGTGGGCCGCCTACACGGCGTGGGTCTTCGAGCTGTTCGGTCACCCGGATGTGCGCATCCTCGACGGCGGCCGCGACGCCTGGATGGGTGAAGAGCGCGATACCTCCTTCGCGGTGCCGGAGTACCCACGCACTGAGTACCCGGTAGTCGAGCGCCAGGACGCCCCGCTTCGCACCTTCGCATCTGAGCTGCTGCAGGAAACCCCCGCCCAGCTTATCGACGCCCGCTCGCCCGAGCATTACGCAGGAGCAGAGGCGGCCGCAAAGGATGGTGGCGTCGATACTCTGCGCCACGGGCACATCCCCGGCGCAGTGAACGTGCCGTGGGGCAACTCCGTGTTCCCGAACGCGCGCCTCAAGGGCAGGGACGACATTGCGCACGTCTATAAAGACTTCGACCCTGCTACACCGACTGTGGTCTATTGCCAGCTCGGCGAAAGCGCGGCCCACACCTGGTTCGTGCTGAAGCACGTGCTCGGCTTCGAGCAGGTTTCGCTCTACGACGGCTCGTGGGCGGAGTGGGGAAACATGGTGCGCGTGCCAGTGGAGCGCGGCGAACGCTAAGCCAGAACAGGTTGGCGGCCAGTCGCACCGGACTTCTAAGCACATATCAGGCAGGTGGCGGTGGCGTAGTCGCCGTCGTGGCTGAGCGAGAGTGATACGACCGGTCACGTCAAGCTTTGCGAGGACAGGGCGGACCACTTCCCAGCCCATCCCGTTTGTGGGGCTCAAATTTGCGTTGGGCGACGGACCTTTGCGTATCAAAAGAGCCAGAAGTCGTCGCCATCGGTGTCGCTGCCATCGATGCGCTTGATGACGCGCCCTTCCTAGGAAATAATGAGAATGACCTCGTCGATTCATTAATCAAGCAAATAACCAGGAGTTGGGACTCCGAGAGCAGGTGACATAAATGGAAAAGCGCCGTACCCCTAATCAAGAGTTTTACGTCC
This sequence comes from Corynebacterium sp. NML98-0116, assembly GCF_001767255.1. Classification (GTDB taxonomy): domain Bacteria; phylum Actinomycetota; class Actinomycetes; order Mycobacteriales; family Mycobacteriaceae; genus Corynebacterium; species Corynebacterium pseudogenitalium. The sequence goes on from NZ_CP017639.1 coordinate 1,799,194, forward strand.
CAAAGACCAACGTTCCTCCGAACGCGGGCCAGATCGCCGCGGCCAAGCTCATCATGAAGCGCCACCGCGAGGGCAAAGGCCGTGTGGAGATCACACCGAAGATCCGTTACCTCGCGAACTACGGAGACTAATTCTGAGTCTCTCCTGCTCTCCAACCCATTGCCAGGTTGGCTGCCAGGAATCACTTTCCCCGTGTCTGCACCCCGCGGCTACGCATAGGATCGCGGCGTTGAGTGCGCACACAAGCTCGGCGGTCACCGGCTGCCGGTCGTGTTTCGCACGCAGCGCAATTCGTGCAGCGTCCTGCAGGTCTTGGAGCAGCTGCAAGTCAGCCCGCGAGGCGATTCCGGCAGTGCTGCCATTTGCCAAGAACTCCTCAGTCGCAAGCCGTCTGGTACGGAGGTTGTCGAAAACCTTGCCCGCCGAATAGATCACTGAGGCAAAGTCGTCCATCCGTAGCATGCCTCGTAGTGTAACGCTGGGGTGCCACGTGGCGTCGGCAAGCAGGCACTTGGACGAGTGCCCTGTGTGTTCCGGCGCCAAGCACGAACCCCCTGGCACGCAGTAAGCGCTGGCTCGTCGACAAGCACAAACTGATAGTCTGTCGCCAAATGCTTTCCGACGCCGACCCAGGCAGCGTCACCACACCCCTCTCATCTAACCCCAGGACGAAACCATGACACGCATGCTTTTCAACCGCGCATCAGCTGCCACTCTCGCGGTATTGGCACCACTGACCTTCACCGCGTGCAGCTCCGAAACAGACACACCACCCGTCATCACCATTACACAGACCACCGTGGTGGAAGAGCCCTCGTCCTCAGACACCCCTGACACCGCCTCATCGCCTGCCAAGCAGCCAGCGCAGCAGAATAATGCGGATGCGTGTGTCCAGCTACCCAATGATCCACGCGAGGCATACCCCTCCAACTCGACGCCCGGGCGCATGCCCGCTGATGATGGCAGCGACTTCAACTACTGGATCGAGGACATCGACAATCACTACGACCCGTGTCAGCGTCTGAGCTGGATCATCTTCCGCGGCTCACTCGGGGACAAGGACCGCCCAGCTGGCACCGGCGCCTCCATTACCGACGGAGTAGCGTTCTACGTCGACGGCAAACCGATCAAAGAGATGAAGGCTTTCGGTCGCATCGACAACATCGAGCCGCTCGGGGATGGCGCTGCTGTCTTCGAATGGTCGGAGCGCGGCAATTACACCGCCGAAGGCTTCGTCAACCACTACTCTGCTGAGCTTCGCGCCACCGACGGAGGCATCGCAGCGGCCTCGGGGGACGTCGAGAAGTTCCACGAAAGCTGGGACTCCTCCATCAGCTACCTGCTGGGCACGTATGATTAAGCGCGCCCCCGCGACGCGTTTCATGCACTCCTCGCTATGAGAATCGCTGGGACCTACCGGCAAGTAGTAACATAGGGTGGCAAAATCCGATATATTTCGGCAAAGCTCAGACTCTTTGAGAAAGACGGGATTTTTTGTGCCTATTCACAATCAGCAAGTGACCAAGGTGTTGGTTGCAAACCGCGGCGAGATCGCGGTGCGCATCATTCGTGCTGCCCAGGATGAAGGCATCGCGTCCGTTGTGGTGTACGCAGACAGCGACGCGGCCGCACCATATGTTTCCCTTGCCGATGAAGCGTTCGCCCTCGGCGGGGAAACCGCCGCAGAGACCTATCTGGACATGGCGAAGCTGCTCAAAGTGGCGGCGGATTCGGGCGCGGACGCCGTTCACCCCGGCTACGGTTTCCTCGCGGAAAACGCTGAATTCGCACAGAAAGTTATCGACGCCGGTTTGACCTGGATCGGCCCCTCCCCCGAGGCTATCGCCACGCTGGGTGACAAGGTGGCGGCCCGCGCCATCGCCGAAGCTGTCGACGCCCCGATGGCCCCCGGCACGAAACATCCGGTCGCAGACGAACAGGAAGTCCTTGCGTTCGCAGATGAGCACGGCCTCCCGATCGCGATTAAGGCCGCCTACGGCGGTGGCGGACGCGGTATGAAGGTCGCACATACGCGGGAAGAAATCCCGGAGCTGTTCGAGTCCGCGACCCGTGAGGCCGTTGCCGCTTTCGGCCGCGGCGAGTGCTTCGTGGAGCGCTACCTGGATAAGGCTCGCCACGTTGAGGCGCAGGTGCTCGCGGACCAGCACGGCAATGTCGTGGTCGTGGGTACCCGCGACTGCTCGCTGCAGCGCCGCTTCCAGAAGCTTATCGAGGAAGCCCCTGCACCGTTCCTCACCGATGAGCAGCGCGAGCGCATTGAGCGCTCCGCCGAGGCGATCTGTAAGGAAGCCGGCTACTCGGGCGCAGGCACCGTAGAGTACCTGGTTGGCGCTGACGGCCTGGTGTCTTTCTTGGAAGTCAACACGCGCCTCCAGGTAGAGCACCCGGTCACTGAGCTGACCACCGACCTGGACTTGGTACGCGAGCAGTTCCGTATCGCCCGTGGCGAGCAGCTCAGCATCACGGAGACCCCAACGCCGCGCGGGCACGCATTTGAGTTCCGCATCAACGGCGAGGACCCAACCATCAACTTCATGCCTTCTCCTGGCCCGATCAACGTCTATCGCGAGCCAGCCGGGCCCGGCGTGCGCGTGGACTCCGGCGTGCGCGAAGGTTCGGCGATTAACGGTCAGTTTGACTCGATGCTGGCCAAGCTGATCGTGTACGGCGCAACGCGCGAGGAAGCGCTGAATCGTGCCCGCCGCGCGCTTGCGGAATACGTCGTCGAGGGCATCCCGACCGTGATCCCCTTCCACCGCGCAATGGTCGAGCACGACGCCTTTATCGGCGACGGCACCTCGTTCGACGTCTACACTCGTTGGATCGAAGAGGCCTGGGACGGCGAGATGCCAGCCGTCACCGCAGCTGATGATCAAGGTGTGGAGGGCGAAGCAGGCGTCGATAAGCAGGTGTTTGCCGTGGAGGTTGACGGCCGCCGCATCGAGGTAGCCCTGCCTTCCGCACTCGTGCCCGGTGCGGGCCCTGCCCGCAAGCCGAAGAAGCGCCGCGCATCGGCCGCGAAGACCGCCGCATCCGGCGACGCCGTGACGGCGCCGATACAGGGAACTTTGATCAAGGTCAACGTGGCAGAGGGCGACACCGTCGCTGAGGGCGACGTCCTCGTCGTGCTCGAGGCGATGAAGATGGAAAACCCGGTCAAGGCGCACAAGGATGGCGTCGTGACGGGCCTGGCAGCCGAGCAGGGCGCTCAAGCGGCCAAGGGCGCAACGCTCATGGAGTTGAAGTAGCCCATGGACTTTAGTTTCCGTCGGGCCACCGAGTCCGACCGCACGTACCTCGAGCGTATTTACTTCCTCGCCGAGGCGCACGGTGATGAATCGAGCGAACTGTTCAGTGACTACCCCACCTACGCCGCAGGCTACATCGGCGACTGGGATCCGGAGCGCGACGGCGGCGTCATCGTCTACGACGCCCTCGGCGTACCGGCCGGGGCGATCTGGCTGCGGTTCTGGGAGGATACCTCCGCCGTGGGGTGGGCAAACCTTGGGCCGGATATCCCCGAGTTCGCCATCGCGATTGAGGCCCGCGCGCAGGGCAAGGGCCTGTCACGCACGCTGATTGAGCAGGCTTGCGAGCTCGCGCGCGACAAGGGTGCGCGACAGCTCGCTTTATCTGTCGACGCCGACAACCCCAAAGCGCGCCACGTCTACGAGAAATTCGGCTTCCGGGATGTTGCCGATGCCCCACACCCGGGCACGATGGTTATTGACCTCTAGCCGCTGCGATTGAGCGCCACGATTCGACGATAGAGACGATGTCGGGTGCCGCGGCGACGAGTACGCCCAACACGATTGCCAGCACGACTGGCAACACACCGCGCACTGCGGAGTCATCCTCGGAGGACAGCGAGTCCAGGCGCTTGCCCAACTGCGCCCCTGCGTTCGCAGCCGTTTCTACTGGGCGCTTGGCGGTGTGCACCACGGGGCCGTCGATATGGAACCAGCGCTTGAGCACCTCGATTTCGTCATCGCTGCCGTAGTCGCGGCCGTCTTCCGGGTGAACCGCGCGGGAAAGCCCGCGCACGCCCGACGATGAGGAGATGTTGCTCACGCCCGAGTACGGCCCGATCATTCCTTTGCCTTCGACCCACACGGGTGCACCGGAGTCGCCTGCCTGGCCATCTGGGAGCGTGCTGAACACCGTGTTGCCGAGGCGCGCAGCGAACGAGCCGCAGCGCTTCGCCTTCGTCACCCCGCCGTAGGTACACACGCGATCCTTCGAGGTCAGCGTCGTGCCTGGGGAAATAAGGGTGTCTCCGCTGAGCCAGTTCGGGCCGAGGGCCACGCCGTCGTCCCAGACCACCATGGCCCAGTCGTTCGCGGTGTAATCCTCCTCATCGCGGTACAACGGCGAGGGGATAAACGTTCCGGTGAGGCCTTCGGCCCCCTGGACGGTGACACGATCCCCGTTGCTGCCACAGTGGGCGCTGGTGTAGCTCACGCCCTGGTTTTTGTCATTCATCGCGACGGTGCATTTCACGTTGCTACCAACAACAATCAGACCCCCCTGCTGCACCACCGGCGCCGCGACCGCAGCCCCGTGTGAGATACCAAGGGCCAACGCCACAGTGACGGCCCCGATGCCGCGTGCAGTTCCTCCTCGCATAGGCCACAGGGTACCGCACGGCCCTGGCTGCGCCTATCCGTAGTAGTCGCGTTACAGTGGCACCATGACACAAAACAAGTCGTTTACTCTACGCCAAGCCACCGAATCAGACCGCATGTACCTGCAGCGCCTGAACTTTCTTGCGGACGTATTCGGCGATGAAACCGCGCCCGTCGGGCACGAGGAGCGCCTCGGGGTGACCGACTACGTGGACCACTGGGACCCGGAGCGCGACGGCGGCATTATCGCCTGCGATGAGTTCCGCACCCCCGCCGGTGGCGTGTGGCTGCGCTACTGGGATGACCCGGATGCAGGCCACGCAAACCTCGGCCCCGACGTGCCGGAGCTCGCCATCGCGGTGGAACGCCGCTTCGCAGGCCACCGGCTCGGCTCGAAACTGCTACGCGCAGTCATTGAGCTTGCAGCGCAACAAGGCGCGCCCCGCGTCGCTCTCTGGGTTGACCCAGACAACGAGCGTGCGCGCCACCGTTACGAGCAGTTCGGCTTCACCACGGTTGCCGACGTTGCCAATGTCATGGTGTTTGACTGCAACGTCGGCTAACTGCGGCGAGAAACCCTTTAGGAGATCACGACGACCAGGTCGCCGCCCTCCACCTTGGTTGCCTGCGTGAAGGCGACTCGCTCGATGGTGCCGTCCTTCGTCGCCGAGATCGCGGCCTCCATCTTCATCGCTTCGATAGAAGCAACCTGGTCGCCGGCCTTGACTTCGTCGCCAGGCTTGACGGTCACGTTCACCACACCAGCGAACGGTGCCGCAACGTGGCCTTCCTGCGACGGATCAGCCTTCTCCACCTCGGCGACTGTGGACTCGGCGTTCTCGTCCCTGACCTGCATCGGACGGATCTGGCCGTTGACCGTCAGGATGACCTGGCGCATGCCCTTCTCATCGGGCTCGCCCACGGCGTCAAGGTTGACCACGAGCGGCGGCAGGTGATCCTCGAGCTCGCCGTACCAGATCATCGTCTCCTCACCCTCAACAAGGCCGTAGAAGAAGGTGCGGTCCGACAGGTGGTCCGTGATGCCGTAGGTGCGGCGGTGTTCCAGGAACTCCTTGTACTGCTTCGGGAACAGCAGCTGGTCCAGCGCAGCACGGCGCGTCACGTGGTCCTCGGAATCAAGGTCACCAGCGAGCTCTTCCGGCACGTCCACCGTGTGGTCGACTTCCTGGCGGTCCTCGAGCGCCTTGTCGCGCAGCAGCGGCCAGCCACCCGGAGGCGTACCCAGTTCACCCTGCAGGAAGCCGATGACGGACTCAGGGATGTCGTACTTGCGCGGGTTCTCCGCGAAGTCCTTCGGGTCCACGCCCGCACCCACCAGGTGCAGCGCAAGGTCACCCACAACCTTCGACGACGGCGTGACCTTCGTCGGGCGGCCGAGGATCTCGTTCACCGCGGCATAGTAGTCCTCGATGAGCTCGAAGCGGTTGCCCAGGCCCAGCGCCTTCGCCTGCGTACGCAGGTTGGAAAGCTGACCGCCCGGGATTTCGTGCTTGTACACACGACCGGTCGGGCCAGGAATACCAGATTCAAACGGAGCGTAAACCTGGCGCACGGCCTCCCAGTACGGCTCGAGGTCGCTGACAGCCTGCAGGTCAATGCCGGTGTCACGCTCGGTGTTCGCGAAGGCAGCAACGAGTGCGGACAGCGACGGCTGCGAGGTGGTACCCGCCAGCGGTGCCGACGCCACATCCACAATGTCCGCGCCAGCATTTGCGGCCGCCAGGTAGGTCGCTAGCTGGCCGCCAGCCGTGTCGTGAGTGTGCACGTGAACAGGCAGGTCGAAGCGCTCGCGCAGCGCCTTGACCAGTTTCGCGGCAGCGCCCGGACGCATCAGGCCGGCCATATCCTTGATCGCCAGGACGTGCGCGCCGGCGTCGACAATCTCTTCGGCCAGACGCAGGTAGTAGTCCAGCGTGTAGATGTCCTCGGCGGGGTCGAGCAGGTTGCCCGAGTACGCCATCGCAACCTCGGCGACGGTGGTGTTGGTCTCCAGAACAGCCTCGATAGCGGGGCGCATCTGGGAAACGTCGTTGAGGGCGTCGAAGATGCGGAAGATATCAATGCCTGACGACGCCGCCTCGTTCACGAACGCCTTCGTCACCGAGTCCGGGTACGGCGTGTAGCCCACGGTGTTGCGGCCGCGCAGCAGCATCTGGATATTCACGTTCGGGATGGCTTCACGCAGGGCGTCGAGACGCATCCACGGAGACTCGTGCAGGAAGCGCATGCCCACGTCGTAGGTGGCGCCGCCCCACGCCTCTACAGAGGCGAGCTGTGGCGTCATGTGGCCGACGTGCTTCGCCGCAGCGACCAGCGTGTTCGTACGGATGCGGGTTGCCAGCAGCGACTGGTGCGCATCGCGGAACGTCGTCTCGGTCACCCCGAGAGCCGTCTGGTTGCGGATCTTTTCCGCCCACTTCGTCGGGCCGAGCTCCAGCAGGTCGTCGCGGGAGCCACGTGGCAGGTCGCCGTAATCGAACTCCGGCAGTTTCTTCGAAGGACGAATCGAGGTCGGGCGTGGGCCGTTTGGCTTATTGACGGTCACGTTCGCCAGGTAGTCGAGGATCTTGCCGGCATCGTCAGCCGCGGCAGGAGCCTCAAGCAAGAACGGGTGATCGTTGATAAAGCCGGTGTTGATGCGCTTGAAGCGGAAGTCCTCGTCGGACAGCAGCGCGCGCAGGAAGCCAATATTGGTGGAGACACCGGTGACGGTGAACTCGTTAAGCGCGCGCAGTGCGCGGTCGACGGCAACCTGGAAGTTACGGCCACGGCACGTCATCTTCACAAGCAGGGAGTCGAAGTTCGGGGTGATCTCGGTACCGACGTTTGCGGAGCCGTCGAGACGCACACCCGCGCCACCCGGGGAGCTGTAGCCGGTGATCACGCCGGAGTCCGGACGGAACCCGTTGTTCGGGTCCTCCGTGGTGATGCGGCACTGCAGCGCCGCACCGTTCATCTCGATGAGGTCCTGGGTCAGGTGCACGTCCTCGAGCTTCGCGCCCGCAGCGATGTACATCTGGTTCTTCACGATGTCCACGCCGGTGATTTCCTCGGTGACGGTATGCTCCACCTGGACACGCGGGTTCATCTCAATGAAGACGTGGTTGCCCTGCTCGTCAACGAGGAACTCGACGGTACCGGCGCCCTCGTAGTTGATCTCCTTACAGAAGTTCACCGCGTCCTGGCAGATGCGCTCACGCTGTTCCTGCGTGATGTGCTGTGCCGGAGCGATTTCGACGACCTTCTGGTGACGGCGCTGCAGCGAGCAGTCGCGCTCAAACAGGTGCACCACGTTGCCGTAGGAGTCCGCCATGATCTGCACCTCAATGTGCTGCGGGCGGATGACCGCTCGCTCGAGGTACACGTGGCCGTCGCCAAACGCTGCCTCCGCCTCGCGGGATGCCTCTGCCGCGAGGCGCTCGACATCTTCGATCTTCTCGATGAAGCGCATACCGCGCCCACCACCACCGGCGACTGCCTTGACGAAGACCGGGAAGGTGAATTCCTTCGCAATCTCGGCGAGCTCCGCCGGGTCAGTTGACGGCTCGGAGTCCTTCAACGTCGGCAGCCCGGCGCGCTCAGCAGCGTGCACAGCGGCCGCCTTGTCACCAGTCAGCTCAAGCGCCTCTGGGCTTGGGCCGATGAACTTAATGCCGTTGTCGCGGCAAGCGCGCGCAAGGTCTGCGCGCTCCGAGAGGAACCCATAGCCCGGGTAAATTGCATCGGCGCCGGTCTCTTTCGCCGCACGGATAATTTCGTCGATGTCCAGGTACGCCTTGACCGGCTGGCCCTCAACACCAATTCGTACGGCTTCGTCGGCGAACGGTCGGTGGTAGGACTTTCGGTCCTCGCGCGGGTACACCGCGACAGTTTTTGCGCCAGTCTCAAATGCTGCGCGGAAGGCACGAACCGCGATTTCGCCACGGTTTGCTACCAAGATCTTTTTGAATGCCGGGAGGTCATTCAGGGGGAGCTGCTCCATCGATGCAATCCTTCCATACTGTGACATACGTGACAGTTTGAATGTTATTTGGTTGGCCTGACAATCCTAACGCAGGTTGGCGCCACACCACGGGAAAATGCACAATTGCATCTGTTCCCATAGCGATTACCCCCCAAGTTGGGGTCAGCGGTCAACGCCTCTCATATAAAAACAAACAAAACGGATGGTCCGCCCCAAAGGCAGACCACCCGTCGTTCTGGCTTACTGCGGCTGGTAGGTGCCGTCCAGGTGACGCTCCTCCGGGCCGTTGTACGCGGACAGTGGGCGGATCAGCGAGTTGTTCTCGTACTGCTCAATGATGTGCGCGGTCCAGCCGGTGATGCGGCTCATCACGAACAGCGGCGTGAAGAACTCGATGTCAAAGCCCAGGATGTAGTAGGACGGGCCGGACGGGAAGTCCAGGTTCGGGCGGATGTTGATGGACGTGTTCTCGTACATCGTCTTCGCCATGATGTCGTAGATTTCCACCCACTTCTCGGCGCCCTGGTCCTTGTGCTCCGCGGCGAGCTTCTTGAACGCGGCTTCCATGGTCGGCACGCGCGAGTCGCCCTTCTTGTACACGCGGTGGCCGAAGCCCATGACGAGCTCCTTGTTCTTCAGCTTGTTCAGGCACCACTGCTCCGCGTTTGCTGGGTCGTCGATTTCCTTCATGTGGTGCATGACGAACTCGTTCGCGCCACCGTGCAGCGGGCCCTTCAGTGCGCCGATAGCCGCGGTGATCGCGGACCAGGCGTCGGACTGCGTCGAGGTCACCGTGCGGGCGGTGAACGTGGAGGCGTTGAAGGAGTGCTCCGCGTAGAGAATCATGGTCTTCTCGAATGCCTCAATATCCGACGGGATGGTTGCCGGGGAGCCTTCCTCGTCGCCGAAGACCATCCAGAGGAAGTTCTCCGAGAAGCCCTTGTCCTTGCTCGGGGCGATGTAGCCCTTGCCCTGGCGGCGGCGAATGTCGGTGGCCACGATGGTCGGCAGCTTCGCCAGCAGCTCGGTACCGATCTTGCGGATGTGGTCAGCATCCGGGGTGAACTTGTACTCGTCGCGGGTGCCCAGGAAGGACACTGCGGTGCGCAGCACGTCCATCGGGTGGCAGTCCTTCGGCAGGTAGTTAATGACCTGGATGAGTTCCTCATCGATGTCGCGGTTGTTCATGCATCCGAGGCGGAACTCCTCTGCGCCCGACTTGTCTGGCAGCTCGCCGTGCCAAAGCAGGTACGCAACCTCTTCGAAGGTGCAGTGCTCTGCCAGCTCGTGGACCGGGTAACCGTAGTACAGCAGGGAGTTGGTCTCAGGGTTGACCTTGGAGATTGCGGTGTAGTCCGCAACGACGCCAGCGAGGCCCTTCTTGATTTCTTGAGTGGTCATGGGATGAAGTCCTTTCAGGATAGGGATTGGGTTAGGGATGCGGGATAGGGATTACTCGAATGTGGACGAGTAGGTGTCCTTGGAATATGTGAAGACGGACTGGTCGAACTGGTTGAAGTCTTCGTACTTGACCAGCTCGTATAGGCGGGACCTGTGCTGCATGCGGTCCAACCACGGCTCCTGCGTGCCGGTTTCCGCGATGTCGCGGAGCATGGCCTCGGTCTGCCCCATTGCGAGGCGGAACGTGGTCACCGGCCAGATCACCGCGTTATAGCCGAGGTCCTGCAAGGTTCCGGCGGAGAGCAGCTTGGTCTTACCGAACTCCGTCATGTTCGCCAGCAGCAGGATATCGACGGCCTTGCGGAAGGTCTCGAAGTCCTTCTCGGTATAGAGTGCCTCCGTAAAGATAAGGTCCGCGCCGGCATCTGCGTAAGCCTTGGCCCGCTCGATTGCGGAGTCGATGCCCTCGATGCCAGCCGCGTCGGTACGCGCACAGATGACGAATGCATCGTCGTGGCGCTCCTTTACTGCGGCGCTGATGCGTCGCACCATCAGGTCACGCGGCACTACTTCCTTGCCGTCGAGGTGCCCGCAGCGCTTCGGGTTCACCTGGTCCTCCAGGTGCAGCGAGGCAAGCCCCGCGGCCTCGAACTCAGCCACGGTGCGTGCTGCGGACATCGGTTCGCCGAAGCCGGTGTCGGCGTCGATAAGCACTGGAAGGTTCGTAGCGCGAGCGATGTGCCCGCCGCGCTGCGCGACCTCCGTCAGTGTGGTCAGCCCAATATCCGGCAGGCCTAGGTCGTTGGCGAGTACCGCGCCGGAGACGTAGACACCTTCGAAGCCACCGATGTCCTCGATGAGTCGAGCCGTCAGCGGATTGAACGCGCCGGGCAGTTTTGTAATTTCGGTGGACTCGAGTGAGGCCCGCAGCGCCAGTCGGCGCTCATTTGGCGTTGTATCAGGAACAAACATCTTAGAAAATCCCTCCTGGGATCTGAGGAGCATTGGCTTGCGCGTCCGCGTTCACCTTGATGTTGAGCTTGCTCAAGTCGGTGAGCTGCTCGAGGTTCTGCACGTCTTCAAGGAAACGGTCCTGCTCTTCCTTATCGACGATCCCTTCCGCCAGCGTGCGGAACTTCTGGATGTACTGCTCACGGGCAAACGGGCGTGCCCCCAGTGGGTGAGCGTCCGCCACGGCCATCTCATCCTCGATGACGGTGCCGTCGTTGAAGGTGATGACGGCCTTTGCGCCGAACGCCTTCTCGGCCGGGTCCTGCGAGTGGTAGCGGCGCGTCCACTCCGGGTCCTCGACGGTGGAGATCTTGTGCCACAGCGTGACCGTCTCTGGGCGGTTCGCGCGTTCCGGGGCGTAGGAGTCGACGTGGTGCCACGTGCCGTCCTCGAGTGCTACGGCGAAGATGTACATAATCGAGTGGTCGAGGGTCTCGCGGGATGCCTTCGGGTCCATCTTCTGAGGGTCGTTGGCGCCGGTGCCGATGACGTAGTGCGTGTGGTGCGAGGTGTGCAGCACGATGGACTCGATATCGGCGGTGGACTTACCGGCATCCGCGATGGTCTGCTTCATGCGGCGCGCCAGGTCGATTGGGGCCTGCGACTGGTACTCAGCCGAATGCTCCTTGGTGTAGGTATCCAGGATTGCGCGCTTTGCCTCACCGTCTGCAGGCAGTGGCACCACGTAGGTGCGTTCTGGGGAATGCAGCATCCAGGCGATGAAGCCGTCCTCGCCCTCCCAAATCGGAGCGGGTGCACCCTCGCCGCGCATCGCGCGGTCGACGGCCTCGATGCCCATCTTGCCGGCGAATGCCGGGGCGGACGCCTTCCAAGAAGAGATGAGGCCCTTGCGGGACTGGCGCGTCGCCGTCGTAGTGTGCAGCGCCTGGCCAACCGCCTGGTAGATGGTGTCAATGTCCAGGTTCAGCATGGTGCCCAGACCCGCCGCAACAGATGGGCCGAGGTGCGCCACGTGGTCAATCTTCCACTCGTGCAGGCAAATACCCTTGACCAGGTTGACCTGGATCTCGTAGCCGGTCGCGATACCACGGATCAGCGCCTTACCGTCGAGGCCCTTGTGCTGTGCTACTGCAAGGATCGGCGGAATGTTGTCGCCCGGGTGGGAGTACTCCGCCGCGAGGAAGGTGTCGTGGAAGTCCAGCTCGCGGACCGCTGTACCGTTGGCGAATGCGGCCCACTCTGCGGAGTAGGAGCCGTCGACACCAAAAATCTGCGCACCGCCTTCGGATACTGGATGTGCCTCCGCCATCACGCGAGCGGTCGCGACTGGGCGGCGACCGTAGGAAGCGACGGCGACCGACGCATTGTCGATAATGCGGTTGATGATCATCTCAGTCGTATCAGCTGGAACCTCTACCGGGTCTGCTGCAACCTTGGCGATCTTGTATGCGAGGTGCTCTTCAATCGGGAAATCTTCTGCCGAACGGTGCGTGCGCACGTTGTGTTCGATCATCTTGGCTCCTTCGTCTTCGTTGTAGTTCCGCTACCGCGAAACCTCGTTGATGTTGCAGCTCATACTAGGGAGCCAAATGTGATGCGGGCCATGATTTTCGCATGTAAACTTCTGCGTACAAATTCTGCTACTTGTGCAAATTCTGTTAACTACGCAGTACACGCATACAAAATGGGAGAAAGGTACGATGGCAAAGCTGTACGCGGGGGCAAAGATACAGACGCTCCGCCATGAACTCGAACTCACACAAGGCGAAATGGCCCGCCGCATAGACATCTCAACGAGCTACCTCAACCAGCTCGAAAACGACCAGCGTCCACTCACCGTCAGCGTGCTCCTCCAACTCACCCACGCGTTTCAGCTCTCCACCACTTTCTTCTCCCCCGATGAAGACCAACGCGTGGTCAACGAGCTTTCCGAGCTACTCCCCGACGTCCCACAGCCGAAACTGCACGAGTTCGCACAGCGCTTCCCCGACATCGCCAACTCTCTCAGGGTGCTGCCTTCACCCGAGGCCACCGACTCCGAACACCCCCACGCACTCGTGCGTGAATTCTTCCAGAACCACAAGAACTACTTCCACGAGCTCGACGTTGCTGCCGAGCAGCTCGCAGCGCACGCCGCGAACCGGCAACTGCGACTGACACGCCTCGCGGCAACCTTCGACAGGGAATACGGCATCCAAGTGCGCTTCAACCAATACGCCCACGGCCCCCGCTCGACCCTGCAGCACGACCAGCGCGAGATCCGCCTACGCACCGGACTCACCGAGTCCCAGCAGTGCTTTGAACTCGCCTACCACTACGGCCGCACCGCCTTCGCAGAGCTCATCGACGAGTACGTCCGCGACACTTTCGACGAATCGACACAGCCCGAGCCCGTCCAGCTCGCGCGCCACGGGCTGGCGCAGTACTTCGCCGCCGCTGTCACCATGCCCTACGCGGAGCTCCTCCAAGCTGCCGAAGAAACCCGCTACGACATCGACGTCATCTCCGCGCGCTTCGGCACTGGTTTCGAGTCAACCTGCCAGCGCCTCGCGACGTTGCAGCGCCCCGGCGCAGAGGCGATTCCGTTCGTCTTCGTGCGCACCGACCGGGCAGGCAACATATCGAAGCGGCAGTCATCGACAGCCTTCCACTTCTCGCGCCACGGTGGGGGCTGCCCGTTGTGGGTCGTGCACCGCGCGTTTGAAACTTCGAATAGAGTGACGCGTCAGGTCGCCGTCATGCCGGACGGCCGGACCTACCTATGGATTGCGCGGATGGTGCAGGGCCCCGTCGTAGGATTCGACTCCCCGCGCCGGGAGCACGCGGTGGTGCTGGGCTGCGATATCGCGTTCGCCCAACGCATGATCTACGCCGACGGACTGAACATCTCCCCCGAATCGGCAACAAAAATCGGCCCCGGCTGCGCTACCTGCCCACGAACATCCTGTCCGCAGCGAGCGTTTCCGGGGCCGCCTAGTTCTAGCCCGACCGCTAGTCCAGATCGGACTTAGCAATCAGCCTGCGTGCCGCCTCTGTAATCGAACCGGACAGGGACGGGTACACCGCCATCGAGTTCGCCAGCTGACGCACAGTCAGGTCGTTGGCTACCGCGATGGTCAGCGACAGAATCAGTTCGGAGGCAGTCGGTGCGACAATCACGCCACCGAGTACCTGGCCGGAGCCCTTGCGGGCGAAGATCTTCACAAAACCGTGCTGGAGGGAACGCATCTTTGCGCGAGGGTTCGTGGACAGGTCCAGTTTGTAGATGTCCGCGTCAACCTCGCCGTCGGTGATCTGCTGCTGCGTCACACCAACCGCGGCGATCTCCGGGCGGGTAAAGACCGCGTTGCCCACCGTCTTCAGGCGTACCGGTGACACGCCCTCGCCCAGCGCGTGGTCGACCGCAATGCGTCCCTGCTGCGCCGCGACCGATGCCAGCGGCATCAGGTCGCTGCAGTCACCCGCAGCGTAAATACCTGCAACGTTGGTACGCGACACGCGGTCAACAATGATGTGGCCCGACGGGGCGACTTCCACACCGGCCGCCTCCAGGTTGAGGTCCGCCGTGTTCGGAATCGAACCAATGGACATCATCACGTGCGAACCGGCGATCTCGCGCCCGTCCGTCGTGCGCACAACCACGCCGTCGCCAGTGTTCGTCACCGACTCCACGCGAGCGTGCTTCTCCAAGTGGACGCCACGGCCCGCGAGCACCTCCTCGAGCACGTCAGCGGCATCGGCGTCATCGTGCGGCAGGATGCGGTCACGCGAAGCAACCATGGTCACCTCGACGCCCAGCTCAGCGAACGCAGAAACAAACTCAGCACCGGTCACACCGGAACCGACCACGATCAGGTGCGTCGGCATCTCCTGCAGGCTGTACATCTGACGCCAGTTCAGGATGCGCTCGCCGTCCGGCTCAGCGCCCGGCAGCACGCGCGGGTTCGCGCCGGTGCACACCAGCACCATGTCGCAATCAATAATCTCGGTGTCTTTGCCCTCGCAGTGCACCTCCACGCGGTGCGTGGTGTGACCGTGCTGTTGGTCCGTAAAACGAGCGCGCCCCTGGATAAGGCGCACGCCACGCTGCTCCAACTGCTTAGCGATGTCACTGGACTGCTTATCAGCCAGCGCGATCACGCGCGCGTTCAGGGCGGTCAGCGAAAGCTGGGCTTCCCCAAGCCCGTGGTTGAGCCCCATGTCGTCTGCACGGCGAAGGTCCGTCTTAATGTTGGCGCCGGCGATAAAGCTCTTCGAAGGAACAACGTCCTTGCGGATAGCGGAGCCGCCCAAACCATTGTCTTCCACAATGGTGATATCGGCCCCGTACTTTGATGCAACCAGCGCAGCCTCGTAACCAGCTGGCCCTCCGCCAATGATGACGATCTTCTTCGACACCTACATACTCCTCAACGGTCTTCGTCGTTCGCACAAATACCTGGCTAGTCTACACGGCCGCCCACGGCTTCGTTACCAACCAAAAGTTGCACTAGCTGAGGTTTTCGGCGTACTTTTCGACGACCCCTCCGAACAAACGCACCCCAACTTCAAGTGCTCGCTCATCAATATCAAGGTTGCCTTGGTGCAGGTCCTGCATCTCTCCCTCACCGCTCCAGGCACCGAGCCGGAACATCGACCCGGGGACGTGCTCCAGGTACCAAGAGAAGTCCTCCCCGCCCGAGGACTGCGGCGCGGTCACCACCGCGTGTGGGTCGATCCTGCGCCCTGCCTGTACCCCGATCGCCGTCGCGGCGTCATCGTTGAGCACCGGTGGCACGCCCCGCATGTAGTCGAGGTGGTACGTGCACCCGGTCGGTGCGACGACGAGGTCAATCAGGTCAGTAACCAGATCTTCGAGGATCCGCCACGTCCCGATATCCGCTGTCCGCAACGTGCCCAGTAGCTCGCCTGTCTTCGGGATCGCGTTCGCCGCGTCGCCCGACTCGACGTGCCCGAACACCAACACCGTGCCCGTACGTGGGTCGACCCGGCGCGACAGCAGCGCCGGCAACTGCGTAATCAGCGCCCCGAGCGCGTAGACCACGTCCGCCGAAAGCTGCGGACGAGAGGTGTGGCCGCCAGGCCCGTTAACCGTAATGCGCAGCACGTCCGACGCCGAGGTAATAGCGCCCGTGCGCACACCGATCTGGCCTACGCGCAGTTTCGGTTCAGCATGGAGGGCGTAAATGCTCGCGACATCCTGCAGCGCGCCCCACTCGATCACGTCGAGCGCACCGCCGTTCATCACTTCTTCCGCCGGCTGGAAGATGATGCGTACGCCGAGCGGCAGCTGGACCGTCGATAAGGCGCACGCCAGCGCGAGCGCCACCGTCGTATGCACGTCGTGGCCGCACGAGTGGGAAACGCCCGGGTGCTGGGATGCGAACGGCAAACCGGTTTGCTCAGGCACTTTCAGGGCGTCGATGTCGCCGCGGAACGCGAGCCGCTTGCCGTCCTTTGGGCCCAGGTCGACGTAGAGTCCCGTGCCGGGAAAGAGGACGGGCTCAAGGCCGTGCTCACGCAGCACCTTCGCAATGAACTCGGTGGTGGCGAACTCTTGGTTGGAAAGCTCCGGGTAGGAGTGGAAGTGACGGCGCCACTCCACCATTGTCGAGTGATGTTCCTTCACCCATTGGTCTACCGCGCGCGCAATTCCTCCGGCCGTCATCGTGTATGTTCACCCTTCACCCAGCATTTGTGCGCGTGGCTCCCACTGCGCCTTATTGTGGCAATGATTCTACGCTCATCTCCGCCGAATCTTGTGACTGGTCGTGTTCGTCCACCTGCTCCTCGTCCGCTGGAAGCAGCTGCAGCGGCGAAACATCGAGCGCGGCAGCGATCCGGTAGATCGTCGAAAGCGTGGGGTCAGCAGCCCTATTCCTGTTGTAGCTATTGCGCTCCAGGTTAGAGAGCAGCGAACGAGAGATCCCCGCCCGCTCCGCCAGGTACGCCTGCGATAGCCCCTGCATTGTTCGCAGCGCGCGGATCTTCTCCCCTAACGCAAACGCGTAGCTGGCCCAGTACTGGTCCGAATCCACATCCGAAAAACGTGCGCCAAGACTCCCTTGAAAGAACACGTATACCCCCTCGTGTACGTAACAAACTTCCGGTGATTATATCCGACGCACGTTACTTTGACTAGAGGTCAATATTGCGTGGCCCGTACAACCTATCTCCGGCGTCGCCGAGGCCCGGCACGATGTACGCGTCCTCGTTGAGTCCTGGGTCAATGACGGCGGTGATCAGTCGCACCGATCCGCCGTGCTGCTTCAGCTTGTCGACGCCCGGCTGCGCACTGACCATGCACACACAAGTAATGTCGTCTGCCCCACGGCCTTCCAACAGTTCAATCGCGTGGATGAGGGAACCTCCCGTGGCCAGCATCGGGTCAACCAAGAACACCGGCTGTCCCGACAGGTCGTCGGGCAGCGCCTCGAGGTATGGAACCGGCTCGTGCGTCTGCTCGTCGCGCGCCATGCCGATGAAGCCGACCTGCGCGTCCGGGATCATGGACAACGCCGGGTCAATCATTCCGAGGCCGGCACGGATGATCGGAACAATAATTGGGGGCTTTTCCAAGCGAACGCCGGTGGCTGTTGCAACCGGCGTTTTGGTTTCAAAGGTTTCGGTTTTCAGGTCACGCGACGCCTCATATATCAGCATCGCGCCCAGGTCAGCGAGTGCGGCACGAAACGCGGTGTTGTCGCTTCGCTCATCGCGCATCAGTGTCAGACGGGAGGCTGCTAGGGGGTGGTCAACAACGGTAATTTCCATGATTCACATGGTAATTGAAATTCGGAGGGAACCGTTTACTGACTCTGTGCGTCCAACCTCTTATGACTACTTTCGCTTTTGACCAATCAACGATCCATTCGCACGCTGACTCGCTACGCGACGACGCCGCTGCGCTCCAACCACTGCCAAACGTTCCGGTTCCCAATGTGTGGCCGCTCGCGGAGTTCAGCCAGGCGCTCTCGCAGGCCGTGGAGCAGGAAAACGCGAGAAGCGAGGCTTTGAGTGAGGAAGCAAGCCGCGTCGCTTTCGCGATGCTCCTGGCTGTAAAAGCGGCCATCAGCGTTGATGAGCGATTCAGCAACCTTCTTCAGGCGGTGTTGTGATGGCTGCACTGGCTGCGGGCATTGACCCGATCGCGGCAGCGCAGCTCATTCTGCGACACGTCCCTGCCCCACTTCCCCAACTCCCATTCCTGTCCACTCCAGATTTTTCCGCCATCGAGCCCCTTGCCGCGTTCGTAGGGGCGCACCCTGCGGGCCAGACGCTGCGCAATGCTGCGAACCTGCTGGGGAAAGATCGCGACACCATTGTGAAGATGTTCGGTCAGGCGAGCAGCCTCGTGTTCTTTGCCGCCAAAGACCTGAGCAATATCGTGGTTGACCTCATCCGAGACACCCAACCGCTCCTACCACTGCTACTCAACCCTGCAACTGCGATCGGAGCGGGGATCAAGATCGCCGCCCAGGTCGCGTGGGCGGTCACCCAGGCTGGGCTCACTCTCAACGGGCTGGCGAACGACCTCGCACCACTGGCCAAGCAGCTCTCAGAGATCGTGGCATACGCAGCGAGCCAACCCGCTATTGCCGCATCCTCGCAAGCAAAAGCCGCCATGTACGAGCTCGAGCGCCTCATCACAGCCCGCGAACTCCCTCACGCTAAGAACGAGGTCACCCCGCTCGCCGCCGTCCAGCAGGCGGGACATCCTCCCTCCCGGGGCGGCTCGGCAACTGGTGAGGCTGCGGTCGCGGCGGCGAAACAACAGCTCGGCACACGGTACGCGTGGGGTGGATCTGCGCCCGGCGGGTTCGACTGCTCCGGGCTGACAAGCTGGGCGTATCGGCAGGCCGGTGTGGAGCTGCCACGCCTAGCCCAAGAGCAAAATATCGGGCAACAGGTCCGCTACGAGGACCTGCAACCGGGCGACCTCGCGGTGTGGGATGGACACGTTGCCATGTACGCCGGTGACGGGATGCTCATCGAAGCTGGCGACCCAGTTCAGATGAACCCGGTGCGAACAGAAAACATGGGAATGGCCTTCAAAGGTTTCTGGCGTCCAACAGCGTGATAGATTTGCTGCATGATTACCCGTGCTATTTTGCCCGTCAAGCTTTCACTGACCGACGGCGATTTCTACACCCTGTGGGCGCCAACCTGGAAGGAGCACGGCTCCGAGTGGCAGGCCTTTTTCGGCGATGAAAACTCGGTGCTCGTCTTCGAATCCCCCGAGGCGCTGCTCGCATACATCAACAACACGCCGAAGCATGACCTGGCGGACCACCCCAAGTGGGAGCAGTTTTCCAACCAGGGCGACGACCGTGTGGTGCCGAATGACAAGCAGTACTTCGACATCATTGGTGCACCGGAGTTGCTGGCTGGCCGCCCAAGCCACGAGAACGTCTCGCACCTGTCCCGCGTGCTGCAGATTTCGCGCTCCCTCGCGGAGGTAGCGGCGGCAGAGCCAGCACTGATCTTCTTCGCCTCCCACTCGATTTTGGGCAACGTCAACCGCGGCTCTGATCACTACCAGGGTGAGAACGGCCTGGACGAGTGGTCTGGTGTCGGCCGCGTCGTGCTGGCGAACTGGGAAGAGGTAGTCAAATCCCTCGACGAATCGGTCCGCGTGGTGAAGACGGACTCCATCGACGCGGCAGCGGTCAGCGCCGCTGCCGCAGCTATCGAGGCCGCACAAAAGGCCCGCGAAGAGGCGAAGCAGCAAGCCAGCGAGGCCGAGCGTGCTGAGCAGGAGGCGCAAGACCCATACGACAACTCCGCGTGGGCACGTGCCGGAATCGACCCAGTGAAGGTTTCCATCCAGGGCAAGAGCGTCTACACGTTGCGCACCTACTTGGGCTCCAACCCGGTATTCCTGGGCAAGTACGGTGAAATCTTCACGTTCCCGTCCACCAAACACCTTGGACGCTGGATTATCGAGAACGATGACCATGACCTCGCCGCAGTAGCAACCTGGCCTGACCTGGTTACCCTGGCAAACGCTGGTGAGCTCGAGGTCACCGTCCACCCGGACAACTCCTACTCCTTCAACGGCATCGCGCAGGACATCAAGCAGGGCGTCGATAGCGTCGATACCAAGCAGATGGCGAAGGCCTACGAGCTGCTTGCCGACGCCGCCGACTGGGCCAAGGACGACTCGCTCAATTCATTCCTCCTGGCAAACCCACGCATGCAGGACTACCTGGCGTACATGCTGGGCTCCACCGAAGCCGCAGGCTACGTCCCATCTGCGCCGTTTACGGATAAGGCTGAGGCGTGGAACGAGATGGAGCTGCAGCTCATCAAGCGCTTCTCCAAGTTCTAGTCGCAGCCTAAATTCCTGAGGCCGTCGAAGACGCCGGATTCTGGCACACGTAAAATGTGCCACCATGGACCAGGTCGATCCGTTAATCTCCGCTATTTATCGTTGGTTCGATGTATCCGGTGTCTTACTGATGGGCATCATCGGTGGCACAATCGCACGCCACCGTGGCTACGACATCATCGGGTTTTTCTTCATCGCGATGCTCTCCGCACTCGGCGGAGGCATGCTTCGCGACGTCCTCATCAACGAAGGCACCGTGGCGGCAATGAGCCAGCCGGAGTACCTCATCCTGGCTTTTACCGGCGCGGTGATCGCGCGCTTTACATACTTCAAAGGGCGCGCGTGGAGCGTGCTTGAAAGCCATGGCGACGCCTTCGTCTCAGCGCTGTGGGCGGCCACCGGGGCGTCGAAAGCCCTGACGTACGGGCTGCCGGTCCTGCCTGCGATCATGATGGGCGTGTTCACCGCGACGGGCGGCGGCATGATCCGCGACGTCGTCACCGGCCGCGAGCCGAGTGTCTTCGGCAACAACCAACCAACGGTCATTCCAGCCGTGGCATGCTCTGTCATCGTGCTGCTTGGGCACGCCACGGGCCACATGGCGATCGGGATGGTGATTGGCCCGATGGTGAGCTTCGGACTCTTCCTGCTCGGCTACTACGGAAACTGGCGAATCTCCACGAACTCCGAGTTCGCGCCGGTAAACCAGACCGCGGCACACCTCGCTGAACTGGCTCGGAAAGCGGAGCGTCGCTCACGCAACATCGCGCGTGAACTCGAGCCGACCCGCGTGCGCTCCTGGCGCCACCGCCAGATGGAAAAGGCGCTCCAGCGCAGGATCGAATCGGAAGTCAAGCGCGGCAAAGGCCGTTCGGAAGCAGTCCACGAGGCGGATGCGTTCCTCCAGGAGTTCACATCCCAGTTCGAGGCGATCAACGTGGAGGAAGGCCAGGATGTGGCGGAGGGGGCGTCGACAAGCGAGTCGCTGCTCGACGGCATCGGGGTGGATCTCTCCGGCGATTCCTACGACGAGGACCGCAACCTTGATCAGACCGCCAGCAAGATGCTGGACATGATTCTGCAGGACGACAAACTCACCGACGAGCTCATCGAGCGGCTGGTCAAGCAGTACGAGGCACGAAACTCTTAGAGCGCCGCGGTGCCGAAGGCCCAGCCAGCGCCGAAGGTGATGGCAAGTCCAAGCCCACCGCCGATGACCAAGCGCAACACGGCGCGCGTCACGCTCGCGCCACCAGTGCGAGCAGAGATCGCGCCAGTTGCCGCCAGCGCCACGAGAGTCACAATGAACGTCGACGCCACACGCCACGAGTCTGGCGGAAGTAGCACCGCAGCAAGCGGCAGCAACGCACCGAGGAAGAAGGAAATGAACGACGCAATGGCCGCGGACCATGGGTTCGCAAGGTCGTCCTCGTCGATGCCGTAGTGCATTTCCAAGTGGGCCTTGATGGGGTCCTCGGCGGTGCGCTCCTTCGCCACCTTCAGCGCCGTCTTCGAGCTCAAACCAGACGCGACGTAGCCTGCGACCAGGTGCTCGAACTCCTCGTGCGGGTCCTCCTTGTGCAGCTCAAGCTCGCGCTCAATGAAGGCGCTTTCCATATCCCGCTGGGAGGACACGGACACGTACTCGCCGAGCGCCATCGACACTGCGCCACCGATCAGCGCGGCGATGCCGGCCGTAGCGATCGCGGGAACGTTCGGGGTAGCACCCGCGACGCCGACGACCACCGCGGCCGTCGAAACGATGCCATCATTCGCGCCGAGCACTGCCGCGCGCAGCTTGTTCAGCCGCTCATTCATGCCTTCAACCGCAACCATGCGCTACATCGTGGCTGAAACTACACACCCGCGCAACAAAGCGCAGCCTCACCAATATCGTGGGTGACCTGGCGTACGATAGCCTGCGATGAACACTGCAATACGCATCGCAAGCGCCGTGTGCGCGCCCCTGTGCCTGACTCTCGCCCCTGCCCCGCTTGCGCAGGCGGAGGATACGACGGTCACGACCACGGTCACACCCCGCCCCGGGTTTTACGACGACTACGGCAACTGGGTCCCCCCTGTCCGCCTCCATGCGCCGGACACGAACAATTGCGAGCGCTCCCTGTGGCCACCCGAGCCAGTATCGACGTCCGAGGCCCGCGAAACCGAGACGCTCCAACCACTCCCCGTAACCTACGAGGGCTCCTGCGGCATCGAGGCGCCCGAGGGATTCCATGTCGATGAGGGGGTGCTCGCGTCCGCGTGGCTGGTCGCCAACCTCGATACCGGCGACGTGATTGCGATGAAGGATCCGCACGGCAGGTACAGGCCGGCCTCGATTATTAAGGTGCTGCTCGCACTCGTGGCGATTGACGAGCTGCCCCGCGAGCAGCGCGTTGTGGTCAGCGAGGAATCCGCTGGCCAGGAGGGCTCCGCCGTCGGCATCGGGGCCGGCGGCGAGTACACCGTCAACGACCTGCTACACGGCCTGCTGATGGCCTCGGGCAACGACGCCGCCCATGCGCTCGCGCAGGCGCTCGGCGGTGACGACGCCACCCTGACGAAGATCAACGCGAAAGCCCGCGAGCTCGGCATGCTCGACACCCGCGCAACCTCCTACTCCGGGCTGGATCGGGCTGGGATGTCCACTTCGGCATGGGATATGGCGCTCGCCTACCGGGCCGCGTTTTCCAACCCGGCGTTCGCCGAAATCGCAGACACCGCCTCCTACCCCTTCCCCGGCTATGGTGACATCCCGGGCTACGAGCTGTGGAACGACAACAAGCTCTACCTCAACGACCCAGACGGCATCGGCGGCAAGACCGGCTACACGGATGACGCGAACCACACGTTTGTAGGCGCAGTCGACCACGACGGCGTGCGTCTGGTGGCGGTAGTGCTGGACACCACGGTGGATAAAATGCGCGCGTGGCAGCAGGCGCAGACGCTTCTCCACGAGTCCTACGCCTACGCCTCCGAGGGCCACACCCACGTGGCGTCGCTGAACCCTGTCGAGGGAACGCCGACGACAACATCGCAGCCGACCGATACCGCTGATGAGCAGCCTGGAACAGCAAAAAGCCAGGGTGGCATTCCCTGGCTTTCCATCGCGCTCGTCGGCGGCGTGCTGGTGGTTACCGCACTCGCCGTCGCGCTTAGTTTCGCGTCAGCAAAGAAACGATCCCGACGCCAATAGCACCAATCGCGGCCCCAATGCCTAGCGCCTTGCCCGATGCCGAGGCGCTGCTAGCAGGGTCCTGGTACGCGCCCGCGCGCACATTAATGATCGCGGACTCCGGGACCTCAACCGGCTCGAGCTCCAACGACTCCTCTGTAGTTGCGGTCCAGGCAGAAACGTAGAGCACAACGCGCCAGATGAGATAGAGCACCACCATCAGCACAATCACTGGGCCGAAGATCGCGCCGGCTGGGTTGCCCGTCGCCGAGCTGACGATCACGGTTGCGAACTGCTTCACCAGCTCGAACGCGACCGCGCCGAGCAGCGCGCCCTTCAGGCCGGACTTCATCGGCACCTTCGTGCGCGGCATGTACGTGACCATCCACCACATAACCAGGAAGTTCGCCAGCACACCGACCAACAGGCCGACGGCCCACACCACGAGGCGGGCCCCCGGGAAGTCACCGAGACCGAAGTGCTCCATCGCCTGCGAGGTCCAGGAGGATGCACCTACAGCGGTCACACCGAACGCCACGATGAAGAGCAGAATCAAACCGATCAAGCCCAACAGGTCCGTCAGCTTCTTCACGACGAAGTTTCCACCATCATTCGCGTCAAGGTTCCACATCGCCGAAACGCCGACTCGCAGGTTGTTCATCCATCCCAAGCCGGACCAGAGGGTTGTGAGCAAACCGACACCTGCGACGGCTCCACGCTGGTCGATCGCTGCCTGTAGCAACTCGTTGACGGTCTCGCCGAGTCCCCCTTCGAGGTTCTCAGTGATTTGGCCCTGCACCTGCTGCATGATGTCCGGGCGCCCGTTCAAAAACATACCGAGGGCAGCGAACAGCAACATCGCCAGCGGGAAGAGTGACAGTACCGAGAAGTACGTAATACCTGCAGAAAGCTGGTTACCGCCCTGCGCGGAGAAACGCTCGTTCATCCGCATCAGGTGCCCGACCGCCGGAGCCTTCTTCGCAATCTCGTCCGCAGCGCCCTCTGTTTGCTGCTTCGTGGCGCGCTCAATGCCCTGCCGATCGGTGTACTCCGTCTGTGGCGACGTCGAAGTGGCCATCACAGTCCCTTCCCTACTTCTGGTTTGTTACGTTAAGCACACCATCGTAGCGGAAAGGTCCACCATCTAGCCACCGAATTGCTAGGCTCCCGCGAGAAAACCAACCTTCTCATACACGTCTTTTACCAACGGCGCCGCGATCTCGCGTGCGCGCTGCGCTCCGTCCGCAAGGATGCGTTCCAGCTGTCCACGGTCGTTCATGAGTTCGTCGTAGCGGGCGCGAAGTGGCGTCGTAAAGGCCTCAAGTGCATCGGCCGTGTCAACCTTCAGTGCGCCGTAGCCCTTGCCCTCGTAGCTGGCCACCAGCGAGTCGATCGGGGTGCCGGTCAGCGCAGACTGGATCACTAAGAGGTTGGAAACACCTGGCTTGTTTTCCTTGTCATAGGCGACGACGCCATCATCATCCGTCACCGCGGAACGGATCCGCTTCGCGGACACCTTCGGATCATCCAGCAGGTTAATCAGACCCTTGGGGTTCTGCCCAGACTTGCTCATCTTCGACGTCGGGTCCTGCAAGTCGTAAATCTTTGCCGAGCCTTCCGGAATCAGCCCCTCCGGCACAACGAACGTGGAGCCGTAGCGGGAGTTGAAACGCTCGGCGAGCGTGCGGGTCAGCTCAAGGTGCTGACGCTGATCTTCACCAACGGGCACAACCTGTGGCGAGTACAGCAAAATATCGGCGGCCATCAACACCGGGTAGGTGAACAGACCGACCGAGGTGCGATCCTGGCCCTGCTTCTGGCTCTTGTCCTTAAACTGCGTCATGCGGCTTGCCTCGCCGAAGCCGGTGAGGCACTGCAGCACCCAGGTCAGCTCCGTGTGCTCAGGCACATGCGACTGCACGAACAGAGTGGACTTCTCTGGGTCGATGCCGAGCGCGATCAGCTGCGCGCAGCCCGCGATGGTGCGCTCGCGCAGCTCCTTCGGATCCTGGTCGACCGTGATGGCGTGCAGGTCCGGGATGAAATAAAACGCGTCGTACCCGTCTTGCAGGTCAATCCACTGCTTCAATGCCCCAAGGTAGTTGCCGAGGTGGTAGGAATCTGCCGTGGGTTGAATGCCGGAAAGTACGCGCTGTTTTTTAGTCATGCCTACCTACTGTAGACCGGAACGTGCGCGTGCGGTACCTGCCCTATTCTTTTTCCTCTTTGTCGGTCTTATTGTTTGGCCGCGGGTCGGTTCGGCGCATGCGCTTGATGCCGCGGTAGACCTGGCGCGCCCCCGGCACCATCCGCGCTCGCCGGTAGAAGTAAGAGGTCAGCGCGTACTTCGGGTCGATCTCGGCGACGCGCTCGTCGTCGTACACATAGACCGGCAGTGACCAGCCACGCTTCAGGGAAACCAGGCGGATACCCAGCACGAGCAGCACGGTAACAATGACGTTGACCCACTCCGGGACCCTCGCCATCATCATGAGCCACCACGCCACGGTGCCAATCACCGCCGCCGACGCATACAGCTCTTTCCGGAACACCAGCGGCACACGATCGGAGAGGACGTCGCGAATGATACCGCCGGACACACCGGTGGTGATGGCGGCCACGCAGGCAATGATGAACCCGTGGCCGTTCTCAATCGCGATTCGAATACCAACAACAACGAACGCGGCGAGCCCGATGGCGTCGGCAACTAAGAAGCCGCGACGCAGCTGGTGCATCAGCCAACTAATGCGGACAGTCAGTACGGAAGCAACTACGACGAGCAGCAGATACTCGGGTTTTTCCACCCACACCATCGGGTAAATCCCCAGCAGCAGGTTGCGCACCGTGCCGCCGCCGAGCGCGGTCAACGCGCCGAGGGTGATGACCCCGAAGAGGTCCATGCGCATGCGGCCCGCGGAGACAGCCGCGGTCATGGCCTCTGCGACGATACCGATGATGAACAGCGCGGTGATGAGCTGATCGGTGCTGACTGCGTCCATATTAAATGTCGTACTCCACGATGAGTGGGGAGTGATCCGACCAGCGCTGCTCAACCGTAGGCGCCTTCTCCACCCAGCTGCGCTGCGCGCGCTCGAGCATGGACTCCGTTGCGGCCTGGTAGTCGATGCGCCAGCCGGCGTCGTTGTTAAACGCCTGGCCACGGTAGGTCCACCATGTGTACGGCGCGTCCTCGGGCTGCAAGCGGCGTGCGACGTCGAACCACTGCGGGTTGTCATTCGCTTGTCGACGCCCCTCCGACTCATACTCCACCGCCCCAGCCCACCGGCTTGCCTCCTTGTCTTCGAGGTCCTGCGCGGCGTCATCCGGGAACGCACCGAAGACGGAGTCCATGAACGCGCGCTCGTCGGGCAGGAAGCCGGACTTCTTCCGGTTCGTCTTCCAGTTCTTGAGGTCTTCGCGGCGGTGACAGATGTTCCAGTCGCCTGCGATCACCATGTCGGGGTACTTCGCGGGCAGCTCCTCGAGCACCGGACCGAACTGGTCGAAGAAGCGGTACTTCTCGTCCTGTTTCGCCGTCTCCGCGGCGCCCGACGGCAGGTAGAGCGACGCCACCCGCACGCCACTTTCGAGGGTCGCCGCGATGAAACGCCCCGCATCCTCGAAGCCCGGGATGCCAACGCTTACCTCAGATAGGGGGGTTCTTGAGAGAATTCCCACACCCGCGCGGCCTTTCGCGCCCGGAGTTTCCGCCGGGGCGACAGCGAGATACCACCCTTGCTCAAGCGCAGGCGCCAGCGCGAGCTCGGTTTGTTGCTGCGTTGCCCGCACCTCTTGCATCAGCACGACGTCGACAGACGAGGCGTCGAGCCATGCGTGCATCCCGTGATTGAGCTCGTTGCGAACCTTCGTTGCCGCGCGGATTCCGTTGACGTTGACCGAAGCAATGCTTAAAACCATGCCCATGACCCTACCTTTCCCCGCTAATACAAGACACGCGGTATGTAAAAGCTGTACGCTGTGGGTTTAGGCAACACATTTGACGCGATACTTAAGGAGAACCATGGCTCAAATCATTTGGACACGCACCGATGAAGCGCCACTGCTGGCAACCTATTCCCTCAAGCCAATCGTTGAGGCATTCGCCGCTCAGGCGGGGCTCGATGTCACCACCGCTGACATCTCGCTTGCAGGCCGCATCATTGCGCAGTTCCCGGAGCGTCTCACCGACGAGCAGAAGATGGACGACGCACTTGCGCAGCTCGGCCAGCTTGCTACTACCCCCGAAGCGAACATCATCAAGCTTCCGAACATCTCGGCTTCCCTGGTCCAGCTGAAGAAGGCCATCGCAGAGCTGCAGGCCGCTGGCTTCGACCTGCCGGAGTACCCGGACAATCCTTCCACCGACGAAGAGCGCGAAGTCCAGAAGCGTTACGATGCCGTGAAGGGCTCCGCCGTGAACCCCGTCCTGCGCGAGGGCAACTCTGATCGCCGCGCGCCGGAGGCCGTCAAGAACTTCACCAAGAAGCACCCGCACTCGATGGGCGCGTGGTCGAAGGACTCCAAGACCAACGTTGCGACCATGGATGCTGGAGACTTCCGCCACAACGAGAAGTCCGTCATCATGCCGGCGGCCGATTCCCTGACCATCAAGCTGGTCGCCAATGATGGCACCGAGACCGTCCTCAAGGACTCCCTGGCTGTCGAAGCTGGCGAAGTCGTGGACGGCACCTTCATGTCCGCCAAGGCGCTCGACGCGTTCCTTCTCGACGCGGTCAAGCGCGCCAAGGAAGAGGGCGTGCTCTTCTCCGCTCACCTGAAGGCAACGATGATGAAGGTCTCCGACCCAATCATCTTCGGCCACGTCGTCCGCGCGTACTTCAAGGACGTCTACGACAAGTACGGCGAGACCCTTTTCGCTGCTGGCCTGAACGGCGAGAACGGCCTGGGCGCGATCCTCGATGGCCTTGCTGGCGTCGATAATGGTGAGGAGATCCGCGCGGCCTTCGAGCAGGCACTGAAGGACGGCCCGGCGTTGGCGATGGTCAACTCCCACAAGGGCATCACCAACCTGCACGTACCATCCGACGTGATTATCGACGCCTCGATGCCTGCGATGATCCGCACTTCGGGCCACATGTGGAACGCTGCCGACCAGGAGCAGGACACCCTGGCGACCATCCCGGATTCCTCCTACGCGGGCGTCTACCAGGCGGTTATCGACGACTGCCGCGCCAACGGCGCCTACGACCCAACCACCATGGGCACCGTGCCAAACGTCGGCCTGATGGCGAAGAAGGCTGAGGAGTACGGCTCCCACGACAAGACCTTCAAGATCCCTGCCGACGGCAAGGTCCAGGTTGTAAACAAGGCCGGCGACGTACTCATTGAGCACGACGTCGAGGCCGGCGACATCTGGCGCGCATGCCAGACCAAGGACGCCCCGATCCAGGACTGGGTCAAACTCGCGGTCAACCGCGCACGCCTGTCCGGCATGAAGGCCATCTTCTGGCTCGACGAGGAGCGCGCACACGACCGCAACCTCATCTCCCTTGTTGAGAAATATCTGCAGGACCACGACACGGACGGCCTGGACATCTCCATCTTGAACCCAGTTGAGGCAACGAAGGTCTCCGTCGAGCGCATCCGCCGCGGCGAGGACACCATCTCCGTGACCGGTAACGTCCTGCGCGACTACAACACCGACCTGTTCCCGATTCTGGAGCTGGGCACCTCCGCGAAGATGCTCTCCGTCGTTCCACTGATGGCTGGCGGCGGCCTCTTCGAAACCGGTGCTGGCGGCTCCGCACCGAAGCACGTGCAGCAGGTCCAGGAGGAGAACCACCTGCGCTGGGACTCCCTCGGCGAGTACCTCGCACTTGCAGAGTCCTTCCGCCACGAGAAGAACACCAAGGGCAACGAGAAGGCAGGCGTCCTCGGTGACGCGCTGGACCGCGCAACGGAGAAGCTGCTCAACGAAGGCAAGTCGCCATCGCGCAAGGTCGGCGAGATCGACGACCGCGGCTCCCACTTCTGGCTGGCACGCTACTGGGCCGAAGAGCTCGCCGCGCAGTCTGAGGACGCGGACCTGGCGGCCACGTTCGCCCCGGTTGCTGCAGCGCTGGCAGAGAACGCCGAGACCATCGACGCAGAGCTGCTCGCGGTGCAGGGCTCCCCTGCCGACTTGGGTGGCTACTACTGGCCTGAGGAGGCCAAGGTCACTGCCGTCATGCGTCCGTCGGCAACGTTTAACAAGGTGATTGACGGTTTGAAGTAAACCCTCGGTTTGATCGGCCCCGGTTGCTGCGTTTTCGCGGCGGCCGGGGTTTCGTTTACGGTTCTTGACCTGGCGCCCAGGATGGTACCTCTACGTGGTAACCAGAGGATGGTAATCAGCCGAGTAACTGGGCCGACGGCGATCACCTCTACTCGGCTGATTACCGTCCTCTGGTTACCATCCTCGGCAAAGAGCGGGCTGCGGGTGTGGTGGCGTCGAGAAGCAGGTACTCACCCGAGGGCTGCCCGGCGGCCAGCGATGGTGTCGCGGACCTCGCGGATGAACTGATCGGGGTACCGACGCAAGAAAGACGGCGGGTAACGCAGGAAGACGTAGCCCCTGTTAGCGATCATCTTCTGTCGCTCGAACTCTTCCTGCCGCGCGCGTTCGGCGTTGGGTCCCTGGTATTTCACGTTGCCGTCGATCTCGATGAGCAGCCAGCCGTCGACGCAGAGGTCCGCGTAGCGTCCAGCCACTTCGTACTGCGTAAACAAAGGGCCGATCCCCGCCCGGATCAGCAGAGCGCGTGCGAAAGATTCGTAGGGCGAACCGGAATCCGCGACACAGTGCCGGATGCACTCCCGGACCACGGCAACGCCCTTTAGCCTGCCAAGTTGGGATGCCTCCCGTTCAAGAAGTTCAAACGTAAACCCACTACACCGAAGGTAGTCGGCAGCGACGAGCCCTTCGACGAAGCCGTAATGGCGGGCGATGTCAGCAAACGTTCGGAAACCGTTAGTAACCCGGTGGCCGTCGCGCAACGAGATTTCGTTGCTACGCAGCACCATGCGCCGAAACATTATCCCCTCCCGGTTTCGGCGAGATGGCGGGCTCCCCCTCGAAAGCAGACACAGTTCGACGGGTTCTTCCGTCGTACTAATCACCCAAATGCCGTGCATGCGCGCGGCCGATCTTCCGACCAACACCGCTTCCCTGCTCATCATCGCAGCAGCTTCGACGCGCAGCCACTGACGTTCGTGGAACCTCAGCGCTTTCCATCCCGTCTCTGCATACACAATGCTCGTGTCGAGCACCCGATATGGCCCTCGGAGTTTGTCGAGTTCCTTGTGGGAAAGAACCCGCTTGTCCACAATCCCCCGCCGTAGCTCTTCCTTCCGTTCCTCCCACCGTTGCCGTTGTGCCTTATGTGCTCTGTCAATCCCCATGTCTGTTCTGACGGCGAAAACCCGGCACCGGTTCCCTCCCGTCGCCGAAGGCCTACCCCGCGTTGCGCGACGCGAAGGTTCACGAACGTACATCACCGTCACTATTGTCAACATGGTTGAACCAGCAAGTTGGCATGACTACCGCCCGGGGTGAGCGTGACGCTGGACGCTCTTCACTATTCTATTTATATTCACATATATCGCCTGGTTAAACAGTATTGCTAGACAGCTTGGTTCACACGAAACCTACCAAGCGTTACATTGTTCCCCATGACTCAATACGACAACAGCAATACGAAAGATTGGTCCTTCAACACCCGCACCATCCACGCCGGACAGGCAGTGGACAGCGACTACGGGGCCCGCAACCAACCCATCTACATGACCACCTCCTACGTGTTCGACAACGCTCAGCACGCAGCAGACCGCTTCAACCTCTCCAACCCAGGCCCGATCTACACTCGCCTGACCAACCCGACCCAGCAAGCGCTCGAAGACCGCATCGCGGACCTCGAGGGTGGCGTCGCAGCTACCGCATTCGCCTCTGGCATGGCTGCAGAGACCGCCGCCATCACGAACCTGGCGTCGGCAGGTGACCACATCGTCACCTCGCCTCGCATCTACGGCGGCACCGAGACCCTGTTCCAGGTGACGCTGCCACGCCTCGGCATCGACGTCACGTTCGTGGACAACCCTGACGATCCAGAGAGCTGGCAGGCGGCTGTCCAGCCGAACACGAAGGCGTTCTACGGCGAGACCTTCGGCAACCCGATCGCCGACGTCCTCGACATCCCGACCGTCGCGGAGGTCGCGCACCGCAACCAGGTGCCACTGATTATTGACAACACCATGGCCACCGCCGCCTTGGTCCGCCCACTGGAGCTCGGTGCAGACATTGTCGTCGCTTCCACTACGAAGTTCTACACGGGCAACGGCGCAGCTATCGGCGGCGTCCTCGTCGACGGCGGCAAGTTCGACTGGACCGTCGAGCGCGACGGCAAACCGGTCTTCCCGTACTTCGTCACCCCGGATCCGGCGTACCACGGCCTGAAGTACGCGGACCTCGGTGCACCGGCCTTCGCGCTGAAGGCCCGCGCCGGCATCCTGCGCGACACCGGCGCTGCAATCTCCCCGTTCAACGCGTGGGTTGCGCTGCAGGGACTGGACACGCTCAGCCTGCGCGTGGAGCGCCACAACGAGAACGCACTGAAGGTGGCAAAGTTCCTCAGCGAGCACGACAAGGTAGCCAAGGTGAACTTCGCCGGCATCGAGTCCTCCCCGTACTACGCGGTCAAGGAGAAGCTCGGCCTGCGCTACACCGGCTCGGTCCTCTCGTTCGAAATCGCAGGCGACAAGGACGACCACACCAACGCCTGGAAGTTTATCGACGCCCTCAAGCTGCACTCGAACCTGGCGAACATCGGCGACGTCCGCTCCCTGGTGGTTCACCCGGCCACGACGACGCACTCCCAGTCGGACGCGGAGGGCCTGGCACGCGCCGGCATCTCCCAGGCAACCATCCGCCTGAGCGTCGGTATCGAAGACGCCGACGACATCATTGCGGACCTCGAGCGCGGATTCGCAGCGATCTAACATGCCCAACCTGGCGCCTGAAGGCGAGCTGCAGATAGTCCCGATTGGCGACTTCACCACAGAGGCCGGAGCCACTATCCAGGACGCCCACATCGCGTACCAGCGGTGGGGGCAGTTCCGGGGTGACCCGAAGGGCGACAACAACATCCTTGTTGTTGAGCACGCCTTAACCGGGGACTCCAACGCCGCTGAGTGGTGGGGCGGGGCGATCGGCCCCGGCAAAGCACTCGACACCGACACTTGGTGCGTGATCTGCACCAACGTGATCGGGTCCTGCTACGGCTCGACTGGCCCTGCGAGCACGCATCCCGACGGCGCCGCATGGGGGTCGCGCTTCCCCGCACTTTCAGTCCGCGACCAGGTCCGCGCCGAACGCACCTTGTTCACCCAGCTCGGTATCCACCGTGTGCATGCCATCATGGGAGGCTCCATGGGCGGGGCGCGCACCCTGGAGTGGACGCTGCTTTACCCCGAATCTGTCGGCTACGCCTGCGTCATGGCGGTCTCCGCGCGCGCAAGCGCCTGGCAGATCGGCATCCAGGAGGCTCAGATTTACGCCATCGTGCGCGACCCCAACTGGCACGGCGGCGACTACTACTCCACCGGCACCTCCCCCGATGAGGGACTGGCTGCCGCCCGGCGCATCGCACACCTCACCTACCGCGGTGAGCTCGAAATCGACGAGCGCTTCGGCACCAGCGCCCAAGAAGGCGAAAACCCACTCGGCCCCTACCGCGAGCACGACCAGCGCTTCGCTGTGCAAAGCTACCTGGACTACCAGGGGCAGAAGCTCGTCAAGCGTTTCGACGCCGGCGCCTACGTCACACTCACTGAAGCCATGAACCGCCACGACATCGGTCGCGGTCGCGGAGGCCTGAACAAGGCGCTGCACTCGTCGACGGTGCCGACGATGATTGTGGGCGTCGATACGGATATTTTGTACCCCTACCACCAGCAGGAACACATGTCCCGCAACCTGGGGAACCTGCTGGGGATGCACAAGCTGTCATCCCCGGTTGGCCACGACGCGTTTCTCGTCGAGGCCCGCCAGATGGACAACATCTTGCGCAACTTCATCGCGCTGACCAGCGCGTAAGATCCCTTTAGGAGCCCAGCGCGTCCACCGACCAGGCTAGCCACACCATCGCGGCGCCCAGGCCGGTGGAAAACGCGATATCGAAACGCTTGGAGCGCACTGCCAGCAGACCAATGACTTGCGAGTCGCACGTCAGGCGCAGCAGTGCGCACCACAGCATGGTCGCCCCGAGTGTGAACGTGGCACGCCGCCAATGATCCGTCAGCGACCACACCCCCGCGGCGACAAAACCCAGGATGAACACGCCGACCATCGCCACCTGCACGTTCCGAGGCAGAGGCGAGGGCGGGTTCCCAATGTCATGAGGGTTGTCCAGCGACAACCCTTCTGCCGAGTTAGGCAAGCTGCTCAGCCCGCTCCACGATATTGCGGACCAGGAACGTGCGAGTCATCGGGCCAACGCCACCAGGGTTCGGCGAGACCCAGCCCGCCTTCTCCCACACATCCGGGTGCAGGTCGCCGACTGTTTTGCCGTCGACACGAGAGACGCCCACGTCCAGCAGCGCGGCGCCTTCCTTAATCATGTCCGCCGTAATCATGTGTGGTTTGCCAGCCGCCGCGATGACCACGTCCGCCCGGCGCGTCTCCGCGGCCAGATCCTTGGTGCCGGTGTGGCACAGCACCGTCGTGGCGTTGACGTTACGCGAGGTCAACATCAGCGAGATTGGGCGGCCCACGGTTACTCCGCGGCCGATGACGCACACGATCGCGCCGTTAAGATCCACGCCGAAGCGCTCCAGCAGCTTGATGGAACCGTTCGGGGTGCACGGCAGCGGCGCGGGCTCGTTAAGCACCAGTTTGCCCAGGTTGACCGGGTGCAGGCCGTCGGCGTCCTTGTCCGGGTCGATCAGTTCCAGGATGCGGTTCTCATCCAGGTGCTTCGGCAGGGGCAGCTGCACGATGTAGCCGGTGACGGCGTCGTCGTTGTTGAGCTCCTCGATGACTTCCTCGAGTGCTTCCTGCGTGATGTCCCCCGGCAGCTCCTTCATGATGGAGGCAATGCCGAGCTCCTCACAGTCGCGGTGCTTCATG
The DNA here is from genome assembly GCF_001767255.1 of Corynebacterium sp. NML98-0116. Taxonomy (GTDB): domain Bacteria; phylum Actinomycetota; class Actinomycetes; order Mycobacteriales; family Mycobacteriaceae; genus Corynebacterium; species Corynebacterium pseudogenitalium. The sequence continues at coordinate 1,833,826 of NZ_CP017639.1, forward strand.
CGCACGTAGTTCTGGCTCGCGGGATCATCGCCGACTAGCACGGTGGCCAGCCCCGGCGTGATTCCACGCTCTCGCAAGGCGGCGACTCGTGTTTTGAGATCTGCAAAGATCTCCTCGCGGTACAGTTTTCCGTCTAATTTAATCGCAGTCACGGTGACCATCCTAGACTGTAACCATGTGCGCTTTTCACGTTATCTTTGACAATCCCGTCATCCCAGGCAACACCGGCAACGCAATCCGGCTGTGCGCAAACACCGGCGCCGTACTGCACCTGGTGGAGCCACTCGGGTTCAACTTCGAAGACAAGCACCTGAAGCGCGCAGGGCTGGACTACCACGACCTAGCGGACGTCCAGATCCACCCAACTATCGACGCCTGCTTCGCCGCCATCCCGGATGCCCGCATCTTCGCGTTCACCACCCAGGCGACCGACTACTACCAGGACGTCGAGTACCGCGACGGTGACGCCCTCCTCTTCGGCACCGAGCCGACCGGTCTCCCCGAAGCACACCGCAGCCACCCGCGCGTGACCAAGCAGCTCCGCATCCCGATGCTGCCGAGCCGCAGGTCAATGAACCTTTCCAACTCCGCGTCCGTCGCCGTCTTCGAGGCCTGGCGGCAGTTGGGATTCGTCGGCGGAGTCTAAGCGGAAGGGTTGCTACAGCTGTTAAGATCTGTGCCTGTTACCCTGCCCCTTAATTGAAACGAGTCCGCCATGCTCTCTACGACTGCATCCCGTGCCCGTTTGACCGCTGTACTCGCCGCTTCTGCATTGTTGGCGAGTTGTTCGGGTTCCTCCGATGAAGAGCTCGACGCGTGGCGCGCCGAGCAAGACGCCGCAGTCTCGGACATAGCCTCAATGCTTAACGAGAACTCTCCGACACCAGCTACTACTACCTCCGCCCGTCAGTCACCGTACCGGCCAGAACCGGACTACCGCGAACGCCCAAGCGCCCCCAGCCAGCGCGTCGAGCCACCGATTCAACGCAACGTCATCGATCCGAGAAACGACTCATCTGGGCAACGGGGCCGCGACGACAACCGTGGCGTGTACTACCACAACTCCGTCGACTGGAAGTGGCTGGAGCAGCCTGGCGGGATCGTACCTGGCGGCAGGATCATCAACGAGACACAAAGCTCGGGCTGTTCGACGGGCTTCCTTGCATCCAAAGGCGAGCGGATCTTCATCATCACTGCGGGCCACTGTGGCGATCGCGGCGATCAGTTCTACGTGCAGGACGCCCAAGGCAACTGGTCGTATGTCGGAGAGATGGTGGAGTCCTATCTGGAGAAGGACGCATACGGCGGTATCGTCGGCGCCGATATCGGGCTGATCGAAATCACCGGCGATGCGCGATATTCCTCAACACTCCCGTTGGATCTTCCGCTCCGCGGCTGGATCACCCCGCAAGAAGCACAGGCACGCGGCATGGCCATCTGCCGTCTCGGCGCCACCACCGGTTACTCATGTGGAGAGTTCGAAAGCATCGGAAACAACGGCCTCTTCTACTTCCGCAGCATCACCGATCGCGGAGACTCAGGCGGCGCGGTCTTCGCCGCCGACAACTCTGGAGTGTGGGCCGTAGGCGTCAACTCCAACGTGTCCGATGCGAATAAGACCCGCGTAGGCGCCATGGAGATCGGCAGCGCCATCCAATACTGGGGCCTGACCATCCACAACTAAGTCTCCTCGACGAGCGCTACCGCATCGTCCATGCCAGGCAGCGTGCGGGTGCGCAGCGTATCGACGAGCCAACGCCCCTCCCCCGCGCGCATATCCCGCGCCACCATTTTGACGGCTCCAGGGACCAGATCAAAGCGCACGTGCGCGAGGCCAAGCCTGCGCTGCAACGGCCCTTGTTTGAAGGAAAGCTCCTGGATATGCACGTTTTCCACCATCTGGTACCGCTGGGACAGGCGACCGAACGTGACCACTGTGACCTCTGGGTACAGCGTGACCGTCTGCCGCCGCCAATCAACCGGTGAAACCCACCGCGCAGAGCGCGGGGAGCGCAGCTGTGCACGCGACATGTCACGCATCGCCTCACCGGACAACGGCGCAATCGCGTCGATGACCTGCATGGCCTGCTCCAAGGTCCCGACCGGCAGCAGCTTGGACGTGCCAGTTGCCTTGTTGCGCTCGGACCCGTACCCGGCCACAGTCACCGAGACGGTCCACCACCCAAACATGCGCCACAGCAGTGGCTGGCGAAGCTGTACCGCGTGGATGCGGTGCAGCGGGACCGCTTGGTGCCTGCGGTTCGCAAGCCCGTACGTCATGTTGATGACGGCCCCGTTGCTGCCGGAGGTGGCGTCGTCAAGCACTGAATTGAAGCGCCACGAGTGGTCGATGGTGCGCCAGATCTGTGGCACGAACCCGACGAGGATCGGTACTGCCGCGGTGATCGAGAGATCGGTGAAGAGCGGGACGGCGCTCGAGACAACAGTAATGATGGTTGAGAGTTGGAACGCCGCAGCAAGCAGCGAACGACCAATCGGGATTGGTGGCACCAGCGTATTAGCCGGGTCGGCGTCTTGCTCGGTGGGCGTCAACGCGGACGCAGCTGCGCCGGGGCGGGCAGCAATGGCCTGCAGGATCTCGGCGCGTAGTTCGTCCGCTTCCGCGCGGGGCAGGTAGGCGATCTCGATGGCCGAATTGTTGCCTCCGGCCGCCTCGACGCGCACCGCCGCAAGCCCGAACAGGCGCGGCGCGAACGGTTCGATGACGTCGACTGCCTGGATCCGGTCGTAGCGAGCGGTGCGCACCTTAGTGGTGAGCACCCCTCGCGTCAGCTCGATGTCTTCTTCGCCAACGCGGAATCCGATCTTGGCCCACCACAGCTGCGAAATAATGAACACTACGAGCAGGCCAACGACGAACACGCCAACGGCCACGCCCACATCCATGATGCCGATGCCTTCGTCCTGCAGCCAGTTGACTAGGGGCATCGTGAAGTTGAAGACAGCGATCGTGAGCAGCGCAAGCAGCGTCGCCCACACGCGCAGCAACGGGGTCAGTCGGTGGACCCGCCGGTACTCAGAGGCCGCCGTCATAGGCCACTCATCTGTTCGCGTGCTTTGACTACAAGCCGGTCACGCAGCGCGTCGGCGTCGTGGGCGGGAAGTCCAGGCAGCGTGGTCACCGAACTGACCGATGCCGTGTTCACCACCAACTTCTTGAGCCCAAGTATCCGCATCACCGGTCCCGTGTTGACGTCCACGAACTGGATGCGCCCGTAAGGGATAACGGTGAGCGTGTGCCACATCTTCCCCTGGCTCAGGATGAGCTCGTTGTTCGTTTCCAGCCACGCCAGGTTGCGTACCTGGAACGGGATAAGGAAGTACTTCCAGATGAAGAACACTCCGCAGACGGCCGCTCCCCACATCCACCAGCCGCCGTACTTCCACTGCGCCCACAGCAGGCTGCCGATGACAATCAGCGCCCACACCGTGTTGGTCACCAGCATGGGCACCATGTACTTCGGTGATACGCGGTGCATCTGCTCAACCGAGGCCGGTAGCGGTGGTCTCGCGAGTGCGTCAGTCTGCTGTTCCATGGGCCCTACCCTAGCGACTTCACCGAAAATCACGTGAACCACGCGAGAGCCACTGGCCGACATCGATTTGCTCCAGACGGTCCGCCACGACGCTGACCGCACCTGACGCATTTTGGACAATCCCGCGCACCACCAGCGCGTGCGCTGTGCGCGCCACTACGCGCTGTCGCTTCCACAGCCCCGGCGACACCATGATGTTCAGCAGCCCGGTTTCGTCCTCCATCCCCAGAAACGTCAGGCCTGATGCCGTCTGCGGCCGCTGCCTGTGCGTGACCACGCCTGCGACGCGGACGCGGGTACCGTCTTCCACGCTACGAAGGTCGACCGCTCGGAGAATCCCCTCCCGTTGCAAGTGTTCGCGCAGCAGCTGCATCGGCTGCGTGTCGGGGGTAACGCCCGTGGCGGCAACATCGGCCGCGAGCAGCTCGAACGCGGTCATCCCGGGCAGCGCTGGGGCGTCGATACCTGAAAGCCCAGGCAGCATGCCGTCGCGCTCTGTTGCTGCGATGCCCGCAGCCCACACTGCTTGTCGACGCTCCCCTCCGAAGCAGTCCAGCGCACCCGCCTTGGCGAGCGCCTCGACGTGCTCCACGGTCAGCTCCGCCCGACGCGCCAGGTCCGCGATGTCCGTGAACGGCGCGGCCTTCTCGATCCTGGCCGCAGCCTTCTCCCCGACCCCCTTCACCAAATTCAGCCCGATCCGAATTGTGTCATTATCTATACAGCGCGCCTGTACGCCGGATCCGTTCACGCTCACCGGCAACACCGTGATGCCGTGGCGGCGGGCGTCTTGAATCAGGGACTGGGGCGAGTAGAAGCCCATCGGCTGTGCCCGCAGCAGGCCGACGCAGAACTGGGCCGGGTAGTAGTACTTCATCCACGCGGAGAAGTACACAAGCGACGCAAACGATTGCGAGTGCGACTCCGGAAATCCGTAGGCGGCAAACGCGACGATCTTGTTCCAGAGCTTTTCCGCGACGTCCGCCCCGATCCCGTTCGTGGTGTTGCAGCCCTCGAAGAACCGGGCTTTGAGCGCCGCCATTTTTGCTGGAGAACGCTTCGAACCCATCGCGCGGCGCAGCGCGTCGGCCTCCCGGCCGCTGAATCCTGCGGCGTCGACGGCGATCTGCATGAGCTGCTCCTGGAACAACGGAATACCCAGCGTCTTCCCGAGGGACTTTTCCAGCACCGGGTGGTCGTAGATAACGGGCTCGAGGCCATCGCGGCGCCGTAGATATGGGTGAACGGATCCGCCTTGAATTGGGCCTGGGCGAATGAGGGCCACCTCTACCACGAGGTCAAAGAAGCGCTGTGGTTTCAGCCGTGGCAGCGTGGAAAGTTGCGCGCGCGACTCCACCTGGAATACCCCGACGGCGTCCGCGCGGCACAGCATGTCGTAGACGTTGGTGTCGGCGAGGTCGAGCTCCCACAGGTGCACCTCGGTGCCCGTTGTATCGCGTACGAGGTCCACCATGTGATGCAGGGCCTCCAGCATGCCGAGCCCGAGCAGGTCAAACTTCACCAACCCCGCCGAAGCGCAATCGTCTTTGTCCCACTGCACCACAGAGCGCTGTTCCTTGCGCGCCCACTCGATGGGAACGACGTCCGCGATCGGCCGGTCGCAGATCACCATCCCGCCCGAGTGGATCCCGAGGTGGCGTGGCTGGCCAATGAACTCCTCCGCCAACGTACATACCTGCTCCGGCGGGTCGCTGAGTCCTTTTGACCAGGCATCCGCAGCACCTTGTGGGTACCCGAGCGCCCGGGAAGCGTCACGAACAGCACCCTTCCTCCGGTACGTAATCACGTTCGCCACCTGCGCGGCACGCTCGCGGCCGTAGCGCCGGTAAACGTACTGGATTACTTCTTCGCGCCTGCCGGACTCAATATCAATATCGATATCCGGTGGGCCATCGCGGTCCGGCGACAGGAAACGCTCAAAAAGAAGGCCAGCGCTGATCGGCTCGGCGTTCGCGATCCCGAGAGCAAAGCAGACCGCTGAGTTCGCCGCCGACCCACGGCCTTGGCACAGGATATTGCTGCGCCGACAAAAGTCGACCAGGTCGTACACGATTAAGAAGTAGCCGGGGAATTGGAGCTCCTCAATCACGCTGAGTTCGTAAGCAATCTGCTTCATCGCCTGCTCACGGATGTTTTCCGGGCGCGTCGCGTACCGCACCTGCGCACTCGCGTAGGTCAACTCCTTCAGATAGCTCATCTCATTGTGGCCAGCAGGAGTGTCGTAGTCCGGTAGGTTTGGCGCGACAAGGTCGAGCGTAAACGCGCACTGTTCGGCAAGCTCCACGGTGGTGGCCAGCATCGGCTCACATCCCGGCAGCAGCCGGGCGAGCTGCTGCCCGCTGCGCAGCCAGTGCGCCCCCATGGGGTGCAGGTCAGCAACGTCTTGCCGCAGCGCGCGGCGCTGGCCAAGCGCATGTTTCGCTGCAGCGAGGCGCGCGTGTCGGCGCGTCGCAGCGGCAGGCCGGGTACTCACTATGGCGGGAAGATGAACGAAGCGGTCTAATTGTTGGTGATGATCGGCGTCATCCGGCATGAGTGAGACCACGTACTCCCTCACCACATTTTCCACCCCGAAGCTCTCGCTCAATTTATCGAATAGCGGGGTCCACTCCCACCCGCCAAGCGCTAAGCAGGAGCCATCAAGCCACTCCCCGATTTCCCACATCGGCGGGTACGGGAGCTCGCCTTTTTGCCTACCCTCCATGTGTGCGCGCGACATCAGATGCGATAACCTCCGGTACCCTTCCGCACCACGGGCCAGGACGGGCAGCACCCCCTCTTTCAGCGTCAGCTCTGCACCAAACACCGTGGGCATCCCGGCCGCAGCAGCAGCTTCCGCAAACTTCACTGCACCGTAGAAACCGTCACGATCACACAGGCCAAGCGCCGAAAGACCGAGCGACCGAGCGCGCGCGACCAGCTGTTCAGGCTCGCTCGCCCCGCCAAGGAAGCTATAGGACGACACCGCGTGCAACTCGGCGAATGGCACCCCACCGCGCCGCCCACCGACCCCCTCACCCTCCGCTTCACCAGCAAAGGTGAGGTGATCTACCGGAACGACAGGACCGACGTCGTTCCCAGACAGTATCCGCTCCAGCTTTGACCATGTCAGTGGAGCACCCCCATTGAATCGCATGTTCGATAGTGTAAACATGTTCGAATGCTCGCGCAAGTGGATTTATATTCAACGTTTGCAGCCAGGGATAGACTAAGCGGTCCAATAGATGCTAAGTTTTCAAACCATCAATGATTCCCCAACGAAAGACATAAAGGAGACATCATGCGCCTCAACCGTGTGATTGCAACCATCGCAGCTTCAGCCCTCGCCGCTACCAGCCTGGTAGCTTGCTCCAACGACTCTGCCGAGAAGACCACCGACGCTGCCGGTGGCGGCGAGGACACCGTCGTCAAGATTGGTACCACCGACGCTGACCAGAAGGCATGGTCCGTCTTCGAGGACCTCGCGGCAGACAACGGCATCACCCTCGACATCGTGCAGTTCTCTGACTACGCACCAGTCAACGAGGCGCTTGCCCAGGGCGAGATTGACCTGAACAAGTTCCAGCACATCCTCTACCTCGCCACCTACAACGAGGCTTCCGGCAACGACCTGAAGGTGCTGTCCACCACGGAGATCTACCCGCTGGCACTGTTCTGGAAGGATCACGATTCCCTCGACGGCATCGAAGGCACCGAGGTTGCTATCCCGAACGATGACTCGAACCAGGGCCGTGCAATCAACGTCCTCGTCCAGGCTGACTTGATCACGCTGAAGGACGGCGCTGATGAACTGGCACCGTCCCCAGCAGATATCGACGAGGCAGCGTCGAAGGTGAAGGTCGTTCCGGTCGACGCTTCCCAGACGACCTCCGCATACAAGGAGGGTCGCCCGGCCATCATCAACAACTCCTGGCTGGAGCGCGCTGGCATTGAGCCAAAGCAGGCTATCTTCCAGGATGACCCGGCTTCCGAGCAGGGCGAGCCATACATCAACGTCTTCGCTGCACGCGCTGAGGACCTGGACAACCCGACCTACAACCGCCTCGCAGAGCTGTGGAACTCCCCAGAGGTCGCAGCTGCCGTCCAGGAGGATTCCCGCGGCACCGCGGTCGCTGTTGAGCGCTCCCGTGATGACGCAAACGCTATCCTCGCACGCCTTCAGGAGAAGTAATCCGTGACGAAAACCGGCACCCGGGTTGAGTTCCGGGACGTATCGAAAGTCTTTACAACGGGTGGGCGCGAGGTTGTGGCCGTCGACAATGTGTCGCTGACGGTCGAGCCTGGTGAGATCCTTGGAGTGATCGGCTACTCCGGCGCTGGCAAGTCCACGCTGGTGCGGCTGATCAACGGGCTCGACATGCCTACCAGCGGCGAACTCCTCCTCGACGGCACCAATATCGTCGGCAAGAGCGAGAAGCGTCTGCGGGAAGTGCGCCGAAACGTTGGGATGATTTTCCAGCAGTTCAACCTGTTCTCTTCCCGAACTGCGGCGGGCAACATTGAGTACCCGCTGCAGCTTGCCGGTTTGGGCAAGCAGGAGCGCCGGGCGCGCGTCGAGGAGCTCCTCGAGTTCGTCGGCCTGTCGGATCGCGGCAAGAACTACCCCGAGCAACTTTCGGGTGGTCAGAAGCAGCGCGTGGGCATCGCTCGTGCGCTCGCCACGAATCCCTCGCTCTTGCTTGCCGACGAAGCCACCTCCGCCCTCGACCCCGAGACCACCCACGAGGTGCTCGAGCTACTGCGCCGCGTCAACGCGGAGCTCGGCATCACGATCGTGGTGATTACCCACGAGATGGACGTGATCCGCGCGATTGCGGACAAGGTCGCCGTAATGGAGGCCGGCAAGGTCGTCGAGTATGGCTCCGTCTACGAGGTGTTCTCGGACCCGAAAACGAAGGTCGCGCAGCGCTTCGTATCGACGTCGCTTCGCAACACCCCAGACAAGCACGAGGAGCTCGAGTTGCTGAACGCGGCGCCTGGGCGCCTCTTCACCGTCGACCTGACCGAACACTCGGGATTCTTCGGTGCGGCGGAGAAGGCGCGCCAACGCGGCGTGTCGATTCAGCCGGTGCACGCGGGTATTACGACCCTGCAGGAGCACTCCTTCGGCAAGATGACGGTCCGCCTCAACGGCGACGATGCAGCGATTAACGAGTTCCTGCACACGCTGCAGGGCACCACGGATATTCAGGAGATACGTCGATGAACAGTGCTGTCAACGAATTCATTCTGGCGCAGCCGAACTGGGACCGGCTCGGCCCCACGTTCGTAGACGCCATCGGCGATACCCTTTGGATGGTGGGCATCACCCTGCTGGTCGGCGGTATCTGCGGCCTGATCCTTGGCGTGTTCTTGTACACCACCCGCCCGGGTGGCATCCTGCAGAACAGTGTCGTGTACTGGGTGATTAACTTCGCCGTGAACTTCTTCCGGCCGATCCCGTTCATCATCATGATCGCGATGCTCTACCCCATCACCCTGTCGGTGGTGGGCACCACGATTGGCCGGGGCGCAGCTACGTTTGTGATGTGTTTCTCCGCGACCTTTACCGTGGCCCGTATTGTCGAGCAGAACCTGGTATCCATCGACCCCGGCATGATTGAGGCCGCGCGTTCGATGGGCGCAGGCCCGTGGACGATCATCCGCACCGTCATCCTCCCCGAGGCGCTCGGCCCGCTGATTCTCGGCTACACGTTCATCTTCATCGCGGTGATCGATATGTCCGCGATGGCCGGCTACATCGGCGGTGGCGGCCTTGGTGACTTCGCCATCGTGTATGGCTACCGCCAGTTCGAGCCGCAGGTGACGTGGGCGGCTGTGATCGTCATCGTCATCATCGTGCAGCTGGCGCAGTTCTTGGGCAACTGGCTGTCCAAGAAGGTGATGCGCCGCTAAGGTGTGACCAGTTGGTTAGGATGGGTGCCATGAAAATCGCAGCGTTTGATTTTGATGGCACCCTTCATCATCCCACGGACACTGACACGGGCGAGCACGGCTTCGACCCGGCCGACATGGCCGCGATCCAGGCCTGGCGCGACGCCGGGCACATCGCCATTTCTGCCACCGGACGCTCGCGCACCGCGCTCGAGTTCGGAATGCGCCACTGCCCCATCCGCTTCGACTACCAGGTGCTCTCGAACGGTGGCTCCGCAACCACCGGCGACAACGAGCGCCTGCTCTACTCACACCTTGTAGACCCGGAGATCGTCGAACAGGTGGTCACGCACTTCGCTGACACGGATGGGGTGGCGGTGTTCGGCACCACGATCGGCCACGTCGATGGTGAGTTCAGCAACAACACCCAGGCTCGCAGTAGCTTTACCGTCAACTTCGACAGGATGACCACGGCCGACATTCCCCACCACGAGTTCGCCGTCGTCCCCTTGTGGATCCCGAACGACGAAGACCTGCGCGCGGAAGTCTACGAGTGGACGCGCGCGCTGCCGCATGTGTCAGTGGCCCAGAACCAGGACTTCATCGACATCATGGCGCCGGGCCGCACGAAGGGTGCGGGCATCCAGGACCTGTTGCAGCTACTCGACGTCCCACGCGAAGACATCGAGCTGTACACCTTCGGCGACTCGTGGAATGACCTGTCCATGCACGAAATCGCAGATCACTCACATAGCTTCCGCCACTCGCCCGCCGAGGTGCAGCAGCGCACCGACCACGTGATCAACAGGGTCGCTGACGTGCTGCCCAGCTACATCTAGGAGCGACTAGCGACGACCCAGCTCTTGCCGGGCTTCGGGTCCTTCCCGCATGATGCCATCACGGCATCAACGTCGCGCTGCTCCAACATCACCTCGTAGGCGGTGTCGGTCGCGGTGTCGGTCACGGTGACGTGGGCGGAGGGGCCGTCGATACGCTCGGCGGTGACTTCGAGCTGGCCGTAGCGCACCTTGTCCCCTCGGGTGGCGAGCTGCGTTGCGACGTCCACTTCCGCCACCTGGCCTACCGGGCTGAAGGTGCCGCGGCCGCGGTTGCCCGGCACGAAGTACTCGCCGCGCATCGCAGCTTCAAGCATGGCCTCAGTAGCCTCGAGGTTCATCCGGCCAAAACTGTACGCCCACGGCATGAGCAGCATCGTGGCGGCGAAACGGTGCCCCTTGATGTGCGAGGTTTCCCACACCACGTCGTTGCCATGCCCAAACGGGTACTTCTCTACGAGCTCGTTGACGATGGGGCGGCCCTTGATGGCGCAGCACATGTCGCGCTTCGCGTGGGTACAGACCAGGACGAGTGGCTTCGTACGCGACTTGGCGCTGTTTTGCCCTGGGCCTGACAGGTCGAGATCCAGGATCGCCTCAGGCCCATCGACATGCAGCACCTCGGTTGCTGCCTGGTCGGCGAAGACCAGGTAGACGTGGTGGTCTTCAATCTGGCGGCCTTCCCTCGTTGGGTGGCGGATAAGCAGCAAGGTGGCGTTGTAGCGCTGCATGTGCGCTTTCAACTTTTCGGTCAGTTCGTCCCCGAAGGTGTCGCCGTCGAGTACGTCGTGGCTCCACTTGTGTGGCCACTCAAACAAAACGTAGGTCGAGCCGGGTTTCGCGGTACCCGGCAGCGGCTCACTGTCCGTATCGGAGCAGAGTGTGCGTGCATGGGCTGTAGTCATGTCACCTACTGTAGCGAAAATTTCCCGATTGATTAGGTATACCTAAACCGGGCCGAGTCGGGCAGTTAACATTTTGATAACCTTTTTGATTTTTCGCCGTTCTGCTTTGCTCTTCGAGATTCGTTCTAGCTACGGTATTTTGCGTGTTTCCCTTACCGAAGTTCGCCGTTGCGGCGCTGACGCCCTGTATTGCTGGCGCCGTGCTCGCTGGGTGCGTGTCCTCTCCTGCTCAGGACCAGGCCGCGACCCGCGTCGGCTCGATGCTTGCTGCGCCATCAACGACGCAGCTTCGCCCGCTCGGTACCGCGAACGCGAGCCCGAAGACTCAGCGGCCTTCCGCGCCTACTCAGCTCGCCGTGGCTGGCGTGCGTGTGGGCACCCACGAGGGGTTCGACCGCGTTGTCGTGAACCTCGTCGGCGAGGGCAAGCCGGGCTGGTTCGTGGATTACACCTCCACCCCGATGCAGGAGATCACCGGCAAACCACTGAAGGTGACCGGCAACGCGTTCCTCAATATCAACATCGACGGCACCGTCTACCCCTACGAACTTGGCCTGGACGCGGACCAGATCAAGGTGGATACCCCGGCAGAGACCGGCAACATTATCGACGTCGTCAACGCCGGCACCTACGAGGGTCGCAGCCGCGTGGTCGTAGGGTTGCGCTCCGACTTGCCGTATTCGGTGCAGATTCTGGAACACCCGCTGCGCCTGGTCGTCGACATCGTGCAGTCCTAACACCTAGTGATAGAGCGCCTCGACGCTCCATCGCTGCCGGTGCCACACCAACAACCACCCGCGCTGCCCTGTTCCTACCGCCTGGTCGTGGCCCAGCACCTGGAGGCGCGCAAGCCGGGTCGGATGCGCACCCCACCACTCTTCGTCAACGGGCCAAGGCCCTGCCCACGCGGTGATGTCATAGCAGCGCTTGCCCCACACTAGCGTTGTCGGCTGGCCGCTGAGCAGGACTTCGACGTTGAGCAGTATCGGCTGGTCGGCGCTGTCCAGCAGCTGCACCCGCGATGACGGGTGTTCGATCCCACCGCCGAGCCGGGCTGGAAGTGGTGACGGAACGGCGCCGACGAACGCCCCGCGGCCCTGCGGCGGCACCTCCCCATAGGGCACCAGCTGAATACGCTCGGCCACGCCGCGACCTCCAACCGCGACCGGCTGCAGCACCGCCTCCATTCCGAGCTGGGACTGCACCCGCTCGATCACGCGCCGCGCCCCCTCGTCCGACGCCCCGTCAGACCACAGCTCCCCCACCATGTCGGGTTGCGCAAGCTCAAGTGGTTCCAGCATGAGCGAGGCGATCGGCCCTGCGCCCCCGTTGGTGAGCCAGCCGTCGAGCTGCCAGCGCACCCGGTCGGCGGTGCCAGCCTCCGTCAGTGCTTCCCGGGTGCGCCACACGCGCTCAACCCGGGTGGCATCGACAAGCTCGGCGGAGATTTTCAGCCGGAGGCAGTGCACCCCGGCCCCCTTGAGGCGCTGGTGCAGCGTAGCCGCGAGCGCCCGGGCGGCGAACGCGGCGGCGTCGACGCGCTCAATCGGTTCCTCCGGTGCCATCTCGACGGCGAAGTCCTCCACGGGTAGCTCCGGGGCGACACGCCGGTCCGGGGCCGCACTGGCGATCCGGTGGAGGTGGATGCCTGCGACCCCGAAGCGAGTCATCACGGCAGAGGACGGCAGTTGCGCGAGCTGCCCCAGCGTCTGGATGCCCAGCTGGCCCAGGGTACGGACCGTTTCCGGGTCCGCGCCGAGTGCTGTCTCGGCGGTGAGCACCCGAAGCGGCTGTACTGCAAGGAACTGCGCCGACTCCCCCGCTGCAACCACGTGCGAGATCCGGGTGGCGATCACCGCGGTGGCGATCTCGTCCGCCGCCCCTGCCATGACGTCAATGCCGTGGCGTGCGGCGGCGTCGAGAAGCATCTCAAGCGCCGTATCTTCATCGCCGTGGAACTTCCCCGCCGCGGCGAGGTCCGCAACCACCAGGCCAGGGCGCAGCACCTCCACGGAGGCGGCCACGTCATCCAGGGAGCCTGCGAGTGCGCTGAACGTGCGGCCGTCGCGCTCCGGGTTGTCCTCCACCACCGTCAGCTCAGGCGCGACGGCCTGCGCGTTCCGCACCCGCATCCCGCGGCGGACCCCGGCGCGCCGCGCCTCCTGCGAACAGACCTTGATGCGGTGCTGCACCGCGATCGCGATTGGTTCTTCCAACGTGTCCTCGGCTTCGAGCTTGGCTGCTTGTACGGGCCAGTCCGGGAACCAAAGTGCAGCAACCCTCATGAGGGCACCGCCTTCAGGTGCGTGACACCGCCCGTCGCAACTCCAAGCGTCAGTAGTGCCGGTGGCCGCTTCCAGCCTTTCGCGTGCGCGGACACTTCAAGGTCAATACCTGCGATACGCCCACGGCCACGCCCGATGCCGTGGAAGCTAGCGATGTCCGCGCTCATGCGCAGCGCGGGCGAAGGCACCGTCACGTTCACGCAGAGCATCGCCGCTTCCCCGGCACGCACACGTGCGAGGAGCGGGCGGGCCTGGGCAGGCGTGAACTGGATTTCGCTTCGGGTGTGCAACACCACCACATCCAGCCCTTCGGCGAGTACACCGGCGGCGTGCACTGCATCTAGCCCCGGCTCCGGAACTGCGACTGTCCTGCGTAGCGCTTGCGCTGAAAGCTCCGCGTAGGACAGCTCCGGCCACCCCACCACGGCCGCGTATCCGCCGGCCTCCGTGACCTGCCGGAGGATCTCTACGATAAGCGACGGCGTATCGCTCACCTGCGTGACCTGCCGCCGTGGCAAACCTCCGTTCGGAAGCACATTCGCCAACTCACCACCCAACGGAATCACACCCTCGCCCCCGATCTGCTCCTGCACGGCACCACCGCCGAGCTCGGCTAATTGCGCTCGGAGTTGCGCAATCTGCTCAGCTTTGCTGAGCTGTCCGCCACCGTCCGAGGCAAACTCACGCAAGCGAATAGGTGTTCCATTCATGCATGTAAGTATGCAACGCGCCCCCGACACGGGCAACAGTAAAGGTCGAACAGGGTTTCGAATCCCTGTGCCACAAAAAGCGAGACACCATGCTGTACGCTCTGCCCTATGTATTACGCAGACTTCCGCAACCGCGTCACCCCAATTCCCACGCCACCCATTGTGCGGGCTGTGGCGGCGGGGTGCGTAGCGGCGTCGATAAGCGTGATGGCGGCACCGCTACCCGCAGCCGTGAAAGTCGGCATTGCTCTCGCCGCGGTGCTCGTCGCCCGTGCAACTACCCGAGCGCACCCGTACCGCAAGGCTATGGCCGAGTTTGCGCGCAGCCGCAACGTCTCGCAGGTGCCGTCGCTCAGCATGGTGGTGCCGCTGATGCTGTGGTGGCTCGCAATCATGCTGAGCCCGCTGATCGCGCCGCTGCCCGGCTGGGGGCTGGCGCTGCTTGCGGGTGGGCTGTTTGTGGTGGCGTGGGTGCTCATGCCGCACGTCGACGGCACGCGGCGCCTCGCATACGCGCCTACAGCGCCCATCCAGAAGCGCTAGCGGTAGCGCTTCGGTACGTCAGCCGCACCGAGACTGAGCATGAGGCGGTTGGCCCAGTTGAAGAACGCCGCCGAGTTGATCAGGTCAAGGATCTCGAGCTCGCCGCAGCCGGCCTCGCGGAGGGCTTCGACGTGCTGTTGCGAGAACGCGATCGGGGTGTGCGTGAGCGCCACGGCCGCATCGCGCAGCGCGTTCCACAGCGGGGTGCCCAGGTCCGCGGTCACGCCTTCGTCGAGGAGCCGGGAGATCGCCTCGGCGTCGCCGCCTTCCTGCTTCGCGCGCCCCTGGTGCACGGAAGCACAGTACTCGCACCCGTTGAGACGGGAGACCACGGTCGCGGCGAGTTCGCGCTCGGCGCGCCCCAGGCCGCCGTCGGTGTTGTAGAAAATGTCCAGGTCAGTCAGGGTGCGTGCCTTGAGCACCGCAGGGTCACGCGCGAGCAGCCGGAAGTACTCCATATCGATTCGTTCGGGCTTGAGCAGCGCGTCGCGGTGCTCGTCGGTGAATTCGAACTTGTCCAGGCTGGGCACCCACGCGCGCCAGCCCAGGGAGTGCTCCACGAACTTCGTCGGCGCCACAACTTCGGGCAGCAGGGTGCGCGGCCCGGGCTCCCAGCCGGGGTCAGCCACGCCGTGCGCGCGCCCGCTAATCGACGCCCGCTGCGCTCCACCAGCGTCAACCCCGCCGAGCACCCGCACGCCGTGCACGACGCGCAACTGGAACGCCACGAACGCGATGAGCTGCCCCAACGTGACGATGCCGTTGTCGCTCCACCCGGAGGTCTGCAGGTGACCGATCGCTGCGGCGGTGGAATCCTTCGGGTGGAAGACCAGCAGGTGTGCGAAGTCCAGGGCAGCGGCGAACTGCTCGGACGCCTCCCCAATGACGTCACCGAACAGGACGAAGTCGCCGTGCCAGTACGGCCCCTCGGATGCACCGCGCGCGATAGCGGCGTCGACGGCCTCGGCGAGGCCGGGGGCTTGGTCTTCGAGGTCCTCGAGCAACTCCCGGTAGAACGCGCTCGCAGTTGTCAGTCCGGTGAGCCCGGCCACGAACGCGGCGACACCATAGCGCCAGGCCAGTGGCACGTCGCCCTCGTCGTCAGGCTCGAAGAGGGCCGTAAACGTGAGCTCTGCGTTCTCGACTGCTTCCGGGCGGCGCCTGCGAAGGCGCGCGAGTTCCGGAGAGGCGTCGGCAAGCGTATCGATGATGTTAGACACTAAATTCTCCTAACTGCCGGGCGCGAAAGCGCGCGCCCGGGATTGCATGGATCAAGTTCTTTGTCACTTCGTGGCGCGGCCACTGGAAGACGTCGTCCGTCGGGCCATACTCCACCTGGGTACCACGGCTGAGCACGCTGACCGTGTCCGAAACCTGGCGCACCACCGCCAAATCATGGGAAATAAAGATATAGGTCAGGCCCAGCTCTTGCTGCAGGTCTTCCAGCAGCCGGAGGATCTGCGCCTGCACCGTCACGTCGAGCGCGGAAACCGCCTCATCGAACACGACGAGCTCCGGCTCCACCACGAGCGCACGCGCAATGGCGACACGCTGGCGCTGCCCGCCGGAAAGCTGCGACGGGGTGCGCCGCGCGAACTGCTGCGGGTCCAGCGCCACGCGCGCCAGCACCTCGTGCGCCTTCGCGCGCGCCTCGCGTTTCGACGCCCCCGTCAGGTTCCGAACCGGCTCGGCCACGATGGCCTCCACCGTCATTTTAGGGTTCAGGGAAGAAAACGGGTTCTGGTGCACCAGCTGCACCGTGGAGCGCAGCTTCCGGCGGGTGGCGTCGTCGACGCCGGTCACGACGTTGCCGCCGATGGTGACGCTGCCGCTCGTCGGATCCCGGAACAGGGAGATCGCCCGCCCAGTCGTGGTCTTCCCGGAGCCGGATTCGCCCACAATCGCGTGCGTGGACCCTCGCTTCACTTCGAAGGAGACGTCATTGACGGCCACGAAGTCCCCATACTCCTGGCGCAGGTGATCCACGCGCACCAGCACGTCGCCGTCCGGCGCTGGCCGGTGGTAGGCGTTCGCGACGGCGAGCGAAGGGGCGTCGGCAAGCAGGCGCTGTGAATACTCCTCTTGCGGGTCGGCGAGCACCTCCGCGGCGGGGCCTTCCTCCACGACGACGCCGCGCTGCATAATCACCACGTCGTCGGCACGGTCACCCGCCACCGCCAAGTCGTGCGTGATCAGCACGATGCCGAGGTTGAGGCGCTCACGCATCTCGTCGAGCACGTCCAGCGCCTTTTCCTGCACGGTCACATCCAGGGCGGACGTCGGCTCGTCGGCGATCAGTACCTGCGGCTCGGGCGCGATGGCTGCTGCGATGAGCACGCGCTGCTTCATCCCGCCCGAGAGCTCGTGCGGGTACTGGCCGTGGCGGCGCTGCGGGTCGTCGATGCCGACGGCCTCCATGAGCTCCAGCGCGCGTGCGCGACGGGAGGCGGCTGTGCCAATACCGTGGACCGCCATCGCCTCCTCGATCGAGGCCCCGACGGGCTTGAGCGGGTTGAGCGAATTGTTCGGGTCCTGCGGCACCAAGCCAATCTTCGCACCGCGCAGCTGACGCCACTGCCGCGGAGACAACTGCGTGATGTCCTTGCCTTGGAAATAGACTGCGCCGTCCAGCACCCGCGCGGACCCGCCGAGGAGTCCCAGAGTCGCCATCACCGAGGTCGTCTTGCCAGAGCCGGACTCCCCCACGATCGCGGTGAGTTTGCCAGGCGCGACGGAAAAGGACACGTCTTGCGCCGATGGCGGCTGATTGCCGTACGCGACGGTCAGGCCACGTACTTCAAGTAAAGGTTGCAGGGGTTGCATGGGTTAGGCCTCCGTACGAATGAGTTGGGACAGGTGGTTCGCGCTCATGACGGTGGCGATGATCGCCACGCCGGGCAAGACGATGATCCACCAGGCGGTGGCCATGAAGTCGCGGCCTTCGGCGATGATGAGGCCCCACTCCGGGATCGGCGGCGGGGCACCGTAGCCGAGGAACCCGAGGATGGACAGCTGCAGGATCGCCGTGCCGAACTGCAGGGCCGCCAGCGCGATGACCGGGGTGAGCGAGTTCGGCAGGATGTGGCGCACCAGCACCTGGGACTTCGTCGCACCTGAACCGTAGGCGGCCTCTACGAAGTCGGCACCGGCAACCTGCATCACCTGCGAGCGGGCGAGGCGGGCGAACGTCGCCACCGTGGTCATACCGACGGCGAACGCGGCCTGCAGCGAGCCGAAGCCCAGCACGATGATGATGGACAGAGACAGCAGGATGCCTGGGATAGCGAGCAGGACGTCCACGATCCGCATCAGTACGGTGTCGACTTTGCCTCGCAGCGCGCCCGCCACCAGGCCAATCAGCGTGCCGAACACCAGCCCGACCGCCACCGCGATCACCGCGCCGAGCAGCGACTGGCGCGCGCCGTAGACCACGCGCGAGTACACGTCGCGCCCCACGGCGTCGGTGCCGAAGAAGTGCTCCGCGCTCGGCGCTGCAAGGGCCACGTCGACGCCCTTGTATGGGTCGTGCGTGGCAAATATGCCCGGCAGCAGGGCCCACGCGCACGCAAGCAGCAGCACGAGCAGTGCGAGAACCGTGCCTGGTTGTTTCCAATGCTGTTTCCAATTCGTCGTTCGCATGGTTGCTACTCCCGTCCCGTTTCGATTGCCCGCACGTCGATGGCGTCGGCGGACTGGCTGGCGTACTGCTTCGGTGTTGCGGCAAACGGTCCGCCGGCGGTGCGCAGCCGCACGTCAAGCACCGGGTAGAGCAGGTCAATGATGAGGTTGATGGTCACGTACGCCACCGCCGCGATGAGGACTACGCCCAGCAGCACCGGCGTGTCGCGGTTCGACACGGCGGTGACCACCATGGAGCCCAACCCCGTACGCCCGAAGACGGTTTCCGTCACCACAGCACCACCGACGAGCTCGCCGAAGAGCAAACCAGCCATGGTCAGCGCTGGGAGCAGCGCGTTTCGCAGCACGTCGGACCAGAAGATGCGGGTCTCGCTCGCGCCGCGCGCACGCGCCACCTGCACGAATGGGCTGCGCTGCACCTCGTCGATGGAGCGGATCAGCACCTGCGCGAGCGGGGCCGCCATCGGGACGGACAGCGTGAGCGTCGGCAGCACGAGCCCCTCGAGCGGGCCCGGCGCAATCACGTTGATCCAGCCGAGCTCGAAGGACACGAGCTGCAGCAGCACGATCGCGATCCAGAACCCTGGCAGCGACACCATCAGGGAGGGCACCGCGCGAAACAGCGCGCCGATGCGCCCGGCGCCGGGCAGCGTCGCGACGAATGCGGTGATGAGTGCCACGATGATCGTGAGCCCGACCGAGGTCGCGGCCAACGCCAGCGTATGCGGCAGGGCGTCGGCGATGAGCTGGCCCACCGGCGTACCAGTGCGCACGGAGTAGCCGAGGCTACCGGTGAATAGACCCGTCAGCGTCGCCACGTACTGCGTAAGCAACGGCTTATCGACGCCCATCTCCGAACGGATCGCCTCAATCTCAGCCTGGCTGAGTCCCAGTGCCGGGTCAGCGTAGCGGGCCATGACACCGTCGGATGGCAGAGCCGAAAGCAGAAAGAATGCGAGAGTGTAGGTCAGCAGCAGCACGATCAGTGCTTGGCCTACCCGCTTTACGATGTACGGCATGGCGTATCCCCTTCCTGGAGGTAGGCGCTATAGAGCGCAGGGCGTGCAACGGCTTCCACGCCGAACCCGCACAGACGTGGGCTGACGGCGTATACCTGTGGTTCTTCGAACAGCGGCAGCGTGTAGGCCTGCTCAGTGACGTAATCTTGGACGGCTTCCACTGCGCGGGCCCGGCCGGCGTCGTCGGGTGTGGAGACCACGGTCTGCAGCAGGTCTTCGAGGTGCTGGTCGATCACGTTGTCGTTTTCATCCTGGTTAATGAAGGAGTCTCGGCGCCCGACCGCGTAGTGCGACTCGATGGCGTCGTAGTCCGCCCGGCCGACCATCGTGTGGTAGAGCTGCACCTTGTTCGGGTCCTTCGACGCCACGTTTTGCGTCGAACGGTCGCCGGAGAGCACGGAGAGCTCAATGCCGATGTCGCGCAGGTTGGACTGCACCATCGTCATCACTTCGCGGGCGCGCGGCTGGGTCTGCGCGTAGTTGACGGTCAGGTGCAGGCGTTCCCCGTCCTTGACGCGGATGCCGTCGTTGCCCACGACCCACCCGGCCTCATCGAGGAGCTGCCGGGCAAGCTCCGGGTCGTATGTGTAGGCGTCGCCCTGGTTCTTGTAGCCCAAGCCGGTGGCGGCCACGCTCGAGGTCGCCAGCGGGTAGGAGTCAGAGAACAGGATGCGCAGCAGCTCTTCGCGGTCCACGCTGTGCGTGATCGCGCGGCGCACCCGGATGTCCTGCAGGTACGGGTGCTGCGGGCGCATCGCGATCTGGTTGTTCATCGCGTTCGTGCCGCGGGAGACGATCTGCACGCCGCGGTCTTGGAGGTGACGCTCAGCCGATGCAGTCACGTCGCGCACGATGTCCGCCTGCCCGGATAGGACCGCTCCGGTGCGCATCGCTTCTTCGGCGGCGAGCCGGTACGTCACGCTGTCCAGCCGGGCGCGGCCCTGGTGCTCGAGGATGGGCGGTGCCCAGTCGTAGTCCTCGCGCGCCCGCAGCTCGATGGAGGTGCCCAGCTCCTCACCGGCGATGACGAACGGGCCGGAGCCGATGATGTTGTGGGCGCTGCCCGGCCCGAAGGACTCGTTGTCGAGCGCTAGGGTGGCGTCGGAAAGCAGCCCGGCGTTGTACACGGAGACCGCTTGCTCGAACCCCGGCGAGGGTGCGGTGAAGTGGAAGCGCACCGTGTCTTCGTCGATGACTTCGCCGTAGTCATAGTTCGAGATCTGCTCGGATGCGTTGAGCAGCCGCTCCTTGTCGCCTTTGCCGTAGAGGTCGAAGTTGGCCACGACGTTCTCCGCGGTCAGCGGCGAGCCGTCGGAGTAGGTGACGTCGGTGCGGATGTCGAACGTGTATACCGTCGCGTCCTCGCTGATCTCCGGTAGCTTCGTGGCGATCCACGGGTGCAGCTCGAGCGTCTCCGGGTCCTGATAGAGCAGTCTGTCTGTTATTTGATTCACGACGCCACCATTCGGGTAGAACCCGGCCGCAGGCGGATACAGCGAGGTAAACCAGTTCGGCTCCAGGTACGTGATTGCCTGCATGTCCCCGCTTTGCTCTGTTTGTCCTGCACATGCGGTGCATAACCCGAGTAGCGTGGTAGCCGCAAGCAGCGCTCCGGCCTGCGTTCGACGTGTGCGCTTCACTGTTCTCCCTTCGATGAGCGATAACGCTAACACAGATTAGACGGAGCGGTCTCATGTGTCTAGACTAAGCAGTCTAAACGGTCACTGTCGCAACAGGAAGGAACACACAGTGCAGCCAGCAATCGCCATCGTCGGCGCAGGTCCACGCGGCATTTCCATCATCGAACGCGTCGCCGCCACGCTCAACGAATCTAATTCCAACCAGCCGCTGACAATCCACCTCATCGACGACGCCCAGCACGGCGCCGGGCGCGTCTGGGACACCGCACAAACCCACACGCTGTGCATGAACACGCTGGCCGGCGCCGTCACCCTCTTCACCGAACCCGGCGCGACCGTCACCGCCCCCATACTCGAGGGCCCCACCATGTACGAGTGGATCCAGCTCCTGCGCGGCGAGCGCGACACCATCTCCGCCACCAAGCAATCACTTTTCGACGCCCACCCAACCCCCAACCACGTCACCGCCGATTTCGGCGCGGAGCTGGCTGCCACCCGCCCGGAGTCCAACCCATCCCGCGCGCTGTACGGCGAGTACCTCCACTGGGTCCTCACGGTCGCGCTGGCGCAGCTCCCCGAGCACGTGACCGTCACCAACCACCGCTCCCGCGCGCAGCGCATCACCGCCGAGAACGGCCGCGACGCCATCACGCTTGAGGACGGCACCACCGTCCACGCCGACGCCACCGTGCTCGCCACCGGCTGGGTCGTCCCCGAGCACCCGGTGGCCTTCCGCGGGCACTGGATTCAGCCGGGCAACCCGGTGGAACAGGACGTCGATACGCTGGTTGCTGGCGAAACCGCAATCGTGCGCGGCCTTGGCATGGGCTTTTTCGACCTCATGGCGCTGAGCACCATCAACCGCGGCGGCCGCTTCGTGCCCGCCGACACCCGCTCCGGGCTGCGCTACGAACCCAGCGGCGCCGAGCCTCACCTCGTGGTCACCTCGGGTCGCGGCTACCCCTACCTGCCGAAATCCGAGTACCACTCGCTGCCGCCCAAGGCCGACCTCTCGCGACTGCGCGCCGCGATCGAGCAGCACAGCGACGCCACAACACTCAGCTTCGGCGAGCAGCTTTGGCCTGCCCTCATCCGCGACTCCTACGCCGCCTACTACACCACGCTTGCGCGCGTACGCCCCGACGCCCTGCGCATCCCGCTTGCGGACATCATCTCGCGCATCGACGCCGCACCACTCGCCGGCGCCGCCACTCGCACCAGCCTCCTGCCCTGCGCCCGCGCGCTCAACGACGCCCTTGCCGACGCCACCACCGAGCCCTTCGACATCTCCTACTGGATCGACCCCCTGGCCGGGTGTGACGGCCTCGACGCCGAGAGCCTGAACTGCGTCATCGCCGACGCCCTGGCCCGCGACATCGCCGAGGCCGTCGCCGCCCACGACTCCCCCATCAAGTCCGCCCTGTGGGTGATCTCCGCAGGCCGCAAACCGACCGCCATCGCCGTCGAGAACGGCCGCGGCACCCCGGAGGACCAGCGCGGCGCGCTCTCCGACTACATGGCATTCGGCCAGATGGTCGGCTCCGGTCCTCCGATGTTCCGCTCCCGCGAACTCCTCGCACTTATCGACGCCGGCCTGGTCACCCTGCTCGGCCCAACCCCAACCGTCACGCAATCGGGCACACACTTCACGGCCACCAGCGCCGAGCGCACCGTCACCGCGGACACCCTCGCGGACGCCTTCCTGCCGTCCCCCAATATCACCCGCGCAGCCGACCCCCTCACCGCGTCGCTGCTGGAAAGCGAGCGCATCCGCCCCTTCGCGCCCTTCGGCACGCCCACCGGCTCCCCCGAAACCGACGCGGACACCCGCCGCACCGTCCACCCCGACGGCACCCTGGACCCGCGCCTGCACATCGCAGGCATCCCCACCGGCAAGCAGTGGGCAGACACCACCATCTCCCCAATGCCCGGCACCGACCCGCGCATGCTGCAGGAAACAGACAAAACCGCACAGTCGCTGCTGCGGCAGGTAGGTGTACGCTAGCCCAGGTCGCGCGCAACCGCCCACCGGGTCAACTGGTGGCGGTTCGAGGTCTGCGTCTTACGCAAAATACTCGACGCATGCGTCTCCACCGTCTTCACGGAAATGAACAGGCGCTGCGCGATCTCCTTGTACGTGTAGCCCCGCGCCAGCAGGCGCAGCACCTCGAGTTCGCGCCGGGTCAGCGAGTCCACCGCCGGGTCGTCCTCCTCGACGACAGGCCTGCTCGCAAACGCATCAAGCACGAACCCCGCCAGGCGCGGCGAGAAGTACGCGTCCCCGCCGCGTACCCGCTCGATGGCCTCCGCGAGCTCCGCGCCCGCGATGTTCTTGGTCACGTACCCGCGGGCGCCCGCGCGGATTAGGGCAATGACGTCTTCGGCGGCGTCGGACACGCTGAGCACCAAGTACGCCGGGCCGGGTGCACGCTTCAGCACTGCGAGGCCGCCGCCGTCGGGCATGTGGACGTCGAGAAGCACGACGTCGGGCTGTGTCTGCTCGATCCCTCGCACCGCCTCGGCGACCGTGCCAGCCTCACCGACGATGTCCAGCTGGCCGTCGCCTGCGGCAGCCAGTTCGGCCTTCACTCCGGCCCGAAACACCGAGTGGTCGTCTACGAGAAACACGCGCGTCATAGGTCTAACGCTAGTTCGATCTCGGAGCCATTGCCTATCGACGACACCACGTGCGCCTCTCCCCCAACCCGCTCAACCCGCCCCACGATGGAATCGCGCAGCCCGTGCCGGTCCGCCGGCACCGCCTCCGGGTCGAAGCCGGCAC
This sequence comes from Corynebacterium sp. NML98-0116, assembly GCF_001767255.1. Classification (GTDB taxonomy): domain Bacteria; phylum Actinomycetota; class Actinomycetes; order Mycobacteriales; family Mycobacteriaceae; genus Corynebacterium; species Corynebacterium pseudogenitalium. Next base: position 1,857,637 of record NZ_CP017639.1, read on the forward strand.
CCCGGTCGCGCACGAACACCTCGAGCCTGCCCGCGAGGTGCTCCGCGTAGACGTCGATCGTGTCCACCCCCGCATGCTTTGCGGCGTTGACCATCGCCTCCCGGGCGGCGAGCACGACCGCTTCGGTGCGCTTGTCGAAAGGAAAGTCGTCTCCCACCGTGACCGGTTGAATCACGACCCCATAGGCGTCCTCCACCTCGCCAGCAGCCTTGCGCAACGCGGCGAAGGTGGTGGTGTGGTTGGACACGGTATCGTCGAACAGCCAGGCGCGAAGCTCACGCTCCTGGCCACGGGCAAGCCGAACCACCTCGTCCGGGTCACCCGCCTGGCGCTGAATCAGCGCCAAGGTCTGCAGCACCGAGTCATGCAAGCGGGAGGCGATCTCCGCGCGCTGGTCCGCCACCGCCTTCTGTTCACGCTCCGCGACGAGCGAGTTCGCCAACTTCGTAATCAACGGCACCACCAGCACCGCCACCCCCAGCACCGTCACCAGCACAGAGACAACCACACCGGCGACCCCGCTGCTTTCCCCCATCAGCGCTACCGCCAGCACCCCACCCATCACGAGCAGCGCTCCCAAGGACAGCGCCGCGAGGTTCTTCCATGAGGCCGTACCGCGGTCGTAGGCCTGCAACGCGATAATCGCACCCACTATGAGTACGCCAACCACGAACAGCACAGCCGATCCAACACCCGAGGAGCCCTGCAAGGACAGCAGCGCGCCCACAAACCCCACCAACACGAGGAAAACATCCAGCGCTCCAGGACGCTGCCGAGGCTCGGTGCTCTCGGCAACCGGGGTGAACATCCACAAGCCCGAGTACAGTAACGCCCCCAGCCCACCGGCGAAACTGGCGACAACAAAAAACAGCCGCACCCACCGCACATCCACCCCAAGGTGTCCCGCCACGCCAGAAGCCACACCCGCAATGACGCGGCGGGACGGGTCCCGGGTCAGCCGGGGATACAAAGCAGACATGCACTCATCTTTACACGCACAGTTCCTTGGGCACATCGGGGTAAACCCTGAAATCAAAAATCAGGGTCATTCCCGATACCGCCCGCGGGCCCACCACGGGACAATAAAGACATGGAAACCAACACACTGAAGCGCATGTGGGAGACCCGCCCACCCCGCATCCCAAAGGACCAGGGCGGCAAGGCTGCCATCGGCGGCGTCTGCGAAGGCATCGGCGCCCGCTACCAAATCGACCCGACACTGATCCGCGTTATCTTCGTAGCACTTGCACTCATATTCGGTGGTGGCCTCTTCCTCTACCTGCTGTGCTGGATCAACATGCCACGCTTCGGCATGACCCGCAGCCCGTGGAACGCAATTATCACGCCGAAAGAACAACTCACCGAACCGGAGAAGAAGGACCGCAGCACCGGTTGGTGGCTGCTGCTTGGCCTAGTGGTCTTCTTCCCATCTGTCTCAGCCGCAGGCGATCTCAACGGGGTGCTCGTTACGTTCGTGTTGTTCTCGCTCGGCTGGTACCTCGCTCACCAGCGCCGACCCGAGCCCCCGGCAGGACTGCTGGCAATGAACCCCGAGGAGGCGCCGACAAGCGAAGGCCCCACCGTGGACACCTCGCACCTCACCGTGTCCGAAGGCTACGAGCATCCTGGCACGCCACCCGCGTGGGACCCGCTCGGCGCGGCACCCGGGCTGTGGCACCTACCCGAACCAACCGAGCCAGCGCCGGAGCGTGCGCGACCAAAGAAGCGCTACTGGCTGTGGATCCCCGTCACGCTGGTGCTGACAACGGCAACAGTGTTTGCGCTGGGGGCCACCAGCGAAGTGCGACTTGGCAATTACAGCCGCTTCGGCAGCGCGTACATCACCGTGTACGACGTCGACGAGCTACCAGACCCAATGGGCACCCCCGACTTCATCGGCGAGTCCTACATCGACTTCACCGATCTCGAACCGCTGAGTGAGCCGAAAACGGTCAACATTGCGAACAACATCGGCAGCACCGATATCATCCTGCCGGAAAACGTCCCCGTCGACATCAACTGCAAGGTGAACATCGGCGAGGCCGCATGCCCCGAAGAACGACAAAACGCGAACACAGACAGCGCACTACTCACGATTAACGTGTCGCAGCGCGTCGGATCCGTGTCCGCGTACTACGCCCGCGAGGACGCGGGCGAAAGAAACTGACTTACTCCCACTCGATGGTGGCCGGCGGCTTGGAGGTCACGTCCAGCACCACGCGGTTGACATCCGCCACCTCGTTGGTGATGCGGGTCGAGATGACCTCCAGCGTCTCGTACGGGATGCGTACCCAGTCCGCGGTCATCGCGTCCTCAGATGCGACAGGGCGCAGCACAATTGGGTGGCCGTAGGTGCGGCCATCGCCCTGCACACCAACCGAACGCACATCGGCCAGCAGCACAACCGGGCACTGCCAAATCTGGTCATCCAGTCCAGCCTTGGTCAGCTCCTCGCGAGCAATCGCGTCAGCAGCGCGCAGGGTTTCCAGGCGCTCCTCGGTGACCTCACCGATGATCCGGATGCCCAGGCCCGGGCCCGGGAACGGCTGACGGTTCACGATCACCTCAGGCAGGCCCAGCTCGCGGCCGACCGCGCGGACCTCGTCCTTAAACAGCAGACGAAGCGGCTCGACCAGCTCGAACTCGACGTCGTCCGGCAGGCCGCCCACGTTGTGGTGGCTCTTAATGTTCGCGGTGCCGGTGCCGCCGCCAGACTCCACGACGTCTGGGTACAGCGTGCCCTGCACCAGGTAATCAACCTTGTGGTCCGACAACACATCAGCCACAGCGCGCTCGAAGGAACGGATGAACTCCGCACCGATCGCCTTGCGCTTGGCCTCCGGCTCGGTCACACCAGACAACTTGTCCAGGAAGGCCTTGCGCTCGTCCACGGTGACCAGCTTCGCGCCGGTCGCGGCGACGAAGTCCTTCTCCACCTGCTCGCGCTCACCCTGACGCAGCAGGCCGTGGTCCACGAACACACAGGTCAGGCGGTCCCCGATCGCACGCTGCACCAGCGCCGCAGCAACAGCCGAGTCCACACCACCGGACAGACCACAGATGGCGTAGCCGTCGCCAACCTGGGTGCGAACCTGCTCAATGAGCTGCTCCGCAATATTGGATGCCGTCCAGTTCTGCTCCAGACCAGCAATCTCGGTGAGGAAGCGCGTCAGCACCTCCTGGCCGTGCGGCGAGTGCATCACCTCCGGGTGGTACTGCACACCGGCGAACTTGCGCTCCACGTTCTCGAACGCGGCGACCGGCGCACCCTTCGAAGACGCGGTGACCTCGAAGCCCTCCGGAGCCTGCGTCACCGAATCGCCGTGGCTCATCCACACCTTGTGCTCCTCCGGCAAGCCGGCGTGCAGCACGCCGCCCTTGACGTCCATCGACGTGCGACCGTACTCACGGGCGCCGGTCTGCTCAACCTTTCCGCCGAGCGCCCGCGTCATCACCTGGAAGCCGTAGCAGATGCCGAAGATCGGAATCCCCAACTCGAAAACCTCAGGGTCCAACTGCGGAGCGCCATCCTCATACACGGACGACGGGCCACCGGATAGGACAAGCGCCAGCGGCTGCTTCTCCTTCACCTCCGCAGCGGAGATCGTGGACGGAACGACTTCGGAGAACACGTGCGCCTCACGCACACGACGCGCAATGAGCTGCGCGTACTGCGCACCGAAATCAACAACAAGAACAGGGCGAGTTTGAGCTGTAGTCACGCACCAAATCTTAACCTACGCAGCACCTAATGTGTACGTGAGCCCGATGACAGTGTCCTGCGCACCACATTCCCGCGCGCACAATTCGGGACCTGGGGAAACGCCAATGCACCCGGCCGAAATACTGGAATCTGGTGCGGGAATCCCTTCGAAACAACAAAACACCACCCGCTTGGCGGGTGGTGTCTTCAGCGTTGCGACGTTACAACAGACTACTTCAGCAGCGCACGCAGGTTCTCCAGCGCATCGTGCACCCCGTCAATCGCCGGGTCGGAGCCCAGCTTCTGCGAGGAAGCGTGCAGGCGCTCGATAGAGTTATCAGCAGCCTGGATAGCGCGGTGCACCTGAGCAACAAGCGGCTCGATGTTCTCGCCGAACGGCTCCTGCGCCGTCGTCTGGGACCAACGGCGAATCATCTCGAGCGGCATCTTTGTCAGCTCGGAAATCGAGTTCACCTTCAGGTCTACGCGGTTCGCCAAGGAGGAGTGCAGGAAGACCGCGTCATCCATCTGCTTCACGTCTACTTCGAGAGCGTCGAACAGCATGGACAACACCTCACCACGGTTTTCCTCAAGAGAGAAGATCGCGGTCTGCGCCGTATGCAAACGAGCCAGCGCAATCGCCATGCGCGCGGTCGCCGCCTTCTTTGCCAACTCGCCAGCGACCTCGTTGAGCGACTGCGCGTTTTCGTCGATAATGCCACGCATCGTCGCCCACACCTGCAGCGGCGCAAGCAGCAGCGTACGAGCAGCGCCCTCCGCCATCACGTTTTCCATCTCGCCCTTCACGCTGTTGGTCACAGCGTTTTCTTCCACCAGAGTCTGGCTGGCCTTTGCCAGTTCTTCGGCGGCTTCCTTAATGGACGACTGGATTTCCATAAAGCGGTCCAGTTCGCGGTAGAGGCGCTTGGTGGCCTCGTACACCTCACCGGTGCCTTCTGGCAGGTCGAAGCCTGCTTCCTCACGCGCCAACACCTCGGCCGGCAGCGCTTCAGCAACGAAGGCGTCGTAATCAGGCACAAGCTCCTGCAGCTTGGCCAAGCCGAGCTCTGCGCGGCGACGACGACCAACGCCCTCGTGGCGCGCCTTCCACTCAACGTCGTTCACCGCCTGGTACACGTCGCCAACGACCTGGAACAACTCGGTCATCGGACGGGTACGCACAGAGAGGTAATCGCCGTTTGGCAGAGGCGTCACCGTAGCAAACACGTCGTACGCGGAACCACTCTTTGCGCGGTTGCGAACATAGCCTGCGAACGGTCGGCCATCTTCAATGACATCCCACATCAGCTTGAACGCGCCACCAGGCATCTCAATATGGCGAATGAGATTGTGTGGCTTCCCGATCATCTCGACTTCGGGATACTGCGCGTAGTGAATAAAGACCTCATTGACATGGGTCATAATGCCCTTGCTGTCCGTCACCGAGAAGAAGATGTGGTTGACATCAACCTCGTGGTGTGGGCCGTCAGGGGCATCTCGTTTAATAACTACTTCGTAGGCCATATTCGATATATTAGGTCAATCTGTTTACGGGCGGACGGTCACGTCGACCTTTTGGAACGACTTGAGATCAGTGTACCCACATTTCGCCATAATACGGCGCAAACCGCCCACTAAGTTCGTGGCAGCGCCCGAATCGCTCGATGGACCGAACAAAATCTCAGACAGCGGAAGACGATCGCCGAACTCCCAGTTGGCAACCTCGCCGCGCGGGAAGCGCGGGTGCGCAGCCGCCGGTTCCCAATACGCGCCGCCAGCAGCGGCCTCGTTCGCCTTCGCAAACAGACTGCCTACCATGACGGCGTCGGCGCCCATGGCGAGTGCCAACGCGATGTCCCCGGCGTTCGACGGTGCCGAATCAGCGATGACGTGGACATAACGGCCACCGGTCTCGTCCAAGTAGTCGCGGCGAGCTGCAGCCACGTCAGCAATCGCAGTTGCAAGGGGAACGTCCAGCGCCAGGCCGGAAGAGGAACGACCCGAACCAACAATCACGCCGGCAGCGCCAGCACGCATCAGGTGCGTGGCCGTCGTGTAGTCGAAGACACCACCTGCGATGACCGGAACGTCGAGGGAGCCGATGAACTCCTTCAAGTTCAGCGGTTCCCCACCGGGCTGCACGTGCTCGGCGGAAATCAACGTACCCTGCACGAACAGGATCTCTGCACCGGCCTTGATCACTGCAGGGGCAAGCTCGCGCACGTTCTGCGGGCTCACGCGCACAGCGACGGTCGCGCCCGACGCGCGGACCTGCGCAATGCGCTCACTCAACACGTCCAAATTAATTGGCGCCTGATGGAGTTTCTGCAGCGTCGCCGTAGCCTTGGCAATCTTGCTAGGAATCTCGTGGTAGTTCTCCTGCTCGAGGTCCTTGGGATTTGGCGCCTGTCCGCAGACCTCGTTGATCGCCTCTTCGAAGTTCGCGTGGCGGCCCAGGATGCCCTCGGCGTTGAGCACCGCAAGTCCACCCTGCTTACCCATCTCGATGGCGAACTCGGGGCTCGCCAGGGCATCGGTCGGGTGGGATACGAGCGGCATGTCAAAGGAGTAGGCGTCGATGTGCCACTCCGTGTTGACGTCCTTCGACGAGCGGGTGCGCCGCGTCGGAACCAGGGTCAGATCGTCAAGGTCGTAGGCCTTGCGGGCTTCGCGTCCGATGCCAATTTCTACATATTCACGCATGTCAGGTTCTCTCCTTCAGGAGCCAGTCAGAAAGGATTAGTTGTGGTAGTTCGGCGCTGCAACCGTTTGCGTGATGTCATGCGGGTGCGATTCGCGCAAGCCAGCCGTGGTGATTTGGACGAACTGCTTCGTCTGCAGTTCTGCGATCGAGGCGGAGCCGGTGTAGCCCATCGCGGCGCGCAGACCACCGACGATCTGGTGGGTGATGGCGTCGATATCTCCGCGGAACGGAACGCGGCCCTCGACGCCCTCCGGCACCAGCTTGTCTTCGCTGGTGACGTCTGCCTGGAAGTAGCGGTCCTTGGAGAAGGAGCGCTTTTCGCCGGTCAGGCCACGGCCCTGCATCGCGCCCATCGAGCCCATGCCGCGGTAGCGCTTGTACTGCTTACCCCCAACAACCACGACGTCACCGGGTGCCTCAGTGGTGCCTGCGAGCATGGAGCCGAGCATGACGGTCGATGCGCCAGCGGCGAGGGCCTTAGCAACGTCCCCGGAGAACTGCATGCCACCGTCTGCGATGATCGGTACTCCGGCCTTGTGAGCAGGTACGGAAGCCTCCAGGATGGACGTGATCTGTGGTGCTCCGACGCCCGCAACAACGCGGGTGGTGCAAATGGAGCCAGGACCGATGCCGACCTTGATCGCGTCCGCACCGGCATCGATCATGGCCTGCGCGGCTTCGCGCGTTGCCAGGTTGCCGCCGACGACGTCAACGCGGTCGCCGAAGTCCTTCTTCACACGGGACACCATCTCCAGCACGCGGTTGTTATGTGCGTGCGCAGAGTCGACGACGAGGGCGTCGACACCCGCCTCAACGAGCAGCGCGGCACGCTCGTAGGACTCTTCACCAGTGCCGATACCAGCGGCAACAAGCAGACGGCCGTTCGAGTCCTTCGACGCGTTCGGGTACTGCTCGCTCTTCACGAAGTCCTTCACCGTGATCAGGCCAACCAGCTTGCCTGCCTTGTCCACGATCGGCAGCTTCTCCACCTTGTTCGCCGACAGCAGCGCGAGTGCCTCCTGCTTATCGACGCCCTCATCCGCCACAACCAGCGGCATCGGTGTCATCACCTCTGCGACCTTGCGGTCGTAGTCCGGCTCGAAGCGCATATCGCGGTTGGTGATGATGCCCACCAGGCGCTCGTCGGCGTCGATCACCGGCAGGCCCGAGATGTGGAAACGGCCGCACAGCGCGTCGACGTCACGAATCGTCATGTCTGGTGTGGCGGTCACCGGGTTGGTGACCATGCCGGACTCAGAACGCTTTACGATGTCAACCTGCTCCGCCTGGTCCTGAGCGCTCAGGTTACGGTGGAGCACGCCAATGCCACCCTGGCGCGCCATCGCGATCGCCATCCGCGACTCCGTGACCGTATCCATCGCAGCCGATGCGATCGGGATACCCAGCTTGATGTTGCGGCTGAACTGCGAGCTCGTGCTCACTTCGGCCGGCACAATGTGAGACTCGGCTGGCAGCAGCAGCACATCATCAAAGGTCAAGCCCCGCAGTGCAACCTTGTGCGGGTCATCCCCACCTGTAAGAACTCGCTCGTTTGCCATTGACAACTTCTCCTTCCGCGCGCGGTGTACCCGACATTGGTTTTCAGCCATGATATAACGTCGCGCGACACGACACACAGCGGCGTCGAAAAATCCCAACGCACATGGCTAATTGGCCTTGCTACTCCCCACACAATAGGCTGATCGGTGTGAATTACGACGACATGATGCCACTCGACCCGTTCGCAAACGACCCGAACGACCCGGCATCGTTCATCGAGGACGACGAACAGCCGGAGCCCTTAAGCAGCGAGGAGCGGCAGGCGATCATTCACGACCTCGCCCACGTCCGCGACGCACAACGTATCCTGCGCCCCCGCGGCATCCTCGGGATCTTCTTCATGTGTGAAGACTGCGAGCAGACGCACTACTACGACTGGGACATCATGGAGCAAAACATGATCTCCACGCTCAACAACGCGCTGCCGCCCGTCCACGAACCAAGCGCTAACCCGGACGTCAACGCCTATGTCACGTGGGATTACGCGCTGGGGTACATGGATGGCATCGAGTCCGCCGGGCGCTAGTGCTGCGGCGAGGCTGACGCCGGGGGCTCAACCGGCTTGGGGGAGGTCGTCGCCACTGGCGATTCCGGCGCGGCGTCCTTGCCTGTAGTAGCCGGCACGTGCGCACCGCTCGGTTCCGCACTCGCTGTCGGCTGCGCGGAGGAATGCTGCTCGACGGCAGGCTGCTCCGTGACCACCTGCGTCACCGTCACCGGTTCGCGCGGCTCAGGTGTCACCGTCACAGTCACGGTGCGCGTCACCGTCACCTCGGGGATTGTCGACGCCACCGTGGGCTCAGACCCTTGCGTCTTCTTCACATCCATGGAGTCAAGCAATGCCTTGGCCTGTAACACCAGGGCACGCACAGCGTCGCCGTTACCCTCATCGCTGGCTACTTCCATCTCGTCGAGCGTGCTCGCAAGCTCCATGACCGACGCACGCTCTCCGAACACGGTTGAGGCTACTGGCCACAGAGGGGAATCAGGAGTCGCGTTGTACAACACTGCCCCACTTCCAACAACGATTGCGGTGGCTGCTGCCGCGCCCACAAGCCCACTGAGCCACGGGTTCATCTGCTTGCGCGCAGGCGCCGCCACGGGCGCTATGTATGGCGGCTCCGGCATCGGACGCTCGACGTCCTCGCGCAGCGCACCCATCAGGCCCAAAAGCGGATCGGTGCCGTCGCTAGGGTCCTCTCCACGTGACGCTTTGGTCAACAGGGCGTCATCCGCCAACAGCTCATCAAACTGCGGGATACGGTGAGCATCACGTGTCATTTCGCAGACTCCTCTTCTTCAAGGGCCTCACGCAGGCGAGCCAGGGCACGGTGCTGTGCGACACGAACCGACCCAGCTGTCCCGCCAACAATCTCTGCTGTTTCTTCCGCCGAAAGGCCAACAAATACGCGAAGAATAATGATATTTCGCGCCTTCTCATTGAGTACATCGAGCAGCTCGCGCATTTTGTTACTCGCGTCGACATCCAGCGCATATCCCTCTGGATCCGCCTCTTGCGATACCCCATCGGGGATATCTTCGGTAGGCAGCATTCGGTCTCGCGCATAGCTGCGGTGCGCATCCGTCACCTTATTAAATGCAATCCCGTACACGAATGCCATGAACGGCTTGCCCTGGTCCTTATAGGTACTGAGCGCCTTGACTACTGCAAAGCACACGTCCTGCGTAACGTCTTCCGGGGTCGGGGTGCGCCCACCGCCAATGCGGGCGCGGGCGTAGCGCAGCACAAATGGATAAATGAGCGCAACGACGCGCTGCGTCGCCCGATCATCACCGGACTGTGCAGCAGGCAGCAGTTGCGCAAGCTGCGCATTCACGTCATCAGTATCTATACCGCTCATACGCGACGCCCGACTCCTTTCCAGTATCGCCTAAGGGTACAGCGCCGAGCATGCCATTCCCAAAGCCTGACCCATCAGGCACGCAAAAGCCCGAACGGCATGTATCCGTCCGGGCTCCCCTCGTCACAAACACTAATTAGTGCGCGTGACCGTGTGCGTGTTCCTCAGCTTCTTCCGGCTTGTTCACCACAGAAACCTCCGTGGTCAGCACCATGCGGGCTACCGAGCAAGCGTTGACAACCGCGGAGTGCGTCACCTTCACAGGGTCAATGATGCCCTGCTCAACCAGGTTGCCGTACTCCATCGTTGCGGCGTTGAAGCCTTCGTCGTTCGCCATGTCTGCGATCTTCGACACGACAACTGAGCCGTCCAGCCCAGCGTTGTCCGCAATCCAGAACGCCGGCTTCACCAGCGCGCGGGCAACCGCCAACACGCCGGTCTTCTGCTCGCCCTCGAAGGACTCCGCGTACTCCTCCAGGTCGCGTGCGATCTGGACCAGTGCGGAACCGCCACCGGCGATAATGCCCTCTTCGACTGCCGCGCGGGCAGCGTTGATGGCGTCCTCGACGCGCAGCTTGCGCTCGTTGACCTCGGTCTCAGTCGCGGCACCGACGCGGATGACGGCGACGCCACCCGACAGCTTCGCCAGGCGCTCCTCCATCTTCTCCTTGTCCCAGGTGGAGTCCGTCGCCTCGATGTCGCGGCGGATCTGGTTGCGACGCTCCTCGACGTTCTCAGCGGAACCGGCCCCGTCGACAAGCACGGTGTCGTCCTTGGTCACGGTGACGCGGCGCACCGAGCCGAGGTCATCCAGCGTGGCGTCCTTGAGCGCCATGCCAACCTCAGGGTCGATGACCGTCGCATTGGTCACTACAGCCAAGTCATCCATAAAGGCCTTGCGGCGCTCGCCGAAGTACGGCGACTTCACGGCGACAACCTTCAGGGACTTGCGCAGCGTGTTCACCACGAGCGTCTGCAGCGGCTCACCGTCGACGTCCTCGGCGATGATCAGCAGCGGGACGGATGCCTCCGCAACCTTTTCCAGCAGCGGAAGGAAGTCCGGCAGCGAGGAAATCTTGTTACGGACCAGCAGCACGCGGGCGTTTTCCAGCACCGCCTGGCCGGCGTCAGGGTCCGTCATAAAGTACGGCGACAGGAAGCCCTTGTCGAAGGAGACACCCTCGGTGACGTCGACAAAGGAGTCGATCGTCTGGGACTCCTCGACGGTGACGACGCCGTCCTTGCCGACCTTGTCCATCGCACCGGCAACCATCTCGCCGACCTCAGGGTCGCGGGAGGAAACGGTGGCAACGTTGGCGATCTCGGCGGACGAAGAAACCTCCGTCGCACGCGACTTCAGCTCTTCGATGACCTTCTCAGCCGCAGCCTGGATGCCCTTGTTGAGCTGGATCGGGTTCGCACCAGCAGCGACGTTGCGCAGCCCCTCGGTGACCAGCGCCTGCGCGAGCAGCGTCGCGGTCGTGGTGCCGTCACCGGCGATGTCGTTCGTCTTCACTGCGACGGATTTCACCAGCTGCGCACCGAGGTTCTCAAACGGCTCCTCGAGGTCGATGTCGCGGGCGATCGTCACACCGTCGTTGGTAACGGTCGGGCCACCCCACGACTTCGAAAGCACAACGTTTCGGCCACGCGGGCCAAGAGTGACCTTGACGGTATCCGCCAAAGTGTCAACGCCCTTCTTGATGCCTTCGCGGGCCTCCTGATGAAATGCAATAAGTTTTGCCATTGGTGGCTACGCCCCCTTCAATTACTTTTCGACGACGGCCAGCAGGTCGCGAGCGGAAAGCAGCAAGTACTCTTCACCGTTGTACTTCAGCTCGGTGCCGCCGTACTTGGAGAAGATCACGGTGTCGCCCTCGTTGACGTCGACAGCAATGCGCTTGCCCTGCTCATCCAAGCGGCCAGGGCCGACAGCGATAACAACTGCCTCCTGTGGCTTCTCAGCAGCGGAATCAGGGATAACCAGGCCGGATGCCGTCGTGGTCTCCGCCTCAGCGATCTGTACCAGAACCTTGTCTTCCAGTGGCTTGATGTTGACGTTTGCCATGATCTGAACGCCTTCCTTCAATGTTGTATCTATCAGTTCAGTAGTTTTGCGGTTATTTGAAGGCCCAGCCGTCGTCGCGGGTGTACAACTGCGCTCTCCACAACCTTGTTAGCACTCTACCCCTGCGAGTGCTAACACTCAACATTGTGACGACACTCACCAATCTTTACTGGTGAACGAGCGGGATCTCCACTTCCAACGACGTATCCGTCGCCACGGACAGCTCCGAAGGCTTGGCCCCCTCATGGATGAGCTGGCCCGCCAACGCCGCGATCATCACGCCGTTATCGGTGCACAGCCCGAAGCGCGGTACACGCAGCTCCACGCCAGCCTTCTCGCAACGTTCTTGGGCAAGTCCTCGCAGGCGACTGTTCGCCGCCACCCCGCCGCCGAGCAACAGCGTCTTCGCACCGGTCTCCTCCAGTGCCAGCAGCGCCTTGCGCACGAGCACGTCACACACCGCCTCCTGGAACGACGCGCACACGTCCTCCACGTTGACCACCCAGCCTTCGCGCTCCGCCTTTTCCACGTAGCGCGCCACGGCAGTCTTCAAGCCGGAGAACGAGAAGTCGAAGCGGTGCTCGCCCCGCAGATCGTCAGCCTTACTGAGCGCGCGCGGGAACGGAATCGCATCCGGGTTACCCTTCGCCGCCAAGCGGTCGATGACCGGGCCGCCCGGGTAGCCAAGCCCAAGCAGGCGCGAGACCTTGTCGTAGGCCTCGCCGGCGGCGTCATCAAGGGTGGAGCCAAGCTCGCGCATCGGCTTGCCAACGGCCTCAACCTCCAACAACTGCGTATGCCCACCAGAGACCAGCAGTGCCACCGAGTGCGGAAGCCGCTCCTGCCCCTCCAGGTTCGCCACCGCCACGTGCCCACCCAAGTGGTTCACGGCGTAAAACGGCACACCCCACGCCGCCGCGTAGGCCTTCGCAGCGGACGCGCCGACCAGCAGCGCGCCGGCAAGACCAGGCCCGATCGTCGCCGCAACCACGTCCGGGGCATCGATACCGGCCTCTTCCAGTGCCGCGGCCATCACTTGCGGCATCGCCTCAAGGTGGGCACGCGACGCGATCTCGGGCACCACGCCACCAAAGCGTGCGTGCTGCTCCATCGAAGACGCCACCTGGTTCGCAAGGATCTCCATGGTGCCGTCGGAGTGGACGTCGACAATGCCAACGGCCGTCTCGTCGCATGAGGACTCAATCCCGGCAACAATCATGCCTGCTCCCTTTCGATCTTCCGCGGACGCATCATGGAAAACGCGTCCGCGCCAGAAGGTTGATAGTAATTCTTTCGGGTGCCAACCACGGAAAAGCCGTAGCGCTCGTACATGCCAAGCGCCGCGGAGTTGTCGGTGCGCACCTCGAGGAACATCGGGCCGTCGAGAAGGTCGGCGGTGTGGACGAGCTGGTCCATCAGCTCCCTGCCCACCCCGCGGCGCTGCACCTCGGGCGCGACGCCGATGGTGTGAATTTCGAACTCCGGGTCGTTGCGCGGCCCCAGCATCGCAAGGCCCGCATACCCCAGAAGTGCGCCCTCGTCGTCGAAAGCACCGATGTAAAACGTGTACGGCTGCGCGAACTGCGTCAGCAGCACCTCCCGCGACCACGGGGTCTCGCCAGCGAACAGCACCGCCTCCAGCGCCGCGACTGCGTCTGCGTCGCTGGGTGTGAGCTCCCGGATATTCACAGTTTGATGTCCGGCAGCGCAGCAGAGCGCGGGCGCGGCTTCGGCGGCACGGCGTCCGGGCGGCGCAGGTACAGCGGTGTGAGTGGCTCCGGCGTATCTGATGGATCGCACGCGGCGAGCAAGCCGCGAACACCCGGCGCGAGATCGCGTACCTCACCAGCCGCGACAGTCACAGTCTCACGCAGCGCGTCCGGGACGACGAGCATGTCAACGGCGTCACCCTCAACGTCGATCGCGCTGGCTGCGCTGACGTGTGGGCCGTCGACGCGCTGTCCGTCACGGTAGAGGCTCCAGTACACCTCGCGGCGGCGCGCATCAGTGACCACTAGCACGCTTTTCCCGGTGGTGTCCCCGGCTTCCGCGGCGATGGCGTCGTGGGTGCAGACCCCGTACACCGGCACACCCAGCGCCTGCCCGAAGGCGGACGCGGTGGCCATGCCTACGCGAAGCCCCGTAAACGGGCCAGGCCCCACGCCAACAACGACGGCTTCGAGCGCACCGTAGGTGCAGCCCGCTTCCGCCAGTAGTTCGTTGACAGTGGGGACCAAAAGTTCGTTATGCGAGCGGGTTCTGATTACCCGCTGTGCATCCACGCGGCGCGACTGTTGCTCGCCCACGCCGACAACGAGGTCGTGCGTGGCTGTATCGAGCGCCAGCGTCAGCATTAAGCCGCTACTCCCATGACCCAGCCGTTACCGTCCTTGTGGAACGGCAGCGGCGTATTCATTGGGAACATCTCCGACTGCGGGATGGAGCAGATGTTCACCTTGGAAAGCTCCACCTTGTCCAGGTCGATCTCCGCGTTCTGGTCCTCGTCGAACAGCAGCATGTAACCCCAGTCGCCGGAGAAATCGAAGCGGTCCTGGTCAAGGTTCAGCGCCTGCAGCTTGCTCAGCAGCAGCTGGTCCGGCTCGTTCGGGCACAGCGTGGTGAACCCGATGTAGTCCTTGTCGTAGACGCGAGTCAGGTCGATGAGCTGGCCCGCAACGGCTTCGCCACCAGGCTTGACCTCTTCAAGGGAGCGGGAAAGAGAATTCGTTGGCGTCGCAGCCGCCATTGGGGACGGCTTGGTCAGTGGGATGAAAATTAGAGCAACGAGCACAATCACCCACAGTGCACACGCAATAGCGACCCAACCACGGCTAGTATTGTTCAGCTTCAGCATGGCCTACAGCCTACATCTTCCTATTCTGTGTGCACCCACCGCCATGTGATGATGCGGCCCTCACTGTCTTCGTCTTGCTCCACGAGCGTGGTGCGGTCAATGGTGACCAAAAGGTATTCACTGGCGATGTGAGCTGCGAGATCACCACCCCACTCGGCCACCACGACGCTGCGGTCGAGCTCCGACTCAAGGTCGAGAGCATCGAGCTCACCCAGCGGGTCGCCAGAGCTGCCCTCCCCCAACAGGCGGTAGGCATCGACATGAATTAACGACGCCCCCTCCGCCTCCTTCGCGCGGTGTTCCCTGGCGATGGTGAAGGTTGGGCTCGTCACACGCCCCTTGACCTGCATCCCTTCGGCAATGCCCTGCGTCAGCGTGGTTTTCCCGGCGCCGAGCGGGCCGTCGAGAATCACCACGTCCCCGGCGCGCAAAGTCTCCCCCAGCTCACGCCCCAACGCTTGCGTTTCCTCGCGCGTCTCGCAGACACGCCTGCCGCCGTACTCCCGCACTGTCCGTCCTTTCGGTGCACACAGCACCTCGTAGTGAATGGTGTTCGCCCGCAGCGCGAACTCGTCCGCACTCACGCCGCCGGCGCCAAAAAGTACCGCTTCATCGCCCGGCGCGACACCGGCTTCGTTTGCGCCCAGCCACACCACAATCTGATCCATGCACACCCGACCCACCTGGGGGTAGCGGGCTCCGTCAATGGTGACGTCCATCCGGTCCTGCCAGATGCGCATCACGCCGTCCGCGTAGCCGGCGGGCACCACGGCGGTAAACCCGTCCTCGGGCGCAGTCCATGTCCCTGAGTAGCTCACCGGATCCCCCGCGCGGATCGGTTTGACCGCGGTCACTGTTGCGACCCAGCTCATCGCGGGCCGCAGCCCGTTGTCGGTGCCGTCGATTGCTTCCAACCCGTACAGGCCAATCCCGGGACGGATCTGTTCAAAGCGGGCGTCGTCCCTCGTCCACGTCGCCGGCGAGTTCGCCACGTGGTTCACCAGGTCCTCTAGCCCCGCCTCGTGCGCCTGGTTGAGCGCTTCACGGAACGTCGCCAGCTGCCGGTCCGTGTACGGGTCCGCTGGGTTATCCGCGCACGCAAAATGGCTCATCAGCCCGGCCACACGGATCTGACCGGCCTGTTGCGCCTCGGCGGCCATCGCGAACAGCTCCGGCCACTGTTCCTCATCTACGCCCGAGCGGTTCATCCCCGTGTCGATCATCAGATGCACGGTGGGGACGAAGGGGGCGTCAATAAGCGCGCGCAGGTGCGCAAGACTCGGCACACCCATCTCAATGCCCTCCACCAGCTCCTCCCCCGGAGCCCACAGCCACGCCATCACGGGTTTCGACGTCAGCTTCGCCACACTAGCCGCCTCCGCGATCGTCGCGCAGCCGAACGCATCCGCACCGTTCGCCTCCATGATGGGGACGCACTTCGCCGCGCCGTGGTTATAGGCATCCGCCTTCACCACGCACATCAAGCGCGCGCCACCAGCCTGACGGCGCATCTGCCTCGTGTTGTGGGCAATCGCCGCCAGGTCAATGCGAAGTTTTAAAGCGTTCATGGGCATCTATTGAACAACGATCACAGCAAATGCGCCACGCCGACTACACCTAGCAGCAGCGATACCACCCACGTCGCGGTCAAACCAACCGTATCCGGGTGTGAGCGCGCCCACGCGAAACCTCGTCCAGCAACCGAGTCCGGCTTCGCCCGCACCCAACCGACCAGCAGGGCGCACAGCGTGGGTAGGGACAGCGCGACCGTCGCGTAGAGCACCAGGAAGCTGTACTTCGTCGCGGTATCAAGACCCGTCGCAGACAGCACCGCAAGCCCGCCGAAGAACGGCATCGACGTCGCCGATTGGACGATCCCCAGCACAAACCCCGTCAGCACCGTCAGCGCGTTGGGTGCTCGCAGCGGGCGCATCACCCGTTCAATCAACGCGTGGTTGTCTCCCCCGCGAAGCGCGAGCACCGCGGTCAGGAGACCAGTGGCGATGAGGAGCCACCCGAAAATGGGGCCTTCGACAAACGTTTGCACCACCGGACCGAGGCCATCGAATACGAACAACATCACCGCCGCGAGACTCGCCACCCCAAGCCAGTCGCCAGCAATGAGCAGCGCCGTAATCTTCGCGTACTGCCGCTGCGCCTGGGAGGCGACCACGCCGACTGCCACGATGACCCCGATCAACAACACGTTGATGGAATCAATAAACGCAAAGGACAACGCTCCAAGCATGTCTTGCTCCTTCCGCGCGGCTCCATCAGGCTGAATCTCGGCCCTGTCTCGATCTGGCCCCTAACCCTAAACCACAAAAACGCTGAAGCGCTATTTCAGTACTGCAGAATTCAAGTAGGGTAGGTTGCGTGTCTGCGAAATTGAAGAAGTTAGCTGAACTGTCCAAACGAGGCCCACACAAGGTGCTAGAGGGCGATCTCGGGTACACCGGGTTGCCGGGCAAGGTGTACACGCCTGCAGAGGGCAAGAACCTCCCTGCCGTCGCCTTCGGCCACGACTGGCGCCAGAGTGTCGACGACTACCACGGTACACTTCGCCACCTGGCCAGTTGGGGCATTGCGGTCGCTGCGCCAGATACAGAAAAGGGGTGGCGCCCCGACCACGCTGGCTTCGCCGCCGATTTAGAAACCGCCCTGCAAATCCTGACTGGGGTGCGCCTCGGGAACGGCAAGATTAGCATCCACCCACAGCGCCTCGGCGTCGTTGGCCACGGCATGGGCGGCGGCGCTGCCGTACTCACCGCGGTAGAAAACCCGAAGGTGCAGGCAGTCGCCGCAATTTACCCGGCGAATGTGGCGCCCTCCGCAGTAGAGGCGGCTCGCCGCGCGCTTCGCCCAGGGCTCATCATCGGCCCCGGCGAGGACGGCGACTCACTCTTCGATCCAGGCAACCCCGCCAAGCTCGCATACAACTGGGCAGGCGAGGTGGCCTACCGCAGCGTCAAGAAAGGCGAGCAACAGAGCTTCTCGGAGGACACGCTAACCAAGCGTCTGCTCGGCCTGGGCAAGTCGAGCGCCTCCCTGCAGACCACAGTGCGCGGCCTACTCACCGGGTTCCTCCTGCACCAGCTAGCCGGGGAGAAGAAGTACTCCTCCTACTCCGAGCCGGACGCCGAAGGAAAGAACGTCACGTCCTATACCGGTGAGGACCTCGCTGAGCTGGCGGGCCTCACCAAGGACGACAGCCTCTTCTCATTCTTCTAACGTGCCGGGCTGACCAGCACGCTTCATCTCCCCCTGTGCCTCCGGGGCGTTGGGGCGTGCCTCGGTACGGATCGACGCGATTCCGCCCTGCGGCGGGCGGCGAAATGGGAACAACCGCTCGCCGCCCTGTGGAATGACAACAGGTTGGCGTTTGTAGCCAAGCGCGGCGGCCCTTCGCTGCTCGGTAAGCATCATCTCCATTTGGCGATGGTGCTCAGCGATCATCTTTTCAAAGTTCTCCATCCGCATCGCCGTGCGCTGACGGTACTCTGCTGCAAACCTTGAAAAATCCATTTACCATTCCCCCAATTTCTTGACGCCCCAAGCATCAGCCGGGTCTGTATCGACTGGCTGCTGCTCAGCGTGTTGTTCTGATGACGTCTCTGCTGCCGCCGGTGCCGTCATCGCTTGCTTTTCGGCCGGCACTGGTGGCTGCTCCACCTCGCCGAGTTGCTCAGGTGGCACGAACACACCGTTTTCGTCGACTGCCGGTGCAGGCTCCGGCGCAGGAGCGGGCTCGGGTGCCGGCGGTGCCGGTGGTGTTGGTTCCGCGACGTCACACGGCACCTCCACAGCCTCCGTCGCGCACTGCCAGGCCGCGTCGATATTTGCTGCAAAGACGTTGATGCTTTCAATGACGACGGCCGCGCCCGTTTGTGCAAACGCGCCCGTGAACGCCTGCGCAGCGTCGCACTGCTCCTGTACCGGTGCGAACAACGCCGCTGCGTCGCGTGTCACGGCCTCGATGGGCGCGTTAACATGCACATCGACGTCGAAGTTAAAGGCCACGTTGATCCCTGCCGCACCTGCCAGTGCCGCTGACGCGGACTGCGTGCCGACGCTCTCCAGAGAAACAAGGCGCTCGCACGGCTGCGGCGGTGCCGGCGGCACAGGAGCAGGGGCAGGCACTGGTGCTGGTGCTGGGGCGGAAGGTGGTGCGGCAACACTCGCGCTGGCAGTCGAGGTGCTTCCGGCTGCGTGCGCAGCCGTCGCTGGCGCCGCAGCAGGCGCACTTCCAGCTGGCTTTCCGCCGGGCGCCTGACTGCAAGGCTGTTGTGCTTCCTCCACGCACACCGCGATCGCATCGAGGCACTCAGCGACAGCCACGTTGCATTCTTTCGCTGTCTGGCTCGCCTGCCGCATCGCATCAATTACGACCTGCACCAATGGGCGAATCAGAGTGGCGATTCCAAGCTTCGCAAGTATCTCAAGGTGCGAGTGCGCAAGGACCACGAACTGTTCCACCGCCAGGTTGGACGTCTTCTTGACGTCATCTATAGCGCTGCAGCACGAGGTAATCGAGCTTCCCAGCTCATTTAGGCGTGTAAAGTGCTGCGTCTCCGAATCTGCCGAGCATCGCTCCCGCGACCCCACGCCGATCTGCTCAAACCACTCTTTACTGCCCGGCGTATCCTGGCAAGGCGCCTTCAACGAAAACCTGTAGCCCACGGCGTCACAATTGAACTGTGACAGCGAGACACCGACCTGGTGGAAGCCGCGTAGGTCCTGGCAGCGGGTGGCCTGCAGCTCCCGAATGACTTCCTTCGCTAGTGCCTGCAATTGGTCGCGCTCAGGCCCCTCCAGGGCTGGGGCCGTCGCAACGGACTGGGAGAAGCGCTGCACCCCTTGTTCGACAACGTCGCTGGTTACCATGCGGAACCCACCCCCGAAATGCCATCGGTGGCGTGCTCGTCAGCGTCACGGACCTCCTGGGCAAGGCTGCGAATCCCCTCCCACTGCTGCGTTCGCTCCTGCAGCAACCGGAGCGAGTCCGCATAGACCGCCTGCACCGCCGCCGTGATGCGCTGGCCCTGCAAGGCAAAACCGGCACCGAAATCGTCCGCACCCAGGTCTGGTTGCTGGCGGGCGAAGTCCGTGGCGGTGTCTTCGTAGGCGGAGATGGCGTCGGCAAAATATGACCGCACCGCGTCAACGTTGAGGCTGACGCCCTTGTTGTGCACAGTGTTTACCGTGTTCACCATGTTCAAAATTTCCCCCAAAATCCACGTCGGCTCACCACCGACAGTTCTAACTACTTCTCTTAGTTAGACTCCCCCAACGGCCCCGCGGTTCCCCGCGAGGCCAAATTTCTTACCAACGGACTCTACACTGCCGCAACGACTGCTGCGAGGCGACCCGCCACCTTTCGGGCTTGTTCTTCCTCAGCGGCCTCCACCATGACGCGGAACAGCTCCTCAGTACCGGAAGGACGAAGCAGCACGCGACCCGAGTGCCCGAGCTCTTCCTCGGCCTCATCGATCGCAGCCAGCACCTCCTGCGAGCTCATAATCTTGGACTTCTCTGACACCGGCACGTTGATGAGTACCTGTGGCAACACCTGCATCACCTGTGCGAGTTCCTTGAGGCTCTTGCCGGTTTCCGCCATCTGTTCCATCAGCAGCAGCGCGGACAGCGTGCCGTCGCCAGTCGTGGCGTGCTCCGGGACCACGATGTGGCCGGACTGCTCGCCACCAAGCGAGAAGTCCCCACGGTTGAGCTCCTCGAGAACGTAACGGTCGCCCACCGCGGTCTGCTTCAGTGCAATGCCTTCGCGCTCCATGGCGAGGGTAAGTCCCAGATTGCTCATGACCGTGGCTACGAGCGTGTTGTCGCGCAGGTTGTTCTCGGCCTTCATGCCGCAGGCCAAGATCGCCATAATCTGGTCACCGTCGATGATGTTGCCTTCGGCGTCGACGGCGAGGCAGCGGTCCGCATCGCCGTCGTGTGCCACGCCAAGATCAGCACCGTATTCGACGACGGCCGCCTGGATCTTGTCCATATGAGTGGAACCGGAGCCATCGTTAATGTTGAAAGCGTTCGGCTCGTTGTAGATCGCCACAACCTCGGCACCGGCGGCCTCGTACGCCTTCGGGGCAACCTCGGACGCCGCACCGTTCGCACAGTCTACAACGACCTTGATGCCCTTCAGGCTGGTGCTCATCGCCTCTTTGAGGTGCGCCAGGTAACGATCCTGCGCGTCCGGCGCCTCCTCGATCACGCGGCCGATACGGGTGCCGGTTGGCCCGCCTTCTTCAAGCGTGTCGAGAGCCCGCTCAATTTCGTCCTCGACCTCATCAGGCAGTTTGTGGCCACCCGCGGAGAAAAACTTGATGCCGTTATCCGGCATGGGGTTGTGGGACGCGGAGATCATCACACCGATGTCCGCACCGTAGTCATCAGTGAGGTACGCCAAGCCGGGAGTAGGGATCACGCCGACACGCAGGACATCCACGCCTTTCGACGCCATACCCGCAGCCATCGCTGCCGCAAGCATTTCGCCGGACACGCGTGGGTCGCGGCCAATCAGCGCCGTCGGGCGGCGCTTCGAGGACTCACGGTCCTTCGTTAGTACGGTCGCGGCGGCGGCACCGAGCTTCAGTGCCAACGACGCCGTCAGTCGCTCATTGGCGAGACCTCGGACACCATCAGTTCCAAACAATCGAGTCATGCTGTTTATTATGCACTACCGACAGCTATACAAAAACAACAACCGCCCACCCAGCCAGTGCCAGGGGGCGGTTGATGATACAACCAGCGTAGTGATTAACGCTTGGAGTACTGCGGTGCACGACGGGCCTTGTGCAGACCAGCCTTCTTACGCTCGACCGCACGAGCGTCACGGGTAAGCAGACCAGCCTTCTTCAGGGTTGGGCGCTCAGCCGGGTTGTAGATGTTCAGTGCACGGGCAATCGCCAGACGCAGCGCACCGGACTGACCGGTTGGGCCGCCGCCCTTGATGTTTGCCTTGATGTCGAACTGGCCCTCGCGCTCGAGCAGGGTCAGCGGCAGCAGGATGTCCTGCTGGTGCAGCTTGTTCGGGAAGTAGTCCTCGAACTCGCGGCCGTTGACCGTGATCTTGCCTTCGCCCTCAACGACGGTCACGCGAGCGATTGCGCGCTTACGACGACCAACGGTCTGGATTGGACCCTCGTGCAGCGGTGCAACCTCAACGGTGTCCTGGGTCTCCTCGACCTCTGGAGCAATAGCGTCACCGATGGTGTAGTTGAACTCTTCCGTCGCCGCGGTTGCCGCGTCGATGTCGGTCTCAGCTGCAATGTTGTTCTGATCAGCCATTACTGTGCCACCTGCTTAAACTCGTAGGTTTCCGGCTTCTGAGCCTCGTATGGGTGCTCGGAGCCGACGAAGACGTGAAGCTTCTTGATGGACTCGCGGGAAAGCTTGTTGTGCGGCATCATGCCCTTGACAGCTTCCTCGATAACGCGGTCCGGACGCTCATCGAGCGCACGACCAAGCGTCATAGCAGTCAGACCACCCGGGTAGCCGGAGTGGCGGTAGCGCATCTCGCGATCGCGCTTGTTCGAGGAGATGTGGACCTTCTCGGCGTTGATCACGATGATGTGATCGCCGGTGTCAACGTTCGGTGCGAACTGTGGCTTATGCTTGCCGCGCAGGATATCCGCTGCAGTCGACGCAAGCTTGCCCAAGACCACGTCCGTGGCGTCGATGACGTACCACTTACGGGTAATGTCACCGCTCTTTGGGTGGTAAGTAGACATGCATGACTCCTTCAAGTCTGTCTAGTTGGCTGCCGGCCATAACGTATAAAACTGTGCGCTGTATCCCGCTCAGACGGCGGCCGGTGGAGACCCGACAAGCAGCACGGCACACAAGCTGCAAACTTTACAGCACAAAGCACTGAACAGCAAGACGCTCCCCCTGGCGCCTTGCTGTTCAGCAAGCTTCTGTGTAGTTATCCCCAGCTGTTTGCCGCAGCGTTGTTTACCGCGAGCATGGTGGAGTTGCCGTCTTCAACGGTGCTGGCGATCTGGTTCAAAATGGTGTTCAGATCCTCTGCGGCCTGGTCCCACTTCGCCTGGTGCGCCTGGTACGCGGACGCTGCGGTGCCCTCCCAGGTCTGCGCCCTCGGCTGGATGATCTGCTTCAGCTCATTGAGTTGGCTGGTGATGCGGGTCGCCGACGAGCGCATGTCTTCAGCTGCGTTGGCGATCTGGGCGAAGTCGTACTTGATTTGCATGATGAGTATGTCCCTTTACATTCGGAAGATGGTCGTTGTGTCTGCTGAGAACCGCTGAGAGCGTTTTAGAGAGCCAAGCCCGCGGAACCGGACAGCGAACGGAAGTTGTCGGTGTTCGTAGCGTCGGTGTTCTCGTAGTTCTTGGCGTTGTCGCGGATGTTGTTCGCGATGTCACGCAGCGCTTCGGAGAGGCGTCGCTGCGCGTCGTCGTAGCGGACCATCAGGTCATCGAAGCTGCGCTGCGCATTGCCCACCCAGTAGCTGCGCGTGGACTCCGCGACCTGCTGCACGCGGTCGATTTCTTGGTTGACGTTGGCGTTGGTGTCATCTGCCCGGTCGGCAGTTGCGCGCATGACGTCGGCTTCTGTTCTGAACTGTTCCATGTTCAATCCCCCTACTAGGTACTGTGTCTTGGTTGTAACGACAGCCTTCCAAGCTGTTCATATAGTTGGACGCACGTTTTGGCGCTCCGGTTCCCTCAATGTTGAAGAAACTTTTCTTCCCACCCTCCCACCACGTTTATGCTGCGAGTTTGCCTCACCCCTCCCCTGCTGGTGGCGTGAATTCGGCGGTGTCGAAGGCCATCTGACACGTCGCCTGCTGCACTCTGCTGGGCGCCTGCCGCGTCTGGCACGCTACGAAAAGCTGGTAAGAATCCTGCGCCCAGGTTCGCCACAGAGTTTCGGTGCCTCCGGGGGCGGTCTCGCGGTACGTCACGGCGTGGAGGTTGTGATCCACGAGCGTGAGCTCGGGGTCGCGCTCGATACCCCCGAGCAGCTGCGCTACGAACTGCTCGGGCGGCAGCGTGTAGCGGTTCTCTGCGGAGATCAGTACGCGCATGTCGGGGTCGGCGCCTGTTGCCATCCAGCCCTGCTCGTGCTGCGCGAGTTGGAACCCGGGAGGCAGCTCAATCGCAAGTCCGTCCTGCGCGATTCGCACGGCGGTGGGCTCGCTCGCAACAGAAGGAGAGGGGCTTGTTGACGCCCGCGAGGCCGTCGGTTGACTGTGCAGCACAGTGGTCGATGTCGCCCCTTCTGAAGCCTGGGCGGACGTGGGCGAAGAGGGCGTCGATAAGAAACGAAAGAGCACGAACCCGCAGATTGCTGCGACCACAACCACTGCGGCGCCAAGCGCGGCGAACGGCCACCACGCGCGGCGTGGCGAAAGGTCTTCGGCGGTGATGGCGGGCTGCTCCTCAGTCGGTGGATCGACTTCCACTTCGAGGGGCTCGCCGGTGATGGTGACGTCGTAGCCGCTCATGGCCTGCTCAAACTGATCGAGGTCCTCGGGGCTCGCGGCGATCTGAATCACGGCGCCGCCCGGATCTGGCCCGAACAGGCCACGCACGTACTGCGCGACTTCCCGTGGGCCGGGGCCGTCAAAACGGTGGACGTTGGCGGCGCCGGTGAACACGGTGTTCGTGGGCGTCATGGTGATGCGGAGATCGGGTTTCATAGGGTGGCTCCTTCGGAGTAGGGTGCAGCGACTTGGACCAGGCCTCGGGCCTCGCCGGATTGGACGAGCAGGCCTCGGCCGGGCGGCTGCGGGGCTGGGCGCACTCCGAAGAGCGCGCCTTCGTCCCTGGTTCCGTCGAGGATGACGACGTCGGGCAACAGGTCCTTCAGCGAGGACAGGAAGCTGCCGAACATGGCGCG
Source organism: Corynebacterium sp. NML98-0116 (assembly GCF_001767255.1). GTDB lineage: Bacteria > Actinomycetota > Actinomycetes > Mycobacteriales > Mycobacteriaceae > Corynebacterium > Corynebacterium pseudogenitalium. The sequence continues at coordinate 1,882,270 of NZ_CP017639.1, forward strand.
CGATACTCCGCCGAACTTGCGGGCGGCCACCACGTGCAGGCCAATGTCGCGGGCGTGCGGGAACAGCGTGGCCAGCTCGCGCAGGGTGTCCTCCGGGACGAGCTCGAGGTCGTCGATGACGAGATAGAGCTCCGGGCCTTCCCACCAGGAACGCTGCGCGAGCTGCTGCGGGGTCACATCCGACCCGGGTAGCCTGCCGCGCAGCGTGGTGATCAGCGCACTGACCGCCTCGTCGACGGCGCTGGTAGAGGCTGCGTAGGCCGCCACCATGTCCGGGTTCGCCCGCCCGAGGTGCGCGCGGCGCACGTCCAGAATCACCATGCGGGCCTGCTCACGGCCCATCGCCTCAATCGCGGTGATGGCCGAGGCAATCGCTGTGGACTTGCCAGCACCGCTCGCACCGATGACCAGCAGGTGACCAGACTCGCTCCACAGCGGTGCAAGTCGGGGTCCACCGACGCCGAGTGGCAGACGTTGGCCTCCCGAGGTGAGCAGGTCCGCAACCTCCACGTGGTTCGGCAGCACTCGCAGGCGTGGCACCGGAGGCTGACCCTGCGTCGCTGCACGGACGTGTGCCACGTCCTGCGCGGAGGTGTGCGCGACCAGCATGAACGCCCCTTCTTCGGTAATGCCGCGGCCCGGCAGCGCGGGAAGTTTCGCCTGCACCTTCCTATCAATCACCGAGTCCATCGGTTCAGTAAGATGCAGCTCAATCCTCGTGCCAATCACGTCGCGGACGTTCGCGCGGATCGCGTTCCAACGCTGCGTAGTCGCAACCAGGTGAATGCCCACAGCCGGGCCTTCCGCAGCAAGACGAGTCAGCGGTTCACGCAAGTCTTCCGTCTTCGCATCCGGTGCGAGCAACGTGTGCCAGCCGTCCACAATCAACACGGTGTGGCGCTTCGTGCGCCGCTGCGGGTCGTCGAGCATCTCGACCAGCTCGTCGACGACGCGGCGCACGCGCTCCTCGTCCGTGCGCTGCGCAACACCCGCCACATGCGGTAGTTCGGCGAGATCGCTGAAGTCGCCGGAGCCGGCGTCGATAATGTAGAAGCACAGCTCATCCGTGGTGTGCCGCAACGCGAGCGACGCCACCATCGTGCGCACCGCCATCGACTTGCCTGTCTGCGGCCCGCCCGCGAGCGCCACGTGACCACCCGCGACCGACAAGTCCAGCACGAGCGGAACCTGGCGCTGCTTGATCGGTTCGTCAATCACCCCGATGATCGCCTGCAGCTTCGGCAGCGTCTCGCTGCCACCGTAGACCTGCGAAAGCTCAATCTGTGCAGGCAGCGGCGGCAGCCACACCTGGTGCGCCCGCATGCTCAGTGCATCCGCCACCTCCCTCGACTTCTCGACGACCGCCGCCAGCAACGTCGTGGTTACATCAGTATCGACGCCGGCACTCTCCTTCGCGTCCTCCACCGGCGGGGGCTCCCACCCGTGGAACAGGCGAACCTCCGCGGCCGCCTCGCGCCTGGTCACGCCGCGGGCGCGCTCCAGCGGCCCCGACACGTACGCCGCGCGGAAACGCTCCAAGTCGCCTGAGCCCGTGGACAAGAAGCCTGCGCCGGGCTCGCTGGGTAGCTCGTAGGCGTCCGGCACGCCGAGCACCTGACGCGACTCAGCCGCGGAGAAAGTCTTGAGGCCAATACGGTAGGAAAGGTGCGAGTCCAGCCCGCGCAGCTTGCCCTCCTCCAGCCGCTGCGAGGCGAGCAGCAGGTGCACGCCCAACGAGCGGCCCAGGCGGCCAACCGCGACGAAGAGGTCAGCGAAATGCGGGTGCTGGGCCAGCAGCTCCGAGAACTCGTCGAGGATGATCACTAGCGCCGGCAGCGGGGCGAGGTCCTCGCCCGCGAGCCTGGCCGCGGTGTAGTCGGTGATATTGGCGTAGTTCCCCGCCTTGCGCAGTAGCTCCTGACGTCGGTTCATCTCACCGGAGATGGCGTCGTACATGCGCTCAACCAGGATGGATTCGTCCTCCAGGTTGGTAATGACCGCCGAGGTGTGAGGCAAGGACTCGCAGCCGAGGAAGGTTGCGCCGCCTTTGAAGTCCACGAGCACGAGGTTGAGTTCCTCCGGCGAGTGCGTCGCGGCGAGCGCCACAACGAGTGTTTTTAGGAGTTCCGATTTTCCGGACCCCGTCGCACCGATGCACAACCCGTGTGGGCCCATCCCGCCCTGGGCGGACTCCTTCAGGTCCAGGTAGAGCGCCTGGCCCTGGGCCGTTGATCCGATCGGGACCATGAGGCGCTGGCGGGTGCCTTCGCGTCCGGTCCACATGGTGTGCTCGTTGAGCTCGGCGATGTCGTTGATGCCGAGCATCGGGAGCAGCTTGCCTCCGTGGGAGGCGCTTTCGGCGCTGAGCAGCTCGGGGCGGCGATAGAACGCCAGTTGGCGCGCGATCAGCTCCGCCTCTGCGACACTAATCCTGTCGGGCCTGCCCAGAAACTCTAGGCCCATCCCGGTCAGCGCGTGGAGTTCGTCGTCGCAGACAAGGTGGAACGCCTCCTCATCCACCAACCAGTCCGGGTCCGGGTGGATAACCAGCACGCACGCGTTCTCGCTGCTGGCGGCGCTAGTGCTGAAGGAGATCACGGAGGGGTGGGTGGTGGCGTCGAGAAGTATGACTTGGAACTCGGCCGCCTCCGGCGTGGCGGAGTGCGGCAGCCACTTCACCCACTCGAATTCGCTCGGTGCCTGGGCGGCGTCGATGCCGACGAGCTCCGGGCCGTGGAAAAACGCCAGCTGGGCAACGATCGAGCGCGCGACCTCCGCCGCACGCGGCCCCACCATCGTGATCACGGGAAACGCATTGAGCGCCACCACGATCGGCATCTCTTGGATCGTGTTCACCGCGGCGACCGTCCTGCGCAGGCTCACTGCGCACACCGGGTCGAGGTCCTCGGGCGAGCCAGGGTCGTCGACCTCGATTGGGGTATGCAGTGCCACCGCGCCAACACCAATGCGCACCTGCAGCGCGTACGGCGAGGCGGCGTACTGTTCCCAGACACGCTCCGCAGGCACCGCCGTGAGCAGAGCGTTCGGCGCCGGGTGAAGGTATTCGGCGTGCTCGCGCTGGACCTCAGCGTTGCTGCGCGCCCGAAGCGCCAGCGCATCCAGGTGCCGCAGGTAGACCCGGCGCGTCTCGTCGATGTCGCCTTGGCGTTCCTGTGGCGAAAACATGGTGACCATGCCGAAGAGCATCATGACCGGGAAGATGAGCATCATTGGGCTCACGGTGCGCCCGGACATCACCATCAGCGCCATCACAGCACCAATGGCAACCACCATGACCACCGGCAGCAGCACTTTCAGCAGCGGCATCGGCTGGTCCTTGTGCGCCTGCGGTACCGCTTCGGCGCGGAGTTGGCCGGTCGGCAGTGGTGGTGGCGGCGCGAGTGTGTGCGCCGTCGATGGTGTCACGACTGGTTCGTGGTCAAGACCTAGCATGCATTCCCCCTCATGCATTTCCCCGGTTGCGCATTCCCCCTCGCGCAACGTCTGCATGCATTCTAGGCGATGGTGCGCTACATTGTTCAAGTTAAGCGCCAAGTCGCGCATTTGTTTGTTTTCCGGGGGGATTCATCGTGGCAGTTTCTGCAACGCATCACATCGTGCACGTCACCATTCGTATCGACGTCGCTTCGCTTCATCGCGATATCGATCTCAGTTTGCCGACGTCCTCGTCGCTCTACGAACTGATACCCGAGATCGCGCGCTTCGTGGAACTGCCGCAGCTGCACCGCCCTTGGGAGTTCACCAACGTAGCTGGCATCCCGCTCGATGGGCATGCGCCGTTGTACCAGCTCAAGATGCGAAACGGCGCGACGGCGGTGATGCGCCCACAGGAGCAGGCGGCACCGCCCGTGATCCGCGACGCGGCCCATTCCCTGAGTGCGGCCGCGGCCTCTGCCCGCGACGTGCGTGGCCTGCACATAGGCGCAACAATGTTGGGGCTGCTGTGCATTGCAGCGGTGGCTGGCACGGTCGGCGGAGTGGCGTTCGGCGCGGGCCTGGCGGCTGCAGCGGCGCTGGTGCTGTCGCTCGCGGCGCGAAGCAGCGCGGTTTACGTGGCGTTTCTGTGCACGGCCCCATTCGCAGTCGGCACCTGGGTGGCTGGGCCTCCGGCTACATGGGACGGGTCGAGCGATACGGCAATCGGGATGCTAGCCGCCGCGATCACCGCCGTGTCCTGCGTAGTCATCGGCGCGATGCTCAGACTGTGCGGTGCGGCCGTCGCGACCTTCGCGGCGGTGTGCGCGCTGCTCCTTGCCGCGGCCTCGCTCGGTGCGTGGTTGCCACAGCACCACGCGGGGGCGGCGGTGGTCGTGCTGCTCGGGTTGCTGCTGGTCATGCTCACGCCCCATATCGCCACGGCCGCCGCGGGCTTGAAGGTGCCACGCATCCCCACCGCTGGCGAGGAATTTGATCGCTCGGATGTGTACCAGCATGACGTCGATACACGCAGCCTCACCGCGCTGACCGTATCTGCCGCGATTGCATGTGCCGTGACCACCTGCTGCTTACCAGCGCTCTACGGCATTGCCACGATGGACGCCGCACTGGGCTGGCGCGTCGCACTCGCCGGTTGCATGGCTGGCGCGCTACTCATCCACGCGGTGCGCCACCACTACCCCACCCCGCGAATAGCACTGACGGCGCTGGCCCTCGGCGCGCTCGGTGCTGTGGTGCTCGCCACCGTATACGAGCCAAGCCCGCACCCAGCGTTCCTCGTGGCCGCAGGCTGCATCGCCATTGTGTGCGCTACCGCCGTCATCTGGTCGCGCCGCGTGCCTGACCTCGAGCCAACCACGGTGGTGTGGTTCGAGCGCGCCGAAGCCGCCGCCATCATCGCAGTCATCCCGCTCGCGGTGCACCTCACCGGGCTGTTCGACCTCATCCGGGGGCTCTAAGCCCATGCGCACCACTGCTTCTCGACGCCTCTTCGTCACCCTCTGCGTCCCGCTCGCCGTTGGAACGACGCTGCCAATCTCGATCCCGGCCCCACCGGCGCAGGCCCAGGACTACGCCTGTGCCCGCCCTGCGCACCTGCAACTAGACCGAAACACGCCACCGGAGCTTGACCCATCCGTCGCCGCGTCCCGCAGCCACGCGAGTGGACGCGGGGTGCGCGTCGCCGTCATCGACACCGGCATCGCGCGGCACCCGCAACTGCCGCCGGTCACACCCGGCCGGGACTTCGTCACACCCGACGACCCCGATCCATTCTTCGACTGCGACAGCCACGGCACCGTCGTCGCCGGTATCATCGCCAGCCGCGACCTCGGCATCGCGCCCGCAGCGCACCTCATCTCAATCCGGCAAACCTCCGCGCACTACCGCGAAGAGCAGACCGCGGGATCACTCGCCACCCTCACTGACGCCATCAACAACGCCGTCGACGAACGCGCACGCGTCATCAACATCTCAATCGTCTCCTGCATGCCGCCTTACCTCGCCGCAAGCCTGGACACCCGCGAGCTGGAGGCCGCGCTCCACCGCGCCGAAACCTCCGGTGCCGTCGTCGTGGCCGCCGCCGGCAACGCCACCAACGAATGCGCCCACGGCTTCGCCGTCTTCCCCGCGCACATGCCCACGGTCCTTGCCGTCGGCGCACGCGAGGACGCCCACACTGTCGCCGACTACTCCATCGCATCCCCAAAGCCGCCGCTCTCCGCCCGCGGCACCACACCCGTGGTCCTCGCGTCCGACGGCGCAGGGTTCGCCACCGGCATCACCGGCGAGCTCCAACCCGACGGCACACCAACCGTGCAGCCCTACGTGGGCACCAGCTTCGCCGCACCCGTCGTCAGTGGCGCCATCGCCCTCCTCCTCGAGCGCTATCCACACCTCTCACCGCAACAAGTGCGTGAGATCGTCTACGCCGCCGCGGAACCCAACGGCGGGGCGCTGCGCCCAGAAGACATCGTCACGCAACTCCCACCCACGCCACCGCGCGAGGCAACCGTCACCACCATCGACGCACCGTTGCCCACCGCATCCCTTGCGGTCCGGCGCGCCGGACTGGCGCTCGGTGGGCTCTTGGCATGCATCGCGCTGACGATCGTGGCGCGCTCCCTCCGTGGGGGCCGCGGACGCCGCGGGCTCTAAGACGCCACCGGTTTCAGCGCCACCGACCGCTCGAGCGGAGCTCCACTCGGCAGCAGCGCAACGATCTGCCACGGCGCTTCCTCGGTGTGGCGCACGCCGATCAGCTCCAGCGTGTCCCGCCCGGCGACCTCGTGGCGGGAGCCCTCCGGCGACACCACGAGCAGGCCTTGCCCTGTATCCACGCCGACGGCACCCTCGCGCAGTCCCGCGAAGTGGGTCGCGGTGCCCGTCCCCGCCAGCGCAATCGCTCCTTCGAGCACGCCACCGGCGTCCTTCGGCCAGGTGGCTGCGCCACGTTTGTCGTTCACGCACACCGTATCCTGTGTGGGTTGCACCCAGCGCGGAGCCTCGTGCGGGATGCGCAGGTCCAGTGGCGGCTGCGCGTCCGGGTAATGCGCGATGTCTGCGCGGTTGACGTCGCGGGAGGCGGCGCCGGCGTCGAGAAGCACTTGGGCGGCCGTGTCAGAGACTTGCTGCACACCGCCGTGCTCCGTGAGCACCCAGGTAGTCTCCGGGGTGCGCAGTACCTCTGGGAGGCGCGGCGGCAGCGTGAACGCTGGTCCCTCGCGCAGGGCGCCGAGCATCGCGTTCGGCGGCGACCAGCGCGGCGTCGTGCCGTCGATGCCTAGGGCGCGACGCATGATGCGCCCCTCCGGCGTGGTGGATGGCGGCAGCTGCCTACGGCCGTGCGCGTCGACGACCCACTCACGGTGATCCGCCACCGCCAGCACCGCCGTACCCCTCGGTAGCGGCGCAGGCGCCTGACCCGCGACCACCGTGACCTTGCCCTCGGTGTGGCACGCGGACCAGGCATGCGCCTCCGTGGCCTCAGGGGCAAACATCCCAGGAGCCGCGACGATGCCCACTGGCAGGCCGCGCGGCACCGTGGCCAAGTAGTCCCCACCGGCGCGGGCAGGCTCGGCGGCCTCCCCGGCGATGAGGCGAGCGGAAGTCAAGTTCGTCACAGGGTGCAAGGTGCCGTCGACACGCACGAACAGGCCGCCGTCAGTAGCTCGCACGATCGGGGCTTCGCCGGGGTGCGGGTTCGGGCTCATCCAGGCGAATAGCCCCATCACCGCGGCGATCAGCACCACCCCGACCGCCCCGAAGATCCCCGCGCGGCGCCGCGCCGCCAGCGGGTCATGGATCATCCGGATGTCGCCGTAGATCAGGCCGTGCTCCACACGGCGCTGCATGAACCTGTGCCCCGACACCTGCGGTCGCGTTGTTGGCAACAATCGCTGCGACATGTATACCCCCGATGTTGTATCCCCCGATAACCAATAACGCTGCCTTACACTACCAAAGCTCCAGCGGTTCCGAGCCGTGCTTGACGGCGTCGTGCTGCATCTCCGCGAGCTCGGCGCGCGTAAACGCCTCGTTCACCGCGAAGATCACCGTGTCGCCCTTCACGTACACGGGGGTCAGCGAGCTATTGGCCGTGGCATTGTTCAAATTCACGCGCGGCGGCTGCTGCGCCCAGAACGACGGCGGCGATGCGATGTAAAACTTGATGTTCAGCCGTTCAACGGCCCGGTCCACGGCGTTCTTCGCCGTCGCGTCGCCGAGCACGCCACGCCCGAGCATCTCTACGTCGAACAGCGCAGTTGCGGTGTCGTCGCCTCGTGTCTTCGCCGGCCACAGGTAGTGCCGTGAGAGCGTCGGCACGCCGTTGTAGGCGTAGATCCACGAATGCCCGTCCGCGGGCTCGCCATAGGTCACGCCTTCCCACGCCGCAGGCTGCGTCGCGAGCCAGTCGAACGCAGCCAGGTCGTCATCGTTGACCATTCGACCGCCAACGCGCGGAGCGGTGTAAATGCCCTCCGCCGATTGAGCTGCATTCGCGTGCACGGCGGTCGCAGTACTCGCAGCCACCACGAGGGACACGAGCACCGCCCCAATTGTCGACGCCCCCTTCGCCACCGCCGTACCCTCACGCGCGGCAACCGGCGCCAACGTCAGCATCCGAATCATCACCGAGGCCCCTATGGCCGCAGCGACGATGACGCACATCACCACCGGCAACACCAGGCGGTGCGCCGTGTTGTAGTGCAGCCCCGAAACCAGCGAAGGCACCACGTCCAGCACCGGCGGAAGCGGTGCGGTTGCCTGCACCACCGTCGCAAGTGACAGGACGTAGAACGCCACCGGCCACACCTGGCGACGCCACGCCACAAGCGCCACCGCCCCCACGAGCGCGAGCCACAGCAGCACAGTCGGGTTGTAGTTCGGGAAGTACTCAGTGACGTGGCGCGTATCCATCGTGATCGCGAGCGCCCACGGATTTGGCGCCGTGCCATCCTCCGGAGTAGACCACCCCGCGACCTCCTGCGCCTGCTCGGAACCAGCAAACATCTGTGGCAGGAACAGCACCGCACCGGCAAGCGCCGGGGCCGCTAACCAGACAGTGTCCACGAGGCGTGAACGGACGGGACGAAGAAGCGTCGAAAAGCACCAAGCGAAGGCCACCGCCAGCGCAATCGTGGTCACCGGCGACGGGTGCACCGCCACCACCCCGAAGAACCCGATGGCCGCCGCAAACGCCGAGTTGTGATGCCGTGGCACCTCCAGGAACTGCCAAATCACAATGCCCGTGAGCGCAACTGCCATCATGTACGGCCACATGCCAACAAAATCCGACACCCACATCAGCTGCGGCGCACCGTACACCAGCAGCGGCGCGAACCCCGCCGCGATCTGCGCCGTCAGCCCCCGCGACCGCAGAAACGCAAACACCAGGCACGCCACGGACACGCAAGCCGCCACCGATGGCACGATCGCCTGCGCCACATTCAGCGCGGGGATCGGCGCCATCCCAGCGGTCTTGGCAAACAACGCAACCCCCGCGTGGTACCCCGAGGGATACAACAGCGAACTGTGCGTCTCCTGGTACATCAGCTCCCCCATGCGCGTTGGCGACGCAATCCCCTCATCCATGATGAAGCGCACAGTATTGGCGTGCCACTGGGAATCCCAACCCTGCACGATATTGGCCAAACCCAGCGGAGTTCCCTGCAGCCACCGCAGCTTGTCACTGATCAGCATCGCCGACCCCGCAATCACACCAAGCAGCGGCAGCACCCAGACGGGGTCAACCACGCTTCCTTCGCGCCGCTCCTGCGGAGTCCCCGGCAGCAGCGCCCGACGCCACGACAGTTGCCCAGTGCCAGTCCAGCGCTCGCGGGCTCGGCGCGCAAACACGTAGCGCCACCCCGCAGCACACAACATCACAAACACCACGCTCACAGAGAACGTCCACGGCGAAAATCTCGCCGACGTCAGGCCCCAAGACCAGGCGCTGAAGCCAATAATGCCGAAGCTCACGGGTATCGACGCCACCACCGACGCCGGCACACGCATGCCGGAGATGACGTTGACCAGGAATCCTGGCAGCACAAACACAAGTACCGCTGCTATGAACATCCCGGCAGTGACCACGCGTACTCCTTCGAGACCTAAGACGTTGAGACTGGTGAAATCTTATCGCTTTGCGCTCTCAGAGCGAACGCCGATCACGAGTTGTGTTGGCTCGTGCCTCCCACTCCTGCTCTGGTGGGTACACAACATGGTCGAATGTCAGTCCCTTCGCGGGGGCTAACGGTACGTCGGCGCGCCGCTCAGTGGCGTCGAGCAGTCCAGTGGCCCACGCCAGGTCGCGCTTGCCCTGCCCGACCGTGAGGCACGTCGCGGTCAGTGCGCGCACCATGTTCCAACAGAACGCGTCGGCACTGATGTGTGCCTCGTAGAGCTGCGGCTCCGCCTCCGTGGAAGCGTCCACCCAGCGAAAGCTGTGCACGTCGCGGATCGTCGTCGCGTGCGGTCGCGGCTTGCAGAACGCCGCGAAGTCGTGCAGCCCGAGAAGCACGTCGGCGGCCTGCTGCATTAGCTGCACGTCGACCGGGCGAGCCCACACTGCAGTGTCACGCGTCCGTGTCGGCAGCGCCCCCGCTGGGTTGGTAGTAACGCGGTAGATGTAGTGACGCGCCATCGCCGAGAAGCGAGCGTCGAACTCAGGGGCAACCTCCCGGACTTGTTGCACTCGGATGTCGTCCGGTAGCAGTTTGGCAAGGCGACGCACCAGGCGCGCAGGATCACCGTCAAGAGAGCGCTGCTGCAACGCGGCCGGGTCGATGTCTGCGTGCGCAACCTGGCCACGGGCGTGGACCCCCGCATCCGTACGGCCCGCGACTGTCAGGGCGACGGGGTGGCGCAGCACAAGCGCGAGCGCGTCCTCCACGGTTCCTTGGACGGTCCGCAGGTCTCCCTTCTGCCGGGCCCAGCCGTGGAAGTCGGTGCCGTCATAGGCGATGTCGAAACGCAGCCGCATCGTGTTCATTCGTTACAGGCTAGCAAACTGGTCGCGTGCTCTTAGAATGCGAAAACCCCGCGACACCGTGAAGGTGGACGCGGGGTCTCATGTGGTTGAGCTAGAAAAGCTCACTCAGCGGAGGATTAGTCCTCCTTGGAAGCCTTCGCCTCAGCTGGCTCCAGAACCAGGGAAATCTGGGTCATTGGAGCGTTGTCGCCGGAGCGAGGTGCAACCTTGATCAGGCGGGTGTAGCCGCCGTTGCGGTTTTCGAACTTCGGTGCAAGCTCGTTGAACAGGTATGCAACGATCTGCTTGTTCGGAAGCTTCGCAGCAACAGCGCGGCGTTCCTGCAGGGAACCGCCCTTCGCCTTGGTGATCAGCTTCTCAGCGTATGGGCGAAGTGCTTTCGCCTTTGCATCGGTCGTCGTGATGGCGCCGTGCTCGAACAGGGACTGCGCCAGGTTAGACAGAATGTGCTTCTGGTGGGCGGCGGACCCTCCGAGACGGGCACCCTTCTTCGGGGTAGGCATTTTCGTACTCCTCGTATGGGATTGTGAGCGCGTGCTCTTGGTTTACTCGGTTTCTTCCGCGGTGTCGTCGACGTAGTCACCAGTCTCGGCGTCGTAGCCTTCGATCTGGGTCGGGTCGAAATCTTCCGGAGCGTCCTTCAGCGTCAGGCTCATGGAGGCGAGCTTGATCTTGACCTCATTGATGGACTTCTCGCCAAAGTTGCGGATATCCATCAGGTCGGTTTCAGAGCACTCAGCCAGCTGGCCGACGGTGTTGATGCCCTCGCGCTTCAAGCAGTTGTAGGACCGGACAGAGAAGTTGAGATCCTCAATCGGCAGGTTGTAAGCCGCGATGTACTCCGTCTCCTGTGGGGACGGGCCGATCTCGATGCCTTCTGCTGCCGTGTTCAGCTCACGTGCCAGGCCGAACAGCTCCACCAGGGTGGAACCGGCCGAAGCCAACGCGTCGCGAGCGGACATGGAGTTCTTCGTCTCCACGTCGATGATCAGCTTGTCGAAGTCGGTGCGCTGCTCAACACGGGTTGCCTCAACCTTGTAGGCAACACGGGTCACTGGCGAGTAGATCTGGTCGACCGGAATGCGGCCGGCTTCCCCACCAGAGTTCGGCATCGCTGGGACGTAGCCACGGCCACGCTCCACGACAAGCTCCATCTCAAGGCGTGCCTGCTCATTGAGCGAAGCGATGTGCAGATCCGGGTTGTGGATCTGAACATCAGCTGGCGTCTCAATGTCGCCGGCGGTAACGACTCCCGGGCCTTCAACGGACAGGTACATCACGACTGGCTCGTCGGACTCCGACGACAGCACGATGTCCTTGATGTTGAGGATGATCTCGGAAACGTTTTCCTTCACACCGTTGATGGTGGTGAACTCATGGAGCACACCATCAATCTTGATCGAGGTAACCGCTGCGCCCGGAATGGACGACAGCAGCGTACGGCGCAGGGAGTTACCCAGCGTGTAACCAAAACCTGGCTCGAGTGGCTCGATGATGAACTTCGAGCGGTTGGTATCGATGTACTCCTCGGTCAGCTGCGGACGCTGTGAGATGAGCATGAACTTCTCCTTTTCCGGCTACCACTATATGAAGCCGCGAGAATATGGACTTTCGGAAAGATATCGCACCGCTTGTATACGTACGTATCGACGCAGTGCGGGGTGAAGTAAGCGGGCTTACTTCGAGTAGAGCTCGACGATGAGCTGCTCCTGCAGCGGCACCTCGATCTGAGCGCGCTCCGGCAACTGGTGCACGAGAATGCGCAGGGTGTCCGGAACGACCTGGAGCCATGCCGGAACAACGGCGTCCAGCAGGTTGTCCTGGGCCTCTTCGAACCAAAGCATCTTGCGGGACTTGTCACGAACATCGATGATGTCGTACTGCGTGACCTTGTAAGAAGGAACGTCGATACGCTTGCCGTTCACGGTGAAGTGACCGTGGGAAACAAGCTGACGTGCCTGGCGGCGCGTGCGCGCCAGACCTGCACGGTATACAACGTTGTCCAGACGGGACTCAAGCAGGATCAGCAGGTTGTCGCCGGTCTTACCTGGGAGGCGGTTGGCCTCCTCGTAGTAGCGACGGAACTGCTTCTCCATCACTCCGTAGGTGAAGCGAGCCTTCTGCTTCTCCTGGAGCTGGAGCAGGTACTCAGATTCCTTGATGCGAGCGCGGCCAGCCTGCCCTGGAGGGTACGGGCGACGCTCGAAGGACATGTCACCGCCGACGAGATCGACGCGGAGGCGACGGGACTTACGGGTAGCAGGGCCGGTATAACGAGCCATGATGTATTACCTCTTTTCCTTTCTGCCTTAAACGCGACGACGCTTCGCCGGACGGCAGCCGTTGAACGGCTGTGGGGTCACGTCAGAGATCGAGGACACCTCCAGGCCAGCAGCCTGGAGCGAACGGATTGCGGTCTCACGGCCGGAGCCTGGACCCTTGACGAAAACGTCAACCTTCTTCATACCGTGGTCCATCGCCTTACGAGCAGCGTTCTCAGCTGCCATCTGAGCAGCGAACGGCGTGGACTTGCGGGATCCCTTGAAGCCAACGTGGCCGGAGGAAGCCCAGGAAATAACAGCACCGGTCTGATCCGTGATCGAGACGATGGTGTTGTTAAAGGTCGACTTGATGTATGCGTGGCCAGCAGCCACGTTCTTCTTTACGATGCGACGGCCACCACGGCGCGCACCGGAACGAGTCTTAGGAGGCATGGATTACTTCTTCTTTCCTGCGATGGTCTTCTTCGGGCCCTTACGAGTGCGAGCGTTCGTCTTGGTGCGCTGCCCGCGAACAGGCAGGCCACGACGGTGACGAAGGCCCTGGTAGGAGCCGATTTCAATCTTGCGGCGGATGTCTGCCTGCACCTCACGACGCAGGTCGCCCTCTACGGTGTAGGAGGACTCGATTGCGTCACGCAGTGCGGACAGCTGATCGTCGCTCAGGTTGTCCGTACGCAGGTCTGGAGAAATGCCCGTCTTCTCGAGCAGCTCCGTGGCGCGGGTTGCGCCGATGCCATAAATGTAAGTAAGTGCGATCTCCATGCGCTTATTGCGCGGAAGATCAACACCAGCTAGACGTGCCATGTGGAACGTACCTTTCGGGTTGTTACGGCGGTTTTCTCCCTATCCGCCCACGCCAACCAACTCTTTATCCGGACCGTACCGGAGGATGGGCCGTGATACACGTGGCTTTGGCCACCGTAGCCAAAGGTAAGCGACGCGCAGCAACGCCACGCGTCTGGGTAAGGAGGCTTCAAACGAAATTACTTGTAGCGGTACGTAATACGCCCACGGTCCAGGTCGTATGGAGACAGCTCCACAATGACCCGGTCTTCAGGAAGGATGCGGATGTAGTGCTGGCGCATCTTGCCACTGATGTGAGCAAGGACCTCATGCCCGTTGTCGAGCTCGACACGGAACATAGCATTCTTCAAAGGTTCGACGATGCGACCCTCTACCTCAATGGCGCCTTCTTTTGCCATACACTCCACTTCCTATAGCTCACGGAACACAGCGATCCTCATTGATGCGCAGTGTTTCCGCTGGTAGCTGACGTAAAACATACTTGTACTACGTGGTGCATAAACACCAGTGGTCAACTATATCCCTTCACCAGCACAAACACAAGCCCACCTGCGAAGCTAAGTCCGCAGGTGGGCGTCGAAAAGAATGGAGCAGCTAGAAGACGAAGACCTTGTCCCCGATAGCCAGATCCTGGAAGTAACGTTGGGCATCCGCGCGGTACATGCGAACGCAGCCGTGCGAGAGAATCGACGGATCCCCCTGGTGGAACGCGATACCGTTGTTGGTGAAGTACGTCGCGTACGGCATCGGCGCATTGCCAAACTCCCACGAGATCTCATCCTTCACCTTGCGGTTGACGTAGAACGTACCCTTCGGCGTATCAAGTCCAGGCCTGCCCGGACCGATCAGGTCAGCCGTGTAGTACATCTGGCCGTTATTCTGCAGCCAGGAACGGCGTCCGCCGGTGTCCACACACACCTTCGCATCCTTCGGACATGGGCCGTAATCGAACGCGGGTTGTGCAGGTGGCGCCGGGCGTGCAGCTGGTTTCGGCGCTGGCTTCGGAGTCTTCTCGGCGATCAAGCCTGGGTAGAAGCGTTCGACAGTAGCATCGATGCTTGCCTTCGCCTGGGCTGGCAGGTCCTTGTTGATTGCCGCCAATCCGTCGGCCTGCGCGCGCAGCGAGTTGCGGGTCTGCCATGCTCGCTCACGTGCGTCGGGCGTACTGGAGCCGATGCTGGAAAGCTGAGACTGCGTCTGCTCAAGCAGGGCACCCAGTCCACCATTCGAAGACATCGCTGGCATCTGCTGCGCCTCCGCCATCGCTGGCTGGGCAAGCAGGGAGGCGGCGACGCCAATTCCAACACTCAAACCGGCAAGCTTGCGGCTCAGTTGGGATGGCTTCGCATGTCGAGGTTGATAACGCATGTGGGCAGTATAGCTTACTTCGCTTCGCGGACAGTGAGGATGCGCGGCCCGTCAGCCGTGGCGGCGACCGTGTGCTCCCAGTGCGATGCCGGGGCGCCGTCGATGGAAACGACCGTCCAGTCGTCACCGAGCACCTCCGTGTCGATCTCCCCGCCGAGGATCAGCATCGGCTCAATCGCCAACACCGACCCCTCCTGGATCACAGGGCCGCGTCCGGGTTTTCCCTCGTTGGCAAGGTATGGATCCTCGTGCATCGTGCGTCCGATCCCGTGGCCGCCGTACCCGTCCACAATGCCGAGCTCCACTCCGAACTTCTCCTCTGCTGCATACGTCGCGCGTTCGAGTGCATGCGACACGTCGGTCAACCGGTTGCCCGGCACCATCGCTTTCAGCCCCTCGTACAGCACCCATTCTGTTGCCTGGTTTAGCTTTTCGACGTCCGCTTCGAGCTCACCCACACCGAACGTCCACGCGGAATCCCCTACCCAACCATGCAAGGTCGCGCCACAGTCGATAGAGACCAGGTCTCCCTCGTGCAGCACAGTCTCTTTGTTCGGGATTCCGTGCACGACTACCTCGTTGACTGACGCACAGATCGACCCCGGAAAGCCCTGGTACCCCAAAAACGTGGGCGTGGCCCCGTGATCACGGATAACAGTCTCGGCGACCTTGTCTAAGTCGAGCGTCGACTTGCCGGGGGCGGCCGCCGCCCGCACCTCCTGCAGCGCCAGGCCGACGATTCGGCCTGCCTTCTCCATCGCGTCGAGCTGCTCAGGTGTCTTTGCGACAATCTTGCGTTTCCGGAACCCCATCATTCGCTTCCTTCCTAGAGTTACTGCGTAAAAGGGCCGGTAGGCACTCGTCGAGTCCCTACCGGCCCTTGCGCCTACATAGACGCTGTATGTTACTTCTTCAGCTGCGCCATCGCGCGCTCGTTGATTTCATCAACGTCACCAACAGCGTCGATGGAGATGATCTCGTCGCCGTAGTGATCAATCAGCGGCGCGGTTTCGTCGCGGTAGACCTTGAGGCGGGTGCGGATCGTTTCCTCATTGTCGTCCGCGCGGCCACGGGCGAGCATGCGCTCGACCACCACGTCTTCGTCGACAACAAAGTTGAGCACGCCGTCCAGCTTCAGGCCCTGCTTGCTCAGCAGCTCCTTCAGGATCTCTGCTTGCTCAACGGTGCGCGGGAAACCGTCGAGGAGGAAGCCGTTCGCAGCATCTTCCTGGCTGAGTCGGTCTTCCACCATGCGCGCGGTGACGTCGGTCGGGACCAGCTTGCCAGCGTCGATGTAGCTTTTCGCTTCGACGCCAAGCGGGGTGCCCTGGCCGATGTTCGCACGGAACAGGTCACCGGTGGAGATGTGCGGAACGCCGAGCTTCTCGGAGAGAATGGCTGCCTGAGTGCCTTTGCCAGCGCCGGGAGGGCCAAGTAGTACAAGTCGCATTATCGCAACAGTCCTTCGTAGTTGGATTGGAGAAGTTGGGATTCAATTTGCTTGACCGTAGTCAATGCTACGGACACCATAATCAGGATAGCCGTACCGCCGAACGCGCTCATGCCACCGCGGCCAGCGCCGCCAATGCCGGCGTCGAGCGCCAGGTTCGGCAGGATCGCGATGAGTGCAAGGTAGAGCGCGCCAACGAACAAGAGGCGGTTCATCACGAACGCGAGGTACTCGGCGGTTGGGCGACCCGGACGAATGCCTGGGATGAAGCCACCGTACTTCTTCATGTTCTCTGCCTGGTCGACCGGGTCGTACTGGATGGAGACGTAGAAGTAGGAGAAGAAGATGATCATGGCGAAGTACGCCAGGATGTACTGCCAGGAGCCTGGGTTCTGCAGCCACGCCATGACGTTGTTCATCCACCAGTTGTCCGGCGGGGTCGTGTTGTTCATGGTCACAATCTGCGTGATCAAGACAGGAACGTACATCAGCGAGGAAGCGAAAATCACAGGAATAACGCCAGCCTGGTTCACCTTCAGCGGCAGGTACGTGGAGGAACCACCGTACTGACGGCGCCCAACCATGCGCTTGGCGTACTGCACCGGGATACGACGCTGGCCCTGCTCGATGAAGATGATGCCAACGACCAACGCAATGATCGCCGCAACGACCATGGCGAAGGTACCCGCGCCGGAGTTCTTCAGGATGTAGGCACCCTCGGACGGAAGCTTCGTCGCAATACCAGCGAAGATCAGCAGGGACATACCATTGCCAACGCCCTTTTCAGTGATGATCTCGCCGAGCCACATAATCAGTACCGCACCCGACGTCATGACGATGATCATCATGATGAGCGTCCAGATGTTGCGGTCCTCAATAAGCACCGGAATCCCCTGGCCGAGCAGCTGCTCACGGTCGGCCAGCGCCACAATACCTGCGGACTGCAGCAGCGCCAGCGCAACCGTGAGGTAACGCGTGTACTGCGTCATCTTGGTTTGGCCCGACTGCCCTTCCTTCTTCAACTCCTCGAACTTCGGAATCACCACGGTCAGCAGCTGCACGATAATCGACGCCGTAATGTACGGCATGATGCCAATCGCGAAGATGGACAACTGCAGCAACGCACCACCAGAGAACAGCCCGATGATGGAGAACATCGTGGCGTTGTCACCCTGAGCGACTTCCTCCAGACGGGAGTTAATCAACGCGTAGTCGACACCAGGCGTCGGAATCTGGGCACCAATGCGGTACAGAATCATCAACGCAAGGGTAATCAGAATCTTCTTCCGAAGATCCGGGTCCTTGAACGCTTGCAATATAGCGGACACAAAGCCTCCTGGCTCCTGCAGCACTCACGCAGGAGATAGTGGACAGTACGGTTGCCAAAAGTGCACGTCACAACCACCGTAGCGGGCAGACGGGACACTCCAGACAGGATTGACCCCACTACTCTACCAGTTAGCAGGCCAAACCCCCGATTCGGCCAGCACCCCCGCGAGGGTTTCCAACTTTCGATTGAAAATCACTACACTCAAAAATAGGTAATTGATATTACATTTATTCACGACTTTTCTGTAGAAAATCCTCGCATTCGAAGGGACAGCGATGAGCACAGCACCTACACCAACGCCGACTCCCGTGAGTCGGCGTAAATTTCTCCAATGGTCAGGCCTCGTAGGAGGCGCAGCCGTAGCGACGACGGCCGTCTCTGGCACGCTCCTGCGCGGCACCCCAGGTGTCGGCGTCGCCGAAGCCGCAGAAGGCACAAGCACCGACCCGAAGTTCGTCTGGTCCGCCTGCACCGTCAACTGCGGCTCCCGCTGCCCACTGCGCCTCCAAGTTGAGGACGGGCGCGTCACCCGCGTCCTTCCCGACGATGGCGGCGACAACTCCATCGGCTCGCAGCAGATCCGCGCATGTGTGCGTGGACGCTCGATCCGCCACCGGATCTACAACCCGGACCGCTTGAAGACCCCGCTGAAGCGCAAGCCGGGCACGAAGCGCGGCGACGGCGAGTGGATCGAAATCTCCTGGGAGCAGGCGCTCGACGAAATCGCCGACCAGATGAAGGGCATCCTGGACAAATACGGCAACGAGTCCATCTACCTCGCGTACGGCACGGGCACCATCGGCGGCACCGTCGCGCGCTCCTGGCCGCCTGTCGAGACTCCTTTCGCACGGTTTATGAACCTCATCGGCGGCTACCTGAACCACTACGCCGACTACTCCACCGCGCAGATCACGGCAGCCTACCCGTACCACTACGGTTCCTGGGTCACGTCGAACTCCTTCGACGACGTGAAGAACTCCAAGCTGCAGGTCATGTTCGGCAACAACCCGCTTGAGACCCGCATGTCCGGTGGTGGCGAGACGTTCGTCACCCAGCAGACGAAACGCAAGTACGGCGTGAAGACCATCGTGATCGACCCGCGCTACTCCGAGACCGCAGTCGGCCTTGGCGACGAATGGGTTCCGATCCGCCCGGGCACCGACGCAGCGCTCGTGGCAGGTATCGCGCACGTACTGCTCTCCGAGAACCTGCACGACCAAGCGTTCCTGGACAAGTATTGTGTCGGCTTTGACGAGGACCACATGCCGAAGGGCGCGCCGAAGAACGGCTCGTACCGCTCCTACATTGAGGGCAAGGGGCCAGATGGCGTCGAAAAGACTCCTGAGTGGGCCGCCCGCGTCTGCGGTGTACCCGCGCAGAAGATCCGCCAGCTTGCCCGCGAGATGGGCACCGCAAAACCAACCGCAATTACCCAGGGCTGGGGTCCGCAGCGCCACGCGAACGGCGAGAACCAGTCGCGCGCGGTGTTTACGCTGGCAGCGCTGCTCGGGCAGATCGGTATCCCTGGTGGAGGCACCGGCGCTCGCGAGGGCTCGGCAAGCTTGCCGATGACGTACCCGTTCAACACACAGTACGAGAACCCGGTGGAGACCTCGATCTCGGTTGCAATGTGGCCACAGGCCGTCGACCACGGCCCAGCAATGACCAAGACGAAGGACGGCGTGCGTGGCAAAGACAAACTCGACGTCCCGATCAAGATGATCTGGCAATACGCCGGCAACACCAACACGAACCAGCACGGCGATCTCAATCGCACGGTCGAGCTGCTTCGCGACGACTCCAAGGCCGAACTCATCGTCGTCAGCGACATCCAGATGACGGTGTCCGCGCGCTACGCGGACTACGTTCTGCCGGACTGCTCCACCGCTGAGCAAACCGACATCATCCAGCAGGGCTCGGCGGGCAACCTGGAGTACACCATCCTGGCCTCCAGCGCGATCAAGCCACTGTACGACTGCCGGCCGATTTACGACGTCATCGCCGACCTCGCTGAACGCTTCGGTGTGCGCGACAAATTCACCGAAGGCCGCACCCAGGAAGAGTGGCTGCGCTACACCCTCGACGAATCCCGCAAGGAGATTCCGGAGCTGCCATCCTTTGAGGAGCTCAAGAAGATGGGTGTGTGGCGTCGAGAAGGCGAAACCACGGTCGCACTGAAAGACTTCCGTGAGGACCCAGTGGCCAACCCCCTGGAGACCCCGAGCGGCAAGATCGAGATCTTCTCCTCCGAGCTCTACGAAATGTCGAAGGAGTGGGAGTTTGACCCGAACATCGCAGGCGACAAGCTGACACCGCTGCCGGAGCAGGTCGCAACTTGGGAAGGCGCCGAGGAAGCCGCAGAGAACAAGGAGTACCCGCTGCAGGTCATCGGCCACCACACCAAGGGCCGCACCCACTCCTCCTACGGCAACGTCGATTGGCTGCGCGACGACGCCCACCCGCAGGTCCTCTGGATCAACCCCATCGACGCCAAGGAACGCGGCATCAAGAACGACGACCCCGTCTACGCCTACAACAAGCGTGGCCGGATCCGCTCCATTGCCCGCGTCACCCCGCGAATCGCACCGGGTGTCATCTCGGTGCCGCAGGGTTCCTGGTTCAACCCGAAGGACGGCGGCGTGGACGTAGGGGCATCCGTCAATACGCTGACCAGCTGGCATCCCTCCCCTCTTGCCAAGGGCAACGCGCAGCACACGGCGCTGTGCCAGGTTGAAAAAGCGAAATAACAACACCAAGGAGTGAAACAACAACATGGCTAACAACAACGACAAGCCGAGCAAGCGCCTTGGTTTCTTCTTCGACCAGACCTTGTGCAACGGCTGCAAAGCCTGCCAGATCGCCTGCAAGGACAAGCACAACACACCGATCGGCGTGAACTGGCGCCGCGTGGTCGAGTACTCGGGCGGCGACTGGAACCGCAACGCCGACGGCGAGCTGACCACCAACACGTTCACCTACTACACATCGGTGTCCTGCAACCACTGTGACAACCCGATCTGCACCAAGGTCTGTCCGACCACCGCGATGCACATCGGCGAGGACGGCGTCGTCTCCGTCGACCCGCACAAGTGCGTGGGCTGCCGCTACTGCGAGTGGGCGTGCCCCTACTCCGCGCCACAGTTCAACCCTGAAAAGGGCGTCATGACGAAGTGCGACCTGTGCGCCGACTACCGCGCAGAGGGCAAGGACCCGGCGTGCGTGGCCGCGTGCCCGTCGCGCGCGCTCGACTGGGGCCCTATCGACGAGCTGCGCAAGGAACACGGCGACGTCGCCGGCATCGCGCCGCTGCCGGACCCAACGTTTACCGAACCACGCCTGACCATCAAGCCGCACAAGGACGCAAAGCGCTGGGACGCGTTGGATGCTGGCGAGATCATGAACCCGGAAGAGGTCTAACTCATGAATATGCACGAATGGCCCCTCACGTTTTTCACCACGTTCGGGCAGATGGCGGTCGGCGCGTTCTTCGTCCTCGGCGTCATCACAATGGTGGGACGCACCCGCTACTCCGCGAACGCGATTAACCGCATTTGTGTGCCGGCGCTCTACGCAATCGGCCCAATCATGATCGCAGGCTTCTGCCTCGCGTTCTTCCACCTCGGCAACCCGATCAACGCGCTGAACGTGATGCGCCACATCAGTTCCTCCGGGCTCACCCAGGAGCTCGTGGGCGGCTGCATCTTCGCGGCGCTCGGCTTCCTGTTCGCTGCCTGCCAGTTCTTCGACTGGGGCTCCGTGGGCACCCGCACAACCATCGCGGTCATCACCGCGATTGCCGGCATCGGGTTCATCGCCACCATGGCGCGCCTCTACATGCTGCCCACGATCCCATCGTGGAACCACTGGACCACCCCGGCAGCGTTCTACCTCTCCGCCGCGGTCACAGGTCTGCTCGCGATTGCGGTCGCGCTCACGGCGTACAACTGGCTCGAAGACTCCGAGCTGATCAAGAAGCTCATCCCGTCCGCGCGCAACGAAGACCAGACCGACGCCCAGAAGGAAGAGGTCTGGGACCTCATCCACGCCTCGCTGCGCTGGATCGGCATCGCGCTGACCGTCGTCGTGCCGCTCATTTTCATCGTGATGGTGTTCAACTACGGCCGCCCCGCGGGCCCGAACCCGGCGCAGTTTGAGTTCAACATGACCGCATTCGTCATCCGCATTGGGCTCCTGCTGGTCGGTGCGTTCATCGTGGGCCTCATCCTGGCGTTCGGCGGCCGCACCCGCCGCCCCACCTCGAGCGCGATGCTGTGGATCACCGTCGCGTACATCCTGGTGGTCATCGCGGAGCTGCTCGGCCGCTTCATGTTCTACGGTGCAGTCGACCGGATCGGAATCTGATGCACACTGAGTTAGTTGAACGCTGCCACATCGCGGCAGACATCGTGGGGCAGATCTTTCTCGACGAGCCGCAAGGCCCGCTTCTCGACGCCCTCTCCGACCCTTCCTTCCTGCAGTCATGGCCGCTCGAGGACGACGCCTCGCAGCAAGCCATCAACGCCCTGCTGGAAGCGGAGCGCGACACCGCCGAAGCGTTGCAGCGAGACCACCTCTACCTGTTCATTGGCGTAAGCTCCCCGCTTGCCCAGCCGTACGAGTCCCCGTACTTTTCCAAGGACGGACTCGTCATGGATGAGGACGCCGCGGCCGTCGCCGCCGTTTACCACCAGGTCGGCTTTGACCCCGGCGCCGATAACCTCCCGCCGGACCACATCGGGCTGGAGTTCCGCTGTATCAGCCACATGTGCGCCCTGGCACTCAGCGCGTCCTCCGAGGCCGATCAAGCCGCCGCGTTGGCCGTGCTGCGCTCCTTCACCGCCGAGCACCCCGCCCGCTTCGCTGAGCAGGTGCTTGGGGGCGTCGAAAAGCATGCGAACACCGCGATCTACCGGGCGCTGCCTGGGCTTACGCGGGGTGTGCTGGCCGCCGTCGAAACCCTCTAATACGAAAGCTCCCCACGTCGTCGTTGACGAGTGGGGAGCTTTTCTCTGCGCTGTGGCGCGAAGATGAAGGCTTATGCCTGGGTGGTGGACCCGCCGGCTGCCTCGATCTTCTCAACCGCAGACTTGGAGAACTTGGTAGCGGTGACGTCCAACTTGACGTTGATGTCGCCGTTGCCCAGCACCTTGACTGGGTGGTTCTTGCGAACCAGGCCAGCTGCGACGATGTCGTCGATGGTGATGGTGCCGCCGTTCGGGAACGCTTCTGCGAGCGCCTGAACGTTGACTACCTGGTACTCCACGCGGTTCGGGTTCTTGAAGCCCTTGAGCTTCGGCAGGCGCATGTGAAGTGGCATCTGGCCACCCTCGAATGCTGCGGAGACCTGCTTGCGAGCCTTGGTGCCCTTGGTACCACGGCCAGCGGTCTTGCCGCCCTTGCCTGCTTCACCGCGACCTACGCGGAACTTTGGTTTGTTAGCGCCCTTTGCTGGGCGCAGATCATGGAGCTTGATAATTTCAGCCATGTTGTTCTACTCCCCTGCAACTTCTTCGACGGTAACGAGGTGGCGAACCTTCAGGATCTGTCCACGGGTTGCGGCGTTGTCCTTCTTAATGACGGACTGGCCGATCTTGCGCAGACCGAGAGCCTCGAGGTTCTTACGGGTCAGTGGCTTCTCGCCAACCTTGCCGTGGTGCAATGTGATCTTCAAAGCCATTGTTCTTACGCCTCCTGTCCTGCGCGTGCGCGCAGCATGCGAGCAGGTGCGACGTCCTCGAGGTCCTTGCCACGCTTCGCAGCAACTTCCTCAGGGCGTACGAGCTGCTTGAGACCTGCAACCGTTGCCTGAACAACGTTCAGAGCGTTGTCAGAACCGATCGACTTAGCAAGGATGTCCTGGACGCCAGCGCACTCGAGCACTGGGCGAACTGCGCCACCGGCGATAACACCGGTACCTGGTGCAGCCGGGCGCAGCATAACGATGCCTGCTGCCTCTTCTGCCTGGACTGGGTGAGGAATGGTGCCACCGATCATCGGGACGCGGAAGAAGTTCTTACGTGCTTCTTCTGCACCCTTCTGGATAGCGGCAGGAACTTCCTTTGCCTTGCCGTAGCCAACGCCGACCATGCCCTTGCCGTCGCCAACGACGACGAGAGCGGTGAAGGACATGTTGCGTCCGCCCTTCACGGTCTTTGCGACACGGTTGATGGTGATGACGCGCTCGATGTACTTGTCGCGGTCATCATTCTGGTTGCGACGATCATCGCGACGGCCACGGCCACCGCGGTTGTTGCGCTCATTCTTCTTGTTCTGGTTGTCGGCGGAGCGTCCGCCGTCACGCCGTTCACGTTCGGCCATTACGCGATCCTTCCGTTGATGGTGATGATTGCGGTGGTCATTAGAACTTCAGACCACCTTCACGAGCGGCGTCGGCAAGAGCTGCGACGCGACCGTGGTACTTGTAACCTGCGCGGTCGAAGACGATAGCTTCGATGCCTGCAGCCTTGGCGCGCTCAGCGATCAGCTGGCCAACCTTGGCTGCCTTTGCCTTCTTGTCACCTTCCATTGCGCGCACGTCAGCCTCGATGGAGGATGCCGCTGCGAGTGTGTGGCCAGCGAGATCGTCGATCAGCTGGACGTGGATGTGACGCGAAGAGCGGTGCACAACGAGACGTGGGGTCTCCGGGGTGCCGCGCAGCGTCTTGCGGATACGGAAGTGGCGACGTGCACGAGCCTCGCGGCGGCGGGAGGAAATATCCTTGCCGACCGGGGTGCGCTTGGTGTTCTCTGCAGAATTGCTCATGATTACTTACCCGTCTTTCCGACCTTGCGGCGAATCTGCTCACCTTCGTAGCGGATGCCCTTACCCTTGTATGGGTCATCCTTACGGAGGCGGCGGATGTTAGCCGCGATCTGGCCAACCTGCTGCTTGTCAATGCCCTCGATGGAGAACTTGGTGTTGCCATCGACTGCGAAGCTGATCCCTTCCGGAGCCTCAATGAGGATCGGGTGGGAGTAGCCGAGCGAGAACTCGAGGTTCTTGCCCTTGGCCTGGACACGGTAGCCGACACCGAAGATCTCCATGTTGATCTTGTAGCCCTCGGTCACGCCAACAACGAGGTTGTTGACCATGGAACGGGACAGACCGTGCAGCGCACGGTGCTTGCGGTGATCGTCCGGACGGGAGACGACAATCTCGTTGTCCTCAACCGCAGCGGTGATTGGCTCAGGCAGCTCGAAGTTGAGGGAACCCTTAGGGCCCTTGACCTCTACGACCTGACCGTTAATTTTAACTTCGGCACCATTCGGGATGGCGATGGGTGCATTACCTACACGCGACATAGTCTTTTCAACCTCCCTTTACCAGACGTAGGCGAGAACTTCTCCGCCTACACCCTTCTCCTGGGCCTGACGGTCAGTGAGGAGACCCTGGGACGTGGAGATGATCGCCACACCCAGACCACCCAGCACCTGCGGCAGGTCGTTGGACTTTGCGTACACGCGCAGACCAGGCTTGGACACGCGACGCAGGCCAGCGATGGCAGCCTCACGGGTCGGGCCGTACTTGAGGTCCAGGGTCAGCTGCTTGCCAACCTTGGCGTCCTCAACCTTGTAATCAGCAATGTAGCCTTCCTGCTTCAGGATCTCGGCGATGTTTGCCTTGATCTTGGAGGAAGGCATTGTCACGCTCTCGTGCTGTGCGTGCGACGCGTTGCGCACGCGAGACAGCATGTCTGCGATTGGATCAGTCATCGTCATAAGATGTGACCGTTTACCTTTCTCGTTGCGGTTCCCTACCCACCTGACCAGCAAGACTATGTCGTGCCAGGTCGCGTTTTCCGCATGATCTGTCGGGGGCTACTTCACGCTCCCCACGCTCAATAACGCGGGGCGCTCGCCGCCTCCCTTGCACGCGGTCCGCTTCTCGGCGGGGGCCTGCAACAAAGTTGGATGTACAATGTTCTCTCGGATTTTGCGCGCAGACAACCATCTGTGCACAAGTCCGTTTGGCCACATTACACTCCCTCTATCCAAGAAACAAGTCACGTTGGCCCGATCGCTGCGTCGTATAGTCGGTGCTATGAAGCACCTCGACGAACTTTTCGACGCCCTCTCCGCCACCCGCACGCACCGCGAGGAGCTCTACCGCTGGTTCCACCAACACGCTGAACTCTCGATGCAGGAAACCCAGACCTCACAGCGCATCGTTCAGGAACTCGAGGCAGCCGGTATCCCATATTCGGTATTGGGCGAAACGGGCGTCGTCGCCACCATCGAAAACGGCCCCGGGCCCGTCGTCGCCCTGCGCGGCGATACTGACGGCCTCCCAGTCAAGGAGGATTCCGGCAAGGGCTACGCCTGCACGCAGACCCAAGTCGATGCTGCGACTGGGCAGGAGGTGCCGGTGTCCCACGCGTGTGGGCACGACTTCCATATTTGCTCGGTGCTCGCGGCTGTCGTCGCGTTCAACACTTGCCGCGACGCTTGGTCCGGCACGCTGGTGGGCGTATTCCAGCCCGGCGAGGAAACAGCCTCCGGCGCACGTTCGATGGTTGAGCACGGTATCGCCGACGCGATCCCCCACCCCGACGTGTACTTGGGCCAACACGTGCTCGGCACGCTGCCGTTGGGCCATGTGGGGACCCGGCCGGGCCCGGTGCTCTCCCAGGCGTTCTCGGTGAAGGTCACAGTACACGGAGTGGGTTCGCACGGATCCATGCCTGAGATGGGCGTCGATGCGGTCTTGTTGGCGTCGACAATTGTGACGAGGCTGCACACCGTAGTCTCCCGAGAGATTGCTGCTTCCGAAACCGCGGTGCTGACGGTCGGCGCGATCCATTCGGGAGCGAAATCCAACGTCATCCCGGATAGCGCGGAGCTGCTGATCAATACCCGCGCCTATTCGGAGGCGACGAGCGCGCACCTCAAGGAGGCCATCGAACGCATCGTGCGCGCTGAGTGCGAGGCAGCGCGTAGCCCGCAGCTGCCCGAGTTCGAGTACTACGACGCCTACCCGCTCACCAGCAACGATGCCGCAGTAACGCAGCGGGTACGCAACGCCTTCGAGGCGCGATTCGGTGATGAAGCGCAGACGTTGGCGCAGGTCCCTGCCAGCGAGGACTTCTCGATCATCCCGGACGCGCTCGGCGTGCCGTATACGTTCTGGGGCCTCGGCGGCTTCGCCAGCTACCCGCATGCGCCGGGCAATCACAGCGCAGCGTTCGCGCCCGACCTCCAGCCGACACTCGACCGCGGCGCCGAAGCGATGGTAACGGCTGCGAGCGCGTGGCTCATCAACAAGAACGGCGACTAAGGTGGCAAACATGGCTAACAACGAAGGTTTGCAATCAACACACGAGTGGCTCGAAGAGGTCTCCCGTACGCTCGGCGTTTCCCCGGATCTCACGCGCTCGCTGGTCGGCGACATTCTGAAGATGACAGCGGACGTCGCGCACAACGGCCCGTCGCGCCCGGCGGCTCCAACGACGGCGTTCGTCGTAGGCGTCGCAACCGGTGCGGCGCTCCAGGGCGATACTGATGCGGACTCAGCAACGACGCGCGCGGCGCTTGCCAAGGTAGCGAAGCTCCTGGAAACGTATGAGCAGGATTAATCGACGCTTCGCCGTCACGAAAGTCACCCGCACCGACAGCGGTTTCGCGCGCGATACTCGCGCCGATACCGTCACCGTGGAAGAGCCGCTGGCGATCCGCGCCACCGGCGACACGTTGACCACCACGATGCGGACCCCCGGCCACGACATCGAGCTGGCACACGGCTGGATGTTCGCGGAGGGACTGATCAGCAGCGCAGAGGACGTTCGTTCCGCGCGCTACTGCGCGGGTGCGGTCGGGCCGAACGGCGAAAACACGTACAACACGCTCGACATCGGCCTCGGGCCCGCGGCCTCCCCCGCTGCACCGCAGTTCATTCGCCTGACCACTACCACGAGCGCATGCGGCGTGTGCGGCACGCAGTCGATCGACGACATCATGGGCAAGGTGCCCGCGCCAATCACTCCCGTCCGCTTGGACCCGGACCTGGTGATGCGATTACCCGGCGCCCTTGCAACCGGCCAAAAGCAGTTCCGTAAGACAGGCGGCATCCACGCGGCCGGCGCGTTTACCTTTGACGGCGAACCTGTAGTAATCCGCGAGGACATCGGTCGACACAACGCGACCGACAAAGTCATTGGCCACCTACTACTCGAAGGTCTCCTGCCAGCCAGCGACCTGATCCTGGTTGTCAGCTCCCGCGCGTCATTCGAGCTTGTGCAAAAGGCCGCGATGGCGGGCTTCCCGGCAATGGTTGCGGTCTCTGCGGCATCCTCCCTTGCCGTCGAACTGGCCCGCGAAACAAAAATGGCGCTCGCCGGCTTTGTGCGCGGCGAGCGCTTCAATCTGTACTCCGGGGAGCTCAGCGACTAGTCCTTGTACACCGTCTTCGTCTTGTTCAACCAAGCGTAGACACCGCCGATGCACAGGCCACCGCCGATGAAGTTGCCGATCCACACAGCAACCCAGTTGCTCAGGATTGCAGCGGCGGTGAATCCCTCAGGTGGCGTGCTGGACAGGAACGCCAGGGAGAACAGCGAGAAGTTCGCAATAACGTGCTCGAGGCCCAGGCCAACGAAGATAGCGATCAGTGGCAGGATCACGACGAACTTGGAGATGAACTCCTTCGCCAGCAGCGCACCAACAATCGCCATGTTGACAATGAAGTTCGCGAAGATCGCCTCAAGCAGCGCGCCGAAGAACGGCTTCGCCAACTTGCCCTCAACCAGAGTGACAATCAGGTGGCTATTATCCATCGAGCCGAACTTGGCCGACTGGCTCATCACAGCCGCGAAAATGATCGCACCGATCAGGTTCGCCACCGTCACCACAACGACGAGCCAAATACCCTTGCCCCAGCTGAACACCTTGTCTGTCGCCGCCCAGGACGCAAACATCATGTCGCCCGTTGCAAGCTCCGCGTTCAGGATGACGATCGCGAACAGGCCAAGCCCGAACAGCAAGGCGAACACAACCGAGCCGAGCCCCGGCGCATATTCATTGACCGCATTTCCCGCCACCGCGGCGAACGCCGTACCGGCGGTCAGGTAAATGCCGGCGAGAATCGCGCGGACGAAAAACCGTGGCATCTCATTATCGAGAAGCTGCTCTTTCTTTTTGGCCCCAGCGTGGACCATTTCTTGCAAAGCCATCGTGGCCTCCTCAAATTCACCTGAGAGATTGTTGCAAGGAGTCAGTCTATCGAACGTTTCCCAAAAACAGTACATGCGTACTATTCGGGTGTGCTCTGCAGGTTCCCCCAAAAGACGTACACCCCCGCAACCCGGTTGGGTCGCAGGGGTGTTCGTCGAAAAGCAGTGACGCGTTATGCGCGCTGCATCTTGCCATCCTTGTCAGCGAACGGGAAGCCGAGGTGGCGCAGGAGTGCGCGGCCCTCGTCGTCGTTCGTTGCGGTGGTGACGACAGTGATGTCCATACCGCGGACGCGATCGATCTTGTCGATGTCGATTTCGTAGAACATCGTCTGTTCGGTCAGGCCGAAGGTGTAGTTGCCTGCACCGTCGAACTGCTTGTCGCTGAGGCCACGGAAGTCACGAATACGTGGCAGAGCAACCGTCAGCAGGCGGTCCAGGAACTCCCACATGCGGTCGCCGCGGAGGGTGACCTTCGCGCCGATCGGCATGCCTTCACGGAGCTTGAAGTTAGCGATGGACTTCTTCGCGCGGCGAAGCTGTGGCTTCTGGCCGGTGATCGCGGCGAGGTCCTCGAGTGCGCCGTTGATGACCTTGGAGTCACGTGCAGCGTCGCCGACACCCATGTTGACAACAATCTTGGTCAGACCTGGGATCTGCATGACGTTGTCGTACTTGAACTCATCGTTGAGCTTGGTACGGATGTCCTCTTTGTACTGGGTCTTCAGACGAGGGGTGTAGTTCTCAGCCATGCTTAGATGTCCTTCCCGTTCGACTTTGCAACGCGGACCTTCTTGCCGTTTTCGTCGAAACGGTAGCCCACGCGCGTCGGCTTGCCGTCGGAATCCAGGACCATCACGTTGGAGACGTGGATCGGAGCTTCCTGGGTGACAATGCCGCCGGACTCTGCGCCGCGCTCGTTGTAGGAGTTCGCGACGTGCTTCTTCATGCGGTTCACGCCTTCAACGAGAACGCGCTGACGCTTCGGGTATGCCTCAATAACCTTGCCCTGCGCGCCCTTATCCTTGCCAGAGATGACCTGGACCATATCGCCCTTTTTGATTTTCATCCCTAGATCACCTCCGGTGCGAGAGAAACGATCTTCATGAACTTCTTGTCGCGCAGCTCGCGAGCAACTGGGCCGAAGATACGGGTGCCGCGTGGCTCGGTGTCGTTCTTGATCAGCACTGCAGCGTTCTCGTCGAACGCGATGTAGGAGCCGTCCGGACGACGGGTCTCCTTCTTCGCGCGAACGATGACAGCCTTAACGACTTCGCCTTCCTTAACGTTGCCGCCTGGGGCAGCTTCCTTCACAGTGGCGACGATCGTATCGCCGATGCCGGCGAAGCGCCGAACGGATCCGCCGAGGACACGGATGCACAGGATTTCACGTGCACCGGTGTTGTCGGCGACCTTCAGGCGCGATTCCTTCTGAATCACTATTGGTCTCCTGACCTGGGTCAATGTGCGTTAGATTTCCGTCCTATACGCACGTGGTCAATGTCTTCGATGTCTTTTCGCTTGTCGACGGCACCTTCGGTACCGCAGGCGTACATGCTCAGCTCGGAAACGCGCAGAACAAACACGCAGCAAAGGACAACTGGAACATTAAAGCACGGAACATGCGCGCCCGCAAACCATGACTTTTGGTTGTGTGGATTCGTGCCCGGTTCTGACCTTTGGTATGGTCATACCTATGAACTTCGATGGCACACTTGCGGATTCAATCGGCTTCAAGTCGTACCTCTACACCTACGAACTCCCCAAGTTCGCGGTACGCTCCATGCTCGCCGGCATGTTTTTGACGATCATGACGGCATTCGCCACCGTCGCCTCCACCCAAGTAGAAAGCAGCGCCCCCGGCTACGGCCGCTTCGTGTTCGCAGCTATCTTCTGCCTCTCGCTGTACGTCATCGTTGTCCTGGGTGCGGAGCTCGCCACCGGCAACATGATGTTCATGACCTACGGCAGCGCCTCGGGACGCCTCCCCTGGCTCAAGGGCTTCCTGATGGTCTCCACCTGCACCATCTTCAACCTGCTCGGCGTCCTCATCACCGCGGTATTCCTGGTCCACGCCACGGCGTTCCAGCCGATCGGGATGGACAGCTTCCTCGCCGCGACCGTTGAGACCAAGCTCGCGAAGCCGGACAGCTTGCTGTTCATGGAAGGCATTTTCGCCAACATCGTGGTCAACATCGGCGTGCTGCTCGCCATCCAGGCTGGCAAGGACTTCACCGCGAAGTTCCTCGCCATCATGCTGATCGTTCCTGCATTCGCCGCAATGGGGTACGAGCACTCCATCGCCAGCTTCGTCGTCTTCTCCCTGGCGGGCTACGGCATCGGCGCCGAGCACTTCGCCGGGTTCACACTGACGAATGGCCTGATGAACTGGCTCATCGTGTGGGTCGGCAACTACATCGGTGGTGGCCTCATCATGGGCGGCGTCTATGCTTGGCTAAACAAGGGCGGCACCCCGGCAACCCCGCTGGCGACACGCCGCTAACCCCCAAGCAGAAAGAAAACGCCCCGTTCCCGCGAAGGGAAGGGGGCGTTCGTTATTGCTCGGTGAGCACTTAGCTCGAAGCAGCGATGCCCACGCCGGTTGCCGCAGCAACGATCGACAGGATGACCACAACGGCCATGTTGACGACACCGATGGACGAAAGCACAGCCGGAACCAGCAGCAGGTTCGGACCCTGCGGGCCAGCGAAGTTGCGCAGCTCGTTCATGACGTTGTTCAGCGGCTCTGGGTACTGTGCAGCACTTGCATCGGTAGCAACAACGCCAGACAGGACAACAACAGAAGCGGCAACTGCAATTGCGTTACGAAGTTTCATTCTTACGTTCTCTCTCTATGGTCTCGGGTGAATGGGTGGGATTTAGACGCGCTGCGAAGACGTCGCGATGTTCGTCAGGAAGCCCAAAGAGGACAGCAGTGCAGGCACGAGGATCAGGTTCTGTGCCTGGTAGCCACCGAGGCGCTTAAGCTCGTGCAGGACACCTGCCAGCGGTTCTGGCGCTGGCTGTGCTGCCTGTGCGACCGGTGCGCCCACTGCAAGAGCGGAAGCCACGAGGCCTGCGGCGAGAATGCGACGAAGTTTCATAGTTTTCCTCCTGTGATGTCCGCTAGACCTGCTATGTCCATAGGGTTTTTGGACACGGAGTCCGGTGTCTTTTTGGACACGGAATCCATGGTGTTCTTGGGCACTTCTAGCGGCTTACGGTTGCAGCCTGCGTTTCGGCCGGGGCTTGGATAATTTCGGGTTCATCCGCGGTGGTTGGCGATGTTTCATTCCTTCGACGAGGTTAATGTTGATCTGACCACCTGGCGGCCTGTGGCTCAACGTGATCGGAAGGGGCACGCTGAAGAGGAATTCACCATCATGGGCCGTGTAGAACTCCGCAACATTATCGACTGCGACTGTCGAGTAGAGCCGACGGTTTTTAAACCTCAGACCAATGTAGAGCCCGAAACCGCATACGCGTACAACGCCGTCTTTGCTCACGCAGAGCTGGTCTGGGATGCCCCAATGGTTTGTTGATTGTGGCGTCGGCGCCGTTAGTGTGGAGGTGTCGGTGGGAGGTATGCCTTGCTGAGCTGCCATGTCATCGGTGTTGGCCTCGTGTGAAGTTGCCGCTTCCACGGGGCCGTTTGGCATTTTGGATATAGCTTGAGGATTGTGTGCTTGGTTATAGGCAACTACGCGGGCCCAGATTTGATCAGGATCGAGTGGATGCGTAGGCGACGGTGCCTTGGGGAAGGTATCGAAAGCCTGGCGTGGTGTGATATGCATCTTGCCGACCAGCAGTGATTGGTGCCGTCGTTGTTCGTTGTATACCTGGCGATATTCGGCCAGATAGGTGTTGACCTCAGCAAGGCTTGCTGGGTGGCGTGCATCGAGGAACTGGGTCAACGTACGGTGAGATCGCTCGTCTTTTCCCTGGGTTGTCGGTGCGAAACCAGCAATAGCAAGTACGCCTTGGCTGGCGAGCCAAGTTTCAGTAGCAGAGAGAAAACCCCGGTGGTAGGTGGCGAACGCATCGCCATTGTCAGAAAGGATTTCTTGGGGTTTGCCGTAGGCGGCGAACGCTGCGGCCAGCGTAGCGCGCGCATCAGTACCGTTTTCCGGTAGAGCGAATGCTGTGGTTCCGACATCAAATCTGCTGGCATCATCGATGATCTGGTAAATCGTGACATGCGTGTGGGCATGGTCGAAGAGGCGATAGACCA
Source organism: Corynebacterium sp. NML98-0116 (assembly GCF_001767255.1). Lineage (GTDB taxonomy): Bacteria > Actinomycetota > Actinomycetes > Mycobacteriales > Mycobacteriaceae > Corynebacterium > Corynebacterium pseudogenitalium. The sequence continues at coordinate 1,915,350 of NZ_CP017639.1, forward strand.
GTCCATCGATTTGCCAGAGTTCACCGACGAAATCACGGGCGAAGCGCTTATAGGAACTCCGCGGCCGTTTGCGGGCATTGGCATCAACAAATCCCAGCTCATACAGCCACGAGGCGATTGTGGACCGCGATGGGGTGCGATCTGCACCGACAGAGTCGAACAAGAAGTAGTAGATCGACCAAGGGCCATAATCCAAGCCTTGTTCCATCAACTGTTGCCTGGCGTGAATGACTGCGATTTTGTCGGCCTCGTCAAATTTCTTCATCGGATTCTTCGGGGCAGTCGAATCCGGCACGATACCTGCTCGGCCTTTCTGCGCTATCCGGTTTTTGATGTTGTGGTACGTCTGTCGCGAGATCCCCAATTCTTTGCAAAACTGTGTGACCGTCTTGCCGTCACGAACGGGATCGAAATCTGCGACCTTTCTACGTTTATGCAATGGAATAGCCATCCGGCTATTCCACCGCCGTAACCGTCCAAAAAGCCACTAGACATCCCGTCCAAAAACATCCTGGACTCCGTGTCCAAAAAGTCCCTAGACATCACAGATGTCCGCTAGACCCTTGTGAGCTAGCGCGCTGAACAAGACACCAACAGATTAACAGACCAATTTAAGGTTGTTGCCAGTTTTCTAAAAAACTTTTATTTTGCTTCTTCAGCTATCTTTTTCGGCTCGACGAAGAAGAGGGCATCGCCAAACTTCGTGTCTGCAGGAAGGCTTCTCGACGCCCCAATCTCCCCTACCCGCTTCGTATTCGAGACAACGACCGGAGTCGTCACTTCGTATCCTGCGTCGCGGATGGCATCGATATCGAACGTCGCTAGGAGCTGGCCTGCTTCTACGACGTCACCTTTCTTCACGTGCGCGGTGAAGTGCTCGCCCTTGAGGTTCACGGTGTCGAAGCCGATGTGCATGAGAATGTCCACGTTCTTGCCATCGGTCCCCTTGGCGCGGATTGCGTAGGCGTGGCCGGACGGGAACGTGACCGCAACCGTACCGGCGACGGGTGCGCGCAGCTCCCCAACCGTCGGCACGATTGCCACGCCGTTCCCCAGCTTGCCCTGGGCAAACATCGGGTCACTGACCGTCGCAAGCGGCACGGCGTTGCCCTCGAGAGGCGCCACGACGTGGAGCGCCTCGTCGGACGCCTCGAGCAGCGCTTGCTCGGCAGCGGCATCGGCGGCTGGATCCTCGGTTGCGTCCGGATCGATGCTGCCATGCTTGCCCACCAGGTAGCGCCCGTACCCGTAGGCCGCCACGAAGGCGATCACGAACGTAATGACGCCGAGGATCAGGAAGGTCACCATGTCATTCGCGCGGATGGAGACCACGCCGATAAAGCCCGCCGCACCAAGCGCAACTGCCTTGACATCAAAGATCGCAATCAGCATTGCACCAATACCGGCCGCGCCGAGGCCGATAAAGAAGGGCCAGCGGAGGCGCAGGTTGACGCCGAAGATGGCGGGTTCCGTGATACCAAATACGGCCGAGATGCCCGAGGAACCAGCTAGACCTTTGAGCTTTGCGTTGCGCGCCAGGAAGTACACGGCAAGGGCCACTGCGCCTTGCGCGATGTTCGCCATGGAGGCCGTCGGGAAGATGAAGGAGCCGCCCTGATTAAACAGCTCGAGCTCGATTGGCGGGAAGGACTGGTGCAGGCCAGTGATCACGATCGGCGAGTACACCAGACCGAAGAGCAGGCCACCGATTGGGCCACCGAAGTCGTACAGGCTGGAGAGGCCGACAATCAGCAGGTCACCGAGCCAGCGGACAAACGGGCCGACGGCGATGAAGGTAATGAAGCCCGTAGTCAGCAGGGTTGCCAGCGGAGTAATCAGGAAGTCCGCCGTACCCTTCAGACGCTTGTGGAACCACTTCTCGATCGTTGCCAAGATCCACGCGACCGCCAGCACCGGCAGCACCGCACCCTGGTAACCCGCCTGCGCGACTGGCAAGCCGAACAGGTCCCAGAACGGCATCGTTCCGTCGGCAACGGAGTTCGCCACGTCGTAGCCGTTGACCAACGCCGGGTGAACCATCGCCATGCCCATGCCGGCGCCGAGGTATTCGTTGCCACCGAAGCGCTTCGTCGCGGAGTACCCCACCAGCACCGGCAGGAACGCGAACGGTGCGGAGGCCAGCACATTGATGATCTCCGTCAGACCCTGGATCTGCGGGAACATCCCCACCAGGGAGTTCTCCCCGAACAACCCCTCGGCGGTCAGGACGTTGTTGAGCGCCATGAGCAGACCGCCGCCAACCAGGATTGGGATCAGCGGCACGAAGATGTCAGAAAAGACCTTAATGAAGCGCGTAAACCAGTTGCCCTGGTTCGCCGCTACTTCCTTCAGGTCTTCCGTGGAGACAGCAATGCTCTTGCTGGTCATGCTGTTGAGCTGATCAAAGACAATATCTACGTCGCCGGGGCCGACGATGATCTGGAACATGCCGCCGGTTGCGAACGTGCCCTTCAAATCAGGGTCGTTCTCCAGCGTATCCTGCGCAACCTTGTCGACGTCCTTAAGCACGAAACGCAGTCGCGTCGCGCAGTGGGCGACGCCAACGATGTTTTCCTCGCCCCCTACCCCGGCGAGGACCCGCCGGGCTACTTCTTTGTGGTCCATGTGGGAATCCTTTCTCTTCCCACACAGTCAAACATCTATACGGGCATAAATCAGCTTACTTGCGTCCGATTACCCCCGGTTGTGGCCGATTTCACGTACTTCCACAGCGACCCATGGGGCTCCCTCAGTACCGAAGACCGCCGAGGAGAACGCCACTTCCCCGTCTCCGGCAACAACTTCGAGCGCCGCCCCGTCAGCGCACACCACGAGTTCGCCCTGCGCGCATTGGGCGCGGCGCTCGTCACCGCCGACCGTCACGCTCACTGTTCCACGCCCGGCTTCGCCAGGCCGCCACGCCACGTGAGCACCAACGCCACCGGCATCGTCGACCAGGTCGGCCTCCCACGGCTGTCCCCTGAGAACTTCGCGGTGCACGACCATCCCCGCGGGATCGGTTGGGAGAAGGAGTTCGGTGCGAAGCTGGCCGTCGACAAGTTGGAGCCTGCGAGGCAACGTCAGCTGGTGCACCCAGCCCTCCGCTTCGAGCGTGGGCGTGTCGTCGCGGGCGGGCAGGCCCATCCAGCCGAGCAACAGCGCATCGCCATCGCCCTCGGCGACCATCTGCGGCGCGTAAAACTGATGCCCAAAGTCCAACGGGCGGAACTGCGACTCCACGCGGAACCACAGCCCATCCAGCGTGCCCACGACGTAGCCGCACTCGTCCGAGCCCGGGTACTGCGGGCACAGCACCAGCACCTCGCGCCACTGCCCCGTCGCGTGGTCACGCATCCGCAGCAGGTTCGGGCACTCCCACATGTAGGCGGCCTCAACGCGCGGGTCCAGCCCCTCGAACTGCAGCGCGCCAGCAAACGACCAGTTCACCAGGTCCGGTGACTCGTAGAGCACCACCGCGCCGCGCTCCTCCTCACGCTGCGCACCGAGCACCATGCGCCAGGAGCCGTCCTCATTCTGAGTGACGTGCGGGTCCCGGTAGTGGGCGGTAAAGCCGAGGGCTGGGCCGTCAATGAGCGGATTCTCCGGCGCACGGTGGTACACACCGCCCATCGGGCCCTCCAAGTCCTCAACGCGGACCAGGTTCTGCGTGGTCAGGCGGCGCCCATCCTCCTTCACGTTGCCGGTGTAAAACAGCATGACCTCACCGTCGTGGACCACGGAGGACCCGGAGTAGCACCCGTGCGTGTCGTACGGGAAGTCCGGATACAGCGCGTCCGGAAGGTGGCGCCACTGGCCCAGGCCCTCCTCACCCCCAATTGTGGTGACGGCGTGGCCCCAACCGGTGCGCTTCGCAGCGTGCGGAAAGCACGGATCATGCTGGTAAAACACGTGGAGTTGGTCGCCGATGAACGTGACGCCGTTCGGGTCGTTGAGGCGCCCTTGCGGCGGGGACAGGTGAAATGTTGGCCGGTACGTCATGCGACTTAGTCTACGGTGGAACCATGATCACTGTGTACGGCGAAGCCCTCGTTGACCTTGTCCCCCAGGACCGTTCCCCGCTCGCGCCGCTGGTGCCCGCGCTCGGTGGCGGCCCGTTCAATGTGGCCCGAGCTCTGGGCCGACTCGGCGCAGACGTCTCCTTCCAGTCACGGTTGTCTCGTGACAACTTCGGGGAGGCACTCGCCCAATCGCTTCTCGACGCCCACGTGGACCTCACCAACTGCGGCCGCGGCGACGAGCCCACCACCCTTGCTGTCACCGCCCTGGCTGAGAACGGCTCGGCAACGTACACGTTCTACGTCGACGGCACCGCCGACCGCTTCGCACAGCCGGTCCCGGTGCAGGAGGGCTACGCGGTGTTTGGGACCCTGTCCCTGGCGCTAGAGCCCGCGTCGCTGCGCTACGCGGAGGCCGCCTCTGAGTCGGCAAAGCACGGCGCAATCGTCTGCCTGGACCCGAATATCCGCCCGGCGTTCGCCTCCGCGAAACACCGCCTGTTCCTGCGGGGGCTGCTCGATTCCGTAACGGTGCTCAAACTCTCCGACGAGGAAGTCGAGTTCCTCGGTGACACCTCCCACGTGCCAGTCGTGGTGACCACGCTCGGCGCCGACGGCCTGCGGGTACGCGCGCCGTTCGGCACGGTCACGGTCCCGTCACCGAAGGTCACGGTCGCGGACACGATTGGGGCCGGCGACACAGTGATGGCGGCGCTGGTCCACCAGTTCGACGCCCGCGGCCTGGACCGCGACGGCCTGCTCGCCCTGGACGAGGAGGAGTGGCGCGAGATCCTCACGTTCGCCACCCGCGCGGCCGCGATCACGGTGTCGCGCACCGGCGCAGACACCCCCTTCGCCCACGAGCTGGATTAGGAAGCCGCGTACGCTGGCTCCCACCCAAGCGCCGGCGCGACGTGCTCGGCGAACCCGCGCAGGATCTGCATGCACACGTCCACCCCGGCCTGGTTCGGAACGGTGAGCATCAGCGTGTCCGAGGCCTGGATTGCTGGGTCATTACCGAGCTCCTCGATAAGCTGGTCGGCCTCTGCGGCGTACGTCTTGCCAAACGTGGTGTACACACCACGCTCAATCTGTCCGATCTGTTCCTCGGTATCCAGCAGTCCGAAGAGCCGCTCGGTGTCCTCGTCCACGATCGGAAAGATAGAACGAGAAACAGAAACGCGCGGCTCCCAGTCGTGGCCCGCGGCCGCCCACGCCTTCCGGTAGTGCTGAATCTGTTCCGCCTGCAGCTCGCCGAGGCTGCGGCCGTCGGCTTCCGAAATCAGCGTGGAGCTCATCAGGTTCACGCCGTCGCGGGCAGCCTGCTCGGCGCTGGCGAAGGTACCTGCGCCCCACCACACCCGGCGCGCCGCCCCCTCGGAGTGTGGCAACACCGCAAGCGGGCTGGCAGGCGGGTACATCTGCGGGTACTGCTCCTCAAGGGATGCGGCGAGCGCCATCGGGTCCCCGCGCAGCGCGGAAATGAAACGCTGGAAATGTGCACGCGCCAGGTCAGAACCGTTCGCGGCCTCTGACTCGTAGCCGAAAGCGCGCCACCCTCTATCGGCAGGCTCCGGTGACCCGCGGGAGACGCCGAAGGCGAGGCGGCCGTCGCTTAGCAAATCGAGCGCGGCGACGTCCTCCGCGAGCTGCAGCGGGTTGGCGTAGCGCATATCGACGACGCCGGTGCCCACCTCAATGTGCTTCGTCGCCGACGCCATCGCGCCAAGCAGGGCAATCGGAGACGCGAACTGCGGCGCGAAGTGGTGCACTCGCACGTAGGCGCCGTTGACACCAATCGCGTCCGCCTGGCGCGCGAGCTCCACGGTGTCCTGTAGCGCCTCGCGCGCGGTCATCCCCTGGCGCCCGGGTGGTGCGTGGTGGCCGAATGAAAGGAACCCAAACTTCTTCATGCGGCCACTCTAGCGCGCTACTCCACCGTGACGGACTTCGCCAGGTTGCGTGGCTGGTCCACGTTCAAGCCACGTGCTTGCGCAACGGTGCAGGCGAAGATCTGCAGCGGGATCGTCGACAAGAGGGGCTGCATGAGGCCGGCCGACTGCGGGATGCGGATCACGTGGTTGGCGAAGCGGTTCACGTCTTCGTCGCCCTCCTCCGCGATCACGATGGTGACGGCACCACGCGCGCGGACTTCCTGGATGTTGGAGACAACCTTGGCGTGCAGGTTGTGGCGCGAACGCTTCGACGGCACGATGACGAACACCGGCTGCCCTTCCTCAACCAGCGCGATCGGGCCGTGCTTGAGCTCGCCTGCGGCGAAGCCCTCGGAGTGCAGGTAGGCGACCTCCTTGAGCTTCAGTGCACCCTCGAGCGCGACTGGGAAGCCGACGTGGCGGCCGAGGAAGAGCACCGACTTCGCGTCGGCGAGCTCGCGGCCAAGTTCCTGGATTTCTGCCTCGTTGTCCAGGATCCACTGGATCTTCTCCGGCATCTCCTCCAGCTCAGCAATGATGGTCTGGATTTCGTCGGTGAACTTGTTGCCGCGAACCTGCGCCAGGTACAGCGCCAACAGGTAGGACGCCACGATCTGGGAGATGAACGCCTTCGTCGACGCCACTGCGATCTCTGGGCCGGCGTAGGTGTACAGGGAGGCGTCGGCCTCACGCGGGATGGAGGAGCCGACCGTGTTGCAGATCGCGATGACCTTCGCGCCCTGCTCGCGCGCGTGGCGTACAGCCATGAGGGTGTCCATGGTCTCGCCGGACTGCGAAATTGCTACGACCAGGGTGTTCGGGGTGACGATCGGGTCGCGGTAGCGGAACTCGTGCGCCAGCTCGACCTCCGTCGGGATGCGGCACCAGTGCTCAATCGCGTACTTCGCCACGTGCCCCGCGTACGCAGCGGTACCGCAGGCCACGATGATGATCTTGTCGACGCTGCGCAGCACGGACTCGTCGATACGTAGTTCGTCGAGCGTGAGCTTGCCCTCGGCGTCGAAGCGGCCGTACAGCGTGTCGCGAACGGCAGCCGGTTGGTCGTGGATCTCCTTCGCCATGAAGGAATCAAACCCACCCTTTTCTGCGGCGGTGACGTCCCACTCGACGCGGAACGGGCTGCCCTCGGCGTGGTTGCCTTCGAAGTCAATGATGTCGTAGTTGTCAGCGGTCAGGGTGACGATCTGCCCGTTGTCCATCTCCACCGCGTCGCGGGTGAACTCGATGAAGCCGGAGACGTCAGAGCTGAGGAAGTTCTCACCCTCGCCCAGGCCGATCACCAGCGGTGAGTTCCAGCGCGCCGCAACGATACGGTCCGGGAATTCCTGCTCGATGGCCAGCAGCGTGAACGCGCCCTCGAGTCGCAGGGCGGTCAGGCGCATTGCCTCGGTGAGGTCCTTGTTCGCCTCAGTATTGAAGATGTCCAGCAGCAGCGTGGCTGCCACCTCGGTGTCAGTTTCGGAGCGGAACGTGTAGCCCTTCTCGCTCAGCTCAGCACGAAGTGCCGCGAAGTTCTCGATGATGCCGTTGTGCACCACGGCCAGTGCGCCGTCGCCGACGACGTGGGGGTGGGCGTTGGCGTCGGTAGGCCCGCCGTGGGTTGCCCACCGGGTGTGCCCGATGCCCAGGTTGGAAGGCGCAAGCGGCGCCTCTGCGATGGCCTGCTCTAGGTCCGCGACCTTGCCTGCCTTCTTCCTGCACGCGATGGTGTCGCCCTGCATGACTGCTACCCCGGCCGAGTCATAACCGCGGTATTCGAGCCTGCGAAGCCCATCAATAATGACGGTGAGGGCGTCGTGCTCGCGTGCACGCTCGCCACCTATGTATCCAACGATTCCACACATGGGGCGAATTTTACACGCGGCGTAGTTCCTGAAAAAGTGACGCCGCCGAACCCTATCCCAGCGAGCCCGTGAGCTTGCCGTGAAACTCCGTGGTACTCGGGTTCATGCCGATGAAGCGCACGTGCTTGCCGCGCTCCTCGTATTTTTGTTCAATGCTGTCGAGCGCCGCGACCGTCGACGCGTCCCACACGTGCGCGCGGTGCAGGTCCACGACCACTTCGTCGGGGTCCTCCGAGTACATGAACAGAGTGGTCAGGTCGTTGGAGGAGGCAAACAGCAGCTGGCCGGACACCACGTAGTGAGCCACGCCGTCGACAACTTCGCGGGTCACTTCCACCAGGTGGGCGACGTTTCGCACAAAGATTACCGACGCCACAAGCACACCCACCACGACGCCGATAGCCAGGTTGTTCGTCGCCAGCACCACTGCAACCGTGATCAGCATCGTGACGGTTTCCGAAGCCGGCAGCTTGCGCAGCGTGCTCGGCATCACCGAGTGCCAGTCGAACGTGCCCACCGACACCATCACCATCACGGCAACCAGCGCAGCCATCGGGATCATGGCGACGTACTCGCCGAACGCGAGCATCAAAATCAGCAGGAACGCGCCCGCCAGGAAGGTGGAAATACGGGTGCGAGCCCCCGAGACCTTCACGTTGATCATGGACTGGCCGATCATGGCGCAGCCACCCATCCCGCCGAACAGGCCGGTGACAATGTTCGCGACGCCCTGCCCCCAGCTCTCGCGAGTCTTGTTGGAGTGCGTGTCCGTGACTTCGTCGATCAGCTTCGCGGTCATCAGCGACTCCATCAGCCCGACAAGCGCCACGCCGAGCGAGTACGGTGCGATGATCCGAAGCGTCTCCCAGGTCAGCGGCACGTGCGGGATGAAGAATTCGGGCAGGCTGCTCGGCAGCTCGCCGCGGTCCCCGACCGTCGGGACCGGCGCATTCGTTGCGACCGCGATGAGCGTCACCACGAGGATCGCCACAAGCGGCGCCGGGATCGCCTGCGTGAACTTCGGCATCACCACCATGATCACGATGGCCAGCGCCAGCAGCGGGTACACCGCCCAGTGAATGCCGATGATTTCGGGCAGCTGCGCCACAAAGATGAGAATCGCCAGCGCGTTGACGAAGCCAATCATCACGCTTCGCGGCAAGAACCGCATCAGCGTTGCGACGCCAGCAACCGCCAACAGAATCTGAAACACCCCGGCGAGCATGATGGCCGCCACCATGTAGTCGTAGCCGTAGTCCCGCACCAGCGGCGCGATGACCAGCGCGACCGCACCCGTGGCGGCCGCAATCATGGCGGGTCGCCCGCCCGTAATCGCGATCACCATCGCCATGATGAAGGAGGAGTACAGCCCGATCTTCGGGTCCACCCCGGCGATGATGGAGAAGCTGATCGCCTCCGGGATCAGCGCCAGCGCCACAACTAGCCCGGCGAGGACCTCTTTCGTCAGGATGCGCGGTGTCTTCAGCGCTGTCGCCACTGATGGCTCGGGCTTGTACCGGCGCGTGTTTTCCGTGGTCAGCACGGTGGCTGCCATATGTGTCACTCCAAACGTTGTTGCTATTCGTAGCGCAGGGCTTCGATCGGGTTCATTCTCGATGCGCGGTTTGCCGGGTAGTAGCCGAAGAACAGGCCAATCAGCAGCGCGAATACCAGTGAGAGTAGCACTGCCGTGATCGGTGGCAGCACGAAGGCGTTGAGCAGGAGCGCACCGAGCATGCCGAAGCCCGCGCCCACGACCACGCCGAACACGCCGCCGATCAGGCAGACGATCATCGCCTCAGTGACGAACTGCATGCGGATCATCCGCCTCGTCGCCCCGAGCGCCATACGCACGCCGATCTCGCGGGTGCGTTCCGTCACGGTGATTAGCATGATGTTCATCACGCCGATGCCGCCCACCAGCAGCGAGATCCCGCCGATTGCGGAGACCACCACGCTCATCATGGTCAACGTCTGGTTGAGCTGATCGATGTCACGCTTCATGTCGGCCACTTTCCCCTTGTAATCGGGGTCGTCCTCATAGGCACGGTCCGCCCACGCCTGGACGTCCTTGGCCACTTGATCGGTGTCGGCGCCATCGGCGACGCGCACACTCACGTTGTCTACGCCAGGCACCGGTGTGCGCATCATGTCCGGCTGCACCGTGTACGGCACCGCCATCATCGACTGCGAAAAGTCCCCGACCAGCACGCCTTGCTTCTCAAAGTGCCCGTACGCGCCGACCACCTGCACCGAAGCGTACTGCCCGCCGATGTCCAGCTCGACTTCCTGCCCGATCGCCGAATCAGGGTCGTTATTGAACAGCTGCTCCACAACCTCCGGCGAGACCACCGCCACGGCGCGGTTCGCCTCAATGTCGTCTTGGGTCAGAAATCGCCCGGCGGTCAGCGGCAGGTTCTGCATCTCCAGCTGGTCAGCGTTGACAAAACTCACCATCGTGGTGCCGTGCGCCAGCCCGCGTGTCGCCTGAGCTGTCGAGCTATCCAACTCAAACGCGATACCCTTCGCCTGCGCCCCGAGGTCGGCGCGCAGGTCCTCGATCATGTCGGGGGTGAGCTTCGAGGCGTCGTCAATTTCTTGGAACATGTAGCGGGCGGCCTCGCTGTCATCCTCCTGGCGGGGCTTGACTTCGAGGTGGACGTCGTGAATGCCGAACTGCTCCAGGCTGTCCAGCGTCTGCTTCTGCATCGCCTTACCCAGCGTCATAATCGCAATCACCGAGGCGATGCCAATGATCACCCCGAGCAGCGTCAGCGCCGAGCGCATCTTGTTCGCCCGCAGGCTCACCGTAGCGAGTCTGACAGATTCGCGCGGGTTCACTCCTGCTCCTCAACCAAGGTCACAGTGGCACCGACGCGTTCGCGGTACTCGGCAGGCTTGTTCAGCACCCGCGTCCCCTTTTCGACGCCCTCTACGACCACATCCGAGTCCGACACCAGCCCAACCTTGACCGGCGTCTTCACTACCTCGAACTTGTCCCCGTCATCCTTCGGGCGAAGCGCGTACACCGAGTAGCTACCGTTCTCATCGACGACGGCCTCCCGCGGCACAGCGAGCGCGTCCTTCGCGGACTCCGTGGTGATCTGCGCCTTGGCCGTGCCGCCGATCTTCAGACCCTCGGTATCACCCAGAACCTCGATCTCCACGGGGAACTCCGGGCGCGCCGCCTGCGCCGACGCCCCATCCGCCGCGGGCTGCGTTTCCGCAACCGATGAAACATCCAGCACACGGCCCTTAAACTTCTTCGCGCCGGTGCCAGGCGTGGTGAACGAGACGGCGTCGCCCGGCTGCATCTTCGCCGAGTCCAACTCCTTCACGTTCGCACGCAGCACCAGCCGGTTCGGGTCCGCCACAGAGAGCAGATAACCCGTCGGCGTCTGCCCCTGCTTCACCGCAACCTCCGCGACCACACCCGCGATCGGGGCACGCACCTGACCCGACGCCACATCGACCTCAAGCTGCGCGATTGACTGGCCCGCCGCGGCCTGCGCCGCCTGCACACCACGCTGCGCCTGCTGCACCGCTGCCGCCTGGGAGTCGAGCTGCTGCTGGGCCGCAAGCTTCGCCACCTCGAGCCCGACCGCTGCCTCCGCCTTCGCATCAAATGCCTGGGCAACCGCGCGCTGCTTCGCCGCAAGATCCGCGTCGGTGTCGTTGAGGGCGGCGTCGTACGCCTTTTGCGCCGCAGAAAGGTTGTGCTTCGCGCCGCGGAAACGCTCGTCAGCCTCCAGTTTGCTCAGCAACGGCTGCACAGCATCGTCTTGCGCCATCCCAGATTGGAAGATGCTGTGGTTGCCGCGCACAGACTCCAGGGCCGCCGTCAGCGCGTCACGACGCGCCGAGTCCACGCCCTGCGCCTGCGTGAGCAGCGTGCTGTCCAGGCCCGCCGCAACTGCCTTCTTGCGTTGCTCAAAGACCGCGGTAGCCTCCTGCAGCTGGCCATCAGCCTGGCGAAGCGCCGCTTCCGCCTGCGTCACCTGTGGGTTCAGGCCACGCTGCATCGCGTCGCTCGACTGCTGGTAGGCCTGCTGGGCCTGCTCAAGCTGGTTCTGCGCCGCGACATCCGCCGAAATCTGCTGTGCCCGCTGCGTATCAATCTCACGCTGGACCCCCGACGTATCCAGGACCGCAACGACCTGGCCGGCCTCAACGCGCTGCCCCACCTTCACGTTCAGGGCTGTGACCGGGCCGGTCAGGTGCGTCGTCAACGCGGTCACCGTGGCAGCCTCCACCGTCGCGGTGACCGGCACTTTGGCAGCAACATCACGAGGAGCGAGCTCTGTCGTATCAGCTGCCATGACCGGCTGACCGCCCCCAAACCCGCACGCAGCGGTAGAGGCAAGAATACAAAGCCCGAGCCCCACGGTGGCAAGGGTCCGGGAAACGACATGGTTCGTTCGGCGCAGTCCTTTATTCACAGCGCTAAGGATAGCCGAAGTTTCACATCAATCAGAAGTTTTACGGATATAAAACTCCGGGTGATCCGCGCGCAGCAACGTGTTGCCAGTCAGGCCGCACCAGGCACGAATATCGATATCGATCGCCTCGTTCGTGGACCGCAAGTGCAGCACTTCCCCGTCCTTGATCTGGTCGCGGAACAAGAGGAAGAGGCGCACCAGGACATCACCGCACGCGATGTCCTGGGCGTCCCAGTAATGATCCTCATGCATTGCGGCGTGCCATCACGTTGTCGCGGGCCTGCACAATGAGCGCGAGCTGCTGCTCAGCCAAGTTCGCGGCCACGATTGGGTTATCCGCAAACGTTGCAAAACCGCAGTCCGTCGAGAAGACCACTCGGTCAGCTCCGAACGTGTCCAGGGCGCGCTCGATGCGCTCCTCCACTGCTTCGACCGGCTCCAGCTCCTGGAGCTTTTGGTTCAGCACGCCAACGCAGATGCGCTGGTCGTCGCGGATTCCCTCGAGGGCTCGGATATCGCCGGCACGTGGCGTCGCCAACTCCATGGACAACATACCCACGTTCAGCGAGGCGAACAGCTCAACGAACGGAGCGTAATCGCCCGTCAACGCCGCGGACTCATCCGTGGTCCAGTTGCCGCGGCACACGTGCAACGCCAACCGCTCCTTCGGCAGCCCCTCAGTGAGCTCATCGAGCAACGACTTCGCGAACTCCAGCTCCTCATCCACCGTGCCCTCCAGGCCGTCGAGCGCGCCACACATAAACGTGCGGCCGCCCCCGCCTGCCTGCCCGTACACGACTTCAGTAAGCACCGGCTCATCGATCTGCACCAGCGACGTTCCCTTCGCCAGCAATTCGTGGAGCTCCTCGCGTAGCACGCGAACGATGTCTTTCGACATCTCCTCGCGGTTCTCGTACGCGCGGTCGGAGACACACTCCATCCACATCGTGCGCGTGAGCAGGTACGGCCCTGGCAGGCACACCTTCACCGGGCGGTCGGTAAGCTGCTGCACAAACTCAACCTCGTGCGCAACCAGTGGCTTATCGCGACCAAGCGGGCCAAAGACCGCCGGGTGGCGCACCTCGCCCGCCGGGACGTCCAACGCGCGAAGCTCGCGCTCGAACTCCTCAGGGTCATCCACGTACGGCAGCAGGTCTGTAATCGGGATCAGCTGGCAGTTCTGCAGACGCCCCGCGACGAAGCTCGAGTAGTTGTCGCGTCGCATTTCACCATCCGTGACGACGTCCACTCCGGCCCGCTCCTGCGCCGCAAGCACAAGGCGCACTGCGTCGTCGGCTGTGGCCTGGAACGTGCCTTCATCCATCCGCTCTTCGAGGTGGCGGTGCAGCGCATCCAACAACCACGGAGACCGTGGCCAAGAGCCCATCGTCAGCACAGATCCCGCCGGAATCTCCGGCGCGGGAGCTGGCTCAGGCAGTTCCTTGGCGATCGTCGGCTCCACGACCTCCTGCGTCACCGGCATCTGCGGGCGCTTGCGCGGCCCCTTCTTCTTTTTCGGGCGCACAGCCTCGGGAGCGGCCGGGATATCAGCAACCTCCACGGGCTTCGTGAACGCCCCCTTCGACACAAGGAAGCGCCACCGCTTGTGCTCTGGCTCCTCAACCACGTTGACCAGGTCGTTGCCAGTCAAGTTACACCAGGAAGGCAGGTCCACCTTGACTGTGGGGTCGTAGGAGATGATCTCCAGCAGCTGGCCAGACTCGAGCGGATCGATGTTCTTTCGGATCAATAACAGCAACCCGTTACCGCAGTCCAGATCGCCACCGTCGAAGCTGGCGTCTGGGGCGTACGGGTGCAGATTCTCGGACTGAGACATCGTTGCCTTAGTAGGAAACGCTTGGGGTGCCGTCTGCCAGGAACTCAACCAGCTTTGCGCCGCCGACGATGGTGGCGCCGTCGATAAGATCCTCTTCCCCGAAGCCGCGCTTCTTCGCACAAGGCGCACACACGTACAGCTTGCCCTCTGCCGCGACAAAGTTCTCGATGAGTTCCTTGATCGGCGCGAATCCCTCCTCATGAATGTCGTCTGCGTAGCCCTTCACAGCCAGACGAGCGCCCTCGGAGGACAGGAACACCATCGTGTCCTGCGCGGAACCAACAGCAGCATTGGCGACGACGAAGCCGAGCGTCGCCAGGTCCTCATTATCCTTCGCGTGTGCAACGGTGACGCAAAACTTACCAGTACCCATCATGGACTCCTTCAAATTGGTTGTATCGAACACCAGAAAGTGTACCGAAACGCAAAAAAGCACCACCCCCTCGCAGCGAAACTTGGGGGTGGTGCTCTGTTGTCCTTGAGTCGGACGCCTCTACCGGATGGGTTTAGCGTGCCTTCTCAATGATCTCCACGAGACGGAAGTGCTTGTCCTTGGACAGCGGACGCGTCTCCTGGATGCGGACGAGGTCGCCAACACCGGCGGTGTTCTCCTCGTCGTGTGCCTTCACACGCTTGGTGGTACGGACGATCTTGCCGTACAGCGCGTGGGACTTGCGGTCCTCGACCTCGACAACGATGGTCTTGTCCATCTTGTCGGAGACGACGTAGCCGCGGCGGTTCTTCTGAACACGCTTCTCGTTGGTCTGTTCGTTCACGTTTGCCTCACTCATGATTAAGCCTCAGCTCCCGGAACAACGGACAGGCCGAGCTCGCGCTCGCGCAGCACGGTGTAGATACGTGCAATGTCGCGCTTCACGGTGGAGATGCGGCGGTTGTTGGTCAGCTGGCCGGTAGCAAGCTGGAAGCGCAGGTTAAACAGCTCTTCCTTTGCCTCGGACAGACGAGCGCGCAGCTCTTCGTCGTTGAGCTCGCGGAACTCGGATGCGGGGGTACCGTTTGCCATTAGAACTGGTCCTCCTTCTTGATGATGCGAACCTTGCAAGGCAGCTTCGCGCCTGCGCGGCGCAGTGCCTCGATAGCGGTTGCGTCGTTCGGGTAGGACATCTCAAAGAGAATACGTCCCGGCTTTACGTTAGCGACCCACTTCTCGACAGGGCCCTTACCGGAACCCATACGAACACCGAGAGGCTTCTGCGTCAACGGACGGTCCGGGAAGATGTTGATCCAGACCTTGCCACCACGCTTGACGTGGCGGTTGATCGCAATACGAGCCGCCTCAATCTGACGGTTGGTGATGTACGCCGGCTCGAGAGCCTGCAGAGCGTAGTCACCGAAGTTGATCGTGTTGCCACCCTTGGACACGCCAGAACGAGTCGGGCGGTGCTGGCGGCGGTACTTCACACGCTTAGGAATAAGCATTGATTAGCCCTCCTGCTTCTGCTCTGCACGCTGGCGGCGCTGGCCACCACGGCGTGGGCGGCGATCGCCACGGCCACGACGCTCGTTCGACGGAGCGTTGAGCTCGGACTCGCGCACGCCACCGACGACGTCGCCCTTGTAGATCCAAACCTTGACGCCGATGACGCCGAAGGTCGTGTGTGCTTCTGCGATGCCGTAGTCGATCTCAGCACGAAGGGTGTGCAGTGGCACACGGCCTTCGTGGTAGCGCTCGACGCGGGACATTTCAGCGCCGCCGAGACGACCCGAGGTCATGACCTTGATGCCCTTGACCTGTGGGTTGCGCATAGCGGACTGGATTGCCTTGCGCATCGCACGACGGAACGCAACGCGGTTGACCAGCTGTTCAGCGATGGACTGAGCAACGAGCGTCGCGTCGGCGTCGACGTTCTTGACCTCGAGGATGTTCAGCGCAACCATCTTGCCGGTGAGCTTCTCGAGCTCACGGCGGATGCGGTCAGCCTCAGCGCCACGACGGCCAATCACGATGCCCGGGCGGGCAGTGTGAATGTCGACGCGGACGCGGTCACGGGTGCGCTCGATGACAACGTCGGAGATACCGGCGCGCTCGAGGCCCTTGGACAGGAACTCGCGGATCTTGATGTCTTCTGCGACGTAATCAGCGTAGTTCTTGTCGGCGTACCAGTGGGACTTCCAGTCGGACGTGATACCCAGGCGCAGGCCGTGTGGGTGAATCTTCTGGCCCATTACTTCGCCCCTTCCTTGGACTCGACAACTACGGTGATGTGCGAGGTGCGCTTCCGGATCTGGAATGCGCGACCCTGAGCGCGTGGCTGGAAGCGACGCATGGTCGGACCTTCGTTTGCCCAGCACTCGGAGACGACCAGCGTACGCGGGTCCAAACCGAAGTTGTTTTCAGCGTTGGCGGCTGCAGATGCAACAACCTTGGCAACGTCCTTCGCAGCACCCTGTGGTGCGTACTTCAGGACTGCGAGAGCCTCGGAGACGGACTTCCCACGGACGAGGGCGAGCACGCGGCGCGCCTTCATCGGGGAAACACGAACGAACTTGGCCGTCGCGGATGCAGTGGTGATGGTGTCAGCCATTGCTTATCGACGTCCCTTCTGTTCCTTGACGTGACCCTTAAAGGTCTTGGTTGGTGCAAACTCGCCGAGCTTGTGGCCGACCATGGACTCGTCGACAAACACCGGGACGTGCTTGCGGCCGTCGTGGACGGCGAAAGTGTGTCCGATGAAATCTGGGAGAATGGTCGAACGGCGAGACCAGGTCTTGATTACCTGCTTGGTGCCTGCATCGTTCTGAGCGTCCACCTTGTTGAGGAGGTGCTCATCGACGAACGGGCCTTTCTTTAGGCTACGTGGCATGTCTTACTACCTCCTCTTAACGCTTCTTGTTCTTCGAGCGACGGCGTCGCACGATCATGTTGTTTGAGTAACGGTTTGGGTTGCGGGTGCGAACTTCCTTCTTGCCCCATGGGGACACTGGGTGACGACCACCGGAAGTCTTACCTTCACCACCACCGTGTGGGTGATCCACAGGGTTCATGACAACACCGCGGACCGTTGGGCGCCAGCCCTTCCAGCGCATACGGCCAGCCTTGCCCCAGCGGATGTTGATCTGGTCAGCGTTGCCGACCTCACCAACGGTTGCGCGGCAGCGGATGTCCACGCGGCGAATTTCGGAGGACGGCATACGCAGCACTGCGTAGGAACCTTCCTTACCGAGCAGCTGGATAGAAGCGCCTGCGGAACGAGCAAGCTTGGCACCTGCACCAGGCTTGAGCTCAACAGCGTGGATCGTCGTACCGGTCGGGATGTTACGCAGTGGGAGGTTGTTACCAACCTTGATGTCGGCGTTAGGACCAGCCTCAACGACGGCACCCTGCTTCAGGCCCTTCGGAGCGATGATGTAGCGCTTCTCACCGTCGTAGTAGTGGAGCAAAGCAATGTTAGCGGTGCGGTTCGGGTCGTACTCGATGTGAGCAACCTTTGCCAGCACGCCGTCTTTGTCCGAACGGCGGAAGTCAATCACGCGGTAACGACGCTTGTGGCCGCCACCACGGTGACGAGTGGTGATGTGGCCGTGCGTGTTGCGGCCACCCTTCTTCGGGAGCGGGCGCAGCAGCGACTTTTCCGGAGTGGAGCGGGTAAGCTCCTCGAACTCCGAAACAGAGCTGGCACGGCGACCCGGGGTTGTCGGCTTGTACTTACGAATAGCCATATTTTGTCCTTTTCTATCGAGTCACTTAGACGGCTGCGCCGCCGAAGATGTCGATGGGATCGCTGCCCTCGCGGAGAGTAACGTAGGCGCGCTTGGTGTCCTTGCGCTTACCGAAACCAGTGCGGGAACGCTTGCGCTTGCCCTCACGGTTCACGGTGTTCACCGAAGCGACGTCGACGCCGAAAATCTCTTCCACGGCAATCTTGATCTGGGTCTTGTTAGCAGACTTCGCTACAAAAAACGTGTAGGTGTTCTGCTCCATCAGCGCGTAGGTCTTCTCAGAGAGGACCGGCGCGATGATGATGTCGCGGGAATTCACGATCTTAGCCATTTACTTCTCCTCCTCCGCAGCTTCAGCCTTGCCACGGTTGATGAAGGTGTGCAGCGCCTCAACCGAGAACACAACGTCATCGGCGTTCAGCACGTCGTAGGTGTTCAGCTGCGCCGGCTCAAGAATGGTGACGCCCGGCAGGTTCCTTGCGGACAGACGGGAGTTAACATCCTCACGGCCGATCACGAGCAGCACCGACTTACGGTCAGTCAGACGCTCAATGAACGCACGAGCAGACTTGGTCGAAGGCTTCTGGCCCGGAACAAGCTCCTCAATGAGGTGGATGCGCTCGTTGCGAACACGATCAGTGAGTGCACCAGCAAGTGCAGCCTTGATCATCTTCTTTGGGGTGCGCTGCGCGTAAGAACGCGGCTGCGGACCGTGGACAATGCCACCGCCGGTGAAGTGTGGCGCGCGGATCGAGCCCTGACGAGCGCGACCGGTGCCCTTCTGGCGGAATGGCTTCTTACCACCACCGCGGACCATGCCGCGGGTCTTGGTGGCGTGAGTGCCCTGACGAGCGGCTGCCAGCTGAGCTGTCACAACCTGGTGCATCAGGGGAATGGAAGCTTCACGGTCAAAAAGTTCTGCCGGAAGCTCAACGGAACCGTTGGTCTTTCCGTCTGCGGTGTGGACGTTCAACGTCAGGTTCGTCATGCGTGAGCACCGCCCTTCACTGCGGTCTTGACGGTAACAACAGAACCCTTCGCACCAGGGATAGCACCCTTGATGAGGAGGAGGTTGTTGTCGCCGTCGATGCGTTGAATCTTCAGGTTCTGGGTAGTAACGCGGTTACCGCCCATACGGCCAGCCATGCGCTTGCCCTTGAACACGCGACCCGGCGTAGACGCGCCACCAATGCCACCAACGCGACGGTGAGCAGCCTGGTTACCGTGTGCTGCACCCTGGCCCGCGAAGCCGTGACGCTTCATTGCGCCAGCGAAGCCGTGGCCCTTGGTGGTGCCAGCAACGTCGACGAAGACGTCGCCGTCAAACAGATTGACGGTGATCTCTTGGCCGAGTTCGTACGCAGAGGTGTCATCCATGCGGATTTCAGCTACGTAGCGACGTGGGGTGACGCCAGCCTTCTTGAAGTGGCCAGCCTCTGGCTTGTTCGTCTTACGGGGATCGATGTCGCCGTAAGCAATCTGGATGGCGGAGTAGCCATCAGTCTCTGGTGTACGGATCTGGGTGACCACGCACGGCCCAGCCTCAACGACGGTAACCGGGATAACACGGTTCTCGTCGTCGAAGATCTGGGTCATGCCGAGCTTGGTGCCCAGAATGCCCTTGATCTGGTTATCAGACATGTATTAGTTCTCCACTACTTACAGGTTGTCGGATCTCTAGTGATTACTGGATGTTCACGTCAACGCTTGCAGGAAGGTCGATACGCATGAGCGCGTCAACCGTCTTCGGCGTCGGATCGAGAATGTCGATGAGACGCTTGTGCGTGCGCATCTCAAAGTGCTCGCGAGAGTCCTTGTACTTGTGGGGAGAACGAATAACGGCGTACACGTTCTTCTCTGTGGGCAACGGCACCGGTCCAACGACGCGGGCACCCGTGCGGGTGACCGTCTCAACGATCTTCTTCGCAGATGCGTCGATCGCTTCGTGGTCGTAGGCCTTCAGCCTGATGCGGATCTTCTGTCCCGCCACGCTTACCTCTTCCTCGCATCCCCACATTCTGAACGAAGCGGTGGGGTTGTAGCTTCTAGTTTCTCTATAACGTTGTCCGGGCTGGGCCCATGGCTCAACGCCAGTGTCGTTTTCATTGACTGTTTGACACTTCCGGAAGGTGAGTAACGCGACAATAAACTGCGCGCTTACTTCAGTGCTTCCGCCTCGGTGCACACGTGCATCGGGGTGTCAGACTCGGAAGGGTGCGTGACCCTTGCGTACTGCCGCTGTTTATTTGCCATGTCCCTTCTCCGGTTTCTCACCTAGTTAACCTAGATAAAAACCTTCTTTGGAAGGTGTCATGTTTACCCCACCATCACAACCTTGCGGCCGCCATGTCGAGGCAACCCGAGTATTAAAACACGTTCTTGCAAGAAGCGCAACCCCTCCTCTGAACATTTCAGTTTGATTGCAGAGTGATATCCATTCGGAAATTTTTGCATCGATTCAGGCAAGCTAGCTGGTTGCTGTGTACCCTGGGTGTTTACACGGGCGTCTGTCCGTCGTACTTTTCTTTACCCAATATATAGACGAAGGGATTTTCCATGGCCGACCACAATGCAACCGAGAACACTCCTGCCACCACCGAGGCAAAGGAGACAGAGCAGGTTCGCACCCGCAACTCCAACCTTGAGACTGAGCACGGCACCACGATGATCGACGACAACGTCGTCGGCAAGATCGCCGGCATCGCCGCCCGCGAAGTTTCCGGAGTTTACAACCTGGGCGGTGGCGCTGCACGCATGTGGGGCGCTGTTCGCGAGTCGCTGACCTCCTCCACCAATGTTCAGCAGGGCGTCGATGTCGTTGTCGAGGACGGCCACGCTTCCGTCGCTGTTGCAATTATTGCGGAGTACGGCGTCGCCATCCACGAGCTCGCAAACGCCATCCGCGAGAACATCACTGTTGCTGTGACCCGCATGACCGGCCTTATCGTTGACCGCGTCGACGTCACTGTTCACGACGTCCACCTGCCGGAGCAGGACAACGAGGAGTCCAACGAGGCCGCCTACAACGCTAACCAGGCGCTGGCTCAGTAATTATGGCGTACACCTCCGTTAGCCGCGAGGTGGCCGAAGCCGCCCGGGACGCCATTTTGGCTGTCCCCGGCGTTGCGGGTATGCACGGCGGGTTCTTCGGTGAAGTTGCCCTCCTGCTACCCGGCGAGCGGATCGAAGGGCTCAAACCCGCGACGCGATCCTCAGACCCCAACCTCCGCGGCCTTGAAGTCAACTTTATTTACGACGTTTCGAGCGAACGGGACATTCACTCCGTCGCCGACGACGTACGCACCGCTACCCTGCGCGCCACCGATGTCGATTTCGTCGACGTTGTTGTCGCCGACGCCGAATAGGAACGCCCGTTAGGGCGTCCGCGTTGCGTACCCACAACTACAAGTAAGTGGTGAACAATGAATCTTTTATCTAACAAAGCGTTAACCGGTGTCATTATCGGCATTATCGTTGCTTTCTTCGTCACCTTTGGCGGCGGACTCGGGCTACTGTGGCTCGTTCTCTTCTCCGTCATTGGTGGTGTCGTCGGCGCCCAGCTTGATGGCAAGCTGGACCTCGCAGAAATCCTGAGCACCAGCTCGGGCAAGGGTCGTAGCTAATGGCGTCGAACCAATTCCATCTCAGTGAGCGCGTCATCGCGCAGATTGCTGAGGTGGCGGCTTCGTCAGTGCCCGGCACGATCGAAATGGACGCAAAGCTTGCAGGTTTGGCAGGCCGCAGCTTTCCCCAAATCGATGTCCGCCTGGACCGAGTTTCAGGCACCGCGGCCGTCGAAGCCGAGATCGCTACTACTTACCCTGCCCCCATTGCTGCCATCACGGACGCCGTGCGTTCAACGATCATCTCGCACATCCGGACATTGACTGGGCTGGACGTCTCCAGCGTCAATATCGAGGTGGCAAACGTCACCGCGAACGCCGGTGAACCCGTCTCGTGGGACGACGTTGCAAACCACCAGTCGTTCATCATCCCGACTCCGCTGAAGGTCAAGCCTTTGGACGTGGAGTCCCCGACGACGAAGGAGCCGGAACCGTTGCACGATATCGTCGCTCGCTCGCTTGTCGACGACCTGACGGACACCCACGCTCCAGAGCCAGTCTCTGTGAAATCCATTGCCGCTCCGACTCCGTACCCCGTGCGTACCAAGGGCTTCGAAGCACAGCCCACGCGGGTTTTCCGTCCACAAACGCCGGAGCCTGCCCGACTGCTTGGCGTGCAAACACACAAACAGCGCGTATATAGCCCGAGCGTTCCGCAACCTGCGCCGCTCAAGCCCATTCGCGTGAAGCGCACTGCGGCACCGACGACGGTATCGGCACCGCAACCTCAGCCGCTTCGTGAAATTACGATCAAACCGGCGGTGAAGTACTATGACCGAACCTAATACGCCCGTCGCCCCAGTAGGCCCGCACCCGGCTGCCGCACCGAAAGCTAGCCCAGTTGCTCGCTGGATCACCGTGCTCGCCGGCCTGGCGTTCCTCGGGGGCGCCGTTGTTACCGGGCACGACGCTTGGGTGCGACTCCAGGAAACTAGCGACCAACCGGAGTGGCTCCCCGAGCTCTACGACCAGTTGACGTTGAATCTCATTGACATCACGTGGGTGGGCGTCTCAGTTGGCATCATTGTGATGCTCGTAGGGCTCGCGCTTGTGGTTGCATCGTTCAAACCTCGCCAGAAAACTCATCTACGCGTGCAGTCACCGGTTTCGATCTGGACGCGACCGGTGGATATTGCGCGAAAGTCAACGTTCCTCGCAACGTCTCAGTTCGGCGCAAACCATGCGCGTACCAAAGCGGACCGGAAGAAGGTCACACTCACAATGCAGACCGACACGCAACGCCCCGAGGTAGAGCAGCAAGCGCACGAAACTCTCGTTGGTGAGTTCCAGCGTCTGGAGCAGGTACCCGCCATCACCATCAAGACCGAAGCGCCAGCACCAGTTGCTGAACAGGAGGCGAAGTAAATGACCAAGACACTTGCGTTCTTTGACCGCATACTCGTCTTCATCCTCGGAGTTTTGTTGCTCTGCATCGGGTTCGTTCCACTCGCATACTTCTGGGACATCCCCTACGTCAGCCAATGGATCCAGCAAGTGGATCCAGTGGTGATCGGCAACCTGCCCTACCGTTCCTGGTACAACACCGCGTTGATCGTCGGTGCGGTTGTGCTGGTAATTATCGGGCTGTGGGCCATTATCGCAAATATTCGCAGCCGCGGGTTCTCCACCCGCGCCATCACCGCAGCCGACGCCGAGCATGGCACAACCGAAATCAACGTCAAACGCGTCGCCGAAGCCGCATGCCACCACTTGGCTATGGACCCCATCATCAACTCTGCCGACGCCAAAGTTGCGATGGTCGAGACCAGGCCGACCGTTGAATTCGTTGCGATTGCCAACCCAGCATTCTCGCTGGACGAAGTCGTTGACGTTCTCGAGCGCGCCGATCAGGACTTCCGAATGGCAAACCACACAATGAACGTGGATACCCTGTGGAAGCTGCACTTCGACCAGGTTAGCGCCTAAAAGGACTCACGCGAATGCTCCCCACCAACAGGTGGGGAGCTTTTCGTGTCCAGACGGTGCGGCTTAAGGGACATTTTGTGTGTATAAATCTATTCGGTTTCCCGGACTCCCGATATGGTGTTCAAAACAGTTCCATTCGCCAGTCTTGAGAATTGAACGCCGGATGACGTCTGACGTGTGGGATGTATCGAGTCTGCGGGTAGCGCAGCGAGATTGGTGGCTCTAGGGAACAAGAACCGGTCTCCCTACGCGTTGGGCAATCGCATACTGCCAGGGACACGAGCAATGCCCTGGGCGCGCACGATACTGGCCAGGGCACGAACAGGACCGGGAAGCAAGGCGTTGGGGTATGCCATTAAGCGAGCTGCCATACAGCCTGCGGGGCGAGAGACGATCTTGCACACCGCGGTGCGCTGAATGGGCGACTGAAAGAATTCAATACTGGCAATGAACGTCAGTGGAACCCCGGTCTAGCCGTGAGAAAGGGGTGGGCTGGACGCGGCTAGTTACACACAAAATGTCCCTTAAGTCGGCGGTGCCCAATGCACTGAAGTAACAGCACGGTGACCAGTTGCAGGACATAGTGGTCCTAGAACCATTGCCTTCCCAACGCACTGTAGGCATGAAAAAAGGTCACTCCCCGATGGGGAGTGACCTTTACGTCACGTTATCGGACTGAATTAGCCGAGGATCTTGGTGACGCGGCCAGCGCCGACGGTACGGGAGCCCTCGCGGATAGCGAAGCGCAGGCCCTCGTCCATAGCGACTGGGTGGATCAGCTCGACGGACATGTCGACGTTGTCGCCAGGCATGACCATCTCGGTGCCCTCAGGCAGGTGCACAACACCGGTAACGTCGGTGGTGCGGAAGTAGAACTGAGGACGGTAGTTGTCGAAGAATGGCGTGTGACGGCCACCCTCGTCCTTGGACAGGACGTAGACGGAGCCCTCGAACTTGGAGTGAGGGGTGTAAGCGCCCGGCTTGATGACAACCTGACCACGCTCAACGTCCTCACGCTTCAGGCCACGGAGCAGCAGAGCTGCGTTGTCGCCAGCCTCAGCGGTGTCGAGAAGCTTGTTGAACATCTCGATGGAGGTGACGGTGGTCTTCGTGGACTTCTCGCGGATACCGATGATCTCAACTTCGTCGTTGAGGTTCAGGACGCCACGCTCAACACGGCCGGTAACAACGGTACCGCGGCCGGAAATGGTGAAGATGTCCTCGATCGGCATCAGGAAGTCACGGTCGGTCTCGCGAACTGGGTCCGGAATGGAGTTGTCGCAAGCTTCCATGAGCTCAACGATGGAGTCAACCCACTTCTCCTCGCCCTCAAGAGCCTTCAGAGCGGAGATGTGAACGATTGGAGCCTCTTCGTCGTAATCCTGCTCTGCGAGAAGCTCACGAACTTCCATCTCGACGAGCTCGATGATTTCCTCATCGTCGACCATGTCGCACTTGTTCAGGGCAACGAGGATGTAAGGAACGCCAACCTGGCGAGCAAGCAGAACGTGCTCGCGGGTCTGAGGCATCGGGCCGTCGGTAGCAGCAACCACGAGGATTGCGCCGTCCATCTGAGCAGCACCGGTGATCATGTTCTTGATGTAGTCAGCGTGGCCTGGAGCATCCACGTGTGCGTAGTGACGCTTAGGAGTGTTGTACTCGACGTGGGAAATGTTAATGGTAATGCCGCGCTCGCGCTCTTCCGGCGCCTTGTCAATCGCGTCGTACGCGAAGGACTTGTTCTCCTCCGGGTACTTGTCAGCGAGCACCTTGGTGATAGCAGCCGTGGTGGTCGTCTTACCGTGGTCGACGTGACCAATGGTACCGATGTTGACGTGCGGCTTTGTACGTTCGAACTTTGCCTTTGCCACTGTATGTCCTCCTAGGACTTCATGGTGGCTACGACCTTCGCAGCCACGTGGTTTACATTTGCCTTTGCCTTCGAAAAGGCGTCGGCTCATTCACAATGTGCCAGTTACCTGATCCTAGAGATTCCCAGTCTGATTTTCAAACCGTCAGACCGAAAGTTCCGGGATCATTCGTCGCGAGTAACGGCCGGCTCAAACCACCACTTCAATCTTGTGGCGATTCCAGCGCGACCGCTACTAGCGGCCATCCCCGCTTCCTTCTACCGGTCACGCTCACTGGCACGTGAGCAGGCCGTCGAGAAGCAGGGAGCAGCGATTAGTTGCCGTTGCGGGCGTCGATGATTTCCTGAGCGACGTTGGACGGAACTTCACCGTAGGAGTCAAACACCATGGTGTAGTTCGCGCGACCCTGCGTCTTGGAGCGCAGGTCACCAACGTAGCCGAACATCTGCGACAGCGGAACAACAGCCTTGACAACCTTGGCGCCAGAGCGGTCGTCCATCGAGTTGACCTGGCCACGACGGGAGTTCAGGTCACCGATGACGTCACCCATGTACTCCTCAGGCGTGACAACCTCAACAGCCATCAGCGGCTCGAGCAGCACTGGCTTCGCCTTAGCGACGGCCTCCTTGAGCACCTGCGAACCGGCCATCTTGAAGGCCATTTCGGAGGAGTCAACCTCGTGGTAAGCGCCGTCTTCGAGGGTTGCCTTGATGTTGACCAGCGGGTAGCCAGCGAGGTAGCCGTACTGCATCGCGTCCTGGATACCGGCATCCACGGAAGGGATGTACTCCTTCGGCACGCGACCACCGGTAACCTCGTTGACGAACAGGTAGGTTGCGCTCTCGCCCTCTTCCAGGGTCTCTGGATCCGGGTTGTAAGGCTCGATGGAAACGATAACCTTTGCGAACTGACCGGAACCACCAGTCTGCTTCTTGTGGGTGTAGTCCAGGGACTGCACCTTCTTGCGGATGGTCTCGCGGTACGCAACCTGTGGAGAACCAATGTTCGCCTCGACCTTGAACTCGCGCTTCATGCGGTCAACGAGGACGTCGAGGTGGAGCTCGCCCATGCCGCCGATAACGGTCTGGCCGGTCTCCTCATCCAGGTGAACGGTGAAGGTTGGGTCCTCTTCAGCAAGCTTCTGAATAGCGGTGCCCAGCTTCTCCTGGTCAGCCTTGGTCTTCGGCTCAATAGCAACCTGAATAACCGGATCCGGGAAGTCCATGGACTCGAGGATGATCGGGTGATCAGGGTTGCACAGGGTGTCACCAGTAGTGGTGTGCTTCAAGCCAATGAACGCGTAGATGTTGCCGGCGTCAGCGTGCTCAACCGGGTTCTCCTTGTTCGCGTGCATCTGGAAGAGCTTGCCCACGCGCTCACGCTGCTGCTTGGTGGAGTTCATCATGTTCTCGCCCGGGATAGCCTGGCCCGAGTACACGCGCACGTAAGTCAGCTTGCCGAAGAACGGGTGCACAGCAATCTTGAACGCCAGTGCAGAGAACGGCTCATCAACGGAAGGCTTACGCGTGAGGTCTTCCTCACCGTCGACGGAGGTGCCGTGAACCTCGCCGATATCCAGCGGAGAAGGCAGGTAATCGACGATGGCGTCCAGCACAGGCTCGACACCCTTGTTGCGGTACGCAGTACCACAGAACACTGGGTAAACTTCCGAATTAACGGTCAGCTTACGGATGCCAGCCTTGAGCTCCTCGATCGTGAGCTCTTCGCCGCCGAAGTACTTCTCCATGAGTTCTTCGTCGGACTCAGCAACGGTCTCGACGAGCTTCTCACGGTACTCCTCAGCCTTTTCCTTCAGATCGTCCGGGATCTCGGTGATCTGCGCAGGGGTGCCGGTCTCGACCTTGCCCGGCCACAGCATTGCCTTCATCTCAAGAAGGTCAACGACGCCGTCAAAGTCATCCTCAGCACCGATCGGAAGCTGCATTACCAACGGCTTCGCGCCGAGACGATCGACGATCGTGCCAACGGTGTAGTAGAAGTCAGCGCCCAGCTTGTCCATCTTGTTGACGAAGCAGATACGCGGAACGTCGTACTTTGCAGCCTGACGCCAGACCTGCTCGGACTGCGGCTCAACGCCTTCCTTGCCGTCGAACACAGCAACTGCGCCATCGAGCACGCGCAGGGAACGCTCAACCTCAACGGTGAAGTCCACGTGACCCGGCGTATCGATGATGTTGATCTGGTTGTTATTCCAGAAGCAGGTCACTGCTGCGGACGTAATGGTGATGCCGCGCTCTTTCTCCTGCTCCATCCAGTCGGTGGTTGCGCCACCGTCGTGGGTCTCGCCGACCTTGCGGTTAATACCGGTGTAGAACAGAATGCGCTCTGTCGTGGTGGTCTTACCAGCATCGATGTGCGCCATGATGCCGATGTTGCGGACCTTGTGCAGATCCTTAAGCACTTCTTGTGCCACGTTATTTACCCCAACTTAAAAGTCGTCGACGTGCTGCACACGTCTTGGCGAATATTTACCTAGTTCATTGTGCCACTGTTTGCCCAAGATGGGCAGAGCCAGCCTGTAAGTCACTTCAAAACAAAAACCCGGACGCCGCACGTGCACCCACATTGGTGGGTAACCACGTATGCAATTGTGCACACGTTGTCCGTGTCAGCATGGTCCGGGCGCTTTGTTTCATATATGACCTACCGGCGACTACCAGCGGTAGTGAGCAAACGCGCGGTTTGCCTCGGCCATCTTGTGGACGTCCTCGCGACGCTTCACGGATGCACCCAAGCCGTTGGACGCGTCCAGGATCTCGTTAGCGAGACGCTCGATCATCGAGTTCTCACGACGCTGGCGCGTGAAGGTGACCATCCAGCGCAGAGCCAGAGTGGTTGCACGAACTGGCTTCACCTCGACTGGAACCTGGTAGGTAGCGCCACCGACACGACGGGAGCGAACCTCAAGGTCAGGACGGATGTTGCCGAGTGCCTTTTCCAAGGTGCCAACCGGATCGGTGCCGGTCTTTTCACGGCAGATCTCGAGTGCACCGTAGACGATGCGCTCAGCGGTGGACTTCTTGCCGTCGAGAAGCACCTTGTTGACCAGCTGGGTCACGAGTTCAGAGTTGTATACCGGGTCCTTAACGATGGGACGCTTCGGAGCTTGCTGCTTACGCATTTCTGATTACTGTCCCTTCTTTGCGCCGTAGCGGGAACGAGCCTGCTTACGATCCTTGACACCCTGGGTATCCAAGGAACCACGAATAATCTTGTAGCGAACACCCGGGAGGTCCTTCACACGACCACCACGGACAAGCACCATGGAGTGCTCCTGGAGGTTGTGGCCCTCACCTGGGATGTATGCGGAGACCTCAATACCGGAGGTCAGACGAACACGAGCAACCTTACGAAGCGCCGAGTTCGGCTTCTTCGGCGTGGTGGTGTACACGCGGGTGCACACGCCACGACGCTGCGGGGAACCCTTCAGCGCTGCAGTTGCTACCTTGCCACGCTTGTCGTGGCGGCCCTTGCGGACCAGCTGCTGGATAGTTGGCATAGATTTTCCTTCTAATTTTTACGCTGAGGCGGACAATCGCCTGAACATGCAAAAATGAGGGCTCTTTCCCGGGGCCCTGCCGCACGTCCAGAACGCTCCGCCACGTTTATGCGAAAACGATCAGACACTTCACCTTGAGGTGGTGAACCGTCCGACAGAGTATCACGAACCACCCCAGCTTTGCAAGACCGAAACTTCCTCCACGGCACATACCCCTATTCGAGGGTGTACTGAAGATGCATAGCAACGCTACTACACCTACCCCTATCGTCCGACGTCCACCAAGGGCACACACCCCCATGGCTACCACATGTTGTACCTCAGTGATTCTTTGTGTCCATATCTACTAAATACGACCAATGGAATTACAGCTACGTTAGTTACGAACCGAGAGAAAGGAAGCAGCATGGCCGCCAACAACGTCGACCCCCAAGCCACCATCAACGAATACCTCCACCGCGCTGACTGGCGCATCAACGCAAACGCCAACCAGGACTACTCGCTCGGCGGAATGATTCTCAACTCCGCCGGCAAAATCACCGCCAACTACTGGCTGGACGAAGTGTTTTCCGACGTCGCCGGCAATGCCCACCGCAACGGCGACCTCCACATCCACGACCTCGACATGCTCTCCGGGTACTGCGCAGGGTGGTCATTGAGGCAGCTCCTTGAAGAAGGGTTCGGAGGGGTACCTGGCACGATATCTTCTCTGCCACCAAAACATTTCTCCTCCGCGTGCGGACAAGTAGTGAACTTCCTCGGCACACTGCAGAACGAATGGGCTGGCGCGCAGGCATTCTCCAGCTTCGATACCTACATGGCACCATTCGTACGGCTGGACTCGCTCACCTACGAGGACGTCTTGCAACACATGCAGGAGTTCGTCTTCAACCTCAACGTTCCCTCGCGTTGGGGGACGCAGACTCCGTTCACAAACCTTACATTTGACTGGACGTGCCCTCAGGACCTCGCTGAGCAGACTCCGTTCATCGGTGGAGACCCTGTCGACTTCACTTACGGCGAGCTCCAAGAAGAGATGGACATGATCAACCGCGCGTTCATTGAGGTTATGTCCCAAGGCGACGCCGACGGCCGACCATTTACCTTCCCCATCCCGACGTACAACATCACCAAGGACTTCGACTGGGGCTCGCCAAACGCGAAAGCCCTGTTCGACATGACTGGCAAGTACGGCCTCCCCTACTTCCAAAATTTCCTCAACTCGGATTTGGACCCAGGCATGATCCGCTCGATGTGCTGCCGCCTCCAACTCGACCTGCGTGAACTACTCAAGCGCGGAAACGGCCTGTTCGGTTCCGCGGAGCTCACTGGCTCCATTGGCGTAGTCACCCTGAACTGCGCACGCCTCGGGTACCTCTTCCCCAACAATGAGGCTGCACTACTGCGCAGGGTTGACGAGTTGATCGAGGTGGCTGTCGATACGCTGGAGCGGCGTCGCGCGTTTGTGCAAGATTGCTTCGATAAGGGGCTATACCCGTACACGAAACGGTGGTTACCGGGGTTTGACAACCACTTCACCACCATCGGGGTCAATGGCTGCAACGAAATGGTACGCAACTTCACGCACGACGCCTACGACATCACCGACCCCCAAGGCCACGCACTTGTGGCGCGCCTGCTCGACCACATCAATGCCCGTATCACGGAAGCTCAGGAACGTACAGGGCACCTCTACAACCTAGAAGCGTCCCCCGCGGAAGGCGCAACGTACCGCTTCGCACGCGAGGACCGTGCCCGCTATCCCGGCATCATCCAGGCAGGTACCGAGGAGCAGCCGTACTACACCAACTCCTCCCAGCTGCCTGTTGCGCACACTCCAGATCCGTTCGCGGCGCTCGCCGCCCAGGAGGACCTGCAAACGAAGTACACCGGCGGCACGGTGCTTCACCTGTACATGGGCGCAGCAATGTCCAGTGGCGAAGCAACCGCCAAGCTCGTACGACGCAGCCTAGAAACCTTCCGCCTGCCGTACATCACTATCACGCCGACGTTCTCCATCTGCGCAAACCACGGCTACATCTCCGGCGAGCACCCCGAATGCCCGCACTGCGGAAGCGCCACCGAAATGTGGACGCGCGTAATGGGCTACTTCCGGCCCGTGCAAAGCTTCAACACTGGGAAGAAGGGTGAGTTCGCTGAGCGTCACTACTTCGCAGAAGCCTTCGCCTAACCTGCCGGTGGCGGGGATCATTCCGTTCTCCGCCACCGACTGGCCCGGCCGTCTCACGGTCACGGCATTCACACAAGGCTGCCCACTGCGCTGCAGCTACTGCCACAACCCTAACTTGCAGGAATTTACTCCTGCTCCCCACGATTTCTCGGAAGTGCTCGACTTACTGCGGGCTCGACACGGACTGATTGACGCCCTCGTCATTTCCGGCGGCGAACCACTCGCATGCGCAGGACTCGGCGAAGCGATTGCCGCGGCCCATGAGATCGGGTTTCCCGTCGGGCTACACACGAGTGGCTATGTCCCCGCGAGGCTGGGTTCCATTCTCGCTGAGTCGACTACCCGCCCCGACTGGATCGGGTTCGACGTCAAGGCGCTTCCCGAGCACTTACCCTCGGTCGCTGGTGTCACCAGCGTGGTGGCTGCACGGATGTGGGAAAGCCTCGACATCGTGTGCACCGCGGCCCGCGAACATGGCATGGGACTGCAGCTGCGTACTACGTTGTGGCCGGGGTCCGTCATCGAGCAAAACATCGACCAGCTGCAGGACGCCGCCGCACAGCGGGGCCACGCGCTGGTATTGCAGTGGGCTCGCGGAGTTGACGCCGACGGCGTGTACAGCGCCTAAGGCAAAGCGCCCCGCCTCCCTGGGTTCAGGGGGCGGGGCGCCGGTGCTGGGGTAGCAGACCTAGCTATAAGTGCTATGTCCATAGGGTTTTTGGACACGGAGTCCGGTGTCTTTTTGGACACGGAATCCATGGTGTTCTTGGGCACTTCTAGCGGCTTACGGTTGCAGCCTGCGTTTCGGCCGGGGCTTGGATAATTTCGGGTTCATCCGCGGTGGTTGGCGATGTTTCATTCCTTCGACGAGGTTAATGTTGATCTGACCACCTGGCGGCCTGTGGCTCAACGTGATCGGAAGGGGCACGCTGAAGAGGAATTCACCATCATGGGCCGTGTAGAACTCCGCAACATTATCGACTGCGACTGTCGAGTAGAGCCGACGGTTTTTAAACCTCAGACCAATGTAGAGCCCGAAACCGCATACGCGTACAACGCCGTCTTTGCTCACGCAGAGCTGGTCTGGGATGCCCCAATGGTTTGTTGATTGTGGCGTCGGCGCCGTTAGTGTGGAGGTGTCGGTGGGAGGTATGCCTTGCTGAGCTGCCATGTCATCGGTGTTGGCCTCGTGTGAAGTTGCCGCTTCCACGGGGCCGTTTGGCATTTTGGATATAGCTTGAGGATTGTGTGCTTGGTTATAGGCAACTACGCGGGCCCAGATTTGATCAGGATCGAGTGGATGCGTAGGCGACGGTGCCTTGGGGAAGGTATCGAAAGCCTGGCGTGGTGTGATATGCATCTTGCCGACCAGCAGTGATTGGTGCCGTCGTTGTTCGTTGTATACCTGGCGATATTCGGCCAGATAGGTGTTGACCTCAGCAAGGCTTGCTGGGTGGCGTGCATCGAGGAACTGGGTCAACGTACGGTGAGATCGCTCGTCTTTTCCCTGGGTTGTCGGTGCGAAACCAGCAATAGCAAGTACGCCTTGGCTGGCGAGCCAAGTTTCAGTAGCAGAGAGAAAACCCCGGTGGTAGGTGGCGAACGCATCGCCATTGTCAGAAAGGATTTCTTGGGGTTTGCCGTAGGCGGCGAACGCTGCGGCCAGCGTAGCGCGCGCATCAGTACCGTTTTCCGGTAGAGCGAATGCTGTGGTTCCGACATCAAATCTGCTGGCATCATCGATGATCTGGTAAATCGTGACATGCGTGTGGGCATGGTCGAAGAGGCGATAGACCAGTCCATCGATTTGCCAGAGTTCACCGACGAAATCACGGGCGAAGCGCTTATAGGAACTCCGCGGCCGTTTGCGGGCATTGGCATCAACAAATCCCAGCTCATACAGCCACGAGGCGATTGTGGACCGCGATGGGGTGCGATCTGCACCGACAGAGTCGAACAAGAAGTAGTAGATCGACCAAGGGCCATAATCCAAGCCTTGTTCCATCAACTGTTGCCTGGCGTGAATGACTGCGATTTTGTCGGCCTCGTCAAATTTCTTCATCGGATTCTTCGGGGCAGTCGAATCCGGCACGATACCTGCTCGGCCTTTCTGCGCTATCCGGTTTTTGATGTTGTGGTACGTCTGTCGCGAGATCCCCAATTCTTTGCAAAACTGTGTGACCGTCTTGCCGTCACGAACGGGATCGAAATCTGCGACCTTTCTACGTTTATGCAATGGAATAGCCATCCGGCTATTCCACCGCCGTAACCGTCCAAAAAGCCACTAGACATCCCGTCCAAAAACATCCTGGACTCCGTGTCCAAAAAGTCCCTAGACATCACAAGACCTAGCTATAAGCCAGAGTCACTAGATCTGGTCGTACCCGTATTCCTCCAGTGGGACGGAGGCGCCGGTGTAGTCGCCGTATGCCTCGTCGCCGTAGATGCCGTCGCCGAAGGACGGGATCGAGTAGGCGGCGGAGCGGGCGGCTTCCGTCGGCTTGACCGTGATGTTGCGGTAGCGCGAGATACCGGTACCAGCCGGGATCAACTTACCGATGATCACGTTCTCCTTCAGACCGATCAGCTGGTCAGAACGCTTGTTGATAGCAGCGTCCGTGAGCACACGCGTGGTCTCCTGGAACGAGGCGGCGGACAGCCAGGACTCGGTTGCCAGGGAGGCCTTGGTGATACCCATGATCTCGGAGCGCATCTCTGCTGGCTCGCCACCATCTGCAACAGCTGCAGCGTTGACCTGGCGTGCCTCCGACAGATCCACAAGCGTACCCGGCAGGAACTCGGTGGTACCCGAGTCGATGACGGTGCCGCGTCGCAGCATCTGGCGGATGATGATCTCGATGTGCTTGTCGTGGATGGACACACCCTGGGTGCGGTACACGGCCTGCACTTCGTCGATGAGGTGCTTCTCCACACCACGGCGGCCGAGAACCTCGAGCACGTCGTGCGGGTCAGCAGCGCCGCGCAGGAGGCGGTCGCCCACGTTGACGTGGTCGCCTTCACGTAGGGAGCGCTCGATCATCGCGTTCGGGTTGGACTCCATCGGGCGGCGGACCTGTGCGAGGCCCTGGCGCTTCGACAGCTTCTCGTAGACCACAACGTCGGAGCCGTCATCCGGGTGGATGGTGAGCGTCCAGAAGTTGCCTTCGTCTTCGAGGGTGACGGTGCCGGCCACGGATGCGATCGGGGCGCAGTTCTTCGGCACGCGGGCCTCGAACAGCTCCTGAACACGTGGCAGACCACCGGTAATGTCGCCACCGACACCACCCTGGTGGAAGGTACGCATGGTCAGCTGGGTACCAGGCTCACCAATCGACTGTGCAGCCACGATACCGACGGCTTCACCGATGTCGACAAGCTTGCCGGATGCCATGGACTTGCCGTAGCACTTCGCGCAGACGCCGGTTGGGGTCTGGCAGGTCAGGACGGAGCGGACCTTGACTTCCTCGACACCGGCGGCGACGAGGGCGTCGATACGCTCTTCCGAAAGCTCAGCGTCGGCTTCGAGCACAACGTTGCCCTCGGCGTCCTTCGCGTCGGATGCCAGTACTCGGCCAGCGACGGAGGTCTCGACGAACTCGTCGCGGACGAACTTCTCACCGGCAAGCTGCGCAACTGGAACCTTGACTCCCTGGCGGGTGCCGCAGTCGTGCTCGCGGACGATGACGTCCTGGGCGACGTCGACAAGACGGCGGGTCAGGTAGCCGGAGTCTGCGGTACGCAGTGCCGTATCCGCCAGGCCCTTTCGGGAACCGTGGGAGTTGTTGAAGTACTCCATCACTGTCAGGCCTTCGCGGAAGGAGGTCTTGATCGGGCGGGTGATGTACTCACCGCGCGAGTTCACGACCATGCCCTTCATGCCGGCCAGGGTCCAGATCTGACGCATGTTACCGGCAGCGCCAGACTTCACGATCATCGGAATCGGGTTGTCATCCGGGTACAGCGCCTCAACTGCTTCACCGACCTGGTTCGTGGCGTCCTGCCACAGCTCCACGAGACGGTCGTAGCGGTTCTCCTCGGTCAGGGCACCCTTCTCCCAGTACTTGCGCTCGATCTCTTCGGCGCGCTGCTCGTACTGCTCAAGGATTTCCGTCTTGTTCGGAAGCACCAACACGTCGGACATGGAGATGGTCACGCCGGAACGGGTCGCCCAGTAGAAACCGGCGTCCTTCAGCTTGTCCAGCGTCTGGGCAACGGTAATCATTGGGTACTTCTCCACCATCGACTGGATGATGTCGCCCAACAGCACCTTGCCAGCGCCGCCGCCCTTACGGACCATCGCGCCTTCCTGGTACGGGAAGTTGAACGGAAGCAGCTCGTTGAACATGATGCGACCAAGGGTGGTCTCCATCATCCAAGCCTGGCCCTTCGACCAGCCGTCTGGGAACTGCTCAGCCTCAATCTCAATCGTCGGACGCAGGTGGTCGATGCGCACCTTGATCGGTGCCTGCAGGCCAAGTACGCCCAGGTCGTAGGCCATGATGGCCTCACGGTAGGAGGAGTACACGCCCTTGGCTGGGCCGTTCTCGTCGGATGGGGTGAAACGACCCTCGCCGCCGATCTCGTCCTCGCCCTTTTCCATGGTCAGGAAGTACAGGCCGGTCACCATGTCCAGGCGAGGCATCGCCAGTGGCTTGCCGGATGCCGGGGACAGGATGTTGTTCGAGGACAGCATCAGGATGCGAGCCTCTGCCTGCGCCTCCGCGGACAGTGGCAGGTGGACTGCCATCTGGTCACCGTCGAAGTCAGCGTTGAACGCCTCACAGGCCAGCGGGTGCAGCTGGATTGCTTTACCCTCGACCAGCTTCGGCTCGAACGCCTGAATGCCAAGACGGTGCAGGGTTGGCGCACGGTTCAGCAGCACCGGGTGCTCGGAAATCGCCTCTTCGAGGACGTCCCACACCTCAGGGCGCTGGCGCTCCACCATGCGCTTCGCCGACTTAATGTTCTGCGCGTACTCATTGTCCACGAGGCGCTTCATCACGAACGGCTTGAACAGCTCGAGCGCCATCAGCTTCGGCAGACCACACTCGTGCATCTTCAGCTGCGGACCAACAATAATGACCGAACGGCCAGAGTAGTCCACACGCTTACCCAGCAGGTTCTGGCGGAAGCGACCCTGCTTACCCTTCAGCAGGTCAGACAGGGACTTCAGCGGACGGTTGCCTGGGCCCGTGACAGGGCGACCACGACGGCCGTTGTCGAAGAGGGCGTCGACAGACTCTTGCAGCATGCGCTTCTCGTTGTTCACGATGATCTCTGGGGCTCCCAGGTCAATCATGCGCTTCAAACGGTTGTTGCGGTTAATTACGCGACGGTACAGGTCATTCAGGTCCGAGGTGGCGAAACGGCCACCGTCGAGCTGCACCATTGGACGCAGCTCTGGTGGGATCACCGGGATCGCGTCCAGGATCATGCCGGCAGGATCGTTGCCGGAACGCTGGAACGCAGCCACAACCTTCAGGCGCTTCAGTGCGCGGACCTTCTTCTGGCCCTTGCCCTCAGCGATGATGGTGCGCAGTTCCTCCGCCTCAGCTTCGAGGTCGAAGTTGCGGATCAGCGTCTGGATCGCCTCAGCGCCCATGCCGCCGGTGAAATAGTCCTCGTAGCGGTCCACGAGCTCTTCGTAGAGGAACTCGTCGATAATCATCTGCTTCGGAGCAAGCTTCTGGAAGGTGGACCAAATTTCGTCGAGGCGCTCGACCTCGCGCTCGCCGGCCTCGCGGATGTGCTGCATCTCCTTGTCAGCAGCGTTCTGCACCTTCTTGCGGGCAGCAGCAGTCGCACCGGCAGCCTCGAGCTCAGCGAGGTCCTCCTCCAGCTTCTGCGCACGCTCCGCAATCTCGGCATTCGCGTCCTGCTCGACTTCCTTCTTCTCGAGCAGCATCTCCGCCTCGAGCGTCGACATGTCGTTGTGACGCGCCTCCTCATCAACACTGGTGATGATGTTTGCGGCGAAGTAAATGATGCGCTCCAGATCCTTCGGAGCAAGATCCAGCAGGTAGCCGAGGCGCGACGGGACGCCCTTGAAGTACCAAATGTGGGTCACCGGCGCGGCCAGCTCAATGTGGCCCATGCGCTCACGGCGAACCTTCGACTTAGTGACCTCGACGCCACAACGCTCACAAATGATGCCCTTGTAGCGGACACGCTTGTACTTGCCACACGCACACTCCCAGTCACGGGTAGGACCGAAGATGCGCTCGCAGAACAGGCCGTCCTTTTCCGGCTTCAACGTGCGGTAGTTAATCGTTTCGGGCTTCTTGACCTCACCATGCGACCAACGACGGATGTCGTCAGCAGTAGCCAGGCCGATGCGAAGCTCGTCGAAGAGGTTTACGTCAAACACGTAAATTCCCTTTCACCTCCCCAACGAAGGGGAGGATTGCAGTTGGATAGATTCTTTCGTTCGTTCCTGGCTTAGGCGGTATCCGCCGCGGAGCCCTCGTCACGTGACAGGTTGATGCCAAGGGAGGAACCGGCCTGATCAAAGTCGTCATCATCGCCGTCGAGCTCCATCGGGGTGCCGTCCGTCGAAAGGACTTCAACGTTCAGGCACAGCGACTGCAGCTCCTTGAGCAACACCTTGAACGACTCCGGAATACCCGGGTCAGGGATGTTCTCGCCCTTCACAATGGCCTCGTACACCTTCACGCGGCCAACCACGTCATCCGACTTAATCGTCAACAGTTCCTGCAGCGTGTAGGCGGCGCCGTATGCCTGCATCGCCCACACCTCCATCTCACCGAAGCGCTGGCCACCGAACTGGGCCTTACCGCCGAGCGGCTGCTGGGTAATCATGGAGTACGGACCAGTGGAGCGAGCGTGAATCTTCTCGTCAACCAGGTGGTGCAGCTTGAGCATGTACATGTAGCCGACGGAAATCGGGTACTTGAACGGCTCGCCGGAGCGGCCGTCGAACAGCGTGGTCTTGCCGTTCTCATCGACCATGACGTCACCGTCGCGGTTCGGCTTGGAATTCGCCAGCAGACCAGCGATCTCCTCGTTCGTCGCGCCGTCAAACACTGGGGTCGCGGTGAGCGACTCCGGCGGGACGTCGTACAGATGCTCAGGCAGCGTCTCGAGCAACTTGGCGTTCGCAGGATCGTCCGGGTTGACCGTCCAACCAGCCTTCGCCAACCAACCGAGGTGTACCTCAAGGACCTGGCCAATGTTCATACGACGCGGCACACCGTGGGTGTTCAGAATGATGTCCACCGGGGTGCCATCCTCCATGAACGGCATGTCTTCCTGCGGCAGAATCTTGCCCACGACACCCTTGTTGCCGTGGCGGCCAGCCATCTTGTCGCCGTCCTGGATCTTGCGCTTCTGCGCAACATAGACGCGAATCATCTCGTTGACGCCTGGGGACAGATCGTCGTCGTCCTCGCGGGAGAAGCGACGAACCGCGATGACCTTACCGGTCTCACCGTGCGGCACCTTCAGGGAGGTGTCGCGGACCTCGCGGGCCTTCTCGCCGAAGATGGCGCGCAGCAGACGCTCCTCCGGAGTCAGCTCGGTCTCACCCTTCGGGGTGACCTTACCGACCAGGATGTCGCCGTCGCGCACGTCCGCACCGATGCGGATGATGCCGCGCTCGTCGAGGTCCTTCAGCACGTCCTCGGACACGTTCGGAATCTCGCGGGTGATTTCCTCGGCACCGAGCTTGGTGTCGCGGGCATCAATCTCGTGCTCCTCGATGTGCACGGAGGTCAGGATGTCATCCTCAACCACGCGCTGGTTCAGGATGATCGCGTCCTCATAGTTGTGGCCTTCCCACGGCATGAACGCAACCAGCAAGTTGCGGCCGAGCGCCATCTCGCCGTTCTTGGTGCCCGGACCGTCAGCCAGCACCTGACCAGCCTCAACGCGCTGACCGTGGTCAACGATCGGGACCTGGTTGTAGCAGGTTCCCTGGTTCGTACGCTCGAAAGTGCGCAGCATGTACGTGTCCTGGATGCCCTCGTCGTCCATGACGGTGATGAAGTCACCGGTCACGTTCGTGACGACGCCAGCCTTCGCCGAAATAATCGTGTCACCCGCATCGTACGCGGCGCGCTGCTCCATGCCCGTGGCCACGTACGCAGCCTCAGAGCGCAGCAGCGGCACAGCCTGCTTCTGCATGTTCGCACCCATGAGGGCACGGTTCGCGTCGTCGTGCTCGAGGAACGGAATCATTGCCGTTGCCACGGACACCATCTGGCGCGGGGAAATGTCGAGGTAATCGACGCCCTTCGGGCCGACGACGCCGATGTCGCCGTCCTTCAGACGGACCTCGATACGCTCACCGGTGAGGTTGCGGTCCTTATCCATTGGGGTCGCCGCCTGCGCGATTGCGTAACGGTCCTCTTCATCCGCGGTCAAGTAGTGGACCGTATCGGTCAGCTTGCCGTCTTCGACCTTCTGGTACGGCGTCTCAATAAAGCCGAACGCGTTCACGCGTGCGTAGGAGGAGAGCGCACCGATCAGACCAATGTTCGGGCCTTCCGGCGTCTCAATCGGGCACATGCGGCCGTAGTGCGACGGGTGCACGTCTCGGACTTCAATGCCGGCGCGCTCACGCGACAGACCACCAGGGCCCAGCGCCGACAGACGACGCTTGTGCGTCAGACCAGACAGAGAGTTGTTCTGGTCCATGAACTGCGACAGCTGCGAGGTGCCGAAGAACTCGCGGATCGCCGCGGAAACCGGGCGGACGTTAATCAGCGAGGTCGGCGTGATGGACTCCGCGTCCTGCGTCGTCATGCGCTCGCGCACAACGCGCTCCATGCGGGACAGACCAACGCGGACCTGGTTCTGGATCAGCTCGCCTACCGTGCGCAGACGACGGTTACCAAAGTGGTCAATGTCGTCCGTGTTGATCGAAATGACCTCGCCCTCTGGGGAAGTCATCTCGTGCTCACCTGCATGCAGGCGCACCAGGTACTCGAGGGTCGTCGCGATGTCTTCCTCGGTCAGCGTCATCAGGCCGTCGTGGTCGCCGCCAAGACCGAGCTTGCGGTTGATCTTGTAACGGCCAACTCGTGCCAGGTCGTAGCGCTTCGCCTTGAAGAACGAGTTCTCCAGCAGGGACTGCGCG
Source organism: Corynebacterium sp. NML98-0116 (assembly GCF_001767255.1). Lineage (GTDB taxonomy): Bacteria > Actinomycetota > Actinomycetes > Mycobacteriales > Mycobacteriaceae > Corynebacterium > Corynebacterium pseudogenitalium. The sequence continues at coordinate 1,955,350 of NZ_CP017639.1, forward strand.
AGGTCGCGCGTCGGCTGCTCGCCCGGGCGCTGCTTGCGGTAAATCTCCAGCAGCGCCTCGTCGGTGTTCGCCACACCGTCATTCTCGAGGGTGGACATCATGATCTCGGAGAAGCCGAAGCGCTCCGTGATCTGCTCCGTCGTCCAACCAAGCGCCTTCAGCAGCACCGTCACTGGCTGACGACGCTTACGGTCAATACGCACACCAACCGTGTCACGCTTATCGACGTCAAACTCCAACCACGCACCGCGCGAAGGGATCACCTTCACCGCGTGCAGCGGCCGCTCCGTCGACTTATCAATCGTCTCGTCGAAGTACACGCCCGGCGAACGCACCAACTGCGAAACAACAACACGCTCAGTGCCGTTGACGATGAAGGTGCCCTTGTCCGTCATCAGCGGGAAATCACCAATGAACACCGTCTGAGACTTAATCTCCTGGGTTTCATTGTTGATGAACTCCGCCGTCACATACAACGGCGCGGAGTAGTTAATATCTTTTTCTTTACACTCGTCGATCGTGTCCTTGACATCTTCGAAGCGCGGCTCGGACAGCGTCAGGCTCATGTTGCCCGAGTAGTCCTGGATTGGAGAAATCTCTTCGAGAATGTCCTCCAAGCCACTCGTGATACGCGCGTCGGCGCCGCGAGCTTCCTGCTCACGCTCACGCCACTCCTGCGTACCAACAAGCCACGCGAAAGATTCAAGCTGTACATCAAGAAGACCCGGGACAGCGATCGGCTCTGCGATCTTCGCGAACGAATAACGTTCGGGAGCCCCGGGAATTTCAGCCATTGACATGGTCTGGTTTGAGACTGCCAAGTTGGGTCCTTCCAGCACCTAAGGCGGACGCCGATCTCTACTCTGGCTCTGTAAAAATCGGCGTTTCCGCTGGGTAGATTAGCATTCGGTCTGCTTCGGAATACCCGCCCCCAGAGACAGCAAAATCACCTTGTCAAGTCAGCGCTTCGAAAATTCTCGACGCCAACAAAGCAAGGTTGACATAGCGGACTGGAGACGGCTTCCAGTGCACCGAATGAGTTTACACAATGCACCCAATGTTGTAAAGGGCAGCAACAATCCCCCGATTCAATGCCGTCGCGGGGAAGCTTAGCACTAAACGCAGGCGCGACGCTAACGCCGACGCGGCCACAACGCGCCAACCAGACCAATCAAGGTCAGCGCACCACCCAAACCGAGCACGCCCCACGTGAAGGCCTGCTGCACGGAAGGTCCGTAGGCGCCGTCGAGAAGCGAGATGAGCTCGGCCGTCTGCTGCTCGTCCATCGCGGCGTCGTAGGAAACAATGCCCTGGACCTCATTGCCGTCCACGTCAGCATAATAGTCGTTGACACGCTCCTGCATCCCCACGACCACGCCGGTGATCTGATCAACCAACAACTCGCGCTGCGCGCTATGCGTATAGAACGTGCGGACCGGCTCACCGTCTTCCCCTTCGACGGTCAACGTGTTTCGCATATCCGCGTACCGCTGCGCCACGTTCGTTGGCGCAATGACCTGCCGGAACCGCAGCACCGCGCGCCCAGCAACCGATTCCTCTGCGACGAACTCCGCGGGAGCAGCCCCACGCAACACCGGGTCGAACACCTGGTACGTCTCCTGCTTCACCGGCGACGGCAACTTCAGCCACGACCCCTCCATCGGGACATCGACGGCCGGCATCGCCATCACAAGCTGGACCTTTGCCGGTCCCTGCGCCTCACCGGTTTCACGGTCCAACGTATACGTCCACGTGCTCGCGCCGACAAGGTTTTCAAAGTCCGTACCCGCGTCCCCCGCACGCAACGTGTCCCCCACGCGCACGCTGGCAGAGTCCTTGCCCGCCGGATTCTGCACCTCCATGTGCAGCTGGTGCACCACCGGGGCCGGCTCACCCTCGCGGGTGCCGTCGGGATCGGCCATCGTCAGCGTTACCGCCCCAAGGTCCAGCGGTAGCTTCGCGCCCGAGTTCAGCACACGCGGGGCCAGCAGACCACCAACCAACAACGCAATGCCGAGGCCCGCCAACAACGAAGCAATGATCCTGGATTTGGGCAGCATGGTGCGAAATCTTAGCACACAACGCGAAACACCCCGCCAGCCACAGTACGTGGCAACGGGGTGTTCGTCGAAAAGCTATGCAGCCTGCGAGATTACTTGAGGGTAACCTTTGCGCCAGCCTCTTCCAGCTTGGCCTTTGCAGCCTCTGCATCGTCCTTGTTTGCGCCCTCGAGGATAGCCTTTGGAGCACCCTCGACCATTTCCTTGGCGTCCTTCAGGCCCAGGCCCGGAACGAGCTCGCGGACAACCTTGATGACACCGATCTTCTTGGCGCCAGCGTCCTCGAGAACAACGTCGAACTCGTCCTTCTCCTCTGCAGCAGCAGCGTCGCCGCCAGCAGCGCCCGGAGCAGCAGCAACAGCAACTGGTGCAGCAGCGGTAACGTCGAAGACCTCCTCGAATTCCTTCAGGAACTCGGAAAGCTCGATGAGGGTCATTTCCTTGAACTGCTCAATGAGCTCGTCCTTAGACAGCTTAGCCATGGTGGCTTCCTTTCTATTGGTGGGCGGTTAGCCCAAGTTTGTAAGTGTGTTATGCGGCGTCGTTCTGCTTGTCCTGCAGCGCAGCGACAAGGCGAGCCGTCTTGGATGCCGGAGCCTCGAACAGCCCAGCAGCCTTTGCCAAAGAACCCTGGAATGCGCCAGCGAGCTTTGCAAGCGTGGTCTCGCGGTTGTCCATCTCAGCGATGGCGTCAACCTGAGCGGCGTCGATGGCAGCGCCATCCATGTAGCCACCCTTGATCACAAACGCGTCGTGATCCTTGGAGAACTTCTTCATGACCTTAGCAGCGTCGACAGCCTCGCCCTTAATGAAAGCGATAGCGGTCGGGCCGGTCAGAAGCTCGTCGAGACCCTCGATGCCGTGCTCGTTCGCAGCGATCTTGATGAGGGTGTTCTTGGCGACGTGGTATTCGACATCGAAGCCGAGATCGCCACGAAGAGTCTGCAGCTGACCAACGGTCAGGCCACGGTACTCCGTCAGCACGATGGAGCTAGCAGCGTCAAACTTCTCCTTCAACACAGCAAGCTCGCGCTCATTCTTCGGATTTGCCATTACACACGCCTCCTTCCAATAACTTCATGTCCTTCAATCCGCCCGGGACACAAAAAGTGCCCCGTGCAGAAGCACGAGGCACCATTAGAAAGGTAGGCCACGTTCCTCCTGCGTGGGTCGACCCCTGGAGAGGGGTACCTTCGGCCCCGAAGGGCGACCGACGGTCTTCGGTGAAACTTGAGCTCGGGTATTACCCGTTCAAACTTCGTTGTGGAACCCTACACGTCTTCTTGCGTACGCGCAACTCCGCGCAACATCCGCGCCGCCACCACGAACAACGCAATGCCTCCCAGCAGCGCCATCAAGCCAACACCGAGGATGAGCCCGCCCCAGAAACCGCTGGCAGTCACGCCCGTTGCGGGTTCCTCCTGCGCTGCTCCCTGGTCGAAAGATGAGACGATGCCACCGCCACCAGCCTGTATCGGAGCGTCCGGGATCGCTCTTCTTGTCGACGTCGGCTTCGCCCCCGTCGCCGTTGCCGCCTTCTGCTTCGGTGCCGATGTTGTTGTGGACTTCTGCGCCGGTTTCTGCGCCGTCGTCTGCTTTGGTGGCGCCTGCTTGGTCGCGGCCTTCGTTTCCGTCGCACGCACAGTACTTATTACAGTGCGCGGTGGCACTGGCTTTGACGGCGCAGTCGTTGCGGCTGGCCGTAGCTTCTGGCCGAACTTGCTCAACTCCTCGTCGATTGAGCGGATCCCCTTCGCTAATGCGCCCATCCATGTGTCGCTGGTCGCTGCATTGGAGCCGCACGAATCCAGCTCACGATATCCGCTCGCGTGCTGTTCGTGGGCCGTCGCGATGGCGGCGTCGCCGACCGCGAAGACCGCAACGAGCTCCGCAGAGTCAAACGCGAAAGTCACGGCGTAAAGTCCAGGCTCGGTGAAACCGAATGCCTGGTGGTCATGGGCGTTCGCCGGGTAGCTCAGCGTGCGGGACTTGTCGCCCGAGTCCAGCTCGAGCTTCGCGCCCTGCAGACCCTCGTGCCAGGTGTACATACGGCCGGGTCCGGCGACAGCATTAATGCGGACGGTGGCGGGGGCTGGGTGGTGGGTTGTCGAGAACCCGAGCCACGGCAGGTCCGCCTTCTGCGACTGCGGCAACACCCACATGTGCTCGGGGCGGGTGGGGAACGTGTCGCGCAGCGTCGCAGGGATGTCCTGGCGCGCGCGGTCGGGAACCTCGAAGAGGAAGGTGCCGCTGGTGTGCCGCGCGGGGTTGTTGGGGTCGCGGTCGTCGATGAGCACGGCCTCCCCCGTATCGACGGGCCCCATGTCCATATGCCCGTTCGCGATGAACGCCTCCGGGCGGGTACGCAGCGCGTCGCAGTGCTTCGCCGCGGGTGCGGGTGCCGCGGTTGTCGCTGGTGTTGTTGGTGTTGGTGTTGGCGGTTGCGTCGGTGATGGAGTGGGCGTCGATAGTGCGGGGGTGCGAAGTCCCGTCGTGGTGCCCTCCGGCAAACCGACGTCCGCGTCGGTGCCAACCAGCCAGTACTGGTCGGTCCAGCCGGTGTACTCGGTTTCACCGTTGGTCAGCTCGGCGCGACCTCGCCAACGCAGCTTATAAACGCCGGGCTTCGTAAAGGTCCAGTTGAAATGGCCGTGCGCGCCAACCTTATACTCGACGGTGCGCATCTGTTCGTCAGCGCTATTGAAGAGGCGCTCGACCGGCGAGGCGTCGTTCTTAAAGAAAATCTGCACATCACCCGGACCATCGATGCCCAGCAGGTCGAAGTACATCATGTCTTCTTTGAAGTTGCTCGGCACAGCACCCGGCAGCTCGTGCTCCGGGTCAAATGCACCGATGCCGGACCAGATGGGGCGCCAGTCATCGGTGAAATCCGCGTACTGGGGCGCGAGCCACACCTGACTGCCCGGAGCGCCCAGAAAATCGAGGGAACCATCGTCCGGGATGGTGAGGCGGGAGACGTCCTTGCCGTGGGCGTCAGCGTCGAGAGGCAGACGGAAGCAGACGTCACGCTGGTCGGTGACCTGCTGACCGTCAACCGCACCAATGGACAGCTTGCCGTAGAACCGGGTGCCGTACAGCGCGTCATTGTGGGAGTGGTAGAGCAACTTACGCCCGGCACAGGGGTGGTCAAGGTCCTCCGGGAGGACGACGCCATGCCCCGGGTCACCGGGCTGATGCCCGGCAGGCGTGGCCGCGTGCGCCGGGGCGACAGTAAACGCGATCAGCGCAACCACTAGGATGAGTCTGCGGATCATGCCCGCACCCCTTTCCTAGCGAAGAGCCAACTCGCACCGAAGATGGCAGTCACACACAGTACAATCGTTGCGCCGGTCGGCGAATCAAACGACCACGCCAGCCATACACCAACCACGCTGCCTACCACGCCAATCAGCGCGGCGAGGATCATCATGGTCTCCAGGTTGTCTGTAAACAGTCGCGCGGCGGACGCCGGGGTGACCAACAGTGCCAACACCAGAATGTTGCCGATCGTCTGCACCGAAACCACCACCGCGGCCGTCACACACAGGTACAACACCAAGTCCAGGAGCGCGACGCGCACGTTCATCGCGCGCGCCGTCTCTCGGTCGAGCGCCACCGCGGTCAGCCACGGCCGTAACACCACCACCAGCGACACAATGACAGCACACGTCGCAGCACTGACTATAAGGTCGCGCTCACTCACACCTGTCAGCGAACCAAACAAGAACGAACTCAGCGACGCTGTGTAGCCCTCAACACGCGAAATAATCACCAGGCCAAGCGCGAACGCGGCCGCAAACACAATGCCAATCACCGCGTCCTCTTTCAGCGCACGCCGTTGCGACAGCACTGCAATCAACACCGCCACGATCAACCCGGCAATGGCCCCACCGAGCAGCACCGACACCTGCAGCGCGAACGCCAACGCAACACCCGGAAACACGGCGTGTGCCACCGCATCCCCGATAAACGCCATACCGCGCAGCACCACAAAACACCCAACGACCGCGCACAACACGGACGCCAACACTGCCGCCGTCAACGCGCGCGGCAAGAACGCCAGGTGCGGGTTGGCCACGTCAGCCAAGAATTGCAGAAACCCGATCTCAAGCACGGGATACCTCTTTCACATGTGTTTGCAGCGCCGCCAGCCATGGCGAATCCGGGCCGACGCCGAACGTGTCCATCCAGGGGCGGGCGTCGTCAAGATCAGTGGGAGCCCCGTCCGCGACGATGCCACCGCGGAACAGCAGGAGGCGATCACAAGAGTCAACAGCCTCCACGATGTTGTGCGTGGACATCACGATCGCGATTCCGCGGGAAGCCAGCTGACGAAACAGCGCTAGCAGCTGCTCAGTAGACGGGATATCGAGGCCGGTGAACGGCTCGTCGAGGAACAGCGCGCCTGGACGACGCACCAGGGCGCGCGCCACCAATACGCGTTGGCGCTGCCCTCCGGAGAGCGCCGCGATCGGCCGGTGTGCCAGGTCTTGGAGGTTCACAGCTTCGAGTGCTTCCGCCACAGCTTCGTGGTGCTCCGCCTTAGGCCGCGCGTACCACGGGCGCAGGTCAAGCGTGGCGTTCATGACAGCGGACGCGACATCGATCGGGAAATCCCAGGCGACGTCGTGACGCTGCGGGACGTACCCCACCACTTTGCGCACCGCGTGGCCCGTACACTCCCCTACCCGCACCGTTCCGGCTGCGCCGGGAATCAGGCCGAGCGTTGCACGCATCAGCGTGGTCTTCCCCGCCCCGTTCGGACCGAGCAGCGCGACGAACTGCCCGGCAGGCACAAGAAGATCAACGCCCTCAAACACCGGGCGACCCGGGTACCCGGCGCGCAAGCCTCGCACCTCTATAAGCGGTTGCGTGCTCACGCGCGACGCTCCTTCCGAGAACGCGCCACTAGAAGCGCCACCAGCGCGAGCACCAACACGCCGATCACCCCACCAGCGATCAGCCCCGCATTCAGCGTGCTCTGGCTATCTGCCTGTTCTTCCGACGCAGCACCCTCGCGCCACGGCCCGTTGAACTGCGCGGACTGCGCCGCCGCTACGTCCGTCCCGTCGCCTACAGCCACGCGCACCAACTGCTCGTCCGTGTGAACGGTGCCAGCGTCATCCTTCACCACTGCTCGCACCCCGACCAGGTGCACTCCCGGCTCGGTGAAGACCCAATTGGCGTGGGTATGCGTGTTCGGCTCCACCCACATTGGCTGCACACCCGGCTCAGTAGTCGTCCACAGCAACTGTGGTGCGTGGAACCCGCCCGGTTGCAGGAACAGGGAGAACTCGCCTGGCCCTTCGTGTCCGCCGAACTCCAGGCTCACGCCGTTTCCGGAGTGTTCGAGCAGGCTCGCGGCCTGCGTGTTCCACCCCAGCCACGGCACCCCGGCAACCTCAGTCTGTGGGATCACCCAGACGTCTGCACCTGGCTTTGCGCCGGTGAAGGCGAAGTCGTCGCCGTCGGGGAGGGTTTGCTTCGCGGCATCGGTCACGCGGAACACCACGTCGTCGAGGTGACGCCATACGGGCGGTTGCTGTGTGTCGTCGCGAGCGAGAAATTCAAGGGTATCCCCGTTGAATGTCGCGCCTAGATCGACGTGACCGGCGTCAATAACTGTGTGCTCACCGGCTGGCGCAATCGCCTCATCTGCGCTGACCACCTGTTGTAACGCAGGATCGTTGTTGGCGGCCTGCGCATTCGCGATCGCAGGAGTTGCCACGATCGTCGCAGCAACCATCAGTGGGATAATTCGAAGTTTCATTGTTCGCTCATTTCTCATTTCGTCCGAGGCACCTGCGTATCGACGCAGCATTCGCCTCCACAAGGTGTATATAGGTATCGGCTGGCCCAGACCCCGGAGGATCCAATGTGTCGCCCCAGATTGGGCATACATCTATGCCAAGCTGGGCGGCGGTTTCTGTCAGCACTGTGCTGCGCCCCGCCAACTGTGGTTCCAGGAAGACCGCGGGCACGTGCAGATTCTCCAGTGTGCGGGTGAACGCGATGACATCACGCGGGCTCGGCTCCACGCTGGGGTTTGGCGTGACAAAACCTGCAACTCGCATTCCATATGCCCGCGCGAGGTAGGCGTATCCATGGTGCGTAGTCACCAGGTTGCGTTGTTCCTCCGGAACCGCGGAGACAGACTCGTGCATCATTTCATCCGCTGCGTCCAGTTTTTGCAGGTAGTCGCGGGCGTTTGCCTGGTAGATTTCCGCGTGGTGCGGATCCACCGCAGCCAACTCGTCACGGATTACCTGAACGATCGCTTTCATCGCCCGAACGTCGTGCCACACATGCGGGTCCAGCTCACCATGCACGTGATTGCCCAGCACCGCCTGCGGGAGCAGGTAGGTTTCCTCCCCCGGTGTACCGAGGAATCGGAAGGGGCGCTCCGGAGGGATCGGCTGCAGGGTTGTATTCGGCACTGTGACGGCTACGTTCACTGGATCCATGCGGCCGTCGTCATCCGAGTTGAGCACGAGGTGAGCCGCGCCTTGCCCATCAAGCTCTGTTGTAATGTCGACGTGCCCCTTCTCCACCGCGTGCAACCCCGGCGTTACCCGCGCGGGATCCTGCCCCACAACGACCGTCACCGTCGACTCCGCACTTGCGTGCTCAGGTGCACCGACGGCATCGCGAATATGCGATTCAAACGTCAGCTTGTACACGCCTGGCTTGGAAAATGCCCAGCTCAAGTGAGTATGCGCGTCAACCGGCAGGGTCTTTACGTCACGGCTATCCAGCCCGTCGTGAGAGTTGAACACCACCTCCGGGGTGCCGAAGGTTCCCAGGATGAACGCGAAAGTGGCACCGGGGCCGTCAACATCTACAAGGTGTAAGTCCGCGACTCCCGTCGTCGGGAGCTGTTGGCCCGTATCCACCCGCAACCCGAGCCACACCGCATCTAGGCTCGCGTCCTCCACAAGCGGAATCGGCGCAAACCCGTACCGTTGCGCCTCCTGCGCAAGTGCCACGACCGGAGTCGTGTCACGCACGGTCGCCGCAATCGTATTCGTTAAAGACTGTGGCTCCAACAACAGTCCGTTGGTAAAAATGGCATCCGCATACGCGATGTCGCGTGTGGCATGCAAGCTCGGTTCGTAGCTGTGCGGATCAACCCCACGCGCCATCAGCGTGTGCACATCAGCCACATCACCTGCAACGTTTTGAACCGCATCCGCCAAAATAGGTGTCGACGCCACCACCGACGCCTTCCCCTCTCCCACCGACTGCCCTTCCGGTGCGCTACACGCCCCGAGCAGCGCCACGCACATCAGCACAGCGGCTCGTTGAAAAAACTGGATCACCGGTGGCCACCGAAACCCCACGCTGCGGCGACACGACGGCGCAACGACGCATCCAAACACAACCAACCCGCACCAAAGACAAACACGCCCAAGCCGAGCACAGCCACCGGCAGCGTCATCACTGTCGTACCCGTTTCTGCAAGGGCCCCACCGCGTTGCGCGGGAGCAACATCCTGCTGCTGGTGATCTTGTGATTGCAACTGAGTCTCTCCCTGATCAGGCGCTGGATTCGCGTTGCTCGCCACCACTGGCTGCGCGCACTCGCCCTCCTCGTCAAAGACGGAGCCAAAGTCGAAGTGACCATCGTTCGCGTTACCGGCGCCGCCAATGTCAAAGGTGAGCGTCGCCTCCCCGCTCACCGGCTCGCCATTACTCGTCGTCGCGCTTTGACGAACTGTCACCGTGTAAGTCCCCGGAGCACTGAACATCCAGTTTGGATGCACATGTGAATTCGCAGGAATGGTATGGCTGCCCTGCGCCTGCCCATCCACGCCACGGAACCACTCCTCGCCCACGACCTGACCGAGCCCACCCTGAGTGAACACAAACATGGCACCAGGCCCATCAAATTTTGTAATCTCCCAGGCCACATCCCCAGAAGTGTGCTCAAGCAGCGACGGATGCTGCGTATTCGCTCCAAGCCATGGCACACCGGCTTGCTGAGTTGCACCGATCATCCACGCGGTACCGGCCGGAATTGGCCCAACTGGATTGGAGAGCTGCTGCTTTGCTGCATCACCCAGCCCAAAAACGAGCTCTGCGGGATCGCGCCACTCGGCCGGAACAGTGCGGTCGTCTTTCACCATCGGGTGCAGTGTCGGGTGGCATTCCGCCGCGAAAGCAGGCGTCGACATGGAAAGGAGCAGTAATGTCGCGGCGAGCGCTCGCAGAATCTTGATGACAGAAAATTTCACCTAATGAACATTATTTTCATTAGCGTTCGCATGCAAGTCATACGTTATCCACAGGGCACTTCAGAAAACGCCACACAAGAAGAAGTTATCCACAGGTAGCGTGAAAAGCCTTTCCCAGGCGTTCTGCAACCACATATGTTCAGGTTATGAACTTCAAGACATTCCTAGAATCCATGTCCACGCAGGCACTCGACGTACTGGACGGCTTCGATTACGAAGCCGCCATCGAAGCAGGCGTCGATCCAACACGAGCCCGCGCCTGGCGCCAGCTCCACGACATCTACTTCGGGCCCACAAAATCCCGACAAAAACAGCGACTCGCTACCGAAAAGGCTCGACGCTACGGCTTCTCACTCGACCAACTCGCTATGATCGAACGGCGCTTACGCCCCATCAAGTCCGCGCGAACACGCACCAAACTGCGCCTCGTACTCCTCGATACCAAGGGCACATACAAAAAGCTCAGCGAACGCGCAAAAGCACTTCTTCCGAACAACACCAAGCACCAAAACGACCGCCTCACATTTTCGCCTTCCCGCAATGGGCGCCGCACCATGACGCTCACCACCAACGAGCGCGACCTCGCCGACCTTGAACACGCCCTCACCCAAGACATGGACCCCAAGACGCCACCCACGAAACACATGCTGCGCAGATTCCTCGACATCATACGTGGCGACGGCCGTTCCGTCCCCCACGCAGTCCCCCGACCTCTCTTGCTCATTCCACTCCCCCAGTGGATCCAAATACAGCGCGGCCACGGCGACGAGACCACCCTCACCCTGACCGATGGCACCACCATGACAGGCGCCGAATACCTAAACAGCCACGTCGCCACCACCGAGAACGAGCTCGAAGCCGCCGTCTTCCACCCACAGCACGGGGCAGTCAACCTCTACCGGACACAACGCCTCGCAAATGACAAGCAGCGCGCTCTGGCCCGCGCCGTTACCCCCGGCTGCCCAGTGCCTGGATGCCGCCATGCAGCCGACGCCTGCGAAATCCACCACATCACTGCATGGCAACACGGCGGGGAAACGAACATCAACAACCTGTCGCCATTGTGCCGCTACCACAATCGCGTCAACGACGACGACCCCCAACGAGCACGCCGAGGTCGCATCGAAATTGTGGACGCACAACCGCTCTGGCACTCACCACGCGGCTACTCCGCCCCAAACCCAGTCCACCGACCTGGTGCGATGAAAATGTTGTACACATAGCAAAACGCCCACCACGACGGGGCCGAAGTGGGCGTCGAAAAGCTGCTGACTAGAACTGACGCTTCATCCAGTTCACGATGACCTCATTGAACTCATCAGCCTTCTCAACCTGCGACCAGTGGCCACACTGTGCGAAAAGGTGAGCGTCAGCGGACGGAATTGTGTTCACCAGGTCCCACGTGCGCTGCGGCGTAATCACGACGTCTTGCATGCCGTGCACTAGCAGAACCGGGATCTCGACCTTCGACAGCACGTCGAAGTCGAGTGGAAGCTCGGTACGGTCACGGTCACGCGCCTGCACAACCTCCTGTAGGCGATCAGACGCCGTATCGTTCAGCGCGGACTGGTAGCGCAGCGACACGAGCTCATCGGTGATCAGCGACTTATCCACCACGAACTGCTCGAGCGTGTTGCGGATACCTTCTTCGGTCAGCTTCGGGTTCGAATGACCCTTCAGCGCGCCGGTCAACTTCGCCCCACCGGTGCCCATGGAGATGATGCCCTTCACACGCTCCGGGTGGTCGATGATCATCTGGAAGCCAACCCAGCCACCGAGCGAGTTACCAACAATCCAGGTCTTTTCAATTCCCAGGGCATCCAGCACACGGATTGCGTGCTCAACCCACTCGCGGATACCGTACTTGGTGCCCTCAGCTACGACAGTCTGGCCGTAACCAATGGAGTCAATCGCGATGCATCGTGCGTTCTCGGAGATGGTCGGAAGGTTCAGCCACCAGTTCGCGGCTGCAGTCACGCCCGTGCCGGAGCCGTGGAGGAACAGTACTGGTTCACCCTCGCCGAGATCGTGGTAGTGAGTGAGCTCGCCGGGTGCCGTCTCCAGCCACTTGTCCTCGAGCCCGAAGAATTCGTCAGTCTTGTAATCAGGAATGGAAATTTCAGTCATACAGCCAACATAGCGACGAACCCACACACACGCCGGAGTGTTCCAGTCCGTGGCACACGATAGACACTATCCGGTTACACTGATCCTATGGTTCAAGACGCAAAACCAAACTCCATCGACAAGGCGTTCGGCATTCTGAAAGCGTTCAAGAGCGAGGACGTCAACGGGGTTGGCGTTTCAGAGTTAGCCCGGCGCGTCGATCTTCCAAAGTCGACGACGCACCGCCTTCTTAACAAGCTGGTGGAAAATGATGCCGTCCTCAAAGCGAACGAGCTCTATCGGCTCAACCCGGCGCTCGGAATGGCGTCAACACCGGAGGTGTATTCCGAGCAAACCGCTCAGGTATCAGAGTTGCTCACACCATTTTTGGCAGCGCTTTTTGAGCGCACTCGACACACCGTCCACCTTGGACATGTTGAAGGGACGAACGTTCGTTACGCGAACAAGCTCTTTTCCGTCCGTGGTGTGACAGCGCCGTCACGCATTGGCGGCCTAATTCCCGCTTACGCGACTGGCATTGGCAAAGCAATTATGGCGTACGACGAAACGCTTACCGAGCGCATCATCCGTGAGGGGCTCGCGCCATGGACCCCGCACACGATCTCAGACCCGGATGAGCTGCGTGAAACGTTGAAAAAGATCCGCGATGAAGGTATCGCCTACGACCTTGAGGAAATTTCGGAAGGTCTATGCTGTGTCGCCTGCCCGATTTTCGGCACCGAGGGCGTACCGATTGCCGCGATGAGCGTTTCCTTTCCTGCAGAAGACTTTCAGCCCAAAACAGTAATCCCGGTCCTCAAAAAGATTTGTGGATCCGGGACTCGTGCGTGGAGAGCGAAGCACGCGGGATAAACCCGCATACGCGCTCTACTTCGCTACTTCTGCTTTGCCAGGTCGATTGCGACGTCGATAATCATGTCTTCCTGACCACCGACGTAACCACGGCGACCGACTTCTTCCAGGATGGTCGCTGCAGGCACACCATAGCGTTCCGCGGCGCGCTGCGCGTGGAGCAAGAAGGAGTTGTAAACGCCAAACTCACCCTGGACGATGGAGCCGCGGTCCATCATTGGGAGACGCTCGACCATTGGCTTCAGGACGTCTTCAGCGGCGTCACGAAGCTTGGCTTGATCAACATTGCCGATGTCAATGCCGGTGCGGTTGAACACCGTGGCTAACACCTCGATCGGTGCGTTACCGGCGCCAGCACCAAGCCCATACAGGGTGCCGTCAATTTGGCGAGCACCATTGACTACAGCGAGCAACGAGTTTGCAACCCCGAAACCGAGGTTCTGGTGTCCGTGGAAGCCGACCTGTGCGTCGTCGCCAATCTCTTCAACGACTGCCTTGACGCGGTCCGCGGCCTGGTTCATCACCAGGTAGCCGGCGGAGTCGACCACGAAGACGCACTGACAGCCGGCATCGACCATGATGCGGGCCTGCTTCGCAAGCTCTGCTGGTGGGATGCGGTGTGAAAGCATCAGGAAGCCACCGGTCTCAAAACCAAGCTCCCGTGCTGCCTGGAAGTGCTGGATCGAAATATCTGCCTCGGTGCAGTGAGTGGCAACGCGCACGATGGATGCGCCCGCACTCTTTGCTTCTTTGAGGTCCTTTACGGTACCCAGGCCTGGAAGCATCAGTGCGGCAATCTTCGCATTCTTGACTTCTTCGACTGCGGCTTCGATGAGTTCGATGTCGCGGGTGTGGGAGAAGCCGTAGTTGAAGGAAGACCCGCCAAGCCCGTCGCCGTGAGTGACCTCGATCATTTCGACGCCGGCGTCGTCAAGCGCGCGGGCGATCTTTTTCACCTGGTCTTTGGTGTACTGGTGGCGTACGGCGTGGGATCCGTCACGCAGGGTCGTGTCGTTGAGGCGGATTTTGTGTGTCGGGATGCCATCGATGACATCGCTCGCAACCGTGTTCATACTATGCTCCTTGCTTCTGCGCCGACACGAGCTCGGCGTACTTGTTTGCGGTGGCAATTGCTGCCGATGTGATGATGTCGAGGTTGCCGGCGTAGTCCGGCAAGAAGTCGCCTGCCCCTTCTACTTCGATGAGGACGGAAACACGACCGAGTCCGTTCCAGTCGTCGCGGGCTTCTTCGAACTGTGGATCTGCGGTGAGGCGGTAGCCCGGTACGTACTGCTGCACCTTCGCTGCCATTTCTTTGATGGACGCGGCGATCTGGTCTTGCAGTTCGCCAGGAGCCGCGGCTTCTGGAGGAAGGGCACAGTAGACGGTGTTGCGCATCATCATTGGTGGCTCGACGGGGTTGAGGATGATGATGGCTTTTGCGTGTTTCGCGCCAGCGAGTTGTTCGAGGGCGGCGGCAGTGGTTTCGAGGAACTCGTCGACGTTAGCGCGGGTGCCGGGACCCGCAGACTTCGAGGAGATCGACGCAACGATCTCCGCGTATTCGACGTCTACGATGCGGGATACTGCCGCGACAATCGGGGTGGTGGCCTGACCGCCACAGGTAATCATGTTCACATTGTCGACGGTTTCGAGCTCATCCAGGTTGACCGATGGGCAGAAGAATGGGCCGACGGCCGCCGGGGTGAGGTCGATGGCGCGGATGCCTGCTTCGCGGTAGCGCGGTGCGTTTGCTGCGTGTGCGCCCGCCGAGGTTGCTTCAAAGACGAGGTCTGGAAGCGGATCCTGTTGCAGGAGCCAGTCGACGCCTTCGTGGGAGGCCGCGATGCCGTTTTCGCGCGCACGCTTGAGGCCTTCCGATTCTGGATCGACGCCGACCATGTAGCGCAGATCAATGTTGGATTCGTTGTTCAAAAGCTTCATCATCAGGTCGGAGCCGATGTTGCCCGATCCGACGATGGCTGCTGTCATTTTCTTTTGCATTGTGGTGCTCCAAACCTATTTAAACCGGACGTCGATGGCCCCGTATGGGCCGTAGGATACTGCGAGGTGTTGGCCTGCTTTGAAAGCGACTGCGCCGCAGAAGCTACCGGTAAGCACGATGTCACCGGCGCGCAGGGCGGTGCCTTGCTCGTCGAGAATGCCTGCGAGCCACGGCAGCGGGAGCAGCGGGTCGCCCATCACATCCTTGCCGACGCCCTCTCCGACAACTTCGCCGTCGAGCGTCATCGTCGCGTGGACTGTTGCAGCTTCCTCCAGGTCGAGATCGAGCGGGGTCGGGTCCCACACGATGGCGCCGAACGAAGCGTTGTCGGCGATGGTGTCGACAAGGCGGATGTCCCAGTCACGGACTCGTGAGTCGATGATTTCGACTGCAAGGTGCGCGGACTTGACAGCCTTGCGGGCCTCTTCGAGTGTCGCGCCCGGTTCAAGGTCCTTCCCGAGCACGAACGCGAGTTCCGGTTCGACCTTCGGGGAGATGAAGCGGTCGACTGCAATGTCGGTGCCGACTTCGTAGAGGTCGGCGTCGGTAAAGAACCCGAAGTCTGGGCTATCGACCCCCAGCTGCTGCTGCATTGCGAGTGAGGTCAGACCAACCTTGCGCCCGATAACTTTGTGTCCGCGGGCAACGAAGTCTTTTTCCTGGATCTGTTGGATTGCGTAGGCGTCGGCGATGTCAAGGTCGGCGACGACGGTGCGCGGTGGCGCGATCGGCTCGCAGGACGGGTACGCGGCGAGCAGGTCGTTTGCGATGGTACGCAGGGAGTCCTCACGGCTACTCATCTGTCTGTCTCTCCTATGATGCGATGACCAGGCCGAAGCCTGCGACGAACTCTGGGATTGGGCGGTAGAACGTGAACTCGGCGTTGACTCCACCGTTGGCGGCGGTCAGCGCGGAAAACGCCGCAACCCAGGTGCGCACCTCGTGCGAGGAGTGACCGGCTTCGTCGTCCATGGTGTCGGCGTCGTAGGCGTCGAATCGTGTCGATTCGCCGGAGATGCAGTCCGCCATGAACTTTTCGTCCCACTCTGGGTTGATGTCGATGATTCCTGCATTTGCGGCACCTTCTTTGCCGGCAGCAATGACGCGAGCTTCACGAGCGTCGCGGTCGGCCTGGTCCGGGTGGCCGTGGAGCATGAAGTGCTTCTGCGCGTCGGTTGCGGATGCCCAGCGTGGAAGCGGCGGGTCGTGGGACAGGCCACCGGAGGCAACCATCAGCACCTTCTTATCCTGGGCCTTCGCCCACTTGCCGACGGCCTCCCCCATCACACGGATGCGCTGCATCGCGGTGAACGGTCGGGCGACTCCGTTGACGAAGATCGGGATGACTGGCTTGGCGGTCAGGGAGCCGAAGAGCAGCTCGACAGGCTGTGCGCCGCCGTGGTCGAGAACCATCTGGCGGGAGATTGCCATGTCGACGTCCTGGTCGATAACGAATTGCGCGAGCTCTTCTGCGGCTGACTCGGGCACGTCGAATGGGCCAGGCGTAGTGAGGTAGTCACCCATCGATTCTGCTTGTAGGCCTACACAGAACGGGGGCATCAGGGTGTAGAAGAACCCGTTGAAGTGGTCCGGCGTGAAGACGATGACCAGATCTGGGTCATATTCTTCCGCGGCTTTGCGGGCTTTTGCGAATGCGTCTTGCAGCGCCTCGTTCACCTCTGGTTTTGGCTCGTTGATGCCGAGCAGCGGGCTGTGGGACAGCGCAATAAGTTTTACGCTCATGGTGACCTCCTCCGGGGCTGGGTTTATCAGCTGTCACATCTGACTGTAGAAGTAGCGCATCACACTCCGCACCCTCGTTCCGGGTTTTGGAACACTAAACCACATACTCAAAAGCAAGAATGCCTGGACTACCCTCGTTCCCTACCCCCGTTCCACAGATTCTGTTCTATTCACTGGAACACATACGCGAACATAACTGCCCCCATGTAGCTTAAGAATTGTGTGAAGCAAAGAACGCTTCAGAAGTAATTGTGCTTTCTATCACTAGGTGCGAAGGAGTTACCTATGGCAACGCCACCAAAGTCCGGCTTACAGCGGCCGGCAGAATTGGATCAGTGCATCGACGTCAGTGGCATGGTCGACCCTGAAGGTGGCCTGGTAGATCGTCGAGTCTTTACGGACGAGGCCGTCTATAAGCAGGAAATGTCGCGCATTTTTGCCTGTTCCTGGCTGTTTATCGCCCACGAGTCGCAGTTCCAGAAACCGGGCGATTTCTTCCAGACGTACATGGGCGAAGACCCGGTCATCGCGACGATGAACAAGAAGCGCGAAATCCGCGTGCTGCTCAACAGCTGCCGTCACCGCGGTGCCCGCGTGTGCCGCGCCGACCAGGGCCGCACGAAGATGTTTACCTGTACGTACCACGGCTGGGCGTACGACCTCGACGGTAACCTCGTCAACCTTCCTGGCAAGGAGCAGTACGACGAGAACTTCTCCCAGGACGACTGGCCGCTGGTCACGGTGCCACGCGTGGAGTCCTACAAGGGCCTCA
The DNA here is from genome assembly GCF_001767255.1 of Corynebacterium sp. NML98-0116. Classification (GTDB taxonomy): domain Bacteria; phylum Actinomycetota; class Actinomycetes; order Mycobacteriales; family Mycobacteriaceae; genus Corynebacterium; species Corynebacterium pseudogenitalium. The sequence goes on from NZ_CP017639.1 coordinate 1,973,142, forward strand.
TCTTCGCGAACTGGGACGAGAACGCCGAGCCGCTCGAGGATGCGCTTGGTGATATGCGCTGGTACATCGACGCATTCATGGACCGAGACCCTGAAGGCACCTACGTCGTTGGTGGCGTCACTAAGTGGGTGCTCGACGGCAACTGGAAGTTGGCAGCGGAGCAGTTCGCTACTGATTGGTACCACGTCAACATGTCGCATGCCTCTGCGCTGATGGTGATGTCCCCGTCGGGCAAGGGCCCGAAGAAGGAGATCGCGGAGCGCACCGGTGTGCAGTACCACGACGACCACGGCAACGGCGCGGGCTTCCCAGTACACCCGAAGAACCGTTTCGACGCCCAGCCGGTCCACGAGTACTACGACTACGACTTCTTGCGCGAGCGGCTCTCCCCTGAGCAGGTGATGGGCCCGATGACGAACGGCCACGCAACCGTGTTCCCGAACTTCTCCTACCTTCCGGTCAATGGCTCGATCCGCGTCTGGCACCCGAAGGGCCCGAACAAGATGGAAGTTTGGGCATGGACTGTCCTGGACCGTTCGATGCCGGAGGATGTGGCTCGCGCGCAGCGCCTGTACAACCTGCGCACTTTTGGCCCGTCGGGCATCTTCGAGCAGGACGACGGCGAGAACTGGTCTGAGTGCCAGTCCATCGCGCATGGCTTCATGGTTGGCAACACCCCGCTGAACTACCAGATGGGTATGGCCACGGTCGGCGAACGTGAAGGATTCCCCGGCACTACATCCGAACTGTATTCAGACGCTGCTGGTCGCGCGCTATACCGCCGTTGGCGCGAGCTGATGTCGACCCCAGCTTGGCACGAGAAGTAAACCAAACACACCCTCGAAAGGAACCGAATTACCATGGCTGAACCAGTAAAAGTTGCTGACCTGGACGATCTCGAGCAGGAGGAAGGCTTCCTGGTCACGGAGGAAATGTCGGGATACGACAAGCCGATTGCACTCTTCCGCACCGAAGACGATGAAGTGTACGCCCTCGACGATATTTGTACCCACGAAATCGCTCACCTGTCTGACGGCTGGGTCGACGGCACAATGGTTGAGTGCCCGGTGCACTCCAGCCAGTTCTGCATGAAGACTGGCGCGGTGCAGTGCATGCCAGCGACCGAAGACACCAACACGCACAAGGTTGAGCTGCGTGGCGAAGAAGTCTGGCTCTACCCAGGCGTGCCTGCTGAAGGAGCCGACAAGTGAGCAGCACGACGATCGTAGGCGGCGGAATCGGCGGCTTTACCGTCGCTGATGAGCTGCGCAGGAACGGCTACACCGGTGAGATCACGATCATTGATCCGCTTGGTGTTCCGTACGACCGCCCACCGCTGTCCAAGGACTACCTGACCAACGAGAAGACGCGCGCTGAGATTGAGTTCCGCCCGGCGGAATGGCTCGAGGAAAACAACATTGTGCTGAAGCAAGCCACCGTTGAGCGCGTTGAGGCGCAATCGAAGAAGCTGGTGCTGGAGGGCGGTGAGGAGGTTGCGTACGACAACCTCGTGATCGCCACTGGTGGTACTGCTCGCCGCGGCAGTGCGCCGGGCTTCGATAGCGACAACGTCGTGGTGCTGCGCACTACTGAGGACGCGGATAAGCTGCGTTCGCTGATCGGCCCAGGCAAGAAACTCGGCATCATTGGCGCTGGCCTTGTTGGTGCAGAGGTCGCGTCCTCTGCACGCAAGCTGGGCGCGGACGTGGTACTCATCGACCCCGCGCCGGTATCCCTGGTCCCTGCTGTCGGCCCTGAGCTGGCGCAGCGCCTCCACGACATGCACGCGGAAAACGGCGTGGATTTCATCAACGCGATGACCTCTAGCATCGAGGAGTCTGACGGTAAGTTCCACATCGGCCTCGACGGCCACGACGCCGTCACGGTTGACGCTGTGTTGCTGTGCATCGGCATCATCCCGGAGACGGTCCTCGCCGAATCCGCTGGCCTGGAGACCGATAACGGCATCCTGGTGGATGAGCAGCAGCGCACGTCGAACTCCTCCATCTGGGCTGTGGGCGACTGCGCCCGCACCCGCCTCGAGGATGGCACGCTACTTCGCCGCCACGAGCACTGGGACTCCGCAATCCAGGAAGCAAAGACAGCCGCCGCCTCAATTATCGACGGCCCATCTCCGAAACTTTCCGCGTCCTGGTTCTGGTCCGACCGCTACGGCGTCCACGTTGAGGGTACCGGCGACATGACTATCCCTGGCGAAACCATCATCCGCAATGACGCGGAGGGCCGCCCGGCCGTCGCGTTGCGCCTCGACGAGAACGGCGCCCTGGTTGGCGCGGCAGCAATCGAAGATTCGATGGCTGTTCGTGCGGCACGTCGCATCATCGACCGCGGTATTGCCGTCGATAAGGACAAGCTGGCTGACGCATCGATTCCTCTGAAGAAACTTGCTCGATAGCTACAAGAAAGGAATGGACTCGTGACTGACTTTCTACGTCGCGACGACGTGACCCCCGGGGAGCGAGTGGACCAAACCACCTACTTCGATCTCCAAAACATGTACTACGACGAAGCCGCCCTCCTCGATGAGGGACGCTACGTCGACTGGCTGACCCACTTCGACGAAGACCTCTTCTACTGGGCACCAACCCGCACGAACCGCCTCCGCCGCGAGCAGGCCCTCTCCATTTCGGACGAGGACGGCCCGGCCTTCTACGACGAAACCTACGACTCGCTAGCGTGGCGCATCCGCCGCTTCGACTCCGGCATGGCGTGGGCTGAAGACCCGCCGTCACGTACGCGCCACCTGATCACGAACCTGATCGCACGGCACGTCACCGTCGGTGAAGGCGCCGACGCCGTCGAGGCGCTCGAGGTCCGCACCAACTTCTACGTCTGGCGCACTCGCCTCGAGCGCGAGCAGGACCAGTTTGTGGGCACCCGCACCGACCTGCTTCGCCCCGCGAAGGACGGTGAGGACGGCCCGAAGTGGAAGGTCTTTGACCGCCGCATCCTGCTCGACATCAACGTTCTGAACTCCAAGAACATCTCTACCTTCTTCTAAGGGCCGACATGCTACAAGGACAACACGTACTTATTACTGGTGGTGGCTCCGGACTTGGGGCAGCGCTGGCGAAGCGCTTCGTTGAAGAAGGTGCGCGCGTAGCAGTTGTGGACATCTCGCTCGAGCGATGCGAAAGCGTCGCCGACGAGATCGGCCGCAAGCACGTCCTGCCGCTCGAGGCGGACGTGACCGACACACACTCGCTGCACAAAGCCGTCGACGCTGCCGTGGCGGAGTTCGGATCCCTGGACACCGTCATCGCGAACGCTGGCATCTGGGACTACAACCGTTCCATCACCCGTCTCAACGGCGAAGAGATGAGCGCCATTTTTGACGACGTCATGAACGTCAACCTCAAGGGCTACCTGCTCACCGCGGAAGCTACGTGGCGTCACTTGCTAGCGTCGAACGGTTCGCTGATCTTCACGCTGTCCAACGCATCGACCTACGCGGCCGGCGGCGGGCCGGTCTACACCGCAAGCAAGCACGGTGCCGAAGGCATGATGCTTGAGCTGGCGTACGAGCTCGCCCCGAAGATCCGTGTCAACGGTGTCGGCGTTGGCGGCATGCGCACGAACCTATCCGGCCCCGCGTCCGCTGGCCTGGATGACCGGAAGTTCTCCGACATCATGGACAAGCGCGGCGACGGCGGCAACCCATACCTACCGCTCCACGACATTTCTACTGACCCCTATGCATTCACCGGGCCGTACGTGCTGTTGGCGTCCAGGAAAGACGGCGCGAACATCACCGGCGAAGTGATCAAGATTGATGGCGGAATCGCGGCTCGCGGTTTCGCTAAGACTGCCGGAGGCGACAACCTATGTTAATTCGCGGTGTTGAGCACGACGCAAACACTCTCGACGTCAGCCCTTGCTTCCAAGTACAGCGCCACGCTGACTGGCAGCCAGAACGCTTGGCGATGGCCTACGAAGGCCAAGAAATCAATTACGGTGAGTTCCGTGACACCGTAGTCCGCTGGGCGGCCCAGCTGAAGGAAGCTGGCGTGAATCCGGGCGATCGCGTCGCTTACTTCGGTATGAACTCCAGCTCCTTCATGTATGGCATGTTCGCGTCCTGGTGGATCGGCGCAGTGTTCATGCCTGTGAACTTCCGCCTGGCTGCGGGCGAAGTCTCGCAGCTGCTGGCGATGGGCAGCCCGAACAGCATCATCGTGGAGGGCACGTTCCTCGACGAGGCAAAGCGCATCTACGGCGTGGAGCGCCACCATGTCCTCGTTGTCGATGACGACGAGGCCGCCCCACCAGAGAGCGACATCCCGCTGTACTGGTCGCGGACCTCGCAAAGCTCCGAGTACGAAACCGTGGCGGTGGAAAAGCCGACGCCACGCACCATGTCTGACTTGGCGCTGCTGCTGTTCACATCCGGCACGACTGGCCTGCCGAAGGGCGCCCAGATCACGTTCGGCAACCTGTGGTGGAACCAGATCAACGTGGACACAGCGATCGACAGCCGCATCGGCGACGCGACGCTCGCGTCCGCCCCGCTGTTCCACGTCGGCGCGCTGAACTCCTTCGCGGTGCGCGCCTTCGGCCGCGGCAACTCGGTTGTGGTGCACCGTACCTTCGACCCAGCCCGCATCTTCAAGGACGTCGCCCAGTACAAGATCGGTTCGGCGTTCCTCGTGCCGGCACAGCTCGAGGCAATGGCACAGCACGACGAGTTCGCTGACTCCGACCTTTCTAGCCTCCGCGTCATCATCTGCGCAGGCGCCCCGGTGCCACCGCGGCTGATCCGCACGTACTGGGAGCAGAAGGACTCCGTCGTCCAGCAGGCGTGGGGCCTCACCGAGACCTCCCCATTTGCCACCTACCTCCCACCGGCCAGGACCATGGAAAAGCTCGGCTCCTGCGGCATCCCCATGGCGCACACCGAAGTCAAACTGATGGACACCGAAACCGGGCAGCACATCAAGGAACCAGGCGTTCCCGGCGAGATGTGGGTGAAGGGCCCAAACGTGGCCGTCGGCTACTGGAACAACCCTGAAGCAACCCAGAAGGCGTACACCGGTGGCTGGTTCCACTCCGGTGACATTGGCTACTTCGACGAGGACGGATACTTCTTCATCGTCGACCGCCTCAAGGACCTGATCATTTCCGGCGGAGAGAACGTCTACCCCGCCGAGGTGGAGCGCGTCCTCGCCGAACACGACGACATCCTGGCTAACTCCGTCATCGGTATCCCCGACGAGCGCTGGGGTGAAGCTGTCGTCGCCGTTTTGCAGGTCAAGGACGGCAAGGAACTCACCTTGGAAGAAGTCCGCGACCACTGTGCGAACTACCTGGCACGTTACAAGCTGCCAACCCGCGTTGTGCACGTGGATGAAATCCCACGCAACCCGGCAGGCAAGATCAACAAGATCCAGCTACGCCAGGAAGTGCGCGCGATGTTCGGCGAGAATCCCGAGACTGCCAGCCAGTCCGTCGTATCATCGCAAAATCAGCCCGACGCGCAGAAGTAAGGAGGCGGAAACGATGCTCGACTACCGCAACATCACCAAATCGCCGCTGAAGCACACGTACCCGTACGGCACCACGGACACCGTGGTGGACCTTGGGACTACCGCGGAAATCAAGGAGACCGTGGCTGAGGTGTTCAAACAGCAGCCCGAATGTCGGCGCGTCATTGTGCCTGTGCCTGTCGGCGACACCGACGGCGTCATCGCTGCGGAGGAGGCCGGGCTGCGGTACGTCTTGGACGTCACCCAGCGTGATGGCCAAGAGTTCTCTCTCCTGGTTGCTGAACCCGACTGGGTCACCAACCAATCCATGGATATCGACGGACTGGAGTTGAAATAAATGGCCGAACTTAACGAGTTCCAGAAGCGCTGGGCGCACTTCTACCGCGAGGACGGCGGCGTCCAAGACGTGGCACAAACCTTGCGCGTTTACGCCATCGACGGCAACAAGGACCAGGTCAAGCTCGGTATGCCGCTGCACAAGGCGATCGCCCAGCCGGCCGGCATGTTCTCTGCCCCGGCGCTGTTCGGCCAAGCCGACTTGTGCGGCACCTGGCTGGCGATGCAGCAGGTACCAGAAGGCGTGTTCCCGCTCGCTGTCTCGGTAGCTGGCAACGTGGTGTCCAACACCAAGGAGGGTGACGCCATCGCTACCGCCTCCATCGTGAGGGCGGGTCGCACCATCATCGTTGCGGACGTGGAGACACACTCGGAGGTCACAGGCGCCATTCTGTCGAAGTTCACCTTCACCTACTCGGTGCCGCGACCCAAACAGTAACCAAGACGCGAAAGTAGAAAACACCCCAGTCGACGAATCGACTGGGGTGTTTTGCGTAGTAAAACGCCGAAGCTTACGCCTTCTTAGCGAAGTTCTTCACAACGTTGGTGTCCACTGGGACGCCAGGGCCCTGCGTTGCGGAGACGGTGATCTTCTTGATGTAGATACCCTTCGCGGATGCCGGCTTGAGGCGCAGCACCTCGTCGAGCAGAGCGCCGTAGTTCTCGGCGAGCTGCTCAGCGGTGAAGGAAGCCTTACCGATCAGCGCGTGCAGGTTCGAAGCCTTGTCCACGCGGAACGCGATCTTGCCGCCCTTGGTCTCCTCGATCGCCTTCGCGACGTCGGTGGTGACGGTGCCGGTCTTCGGGTTCGGCATGAGGCCACGTGGGCCCAGGACGCGAGCGACGCGGCCAACCTTCGCCATCTGGTCCGGGGTCGCGATTGCGACGTCGAAGTCGATGTTGCCGGCGTTGATCTGCTCGATCAGCGCGTCGGTTCCGACGATGTCAGCGCCTGCAGCCTCAGCCTTGGTTGCGTTCTCGCCCTCTGCGAACACAGCGACGCGGACGGTCTTACCGGTGCCGTGTGGCAGGTTGACAGTGCCGCGGACCAGCTGGTCAGCCTTGCGAGGGTCGACGGACAGACGCATTGCGACGTCGATGGTGGCGTCGTAGTTCTTGGAGGAGGTCTCCTGTGCCAGCTTGACGGCGTCGAGCGGGTGGTAGAACGCGTCGCGGTCGACCTTTGCCAGCGTCTCGTTGTAGCGCTTGGACTTCTTAGCCATGTTGATTTCCTTTCAGAAAATTGTGTTGTCAGGAAATGTGGTACGCGCCTGGCCGGCGCTCCCACAGACGGTGAGAATTACTTCTCGACCGTGATGCCCATCGAGCGGGCGGTACCAGCGATGATCGCGGCGCCAGCCTCGATGTCGCGGGCGTTGAGATCCTTCTTCTTGGTCTCGGCGATTTCCTTGCACTGATCCCAGGTGACAGAGCCAACCTTCTGGGTGTGCGGGACGCCGGAGCCCTTCTTCAGACCAGCTGCCTTCAACAGCAGGGATGCAGCCGGTGGGGACTTCAGGATGAAGTCAAAGGAGCGGTCTTCATACACGGTGATTTCAACCGGGATGATGTTGCCGCGCATGGACTCGGTTGCAGCGTTGTATGCCTTGGTGAACTCAACGATGTTCACGCCGTGTGCACCCAGCGCAGGACCAACCGGCGGAGCCGGGTTTGCCATGCCAGCCTCGATCTGCAGTTTGATCAGGCCAGTGACCTTCTTCTTAGCCATCGAATTACCTCAATTCCTTGGTACAGTGCCGCCTGCCACGATGACGGCAGGAACACTTCCGGATGCCCCGCTTGACGGAGCCACCGGGGAGAACGAAAAAACGTCGCGGGCCTTACGGCACACGCGACGTTCAACCTTACGCCCCTACTAGGCTCAAACGCAAACGGTTACATGATGCGTTCGATCTGGTCAGCGGTGAGCTCGACTGGTGTTTCGCGGCCGAAGATGGACACGAGCGCCTGGATCTTGCCGGTCTCCTCGTCGATCTCTGAAATGGTGGCGGACACGGACGCCAGGGCACCGGACAGGATGGTGACGGCTTCGCCGACCTTGTAGTCGTGGTCGATCTTCTTCGGCGCTGCTTCCTCCGGCATCGCGACGACGGTCTCTCCCTCTGCGTTCGGCTTGGTGTCCTCGCCGGTAGCTGGCTCAGCCTTCGGCATCAGGAACTTCGCCACGTCGCGGTGCTTGACCGGGGTAGCGTTGCCCTCGTTGCCCACGAAGCTGGTCACGCCTGGGGTCTCGCGCACGACGGACCACGCGGCGTCGTTCATGTCCATGCGGACCAGGACGTAGCCCGGCAACAGCTTGCGCTTGACGAGCTTCTTCTTGCCGTCCTTGTTCTCGATAGCCTGCTCGATCGGCACGACCACGTCGTAAATGGAGTCCTCCACCTCGAGCGTCTGGATACGCATGTCGAGGTTGGTCTTCACCTTGTTTTCGTAGCCGGAGTAGGACTGGATGATGTACCACTCGCCCGGCAGCTTCTTCAGCTCGCGGACGTACTTGCGCAGGCGCGCGCGGTACTCGGAGTCATCGTCAGCCTCCGAAGCACCCGAAGCCTCCGAAGCCTCAGTGCCTTCAGCGCCCTCAGCGAGCGGTGACTCGGCCGCGGTGAGGTCGCCCTCCTGCACCGGCTCCTCGACAGCCTCAACGGCCTCGTCTGCCTCTGCAGCGGCCTCTTCTATCTCCGGATCGGTGGCCTCGGTGACGGCGCCGCCTTCGGCGACCATTTCCTCTTCGGCTTGCAGTTCGGTTTCCTGCTCAGTTGCTTCGATGTCGGCGTTTTCCAGGTTTTCCAGGTTTTCCGGCTCGGTGGTCATGGTGTTTCTCCTTGGTGTGGCAAAAACTAATCCCGCCTTACCTCGAGGTTGAGGTGGCGGGACAATCACTTGTTGTTCATGTTAGCGGATGAATACCCATTGCATCAACATGGTGCCGAGGCGGTCAGTCCCCCACACGAGTGCGGTGAGCACGATGAGGAACGCGAATACCACGAGGGTGTAGTTGAGCATCTGGTTTCCGGTTGGCCAGATGACTTTGCGCATTTCCTGGACGACTTCGCCCGGGAACGCGCCTGGGCCGTCGCCGAGGGACTCTTCGCGGTCCTCTTCAGGTTTTGCGGGGGTGTGCTTCGCTTCGTAGGAAGCGGATGAAACAGAGGAGACCCCGCGCAGCTGGCGCTTGCCAGTGGGCTGTGCTGGGTTGTGTTCTTGCGGATTAGTCAAAAGAACTCCTCTAACTACAAGTTTTGGCAGGGGCGACAGGACTCGAACCTGCAACCTACGGTTTTGGAGACCGTTGCGCTACCAATTGCGCCACGCCCCTAGGACACTGTGAACAGTGCTCCTAACCCTACCACGGGAAACGCGTTTCCCGTTTTGAGGTGAGTAGCGATGGCGAGAATTGAACTCGCGACACAGCGATTATGAGTCGCTTGCTCTACCACTGAGCTACACCGCCATGTGCTTGCCGCCACAAGGACTGTACAAACAACAGAGCCCCCTGTCAGAATCGAACTGACGACCTTTTCCTTACCATGGAAACGCTCTGCCGACTGAGCTAAGGGGGCACAGCCTCTATGTTGTGAACTCACCGTTTTGGTGTGTCCGCTCCGTTGAAGCCTTTGAAAGACTAACCCGGTTCTATCATTGAACGCAAATCGCCAGGTAGCAATAGCTTTTCGACGCCTTCTTCGTAGGGTTAAGCGACAAAATGTGTGCTTTTTTGGATATGGATTCCAGGTCCTGCCTGGGCCTACGGCGGGACAGTGCTCGTTGAATCGGGATTCCCTGCCGTAGACCGGAAGGTCCACCACTTCAGGCGTTGGATGTGCTATGACAGCAGACTGTTAAACCAGCTGCATGCCAACTCAACACAGAAAGAGAAAACACAACAGGCCCCTATGCACGGCATGCGAGCACACCGCCACAAAAATGGGCACCACATCCAGCGGAAAACAGCGATGGCGCTGCACAGACTGCGGGCACACCTTCACCAACCCCAACACAGCCAAGACCAGCGCATATCGGTTTGCCATCTTCATTGACTGGATCACCAACCAGCNTCCGCTCGACGCTGTCGCTGCTGCGCACAACGTCTCCAGACGCACACTCATCCGCTGGTTCACCTACTTTTGGTTCATCATCGTCCCGTGCAAACCGGACCCGTACCGCGTCTACGACCAGCTCTTTATTGACGGCACCTACTTCCACAAAAAATGCCTGCTTGTCGCTGCAACNAGCGAGCACGTCGTCGCCTGGCACTGGTGCACACGAGAAACCGCCTACGACTACGCCAAACTCTTCGACATGATCGCCGAACCCCTCGTCGTGACCACAGACGGCTCCGGTGGCGCTCACAAAGCCATCAAACAATGCTGGCCAAACGCCTCCATTCAACGCTGCCTCGTCCACGTACGCCGCGACACCATCAAAGACACCACACGCCAACCCACAATCACCGCACACAAAGCACTCCTTCGCCTCGGCAACCAGCTGACCCACATCACCACCCGTGACCAGGCAATCACCTGGGTACTTCGCCTCAACCGCTTCCAGGACCTCTACGGTGACTGGCTCAAACAACGCACCTACCGCAACCAAGTCGCCCCAGAAGAGATCCCAAAACGTATCCGCGACAACCAGCAATGGTGGTACACCCATCCCAGAGCCCGCAGAGCCTACCGCCGATTCGAGCGTCTCTACCAACAAGGCCACCTCTTCGTCTGGCTCAACCCACCACACCGCACCACGACCACGCTGAAGACCACCACAAACAGCCTGGAAGGCGGCATAAACGCACAACTAAAACACCTCGCCCGAGCCCACCGCGGCACATTTGACGAACACCAGCGAATCATCATGGACTGGTGGCTCTACCTACACACCCAACACCACGATGACCCGCTGGCGCTAGCAATCGAGCAAGACTTCGGCCACGCAGGCTACGCACACGCCCGCCAGGCACACATGCGTGAACGCGACCAAGCCAACTCACCCGACGGCCGACCGAAAGTCTACGACACCGGCATCGACACCGACTTCAACCCCTCCTGGGCCATCCGACACGGCTGGGCAGGACGCTCATAACCCCAGCACAACACCCCACAACCCACCCATCCCAACCCCTGAAAAGCACACATTTTGTCACTTAAGTCGACACGCCGAGAAAAGCACACATTTTGTCGCTTAACCCTCTTCGTACACGTTATAACGCAGGACCACAACATGAAAAATGCCCGCCCCTCACGTTCTGTGAGAGACGGGCTTGCGGTGCCAGGTAGAAGATTCGAACTTCTGAAGGCGTACGCCGGCGGATTTACAGTCCGCTTCCTTTGGCCACTCGGACAACCTGGCATGCACCGTAAGTGCGTGGACTACTTTACATCAACGCACCCGCGATAAGGCAAATCGCGTGCACAGAGGGCATATCCCACCGCTATCCGACGCGTTCGATAGCGTACACGGAGACCTGCCGCAGTGCTTGGTTTGCGGGGCCGTCGGGAAGGAAGTCGAGTTCGCGCTCGACGATGTCGAGGTACTCGCGCACGGTGGCGAGGGAGCGCTGACGCCCTTGGGTCTGGCCGAGCAGAGTGATGGCCCGTTCGACGTCGGCGTCGTTTTCGAGTGGGCCAGTGAGGAGGCTACGAAGCTCCTCTGCCGCGGGCGAGTCCTCTTCGAGCGCGTACAGCACGGGCAGGGTAAACACGCCTTCGCGGAGGTCGGTGCCTGGAGTTTTCCCGGACTGGGCACTGTCGGAGTAGATGTCGATGATGTCGTCGACGATCTGGAAGATCATGCCGATGGCACTGCCCATTCGGGAGCAGCTCTCGACGATGTCGCGCGACGCCCCGGAGTGCAGCGAGCCGAGGTAAGCCGCGGACGCGATGAGGACGGCGGTTTTGCCGTCGATAACTTTGAGGTAGTGCTCGACTGGGTCCTCCCCCTGGGCGCCGACGGTCTCGCGCATTTGGCCGGTGACCAGGCCCTGGAAGGTGTCGGCGAAGTGGGCGACGGTGTCGGTATCGATTTCGCTCATGAGGCGGGAGGCGTGTGCGAACAGAATGTCGCCGGCAAGGATGGCGACGGTGTTGTTCCACCGCATGTTGGCGGAGTCGACGCCGCGGCGCTTCTCGGCTTCGTCCATGACGTCGTCGTGGTAGAGGGTGGCCAGGTGCACCATCTCGGTGGTGGTGGCGCCTTTGATGACGTTGGTGGCGCCCGGGTTGGGGCCGAACTCGCTGCAGAGCAGCGCCACGAGTGGACGGAAGCGTTTGCCGCCAGCGACTGCTAGGTGCATCACTTTGTCGGTAATGAACGCTTCACCTTGTTGGAGGCGTTCCCTGAGCAGCGTTTCAACGTCGCCCATGCCCTTCGTAACACGCTCGGTGAGGGCGTCGTCGCCTAGGTCCATGCGAAATCCATGGCGTGGTGACGGTGTTATGCCGTTGGTCATCGATGATGTCCTTGCAGGTTAAAGTACTCATTGCGCCATGCCCGGGGCATGTGCTGCGCGCGGTTAACATCACTAACCGTAGTCCACACCCTCCATTTTTTGCAGTAATGGGGTGTGTCTGCGCTATCTGGCACAATGTGGACTCGTGACTGAGTTTGTTGATTGCGTAGTTGTGGGCGCGGGCCCGTCGGGGGCCACGGCGGCCATTGCCGCCCAGAGAGCTGGGTTTTCTACTCTGCTTCTCGACGCCGCTTCGCCTGGCCGCGACAAAACCTGCGGCGACGGCCTGACCCCACGCGCGGTACATACGCTGCGCCGCCTGGGCCTGGACCACGTGCTGCCCGCCTACCGCAACAAGGGCCTTCGACTGCACGGGTACGGGGGTGACGTGACGGCTCCGTGGCCGGACGGCGTCTACGGCACGGAGGGCTCCGCGAGCCCGCGCGCAACCTTCGATGCCGCGCTGGTCGCGGAGGCCGAGGCCGCGGGTGCCACTGTGTGGCAGGACTGCCCAGCAACGGACGTGGCGTTCGGAGCGGACGGCCTGATCGAGTCCGTGCACACCGCGCGCGGCGAGGTGCGCACCCGCTGGGTGATCGTGGCGGATGGGGTTCGTTCGACGTTCGGCAAGCTGTTGGGCCGTACGTGGCACAAGGGCGAGGTCTTCGGTATCGCGGCGCGTTCCTACTGCACCTCCCCCCTGTCCGGGGAGCCGTGGATGCACTCGCACGTGGAGCTTCGCGACGACACCGGCACCATCCAGCCCGGCTACGGCTGGATCTTTCCGCTCGGCGACGGCACGGTGAACCTCGGCTGCGGCGCCCTGTCCACGGATGCCCGCCCGGCGCGCGTGAACACGAAGAAGCTGCTCCACCAGTACGCGGACCAGCAGCGTGACACCTGGGCCTTGGGCGAGCCGCAGCAGGTCACCAGCGCCCTGCTCCCGATGGGCGGGGCAGTCTCGAACGTGGCGGGTCCGAACTGGGTGCTCATCGGGGATGCGGCGGCGTGCGTGAACCCGCTCAATGGCGAGGGCATCGACTACGGCATGGAGACCGCCGTCATGGCGGTGGAACTGCTGCAGGAGGGCAAGGACTGCACGCTGGCGTGGCCGCTCATCCTGCGGGAGGCGTATGGCCGGGCGTTCACGTTGGCGCGCACGGCGGCCCGCCTGCTTACCTACCCGCAGTTCTTGCCGGTGGCGGGCCCGCTGGCGCTGCGCGGGGTGGCAGGACGCCACCTGATGCCGGCGGCGGCACGCCTGATGGGCAACCTGGTCACCGAAGAAGACACGGACCTGATTTCGCGTGCGTGGCGCGCGGCCGGACGCGCGGTGCCGGTGAACGCGCCGCTGTGGGACGCTACGTTGTAGGTTTCACGGCGCTGTGCAGCGCCACAATGCCGAGCGAGAGGTCCTGCCAGCCGGCGCCTGCCCACCCGTTGTGGTTGATGGCGGCGGCCAGCTCTTCTTGGTGCGGCCACGCCCGGATGGACTCGGCGAGGTACTCGTAGGCTTCTGCGTTGGAGGAGAACACCTTCGCCAGCAGCGGCAGCGCCACCGGCAGGTACTGCTTGTACAGGGTGCGGAAGCCGGGGACGATGGGCGTCGAAAATTCGTTGACCAGAAGGCGCCCGCCGGGCTTGGTCACGCGCGCCATTTCGCGCAGGCCCGCCTCGAAGTCGTAGACGTTGCGCAGGCCGTAGGAGATGGTCACGGCGTCGAAGGTGTTGTCGGCGAACGGCAGGTGCATCGCGTCGCCGACGACCTTGGGCACGTCGCGGTCGCGGCCGGCGGCCAGCATTCCCTGGGAGAAGTCGCAGGCGACGACCCACGCGCCGGACTTCGCCAACTCCACGGTGGACACGGCGGTGCCGGCGGCGAGGTCGAGCACCTTCTCCCCCGGCTTCAGGTTGAGGCGCTCGCGGGCGCGCCTGCGCCAGTACTTGTCCAGCCCGAAGGACAACACGGTGTTGGTGATGTCGTACTTCTCGCCGACGCCGTCAAACATGCCCGCTACGTCGAAGGGCTTCTTCTCCAGATCTGCCTTGGCCATAACGCTCTACTGTAGCGCGCGCTGTGCCTGTTCGTAATACTCGACGAGTTGTCGGCACAGCGCCTCCCACGTTTTGCCGGAGACCGACCCGCGCGCCGCGACCCGCAGGTCCGGCCACCGGGCCTCGTCGAGGCACCACGCGACGGCGTGGGAGAGTTCGGTGGTGAAGGTGGGGACGTCGAGAAGGAGGCCGTTGGTGCCGTCGGTGATGAGGTCGATGGGGCCGCCGGCGCGGGGCGCGATGGTGGGCACCCCACTGGCCTGGGCTTCTTGGATGGTCTGGCAGAAGGTTTCGAACTCGCCGGGGTGCACGAAGACGTCGAAGCTGGCGTAGGCGCGGGCGAGCTCCTCGCCGGTGAGCGGGCCGCAGAACACCGCGCCCGGCAGCGCGGATCGAAGCTCGTCGCCCTCCGGGCCGCCTCCGACGATCACCACCTGCAGGTCCTCGCAGCCGCAGAGCGGGGCGAGGCGGTGCACGCTCTTTTCCGCGGCAAGGCGGCCGACGAACCCGACGATGCGTTTGCACCCGCTCGGGTCCCAAGTGCGGCGCAGCTCCTCGCTGCGGCGGCGGGGGTGGTAGAGGGTGGCGTCGACACCTCGGCCCCACGTGTGGACGCGCTCGATGCCGTGCCTGCGCAGCTGCTCCACCGCTGCCGACGACGGCGCGAGCGTGAGCTGGCAAGCGTTGTGGAGGCGCCGTGTCCAGTCCCACGAAAGCTTCGCCAGCGCCGGAAGGTGGTACTTCGTGGCGAACCCAGCCACATCGGTTTGGTAAAGCGCTACCGCGGGCACCTTCAGCTGGCGCGCGGCGAACGCGCCGGCCGCCCCGAGCACGAACGGGCTGGCCAGGTGCACCACATCCGGCTGAAAGGAAGTGAGCGCGGCACGCACGGCACTGGTGGGAACCCCGATGGGCAGCGAGTTGACCATCGGCACGCGCACGGTAGGCACGCGCACCACGCGGAAGCCCCGGTAGTCGGGGATTTCCTCCTGGTGTTCGCGCGCCCCGGGGGCGATCACGAGGGCGTCGTGGCCGTACTCGCGAAGGTGGTCGAGCACGCGCAACACGGAATTGGTCACCCCGTTGACGTTCGGCAGGAAGGACTCGGCAACGATGGCCACGCGCATCCGCTACGCCACCCCCTCGCTGTCCTCGCGCACGAAGCGCCCCACGCCCTTCCAGGCCGCGGCAGCCACAAGCGTTGCCACCACGGCGACGGACAGCGCAGGGATCAGCGACAGCGTCCAACCGCGGCCCTCAACCTTGACCAGGTCGGGGTCGGTGCGCGAGTACGTCACCCACACCTGCTGACCCTCGCTGAGCCCAGTCGGGTACAGCAGACCGGTCGCCGGCGAGTGGGTGCGCCCGCGGTCATCCTGATACTCCACGGCGGTGCGGATCTTGCTCACGCCAGTCACGGTGGCGAGGCCGCGGCCGGGGTCGCGGGCGATGCGCCAGTCGTTGATGGCTGGCCCTGCGACCATCGCGAGGCAGCCGAGCATCGCACACGTATACAGCGCCAGCACGAGCTGCTGGGCTCGACGCTTCCAGCGGATCACTTTTGCAGCCGCTGCGCGAGCGCTCGCCGGGTGGCCCGTGTGGTGCGCGCTTCCACGACGGTGATCGGGTTGGGTTGTGACTCCAGCTCAAGCAGCACCTCGTGCAGCTCGGCAAGGGTTTCGGCACGGCGGTAGTCGGCTCCGTAGGCCTCCGCCAGCTTTTCGACGTCCACCCCGTGCCTCGTACCGAACGCCCTCTCAAAGTCGTCCCGGACGGACTGCGCCCCGACCTCGAGCGTCTCGAAGATGCCTCCGCCGTCGTCGTTGGCCACCACGATGGTGAGGTTGCCGGGGTGGTGTTCGTCGGGCCCGATGAGCAGCCCGCCGGCATCGTGAAGGAAGGTGAGGTCCCCCATGAGCGCGACGGTGCGCGGGGCGCGGATTTCGTCCGGGTGCAGGCGCTGCGTCGCAAGGGCTATGCCGATTGCCTGGGACACCGTGCCGTCGATGCCTGCGGCGCCGCGCGGGGAAAAGGTCGGCACACCATCAAACGGCATGCCGACGAAGGAGGCGTCGCGAACTGGGTTGGAGGCCCCCAGCACCAGCGTGTCCCCGACCCCGAGGGTGTCGCACACGGCGGCGGCAACGTGCATGCCGGTAAACCCGTAGTCGGCGTCGGCGAGGGCGTCGCGTACCGTGTTCGCGCCGACGCCGCCCGCGGCCTCGCAGATGGTGATCCACTGCTGGCGCGGCTGGCCGGTCGCGTTGACTCGCGAACCGCGCAGCTGCGGGTTGCCCGTGAACGTTTCCGTGCGCGAAATGCCGATCACGGTGATGTCCGGGTCGGCGAGCAACGCCATCACGTCGCGGTGCAGGGTCGGGTGTCCCACCACGATGACCTGCTCCGGCTTCGTCGACGCCGCAAAATCTCCGCCGTCGTGGCTAATCGAGACCTCGCTCTGCGCGAAGAAGCGCGCGGCCAGCGGGTGCACCTGGTGGAACGGTGTCGGCGCGGTGGGCTCCGCGATGGTGGGCACGTGCTCCAGCCCGGGAACGTCCCAGGCCTCGTCGCCGGCGATAACCAGCGTGTCCTTCGTCAGGTCGATGTCCACGGCGCCGTGGTCGCACCACGCGGGCTTCGTGGCCAGGCGGCCCGGCCCAACCCGGCGCGGCTGCCCCACCGGCTCCGGCAGGGCGTCGGGCACCAGCGGGGTGTCCAGGGCCACGTTGACGTGCACCTGGGCTGCGCCGAAGTCCAGCGCGCGGGCCTCCTCCACACTGGTGACCTGCTGCGTCTTGGCGTAGTGGCCGAAGATGCCCTGCTGCCAAATCGTCTGGGAGGCCCCAGTGCCGACCATCCACTCGGGCCGGTCAGCGCTGATAACGGCCAACGGCACGTGCGCCATGTGCGCCTCCACCATGGCCGGAAGCGTGTTGGCAACCGCGGTGCCGGACGTCATCACTACGCCAACGTGGCGGCGCTGCACGCGCGCCAGGCCGAGGGCGGTGAAGGAGGCGGAGCGTTCGTCGATACGCATGTGGACGGTGATGTCCCTGCGTGCGAGCAGCGCGTACGCCAGCGGCGAGTTGCGCGAACCTGGGCACATCACCACGTCCGTGACGTGCTGCGAGAGCGACTCGGCGACCTGGCGGGCAATATCCATCGAGTTCATGGCCACCTACCTTACTGTCCTTGCAGGGCGCTCTCTGCACCGGAGACGATGTCGTCGAAAAGGCCGCGCAGCTCGGTCGGCACCTCGACGGCTGGCTCGGTCGGTGCCACGGTCTCCCCGCTCTCCCCGCGCCCCCGGTCCGGCAGCAACTTCGGCCGCTTCGTCGTGGTCTCCGTGACCGTCTCCGTGGACACGGCAGTCTCGGTCACCGTGGAGGTCACCGGCGGCTTGTCCGCCTCGGCTGCGGCGCTGCGCCACAGGAAGAACAGCACCGTGCCAGCGCACAGTGCGATAGCAAGGGCAATCCCCAGCCCAATTGCGAGCCCGTTGGAGCGCTGCGGCTCCAGCTCGTAATAGGACTGGGGTTCGTAATAGGCTTCCGGCTCGTAGTACTGCGTTTGATGCTCCGGGTCCGGGAAGTACTGCTTTGGACGTTGCTGGTTATCCATGCTGCTAGCGTACCGCTAGAGCACCAAACCAAACACCGGCACCGCCAGGAAGTAGGTCACCACGGTGATCAGGCCGAGGGAGATGATGTTCAGCCACAGGCCGCCCTTGAGCATCTCGCCCATGGTGACGTAGCCCGAGGAGTACGCGATCGCGTTCGGCGGCGTTGCCACCGGGAGCATGAACGCACAGGTTGCGGACAGCGCCACCGGGATGGCCAGCAGCAGGATATTCATCTCGGTCGCCTCGGTCAGGCCGATACCAACCGCGACACCGCCCATGATCGGGAGGAAGGTGGCGGCGGTCGCCGTGTTCGAGGTCAGCTCGGTCAGGCCCAGCACCAGTGCAGCGACAGCCATGATGAGCAGGATCGTCGGCAGCACGGCGAGGCCCTTTGCGGCTTCACCGATCCAGAGGGACAGGCCGGTGGAGGTGAACATCGCGGACAGGGACAGGCCACCACCGAACAGCAGCAGGACGTCCCACGGCATCTCGTTCGCGGTCTCCCAGTCCATCAGGCGCTTGCCCTGCTTCGTGCCCGGCACGATGAACATCAGCAGGCCGGCAATGATGCCGACGATGGCGTCGTTGTACGGGAACTCCCAACCGAACTGCTTGATGCCAAGCGGAATGAAGATCCAGGCGAGTGCTGCGACCAGGAAGATGATGCCGACGGCCACCTGCGGGAAGGTCCATGCGCCCAGCTTGCGGTACTCGGCATCGATAAGCTCCTTGCCACCAGGGATCCGGTCGATCTCAGGCTTGAACACGTTAATCAGGACAAACCAGGCGATCACGGTCAGCAGGATCGCCATCGGCATACCGACGAGCATCCACTGACCGAACCCGATCGTGATGTCGTGTGCTTCCTTCATGTAGCCGGCCAGCAGCGCGTTCGGTGGTGTACCAATCAGGGTGCCGAGCGAACCGGTGGAGGCGGAGTACGCGATTGCCAGCATGAGCGAGGTAGCGAACTTCTTCTGGTTCTGCATGCCACCCACGGAGTCAGCGGTCAGGGTCAGCACAGAAACACCAATCGGGAGCATGACCACCGCGGTCGCGGTGTTGGACACCCACATGGGCATGAAGCCAGTGGCCAGCATGAAGCCCAAGATGATGCGCTTCGGGCTGGTACCCACAATGCGCACGACCACCAGCGCGAGCCTGCGGTGCAGATTCCAACGCTGCAACCCGAGGGCCATCAGGAAGCCACCCATGAAGAGGAAAATCGTGGACGACGCGTACGGCCCGGAGACCGCGCTGAACTTTGCCACGCCCATCACCGGGAAGATCGCTATCGGTAGCAAGGCGGTTGCCGCCAGCGGGATCGCCTCCGTCATCCACCACGCCGCCATGAGCACCGTGGTCGCGGCGACGACGCGCATTACGTCGGCATCGTAGGTCGTTTCAGGGTCGGCGCCCGAGGACTGTTGCACTGTTTCGGCAGCGCTGCCCGGGAAGATGTAGTACACCAGCAGCGCAAGCAGCACACCTGCGATCAGGCCGATGAGTTGGCGGCGCCACTCACCCGGTTCGGGCGACTTGGCAAGCTCGCCGTCGGAGAGCGCGGACGATTCGTGCATCACGGGAGTCGACATTTTCGATCCTTTCGAACAGGATTCACACAACAGCTAAAAAGGTGATCTTTCACACCCTCGCGTGGGAGACGTTACGCCCTCACACATCAAATGTCGCAAGAATGCACAGATTAATCAAACATTTCCACCCCCGCCCGGGCACGTTTTTACCCCCGCATGGTGTCCATGCAGTCCCGAACGCGCTGAAACCACCAGTCGCGACGTTCCGCGGGAGCCCGCAACTCGTGCAGACGCGCCGGATCGGGGGTAACAGGGGTGGCTTCAAGGCAGCCATCGATAAGTGGGCGGGGTTTCGCGACGTCCTCTACGAACAGCCGCTGCGTAGCCAATCCCGCCGCGCGCGAGTCCGCGCACCGCGCCGCCACCAGCCCCGCGTACATCCCCACCGCGGTGTCCAGGGCGCTCGCCACCGTCACATCCATCCCCAAGTTCTGCTTCAGCGCCAGCAGGCGGCGCACTCCCCCGAGCGGCGCAACCTTCAACACGGCAACATCCGCCGCACCCAGCTCGGCGACACGCAGCGGGTCAGCGGCCCGGCGTATCGATTCGTCCGCCGCGATCGGCGTACGCACCCTCGCCCGCACCTCCGCGAGCTCCTCCGCGCTCCCGCAGGGCTGCTCGATGTACTCCAGCTCCCCCAGCGCCTCGGCGGCGCGCACCGCCTCTTCGACGCTCCACCCCCGGTTCGCGTCCACGCGCAGGGTGGCGTCGGGGCGCAGCTCGCGCACCCGCTCGACGCGCGCAACATCGTCGGCGAGCGTTTGACCAGCCTCGGCCACCTTAATCTTGAACGTCCCGATCCCCGGGAAACGCTCCAACACCTCCTCCACCTGGGCGGCGTCCACCGCGGGCACCGTGCCGTTCACCGGCACCGGGCCGGAAGCCTCGGGCAGACCCTCGAACGCAGCCTCCAAACCGGAGCGCAGCCACTGCGCGGACTCCTCAGGGCCGTACTCCACAAAGGGAGAAAACTCGCCCCAGCCGGAGGGGCCGTCGATAAGCAGGGCCTCACGGGTGGTGATCCCGCGGAACTTCACTGCCATAGGCAGGGCTACAACGTGGGAGCGCTCAAGGATCTCGTCAACGGAAGGCAATAAAGAAGGCATAGGGCCAGGCTAGCGCCGGCCGAGCACCAACGCGACAGGGCCCGACGTGCACGCCCCGCGCGAGGGGCAGCCACCGCAGCCGCCCGCGCAGGAGTCGTTGAGGGCGCGGCGCTGCACTTCGCCGGTGGCCTCGAGGTGGGCCATGACGGCGTCAATAGTCATGGGCGAAAGGTTGGTGTGGCGCGCGATTTCCTCGCGACTCACGCAGCCCTCCCGCAGTGCGCCGAGCACCGCCGACATCGGCCCGGCGCTCATTAGAAGAACACCTTCAACAGCTGGAACGCGACGACGGCCAGGCCCCACGCCATCGTCATCTGCAGCGCGACGCCGAACATCGTCCACTTCAGGCCGATCTCCCGGCGCTGCGCGGCAAGTGTAGCCACGCACGGGGTGTATGCCAGCAGGAAGAGCATGTACGCCCACACTGCAGGTATCGCGTGCCCGCCGGAGGCCTGGTTGAAGTCTTCGCGGATTGCCTGGCTCAGCGGCGAGTTGCCGTCGCCCTCCTCGGGCTCCTCCAGCGCGTAGGTCTGGGCCCAGCTCGAGATGACGGCCTCCTTGGCCACGAAGCCGGTAATCAGCGGACCAGCGAGGGACCAGGAGTCGAAACCGGCGGGCGCGAAGACGGGGGCGATCGCGTCAGAGACAGTGCCGTACACCGACTCCTGCGGGGCCACCTCGCCGAACTGCGCTTCGGAGGTCACCGGGGTGGACTGCAGCGCCCACACCACGACGACAGTCGCGACGATGATCTTGCCGGCGGTCTCCAGGAAGCCGCGCAGGCGAGCCCACATCACCGACAGCGCCAGACGCGCGCCCGGCAGCTGGTACACCGGCAGGTCAATGACCAGGGGCTCAGTGCCCATCGTGGACCACAGCGCCTTACGCAGCGCCAGGCCGGTCAGCACGACAAGCAGAATAGAAATGACGTACATCGCGAAGACGACGGTGCCCGCGTGGTCCGGGAAGAACGTCGCACCCAGCATGACGTACACCGTCAAACGCGCACTGCAGGACGTGAACGGCACCAAGAGGGCCGTCATCAGGCGGTGGCGCGGATCCCCCATCACGCGCGTCGCCGAAATCGCCGGCACGTTACAACCGAAACCAACAATGAGCGGGATGAACGCCTTACCCGGCAAGCCCATCGCGCGCATCACACGGTCCGCGACGACGGCAGCGCGCGCCATATAGCCAGAGTCCTCCAGCACGGCGAGGCACAGGAACATCAGCGCCATCAGCGGAGCGAACGTGAGCACCATGCCCACGCCGTTAATCAGACCATCGACGACCAGGCCGCGTAGCCAGCCAATATCCGGCAGCACCGCGAGCGCCGCGTCAGAAACTGGGCCGCCAAAAAAGCCCTCCAGGCCATCCTGCAACGGCTTCGCCACAGTCGTGGTGATCTCGAAAACCATCCACATCGCCACCAGGAACATCAGCGGGCCGATCACCGGGTGCAGCGCGAAACGGTCCAGGCGCTCAGTGAAGGTCTGCTGGTGGCCAGTGTCGGTCGCGGCACGTTCGACGGCGGCGTCGACCCAGGCGAAGCGGGCGTCGGCAAGCTCGAAGTCGTCAGTGGTAGCCACTGGGCGCAGGGTGACCGCTGGTTCGACGAGCTGGGCGTCGATAACTTCGCGCAGACCGCGCACATCCCTCTTACGCGGATCGACCGCGACCACGGGCAACCCAAGCGCGTTCTGCAGCGCCGCCGCATCCACCGCAATGCCCTCCGCGCGGGCCACATCCATCTTGGTCAACGCAACCACGATGCGGTACGGCGTCTCCGCGAGCTGCGCCACCATATACAAGCCACGCGCAAGGTTCGCCGCATCAACGACGACCACCACCGCATCCGGACGCTCCGCCGGGCAACGCTCCAGCAGCAGCTCGCGAGTGAGCTCCTCGTCAGGGCTCTGCGGATCCAGCGAGTAGGCGCCAGGAAAATCAATCACGTTATAGGAACCCGCCCACACGCCGCGAGAAATCTCCACGGAGGTGCCAGGCCAGTTGCCCATCTTCACGTTCGCGCCAGTCAGCGCATTAAACAAGGTGGACTTGCCAGCGTTCGGAGCTCCGATCAGCGCGATGGTGGGCTCGCCCTTGACGGCGGTATCTGCGTGCGGCCCGCAACACGACGGAACCTGGGTGAAATCGGCCATGGCTATGCCACGCTCACCTTGATGCCACGCAGCGCGTCAGCGCTGAGGGCGTAGCGGGAGGTCGCTACCTTGATCACGCGGCCACCACCAGCCGTGGACTGCATAATGCTGACACGCTGGCCTGGGCGAAGACCAAGCTCCTGCAGGCGGCGCGCGACGGTAGGGGTAGTGTCAAGCGCCGCGATAACGGCGCTGTCGCCGACGGGGATGCGGGCAAGGGTGCCCTCGGCAGTTTTCGTTATCAGACTCATACGTTTGATTTAACTCCGAGCCCATTAGGTAAGCAATGCCTTACACAGCGGTTGCCTCCCTGTGGGGGTGCCCCGAGCTGCCGTCGGCACCGTAGACTACAAAGCCATGAGCTATTCCACTGCGCAACCATTCGACCCAACCCAATGGCGCGAGGTCGAAGGTTTTGACTTCACCGACATCACCTATCACCGACACGTAGGGACCACGCGCGCCGACGGCATCGTCCGCATCGCCTTCGACCGCCCCGAAGTACGCAACGCGTTCCGCCCCCACACCGTCGACGAACTCTACCGGGCACTCGACCACGCCAGGCGCGACCCTTCTGTGGGCGTGGTGTTGCTGACCGGCAACGGGCCTTCTGAGAAGGACGGCGGCTGGGCGTTCTGCTCCGGCGGCGACCAGCGCATCCGTGGCCGCTCCGGCTACCAGTACGCGGGCGGCGACACCGCCGACACCGTCGATACCGCACGTGTGAAAGCCGAGGGCGGACGCCTGCACATCCTTGAGGTCCAGCGCCTCATCCGCACCATGCCCAAGGTGGTCATCGCGGTGGTGAGCGGCTGGGCAGCCGGCGGCGGCCACTCACTCCACGTCGTGTGCGACATGACCATCGCCTCCCGCGAGGAGGCCAGGTTCAAACAAACCGACGCCGACGTCGGCTCCTTCGACGCCGGCTACGGCTCCGCCTACCTGGCCAAGATGGTGGGTCAAAAGTTCGCCCGCGAGATCTTCTTCCTCGGCCGCACCTACTCTGCCGAGGAGATGCAGCGCATGGGCGCCGTCAACATCGTCGCCCCGCACGCTTCCTTGGAAGAGGAGGCCATCCAGGTCGCCCGCGAAATCAACGGCAAATCCCCCACCGCACAGCGCATGCTCAAATTCGCCTTCAACCTTGTCGACGACGGCCTCATGGGCCAACAAGTCTTCGCCGGTGAAGCCACCCGCCTCGCCTACATGACGGACGAGGCCGTCGAGGGCCGCGACTCCTTCCTGGAAAAACGCGAGCCCCGCTGGGACGAGTTCCCGTTCTACTACTAGGTGGCTGCCGCCTGGCGGCCAGGTGGACTGGCGGCCAGGTGGCCCCTCGCACCCTTCGCGCCCTTATGAAATAGTCCCGCGCCCGGGAACTATTTTCCGTTCGGGGCCGGTTCCGGTCGACCAACGGTTGCGTTTCCCCAGGTGAAGACGGATGTCTACGAAAAAAGTTCCGACGATCACGAATAGGCCGGGAACTTTCTTCTGGTTTCTAGTTTTCTGTAGCGTGGTGCCATGAAGCGCTATCTGCCTCTCATCACCGCCACTCTCCTGCTGGCTTCCTGCGGCACGGCGACTGTGCCGGAAGCGCCCGTGCCGGAAACAACACTGAGCACGCCCGCGACCGAAGCACCGGCGCCCTCCACCCGTGATCTGTACGCCGACGCCATCGCGGACCCGGCGCGATTCTTCGCAGATTTCGACGGCTTGGACGGCACGTTCACCTACGACGTCTTAGATATCAACGGCGATCTTGAGCCGGAACTGCTGCTGCGCGCTGGTGCTGACGGCCCTTCTCCAATTCGCGTGTTGCGGGCCCAGGACGGCACGCTGAGCTGGACGAAGGACTACCTCATCGACTCGGACGACCCGTACCCGACTGTGTTCACCAACGGCACGCAGCCGGGCTTGGACCAGTACGAAGCCGAAAGCCCTCTCTTGCACGTGACGCACTTCGAGCTGCGGGGTCAGCGTTTGGAGAAGGTGTGGGGTCCGGAGGAGACGGTCGTCGGCAATCCGCTCAACGAGTTCACCCGTATCACCTGGCACCCGACGACGGACGCGGCGGCGCTGGGCACAATCAAACCTCCAGAACTCAAAGGTCCAATGGAGGGCACGATGGGTCAGGTATCCGAAGTCGAGCACCTACAGGGGCAGCAGTTCCGTGTCTGGTTCGCGCCAACCGCGGACGGTATCGCGGTGACCTACCCTGAGCTCGGCTGTGCAGGGCAGCTCACGAGAACCGAGGATGGCTTCCGGGAGACGATCACCGAGGGCACCTGCGATAACGGCGGCACGTGGCACTTACTTATCGACGACAACCACGCCCACGCCTTCTACAACTCCCCCGATGGTCGCTACACGGCGGACGGACGCCTCACCCCGGCGGGTTAGCGTCGTACTGGGCGCATCCCGCGCAGCGTCCGCATCAGCAGCATTACAACCACCGCCAGCAGCACCAGCCCCACCGCAGCCGCAACCCACACTCGTGCACCGGTGGCCGTAGCTGGCCATGCGGGGACGGCGAGGATCCATAACGCAGATTGCGCGAGGACATCCCCGCCGATCGTGGCGGAGACGATTGTGACCAGGATCGTCGTGGCCAGCGTCCACGCCACGCCGAAGCGGACGGTGATGGCAAGTGCGGTGAGCGTCAATACGCTGCCTGCGAGAAACGCGAGGAGTCCGAAGCGTGCGTCGCCAACCACGGCCGCTCCGAACGCGCACACGAGGGCGACGACTCCAACGCACCACGTGGCCAATGCGGCGCGGACGTGTGGGTGTTCGACCTGCATGAGCGCCCAGGCGGGACGCAGTTTCGGCCACACCAGTGTGGGAAGCACGCCCGCCCCTATCGGCAGGATGATGTAGGTGAACATCGCCTCACGCACATCCACCGGATATGCCAGCGAGAACAGCAGCACCAGGGCGGTGAGCAGGAGCAAGACGCGTATCGACGACACCCTCGCCGCCATCGCAACCCCCTTCACCGCAGCCACGTATCCGGTGGCTTCGGTGCGTGGCGTCGCCGGAGAAGTGGCCAGCGGTGCGGTGACGTGGTGGACTCGGCGGCGGCGCAATATAGGTCGGGTGCGCGGTGGTACGAGGGCGGCCATTACAAAGCCAATTGCTGCGAGCACCAGCGTGAGGATGAGGGCAAGCACAGGAGACTCCCCCGCCATCGGATCCGTGGCGTCGAGGGGCAGCAGGTTGAAGTGCAGGCCCATGGTCGGCAGCACCAACCGAATTGGCCAGGCGCCGGGGTTGGCCCACCACCAGTCGCGTTCGGCGAAGTAGCCAAGCTCGATGGTGAAGAAAAAGCCGAGGATGATGGTCGGCAGCATCCCGATGCGTCGCGTAGACGCGGCGGCGAGGCCTGCCGGACCGAGCATGCCCAGCCACACAAACAAGCCGACGAGTACGATCGCGGCTGTGTTGTCTAGGTTGAACATGAGGCCGGCGGCAACCGGTACGACAAAGTCAAGGGCAACGAACACGGCCAGCGCCAGCCACACCACGGCGATGCGGGCGGCTCGCGTTCGCACCCGTGAGACCGGCCGCCACCAAGTGCCACCGCCTCGGGCGTCACGCTCGCGGGTCTCGGCCAAGCCTGCGAACAGTGCGGCGGCAGGCGCAGCCATGCCGGTGACCAACAGGCCTTGCGGGTAGAGCAGGTTCGTGGCGGTTTCCACATTTCCGGCCAGGGCGAACAACGTCAGCAGCACACCGACCAGCAAACCTGCCCCAGCGAGCCACCACAGTATGGAGCCGCGAGCACGGATCCATTCGGCGTGTAGGAGGTTCATCGTTCACCACCGGAGGTGAGCCGAAAGAACGACTCTTCTAGGTTTGGACCCAGTTCCGCGAGCTCGCCTGCGAAGCGGACGCTGCCGCCTGCGATGACTGTGGCGTCGTCGGCCATGTGCAGCACTTCGCCGAGTTGGTGGGAACTGACCAGGACGGTGCGCCCGGCACGTGCGTATTCGCGGAGGTAGTCGCGCAGGTGGGCAATGCCTTCGGGGTCGAGACCGTTTTGTGGTTCGTCGAGAATAAGCACCTCCGGCTCACCGAGCAGTGCCTGAGCGAGTGCGAGGCGTCCCTTCATGCCGGTGGAAAACGTTCCGGCTTTCTTCTTGCCCGCGGTTTGGAGGCCGACCAGTTCGAGGACTCGGTCGGCTTCGCTGTCCGGCAGGCCCAGGAGCGTGGTGTGGACACGGAGGTTGTTGCGGGCGCTGAGGTGGCTGAAAAAGGCGGGGTCGTTGATGGAGGCGCCAACGTGGCGCAGCGCCGAACGGTCAAACGGCTGGCCCATCAAGGTCACCCCGCCGGCATCGGGTTCGATCAGGCCAAGCAGCACCGACATCAACGTCGACTTACCCGCACCGTTGGGGCCCAACAGTGCATGGACTCGGCCCGGGGTGGTGGTCAACGACACGTCGCGAAGCACTTGGTGGTCCCCGAAGGAAACGGCCACGTTGTGGCAAGCAAGTTGCGTATCAGTCATGGCATTCATGGTCGTCACCCAGCAAAGCCACCACATCGGTCGGTGGGACCAAACTGCCTCCTCCTCTAGGAGGAGATCCCGGCGCGTTGGGCGATCAAGGCGAGCGCCACCCTGTCGCGCGCACCAAGTTTGGCAAGCAGGTTAGAGACGTGCGTTTTCACCGTGGTCTCTGCAATAAACAGTGTGGCGGCGATTTCAGCGTTCGTGGCGCCGCGGCCAATTTCTGCGAGCACGTCGCGTTCGCGTTGCGTCAGCGCCTCCAGCGCGGCGGCGGATTCTTGGGTGCCCGCACCGTCGCGGACCCATTCCATCACGCGGCCTGTGACCCCGGGGGCCAGAACCGATTCGCCGCGGGCGACAGCGCGCACGGCGTTGGCCAGGACGTCGGGTTCGGCGTCTTTGAGAAGAAAGCCGTGCACGCCGGCGTCGATAGCCGCATGGATCAAGGTGTCGTCGTCGAAGGTGGTCAGCATGATCACGCGTGGGCCCATTTCCATGATCGTGCGGGCGGCGATGATGCCGTCGAGTACTGGCATGCGGATGTCCAGCACCGCCACGTCGATGCGGTGGGCGCGGGTTTGCTCCACGGCCTCGGCGCCGTCGGCGGCGGTGGCGACGACGGTGATGTCGTCCTGGGCGTCCAAGATGGTGCGGAGGGCGCTGAGGAGGAGCGGTTGGTCGTCGGCAAGGAGCAGGCGGATCATGCTGCCAACTCCGCCCGCACGGTAAATGTCTCCCCTGACTGCCATGTCTTCAGCGTGCCACCGGCGCTTGCCGCGCGTTCGCGCAGCCCCTCCAGCCCAACGCCGGCGCCTGGTTGGGGTCGAATCTGGCCTGTAGAAACGACTTCTACCACTACGGTCTCGCCCGGTGCGATCCGAACCATCACAGCGGGATCGACTTGGTGGCGCGCCGCGTTTGCCAACGCCTCCGCTACGATGCGATAAGTAGCAAGCGAGGTCACCGGGGAGACATCCACTGCTGGTGCTTCCAGCGACACTTCCAGACCGGCATCGCGGTAGCGCTGCACCAACGACGGCAGGTCAGGGATCCCCGCCGCCGGCGAAAACGCATGATCGCTCTCACGCAGGCCGCGCACAAGCAGGCGAATCTCCGACAACGACTGCCCGGCGGCCTCGTTGATCTGCTGCAGCGCCTCCCGCTCCTGTCCGGCCGCCAACCCTGCATTGGCCTGCGCTTTGATCAGGGTCAGCGAGTGGCCGAGAAGGTCGTGAATATCGCGGGCAATGGCGCGGCGTTCCTCCTCGCGCGCCGCTGCGAGACGTTGCTCTTTCGCGTGTGCTTCTCGACGACGCACCTCATCCTCAGCTGCCACATTCGCCCCAAGGAGATACCCCACCGCACTCGCACCCCAGTGCAGCGCAAGCGTGATCCCGAGATCGACCCCGTGCCGGTAGAACAACACAAAGTTGTCGTCCCACGTCCACATGAACGGCGACAGCAGTGCCCACCCGCACGCGGCAGCGAGAACAACTAGCGCGAAGCGCTTCCCTGTAAACAGCCCGGCAATAAAGGTCGCCACCGGGACCGCCAACACCCACGGCGAAAAGCCAAGGTTGACCGGCGCGGCCAGCCACATCACAGACCAGGCAACATTCAGCGCGATAAGCGCAATCGAGGAGAACTTGGGTTTGCTCGTGAGCACCACGCACACCGCGACGAAGCCCCACGACAGCACGGCCTGGCCCCAACTGGCCGCATGCGTGGGTTGGGTAAACGCACTCGCGGTGTACACCGCCGCCAAGATGGCAACAGCGACCGCGAGCACAAGGTCACCCGGTTTGTAGCGCATGGCCGTAAGCCTATCGGCAACACCGAACACGCGCCTCCTCCCAGGGGAGGAGATCTACTTGTTCAGCCCGGGAATCTTCGGAAGCTCCGGCACATTGATGCCGGCGTTCTTGAGCAGCGCGAACAACCCGCCCAGCGCTGCCAGTACCGCAGCGATGATGCCGATGATCTGGCCGAGCTTGGCGTCAAAGTTCTGCGGCTGCTCCGGCTTCGGCGTGGGCTGCTCCGGGGTTGGCGTTTCCGGCGCGGAGGGATCCGCTGGTTGGCCCGGCAGGGTGTTCTTCAGTACCGGCGGTGCTGGCAGGTCCGCGTTTTGGGTGCTGAAGATAAGCGGTGGGTTGTCGCTGCACTGTTGCGCCTGCTTAAGCAAGTAGTAGTAGCGGGACTCGAGCGAGTCGGTGGCCTTGGCAAAGTAAGTGTCGGACATGTTCGAGGCAAACGCGGCGCGCTTCCAGTCCTGGACGTGGTTCAGGAACCGAGCAGTGTTGTCGCCGGTACGGCCAAACACGTAGTTCGCCCCGAGGCTGGTCACCTCCGGCACGGAGCCGTCGATACCGATGTACCAGCGCGCCGATCCCTGCAGCGCCTTGCCCGCTGGCGAAAGCGGGATCTGGGCGCCCTGCTTCATGTCGAGGTAGAAGTCGGCGTCGGTGGAAACCAGGCCCAGCTTGGCCAGTTTTTCCTTAGTGGCGGCGCGGGCGGCGTCGTAGTCGGGACGCTCGCCGGGCTCCTGCCCTTCCAGGCGGAGTTGCTGGTAGGAGATGATGGCTGGTTGGTCG
Source organism: Corynebacterium sp. NML98-0116 (assembly GCF_001767255.1). GTDB lineage: Bacteria > Actinomycetota > Actinomycetes > Mycobacteriales > Mycobacteriaceae > Corynebacterium > Corynebacterium pseudogenitalium. Next base: position 2,003,089 of record NZ_CP017639.1, read on the forward strand.
AGGTGGGCGTCGCCAAGTGGTTTGAGCCCCTCGAAGGTTGCCTCGAATGCTTCGGCGACGGCGGTGGCGTACATGCCGTGCGTGAGCGTTTTTGCGATGCGTTCGGCCTGCCAGGCGGGGCCGCGCTCAGCGTCGTTGAGGACGACGCGGCACTGGCCACTTTCGGTGCGGTCAAGGTGGGCGGCGTGGGACGGGGTCGTAGCGAGGGCAGTGAAGGCGGTCGCCGCAGCGACGGCCGATGCGATGATCTTCTTCATGCCCCTGTAATCGGCACAGACGGTGCCGGGCGTTACGCGGCGACCGCAACTCCCCCTCCGGTTCCATCGAACATCCGACCGACTCCGTCCCTGGTGTGTCGGGGGAGTGTCATATATTTGTTGACGCCCCCAACACGGATGAACAAAGGAGCAGGAATGGGCCGGAATGGGTTTGCGGTCATCGATTTGGAGACGACAGGGCTGAGCAACCAGGACCGCATTGTGGAGATCGGCGTGGTGCTGCTGCGCCCCGATTTCACGGTGGAGCGCACGTGGGAGACACTGATCCAGCCGGAACGCGACATTCCGAATAGTTACATCCATAAGATCACGGCGACCGATGTGGTGGATGCACCATTATTTCGCGACGTCGCTCCGTACCTGGGCTCACTGCTCAATGGTCGTACGCTGGTGGCACACAATGCGTCGTTTGAGCACCGCTTCCTGACCAACGAGTTCGCGCGCGCCGGCGCGGAGGACGGCTTGTGCGAGTGGCTGGACACGATGCGGTTGACGAAGCAGTACATGGGCGTGGGCAAGTTAAGTGAAGCGCTGGATATCGCGAGGATTCGGAACCGGTTTGCACACTCGGCGCTCGCGGACGCCGAGGCGACCGCCGAGCTCCTCCGTTACTTGTGCGTGGGCAACGGAGTGGACGTCGAGAAGTATCCGACGGCGACGTTCACCGCCCCCGCAGCCGAGGCCCCGTGCCTCCCCCGCGGCGGCGAGCCCTCCTGGGCGGGGCAGCTTTCGCGCACCTTGCCGACGGCCACCACCAAGAACGAAGCCGACTACCGCGCCGAGCTGACCTGCGCACTTGTGGACCGCGCCATCTCCCGCACCGAGATGCGCCGCCTCGAATCCACCGCCATCGCCGCGGGCCTCAGCGCCGACGACGTCGACGCCATCAACGAGGAGTTCACGCGCCAGCTCGCCGTCGAAGCCTGGGCCGACGGCGTCATCACCGACGAGGAACGCGCCACGCTGCTCGACATTGCCGAGGCGCTCAACGTCGATGCGCAGCTCGTGCGCTCGCTTCTCGACGAGCCCACCTCCGGCCCCACCCCCGCCACCTTCGCCCTGCGCCCGGGCGACCGCGTCGCGTTCACCGGAGCCCTCGACATCCCTCGCGATGTCTGGACCGACCGCGCCACCGCCGCAGGCCTCGACGTCGGTGGCGTGACCCGCACGTGCGCCGTCCTTGTTGCGGCGAATCCGGACTCGATGAGCGGGAAGGCGAAGCAAGCACGCGAGAACAACGTGCCGATCATCAGCGAGACCCACTTCGCCCAGTTACTGAAGGCCATGGAGGATTCGACCGAGGACGCACCGGTTGCTGCCCCTGATGCCGCTGCGCCTGTTTCAGCCCCGGAGCAGTTCTCTTGGCTGACCACCGAGCAGTCGCACGCTGTTGGCTCGTCGAGTGCGCGCATCGCCGCCGCATGGATCGAGCAGCACCCGGACCGCCCGCTGCACGAGATCGCCGACAACCTCAAACCCCACCACGTCCCCGAGGCGACCGGGCGCGGCATCGACCGCTACCTCGCCATGTGGAGCCTCGAGCACCCGGAGATGCTCAACGCCAGCGCCTACGACCTACTTGACCTGCACGGGGTCGGCCCGAAGCGGTGCAGCCAGCTCGTGGAGATGGTGGTGGACCTCGCCGTCGACGGCGTCGAGGAGACGGCTGAGGTGGAGGCGGCGGTTGTTGAGGATGTCGCTCCGGAGATTGTTGCGGAGGCGCAGCCTGCTCCAGCGCCACGCCCTGCAGCCACAAAGCCCCGACCTGCCACCAATGAACTGACACCTGAGGAGCTGCTTGCCGCAGCGTATGCCCCGCTGCACGCACCGGTCCCCGCCCAATCGACACCGTACGATCCCGCGCTAGTCACGCCTGCTGCTGCCCCGAAGCAACGCTCCAAGTCCGGGAAGGTATTCAAGCGGTCGGTGATCATCACCGTGGTGTCGTTTGTGCTCTTCGGTCTGTGCCTGGAAACGTTCGACCCGGAGGCCGAGTCCTTCATCGCCGGGATGCTCGCTCTGGCAACATTGGTTGGAATGCTGACGGCGGGGGTCTCGGGTGTGATGGCGCTAATCAGCAAGTTGCGGGGGTAGAGCCCCAGGCCTTGTGCGTGTCTGATATTCAGTTAGACTTGTCCGGCTGGTGACCGAAATCAGCATTAGGCATTCACCTCACCCCCTTCCTTACGGTCGAGACCAACCGCTTCCACAAAGAAGCGCGTCCGCACCGCCACTCACAGTCCGCGAATTGCAAAAACGGGTGCAAAACCGTTGCAAAAGCGGGTACGAAATCGTTGCAGGAACGGGTACGGCCCCCGCGAGCTGCACGTTTACCGCAGCTCTAGGAACGCGCTCGCCACCATGCCGCGCGCCCGAAAACAGCGGCGCAGACCTCCGAAGTTCCAAAGTGTAGTAGGTGGATTGTAGTAATCCTCGAAAATTTGAGCGAAACGGGGATTACTACAATCCTATTGCTCACTTTTAGGCGCTTGGCCAACCCGCAGCCGCCAGCCAACCCACAGCAGCCAACCACCCCACACCCCAACCCCACCTCACCCAACGCAGCGCAAACTCGAACCAGACCACCCCGACCACACAACACCCTAACAAACTAGACCGACCAGTCTTGCAATAACAAACCGAGTGGTTTATTCTTCGGTACAGCTTGAAAAAACTTGAAAGGAAACATCGTGCTGAAGAAACTCACTGCCATCACCGCGGCTGCCGCGTTAACGCTTGGCCTTACCGCCTGCTCCGGTGATTCCACCGACGCCACCGCTACCCCGGACGGCGACTTGCAGACGATCCGTGTCGCTACTTCGCCTGGCCCGTACTCGGAGCTGTTCACGGACGCGGTCGGCCCCATCCTGGAGGGGCAGGGTTACGAAGTGGAGTACCAGTCGTTTACTGACCTGACCCAGGCAGATACTGCGCTCAACGAGGGGTCCGCGGACTTGAACGTTGACCAGCACACTGCCTGGCTGAACGTCTTTAATGAGGAGAAGGGCGGCAACCTCGCTTCCATTACTGAGGTGCCGACGGTGCCGGCTGGGTTGTACTCCGATAAGTACACGCAGCTCACCGAGGTTGCCGACGGCCACAAGGTTGGTATCCCGCTGGATGGGTCGAATAAGTCCCGCGCGCTGCACCTGTTGGTGGATGCTGGCTGGATTACCTTGAATGATCCGGATGCGACGCTGGTCGCGGAGTCGGATATTAAGGACAACCCCCACAACCTGGAGATTATCTCCATTGATTCGGGCAACCTGTCGCGCACGCTGCCGGACTTTGACTGGGCGGTGATCCCGGGCTCCATGTCGTATTCCGCCGGGTTGGACCCGAAGTTGCAGGTGTTCCAGGAGACGCTGCGTCCGGAGCTGATTCTTGTCGCGGTGACCACCGAGGACAAGAAGGATCAGCCGTGGGCGAAGGCGGTCGCGGACGCGTACCGCTCGGAGGAGTTCAAGCAGTACTTCGACGAACACAACGAGAACAACTACTGGTTCCTTCCGGATTCCCTGAAGTAGACAAAGCGCTAGAAAGGCTCGCATGACCATCGCAACCGGTAGCGGTAGCGCCGTCGTCTTTGACGGTGTGACCAAGGTGTTCGGCACCGGGGACACCACCTTTACTGCGCTCGAGGACATCTCGTTTGCTGTGCCAGCAGGAGGTATCTCCGGCGTGGTGGGGACGTCTGGTGCTGGCAAGTCCACGCTGATTCGTACCGTCAATGGGTTGGAGGTGCCAACGTCGGGCTCGGTGTCGGTGCTCGGCGAGGAACCCGCGAAGCTGAACGCGAAGCAGCTGCGTGACCTGCGACGCAAGGTGTCGATGGTGTTCCAGAACTACAACCTTCTGGAGACCAAGACGGTTGCGGAGAATGTCGCCACGCCCCTACTGCTATCGAAGACGCCGAAGGCGGAGATGCAGCGCCGTGTCGCGGAGGCCCTCGAAATGGTGGGGCTCACCGATCGCGCAAGTCACAAGCCACGCCAGCTTTCGGGCGGTCAGCGGCAGCGCGTCGGCATCGCTCGTGCGCTCGTGACCAATCCGAGTATTTTGCTTTGCGACGAGCCCACGTCCGCCTTGGATCCGCTCACCACAACACAAATCCTGGAGCTACTCCGCAAGATCAATTCGGAGCTGGGCGTGACGATCCTCCTGATCACGCACCAGATGGACGTGGTGGCGCAGCTCGCGGACGAGGTCGCGGTACTGTCCGAGGGCCACCTGGTGGAGTCGGGCCCCGTCGCCGAGGTGTTCGCCGACCCGCAGCACCCGTTGACGCAGCGGTTCGTGGAGACGGTCATCCAGCGCGAGGTCCCTGAGCACGTGCGCGAGACCATCCGCGAAGGAAGGTTTGACCGCGCGGTGCAGCTCGTCCACACGGGAGGGGCTGCGCAAGAGGTGTTCACGCAGCTCGTTGGCAGGTTTGGTGTGGATGCGCGGCTGCTGGCGTCGTCAAGTACTGAGCTTGCGGAGACCACCGTGGGCACCACCATCGTCGGCTTGCGTGGCGGCGAGGCGGACGGCGCGGTGGCGTGGCTGTCGAGCCTGGAAGGTGTGACTGTGAATGAGGTGGAGGCGTAAATGGAACCGCTGAACTCCTGGTGGCGCGACCTCACGGGCTCGCGCGTGACTCCGTCGATGTACCTCGACTCCTTCGGGGAGACCGTGTACATGGTGGGGGTCGCCCTGTTCATTGGTGCGCTGGTTGGTATCCCGCTGGCGCTGGCGCTGGTGATTACCCGCCCGGGCGGCTTGCGCCCGAACCGGCTGGTGTACGGGGTGCTCAACGTGGTGGTCAACATCATCCGTTCCCTGCCGTTCATCATTCTGCTGGTCGCGATTTCGCCGTTTACCCGCTCTATTGTGGGCACCTCAATAGGCACGACGGCCGCGCTGGTGCCGCTCACCCTGTACATCGCCCCGTTCATCGCAAGGCTCATCGAGCAGTCCCTGCTCGAGGTCAACCCCGGTATCACCGAGGCCGCCGAATCGATGGGCGCGAACATGTGGCAGACCATCCGCCACTTCCTCCTGCCGGAGGCGAAATCCTCCATCATTCTCGCGGTCACGACGGCAACCGTCGGCCTCATCTCCGCGACGGCGATGGCCGGAACGATCGGTGGCGGCGGCGTGGGCGATCTTGCGATTGCCTACGGCTACCAGCAGTTCGACTCCGTGGCAATGCTCACCACCGTGATCATCCTGATTATCGTGGTGCAGGCCATCCAGTCATTGGGTAACACACTCGCCCGCCGAGCACGCGCGTAGCGCCCCAAACCGCTCAAAGCGTGTGATACAGCTCGCGCAGGAGGGCGCACACGCGGGCGTCGATATCGTCGCGTACGAGGCGCATCCGCTCCATGCCTTCGATGCCACGGGTGGACGGCTCGTCGGTGTGCCAGCGTTCCAGGGTGCCGGCGGCGTCGGCTGGCATGCCGAGCTGGGCGGCGTCGCCAATTATTACTACTCGGTCGACTGTGCGCAGCAGTTCTGGGTCGATGGGTTTTGGTGTGCCGCGCGACATGTCGGCACCGAGTTCTGCAATTGCGGCGACGGATTCTTGGTTCAGCGCGGTGCCCGGTTTCGTGCCAGCGGAGAAGACGCTGACCTGGTCGCCTGCGTAGTGTCGCGCAAGCGCCGCCGCCATTTGTGATTTACCGCCGTTGCTGACGCAGACGAACAAGACACTGGGGTTCATGAACGGCTCCTTGCAGCTGGCAGGGTGGGATCGCCTGGGAAGAGTCTCTGCCCGATGCCGCGCATGAGGTAGACAAGTCCGACGAGGACGGGGATTTCGATGAGCGGACCGATCGTACCTGCCAGCGCTTGAGCCGAGGTGGCGCCAAACGTGCCGATCGCCACCGCGATGGCCAACTCGAAGTTGTTGCCCGCGGCGGTAAAGGACACGGAGGCGGATTGGGCGTAGCCCATCCCCGACGCCTTCGACACCACCAGGGCGATCAGGAACATGCCCACGAAGTACCCCAGCAGTGGCAGGGCGACTCGAGCAACGGTCCACGGTTGGGATGTAATCTGATCGCCTTGCAGGGAGAACAGCAGCACGATCGTGTACAGCAACCCCACGAGCGCAAGCGGGGAAACCGCTGGCAGGAAAGTCTCTTCGTACCACGCACGACCCTTCACTCGCTCACCGATGATGCGGGAGAGCACTCCGGCAAGTAGCGGGATACCGAGAAACACCAGTACGGCGGTGACGATGGAGAAGAAGGAGAACTCCACAGAGGTGGTCTCCAGGCCCAGCCAGCTCGGCAGGATCTGCAGGTAGAACCATCCGAGCACGCCGAACATGAGCACCTGGAATACTGAGTTGATGGCGACCAGGACGGCCGTGGCTTCCCGGTCGGCGCAGGACAGGTCGGACCACACCAGCACCATGGCGATGCAGCGCGCCAGTCCGACGATGATGAGGCCTGTGCGTAGCTCTGGCTGGTCCGGCAGAAACAGCCAGGCCAGGGCGAACATGAACGCGGGGCCGACGATCCAGTTCAAGATGATGGAGACGGTCATGAGCCGTTTGTCGGTGGCGATCTCGCGGGTCTTGTCGTAGCGGACTTTGGCCAGCGGCGGGTACATCATCACCAAAAGGCCCAGCGCGATCGGCAGCGAAATACCGCCGACTTCAAAACGCTCAAGCGTGCTGCGGAGTCCTGGAACGGCGCGGCCCAGCAGCAGACCGAATGCCATCGCCAAGATGATCCACACTGGTAGGAATCTGTCGAGGAACGACATTCGAACGGGGGTCGGCTCTGGGTTGGTCATCTAATCAAAGTGCTGGCAGATCCCGCCCGGCTGCGCCTCCTCTCCCGCCTCGCCGCAGAAGGGTGCGAGCCGATGAGCGTGACCGCGCTTACCGAGTATTCCGGGCTCAGCCAACCGACGGTCTCCCACCACCTCAAGAAGCTTGCCGAAGCCGGACTACTCAAAAAGTCCCGAACAGGCCGAACCGTCACGCACGAAATCTGCCCGGCTCCCTTCGCGGAACTGCGCACCGTCCTGCAGATGGACTAGGCGCCAGTTTCACGGGCGCGTAGCCACTACACTCATTCGACATGCTTGACGTTCTGACTGGTTTCGCCATCATCTTCACCGTGATCGCGGCGGGCTGGTGGCTTGCCCAGAAGAAGGTGATCGGCCCGGGCGAGCAGCGGCTGCAGCTCAACCGCATCGCGTTCCATGTGGCAACACCGTCGTTGATTTTTTCATCGGTGGCGGTTTCGGACACGGATGCGTTCTTCTCCCCGGTGATCCTGGTGATCGCAATCGCGACAGTGACCACGATGCTGATCTATTGGGCGATCAGTGCGGTGTGGTTCAAGCAGGATGCTGCGGAGACCATGGCGGGGGCGGCGTCGTCGAGTTATTACAACTCGGTCAATATCGGGTTGCCCATTGCCACGTACGTGCTGGGGGATCCGACGTACGTGATTCCGGCGCTGGTGTTGCAGATGGCGGTGCTCTCCCCCATCGTGATCGCTGGCCTGGACCGTGGGGCGTCGGGGGTGCTGAAGTCAGTGATTGCGGGGTTGAAGGCGCCGGTGGTGGTTGCGGCGTTTGCGGGGTTTGCGGTGTCGGCGTCGTCGTGGACGGTGCCGGAGCCGGTGCTCGCCCCGCTGCAGATTCTGGGTGGCGCGTCCATCCCGATGATCCTCATGAGCTTCGGCGCCTCGCTCACCGGGGAGAAGGTGCTGCAGAGCCAGCGCTTAGCGACGACCACCGCTACCATCCTCAAGCTGATCGGCATGCCGACCGTAGCGTGGGTAGTGGCGTCGCTTCTGGGCCTGACCGGCTCCGATATGTACGCGGCACTCATTCTGTGTGCGCTGCCGACGGCGCAGAACGTGTACAACTACGCGGCGACGTACCGCTCGGGTGAGGTGATCTGCCGGGACACCGTCTTCCTCACCACGTTCCTTTCGTTACCTGCGATGTTATTGATCGCGGGGGTGTTCTAGCCTTGACAAACATGGTGCGGTGGATCACACTCGTACAATGGCTAAGACACGGACTACATTTTTTGCCGCAGCACTGATGGCTGCGGCGCTGCTTGTTGGGTGCTCCTCAACAGGCGGCGCACCCCGCTCCGAGAACACTGAAGGGACCGCTGGTGGCGTCGATACGCCGAGGTACGTGGTGGCCATGGTCACGCACGGTGCGCCGGGCGACACCTACTGGGACCTCGTGCGCAAGGGCGCGGAGGACGCGGCGAAGAAGGACAACATCGAGCTGCGCTACTCCTCCGACCCGCAGGCGCCGAACCAGGCGAACCTGGTGCGCTCGGCGGTGGACGCTGGCGTCGACGGCATCGCCGTGACCATGCCGAACGCCGAGGCAATCGGCCCCGCAGCGCGCAACGCTGTCGACCGTGGTATCCCCGTCGTCGGCCTGAACGCCGGTATGGGCAAGTACCAGGACTACGGGATGACGGGCTTCTTCGGCCAGGACGAGTCGGTGGCGGGCAACGCCGCCGGCGAGCGCCTCAAGGCGGAAGGCAAGTCGAACGTCCTGTGCGTCATCCACGAGCAGGGCAACTCCTCCCAGGAAGCGCGTTGCGACGGTGTGCGCAAGGGCCTCGACGGCAACGTCGAACTGCTCTACGTCAACGGCCAGGATCTGACGTCCGTACAGTCCACCATCACCTCGAAACTGTCACAGGACAAGAGCTTCGACACCGTCTTCGCACTCCAGGCGCCGGTGGCGATGCGCGCGACGGAGTCCGTGAAGCAGTCCGGGTCCAAGGCGCAGGTCGCCACGTTTGACACCAACGCCGAGCTTGTCGACGCCATCGCCGACGGCCGCGTCGCCTTCGCCGTCGACCAGCAGCCGTACCTGCAGGGCTACCTGGCCGTCGACTCACTGTGGATCGCGAAGCGCAACGGCGGCACCCTAGGCGGCGGCCGCCCCGTCTACACCGGCCCGAGCTTCGTCGATAAGGACAACGTGGACAAGGTCGCCGAAGCTGCGAAGGCGGGCATGCGATGAGCGCGGTGGTGAGCGAAGGGGCGTCGACAAGCGATGACCGGCTACGAACACACACTGGGTTGGCCAAGCTGATCCGGCGCCCCGAGTTCGCCTCGATGCTGGGCTTCATCGCGATCTTTGCGTTCTTCCTGACCGTCGCCCCCGCGTTCCGTTCCTTTGAGGCGCTCGCGACCACCCTGTACGCGTCCTCAACGCTGGGCATCGTGGCGCTCGCGGTGGGGCTGCTGATGATCGGTGGCGAGTTCGACCTTTCCTCGGGCGTCGCCGTGACCACGGCCGCGCTGGCCGCGACGATGCTGAACTACAACCTGCACCTCAACTCGTGGGTTGGCGCGTTCATGGCGCTCGGGATCTCGCTGGCGATCGGCGCGCTGAACGGCTACCTGGTGACCCGCACCGGCATCGACAGCTTCCTGATTACCTTGGCCGCGTTCCTGATGCTGCAGGGTCTCAACCTGGCGGTGACCAAGCTGGTGACCGGCCAGGTGGCAACCCCGATCATCTCCGACATGGAGGGCTTCCCGTCGGCGCACGTGGTGTTCGCTGGCACGTTTGACGTCGGCAATGTGACGCTGAACGTGACGGTGCTGTGGTGGCTGCTGCTCGTCGCGATTGCCTCGTTTGTGCTGTTCCGCACGAAGTTCGGCAACTGGATCACGGCGGTCGGCGGGGACCAGAACGCCGCGCGCGCCGTCGGTGTGCCGGTGCGCCGGGTGAAGATCCTGCTGTTCATGGGCGTGGGCTTCGCGGCCTGGGTCGTGGGCATGCACACCCTGTTCGCCTTCGACTCCATCCAGGCAGGCCAGGGCGTGGGCAACGAGTTCCTCTACATCATCGCCGCCGTCATCGGCGGCTGCGCCATGACAGGCGGCCGCGGCACCGCGGTGGGCACCGCGATCGGCGCGCTGATTTTCGGCCTGACGAACCAGGGCATCGTCTACGCCGGCTGGAACCCTGACTGGTTCAAGTTCTTCCTCGGCGCAACGCTGCTGGTCGCCGTGTTTACGAATATGTCCTTCGCTAAGTACACCAAGGGGCGCTAAGTGGCTGTCATTGAACTGAAGAACATCACCAAGTCCTACGGCAGCTTCGACGCGCTGCGCGGGGTGAACCTCTCCGTCAACGAGGGCGAGGTCACGTGCGTACTCGGCGACAACGGCGCCGGCAAGTCCACGTTGATCAAGATCCTCGCTGGCCTGCACCAACCGACCTCGGGCGAAGTGCTTATCGACGGCCAGCCAACCACCTTCACCTCTCCCCGAGACTCGATCGATACCGGCATCGCGACGGTGCACCAGACGCTGGCGATCGTGGATGAGCTCAGCGTGTGGCGTAACTTCTTCCTCGGCCAGGAGCTCACCGGCCGCTTCGGCGTCCTCCGCGACGCCGAGATGAAGCAGATCTGCGCCAAGCAGCTCCTCGAGATGGGCATCGACATCCCCGACGTCGAAGTCGACGCTGGGAATCTCTCTGGTGGCCAGCGCCAGGTCGTGGCCATCGCGCGCGCGGTCTACTTCGGCGCCCGCGTCCTGATCCTGGACGAGCCGACCGCGGCGCTCGGCGTGAAGCAGTCCGGCGTGGTGCTGCGCTTTGTCGCCGCCGCCCGCGACCGCGGCATCGCCGTCGTCCTGGTCACCCACAACCCGCACCACGCGTTCCTGGTCGGTGACCACTTCACCATCCTGAAGCTGGGCCGCCAGGAACTCGACGAGCCCCGGGAGAACGTGACCCTGGAGGAGCTGACCCACCAGATGGCTGGTGGCGGGGAGCTCGAGGCGCTCAGCCACGAGCTGGGAAGGTAGCGGCGCGTTTCAGGTATACCTGAAACTCTCGCCTATTTTGGAGATAGTTTCAGGTATACTCGAAACCCATGAGAGCCCTGCACCCTCGACAGCAGTACCTGGACAACCTGCTGGCAGTCACCGATAGCGACTTCGTTCGCATCATCACCGGCGTGCGCCGCTGCGGGAAATCGACCCTCCTCGAGCTGTACCGCCGCCACCTGCGCGAGCACGGCACCCCAGACGACGCCATCATGGTGATCAACTTCGAGGACCAGGCCAACGCCACCCTGCGGGACCCGGCTGCCTTCCACGACGCCGTCACGCAACGGCTCGCACAAGGGCTGCGCTACCTGCACGTCGATGAGGTACAGGAGCTCAAGGACTGGGCGCGCGTGATCAACTCACTGCGACTCAACGAACAGCTAGAAATCTGCGTGACCGGCTCCAACGCTTCCTTGTTTGTTGGCGAGTCGCTGACCTATCTAGCGGGGCGCTACATCGAGATCCCGATGCTGCCGCTCTCCCTGGCGGAGTTCATAGAGTTCCGCTACCCGGCGGACGCGCGCCCTGGCCTTGACCACGCGTTTCAGGAGTGGGTCACCATCGGCGGCTTCCCCGCCACGGTGCAACTCTCGGACCCGGTCGTGATTCGCCAGGCGAACTCCTCACTCTTCGATTCCATCTTCACCCGCGACATTTCCCTGCGAGGCCAGATCCGCGACACCGACGTTTTCCTGCGCGTGGCCCGCTTCCTCTTCGACAACGCCGGAAACCCGGTGTCCACGCACCGCATCGTGGGCCACCTCAAGCACGAGGGGCTCAAGGCGTCGAGTGAAACGGTGGACCGCTACCTCGGACTGATGGCGGACGCGCACCTTATCTATCAGTGCCGGGATTACGACACGAAGGGCAAGCGGTGGCTGAGTACAAACGGCAAGTTCTACTTCGTCGACCCGGGCCTGCGCACCGCGCTGCTGGGCTCTCGCCCTTTCAACTTCGGCCACGACTTGGAAAACATGGTTTACCTTGAGCTTCGCCGCCGTGGGTACCAGGTTGCCACCGGTAAGGTTCCCGGTGGGGAGATTGATTTCATCGCCAACGACGGCCAGCGCACTCTCTACATTCAGGTGGCGCTCACCGTCGCGGAGCCTGCAACGCTCGCGCGCGAGCTCGCGCCGTTCGACGCCCTTCCCGCCGGGTCCCGCTGCATCCTCTTGACGACGGACCGCTTCGCCCCCGACACCGGCAACGTCACATGGCACGACGCCATCGAGGTCCTCGCGGGCGGGGCGCTAGACTAACGCTTCGTGACGAAGCTCCTGGAACTCCTCCCCGTTGACCCCGCCGACCCGCTGGCGATCCTGCCTGCCCTCGAAGAGGCGTTGACCGGCCAGCACGCCCTGCTGCCGGTGCCGACGAACGACCCGGCGCGCGCCAACCTGCTGCGCAACACGCAGGGCGTGGGCGAACCGATCGCAGACGACGTCGCCCTGGTGGTGGCGACTTCCGGGTCCACGGGCACCCCGAAGGGGGCGCTGCTGACCCCGACGAACCTGATTGCCAGCGCGGACGCCACCCACCAGGCGCTCGGCGGGCCGGGCCAGTGGCTGCTGGCGATGCCCGCCGCGTTCATCGCGGGCATCCAGGTGTTGGTGCGCAGCATGGTCGCCGGCGTGGAGCCGGCCTTTGTGGACCTGACCCGCGGGTTCCACGTGGATGAGTTCGCGGCCCGCACCGCGGAGATCGCGGCGACTGGGGACCGCTGCTACACAGCGCTGACCCCGCTGCAGCTGGACAAGGCGATGTCCACGCTCACCGGCATCGACGCGCTGCGCAGCTTCGACGCGGTGCTCGTCGGCGGGGCGGCCACGAATCCGGCGCTGCTGGACTCGGCGACCAAGCTGCGCATCAACGTGGTCACCACCTACGGTTCCTCGGAAACCTCCGGCGGCTGCGTCTACGACGGGGTGCCCATCGCCGGCGCCAACGTTCGCATCCGCGACGGCCGCATCTGGCTCGGCGGCCCCATGGTCGCGCAGGGCTACCGCAACCAGCCGGAGCACCCCGACTTCGCCGAGCCAGGGTGGTTCCGCACCTCAGACGCAGGCCAGCTTGTCGACGGCCACCTCACGGTCGAAGGGCGCGTCGATAATGTGATTGATTCGGGTGGGCTGAAGCTGCAGCCGGAGGTGCTGGAGCGCTTCCTGCTGGGTGTGCCAGGTGTGACGGATGCGTGCGTGGTGGGCGTGCCCGACGAGCGTTTCGGGCAGCGCATTTGCGCCGCGTATGCGGGTGAGGCGCAGGTGCCGGACGTGATGGACGCCCTGCAGGACCTGCCGCGGTGGCAGGTGCCGAAGGAGCTCAAGCGCGTCGCGGCGCTGCCGTTGCTGGGGCCGGGCAAGGTGGACCGGGCCGCGGTGCGCGACCTGTTCTAGCCTGCGTTGACGACTGCGCTGATGTCCTCTGCGCTGTAGCTTGCGGCGAGCTGGGCGTCGTTGCCACCGCGCAGGTTCTTCCGCACCAGCGCCACCGACTGCGAGCCCGGCACCAGCGGAAACTCCTTCGGTTTGTCAAAGACTTGGCGCACAAAGTGCCCCGAGCGCACCGCGCACATGTTGAGCCAGACGTCGTCGGCGCTGGGGGCGGCGCGCAGGAAGGCGTCGCCCTGGGCGGCCACGTAGTCCACCATCGCGGGCGGGTACGCCACCCCGGATACGCCGGTGGCGAAGTGTCGCGGGCTCGGCGCGGTGGTGCGCACGCTGTGCCACTGCGTATACGGCGCGAACCCCTCACCCACCAGCGCGATCTCGTGGGCACGATACGCCGTCACTGCCAGCGGATCCACCACCAGCTTCTCGATGAACCACCTCGGGTACAACACGTCATCATCCACCGTGATCACGCTCGTCCCCGTACCCGCGAGCTGCCGGAACGTACCGTAGTACTTGGTGTGCGGGCCGTATTGGCCGTCGGAGCAACGCACCTGCAGGCCGCACTCCGCGAGCTCCCGCAGCGGCTCGGGCCAGGGCGCGTGGTAGTCGACGGCGTCGAGCCACAGGATGGTGGGCACGCGGCGGGTCCCCACCAGCAGCGATGCGAGGGTGTGGTGGACCGTCGATAAGCGGGTGCCGTGCGAGGTCAGGCTGACCACGGTATGCCCCGCGGCGGGAAACTCCAGACGCCCGGAGCGCACCGCCAACCGCAACGAGGGCAAACGCGCCACCGCGCCTATCGACGCCACCGCCTGCCGCGCCGCATAATCGACCCACATGGCGCACCACTTTAGCCGACAGGCCCGACACGGGGCATGATGGAAACCATGAACGCACAACCCAACCTGCACGCGTGGTGGGAAGCCTCCCGCCCCCACACCTGGCCAAACGCCTTCGCACCCGTCATCGCCGGCACCGGCGTCGCGGCCTTTACCGCGCACGCCAACCTCGGCCGGGCACTGTTGGCACTGCTCGTGGCGTGGGCCCTCATCATCGGCGTGAACTTCGCCAACGACTACTCCGACGGCATCCGCGGCACCGACGACGACCGCTCCGGCCCCACACGCATCACCGCAAGCGGACTCGCCGAACCCAAAGACGTAAAACTCGCCGCCTTCATCGCGTTCGGCGTTGCAGGGCTATTCGGTATCATCCTGTCCGTGCTGGCCGGGGCGTGGTGGCTGATCCTGATCGGCGCCGTCTGCATCGCCGCCGCCTGGTTCTACACCGGCGGCAACAACCCTTACGGCTACATCGGACTCGGCGAGGTCAGCGTCTTCATCTTCTTCGGCCTCGTCGCAGTGATGGGCACCGAGTTCGTCCAGACCGGCTTCCTGTCCTGGGAGGGCCTGCTCGTCGCCGTGGCGATCGGCGCAATCTCCGCATCCGTGAACCTAGTCAACAACATCCGCGACATCCCCACCGACGCCGCCTCCGGCAAGCAGACCATCGCGGTTCGCCTCGGCGACAGCCGCGCCCGCACCCTGTTCACGGTCCTGACCTGCGTCCCGTTCGTAGTCAGCGTACTGCTGGCTCTGGTGTACGCGCCTGCCCTGGTCGGCCTGGTGGCGCTGCCACTGGCGATCGCCGCCATCATGAAGGTTCGCAGCGGTGCGACCGGTGCAGCCCTCATCCCGGTGCTCGGGCTCAACGGCAAGGCCATGCTGGCCTGGGCCGTGCTCACGACGGTTGCGCTGGCGTTCGGCGGGATGGTCGTCCCCTACGCGTAGGGCTGGTTCTTTGTGGTTTTGCGGGGTCTACGCACCAGATTCCTTTGCGCACCCTGCGTGACCTGGGCTTTTCCAAACCGCCGCGCGAGAATCCTGGAATTTGGTGCTCTCTCCACAGAGTGAGTGCCAAAGGACGCAACCCCTTTTTCACGACCTGGGCTTTTACCGGGGTCGACCGGCAGAATTGCGTCGATTGTCACTCGCCGCTCGCCCAGGACACCAAATTCCCTCACGCGGCCTGCACGACCTGGTCTTTTCCAAGTCGCGCGAGCAACGCAAATCAAGGAATTTGGTGCTTACGCCAATCTATGCACCAAATCCCTGTCTCTCCCCTTGATGCCGGTCATAGTTGTGCTTCACAAGATCCCCCAGTCTTTCATCGTGTTTCAAAGAATACGCTACAGTGAGGTGCGAAAAGGCCCATCAGCATTTCCTGAGGGGTCAAAGAGTGAGGGAGCGTTCCGTAGTTTTCACTACAGGGGTGCTCCCTCTTTAATTGCTTCCACACCAGCAACGTGAGACCGGGGCTTAAGGGACATTTTGTGTGTAAATACGGCTTCGCCGTCGTCAACCAGGTAGCTTTGTGGGCAACATGACCGGTTCCGCTGCCCGCCTCGGTGGGAGTCCAGGGCCGGTCTTCGGTTTTCGGTGAACAGGCGTACTGCCTCCACAGGTTGCGCAGGCGTTGCCGTTCTAAGGACCTAATCTCTCGCCCGGGTGGCATCAGTGGGGCATAATGTTGCGCATGTCGACATTCACCGATGCCATTGAAGAACTCCGCAAGCTGCCGTCGAAATCGGAGCAAGGGTTGGCGTTTGAAAAGTTGATGGTCAACTATTTCAAGACGGACCCGACACTATCGAGTGAGTACTCAGAGGTATACCGCTGGGTGGATTGGCCGTTCAACGGTGGCAAGGCGGATACGGGGATTGATCTCGTCGCGAGGCGGGTGGATGACGGCGAGTGGACGGCTATTCAGTGCAAGTTTTACCTGCCCACGACGCATATTCAGAAGGGCCAACTGGATTCGTTCTTTGAGGCGTCGGGCCGTTCGTTCGAAACTGATCGCGGGGTGGAGCAGTTTGCGAACCGTCTGATTATTTCGACGACGGACCGTTGGTCGTCGAATGCGGAGGCGATGCTGGAGAACCAGTTGATCGCTACGAACCGGATCGGCACGTCGGCGATTGCGGAGTCGCCGATTAACTGGGATATCGCCTACCCAGGCAGTGAGATGTCGGTGAACCTCACCTTGCGGGAGACGTTTGAGCCACGTCCACATCAGGCGACGGCGATTGAAAAGTCGCTGGAGGGGTTCAAGGCTCACGATCGCGGCAAGCTGATTATGGCCTGTGGTACGGGGAAAACGTTTACGGCGCTGCGCTTGGCTGAGCGTGTTGCAAAGGAACAATATGGCAAGGCGCGGGTGCTGTTTTTGGTGCCATCGATTAGTTTGTTGTCGCAGTCGTTGAAGGAGTGGACTGCGCAGGCACGGATGGATCTTCGCAGTTACGCTGTGTGTTCCGATAGCAAGGTGGCGCGCAAGGCGGAAGATATCGCCTCGTATGACCTTGAGGTGCCGGTGTCGACGAATGGCGAGGATATTGCGGAGCGCTTGTCGAAGCGGAAGCGCGCGGCGGGGTTGAGCGTCGTGTTTTCGACGTACCAGTCGCTGCCCGCGATCCACGATGCGCAAGAAGCTGGCCTCGAGGAGTTCGACCTTGTCATTTGCGACGAGGCCCACCGCACCACAGGGGCGACGCTCGCTGGAGAGGATCCGTCGAACTTCTCCCGCATCCATGACAATGACTACATCAAGGCGAAGAAGCGCCTGTACATGACAGCCACTCCCCGCCTTTTCGACGAAACCGTGAAAGGCAAAGCCATCGAGCATTCGGCGGAGCTCTACTCCATGGATGACGAGGCTGTCTATGGCCCTGAGTTTCACCGTTTGGGGTTCGGAGAGGCCGTCGACAAGGGGTTGTTGACGGACTACAAGGTGCTCATCATGACTGTGGATGAGTCACTGGGCGCTGATGCGATGGGCAAGTTCAACGCTGCTGGCGGCAAGGACATCAACTTAACGACGGGCTCCGCCATGATCGGCGTCTGGAATGCGTTGGCGAAGCGCTCGGGGTCGTTGCAGGGCAAGAAGGGCGGCTTTGATGAGGGTGCGGAGCCGATGCGCCGCACGGTAGCGTTTGCGAAAGATATTAAGACGTCGAAAGCGATTACGGAGGCGTTCCCACTGCTGGTGAAGTCGCATCGCGAGCTGCTGCAGGAAAAAGCGGTGCTCAATGACGTTCAGACGCTGAACATGGATCTTGATGTGCAGGCGCAACATGTTGATGGCGCGATGAATGCCCTGGAGCGCAACACGAAACTGACGTGGCTTGAATCCGACATGCCGACGAATGAGACCCGTGTGCTCACAAACGCCAGGTGCCTTTCCGAAGGTGTCGACGTCCCCGCCCTCGACTCGGTGGTGTTTTTCAACCCGCGTAATTCGATGGTGGACGTGGTGCAGTCCGTGGGCCGCGTGATGCGGAAGTCCGAGGGGAAGGACTATGGGTACATCATCTTGCCGGTGGCGGTAGCGCCGGACGCGTCGCCGTCAGAGGCACTGAACGACAACCAGCGTTTCAAGGTCGTATGGCAGATCCTCAACGCGCTGCGCGCGCACGACGACCGCTTCAACGCGAAGGTGAACTCAATTGCGCTCAACGAGAACCTGCAGGATGATTTGCCGATTTCCATCCAGCCAGTCGTTGATCCTGCGCAGGAGGCGAAGAAGAAACTTGCGGAGACCGAGCGGACCGAGGCCCACGAATCCGATCAGGTGACAGCCCAGCAGATCGCGTTGTTCTCGCTTGAGCAGTGGCAGGAAGCGATCTACACCAAGCTGGTAGACAAGGTGGGAACCCGCACGTACTGGGAGGATTGGGCCGACGATGTCGCCGACATTTCCAAGGCGCAGGTCACCCGTATCCGGGCGTTGCTTGACCAGGCGGATGCGAAACTACGCGGTGAGTTCGACACCTTCGTGGAGGGCCTACGCGGTAACCTGAACGACTCGATTTCTGAGGACGAGGCAATCAGCATGCTCTCGCAGCACCTGATTACCGCCCCGGTGTTCGACGCGCTGTTTAGCGAGCATGACTTCGCCGCTCATAACCCTGTCTCCCAGGTCATGCAGCGCATGGTCGACGCGCTCGACGATAGTGACCTGGATGCTGAGACTGATTCGCTGGAGAAGTTCTACGCCTCGGTGCGTGTGCGTGCTTCTGAGGTCACGAGCGCGTCCGGGAAGCAGCAGGTGATTAAGGAGCTTTACGAGCGTTTCTTTCAAAAGGCGTTCAAGCGTGACGCCGACAAGCTGGGCATTGTGTATACCCCGGTGGAGATCGTGGACTTTATCCTGCGTGCCGCCGACGATGTGTCGAAGCAGCATTTCGGCCGGGGCTTGACGGACGAGAGCGTGCATATCCTGGATCCGTTTACGGGCACGGGCACGTTTATGGTTCGACTGTTGCAGTCCGGGTTGATCGACCCGAAGGACCTGGCGCGCAAGTACGCCAACGAGTTGCACGCCACCGAGATCATGCTGCTGGCTTACTACGTCGCGGCCGCCAACATCGAAACGACGTTCAACGCGTTGCAGGCCGAGGCAGCCAAACGCTCGGAAAGCGCACCCCCCCCCCCCCCTCCGTTTCCTTCGAGGGCATCGCGCTTGCAGATACGTTCCAGATCCACGAGGAAGGAGACATCCTCGACCTCACGGTATTCAGGAACAACAACGAACGCATTGTTCGCCAGAAGGAAGCCCCGATCAATGTCATCGTGGGCAACCCGCCGTACTCGGTGGGCCAGGCAAGCGCGAACGATAACAACGCGAACCTGAAGTACCCAACACTCGACGCACGTATCGCAGAGACATACGCGGCGAAGTCAACGGCGACGAATAAGAACTCCCTGTACGATTCGTACCTGCGCGCGTTCCGGTGGGCGACGGACCGGATCGGGGACCAGGGTGTTGTGGCGTTCATCGCGAACGGTGGCTGGCTAGATGGCAACACCAGTGACGGTGTCCGCTTATCGATGGCCGAGGATTTCACGGACCTCTATGTTTTCAACCTGCGTGGTAACTCCCGGATGGCTGGTGAACAAGCCAAGCGTGAGGGAGGCAATGTGTTTGATATCCGGGTCGGCGTCGCGGTGCTCATCGGTGTGAAGGATCCTTCCAAGACAGGCTTCCATCTTCATTACGCGCAGACTCCTGACTATCAGAAGCGTGAAGAGAAGCTGGCGTTTGCCGAGAATGCTTCCGTTGACCGGATTGAGTGGCGTTCAATCACCCCGAATCAGCATGGTGACTGGCTGAATCAGCGCAGTGACGAGTTCGCGACGTGGCCCGTGATCGGCGAGAAGAAAAGCAGCGGAACTACGTTCTTTAGTAATTACTCTTCAGGTCTGAAGACCGGTCGAGACTCCTGGACGTATTCTTCCTCCACCTTTGATTTAGCGGAAAATATCGGCACTCATGTTGCGAACTACAACCAAGCACAGGCTGTGTTGCGGGCCGAGGGGTTTGAAGAAAATAAGCGGGGTGTTGATGCGTTGTTTGCACAGCACCCGGAGCTCATCGACAGTACGCAAGGATCATGGAACCGTAGTCTGAAACAGGAGCTCGCCCGCGGAACCCAAATCGCGGTTGATACTGACCGTGTGTACACCTCGTTGTACCGCCCGTTTTTCAAACAGCGTAATTACTTTGCGAAAGAGCTTAACGACATGGTGTACCAGTTGCCGTCGATGTTCCCGACGCAGCACCACCACAACATTGGGTTCATGCTTACGAGCCCAGCCTCCCATTATCCTTTTGCTTTGATCGCTACTGAATTTGTTCCGAATCTGCATGCCTTGGATACTGGCCAGTTCTTCCCGCGTTTCACTTGGGAGCCCGTGGATGCTGAAGATGGTGGGTTGTTCGGCGAAGGGGCGTCGATAAGCGAGGGTGAGTCCTCGATGTATGGGCAGGTCGGTGAGGTCGTTGCGGGGTATGTGCGCAAGGACAACATCACTGACACGATCAAGGCGGTCTACCGTGACGCGCTGGGTGCGGATGTCACTGGTGACGATATCTTCCACTTTGTTTATGGCAAACTGCACGACCCGAACTATCGGGAGTCGTACGCGGCGGATTTGAAGAAGATGCTGCCGCACATTGAGACACCAGGAACGCGGGAAGAGTTCGACAAGTTCGCGCGCGCTGGCAAGGAACTGATGGACCTGCACGTTGGGTACGAGGGTGTGGAGCCGTACCCACTGGATATCGCGGTCAAGGGCGACGAGTCCGACCCGGATACCTGGCGTGTGCTGAAGATGAAGTGGGCGCGCAAGAAGGACCCTGAGACCGGCAAGAACGTCAACGACGTGACCAAGATGTTTTACAACAAGCGGGTCACCATCGCGAGTATCCCGGCTGAGGCCGACGAATACATGCTGGGGTCGCGCTCTGCGCTGGCGTGGTTGATTGATCGCTACCAGGTGAAGAAGGACAAGGCGTCCGGGATTGTCAACGACCCGAATGATTGGTCCGATGAGGTTGGTAACCCGCGCTACATCGTGGACCTGATTGCTAAGGTCACGCGGGTTGCGGTGGAAACTGTACGGATCGTGGAGGGGCTGCGAGAATAACGCCGTTTGGTTCCTTGCCAGTTGAGGTTCGGGAGCGCGACCCCATCGCGGAGATCGACAAGCGTGCCAGCCATTGCACAAGCGGGCTCGCTCATGCTAGTATTCGTGCCAATCGTTCAGCCCGCCTCCGAGCCAAGCTCAGAGTGTGGGCTGGATTTCTTATTGCAATCGGGGGACGTACTTTGTCAAGCTGCAAGATCAAACCAGCTACAACAGTTTCGGAACAAATCGCACTACTTAAACAGCGCGGTATGCAAGTCAACGACATGATCGCCGAACAATGGCTACCAATAGTCGGGTACTACCGGTTGAGTGGTTATTGGTATCCAGCCCGCATAGTCAACGCAACCTCCACTGCCCGGACCGATCGCTTCCAACCAGGTGTAACGTTCGATGACGTCATTCGCCTCTATGAAGCTGACCGTAAGCTGCGAACCTTGGTTTATGACGGAATGGAACGAATTGAGATTGCGATGCGCGCACTCATAACAGACCTGCTCTCCTTAACGCCTACGAATAACCCGCAGGTCTACCTCCAATCAGAGAGATTTCGTCAGAATTTCAACCATACCGAGTGGTTGTGGACGATTTACGGAAGACTCAACCGAGCATCAAACCGCAGCGCGTCGATTAAGCATTATAAAAACAACTACGGTGGGCAATTTCCTCTGTGGATTATTGCCGAGTCTATGGACTTCAGCGACGTCTCCAAACTATATTCGGGGCTCCCATCTGCGGATCAGTTCAAGATTGCGGAACGCCTCGGGATCTCAATCGACTTAGGAGCACTCAATCGAAACCAAAAGGAAAAAGTGTTTCGAAAGCACCCATGGGCTAACTGGCTCGAACAACTCACAATTATCCGAAACACATGCGCGCATCATGGCAGGCTCTGGAATCAGTCATTTCTGCCGGCATCGACGGTGGCCATGCGAACAAACCACAAGTTCTCCCTGCTTCCAGAAGAACAAAGTGAACGAATTTTCGGTGCGCTCGTCGTCATGTCATCGATAATTCGGGTTGTATCCCCCGGAACGACTTGGCCTAACAAGGTCTTGAAACTAATCAACACAGATTTCCTCAGCAATCCTTTGGTTGAAGGTGCAAGCATCGGCATGCCGCCGTCTCAGGAAACCTTGGTCCTTTGACATCGGATCCTGCAGACATTTGTCTCTCCACCAGAATGACGTAGGAAACCCTCGGGGCGTCGAAAAGCGTGCGAACCGTTGCACACAATAGCGATAGACATTTAAGATAAGGCTAACCTAAGTTAACTAATGAGGGGAGTCTCATCTTGAACGTATCCACACGGCGCCGCGCCGCAACGGGCGCTGCACTATTCGCCCTGCTCAGCCCCAACGTTGCGGTCGCGCACGCCTTCCCAACTATCGACGCCGCCACCGCACCCGGCTGCACCGGCGAACTCGATACGCGGCACCCGAACCTCGGCGTGCAGTTCGACGTCACCGGCCCCGACACCATCGACCCGACCAAGGACATCACGTTCAAGCTGAAGGGGTCGGGGATCAACCCGGCGTCGACGCCTGGGGCGTCCAACGGCGTCTACGTCGTGCTCACGCCGACGCGGGTGTGGCGCCTCAACCGCTGCTCTACCATGACCGGCGACGGCGACGCACTTGTCGCACGCTGGATCCCCGCCGCCGTGATGGAAGAAAACGGCGGAAAGCTGGACCTCGACCTGCTCGTCGAGGCAAACACGCTACAACCGGGGCAAACATACACGGTCGGGATCATGGCGGCGCACGCCCTGGCACTCAGCGAACGCTACTTCGACCGCGGCGTCACGTTCAAGGTGCCGTCGGTAACAACCGACCACGTAGCGACGCCATCCAACGTCCGCGGCGAGATCGACCAGAAGCGCAACGTCACCGTCGCGTGGGACTACCCCGAGTCCGTCCCCGGCACCGCGTGGCGCGCCCAGATCGAGTGCGTCGAACACTGCACCAGTGCCAAAACACTCCGCAGCCTCGACCTTTCCGACCCCAACGCCCGCACCGCCAAGTTCGACGACGCCGACCCCGGCGTCTACCAAGCCTCCGTCAACGCCAGCCGATGGGTCAACGGCAAATTCGTCACCACAGACTTCGGGACGTCGACGCGCTTTGTCGTAGGGGACGTCGATAAACCAATCAGCCAGCGACTGTACGCGGCGGGCATCGCGCACGAGTACGGCGAATACGTGGCGCCCGGCACCGATGTCACCCTGACGAGCCCCCTGAACACGAAGGCGAAATGGTCGGTGACCGGCGTGAAAGACTACGAAGTCGACCCCGCGACGCAGGCGATACGCTTCACTATGCCGACCAACCCCGTGCAGGTCGAAGTTGCAGAGGCCAAGGAGGCGCCGACGACCACCCCGACCACCCCGACTTCGACGACCACTGCGCCTGCAGCGCCTACCGTACCTGCTGAGCCTGCAGAGCCCACTACCCCTGCTGCCCCTACCAAGTTCCCAGCTTGGGGCGCGGTGCTGATCGCGGGCGGGGCAGCCCTGCTCGCCGTCGTCGCAGGCCTAGCTACCCAGTCCCCCGTGATCGCGGCGCTGCTCAAGCGCCTGCAGCGTTAGGCGTTAGATCTTCGGCAGGATGCTCGCCGCGAGCGTATGCAACGCGGCGAACCCACCCAACAGCGTGGCGATGCCCCCCAGCACAATCGCCACAATCGACTCCGGGGCCATGCCCTGCTGCTGCGCCGACGGCATCTCGACCGGCGGCAGCACCGTCCCATCCGTTAGCGTCACAACGAGCTTGCCGTCCTTATCCGTCTTCACCGACGCGATACCGCGACCGTCCTTGCCGTTGTTGCCATTTGTGCCTGGGGCGCCTTCCTTGCCTGGGGCGCCGTCTTTTCCTGCGGCGCCGTCGCGGCCATCCTTGCCGTCCCTACCAGCGGGAGCATCGCGGCCGTCACGACCATCGTGACCGTCCTTACCATCAGCGCCGTTGCGGCCATCCTTGCCGTCCTTCCCCACCACTTTGCCGAGGTCCTTGGTCGCGCCGTTGGTGAAGGTCAGGATCAGGTGGCCGTCACGATTAATCGAGGCGTCGCGGATGCCGCCTTCTGGCTGCTGCCCTGGCGCTGGTGCCGGTTCCGGCTTGGCAGGCTCCTCGGGCTTCTCGCCGAGCTCCAGCGTCACAGCAAACGGCGCCGGCTTCTTCTGGTCCTCCCACCTGCTCCCCGAGTTGTAGAACCACGACCGCACCGAGTCCGTCACGTTGTTCACCAGCTCAGTCGGCCACGCATCCGGGTAGGAAATGTCCTCATCCCGCTTATAGACGACCCCTTCGTACTCCGGCGTCGCCCCCACCGTCACCGTCTTTCCCTCGACGGCAACGTTGGCACCCTTGAACGTCGCGACGGTGACCCGCTTCGCTTCCTTATTATTCACTGCCTGGTTCGGGTCCGCCGAGCTCACGACCGCCGTAATCTTACCGGCGCCCTCCACATCGACCTCGAGCGCGAAGTCCTTGAAAGAGATCGTTTGCGCCCCGTTAATCGTGTAGGTCACCTGACCAGTCCACTGCACCGACAGCGCCTTGGTGTCCTCGTTCACCCAGCCGGTCGCCTTGGTCAGTTTCAGGCTCCCATTGTTCGGCTCGGACTCGTCAACCGGAACGACGGAGACTCCCTCCCCTTCCACGGCGGCGTCCCACAGCAGGGCGCGTTTGCTCAGTTCCCACTCCAGGGTTTGGGATTGGGCGTCAGCAAGCGGTGTTGTCCCAGCTGGCTGAGCTGCTGCGACGGGCGCGACGGCCGTGGTGCCAGCCTCCTGGGCTTGGGCCGGGACGGCCAGCGGTGCGACGGCGAGACTTGCCGCGAGCGCAACCGCGGGCA
The DNA here is from genome assembly GCF_001767255.1 of Corynebacterium sp. NML98-0116. Classification (GTDB taxonomy): domain Bacteria; phylum Actinomycetota; class Actinomycetes; order Mycobacteriales; family Mycobacteriaceae; genus Corynebacterium; species Corynebacterium pseudogenitalium. The sequence continues at coordinate 2,027,934 of NZ_CP017639.1, forward strand.
GCGCTGGCAGCACAGCGTGGATCCGACGTTGGGACTTCTTCATAAGGTTCACCCTCCTCGTAGAATTATTAGGCTTGCCTTACCTTAGTGCAAGATATGGTTTGGAGTAAAGGTTTCCGGGCGGGTTTTGGGGCGTTTCTGGGGCGTTCGTTCCCGTCGCTTCCGTTCCTGTCGACCTCTTCCGGTCGACCAACGCAGGTCACAGCATTTTGGGCCTTTTTGGTGCGATTTTGCCGATTTTGCGCTGACCAGGGTTGGTCGACGCGAGCAGGTCGACGGTAAGAGGTCGACCGGAGCAAGCAGCACGCCCACCATCGGTGGCCGGTTCGTGAACGAACCTGTCGTGGTGGGGGGTTAAGCGACAAAATGTGTGCTTTTTTGGATATGGATTCCAGGTCCTGCCTGGGCCTACGGCGGGACAGTGCTCGTTGAATCGGGATTCCCTGCCGTAGACCGGAAGGTCCACCACTTCAGGCGTTGGATGTGCTATGACAGCAGACTGTTAAACCAGCTGCATGCCAACTCAACACAGAAAGAGAAAACACAACAGGCCCCTATGCACGGCATGCGAGCACACCGCCACAAAAATGGGCACCACATCCAGCGGAAAACAGCGATGGCGCTGCACAGACTGCGGGCACACCTTCACCAACCCCAACACAGCCAAGACCAGCGCATATCGGTTTGCCATCTTCATTGACTGGATCACCAACCAGCATCCGCTCGACGCTGTCGCTGCTGCGCACAACGTCTCCAGACGCACACTCATCCGCTGGTTCACCTACTTTTGGTTCATCATCGTCCCGTGCAAACCGGACCCGTACCGCGTCTACGACCAGCTCTTTATTGACGGCACCTACTTCCACAAAAAATGCCTGCTTGTCGCTGCAACCAGCGAGCACGTCGTCGCCTGGCACTGGTGCACACGAGAAACCGCCTACGACTACGCCAAACTCTTCGACATGATCGCCGAACCCCTCGTCGTGACCACAGACGGCTCCGGTGGCGCTCACAAAGCCATCAAACAATGCTGGCCAAACGCCTCCATTCAACGCTGCCTCGTCCACGTACGCCGCGACACCATCAAAGACACCACACGCCAACCCACAATCACCGCACACAAAGCACTCCTTCGCCTCGGCAACCAGCTGACCCACATCACCACCCGTGACCAGGCAATCACCTGGGTACTTCGCCTCAACCGCTTCCAGGACCTCTACGGTGACTGGCTCAAACAACGCACCTACCGCAACCAAGTCGCCCCAGAAGAGATCCCAAAACGTATCCGCGACAACCAGCAATGGTGGTACACCCATCCCAGAGCCCGCAGAGCCTACCGCCGATTCGAGCGTCTCTACCAACAAGGCCACCTCTTCGTCTGGCTCAACCCACCACACCGCACCACGACCACGCTGAAGACCACCACAAACAGCCTGGAAGGCGGCATAAACGCACAACTAAAACACCTCGCCCGAGCCCACCGCGGCACATTTGACGAACACCAGCGAATCATCATGGACTGGTGGCTCTACCTACACACCCAACACCACGATGACCCGCTGGCGCTAGCAATCGAGCAAGACTTCGGCCACGCAGGCTACGCACACGCCCGCCAGGCACACATGCGTGAACGCGACCAAGCCAACTCACCCGACGGCCGACCGAAAGTCTACGACACCGGCATCGACACCGACTTCAACCCCTCCTGGGCCATCCGACACGGCTGGGCAGGACGCTCATAACCCCAGCACAACACCCCACAACCCACCCATCCCAGCCCCTGAAAAAGCACACATTTTGTCACTTAAGTCGACACGCCGAGAAAAGCACACATTTTGTCGCTTAACCCGTGGTGGGCTACCACCCGACAAGCGTTTCAGAATAATAAACCCCCGGGAACCATAGACATTTAACTATGGTCCGGATCCGGGGGACTACATTGGCTAGCCTATAGCAATGACGTTTCCTACACAACTGCCTTCGACAAATGCTGCCTTGCTTTGGGGTTCCCTCCCACCCGCCCGTTTAGCCAGTTTTCTTAGCGAATCGCCGAACGGCAACATAGACGAAGCCCTCGAGCTCTATATATGGAACATCAAGCTATCTACTGCATTTCTAGCGGATATTGCCATTTTGGAAGTTGCACTACGGGAATCGATCAATAAAGCGGCAGCTGCAAAATGGGGCAGCCACTGGTACCTCGAAATTCCACTGGATGAACGGTCAGAGCAGAATCTTGCGGTGGCTTGGTCGCAACTTTCCAGGAGGGTACGTGAGCGTCCAAACGATGGTGACGTTCCCGGGCATCTTTTCGCTAACTGTACCTTTGGTTTTTGGACGAATCTCTTTGACAAAGGAGGACATACAGGCAAGTCCCCCAGACGGGTCCGCGTCAATTACGAGCACAACTGGGAAGCCGCCCTACGTCATGCTTTCCCTGAAGGAAGAAACGTAGCAAGACAGCAACATGCTGGTTTCACCAGAGATTGGGTGCACGGGATTTGCAAGCGAGTCAATAGCATTCGAAACCGTGTAGCCCACCATGAACCGCTCATCAGAGGTTTCCCGATGCCTGGACAGCCTCACCGTATGACCTGCACGGAGGCACACGAGGAGACCCTGAAGCTTGCCAGGATGCTTGACCCGAAGTTGGCCGCCTGGCTAGCAGAAAACAGCGATGTTCCCAGGCTAATCGCTGCACGCCCCTGCACCACGTAATAGCACCGCGAACCCCCGTTCGAACATCGCCCGTGCAATGTCGGGGCTGCATGCTTCAATGAAGTCAACAAGTGATAGTTGATGCGAAAGGTGCAGGTCATGGCTATTTCTATGCCGCAGGACTTCGAGCATGAGCTCGCGTCGATGCTCAACGGCGAGAGCGTTGTGATCGACGGCGCGCCCGGCACCGGCAAGTCGGCGTTGCTGCGCACGTTCATGGAGGTGAACGACGCACTACCCGATAGCCAGCGCAAACGGGTGCTGCCCGTCGCGCTGCTGGGACGCGCGGCGAGCGGCATCAGCGGGCTGACGATCGACTCTGCATTCAATTTCGATCCCTTCATGACGCTCGGCGACGTCCTGCCGGGCGGTTCCTGGGACATCGACAGTGCAAAGCTGCTGCTCAGCTTGATTGAGACATTAATTATCGACGACGCCCACAACGTCAACACAGAGCTCCTGTTGATGATGAGCGTCGCCCTGCAGCGCGTGCGAAAGAACAACGAACCGTTTGGGGGCGTGCAACTCATCGCTGCGGGAGAATTGGCTGGGCCCGACTCACCGCTGGAGATGATGCTGGAGGAGGCAAGGCAGGATCCCGAGCGTTACGTGTTCCTCTCCTTTGACGGTGTCAGTTTTAATGTGAGCTACCACGTGGTTCGCGTTCACGCGGTGGTTGTGGAGCGTGGCCAGGTCGTTGCGGACTTTGGCACGTGGCTCAACCCGATGTCTGACTTGGGGCAGTTCGGCCTCGACAACGAGGTTCCTCCAGGTGGGCTTGCTCTCGCACCAAGGCTCGAGGACTTTTGGCCGCTGCTGCTACGGCAGGCTGCGGGTGGCATTGTCGTCGGTGATCGGCTCGAGAGGGCCCAGGACGCCGGCCGCTACCAGGCACGAGGCCTCGACATGGAGCTCGGGGACGGTATCGACGCCGAGTCACTCGACATCATTGTTGAGGGCAGTGACGTCGTCGAGCGGGCACATTCAATGGCGCTCGACTTCCTCTCGGGGGGCGTCGAGATCCCCTACGTGCGACCGGTACCCGACGCATCCGATACACAAGAAGGCGCGCTCTTCCAGCCGTTTTGGGCACCCGCTGCCCCGCTCAAGCTCGATCAGACCCGCGCGACCGACTCCGATAACGCCTGGGCAGCCTTCTCTGGCTCCGGCGTGGAAGTCGGCGACCAGCGCATGCTCCAACAGACTGCCCTGCGGCTTTCTTCCTGGGGGATGTCTCGCGGTGTTTGGACGAAGCGGGCCGAAGAGGAGGTGCGCAAACGCGCCATCATGACAGGGCTGACGCAGGTGTCCCTTCCGGAAGGTGAAGAGCAAAACATCGACATTGCTGCGCTGCTCTCCCCAGGCATAAGGGCGGTGTTTACGGGCTGCCGCGAAGCCATCAGCTTCTACGACGGCGAAGCCCAGCTCATCTCCGCCTGCGAGTCGTGCGGGCTCATCTTCGAAGACAGCGTCTCTGCAACCACGTGTGATGTCCTCGTAGCGTGGGACCCGGCATCCATGTCGCGCAAGGCAAGAACCGCCAGGGAGCTGGGCATCCCGATCGTCTCGTTCGCCGATTTTGAGGACTGGCATAGGTACTACACGGGTTCGCCCTACGAGACCTTCCTCGCGGACATCCTCGAGGAAGGCCACCAGGTGGCGTTCCTCGGATCGATCGTTATCAACGGGATCCACATCACCGACGGTGCACGCATGGCGCTCCTGTGCGACGAGCTCGGCCTCGTGTACAGCCCGGAAATCCCCATCTCACTTTGCGACGCCCTCATCACCGACGACCTGACCGCCAGCCAGTACGGCATACCACTCATCCCAGTGGATGCATTCGGCGCGTGGGTGAACAGAGAATTCGCATCCAAGGGTCAGTTCTTCACCGAAGACTTCTTCATTCCCGCCGACATCACCGCGCTGTATGGCCCGGACGAGCTGCTGACCAAGATCGACGAGAGCAAGGCTTGACTCTGACGTAACGTCAGACTGCACAATGGCTGCCATGACCAACAACGAAGCGCTGTACACAGTCGGCGAAGTAGCCAACGCATTCGGGATCACGGTGCGCACCCTGCACCACTGGGAGCAGGCCGGCCTCGTCGAACCTGTGTATCGCAGCTGGTCAAACTACAGGCTGTACACGCCAGATGACCTGGAGCGCATCCAGCACATCCTGGTCTACCGGACCACCGGTATGAAACTGTCTGAAATCAAAGAAGTACTCTCCCACCCCACCTCGAACCGGGAACACCTGCGCAGGCAACACGAACGCCTGCTTGAGGAGCGTTCGCGGATCGATGGGATGGTGGTGGCCGTCGAAAAGTTATTGGAGCAAGCAATGAACAATCACAAGCCAACCCTCGAAGAAATCGGCGAGATCCTCGGCGACCCTAACTACGCCGAACATCAAGCCGAAGCGCAAGAGGCCTACGGCGACACGCCCGGCTGGGCGCAGTACCAGGGTCGCACCGGCAACTGGGGTGCGAGCGACTGGGAGGACAGCAAGCAGCGTTTCGACGCCATCGATACCAAACTCGCCGACGCTGTTCGCCGCGACGTGCCCACCGACAGCGCGGAGGCAGCCGAACTCGTCGAGGAACACCGGAAGGTGATCGGGCAGTTTTTCGACGTCACCCCGGAGATGCAGTTTCAGATCTCGCGCGGCTACATCGCCGATGAACGCTTCAAGCGCTACTACGAAGAACGCCAACCTGGCCTGGCACAGTGGCTCGCCGATGCCATCGCGCACGCCACCGGCCACGGCGACGAGAGCAAGGACTAGCCGGGCCTAGCGCAGCAGACGCTTGCCCAACCGCAGCGCGAGCGCCATCGTGTCCGCGACCTGCTTGCCGCCGCCAGTGCCGACCCCGCCGAGCGGCAAATAGCGCTGCGCCGCCACGGTGCGCGCCTCGGTGTACTTCAGCAGGCCTTCGTCGCCATGGCGCCGCCCCACACCTGATTGTTTCCACCCGCCCATCGGCGCGTCCATCGATGCCCACGCGGCCGCGTAACCCTCGTTGATGTTCACGGTTCCCGCATGCACATGCTCCGCGACCACGCGCGCCTCGTCCTCCGCGCCCCAAATCGAGGCATTGAGCCCGTAGTCGGTGTCATTCATCTTCTCGACGCCCACCTCCGGCCCATCCACCACCTCCACGTAGACGACCGGCCCGAACACTTCCTCACGGTACAGATCGGAGTCCTCCGGGACGTCCACGAGGATGGTCGGTGCGTAGAACGTGTCGCCGAGCTGGGGTAACGCTTCCCCACCCGTCAGGACGGTGGCGCCTTTGGTCACGGCGTCGTGGACGTAGGCGTCGATGCGTGAGAGGTGCTCCGCAGAAATCAACGAGCCGACATCATCACCCCACCCATGCCCGATGCGCAGGCGTTTCGTCAGCGCCACAAAGCGCGCAAGGAACACTTCTGCCACGGCGCGGTCCACGTAGATCCGCTCCACGGAAATGCACAGCTGACCGGTATTGCTGAAGCACGCGTCAACGGCGCCGCGCGCCGCCGTCTCGGGGTCCGCGCTGGCTAAAACCAGCAGTGGATTCTTCCCGCCCAGCTCAGCGGAGAACCCAATCAGACGCTCCCCGGCCTGCGCGGCAAGCTTCCTGCCGGTGGCGGTAGACCCTGTGAACATGAGGAAATCGCATCGCTTCACGATCTCCTGCCCCACCGTCCGCCCGCTTCCCTCCACAACCTGGAACAGATCGGCTGGCAACCCAGCCTGCACCAACAGCTGGTGGGCGCGCTGCGCGGTGCGCGGGGTTTGCGTATCCGGCTTCAGTACCACGGCGTTGCCCGCAATCAGTGCCGCCACCGCATCCGACACCGCCAACGAGAGCGGGTAGTTCCAAGGTGCAATCACTCCCACCACGCCTTTCGGTGCCCGGTGCACCTCGGTCCGTGTCACCACCGGCATAGCGCCCCGCACTCGGGCTGGCGTCAGCAGCGCCTTCGCACGGTACGCGTAGTGGCGGGCGGTAATCGCAACGTCCATGACCTCGTCGAACGCGTTGTGTTTCGCCTTACCTGTCTCCTGCTGGATCAGGTCCACCAATTCGTCGCGGTGCGCCAACACCAGGTCGTGGTAGCGGAGAAAGATGCGGCTGCGCTGGCGAAGAGGTGTCGTCGCCCAGGTGCGCTGTGCCGCGCGTGCAGTGTCGAAAGCGTGCTGTACTGACATGCAGCCCAGGTTAGCGTCGCCGCGCCGCCATGCGGCTGAACTTTTCCACCCGGCGCGAATCCCCATAGATCTGCACCTGCTCGCCAGCCTCCAAAGCCATGTGTCCAAGCACCGGCTGCCAGCGGTCCTCCCGGCGCACGGCAATCACCTTCACGCCGTGGCTCTGCCACAACGCCTGCTCGTCGAGCGGGCCCGCCACGTGCGTCGGCACCACCGTGTGCACAATCGCCGTGCCCGAGGACAACTCCACATAGTCGAGGTTCGCGCCACGCACCAAGTGCGCCACACGCCGCCCCATCGCCTCCTCCGGGTGCACCGCATGCGGCACACCGATCTGGTCCAGGATGCGCCCGTGCGCATTACCGGAGGACTTCGCCCACAAATTCTCGACGCCCACATCCACCAACAGCGAACACGTCAAAATCGACGCCTCCACGTGCGCCCCGCCAATCGCCACGACGACGCCGTCGAACTCCGAAATGCCCAGCTCATCAATCGTGGCCACGTCCGTGCAGTCAGCCTGCACCACCTTCGACAGCAGCCCGTTGTTGCGCTTCACGGCAGCCTCTTCCAGATCGACGCCGACGACGGTGGCGTCGTCAAACATGAGCTCCCGGCCCACCGCCGAGCCAAACCTCCCGAGCCCAAGCACCGCGTACGTGGGCGTTGCAAACTTAACCAATGATCGGCCTTTCATAAGGAAGCAAAATTTTCGACGCCGGCTCCGCAAACGCGAACGCCGTCGCCACAGTAATCGGACCCAACCTGCCAACAATCATCATAAAAATAATGACCAACAACGAAGGCGCATCCAGGTGCGGCGTAATGCCCGTGGACAACCCCACCGTGCCAAACGCCGACAGCACCTCAAACAACACCTCCGACAGGTGAAACGGCGTCAGCGCCAACAACGCGAACGTCGCCACCACCACCAGCGCGCCACTGAGCATCACCACCGTGATCGCCTGGTGCACCACCTCCACCGGGACACCTTTGCCCAGCATGACCGGCTGCGTGCGACCCCGCACCACCGCCGACACCGCCGACACCAACACCAACACCGTCGTGATCTTCACGCCACCCGCCGTGCCAGCCGGGCCCGCCCCCACAAACATGAACAGGTCCATCGCAAACAGCGTCGGCTCGTGCATCCCGCCAATATCGACAGAGTTGAACCCGCTCGTGCGGGTCTGCACCGCCTGAAACAGCCCCGCCAACACCGCATCCGACGCCGGCAACCCACCCAGCGTGCGCGGGTTGTTCCACTCCATGACGAGGATGGTGGCCGTCGAAAAGCAAAGAAGGAAGAGCGTACCGGCAACCACCATGCGCGTATTCAACGTCCAGCGGTGCAGGCGCAACACGTCCCGCCGAAACTGAAACAGCACCGGAAACCCCAAACCACCAATAATGATCGCCGCCATGATGGGCGCGCAGACCCACCAGTCCCCCACAAAGCCGGTCATGTTGTCCGAATAGAGGGCGAACCCCGCGTTGTTAAACGCCGACACCGCATGAAACACCCCATGCCCCAACGCGCGCGGCAATGGGTAGCCCAACGCCACGAACCGCGCCGTCAACGCCAGCGCGACCAACGCCTCCACCACGATGCTCACCAGCAAGACCCGCCTCAACAGCGGCGCGATCCCGCCCACCGCCGTACGACGCTCCACCGCCGAAATCACATTCGCACTCAAATTCGCTTTGCGGACCACCGCCTGACCCAGAATCGTCGCGAAGCTCATCACCCCGAACCCGCCAACCTGGATCAACACGGCAATGACCACCTTGCCGAACGTAGTCCAATACGTCGCCGTATCCACAATGGCTAGGCCGGTTACACACAGCGCGGACGTCGCCGTAAACAACGCCGGCAACAGCGGCAACCCACCCGGATTCACAGTGGAAGCCGGAAGCATCAGCAACACGGTGCCCACGAACAGGGCTACCAGGAAGCCGAACAAGATCACCGCCGCGCTATTGAGCTGGCGGTGCCGAATGTCAGCAGGCACCAGCGGAACATTACGCCAGCGGGGTGCGGGTGGCAAGGGTTTTGAACTTTTCGAGTGTAAAGTGTGAGGGGTATTCCCCTCTTGCCTGAAGTCACCCGTTCAGCGGACTGGCTGCGGAGGGGTTTTCTTGTCGCTGAGTAGCTATGGAGTGGGCGCCAGTGCCAAATCTGACATCGTTTGTTGTCTAGCACATTTTCTGCCAGCAACTTTGAAGCGATAGACCTTATTCGATTGCGTCTTTTGGCACTCGAACCGACCTGCCTGACACCAAATTCCCTCACACAGAACAGGCGACCTGGGCTTTGCGAACCCACGACGCCAAATGCAGGAATGTGGTGCACACCGTCCCACGAGAGAACTAACGCTCGGCCAGCTCGGCCTCGATCCACGCCTTGCGGGCCTGACGCTGCTCCTTCCAATGCGCAAGCGCCTGGACGGCCTCAATGCGTTGCTTCTTGAACACCAGCATGGACAGCGGGAACGCCACGATGAGGGCTAAAAGGGCCGACATGATCAGCGGCACGGGCGCCCCAACCGCGACGGCCAGCAGCTGGATCACCACGGTGAGGACGATGAAGAGGAGGAGCCGGTACAGCCCGTAGATGGCGGCGGCTTTGTTGGCGCGACGCTTCGCGCTTGGGTCAACCTCGGGAGCTTCCTGTGGTGCTTCACTCATGGAGATTTAGCCTAACGCAAAGGTGGACCAGTATGTTAGAGGGCATGGGAAGGCTTCTACTCATCGCTCTGATCATTCTGGCTGTGTACTTGATGTGGCGCGCGTTCGGCCCGGGGTCGAATGCACGGTATGGATGGTACGGGGTGCAGCAGCAGGAACAACCGCCGGCTATTAAGGGGCCGGATGATGATGAGGAGTTCCTGTGGGAGATCGAGAAGAATAGGTTTAAAGAACGCCGGGCCCGCGAGGAGGCGGAGCGCCGGCGTCGTGAAGAGGAGGAGCGTCGGAGGAAGCGTGGCGAAGACTAGCTGCGCGTTGCTTCCTCGGCGAGGACCTCGGGCAGCTTCTCTGCCCAGGCTAGGGAGTCGCGGACGCCCTGCTCGATGGTGAGCTCTGGGGACCAGCCGAGTACCTCGCGCGCCTTGTCGATGCGCGGTGCGCAACCGGCGACGTCGCCCTCACGCGGCGGCGCGGTGGTGACCTCCATGTCGGAGCCGCTGGCGGCCTTGAACGCCTCGGCGAGCTCGAAGACGGTGGTGCCGGTGCCGGTGCCTAGGTTGATGACCTCGTATGGGGCGAGGTCGGCCTTGAGGGCGGCGACGTGGGCGCGGGCCAGGTCCCAAACGTGGACGTAGTCGCGCAGGCCGGAGCCGTCGCGGGTTGGCCAGTCGACGCCGGTGACCGTGAACGCCTCACCCCTCTGGTGGGCGGTGATCATCTTGCCCAGCGCGTGGGACGGCAGCGGGTTCTGCAGGCCGGTGCGCAGCTGTGGGTCGGCGCCGATCGGGTTGAAGTAGCGCAGGGCCACAGCCTGGATCTGGCCGGCGGCAGCGGCGTCAGCCATGACGCGCTCCAGCATCCACTTCGACGCGGCGTACGGGCTGGTTGGCGCCACAACGGAGGACTCGTTGACGGTGAAGTCCTCGTCCGCCTGGTACATTGCGGCGGTCGAGCTGAGCATGACGCGCTTGACGCCGCGGTCGCGAAGGACCTGCAGCATCTTGGTTGCGCGGCCGACGTTGACGTCGTAGTACTCGAGCGGCTGCGCGACGGACTCCGGCACGATGATCTTGGCCGCGCAGTGGATGACGGCTTCGATGTCGGGGTGGTCGTCGAAAATTTTGTTGAGCAGCTCGGTGTCGGCGATGTCGCCCTCGTAGTGGTCGAAGCGCTCTGCGAAGACGCGCAGGCCAGTGGAGTAGTCATCCAAGATGACCGGGGTGATGCCTGCGTCGGAGCAGCACGATGCAATTGTGGAGCCGATGTAGCCGGCCCCTCCTGTAATCAGTGTTTTCATTAGTTCAATCCTGCGTACGAGTGAAGTCCAGCAATGACAGTATTTACATAGGTCATGTTAAAGATGGTCATGGCCAAGGCAAAAACGTTGATCCACGCGGCCTTCGAGTTCTTCCAGCCGGCGGTGGCGCGCGCGTGGAGGTAGGCGGCGTACAGAATCCACGTGATCATGGACACGGTTTCCTTCGCGTCCCAGCCCCACGGGCGACCCCAGGCGACCTCAGCCCAGATCGCGCCAAACACAATGCCGATTCCGAACAGCGGCAGCGTAATAATCGCCGTCTTGTAGGTGATCTGGTCGAGCGTCTTCGCGCTCGGCAGTGGCTTCGCAATCGCGCCGAAAAACCCATGCTCCTCGCCGCGCGGCTGCCACATGCGCAGCAAGTACAGCAGCGCAAAGATGCCCGACACAATACCTATCGACGCCCCCACCGACACCGACGAAACGTGCACCGGCAGCCAGTAGGACTGCAGCGCCGGCACCACCGGCGCCACGTGCATGTGGAACACCGTGGAGTTCAAGAACATCGCGATCGCCATCGGGGCGAGCAGCCACGGCCAGATGGTGTGCCAGTTCTTGCGCTGCACCACGATCGCGGCTGCGACCATCACGACGGCCGTCATGGCCAGGATGTACTCGTACAGGTTGCCGAGCGGGAAGCGCTTCGCCGCCAGCCCGCGCGTAATGAAGGACGCCACGTGCAGCACGATGCCGAACCAGATCAGCGCCTGCGTCATGTTCGCCCACTTGCGGGCGCCGGCGACGCGGCGGTCGTATTCTGCCTGGTCGAAGGAGTCGGAGGGGACGTCGATAAGCTCGGAGCCGCCCCCGGCCCCCACGGCGACTTTTTGATCCATGCGGGCGCGCTCGCGGCGCATGTCGAGCACGCCGAACATGCGCCCGTAGTAGATACAGGACATGATCAGCGCAGCCAGGTACAGGATGAACGCGGTGCGGAACGTGAGGTCTGAGAGGTCCGCCATCGTGGAATCGACAAGCATGGGGAACAATCTACCGCGTCATCGCAGGTTAGCCAAGGTCATCAACCTCGAAGGAGGGGTTCTCCTCCTCCGAAACGCCCAGGATTTCCTCCACGATTTCATCGAACTCGGCGCCCCACCCGGCGCGGTCCGTGCGCGCCAGGCCGGCGAGCTCCACGTGGGTGCCGGTGGCCGTCGGGGTCAGGCGGATCCACAGGCGGCGGCGCTTGATGGTCAGCGAGCCAGCCAGCGCGGCCAGCATGAGCACCGAGGTTGCCAGCATCCAGCCCTGGGTCGGGTCGTGGGAGATTTGGTAGTTGGCGTATTCGGCGGCGCCGTCGAAGCGCACGCGGATGCCACCCTCAAGGGTGGTTTCCTCCCCCGGCACCAGGTTGACGCGCTCCACCTTCTGCAGGCGCCCCTCGGCGATCAGGTTCTGGTCCAGCACGAAGATGTTCTGCGGGCGGCCGGTGTCCAGGCCGGCGTCTCCGACGTAGATGTCTACGGCCATCGCTGGGTCCTGCATCGCAGGGAAGCCGGACTGCAGCATGTCGCCGTTCACGCCGGTCCACTGGGCGGTCGGTGCGAAGTTGCCCTCGATGGCGATCTGGTGCTCGCGGCGATCGGTGAGGTCCGGGTACATGCCGGCCGGCGGGTCGAAACGCATTACGCCGGCGGACAGGAAGTTCTGCACGTCCGTGGGCCTAAACTGCACCATCTGGGTGCGCGACTCCCCATTCGGCCAGGTGATGGTTACCTGCGGGGCGAAGCCGTGCCCCTGCAGGTAGACGCGGTTGCCGTCCACGCGCAGCGGGTGGTTGACCTGCAGCGTGAAGTCCTGCCATTGCTCGCGCGGGGCGGCCACGTCCGGGGTGTAGGCCACGTCCGACCAGAACCCGTTCGCTTGGCCAGTGTTGAGGTACTCGGCGCGGAAGTTCTTCGACTCGATGCAGAACGGGTGCAGGCCGGTGCCGTCGAAAAGCGGGCCGGCGCGGAAGACGTCGAAGTTCGCAGGCGACGTATTACAGAACTGGCGCGGCTGCTCCACCGGCACCGCGTACTGCGACTCGGACTCGGTCACCATGATGACCTGGCCCTCGTAGAAGACCATGCGGCCCGCCGCGAACGCCACGATCATGCCCACCAGCCCGATGTGGAACAGCAGGTTCATCAGCTCGCGGGAGTAGCCGCGCTCCGCCGAAATGGAGAACACTCCGGCGCGGTCCTCCTCCGGCTGGTAGGAAGCCACGTGCCACCTGCGCAGCACTGCGCGCGCCTTCGCCTCCAACTCGTCCTTCGGCGTATCGACGTCCCCCTCCGCATGCAGCGGCATCCTGGACAGGTACTTCGGCGCCCTGGTCGGCGTGGCCCGGTACGCGCGCCAGTGGTCAATCGAGCGCGGGATGATGCACCCGACCAGCGAGACCATCAGCAGCGTGACGATAGCGACGAACCAGGTGGAATCGAAGACGTCGAACAGCTGGAGCTTGTCGTAGATGGGCCCCATGGTTGGGTTGGCGCGCAGGTAGTCGTCCACCAGCGTCGCGGAGACCGTGCGCTGTGGCAACAGCGCGCCCGGGATGGAGGCGAGCGAAAGTAAGAACAGGAGCAGCAGCGCGGTGCGCATACTGGTCAGCCAGTGCCACGACCTGCGTAGCCACGTGAGTGCAGTGCTCATTTAAATCACCGTTGCTCCATATCCGACGACGAGCTGGCGCGTCCAGCCGATAAACACGTTCCAGGCCCCTGTCAGCAGCAGCAGGCCGACGATGACCATCGCTACCCCGCCGATCACCTGGATGGTACGCGAGTGTTTCCGCAGCACCTCGATACTACGCACCGCCTTCGCCGAGCCGAGCGCCACCAGCAGGAACGGCAGCCCCAACCCGAGGCAGTACGCGATGACCAGCAGCACGCCGCGCGCCGCCGTCATGCCCGCCGTGCCCACAGAGACGGAGACGATGGCGCCGAGCGTCGGCCCCAAGCACGGGGTCCACCCGAGCGCGAACACCCCGCCGAGCAGCGGCGCGCCCAGCAGCGTGGTCCACTTCTTCGGCCGCAGCCGCGTGTCGTTTTGCAGCGCGGGCACCCAACCGGCGAACACCAGGCCCATCACAATCGTGACCACCCCACCCGCACGCATGAGGGTCTCCGCGTTGAGCGCCACCGCGCTCACCGCACCGAAGACAGTCACGGTGGCCAGCAGGAACACCACGGTGAACCCGAGGATGAACAGGCCCGCCGCGCCGGCGACGGCCCAGCGGCGCCGCGTCACCGACACCCCGCGCTCATCCACGTTAAGCTCGCCGCCCACGATGCCCGTCAGGTACGACATGTAGCCCGGCACCAGCGGCACCACGCACGGCGAGGCGAAGGACGCCAACCCGGCCAGCGCAGCCGCCAGCATTCCCAGCAGCAGCGGCCCCTGGGAGACCAGCTCCGATAACGCCTCCCCCACTTAGGCCTCCGCCTCCTGGTGCAGCGTATTCGCCAGGTCAATGATCTCCTGGGCGTTGACCTCCCGCAGGAACACCGCCGCCGGGCGGTGCTGGGTGTCCAGCACGATCGTCGTCGGGATCACGGAGCTGGGCACGCCGCCCAAGAACGCGGCGGTCTTAAACGGCGGGTCGTAGATGGATGGGTAGGTCACCCCGTTGTCCTTCATGAAGTCGCGCGCAATGTCCGCGTTGTGGTCACGCACGTTAATGCCCAGCACGGTGCCGAAGCCCTCGATGGACTCCTGCACCTCCTGGAGGTCGTCGACCTCCGCACGGCACGGCGCGCACCACTGGCCCCACGCGTTGAGCACCACGACCTCGCCGTCGAAGTCGCTGAGCGAAATCTCGCTGCCCGGCTCCATCAGGGACTCGCCGGAAAAGTCCGGCAGCGGCTTACGCTCCTCCTGCGGGTAGAACAGCTCCACCTGCCCGCCCGGCGAGTGGAACGCGAAGGACCCGCCGTTGTCGCTGGCGCTCGAGCACCCGCTCAGCAGCACGGCTGCGGCAACGAATGGGACAAGGCTGCGGCGCACGGTCATAGGGTCCTTCCAGGTTAGATCGCGGATGCGGGGGTTGAGTATGACCAGTCAACAACAACGTCATCATCGAACACAAGTGACGTCACACTGGCCAGCTCGCAGCGACGGCTCGCGTGCGCGAAGGGCTTGCCCTGCACGTAGCGCTGCACCGTCACGATCGGCAGCTGGTGGCTCACCAGCACGGCCTCGTGGCCCTCGGCGCGCTGGCGGGCGTCCTCAATCGCGACGTCCATGCGGGCGAAGATGTCCTCGTAGGACTCGCCCCAGCTCGGCTCCCAGGGCTTGAGCATGTGGCGCCACCGGATCGGGTTCCACAGCTGGGAGCGCCACCCCTTGGTGCGCAGCCCCTCAAAGGTGTTGCCGGCCTCCAGGATCTCCTCCCGGGTATCAATCTCCAGGCCAGTGACCTCCGCAATCGGCTGCGCGGTCTCCTGCGCGCGCAGCAGCGGGCTGGCCGCCAGGTAGGTAACATCGCGGCCCTCGAAAAACTTCGAGGTCGCAGCGGCCATCGAGTAGCCGCGGGAGCTCAAGTGGTAGCCCGGCAGGCGCCCGTAGAGGATCTTCTTCGGGTTGAACACTTCACCGTGGCGCACCAGGTGGACAACAGTTCGCGTCATTTACTGGCCCTCCGGGGTCGCGGCGGCCGCGGCCTTCGCAGCCGGGACGAGCGCGGCCTCGATGGTGGCGAAGTCGTCGTCAGTCAGCGCCGTGGAGACGAACCAGGTCTCGAACGGGCTCGGGGACGCGTGCACGCCGTGGTCCAGCAGCGCGTGGAAGAACGGCGCGTAGCGGAACGTCTCCGCCGCCTTCATGTCGTCGAAGTTGTGGCCCTCGCTCTCCGCGAAGCGCACCGACAGCATCGTCGACGCGCGCTGGATGTGGTGCGCCACGCCCTCACGCGTCAGCGCCGAGCTGACCAAATCTTCCAGCCTGTCCGCGTTGCGGTGCAGCGCCGGGTAAATATCCTCGCTGGCCAGGCGCAACGACGCCATGCCAGCCGCCATCGCCACCGGGTTTCCGGACAGGGTGCCCGCCTGGTACACCGGCCCGTTCGGCGCCAGCTTCTCCATCACTTCTCGACGCCCACCAAAGGCCGCCGCCGGCAACCCACCCGAGATGACCTTGCCGAAGGTCGTCAGATCACCCGCAACACCGTCAACCCCGTACCAGCCGGAGTAGGAGGTGCGGAAGCCCGTCATCACCTCGTCCAGGATGAGCAGCGCACCGTTGGCGTGGCAGACCTCCTTCAGCTTCGCGTTGAAGTTGTCCTGCGGCGCCACCGTGCCCATATTGCCGGCGGCCGCCTCCGCGATCACGGCGGCAATCTGGCCCTCGTTTTCCGCGAACGCGCGCTTCACAGCCTCAATGTCGTTGTACGGCACCACGATCGTGTCCGCCGCCTGCGCGCCGGTGACCCCCGGGGAATCCGGCAACGAGAACGTCGCGATCCCAGAGCCTGCCGACGCCAACAGGGCGTCCACATGGCCGTGGTAGCAGCCATCAAACTTAATAATCTTCGGGCGCTGCGTATACCCGCGCGCCAGGCGCACCGCCGACATCGTCGCCTCAGTACCCGAGTTGACCATGCGCACCTCCTCCACGGACGTACGCTGCGTAATCATCTCCGCGATCTCCACCTCGGCCTCCGTCGGCGCGCCGAAGCTCAACCCGTTCACCAACGCCTTCTCGACGGCCTCCAGGATCGCCGGGTGCGCATTCCCGTGGATCATCGGACCCCACGAATCCACCAGGTCGACGTAGGAGTTGCCGTCGACATCTACAAGCGTGCTGCCGAACGCCTTCTCAATAAAGCGCGTCTGCCCACCCACCGAGCCAAACGCGCGCACCGGCGAGTTCACCCCGCCCGGCGTGACCCGCTGAGCGCGCGCAAACAACTCAGCAGAACGAGCAGTATTTTCTGAAGTCAGGTTCGTCTTCGTCATAGTTGCCTATCCTAGGCGATATGAAGATTGCATTTTTAGGCCTCGGCCGTATGGGTACCGAATTAGCACTCAAGCTTGTCAGTGACCACGACCTTGTGGTCTGGAACCGCACCGCAGCGAAAACCGCCCCGCTCGTCGAGCGCGGCGCCACCGCCGCCGACACCCCTGCAGACGCCGTGAAAGGCTCCGACCTCGTAATCACCTCCCTGTTCGGCCCCGACACCGTCCGCGACATCGTCATCGAACCCGGCCTCATCCCCGACGGCGTCACCTGGGCCGACGCCACCACCATCTCCCCCGCCGACGCCGACTCCTTCGCCGCCGCCGTCCCCACCCTCGTCCACACCCCCGTAGTCGGCTCGCTCATCCCGGCGCGCGCCGGCAAGCTCGGCGTCTACGTCGGCGGCGCCACCGAGCAGCGCCGCAAGGAAGTCGCTGACGTCGTCGCGCCGTGGGCCGCCGCGAACCCGGAGCGCCTCAAGGTCGTCGACACTGCCGCCCAGGCCGCGACAGGCAAGCTCATCGCCAACCTCGCGTTGGCCGTCACCATGCAGGGGTTCAAGGAGGCACTGCATATCGGCAACGCCCAAGGACTTGACGACGCCACCATCGTCGACATGCTCGGCTCCACTGGCCTCGAGTTCATCGTGAACATGAAGTCCCCATTCCTGCTCGGGGAGCGCGACACCAACCCCGGCGACTTCTCCACCGACGCCATCGAGAAGGACGCGCGTTTGATGCTCGCCACCGCCGAAGCTGCCGGCAAGGAGCTGCCGGCCGTGGCAGCCGCGGTTGCCTCCCTGCAGGAGCAGCAGAAGAAGGGCCACGGGGACGAGGACTTCTCCTCAGTGGTGGTGTACCGCTAATTTTCTGGGGAGCGAGTGCCAAAGGACGCAATTCTTGTTCGGGGAGGACGAAAAAGCCCAGGTCGTGAAAAGGGGGTTGCGTCCTTTGGCACTGGCACGGTTGAGAGGGCACCAAATTCCTGGATTTTCGCGCGGCGATTTGGAAAAGCCCAGGTCGAGCAAACTGCGTGAGGGAATTTGGTGCGCGCACCCGCCTACGCTTTCTTCGCCTGCCTCCTAAACGCGCCGAACATGATCACCACGATCAGGCCGATGGCGATCCAGTTGGCCACCTTCGCGTACTGCTCCAGCACGTACACCACGGGCTCCCCGATCCACCATCCGAGGGCGAAGTACCCAAGTGACCACAGGGTTTTCGAGATGAAGTCCAGCACCATGAACTTCCACAGCGGCATGCCGGTCATGCCCATCAGGACGAAGACGACGAAGGCGATGGGAAGTGGGATCGGTACGTAGGCGAGGAAGATTCCCAGCCAGCCGAGTTTGAGGGCCCACTTTTCCACGCGTTCGATGTTGCGGGCGCTGCGCTTGGAGTTCTGCGCCTGCACGTCAAGGATTCCGCGCCCCCACAGTTTGCCGGCCCACCAATAGATCCAGTCGAACTTGATGGCCATCAGCGTGCCGATGAGCAGGTAGCCCAGCCAGTGCTGCACCTCGCCGACGGCGGCGAGCGCGCCCGTCGACGCCGCTCCAATCCGGGAACCGGTAATGGCCAGCATGATGGGCGGGTGCAGCCCAAGCAGCCAGGCGCGAAGTGGGATCATCGCAAGGCCGAAGAGGCCTACGAAGCCGAACCAGCCAAGGCACCAGTAGTCGGCCTTGGTTGGTTTGCTGTTCCAGGGCATGCCTGGTTGTTCCCACCATTCTGGTTCGGGTGTGGTCTGCTCCTCACTTTGCATAAGCAGAGAGTGTACCTAGCTAGAACATATTTAAGATTCCCGGGTTGGTGGCCACCACGATTCCGATGAGTGCCAGCAGCCCGAGTACCACACCGGCGATGATGCCGCCGGTGGAGGAGCCTTCCTTGTCGGCGCCGGTCAGTGCGTCGCAGTTGGCTTTGACGGGTTGGTATTCGGCTTCGGCGCGTTCGGTGGCTGCGCGGGCCTCGGCTGCGGCTGCCTTGGCGGTCGCAGCGGCAGCAGCCGCATCCTCCTGCGTCTGCTTCGCAGCCTTCAGCGCTTCCTCGGCGGCGGCCTGTCGGGCAGGCTGCGCCTCCTTGGCGGCGGAAAGCTCCTGCTCACGCTTTGCCACGAGCTCCTCCGCGGCCTGCAGCGCGCGTGCGGCTTCCAGGGTCCGCTCCGCCTTGTCGACGTCCTCTTCGCGCTCCTCGAGCGTTTGACGCTTGGTGGCGTCGCCAAACTCGATGGCGTGCTTGAGGCCGTCGTAGTAGGTGTTGAAGCGCTCGGTGTACTCGTCGACGGTGAACAGTGGAGTGCCCTGCTTCATCCAATGGGTGGCGAAGGTCTGCGCGTGGGCAATACGCCACGGGTACCCCTGGTACCGGAAGGCTTTGGTGTTCACAGCGAAGCCGGTGGCGCGCATGTCCGGGTTGACGATCGCCATGTAGTGGCCAGCGCCCGCCTCGAATGGTTTCTCGCCCTTCTCGAGTGCCTCGAAGTACGCGACGCGCTCCTCGTGGAACCAGCCCTTGAACGGGTTGTCGTAGTTCCAGGACAGGTTGTCCCAGCCGTTCTTCGAGTGCCCGCGCGGCAGCTGGTGCGACCAGTTCACGTTTACCTGGGCCTGCGCCATCAGGAAGTCGGAGACGGGCAGGGCGGGCTGGCCGTCGCTTTCGCGGAGCTCGTTGGCCTCGGGCAGCCAGCCAATGGCTGCCTTCATGTTGTCCAGGTGGGTGGCGTCGTCGGCCTCACCGATGTGGGTGTCGTCCGCGATGCGGTAGCCCGTCTGCCCAGCCACCGGGTCTTCTTCTTTGAAGCGGAAGTCGGTGTTCAGTTCGGCGACGGCGTCGGTTGCGCCCATGGCTTCGAAGAAGCCGAGGGAGCCGCGGTCGAACTGCTGTTGCGCCTCGGCCTTGCTGGCTTCGAGGGCGGCGGCTGCTTCGGCGGCCCGCGCCTTCGCGTCCTCGAGCGCCTGCTGTGCAGATTCCGCCGTCACGCCGGCGGGCACTGCGGACTGTTTCGCGGTGCGGTCGGTGGTGGCGTCGTCAAGAAGGCGTTGGGCGGCGGCGACCATGCCCTTTGCTGCCTTGAGTTCTTCCTGGGCGGCGGCGACGTCGCGCTGCGCCGCATCGAGCGTCTGCTGTGTGGCGCGCTCGCGGTCCTGCGCATCGCGCTGCTTCGCGGTGGCGTCCTTGACCGCGTCGACA
This sequence comes from Corynebacterium sp. NML98-0116, assembly GCF_001767255.1. Classification (GTDB taxonomy): domain Bacteria; phylum Actinomycetota; class Actinomycetes; order Mycobacteriales; family Mycobacteriaceae; genus Corynebacterium; species Corynebacterium pseudogenitalium. Next base: position 2,047,990 of record NZ_CP017639.1, read on the forward strand.
AGCGCCACGCAGCGAGCCTCCGTGAGCTGGGCGGTGTCCTCCGCCATGGCCTGCGGGGCCACCAACATGGCCGCTGAGCAGGTGGTAACGAGCATGAGTCCGAGCTGCTTCTTCATACCGGCAGATTAGCAGGAAACTTTCGTAATTTTCCCAAATAAAAGCCAGAATTGTTCTAAGGTTTTGCCCATGAAAACAGCACTGACCCGCACGCAGCGCCTCGATAGGCTGCCGGTTACCCCGAAACACAAGAAGCTCCTCGTCGGATCGGGGGTGGGGTGGGCGCTCGACGCGATGGACGTCGGGCTGGTTTCCTTCGTCATCGCGGCGCTGGCCATGCACTGGGATCTGGAGAAAACCACCACGAGCTGGATCGCGTCCGTGGGGTTCATCGGGATGGCGGTCGGCGCCTCCCTCGGCGGGCTGCTCGCGGACAAGCTGGGGCGCCGCCAGGTCTTCGCCCTCACTCTGCTGGTCTACGGCGTGGCAACGGGCGCCTCGGCGCTTGCCGGGTCGGTTGCTGTCCTGCTCGTGTTCCGTTTCCTCACCGGCCTTGGCCTCGGCGCGGAGTTGCCCGTCGCGTCCACGCTGGTCAGCGAGTTCGCGCCGCTGAAGGTGCGCGGGCGGATGGTGGTCTGGCTCGAGGCGTTTTGGGCGGCGGGCTGGATTCTGGCGGCGGTCATCGGCACGTTCGTCGTCGCCGAGGGCGAAAACGGCTGGCGTTGGGGGCTTGCGCTCGGCGCCGTGCCTGCGCTCTACGCGCTGTATGTGCGCATGCAGCTGCCGGAATCGGTCCGCTTCCTGGAGTCGCGCGGCCGCGCCGAGGAAGCAGAGGCAGTGGTCCGCAGCTTCGAGGAGCAAGTCCCACCCGAACTACTTATCGACGCCCCCATCGCCACCACCGCCGATCCCGATGCAAGTGCTGGCAAAGGCACCCACATCTGGGGCCCCGAACTGCGCGCCCGCACCGCCGCCTTCTGGACCGTCTGGTTCTGCGTTTCCCTCGCCTACTACGGCGCGTTCACCTGGATCCCTTCCCTGCTTGTGGACCAAGGCTTCAGCCTCGTGCGCTCCTTCAGCTTCACGCTGATCATCACGCTGGCCCAGCTGCCCGGGTACGCCCTGGCCGGCTGGCTCATTGAGGTCTGGGGGCGCCGCACCACCCTCGCCGTCTTCCTGGCCGGGTCGGCGGTGTCGGCTGGGCTCTACGGGTTCGCCACCGCGCCCTGGCAGATCATCGCCGCAGGCTGCCTGCTCTCCCTGTTCAACCTGGGCGCGTGGGGTGCCCTCTACGCCATCGGTCCTGAGCTCTACCCCACCCAGATCCGCGCGACCGGCACGGGCGCCGCTGCGGCCTTCGGGCGCGTCGGTTCGATCCTGGCGCCGCTGATCGTCCCGCCAGTCCTGGCCTTCGGCGGCCACGCCAGCGTATTCGTGGTCTTCGCGGTGGCGTTCACCGTGGCAGCCGTGGCAGCGTTCGTCCTGCCGGAGCAGAAGGGCAAAACCCTCCTTTAACTGGACACGCGCACCAAATTCCTTTCCCCACCAAGGGGCGCGACCTGGGGAAACGCGACGTCGCCGTCCCAAAACCAAGGAATATGGTGCGTGTCCCGCTGCACCAGTGACAAAAGACGCACCCCTTTTTGGCTAGCCCTTTTGTGACCTGCGGTTATGCCGATCCTACTTTTTCGAGTTGCGTCCTTTGTCACTCGCCTCTTTTCCCAAGCACCACATTCCCTCACGCGAGGGGCGCGACCTGGGGAAACGCAAAACCCACCCGCCGAAATACTGGAATTTGGTGCGCGTTTCCGCCTAGAGTCCGCTTAAAGCAGGTCTTTCGCCGCCTGACGCGCGTTGCCGATCACGGCCGGGACCCCAACCCCGGCAACCCAGGCGCCTGTCACACCAACGCCGTCGATACCGGCGAGGGCGTCCTGGACCTTGGCCACGGTGGCCAGGTGGGTGGCGTCGTAACGCGGAAGGCCACCGAGCCAGCGCTGGACGAAGATCTCCTCGACGCCGGCGGCGCGGCCGTCGAAGCCGGTGATGGTCTGCAGGTCGTCGAGGGCCCAGTCCACGAGGTCATCCTCGTTGGCGGTCAGGGCGACGTTGTCGCCGTAGCGGCCGAAGCTGGCGCGTACAAGGGCGCCGCCGCGCTCGGCGAGGTGCGGCCACTTACGCGACGAAAGCGTGAACGCCTTGGCGTGCACGTCCTTCGCATCGGTGCTGACCAGCACGCCGGAGTTCTCCGGCAGGCCCTCGTCGGTGGCGAAGCGCAGGCCCACCACGGCGGAGTTCGCCAACTCGACGGAGCGAAGCGCCTCGGAGGCCTCAGGGGCGATGTCGCGAAGCAGCAGCGCGGTCGTCGGCGCCGGGGTGGCCAACAGCACGCGGTCGTAGACGGTGTCTTCGCCACCCTTGAGGCGGAACCCCTCGCCCTCACGGCTGATGGACGGTATGAAGGCATCGACGTAGATGTTCGCGCCGGACTGCTCGGCGAGCGCCTCGTAGAGCTCCTGGTAGCCCTCGCGGAAGGTAGCGAAAATGGGCGCAGGCTTCGAGGGCTTCGAGGCCTCAGAAGACCCAGCCGCGGCGACGGCCTTCTTCCGGGCGGCCTCCAGGTTGGCGACCGCGGTGGACAGGTGCACCGGGCCGTCGGCGGCCAAGCGGTCGAACTCGGCGGCGAGCTGCGGCACGGTAGCGCGAACGCCCAGGTCATCGGCGGTGCAGGAGTACACCCCGCCAAGCAGGGAGGAAACGATGTTGTCCACGACGTCGTCGCCGTAGCGCTCGCGGACCAGGGCGCCGACGCTCATGTCGCCGCCGATGGTCCACTCGAAGCCCTCGCGCTCCGCCTCGGTGTCGATGCGCCGCGCGGTTTCCTCGCTGACCAGGTGCGCGACCGGTTCGGAGGTAGATGGGATCCCCATCATGCCGCCTGCCGGCATAGCGCGGGTTTCGCCGTCGACGTACAGCAGGGAGCGCATCCCCGATGGGGAGACCAGCGAGTCTTGCAGGCCCAGCTCTTCGACGAGCTGCTTTGCTTCCGGGCGGCGCGCAATGAAGGCTTCTGCTCCCATATCGGTGGGGCCGCCGTCGAACGCAACGGTGTACAGCTTGCCGCCGATGCGGTCGTTGCCTTCGTAGACGTCGACGGTGTGGCCGGAGTTGCGCAGCTCAAACGCTGCGGTCAGCCCGGCAAGCCCTGCACCGACAATGGCGATATTCAATGGGGATCTCCTTAATTTATTGAATTTATGCTTCGTGGATCATTGCGACGGCGTCGGTGATGGCGCCTGCATCGGTGGTCGGCAAGACGCCGTGCCCGAGGTTGAAGATGTGGCCGGTGGCGGTGCCGGCGTCGATAGCTCGGGCGGCCTCCGCCTTGATGCGGCGCACTTCTTCCTGCACCACGGCGGGGCCGGCGAAGAGCATGGCCGGGTCGAGGTTGCCCTGCAGCACGCGCGGGGACGCAAAGCGCGTGGCGGCGACGTCGAGCGGCACGCGCCAGTCGACGCCCATCACCTCGGAACCGGCCTCGGACATCGCGCCGAGCAGCTCACCCGTGGCCACACCGAAGTGGATGCGCGGGATCACGCCCTCGACCTCCTTCAGGATCTCGGCGGAGTACGGCAGGACGTGCTCGCGGTAGTCGGCCTCTGTGAGGAAGCCCTCCCAGGAGTCGAAGAGCTGCATGGCGTCGATGCCGGCGTCGACCTGCGTGCGCAGGAACGCGCTGATGGTCGGCACGAGGCGGCGCATCAGGGCGTGCCACGTGTCCGGGTCGCCGTGCATCATGGCCTTCGTCTTCTCGTGGTTCTTGCTCGGCCCGCCCTCGATGAGGTAGCTGGCCAGCGTAAACGGTGCGCCGACAAAGCCGATCAGGGCCTGGGTGTCGGTGAGCTCGTCGAGAATCATCTCGATGCCCTTGGCCACTTCCTCAACGTTGTGGTCCAGCACCGGCAAATTATCGACGTCCTCTTTCGTCGTAATCGCCTTCTCCATCACTGGGCCGCGGCCCGGCACGATCTCCACGCCGATACCCGCCGCTTTCAGCGGCACGACGATATCGGAAAAGAGAATCGCCGCATCCATGTCGTGGCGGCGCACCGGCTGCATCGTGATCTCGGCGAGGAGCTCCGGCATGAAGCAGGAGTCCAGCATGGAGATGCCTTCACGGACTTTGCGGTATTCCGGCAGCGAGCGCCCGGCCTGGCGCATAAACCACACCGGGGTGCGTGAGGGCGTGCGGCCGTTGGCGGCCTCAATGAGCGGGGCAGAAGAAAGGTCGCGTCTGGTCATAGTCTCCCACCCTACCGCCGTTGCGGTTTAGGTGGGAAAATGATTTGCCCGCGAGGAGTGCGCCTCAATCACGAGCGAGCTGCCGAGCATGAGCAGCGTGGCCCCCACCGGGGGCAGCACGCCGATCGCGGCAAGCACGATCGCGGTGGAGTTGTACGCCCAGGCGAAGATCATGTTGTAGTCGATGATGTGGCACACGCGGCGCGCGTGCGCGATGAGCTGCGGGACGGCGGAGACGTCGTCGCGGATCAGCACGGCGTTGCAGGCGCGGGCGATGGTGGAGGACTGGGCGTCGATAATGTCGTCGGTGGCGTAGAGCAGGCCGACGTCCGCCACCTTGATAGTGGGAAGCGCGGTGGCGTCGCCGATCATGGCAACCGTGGCGCCCTTCGTGTGGATGGCGCGAACCGCCCCCGGCTTGTCCGGCGCGGTAATGCCGGCGAGCACGTTGGACATACCCAAAAAGTCGGCAAAGCGGCGGGCAACCGGGTAGGTATCGCGGGTGAGCATCACCGTCTCTACGCCCATCTGTTCCAGGCGGTTGATGGCCTCGTGGGCGTCGTCCTTCGCGGGGTCGTAGAGGGTGATCACGCCGCGGTCCTTGCCGCGCCAACGCACCACTACAGGGGTGCCTCCGGCGGTCGCGGCCATCGCGAGGCGGCCGTGCAGCTGGGACAAGTTCGTGGGGCGCCACAGGCAGGCGTCGAAGGACTCGGTGCGGTCCTCGTCCTCGTCGCCGTAGGTCAAGGTGAGGCGGCCGCGGAACTCGCCGCCGGGCGTGATTTCCTCGTTGCTCATCTCGATCCACGACGGCACATCGGCGCTCTTCGTGCGCCCATCGCGCGCCTCACGCGCCGCCTTCACCATCGCGCGTGCCGACGGGTGGTTGGACTCCACCGACAGCGCACCCGCCACGCGCATCACCATCTCCGGGCTTTCGCCGCGCTCCGCGGTGACGGTCTCCACCGTCATCTGCGGCTTGACTAGGGTGCCCACGCGGTTGAACACAGCCGTGTCCGTCGACTCCAGCGCGCGGAAGGTTTCGCCGTCGCGGATCAGGATGCCGTTTCGCACCGCCGACTCGATGCCGAGGCGGATCGCCAGCGACGGCGAAATCGCCAGCGCCACCGGCGCCACCACCACCAGGATGGCCAACGCCGTGGAAAAGCCAGCATTGTAGTTGCCGGTCAGCAGCACCCACAGCCCAAAATCTAAGATAGCCAGCACATAGGCCGCCGGGATGAGCAGGCCCGCCGCGCGCGTGGACATCAACGTGGCCTCGTTCTGGTGGCGCAGCACCGCGTCCACCCAGCGCTCCACCGCACCCAGGCGGGTGGTGTGTCCGACGCGCTCCACGCGCATCTTGATCTTGCCGCTGCGCAGCACCGACCCGGCGCGCACCGTTGAGCCGACTTTCACCTCGGAGGGCTCGCGGGCGTCGATAATCTGCGGGTTCAACACGCCAGAGCCGCCGACCACCTCGCCGTCGGCAGGGATGATCTCGCCCGCGTGGACGTAGACGTCATCCCCCTTGTTCAGCTCGACTGCCGGGAAGTCTTCCTCCGTCACGTTGCCCGCCCGCGAACGACGCACCACCTTGTACACCGCGTCCGGATCAGGGTTGCGGGCCTGCAAATCCTCCATGAGGCGGGGGCGAGCGCGCATGGTGAAGTAGCGTCCCACCAGCAACAACGTGGTCACGGCGCAGGAGACCTCGAAGAAGATCTCAACGTCGTGGCCCATCTGGTGCGGCACCCAGCCACTACTGGTAGTCCAGCCGATCTGCCCAGCGGACGTCAGCACCACCGCGACCAGCGACCACAGCCAAGCGGCCAAAATCGCGATCGAGCTCGCGCCGTCCAGCGCGGAAATCCCGCGGCGCACGCCACCGAGCATCGCGCGGTGGAACGGGAACGCGCACCACAGTGCGACCGGGGTGGACAACGCCAACGAACACCACTGCCAGCCCGGAAACTGGAACTGCGGCACGTACGCCATCAGGACGACCGGGATGCTCAGCACAATAGCGATCCACATGCGAAGCGGCGTGACCAAGTCGCGGGCGGTAAACAGCACGTCCTGGCCACGCATCATGCCGCGGCGCCGTCGGGCAGTGCGCACGAACCCGCTCGCGCGCGCCGTGCGCAGGGAGCGCTGCTCGTGTTCCTTCATCCGGCGCATCCGGCCGGACATGCCGCGCGTGCCACGCCGCGGCAGCGTGTGATCCACCACCGAATGCCCCTGGGCGCGGCGGCGCAGCGTCGAATCCGTCAGCTGCACCTCCACCCCGAAGCGCTGCATCACCTCGGCGATCGTGTGCGGTGCCGTGGTGTCCGGCGCGGTCACCCACGCCATCTTCGTCGGGTACACCAGGCGCGCCTGCACGCCCGGTAGCTCCTCGAGGGCTTCTTCGATGTCGCGCAGCTGCGCGCCGTCCTCCAGACCTTCGAGTTCGAACGCGTAGGAAGCGTGGGGGCGCAACGGGTTGCCGTTGCTGTCCTCGGAGTGGCGCGAGTCCGGGTCGAACCCGGCGTCCTTGGCCGCCAGGCGGGCGTCGTCAATTGAGCGCGTCACATTATCAGCCATGCGCCGTTACTCCACTTCTTCCCTACTGCTGCTACTGCTCAGCCGGACGCAGGTAGTCCTGCGATTCCTTCCGGGAAGCATAGAACAGCCCCAATGCTCCCGCCACACCGACCACGATCTGCACCGCACCGTCGACGGCGAACAGCGCAACCGGCACTTTAGTCGCAGCGGGCGTCATCAAGAAGAGCGTGAGCACGCGCACCGCGAAGAAGACCGAGAAGACCTGCAGCACCCGCGTGGCGTTGAGCATCCACTTTCCGCGGCGCTGCACTGAGCGCAGCGCCAGGACAAACACCACGATGATGCCCAGCTGCAGCAGCGCCAGCAGCACAACCGTGGCGTACATGCTCGCCTGCATCATGTTCTCCGGGATCGCCTCCGACTGGTTCTTCGCGGCCTGGTTCGCCGCCTCGCGCAGCGCAGCCGGGTCAAGCACCGTCACCACCACGGCGAGGATCTGGTGCAGGAGCTCACCGAGGATCATCACTGCCCACGCGCCGAGGAGATAGCGCACCGCCTCGGGCTGTTGCTGCGTCGGCTCGTCCTTCCGGTGTCTCGGTGGCAGGGCCGGGGCCTGCGCCGCGGGAGGTGTGTTAGCCATGAAGCTCCTTCAGCGCACGCGCGCCCTCGATTGCGTAGTACGTCAAAATCTGGTCCGCGCCAGCACGCTTGATAGAGGTCAGCGACTCCATCATGGTCGCCTCGAAGTCGATCCAACCGTTTTGACCAGCGGCCACCATCATCGCGTACTCGCCCGAAACCTGGTACGCCGCCACCGGCACCGGCGACATGTCCGCCACGCGGCTGAGCACATCCAGGTACGGCAGCGCAGGCTTGACCATGACGAAGTCCGCGCCTTCCTCAATATCGAGCTCGGTCTCGAGCAGGGACTCGCGCACGTTCGCCGGGTCCTGCTGGTACGTGCGGCGGTCGCCCTTCAGGGAGGAGCCGACCGCGTCGCGGAACGGCCCGAAGAACTTCGACGCGTACTTCGCCGAGTACGCCATGATGGCCACGTCCTGGTAGCCCTCGGCGTCGAGTGCCTCGCGGATCACACCGATCTGCCCGTCCATCATCCCCGACGGGCTCACGATGTGCGCGCCCGCGGCAGCCTGCGACAGCGCCATATCGCGGTAGAGGTCCAAGGTGGCATCGTTATCCACCACCTGGTTGCCATACTTATCGACGCCCACTACGCCACAGTGCCCGTGGTCCGTGAACTCATCCAGGCAGGTGTCGGCCATAATCAGCAGATCCTCGCCGAACTCCTCGCGCAGTGCGCGCACGTTCCGGTTCAGGATGCCCTCCGGGTCCCACGCGACGGAACCCGTGGCGTCCTTATCCTCGTCGAGTGGCACGCCGAAGAGGTCAACGCAGCGGACGCCTTCCTCGAGTGCCTCGTGGCAGATCGCCTTCAGGGTGTCCGTGGTGTGCTGGTACACCCCCGGCATGGAGGCAATCTCTCGGCGTTCGGTGATGCCATCAGCCACGAACAACGGCAAAATAAAATCGGCCGGAGCCAGTCGCGTCTCCGCGGTGAGCTGCCGAATCGCAGGATTCTGGCGGAGGCGACGTGGACGGCGTGGAAGATGATATGTAGTCATGTGCTACATCATAACGCCGGTTTCCGACGCGCCCTCCGCTTCTTCCGCGGCGGCGGCAGCTCCCCAGCTGCCCGCAGGGCAGCGACGTGCTCGGCAAGCGCGTCCACCAGCGACGGCACGTCCGCAACCTCTGGTACGACGTCGACACGCAGCCCCTGCTCGCGCGCTGCCTCAGCCGCCATTGGGCCGATGCACGCGATGATCGTGCGCTGATGCGGCTTGCCGGCGATGCCGACGAGGTTGCGCACCGTCGAGCCGGACGTGAAGCAGACTGCGTCAAACCCGCCGGTCTTGATCATGTCGCGCACCTCAGGAGCTGGCGGGGCCGCGCGCACCGTGCGGTAGGCCACGACGTCCTCGACGTCCCAGCCCTTCTCAATCAGACCATCCACCAGCACGTTCGTTCCGATGTCCGCCCGCGGCAGCAGCACCCGCGAAACCGGGTCGATGTCCTCGACGTACTCGGGGAACACCTCCACCAGTCCAGCAGCGTTCTGTTTCGTGCGGTGCGGCAACAGCTCCGGGCTCATCCCCAGCGCACGCAGCGCCTCAGCCGTCTTGCGGCCGACCGCCGCCAGGTGCACACCCGCGAAGGCGCGGGCGTCCAAGCCAAGCTGCTCGAACTTCTTCCACACCGCGTGCACAGCGTTCGTCGAGGTGAACACCACCCACTGGTAGCGACCCTCCACGATGCCCTTAATCGCGCGGTCCATCTGCGCCGGGTTACGCGGTGGCTCCAGGGAAATCGTCGGCACCGACTGCGGGATCGCCCCGTACGACGCCAGGCGGCTGCTCATCGCCTCCGCCTGCTCCTTCGCACGCGGCACCAGCACGCGCCACCCGTACAAAGGACGGTTTTCCCACCACGAAAACTTCGATCGATCATCATTCACAGTACCGAGCGTCACCACCAAAGAACCAGGCAGATCCGCCGTCACCGAGTCCATGGTTGCCAGGGTCTCCAGGGTCGCATCGACCGTGCGCTGCAGCCGCGTCGTTCCGTTGGCCGTGACGCTGCACGCCAGCTCACCCGGGAACCCGCGCTGCATCAACTGCGACGCCATCTCCGGCAGCTGCTCGCGCACCGCCTGCAACACCAACGGCTGCGGCGCCTGCGACAACTGGTCCCAGTCCACCGGCCCGTTCGCCAGATCTGCTTCCGTATACGTTGAACCAAGCGCGATACCCGCAAAGGACGGCACCGTCGACGGCAGCGACATCCCCGGCACAATCTGGAACTCCAGGCCGGCGGCCGCCACCGCGGCGATCTCCTCCCGCACGGCATCGCGCGTCAGCGGGTTCCCGCTGACCAGACGGATCACATCCCCGTCACCGTCATCCCCCTTGCGGATCACCTCGGCCGCCGCCTGCAGCGCCGAGCGCAACCGCGCAACAATATCGTCCGTGCCAAGCGGCACCTCTTCAACCTCAGCCGCGGTTGGGTCCGCAGGCTTCGGCGGGCGGCGCCGCGCCCCCGAGGCCTTCGCCTCCGCACACATCGCCTCGTACTGCGCCTCAGCAGCGTCGATCTTCTCCTGCGGCACCGCGCACGCTGCGGCAAGAACATTTCGGACACCCTCAAGAACATCCGGTTCCACCAACGCGATAGAATTGCGTTCCATCACCTGGCGAGCGCGAATCGTCAGCAAATCGGGATTGCCAGGTCCGGCACCGACGAAGATCACCTTCCCCGGCTGGGGCGTGATTGAGGGCAGTGTCATCAAAATGGTCTTTTCTGGTCTTGTATAAGGCGTAAAGAAGTGTCCCGGCGTACAGCGAGCCCCAAAGGGACCCCTATACACCGAGACGATTGGACGTATGGTAGTTACACCTTAATTTGCATACGCCGTGTTTCAAAACCTGTTTCAAAACCAGTCTGAAAACTTACTGCATAATTTCTGCCGCCCCGCGCCCAATCAGCGTCTGTGCAAGCTGTGTTCCCAGCTCACGGGCGTCCTTACCAGAAGCTTCCTCAATCAGCTGCTTGGAGCCATCCAGGGCGAACACCCCCGCCCGCAAGGTAATGGTGCCGTCAGCGATGGTCGCGTGCGCCGCAACCGGGGCCGTGCAGCCTGCCTCCAAAGTCGCCAGCACCTGGCGCTCCGCCGCCGCGCACGCAAAGGAATCCGCGTGCAGCAGCTTGTCCAGGCCCTCGCGCAGCGCGGTGTCATCGACGCGGCACTCCACCGCCAGCGCACCCTGCGCCGGGGCGGGCATGAACACCTCAGCATCGAAGACTTGGGTGGCGCGGTCCGCGAACCCACCACGGACCAAGCCCGCGTACGCCAGGACAATCGCGTCCATCTCGCCGCTTTCCACCCGGCCCATGCGCGTCTCAATGTTGCCTCGCAGCGGGAGGATCTCAAGGTCAGGGCGCAGCGCGCGCAGCTGGGAAACACGGCGCGGCGCCGAGGTGCCCACCTTCGCGCCTTTCGGCAGCGTGTCCAGCGTCAGGCCGTCGCGGGCGATGAGCGCCTCGCGGTGGTCTTCGCGCTCCGGAACGATCAGGTAGGTGCGGGGCTCTGGGGCCGTCGGCAAGTCCTTGAAGGAGTGCACGGCGACGTCCACCTCGCCGTCGAAGAGGGCGTCGCGAAGCGCAGACGTAAACACACCGACGCCGATGCGCTCCACCGGCGCGTGGGAGACATCCCCGGCAGTTTTCACAATGTGCAGCTCAGACGGGTAACCGTGCGCGATCAGGGCATCACGCATGTGCCCCGCCTGCGTCGTGGCCAAGTGCGAACCCCGCGTACCAATTTTCAGCATGTAAATTACGACTCCTTCAACTTCAATTCGTCGGGACTCGGCAACCGGTCCATATCAGTAGCAGCCGACACGGGGCGCACCCCAAACAGCTCCTCAACGGCGGTCTCCAGGCTAATCGAGTCCGAGCTCGCCGCCAGCTCCTTAATCTTCACCGTCGGCTTATGCAGCAGCTTATCCACCACACGCTTCACCGACCGCGCGACCTGCTGGAAGTCCTCTTCGCCCAGGTCAGGAAGACGCTTGCGCAGCCGCGCCAGCTCCTCCTCCGAGATCTCCGCGCCAATCCGGCGCAGCTGCGCCACCGCCGGCGCCACCTCGCGCACCCGCTGCTCGGAGCTAAACGCCTGCACCTCCTCGGCCACGATCGCCTCCGCGGCCTGCAGCGCCTTCGAGTCCTCCGAGTCCGCGTTGTGCAGCTGCTCGTGCAGGTACTCGATGTTGATCAAGTGCACGCCTTCGTGTTCCAGCACCGAATTGTCAATATCACGCGGCAGCGACAAATCAATCAGCATCGTCGGCCCCGAGATATCCTCGCCCGAAATGGTGAACCCATCCGACGCCGTCGCCGACACCGTAATATCCACACGCCCCAACGCCCCCGCGCGCGCATTAAAGTCCACGACCTCCGCAGCCACCCCGGCCTCCCGGGCGTGCTCCGCCAACCGCTCCGCACGCGAGCGAGTGCGGTTCGCAATAATCAACTTATCGACGCCCCTCTTGCCCAAATGCGTCGCCGCCAACGAGCTCATCGCACCAGCCCCCAACACCAGCGCAGTCTGGCCCTCCAGCGTGTCCACCCCCATCGTCTCCATCGCCGTATCCAGCGCGAAGGTCACCATCGAGCCGCCCGCATCATCAATCGACGTCTCCGTATGCACACGCTTGCCCGTATGCAACGCCGACTGCGCCAACGAATGCAACGCCGGGCCCACCGTGCCCTGCTCCGCCGCGTGCGTATACGCGGTACGCACCTGCCCGATGATCTGCTGCTCCCCCACCACCATGGAATCCAGGCCGGACGCGACCGTCAACAAGTGCTCCGCAGCCGCGTCCGAATACCGCACGTACAGGTAGCCGCGCAGCTCCGCCTCACTCACCCCGGAGACCTCGGCCAGCACCGCCAACACATCCTGCACACCCGCATGGAACGCGTTGGCAACCGTGTACACCTCCAGCCGGTTACACGTCGAAATGATCATCGCCTCAGACAACGACGGGCGCTCCACCAGCGCCGACGCCGCCGAATGCTGCACCGCATCATCCATACTCAAGCGTTCCAACAACGCAACGGGCGCCGAGCGGTGCGACATCCCTACAACGAGAACACTCACTCAATCCCTCCAGTCAGCCGTGAATCAAACCAAAGGATAGCGCGTCACTCTGACAGCGCCTCGGCCAGGTCCGCGTTATCCACTTCCCAACACGCGAACTCGTCCCCATCAATCACCACAACTGGGACGCGATCCCCGAACTCGGCGTTGAGTGACGGAGAGGCGTCGACATCAACAAGCGTGAGCTGCGCGCCGCACTGCTCGACCACCGGGGCGATCTGCGCAGCCACCCGCTCGCATGACCCGCAGGTCGCGCGCACCATCAGTTCAACCTGTTTCATCTCTCCGCCAATCTTGTTTACGATACAAGCTATCACGTCTGCCACACGGTGAAAGGCTCGCTGGCAATGTCCGACCACAAAGAACTCCTGGCCCAATGGTCACTCACCCAAGGCAACCTTCGCCGCTTCCTCGAAGAAGTTGCCCTCCCACCTCTTGACGCCGAATCCCAGCGCACCGCTGGTAACGCCGCCGCAGCCGCCGCCATCGAAGAAACCTTCGGCATCAGCATCGAAGAATTCGCCACCGGCGTCGACTCCGTCGGCGGCGCCTTCAAAACCGTCGGCCGGGAGAAAATCACCCAGCCCGACCCCGACGTCCCCCAAGACACCGAGGCGGCCGCGTTCTTCGACATCGACAACACCCTCATCCAGGGCTCCTCGCTCATCCTGCTGGCCAAAGGCTTGGCCAAGCAGCGCTTCATCACCCTTCGCGAGCTCCTGCCCGCCCTGACCAAGCAAATCCGCTACCGCGTCTCCGGCTCCGAAAGCGCCAAAGACATCGCCAAAGGCCGCGAGCAGGCCCTCCAAGTAGTCAAAGGCAAGAACGTCGAGCAGCTCAAAGAGCTCTGCGCCGAAATCGTCGACCGCCAAATGCTCGACAAGACCTACCAATCAACTATCGACGCCGCGTCCCGCCACATCGCCCAAGGCCAACAAGTCTGGCTGGTCTCCGCCACCCCGGTCCAAATCGGCCAGGCGCTCGCGGAACGCCTCGGCTTCACCGGTGCCCTCGGCACCGTCGCCGAAGAGGAAGACGGCAAGTTCACCGGCCGCCTCGTCGGCGACATCCTCCACGGCCCCGGCAAGCAACACGCCGTCGCCGCACTGGCTGCCATCCAGAAGCTCGACCTGGCAAAGTGCACCGCCTACTCCGACAGCATCAACGACCTGCCGATGCTCTCCATGGTCGGCAACCCCGTCGCCATCAACCCGGACCGCGCACTTCGCCGCTACGCGACAGGCCAAGGCTGGACCATCGAGGACTACCGATCCCTTCGTCGCTACATGCTCCCGGCCCTCGGCGCTCTGGCGGGCGGCGCGCTCGCTGCCGGTGTCGCGGCTGGCATGGTGGCGCTGCGTCGACGGTAGTTTTTTGGTGCGGGCATCACCGCTCAAGCCACTCCGAACGCAGCAATCCGTGGCGGGAGCATGCCGCCGACCACGCCATCGGCGAAATCTTCACCACCATCCGCCGCTGACACAGCGGGCAGATACGTGGCGCGTCGTAGGGGCGGGCCGGGTCGAGGGGCCAGGCGATGTCGCCAGAGAGGATGGCGTCGGCAAGATCGGTGTTGTCTGGAATGCGCATCAGAGTGACTTGATCGTGTCGTAGAGGATGCCGTGGCCGGAGTTCACCTTCTGGCCGACGGGTGTAATACCCAGGTTGATGCGCGGCCGGGAGCTCCCGTCGAGGACGCGGTCCACGGCGTCGCGGTCCTTCTCGATCGGACGGCCAAACGTGGTCAGGTAATTACCGCCGATGATGGCGTTCGCGCCGCCCATCAGGCCGGCTTCGGTGCCGTCGTCGCCAAGGGCGAGCTCGGTGCCACCGGCGAAGCGCAGCTGGGTTGTGGGCATAGCCAAGCGGAACGCGGCGACGGCCCGAAGCGCCTCCCCCTGCGGGACGAGTGGCCGGTCGGCGAACGGGGTGCCAGGGCGAGGGTCGAGGAAGTTCATCGGCACTTCGTGTGGTTGGATCTCGGCGAGCTGGGTGGCGAACTCAGCCCGCTGCTCAATCGTCTCCCCCAGACCAATGATCCCGCCACAGCAGGTCTCCATCCCCTCAGCGAGCACGTGCTCGAGAGTGTCTTTGCGCTCCTGCCAAGTGTGGGTGGTGACCACGTTCGGGAAGAAGGATTCAGCGGTTTCGAAGTTGTGGTTATAGCGGGACACGCCCATCTGCGCGAGTTGGCGCGCTTGTTCACGGGTCAGAATGCCAAGCGAGGCAGAAATAGAGATGTCCACCTCCTCCCGAATGGCAGTCACCGCCGCCGCGACCTGGTCCAGCAGGTCCTGCGTCGGGCCTTTCACGGCGGCGACAATACAAAACTCGGAGGCGCCCATCTTCTCGGACTGCTTCGCGGCCTCCACGAGCTCGTCGATATTCAGGGTGACGGCACGGACCGGGGACTCAAACAGGCCGGACTGGGAGCAGAAGTGGCAGTCCTCGGGGCAGCCGCCAGTCTTCAGGGAGATGATGCCCTCAAGGGAGACGTCGACACCACAGTGCTTGATGCGAACCTGATGGGCAAGGTCGAGCAGTTCCGTCAGGCGATCGTCCTCGATGGTGAGGATCTGCAGGAGCTCTTCCTTGTTCAGGCCTTCGCCCCGCTCAAGGGCTTTTTCGCGTGCGATGTCGAGGATGTCGGTCATGGTAATGCGCTCCGTTCAGTGCGGGGACGTGTTGTAAGTACGCATCAGTGTAGACCGCAATTGAACACCGTTCAGGTGTTTCGTGCCCCAACCTCCACCCACATCAAAAAGTTCCCGCGATCACAGAAATCCGAGGAACTTTTCGCAATTTCGGGGTACTCCACCCGCCCGAACACCCGCCTGACCTGCAAAGTGTAGTAACAGGAATGTAGTAATCCCCGAAATTGGAGCCAAAAAGCGGATTACTACAATCCTGTTACTACCATTTGGGTTTTAGCCACGCCCACAACCGCATTTCCCCAGGCTAATTCGCTCGCTCACCGGTATGGAGCGCGAGCCACACGCATGAAAAAACGCCCGCTCCAACCATGTGGTGCGGGCGCTGCAAAAGCTTACTTGCCAAGCTTACGACGCTGAACACGCGTGCGACGAAGCATCTTGCGGTGCTTCTTCTTGGACATACGCTTGCGGCGCTTCTTAATCACTGAACCCATAAGGTTTCCTCGTTTCTTCGTAGTACGTTCTTGACGTGCCAGCATCCACTCGTGGTGTACGCAATGGGTGTAAGCATACAACCAAGGTGTTTGGCACTCAAAAAGGTTCGGGCAAGGTGAGTGCTAGTTATCCGACGTCGTACACGGAGGACTCGAGGTACTCACTGACCGCCGTTTCGTTGACGCGGAAGGAGCGGCCGACGCGTACTGCCGGCAGCTCACCCGAGTGCAACAAGCGGTAGACCGTCATCTTGGAGACGCGCATAATTTCGGCGACTTCAGCGACGGTTAAGAACTTGCCTTTATCTTCATTTGCCATTAATTCATAAACCCTTCAGCACGGTCGCGCTGCAGGCTTCCCCTCCTGCAGGACGAAACACGCACGTGCTTCAAACAACCTTATCGTGAACACTGGGCCTAATGCGACTCATGTGCCGATAATTTTTCAAAGTGCCTGGAGAAACACCCCGTATCTGGTGTGAAAGCGGTGACTGCTGTGGCACAACCGGCACAACCGGCACAATCAACGCAACCGGCTCAGTAGGCTTCGGAGCGGGTTGCGCAGGCGTCGGTGGCGCGGTAGATCGCGGCGCGTAGGCCGGACTCCTCGAGTTCCCGGATTGCGGCGACGGTGGTGCCGCCCGGTGAGGAGACGGCGGCACGCAGGCCAACGGGGTCGGGGTGCTGGTCCAGGAGCGCTCCGGCGCCGGCGCAGGTTTGGGTGGCCAGTTCCGTGGCGAGGTCCCGGGGCAGTCCGAGGGCAACGCCGGCGTCGATAAGTGCTTCGGTGAGCAGGAAGTAGTAGGCGGGCCCCGAGCCCGAGAGCGCGGTGACGGCGTGCATTGCCTTTTCGGGGACGGCGACGACGCGGCCCGCGGACGTCAACAGCTTTTCGACGGCCTCCCGCTGCTCGTCTTCCACGTAGCGGCCGGCGGAGACGGCGAGCACACCCTTGCCCACGAGCATCGGGGTGTTCGGCATCACGCGCATGATGGGGGTGCCCGCGGACGAGATGGCCTCTTCCATGTCGGCGATGTCAACGCCGGCTGCCATCGAGACGAGCACGGTGGGCACCGAGTTGCTCGCGACGGTCTCCGCGATCTCCCCAATCACGTCGATGACCTGGTTGGGTTTGACGCACAGGAAGACAACGTCGGCGTCGGCGGCGGCCTCGACGTTGTCCGTCGTGGCCTGGATGGCGTAGCGCTCGGCGAGCGCCGCCACGCGCTCTTCGGAGCGGCAGGTGGCAATGATGTGGTGCGGTTCGACCTTTGAGGCGATCAGCCCCTGCAACAGGGCCTCGCCGATATTGCCAACGCCAATGATTGCGATTTTTTCCATGCACCACACACTAGCGCCACGGGGGCACTGTGGTGGAAAACGCCCTTAGAGCAGGGCCGGACCGAACGCCATGACCAGGGCGGCGACGCCCGCGAGCGTCATGGTCAGACCATCGCGGCCAGTGTGCATCGCGCGCACACCGAAGACGACGCCCGCAACAGCGGCGGCGCCCAGGATGGCTGCGAGTGCGGTTGCCAGGTTCGCCCAGATCCAGCTGAACAGCATGAACCCGAGCACGCCCAGAACCACGCCGATGAACACGAAGAGCACCAGCATGATGGGGTTGACGGCGCCGTCGTCGGCTTCAGGCTCCACCTTTTCGACGTCCACATCCTCTACATGGTCGTCGTCGAAGAGGTCGAGGCTGTCTTCCTCGGCGGGTTTCTCAGCAGGCTCAGCCTTGGTGCGCTGCGCTGGCTCCTTGGTGTCCTCCACGACGCGGATCTGCGTCGTTTCGTCCTCGGAAGGGCTGGCCTTCTGCGCGGCAGGCGCAGGCGCGGGCGGGTCAACCGGCTTCTCGGCCGCAGGCTTTGCAGCCGCAGGTTTCTCGGCAGCAGGCTTCTCTGCAGCAGGCTCAGGCTTCGCCGGTGCGGGTTCGGCTGGTGCGTCGAGTGGCACGCTGGAGTGCTTCGCTTCGGCCGGGCGGGCGTCGACAGCCTTGAAGGAGCCGGTCAGCTCCGCGACCGAGACGCCGCCTTCCTCCAAGCTGCGGCGTCGGCGGGGACGCTTACCCACGTCCGGGTTGGTTTTCTGGGCCCGGGCGAGGAGCTCCGCAACCGTCAGCTGCTTGTCCTCAGACATCAGTCGTTGTCTCCTTCGTCATCTCCTAAGTCATGCCCTTGGTCGATCCAACGGAGGATCACGCCTTCTCGTAGCGCCCATGGACAGATCTCTAACTTATCAAGCTTAAGCGCTCGCATGGCAGCCTCTGCAACTAGGGCACCCGCAACGATCTGGTGGGAGCGGTCGGCGCTGATGCCTTCGAGCTCCGCACGGTCGGCTGCGGTCATGCGGGAGATGAACGCGATGAGCTGGCGCAGGCCCGGCGCGGTGAGGGTTCGCTTCACGAAAGGCCCAGCTGAGGAGGGTGCAGCACCGGTTAGCCGAGCGAGGGAGCGGAACGTCTTCGAGGTGCCGACGGCCAGCCCCGCCTCCCCCAGCGCGTGGAACTCGCGGGCGGGCCCGGCGAGTTCAGCGTCGATGTAGTCGCGCAAAAGGTTGATCTTTTTGCGCTCGGGCGGGTCGGATTCGAACCACTCGTGGGTGAGCCGCCCGGCGCCCAGGTCGAGGGACACGGCCAGGTCGGGGCTTTCTTCGGTGCCGGTGGACATTTCCAGGGAGCCGCCGCCGATGTCCAGGTTGGTGATGCGCCCGGCGGACCAGCCGTACCAGCGGCGCACCGCGAGGAACGTCAGCCGCGCCTCTTCCTCGCCGGAGAGGACTTCGAGGCGCACGCTGGTTTTCTTCTCGACCTTCTTTAGCACTTCCTCGGAATTCGTCGCCGAGCGAACGGCGGACGTCGCAAAGGCGAGGAACTCCTCGCACTTCAGCTTGCTGCTTAGGCCTGCGGCTTCCCCCACGGCGTCGACAAGCTTGTCGACGCCCCGAGGCTCAATATTGCCCTCGTCGTCGAGGAGTTCGACGAGCCGGAGCGGCTGCTTCCAGTCACTCATCGGGGTGGGGCGGCCACCGCTGCGGGCATCTACCCCCACGAGATGCACCGTATTACTGCCTACGTCTAATACACCTAATCGCACACCCTCAGCGTAGTGCGTCTACGGTGTGTTGGTGTGAATCAACCAGTTTTTCTCGGATTCCCCGCCGAATCCCCCGCCGGCCGCTCGATCCTCGCGGGACGCGAAGTGCCCACCGACTTCCCCCGCGAATGGTTCGTGTTCATGCACCCGGAGGACCCGCTGCACTACTTCAGCATCGACCTGACGTGGGTGGAATCCACCTGGTCGTGCCGGTTTGGCACGCCGCAGTGCCACGGGATTGATGAGGACTTCTCCGTTGTCGGCTGCTGCATCCACGGCGCGTACCTCTCCGACGAAACGGACCGCGACGACCTCTATAATGCGGTCGCCGAGATGCCTGCGAAGTACTGGCAGCTGCGCCCCCGCGACGTCGATTCCTACATCGCGGCCGCCGACCCCACCATCCTGGAGCCCTGGCTGGAATGGGACGACACCGAAGAAGAGGACGACGGCCCACACATCAAGACGCGCGTGGTGGATGGCGCCTGCATCTTCGCCAACCGCAACGGCGCCGAGACCGGCCCGGGCTGCTCCCTGCACCAGTGGGCGATGGCGGAGGGCCGCAACATCATCGGCTCCAAGCCGGAAGTGTGCTGGCAGGTCCCGTTTTCCCGAGAGGACTCCTGGGAGGAACGCGCCGACGGCCAAGAGATCCTGCGCACCACCATCGGCGAGTACGACCGTCGCCAGTGGGGTGGCGGCGGCGAAGACTTCGACTGGTGGTGCACCGACGCGCCCGCCTGCCACACCGGCGGTACACCCGTGTGGCAGTCGATGAAGCAGGAGCTACAGCAGCTCATCGGCGAGAAACCCTACGAGGTCCTCGCCGCGCACTGCGCCGCCCGCGCGAAACTCCCCCGTGAGGCGAAGACCACGCACCCGGCCAGCGATCAGGCCTCGAACTTGTAGCCCAGGCCGCGCACCGTCACCAGCTGCTTCGGCTTCGACGGCTCCTCCTCAATCTTCGAACGCAGCCGTTTGACGTGCACATCCAGGGTCTTGGTGTCGCCGACGTAGTCAGCGCCCCAGATCATGTCGATGAGCTGGGAACGCGTGAGCACCCGGCCGGCGTTGCGCATCAGGTACTCCAGGAGGTCGAACTCCTTGAGCGGCATGCGGACTGGTTGGCCGTCGACAAGCACGCTGTGGCGCTCGACGTCCATGGTGACGCGGCCGCCGATGAGTACGTCGCGGCTCGGCTCGTCCTTTTCCTCCGCCGCCGACTCCCCGCCGCGGCGCAGCACCGCCCGGATGCGCGCAATGAGCTCGCGGGTCGAGTACGGCTTGGTCACGTAGTCATCCGCGCCGAGCTCGAGGCCCACCACCTTATCGATCTCCGAATCGCGCGCCGTGACCATAATGATCGGCACGGACGAACTCGCGCGCAGCTTCCGGCACACATCCGTGCCGCTCATGCCCGGCAGCATCAGGTCCAACAGGACAAGATCGACCTCGTTGGCCTCGAACGCCTCGAGCGCCGCCGGGCCGTCGGCCGCCCACACCGTGGAAAAGCCCTCCTTTTCCAGCAGATAAGAAAGCGGATCCGCCAGGGACTCTTCATCTTCAACGATCAGGATCTTCGTAGACACGGTTAGGGAAACCCTCCTGCAAAAGCTACATCGGCAACTCGAGCGTGAAAGTCGACCCGGTCCCCGGGCGCGACCACACTCTGATAGTACCCCCGTGGTTTTGCGCCACATGCTTCACGATGGCCAAACCCAAGCCAGTCCCCCCAGTCGAGCGAGACCTCGCCTTATCGACGCGGTAAAAACGCTCAAACACGCGCTTCTGATCCTCCAGCGCAATTCCGATCCCCCGGTCAGTGACGCGCACAAGCGCCACCTTCTGCTTCCCGGACATACGCACCTGCTGCGTAATACTCACCGGCTGGCCGTCCGGCGAGTAGTTAATGGCGTTCGACACCAGGTTGCTCACCGCGGACGTCAGCAGCGACTGGTCCCCCATCACCGTAATCCCGGTGGGTTCCCCACGGATCAGGTCGATGTTGCGGCCCTCGGCGGTGACGTGATTGCGAGTGATGGCGTCGTCAATCACCTCGTCGAGGCTCACCGGCGACATCTCCGGCAACGCCTCCGCACCCTGCAGCTTCGACAGCGAAATCAGGTCCGTGATCATGTCGCCCATCCGGTGGGCCTCCTTCAGCACCTTCGTGCCGAAGTAGTCCACCATCTCCGGGTCATCCGGGTCCTGCAGCAGCGCCTCCGCGAGTAGCGCCATCCCGCCGACCGGCGTCTTCAGCTCGTGCGAGACGTTCGCCACGAAGTCGCGGCGCGCGTGCTCCATCCGCACGTTCTCGGATTCGTCCGTGCTGTAAGCAATCACGTAGGAGTTCTCCGTCAGCGTCAGCGGTTTGACCACCACGCGTACATTCCGAATGCGGGACCCCGTCGCGCGAATCGGCAGGTCAAGGTCAAGGACGTGCGTCTCCTGATCCTCAAAGACCTGCTGAGCGGTGTCCCACACCTCCGGCTGCACCGTGCGGTCATACACCAGCGACATATCGTGCGCCCTCGCGTTCGAGAGCAGCACCTTGCCCTCCTGGTTCATCACCGCAATCCCCGTCGGCGAGCCCTGCACCGCCAGCTGCAGCACCTCACTAATCGTGGCCGCCCTGCGGGAATCCGAACCACCATCAACCCGGTTGCGTAAACGCCAACGCAGCGCCCGCCGCACCAACGGTGCAGCAAGCGCTGCGAGAACTACGCCCCCTAAAAACGCCAGTAGCGGGGACAATGCGACTACTTACTTCTGGCCCTGGTTAGCAACCGCAGCAGCACCTGCCGCAGCCGCCTCCGGATCAAGGTACGTCCCGCCTGGGTTGAGCACCTTGCCCTTGCTGTCAATCTCGTAGACCAGCGGCATGCCGGTCGGGATGTTCAGGGCAGCGATGTCATCGTCGGAGATGTTGTCCAGGTACTTCACCAGCGCGCGCAGCGAGTTACCGTGCGCAGCCAGCATGACCGTCTTGCCGTCGAGAACCTCAGGCAGGATGACGTCGATGTAGTACGGCAGGAAGCGCTCCACAACGTCCTTCAGGCACTCCGTGCGTGGCACCTCTGGGAGGAACGCGTAACGCACGTCGTCGGTCTGGGAGTACTCGTTGTCGGCGTCGATTTCTGGTGGCGGAGTGTCGTAGGAACGGCGCCAGCTCATGAACTGGTCCTCGCCGTACTTTTCACGGATCTCTGCCTTGTTCAGGCCCTGCAGTTTGCCGTAGTGACGCTCGTTGAGGCGCCAGTTACGCACAACTGGGATCCAGTGACGGTCCGCAGCGTTCAGCGCGATGTTCGCGGTGCGGATCGCACGACGCAGCAGCGACGTGAACACGATGTCCGGCAGCACGCCCTTTTCTGCCATCAACTTACCGGCGTTGACGGCTTCCTGCTCACCCTGCTCAGTCAGATTGACATCGACCCAGCCGGTGAACTGGTTGGACTTGTTCCATTCACTTTGTCCGTGACGGACAAGAATCAACTTTCCATTCGTCATGGCACCAATCATGCCACGAATCGTATGATTTTTCTTTAAGGTTGGGTCTCATGATCCACACCAACGCCGTCGCCGCCGCGCTCACTGCCGCACTTCTCGCACCTGGAGCGCCATTTCGCGTCCTCCCGGAGCAGCCGCCGACCACAATGCGAGTGGGCTATCACACAATTTCCATCCCCGAACACGCCAGCGCCGCGTCCTGCTCCCAAGGCTTCAGCGGCACCATCAACGGCCAGCTCGTCATGCTCACCGCCGGCCACTGCTTCGACCTCTCCGAGGGTGTCGACAACGAGCCCACCGACGTCATGCGCACCCACCGCGTCGAAGTGCCTATCGACGCCAGCTACCGCCCCATCGGCACCCCAACCAACCTCAAACCCTCCACCGACTACGCCGACGTCTACCTCCCCTCACAGTTCTTCTGGGACACCGTCAACACCCCGGATTGGGGCGTCGTCACCGCCGCCCCCGACACCCCAGCCACCCGCATGTCCTTTTCCCGCGACGCCAACGGCCACGCCCACGGCGCACCCCGCGAACTGCGCTACATCCAGGACACCCGCAACCTGCCCTACAACTATTTCGACACCTCCAACTTCGGCCAGCCCATCTGCAAAGACGGCGCCACCACCGGCCGCACCTGCGGCCACCAACTCGCGCGTTCCCGCAACAGCATCTACTCCTGGGGCCTGCGCTACGAACACGGCGACTCCGGCGGCATCAACTACGACCCCCGCGACGGCGCCGTCCTCGGCGTCAGCTCCATGGGCATAGGACCCCTCGGCAAAGCCCAGCGTGCCGACCGCATCATCGAAGACGCCTTCAACGTCCCCGACGGCAAAGTCAACGAAGCCTTCGCACTCCCCGATTCCACCGCGCCCCACGGCAACTTCACCCCACTCAACCAGGAGCAGGGCGCTCTCATGCACCAGATCATGCAGGACAACCCCGAACTGAAACCGCGTAAGACCGGCAAGCAGGGCTTCGACGAGGCCATTACCGCCGCCCAACGTGACGCCGAAGTTGCCGCCCAGCGCGCCGGCCAGGTCCGCACCGTTGAGCAGGCGCAACGCCTCGCCGCCGACGTCTCCGGTGCCATCGACCACCACGCGCAGCAGCTCGGCAAATGGGGCGCCATCACAGCGGTGGAGACGCTTGGGACGGCTTCACTCAATTGATGGACAAACCCTAGCCATCCCTTGGCAAACCCCGTCCGACAACCTTTTGGTTTTACAGCCTCACAGCCAGGGGACCGGCACACCCCAAGCCGCCAGCTGAGGGCCAGCCGCGTACACAGCACCACCAAGCGCGGCCAAGACCGCGACAGCTATCCGCAAGGCCAAAATCGGCGACCCTTTGGCAAACGTGGAGGCATACTTCGCTAGGGCCACGTCTGCCGACGTATATGCCTGAGATGGACAAATTGGCTCACCAATTGCAGGCTGGACCGGAGACTTCCGCAGCTCACGACACTTCGCTGCTTTTTCTTCTGATGTCACTCCCCAGACAATCGCCTCATACATCTCTCCAGAGAGCTCGCGATGTTTGAATACATACCCCATCGTATCGGCGAAATCGAACACGTTGTCTGTTTTGCTTGACTCCGCTACGTTGCTTGCTGCTTGGGGCTCCGTGACTTCGACAGAAGCGCTATGGGTAGCCCCAGATGCCGCCACAGCCACTGTGACCAATCCGGGTACAAGAAATCTAAATTTCATCATATTCACTTTCCGCACGACGAACCCCCGCAAGAACTACCAGGAAGCTTCGAGTGCTCATGGACGCCAAGGGATTTGCGGTTAAATTTAGCTGTAACCCCGCCCCGCCAAGCTCGGTGCTTCTGAGCTTGAGTCAAGCTTTGGTTTTGTACCGTTTTTTGTATCCACCCCAATTCAGAGTCGATTTTTGCAGCGGATCCAGACCCAATGCACTGCTTCCGCCCAGAGCTATCATTCTGGATTTCAGTAGTCGAAGCAACCCCAACTATCTCATTCCCGGCAAAAACCGCTGCACCAGAGTCGCCGTGACACAAATTGGCGTCGCCGGTTGGGTCCAAACGCACTTGGTCAGAGTAAACGTCGCCCTTTGTGGTATGAACCAGGTAATCAACTACTCCCACACGAAAGTCTGCTGCCGACGAAAAATTATTGGGCTGCCCAACCTGCCCCGAATAGCCAATTACTCGAACACCGTCACCCACTCGTGGCGACCTCGCACTCAACTCAAATTTTCTAGCATTAATTCCAGTTCCCACACGTATGAGCGCAAGATCGTGCTCTGGGTTGGGAGCCATTTGAATTAACTCAATCCCGGCAAATTCACCATCAGACTGCTGGATAAATCCAATTGAATTCAAGTCATCCTCAACACAGTGCCGAGCCGTCAGCCAGTAATAATCTCCAACATAGTTGGCCGTACATGTTCGCTTCGAAACTAATCCGTCAGAGAAATATAAGGCACCGATCCTATTGTCATATGTAGGAGTTTTATTGGTAGTGAACCAGTCCAACCCCTCATCGTACGGTTCATTTCCATCAGACTCATCCTCCCAATGTTGTTCCTCACCACCTTCATATAACTCATTGGCCTGCTCTCCAGCCTCTTGAGCCTGCACAACACTCACCGGCGCCCCTACGACGCCAAAAGCGAAGGCAAGCAGAAGACCCTCAATCAAAACTCGATACCGCACAGCAACTCCTTAACGAAAGATTAACGGTCCGATCCTTTTCGGCTTTACAGTAGCACAGCGCCACTAGGATTTACGCCTTATTGGCCCTACATACTCCGAATACATTTCACCCGACCCCGCGGCAATTTTGAATGACCACCAGCATCACACGCTTCCAATACCTCGACCGGAACGGTTCTAACGCGTCTTGGCCGCCAGCGCGAACCGGGCTGGGCACCAAATTCCCGCCCGAGCCGGAGCCGGAGCGGATAGAGGAGCGACCTGGGAGAAACGCAACGGCGCCCTCCTAAAAGCAGAAATTTGGCGCATAAATTTGGGAGCCAGTGACAAAGGACGCACCCCAAAACCTCTAGCACTTTTACCACCAGCGGGCATGAATGGCTAGTCCAAATTTGGTTGCACCTTTTGTCACTCAGGCCTGCTGGGATGACACCAAATCCCCTCCCGCGAGCCTCCGGCCTGGGAAAATATAAAAGGTGTTCCCCAAACATGCAGTTAGCTCCCGATGGCCTTCCGGTCGCAGAGGCCGCGGTCGAAGTGGTCGAGAGTGTCCTGGTAGATACCGGTGAGGTCGTGGGCGCTTTCGCGCCAGCTGAACTTGCTGGCTTGGGCGACGGCGGCTTGGCCCATGGCGATGCGGGTGTCGTCGTCGCGGAGGAGGGTGCCGATGGCGTTGGCCCAGTCGACGGGGTCGTGGCTGGGGACGAGAGTGCCGGTTTCGCCGTCGGCGACGACGATCGGTAGGCCGCCGACGGCGGCGGCGACAACGGGCGTGCCGGTGGCCTGGGCTTCAACGGCGACGAGGCCAAAGGACTCGTTGTAGCTGGGGACGGCGACGATGTCGGCGGCCTGGTAGACGTTCACGAGTTCCTGCGGCGGTCGCGGCCCGAGGAAGCGCACGATGTGGCCCACGCCCTCCTCCTCGGCGAGTCGCTGATACGTATCGACGCTCACCCCGCCGCCGGAGGCGCCGCCGCAGATGAGGACGCGCAGGGGGTAGTCGACGCCGTCGCGAACGAGTTGGCCGATGGCCCGGATGAGCACCTGCGGACCTTTGAATTCTTGGAGGCGGCCGACGAAGGCGACCACTTTGGCGTGGACGGGGATGCCGAGGTGGCGGCGTGACATTTCGGTGTTGCGGTTGGTGCCGGGGGTGTAGAGCTCGGTGTCGGCGCCGGGGGTGACCACGGCAATTTTGGCGGGGTCGACGTCGTAGTGGCGGGACAGTTCGGTGATTTCGTCTTCGGTGTTGACCACGAGACGGTCGGCGTTGTCCACGAGTTGTTGTTCGCAGATGCGGCGGGCTTCGCTTTCGGAGCTTTCGGCGCCAGACGCGTAGGCGTTTTTGACGGCGGCCCAGGTGTGGCCGGTGTAGATGAGGGGGACGTCGCTCAGTTCGGCAAGCAGCCAGCCGACCTGGCCGGAGAGCCAGTAGTGGGCGTGGATGATGTCGTAGTGGGCGTCGTAAATTCGGCAGAACTGTACGATGCCGCCGGCGAACGTGGCGAGCTGCGTGGGCAGTTCCTCTTTGGGCAGGCCTTCGTAGGGGCCGGCGACGATGTGGATGACCCGGAAGCCGGGCTCGACCTCGGCGATTTGTGGCTGGCTGGGGCGCGTGGCGCGGGTGAACACGTCGACTTCGATGCCCTGGCGCGCGAGCTGCTGGGCGATATTGAGGATGTACACGTTCATCCCCCCGGCATCCCCGATGCCGGGCTGCTCGAGGGGCGAGGTGTGCATTGAAATCATGGCGACGCGCATGCCCGCCAGCGTATTACATCACCGCGTGGCGGTGCCACGACCCAAAGTCCGCTGCGACGGTCGCGGCGAGCTGCTGGTAGGCGCGCAGGGTGTCGGGTGCGAGGCGGTCCATATCGACGACGGCACCTTCGGCGAGGTGGCGGTCGTATGGGATGGCGTGGACGGCGCGGGTACGGGCGGCGAAGTGCTCGGTAAGGCGCTCCATGTCGATGGTGGGTTTGCCCGGCGCGCCCGCGCTAATGACGACGACCGCATTGGAGGCGAGCTGGTCGTAGCCGTGGAGGCTGAGCCAGTCGAGGGTAGCTGCGGCGGACTGGGCGCCGTCGAGGGCTGGCGAGGTGACCAGGACGAGCGCGTTGGCCAGGTCGAGGACGCCGGCCATGGCGGAGTGCATGAGGCCGGTGCCGCAGTCGGTGAGGATGACGTTGTAGTGGTGTTGCAGGATGTCGATGGCCTTGCGGTAATCAAGTTCGGAGAAGGCTTCGCTAACGGCCGGGTCGCGTTCGGAGCCGATGACTTCGAGGCGTGAGCTGGCCTGGTTGGTAAATGCCCGGACCTGCGGGTACCGCGAGGTGTCCTGCGCGAGCAGGAGGTCACGGATGGTGGCGGGTGAGTTGGCGGTGGCGCGTTGCGCGAGCGTGCCGAGGTCCGGGTTGGCGTCGATGGCGATGACGCGGTCGCCACGGGTTTCGGCGAAGACGCCGCCGAGAGCAATGGTTGTTGTTGTCTTGCCGACGCCCCCTTTCAGCGACATGACGGCAATCCGGTAGTCGCCGCGCAGGGGTGCACGGATGGCGTCGATGAGTTCGTCGCGTTCGGCTTGGGCGCGGGAGCGCCCCGGGTTGATGCGGCCGCGGCTGGCGCTGTGGACAAGTTTGCGCCAGCCCTGTTTCGGCGGTGCTTTCACGGGATCGACCAGGTTGCTTTGGTCGAGGCCGGTTGGCGGTGTGAGGTCAGTGGTGGCGTCGAAAAATGTGGTCAATGGAATCCCCCCTTGTGTTTCCCCAATGGCTCACGAGCGTACCTGATGTGGAAAACTAGCAAAACCTACCAACCCGTAGGTTATACTTTCCCTCACCTACTTTCGACTAGCTAACAAAGGAGTGTTCATGGGCGCCTACGAAACCAAAGCCTGGCTCGCACACTACCCCGAATGGACCGACCCGAACCCGATCGTCGGCAGCGACACCCTCGTCAGCCTGTTCAATACCGCCGCAACCACCCACCCGGGCCGCACCGCCACCTGGTTCATGGGCAAAACACTCACCTACCAAGCCCTCAACGAGCAGGTCAACCGCCTCGCTGCCGCCCTGCAGCGACTCGGCGTGGCACCCGGCGACCGCGTTGTTATCGCACTGCCGAACTGCCCGCAGCACGTCATCGCCATCACCGCGATCCTGCGCATCGGGGCCGTCGCCATCGAGCACAACCCGCTCTACACCGCCTACGAGCTGGAGAAACAGTTCCTGGACCACGGCGCGCGCGTGGCCATCGTGTTCGACCGGGAGGCCGAGACCTTCCACACGCTGCAGGAAACGACGGCGCTCGAGACCGTCATCGCCGTCAACCTTATCGACGCCATGCCCCGCCACCTGCAGCTCGCCCTGCAGGTGCCGCTCGGGTCGGTGCGCAGCCAGCGCGAGGAACTGCACAAGCCCGCACCGAAGGCGATCGCGTGGGAATCCCTCGTGGCGAAGCCCGCCACACCGACGAACCTGCCGACCATCGCGCAATCCGACACCGCGTTCATCCTGTACACCTCCGGCACCACCGGCACCCCCAAGGGCGTGCCGCTGACACACGCCAACGTGCTCTCCGTCCTGGTCGCCGGCGCACAGTGGGTCAAGGACTGGGGCGCCGTCAACGAGAAGGTGCTCGCCATCCTGCCAATGTTCCACATCTACGGCCTGGCCCTGAACTACGGGTTCCCCCTGACCGTCGCCGGCCAGATGGTGCTCGTCCCGGCACCGAAGCCGAAGCTCTACCAGCAGGCCATCTTGAAGACTCGCCCCACCCTCCTGCCTGGCGTGCCACTGCTGTACGAGCGGATTGCGCAGTGGGCCGTCGAAAAGCATGTGGACCTCTCCTCCTTCCACAGCGCGATCTCCGGCGCCGCAACGCTGCCGCAAAGCACCATTGAGCTGTGGGAACGCGTGACCGGCGGGCAGCTCATCGAAGGCTACGGGCTCACCGAAACCTCCCCGATCCTGTGCGGCAACCCCCTCGACGGCAACCGGCGCCCCGGCTACATCGGTGTACCATTCCCGAACACCGAGATCCGCATCGCGAACCCGGACAACCCCAGCGAGACCATGCCCGACGGCGAACCCGGCGAGCTGCTCGCGCGCGGCCCGCAGGTGTTCTCCGGCTACCTCAACAACCCAGAGGCCACCCAGAAGTCCTTCCACGACGGCTGGTTCCGAACCGGCGACATGGCCGTCATGGAGCCCGACGGCTTCATCCGCCTGGTGGCGCGCATCAAGGAAATCATCATCACCGGCGGATTCAACGTCTACCCGGACGAGGTCGAGGAGGCGGTGCGCACGCACCCAGACGTCGAGGACGTCGCCGTCGTCGGCCGCCCGCGCGAGGACGGCTCCGAGGACGTCGTTGCGTGCGTCACACTTCGCGACGGCGCCCCGCTCGACCCGGAAGGGTTGAAGGAGCACGCTCGCCAGCGCCTGACCCGCTACAAAGTGCCGCGCACCTTCTACCATTTCGAGGACTTGAACCGGGACCAGACCGGCAAGATCCGACGCCGCGCGGTCCAGCAGGAACTGGTGGCCATGCTGCAGTCCACACAATAGGTTACGGTAGCGTAGGGTAGGGCCATGACCTTGGACGCAAACACCACAAAGCCATGGCTGCAGTACTACCCGGAGTGGACCGCGCACTCGCTCGAGTACGGGTTCACCACGCTGCCAGGCATCTACGACGACAACCTGGAACGCAACGCCGACAAGCCAGCGACCAGGTTCTTCGGCCGCTCCATGACCTATGCCGAGCTGGACAAAGAAGTCCGCCGCGCTGCCGCGGGGCTCAAGGCCTTCGGCGTGCGCAAGGGTGACCGCGTGGCCATCCTGCTGCCGAACTGCCCGCAGCACGTCATCGCGTTCTTCGCGGTGCAGAAGCTTGGGGGCGTCGTCGTCGAGCACAACCCGCTCTACACCGCGAACGAGCTTCGCCCACAGTTCCAGAACCACGGTGCCCGCGTGGCCATCGCCTGGGACAAGGCGGCCGACACCCTCGAAACGCTGCGCGCCACCACAGACCTGGAGACGGTCATCTCCGTCGACATGACCAAGGCGATGCCGAAGCTGCAGCAGCTCGCGCTGCGCATCCCGATTGCGAAGATCCGCAACGCCCGCGAGCAGCTCACCGTGCAAAGCTCCAACACCGTACTCAAGACGGTGCCGTGGGAGACGCTGCTCGGCTCCGCCATCGGCGGCGAGGGCGACGATCTGGCCACCGAGGCCGACATCGCCCCCGACGACCCAGCGCTCATCCTCTACACCTCCGGCACCACTGGAGAGCCCAAGGGCGCGGTGCTCACGCACAAGAATCTGCACGCCAACGCGTGGCAGGGCGTCGCCTGGGTCAAGGACCTGCAGTCCACGCAGCAGCAGCGCATGCTGGCCACCCTCCCGTTCTTCCACGCCTACGGCCTGACCTTCTCGCTCACGCTCACGGTGCTCATCGGCTCCGAAGTGGACCTGCTCCCGGCGCCAAAGATGGACCTTGTCATGAGCTCCATCAAGAAGTTCAAGCCCACCTTCATCCCCGGCGTGCCCACCGTGTTCGAGCGAATTATCGACGCCGCCAACAACGAAGGCCTCAACATCGAGGGCGTCAACACCGGCTTTTCCGGCGCGGCCTCCCTGCCTGTGGAAACCATCGAGGCGTGGGAACGCGTCACCGGCGGACACCTCGTCGAAGGCTACGGCCTGACCGAGACCTCCCCGATCCTGATCGGCAACCCAGGCACCGCGGACCGCCGCGCGGGCTACATCGGTATCCCCTTCCCAGACACCGAGATCCGCATCGTCAACCCCGACAACCTGGACGAGGACATGCCCTACGGCGAGCCCGGCGAGATCCTCGCCCGCGGCCCGCAGGTCTTCTCCGGCTACCTCAACAACAAGGAAGCCACCGAGCAGGCCTTCCACGACGGCTGGTTCTGCACCGGCGACCTCGGCGTCATGGAGGAGGACGGCTTCATCAAGCTCGTCTCCCGCCTCAAGGAGCTCATCATCACCGGCGGCTTCAACGTCTACCCCGCCGAGGTGGAAACCGTCATGCGCACCCACCCCGATGTTGTCGACGTCGCCGTCGTCGGCCGCCCACGCGAGGACGGCTCAGAGGACGTCGTCGCCTGCGTCACGCTTCGCGACGGCGCCCCACTCGACCCGGAGGGCCTGAAGGACTTCGCGCGCAAGAACCTCACCCGCTACAAGGTGCCGCGTACCTTCTACCACTTCGAGGAACTGCCGAAGGACCAGCTGGGCAAGCTGTCGCGCCGCAAGGTGCAGGAGGAGCTACTGTCCCGCTTGTAGGTGACTAAATCGACATCCCGACCCACACCGGCTCCGGCACCAGCCGGACGCCGAAGGCGCGTTCCACGCCGGCCTGCACGTCGCGGGCGAGCGCCACGATGTCGTCGGCCTTCGCGTTGCCCCGGTTGGTGAGCGCCAGGGTGTGCTTGGTGGACAGGCGGGCCGGGGCGTGCTCGCCGGGGTAGCCGCGGGGGAACCCGGCGCGCTCGATGAGCCAGGCGGCGGAGAGCTTCACACGGCCGTCCTCCTGCGGGTAGCGCGGCATCCCCTCAACACCGATCGCATCTGCGACCGAGGCGTCCACCACCGGGTTGGTAAAGAAGGAACCCGCGGACCAGGTGTCGTGGTCGGCAGGGTCGAGCACCATGCCCTTCGTGCGGCGCGTCTCCAGGACTGACTCGCGTGCCTCCGCGAGCGTGACCCGCTTGCCGCCGAGGTGGCGCAGCGGCGCCGACAGGTCTGACTTGGTCAGCTTCAGCTCGATCT
Source organism: Corynebacterium sp. NML98-0116 (assembly GCF_001767255.1). Lineage (GTDB taxonomy): Bacteria > Actinomycetota > Actinomycetes > Mycobacteriales > Mycobacteriaceae > Corynebacterium > Corynebacterium pseudogenitalium. Next base: position 2,079,821 of record NZ_CP017639.1, read on the forward strand.
CGAGGACCACGGCGCGGTGGGTGAACTTCAGGTTGGAATAGCGGTACGCCAGCTCCAGGGACTCCGGGGTGACCCACTCGTCCACGCCGGTCTCCCGGTTCCACAGGCGGACGCGGTGCAGTACGTCGGCGATCTCGGCGCCGTAGGCCCCCACGTTCTGCACCGGGGTGGCCCCCGCGGAGCCGGGGATGCCGGACAGGGCCTCAATGCCGGCCAGGCCGTGCTCCACGGCGTAGGCAACCACGTCGTCCCACACGGTGCCGGCACCGATGCGGAGCAGGGTGTCGTCGAGAAGTTCGATGCCTTCGTTGCGCACGAGTACCGCCGTGACTCCTTGCGGGCCGTCGGCGACGACAAGGTTGGAGCCGCCGCCCACGACGAGCAGCGGCGCGCCCGCGGCGTCGAGGCGCGCAACCGTCGCCGCGAGGTCCTCGGCGGTGTCGCAGCGGATCACATCGGCGGGGGTGCCGCCGACGCGCAGAGTTGTCATTGAGGCAAAAGATGTATCAGACACCCCATCAACGGTAGTCTGTTCACTATGACTGCACGTAGTGAAATCACCGTAACCATCAACCACCCTGCGCAGAAGGTGCGCGACGCCTTCGCGAGCAAGGAATACTGGGCGTTCATCGCGGAGAAGCTGTCGCCGGAACCAGGCCAGCTTCACGAGTTCGACGGCTCCACCGCCGTCCTCTTTGAGATTCTGCCCAAGTCCATCCTGCCTGAGGCTGCGCAGGCCATGATTTCGCAGGACCTGAAGCTGAAGCGCACCGTCAACACCGGCGAAGACCCGATCACCTTCACCGGTGACGTCAAGGGCACCCCGGTCGACTTCGGCGGCGAGATCACGCTGACGGACAACGGCGACACCACCTCCCTGGCCTACGACAACGAGGCCAAGGTAGACATCCCGTTCATGGGCGCTGCGCTGGAGCCGAAGGTTGCTGAGGCACTCGAGGAGATCGTCGAAAATGAGGCGAAGCTCACCGAGGAATGGATCACCAACAATCTCTAAGCACCACCACAATCTGCGCTCGCAGGCGGGCCACGGGCAGCCCTACGGGGTGATCACCCGGGGCACGACCGGCATCAACCGGCTGCGACGCTGCGATCGATGGACCCGCCACAACGCGCGGGTCATTTCGCTTTTGCGCGAAGGAACCCCACTAGCACTCGACGTCGGCTACGGCGCGTCCCACACCACCACCTGCGAGTGGGCGGGCTGGCTGCGGCGCATCAACCCCGACGTCGAGGTCGTCGGCTTGGAGATCAACCCCGAGCGGGTCCTCCCGCCGCGCGACGGCGTCCGCTTCGAGCTCGGCGGCTTCGAGCTCGCCGGCTACCAGCCGCAGCTTGTGCGCGCGTTCAACGTGCTGCGCCAGTACGACGTCGCGGAAGTCCCCGACGTGTGGCGCACCGTCACCTCCAAGCTCGCCCCCGGAGGTCTCTTCATCGAGGGCACCTGCGACGAGCTCGGCCGCCGCAGCACCTGGGTACTTCTCGACGCCACCGGCCCCCAAACCCTCACCCTGTCCTGGGACCCATTCGACGTCACCACCCCCAGCGACCTCGCCGAACGCCTACCCAAGGCGCTCATCCACCGCAACGTCCCCGGCGAGCCCATCCACGACTTTCTTCGCGACGCCGACTCCGCCTGGGAACACGCCGCCGGCTGGGAGCCGCACGGCCCCCGGGTGCGGTGGCGCCACGCCCGCGAGGCCCTTGCCCGCGACTGGCCGATCACCCCGGTGCGCCGTCGGCTCAGCGACAACACCGTCACCGTCGATTGGGCGGCTGTGGCGCCAAAAGGTGAGTCGCTACACTAGTGCGCATGAAAACCGTCTGGAAAGTCCTGATCGGCATCCTCGCCGCCATCCTGGTCCTGTTCATCGCCGCCGAAGCCGGCTCACGCGCCTACATCGGCAGCCAGATGCGCGACCAAGCCCCGGAGGGCACCGAGGTTTCCTTCGGCGCTTCCCCCCTGACGCTGGGTATGCTGCGCGGCACCATCCCGCACGTCACGGTGACCACGCCATCCACGCTGGTGGTCAACGGCGATGAGACCACCGGCCAGCCGGCCTCCACCGTGGAGATGGACTCCATCAAGGTTGACGCCAGCGGCAAGTCCGTCGCGGACACCCTGACCGCAACTACCGAGGTCCCGAGTGAGTTCGTGCGCGCGATGCTGAACACGCAGCTGCAGCAGAACATCGGCAGCGATTTCCTCTCCGCGCTCATCAACGTGTCCGAGGTGACCACCTCCCCCGAGGACGGCACCTTCACCGTCGAGTTCAGCGGTGGTGCCGCTGCAGTTTCGCTTCGCCCCGAAATCGACGACGCCGGAGGGTTCTCCGTCCAGGCCGTCGACACCTCGCTGTTCGGCAACACGCTGCCGGATGAGATCTCCTCCGCGATTACCGAGGCCCTCACCAACGGCGTGGCCGAGTACACCGACCAGACGATGCGCATCACCGGCTTCGACGTCGTCCCCGGCGGCCTCCGCGTTACCATGCAGGGCCACGACGTGGACTTCGCCGAACTCCAGGCCTACCAGCAGTAGGCTTGCTTACCAACCGTAATTCCCCCGCAAAATGTTGTTGATCTGCGGCCGCACATCGAAGTAGTACACACCGATGGCGACCGCGCCGATCCACGCCACGAACGGCAACGACAGCATGCAGGCGAACGCGGAACCGGCCAGAATGGCCACCCACGTGCCCTTCGACTGACGCCCCGCCGCCTCAAACGCGTCCGGGCGCGTTGACGCCGCCATCACCGCCGCCACAATGCCCGCGATGGCCAGCACCCAAAACAACAGCGCGTTCGCCATCACGGGCAGCGACATGATCAGCTGCTCAGCAGTTAGCGACATTACTTCTTGCCGCCCAGGTCAGCGACGCGCTCCTGCACACGCGCAACCACGGACTCGATGCGCTGCTTCGCGTCATCAGCGTCAATGTTGCCGAACGCGTCGCGGATCTCCTCAGCGACCAGCTTGAACGCATCCTTCGCCTCGCCGGCCTCGGCGGAGTCGCCGATGTTGCGCACGATGGACTCGGCGTCGCTCGCAAAGGAGGACACAGCGTCCTTCAGCTCCTTGTCGTCGCCCGCACCGTCAAACGTGCTACGAGCGTTGTCCACAGCCTGCTTCAGCTGCTCAGTCACATCGCCACCAAGCTTGCCGACGGCCTCCCCGACCGACTGCCCAGCAACCAGCAACGCATCCGCAATATCGCGCAAACCAGAATTGTTCTCAGACATCATCATTCTCCTTTTAGAAAAACAGCAACTGTGACACAGCGTATATAACAAGTCCGGCCAATGCACCCACGATCGTGCCGTTCACGCGGATGTACTGCAGGTCCTTGCCCACCATCAGCTCGATCTTGTCGGCGGCTTCCTGCCCGTCCCACTTCTGAATAGTCTCCGAAATAATGCCGACGATCTGCCCCGCACCGTTCTCCGCAGCGAAGTGCGTCCACTTCTGCAGGTTGCGCTCGGCCGCCTCACGCGTCGCCGGCTCGTTGACTAGCTTCTCGCCCCACTCGTGCACCGTCAGGGCTATCTTTCGACGCACCAAACTCTCCGGATCCGACGCCGACTCAATAATCGCCGCCGACACCTGCCCCCACAGCCCCGCGGCCGCGTTCTGCACCGCATTCGACGCCATCACATCCGCCTTCAGCTCCTCCACTCGCGTAATCATGGCACCGTCGAACTGCAGGTCCTGCGCGAACTGGTTGATTTGGCGTCGAATAGCTCGGCGAGCCTCGTGGTCCTTGTCCTTATCGACGTCCGCCATGAACGCCACCAGCTCGTTATAGACCTTCGCACCGACCAGGTCCTTGGCGAACTTCGGGGCCCAAGCGGGCATGCGCTCATCGATGGTGCGGACGATGGCGTCCTCCATGCCGGCGAGGCGCTCGTTGCCCCAGGCGACGATGTCGTCGACCACCGGCTCGATCTTGCCGTCCGCGATGAAGCCCTCCAGCGCGCGCCCGATCGGCGGGCCCCAGATCGGCTCCGCGAACCGGTCAATGACCTGCGAGTTGAGGAACTCCTCAGCCTCCGCAGGGTCGACCGCCTCGACGGCTTTGACCGTAAACTTGCCGACCTCCTCCGACACCCGCTTCGCGTTCTTCTCAAGCGACAACCACCTTCCGGCACGCTCCGGGATGCCCGCCGCCATCACCTTCTCGGTGATGGTCTCCGCGTTGAGGAAGTTCTCACTCACGAAGTCACTCAGCGCGTCAGCCACCTGGTCCTTCTTGTTCGGCACCAGCGCCGTGTGCGGGATAGGCAGCCCCATCGGGTGCTTAAAGATCGCCGCGACCGCGAACCAGTCCGCCAGCCCGCCAACCATCCCGGCCTCCGCCGCCGCGCGCACGTACCCCACCCACAACGGCGCGGTGCCCTGCGACTGCCACCACGAACACGTCAGGAAGATCACGGCCATCAGCCCCAGCAGGGCCGTCACCCCGATCTTGTACTTCCGCAGTGTCCTGCGGCGCTGTTCGTCCGCCTCGGTGAGCTCCATTAACGCGTGTGTAGCCATGCACTTGATTAAAGCAAAAATCTCCCCGCCACCATATTGAGCGTGGTGACGGGGAGACCTGGAGGTAGCCGCTAGTTGACGCGACCGGTTTGCTCGCGGTACTGACGGTAGGCCGCGCGACCCTTCACGATAAGGAACGCGCCGAGCACTAACGTCACAACCGCCTCTACGAGGCCGTACAGGATGAGCTGGCTGCTGACCTCAGCAGACGCACCATACCCGTACGTGCCAACAGTTGCGCCCCAGATGGCAAGCCCCATACCGAACAGTGACGCCAAGATCAGGCCCATCGCTACCCACGTGGAGTAGCGCAGCAGCGAAGAGTGCGGCGCGGAGTACGACACCGGGTCGTAGCCTTCGACGTACAGGTCCTGAATCTTGCCCTCGTACTCAGGGAACGATTCACTGCGGATATCAGCTACAGCATGTTGGGACGCCATCGTTGTTTCCTTCCTCGTTTTATTCTCTGTTTAGTCGTCGCCGCCACGGACTGCCGCGCGGACACGCTCGGCGTTAATCGCGCCGACTGCATCCAGCGGAATGCCTGCAGGGCAGACGTCTGCGCACTCGCCGTACAGGGAGCAAGGACCGAAGTTGGTTTCCAACTCATCGATCATCTTGCGTGCACGACGGCTACGCTCCAGCTTGCCCAGTGGCAGCAGCTTCAAGTGCTTCAGCTTAGCACCAGTGAACAGGTGCGCGGCGCCATTCGGGCACGCAGCCACACAAGCACCACAGCCGATGCAGGCTGCGTAGTCGAGTGCAAGCTCGGAGTCGTGGTGGTTGACGGACAGGGTGTCTGCGTCTGGGGCGGTGCCCGGGAAGACGGAGACGTAGCCGCCCTGCTGCATCACGCGGTCGAGCGCGGAGCGGTCAACCACGAGGTCCTTGATGACCGGGAACACAGCGGAACGGAACGGCTCGATCTTGAGGGTGTCGCCGTCGTTGTAGTTCACCAGGCGCTGCAGGCATGCAGGGACGTTCTGGTCCGCACCGTGCGGGCGACCGTTGATGGTCAGGCCACAGGTACCGCAGATGCCCTCGCGGCAGTCAGAAGCGTAGGTGAAAGGCTCCTTGCCTTCCTCAACAAATTGGTTGTTGACGTGGTCAAGCAGCTCCAGGATAGACATCTGCTCAACTGCGTCCGGCACCTCGACGGTTTCGAAGTGGCCTTCAGTTTCGGGTCCGGCCTGACGCCAGATCTCAAGTGTCAGTTTCATTACTTGTAGTTCCTCGTCATCAGTGGGATCGAATCGAAGTACAGTGGCTCGGCGTGACGCACGAACTGGTCGTTGCCCACGGTCTCCCATGCGGAGACGAAGCACCAGTTCTCGTCGTCACGGCGGGCCTCGCCGTCTTCGGTGAGGTGGTCCATGCGGTAGTGAGCGCCACAGGACTCGTCGCGGTCAAGTGCGTCAATGCACATCAGCTCGCCGAGGTTGATGTAGTCAACCAGTCGAAGCGCAGCCTCGAGCACCTGGTTCATCTCATCAGCGCGGCCTGGGATGTGGAGGTTCGCCCAGAAGTCATCACGCAGGGCACGGATCTTGTCGATGCCCTCGCGCAGGCTGTCGGCGGTACGTGCCACGCCACAGTGCAGGTAGAGGATCTCGCCAAGCTTGATGTGGAAGTACTCCGGGCCGTGCGGGTCGGAGCCCTTGATGTTCATCAGGCTGTCGATGCGCTGCTGCGCACGCTGTACAGCCTCAACGGATGCAGGTGCATCCTCTGCGTACACCGGCTCGTTCAGGTGGTCTGCCAGGTAGTTCGGCACCGTGAACGGAATGGTGAACCAGCCGTCAACCGATGCGGACAGCAGCGAGTTCGCGCCCAGGCGGTTCGCACCGTGGTAGGTCCAGGAGCACTCGCCGGCTGCGAAGAGGCCGTCGATAGACGTCATCTCGTTGAAGTCGGTCCACAGGCCACCCATGGAGAAGTGCACCGTCGGCGCAATACGCATCGGGGCCTTGTATGGGTTCTCGCCGGTGGAGTCTTCGTACATCTCGAAGAGGTTGCCGTAACGCTCGCGGATAGTGTCCTCACCAAGGCGCTCGATGGAATCCTTGAAGTCCAGGTACGCCGAGTTGTGCAGCGGGCCAACGCCAAAGCCAGCGTTGAGCTGCTGCGAAATAGCACGGGACGCAACGTCACGTGGCACGAGGTTACCGAACGCCGGGTAGCGACGCTCCAGGAAGTAATCGCGCTCGTCCTCTGGGATGGTGTTCGGGTCGCGGTCGTCGCCCTTTTCCTTCGGGGTCCAAATGCGGCCGTCGTTACGCAGGGACTCGGACATCAGCGTCGTCTTCGACTGCCAGCTCGCGTTCAGCGGCAGGCCGGTCGGGTGGAACTGAATGAACGCCGGCGACGCCAGGTACGCACCAAGCTCGTGCGCACGCATCATCGCGGAGGAGTTCGAGTTCTTCGCCAACGTGGTCTTGTGGTACACGTTGCCGTAACCACCGGTACCCAGCACAACAGCATGGCCAGTGAACGGGGTCAGGGAGCCGTCAATCAGGTTGCGGGTAACAATACCGCGGCAACGCTTCTTGCCGTCTTCCTCAGTAATGATCAGATCGATCAGGTCGTTGTGCGTAAAGATCTCAACGTTGCCCAGGTGGATCTGACGCTGCAGCGCCGAAGCGGTGGACAGCTGCAGCTGCTGGCCCGTTTGGCCACGGGTGTAGTAGGTACGGGAGACCTGCACACCACCGAAGGAACGGGTAGCCAGGGAGCCACCGTACTCACGCGCGAACGGAGCACCAATCGCGTTCATGTGGTCAATCACGCGGACCGACTCGACGGCCAGGCGCCAGCAGTCAGCCTCACGGCAGCGGTAGTCGCCACCCTTGACAGTGTCCTTCACGTGGCGGTACGCGCCGTCGTTATCAACCTTCTTGCCGCGAGCAGCGTTGACGCCACCCTGCGCTGCAATGGAGTGTGCACGACGAGGAGCGTCATGGTACGTGAAGACCTGTACCTGGTAGCCCAGCTCGCCCAATGCGGCGGCAGAAGCACCGGCAGCCAAGCCCGTGCCCACAACGAGCACCTTGAACTTGCGACGGTTCAGTGGGGACACCAGCTGCATGTGGTCCTTCTGGTACTCCCACATGTCCTTCATCCGGACCTTGTGGCGGTCCGGCATTGCATTATCAAGAATGCGGCCAATGGTGACGCCAGGAGCCGAGGACTCCGGCTGGCGGAACACCTCGTCCTGCGTCTGGTTCAAAGAGGTAGTCATTAAAGTTTCTCCTAATCAGCCGTTAGCGGGTGTACCCCGGGATAAGCCCAGCCATAATGGCCAGTGGCATGATGACGTTTCCAAGAACAACGATGAACGGCAGTACGTACCCCAACACGACCATTACGCCGCGTCCACGCTCGCCGAGCCATCCAAGGTCAGAAACTGCCAAGTACACACCGTGCGTCAGGTGCAGCAGCAGCGCCAGCATGGCAACCAGGTAGAACAGGGTCACGTACCAACGCTCAGGAGCGAAGGTTGCAATCAGGTTGTCACGAACATTGCCATGAACGAACTGCTCAGAAGCAACAACCGTGCCCGCGGTCAGATCCAGGATGTGGAAGATGATGAACAGCAGCAGGATGACGCCGGTCACCAGCATCCAACGCGTAGCGGTGGACTGCCAGCCTCCCATCAGGTTCGTGCGCTTGAACGTACCGCGCGACTCGGCGGAACGCTTCTTCAGAGTGAACGCACCATACACGTGCAGGATCAGGCAGGTCAGCAGGACGATACGGAGAATCCACAGGAATCCTCCGCGCGGGAACAGTGGTTCACCAAACGTGCGGAACCACTCGCCGTAGTCATCAATGTGTGCGCCGCCATCAGCCTTAAGCGGCATGAAAATCTTCAGGTTGCCCACCATGTGAACAAGAAGGAAGAGCGAGAAGATGAGGCCAGTGATGGCCATCTCGAGCTTTACTGCCCATGTTGGGAACCCTGGCCGCTCTCGTAGCGGCTTCTCAGTAATTTTTCCGTGACGAATTGCTTCACGGTCTGTTTTTTGTACAGTCATGGCACCTCCAGTGTCACAACCACTTTAGGCACCAATCTTCACTATTGCCTAGTCAGAGCATGTTTCTTTCGCCTGATTTTCACCCAAAATTCACCGCCCGGACGCGCTTGGCAAATTTTCGAAATTTTAAGCATGGCGACACCCTGCACATATTCAGTATGAGAACAAACCAAGGTAAACCTAATTTGTGATGTTACTCACGACCTGCGCGTAACGTCTATAAAATCTTCGAACTACCCCCAAAGGTCGGTAGTCAAGAGTCTGCTTCAAACATCGGGAAATGGGAGGGTGAGCGGTCCTTTTACTACCCCGTCAGCGCGCCCCCAAAACGTTCGAAGCGTGGGCTTAGGAGCGTGCGATGCAGGTCGGTAAAAATCGGATAGGGTCGGCCAAAAGAGGCAACCAGCATCGCACTCCTTGAACACCTCGACCGGAGCAATGCATGAAGGCGCGAAGGCAGGGCAACTGAGCGAGAACCCCACCCACACAGCGCAAAACCCGGCCCCACCAACAGGCGGGACCGGGCGTCGAGAAGAAAAAGGCTACAGGTTGATCATGTGGCCTTCGATGCCGTGGGCCGCTTCCTTCAGCACCTCAGACAGGGTTGGGTGAATGTGGATAGAGCGGGCGATTTCGCCGGCGGTGAGGTCAAAGCGCTGTGCGAGGACGACCTCCGGCAGCAGCTCGGCAACGTTGGCGCCAACCAGGTGAGCGCCGAGGATCTCGCCGTATTCGGCGTCGGCGACGATCTTGCCGAAGCCCGCGGTCTCAGCCAGGCCGACTGCCTTGCCGTTCGCGGAGAACGGGAAGGTCGCGACCTTGATTTCGCGGTCTGGCCACTTCTCCTTCGCTTGCTCCTCGGTGTAGCCCATGGAGGCGACCTGAGGGTTGCAGAAGGTGGCGCGCGGCGTCATCATGTAGTCCTCGATTTCGAGGGTTTCGGCACCCGCGATGGTCTCGGCGGCGATGATGCCCTGCGCCTCCGCAACATGCGCGAGCTGCAGCTTCGCGGTGACGTCGCCGATGGCGTAAATGCCGTCTACGTTGGTGCGCATGCGGTCGTCGATAGCGATGGCGCCACGCTCGGTGAGCTCGACACCAGCCTTGTCCAGGCCGTAGCCCTCGACGCGCGGGGCGAAGCCGACAGAGATCATGACGCGCTCAACGGTGAGCGTTTCAGTCTTGTCGGTGCCATTCTTCTTGACGTCCACCTCGACCGAGTCACCGTTGTCCCGCACCGCGGTGGTTGCGTGGCCGGTCATGAGCTTGACGCCGAGCTTCTTGTACGCCTTCGCGATCTCCTTGGACACGTCCTTGTCCTCGTTCGGCAGGACGCGATCCATGTACTCGATAACGGTGACATCCACGCCGTAGTTGGACAGCACGTACGCAAACTCCATGCCGATAGCACCCGCACCCACGATGACCATGGACTTCGGTGCATCCTCGTTGAGGATCTGCTCCTCGAAGGAGACAACGTTCTTGCTCAGCTCGATGCCTGGCAGAGTGCGCACGACGGAGCCGGTCGCGATGATGCAGTTGTCGAAGGTGACGGTCTTCCCCTTGTCGTCACCTTCGGTGATCTCGATCGTGTTGGAATCGGTGAAGGAGCCAAGACCGTGGATCTCCTGGATCTTGTTCTTCTTCATCAAGTAATGCACGCCACCAACGATCTTCTCGGAGACCTTGCGGGAGCGCTTGTGGGCGTCTTCGTAATCAAACTCGACATCACCCTTGATGCCGAACGTCTTCGCCTCATGGTTGAAGATGTGGGCGATCTCCGCGTTCTTAATCAACGACTTCGACGGGATACACCCAACGTTGAGGCACACACCTCCCCAGTACTGCTTCTCAATGACCGCAACCTTCAGGCCCAGCTGCGCTGCTCGGATGGCGGCGACATAGCCACCAGGGCCAGCGCCGAGGACAACAACGTCATAATGCTCTTTAGTCACGCCCCATAGAATACGTTGCTTGTAACGTTTTCGCTTCAATATCGGACACTTTAATAGAATGCTTGAAGGACACCCTTCACCACCTACAAAAAGTTGAGGAGCACCCCGTGAATATTGCGCGTCCAGCTATCGCCGGAGCCGCTGCCGTCGCGATCGCTGCAGGAGGCTGGTATGCCGTTGCACCATCCGAACAGGCAACGACTATTTCTGCCGCCCAGAGCGTAGAGGAGACGTCGATAAGTGAGGCGACGACGACCTCTTCCTCGAAGACCACCACGACCACAACCAAGGTTGAGGAAACGACGGTCGTCGAAGTCGTAGAGGAAGACAGCACCGAACCCACGCTTGATGACGCCGACATCCCCACAGCAGAGGGTGCCGAAACCACAAACGCTGCCATCGCGCGCGTAAAGAAGCTGGAAACCGCACCGCAAAAACCCAGCGGCGGCGATCAGTACTGGTTCACCAACATCGACGGCATCAAAGGCTCCGAGAAGCTCAGCGTCTACTCCCCCGCTATGGAGCGCGACATCCCCGTCGGTGTGATCCGCGCTGGCGTACCGAACGCACCGACCATCTACCTCCTCAACGGCGCCGGTGGCTCCGAGCAGGATACTGACTGGATCGCGCAAGCGGGCACCGTGGTGAAGAAGGTCTTCGAAGACGAGCCGGTCAACGTCGTCATCCCGATGGCGGGTGCGTTCTCCTACTACATCGACTGGCTCTACGAGCCGAACTCCCGCTACCTGCAAGGCAAACAGCTGTGGTCCACGTTCCTGGGCTCCGAGCTTCCTGACGCCATCGAGCCCTACCTCGAGGCCAACGACAAGCGCGCCGTGGTCGGGTTCTCCATGTCCGCCACCTCAGCTCTCCTCCTCGCTGAGCACAACCCTGGCCGCTACGCCGCCGTCGGCTCCTTCTCCGGCTGCGCCGCTACCTCGACCGGCATCCCGAACGGCTGGGTCAACCTCACCGTCAACCGCGGCGGCGCCAAGCCCGAGGAGATGTGGGGCCGCGCCGGCAGCGAGTACAACCGACACAACGACGCCCTCGTCAACGCCGAGAAGCTCAAGGGCACCAAGCTGTACATCTCCAGCGCAACGGGCCTTTTCGCCGAAAGTGACACCGTCGGCTTCCTCCGCAAGACCCGCGACATGGACTTCGTCCAGGCCTCCGCGAACGCCCAAACCCTCATCGTCGAGGGCGGCGTGATCGAAGCCGCCATGAACGCCTGCACCCACGACCTGCTGGTCAAGCTCAAGGCCAACGACATTCCATACAACGCCAACCTGCGCGCCACCGGCACCCACTCATGGCGCATCTGGAAGGAAGACCTGGAGCTGTCCTGGAAGCAGACCATCAAGCCGGCGCTTGGACTGTAGCCCCCACCCCAGACACCAAATTCCCTCCCACACTAGGAATTTGGTGCGCCCCCTGGTCGACCAGTGCCAAAGGACGCAACCCTTAACATCTAGCACTTTTCTCACCTGCAGGTTTGAATGTCTATCCTAAATAAGGTTGCGCCTTTTGGCACTCCAGCGTTTCCACAAGACACCAAATTCCCTCACGCCCACTCGGCGACCTGGGGAAACACAAACCTGCCCCCAAAAAATTAAGGAATTTGGTGCGCAGCGCCCTGCACGAACCACAAAAACCCGCCGCCCACCCAACAACAGGTGGCGCGACGGGTTCAATCGGGCCAAATCGGGCCGAGCCCCTAGAACAGGCCCATGCCGTATGCGATGGTGGAAGACGTCGAGGAGCCGAAGTGGATCAGCTCGCCGAGGACGTTATTGATGGCGACCTGCATGGACTCGATCGGGTTCATTGCAACTACCTTCTTTCAAAGAGAAATTCTGTAAGAACGAAATACTTCCCACATTCTTGCACGAAACGCCGAACAAAGTGACACCAGAAGCCCCAATTGCCACATCTGTAAAGTAGGATGGCTTCCATGTTGAAGCGCATCACTCGTTCGGTTGTGGCTACAGCGATGGCTGTGGCCATTCCTTTGTCGGCACTCCAGGCGATCCCAGCAGTTACGCCAACAGCATCGGCCCAGCCCGTGGGTACGGTGAAGCCCTGGAACGCAATTGCGAATCCACCGTTGGCGAAGACGGACGGGAAGCCGCAGAAGTGGGTCGAGAAGGTTGACCATAAGCAGGTGTTGAGCTTCTTGGTGTATTCGCCGTCGATGCGCCGGGATATCCCGGTGGCGGTGTTGCCTGCGACGAATACTGCGGGGCAGCGCGTACAGAACGCGCCGACGATCTACCTGCTCAACGGCGCTGGTGGTGCGGAGCAGCACCAGGACTGGTTGAGCATGAGTGATGCTCGCGAGTTCTTCGCAGGCAAGGGCGTCAATGTTGTGATTCCGCAGGAGGGCGCGTTTTCGTACTACACGGACTGGGTGAGTGACAATGTGCGCTCGCGCTACATTAACGGCCCACAGAAGTGGGAGACGTTCCTGGTCAAGGAGTTGCCGGGGCCGATTGAGGGGCTGCTGGGGGCGGACAAGAATCGCCGTTCGATTGTGGGATTCTCGATGTCGGGGACCACGTCTCTGGTGTTGCCGACGCACTACCCCGGGTTCTATAAGTCTGCGGCGTCCTTCTCGGGGTGTGCGGCGACGTCGACGCCTGAGGCGTACCAGTTTGGCCGGATTACGGTGAACCGGGCGTCGGGAACGTTGGATTACCGGACGGTGACGCCGGAGATGATGTGGGGGCCGATGGGTAGCCCGAATAACCGCTATAACGATGCGCTTGTGAATGCGGAGAAGCTGCGCGGGACCCGCTTGTATATTTCGACGGGCACGGGCCTGGCGGGCCGCCAGGATCAGGTGAGTTACTTGGTTGGCCAGGGGCTTCCGCAGCCTGCGGCGAGTGTCGGTTCGGCGATTCTGCAGGTTGAGGGCGGCGTGATTGAGGCTGCGATTAATAAGTGTTCGCATGATTTGCGCGCGAAGCTTGAGGGTCTGAATATTCCGGCGCATTATGAGTTCCGGAATGCGGGGACGCACTCGTGGCCGTACTGGCGCGAGGATCTGCACAAGGCGTGGTTTACGACGATCGCGCCGTCGTTCGGAATGTAAGGCGATGTAACGCCAGGTGAAGCACCTTTCTTTTGCCACGCTGTTCGCGGCGGTCAGTGGCTTTGTGGTGTTGTGGGTGGCGTCGAAAGCACTCGACGCCGACTCGGCCTACCGCTACTTCGCTGCGTACTGGGGGTTGTTCTTCGCGTCCACCGGGCTTATCGACGGCCTCACCCACGAGACCACGCGTGCCGTCGCGGCGGCGCGCGAGGATGGCCGACGGGGTTCGGCGAATCCGTGGCGGTTGGGGGCGTGGACGGCGCTGGTGGTGGTCGTTGTGGCGGCGGTGGCGGGCGCGCTGTTCATCGGCACTGTTGTTCCCGGAAGTACTCTGACGGCCACTGCCCTGCTGCAGGTTGGCCTGGTGATGTACGTGTTCCAGGCGGTGTTGGGCGGGGTGCTATCGGGGGCGCAGTTGTGGGAGCGCTACGCGGCGCTGGTGGCGCTGGATTCGGGTGTGCGGCTGGTGTTGGCGCTTCTAGCGTGGGCGCTAGGGTGGGGCCTGCCTGCGTTTTTGGTGATTACGGTGGTCGGCGCGTTGAGCTGGCTGGTGATGTTGCGTCGGGAGCATTTGCGGGTGCCGCTGGACGTGCATCGTGGGGTGTTTGTGCGTCGGGTGTTGACGGCGATGGTGGCGTCGGGGGCGTCGGCGGCGTTGATTACGGGCTTCCCGACGGCGGTCAACGTGGCGTTCCCGCAGGCGTCGGTGGCGGCGATTATGAACGCAGTGATTTTGACGCGGGCGCCGGTGTTGGTGCCGTTGCAGCGTTTCCAGTCGGCGCTGGTGGTGAGGTTTGTGGAGCGTCGAGAAGCGTTGTTTGCGGCGTTGGTGCAGCCGGTTGCTGCCGTGCTGGGCCTAGGTGTTGTGGGCTTCGCCGCGGCGTGGGCGGTGGGCCCCTGGATTCTAAAACTGGCGTTTGACCCGGAGTTTTACGTCGATGGGTTGACGCTTGGGGTGCTCACGTTCGCGTCGGCGTTTATGGGCGCGCTGATTATTACGGGGGTGGCGGTGCTGTCGCTGGAGCGGCACGGCTGGTACGTCGCGGGGTGGCTGACGGCGACGGCGGTGGCGTTCGCGGTACTGGGGGTGATGCCGCGGCTCGTGGGTGTCGACGTCCACTCCGTCGTGGTCACGGCCTTGTTCGCGGGCCCGTTGGCGGGGGCGGCGGTACATTTGGTGGCGCTCCGGCTAAGGTAGAAGCCCATGGGAACAATGCTGGTCACTGGTGGTGCGGGCTTCATCGGCGCGAATTTCGTGCGGATGGTTACCGAGCGCACTGACTACAAGGTCACGGTCCTGGACAAGCTGACGTACGCGGGCAACCCGGCGAATCTGCGGGGGTTGGACGTGGAGTTGGTGGAGGGGGACGTCGCTAATGAGGCGCTGGTGGGTGACTTGGTGGGGGCGTCGGATGTGGTGGTGCATTTCGCGGCGGAGTCGCATAACGATAATTCGTTGGAGGACCCGTCGCCGTTTATTCACTCGAATTTGATCGGCACGTATGTGTTGTTGGAGGCGGTGCGGGAGCACGGGGCGCGGCTGCACCACATTTCCACGGACGAGGTGTTCGGAGACCTGCCGCTGACGGGCAACGAGAAGTTCACGGAGGCGACGCCGTATAAGCCGTCGAGTCCGTATTCGGCGACGAAGGCCGGCTCGGATCATTTGGTGCGGGCCTGGATCCGCAGTTTTGGTATTCAGGCGACGATTTCGAACTGCTCCAACAACTATGGGCCGTACCAGCACGTGGAGAAGTTCATCCCGCGCCAGATCACGAACATCCTGTGCGGGCAGCCCGCGAAGCTGTACGGCACGGGCGCGCAGGTGCGTGACTGGATCCACGTCGACGACCACAACGACGCCGTGCTGACCATCGTGGAGCGCGGGAAGCTGGGCGAGACGTACAACATCGGCGCGGATAATGACCACACCACGAACAAGCAGGTCATCGAGATGATCTGCGAGCTGATGGGCGGCGAGTACGAGCACGTCAACGACCGCCCAGGCCACGACCAGCGCTACGCGATGGACTCCACGAAGCTCACCACCGAGCTGGGGTGGCGGCCGCGTTACACGAAGGATCTGCGCGACGGGCTGCAGCAAACCATCGAGTGGTATCGCGAGAACCGCTGGTGGTGGGAAGGGACGAAGGGGGACATCGAGAAGCGATACGAGGCGAGAGGACAGTAATGATTGCTGGGTTGGAAGTCCACGAGCTTGCGGTGCACCGCGATAACCGCGGCTGGTTCAAGGAAAACTGGGCTGGACAGAAGCTGGTGCCGGTGCAACAGAATGTGAGCTTCAACGCGCGGCGCGGGGCGACTCGCGGCATGCACGCGGAGCCGTGGGATAAGTGGGTGTCGGTGGCGTCGGGCCGCGTGTTTGGGGCGTGGGTGGACATGCGCGAGGGCTCAGCGACGTTCGGGGAGACGTTCAGCTGCGAGATCGGCCCGGAGACGGCGGTGTTCGTGCCGCGCGGGGTGGCCAACGGCTTCCAGGCGCTCGAGGACGACACGACGTACATTTACCTGGTCAACGAGCGCTACCAGCCCGGCGCGCGCTACGCCTACTGCTCCTACAAAGAGGTCGAGTGGCCGCTGGAGCCCACGGAGCTTTCGGAGGCCGACCTCACTCACCCCATGCTTGTCGACGCCACCCCAGTCCCCCAGCGCAAAATCCTTGTGACGGGCGCGAACGGGCAGCTGGGCCGGGCGCTGCAGGAACTGTACGGGCCGGATGAGGCGGAGTTCTGCAGGCGGGACCAGCTGGACATCACGAACCTGGAGGGCGTGGACTGGTCGAAGTATTGGGCGGTGATCAACTGCGCGGCGTACAACGACGTCAATGGCGCAGAGGATGACCCGGCGGGCGCGTGGCGTGTGAACGCGGAGGCCCCGGCGCAGCTGGCGCGGGTGGCCAATGAGCACGACTTGGTGTTGGTGCACGTGTCCAGCGACTACATCTTCGACGGCACGCACGAGGTGCACACGGAAGACGAGCTGCCGAGCCCGCTGAGCCGCTACGGGGCGTCGAAGGCTGCCGGGGAGACGGCGGCGCAGGTGGCGCGCAGGCACTACGTGGTTCGGACGTCCTGGGTGTTCGGGGACGGCGCGAACTTCATGGCGACGATGCGCTCCCTCGCGGAGGCCGGCGCAAAGCCGCGGGTGGTGAAGGACCAGCGCGGGCGGCCGACGTCGGCGGAGGACCTGGCGAAGGGCATCCGCCACCTGCTGGCCAACGAGGCTGCGTACGGGGTGTACAACATCACTTCGGATGGGGATTCGGTGGGCCGCGACGAGATCGCGATGGCGGTATTCATCGGGATGGGCAAGGACCCCGCGCAGGTACACCCGGTAACTTCGGAGGAGTACGGGGACAAGGCGCCACGGCCTGCGGAATCGACGCTGGCGCTGGACAAGATCAAGGCGACGGGCTTTGCCCCCATGAACTGGAGAGCTGCGTTGGCGCTCTATCTTGGGTAGGTTGTACTGCATGAATCGCACTTCTCTTGCAGCTCTCGCGGTGGCGGGGGCACTGGTGGTGGCAACCCCGGCGTTCGCTTCCACCCAAACTTCTACCCCTTCGGCCCCGGCAACCACCACGGTCACCGTCACCCCGACGGTGACGGCGACGGTCACCCCGACGGTTGCACCAACGACGACGAACACCGCCCCGACGGACCCTGCGATGGCGCTGTCCGCGGGCGACACGTCGAACGTGTCCACCCCGGCGCTCGTCCTGTTCATCATGGGCATTCTGACCACGGTGCTGACCGTGATTGAGAAGCTGCCGCTGGACCAGATCCTGCCGAAGCGCTAAGTCGATGAAGGGCATCATTCTGGCCGGCGGGTCCGGCACCCGGCTCTACCCGATTACGAAGGGTATTTCGAAGCAGTTGATGCCGATTTATGACAAGCCCATGATCTATTACCCGCTGACCACGCTGATCAGCGCTGGTATCCGGGAGATCATGGTGATCACCACGCCGGAGGACGCGCCCGCGTTCCGGCGTCTCCTCGGTGATGGTTCCGACTGGGGCATCATGCTCCACTACGGCATCCAACCCTCCCCCGATGGGCTTGCCCAGGCGTTCCTGATCGCCGAGGACTTCATCGGGGATGACTCGGTGGCGCTCGTGCTGGGTGACAACATTTTCGACGGCGCCCTGGACTTAAGCCATGACGGCACCGGCGGCACCATCTTCGCCTACGAGGTCTCCGACCCGCACCGCTACGGCGTGGTGGACTTCGACGCGAATGGCGTGGCCACCTCGATTGAGGAGAAACCGAAGCACCCGAAGTCCAACTTCGCCGTCGTCGGCCTGTACTTTTACGACAACCAGGTCGTGGACATCGCGAAGACGATCACCCCGAGCGCCCGCGGCGAGCTGGAGATCACCAGCGTGAACGAGGCGTACCTGAAGGCGAACCAGCTGCGGGTCCACCGTCTGAACAGGGGTGACGTGTGGCTGGACACCGGCACGATCGACTCGATGGCGGAGGCCTCCGCCTACGTGGAGGTGCTGCAGAAGCGCACCGGCCTGGTGATCGGCTCGCCGGAGGTCGCCGCCTACGAGCAGGGGTTCATCTCTGTGGACAGGCTGGTCAGCCTGGGTGAGTCCATGGTGAAGTCGGGCTACGGCACATTTCTTCTCGACGCCGCACGCAACTAGTATCGGTAGTCATGTCCACCGTTACTGCGCTCCTGTCTGCCTACCACGGCACTGTTCCTGACCAGCTCGCCGAGGCGCTGCAATCCCTCGCTGAGCAGACCCGCCCCGCGGACGAGGTCGTGGTCGTCTTTGATGGGCTGGTGGCGGATGGGGTCGAGGGGGTCGTCGAGAAGTATGGGGCGCGCGTGGTGCGCTGTGGCGAAAACCGCGGTGCTGGCCCTGCGCTGCAGGCGGCACTGGAGACGATCGACAGCGAGTTCGTGGCGCAGCTCGACTCCGACGACAAGGCGTTCCCCCAGCGCATTGAGCGGCAACTCGAGTTTTTGCAGCAGCACCCCGAGGTGTCCGTGGTGGGTACTGCGGTGCAGGAGTTCGACGGCGAGCGCACCGGCGGCATCCGGCGCCTGCCCGAGCACCCCGCACACTACGCCAAGATGAACTCGCCGATGAACCACCCTTCCGTGATGTACCGCACCGCGGACGTCAAGGCGGTCGGCGGCTACCAGGACGTACACCTCATGGAGGACTACGACCTCTTCGCGCGCCTCATCGCCGAGGGATACACGCTCTACAACATGCAGGAGCCGCTCACCTACTTCCGCGTCACCGACGAGCAGTTCGACCGTCGCACCGGCAGCGACATGTTCACTTCGGAGGTAGACATGCAGATCCGGCTAGTGCGCTACGGCCTGATCGGCCGCACCCGCGCGATGGTGAACGTCGCGGTGCGCACCCTCTACCGCCTGCTGCCGAAGCCTCTGCTGAAGCGCGTTTATGCGCGGCTTTTCCACCGCGACGGGTAACATCTGCGTCAACATGAACGACGACACTTGGCTCATCATCCCCTGCTATAACGAAGGCCCCGTTATCCAGCAGGTCATTGAGCATGCGCGGGAAACGTTCCCGAACATCGTGGCCGTCAACGACGGCTCCCGCGACAATTCTGCCGACGCCATCCGCGCCGCTGGGGCCCACTTGGTCAACCACCCGGTGAACCTGGGGCAGGGCGCCGCGATCCAGACCGGGGTGGAGTACGCGCGCGCCCAGCCGGGTGCGAAGTACTTCGTCACCTTCGATGCCGACGGCCAGCACCAGGTCAAGGACGTGCTGCGCATGGTGCAGCGCCTGCGCACGGAGCCGCTCGACATCGTGGTGGGCACCCGCTTCGCCGGCCAGGACTCCTCGCAGGTCCCGTGGATCAAGCGCGTGGTGCTGCGCACGGTGGTGTTGCTCTCGCCGCGCACTCGTCGCCTCGGGCTTAGCGACGCCCACAACGGCCTACGCGCCTTCAACCTCAAAGTGGCCAACGAGATGAACCTGCGGATGAACGGGATGTCGCACGCCTCCGAGATTGTCACCCTGATTGACCAGCACAAGTGGCGCGTCGCCGAGGAACCCGTGGAGATCCTGTACACCGAGTACTCGATGAGCAAGGGCCAGTCGCTTATCAACGGCGTCAACATTCTGGCCGACACCATCGTGGCAGGGAGGCTCCCATGATCCAATTCGCACTGATCTGCGCCACCGTCCTGTTGGCGCTCTACTTTTTTGCTAACCGCCGCAAGGCGAACGCGAAGGCGTGGGTCAAGATCGGCTTCGGCGTGATGTTCGTCGCCGCCATCTGGGCGATCCTGCGCCCCGATGACGTCACCATCCTTGCCAACTGGTTGGGTGTTGCCCGCGGCACGGACCTGATGCTGTACGTGCTGATCATCGCGTTCTTCTTCACCACCATCTCGACCTGGACCAGGTTCCGTGAACAGGAGCTGCGCTACGCCAGGTTGGCGCGGGCGGTAGCATTACAAAACGCAGAACAACCAAAGGAGCACAATGAGTGATACCAAGATCCCACCACTGATGTGGGCGTTTACGGCAGTACTGGCAATCGGCACCGGAGTGGGCGGCTACGTCATCGGCGCGAACTCCGCGACACCCGCCACGGAGACCGCCCAGACTGCACCGTCTCAGGCCGCCGAAGAGCCTGCCGCCGAACCGACTATGAACGAGGCCGCCGCCGACATCGAGCGCCGCGACGCTAACGACCCAATGGCCCTCGGCGACGTCGACGCCCCCGTCGTCCTCTCCGAGTTCTCCGACTGGGACTGCCCATTCTGCATCAAGGCAAACGTTGAGATCATGCCGCAGATCATCAAGAACTACGTCGATGAGGGCAAGGTGCGCATCGAGTTCAACGACTTCGTAGTCAACGGCCAGGCCGCCGTCGAAGCAGCCCGCGCCGGCCGCGCTGCCGCCGACCAAGGCAAATTCTTCGAGTACCAGGACGCCTACATGGCAGAGGCCATCAAGGCCAAAGGCCACCCCGACTTCGACATGGAGGACTTCGTCCGCTTCGCTGAAGCCGCAGGCATGCCGGACATGGAGAAGTTCAAGGCCGACGCCGCCAGCGACAAGTACGACGCCGCCCTGCAGGACGCCAACAACCTAGCGCAGCGTGCAGGCTTTAACTCCACCCCGTCCTTCCTGGTCAATGGCCAGGAAATCATCGGCGCGCAGCCTTACGAGGCCTTCGAGCAGGCCATCGAGGACGCGCTGGCCAAGTAGCTAGTTTCTAGGAATGCGCGATGACGTCCGCGACGTGGGCGTGGCCGCGCTGGTTCACGTGCAGCGGCATGTTGCGTGGCGAAGGGCCGAAATCGACCAGCCCGGCCCACATCCGGATGTGGTCCGGGGCACACATGTTGTTGTTCCACGTGGACGGCTTCAGGTCCAAAAATTCGACACCCGCTGCGCGCGCCAGGTCCACCTGCATCCACTGCGCGGTGTCCTCCCACGCTTGCACGAAGGGCATCGGGGTGGCGTCGTGCATGTTGTTGCCCAGCTGAAACAGGCACACGCGGTCGCCCTGCGTGATCTTCGGGTAGCCGACAATCTGGATGCGCGCGTTCGGCGCCGCCGCCCGGATACGGTTCACCTGCGGCACCATCGCGTCGACGAAGGCGCGACGCACCTGCTCCGGGGACCGGCCGCCGGTCGAATAGGTGTCATTGAAGCCGGTCGAGATGATGACGCGGGCCGTTGCCGGGTTCAGGGCGCGGTCGCGCAACGCGCGGTCAACCTGCAGGGAGAAATAGGGGCCAACGCGAGTTGAAACGGTGCCGGCACAGGAGTAGTCCATTGCCCGCAACCCGAGGCGCGCAGCCGCCTGCTTGCCCCAATTCCTCGCACCGGTTGGGCACCAGACCTTCGCATCCGAGGAGCCTTGTGGCGTGGCGCCGATTTTTCCTGCCGCCCAGTCGTGGACTGTTGGGTCGGCAATGACTGAATCGCCGAAAACCACCATGTTACGCGGCTGCGCGGTGGCCTGCGCTGGCACAATGGCCAGCGCGGTCGCGACGATCGCCGCCGTCAACTTACGAAACACAAGTGCACTTCTTTCACATCTACAACAAGAACTACGCCTACTTTGCCAGATGTCATAGAATAGAGCAATGTTTCTCCGCTTTCTCAGGGCCACCCACCGCGCCGGAATGATCAGCCTCGGCAACAGCCCGAAAGCAGCGCTAGGGGTTATACCAAATCTGCTCCGCTTCCGTTTCACCACCGCCCGCGCCATCGAACAGGGCTACCTCGCCGCCCCCGAGCGCACCGCCCTTATCGACGACGCCGGCCTCCTCACCTACCGCGACCTCCGCACCCAAGCGCGCAACGTGGCCCGCTGGATCCTCAGCGTCACCGACCAGCCGCGCATCGGCGTCATCGCCCGCAATGGCCGCGGCATCATCCTGCCACTCGGCGCTAAAGGCTACACCGGCGGCTCCATCTTCCTCCTCAACGTCGGCTCCTCCACCGAACAGCTCCGCGGGTGTATCGAGGAAAACGACATCAACGTCCTCTTCACCGACGACGAGTTCCTGCCCCGCATCCCGAAGGTCACCGGCATGGTAGTGGTTGATGGGGCGAAGTTGGCGTCGATAAGTATGGGTGGCGGCGACGCCGCGCTGCCGCTGTTTCCGAAACATGGCGACATCGTGCTCATGAGCTCGGGCACCTCCGGCATCCCCAAGGGCATCCTGCGCGCCGAGCCCGCCCTCCCCTTCGTGGTCACCGGCTACCTCGAGGCGATCCCCTTCCGCGCCGGCGACACCGTCCAGACGACCGCCTCCATGTTCCATACCTGGGGCTGGTCCGCGCTCAACATCACGCTTGGGGTCGGCGGTACCATCGTTACGCAGCGTGTCTTCGACCCCGACAAGGTTTTTCGGCAGCTCGAACACTTCCGTTGCGACGGCCTCATCTCCTCCCCCATCTTCCTCAAACACATGCTTGACCTCGAGGGAGAGTACGACACATCGCGCCTGCGCTTCATAGGCACCGCCGGCAACGCCCTGACCCCACTCCTCGCCGAGCGCCTCATCGACCGTTTCGGACCCATCGTGGCCAATATCTACGGCTCCACCGAACTCGCCCTCGCCGCAGCCGCCGACGCCACCACCGTCGCCAACGACCCGACCTGCGTCGGCCGCGTCCCACCCGGCACCACCCTGCGCATCTACGACGACGCAGGCCGCGAAGTCCCCACCGGCACCGTCGGGCGCATCTTCCTCAACAACGAAACCGCCCTGCGCGGCTACACCAACCCCGACACGCCCATGGTCACTATCGACGGCCTCATCGAAATGGGCGACCTCGGGTACTTCGACAACCAGGGCCTCCTGCACGTCGTGTCCCGCAGCGACGACATGATCATCGTCGGCGGCGAAAACGTCCACCCCCAATCCGTCGCAGCAGTCCTCGAGCGCATGCCAGGTATCGACGACCTCTACGTCGGCAGCGTCGACGACCCCGATACCTTCAAACGCGTCGCCACCTGGATCGTCCGCACTGACGATCGCGCCGGCCAGGCGTTGACGGCTGCCAGCGTCCAGGATTGGGTTCGCGACCACCTCGCCGAGCATTCCATCCCCCGCGACGTCCACTTCGTCGACGCGCTGCCACGCAACGCCACCGGCAAAGTGGTGCCGCGGGAGTTGTAGCGGGCATTCGGCGCGCGGGTTAGCACGTAGCAGCCTCACATGAGACGCTCCAAATCGTTCCGGTCGAGGTCTTAGAAGCGTGCGATGCTGGTCGCCGGAAATCAGTCGGGCTGGGAGAAAATGGGCGACCTGCGTCGCACTCCTTGAACACCTCGACCGGAGCGAGTACCGCCCGGAGACCAGCCGCAAACCACCCCCACCTACCCCCGAATTCCCACGTTAACGCTGTCGCAACATGCGGTGTCGGAAACTAATCGCGTACACCTGGTACACCCACTCGACCTCAAGGAGGACACCATGAAACGTATTGTTACCTGCGCTGCTGCCACTGCGATCGCGCTCGGCACCATTGCCGCACCCGCCCACGCCGCGACGGTGAACGTGAAGGACAAGGACGGCATGTGCACTGTGCAGCTCTCGGCCGACGAGCAGCGCTTCGTCGTCTCCTGGTTCGAAGCGTCGAAGGCGATTGGGCTGCATGAGCAGGCACGCGACTTCGTGGCCGCCGTGGATACTGCTTACCCGGACGCCACGAAGCGCCCAACCAAGCTCGCCGAGAAGTACGCCGAGGCACAGAAGACGGTGAAGGAGACGAAGCCGACGAAGGAGCGCACGCTCGAGGGCATCGACCCGGCCAAGCGCCAGGTCGGTCCGGAGATGAAGCGCGCTGAGGTGCCGTTTGGCGTCGAGAAGAGTGATGAGGCGCTGTATAAGGCGTGGGCCGCCACGCCAGCTGGGAAGGTCGCCGAGAAGCAGGCAATGCTTGACGACGCCGACTCCGCCGCGGCCGCTGCCTGCGCGAAGGGCGCCCAGGCGGATGTTGCGTACCCGACGGCGGAGCCGGAGCTGAACGTGGCGGCGATTGTTGGTGGCGTGATCGCGGCGGTGCTCGCGATCATTGGCCTGATTGCCGCGCTGCCGAAGCTCGGCGTGAAGTTGCCGATGCTTCCTATGTAGACAGGTAGTAGCTGCTAGAACTTAGGCAGCTGCGTGCGCAGGTTGTCCACCAGGGATGGTGCTGCCTGTGCGATCACAGCCAGTAGACCGGCGACTCCGAGGATGGACAGGATGGCGATGAGCCACGGGGAGTCGGCGGAGGAGCCGTCGGCAGGCTTCTTGTTGTCTGCTGGCTTTTCGCCGTTCCACCACTTGTCCAGGGTGAGGCGGGCGACGGTGGTGTTGTCGATGTAGGAGCCGCGGATCTTGTCGGTGTGCTTGGTGGATGCTTCGTAGATGTCGTCGGCACCTGCGCCCTTGTACCAGAAGCCGACGAGCTGGTTGGTGTGGTTGTCGGAGTTGTAGGTGTGCTCCGGCTTGGCGCCCTTTTCGCCGCTGAGCTCGCTGTACTTGTCGGTGTCCTGCGGGCCGGCGAGGTAGCCGGTTTCGTGGTCGGCGGTGACGATGAGCAGGGTGTCCTCCCAGGAGGAGTTCGCCTCGACCCACTTTTCGACGGCCTCTACCGCGTCAAAGAAGTCGATGGTCTCTTCGATGGAGCGGCCGATGGTGTTGGCGTGGCCGGTCCAGTCGATGGCGCCGCCTTCAATCATGAGGTGGAAGCCGTCTTCGTCCTGGTTGAGGGTGTTCAGGGCGCCGAGCGACATGGTGGCCAGGGTTGGCACGCCCTTGTTGAACTCGGTCAGGTACGGGCCGACGTTCGCCTTGTCTTCGCCGTCGGAGCCTGCGCGGCCCTGCTGCAGCGTGTTGGCCACGGGGGCGAGGCCGAAGACCTTCTTGGCGTCCTTGTTGGCTGCCTTGGCGAGGGACTCGAAGTCCGCCTGGTCGGTGACGAGGCTCCAGTCGGTTTCGCCGTTGGCGACCTTGTTGTAGGTCTCCTCGGTGATGTACTTGGGGTTGAACTTGCCGGTTTTTTGGGCGTTGTCGTCGTAGAGCGGGTGGCCGGCGCCCATGATGACGGACAGTGGGCTGTCGGGCCCGAGCATTTCGTCGGCGAGCTGGGTGTAGTTGCTGCGGTTCTCGTTGTGGCCGCCCCAGCCTGCCGGGGTGGCGTGGTTGAACGGCACAGTGGACACGACGCCGGCGGCCTTGCCCTGCTTCACGGCGCGCTGGGAGGTGTTCTCCAGTTTCTCACCCTTGTGGTCGACGCCGATCTTGCCGTTGTCCGTCTTGACGCCGGTGCCCATGGCGGTGGCAGCTGCGGCGGAGTCGGTGAAGTTCTTGTTGATCCAGTCGCGGTCGCTCCACGCCTTGATTTCGTCGTACTCGTTGCCGTACTGGAAGGTGGTCATGGAGGTGTGCTTCCAGCCCTTGTCCTCCTGCTCGAAGGTCTGGACTGGTTTGCCGTCGACGTTGGAGATGCTGTTGATGCTGTTTTCGCCGTTGAGCATCCACTTGGACTGGCCAGTCTGCCACAGGTTGGCTGCTGCGACGTGGTTGTAGCCCATGCCGTCGCCGACCATGTAGATGATGTTCTTCGGCGCCTTCGGTTCAGCGGCGTGCGCAGGCGTTGCGACGACAGCGAGCGCCACCACTGCGGACGTTGCTGCAGCGGCGACACGTGGGTTGGTAAAAGCCATGAGTTTCCTTCACAGAATCAGTACTTGGTTTTAAGCCGCCGGGTTGGCGACACAACGATTCTGCGAAAGCAATGTGAGTTTCCGGAGACATTCCGGTTATGTTTGGCGCAATTTTGGGTGAACGCTGAGCGAACCCTTTCAGTGTCCGGAACGCCAAAAGGCGCCACCCGGTGTGGGTGGCGCCTTTCATTCGACTCTGCGCGGTTTACTTCTGCTCAGAAGAACCAGCCTTGGCCTTGTCGGCAGGCGTGTCGCCCTTCGACGAGCCGAGGATGGTCAAGCCGTTATTGAACCCGTCCTCCTCACAGGCCTGGGCGATCAGAACACCCAGCATGCTGACCGCGGCAATCGCGCCAAGCGCGATACCCAGCGGGCGCAGCTGCTCGCCGTAGCCAGCGAACTGACGGTTCACGGCGTCTGCCTTCGCACGCAACTCACGGACCCACTCCGGGTCTTCGTGACGGCGACCCTGCTGACCGTGGCCCCAGTCATGCTTTGGCATGGACTCCTGGAAACGGGCGTTCAGCTCAGCACCAGCCTGCTGCAGC
The DNA here is from genome assembly GCF_001767255.1 of Corynebacterium sp. NML98-0116. Classification (GTDB taxonomy): domain Bacteria; phylum Actinomycetota; class Actinomycetes; order Mycobacteriales; family Mycobacteriaceae; genus Corynebacterium; species Corynebacterium pseudogenitalium. The sequence goes on from NZ_CP017639.1 coordinate 2,106,208, forward strand.
TGCGGACCGAACGCTTCGTTCACGCCGTAGCCGATACCAGCAAGGAGGCCGATTGGCAGCAGCCACAGCAGCGGGCTGTTGACCGCGAACGCGTTCGCGGCACAGCGCTTCGCCTTCTCGGACGAGGCGTTGGCGCCTGGCTCTGCAGGAGTCGAAGGCTCGGTTGGCTTCGACGGGTCGGTCGGGTCGGTTGGGCTCTTCTTCGTGCCGACCTTGATGATCAGCTTCTGCGGAGCAACCTCGACGACACTGCCGTCTTCCTTATGGATGCGCTGACCAGGCTTACCCGGCTGCACAACCTCGTGCTTGCCCGATTCGAGCTCGGAGTCCTCAACGACCTCGTAGTCGTAGGCGACCTCCTCAGTCCAGCCGGTGCCCGCCGGTGGCTTGGTGCCAACGCGAACAACGCGCTCAACTGGCTTCTCCACCATCTCGGCGACGGGGCTGCCGTCGACAACCTTGATGGTGTAACGGCCGTCCTTACCCGCAACGTCTTCGACTTCCTCGCCTGGCTTCAGGTTCGGGTCGTAGACAATCCGGGTGGTGTAGCGGACCTTGATCTCCAGGTCGCCACCAGGCGTCGGCTGCTCAGGCTGATCCGGGTTCTCCGGATCGTTGCCCGGCTTCTTGGTGCCGATGAGGATAACGTGGTCCTGCTTCTCCACGACGGTCTCTTCGGTGCCGTCAGACTTGTGGTGGACCAGGCCTGGCTTGCCTTCCTGCTCGACCTTGTGCTTGCCAGCCTCGATGGTTGGGTCAAGTTTGACTTTCACCTCGAACGGGATTCGCTCATTCCACTCGATATCCGCAGGTGGCTTGGTGCCAACACGGATGATCTTCTCGACTGGCTCCTTCACGACCTTCACCGAAGGCTGACCCTTTTCGACGGTCACCTCAACCTTGCCGTTTGCGCCTTCCTGGTCCACGATTTCCTGACCAGGCTCGAGCGTCTCGTCGTAGATGATCTTCGTGGTGAACGGAAGCTCGACTTCCTTCGGATCGATCGACGGCCCTGGTTCATCGGTCGGAGGCGTCGGTTGCTCCGGTTCATCGGTCGGTGGTGTTGGGTTCGCAGGCTTCTTGGTGCCGACGCGGATGATCGCCTTCTTCGGCTCCTTCGTACGCTCGGTCTTCACCACAGGCTCGCCGGATGGTTTGCCGTCGACAAGCTTCTGCGTGGAGGTGACGACCTCCTCGCCGAACTCGCCCTGCTCGATGACCTGCTTGCCTTCTTCAAGGTTCGGGTCTTCGACGATCTCGGTTTCGAACTCGACCAGGCGGGTGGTCTTGGAGACGACGCTGTCGTCCTCAAGGCCTGGGCCGAACTCGACGATCCGCGGAGTCGGCTCGGTGCGAGCTGTCTCCTCCGTCTTGGCGGCCTCACCGTTGGTGCCGGTGAATGTCGCGGTAAAGGTTGCCTCGCCGTCCTTACCTTGCTGGACGACTCGCACCTCACCCGGGGCAAGGTTCAAGTTCGGGCGCAGCTCCGTCGGGTACGGAATTGGCTCCTTCCACTCCACCTTGTCGGATGCAGTTGCCTGCTTGGTACCGACCTTGATGACCTCGGTGACCGGCTCAGAGTTGGTCGTCTCGCCGCGCTTGGCATCAACAACCTTGCTGTTCTCGATCGTCTGGGTGATCTTGGTGGTCTTCTCACCAGGCTGGCCCTTGGTGACGATCTTGTACTCGCCAGCCGGAATCTCTGGGTCGTACTCAACGACGGTGTCGAACGGGATCGGCAGCTTCTCTTCCAGCTCGTACGTGCCATTGGTCATGGAACCGACACGGACGATCTTCTTCTTCGGTGCCTTGGTCTGCTCGACGGTGATGTTCGGCTCGCCGTCTGGCTTGCCATCCTTGATCTTCTGGGTCGAGGTGATCAGCTCCTCGCCCTTCTCGCCTTCCTGCTCGACCTTGGTCTGGCCGACCGGCACCGTGTTGTCCACGATGAACTCGGTCTCGTAGTTGACCTCGCGTGTCTTTGTCGACGTCAGCGTCTGGTCAGGAGTGGTCGGACCGTACTCGATGATCTCCTTGACCGGGTCCTTGGTCTGCTTCTCCTCAGGCTTCACGGAAGAATCGTCGCCCTTGGAGGTGAAGTCAGCCGTGAAAGTCTTCTCGCCAGGGACGCCCTTCTGGACGACCTTGATCTCACCCGGCTTCAGATCCTTGTTCGGACGCGTCTCAACCTCGAACGGAACTGGCGCCTTCCACTCGACCTTCTCAGAGGTCTCGGACGGCTTGGTGCCGACCTTGATCACCTGATCGACAGGCTGCTCGGTGACCTTCTCCTCGACGGTAGCTTCGCTATCCGGCTGGGAGTTGGTGACCTTCTGGGTCACTGTGGTGGTCTTCTTACCCGGCTTACCTTCGGTGACTACCTCGGACTTGCCAGCAGGCATGTTCGGGTCGTATTCGATTTTCACACCGAATGGAACCTCAGACTCAACGGTCTTCTTGGTCTCACCGGCGGTCTTGGTACCGACGCGGATGATCTGCTTCGTGGGCTCCGCGGTGCGCTCAGTCTTCACGACCGGGTCGCCGGAAGGCTTACCGTCAACAAGCTTCTGCGTGGAGGTCACGGTGTCCTCACCGAGCTTGCCCGCCTGATCCACCTTTTGCTCACCTGCCGCGAGCGTGTCGTCGAAGACAACTTCGGTCTCAAACGGCACTGGCTTCTTCACAGTGGTCACGAGCTCGCTCGGAGCAACGCCAGGACCGTATTCAATGATCTGCTTGACCGGAGTCTTGGTCTCCTTCTCCTCCGGGGTAACCGTGGCCTCATCACCCTTGGAAGTGAATTTGGCCGTGTAGGTCTTCTCTCCCGGAACACCTTCCTGGACAACCTTGACCTCGCCCGGCTTCAGCTCCGGGTTCTCTCGCAATTCAGTTTCGAACGGAGTAGGTGCCGTCCAAGTCACGTCCTTGGCACTCTCGGCAGGCTTGGTGCCGATGACGACGACCTCGTTCGTCGGCTCCGTGGTGCGCTCCCAGGTGCCGTCCTTGTGCATCTTTTCTGCGCCCGGCTTGCCCTTGGTTTCAACCTTGTACTCGCCGGCAGGGATGGAGTCGTCGTACTTGTACTCGACATTGAACGGTACTTCACGCGTCGGAAGGCCGAGGACGTTGACGACGGCGTATGCAATATCCGTAGAACCGTCTTCGTAAGTCACGGTGACCGGAATCTTGACTTGCGTGCCCGGCTTTGCATCCGCAGGTGCGGTTGCAGTGATCTGGCCATTGTCGTCAATGCTGACATTCCAACCAGCCGGAACATCGCCCAGCTTGTAGGGGTTTTCCTTCGCGACGTTGACGTCCTCCGGCTTTTGAAGATCAACTGGCAACGTTGCAGCTTCACCCGGGTAGACGGTTTCCACGGGGTATACCGGCTCAGCTTCCCAGCTGTTGGTGTGCTTCACCACAGTGGTGACGGGGACCTCTGGGCGGGAACCGTCCGGAGTCTGGACCGTAACCGTGATGGTCTTCTTGTCACCCGGCTTAGCGGTTGCCGGCGGGGTGGAAGACACAACACCGGTCTTCGGGTCGATGGTGTACTTCCAGCCGTCGACTTCCTGCTCCGTTACCGGATTGCCGTCCTCGTCGTTACCGAAGGAGTACGTCGAGTCTTGCGGCGCACCCGTTACCTGGTGGTCAACAGCCTGGTTCGGGCCGGTGACCTGCACGTTGTACTGCGGGGCGACGTCGCCCTTGATCACAACGACGGTGCCCTTCACCTTCTGCGGGTCAGCGCCATCGTAGTAGGCGAGAACCGGTACATCCAGGATGTCGCCTTCCGGCGCATCCTTTGGGATGGTCGTGGTGATCTTGCCGGTGTTTTCGTCAATCTTAACGGTCCACGTCTTGCCCTCTTTACTTGTGAGGGTAATCGTGGTTTGACCGTTCTCGAAGGTGTAGCGCTTCGGAACCTCGTCAGAGGTGTTACCGCTGAGGCCACGCTCAGGAACGTTCGGGATCAGGCTGACCTTGGCGTTCGGCTTGTTGGTCACCGTATCGTACTCAGGGACCTTGATGTCCACGATCGCCTGGAACTGGGTCTCAATCTCATCGTCGGTGCCATCCGGGTAGGTGGCCTTCACCTTCGGGGTGATGACGGTGCCCGGCGCAACAGAATCGTCTGCCTTCGCGGTGACCTTGCCGGTCGCATCGACCGTGACGGTCCAGCCGGACGGTACGGTGTCCGGGTCAACCTCAAACTTTGCTGGGTGGACTGGCTTGTGGCCCTTCATGATGGACTTGGTGCCCACCTGCGCGGTGAGGTCCTCACCGATTTTGCCCTTGGTCAGCCCCGGGCGTACCAGGTCGGTGACCTGGGTGTTGTTCGGGTCAACGACCACCAAGAGCTGGAGAACATCGGTGGAGCCGTTGGAGTACTCCAGCGTGATCTTGGGCTGCGCGAAGGTGCCTGGCTTCGGGTTTTCCGGTGCGGTGACGGTGACGTTGTAGTCCTCGTCCATCTCGACGGTCCAGCCCTCGTAGACGTACGTTTTATCCAGGGCGACCTTCGCCTCGAAACCGCCGTCGCCCTTTTTCTTCGCCAGCTCCTTGATCAGGTCAGGGGTCTGGGTGAAGGTGACCCTCTGCGGCTCGGTAGCCAGCGGTCCGGTAGCGCTATCGACGCCGGAAATGATCGTGGCGTCAACCTTGTCATACCGAGGGTTATGTTCATCCGTGTTATCCAGGGAAAACGCCTGGGAGCCGATGACGTTCGCCTTGTTGTAGCGTGTCAGCGAGTTGGAGCTGTCGAAGACTTGAGTGGTGCCAAACTCATTGTTGTTCTCACCAGCGGCCTGGAGCTGGTCCACGTTACGCGGCTTCGCCAGAACGGAGAAGTTCACGTTCTTGTCAGTTGCCAGGTCGGTACCGCGGTACTCGGGCCAGGTGAAGTAGATATCGCCGGTCTTGCTGTCGATACGCAGGAGCTGCTCGCCGCCGGATGCTGCCGGGTCCGTGGTGCCGATGAACTTGCCGTTGCCGTCGTAGGCTTCCACGACCATGCGGGACATGGAGTCATCCGTGCCACCGCCGGTCACAGCAGGAACGTTGATCTTACCGACCTTGGATACTTCTCCAGGGACAATCACGTGGTTCTCGGATACATCGGGAGTATCCCACGACACCGTGATCGGGTTACATTCAATGTTCTCGCTCGGCCACGGGTTTACGACGGCCGTGAAGAGCACGCTGCCTCCCTGGGTTGCCCTTGGTCCTTTAGGGTTTTCCTGCTTATAGTCACCCTGCCAGGCGTAACGTACCGGGTTCGCGGCAGTGGCCTCAGCGAACTGCTTGACTTTCGCATCGGTCAGTTTCGCGACAAGGTTGAGGTTTCGCTGTCGCCCAGAGCCATCAATCACGAGGGTTTCGTCGGCTTTGTGTGTGACTACCTTGTCGACGAGGGTCAGACCCGCATCCATGGCGGGAATTTGAGCCGCATCGAGGTACCCGCCCATAAGGCCTGAATTGGTAAAGCTCCAATCAGCGAACGTGCGGTCCTTCGAGTTATCGAAGGAGACACTCAAGCCCCACCGGGTTTTCGAGGGGCTGCTCCCGCTTGGTTCCAGGGTGTTCCAGCTGAAACCAGCCTGACTGCCATCCGGCTCGACACTTTCGATAACACACGAGCCGGCCGGCAGGTCAGAGGCCTTCTGGGCGTCCTTCTCCACCGCGCCGGACTTCTCGCGGATACCGCCGGACATGGTGGCGGCCACAGCGTGCGGCGCCAGCGGGCCAGGGGCGACGACGCTCAAGCCTCCGAGTGCGAGCGCGATCGCGGATGTCGCCGCGATGCCAGTAGACGTTGACTTACGTAAACGCCGAGATGATTCGGCCATTAATTTACTCCTCATAATTGCTTCAGAAGAAACTGATAAAAACAACCAGCTTCCTGAATCTGGTGTAAAAGTGCCACTGACATGGTATTTCCAGCAGTAGATAGCTATCTATTCTAGTGAATAGGTATAACGGATGTCGATATAGAATTCACAGCACCCCCACCGCGAACGTCCATGAAACCAGAAAAACACCCCGCGTATTCGCATTTTCCGTACGGGCGGGGGTGCGTTTATTTTTCTCGCCAGACTGGCATCTGCAGTGGTGGAAACAGGGAGTGAGCAAAGAGGGCGGCGATACATGGGCGAGACCTACCACACACCAGAAAGCACGCTAAATGTGCCCTATACCTATGAATATAAGTCACGCTAAGGTTTCGTAGCAGGGCACGCTGTCGCTGACCGGTTCGACTGCAAAAGGTTCCCGGTTCCGCGAACTATTTTGGTCCCGGCCCAGGCTTTCTGCGCTTTCTCGTAACGTTTTACCAAGTCGTCGAAGTGGTCATCTGAAATAATTCCAACGAACGCGCTGGTACGGGAGACGATGGGCTTTGACACCCGCGCATAACAAAACCCCAGCTAAAACCGTGTTCTAGCTGGGGTTTTCCCTGAGCCACCTGCGAGAATCGAACTCGCGACCTTCTCATTACGAGTGAGACGCTCTGCCGACTGAGCTAAGGTGGCAACGCTGCACAATATTACAGCACCGCCAAGAATCCACGAAACTACCAGGTCAGCGGGCTTCGCAGGCGAGGCGGATGTGGCCGAGCATCCCGTTGAACGCCACGACGGGGCTCACTTGCTGTTGGAGGCGCAGTCGGCATTGGGCGATGGCGTCGAGGCACGCCACGAGCCCCTCGGGGCGGACCTTCTCGGCGAGTTCGGCGGCCAGCGGCTGGAAGTCGGGGTGGGTCAGTGAGACCTGGGCGTCGGACTGGACGGCGAGGGCGTCGCGGTAGATACCGGCGAGGTCCACGAGGATGAGGTCGAAGACGTCGCGCTTGCGGCGGGTGCCGCGCGCTTTCTGGCTCGCCTCGAGCGCTTTGACGGAGGCGGACGCCCCACGCAGCGCCTTCGCCGCTCCCCTGCCCTTCGCGCCGACGCCGAGGGCCTGCTCAAGTTTGGCGCGCTCCTCGGCGTCCTCCTCGGCGTAGTCCTCGACGGCAGTTTTCTCCGTGGCCTTCACCAGGGAGGCGACGGCCTGGAAGGCCTGGGCGCCGTGGAAGACAAGCTCGGCAAGGTTGATGGCTTGGGCGCGGCGGATCTGCACGGACTTGTCGTTGACCATTCGTCGCGCTCGGCCCACGTGGCGCAGGGTGGTGGCGGCGGCAAGCCGAGCGTCGGACTCCGTGGCGCCCTCCTCCTGCATCAGGATGCGCACCACCTCGTCCTCGGAGGGCGCGGGGATATAGAGGTGTCGGCAGCGGGAGCGCAGCGTCTGGGAGAAGTCCTCCGGGTCCGTCGACGGCGCGCACAGAATAATGACGGTGTGGGCTGGGGGCTCCTCCACCGTTTTCAGCAGCGCGTCGGAGGCGTCCTGGCCGAGGCGGTCGGCGTTCTCGATGATGAGGACGCGCCAGGGGGCGACCGTCGGCATGCGGGCGGCCTGCGCGATGTACTCGCGGGTCTCCTTCACCTTAATCGTGAGTTCCTTGGGCACCACGTGCATGACGTCGGTGTGCTGGGAGGACAGCGCGTCGCGGCAGCCTTTGCAGCGCCCGCAGCCGATCTCGTCTGGGTCCGTGCACACCAGCGCAGCCGCGAACGCGAGCGCCGCGTTGGAACGCCCCGAACCGGGAGGCCCCGTGAACAGCCAGGAGTGCGTCATCGCGCGCGCGTCGCCGATTCCCCGGGCGGCCGCGGCAGCGTTCATGATGACCTGCTGGACGGAGGGGGCGTCGGCAAGTAATTGACTCACGGTAGGCACAAGCCCCAAGCGTACAGCAGGGCGAAAACCCGCTAAAGTGTTACAGCATGGAACGATTCTGGCGCAGTTTCAAATGGCTGTGGGGCACCTCGTGGCCCCTCTACGCCGCAACTGTGCTCGGAACCAACGTCGTCGGCGCCGTGCTGATCATGCTGTTCGTGCGCTTCCTCATCCCCATGCGGGAGGTGCAGCAGCTCAACATTCACGACGAAAGCCTCGGTTTCCTCGGCGCGGCCTACTTCTGCTTTGCCATCTTCGTAGGCATCGTGGTCACGTTCTTCCTGTTCCGGCCGGTGCTGGAGTGGCAGCTCAGTCCCGATGACCACGACCCAAACATGGTGCGCAACCTGGTCATGCGCATCCCGGTGCTGCAGACCGTGATCGTGGTCGGGGTGTGGGCCATCGGCATCATGATCATCACTGTGGCCGCCTGGCGCATCGACCACCAGCTGGCAATCGTGACCTTAGGGTCTACGTCGCTGGCGTGCTTCGTCACTGCCGTGATGACATATCTGCAGGCAGAGCGCCTGGTGCGGCCGGTGGCGGCGTCGGCACTCGCGCGGCGCTTCGAGGACTCCACCCTGGAGCCGCCGATCAAGCACCGCCTATACCTGACGTGGTTCACCACCTCCGCCGTGCCAATGTTCGGAGTGCTCGCCCTGTTCTTCGCGCAGCGCCACGGCTTCTTCTACAACCGCCCCGGCGAGCTCATGCCTGCCGTGCTCGCGCTGACGCTCACCGCACTGGCCACCGGCTTCATCGGCACTGCGTTCGCCATCATGAGCGTGGTGGACCCCATCAAGGAGCTGCAGGAAGCCATCAATAAGGTGCGCCGCGGGGAGCGTAACACCCAGGTCGACATTTACGACGGCTCCGAAATCGGCGTACTACAAGCCGGGTTCAACGAGATGATGCGCGGCCTCAACGAGCGCCAGCGCGTCCGAGACATCTTCGGCCGCTACGTCGGCACCGAGGTCGCCCAGAAGGCGCTCGAGGAGAAGCCGGAGCTCGGCGGGGAGGACCGCCGCGTGGCCGTCGTATTCATCGACGTGATCGGCTCCACCACCTTCGCCGTCAACCACACCCCGGAGCAGGTCGTGGCCGCGCTGAACAACTTCTTCGAGATCGTCGTTGAGGTGGTGCACCGCAACAAGGGCGTGATCAACAAGTTCCAGGGCGACGCCGCGCTGGCCGTGTTCGGTGCGCCCGTCTCCATCCACGACGCCGCCTCCCACGCCCTCCAGGCCGCCCGCGAACTCCGCCGCGAACTGGCGGGCCTGGAACTGCAGGCAGGCATCGGGGTGGCCTCCGGGCACGTGGTCGCCGGCCACATCGGCGGCTCCGACCGCTTCGAATACACCGTGATCGGCGACGCCGTCAACGCCGCCGCCCGCCTCACCGAGCTGGCCAAGGACACCCCGGGCTGCGTGCTCACCAACGCCGCAACCCTGCGCGCCGCCAACGAGGTCGAGCAGCAGCGCTGGACGCTCATGAAGTCCGTGGAGCTGCGCGGGCGCAACCGCATGACGCAGCTGGCCCGCCCGGTGCGCTCCACTCTGGCGGACCGCTACTAGCCGCCCCGCTTACGAGCGCTTCGCGGCCTTCTTCGTCGCCTTCTTGCGCGTCGTCTTCTTCGTTGCCTTCTTCCGCGTGGTCTTGCGCGCGGCCTTCTTGGCTGGCTTCGGGTTCTCCGCCTCGCGGGCCCGGCGCGCGGACAGCAGCTCGTTCGCGCGCTCGTCCGTCATGGTCTCCGGGGTATCGCCACGCTGGAGGGACGCGTTGGTAGTGCCGTCGGTGACGTACGGTCCGAAGCGGCCGTCCTTAATGGACATCGGCTTGCCGGACACGTCGTTGTCGCCGAGCAGCTTCAGCGGCGCCTTCGCCGCCCCGCGCCCGCGGCGCTTCGGCTCCGCGTAGATGCGGCGTGCCTCGTCCAGCGTGATGCTGAAGATTTGCTCCTCGCTGGCCAGGGAGCGCGAGTCGGAACCCTTCTTCAGGTACGGGCCGTAGCGGCCGTTCTGCGCCGTGATCACTTCCCCATCGTCGACGCCCACCTCGCGCGGCAGGCTCAGCAGCTGCAGCGCCTGCTCAAGCGTGACAGAGGCCGGGTCCATCGACTGGAACAGAGACGCCGTCGCGGGCTTGAGCTGCTCGTCGACGAGCTCGGTCATGCGCTTTTCTTTCTGCTTCGCGGCAGTCTTGGTGTCCCAGTTCTTCTTCCGCTTGCCTTCTTCAGCGCGCTGCTTGTCCTCGGCGGCACGCTCCTCGGCGATGATTTCCTCGGCGTGGGCTTGCGCCTTCTCCAGCTCGTCGTCGCCGAGCTGCTCCGTGACGTACGGGCCGAAGCGGCCCTCCTTGGCCACCACCGTGCGCCCGTTGGCCGGGTTCACGCCCAGCTCACGGCCCGACTGCGGGGTGGCGAACAGTTTCTCCGCCAGCTCCAGGGTGACCTCATCAGGCGTGGTCGCCTCCGGGATGTTGGCGCGCTGGTACTCCGGCTCGCCCTCGGCGGTGACACCCACCTGGCGTTCCATGTACGGCCCGTAGCGGCCCACGCGCACGTTGACGGCGCGGCCCTCCGCGTCGTCGAAGAGTTTCAGCGAGTTGACCTGGCGGGCGTCGATACGCTCGAGGTTGTCCTCAATGATGTGCTTGAGACCACCGCGACGCGCAATCGCCTCAGCGGTGTTGTCGCTGGCGTCGGCGTCGCCGAAGTAGAAGCTAGTCAGCCAGCGGGTGCGGTCCTCGTTGCCGTGCGCGATCTCATCAAGCTCGTCTTCCATCGAGGACGTGAAGTCGTAGTCCACCAGGGCGTCGAAGTTGTTCTCCAACAGCCCAACCACAGAAAACGCCACCCAGCTAGGCACCAGCGCGTTGCCGCGGGAGAAGACGTAGCCGCGGTCCTGGATCGTCTTAATAATCGACGCATACGTCGACGGACGCCCAATCCCCAAGTCCTCCATCTTCTTCACCAGGCTCGCCTCCGTGTAGCGCGCCGGCGGGTTCGTGGAGTGTCCATCCGCCGAAATCGCGGTGGTCGGCAGTTCGTCGCCAGCGGTGAGCTGCGGCAAGTGCGTCTCACTGTCGCGGGTGTCCGAGTAGGCGCGCAGCCAACCCGGGAACGTAATCGTGCGGCCGGTCGCAGCAAACTCGGTATCGAAGTCGCCCGCGACCGTCACCTTCGTCGAGTTCCCGCGGGCGTTCTCCATCTGGGAGGCCACCGTGCGCTGCCAAATCAGCTCATAGAGCTTGAACTCCTCTGCGTCCAGCACCTTCGACAGCTGCCCCGGCGTAGCAAAACGCTCACCAGCAGGGCGGATCGCCTCGTGCGCTTCCTGCGAGTTTTTCACCTTCCGGTCGTAGATACGCGGCTTGTCCGCCACGTACTCCGCGCCGTACAGCTCCGTCGCCGCAGCTCGCGCCGCCGACAAGCCCTGCTGGGACAGCGACGTCGAGTCCGTACGCATATACGTAATGTGGCCGTTCTCGTACAGGCGCTGCGCAATACGCATCGTACGGGCCGACGTAAAGCGCAACTTCCGCCCGGCCTCCTGCTGCAGAGTGGACGTCATAAAGGGTGCGTACGGCTTGCGGCTGTACGGCTTGTCCTCCACGCTGCTCACCGTCATCGAGGTGCCCTTCAGCGCCCCAGCAAGCTCCTCCGCCACCTGCTTATCGACGACCACAATCCCCTCAGCCGACCCCTTCAGCCGACCGCGATCATCAAAGTCCTTCCCCTGCGCAATCCGCGAACCGTTAATCGCTACAAGCTTCGCATCAAACGCGGTGCCCCCGCCGTACGTCGCGGTCACATCCCAGTACTCCGCCGGGATAAACGCCATGCGCTCACGCTCACGCTCCACAATCACGCGCGTCGCCACCGACTGCACACGACCCGCCGACAACCTCGGCATGACCTTCTTCCACAACACCGGAGAGACCTCGTAGCCATACAACCGGTCCAGGATGCGACGGGTCTCCTGGGCGTCGACAAGATCCATATCCAGCTCACGGGTATTCTCCGCAGCCTCCCGAATCGCCGACTCCGTAATCTCGTTGAACACCATGCGCTCCACCGGCACCTTCGGCTTCAACGTCTCAAGCAAGTGCCACGCGATCGCCTCACCCTCACGGTCCGGGTCTGTCGCCAGCAGCAGCCTGTCCGCCTGCTTCAACTTCGCCTTCAGGTCGGTGACCTTCTTCTTCTTGTCAGGACTGACAACATATATAGGTGCAAACCCAGACTCCGGATTCACACCCAACTTCGCCCACGGTTCCTTCTTGTACTTCGCAGGGATGTCAGCAGCACGGCCCGGAAGATCACGAATGTGCCCCACGGAAGCTTCCACAATGTAGTCACTTCCCAGATACTTCTGGATCTTCTTCGCCTTCGTCGCGGACTCCACGATGACGAGGGTCTTGCCGTCTTCAGCCACGCTTCGTGACACCTCACTTCAAGAACTATGTTCGTTAACTCACATAAGTTGTATCAGACAATTAAATAGCAACCTTACAACTCCTCGTTTTCACCCCCACCAACTACACTGAACCCCCATGAGCACCATCGGGCACCCAAGGAGGTAAAACCCCAGATGATCGACTCCCTCATCGGCTTCCTCCACACCCTGATGGGCACACCCCTCTTCTACCCACTCGTCGTACTCCTCATCCTCGGCGACGCGCTGATCCCCCTCATCCCCTCCGAAACCGTCCTCAACCTCTCCGGCGCCTTCTCCGCATCCCAAGGCGTCCCCAACGCGTGGGGCATCATCGCCGCCGCCATCATCGGCGGCATCATCGGCGACAACATCTGCTTCCTCCTCGGCGGACGCCTCATCCACGTCGTCGACCGCCTCGACCCCAACTCCAAAGCCGGCCAAGCCATCGACTGGGTGCGCCGCAACATGAACCGCGGCGCCGGCATCACCGTCCTCGTCGCCAGGTTCCTACCCTGGGCACGCTGGGTTGCCACGATCGTGCTGGGCAGCGTGCGCTACAACTGGTTCGCCTTCTTCCTCTACGACACCATCGGCGTCATCATCTGGGCTTGCCTCTCCGTCGGCCTCGGCTACGCCGGCGGCTCCCTCCTTTCCGACTTCCCCCTCCTCGGCATGATCGTCGGCATCGCCCTCGGCGCCCTCGTTGGCTGGATCATGCAGCGCATTCAGTCCTACATCTTCGAACTTTTCGACGTCCGGCGCGGCGTCTCCGCCGTGTAGGTCTTGGCTGTGCGCCTGCTGCCTTGCCCTGCTGCCCTACCCTGCCCTGCGCTGCGCACCAAATTCCTTGTTTTGCACTGGGGCCTCAGCGTTTCCCCAGGCCACGGATGCTGAGTGTAGGAATTTGGTGTCTACTACCCCAAGCCTGACACCAGATTCCCGCTTTTCAACAAGGCCCCTCGACGTTTCCCCAGGTCGCGTACCCTGCCGGAATTTGGTGCAGGCATGCAAACGCCCCGGCCGAAACCGGGGCTGCTTGCTCAGCAAAACGTCCTACTCGACGCCCACCATCACATCGGACGCCTTGATCACGGCATATGCCTCCTGGCCTACCTTGAGACCAAGGTTTTCAACAGACGCCTTGGTGATATCGGAAGTAATGGTCAAACCGCCTGCAACCTCGATATGCACAATCGCGTTGACTGCGCCTTCTTCGATAGCGGTGATAGTTCCCTTGATCTGATTACGTGCGCTAAGTTTCATACGTGCAAGTATAACGCCGAATTCTGGGGTGCATCATGGGCCACGTGCACCAAATTCCCGCTTTTCACCAAGGGCCCTCGGCGTTTCCCCAGGTCACGGATGCTGAGTGCAGGAATGTGGTGTCTACTGCCCCGAGCCTGACACCAAATTCCCTCTTTCGAGAGAAACCGGCAACGTTTCCCCAGGTCGCAACCCTCGCGTAAGGGAATTTGGTGCGCGGGCAACACCCGCAAAGCAAAAACCCCGGCCGAAGCCGGGGCATGCACCTATATAGATTAGAGAGCGGTGACCTGCTGGGCCTGTGGGCCCTTGGCGCCCTCGCCGATTTCGAACTCGACCTTCTGGTTCTCCTCGAGGGTGCGGAAGCCGCTGCCCTGGATCTCGGAGTAGTGGACGAAGACGTCGGCGGAGCCGTCGTCGGGAGCGATGAAGCCGAAGCCCTTTTCTGCGTTAAACCACTTCACGATGCCTGTAGCCATTGGTGTGTTCCCTTTCAAAAGATGGATAAATGAAGCCGTCCACCAGGGCTGATGTCCTGGCGCCCGCGTAAACAATCCCTCGCGAGCACCGTTGAAGGCGCGCACAAAATTTGTTACTGCCAACCAGTGTGCCACAAACTGGCATACTTTGCTGTGTCATGAAGCAGGATTTTTGTTCTTTTGGGGGCGAGCTCGTTCGCGGGCTTCGCGAGCAGTTCCCCCACTCCACGATCACGCACGTGGAGGAGATTCCGGCGCGCCCGGCGGAGTACGGCGAGTGGCCCGAGTGGGTGCATCCGGCGCTGCGTCACGCGCTGGAGGAGCGCGGTGTGCAGCGGTTGTTTCGCCATCAGCAGCAGTGCGCCGAGGCGGCCTGGCGGGGTGAGGACGTTGTGGTGGCGACGGGGACGTCGTCAGGTAAGTCGTTGGGGTATCAGCTGCCGGTGCTGTCTGCGTTGGCGGCGGACGAGCGGGCGTGTGCGCTCTACATCACGCCGACGAAAGCGTTGGGGTCGGATCAGTTGCAGGCGACACTTGCCTTGACGAAGGATCTGCCTGGGATTACGCCGGCGCCGTATGACGGGGATACGCCGGTTGATGCGCGGCGCGCGATTCGGGATCAGTCGCGGTTTGTGTTCACGAATCCTGACATGCTGCACGCGAGCATCCTTGGTTCGCATGAGCGGTGGGCGCGCCTGTTGCGCCACCTGCGCTTCATCGTGGTGGATGAGTCGCACACCTATCGAGGGGTGTTCGGCGCCAATGTGTCCCTCGTTTTTCGACGCCTGCTTCGCCTCGCCCGCGCGTACGGTTCGGAGCCGACGTTGGTGTTTGCGTCGGCGACGTCGGCGGCCCCGGCGGAGCACGCGGAGCTGTTGTGCGGCAGGCCGGTTCGGGCGGTGGATGTGGACACGGCGCCGACGGGCGAGCGCACCGTGGTGTTGTGGGAGCCGGGTTTCATCGAGGGCGCGGAGGGTGAGCACGGCGCCCCGGTGAGGTACGCGGCGACGACGGAGGCGGCGTCGATAATGGGCTGGTTGGTGCGTGAGGGGGCGCGGACCTTGACGTTTGTGCGCTCGCGGCCGGCGGCGGAGATTGTGGCGATGCGCGCGCAGGAGGACTTGAGTGCTGCGGGGCGGCCGGATTTCGCGCGGCGGATCGCGGCGTATCGGGCGGGCTATCTGGCGGAGGACCGTCGTGCGCTGGAGCGCGCCCTGGACGAGGGCGACATCCTGGGCATGGCCACGACGAACGCGCTCGAGCTGGGAATCGACGTCGGCGGGCTCGACGCCGTGGTGATGGCGGGCTATCCGGGTACGGTGGCGTCGTTTCGGCAGCAGGCGGGCCGGGCGGGACGCCGCGGGCAGGGCTCACTGGTGGTGCTCGTTGCCCGCGACGAGCCGATGGATGCCTTCCTGGTGCACCACCCCGCGGCGCTGCTGGGACGCCCGGTGGAGCGCAGCGTGTTCAACCCGTCGAACCCGTACATCCTGCGCGGCCACCTCTACCACGCAGCACACGAGCGCCCGCTGACCTCGAAGGACGTCGACGACTTCGGCGCCCACGACGTGGTGGAGCAAATGTGCGAGGAGGGCCTGCTGCGCAAGCGCCCTCGCGGCTGGTTCCCCGCACCTGACGCGGAGGTGACCGTCTCTATCCGCGGCGGTGCTGGCGCCGAGGTGATGATCGTGGACGTCAGCGACGGTCGCCTTTTGGGCACCATCGATGCCGCCCGCGCCCTCACCCAGGTCCACGAGGGCGCCGTGTATGTGCACCAGGGTGAGCACTTCGTGGTGCAGGAACTCAACCTGGACGACTACGTTGCGCTCGTGGAGCCCGCGCAGCCCGACTACACCACCCGCGCCCGCTCCACGACGGACATCCGCATCCTGGGCGAGGCCCACGAGACCCACCAGCTGGCGAAGGGCGTGTGGGTGGCCAGCGTGGACGTCGAGGTCACCGACCGCGTCACCGGCTACGTTGTCCGCCTGGCGGACGGCTCAGTCAGCGAGCACATCCCACTGGACCTGCCCGCGCAGCACCTGGAGACCCGAGCGGTGGCCTACACGATCGACCCCCTGGTGCTGGACTCGCTAGGCATCAGCGCGGGCGAGGTGCCCGGCGCGCTGCACGCCGCGGAGCACGCGGCGATCGGGCTGCTGCCGCTCATCGCCACGTGTGACCGCTGGGACATCGGCGGCGTATCGACGGCCCTCCACCAAGACACACTGCTGCCCACAGTGTTCGTGTACGACGGCCACCCCGGCGGCGCCGGCATGAGCGACGAAGGCTTCGCCCGCTTCCACACGTGGATCACCGCCACCTACGGCGCAGTGGAGTCCTGCCCGTGCGAGCACGGCTGCCCGTCCTGCATCCAGTCTCCAAAGTGCGGCAACGGGAATCAGCCGCTGGATAAGCAGGCGGCGCTGAAGGTGTTGGGGCTCCTGAGCAAGGCGTCATCCGTGGACGCAGAAAACCGGGAATTTGGTGCATAGATCGGGGAGCGAGTGACAAAGGACGCAATCCGGTCGGCCGAATCCGGCAAAAGCCCAGGTCGCAAAAAGTGGGTTGCGTCCTTTGTCACTCGGTTCTGCTGGGGTGACACCAAATCCCTTTGCGCAGGGGTCGCGACCTGGGGAAACGCCACGGCGCCATCCCGAAAAGCGGGATTTTGGTGCACACCTTGGCGCAGCACGCACCAAAATCCATCACAGCCCCTAGCGAGCGGAAATGCTATCCTTTACCTCGAAAGCCCCGGAACGATCCCTGCACTACGAAAGTAGGAGTAAATCGCCGGGGTTACTGGTTTTCAGCTTAATCATAGTCCTTTTGATTGATACACTGCGGGGCATGGATAAACGCACACTCCGCATGTGGATCCCAAACCAGCACGGCGCGTGGGCAATGGCGCTCACCCCCGCCATTGTGGGGACCCTCGGCGTCGCGTTCGGCACCGAGCGCTTCCCGGCCGCGATCGTGTGGTTGTTGATTGCGTGGTTTATCGGATACTGCGCGTTCTTCACGTTCGGCCAGGCGGCCCGGGCACGCACTGTGGAGCGGCGCCGCCAGTACATGCCGCCAGTACTCACCTACGGAGCGATCTCCCTGGTCGCGGTAGCGATCGTGGTCATGCAGGATCCGTCGGTGCTCAGGTGGGCGTGGTGCTACGCCCCACTGGTCGGCATCGCTGTGTGGGAAACACTGCAACGCAGACCGCGCTCGCTGGCCAGTGGCGCAGCGACGACGGTCGCCTCCGCACTACTGGTCGCGGTGATCGCGCACCTAGCCGGGTTGCCGACTGATTGGTCCAGCCCGGCGATCGTCGCGACGACGTTTTTGGCGCTCTACTTCACCGGGACGGTGCCGCTGGTCAAGACAATGGTGCGTGACCGCGGCAGCAGCGCCATGTTGGCGTTCAGTATCGGCTACCACGTGGTGGCAATCGTGGTGATGGTCGTATATACCGTCCTTGTTGGGTTCGGTTGGTGGATGGTTGCGGTACTGGTGTTGGCGCTGGCCCGCGCAGTGTACTTCCCACTGAGCGCGCGTCGCGGAAAGCGGTGGACTGCCAAGGACATCGGCAAGGCGGAGGTTGTGCCGTGCGTCCTGGCGGCGCTCGCGGCACTTGGGGTGCTGCTCACCGGATAGAGCGGCGCCTGACCAGATTGAGCAGGGTGTATCACAGATCTTCCGCTTCTCTGGCGGTAAAGCTGGGATACTGTAGTTTATGTCCTCTCGAAAAATTCTGCTTCGTCCAGAGTATAGCCATCCAAGCTCTTTATGGCCGTCTAAAGAACTAGTAGTCTCTGAGCCTAAAAACCTAGGGTTCTATCTTCCTGAGGAGATAGGGATTAAGCCAGCTTTAGGAAACGAAATCCTTGAGTGGACGAGGGAATTTCAGGATAATTTTCTCGAGAAACCCGATAGCTTTCATCAGCGCCCGCGCTGGAAAGACCAATTCGATAGATTTCAATGGTATGACGCGGGCTGGGATATCACGTACGCCTTGAGAGATTCATTCCCATCGACGCAGATCATTCCCCGGTTTTCGCAATTTGTTTTTTCCATCAATGAGCGAAGAGAGAATTTCGGAAAGCAGCCACTATGCCTTCCCGGGGACGAACGGGAAGGGTACGTGTCCATCAAGGAATGTCGGGAATAATGAAGAATTGTGGATCGCGCCGTCTGGGACAAATATTGCGAACCAAAACCTAAATAAGTTCAAGGGCTTCTTACCCGCGCCGATATATGCTTTTCCTCATAAAATAATCGATGTTCAAACCTACAAGACCCCGTGGCCGGGTGACCCTCGTGTCAATATTCAAAATGCGAAGGGCAAGGCCAAGCCATATCAAGTGAACCAGGTTCTCGAAGCAATTGAGAAACTAGGCACGCAGAAGAGTGAATCGGAGTAGCCAGCATGGACATCAATAAGTACACCTATCAAGTCTCCTGGTCGGAAGAAGATCAGGAGTACGTGGCGACCGTGGCTGAGTTCCCCTCATTGTCTTGGCTGGATGCAGATCGGCACCAGGCCGAGCGCGGTTTGATTGATCTTGTGACTGAGGTTGTCGAAGACATGGAGGCCTCCGGCGAGGTGGTTCCCGTGCCATTGGGGAGTCGTAACTATTCGGGGAAGTTCAACGTGCGCACGTCTCCGTCGCTGCATCGGCGGTTGGTTATCGCCGCTAAAACAGAGGGAATTTCTCTCAACGCACTAGTCAATCAAAAACTCGCGTCCGTCTAACTGGCGCACAGACCACACGCGCACTGAGATGCTCACGACGAGACGCCACTCACCTGCTAGACCGGCCCGGCGCGCGCCTTCTGCACGGCCCGGCCGACGCGCACGCTGACCTGCACGTCCGGCCCGTCAACCTCGCACGTGTCGACGCTTCCACCGTTGGCCTGGGCGGTGTCGTTGGCGGTGGAGCAGGCCTCGACACCTTGGTAGAGGGCGGTGGCCGCGGCGACAGCTGCGAGGTCGGCGGCGACGCGCGCCCGATGGGTGTTCGCCACCCCGGCAACCACCGCCGCAACCGCAAGAGCCAGCGCGGTCACCGCGGCGATGATGCCCGCCGTGGTGACAGATGCGGAGCCTTCGTCGCTTCGGAGTTGACCAAGCATGTCTAGCCTCCGAACTCGGTTGGGAAGACGGCGGTGGCCTCCATGCCGCGCACGCGGGCGGTCACGGTGACCATGCCGCCGCGTTCCTGGGTGGTCACGCGCCCGGCGGGCGGGTCGTAGTCCAGGCCGATGGCGTGCGCGCGGGCTGCGGCCCCGGCGATGTCCACCGCCGAGATGTAGGCGCCCATCGCGGCCAGCGCCGCCACGATCACACCGGCGACGACCACCAGGGCGCTCAGGGAGAGCGCTGCCTCGATGGTGTTCATGGGCTAGCCCGGCTTGTTGGTCAGCGCGTCGGTGATCACGCCTTCGATGGCGTCGGAGACGCCGTTGCTGGTGACCACCATGTAGAGCACCCCGGCAAGGGCCGCGGCAGCCAAAGTACCAAAGGCGTATTCGATGGTCGAAAGCCCGTCGTCGTTGGATAGTTTCGCCTGCATGCGCGTGATAATTCGGGCAGCTGCAGCGTGAACAAGATTCATAGACATTTTTATCTCCTTATTAGTTGTTGGTGTTTTAAAACAGGGTTTGGCCCAGGCTGACCACCACGGGCGCCAAGCCGAGGACGAAGAACGCCGGCAGGAAGAAGGCAGTCAGCGGGAGTGCGATGAGCACCCCGGCGCGCTCGGCGCGGGCGGTGGCGTGGTCGGCGGCGTCTGCGGTCAGGCTGACCGCGATGCGCTCGCAACCCGCGGCGAGGGTTGCACCCGTGGCATTAGATAAAGCCACCAGGTGCGCGAGCTCCTCCCCGCCCGGCACCGCGTGTAGCTCCGCCCAGGCGCGTGTCGGGTCGACCCCGAGTGCGCTGAGCGCCGCCACGGTGTGCCAGGGGCTTGGGCCCTCGCCGTGGGTGTCGGCCACTGCGCCCGCGGCGGCTGCAACCGGCAGGCCTGCGCGGCAGCACGCCGCGAAGAGCCGGATGTCGGTTGCGCTCCTGCCGGGGCTTGGCGACGGCCCGTCCCGCGGGCTCTTCGGCGCACGGGGCACGTCGCGCCCCACCCGGCCGCGCGGGCTGTGTCCGGCGACGACCATCGCGCCAGCGATACATACAGCGCTAACAAACGTACTCATTGGGTTGCCCTTTCGATGATGTGTTGTGAAGTACAGAAACCGGCCCCCACCAGCGCGGTGCCGACGATGAGCAGCACCCCGCCCAGGTTGGTCCCGGCCAAAAAGTGCAGCGGGCGCGCCCCCATCGCGGCACCCATCCCGATCCCGGCCAGGGGGAGCAGGGAGAGCACCACCGCGCTCGTTTTCGGTCCGGCCAGCGCCGCGGCGGTGGCGGCGCGGTGGCGCAGCGCAGCGTCGATCTCCTCGCGGGCGGCGGAAACCAGGGAGGCGATCGGCACGCCGCGTTGCACCCCGACCCGCCACAGGGCCTCCACGCGGGACAGCTCCGGGGTGCGCAGGCCTGCGGCGTCGCCTGTGCGTAGCACGTGGCAGAACAGGGAGGCGTCGGCTCGAAGGTCGGTGGGGGTGGTGTCGGGGAGTTGGTCGGTGGCGCGCAGCGTGGCGTCGAGAAGCGAGGAACCTGCCTGCAGGCTGGCGCTGATGTGGCCGAGGAACTGCGAGGCCGCCTCCTGGCGCCGCACCAACGCCTGCCCGGCGCGGCGTCGCGAGTAGGCGTAGAGTGCCGTCGCCCCGACGAGCGCTGCAGCGATGACCACCGCCGCACGATCCGTCACGATGACCAGCAGCGCCACCGCGAGCGCCACCGGCGGCACCCACCCCCAGGACACCGCGCGCGAGCGAATCCGGCGCGCGGGTACCCCTCCCGTCCAGGCCGCACAGGCCGCGAATGCGAACAGGTACGTCATGGCCGCTGCCAAATCACTCGCGTGGTCACCGGGTTGCCCTCCAAGACGCCGATCTGGTGCAGGACGCGGCGGCCGTCGGGGCGGCGCTGCATCACAATCACCGTGTCCAGCGCTGGCGCAAGCTGCGCGTGCAGGGCGTCGCGCCCCATCCCGCCGAGCGCGGCGAGCGCCTCAAACCTGGCCGGGACCTCCTCGATCGCGTTGGCGTGCAAGGTGCCAGCACCGCCCTCGTGACCGGTGTTCAGCGCCGCGAGGAGGTCCGTCACTTCCGCCCCGCGGATCTCCCCCACCACGATCCGGTCCGGGCGCATCCGCAACGACTGGCGAACCAGATCCGCAATCGTGACCTGGCCGGCGCCCTCCGTGTTCACCGCCCGCGTATTCAGGTTCAGCACGTGCGGGTGGTTCGGGGTCAGCTCCAGGGTGTCCTCGATCGCCAGGATCCGCTCGTGCGACGCCACCTCCGCAAGCATCGCGGAGAGCAACGTCGTCTTGCCCGAACCCGTCCCGCCCACGATGACGAAGGCGCGCCGGGCCCGAACAATCTCGCGCAGCATCTCGGCGCGTTCCTCGTCCATCGTGCCGCTGGACACCAGCTCGTCGAGGGTCGCGGTGGTGGTGCGCAGCACGCGCAGCGACAGGCACGTACCCGCCACGGCCGTGGGCGCCAGCACCGCGTGGAAGCGGATAATCGAGCCGTCCGGCCTGCGGAAATGTCCGTCGCAGTAGGGTTGGGCGTCGTCAAGGCGGCGCCCGCAGCGCAGTGCGAGGCGCGTGGCCAGACGGCGCACGGACTCCTCGGAGTCGAAGCGGATCTCGCTGCGCTCGAGGCCGTGCCCGCGGTCCACGAACACGCGGTCGGGGGCGTTGACGCAGATGTCGGTCACCCCGCCACCGACGAGCAGCGGCTCCAGGGGCCCGGCGCCGGAGGTGTCGTCGCGAAGTTGGCGCATCGCCGCCAGCACGTCCACGTCACTGATAACGACGGCCTCTTCGCGAATCAGCGCCGCAAGCCGGGTGGCGTCGACCTCCCCGGGCTCGTCGGCCATGCGGCGTTGCACGCGTAGTAACAAGTCCTGATCCACTAGGCCACCTCCTCGAGCACAGCCTTCGCCGCCTTCGCAAGCCCAGTAGGCAACCGCTGCGGCAGGCCGCGCTGCTCAACGCGCTTCGTCAGCCCGCGCACCTGGCCGATGGTGGCCACCACCCGCGAACCCGCAATCGCAGCGATCTCGTCCACGCCGATGCCAGCCCACCCGATGTCCCTGACCACCAGCACGTGCCGCAGTCCTGCTCGCTCGCACTGGGCGACCAGTTGCGCCGCCGCAGACACCGCCCTGACCTGCGGGGCGACCAGGATCGCCACTACGTCGCAGCGCGCGGGCAGCTGCGCGCACGGGGCGTCCACCACGGTCACCCCGCCGGTGCCGAGCACCTCCACCAGCGCCTCAAGATCCTCCACATCATCCCCGAAACCAGCGCCGGAGGCCTCCCTGCTACACGTCATCACCGCCACGCCGTCCGGGGTGGCGGGCAGCGCACGGCGCACGTCCTCGCGGGCGACCGCGCCCTCCCCGATCGCGATCTCGCCCCACCGCGCGCCGATCTCCTCCTCGATACCGAGCAGCAGGTCCAGCCCGCCGGAGTGCGCGTGCCCATCAACCAGGGTCGACGGGGCCGCGGCCCTGGCGCACGCCGCCGCAAACGTCGAGGCCCCCACGCCGCCGGAAGCGCCGACCACGCCGATCACCCGACCCCGCTCCTTCGGTGTCCGCAGCGCCCCGAGCGCGCGCAGCAGCTGCCCGGACTGGTCCGGGACGTCGTAGGCGCCGCGCTGCTGGCCGAGCTCGAAACAGTTCGGGCGGCGCAGTACCGCGGGTGGCAGGTGGGTGGCGAAGTGGGCGTCGATAAGTATGGCGAAGGCCTGCTCACAACGGCGGGCGACCTCCGCCGGCTCGGCGCTACTGAGGTCGGTGACGGGCATACCTGTTGCCGCCGCGAGGTGCATGGCTTCGGGGTGCAGTGCCGCGTCGTTGACGGCGATGGTGATGTTGTGCGTGCTCATGGCTTCGAGCATCACCCACGCCACAACCGCCCCACAACGATTTGGAACGCGCCTGTGGATAACTCCCGTGCTGCCTGAACGTTCAACCTCCTTTTGTGGATAAGACGCTACACAGCCCAACATGTTCGTGTATGTGGCGTTAGAATGTGCCACATGGCTTCGAACTCGGCACCGGTAGCGGCGTTTTTTGATCTGGATAAGACGATCATCGCCACGTCGTCCGTGTTCGCGTTCGGCAAAGAGTTCCTGAACAACGGCATGATCACACGCCAGGAAGCGCTGGACCTCTACCTGACCAAAGCCGCCTACATGCTCATCGGGCAGAGCAGCGAAAAGATGGACACCACCCGCGACAACCTGGCCAACATGATCACCGGCTGGAGCGTCGAGGATGTCACCGCTGTGACCACTGAGACCATGCACAACGTGATCACCCCGGCGATCTACTCGGAGGCCCGCGAGCTCATCGAGGCGCACCGCGCGCTCGGCCACGACGTCATTATTATTTCGGCGTCGGCAAATATTCTGGTGGCGCCGATTGCGAAGGAGCTGGGCATCGACATGATTGTGGCCAGCGAGGTCGAGGTTGTCGACGGCACCCTCACCGGCCGCATCACCCGCTACCTCAAAGGCGACGCCAAGGCCGAAGCCATCCGCGAATTCGTCGCCGAACACGGCTACGACCTGGATCGCAGCTACGCCTACTCCGACTCCGCCACCGACATCCCCATGCTGGAGCTGGTTGGCAACCCCGTCGCCGTCAACCCGGACCGGGCGCTGCGCAAGCACGCACAGGCGGAGGGCTGGGACGTGCAAACGTTCAAAAACCCGGAGCCGCTGATCCAGATGCCGAACGCAAAAGAAGTCGGGATCGGGGCGTCCGTCATCGCGGGCGTGACCGCGTTAGCCGTGGCAGGGACGCTGCTGGCGAAGGCCATTAAGAAAGATAAGTCTGCCTAGACCCTGAGGGTGTGCGACAAATCCCATCAATGGTTGCTAGGGTTGAGTGCATTCAATAATCGCAGGAAGGTTGAACATACAGTGAGCAACGAAGGTCTGTACACCAGTGGAACGTCCGCAGTGTCCGCAAAGGTTAACTCGATTCCTTTGCACGACACCGATGTCACCCACCCGGGCAAGGACTCCATCGGTACGTTGATTTCGAACGCCTCCGAGCAGGTTTCCACGCTTGTTCGCGGCGAGATTGAGCTGGCCAAGGCCGAGGTCATCGGCGAGGCCAAGAAGGGCGCCGTCGGCGGCGGCCTCCTGGGCGTCGCGGGTGTTATCGCCCTGTACTCCTCCTTCTTCCTCTTCTTCGCATTCGCCGAGATGCTGTCCTCCTGGATGCACCGCGGCTGGGCGTTCCTGATCGTCTTCGCCATCATGATCGCCCTGGCGGGCATCCTGGCGCTGGTCGGCGTGAAGAGCCTGAAGAAGATCCGCGCCCCGAAGAAGACCATCGATTCCGTCAACGAGCTGAAGAACCTGCGCCCAGGCCAGGCACAGAAGAACCTTGCCAAGGACAGCTCCGGGCTCTACACCGGCTCGAACTAGGGCGTGCCACACTTTTCGACGTCCCCTTCGGCCATCGACCTACCTGGTCCCTTCACCCACGAGTGGTTGCACACTCGTGGGTTGCGTCTGCATGCAGCCGTCGCGGGCGACCCTACGAATCCGCTGCTGTTGCTGCTGCACAGCGCGTTCGGCGGCTGGTACGACTACCGCAACCGCATCGCCGACTTTGCCGATTCCGGCTATCACGTCGCAGCCCTCGACCTGCGTGGCTGCGGCCTGTCCGACAAGCCGGTGCGCCGCAGCGGCGACGCCCTCCTGCTGCACGCCGGTGACCTGAAGGGCGCGATCCACACGCTGGGCCACGACTCCGCGGAGGTGATCAGCGCTGGCGCCTCCACCGTGATCACGAACACGCTGCGGGAACGCTCCCCGCACCTGGTCACGCGCCACACCTCAGCACCATGGACCGGCAGCAAAGCCGCCTTTGTGCCGACGCCCCTCTACCGCCACTTCCCGGCCCTCTTCGACCAACTGTGGCTGCGTGACCTGCTACGCAACCAGCCCGAGGACGCCACCGCCGACCACCTGCGCCTGCGCCGGGACGGCACCCACATCACCAACGCGCTGCCCTACATTCTGGAACTCGCGCGCATCGAAGCCCGCATGTAGCTAGCGCCCGACGCACGCCCCCGTACCAACCTGCTCACGCAGCCCAGCGATCTCGCCCGTACGCTCCAGGATCTGCTGCGCGGTGAGCACGTAACCGGTCTCCGTGGCGTCCACAGAGGCACCGAACACCATGCCCGCGACACCGCCGGACGGGGTCAGCATCGGCCCACCCGAGTTGCCCTGACGGATATTGCCGCGGATCGTATACACCTGGCGTTGCACGTGCCGCTTCGCGTAAATATCGGGGCCAGACAGGCTGACTTGGTTGCGCACCCGCACCGGCATCGCCTCAAACGGGCCGGACTCCGGGAAACCCATCACCAAGGCACTGTCGCCGGTGCGCAGCGTGCCCTCGGCCCAGCGCAGCGGCGCGATCCCCAGCGCCTCCGCGTGCAGCACCGCGATGTCCGCCTCCGAGTCGTAGAAGACCACTTTGGCCTTCTTCACCCCAAGCACCGTGTCCAAGGACACCGTCTCCGTACCCGCCACCACGTGCGCGTTGGTGAGCACGTAGCCGTCCTCGATCACGAAGCCGGAGCCCATCAGCCGCCGACTGCAGGACTCCGCGTCCCCCATCACGTGCACCACGGAGGCGCGGACGGCGTCGACAAGCTCGGGGCGCGCAACCGACGGGTCCGGGGCGTCGACCTCCGCGTGCCCATCCGAGGCAAACGGGGAAATCAGCGGCGGCAGACCCGAATCCGCCAGCACTGCCGCCACCTGCGACGGCAACTGCTTGCCCGCCGCCGGCATCGCGGCATCAATCTGCGTGAGCACCCGCGAGCTCTGCAAGTGCTTCGCCCACGCCCCCGGCAACGACGCCGCCAACGGCATACACACGCACCACACCAACGCCACCGCCACGGCCCCCTGGAACAGGGCACCGAACAGCGAATCGAGACGCTGCGCCGCCTTCCGTCGGAACCGGTCATGCACCCAGTCACCCACCGTCGATCCCGCGAAGGACCCCAGGCAGACCACCAGCACAACCACCACAATCAGCACCGCCACGCGCACCCACTGCGCGTCCGCGCGCTGAATCAACGGCGGCACCCCCACCACCGCGAGCGTCAGGCCAGCCACGATCCCCAGGGCCGACAGCACCGCCGAAAACGCACCGCGACGCCAACCGCTCACACAGGCGGCGAGCACGATGATGAGGATGAGGACGTCGATAAGCACTAGAGCCCCACCGCTTCCTCAAGCTCCTCCAGCGAGCCGAACTCCTTCGGGAACAACCCAACCTGCCGCCCATCGCGCAACACCAACGTCAACGGCACCACCGCAGGCAGCCCCAACGCGCCCGCGAACGCATTCTCACTGTCCTGGTAACTCGGCACATCGACACCCAGATCCCCCAACAACGCCGCCCCATTCGCAGCGTTACCATCCGCATGCACCCCGACCACGCGCACGTCCGGGTGCGCCTCCGCCAACGCATCAAACAACGGCAACTCCGCGCGGCACGGCTCACACCACCACGCCCACACGTTCACCACCGTCAGACCCGACTCCGACTCCTGCCCCGTGCCCCCACCCAAACACGGCAGCGCGACACCCGCCACAGTGGGCCCAGGGCAATCCGGGCGCTGCTCCACCTGCGCCGTCGTGGCGGGCTGGTTATCCGGCTGCGCCGGATCCCCAGGTTGCAACAACTGCCACGCACCCCCAACCACCAGCGCCGACACCACCACAATCGCAGCGACGCTCGCAACCACCGACCTACTCGCGCTCACACCTGCTCCATCTCGCCCTTGACACGTTTCGCCGCCTCAGCAGGATCCGTCGGACCCTCCAGACCAAAGCTGGGACAATCGTACGCGATAGGGCAGACACCACACGCCGGCGACTTGGCATGACACACCCTCCGGCCCTCAAAAATGATCCGGTGCGAAAACATCGTCCACTCCGAAGGCTCAATCAACTCAGCCACAGCTTGCTCGATCTTCACCGCATTCGAGCCCAAGGAGGCGTCGATAAGCTTCAGCCTGTGCATCAAACGCTGAAAATGCGTATCGACGGTCAGCCCCGGCCTCCCAAACGCATTCCCCCGCACAACGTGCGCCGTCTTGCGCCCCACCCCCGGCAAGCTGACCAGGTCCTCCAACGCGACCGGCACCTCACCCCCAAAATCCGACACCAACTTCTGCCCCAACCCAATCAAGTTCGCAGCCTTCGCGCGGAAGAAGCCCGTCGGGCGAATGATCTCCTCCACCTCCGCCTGCGACGCCGCCGCATAATCCGCCGCCGTCGGGTACGCCCGGAACAGCGCGGGGGTGACCTGATTCACCCGCACATCCGTCGTCTGCGCCGACAACACCGTCGCCACCAGCAGCTCCAGCGGGTTCGAAAAATCCAACTCCGCATGGGCATCAGGGAACGCTTTCGCCAGCGTACGATTAATCCTCCGCGCGCGACGCTTCCGCGTCAACGGCGACTCCTCCCCCTTCAACACCGGATGCTTACCAGGGACCCGCCGCTGCTGCGGCGTCAACGAACCAGACATGCTTTCTCACCTTAACGGGGTAAGCGATACGATGGACGCATGGCAGTACTCTTAGTCGTCGCGATTCCCCTCATTCTCGGGCTGTTCACCATAGGAATGGAACACCTAGAGTCCGCAGTCGTCGACTAGTGGTACAGTTCCAGTGTGGTGTGACTCACGCACACTTCAAGAGCTAACGTGACAACCGACACGGACTGTCACACCCGTCCACAAGGAGGATTCATGGAAGGCGCACACGAAATTCTCGCCCGCGCGGGCATATTTCAAGGCGTGGATCCCGCGGCCGTCGCAGCACTGATCCAAGACATGGAAACAGTCACATTCAACCGCGGCACCACCATTTTCGACGAAGGTGAACCCGGCAACCGCCTCTACATCATCATCAGCGGCAAAGTGAAACTCGCCCGCCACGCCCCCGACGGACGCGAAAACCTCCTCTCCGTCATGGGCCCCTCCGACATGTTCGGCGAACTGTCCATCTTCGACCCAGGACCACGCACCTCCTCCGCAGTGTGCGTCACCGAAGTCACCGCGGCCACCATGGACTCCACGCTGCTGAAGAAGTGGATCGACAACCACCCTGAAATCTCCCAGCAGCTCCTCCGCGTCCTGGCCCGCCGCCTCCGCCGCACCAACGCGTCCCTCGCCGACCTCATCTTCACCGACGTCCCCGGCCGAGTTGCCAAAACCCTCCTCCAGCTGGCCAACCGGTTCGGCACCCAGGAAGGCGGCGTCCTGCGCGTGAACCACGACCTCACCCAGGAAGAAATCGCACAGCTTGTCGGCGCCTCCCGCGAGACCGTCAACAAAGCCCTGGCAACCTTCGCCCACCGCGACTGGATCCGCCTCGAAGGCAAGTCCGTGGTCATCGTGAACACGGAGCACCTCGCCCGCCGCGCGCGGTAGGCTGCTTTTCTAGTTTTTGCCTGTTTTGTGAGCCCCCCGGGCCTTCCCCGGGGGTTTTCTTCTGCACTTGTGGGGACCTCTTTCACCGTCAGTGCCAAAGGACGCTCCTTATTTTGGATAGCCCTTTTACTACCAGGCTGTTTGAATGTCTAGTTTCTTCTGGATTGCGTCCCTTGGCACTGGAGCCCTGGGAGTGTGCACCAAATTCCCACACTCGGCTTCGGCGACCTGGGCTTTTGCAGACCGGCCTGTTGAAATCCCGGAATCTGGTGCCGAGCAGATTGGGCCAAGCACCAAAGGCAACACAAAAGCCCTAGCTGCCAGCATCCACGACTAAGGCAACTAGGGCTCTAGAACTCAAAACACGAACAACTAGTGTTCCTTCAGATAACGCAGGGCGACGCGCGTGGACTGTTCCGCGGCGCCGCGGAGGACTGGGTCGACGTCGTCGTAGATGGCGTCGACAAGGGTGTTGATGTCTACGTCCTCGCCGTACTTCTTCAGGGCCTCACGGATCTGGTCGAGGCGCTGCTCGCGGCGGTCGATGTACTTGCGGGCGAACGCGGAGAGGTCCGGGGCGTCGGGGCCGTGGCCTGGGAGCAGCGGGATGTTCTTGCCGCGGCGCTCCAGCATGGACAGCGTTTCTAGGTATTGGGCCAGGTCGCCGTCGGTTTCGGAGATCATGGTGGTGTGGCGGCCGGCGATGGTATCGCCGGTAATGATGCCTTCGAGCTGGTCGTCTTCGACGTCGTGGGTGTAGACGAAGAAGCAGGTAGAGTCCGCGGTGTGACCCGGGGTCGCGACGACCTGGATCTTGGGGGAGACGCCTTCGATGGAGATGATTTCGCCATCGGTGAGTGGCTCGGCGCCGTGGGTGTAGCGGGCGTCAAGAGCACGGATTGGGGCGCCGGTGAGCTGCGAGAAGCGGCGGGCGCCGTCGGCGTGGTCGTGGTGGCGGTGAGTCAGGAGGATGAGGGCAACCTTGTCCGCTTTAGACTGCAGGACGTTGAGGTGGCCTTCGTCTTCTGGGCCCGGGTCGACGACGATGCTGTACTCGTCTTCGGGGTCGCGCACAACCCAGGAGTTTGTGCCTTCGAGCGCCGCGTAGCTTGGATTGGGCGCAAGAACGACCGCGACGGATGCCGTTACAGGACGCAACTGACTATAAGCGGGATGCTGCATGCCACCCACCCTACCGCCTTGCGCGCGGAATTTGCTGCGAAACAACGCGATTCCCCCGCTTAGGGGCACCGCACGGTATCACTGCAGCTCGACGACGAGCTCCACTTCGACTGGGCTGTCGAGCGGCAGCACGGCAACGCCGACGGCGGAGCGGGCGTGGGCGCCGGCATCGCCAAAAATGTCGCCGATGACATCGGAGGCGCCGTTGATCACGCCGGGCTGGCCGGTGAAGGCCGGGTCGGAGGCGACGAAGCCCACGACTTTCACCACGCGCTTGATGCGCTCGAGGCCCACCAAATTATCGACGGCAGCTAACGCGTTGAGGGCGGCCTGCCGGGCGTAGCCGTAGGCGTCCTCGGCGGAGACGTCCGCGCCGACTTTGCCGGTGGCGGGCAGGGTGCCGTCGATAAATGGGAGCTGCCCGGAGGTGTGCACGTGGTTGCCGGTCTGCACCGCGGGAACGTAGGCCGCGACGGGCGCGGCGACGGCGGGCAGGGTGATGCCGAGTTCGGTAAGGCGCGCGGCCCAATCGGTGTGTGCCATGGCCTACTCCAGCGGGCGCTTCATGTAGGCGACGACGCTGTCCGGCGTCGGCCCTGGGGTGACGGTGACCAGTTCCCAGCCGTCCTCGCCCCAGGAGTCCAGGATTTGCTTCGTGGCGTGTGTGAGCAACGGAACCGTTGCGTATTCCCATTTCGTCATGGCCACTACCCTAGACGAATTCTAGAGGCCGATAATCTCGCGGCCGGCGACGAGGTGCTCGCCCCAGTCGTTGACCTGTGGGTTCTTGCGCAGGACGGCGCGGCGCTGGCGCTCGGTCAGGCCGCCCCACACGCCGAACTCGACCCGGTTTTCGAGGGCCTCGGCGAGGCACTCGAGTTGGACGGGGCAGCGTCGACAAATTTCTGCGGCCTTGCGCTGCTCGGCACCTTGCACGAAGAGAGCATCTGGGTCACCTGTGCGACAGATTGCACGCGTAATCCACTCCCCACGGTCAAACACAAGATCCCCAGCAGAGTTCACACGGCGCGGAATGGCGCGGGTGTCCTCGTACGTCGCGGTTCCAAGAGTGGCAGTCATGAATCGGTCTCCTTTCAAGCGGAGGCAAAGTATAATACTTAGACCCATTAAGCGCTTGTAAGTGTATTCACAGGGTATGCACCTTGTAAAATGCATCACATGAAAGGTGGGGGCGTCCTATTCACTCTCTCCCGCGTTTCATTTAAGGTAACGGTGTGACTGCACTTCGTTCCTTTGGAAACCTTTTGCTCGGCCTTTGCGCCGTTGCGCTGGCGATTGCCCTGTGTTTGGCGCCGGTCGCAGGCCTGACGGGCCTCGCGATTGCGCGCACCGCGAATACAATGCAGTCGAATCTGCTCGACCTGACACACGGCGATGTCCCCGGTGTCACGACCGTTACGGACGTCAACGGCACCCCCATTGCGTGGTTATACAAACAGCGTAGATACGAGGTTCCAAGCGAAAAAATTTCAGCGCATGTAAAACATGCGCTGGTTTCCACAGAGGATCGACGCTTTTATATGCACGACGGCGTTGATATGCAGGGCTTCGCGAGGGCCATGGTGACCAATGTGCTGGCGGGTGGTGTCGAGCAGGGGGCGTCGACAATTAATCAGCAGTACGTGAAGAACTACCTGTGGCTGGTGGAGGCAGGTAACGACGAGGAGGCGCAGGCGGCGACCGAGCAGTCGATCCCGAGGAAGCTGCGCGAAATGCGCATGGCATCCGACCTGGACAAGACGCTGACGAAGGACGAGATCCTCACCCGCTACCTCAACCTAGTTTCCTTCGGAAACCACGCCTACGGCATCGAGGCCGCAGCCCGCATCTATTTCGACATCCCGGCCGCTGAACTGAACCCGCCGCAGGCGGCGCTGCTGGTGGGGCTGCTGCAGTCCGTGGAGTACCTGAACCCGTACACGAACCCGGAGGGCGCGACGCAGCGCCGCAACACCGTGCTGCAGAACATGGTGAACGAAGGCCACCTCACGCAGGCGGAAGCGGACCGCTACGCGGCGACCCCACTGGGCGTGGTGGACAAGCCGAAGGGTTTGCCGGACGGCTGCATCACCGCCGGTGACGCAGGCTTTATGTGCGACTACGCCCTGCAGTACCTGGAGAGCAAAGGCTTAAGCCTCGACGAGATCGAGCGCGGCTCCTACACCATCACCACCACCCTCGACCCGGCGGTGCAGGCCTCGACGGTGCAGGCGGTGCGTAACAACGTCAACCCAGCCACCCACGGCGTGGCCGAGGTCCTCAACGTGATCCGGCCCGGCGCGGACTCCCGCGACATCCTCGCGATGGCATCCTCGCGCTACTACGGCCTCGAGCTGGAGAAGCACCAGACGATCATGCCGCAGCCGACCTCCATGGTGGGCAATGGCGCCGGTTCCGTGTTCAAGATTTTCACGGCGGCTGCAGCGCTCGAGCAGGGCTACGGCCTCGACTCCATGCTGAACACCCCGGCGCGCTCCGTGGTCTACGGCATGGGCAAGGGCGGCGCCGCCGGCTGCCCGCCGGGCGCCTACTGCGTGGAGAACGCCGGCGTCTACCCGCCGCAGATGACGCTACGCGACGCCTTAGCTCAGTCCCCGAACACCTCGTTCATCGAGCTCATCCAGAGCGTCGGCGTCACCCCAACAGTGGATATGGCGGTGCGCCTGGGCCTTCGCTCCTACACCGAACCCAATACGTTTGGCGACGGCCGCTCCGTCGCCCAAGCCGCGAAGGAAGAGAACATGGGCTCCTTCGTGCTGGGTCCAACCGCCGTGAACCCGCTCGAACTGTCCAACGTGGGCGCCACGCTCGCCGCGGGTGGCCGCTGGTGCGAGCCGAACCCGATCAAGAGCGTCGTGGATAAGCACGGGCAGGAAGTGTTCATCCAGCGCCCGCCGTGCGAGCAAGTCATCGACCCAGACATCGCCGGCGCGCTCGCCCTCGGCATGTCACACGACACTATCGACGGCACCGCCAAGGACGCAGCCGCCGCCTCCCGGTGGACCGCACCCGTCGCTGCCAAGACCGGCACCACGGAGTCCCACCAGTCCTCCGCGTTCCTCGGGTTCACCCGCGGGATGGCCGGCGCGCCATACATCTTCAATGACGGCACCCAGACCACCCCGCTGTGCACCGGCCCGGTGCGCCAGTGCTCCGCAGGCAACCTGTTCGGCGGCAACGAGGCCGCGCGCACCTGGTTCCAAGCCGCCCACGGCGTGCCCGGCGCCGCGGCGGCAGGCCTGCCGCCGACGAACGCGACCTACACGCGCGGCACGAAGCAGTCGGCGCTCGACGCCGTCGTCGGCCTCCCGGCCGCCACCGCGAAGCAGCAGCTCCAGGCGCAAGGGTTCAACGTGACCACCCAAACCGTCTTCGGCAACGGGGCGCCCGCAGGCAACGTTATCGCCGCGATCCCCGCCAACCCGGCGCTCACGCAGGGCACCATGGTGACCCTCAACGTGTCCGACGGCAGCGCCGCCTCCCCCACCGCGTCGCCGTCGGCGTCCACCCCGCCACCAACGAGCACGCAGGCCCCCGCCGTCGACTTCGACGGCATCCAGCAGTCACTGAACGACGCCCGCGATGCGCTCACGAACGTCTTCCAATAAGGCTGGTTCCTAGTTCATCCCTAGCTCAGGCGGGCCTTGACCGCCGTGGAGAGCCGCTTGCCGTCAACACGGCCGGCGGCTTTCGCGTTCGCAGCCTTCATGACCTGCCCCATCTGCGCCATGGACTCAGCGCCGACCTCGGCGATGGCCTCCTCCACCAGGGCGTCAACCTCCTCGTCCGTGAGCTGGGCGGGCTGGTATGCCTCGAGGATTTCGGCTTCGTGGAGTTCGGCGTCGGCAAGCTCTTGGCGGCCGTTCGTGGCGTAAATCTCCGCGGACTCGCGGCGCTTCTTCACCTCGCGAGCAATAATCTTCAAGATCTCCGCATCATCCACCTCGTGCTTCGAACCCTCGGTCTCAGCGGTCTGGATGGCGGCCAGCAACATACGGATCGTGCCGGTGCGTTCCTTCTCCTTCGCCTTCATCGCGGTCTTCAGGTCTGCGCGCAGCTGTGCTTTCAATTCACTCATGTGGGAAAGCGTAGTCCATCTGTACGCTAGGACGCGTGAATACTTCCCTCAAACGCCTCACGCGTGCCGCCGGCGTCATCGCTGCGACCGGCATGGCCACCGCCGCGTACGGCGTGAGCCAGCTGAACAACTACCGCCTGAAGGAATACACCCTCCCCCTCCTCCCACCCGGCACCCTCAACGGGCGGGACTCCTTCGACATCTTGCACGTCAGCGACCTCCACATGATCCCAGGCCAACGCGCCAAAGTCGCCTGGGTCTCCAGCCTCGCCGAACTCCAACCGGACCTGGTGATCAACACCGGCGACAACCTCTCCGACCCCAAGGGCGTGCCCTGGGTCTTCCAGGCCCTCGGCCCGCTCCTCGACGTCCCGGGCGCCTTCGTCTTCGGCACCAACGACTACTGGGCGCCCCGCCCCGTCAACCCCTTCAAGTACCTCCTCGGCACCAAGCGGGAGCCCTCCTACGTCGACCTCCCCTGGGAAGGCATGCGCGCCGCATTCCAGGAGCACGGCTGGCACGACGCCACACACCGTCGCCTCGAGTTCAAAATTAACGACGTCCGCCTCGCCCTCGCCGGCGTCGACGACCCACACCACAACCTGCACGACTACTCCACCATCGCCGGCGCCCCCAACCCCGACGCCGACCTCTCCATCGCGCTTCTCCACGCCCCCTACCGGGAAGTCCTCGACGCCTTCGAGCGCGACGGCTACCAACTGGCGCTGTCCGGCCACACCCACGGCGGCCAGATCTGCCTACCTGGCGAGCGCGCCATCGTCACCAACGCCGACATCGACCGCGAGCGCGCCTCCGGCCTCCACCGCTTCGGCCGCATGTGGATGGAAGTCTCCAACGGGCTGGGCACCTCCAAATACGCCCCCGTACGGATCTTCTGCCCGCCATCCGCAGCGCTCCTCCACATCACGGAGCGGTCCTGACCACGGCTTTTGTTTTTCGCGGGCACAGGAGTAAAGTAACCAGGTGCCCACGGGATATGGCGCAGCTTGGTAGCGCGCTTCGTTCGGGACGAAGAGGTCGCAGGTTCAAATCCTGTTATCCCGACCAATGAAACCCCGCCGCTTTCGCGGCGGGGTTTCACGTTGCTCAGGTGGGCTTGGGACCCGCGCACCACATTCCTTGTTTTTGGGGAGCACCGTCGGCGTTTCCCCAGGTCGCCAAGGGGCAGGGTGGGAATTTGGTGTCACGACGAACGGGCTAGACACCAAATTCCCGGTTTTTCGCACGAAGATCTGGAAAAGCCCTGGTCACGAAAACCTCATGGGAAAATTTGGTGTCACCCCAACCGGGGCGAGTGCCAAAGGACGCAACACCATTTGGATTAGACGTCTAAACCTGCAGGTCCAAAAAGGCCTACTTTTTGGAAGATGCGTCCTTTGGCACTGGCTCACCATCTTTGGAGGAACCGAGGACGGTCATGCCACGGTCAAAGCCCTCGGGCTGGCATGCCTGGGCGATCAGGGAGATCGCCAGGCCGCCGACTGCGATGGCTCCAAACGCGATAGCAACGGGCTGCAGCTGACGGGCGTCGACGCCGAACTGCCTGTTGACGGCGGCAATCTGGTCCTCGAACCCGCGGCCTACGTGGCGCAGGGAGTCGTTGAACTGCCCAAGAGCGGCGTTGATCTGGGGCTGCATCGTGTTCGCAACGCCAATGCCAACTGCGGCGGCGAGCC
Source organism: Corynebacterium sp. NML98-0116 (assembly GCF_001767255.1). Lineage (GTDB taxonomy): Bacteria > Actinomycetota > Actinomycetes > Mycobacteriales > Mycobacteriaceae > Corynebacterium > Corynebacterium pseudogenitalium. Next base: position 2,141,745 of record NZ_CP017639.1, read on the forward strand.
CGATTGGTAGCAGCCAGAGGATCGGGCTGTTGAGCGCGAACATGTTGGCCATGCAGCGCTTGGAGCCGTCGGCAGATGAATCGGCGGGAGCGGGAGTAGGCGTAGAAGGCGCACGCGTGGTCGGGCTCGGGGCTGCACCGCCCTTCGCGATGACCCCCACGACCGTCTTCACCTCGTACGTTGCGCCCGTGACGGTGGTGACCATGACTGGGATGTCGACCTTCTCGCCTACTTCGGCGGAGGCGGGTGGGGTGACCAGCAGGTCACCGGTTGCGGACACGGAGGCCCGCCACCCGGTCGGCAGGGCGCCGAGCTTGTAGGTGTTGCCGTCGGTGTGGCCGCTGATCTTGATGGACGTCGGCGCGCCCGGCGCGGTGATGGCCGGCGGGTACGACGGTGCTGGCGCTTCAGTCGGCGCAGTTGAAGGAGCAGTCGGAGTGGCAGTCGGGGACGGCTCCGGCGCAGCAGTCGCGGAAGAAGTAGGTTCAACTGGCCCGGTCGGCACGTTGGCCACGGTGAAGACGGCCTGGGTGGTGTAGGCCTCGCCGTGGGCTGGGGTGACGGTGACAGGGACGCGGATCCAGGTGCCTGGGGTGGTGGACTTCGGCGCGGTCGCGGTAACGGTGCCGTGCTCGTCGACGCTCACCTTCCAGCCATTGACCCGGTCGGGTACCGAGTAGCGGTTGCCGTCGGTGGCATTCGTTGCAGGCTGAGTACTCGTCTCGCCGGGAAGGACGGAGGCGGACGCGTAGCTGACGTGCGGGGATTCGTCGGTTTCCTTGATGGCCGCGAATGCCGGAACGACCAGGATGGCTCCGTCGGTGTAGGTGACCTGAACGGGGATGAGGATGGAGTCGCCGGGCTTGGCGTCGGCTGGTGGCGTCGAGAAGACGCGGCCGTGCTCGTCGACGGTGGCGGTCCAGCCCGGGATGGTTGGCTTCCACTCGGGGTCGATTTCGAAGGTGGCGTCGGAAGGAACCTTGGAGCCCTCGTGGAGAGGGACCTCGTCGGTTGCGCCCGGTTCCTGGACGACCTTGCCGTAGGTTGGCACGATGTGGCCGACGCCGACCTCGATGATGCGCTTGACCGGGGTCTTGGTTGTCGTGGTGTGTTCGACGGGGTTGCCGACGACGTGGCCGTCGACAAGCTGCCAGGCCTTCTCCGTGATGGTTTGGCCGTAGGAGCCTTCCTGGATGGTCTTGACCACGCCGGCGGGCAGGCTGTCTACCTGGCGGATTTCGGTCTCGAACGGCACGGGGGTGTGGATGGTCTCGCGTAGCTCTGTCTGCTTGGATTCCTTCTTGGTGCCGACCAAGATGACCTGGTCCTCAGCGTCCACGACCTGTGGTTTTTGCGCGATGCCGTCGATAATTTTGTAGGAGATCCTGCCCACCTTGCCGCGCTGTGCGACCTTGTGGGTGCCGGCCTCGAGCGTCGGGTCTTCCCGGATGATGACGCGGTACGGCGTCTCTTCAGACCAGTGGATTTCCGGCGTGACGCCCGGTGTTTCCTTCGTGCCAACGCGCACGATGCGGTCCTGCGGGTCCGCAATGCGCGTCTGCTCGATGCGTGTGCTGACCACCTCGGAGTTCGTGATGGTCCTGGTCGTGTTCACTTTGTCGGTGCCGAGCACGCCGGGGTGTTCGGCGTCGACGGCCTGCGTGCCTACGTCGAGTGTGGGGTCGAAGACGATCTGCGTCTCAAACGGCACGATGACTTCGTACTCGGTGTTGATGTCGAAGGAGACGTCAGGCGCGGACTCCCCGACCACAACGAATGCGGCGGTGACCACGTCTTTCGAGCCGTCCTGGTAGGTGACGGTGACGGGGACGTTGAGGTGGTCGCCAGACTCGGCGTCCTTCGGCGGGGTCGCGGTGACAACGCCCGCGTCGTCGACGCGGAGCTTCCAGCCGTCGAGGCTCGCGGGCACGCTGAACGGCGTCTTTTCCGCGAGGTCGCGGGCAGGGATGCGGGTGGGCTCGGTGATCTCAGATCGCTTGTCGACGCCCGGCTTCGCCTCCTGCTGCTCGTATCGCGGCTCGTAGACGGCGCGCTGCTCACCGAGGACGACCACGGTGGCGACGATGATGGCGGTCGTGCCGTCCTTATAGGTCACGCGCACCGGAATATCCGCGGAGCTGCCCGGTACGGCGCGCTCGCTGACCGGGGTGGTGATGGTACCCGTCTTCGGGTCAATCTTGACCTGCTCCCACCGGAGGTTACGCGGCGGAGCGATGTAGTGCTTGTCCTTCGGGTCCGTGATCAGTGCGAACTTCGGTTCCGAAATGTCCCGGACGCTTCCAGTGTCCAGCTTGCTCGTGACCGTGGTGCCCGGCTTGCCCGACTTGGTTTGGTACCGCGGGTTGTTCATGCCCTTGTCGTCGCCGACGACGGTGAACGCCGCCGGGACGTCCGCCTCGGAGCCGTCCGGGTAGCGGACGTGGATGTCGATGATCGCCTGGTCACCGGGCCGCGCGTCCTTCGGCGGAGTGGCCGTGACCACGCCCTCCTTCGACACGTCGAACGTCCAGCCGTCCGGGAGTTGCTCCGGCAGGCTGTATTTCGCCTTCACCGGGTCCGCCAGCAGGGTGCTGATCATCGAGGAGACCGGCAGCCCGGGCTTGGTGAAGCTCTGCGGGTAGTTCGCAACGTCGGTGCCCGTGCCGTCGCCGATCACGTTGATGGTGGCGGTGGTTTCCTGCGGCACGGCGCCGCTGGCGTAGTGGGTGCGCACCGGCACCGTGATGTAGGCGCCCGGCAGCGCAGTGTCCGGGATGGTGACGGTCAGCTCGCCGGTGGTGGCGTCGAGAGTGACGCTCCAGTCGCCGACTTTGTACTGCTGGGAGCCGTTAGGGAAGGTATAGCGGTTCGGAGTTTCGTCGATTTCGTTGCCGCCGAGGCCAACCTTCGGCACGGTCGGCGTGAGCGTCACGCTGTCCGTCGCCTTGCCCGAAATCGAGCCATACGACGGCACCTTCACGTCCGAGAACACCTGGAAGGACACCGGAGCTTCGTCGGTCGTGCCGTCCGGGTAGGTCGCCTTCACCACGGGTTTGATGGTGGTGAAGTTCGGCACGGTTGCCTTCGCCTTCGCGGTGACGGTGCCTTCCTTATCGACTGTGACGTTCCAGCCGTCTTTGTCGGAGGGGGCGTCGATAAGCTCGAATTTCTTCGGCTTGATGACGTCCCCCTTGCCCAGCACCCGCGTCAGGCTCGCCTTCGCGGTAAGTGTTGTGTTTTGGGCGCCCTGCACTGGCTCCGCGGGGTACTCGAGGTTGGTCTGCTGCGTGTGATTCGGCTCGACGACAACGAGCAGCGGGATCGCGTCCTGAGAGCCGTTCGAGTAGCGAACATGCACCACAGGCTGCGCAAACGTCCCAGGGGTCGGCTTATCGACGCCCTCCGGCGCCGTCATGATCACCCTATAGTCGCCCTTTTCCTCGTCGGTGAACTTGGCGGTCCAGCCGTCGTAGACGAGGCTCTCGTCGAGGGTGATGGTGGCGTCGAACTTCTCTTTCAGGTCGGCGAGGGTGTGCCCGTTTGCGTCGGGGAGCTCCTCGAAGACAATCGCGTCCTTTGAGATCCCGGAGGTGATGTTGACCTCAGACCTGGTGAACTGCGGATCGTGGTAGAGCGTGTCGTCGACGCTGATCGCGTGCGAGCTGAGCTCGTTGGCGGTGTTGTAGCGTGGCAGCGCAATGGAGCTGGCCGTCACCCCAACCCTTGTATCTTCGTACGCGTGGTTCTGAGCGATAGCCTCGAGCTCTTCGACGCTGCGCGGCAGCGCAACCGCGGTAAACGTGAGGCCCTGGAGGCCGTCGAGCTCGGCGTCGTCGGCGAACTTCGGCCAGGTAAGGAAGAAGTCGGAGCCATCGCGCGTGATGGTGACGTGCTCGAACACCTTGCCGCTGCCGTCCGCGACCTGTATGCGCAGACGATCCAGGTCGCGTTCCGTGAACATCCCGCCAGCGGAGGCGATCTTGACCTTCTCCCCCGGCTTGATCACGGCCTTCGAAATGTGCTCCCAATCAAGTTTGAGGGGGACGCAATCGTCGGTCTCGCTCGGCCAAGGGTTTGCGTTCGCGTCAGCTTGGAAGTTTTGGCCTTCGAAAAACCTGTGGTCAGAGTCTTCCTTTGTGTAAGCCCCTTTCCACGCAAAGGTGAGCCCTTCCGGGCTCACGGCTTGTTGCTGGAACTGTTCCGTGAAGGGGAACGCGCCGTTCAAGTTGCGCTGAACTCGGGAAGCGGTAATCTCCGCCGGCTCAGCAGCGTTGTTTACCGTGAACGGGTTACCGCCATCGAGCTTCTCGCCCGCGGGGACAACGCCTAGCTCGCCAGCTTCGACTGGAACAGGCCCACTATCGCTAAACCCTGTATCCGTGAAGGTGCGCTGCTTGTCCGCGTTGAAGTGCAGCTGAATGCCGAACTCAGTTGCGCTCTCGGAGTGCTCACCAGGGTTGAGCGCGTCAAACCTGAAACCCGCAACGTCCTTGCCGCCATCGTCCTTCTCCAGCACCACTCGGCATGCATCATCGCCCAGCCCCTCTGACTTCGTCTGCTGCTCAGCGCCGATCACCGCACCGGTGTACGCCAAGTTCTCCTGCGCATATGCAGCAGGGGAAGGTACAACCACAGCCGCGCTCCCCAACGCGAGCGCTATCGCAGACGTTACGGTAACTCCAACACGTACTTTCCGACGCCCCGCGCCCGGAAATGTGCCTTGCATGTGGCTGCCCTTCACTTTTCACAACGATTTGTCAGTAACAGCGTAATTCGGGCTGTGCGCTTCGTACACTCTTAACGTTGCATAAGTGGCAATAAGTGAAGGCCCCGCCAGCCGAAGCCGACGGGGCCTTCCCCATCCCTAACCCCTTTCTTGCCCACAATGGGCGAAAGGAGACCACTCAATCCAAGCCCCTATTACTTGAAATGAGCATCGCTAGATTAACACAAACCCATCCGAAAGTAGGAACCATGTCCGTGTGCTCGGATTATTCCTCCACGTGAACCGCAACGTCACGTCGCTGCGGTACTCCGCCCAGCAGCCCGACCGCCGCGACGAGCGCGCTCATAGCGATACCAATCCATAGTGCCTGCGCAGAACCGTTATTGCCCGCGCTCGAGAGCGACGCGGCCAGCCAGTGCATCGGCATCGCCGAAGAAAGCGCCTCGAGGACCCCACTAACAGGGGCAGCTGCGGCGGCTTTCCAAACCCACCCGACTACCCCCATCTGAAGAATTATCAGGATTGCCGCAACCAGGCTCCCCCATCCGCGACCAAACAGTGCCGCAAGCGCGGTCGTCACTCCGGTAGAGGCAGCTGCGCCGCACAGCAGCGCGAGAGCCGCGATTCCCAGGGTCGCCGGGCTCAAGTTGTGGCCGAGGATAAACACAAGGGTCCAACCGGCGACCGCCAGGAGCACGACGCCTAGCGCCAGCGCCAGCCAGCGCCTCGTGCGGGACAGCCACGCCGCCGCGGCGACGCCGACGCCGCCCAACCCCACGAGTGCCGCGACCAGCATCGCCGCGACCGGGGCCAGCGAGGACTCCTGCGGCTCCTGCGCTGCGCCCTCCACGCCCGCCTGGGCCGCCGCCGGCGCCGGGAGCGCGCCACGCACCGCGCGAATCTGGTCGGCGGTCAGGTTCGCCATGTGGTCAATCTTTGCGACACCCTCATCAAGCTGTGCAATACCGCCGACCGCGCCCTGCGCCTCGTTATTGAGCTGAGTCAGTCCACTCGCCAGCTGCTGGGCGCCGTTCGTGGCCGTGTAGACGCCGTCGTGGTAGGCGTAGCCCGGCACCGCTAGCTGGTTGGCTACCTCGCGGGAGCCGTCGCGCAGCTTGTTCATCTGGGCGACAACCTCCGGCGGCAACTGGGCATTGTCCGCCTGGACCTTCAGTTGTTGAAGCTGCTCGCGTGCGGCGATGACGTCCGGGTCCTTGGAGGCCTTCGTCGATACGAGGGCGCGGTCGATGGCAGCGGTGACCTGGCCACGCACCGCATCGAAGGCCGTGGCCTGCTCAACAACCTGGCCAATCGCGTCCGCGACCTCCGTCGCGCCACCCCCGAGCTGGCCCGTCGCCGCCTGTAGCTGCACCATCCCGGCCGACAACTCCTGCGCACCAGCCTGCGCCTGGGAGATCGCGGCGACGAGTTCGTCGGCGCCGCCGGTGAGTTGGGAGGTGCCGTCGACAAGCTCTTTGGTGCCCTGCGTGAGAAAGCCCGCCTGCGTGTTGGCCTCCCCCGCCGCGCGGCGTGCCTCGTTCGGGTTGCCGCGATCCGACGGCAGCTGCGGCGCGGCGGCGTCGCCTTGCGTGGACATCCAGGTACTCACCGGGCTCAACGGCAAGAACGCCGCCACAATACACACCAACAACACACACAACACGCGCCACTTCATGTTGCACAATGTAACCCCTGCAACTGCATGAAGGCTGGAGGGCACACCGCACGTTGGCAAAGTTGTTGTGGCCTTGTCCAAGCTTGTTGCTACCCTTTAAAGCAACTGACAGTTTTCAAATCCCAAACTCAGAGAGGGTTCACCATGGCACTACCTCTCGTGCTCGCATTCGTGGCCGCGACGGTTCCGCTATCGCCGCTGCTCGTGCGAGTTTTCGACAGGAAAGCAGGCTGGCCGCTGGCGCTCCTGCTGTTCGCCGCAGCGATCACGCTGGGCCGCGAATTTCCCAGCATTTCCCAAGGAAATATAGAAACATGGTCCGTGACCTGGGCCAATGACATCCTCGGGCCCGGCACCGAAATCGCGTTCTCACTGCGCGCGGACGGCCTGAGTATCTTCTTCGCGTTGCTGGCACTCATCATTGGCGGAATCGTCCTTATATATTCGGCCGCATACCTGCCGAAGCGCGAGGGCAACACCAGCTTCTACACCATTATGACGGCGTTTACCCTCTCGGTACTGCTGCTCGTGCTTGCGGACGACACCGTACTCCTCTTCATCGGCTGGGAACTCGTCTCGATTGCGTCCTTCCTGCTCATTGCGCGCTCCGGCTCCGGTGGCGAAGCCGGCTCCTACCGCACGCTCATCCTGACCTTCTTCGGCGGGCTAACGCTCCTGGCTGGCCTGGCGGTTGTCTCCGTCACGGCGGGAACGACGCAGCTCAGCGCGGTGCTCGCCTCGCCGGTGTGGGCGCAATCGCCAGGTCTGACCACCACGGTGGCGCTGCTCATCGGCTTCTCCGCGTTTACGAAAGCCGCGCAGTTCCCCTTCCACTTCTGGCTGCCCGAAGCCATGGCGGCAGCCACACCAGTCTCCGCGTTCCTGCACGCGGCGGCAGTGGTCAAGGCGGGCGTCTACCTCCTGCTGCGCTTCTCCACCATCTTCCACGACGTCACCGCATGGAACACGCTGCTGCTGGTCACCGGCCTGTTCACTGCACTGATGTCGGCCGCCTTCGCCATCACGAAGACGGACCTGAAGCACCTGACGGCCTACTCCACGGTCTCCCACCTGGGCTGGATCGTCGCGGCGATCGGTATCGGCACCCCGGCGGCACTCGCCGCCGCGATGGTGCACACGCTGGCCCACGCGCTGTTCAAGTCCTCCCTGTTCATGCTCATCGGCGTCGTTGACCACCAGGCAGGCTCCCGCGACATTCGCCGCCTCGGCCCGCTGCACAAGCAGATGCCGTTCACCTTCGCCTCCACCTGCGTGGCCGCGGCCTCCATGGCCGCCATCCCGCCGCTGTTCGGCTTCATCTCGAAGGAATCGATCCTCACGGCGTTCGACGCCACCCGCTTCGGCCCGCTCCTGCTCGCCGTCGCAGGCCTCGCCGCCCTGCTGACCTTCATCTACTCGGCAAAGATCGTCTTCGGCGCATTTATCGACGGCACCAAGCCCATGCCGCACGTCACCGAAGCGCCCGTCGCGCTCTGGCTGCCAGCCGCGCTGCCCGGCCTGACCTCCCTGCTCCTGCCGTTCATGCTCGGCTGGGTGGACAGCCCAATCAACGCGGGCGTACGCACCATCACGGGCGACACCGAGTTCCACTCACACCTGGCGCTGTGGCACGGCCTGAACGCGCCGTTCATCGTCTCGCTGGCGGTGCTGGTGTTGGGCATTTGCTTCATCCTCTTCGTGCGCAAGCCGTTCTTTGAGGCCGTCGAGAACAAGCAGCTGCTGCCAACCAGCGGCAACGACCTGCTCAATGCCATGGTCCGCGCGTTTTCCACCGTCGGGCGCTGGCTCGGCGCGATGGCGGACACCTTCAACCCGTCGCGCCACCTGCTGCCGACGGTGCTGTGCATCCTCGTCCTTGGCGTGAGCACCGCGGTGTTCACCGAGGGTGTCGACGGCATGCCGCTCGCACCACGTGCCGAAGGCATCGACGTGTGGTGGGACCTCATCCCATTCGCCATCATCACCCTGTCCGTCATCGGCCTGGTACGCACCCGCTCCCGCCTCGCGGCGGCGGTACTGCTGGGCACCACCGGCGTCGGCATGACGCTGCAGATGCTCATGCTCGGCGCACCCGACGTGGCGCTCACCCAGTTCCTCGTCGAGTCGCTGACCGTCGTGATCATCATGGTGGTGCTGCGCTACCAGCCACGCACCTTCCCCAAGACCCCGACCTCACGCAAGGTCTTCGCGGCCATCGTCGCTGCCATCGCCGGCGTGGTCGCCTTCCTCGGCGTCTATGCCCTGCTGGGCCGCCACGACCGCTCCGACCTCGCCCTGTGGTACCTCACCGAGGGCGGCAAGATGACCAGCGCCGACAACATCGTCGCCGTCATCATCGTTGAGTTCCGTGGCTTCGATACCCTCGGCGAGCTCTCCGTGCTCGGCATGGCGGCAGTAGTCATCGCGGCCGTCGTCCGGTCCATGCCACGCCACATGTTCGAGGCCGGCACCCGCCCACGCCCATTCGGCCAGTCGCAGCTCAACTCGCTGCCACTGCGCAAGGCGTCCGCGCTCGTCGTACCGATCCTGGCGCTGCTGTCCGTCCTCATCTTCTTCCGTGGCCACACCGCGCCCGGCGGCGGCTTCGTCGCAGCGCTCGTACTGGCCACCGCGTTCGGCCTCAACTATCTGTCCCGTGGCGCGGACGCGTACGTCGTCAAGCAACTCACCCCGATCAGGCTGACGGGCTGGGGCATCATCATCGCCATCAGCTCCGGCTTCCTCGGGTTCCTCGAAGGCGGCTTCATGTACGCCATCCACGGCACCATCGCTGGGGAGCACATGACGACGTCCCTCATCTTCGACTTCGGCATCTACCTCGCCGTGCTCGGCATGGTCACGCAGGCGCTCAACGCGCTCGGCGGCTACCTACGCCCCGGCACCGAGATTTCCGACCTCACCTACACCCGCGGCGGCGAAAACCCACTGCCGGATGTACCAGAGCCGGAAGCACCCGCCGAGCCTGTCGACGCCCACCCAGCCCCACTCAACCCCGCGGAAAACCCGCGCCCAGTTACCACGAAGGAGCTGTAAACCACATGGTCATGGCACTTACCATCGCGGTCCTGGTTGCAGGGTCCGTCTACATGATCCTCCAGCGCGGCATGGTCCGCATCATCTTCGGCATGTCCCTATTCGGACACGCCTCCAACCTGACACTGCTGGCCACCGGCATCGGCGCCTGGCGCGGCGAGGCATTCCCCTCCCGCACCGCCTTCGCCGACCTGTCCGACCCGCTGCCGCAAGCCTTCGTGCTCACCGCCATCGTTATCGCAATGGCGACGACCACGATCCTGCTCATGCTGGCCTCCCTCGGCAAGGATGACGACACCATGGACAACCCAACCGGCGTCGCAGGCACCTACGACCTCATGCGCCTAAGCCCGTCCGCGCTGTCCACCGCAGGCCGCACCGCGCGCCTCAACCCGAACAAGATGAACAAAACGGAAGGAGCACCACGCGCATGAGTGCGGACGCAATCCTCCCAGTCTTCGTCGCCCTGCCGCTGATCATGGCGGCAGTGACGACGCTCAGTCCCTGGAAACGCGGCAACGACGCCCTGGGCCTGATCATCCCCGCCATCAACCTCGGCATGGCCATCTGGTTGTACGGCTACACCGCCGAACACGGCACGATTGCCCACGTCATCGGCCTGTACCAGGGCGGCGTCGGCATCTCCTTTGCTGCCGACCAGTTCTCAGCCATCATGCTGATCACCACCATGATCGTGGCGCTGACCTCCAACTGGTTCGCCAGCGTCGCCGGCGAGACTCAGGCGCGCTACTTCACGCCGCTGACCCTGGTGCTCATCACTGGTGTCTCCGGCGCGCTGCTCACCGCGGATCTGTTCAACTTCTTCGTCATGATCGAGGTCATGCTGCTGCCGTCCTATGGCCTCATCGCCATGACCGGCACCCGCAACCGCCTGCTGTCCGCCCGCACGTTCGTGCTGGTGAACCTGGCGGCATCGACACTGCTCGTGATGGGCGTGGGCTACATCTACGGTGTGGCCGGCGCCGTCAACATCGCCGCCCTGCGCGGTGCCGCGGCCGGCAACGGCCCGATCACCGTGGCCACCGGCCTGGTCGTCATCGCCATCGCCGCCAAGGCCGGCGTCTTCCCGGTCCATACCTGGCTGCCACGCACCTACCCCTCCACCAGTGCCGCCGTCATGGGCCTGTTCTCCGGCCTGCACACCAAGGTGGCCGTCTACATGCTCTTCCGCATCTGGGTGGTCATCTTCGACATGGACGCGCGCTGGAACGCACTGATCATCGTCATCATGGTGATCTCCATGCTCATCGGTGGCTTCGCCGGCCTTGCCGAGCACACCATGCGCCGCGTCCTGGGCTACCAGATGGTCAACGGCATGCCGTTCATCCTCATCATGCTGGCCTTTACTAACGACGACGCCCGCTACGCGCTTGCCGCCGGCCTCATGTACACGCTGCATCACATGATCACCATCGCAGCACTCGTGCTCAACGTCGGTGCCATCGAGGAAACCTACGGCACCGGCACCATCTCGAAGCTGTCCGGCCTCGCACGCCGCGACCCGCTCACCTCCGCGGTCTTCGTCGCCGGCGCGTTCTCCATCGTCGGCTTCCCGCCGTTCTCCGGCCTCTTCGGCAAGGTCACCATCGTGCTCGCCGCCGCTACACCCGGCGACTGGCGCTCCTGGGTGGCAATCACCACCATCATCATCGCGTCCTTCGGTGCGTTGCTGTCCATGATGCGCGTCTGGAAGCGCGTCTTCTGGGGCCGCCCAATGCAGCACTACCCGAAGGCCCTCAACGTCCGCGCGAAGCTGCTCGCACCGTCCGCACTGCTCATGTTCATGTCCCTCGGCATGTTCATCGGCGCCGGCCCACTCTGGGCAGCCAGCACCGCGGCCGTCGACAGTCTTCTCGACGTCGACTCCTACACCACCGCCGTCCTCGGCGACGACGCCATCGGCATCCCCGATGTGGACACCCTCCAAGGAGGTAACTAACCATGCTGCAACGCTTCGCACACGGCGTGGGCTACACCGCCTGGCTCATCAAAGAAATCTTCGCCTCCGGCTTCAGCGCGGCCGCGGCCGCGTTCAAACCCAACACTGGGCTGGACCCGATCATCATCTACTACCCGCTGCGCCTGACCACCGACTGGCAGATCTTCTGGTACTCCACCTCCATCACCGTCACCCCGGGCACCCTGTCCCTTGGACTGCGCTACCCCGCCCAGGAAGACGGCCCGATCGTGTTGCTGGTGCAGGCCGCGTTCGGCAGCGACCCTTTGGAGCAGATCGCTGGCCTCATCGACATGGAAGAGCGCATCAACCCGGCAGTCAAAGCCACCCCGTTGGACCCAGCAACCATCGGGTGGGACCCCTACGTGGACCTCGGCGACCCCGACGACCACACCCTGCCACCAGCGGAAAGGATGGACTAGAACATGTTTGAAATGATCCTCATGGGCTGCGTCATCGTCATGGCGCTCAGCCTGCTCGTCGGCCTCGCTGGTCTGATCCTGGTCAAGGACGAGCTTTCCCGCGCCGTCATGGCCGACCTCATTTTCTACGCCATGGTCACCATCTTCCTCGTCTGGTCCATCTGGACCCAGACCATGATCGGCTACGAAATCGCCATCCTCGCAGGCCTCGTCTGTGGCGTTATCCCGACCATCTCCATGGCCCGCATCATCACGAGAGGACGCCGCTAATGACCATCATCGAAATCATCGTCGCAGCGCTCGTCATCGTGGCCACCCTACTGGTGGTCGCCACCGCGCTCCTGCAGCTGCGCGCCCCCGACGCACTAACCCGCGCGAACCTACTCGGCCCAACCGTCTGCCTGGCCTTTCCGATCCTGGTCGTTGCCAAGCTGATCTGGTCCTGGTCCACCACCGGCTTCGACCTCAATGACTTCCTCCGCGCCATCATCGCCATCGCCGGCGTATGGATCGTCGGCTCCGTCGGCTCCTTCATCATGGGCCGCACCCTCTACGGCGTGACCGTCTCCGATAAGCGCGACCGGCACCCGAACCGGCCGAACTACCGGATTTAGGTCTGGTTTTGGGGTTTGCTGGCGCCCAAAACCATTCATAGCGTGGGCTTAAAGGAGTGCAATGCAGGTCGCGCATTTTCACCCGCCCGAGCCGATTTCCGGCGACCAGCATCGCACTCCATTAACACCTCGACACGAACAAAACGCTCGGGGTGGCGCCGTGTCTGTACCCCACAAACACCAAACCCGCCGGGACGTCACCGTCCTGGCGGGTTTTTAGGTGTGAGCGTTCAGGGCTTAAGCGCTACTTCTGCTGCGCTGCGCGCTTAGCGGCGAAGGATTCGCGGACCTTGGTTTCCAGGTCAGCGTCGACCTTGCCCCAGTATTCGTAGACGCGCTCCTCGATCTCCTTGTTGGTGATCGCCATCATCTTGTTCGTGATGTTGTGCACGAAGCGTTCCTTGGCGGCGTCGTCGAAGACGTCGCGGTAGAGGGTGCCGGCTTGGCCGAAGTCGTCATCCTCAGCGTGCTTGACGTAGGCGGCGCGCACCAGGTCGGTGCCCTCCGGATCCGGGTTGACGTACAGGTTCTCGGCGAGGCCGAGGTCCTGGCCGCTGGCGGAGGTTTCGCCGTCGTCGAGGTAGCCGGCGCCCTTCTCGTAGGAGTTCGGGCTGTAGTTTGGTTCGTTCTCTTCGTTGAAGAAGTATGCCATGGAGCCGCGCTCTGCGTAGGTGTTCACCTCGTTGATCGGGCGGTTGACCGGCAGATCCTTGTAGTTGGCGCCGATGCGGTAGCGCTGCTGGTCAGCGTACGCAAAGACGCGGGCCTGAAGCATGCGGTCTGGGGACAGGCCGACACCTGGGACCAAGTTGGCTGGGTCGAGTGCCAGCTGCTCGATCTGTGCGTGGAAGTTCTTCGGGTTGCGGTTGAGGACGAAGTAGCCGACGTCGATAAGCGGGTAGTCCTTCTGCGACCACGTCTTGGTGAGGTCGAACGGGTTGAAGCGGTAGTCTTTCGCTTCCTCGAACGGCATGATCTGGACCTTGACGTCCCAGATTGGGTAGTCCCCCTCCTTGATGGCATTGAAGAGGTCCTCGCGCTGGAAGTCCGGGTCCGTGCCGGCCTTCTCGGTGGCTTCTTCGTCGGTGAAGCATTCCCAGCCCTGGCGGGTCTTGAAGTGGTACTTGACCCAAACTGGGGTGCCTTCCTCGTTGATCCACTGGAAGGTGTGGGAGCCGAATCCGTCCTGGTGACGGGAGGTCTTCGGAGTGCCGCGGTCGCCGAGTAGGTAGGTCACCTGGTGGGCGGATTCAGGGGTGCGGGTCCAGAAGTCCCACTGCATCTCGTCATCGCGCAGGCCGGAGTTCGGCTGGCGCTTCTGGGAGTGGATGAAGTCCGGGAACTTGATGCCGTCGCGCAGGAAGAACGTCGGGGTGTTATTGCCGACAATGTCATAGTTGCCGTCTTCGGTGTAGAAGCGCAGTGCGAAACCGTGAACGTCACGCCAAGTGTCTGGGGAGCCTGCCTCACCAGCAACGGTGGAGAAGCGTGCAGCCATCGGGGTGACGGTGCCAGGCTGGAAGAGCTTCGCCTTCGTGTACTTGGACACGTCCTCGGTGATGTGCAGCTCACCGAATGCTCCGTGGCCCTTCGCGTGTGGAATACGTTCGGGGACATTCTCGCGGTTGAAGTGCGCAAGCTTCTCGATGAGGTGAATGTCATCCAGGACATTCGCGCCCTGACGGCCCTGCGTAACACTCACGTTTTCCGATGGGACGGGCTGGCCACTGAGCTGGGTGGTTTGACCCTTGCCCGCTGGACGTTCGCCGTTCGAAAGGATGTGGTCTACGTTCTTCTCTGCCATTGTTAGGCCCTCCTTATTGTTAGGGTTCGATTTATACAGTACGCGAATATCAGAGTGGCATCAAGGGTTTTTCCAATACTGGTACCCTTTTTATTCGTGAACAGCAGCGATAGCCAGTACGTCACCGACCTCGCCCTCCGGGCAGGTCGGGGCGACAAAGCTGCCCTCACCGACTTCATCGCCGCCACCCAGGACGACGTCTGGCGCCTCCTCGCCCACCTCGCAGGACACGACGCCGCCGACGACCTCACCCAAGAAACCTACCTGCGCGCCCTCGGCGCCCTCCCGCGCTTCGCCGGCCGCTCCACCGCCCGCACGTGGCTCCTCTCCATCGCGCGCCGCACCTGGATCGACTCCGTGCGCCACGACCGCAGTCGCCCGCGCGCCACCAACAGTGACTACGACGACGTCGCCAACCAACAGCCCAGCACTGACGACCCCAACCTGTGGCCCGAAGTTATCGACGCCCACAACCTCCTCAACGAACTCGCCCCCGACAGGCGCGAAGCCATCGTCCTCACGCAAGTGCTCGGTTACAGCTACGAGGAAGCCGCCAAAATCGCTGGCGTGCGCATCGGGACCATCCGCTCCCGCGTCGCCCGCGCACGAAAAGACATCATGCGACTTACGGAACAGACCTAGCTCATTACCCCCTTTTCGTTTATTGCACAGCAGGCCCTCGAAGACCTTGACATCGCGCTTTCACAACCCCACTCGAGCAGCGTCGACATTGTCGTCGATGGGTCCCAGCAGCCGATACGCATTCCACGATCCGCTGCCTCTGCACTACGCGAAGTGCTCGCCAACGAGGCGGAGGGCAGGCCGGTTGAAATTGTTCCGGCACAAAAAGAGCTCACCACCCAGCAGGCGGCGGACCTCCTCCACGTGTCCAGACCTCACGTCGTGAAGCTCATCGACACCGGCCAATTAGCCGGCCACAAAGTCGGGGCGCACCGGCGCCTCTACGCCGACGACGTCTTCGCATTCAAACGCAAAAGGGACGCAGCGCAGCGCGCCAACACGGACGAATGATCCACCTGGAACCAAACCAAAAAGGTTCCGAATTCACCGACCAGGCCCAACCCATCAACTACACTGCCTTTTATGATTCGAAACGCAATAGCGATCTCCTTTGCCTTCATCGGCATCGTTGTCGGCGCCGGGTTTGCGTCCGGGCAGGAAGCGATGCAGTACTTTGTAGCCTTCGGCACGCAAGGCATTTGGGGAGCACTCTTGAGCTCGGCCCTGATGCTGGTCGGCGGTATCTCCATCCTCCAGCTTGGCTCCTACTTCCAGGCGACTGAACACATGGAAGTGCTCGGTAACATCACTGGCAAGGTCATGGGCTGGGTTCTGGACATCTCGACCATCATCACGCTGTTCTCCATCGGGTTCATCATGTTCGCAGGTGCGGGCGCCAACCTGAACCAGCAGTTCGGTATCCCGGTCTGGATCGGTGCGGTCATCATGCTGGCAATGGTGCTCGGCGTTGGCATGCTGGACGTCAATAAGGTGACCAGTGCAATCGGCATCCTCACCCCATTCCTCCTGATCTTCGTGATCGGCGGCTGCACCTGGACCATCGTCAACGCGCAGCCAGACTGGGATAGCATCAACATCGCAGCCCAGGACGTCGCAACCGAGCTGCCAAACTGGTGGATCGCCGCACTGAACTACACCGGCCTGAACTTCATCTGCGTTGTGTCCATGGCGGTCGTCATCGGCGGCAACTACCTCGACCCGCGCGAAACCGGCCTCGGCGGCCTCTTCGGCGGCATTGCCTACCTCGCGATGCTGCTC
Source organism: Corynebacterium sp. NML98-0116 (assembly GCF_001767255.1). Classification (GTDB taxonomy): domain Bacteria; phylum Actinomycetota; class Actinomycetes; order Mycobacteriales; family Mycobacteriaceae; genus Corynebacterium; species Corynebacterium pseudogenitalium. Next base: position 2,157,818 of record NZ_CP017639.1, read on the forward strand.
CTGCTCGGCATGGGCCTCATGGTCAGCATCAGCGACGTCAACGGCCACGACATGCCGATGCTCACCCTCATCAACAACATCAACCCAACACTCGGCCTCATCATGACGTTCGTGATCTTCGGCATGATTTTCGCCACCTCGTTGGGCATGTTCTACGCCCTGGGCAAGCGCCTGGCGCGCGGTCGCCAGCAGAAGTTCCGCGTCATCTACATCTCCGCGTGCCTGATCGGGTTCGTCCTATCTTTCGTCGGCTTCAAGGACCTCATCTCGTTCGTCTACCCGATCCTGGGCTACCTGGGCCTGGTACTCATCGTCGTGGTCACATCAGCCCGCATCCGCGGCTCGGAAACCCTGCGCCACGAAGGCAGCCTGCGACGCCGCGCCCTCGAGCTCATGAAGGACAAACTCGATCCGCGCGTGAAGTTCACCCGCCACGACCAGCGCGAGCTGGACAAGATTACCGAGAAGTCCGTCATGGAAAATAAGGACTTCAAGGAAGCCATGATCGAAGAGGCCGAGCAGGCCCTCGAAGCGGAAGAAGTCCTCGAGACGGAAGAGGCTGAGAGCCAGGCTAAATAATCCTGCCCAGCCAAGTGCCAAGGGACGCAAGATGCGTGCTTTGGCACTTTTTCTTTGGCTCATACAAGGGTGAGCGCACCAGATTCCTGTTTTTCGGAGAGGAGTCGGAACGTTTCCCCAGGTCGTAGGCAGTACTTGATGGAATGTGGTGTCCCCACCACCCGGTCCGACACCAAATTCCCGCTTTCAGGAGCAGCCCTGAGCGTTTCCCCAGGTCGTTGATTCTGCATGGGCGAATTTGGTGTGCACCCAGAGAGGCCTAGTGCCAAAGGACGCAACCGGTTTTGGTGCAGCCATTCAACACTGCAGGTCAGCAATGTGCTAGATGTTTTCCGGTGCGTCCATTGGCACTGGCTACCTAGCAACCACACCTCAAACCCAGGATCCAAGAAAGTATTGGGGCATTTCCCCTAGTCACGGACCGGCCTGCCCCAAAAGCCGAAGCAGAAAAGCGGTCCCGCCAGGGAACAAACCCCAGGGGACCGCCCTCAAGCGCCCTCAAGCGCCCTCAAGAAGCCAGAAAGCTACTTCACAAGCAGCTCCGCGATCTGAATCGTGTTCAGTGCGGCGCCCTTGCGCAGGTTGTCGCCGGAGACGACGAACACGAGGCCGCGGTTGCCGTCGACGGCCTGGTCCTGGCGGATGCGGCCGACGAGGGAATCGTCCTTGCCGGCGGCGGCGAGAGGGGTCGGTACGTCGACGACAGAGACGCCCGGCGCGGTCTCCAGGACGGCGCGAGCTTGGTCAGGGGTGATTTCCTTCTCAAACTCGGCGTGGACGACCATGGTGTGCCCGGTGAACACTGGGACGCGGACGCAGGTGCCGGAGACGCGCAGATCTGGGATGGAGAGGATCTTGCGCGATTCGTTGCGGAGTTTCTGCTCCTCGTCGGTTTCTTCGGTGCCGTCGTCGACGAGGTTGCCGGCGAGTGGCAGCGCGTTGAAGGCGATCGGTGCGACGTATGGGCCGAGCTCCTCGGGCTGGAGGAGGGAGCCGTCGAGGGCGAGTTCGGTGTTGCGCTCGCCGATTTCGGCGACCTGGTTTGCAAGCGCCTGTACACCGGCGAGGCCGGAGCCGGAGACCGCCTGGTAGGAGGCTACGCGCATGGTGTGAAGGCCGGCGGCGTCGTGGAGTGCTTTGGCCACGGGCATGATTGCCATGGTGGTGCAGTTCGGGTTCGCGATGATGCCTTTGGCTGGCGCCTTGGCTTCGTCGGGGTTGACCTCGGAGACGATGAGGGGGACGTCGTCGTCTTTGCGCCACGCGGAGGAGTTGTCTACGACGGTGGCGCCGGCGGCTGCGAAGACTGGGGCCCACTGCTTGGAGGTGCCGCCGCCTGCGGAAAAGAGCGCGATGTCGACGTCGGCGACGGAGTCTTCGGTGACCTGGGTGAGGTCTTCGACGACGACGTCCTGGCCGCGGTATTCGAGGTGCTTACCCGCGGAGCGTGGTGATGCGAAGAAGCGCACTTTGTCCGCTGGGAAGTCTCGTTCGGCGAGGATTTCGCGCATGACGCGGCCGACCTGGCCGGTTGCACCTACTACTGCGATGGTGGTCATGAAGTGTGTCCTTTCTTAGCGTCCGGTGCCAGCGTAGACGATGGCTGGTTCGTCGCCGCCGAGTTCGAACTTGTCGTGGATAGCGCGGGTGGCTTCCTCGAGGTCGATTTCGCGCACCACGGCGGTGATGCGGATTTCGGAGGTGGTGATCATGTCGATGTTCACGCCGGCGTCGCGAAGTGCTTCGGTGAAGTCGGCGGTGACGCCCGGGTGGGTCTTCATGCCTGCACCGATGAGGGACACCTTGCCGATCTGGTCGTTGTAGGTGATGTTGTCCCAGCCTTCTTTCGCCTGGAGGGCCTTGAGCAGTTCCATGGCGCGGGGGCCGTCGGCAATTGGGAGGGTGAAGGTGATGTCGGTGGTCAGGTTGTGGAGGCTGGAGATGTTCTGCAGCACCATGTCGATGTTGATCTCATTGTCGGCGAGGACGCGGAACACCTTGGCGGCCTCCCCTGGCAGGTCCTTGACGCCGAGGATGGTGATTTTCGCTTCGGAGGCGTCGGTGGCAACGCCGGACAGTACTGCTTCTTCCATGGGGATATCCTCCAATGCTCCGGCGACGAGGGTGCCGGGATCGTTGCTGTATGACGAACGCACCCGCATGGGTACGTTGAATGCGCGCGCATATTCCACACTGCGCAGCACAAGGATTTTCGAGCCGGACGCGGCGAGCTCAAGCATCTCTTCGAAGCAGAGCTTGTCGAGTTTGCGGGCATCGTGGACGATGCGTGGGTCGGCGGTGTAGACGCCGTCGACGTCCGAGTAAATTTCGCACTCGTCGGCGCCGAGGGCGGCGGCGAGGGCGACGGCGGTGGTGTCGGACCCGCCGCGGCCGAGGGTGGTGACGTCCTTGGTGTCACGGTTGACGCCCTGGAAGCCGGCGACGATGGCGATGCGGCCGGCGTCGATAGCTTCTTGGACGCGGCCCGGCGTCACCTCAATAATGCGGGCGTTGCCGTGGCGCTCGGTGGTGATGACGCCCGCCTGCGAGCCGGTGAAGGACTGCACATCAGCGCCGAAGGATGCGACCGCCATCGCGACCAGCGAGTTCGAGATGCGCTCGCCTGCGGTGAGCAGCATGTCCATCTCGCGGGCTGGCGGCGTTGGGTTGACGCGGGCGGCGAGGTCCAGCAGCTCGTCGGTGGTGTCGCCCATTGCGGAACACACCACCACGACATCGTGCCCCTGCTTCTTAGTGGCAACGATGCGTTCAGCAACCGCGCGTATGCGGTCGGCGCTTTCGAGGGACGAGCCCCCGTATTTCTGCACGATCAATGCCATGGTAGAACCTTCCATCGGTGTAAAAACTGTCGCGTGAAAATCCGCACTATAAGAATAGCGTCCCAAAAACGACTATGGGGCGACATGGCACAGAAAATTAGTATTATCGTTGACCATGCAGAACGACTTCCTTGCGATTAGCTTTGCGCTCACGTCTGCGCTGCTCATCGCGGTGGGGACGGTGTGGCGCCACCGCATCTTGCGCGCCGGCCGCTCCACAACGGAGGTCAATCCCTCACCGCTTTCTTCTTTGCGACGCCCCGCCTGGTGGGCATCGCTCGCCCTTGCGCTGGCCGCGTACGGATTTCAGGCGCTGGCGCTGGCGTTCGGATCCCTGCTGGTAGTCCAGCCGATTCTGGTGCTGTCACTGATGTTCACGCTGCTACTTTCGGCGCGCGTGGAGCACCGCACAATGTCGCCGCAGGGCACGGCGTGGGCGACGCTGCTGACCATTTTCGTTGCGGTGGTGATCCTGGTGGGCCGCCCGGTGCCGGGCACCGCCCCGCCGGGAATGGTCGGCTGGGTGCTGGCAATCGGGGTTGGGCTGGCCTGGATGGTCGGGACGGTCGCGTTCGCCCGCACCCGTGGCGCCGCTACGCAGGCGCTGGCCTACGGCATCCTGTGCGGCGCGATCTTCGGCTACCTGGCGGTGTTTTCCAAGGTGGCTGTGGACGCCTACGTACACGGCGGAGTCGTTGGACTTGTGGAGTCGTGGCAGTTCTGGGCCATGCTGGCCTGCGCGGTGCTGGGCACGGCAGTGCAGCAGTTCGCGTTCGGCGCCAGCAAGCTGGCCACCACGCTGCCGGCCATGAAGGTTGTTGAGCCGCTGGTTGCACTCACCTTGGGCATCGTGCTGCTTGGGGAGAACTTCGCCGTGTCCAGTGTTGGGGGTTGGGTAGCGATGGTGGCGTCGATAATTATGATGCTGGCCAGCGCGGCGATGCTCACACGGGTCAGTATTCAAGTGGGATAGGCCCAAACCGTGTATGCTTTGGCGCATGTCACATCAGCTGCTGCTCCTAATCTGCCGCGGCGGGATACAGGCCTCGTTGTAACACGGCCGGCGCCCGTCGCGGAGTTTGCGCACGCCGACCGTGAAACTCGCCACGAAGGAGAACAGCCACAATGACCACCCAACCAGCCTGGAATAAGCAGCAGCCATCGAAGATGCCAGCGCACCGCTACCTGCCGTTTGCGCAGGAAGTGGAGCCTATCCGCCTGCCGGATCGCACCTGGCCAGACGCCACCATCACGCACGCACCACAGTGGTGCGCGGTGGACCTGCGCGACGGCAACCAGGCCCTGATTGACCCGATGAACCCGGAGCGCAAGCGCCGCATGTTCAACCTGCTGGTGGAGATGGGTTACAAGGAGATCGAGGTGGGCTTCCCGTCCGCTTCGCAGACTGACTTCAACTTTGTGCGCGAGATCATCGAGCAGGACATGATCCCGGATGACGTCACCATCCAGGTGCTGGTGCAGGCCCGTGAGCACCTGATTCGCCGCACGTTCGAGGCTTGCTCGGGCGCGAAGAACGTGATCGTGCACTTCTACAACTCCACGTCGAAGCTGCAGCGCGAAGTGGTGTTCCGGAAAGACCGCCCGGCGATCAAGAAGCTGGCGACGGACGCGGCGGAGCTGATCAAGGGCATCGCGAAGGATTATCCGGACACGAACTGGCGCTGGCAGTACTCGCCGGAGTCCTTCACCGGCACTGAGCTGGACTTTGCGGTTGAGGTGTGCGACGCCGTCGTCGAGATCATGGACGCGACCCCTGAGCAGCCGATGATCATCAACCTGCCGGCGACCGTCGAAATGATTACCCCAAATGTGTATGCGGACTCGGTGGAGTGGATGCACCGCAACCTGAAGCGCCGCGACTCCATCATCCTGTCGCTGCACCCCCACAACGACCGCGGCGAAGGCATCGCCGCGGCCGAGCTGGGCTACATGGCGGGCGCGGACCGCATCGAAGGCTGCCTGTTCGGCAACGGTGAGCGCACCGGCAACGTCGACCTGGTCACGCTGGGCCTGAACATGCTGACGCAGGGCGTCGACCCGCAGATCGACTTCTCTGATATCCAGCGCATCCGCGACGTTGTGGAGTACTGCAACCAGCTGCGCGTCCCCGAGCGCCACCCATACGGCGGCGACCTGGTCTTCACGGCGTTCTCCGGCTCGCACCAGGACGCTATTAATAAAGGCCTGGACGCACTGGCGAGCAAGGTGCGCCCAGGCGCAAACTCCACCGAGGTGCAGTGGGAAGAGCTGCGCGAGACGGTCTGGGAGGTCCCATACCTGCCGATCGACCCGAAGGATGTGGGCCGCGACTACGAGGCTGTCATCCGCGTCAACTCCCAGTCCGGCAAGGGTGGCGTTGCCTACATCATGAAGACGGACCACGGCATCGATATGCCGAAGGCGATGCAGCCGGAGTTCTCCGCGGTGGTGCAGAACATCACCGACAACGAGGGCGGCGAGGTCAACTCGAAGAACATGTGGGACATCTTCGCCACGACCTACCTGGACCCAGATTCGCCACTGGAGCTGCACTCCTTCCGCACGTCGGATGAGGAGGGCAAGGACACCACGACGACCGGGATCCGCGCGCGCGTGACCTACAACGGCCAGGACCACGAAGTCACGGGTGTCGGCAACGGCCCGATCGCGGCATTCGCGAACGCGCTGGAGCACATCGGCATCAACGTCGAGGTGCAGGACTACTCGCAGCGCGCCCGCTCCGCGGGTGACGACGCCGACGCGGCCTGCTACATCTACGCGGATGTCGACGGCAAGTGTGCGTGGGGCGCTGGCGTGGCAGGATCGACGACGTTGGCGTCGATGCAGGCCATCGTGTCCGCGGTGAACCGCTCGACGGTCGCGTAACACCACCCCCGTCAGGGGGGTCGTTCTGCCTGGCGGACTGAGATGCGAGTGATAAAGCGCGCTCGCTTCTCTTACGCCTCTCTCAGCGTATAAGAATCCGCGCTGCGTACGACCGTGACGTGTCACACGCCTCCACAGGTCGACATGCGTTTACCCAGGTGCGCGCCTTATACTCATTGCTCGGAGATTTATCTACTGGCGAGGCAGCACCGGGTAAGGCAGGGCGAAATGGCAACAACATACGTGGTTCCAGACCACGGGCTTGGTGCTGTTCGCAACATCCCGGTGCACGAGGCGGAGCAAGAGCACATCATTCACCTGCTCGATTCTGCCGATACGGACGTTGCGGACCTCGCGGCGCTGCTTATCCCGCGCGCTGAGGGCGGCGGGTTCGACATTCACTTCCAGGACTCAGTGCTCGGCAGCATGAGCGCCTCGGACGCGCGCGAGTACGCGGAGCTGTCCTGGATCGTGGAAGCCTCGATGATCCCGCAGGTCACGGTGCGCGCCACCCGCCTCGCGGACGGCTCCCTGCAAACCGTCCTTCGCCTGCCACGCCCCGGCCTGTGCATCCCCACCAACCAGCCCCCGACCGAGCCCTGGGTGTTTCTCGACGACACCCGCACCTACGACGTCTCCTTCCTCCCGGACGCGCAGGAAGCCCAGGAAGTTTCGGTGCTGGACCGGAAGCATTACCTGCTCACGCTGAGCGCCACTGAGGATGCCGCCGAAGATACTGTGCAGGTCGCGATTGGGGATCGGGCCGTCGGCACCCTGGTGGGGCCAGTGGCCACCGCGCTGCTGCCGACGCTGCAGTCCCTCAGCGAGCGTGGCCTGCTGGCGGTAGCTCACGGCTACCTCGCGCCGCTGGGTGGCAAGCCGTCGTTGAGCGTGACCGTTGGCCCACTCGCCCCGGACGTGCTTCCGCCCCTCTCCCCGATTCCGCCGGTGCAGGTCCACCCGCGCCACCCGGATACCTCGGCAATGTCGGCGACCACCGTGATCCCCGTGGTACGCCCAGAGGAGCTGGAAGACAGCGCCGACGCGGTGGCCAAGTCCGCCGCAGCGAAGGCTGATTCGGAGGAGTTCCCCGCCGTGGAGACCCCGGCGGACGAGAAGGCCCCGGAGGCGCAGCCGAAGAAGAACCAGCCGATCCACCCGATGCGCTGGGTAGCCGCTATCATCGGCGCGCTGCTGATCGCGCTGATCGGCTCGGTGGCGTTCAGCGAGCAGTGGAGCGGCTCGCCGGACACAGTTTCCACGTACATGACGGAGCCTGCGCACTCCCCGAGCAAGTCCGGCCAGAAACCGGAACCTTCGAAGCGGTCGACGGAACAGACCACTGAGGAGACCACGCCGCCTTCTTCGGAGCCCGCGTCTGCGCCGGCTTCGACGCCAGCCCCGGCGCAACAGGAACCGGCGTACCAGGTGCCAGCACAGCCGGCCCCGGTGTGGCAGGCTCCAGACCCTGCGCCCGTGCCCGCGCCGGCCCCTGCACCAGCGCCTGTGCAGCAGCCCGCTCCCGTGCAGGAACAGCCCGCGCCGGCCCCTGCACCAGCGCCTGCCCCCGACTACCAGTACAATTTCGGCGGCCTGCAGATCCAGTCGGACACGCCGCTCGGCGGGCCATTACACCGCGTGCAGTGGCCATAGCTACTATCAGAGTGATGACAACACCTGACCACGAGCTCTTTCCGTTCGTCGCGGTAAGCGCCCTTTCGACAAGCATCCACCCCTCTACGGGGCGTTTGCTCACCCTCGATGCGGTCACGTTCGACGAAAACGGCGAGGTCGGCGAGGACTTCCACGCCGTATTCAACCCGGTCAAAGACGCCGGCCCGCGCCACCTCCACAACCTGGAGAAGAGCGACTTCGCTCAGGCGCCACGGTTCGCGCGGCACCTCAAGACACTCAACAAGCTTATCGACGGCCGCACCCTCATCGTGCTCGACAGCCCCACGGAGTGGGGGTACCTCGTCTCCGAGTCGCGCCGCGCCATGAACGCCGCCGCCCGCGCCAACCGCCAACGCGCCCGCAAGCACAACCGGCGCCGCCAGCGCGTCGGCCACATCCCGCGCCCCGAAGCAATCGTGGACATCCTCGGCAGCGCACGCCGCCAAGGCCACATCCTCATCGACGAGCGACTCAACGCCGTGGCCAACCAAGTCGGTGTGCTCTCCGAACCGGCCACCGCCACCGTCGAGCGCGCCAGCGTCCCCGAGGAGGAACTCTCCCGGGCGGCCACACTGAAGCTCGTCGCGGTGTACCTGCAGCTGCGCGAAAACGGCACGCTGACCAGCATCGACCCGGAGGACCTCAAGGCGGACCGTTTCGGTCTGCAGCGCTCCGCACTGCGGGTGGACGCGCATAAGCGCGAAGGGGACGTCGATAATCCGGGCGTCTACACGGGCGCAGGCCTCAAGCCAGGCATGGAGATCTCCATCTCCGACGACGTCGCCGTCGACCCCGACGAGCTCATCCAGGCCGCGCTCGACGCCGGGCTGAACTACCAAGAAAAGCTCACACGCACCGCCTCCCTCGTCGTCTCCGACGCCCCATCCCGCGGCGCCGAACTGCGAGGCAAAGCGATGCACGCGCACCGCAAAGACATCCCGGTGCTCAGCGCGCAGGAGTTTCTCCAGGCCGTAGCGCACGACTAACGTAGAGGCATGCTCTCACAACTGCGTACCTCTGTTGCGCTGGCCGCCGCGCAGGCCGCCACGTTCGCGTCGCGCGCCACCGGCCGCGGCGCCGGCGGCATGATCGGCGGGCTCGTTGCCAACGCGATCGACCCGAACATCATGGCAGGCCTGTCCAAGGGGCGCCCGGCCGTGCTGGTGACGGGCACGAACGGCAAGTCCACCACCACAAAGATGCTGGTGGCGGCGCTGCGCTCCACCAGGACCGTGGCCACCAACGACGGCGGCGACAACATGGACGCCGGCATCATCTCCGCGCTCATGGCGGGCAAGGACGCCTCCACGATCGCCCTCGAGGTCGACGAGCTGCACGTCCCCCACGTCGCCGACCGGCTGCAGCCGAAGGCGTTCGTACTACTCAACCTGTCGCGCGACCAGCTGGACCGCGTCGGCGAGATCAACAAGATCGAGCGCGCCCTCCGCGGCGCCGTCAACGCCCACCCGGAGGCCACCGTCATCGCCAACTGCGACGACGTGCTCATGACCTCCGTCGCCTGGGACCACCCCAACGTCATCTGGGTTTCCGCGGGCGCCGGCTGGCTCGGCGACTCCGTCACCAACCCCCGCAGCGGCGGCCACGTCGTACGCACCGAGGGCGACTGGTACGCCGTCGAGCCCCTCCCCGACGGCTCTGAGTTTCGACGCCCCACCCCCACCTACGCCGTCACCGACGACGGCCTGCGCTGCCCGGATGGGGGCGTCGTCACGCTTGACCTGGCGCTGCCGGGGCGGGCCAACCGCGGCAACGCCGCACAGGCCGTAGCCTGCGCCGTCGACGTCTTCGGTGTACCACTCGCCTCCGCGCTCGCCGCCGTCGCCGACGTCCAAGACGTCGCAGGACGCTACTCCACCATCCACTTCGGCGACCACGAAGTCCGCCTCCTGCTGGCCAAGAATCCGGCAGGCTGGCAAGAGGCCCTCTCCATGGTGGACCGCACCGCCGACGGCCTCGTCATCGCCGTCAACGGCCAAGTCGCCGACGGCGAAGACCTCTCCTGGCTCTGGGACGTCAAATTCGAGGACTTCCACGGCATTGCCGTCAAAGCCGCCGGCGAACGCGGCACCGACCTCGCAGTGCGCCTGCTCTACGCCGACATCGAGCACGAACTGATCCACAACTGCGTCGACGCCATCCGCGCCTGCCCACCCGGCCGCGTCGAAGTGCTGGCCAACTACACCGCCTTCCGCGACCTCAAAAAGGACCTACACAAGGAGCTGGACCGTGACTAACACTTTGACCATCGGCCTGCTACTCCCCGACGTACTCGGCACCTACGGCGACGACGGCAACGCACTCGTCCTGCGCCAACGCGCCCGCATGCGCGGCATCGACGCCCACATCCGGCCCATCCCCCTCACCGAGGACATCCCCTCCGACTGCGACATCTACACCCTCGGCGGCGGCGAAGACTCCGCCCAAATCATTGCGGCCTCCCGCCTGCAAGCATCCCCCGGCCTGCAGCGCGCCATCGACGCCGGCCGCCCCGTCTTCGCCGTCTGTGCCGGCATGCAGGTCCTCGGCCACAGCTTCACCGCCCACGGCGAAGAAGTCGCCGGCATCGGCGTCCTCGACGTCCGCACCTCCCCCATGTCGGAGCGCGCCATCGGGGAAGTCCAATCCCACCCACTTCTCGACGGCCTCTCCGCCCCCCTCACCGGATTCGAAAACCACATGGGCGGCACCACCCTCGGCCCCGACGCCTCCCCACTCGGCCAGGTGAAACGTGGCGTGGGCAACAACGGTTCTCGGGCTGGCGTTGAGGGCGTTGTGCAGGGCAGCGTCATCGCCACCTACATGCACGGCCCTGCCCTGGCCCGCAACCCCGAACTTGCCGACCTCCTCCTCGCCCGCGCCCTCGGCATCGACGCCCAGGAACTCACCCCACTCGCGTTGCCCGAGGTGGACCAGCTGCGCAAGGAGCGCCTCAGGTAGGTTGCCGCTAGCGCTCTAGGAGCCAGTGCCAAAGGACGCAATTCGTTCCGAGGAACTCGGGAAAAGCCCAGGTCGCAAATAAGCGGTTGCGTCCTTTGGCACTCGGCCCGGTTGGGGTGACACCAAATTCCCTCATTGGATTTTCGCGACCTGGGGAAACGCCTCAGCGCCTGCCACCTAGGGTTATCAATGATATTTCGCAATAGCCAGCAATGAACGCTTGCATTGCGCAAGACGTTACATTATCTTCTGAAACATATAGCGCACCTTGTCCAGGCGGCTGTTTGGACGGCGGGGCTGGATGACTGGCTTGCCGACAGCGGCCTGATACCCTTTCAGTTCTGTAAGGCATACGCTCTGCCCGTTGGTGTAAAAGGCCAGATCAGTACGGTATGCCTGTATACAGCGGGCGGAAATCTCGCCAGTAAAGACAACTTCATCCTTTTTTACCTGGACCGTTTCGATGGTGGCACAGTATTTCGGTGCATCATGATAAGCCCTGGAAAGATATTCCCGGGGCGCATAGAGGGTGAAGGAGAGATAAGGTTCCAGCAGTTGCGTCCCTGATTCCTTCAATGCCTGTTCCAATACAATCGGGGCCAATGAGCGGAAGTCCGCCGGCGTGCTGACCGGACTGTAATAAAGCCCGTATTCAAAGCAAATCTTACAGTCCGTTACGTTCCAGCCGAACAAGCCCTGCTCCAGCCCGTAACGGATACCATCCCTGACAGCGTTTTGAAAACTCTGGTTCAAGTATCCCAGCGAAACCCGGCTCTCGTATTGTACACCGGAGCCAAGCGGGAGTGGTGTAACAGACAGTCCGATGGATGCCCAAAACGGGTTGGGCGGCACCTCGATATGGATGGTGTGGCTGGCTGCTTTGAGCGGCCGCTCCATATAAATGACGGTGGGTTCCTTTACCACTGTTTCAAGCTTGTATTTTTCCGACAGCAAAGCGGAAACAACCTCCAACTGCACCCGGCCCAAAAAAGAAAGAATGATCTCATGGGTGATGGAATCCACCTCGCAGCGCAAAAGCGGGTCAGTATCCGCAAGTTGCGTAAGAGCGTCCAGCAGCCGTTCTCTTTGCGCTGCCGTTTTCGGCGCAATCGACGTCCGCAGCATGGGGAGGGGGTCCTCACGCCACCTTTTACGAGGGAGCCGGGTTGGGTCCCCTAATACATCGTTTAACCTCACGCTGTCGCTGGGAAGGATAACAATTTCACCCGGATAAGCGGTGTCTGTCCGAACAATTTCCCCTTTGGATGGAATACGCATCTCTGTGATTTTCAGCTTTTCTCTCCCGGCCAGGGCCACCGTATCCCGCAGGCGCAGCGTTCCGCTGTATAGCCGTAGATAGACACGCCGCTGGCCGCAATCTGTATACTCCACCTTGAAAACGCTGCCGCATAGGGCGGCGCTCCCCTGTTCCCCAATCGGTTGGAACAGCCCTGTCACCGCATCCATCAACGGTTGAATGCCAAGGCCCTTTTTGGCGCTGCCATAATAGACCGGGAACAGGGAGGCGTCTTGAACCCGCCGCTGTTCCTCCCGCACAAGTTTTTCCCGGCTGATTGGTTCTCCTGCGATATACTTTTCCAATAATTTATCGTTATTTTCGATGACCGCATCCCATGCTTCTATGTCGGTATTTTCCTCCAGGACTATTTCCGGGGACAGCGACACCGTCTGCTTGATGATAATATCGGCGGAGAGCTTATCCCGAACAGACTGAACCACGCTCTGCAAATCAACGCCAGCCTGGTCGATCTTGTTGATAAAGATAACGGTGGGAATGTTCATTTTCCGCAGGGCATGGAACAGAATACGGGTCTGGGCCTGCACGCCATCTTTAGCGGAGATCACCAAGATGGCCCCATCTAAAACAGCCAAAGAGCGGTACACCTCCGCCAAAAAATCCATGTGGCCGGGCGTATCCACAATGTTGACTTTACATCTGTGCCACTGGAAGGAAGTGACTGCCGCTTGAATGGTAATCCCACGCTGCCGCTCCAAAAACATGGTGTCCGTCCTCGTTGTCCCTTTTTCGACGCTCCCCGGTTCTGAAATGGCTCCGCTGGCATATAGCAGGCTCTCCGTCAAGGTCGTCTTTCCAGCGTCTACATGGGCAAGAATTCCAATATTGATTATTTTCATGTGATTGTCCTCCCTTTACTGCCCCGAAGGGCATAAAAATCCCCAGCAGTAAAATACTTTTACCACTGGGGATGATAATTTGCGGACATACACATATACAGCATACACCTGTTTGTGAGTGCTGTTTTTGGGGATATGTCAAAATTGATAAGGCAAAAGTATTCTTAAATTGGGTACAAAAAACTAAGCCCCTACAAAAGGGACTATCATAATCCTTTGTTCCCACTATTTGATTATAGTTTTATTTAAGAATACCTTGCCGCATATTTTTTACTCCTTTTCGGGAATTGAATTATTATATCACATCAGTTTTAGGAAAACAAGTATCTAAAAGAAATTTTTCTTCCCCTTATATGTAACAATCATACCGGCTTCCTAACGTTCAGAATGGTTTCTACTGTCTGCTGCGGTGTTTGGTTGGAATTGTCCAGCCAAAAGCCGATCCGTGGTGTTGTCTGCATTTTACTAAATACAAATTCAATGTATACAGAAAGAAATATATAAGGAGTGGGAGGGATTCCGCCGTAGTCGGCATTGTAGGAAAATCCAAAAGTTTAGATTTTCTCAAAATGCTTATCTTTTGGTCTTTGGTTCGGAATAGTGTAGTGCTGGCGGTCTATCTATTGTTTTCGGTTGCTTGCTTCTTTACCGTACATGAGCATTCAGTGTTGGGGATAAACACGACTGCCGCAGCATCCGGCATGACCAACTCACTATCGGAAAGCGTGGCACCGGGTGCAAGGGTGACAGTCGGCAACGCCAGCACATCGCGTGCAGAAAGCATGCTTGCACGCCGACGTTTACGAGTCCTGCCGGGGTCGGGGTTGGTGTTGTAATCGGCCCAATCCTTCTCTGGTGGCTTGGGGATCAGCGGGGGAATATCGTGTGGGGACATGGGTGCGGACCTCCTTCGGGTTCTGGCCCACAACCAGCCTGCCACCTAGGGTCAGTGAGGGAATTTGGTGCACAGCACCTCCTACAACGTGAGCCGCCCGGAGAGCGCGCGGGAGAGGGTGAGTTCGTCGACGAACTCGAGGTCGCCGCCGAGCGGCATGCCGGAGGCCAGGCGGGAAACGGTCAGATCTGGGAAGTCCTTGAGCAGGCGGGCCAGGTAGGAGGCGGTGGCTTCGCCTTCGGTGTCGGGGTCGGTGGCGAGGATGACTTCGGTGATTTGGGGGGCGTCGTCGCCGTCGAGGTCGGGAAGGACGCCGCCGATGCGCTTCAGCAGGGGCGTGACGGCGAGGTCCTTGGGGCCCACGTTCGCGAGTGGGTCCAGTGCCCCGCCGAGCACGTGGTAGCGGCCGTTGAACTCGCCGGTTCGCTCAATGACCTGGATGTCTTTGGCGTCTTCGACGACGCAGATGAGGTCTTTTTTGCGGCCGGAGTCGGCGCAGATGCGGCAGACCGCTTCGCGGGAGACGTTGTTGCAGATGCGACAGAACGTCACGCCGTCGCGGACGCCGGCGAGGGCGGCGCGGAGCCGGTCGATATCTTCGGGCTCGGTTTGGAGAAGGTGGAAGGCGATCCGTTGCGCAGACTTGGGTCCGACGCCGGGGAGGCGCGAGAGCTCGTCGATAAGGTCTTGGAGCGGTCCTTCGAACATGGGGGTCCTTTACAACACAAAACGCCTGGCGAAGTGCCAGGCGTTCAAGCGGGTGGGTTTAGATGATGCCGCCGAACGGAATCTCACCAGGTGCAGGCTGCTGACCACCAGGAGCCTCCTGTGGCATTGCGCCGCCGGTCAGTGGGCCGATCTTCTCCTGCGCCAGTTCGCCGGCCTTGTTGTGGGCGTCGCGGTATGCGGCGAGGATGAGGTCCTGCAGCGTCTCGACGTCGTCGGCGTCAACAGCCTCCGGCTTGATCTGCAGGTCGGTGATCTCTGCGCCACCGGTCATGACGACGGTGACCAGGCCGCCGCCAGCGGTGCCGGTGACGGTGGTGCTGAGCAGCTCCTGCTGTGCCTGCTGCAGCGCCTGCTGCACCTCGGCTGCCTGGCGGATGAGTTCCTGCATGTCCTGAGGCATATTTGGCTGGGTCATGGTGTGTAACACCCTTTCGTGTCAGTGATTTTGTCTAATTTGCTCACCAGTGTACCCGGTAGTTCCTGAATGCTTACAAGGGCTTGGCTCCAAGTTCGCTGGCAAGCAGGTCCATGGCGACTTCGGTGGCGTCACGACGGTCGAAGGTCGCCGACTCGGCCTCGGCCTGGTCGACCATGTCGCGCTCTTCATCCTCTTGGCTGTAGGGCTCGGGCGGCGGCGGAGGCGGCTCCCATCCGGCGTCTTCGTGGAATGGTTCGGGCGGCGGTGGGACTTCCTCGCGCTCGCGGCGCTCCTGTTGCGCGCTGCGCTGCCCGGCGGCCTTCGCTATCGCCCGCCAGTCAGTGGGCTGCTGTGCTGTGGGTTTTGGGGTTGCTTCACTTTTCGACGCCCCCTTCGCCCCTTTCGTGCCCACCACGCAACGCACGGCAACCTTGGTGCCAAGCGCTTCGGAGAACACCGCGACGATGTCCCCGTTGTTGTTGTCGGCGTTGAGGCGCTCCGCGAGGGCACCCGTGTTGTGTCCGATGAGCAGTGTGGGCTGGCCGTCTTCGTTGTCGAGGGAGAGCGGTTTGGCTTCGGCAAGCATGATTTCGGCGACCTGGTTGCGCTTGCCCACAGCTTGGCGCAGCTTCATCCAGTCACGCTGCACGCGTTCGAGGAGGTCTTCCGCAGGTGCTGGCTCTGGCTTCGGTGCCGGGGTTGGTTCCGGCTTCGGCGGCGTTGCGGGTTCCGCGGGTGGTTGCGGCACCGGCTTCGGTTCAGGCTTCGGCTCGGGCTTGGGCTCAGGCTTCGCTGCAGGCTCGGGTTTGGGCTCAGGCTTTGGCGCGCTCTGCGCCTTTCGGCGCTCCGCGATCCTGGCCGCAGCAGCCGCAGCGGCCGCGGCTCCCCCACCCTGCGAAGGAGCCTGCGACGGGGCCGGCTGGGCAGGCTGGGCCGCCTGCGCAGGGGCAGCAGGCGCCGGTGCAGCTGAGGTAGCCGAGGAAACCGCCGGGCGGTCGCCCATCGTGAGCAGGTGCGCCATCATCACTTCCAACAACAGGCGCGGGGACGTCGCGCCGCGGAGGTCGCCGATCCGATCGTTGACCTCGGTCGCGAGCGCGGCCAGCGTCGACGGGTGGAACTGTTGCGCTTCGGCGCGGAGGATTTCGGCGCGGTCGACGGGGGCGTCGACAAGCCCTTCGCCGAAGGCATCCGGCACGGTGACGATGAGCAGCAGGTCACGCAGCCGGTCCAGCAGGTCGAGGGCGAAACGGCGCGGCTCGTGGCCGGACTCGATCACCTTGTCGATGGTGTGGAACATCGCCGCGGCGTCCTTGGTGGCGAGGGCGTCGACGGCGGCGTCGAGAAGCGTGAGGTCCGTGACCCCGAGCAGCGGCAGCGCCATCTCGTAGGTCAGGCCGTCCGG
The DNA here is from genome assembly GCF_001767255.1 of Corynebacterium sp. NML98-0116. GTDB lineage: Bacteria > Actinomycetota > Actinomycetes > Mycobacteriales > Mycobacteriaceae > Corynebacterium > Corynebacterium pseudogenitalium. Next base: position 2,174,359 of record NZ_CP017639.1, read on the forward strand.
GCCGGCGCCCGCCAGCAGCTGGTCCAACACCGACAGCGTGTCGCGCGGCGACCCGCCTCCAGCGCGGATGACCAGCGGGTACACGTTCTCATCGACGTGCGCCCCCTCCTCCGCCACAATGTTTTCCAACAGGTGGCGCATCGCCTGCGGGGTCAGCAGGCGGAACGGGTAATTGTGGGTACGCGAACGGATCGTGCCAAGAATCTTTTCCGGCTCGGTCGTCGCAAAGATGAAGATGAGGTGCTCTGGCGGCTCCTCCACAATCTTGAGCAGGGCGTTGTTGCCGGAGGGCGAAATCATGTGCGCCTCGTCGATGATGAAGACGCGGTAGCGGGACTCCGCAGGCGCGAACATGGCGCGTTCGCGCAGCTCACGCATGTCGTCGACGCCGCCGTGGGAGGCGGCGTCGAGCTCCATCACGTCCAGGTTCCCGGTGCCACCCGGCGCCAGCGACACGCAGGACGCGCACTTGCCACACGGAGTGGATGTCGGCCCCTCAACGCAGTTCAACGAGCGCGCCAGAATGCGCGCAGAGGACGTCTTGCCGCACCCCCGCGGCCCAGAAAACAGGTACGCATGGCTGATGCGCCCGTTGTCGAGAGCGTTCGATAACGGCACAGTCACCTGGTCTTGCCCAACCAGCTCACCAAACGTTGCAGGACGATATTTCCGGTACAGAGCCACGGCGCCAAGTGTAGACGATCAGCCCTCTTCCCGGCGCCAATCTTTCACATCCACGCCACGCCTGCGCAGACGCCGCTCCAGCACCGGATAGCCCTGCTCGGAGGCGATCCCGAACTCCTCATCCGTCAGCGCAATCAGCTCCAGAAGCAGCGTGATTCGGCCTGGTTCTCGCACCAGCGGGGTGCCCTGCGCGAACACCTCCGGCTCCCGCAGCAGACCATGCCGCACGGTGCCAGGCGCGTCCGCCAGCAGCCCCTCGAGCAACACGCCCGGCTGGCCCGGCACGCCAAGTCGCTCAAGCTCGCGGGTCGCGTCCACGACGGCCTCGGCAAGCACCTGCTTCTCGACGTCTCCCACCGCCATCACCTCGCACACCACTTTGGTGGCGTCATCGTCAGCCAACACCAGGCCCAAATCGGTGCCGCTGAACCCGGCGGTGACCGCCACGTTCGAACCGTTCAGTTCGGCGGTGGCGACGGCGCGGGCGTCGATAAGCGAAAGCTGCATCCCCGGAAACACCGAGGCCAGCCAGGCGGCGAGGTCGTCACCCGTCATGCGCTGAGCTTCTCCACCGCCGCGAGCAGCACGCACGTGGCCACCCCGTCCATCGCCCGCGTAACGTCTTCCAGTGGCGGCAGCGACGGCGCTAGGCGAATATTGCGGTCGTTCGGGTCCTCCCCCTTCGGGAACGCCGACCCCGCCTTCGTCAGGCTAATGCCGGCCTGCTTCGCCAGCTCCCACACGCGAGTTGCAGTCCCGTCCATCACGTCCAGGGAGATGAAGTAACCGCCCTTCGGCGTCGACCAGGACGCCGCACCAGTGCCCCCGAGACGGTTCTCCAGCACCTCAAGCACCGCCTCAAACTTCGGTGCCAGCGATTCCGCGTGCTTCCGCATCACCTCACGCACGCCATTCGCGTCCTTGAAGTACATCGCGTGCGCCAGCTGGTTCACCTTGTTCGGGCCGATGCCTCGCACATTCGCGATCGACTCGTACCACTCCAAGTTCTCCTGCGAGGAGGCAAAGAACGCCACGCCCGAACCCGCGTGCGTAATCTTCGACGTCGACGACATGTACCAGAACCGGTTCGGGTTACCCGCCTTCGCCGACAGCGCAAGCACGTCCGCGTTCACCGGGAACGTATCCGTCAGCGTGTGTACCGCGTACGCGTTGTCCCACACAACGCGGAAGTCCGGCGCGGCCGTCTCCATCGCCGCCAGACGCTCGATGGTCGCCTGCGAGTACACCGCGCCCGTCGGGTTGGAAAACACCGGCACGCACCACATGCCCTTCACAGCAGGGTCCTTCACCAGCTCCTCCACGACGTCCATGTCGGGGCCGTCCTCCAGCAGCGGGACGGTGATCATTTCGAAGCCGAAGCGCTCCGTAATCGTGAAGTGGCGGTCATAGCCGGGCACTGGGCACAGCCACTTGATCGCGTGCTCGCGCTGCTCATCCGCCCACGGCCGCGGCGAATCATTCGTGCCGAACGTGTACGCCCAGGACACCAGATCGAACATAATATTTAACGACGACGAGTCCCCCGCCACCAACAGCTTCGGATCAATCCCGAGCACCTCAGCCCACAACTCACGAAGCTCCAAAATTCCCGTCAGGCCGCCGTAATTACGCACGTCCACACCCGACGCATCACGGTGATTCCCCACACCCGGCAGTGCTAACAGATCGTCCGCCAAGTCCAACTGGCGCGCCGAGGGCTTCCCCCTCGTGAGATCCAACGCCATGTTGGTCTCCTCCAGCTGCTTGTACTGCTCACGCAACTCAGCAGCCAGGCTTGCAAGCTGCTCAGCATCTAGTTCTTTCAACGGGGTGTTCAATGTCTTGGTGTCCTATTCGAGTACGTCGGCGTATCTACTAACGACCCATCATCGTACTAGCGACACCCCACCCCGCGCGACGGTTTTTCCCCAGTTTTACCCCATAAAAAAGGGGACCTCACGCACCTGCCAGCGCCCGCTTACCCTTGCTGCGTTCCCGCCCTGGGGGAGTTCACGAGATGAGCACCGCGTGAGATCCTGCAGAACACTCTAGCCTGAAGCTTTAGGCGTTGCAAAACATTGACTGCGCAGGCGTTTTGGCGGAACCTGGGGGGATGGGTTAAAGTAGTCCCTCGACGCATGATGTGTCGCAACTAGGAGGATTCGACTAGCGGCCTATGTCACACGCCTGGAACGCGTGCGGGTTTCACGACCCTCGTGGGTTCAAATCCCACATCCTCCGCGCTATTCAGACAGCGCACCCGGTTGAAGTTTTTCGCCGGGTGCGCTGTTTTTGTATTTGCGTTGGGCTTGCTGTGCACCACATTCCCTGTTTCCAGAGTGACGCCCGAACGTTTCCCCAGGTCGCGCTCGCTTCGTGAGGGAATGTGGTGCACTACCCATCGCCCGAGTGCCAAAGGACGCAACCCACTTTTCACGACCTGGGCTTTTACCCCCTCCCCCAACAAAAACTGCGTCCTCTGGCACTCACACCACGCACGGAGACACCAAATTCCCCCACCGGCTGCCAGTGACCTTGACTTTTCCAATCCGTCCCGCGAAAACCCAGGAATGTGGTGCGCGAGGAGGGTAGTTGCGCACCAAAATCCGGCATTTTGAAAAGTCGCCAAGGCATTTCCCCAGGTCGCACCGACCGTATGAGGGAATTTGGTGCGCGGGTCCAGCACGACAAAACCCCGCGACCCAACTCACAGGTCGCGGGGTTGTTTACAGAGGAGCTACTTGTTCTCTGTAGTGGTCGGCTCAGCCGAGGTCGTGGCTGGTGCCGTGGTCGATGGCTTCCGGCCGAGGAAGTCGCCGAGCGAGGAGCCCTCGTTGGAGCTCTGCTGGATCTTGTTGGCTGCGCCGTTCTCGCCTGGGGCACACAGGGAGAGCAGGCCGGCCAGGGCACCAATGCCGAGCGTGACCGCTGCGATGGCGCCGAGGGCTTCGGTGGCCTGCGGGCCGAACTTGGCGTTCAGGCGGGCGGCTTCAACGTCGAGCTGCTTCAGGAAGTCAGGTCGGTTGTCGCCGAAGTTGCCGAACGGGTTCGGGATGTTCATCTGCTCGGAGACACGGCGTGCGGAGGCGCTGATCTCTGGGCCCATTGCGGCGATGAGTGGCGCGCCGACGGCGACTGCCAACCCGAGCGGGATGAGCCACAGGAGTGGCCCGCCGTGGGAGGACATGTCGGCGAAGCAGCGCTGCAGGTCATCGGTCGAGCTCTTGCCTGGGGTCTTCGGCTGGTCTTCACCCTGGACAACGACGTGGACGGTGACGTCGCCTTCGCGGCCTGGGATCGTGATGTCGAAGCCCTTGGGGTCCGGGGTTCGCTCAGCTGGCGGGACGATGATGACCTTGTCGCCCTCGCGCTGAGCGGTCCAGCCGTCGGGGAGTTTGAGGTCGCCGATGTTGGCACCTGGCACGTGGACCTCAACGTGCGATGTGCCCGGTTTGACCTCAATGGTCGGAGGGGTGTTACCTGCGGAGGTTGACGGGGTATCACCAGTGACGGTAACGACGGCCGGGCGGGTGACGGTCTTGCCGTCCGTGTAGGTGATTTCTACTGGGACGACGACCTGCTCGCCTGGCTTGGCGTCGGCAGGTGGCGTGACGGAGACGGAGCCGCCGTCGTTGATGGTGACGCTCCAGCCTTCCGGCGCCTTCCAGCCGTCGACGATCTTGAAGGTCGCGCCGTCAGGCTGCGTGCTTGGCGGCACGACAACGGTGACGCCGCCCTTGGTACGGCCAGGGTTGTAGTCGACTGGTGGCTGGCCTTCGGGGGTGTCGGCGTCGTCAACAACCAGGATGGTTGCTGGGCGCGTTACCTTCTGGCCGCCTGGGTAGGTGATGTCGACTGGGACGACGGTGTAGTCGCCGGACTTGGCGTCGGCAGGTGGGGTGGCGGTGACGCTGCCGTCCTCACCGACGGTGACCTTCCAGCCCTTCGGCGCCTTGTATTCAGGCGAGATGACGAAGGTGGTGCCGCCCGGCGCGCGTGGCGTCGGGTTGACGGTCACGGTCTGGTTCGGCTTGGTCTGCTTCGGGGCGTAGTTCTGGTCGGGGGCGGACGGGGTGGCCGGGTTCGGGTCGACGGGTGCGGCCGGGTCATCGATGACGGTCACGACGATTGGGCGCGTGATGCTGTTGCCGTTCGGGTCGGTGACCTGTACGTTAATCACGCCGAAGTCGCCTGGCTTGGCGTCGGCAGGCGGGGTGACGTGCGCGACACCGGTGTTTTCGTCGATGTTGATGGTCCAGCCTTCGGGGATGTCCTTCTGCTCGACAACGTAGGTGGAGCCCTCGGTGCCACCCTTCGGGGTGACAACTACGACGGTGCCCGGCTTGGTCGGCTTCGGTGGGAACTGGACGTCGTTGGTGCCCTTGGGGGCGTCGTCAACAACTACGACGACTGCTGGGCGGGTGATCGAGGAACCATCCGGGTAGGTGATCTGGACAGGCACGACAATGCGGTCGCCTGGCTTGGCATCGGCCGGCGGGGTCGCGGTGACGGAGCCGTCCTCACCGACGTTGACCTTCCAGCCCTTCGGTGCCTCGTAGGCGTCGTGGATGGTGAACGTGGTGCCCTTCGGCGCATCAGCGCTGAACTCTGGGGCGCCCACGGTGACCTCGACACCTGGGCGGGTGGTGTCCGCCAGGTAGTACGCGTCTGGGTTCTGTGCCTGCGGCGGCGCGCTGACGATGACGGTGCCCGGTACGACCTTGGTGGAGCCGTCTGGGAAGGTCACCTCGACGTTGATGGTCTTCGTTTCGCCGTCGCGGGCGTTCGCCGGCGGCGTTGCGGTGATCTCGCCGGTGCGCTTATCGACGCCCACCGTCCAATCACCGAGCTGCTGGTCAGGGGCGATCTTGAAGGTCGTGTCGGCCGGCAGCTCCTGGTCACGGACCTGCGGCAGCGTCACTGTGACGGATGGGCGGGTAATCACCACGTCGTAGCCAGGGGTGTGCTCCTGCGCCAGGGTCGTGTCAACGCCGACCACGGACTCCAGCACGTCGTGGGATCCGTCTGGGTAGGTGGCCTTGACCTGCACGGTCACGGTGTCTTCCAGGCGCGCGCTGATCGGCGCGGTGACCTTGAGCGCGTTGCTGCCCTCTTCCAGAGTGACGTCCCATGGGCGAGCCTCGCTGCTTGGGGTAGCGCCGATAACCTCGAAGGTGGTGCCGTCAGGGTACTTCGGGCTGCCCGGCTTCAGCGCGACGGTTGCCGTCTTGCCCGGGGAGGTCTTCTCGTTGCCGTAGCTTGGGGCCCACTGCTGGGTCTTCAGCTGGAACGTTTCGCCGATCTTGGCGTTGTCCTTGTACTTCTGCAGGTTTAGCTGGTCGGAGCCGTCGCGCGGGGTGGCGTACACCTCAACCTGGAGCGCTTCCGGCTTCTCGTTGTCGATTTCGCCGGTCCCGCCGACAGGCAGGGTGACATGCACGCGGCCATCCCTATCGACGCGCGCATTCGCGCCCTCGACAGCCTTACCGTTTCGCGTCACGACAGCAATCACGCGAGCGTAATCTTCCCCAGCACCGTTGGTGACCTGGATGTTCGTCGCAAACTCCTTGCCGTTCGCGGTGACAACCGGCACCTCGTCCTGAGCCGCCTGCAGCGGGAAGCACTGCGCGTTCTCTGCCGGGACCGGCAGCAGGTCAACCTCGGCGATGTTGCGGGCTTCGAAGCCCAGGCGGTTCGGGAAGTTCTCGTAGCCGTTGCCTACGCTTCGGGCGACCCACGCGAACGTGCGTGTCTCGCCTTCTTTGATGTCCTTCACGTCCTCGAGGGTGACCTTCGCGGACACCACCGGGGAGCCTTCCGAAAGGTGCAGCTCGACCGGCTCAACGTGCGCGGTGCCGGTGACCTTCAGGTCCATATTGGTGGTGCTATCCTCGCCGGAACGCACCGCTCCCGGGATAGTCTCCCCCGCCTGTACCGCTGAAAGGGTGAAGGTCTCCTCAAAATCGGAGATGCGGGTCTGGTTCATGCGCAGCTCGGAAATCATCGAGTCCACGGCGTGCTCGCCATCGCCGTGGAGGCTGACCCAGTAGTACACCTCGACCTGTCCCTGCTCGTTGACAACGGCGCGGGTGCCCGGTTCAAACGAGCCCTCGCTCGGAGTACTCACGCCGCCAATGTGCTGGTGCGGGAACAAGGTGTTCGCACTCAGCACGTCGTGGCATCGGTTCTCCTCGGCGCTCTGCGCGTCCACCTGTGGCACTACGAGCGCCGACGCCCCCAGCGCCAGCGCCACCACAGTGGCTGACATTCTCGGATTTCGCATGTTCTTGAACTCCCCTCAAAGGCAACTGTGTGTTATCTGTAGTTATCCATTCATCATGAACGGTTTTTAAGAAGTTTCAAGTACTTTTGACAGTTTATTTTCAGCGAACGCTAGGACCTGCACAGTTGTCGCCGAAGTCGTTCTCCAACATGCATGTAATTCGACCTGCGATTACCCCCGCGCGGGTGTATTTGTCCAGACGAATGGATCCCCGGAAAGCTTCTCAGGATCAAAGCGCGCGAGGATCTCCTGCACAGTCCCGGCACCCGCGCACCCGACCGATTCCGCCAGCACCCGCACTACCCCGTCCGCCCCAACGCGCTGCGACATCTCCGCAAACGTCACCGCCCCGTCGCGCTTCGCCAGCCGCTTGCCCTCCGCGTTGAGCACCAGCGGCACGTGCACATACTCGGGTTCCTGCCCGCCCAACAAGTGCGTCATGTACGCCTGCGCGGGCGCCGACATCAACAAATCATCCCCACGAACCACCTGGTCAACCCCCTGGTCCACGTCGTCGACGACCACCGCCAAGTTATACGCCCAGTCCCCCGCCTGCGCCTGCGCAAGGTTGCCACCGCGGCGCACCACCACATCATCGACAGGCCCGGTCACCTCGCCGGCAAAGAAGTCACGAACCGTCCACTCCCGCACATCGGCACGCAGGCGAAGGGCAGGCATACGGCCCTGCTGCGAAAGCTGGTGGCGTCGAAAAGCTCGGTGCTCCTCATCCAAATCCCTGCACGTGCCCGGGTACATCCCAGGCTGCGCATGCGGCGCACTCGCCGCCTCCCGAATCTCGCGGCGCGTGCAATAACACTCATACACCGGGAGCTGCGACAACGCCGCCTCATACAACGCCGAACGCTGCGACTGCCACACCACCGGCGGATCAAAATCAAGACCCAACGCCAACAAGTCCTCTATTTGACGACGCCCCGCCGCCTCCGACGAACGCTCCGAATCAACATCCTCCACCCGCAACCAAAAACGCCGCCCACTCTGTCGCGCAAACAGCCAGGCCAGCAGCGCCGTCCGCAGATTGCCAAAATGGAGATCCCCACTCGGAGAAGGTGCATACCGTCCAGCATTCATGTGTATAGGATATGTAGCCGTGACAAACCAAGAAACTTTTGCGCGATCGCTTTACCCTGTCCTGGTATCTGTGTTCTGCGCCGTCTTCCTCATTTCCAACATCACAGCACAGAAGGGAGTCACCCTCGGACCATTCATCACCGACGGCGCCTTTTTCCTCTTCCCACTTGCATACGTCCTCGGCGACGTGCTCGCCGAAGTCTACGGATTCAAAGCCGCCCGCCGGGCGATCTTCACCGGATTCGGCATCGCCATCCTGGCCGTCGTGTCCTTCTACATCGCCATCTGGCTCCCCGGCGCCGACTTCTACGACATGCAAGAACCCTTCTCGACGATCCTCGGCCTCATGCCGCGCATCGTCATGGCGTCCCTGGCCGGCTACATCGCAGGCCAGCTGCTCAACGCGTGGGTGTTGCAGAAAATGAAAGACCGGTTCGGACACGACCGCCTGTGGGCACGCCTCATCGGCTCCACCATCGTCGGCGAGTTCGCCGATACCCTCCTGTTCTGCGCCATCGCAGCGGCGGTCATCGGCATCGAAACGCCGGGTCAGTTCATCAACTACGTCGTCGTCGGCTTCCTGTGGAAGACCCTGCTCGAAGTCGTCCTACTCCCGATCACGTACCCGACCATCGCGTGGGTACGCCGCCGCGAGCAGGAACTGCACGCGGAGCTGCGAAGCTAACACCCAGAGCCAGCGCTAGGAAGCGCTAGGAACTGGCTCGAACACCAATCTGAGATCAAGGGCAGCAAGCACTTTGAGCAAAGTATCAACAGTCGGGTTACCAAGCCCGTTTTCAATGCGGCTCAACTCGGCCTGCTGGATCCCAGCGGAATCTGCAACCTCTTGCTGCGTTGCGTCGCGTTCTTTCCTCGCTGTCATCAGGGCAGCACCCACTGCCCTTCGGTCTGCAATCTCGGAAGCAAACGCACGGGCAGCAGCATCTCGCACGATCTCAGCAGCTGGTGAAGCTGCTTCCCGATACGGTTTTACGAATTCTTCAAATGCTGTAGTCCCCATTCCCACACCTTTCATCCGCTGATTCAATACCCCTGATCTTATGTGTTACAGCACATAAGATCAAGAGGGTTGGTCACGCTTCCACTGCTCCAACGCAGCCCTTGCAGCTCGAATCTCCTTCTGTTCTTGCTTGCTACTTGGCGCACGCAGTTTGTTGTACCCACCCAGCAACAGAACGATCTTATCGCCGTGAAAAGTGCAGTAGACACGGATCAATACGCGTTTCTTCCACCAACGTTTTGGCACCCGATCAGCTGCTCCCGAGGGCCCATGCTCGCGAAGAATTGTGTCGATGCTTCTTCTTATTCGAAGTTCAAACAGCCCCCTACCAAGGCTTTTGCCCCATTCGCTTTCACAGATGCGAATCCCCAGCGGTGCTAAGACATACTGGACTGCTGCGTCCGTGACTGCTCGTTCCACTTCATCCAGGCGTTTGTAAAAACGATGAAAGTTTCCACCATCGAAAACCTCGACACGCCAAAGTTGATCAGACAATATACCCCCTTGTCCCCCGAAATGCGCTCTAGCTTAACGCCTATAAGAGCCTCTAGCCACCATCATCTACTTCCCCGCGTAGTACCTGCCCATGAACTCGTCGCGAAACGCCTCGTACTCCCCGGCGTCGATGGCGTGGCGGATGTTGTCCACCAGGCGGATCATGAACTCCAGGTTGTGCATGGTGCATAGCGTCCCCGCCAGGAACTCCTTGGCCTTGAGCAGGTGGTGGATGTAGGCGCGCGAGTAGTTCTCGGAGACGTAGCCGCCGAACTCCTCGTCGACGCCGGAGAAGTCCCGCTTGAACCGGGCGTTCATCAGGTTCATGCGTCCGTCCAGCGTATAGACGCCCCCACGGCGACCAAGACGCGTCGGCGCGACGCAGTCGAACGTGTCGGCGCCGGCTTCGACAGCGGTGAAGATGTCGTCAGGCTCGGAGATGCCCAGCAGGTGGCGTGGCTTCTCCACGGGCAGCTCGTCGGTGACCCAGCCGACAATGGTGCCCAGGTTCTCCTTCTCCAGGGCGCCGCCGATGCCGAAGCCGCCGAAGCCGCGTCGGCCGGCCTCGCGCGCCTCCCTGTCGAGGTCGAGCAGTCCGCGGGTGGCGTGGCGTCGTAAATCTTCGTACTGGGCGCCCTGCACCACGCCCCACAGTGACTGCTTCGGGCGGTGCGTGCGCACCTCGGTGAGGCGGTGGTGCTCGTCGAGGCAGCGCTTCGCCCAGCGGTGGGTGCGCTCCACGGAACGCTCCTGGTAGTCGCGGGTATCCACGAGGGTGGTGAGCTCGTCGAAGGCGAACATGATGTCGGCGCCGAGCTGGTGTTGGATCTGCATGCTCACCTCGGGGGTGAAGCGGTGCTTGGAGCCGTCGATGACGGACTTGAAGTCGACGCCGTCTTCGTCGACCATCGCCATGCGCTTGCGCTTCTCAGCCCGGATGTCTTTGTCGGTGAGCCCGGCGGTGTCCATGGCCAGGACCTTCTTGAAGCCGACGCCCAGGCTCATCACCTGGAAGCCACCCGAGTCCGTGTAGGTCGGGCCGTCCCAATTCTCGAAGGCGGCGACGCCCCCGGCCTCGTCCACGATGTCGGGGCCGGGCTGCAGGTACAGGTGGTAGGCGTTGGACAGGATCGCCTGCGCACCGGTCTGGTGGATCTGCTCCGGGGTGAGCGTCTTCACCGTGGCCTTCGTGGCCACCGGGATGAACGCCGGGGTCTGGATCGGGCCGTGCGGCGTATGGATCACACCCGTGCGCCCATGCTTACCCGGCGCGTCATACAAGGTGGTGTTCAGGTCGAAGGAAAGGTCGTCGGTCATGCGTGCTCCAGTGATTCGGGGTGGAATTCGGCTTCGAGTTCGGTGCCCTCCACGTCAACTTCCGGCAGCACCTTGTCCAGCCACTTCGGCATCCACCAGGTGGAACGGCCCAGGATGAACATCGTAGCGGGGACGAGCGCCATGCGGACGAAGAAGGCGTCGAAAAATACGGCGGCGCCGAGCGTAAAGCCAAAGATTTGGATGAACGGCAACGGCTGGTCGATGAACGCCACGAACACCGCAATCATGATGACAGCTGCGGCCGTGACCACGCGCGCGCCCTGCACGAAGCCCTCGACGGTGGACTCGCGCACCGCCTTGATTTCCGCCTCCGGGTCGCCGGCGCGGCGCAACTTCAGGTAGCGCTCGCGGATGCGGGTCACCAGGAAGACCTGGTAGTCCATGGCCAGGCCGAACGTGACGCCGATCAGGAAGATCGGCATAAATGACAGGATCGGGCCGGGGGTGTTCACAAGTCCGCCCCAGCCGAGCTGGAACAGGCCCACCGTCATACCGAACGCCGCACCGACCGACAGCAGGAAGCCCAGGCCCGCCACCACCGGCACCAGGATGGAGCGGAACACCAGGATCAGCAGGATGATCGCCAGCCCAACCACAATCGCCAGGTAGAGCGGCATCGCGTCGCCCAGCTCCTCAGTAATGTCCATCTGCACCGCAGTGAGACCCGTCAGGCCTATCGACGTCCCCGTCGCATCCTCCACCTGGACATTGTTCGCACGCAGCGCATGCGCCACCTCCAGCGTGTACTCCTCTTCCGGACCGCCCTTCGGGGTGGCCAGAATCCGAGCCGCCGTCAAATCCTCATTCGCGCCGACGAGCTGCGCGTGCTCGATCCCGTTGACGCTGTTGGCCTCCTGCACCGCGTACATAAACGACGCCAGCGCCGCCTTCTGCGCGCGCCCACCGGCCTCGTCCGGCATCATCGCCATGTACGGCTGCAGCATCTCCGCGTCCGGGTTGACGGAGGTGGCGTCGACAACCAGGAGGAACGGCGCGTTGACCCCCGGGCCGAAGCCCTCCGCCATCAGGTCCGCCGACTTGCGCTGCGTGGTGTCCAGGTTCGACGTCGTATCCGACGGCAGCGCCATCTCCAGCTGCAGCAACGGCGACGCCAGCGCACCCAGCCCCAGCACGACGACCGTCATCACCACCACCGGGAACTTGCGCACCACGTTCACCCAGGACCGGCCCACCGACTTCGCCGACAAGTCGCGGCCAGGCCGCTTGCCCGGGCCAGGGTTGCCCGCGAACCACGGCAACTTCCCACCAAACGAGCGATCACCCCACACCCCCAGCAGCGCCGGGAGCAGCGTTAACGCCACAAGCACCGCGATGAGCACCGTCAGCGCCGCCGCCAGGCCCATCCACGTCAGAAACTCAATACCTGCCAGGGACAGCGCCACCAGCGCTGTGAACACCGTCGCCCCAGCGAACACCACCGAGGATCCGGCCGTGCCCACCGCCAGGCCCGCCGCCTCCGGCGCGTCCAGCGTCTGCCGCTCCTGCCTGTACCGCGACAGGATGAACAGCGCGTAGTCAATACCGACAGCCAGGCCGATCATCACCGCCAGCACCGGCGTGACCTCATTGAGCTCCACCCAATGCGTCGTGATCAGCACCGCCAGCACACCAATGCCCACCCCAACAACAGCACTCACAATCGGCATTGTCGACGCCACCAAGGACCCAAACGTCACAATCAGCACCACAAACGCCACCGCGAGCCCCACCATCTCCGACGTCGTCTTAATCTGAATCGGATCGCCGAACCCGGCACCACCGGCTTCAACCTGCAGGCCAGCCTCCCGGCCGATCTCCAACGCCTCATTCACCACGGCGCGCTCTTCCTCCGACACCGACATCGAAGACTCCGCACCAAACTCGAACGTGGTGTACCCAATCCGGCCATCGTCCGACACCATCCGCAGGTAGTACGCGTCCTGCTTCGCCTGCTCCTCAGGCAGGCCCATCTGCGTCATCTGCCCGACGATCATCTCCCCCAGCTCCCGGTTCACATGCACCGGGTTGCCAAACCTGTCCGTCCCCGTCAGCCCCTCCAGGTGCTCCTCGATGTAGCCGACCGTCGCGTCCATCCCCGCCATGAACTCCGGCTCATCTAATCGACGCCCCTCCGGCGCCGCAAACACCAAATTCACCCCGGGCGCCGTCGCCACGTTCCCCTCACCCGGGAAGTGCCGCTCCATGTCCTCGAGGGCTTCGATGCCGGGCGTCCCCGAGATCGGAAACTCCGACGTAAACGGCTTCATCAGCGAAAACGCCCCCGCCGCCGTGGCGCCGAGCAGCAACAGCCACGCCACGATCACCTTCCACTTATGCAGAAATGACCAGCGCCCAAGCCGAAACAGCATCTTCGCCACGGTGTTTACGTCCTCACTGTCGCTTCTCGATTCTGACTGCCACCAAACCGTGGCACACTACCAGGCCATCTTATAGGCGAAACCTTGCTGGACTCGATTTCCCTTCATACCCAGGTCACCGGTTTGACCAAGCGAAATTGTTCCCCGCTGCACCAAATTCCATCGCTAGGCTTAGACAACCTGGGGAAACGCACCGACCTCACCCCAAAACAGGGAATGTGGTGCACATACAAAGGAGCGAGTGCCCCCAAAACCAAAACAACGCACCCCAGGCGAACCCAGAGTGCGTTGTTTTTAATTGGCGGTAGCGGCGGGATTTGAACCCGCGGAGGTTTTACCCTCACTCGCTTTCGAGGCGAGTACCTTCGGCCGCTCGGACACGCTACCGCAAACCAGAGTAACGGTTAATGCCCGAGCAACCAAATCAAGGCGGGGACTAGTCGTTCAGCTTGTCCTCGACCTTGGCGGCTACCTCGTTTGCCTTGTCCTTGACGGAGTCGGCAGCCTCGTTGACCTTATCCTTAGCATCGCCGATGAGCTGGTTGGCCTTGCCTTCGTTCTCGAGGGACTTGTCGTCGGAAAGCTTGCCAGCTGCTTCCTTAGCGGTGCCCTTCAGCTTGTCTGCTGCTCCTTCAAAAGCCATGTGGTTGCTCCTTTTCGTTTCGTTCTTAAGCTAACGGTTCCCCATGGTAGTCACTTTGGCAGGGCGGCACTGTAACGATTCGGTTAAGTATTAGCGCAGGTCCCGGAAAAATTCGGCGAGCAGTTCCGCGTTTTCGGGTTCCATGATCCCGCCGCGGACTTGGATTTGGTGGAGGTGGTGGGGGTCGCGGAGGGCGTCGAATAGGGAGCCGACGGCGCCGGTTTTGGGCTCGAAGGCGCCGAAGATGAGCGAGTCGATGCGGGCGCCGAGCAGGGCCCCGGCACACATGGTGCAGGGTTCCAAGGTGACGACGAGCTCGCAACCGTCAAGGCGCCAGGTCCCGAGGGTGCGCGCGGCGTCCCGGATCGCTTCGACTTCGGCGTGGGCGGTGGGGTCTTGGCGTTGTTCGCGCCGGTTGACGCCGCGGCCGATCACCTCGCCGCCAGCGTCGAAGACGAGGGCGCCGACGGGCACGTCGCCGGGCGGGGTCGTTGCCGCGAGGTCGAGCGCTTGTTGCATGCGGGCGGTGGCGCGCCGCTGCCAGCTTGAGCAGGCCAACGTTACCGCAGTGCTTCGTGAAGTTCGTCGGCGAAGCCGAGGGCGTCGGCAATGTCCTCGATGAGGTCGGCGGGGTCTTCGTCGGCGTCGAGAAGGAGGCTGAGGCGTTCTTCGGTGAGGCCGAGGTCGGCGAGGATGTCGAAGTCGCCGTCGGCCCAGCTGTCGGTGTCGTCGAGGTCATCGGGGTCGATGTCGGGGATGTCGCAGCCGGCTTCTTCGAGGGCGTCGGCGGCGTAGTCGTCGTCGACGGCGATGGGGGCGTCGCTAAGCAAAATGCGTGCCCGGTTCGGGCCTGGGCGCAGCACCACAACGTACTCATTTTCGACGTTGAGCAGCGCAAACGCCGGACCTTCGCTGCGGAGGCGGCGCACTGCGGCGATGGTGTCTTCCAGCGAGTCGAAGGTGTCGTTGTAGCGGTGCACGGACCATGCGCCGTCGTGCTGGGCGACTGTCACTGCGTACCCGTCTGGAAATTCCTGTGCCATGCCTCACGACATTAGCCTGCACGCAGTGAATTTGTCACTAGAATGTGAAACCGTGACTGCCTCATTCCTACATTCTTCGCGCCACCTGCCTCCCGTCTGCATTGTTGGGCTGGGGTTGATCGGTGGCTCCATCATTCGCGACCTCACCGCGGCCGGCCACGATGCGTTCGGCTACACGCACTCGAATGCGGGCACGAGGGCTGCGCAAAAGGATGGTTTCGACGTCACCAACGACCTCGAGGCCGCACTGCAGAAGGCAGAGGCGCAGCAGGCCCTGATCGTGATCGCGGTGCCGATGGACGCCGTGGCGACCGTCCTGGACGCCATCGCTGAGCACGCCCCGAGCTGCGGCATCACCGACGTTGTGAGCGTGAAGCAGCCCGTGTACGACCTCGTGCTGGAGCGCGGTCTCGAGGAGCGCTACGTCGGCGGGCACCCGATGGCCGGCACCGAGTTTTCCGGCTGGTCGGCGTCCCAAGAAGGGTTGTTCCAGCGCGCGGCGTGGGTGGTGACGTATGACTACGCGGAGAGCGTCGACAAGGTGCCGCAGACGTGGGCGAGCCTGTTCGCGGACGTGTGCAACCTGGTCGCGGTGACGGGCGCTGAGGCCGTGCCGGTGTCGGTGCGCCGCCACGACGAGGCAGTGGCCCGCGTGTCCCACCTTCCGCATGTGATTGCGGAGGCGCTCTCCGTGGTCGGGGATCGCGGCGGCACGTTGGCGCAGTCGCTGGCGGCGGGCTCATTCAAGGGCGCGACGCGCGTAGCGGGCACGGACCCGTCGCTGGTGCGCAACATGTGCGAAACCAACGCGGAGAGCCTCGTCAGCATCATCGACGAGTTCACCGAGCTTCTTGCCGACGCCCGCTCCGCCCTTTCCACCGACTCCCCTTCCATGAAGCGCCTCGCCGAGAACGGCCACCGGGCGCACACCCGTATGCTGGCGCGTTCGGGCGCGCGACGTGAGTCGGTGTCACCGGTGAAGATTTCTTCGCGCCCTGTGATGCGCCTGCACCCGGGAGCGCCAGGCTGGGTGAAGCAGCTGCGCCAGATCGAGTCGTTGGGCGGACGCGTCGAGGTGTTCTAACTCGCGTTTGCTAGGTACGGCAAAGGCCCGAGGGGATCACTCCCTTCGGGCCTTTACTCTGTACTGCTAATGCGCTTTATGCGTCGCGGCGACGTCCCATGAAGACGTACGCGCCACCGATCAGGAACAGCACGATGCCGAGCGTGATCACGCCGGACATCGGGGTACCGGTATCGGCGAGGTCCCCGCTGCGGGTCGACGTGGTCGTCGAGGAGGACTTGCTGGAGCTGCGCTTGCTGGTGCTCTTCGCCGTGGAGCGCGCGGCTGCGGTGCTGCGGGACGTTGCGCTGGTGGTGCGTCCGGTGGACACGGTGCCGGAGCTCTTGGAGTTAGAGAACGTTGAGGTCGTCGAAGTCTTCGAGCTTGTCGACTTCGAGCCTGCAGCCCCTGCGCCTGCGCCCGCGAGGGCACCGAATGCGCCGAGCAGCGGCTTGACTTCCTTGAACACCTCGAGGATTTCCTGCGGCTTGGACATCGTGCTCGTTGCACGGGTGTCCTTGTCCAGGGTGATTTCCTTGACCAAGTCATCCTTCTTGATCTGGATGGACTTGTTCTTGTAGCCTTCCGGTGCCTCTACGAGGCGGACAGTGAAGCTCTTGTCGTTGAGCTCTGCTGGCAGGGTGGTAGACAGGTAGCCGTCGGCGTCGGTTGCGCCTTCGAGTTCGAGGTTGTCCAGGCTCGGGACGACCAGGCGTGCGCCCTCGACCGGCTTCTTCTTTTCACCAGTGCCGACGTAGATCTCGACCTCGAGCGTGCGCTGCTCGGTGGCCTCTGGCGTCGGGGTTGAGGACGGCTTCTCACTGTTGTTGGCCGGAGGCTGCTGCTTGTCCGCATCCTTGTTCGTCGGCTCAGCAGGCTTCGCAGCTTCAGCGTCAGACTTCGTCGGTTCGGACGGCTTCTTATCCGCCTGCTCCGCAGTATTGTCAGACTTCGGGGCCTCCGCATCGGCCTTCGTCTTGTCCGAAGCCGGCGTCTCCGCGTCCTTTTCCTCACCCGCGTGCTTGATGGCGGTGAATCCGAACTTCTTATCGGCGCCGAGCACCTCACTGAGCGTGTCGTCTCCGTCCTGGGAGAACGTGGCCACGAGCTCGTCACCAGGGCCGATCTTGAGCTGCGTCGGCTTGAACTCGACGGTGTTGCCGTCCTTGTCGCCCGCAACGAAGACGTCGGTGTCCTTGGTCACTGCGTAGGCAACCTCACCCAGACGGTCGATGCCCTCGGTCTTCACACCACGCGCCACCTTCAGCGTGGTCACGCTGAGCTTGTCGGTGTCGGTGTTCAGGGTCCACAGCGCTGGCTTGCCGTCGAGGGTTTCAGCGTATGCGTGCAGGTACTCCCCCTTCGGGTCGACCTTCTTGGAGGCCGTGCCCCACGCACCGGGTGCCTTGAAGTCCTTCGGCTTGCTGAAGGTATCCACCGACACCTTGTGCTCGGTGAACACCGGGGTGGAGGCCGTGCTCAGCTTGTCCAGGTCGATGGCGTAGTAGCTGTCGCCGTCCTTAGCCAGCTCCTCCGACACAATCAGGCGACCATGAGAGGTAATGGTTGCCGTGGTGATGTCGGTTGGAAGTGCGCCGTGCTCGACGCGTGCAGCCCCAAGATCCTCGACGTTGCCCGTCGCCGGGTCGATCTTCAGCAGGTGGTTCTCCTGCGGCGCGGTGGACAGCGCGTAGACGCTGCCGTCGGTTGGGTGCCCCGCCACCGCCGTGTACGTCCACGCACCGGACTCGAGCTCTACACCGCTCGTACCAGTGCCCGGCTTATCACTTGTCGACGCCTTCTTCGCCTTCGCTGGCGTCGTCGCCACTGCTGGCGCACCCGCGACGGACGGAGAAACGCTCACGGTTGGGGTGGCGCTGGCGCTCGGCGTCACGCTGGAGGAAGCAATGCTCGAAGGAGCGGTTGCTGTCGTGGTGACGGGCGCCTGGGTGGGCGTCTCGGTCGTGGTGTCAGCGTTCGCTGCCACTGGGACGAGTGTGAATGTCCCGGCGAGTGCGGACGCCATCGCCAAGCGGCCGTAGTAACCGGCGGTCTTCGAAAATTTCATTGTTCCCTCTCGTATAGGTTGCGGGGCTGCAAACCCAGTAATCCACCATTCAATGTACAAAACGATGTGGTACTTCTCAAGCAGCAACCCGCCACCATTTTCGTGGTGGCGGGTTGATTTTCGCTCGTCCTTAGCGCTTTGGACTAAGAGACCTTTTCCTTGCTAGGGGTCTGCTCTTTCTTGCTGGAGCTTTCTCCCTTGCTGGAGCCGTCAGCACCAGCTTCGCAGGCTGCGTAAGCAAGGCCCACCGCGATGGCACCGACCGCGACCAGGATGATGGCCAGCACTGCCGGACCCGCTGCTGGGTGCAGCTGCTCAAGCTGGCGGCTGATCTGGTTCATCCACGCCGGACGCTCGATTGCGAGCTGCGGCATCGCCTGGTTGAACTGCTTGACCACGGCGTTGAACTGATCCTCGTAGATGACCAGGCTGCCCGCCATCGCGCCGACCAGCAGGCCGAGCGGGATGAGGTACATCGCCGGGTTCGAGGCAGAGGAGGTCTCCGTGATGCAGCGCCCAAGGGAGCTGCCTTCCTTCGGAACTTCCGCCTTCACCAGCTGGATGCTGAGGTCCGTCGGCTGTTCTGCTTCGACCTCGAACAGCTTGGTGGTGATCTTCCCACCCTGTACTGCCTTCTCGGTCGGGATGCCGTACTCGCCAGCGATCTTCATGACGTCCTCGGACGGGTTGGTCACGCGCAACTTGTACTTGCCTGGCGTGACGTTGCCGTAGGCAAACTTTCCGTTACCGTCGACGGTTGCGCTCAGGGAGGTCTTGTTGTCCTCCGAGATGAGCTCAACCTTCGCCTCCGTGAGCAGGCCAGCCGGCAGGCCGCTGAGCACACCATCGATGTAGCCCTTCGGGGTCTTGCCCTCAGACACAATCACGTGTGCGTTACCCCACGAGTTCTTGTTCGGGGTAACCGTCAGGATTGACGGTGGGTCCTCCTCGTAGATGCCCTTCTCTTCCTCAATACCTGGGCTACGACGAGGCTGGTCAAGGTCGGCCTTCACCAGTGCCTTGTTGTGGTGACGGGTGCCTGGCTTCAGCGGCGGTAGCGCAGCGGTGAGGAAGACGCGCTCGCCTGGCAGCAGGGTGCGGTTCCAGTCGCTCGGCAGGTCGATTTCCATCGGCTTGCAGTCGTTGGAATCGTCTTCACTCGTGCCTTCCTTCCACTCGCAGACCTCGTCCGTCAGGGTGACGTTGTACATCGGTGCGGCGCCACGGTTCATGATCTCGTAGGTGAAGTACATGTCTTCATCCACATCGAGGGACACTGGCTTGTTCTTATCCACACCGAACCGTGCGTTGACCTTCTTCTCCACAGAGGCAGAACCAATTCTTGCCACTGCGTTATCAGGTGTCGACGCCACCATCTGCCCCTTGCTGCCCGTACCGCGGGCCGTCGCGATGTTGTTCACAACGGACATGTCCTTCTGCGGCGGAATCTTCGCGGAGGCAAACACGTGCTCGCCCGGCTCCAACGTGCGATTCTCTGGCTTCTCCCAGCCCTCAGGCCAGGTGATCTTGGCATCTCCCAGGAATGGGTCATCCAGGGTGATGTTCTTGATGATCTCGTCGGTCTCGTTGGTGATCACGAAGCCGTAGATCAGGTCCCAGTCCTCAGGGAGGATCGGGGCACTGTCCATATCGTCGGCGTCGTACCCGCGGACACGCTTGCTCAGCTTGAGCTGCTTCTCCGTCAGGTGGACGCCCGGGATTGCAACGTCCTGGCCAGGCTTGACCGGAACGTACATTGGGTCGACGTTCTGGATACCCTGCGGGGTGAACACCTCGATGGTGGAGGTACCCGGCAGCGCCTTGTCAAAGACGAACTTGCCGTCCTTGTCGGTCGCGACCGCGCTGGTCTGACCACGCGGGTCGGTCGCGGTCACGATGACGCCCTCGACTGGGTTGCCGGAGCCGTCGTCAACAACGCCTTCGACGTTGCTTCGCGGTGCCTTGATGCTGACAAGGCCAAGCTCGATCGCCTTGTCCTCAGTGACAGTGACCTTCTTCGGCCAGCCCTTCGGCTTTGGCCAGCCATCTGGGACGTCGAGCTCAATGGTGTACTCACCTGGCTCAAGGCGATCCGTGGTGAAGTAGCCGTCCTTGCCAATCTTCACCGCTGGAAGTGTCTCGATAGGCTTGCCGTCCTCGTCAAGGCGTGGACTGCCGTCCTTATTCTTTGCGGTGCCCTTGATGCGAACCGTGCCGCCCTTGATTGGGTAGTTGCCGTCATCAAGGAGCCAGCCGCTGATCGTGCCTGGTGCTGCACCTGGCTTCGGGTTCGGCGTCGGCTTGCGCTCGAGGTAGACCCGCAAGTCGTCGTTCGTCTTGCCAGCCTCAACAACGACACGCTCGTAACGTGGCGTATTGAAGCCCTCTGGTGCCTCCACCTGGACGACGTACTCGCCCGGCTCGAGACCGGAAGCGGTGAAGATACCGGAATCGTTCGTGGTGACCTGCGTAGATCCGCCACCGAGGCGGAGGATGTTCACCTTCGCTCCAGCAATCTGCTCGACTGGCTTGCCCTCGCTCACGCCGAGCACATTGCCCTGCAGGGTACCCGTGGTCGGGGTGTTCTCAACTGGGATCCTCTCCAGTTTGATGTCCTGGGCGTAGTTGTCCAGGCCCGTCTCGATGACAACAGTGATGTCTGCGCGCTCGAGGTAGCCCTCCGGCTGCGCGATCTTCAACTGGTAGTTACCGGTTGGGATGCCGTTGCGGCGGAACGAACCGTCAGCGTTAATAGCCACCGGGTAGCGTCCAGCGTCGCCAACAAGGACCAGGCCGGTCTGCGGCAGCGGAGCATTCGTCGCCTTGTCGTAGACACCACCGATGAAGTTACCGGTTTCGGCCTCCACCTCGCTCTTCTTCAGCGTGATGGTCGGGACGACACGCTCCTTACCCGCGTCGATCTTGACCGGGATGTTGTCCACCGGTTCGTAGCCAACAGGCTGGGTCACCTTGAGACTGTAGGAGCCTGCTGGGATGGTGGCGTCGTCAAACGTGCCGTCTCCGGCGACCTTGACGTCGATGGTGTTGCCCTTGCCGGAGGTCGGCTCAAGCGAGATACCAACGTTCGCAACCGGTTCACCGGCTTCGTCCTCAACGTTGCCCTTGATGGTGCCCTTCGTCGGCTTCGTCTCAAGGGTGATGTCAAGAGGCGTTTCCTCGGCAGGCTTCACCGTGGCGGTCAGACCGCGAACCGACTTGAACTTCTCCGGCTGCACAACGTCAACCGTGTAATCGCCCACCGGGACCTTGGTGAAGGAGAACGTGCCGTCTTCGGCAGATTCAGATTCGATCGGCTGCTGGCCTGCGCGCTGCAGCTTGATCTTGACCTTGCCAACAGGCTCGCCGTTCTCGTCACGGACAGTGCCTGCAACGTCGCCGATCTCGGCGGTGAACGTAATCACGCCCAAGTCAGCTTCCTTGCCTGGGTAGACCGTCAGTGGCGGAACGCTTACGCGCTTGTAGTTGTCCGGGGACTTGACCTCAACATCGTACGTACCTGCTGGCAGCTCTGGCACGGCAATGTTGCCTTCGTTGTTGAATTCCAGATCTATTGGATCGCCGGACTCCGGTACCAGTCGGATCTCGGCGCCGTCGACAACCTTGTTGTTCGAGAATTCGACCTTGCCCTTCATGCTGCCTGGCTTGCGCTGCAAGGAGACCTGGACAGGATCCGTACCCTGGCCAAGCACGACCTCGAAGCTTTCGCTCTCACCAGCGAGGTGGGTGTCAGTCTCCTCGACCTTCACCGTGTAGGTACCCGGCTCCATCTTGTCGAATGCAAAGCTACCGGACTTATCGGTGGTCTGGGTCTTTACTACCTCACCGTTCTGGATCAGCTGTGCTTCGACGCCTTCGATGGCATTGCCGCCGTCGTCAAGCACGGAGCCGTTGAGGCGCTTAAGGTCTCGGGTGACCTCGATGGTGATCTCTTTCTGATCACCTGGCAGCAAACCGTTCACGGTGAGGTTGTTACCGGTGTACTCGCTAGTCTTCGGGACCTCAAAGGTTGCGTTGCCTTCGCTGAGGCCCTCGACGACGAACTTGCCGTCCTTGTCAGTCGTGACTTCTTGCGTGCCTTCGTTCGTCACCTTGACGGTGGCGCCAGCAACTGGCTGCTTGTTTTCGTCGACGACGGTACCGATCACCGTCGCGGACTCGTTGGTCACCCTGACGAATTCCTTGTTATCAGCTGCTGTGGTGCCAGGCTTGATGGTGACGCCGGACTTCGATCCACCCTTGTGGCGATCCGTTGGCTCAACCTCAATCGTGTAAGTACCTGGGCGCAGCTCGTTGAACTCGACCTTGCCGTTCACGTCACCGGTGCCCTTGGTCTCTGCACCGTTTTCATCAATCAGCTTGATGACTGGTGACGAGATAGCACGGCTCTTCTCATCCATGACGTGGACCGTCATGGATGCATCTTTACGACGCAGCTTCACATCGCGAACGACGTTGCCCGCTGCATCGACCTTGAGCTCAATACCCTGGGCCTCGTCGTATGCTGCAGAGTCGTCAATGGTGACCTTGTAGGTACCGACTGGAACCTTATCGAAAGCGACCTTGCCGTTTGCGGTGGTCAAGTCCTTGTTGATTTGCGTCTTGTAAGCGTCAGACTGTGTGCCCTTAAGCCGCACCTTCACACCGTTTACTGGCTGCCCTGCATCGTCAGTGACGTTAATCGTGACGGTGCCCGGGTTACGGGTGACGGTGTAGTTAGCACGGCCACCTGCAGCCCACCTCACTGTGACCTTACCGTGTGTGGAACCATGAATGTCGTTTGCCTCAACCTGGACGATGTACTCACCAGCAGGCAGGTTGCCTGAGGTATACACGCCGCGCTCGCCTTCGGTCCAGGTAGTGTCGACGCCCTTAAGGGTCAGCTTAGCGCCACTGACTGGCTCACCGGCCTCATTACGGACGGTCGCGACAATTGGAGCGCGATTTTCCTTGAGGTCGAACTCAACCTTTGCAGGCTCTCCAGGCTTGACGGTGACAGACTTGGTCGTCTCGTCGAAGCGACCATCACCCGAGTTTCGGACCGTGACCTCGTACTTACCTGGCAGCAGCTTCGCGGAACCGGTATTTGCAAAGGAGAACTTACCGCTCGAGTCAACGCCACCGAAGTCGACGTACGCGCCGTTCTGGCCCTTTGCTTCCACCGAGACACCACCCGAAGCAGGCTTCCCGTCGATGCGGACGGTGCCTTCGATGCGTGAGGTTGCTCGGTCTACCTTGATGTCTTCGACAGTCTTCCTCTCCGCTGGCTTGAGCGCCGAGAACTTCTGCGATGCCTCTGCGTAGGTGCCATCGCTCGCGGCAGCGACGGTTACCAAATCAGCCCCGGCCGCAACCTTGTTAAAGGTGTAGTAGCCGTTCCAGTTCGTACGAACCGTCTCATTGCCAACTCGAACTTCGGCATTCACCACTGGCTTGCCATCGTCGTAAATGACGCGACCGTTGATCTCGCCTGGGTTCTTCTTCAGCGTGATCTCCTGGACCTGCATGCCATCCTTGGGATCAATCGTGACGGTTCGAGGAGCATTTTCGAACGTGTACTTGTCGCCCAGGTCGCCCTTCGGAGAAGTCAGCTTGAGATCGTAGGTGCCTGGGTACAGCACCTGCTGGACAAAGCCGTTCTTATCAGTAACGCCCTTACGTCCATCGGCGCCGTCTGCCTTCTTATAGTTCGGGCTCGGAGCGACTTCCCACGTCACGCCCGCAGCCCCCTCTTCACCGCCGAGGAATTGGAGAAGGAGTTCCTTCGTCATAAAGTTCGGCTTCAGCGGGTCAGGAAGATCGTAGGTTTTGCCACCTTCAGTCTTATTGACCGGCACTGACCTATTCAGCTCGTAGGTGTAGTCAGTTTTATTGACCTTTACCTGAACCGACTCCGTGGGCTTCACACCCGCAACGACGAACTGACCGCGAGAGTCTGTCTTCGCACTTTTGCCGTTTACAGAGACTGTGGCATCAGAAATTGGATTATCAAACTGGTCGAGCACCACACCTCGGTAAGAAGCCAACGTCTTGGACACGGTGGCGCGGACAATCTTGCTTTCGCCTGGAAGCACGAGCTCGTAACCACTGCCCACGACCTTTCCGTTTCGGTCGATAAGCTGGACGGAGACCTCACCCGGCTTGACAACGCCAAGGTCGAATCCTGCTTGATTCTGGTACGGGTAGTCGCCCCAAGTCTGATTGTTGTATTTCAGGCGAATCTTTCCGCCATCAAAGTTCTCGTTGCTTGGGACCTGGATCTCTACCTTCGCGCGGGCCTCTTTCAACGTTGGTCGGAAGTCAACTCCGTCGACCGTACGGTTACTAATATTCACCGTTCGTGAAACGGTATTGATGTAGTCACCAGAGAGCTGGAAGCGGTAGCTTCCATTGTCCAGACCCTGAATCTTGTAACCCCCAGAGTCCAGGAGAGATACCTTCCGGACCTCGCGTTTGTTTTGGTCAAACACTGTGAGGGTAAGCCCCTGCGCGGCATTGAACGAGTAACCAGACGGCAGGTAAACCCTACCGCTGACCTCCTTGCGCTGCAGGTAGAACCTGATTTCACTTGGCCGGTTCCCTGGGATATTGAACGACTGTGCTGATGTAGGGAAGTATTCATCTGAGCCGCCGTACGAAATTTGGTAGTCGCCGTAGCTTCCGGTTAGTTCATTCGACGACCAATTCCCATGACCAATTGAAGCTCCGTTACTCGGGCCAAGGTCGGTACGTTTGATCTGCAGGCTACCTCCCGTGTTCCACAGCGGGTAGCCATGACGATCGTGCATATGGACCAAAACGGTCCCCTTGCGCTCCTCAAGTTTGATATTGAGGTAGGACTGCTGGTCAGCACTGATTGTAACGCTGCCGCTTGACGTTGAAGTCTTATCGTTCAGGCGAGCTTCCCAGCCGTACGTCCCAGCATTGAACTTCTCGCTCACAAACCAGCCGTTGCCACCAACTTGAACTGGGCGCCCATCAATCTTCAGGTCAACATCGGAGGCCGAGTAGCCATTCGGTACCTGTACAAGGCCCGCTACCCAACCTTGTTTGGGGGCTTCTGGTTTCTTTTCCTCAGCTTCACGGTGCCCAAAGCCTCCCTGAATGCGACCTTGCTCGAAGTTTCCCAAGAGCTTTCGATCGAGATCGTACGCAGACTCAATCCACAATGAGTGGACGTCAGACTGTGGGAGGTAACAAGGCGAAGAGGTGGTGCACTTGGAGGAGAGATCAAGCTTATAGGACTTCCCGTCAGAGGTGATCGGAAAATCAAACTCGCCTAGAGTCTCAACAACTTCAGCACCCTGCTTGATCTGGACTTTTACCTTACCGATCGGCACGATCGGCTTTTTGGACTCCAGCCAAGGAGTGATTGTAAAAATCCCGGAGATAGGGATTGGATATCGCGCCGACCCTACAGACTGTATCGCCCACGAAATTTTTCGCTGCCCCTTTTTAGTCACTTTTGCCTGCTGAATGGGCAAATCAGTGATAACAGTTGCCGACGCCGACGGCAGCGCCACCTCGGCGGCGTGGTCACTCACAGCCGGGACGGTCATCCCACCGATAGCTAAAGAAAAAGCGGTCGCCGTAGCAACGGCCGCTTTGCGAATGCTGGAAAACAGCCCGCGTCCGGACTTACCGTTTCCGGTCATTATGGTCTCCTGATTCGTACGTTATTGAGAGAAATTCGAAGCCTAGGAGCGAGCGCACAGACTTCTCCTAAGTAATCTGTACAAATATACGTCGTTTACCACCGTCAACTCAAGCTAAGAGCTACATATACGCAGCGCAAGAATCGCAAATCCCCTCTTCGCACCCCTCCAATTATCGACGCCCTCTCCGACCTGCGCCCTTAGTCCAAATCAATCAAGCGCCCCCAACACGCACCGAGAGAACCTTGCAAAAAGCTGAGAGCAGCTGGTCCCCCTTTTGTTTCCCCAGTTCATTGATGGCCAATGAGGAAATGAGTATCAAGAGACGCAATCCGAGAAAACGTGACCAATATACGCACAGGTCAGAAAGGGGTTAAGCGACAAAATGTGTGCTTTTTTGGATATGGATTCCAGGTCCTGCCTGGGCCTACGGCGGGACAGTGCTCGTTGAATCGGGATTCCCTGCCGTAGACCGGAAGGTCCACCACTTCAGGCGTTGGATGTGCTATGACAGCAGACTGTTAAACCAGCTGCATGCCAACTCAACACAGAAAGAGAAAACACAACAGGCCCCTATGCNCGGCATGCGAGCACACCGCCACAAAAATGGGCACCACATCCAGCGGAAAACAGCGATGGCGCTGCACAGACTGCGGGCACACCTTCACCAACCCCAACACAGCCAAGACCAGCGCATATCGGTTTGCCATCTTCATTGACTGGATCACCAACCAGCATCCGCTCGACGCTGTCGCTGCTGCGCACAACGTCTCCAGACGCACACTCATCCGCTGGTTCACCTACTTTTGGTTCATCATCGTCCCGTGCAAACCGGACCCGTACCGCGTCTACGACCAGCTCTTTATTGACGGCACCTACTTCCACAAAAAATGCCTGCTTGTCGCTGCAACCAGCGAGCACGTCGTCGCCTGGCACTGGTGCACACGAGAAACCGCCTACGACTACGCCAAACTCTTCGACATGATCGCCGAACCCCTCGTCGTGACCACAGACGGCTCCGGTGGCGCTCACAAAGCCATCAAACAATGCTGGCCAAACGCCTCCATTCAACGCTGCCTCGTCCACGTACGCCGCGACACCATCAAAGACACCACACGCCAACCCACAATCACCGCACACAAAGCACTCCTTCGCCTCGGCAACCAGCTGACCCACATCACCACCCGTGACCAGGCAATCACCTGGGTACTTCGCCTCAACCGCTTCCAGGACCTCTACGGTGACTGGCTCAAACAACGCACCTACCGCAACCAAGTCGCCCCAGAAGAGATCCCAAAACGTATCCGCGACAACCAGCAATGGTGGTACACCCATCCCAGAGCCCGCAGAGCCTACCGCCGATTCGAGCGTCTCTACCAACAAGGCCACCTCTTCGTCTGGCTCAACCCACCACACCGCACCACGACCACGCTGAAGACCACCACAAACAGCCTGGAAGGCGGCATAAACGCACAACTAAAACACCTCGCCCGAGCCCACCGCGGCACATTTGACGAACACCAGCGAATCATCATGGACTGGTGGCTCTACCTACACACCCAACACCACGATGACCCGCTGGCGCTAGCAATCGAGCAAGACTTCGGCCACGCAGGCTACGCACACGCCCGCCAGGCACACATGCGTGAACGCGACCAAGCCAACTCACCCGACGGCCGACCGAAAGTCTACGACACCGGCATCGACACCGACTTCAACCCCTCCTGGGCCATCCGACACGGCTGGGCAGGACGCTCATAACCCCAGCACAACACCCCACAACCCACCCATCCCAACCCCTGAAAAGCACACATTTTGTCACTTAAGTCGACACGCCGAGAAAAGCACACATTTTGTCGCTTAACCCTCAGAAAGGGCCTAGATTTCAAGGGGTGCGTCTTTTGGCACCGCCTCAAAGAATAAAGCAGAAACCCCAGCCCACACGCGGTGGACTGGGGTTTTATTTGGTGCGCCCGGAGGGATTCGAACCCCCAACCTTCTGATCCGTAGTCAGATGCTCTATCCGTTGAGCCACGGGCGCGGTGTTTTGCTGCCTTGTAAGCAACGAAAGAGACTCTACACCGAAACTGCGAGTGCAGCAAAACGCCTGTTAGATGCCCAGAACCGCCTTCGCAATAAAGAAGTAGATAATCAGACCGGTGGCGTCACAGAACGTAGAGATAAACGGGTTAGAGAACACGGCTGGGTCAGCGCCAATGGTCTTAGCGATGATTGGCATCACACCGCCCACGGTTGCGGCCATCGTGCAGACCAGCAGCAGCGTCAACCCAATGACAATGCCCACCGACTGCCCGAACACCAGCCCTGCCAGTACAAACCCCAACGTGCCAAGCACGGCACCGAGCAGCATCCCCACCCGCATTTCGCGCCACGCCACCTTAGCCACGTCGCGGTTACGGACGTCATTGAGCGCGAGCGCGCGAGTCACGGTGGTGGCAGCCTGGTTGCCGGTATTACCGCCGGTACCCGTCAGCAGCGGGATAAATAAGGACAACACGACGGCCTTCTCAAGCGTGTCCTCGAAGATACCGAGCACCTGCACCGTCAGGATCGCGGAGACCGCAA
This sequence comes from Corynebacterium sp. NML98-0116, assembly GCF_001767255.1. Lineage (GTDB taxonomy): Bacteria > Actinomycetota > Actinomycetes > Mycobacteriales > Mycobacteriaceae > Corynebacterium > Corynebacterium pseudogenitalium. The sequence continues at coordinate 2,202,726 of NZ_CP017639.1, forward strand.
GCACCAGCAACCAGACGATACGGCTCTTGACCAGGGCTTGCACGGGCGTTGAGAGGTACGGGCGCTTCAGGGACTCGGACGCACCCAGGCGGGCGGTGTCCTCGCTGTCTGCTTCCTCGACGATGTCGTGAGCCTCGTCGTATGTGAATATGCCCACCAGGTGGTGCTCATTATCGACGACCGGCAAGGCCAGCAAGTTCGACGACAGGAACCAGCGCGCGGTGTCCTCTGCCTCGTCGGAGGCGTAAGCGTACTGCGCTTCCCGCATGACCTCGGAAACGGGTTGGTTGGCGTGGGATTGGAAGAGGCGTCGTAAAGAAACGATGCCTACGAGCGTGCGGTGCGCATCCGTGACGGGGACGGTGTAGATCGTCTCCAGACTGTCGACGTTCTCGCGGAGATTATCGACGACCTCCTTGACCGTCATCTCTGGCGTGACCAGCGGCACCTCCGGCGACATGGTGCGGCCGACGGTGCCCTTCTCGTAGCCGAGGACGACGTTGGTGACGCGCTGGTCGTCCTCGTCGAGCTCGTGCATAAGGCGGGCGGCGACCTCGGGAGGGAGCTCGTCGAGGAGGGCCACGCGGTCCTCGGCGCCAAGGGCGTCGAAGAAGCCGACGACGGCTTCGTCGCCAAGTGCGGTGACCATGTCTGCCTGGTGCGCCGGGTCCAGCACGTCAAAGACGACCGCAGAGCGCTCCGGCGACAGCAGGCGCAGAATCTTCGCACCGTTCGTGACATCGGTGCGCTCAATCATCGCGATGATGTCTTTGAGACGGACGTGCTTCAGCTGCTCCTGAAGTTCCGACAGCTCCTCTATTTCAGGGTCGTGGTCCTCCAGCCGCCGCTCGAGCTCGTAGAGCTGCTCGGGGTCATTGATCTTCATCTCCACGTCCTTTCACCTCACCACGATCGGCCAAGTCAAGCATTGCAAGCGTAGCCGCACCTACCCCCGGAGGTGGAATAGCGCACCTTTTTGTTCAGCGAACTACCTGCATGTTTTGCCTATCCCTTTACGTTCCTCGCCTTGGGCGGGGGTAAGAATGTTAAGTTTTACTGAACAGAAACGATATCCATCTGTGACATACCTGTACTGCAGGTCCAGTGCAGCGTTTCCGCTCTTGAGCAAAGGACAAGTTTATGGCATACAGCACGCGCACAAAGCGCATCTCCATCGCTGCCGGTGCGCTTTCCATCGCGCTGGTCGCCCCATTCGTCAGCGTCTCGACGTCCGACCTCCCCGCAGCCCACGCCCAGACAGTGGCGACGCAGGCATCCGACTTTGACACGCCAGAAGAGGTCAACTTCTGGGACGCCACAACGGTCCAGCTCAAGGACCTCGCCCTGAACCCTGGCGACAAGGTAGAGACCTACTACAGCTGGACAACGATCGGCACGTACCGGTGGAAGGTGGCCTTCGACGACCACGGCGTCCTGACCGTCGGGCGCCCGAGCGACGGCTTGGCGTTCAGCAGCAAGGTCGGCAAGACCGTCGAGATCCCGATCAAGGTCACCCCGGCCTCCGGCGAGCCCTACGAGGCCACGCTGAAGATCGCCGTCAAGGACGAAAAGCCAGCAGAGGAAACCACCACTCCGGAGACGACCCCGGCAGAAACCACCACGCCGGAAACCACCACGGCTGAGTCCGAGGCACCGTCTGAGTCCTCCGAACCGGAGACACCAGCCGAGTCTTCCGAACCGGAAGCACCAGCCGAGTCGGAGGGGCCGTCGACAAGCGAGGAAGCCCCAGCCCCTGAGGCGCCGAAGTTTGACTTCGATAAGACCTACGAGGCCGAGAACTTCTGGAACAAAGAAACCGTGCCCGTGCCGGACGCCAAGCTCGAGCCCGGCGACAAGATCGCGTCGACCTACTGGGACAGCACCACGCGCTGGCCGGTGACCGTCGATACGGAGGGCAACCTGACCATCGGGAAGCCGTGGAACAAGATCACCTTCAACAACGCCATCAAGGCTGGTAGCGCGGATATTCCGGTCACCATCACGCCGAAGAAAGGCGAGCCGTACTCCGGCACCCTGAAGGTCAAGCTCACCGACACCATGCCTCCCGCCGAGTGGGAAGGCGACCTGCCGGACTTCAGCAAGATCTACTCAGTCGACTTCGAGAAGCAGCGCGTGAAGCCGGTTCCGGGCCTCACCCTGCCGGAGAACGTCACGATTGAGCGCAGCGGCGCGAAGTACCCGCTCTGGTCCTTCACCAACCTCAACGGTGAAGTACAGGTCAACGCACCTGCCACCTTCACCCCGGGTGTGTTCGACCTGCCAGTCAAAATTAGCGACGGCACCTCCACCGTCGAGCGCACCATCCGCATCAACGCCACCAACCCGCAGACCACTGGTGGGGAAATCGCGAAGGGTGTCGGCGGCGTTCTCGGCCCAATCCTGGGTGGCCTGATCGGCGGCGGCACCGGTGGCATCGGCGGCGCTATCGGTAACTTGCTCGGCGGCCTCCTCGGCGGCGGTGGCTCCGGCGGCTCTGGCGAGGACGGCAAGGGCGGCTCGGGCGGCGGGCTGCTCGGCAGCCTGAAGGGCGCGCTCGAGGGCATCGTCAAGGTTGAAGACGGCGCGATCCGCATCGAAAACAACGGCAACAACAACGGCCATGTCACCGTCACCGGCAACGCGAACCCGACCGTCAACATCTCCGACAACGGTTCCAACAACGGTAACCCGCAGGTCAGCGTCGTTGTCACGGATAACGCCAAGGTCCACGACAACGGCAACGTCACCATCACGGGCAACGCCAACCCGACCGTGAACATTTCCGACAACGGCAACAACAACGGCAACCCAAACGTTGTTGTGACCAACAACGCGAACCCGACGGTCAACATCACCGATAACGCGAACAACAACGCGTCCAATAATGGCAACCCGGACATCAAGATCTCGGATAATGCGAAGGCGTCCGTTGTTGTGACCAACAACGCGAACCCGACCGTCAACGTTTCGGACAACGCGTCGAACAACGGCAACCCGAACGTTGTTGTGACCAACAACGCGAACCCGACCGTCAACGTTTCGGACAACGGCAACAACAACGGCAACCCGGACATCAAGGTCTCCGACAACGCTAAGGCGACCGTCGTGGTCACGGGGAACGCGAACCCAACCGTAAACGTTTCGAACAACGGCAACAACAACGGCAACCCAGACATCAAGGTCTCCGATAACGCGAACCCGAACGTGCAGGGCATCCCGCTCAGCTCCGGCGGCGGCTCCTCCAAGGGCGGCGGCCAGGGCGGCGAAGGCCAGGGCGCTGGCAATGGCGGCTCCTCAAACCTGAACGCGCGCGTCGGCGCCGAGGGCGGCATCTCCGACCCACGCTGCATCGCGACCCTGGTCGGCCTCGGCCTTCCGCTGCTGGCCGCAATCCCGGTTGCACTGTCGAACCAGCTCGGCATTCAGGCTGCGGGCGTCGATAAGAACTCGATTGACCGCGCACTCCGCGACACCGCCCGCTCCCTCAACGTCGACGCAAACACGCTGACTGCGGTCGGCGGCGGCCTGGTCGGCGTCGTGGTGACCCTGCTGGCGATCGCCGGCCTGCGCAGCTGCATCCCGAACGTCAAGGACATCGACATCACCGTCGGCAGCTCCGGCAACCAGGGCCAGCAGCCGACCGGCTCAGTGACCACCACCGCGCCAGTCGTCCCCACCACCCCAGCGAAGTAAGGGCGCCGGGCGCTACTCGAACACTGTCTGGTTCGAAATGCGCCCCAACCCCTCAACCTCAATCGTGACGACGTCCCCGTCGCCCACATAACGCTTCGGGTCGCGCGCATGCCCAACCCCGCCCGGCGTACCAGTCAAGATGGTGTCGCCGGGGTTCAGCGGGTAAATGTGCGAAATGTACTCAATCAGAAACTCCGGTGTAAACACCAGGTCAGACGTCGAATCGTTCTGCACCACCTCGCCGTTGAGGCGCGTCGTGAGCTGCCCCGCACCCGCCCACTCGTCGCGAGTGGTCAGCCACGGCCCGAACCCCGCCGACTTCTCCAGGGACTTGCCCTGGTGCCACTGCAGGGTGGAGTACTGGTAGTCGCGCATCGTGTAATCATTGGCCACCGCGTAGCCCGCGATGTAATCAGCCGCGTCCGCCTCTACTACTCGACGCGCCCTCTTCCCAATCACAACCGCCAACTCCCCCTCCCAATCCAGGGCTCCCCTGGCCCATTCGGGAACGTTCACATCGTCGTAGGGGCCGGTGAGGGCGTCAGCAAACTTAATGAACAGCGTCGGGACTTTCGGCAGCTCACGACCCATTTCCTTGATGTGGTTCGCGTAGTTCAGACCGACACAAATGACCTTGCCCGGGCGAGGCACAACTGGCGCGAGATCCTTGTCCTGGAAGGTGACCTGCTCCCCGTCTGCCGCGGCAAGGTCCTGCCAGTTTTCTTGGGCGAGGAGCTCGCCGACATCTTGAAAGCCGAGCTTGACTGCGGTCGTTTCCCCGGTGCGGCGCGCGGCGGTCGTGGTTCCGCCTGGTTGGCGAAGTGTCATCAGTTGCATAGTGCGATTCCTTTCGGTGCGTGTGTGTACGCACGACGCTACCGGCCCGCATATGCGCGCGCACCAGATTCGCCAATTCGCGCGACGGCGCTCGGCGTTTTCCCAGTTCGCTGATGGCACAAGCAACACAACAACCCCAGCCCACACGCGGTGGACTGGGGTTTCATCTGGTGCGCCCGGAGGGATTCGAACCCCCAACCTTCTGATCCGTAGTCAGATGCTCTATCCGTTGAGCCACGGGCGCGTGGCGGAGACGACAGGATTTGAACCTGCGGCCCTCCGCAAAGAGGGCAACTCCTTAGCAGGGAGCCCCATTCGGCCGCTCTGGCACGTCTCCAGACCTTCGCCCATAGTACACACACCACGAACGGGGAACAAAACGAAGGCCCCTCACCAACCGGTAAGGGGCCTTCACGTGCGGAGACGAGGGGATTTGAACCCCTGGAGGTGTGACCCTCGCTGGTTTTCAAGACCAGTGCATTCGGCCGCTCTGCCACGTCTCCAATGTTGCGTGATTCTACAGCACCGCCTTGCCGAACGCGAAAATTCAGTACGCTGGCGCGGTATGAGCACACAGAACACGAAGACTATGCAGGCCATCGTCCAGACTGATACCTCGGACCCGCAGGCTCTCGAACTGACAACCGTCCCCCTCCCCGAGCTGAAGGAGGGCGAAGTACTGGTGAAGGTGCACGCCGCTGGCGTGAATCGCGGGGACCTGATGCAGGCGAAGGGGATGTACCCGCCGCCGAAGGGCGAGTCGGAAATTATGGGGCTGGAGTGCGCGGGCACCATCGCCGATCCGGGCACGACCAGCCGCCGACAAGGTGAAGAGGTCGGCTGCCTGCTGGCAGGCGGCGGCTACGCCGAGTACGTGGCGGTGCCGGAGGGCCAGCTCACACCGAAGCCAACCAACCTCACTCTCACGGAGACCGCCGGCGTTGTGGAGGCGGCTGCCACGGTGTGGTCGAACCTGGGGATGGTCGCCGGGTTGCAGTCCGGGGACAAGGTGCTCATCCACGGCGGGGCGGGCGGCATCGGCTCCTTCGCGATCCAGCTGTGCAAAGCCATGGGCTGCGAAGTCGCCGTGACCGCGGGGAGCGCCGAGAAGCTCGAGTACTGCAGGCAGCTCGGCGCGGACAGGCTCATCAATTACAAGGAGCAGCGCTTCGAGGAGGAGCTCGCGGGCTGGGCGGACATCATCCTGGACGTCATCGGCGGCTCCTACCTGGAGGCCAACATCAAGTCGCTGGCGGTGGACGGCAGGCTCGTCGTCATTGGGTTGCAGGGTGGGCCGAAGGGCACGCTGAGCCTGGGCCGCATGCTCACGCGCCGCCAATCCGTCCACGCGACCACGCTGCGCGCCCGCCCGCGCCCCATGAAAGCAGCGATCGTGGCAAGCACGGTGGAGCACGTGTGGCCGCTCATTGAAGCAGGCCACATCACACCGAACATCTCCCGGACCTTCCCCCTTATCGACGCCCGCTGCGCCCACTCCTACCTCAACTCCGGCGAGCACACCGGCAAGGTAGTCCTGGAGGTCGAAACCGCTTAGGCCAGGGAGGCCACGGTGCGGATCAGCTGCTCGATGTCCACTTCCGTATTGAAGGGACCCAGCCCGACGGCGACCGCGCCGCCCATCTCGGCGACACCCATGTCCTGCAGTAGCGGTGTGGTCGGAGCTGGCGTCGATACGATGCCGTTGGCGAACAGCCGCTGGTGCACCGTCTCTGCCGGCACGCCGTGCACACCGAAGACCAGGCGCGGGGTGTGCTCCATGCGCGAGCCCTCAGCGGCCTCGCCGGACACACCCACGATGTGCACCGACGGCAACGTGCCCAGGAAGGTGTGCAGGTCGTCGCGCAGGCCGCGCATGTAGCGCTGCGTCAGCCCCATCGAGAACTCCAGCCGGTTGCGGCGGGTCTTGCGGCGCCCCGGCTCCTCCACCAGGCGCGCGTAGTGATCGACGATGGCGGATACCCCGCCGGCGAGGCCCGTCGATACGTCGAGCTGCAACGCCGACATATCCAGCCTTCCGAACATTGCCTCATCCCGGAACACCAGCGCCGCCACCTGCGGCCCGCCGAGCTCCGCGACGTCAATGCCCAAAATATCCGCGCCGAAACTATCGAAGTCCATCAGGTAATACGGCGCGTACGCCGAGACGTCCGCGAGCACCCACGCGCGGGAACGATCCCGCACCGTATCCGCAATGTCCGCCACGCGGACCACAGACCCCAGCACTTCATGCGCAGCGGGGACTGCCACCAGGCGCGTCGAGCCGTCCACCAACTCGCCGAACTGCCAGGCAGGCACGTCACCCGTCGCGAGATCCGTCTGCGCCCAACGCAGCTGCGCATCCTCCGCGCAGCGCGCCAACGCGTCCGTCAACACCGGGCGGTCCGCATTGCACACCACCACCGACGAACGGTGCCGAAACAGCGGGCGCATCGCCAACACCAACGCCGAATACAACACCGGTAGCGACGGCCCCAACACCACACGCTCGGGCGAAACGTTGCACAGGTCGGCGATGGCGGAGCGGGCGTCGAAAAGAAAACTTTGCCCCTCAGGCACACCGACAGTCGGGCGAGCATGCGAACCGACCCGCGGCTCAGGGCGCGCAACCGCCGTCGACATACGGAACGAACGCGCAACCGCCGCCGACACCCGCTCCGGAATCTGCGGGCAATCATGCGCATTCATGTAGGTCCAGCCGTCAGAAAGAGAGGTGTACAGCCCACGCACACTAGCAACGTCATACGACTGCAACGACACCACGACCTCCTCCAGGCAACACTTCCAATCATTATGCACGCCCGAACACCGCAGCGCACCCCACCCGCAGCATGCTGCCAAAACACCGCCCAACGCACACGCAAGCTAGGGTATGAACCGTGCACAATACAAACCAGCTCCGAAACGACGTCGCAAGGATGACCTCCGAGCCACACCACGACGACGCTCCGAAATCACAGTCGAAAACGCTGAAGCTGGCATTCCGCGACCTCATCCGCGGATGGGGCCAACACGAACTCTGGCTCCAACTAGGCTGGCAAGACATCAAACAGCGCTACCGGCGCTCCACCCTCGGCCCGCTCTGGATCACCATCGCCACCGGCGTGATGGCGCTCGCCCTCGGCCTCCTCTACTCCATGCTGTTCCAAATCAGCGTGCGCGAATTCCTCCCGCACGTCACCGTCGGCTTCATCATCTGGGGATTCATCTCCGGCTGCATCAAGGACGGCGCGGAAGTCTTCATCGAAAACGAAGGCCTGATCAAACAGCTGCCGTCGGCACTGTCGGTCCACGTGTACCGGCTCGTATGGCGCCAACTCCTCTTCCTGGCCCACAACCTGGTCATCTGGGTCATCCTCGTGCTCGCGTTCCGCATTCACCTCGGATGGCAAGTCCTCCTCGCCATCCCGGCGATGGCACTCCTCGTGGTCAACGGCGTGTGGGTGACCATGCTCTTCGGCATCATCGCCACCCGATTCCGCGACGTCGCCCCACTTCTGGAAGCGCTCGTGCAGCTGCTGTTCTACGTCACCCCGATCGTCTGGACCACCCACACGCTCAAGGAGCAAGGCGGCGACGTCGCTAAGCGAGCCATGCTCGCCGAAATCAACCCCCTCTACCACTACCTCGAGATCGTGCGCGCCCCCATGATCGGCCAAGAACTCGCCGGCTACCACTGGATCGTCGTCGGCGTCTGCACCATCATCGGCCTGCTGCTCGCCCTGCTCGCCATGCGCCAAATGCGCTTCCGCGTGCCGTACTGGGTCTAAGGAGAAGGAGTCACACATGGTTTCCATCGACACCTACAACGCCTGCGTCGACTTCCCAATTTTCGACGCCAAATCCCGCTCACTCAAAAAGGCAGTCATGTCCTCCGCCGGTGGCAAGATCGGCAAGAATGCCTCCAACACCGTGGTCGTCGAAGCACTCAAGGACATCAACCTCCACCTGCGCGAAGGCGACCGCGTGGGCCTGGTCGGCCACAACGGCGCCGGCAAATCCACGTTGCTACGCTTGCTCTCCGGCATCTACGAACCCACCCGCGGCGTCGCCGACGTCCGCGGCCGCGTCGCCCCCGTCTTCGACCTCGGCGTCGGCATGGACCCCGAAATCTCCGGCTACGAAAACATCATCATCCGCGGCCTCTTCCTCGGCCAGACCCGCAAACAGATGAAAGCCAAGATGGACGAAATCGCCGAATTCTCCGAACTCGGCGACTACCTCTCCATGCCCCTGCGCACCTACTCCACCGGCATGCGCGTTCGCCTAGCCCTGGGCGTGGTCACCTCCATCGAACCCGAAATCCTGCTCCTCGACGAAGGCATCGGCGCCGTTGACTCCGCCTTCATGGCCAAAGCCCGCGTCCGGTTGGCCGAACTCGTCGAGCGCTCCGGCATCCTCGTCTTCGCCTCCCACTCCAACGACTTCCTGGCACAGTTGTGCAACACCGCCCTGTGGGTGGACAAAGGCGAAATCAGGAAAGCCGGCCTGGTCTCCGAGGTCGTGGGCGCCTACGAAGGGCCCGAAGCCGGCCAGTACGTCGACGACCTGGTCACGCGGTTCCAGGCGGAGTAGGCGCCGGGCTGGTTCGGCCCGGTTTCGGTCGGTTTTCGCTGGCCGGAGCTTCTCTGAAACCCAAATGGGAGTAACAGGATTGTAGTAATCCCCTTTTCGCAATCATTTTCGAGGATTACTACAATCCACCTACTACACTTTGCAGATATTGCGAATTTTCGAACGAATGTTTGTCAGCCTGCCCTCCTGTTTCCCTCCAAGGTTAGAAGCGCGCGATGCAGGTCGCGCATTTTCACCCAGCCGGAACGAAAACCACGCGCTCCCCGACGCACCACCACCCCGCCCCGCCGATGGTGCACAATATGAGGCATGACTGGAACTGGAACGGCACACCTGAAAAGTAGTGGTTCGACGGCGGCGGTGATCGTGACGCATAAGCGGGTCGAGATGCTGCGGCATTCCCTGGAGCAGGTGGTGAACCAGACGCACCCGGTGCAGTGGGTGATCGTGGTGGATAACGGCGCTGAGCAGGCTGTTCAGGAACTGCTGCAGGAGTTGGCTGGGGATCGGGCGGTGTATTTGCCGTCGAAGACGAATCTGGGTGGTGCTGGCGGGTTCGCGTATGGCTTTTTGACGGCGCTGGCGTTGGGGGCCGACGCGATTTGGTGCGCGGACGACGATGGTCGGCCGGCGGATCACGGCGTGTTGGAGGAGCTGTATCGTGTGGCGGAGCAGCACCGGCTGCATGAGGTGAGCCCGGTCGTGGCGAATATTGGGGATCCGGCGAAGTTGGCGTTTCCCCTGCGCCAGGGCTTGGAGTGGAAGCGGACGACGGCTGAGTTGGAGGGGTCGTTCTTGCCCGATTATGCGTCCTTATTTAATGGGGCGTTGATCTCGGCGGAGGCGATGGAGCGGATTGGTGTGCCGGATTATCGCCTGTTCATTCGGGGTGATGAGGTGGAGTATCACCGGCGTTTGTCGCAGTCGGGGCTGCGGTATGGCACGGCGCTGACCACGAAGTATTTGCACCCGGATGGGTCGGGCGAGTTCCACCCGATTATGGGTGGCAGGGCGCATGCGCAGTGGCCGGATAATGAGTCGAAAAGGTATTTCACGTATAGGAATCGCGGCTACATCATTAATCAGCAGGGTATGAAGAAGATGAAGCTGCAGGAAGTGGTGCGCTTCGGGTGGTTCTTCCTGGTGGAGCGGAAGGATCCGAAGGGCTTCCTGCAGTGGCTGCGTCTGCTGCGGATGGGGGCGCGGGAGGACTTTAGGCGTCCTTAAAGATGACTTTGCTTTGGAGGACGAAGTTGGTCACGGTGGCAACGCCTTGGGCGATGACGAAGGACACGGCGTTCTTCCACGAATCTTGCAAGCCTAGCGACGACAACGGCTCGTCCGTCACCCTCCACAGCAACATCTGCACCGCGAAGGTGGTGGCGTAGAGGATGAACACGGCGCTGGCTTTTTTGGCGTCGATTTTGGCGTTGAAGGCGAACTTGGAGTTCAGCACGTAGGCGGAGATGGTCCCGAAGACCCAGCCCACGGCCTTGGCAAGATCGCGTTGGACGTCGAGGGCTTGGTCGAGGGTGTTGGTGATGCCGAAGTCGATGACGGCGCAGCCGATGCCGATGATGAGGAATGGCAGCACCTGCTGCTTCATTGCGCTCACAGTTGTTTCGCCCCGAGGTATGCGAGGGCTGCGACGGTGCCGATCGCCACGTTGGGCTTTGCGACGCCCCTTCGGCCCAGCCAGCCTGCCAGTTTCTTTTGCGCCTGCACTCCGGCGGCGAAGGCGCCGACGGCGGCCACGGCGATGCCGCCGATGGTGAACCAGGTGGTGGCGATGGATTCGGCTTCGCCCTGTTCGGATTCGAGGACGGCGGTCAGGTCGTTGCGGGGGTCCTCGTCGAAGGCGTTGAAGGCGGCGATGGTCGCGAGGTTGGCGGCACCGAGGAGGGTCCAGGCCAGCGCTTTGCGCGTGGTGAAGTCGGGGACGGAGGCGGCGGCGAGGATGTAGGCGGCTTGGATGCACTGGCCACCGAAGGTGTCGTCGAGGGCGTTGTAGTCGATGGTGGGCTCGTCGACAAGTGATTGAATCGTGTCAGTCATGGTGTCCAATGCTACTAGTAGGGTGAAAAGCATGACTAAGCATGAGGAGATTCATGAGGCGGCGCAGCGCGTCGAGGTGCCGCTGTCCGATTACATGGTGAGGCTGTTCGCGGAGGAGCTGCCGTTTGTGGATTCGATGTCGCGTGGGCGCATCTATGAGCTACTGCGGGAGCATAAGGCTGCGGGGAAGCCGGAAATTACGTCGCAGGAGGAGCTTCCTGCAGAAATCAGGGAGCTTATGGACCTTTAGTTTGATGTTTTTATAGGTTTTTCGACTTACATCATTTAGACTCGAACCGAATGTCTTCGCACTTCGGCGAAGCAACGACGACAAGAAGAAGCGAAAGAGATGGAACTACACACCAATCTTAAGTCACTCTACGGCTGGGGCCGCACGGCTCCGTCGACTGCGCATGTGCTGTCCACGCCTGACGTGGAGGTCATCAAGCAAGCCGTCGCACAGGTCGCGCAGGATAACGAGAGCCTGCCTGAGCACGCTCGCCGCGGCGTCATCGCCCGTGGTCTGGGCCGCTCCTACGGCGACCCAGCACAGAACGGTGGCGGCCTGGTCATCGACATCAACGAGCTAAACAAGATCCACTCGATTGATCCGGAGACCGGCATCGTCGACGTGGACTCGGGCGTCAACCTGGACCAGCTGATGAAGGCGGCCCTGCCGTACGGCCTGTGGGTTCCGGTCCTGCCGGGCACCCGCCAGGTCACCATCGGTGGCGCGATCGGTCCGGACATCCACGGTAAGAACCACCACTCCGCTGGTTCCTTCGGCGACCACGTGGTCTCCATGGAGCTGCTGGTGGCGGACGGCCGCGTCCTGCACCTCGAGCCGGAAGGCAGCGCGGACGACCCGGACGGCACGCTGTTCTGGGCGACGGTCGGCGGCATGGGCCTGACCGGCATCATCCTGCGCGCACGCATCCAGATGACCAAAACGGAGACCGCGTACTTCCTGTCTGACACGGATCGCACCAGCACGCTGGATGAGACGATCGCGCTGCACTCGGATGGTTCCGAGGTCAACTACACCTACTCCTCCGCGTGGTTCGACGCCATCTCCGCGCCGCCGAAGACGGGCCGTTCCACCATCTCCCGTGGCTCGCTGGCGACGCTGGCTCAGCTGGAGGAGTACGCTCCGAAGCTGGCGAAGGATCCGCTGCGTTTCAAGGCGCCTCAGCTGATGACGGTGCCGGACATCTTCCCGTCCTGGACCATGAACAAGCTGACGCTGTCCGCCATCGGCGAGGCCTATTACATGATGGGCGCCCCGAGCAAGAACGACATCAAGAACCTGACGCAGTTCTACCAGCCGCTCGACCTGATTGGTGAGTGGAACCGCGGCTACGGCAGCGCGGGCTTCCTGCAGTACCAGTTCGTGGTGCCGACGACCGCTGTGGAGCCGTTCAAGGACATCATCTACCAGATCCAGTCCTCCGGCCACTACACGGCGCTGAACGTGTTCAAGCTGTTCGGCGAGGGCAACCGCGCGCCGCTGTCCTACCCGATGAAGGGCTGGAACGTCTGCGTGGACTTCCCGATCCGCCCGGGCCTCAACGAGTTCCTGGACCGCCTGGACGACCAGGTGATGGAGTTCGGCGGCCGTCTCTACCTGGCGAAGGAGTCCCGTACGTCGGCGGAGAAGTTCCACAAGATGTACCCAGGTCTGGAGGGCTGGCTGAAGACCCGCCGCGAGATCGACCCGACCGGCGTCTTCGCTTCCGACATGTCCCGCCGCCTCGAGCTGAACTAGCTGAATGAACTGAAGGAGATTTTTCACATGTTGAATGCAGTAGGCCAAGCGCAAAACATTCTGCTCGTGGGTGGCACCTCGGACATCGGCCTCGCCATCGTGCGCGAGTTCGTCACCCGCGGCGGCAATCCGAATGTCACCCTCGCGGCTCGCAATAGCTCCCCGCGTATCGACGCCGCCGTTGCTGAGGTCACCAACGCAGGTGCAGGCTCCGTTGAGGTCCTGGACTTCGACGCGACCGATTTCGCGTCTCACCCGGACGTGATCAAGCAGGCGTTCTCCGGTGGCGATGTTGACGTCGCCGTGGTTGCCTTCGGCACCCTGGGTGACCAGGAGCAGCTGTGGCAGGACCAGGCGGCAGCCGTGGAGTCGGCGCAGGTGAACTACACCGCGTTCGTGTCCATCGGCGTGCTGTTGGGCCAGGAGATGAAGCGCCAGGGCCACGGCACCATCATCGCGATGAGCTCCGTTGCGGGCCAGCGCGTGCGTCGCTCCAACTTTGTGTACGGCGCGTCGAAGTCTGGCATGGATGCCTTCTACCTCCAGTTGGGTGAGGCGCTTCGTGACTCCGGCGTGAAGGTGACTGTGGTTCGCCCAGGCCAGGTACGTACCAAGATGACGGATGGGTTGGAGGAGGCTCCGCTGACCGTCGATAAGGAGGAGGTGGCGCAGACTGCCGTTGAGGCTGCGTTGAAGGGCGAGCCAAGCGTGTTTGTGCACAAGCTGTTCGGCCCGATTTCCTTGGTGCTGCAGCACATCCCGGCAGGGATTATGCGCAAGCTCAACTTCTAATTCCCGGCGGGGAACGTGGTGGATGCGCTGCGATGTGCCAAACTGAGTGCATGACAGATACATCCATCCAACCCACGCTGGAGTTCAAGACCGTCGACTACGAGCCTGACGCTGTGTCATGGACGTCGGCGGTCTTGCGCATGCTTGCGGCCGGTGCCAGCGCGGCGGTGGTGACGTTGGCGGTGTGGTACGTGCTGCACTCCACGTCGCTGCCTGCGTTTAATACCTCGATGGTGACGCGCGCTCTATCCACGGGCGGCTCTTTCGTTGTGATTCTGTGCGCGGCGTTGGCGTGCTGGGCGTGGGTGCGGAAGCGCCTGTCGCGGCCGGTGCGCGTGCTGTGCCAGGCTGTCTGCGGGCTGGCCCCGGCTGGTCTGGTGATTACGGCGCTGGGGATCCCGCTGGCGTCGACACGCCTGTGGCTGGACGGCATCCAGGTGGATCAGGGGTTCCGTACCCAGTTCTTGAGCCGGATGACCGAGGTGGCCACCAACCAGGACATGAACTACCTGGACCTGCCTACCTTCTACCCGATTGGGTGGTTCTGGCTCGGCGGGCGCCTCGCGCACCTGCTGGGCATGGAAGGCTGGGAGGTATACCAGCCGTGGGCGCTGGTATCGCTGGCTGCCGCGGCGTGCGCGCTGGTGCCGATTTGGCGGAAGCTGTGCGGCTCCCTGCCGGTTTCTACGCTGATCGCGCTCGTATCGACGGGCATTGTGCTCACCGAGACTCCTGACGAGCCCTACGCGGCGATCGTCGCCCTCTTCGCCCCCGCGGCCGCTGTCACCGCGTACAAGGCGCTCACGGGCTCCTGGCAAGCCACGGTGGTGCTGGCGCTCTACCTGGGCGTTTCCGCCATGTTCTACACCCTGTTTACTGCGATCGCCGCGCTGACCGTTGTGGTGATCGCGGTGCTGTTATGGTTCCGCCGCAAGTTCGCGCGCGGCCCCGTCGTGCACCTTTTGGCTTCCGGGGTGGGTGCGCTGTGCATCGCGGCGATTGGTTGGGCGCCGTACCTGTACGAGTCGGCCTTCGGCGGTTTCGACGTGCGCCACACCGCGAACCACTTCCTGCCCGCCCAGGGCACGGTGATCCCGCTGCCGTTCTTCTCCCTGTCCATCATCGGCGTGCTGTCGGTGTTGGGCCTGATCTTCATGGTTGGGCGCCTGCATGTGCCTGAGGTGGCGTCGTTAGCTGTGATGGTGGTGGTCTGCTACACCTGGGTGATCGTCTCGATGTTTGCGTCGCTGCTGGGCACGTCCCTGCTGGGCTTCCGCATCGAGGTGCTGCTGATGCTGCTGTTTTCCACCGTGGGTATCTTCGCGGTGGCGGACTTGCGCACTGCTGGCGTCGATTATTACTACCCGGGCCACTTCAAGGAGCGCACGCAGCGCGTGATCACCGCGGTGCTCATCATCGTGGTGGCGGCAGGCACGCTCTCATTCGTGCAGCGCATCCCGGCACTCAACGAGGCGCACATTGACCAGGCGTACTCGGATACGGACGGCTTCGGCGAGCGCGCCGACCGCTTCCCGCCGGACCCGGGCCGCTACTACGGCGAGATCGACGAGTTCATCCAGTCCCACGGCTACACCCCTGGGGAGACCGTGGTGTACACGGATGAAATCAACTTCATGGCGTTCAAGCCCTACCACGGCTTCAACGCGTTCACCAGTCATTACGCCAACCCGTTGGGCGAGTTCCACCTGCGCAACGAGGCGCTTTCGCAGTGGGCGAAGCTCTCCTTCTGCGCCCCCGAGAAGCTCGACGCAGCGATGCAGGACACGAAGTGGACGGCGCCGCAGGCATTCATTTTCCGCGGAACCATGAGCGATGACCTGCGCGAGGACGCCACCGAGAACCGGGATGTGGCGTGGAAGACGCACATCGGCCACAACATCTTCCCGAGCGAGCCGAACGTGCGCTACGAAGGCCTGTTCTTTAACCCGAAGGCGTTCCCCCGCGAGACGTGGGACGCGAAGCAGATTGGTCCGTTTGTCGTGGTGGTTCGCAATGCCGCCACGCCTGAGAAGTAGAGTATGCCCCTGTGACAACTGAGACATCCGTGAATCCCGTGAACCCTGCGAACCCACAGAGTGCGGCGAGCACGCCCGGCGCGCAACAACCTCGGCGTGCCCCGCGCCAGCTGGTGACTGCGACCGTCGTGTCCGGCTTCATCGCCTTCGTGTTGCTGCTGCTGACGCCACTGCTGCCTGTGACGCAGGTGCAGTCGTCGGTGCAGTGGCCGCAGGGCGGCTCGGTGGGGTCGGTGAACGCCCCGCTGATTTCGCTAGCGCCGCAGGAGATTGACATGACGGTGCCGCTGGAGGCGACGCGTCACCTGCGTGAAGGCCAGAACATTATTGTGTCGACGCTGCCTGCGTCCTCGGAGGAAGCGACGGACCGTGGCCTGTTTGTGTCGGCGCCGGATGGCGGGTTGGTGGTCAGCTCGATTAATAAGGTGCTCTTCGAGCTGAGCCCCGGCGAGCTGGCGGGTGTTGGCCCGGATAAGCAGCTGCGGGTGCACATCACGGATGAGCAGGCGGAGATTTCGGTGCCGGGCACCAGCTTCGAGGAGGTCCTCGAGGATGACTACCGTCCGCAGCTCAGTGGCCTGTACTCGGAGTTGAAGGAGGAGGCGTCGGCGCAGCTTATTGACGCCGGGCTCGCCGCCAACATCGAGATCAACTCTCGCTTTACGTCCAGCCCGACCCTGGTGAAGTCGCTAGCGATGTGGCTGGGGCTGGCTGCGATGGCGGTGAGCCTGTGGGGGCTGTGGCGCCTGGATCAGCTGGATGGGCGTCGTATCCCGCTGTTCAACCGTCGTTGGCGCACGTTCAAGCCGCTGGACGCGGTGGTGCTGGCGGTGCTGGGGTTCTGGCACGTGTTCGGCGCGAACACCTCGGATGACGGCTTCCTGCTGACGATGGCGCGGGTCTCGAACGACTCGGACTACATGGCGAACTATTACCGCTGGTACGGCGTGCCCGAGGCGCCGTTCGGTTCCCCGTTCTATGATGTGTTGGCGTTGTTGGCGAAGGTGACGACGGCGTCGATGTGGATGCGCCTGCCGACGCTGCTGGCCGCCATCTTGGTGTGGTGGCTGATTTCGCGTGAGCTGCTGCCGCGCTTCGGCGCGGTCATCGCGGACCGCCGGATGGCGTACTGGACTGCGGCGTTCGTGTTCCTGGCGTTCTGGCTGCCGTACAACAACGGCACCCGCCCGGAGCCGATTATCGCGATGGGGTTGACGCTGACGTGGGCGCTGTTTGAGCGCACGATCGCCACGAAGCGACTGGCCCCGGCGGCGCTGGGCACGGTGGTGGCGGCGTTCACGCTGGCCTGTGGCCCGACGGGTCTGGCGGCGGTGGGCGTGTTCCTGATCTGCCTGCCTGAGGTGTTCCGCATCATGAACAAGCGACGCGCGATTGCCCCGGGCATCGCGTACATAGCGGCGTTTCTGGCGGCGGGCTTCGCCGTGATGGTGCCGGTGTTCAAGGACCAGACCCTGGCGACCGTATTGGAGGCCACCAAGGTGCGCGGCGAGGTCGGCCCGGCGCTGTCCTGGTACTCGGAGTGGGTGCGCTACGGCACGCTGTTCCAGGAAGCTGTCGACGGCTCGCTGTCGCGCCGCTTCCCGATGCTGGTCTTCGCCTTCTGCGTAGTCCTCATCCTGTTTTCGATGGCACGCCACGGCGCGATCCCAGGCACGCCTGCGAAGCCGACGCAGCGCCTGATGCTGATCATCGGGCTGTCCACGTTCTTCCTGATGTTCACCCCGACGAAGTGGACGCACCACTTCGGTATCTATGCGGGTATCGGCGGTGTGGTCGCAGCACTCGGCGCGGTGGTGCTGTCTCACTTTGCGCTGCAGTCGGCGCGCAACCGTTCGTTCGCGATCGCAGCGGTGCTCTTCCTTGTCTCCCTGAGCCTGGCGGGCTGGAACGCGTGGTGGTACGTGTCCTCCTTCGGCGTGCCGTGGTGGGACAAGAACCCGCAGGTCAAGGGCATTGAGGCGAACACTGTTTTGCTCGGAATTACGCTGGTGATTGCCCTGGTGGGCGTCGTCCAGTGGCTGCGGCCGCGCCCTGATTCTGTGCGGGAGCGCGCGGCGGCGTCGCGCTGGGCGGGCGTGATGGCCGCGCCGATCGCCGTCGCCGCGGTACTCATGGTGGCGTTTTCCTGCCTCACCTTCGTGAAGGCGTTTGCGGAGCAGACCCCGAACTACTCGGTGGGCATGGGCAACGTGAAGACGTTCAAGGGTGACATCTGCGCCCTCGGCAGCGAGATTCTGCTGGAGACCGACACGAACGATTCCTTCCTCACCCCCGTCGACGGGGTGCCGCTGGGCCGCTCGCTGGACTCCGGCGTGAACCGCGCGTTCCACCCGGACGGCGTGCCTGCCACGATCGCGGACGACAACGCCGACACCACGGATACGAAATCGGGCGACGACACCGCCATCGAAACCGTCCAGTCCGATGCAAACGAGGAACCTGAGCTCTCCTCGGATGCACGCAGCGTCGAGGGCAACCGCCCATTCACGCTGCGTGGTGTCAACGGGTCGACGGTGCGCCTGCCGTTCAACCTGGACTTCAACCGCATCCCGCTGCTGGGCACATACGACGAGCGCGCGACGCGCACGGCCTACCTGGAAACCACCTGGTTCGAGCTGCCACAGAAGCGTGACGACGCCCCCCTGCTGGTCACGTCCGTGGCTGGCAAGATCGCGCACCACGACATTAATGGCGTCGAGAAGGAAGGTGCCGAGCTGGTGCTGGAGTACGGCGTGCGCAGCGACGACGGCTCGATAAAGACCCTGGGCGAGACCGAGATGCTGGACCAGGGCCCGACACCGAAGTGGCGCAACCTGCGCTACCCCATCGCGGACCTGCCTGAGGAGGCGAACGTGGTGCGCCTCGTCGCCGAGGACGCCTCCCTTGCGGAGGACGACTGGATGGCCGTCACCCCGCTGCGCAACCCGACGCTGCAGCCGCTGAACAAGATGTTCGACTCGGACACCCCGGGCCTGCTCGACTGGTCGGTGGCCTTCCAGTACCCGTGCCAGCGCACGTTCAACCACTTCGCCGGCGTGACCGAGATTCCGGAGTTCCGCATCATGCCTGACGCACCGGGCAAGCAGCAGCTGTCCGGCTTCATGGACTTCCTGGGCGGCGGTGCGCTGTCCACCGCGGAGGCCGTGAACTACTCCTACCAGGTGCCGGGGTATATGAAGGGCGACTGGCAGCGCGACTGGGGTTCCCTGTCGCGCTACCAGCTGCGCACGAACTCCATTGGTGAGGTGCCAGCGCTCGCGGAGATCCAACTCGAGGAGGTCACCCGTTCAGGGTGGTGGACCCCAGGCCCGATGAAGATTCGGGAGGTCTAACAGCTAAGATGAGGCGCCATGCGCGCTTTCTCATCCCTCCGCTCCGTCCTTGTTGCCGTCGCTACCGCCGCCCTTGTCGCGGTTGGTGCGGCGGCACCTGCGTCTGCACAACAGCTGCAGCTGCCGGCGCCGATCGCACCGTCGTTCCGGCTGCCGAGCCTGCTGAAGTCCCAGGGATGCAAGTCGGAATACTTGATCGCGGTCCCCGGGGGCGTCAATACGATGCCGGGGCTACCGCGCAACCTGCCGCATGGTGGCAACGTGTGGCTCACGGGCGTGCTTACCCAGCTGTTTACGGGCGGGCAGATTCAGCCGCTGTGGATCGCGTACGACGCCGCGCCGTTCGCCACCACACAGTACCGGACGGCGTCGAACCGCGGCTACGCGGAGACGAAGAAGGCCGTCACTGGCATCGCGAACGCCTGCCCGAACGCGCGATTCAGCTTCACCGGCTACTCCCTCGGCGCGGATATTGTGTCGCGGATGCTCAATAACATCGCGCACGACCGCGGCCCGATCGCGAAGGAACGCGTTGCCTCGGCCGCGCTGTTTTCCACCCCGTACCAAGGCGGCAACGGCGCGGCGCTCTCTGCGGGGACGTCGCCACACGTGCGCGGCGCGCTCGGTGAGCTCGAGGGCGGCTATGGCGACCTCGGTGAGCGCGTGCTGGAGATCTGCAACACCGGCGACATCGTGTGCGCCCCGGCGGAGGATCAGCGCGAGATCGTCGACCCGGCGATGGACGTCAACCTGAGCAGCGGCGAGATGCCCCGCTGGGTGATTGACATCGCGCGCGCGAACGACGGCCGGACGAGCAGCATCATCCACTCGATCGGTGCGCACGGGTCCTACACGCTGGCGCAGCAGCATGAGGCTGCGAATTGGATCGCCAACCACCGCTAGTCCCGCCGACGCGCATGTCTGGCGCACACGTTAGAGTTGTGGGCATGCATGATCTTTTTCATCACGTAAACGGCGAGTGGGTCGACTCCCACGAGATCCCGGCCGACCGCGGCATCGACGGCTCCTTCTACGCCCTGCGCGACAAGGCGGAGGAGGACGTCCACGCGATCGTCTCGGAGACCAGCGACCTGTTCGCCTCCTTCATGGACACCGACGCCATCAACGCCGCAGGAACCGCGCCCCTGCAGCCGGACCTGGACCTGATCGCGGTGAAAGATATCGAGGAGTTCGCCCACAACCTGGGCGTGCTCGACCGCACGGGTGTCGGCTCCCCCCTGGCCTTTTGGGTTGAAAAGGACTCCCAGGGCGAGGACAGCGTGCCCTACCTTGTCCAATCCGGCCTTGGCCTGCCGGACGAGGCCTACTACCGGGAGGACGCCCACGCGGAGACCCGCGCCACCTACCAGAAGCACGTGGCCCGCATGCTGGCGTTTTTGGACCCGGCGTACCTGCTGGGGCTTACGCCTGAGGTGGCGGCGCAGCGCATCATGAACCTGGAGACCCAGGTGGCGGCCAGCCACTGGGATGTGGTGCGCAGCCGGGACGCGATGGCTACCTACAACCCGGTGGAGTTGGCGGAGTTGCCGTCGATAATTGTGACGATGCTGCGCGGCGCCGGGCTTCGCGACGGCCGCGTGATCAACATGATGCCCTCCTTCACCGAGGACTTAGCGACGATGCTTCGCCCCGAAACCCTCGCCGACTGGCAACTGTGGGCGGCGTGGACCGTGCTGCGCTCGCGCGCAAGCGTGCTCACCGAGGAGATCGGGCGGGCGAACTTCGAGTTTTACGGCACGGTGCTCTCCGGCGCGACGCAGCAGCGCGACCGCTGGAAGCGCGGCGTGGGGCTGGTGGAGTCGCTGGTGGGCGAGGAGATCGGCAAGGAGTATGTGGCGCGCCACTTCCCCGCCAAGTCGAAGGAGCAGATGCTCTCCCTGGTGGACTACCTCGTGCGCGCCTACGAGCAGCGCATCAGCAACCTGCCGTGGATGACACCCGCCACCCGCGAGCGCGCCCTGGAGAAGCTGCGCCTGTTCCAGGCGAAGATCGGCTACCCGGAAACCTGGCGCAGCTACGAGGGCCTGACCTTTGACCCTTCCGGTGAGCAGCTGGTGGCCAACGTGCGCCGCGGCGCCGCCTTCGAGCATGACTACCAGCTGGGCAAGATCGGCAAGCCTTCGGACCGCTCCGAGTGGGTGACCACCCCGCAGACCGTCAACGCGTTCTACAACCCAGTGGTCAACGACATCACCTTCCCTGCCGCGATCCTGCAGCCGCCGTTCTTCGACCCGGAGGCGGACCCGGCGCGCAACTTCGGCGCGATCGGCGCGGTGATTGGCCACGAGATCGGCCACGGTTTCGACGACCAGGGCTCGCGTTACGACGGCCACGGCAACCTCAACTCCTGGTGGACCGACGAGGACCGCGCCCACTTCGAGGAACGCACCGCGAAGCTGGTGGAGCAGTTCCAGGGTCTGGTGCCTTCTGTGCTGGAGGGCCAGGACGTGGCGGGGGTCAACGGCGAGTTCACGCTCGGCGAGAATATCGGCGACCTGGGCGGCCTTGGTATCGCGGTAGTGGCGTACCAGCTGTACTGCGCCGACAACAACGTCGAACCGAACCTGAAGGAGCTCTTCCTGGCGTGGGCCCGCGTGTGGCGTTCGAAGGCGCGGCCGGAGATGGCGGCGCAGCTGCTGGCGATTGACCCGCACTCGCCGAACGAGTTCCGCTGCAACGTCATCGCCTCCAACGTTGACGAGTTTTACGAGGCCTTCGACGTGGAGCCCGGCTCCCCGATGTGGATCGCCCCGGAGGAAAGGGTCAAAATATGGTAGAGGAATCGTCGCTTCAGCCCGGCGCGGAGGGCGCGCACTACCCGCTCAACGAGCAGGGTTCCGAGGAGTTCCAGGTCGGTGGCGTGGAGCGCACCCTGCCGGAGTCCGAGCAGCTCGCGCAGCTGGTGTCCTACATCGAGGCGTCCTACGAGGACTCCCCGCAGTACCTGGCGTTGCTTCCGGACCGGATTACGCACGCCGCGATGCTAATGCTGGGCTCCGCAGTGGATCACCAGATGCCGGGCGTGGCGTTGACCGGGGACGTCTCCGTCGAGGACGCCCCGCTGGGCCAGGTGTTCACCTCATCGAAGGCGCCCGCAAAGGGCGGCGTGTGGGTGGTGTCTTGCTACGACGGGCCAGCGGATGCCCGCGAGTTCGCCTGGCGCCCCGAGGTTGCCGCCTGCGCTGAGCAGGCCGGTGCCCGCGCCTACGACGTAGACGACCCGACTGGCGTCGCCTCCGCCGTGCATGCCGCACGCCAGGAAGGCGCGGACGTGGTCGCGGTGTGGGGCACCGGCTCCTCCTGCGGGCTGCTGCCTGCGGGCGCGGACGCCTACGTGCTCACCTTCCCCGCCGAAGCCACCGCAGCAGTAGCAACCGGCGACGCGAAGGTGCTGCTCCAGCGCGCGTCCGACGCGGCGTGGGAACAGCCCTCAGTCGAGGGGGCGGAAGTGAAAGAGTACGTCTCCACCGGGGTGATCGCTACCCCGGCCCAGCACCGGCGCAAGGTCCTGGATGCCGCGGAGTTTCTTGCCGGACTTGGTACGGCCGAACGCTGACGCGGGCGTGGCGTCGTGGCGCTGCACGATGCCACGGCGTACGTCGACGGTGTTGTGGTAGGCGCTGCCGTTCGTCAGCGCCGCCACCGCCCACGTCTCATCCAGCGTGGTGCCCCAGGAGACAGAGGCGGTCGCTGTGGTGGCCTCGTTGGCCCAGCCCATCTTGGAACCCTGCACGCCGCGCAGACGCGCGGTGCCGAACTGCTGACCAAACCCGTCAGAGGCCACCAGCGACTGCCGACGCATCCCGTCCAACAGCGGCTCAGCAACCGGGTCCCACAGGATGGCCGCGATGAAGGTGGCCACGTCCCTCGCAGACGTCAACGTCGTGCCCCACGCGCCGACGCGCTGCGTTCGCTCCAGCTCGAAGTCGGCGGCAATCTCGTCGATGGCCTGCGGGTAGCGGGCGTCGAGTTCCTCGGCGATCGCGTCGTTGGAGACGCGCACCATCTCCTCCACCTGCGCCTTCTCCTCCTTCGTGCCGTTATAGAGCACCCAGTAGCCCAGGTAGAGCTTGGCCAGGGACAGGGCGGCGCGCGGCTCCTCGCCCGCCGGGGAGATCGACACCCGGCCGTCCGGGTGCACCACCGCCAGCGCAGTGCGCTCCCGCGTGTAGCCGGGGTTCACGTGAAAGCCCTGCAACGCAGGCATCAGCGCGCACACCAGCAGCGCAGCGATCCACTTCTTCAACACAGTGCTTCCGCTTCGTTTCGCGCCCTAGAGGTCCAGGATGGAGTCTGCTTCGCTGACGTCCTCGCTGACCGGCTCCGGCACCTCGCACAGGTACACGTTGGCGCCGGTGGCGTCCTTCGCCCCAAGCATCGGGCCGAACGGGCTGAGCGTCGGACCAGCCAACACCTGGCCGCCACCCATACGCACCGCATGGGACGCCGCATCAACGTCCTTGACGCCGAAGTAGGAGTGCCAGACCGCCGCAAGGCCGTGCTGCTGCAGCCGCGGGTCCAGACGCAGGCCCAAGAACGCCGCGCCCTCCTGCAGCGCAATGTAGTAGCCGCTTTCCTTGCGCAGCTCCCAATCGAACAGCTCCCCGTAGAAGTCCACGGTGGCCTCATCCGGCGCCACGCACTCGTACCACACCGAAACACCCGGCTCACCAGCGGCAACGAAGGCATCCTCCCCCGCCGGGCGCATCAAGCCGAACAAGCCACCGGACGAGTCGGCACACACCGTCATCACACCGAAGTCCACCTCCTGGGAGCTCAGCACCTTGCCCCCCAGCGGCTCCACGCGTGACTCAATCGAGCCGTCCGCGTCCATGAAGTACGTCACCCACAGGTCCCGCTCCTGCTTTGACGGCACGAACCCCGCCACCGGCAGCCCGTCCTTGCGGGCAACCCGGTACGTCTCGCCCGTAACTTCCCACCCGAGCACCTTCGAGTAGAAGTACGCGGACTTCTGCACGTCTTTGGTCAAGCAGTCCTGCCAGTACGGCATCCCTGGTGTTCCCTGAAACGCAGGCATTTACATGTTCCTCCACTTTTCCGGATCGAAATCGTCGTTCACGGTGCGCTCATCGAAGTAGTCGCCGTCATCCCCGCCGGTGCTCACGGTTGCTGTTTGGGTGCCGACGGTGACGGAGTCGGCGTCGAAAAGCAGGTGCCCGCGCGCACGCACCACCTCCCCATTGACACTGACCTCGCCGGCGTTGATGAGCTCCTTGGCGTGCCCGCCGGACTCCACAAGGTTGGCCACCTTCAAAAACTGACCGAGCTTAATGCTCTCCCCCGAAATCACCACATCAAACGCCATGATTACACCACCGGCGGAGCAAGCTTGACCGCAGTGCCCACCGCGGACACCAACATCATGCCGCCGTCAGCGCCCATGGACTCGTAGTCCACCTTCACGCCAACCACCGCGTCAGCCCCCATCTCCGCGGCGCGATGCCACAGCTCGTTCAGGGCCTCCTCGCGGGCGCGCACGACGTCGGCCTCCCACGCGGCGGCGCGACCACCCACAATGTTGCGAATGCCCGCCGCGAAATCCTTGAACACATTCATGCCGACGATCGCCTCGCCGCCCACGATGCGCATGTACTCAGCGATGGTGCCCCCATCGACGGAATTAGTAGTGCTTAGAATCATGCAGCCAGTCTAAGCCACGCCCCCGACACTTAGCGTTCAGCCTGGTCAGTCGGCATAATCGACAACGTATCGATGTTCACGTGCGGCGGCAAACTCGCCACCCAGCGCACCGCCTCCGCGATGTCCTCCGCGGTCAAGTTCAACTTGCCCTCGTACACCGCGTACGCACGCTCGGCATCGCCCGCGAAACGGTTCAGGGAGAAGTCCGTCTTCACCCGGCCAGGGTCAATCTCCGTAACACGGATGTTGTTCTCCGCCTCCTCCCGTCGCAGCGCCCGCGTGATCCCGCGCAGCCCGTACTTCGCCGCGTTATAGCCGCTGCCGCCCTTGTACGCGTCAGTCGCCGCCACGGACCCAATGTTCACCACCAGACCGGACGCCTCCAGCAGGTGCGGGTACAGGGCCTTCGTCACCCGCATGGTGCCGAGCACGTTCGTCTCGTACATCCACTGCCAGTCGGCGGGGTTCGCGTCGCGAAGCAGGTCGAGGCCCTTCGCGCCGCCCGCATTATTCACCAGCAGCCCAACCGGCCCCTCAATTATCGACGCCAACTCCCCCACACTCACCTCATCCGTCACATCAAGGCGCACCGCCACGCCCCCGATCTCTTCTGCGATGGCCTGGCAGTGCTCCACCCGGCGCGCCGCCACGTACACCTTCCAACCGTCCGCGGCGAGCGCCCGCGCACACGCCTCCCCGATCCCGGCGGAGCCTCCCGTTACTACGGCTACTTTCGTTGTCTCTGTCATGGTTGGCAGTGTAGTGCTCGTGCGGGCTCGGCGTGCCTGGGCGTTTGGGTGATCGTCCTGCTTTTTCAAATCTCAGGGTTATACTCTCACCTGCAGTGCGTACCCATTCATGTGAGTACTTCACTGTCCGCAGGAGTTTATTCACCTGCGCCTCTCCGTGGGATTTCGTCCCTCACCTGCGGAAGGACCCTATGGGGCGGCGCCTGATAAGGAGGAATCCTATGGGTTGCTTCATGCTCCAAATTGGGCTTAAGAGACATTTTGTGTGTATAAATCTATCTGGTTTCCTGGGATGACCTCGGACAACAACCAGATATGGTTTTCAAAACAGTTCCATTCGCCCGTTTCGAGAAACCAACACCAAATGACGTCTGGTGTGTGGTATGAAGTCTGCGGGTAGCGCAGGGACCCCAGCGAGATCGAGTGCTCTAGGGGGGTGGTTTACAAGTAGTCCGCGAATCGGTCGGGGTAAGCCACGGCTAGTTGGTTGATGGCTTGTTTCCACCCGGTGGCTTTCGCTCCTTCAATATAGCCGTTGCACTCAATGTCGCGCTTTGCTTTCTTCGCTCGCTGGGCGGCACGCTTGTTCGATGTTGCAGATCATCAGCCACAGCGTCTTTAGTGCGGCAGTATCGTTCGGGAATTGGCCCCTGTTGCGGGTAGCTTTACGCAGTTCAGCATTCAGCGACTCGATTGAATTGGTGGTGTAGAGCACCCGGCGTGCCGCCGGCGGAAACTGCAGAAACGGCACGAACCGCTCCCAGGCGTCGCGCCAGACTTTGACCGACTGGGGGTATTTCCGGCCCAGTTCACTGGCCTCGAAAGCATCCAGGCTGGCACGTGCGGTGTCCTCGTTAGCGGCTGTGTAGACCTCACGCAGCGCGCGGGAGACTGCTTTGCGGTCCTGGTAGGACACCCACCGGTTCGCAGCCCGAATCAGGTGCACAATACAGGTCTGTACCATGGAATTCGGCCAGGTTGCCTCCACGGCTTCCGGCAAGCCTTTGAGCCCGTCGCAGCACACAATGAACACGTCTTGGACACCGCGGTTAGCCAGATCCGCACACACCGATGCCCAGAATGCGGCTCCTTCATTGTCGGCGATCCACAGTCCCAGGATGTGCTTGATGCCGTCCATGTCGACACCAACCGCCATGTAGCAAGCCTTGTTGACCACGCGGTGGCCGTCACGGATTTTCACGCGTAGCGCGTCGAGGAAGATCACCGGGTAAAACTCGTCGAGCTGGCGGTTTTGCCAGATCATGACCTCGTCTAACACCGCATCGGTAATGGTGCTGATCGTATCCGGGCTCATATCCACCCCAAGGGTGGTCGCGAGGTGATGCTGGATATCGCGCACGGTCATCCCACCGGCGTAGAGCGAGATAATCATGTCGTCGAGCTCTGTGAGCCGACGTGCACCCTTGGGCACCATCCGGGGAGTAAACGTGCCGGCACGATCCCTGGGCACGGTCACCTCAACTGCGCCGTAGCCAGAATTGACGGTCTTGGTGTACGACCCGTTACGGTGATTATTCTCCTGTGCGGTTTCGACCTGGGATTTCGCTTTGCGGTCGGAATGGCCGTAGCCCAAGTGCGCATCCATCTCCGCCTTAAGGCCAGCGTTGATTGATGCTTGCAGCAGGCCTTTGACCAGCTCGCTTGCATCATCAGCGGAGCTCGACAGCTCGCTAATCAAGCTGGCGATTTCAGAATTTTCCATCAGCTTCTCGCTGATCTCGTTGACCCTCGCCGGGTCATGGTTTTCTTCGGTGACACCGTAGTCATTATCGGTGAAACTCCTTCTAGATCAGAGCCTCACACACAAACTTCCTGACACCCTTCAGGAATGACAGGCGAGGAGCAATCCGCGGGGACGGATAAGGCCACAGCGCGTTCAAATGTCTCACATGAGTGCAACGGTGAGGGGTGTAGAGAACGCACGGTGGGCGGTTGCGAATAAGTGACCACGCTGGCAGCCAAGAGGTACGAGCGATGAAAGATCAGCTCGAGCATTAGCGAACGTACTGACGTCGCTTTATTAGGTGTACTGACCGGGTACGTTGCGGGCACGCCGGTTCGGCGCACCGCCACAGCCGCTTGCGCCACACCAGCAGCACCGGCCGCCCCGCCGAGGGGATGTCACGCACCAGATGCTCACGCCGGCCGTGGGCCACCGCGACCACCCCGCACCGCGGGCACCCGGTCACCGACTCGGAGGTCTCCACCAACAGCTCCAGCTCACCGCCGTACTCACCGACGGCAAGCACCACCAACCCCGAGATGCCGAGCATCGCAGCGGACAGGACGGTAGCCTCAACACTCACCTGGGACTCCTCTCGATCCGTTGCTTGGTCGCTACGAATCGTGGAGTCCCAGGCCCGTCTTCACCAGCCCAACCCGGTCAGCGCGTCGCAACCCGGCTACCACGCTTGGTGAGGAAAAGCTGCTAACATGGTTCGGCGACGGCCCGGGCACGTCCTTGTTCCTAACCGTCGTGCGCTGGGGTCCGCGTGGACCGCTCGGCCAGCGTCCATCCAGTCAGGAGGAAGTCAGCAAATGTTCGACGACAACGGCTCATTCCTACTCGCCATGTTCGAGTTCTTCATCTTCTTCGCATGGTTCATGTCCCTGTGGTGGATCTTCGGAGATCTCTTCCGCAGCAAGGACCTCGGCGGCTTCGCGAAGGCGCTGTGGGTGGTGTTCATCCTCGCGCTGCCGTTCATCGGAATGCTCGCGTACCTGCTTGTTCGAGGTCGGGGGATGACCGACCGCGCGGTCGAGGCGCGCCAGGAGCTCCAGCAGCGGCAGGATGAGTACATCAAGTCCGTCGCCGGCGGCTCCGCCGGATCGAGCCCGACCGATGAGATCGCCTCGGCGAAGGCCCTTCTCGACTCGGGAGCGATTACCCAGCAGGAGTTCGACCAGATCAAGGCAAGGGCGCTCTCCTCGGTCTGACCCTGGTCCGCTCCCTCGCCAGCCGCAGCGTCGCGGTCCGAGGGCGGCCATCCGGCGCGGCCTAGGTATTCGCCAAGTGTGCGGCTTGCGCGCGCGAGCAGGCGCATACCGGGCAGAGGGTGTCCGATTGTTTGTGTGCGGGGACTAGAACCAGCCGCCTGTGCGTTGGGCGGTCGCATATAGCCAGGGGGACGAGCAAAGCCCTTGACGTGCACAATTCTGGTCGCATAGAGGTATCGGGGGTTCCGGTCGACCTCATTGCGTCGACCAACCCAGGTCAGCGGTGATTTGGATGATTTTGGGGCTATTTTGCCGATTTTGCGCTGACCTGCGTTGGTAAACCGGAGTAGGTCGACGGGAAGAGGTCGACGGGCCGAAAGAATTCGATACCGGCATTGATCATCAGTGGAACCCAGCTTAGGCGTGAGAAGAGGGTGGGCTGGACGCGGCTAGTTACACACAAAATGTCCCTTAAGCCTCGATACCGGCATTGATCATCAGTGGAACCCAGCTTAGGCGTGAGAAGAGGGTGGGCTGGACGCAGCTAAACACACACAAAATGTCCCTTATCGCGACACGCCGTAAAAACACACAAAATGTCCCTTAAGCCCCAAATTGAGAGACACAGAAAACTAAAGAGAAAGGGATGCGAAGATGGAAATTCAATCTTCGCATCCCGTGGGTGTGGTTACTTGCGCTAACCGTTGGATTCACCCGCGCTTCTGAAGCAGTTTGGCCGCTCCTTCAGAATGCTCTCATGTAGTGTGTCCCTCGCCACCCTCCAGGTCCTCAAACACCCTGGAGGGTGGTTCTATTTTGCAACACAACAACACATCACAACACCATGTTTTGTGTTGTACTCATTGTCCCCCTGACATGTCCCCCTGTCAACCGAAACCCCTCAATGCTCTGTCCCTTCTCGGCTCGCACCGATACTCTTTGAAAAAGTTCCCGCGCTCGGGAACCATTTTGGATTTCGAGCCCACTCCGGTCGACCGACGCTGCCGTTTCCCCAGTTCGCGACGCCTGTCCATGAAGATCGTTCCCCGCATCACGGTTCTCGGGGGAACTTTTTCGACGGGCGGGGGCGGTAAGCCGAGCGGCAGGCAGGGCCGTAGGGGCTACACACCCCGGTACCCTGGCTGGTATGTATTCGATGGAGCAGATGCGATCAGGTCAGTGGTACCTCCCCGGCGGCGAGGAGGCCGACGCCCAACACGCCCGGACGTGGGAGTTGATGCGCCAGGTCAACGCCCTGGGCAACACCGATCAGCCGCGGGCGGAGGAGCTGTTGCGGCAGGTGTTTTCCAACAGTGAGCACGTGCCGGGACTGTTCGCGCCGCTGCATGTGGAGTTCGGGCTGAACACCCGGTTCGGCAAGGGGTGCTTCATGAACTTCAACTGCGTCATCCTCGATATTGCGGAGGTGACCATCGGGGACGGGTCGGTGTTCGGGCCGGGCTGCCAGCTGATTACGGTGGGTCACCCGGTTGAGGATGCGGCGAAGCGGGCTGAGGGGTGGGAGATCGCGAAGCCGGTTCGGATTGGGAAGGACTGCTGGTTCGGGGCGGGTGCGATGGTGATGCCTGGCGTGACGGTGGGTGATCGTTGCGTGGTGGCCGCCGGCACGGTGGTGACGAAGGACGTGCCAGATGACTGTTTGGTGGCGGGGGTGCCGGGCGTCGTGAAGCGAAAGTTTGCGCAGGATGCCTGAGCACGCGTTTGACCTGGGCAAGATTGGGGAGGGGCTGCCCGTCGCGAAGGTGATTGGGGAGCTGCCGCGCACCGGGCCGCTGGTGGTGGAGGCGCCGCCTGGGACGGGTAAGACGACGCTGGTGCCACCGGCGGTGGCAAATGTGTGTGGGAAGACGCTGGTGACGGCGCCGCGGCGTGTGGCAGTGCGTTCGGCGGCGAAGCGGCTGGCGGACCTGGATGGGTCGCGGCTTGGGCAGCGGGTGGGCTACTCCATTCGTGGTGAGCATCGGGATGGTTCGCTGGTGGAGTTTGTGACGCCGGGTGTGCTGCTGAACCGCCTGTTGCAGGACCCTGGCCTGGAGGGCGTCAACGCGGTGATCATCGACGAGGTGCACGAGCGTGGCCTGGACACCGACCTGGTGCTGGCCATGTGCATGGAGACTGCCCTGCTGCGCGATGACCTGTACCTGTGCGCCATGTCGGCGACGCTGGACGCGCACCGCTTCGCCGACCACATGGGCGCCGAGGTGCTGTCCACGGAGGCGGCGACCTACCCCGTCGAGGTCACATATGCTCCGCACGCTGGGCGGATGCAGGGTTCGCGCGAGTTCTACCGGCATGTGGCCGCCCTCGCGGAGGCGCCGGAGCGCACCCTGGTGTTCGTGCCGGGGGTGCGGGAGGTGGAGCTCGTCGCCAGCTTTCTTGACGACGCCACTCCGCTCCACGGCCGCTTGTCCTCCGCGGAGCAGGACGCCGCGCTCTACGGGGATGCTGCGGTGGTGGTGTCGACGAACGTTGCGGAGTCCTCGGTGACGGTGCCGGGTGTGCGCCGCGTGGTGGATGCCGGGCTTGCCCGGGTGCCGCGGCGGGATGCCCGCGGGATGACGGGCTTGGTGACGGTCTCTGCGGCGAAAAGCAGTGCGGACCAGCGGGCGGGCCGCGCCGGTCGCCTGGGGCCTGGCACGGTGGTGCGGGCCTACTCGGAGGCGGACTACCAGCACTTCCAGCCGGATGTGGCGCCGGAGATCGCGACGAGTGACCTCACGCAGGCGGCGCTGCAATTGGCGGCGTGGGCGTCGCCAGACTTGCCGCTGCTGGACCCTCCCCCGGCGCACCACTTGGCCGCTGCGCAGGAGACGCTGCGGCTCATCGGCGCGCTGGACGATCAGCACCGCATCACCGCCCTCGGCGAGAAGCTGGTGCGCATGCCGGTGGATCCGCGGCTGGGGGCCGCGTTGGTGAAGTTCGGCTCGGGCGCTGCGGACACGGTGGCCAAACTCGCCGACCAGCCCGCGAAACGCCTGGCCAGACTCGTACACCAGTCAGCGCCGGTGGCGCCTGGCGACGTGATCGCGGCGGCGTACCCCCAGTGGGTGGCCAAGCGCGACGGTAATGAGTACCTGCTTGCTTCAGGAACGAGGGCGCGGCTGGACGTGCCGATCGGCGCCCCGGAGTGGATCGCGGCCGCAGAGGTGCAGCGCACTGCGCGGGGTGCGGTGATCCGCGCGGCGGAACCGCTCGCGATGCCGCAGGAGCGCGTCGAGGAGCACGTGCGCGCATCGCTCGTGGACGGGAAAGTGCGCGCACGCAGGGTCAAAGCCATCGGTGCCATCGAGCTGAGCGCCACCCCGATCCGCCCCGAACCCCACGAGGTGGAAGAGGCACTGCGCGACATCAGCTTCGAGGATTTCACGCTTGATAGCGCCGCCCTGGCGCTTAAGCAGCGCCTCGATTTCCTGCACGCCACCATCGGCGAGCCGTGGCCGGACGTGACCAAGGGCGACTACTCGCTGGAGGTGGCGCAGTTGGCCAGGGGGGCGTCGATAAGAGAGCTGGACATGCGGCAGGCGCTGATGCGGCAACTGCCGTGGCCGGAGGCCTCAAAGCTCGACGAGCTGGCGCCGACGCGCATCGCGCAAGGCAAACTCGACTACTCGACGGGCCGACCCGTCGTGCGGCTGAAACTGCAGCTGGCGTTCGGGCTGGCGGACTCGCCAGTGATTGGCGGGCAGCGGGTGCTGTTCCACCTACTCTCCCCTGCTGGGCGCGAGCTGGCGGTCACTGACGACCTGCGCAGTTTTTGGAACGGGCCCTACCAGGACGTGCGTAAGGAGATGCGTGGGCGCTACCCGAAGCACCCGTGGCCGGAGGACCCGTGGACGGCGACGCCTACTGCTCGGACGAAGCGCACGCTGAATAAATGATGCCACCGCCGACTAGGCCAGCGACCGTCAGCACCGACGCGATGCCGAGGTCCGCATTGCGGCGGTTGTACTGGCGCGGTTTGAGGTGAATCTTGACTGGCTGTGGCAGGTTCGTGATCTGCAAGTTGATGCTGTCCTGCACCGCAACGATTGGTAGCCCCATTTGGGTGGCGAAGCCGAGCGGGATCAGTGCCAGCAGCGGAATGCCCACTGCCAAGGAAGTCTTGGAACACTTCGGCGTGATCTGCTCAAAACCGAGCGGCTTCAGGAAGTCCGGCGCCACGCCTTCATCCGTTCCCGGGTTCGCCACAGCGACTCGGACCGGGATGATTTCCGTGGATTCGTCGCCGTAGTGGGCAACGACTGGCCACTGGTAATCGCCAGGATCGACGCCAACAGATGGCGTCAGCTCGATGGAGCCATCGGCTTCAGAAAGGTGTGCCCAGCTGGGGATACTCGTGCCGCTGTACCAGGCTTGGCCCCTCGGCAGCGGTGGGGGTAGTGTTTCCGTACTACCGATAGTTACGGTTGTAACGGGGTAATTGCCCTGCACGATCGCCTGTCCGTGCGCAGTTTCTACCGCCACGGCGTGTGGGGAGGTGCAGGCAAGCATGACTGCACACGCAGCTGCTGTAATCCGGCCACGCATGACCGACCTCCTTCGACGCTTCACGGCTCTCATCATAAGGTAACTTATTCTCCATGACTAATGCCCAATCACACACGGTGACCATGTGGACCCTGGTGTCGCTCATTATTGGTTCCACCATTGGCTCCGGCATCTTCGCCTTGCCGCAAAATATTGGCTCCGTGGCGAGCCCCGGCGCAATGCTCATCGGCTGGGTTATCGCCGGGGTGGGCATGCTCTCCATCGCGTTCGTGTTCCAGATCCTGGCGCGGCGCAAACCGCACCTGGACTCGGGCGTATACTCCTACGTGCGCGCTGGCCTCGGCGACTTCATCGGGTTCACCTCTGGTCTGGGCTACTGGTTGGGTTCCGTGATGGCGCAGGTGGGCTACGCCACCCTGTTCTTCTCCACGGTGGCCTACTACTTCGCCCCGTTGAATAACCGGTGGGTGTTGGCCGCGGCGGTATCCGTGATGACGTGGGGCATCTTCATCATGCTGACCCGCGGCGTGAAGCAGGCGGCCGTGATGAACGTGGTCACCACGGTGGCCAAGCTGGTGCCGATCCTCTGCTTCATCGTCCTGGTCGCCTTCCTCGGCTTCTCCTGGGACAAGTTCACCTTGGACTTCTGGGGAGAGGGCTCGACGATCCCGTTCTCGCAGCAGCTGCAGGGCATCATGCTCTACACCGTATGGGTGTTCATCGGCATCGAGGGCGCCTCCGTGTACTCCAAGCAGGCGAAGACCCGCAAGGACGTGGGCCGCGCGACCATCATCGGCTTCCTGTCGGTGCTGTTGCTGCTGGTCTTAGTGTCCACGCTGTCCTACGGCGTGCTCACTCAGGAGGAGCTGGCGGCACTGCCGGAGAACTCGATGGGTGCCGTGCTTGAGGCGGTCGTCGGCCCGTGGGGCGGCGTGTTCATCTCTATCGGCCTGTGCCTGTCGGTGCTGGGCGCGTACGTGTCCTGGCAGATGCTGTGCGCCGAGCCGATCGTGCTCATGGCGAACGACGGCCTGCTGCCGCAGTCGCTCGGCGTGGCCAACAAGGCGGGCTCCCCGTTCCGCGCGCAGCTGATCTCCACCGTGGTGATCCAGCTGTTCGTGATCATCTTCTTCGCCAACGAGACGTCCTATAACGCGATGGTGCAGCTGGCGACCATCATGTACCTGCTGCCGTACATCTTCTCCTCGCTGTACCTCATCCTGCTCGCGGTGCGCGGTAAGGGGCTTAACCACCCGAACGCGGGCGTGCGTTTCGACGACTCCGGTCCGGAGGTCAGCCGCAGCGACAACCAGCGCCACCTCATCGTCGGCGCGGTCGGTTTCGTGTACTCGATGTGGCTGATCTACGCTGCCGACCCGGTCTACGTGCTCTTCGGCGCGCTCGCCGTGGTCCCGGGCATCATCCCGTACGTGTGGACGCGCCTCGCGAACAAGGAGCGCCTCTTCAACAGCTTCGAGTGGGTTGTGGTGGCGATCGTGATCGCGGGCGCTATCGCAGCCGTGGTCGGCCTGGCCAACGGCTCCCTGCAGCTCTAGTCAGCTCTCAGCAGCTCTAATCGTTTCGGCGGTCCGGGTCCACAGCTAGCTGTGGCCACAGGACCGTCGCGGTATTTTCGGCGTGCCGCTCGGCGGAGGCCTCACTGAACGCCTGGCGCATAACAATGCCGCCGAGCAGCATGCCCACGAAGGCGTACGGGTTGATGTTCGGGTTATACAGGCCCTCGTCCATCCCCTTGCGGATCCCCTCCACCATCCGTTCGAGGATTTCGGTTTCAAGGCGCAGACGCCACTGCGACACGAAAGGCTCTGCGCTGGCGATGATGGAGCCGATCAGCCGCACACCCAGCGTCTCGTCGAGGTAGCGCTGCAGGTCAATCATGTATTTTACGAACTCAGCGCGCGTGGTGGGGAGGTAGATCGGGATCTGGAGCGCGATTGAGTCCAGCGCCGCGGTGATCATTTCGCGGCGGTCAGCGTAACGGCGGTAGATCGTCGTCTTTGCGACGCCACAATCCGCCACAACCTCGTCGATCGTTACAGAGTGCAACCCGCGATCGCGGGCGATGCTGAGCACCGACGCGAAAATTTTCTGCTCGGTTGCCGCCCTACGAGCCGGCCTAAGAATCTTCTGCTGCTTTTCCACGCCGCCATTATTGCATGAATTCTTGCCACCCAAGCCGCGCGCATAGAACAACTACGAGCGTCAATAAGGCGATTCGGACCAACTTGGACCCGCCCTGCAGCACGGTGCGCGCGCCGAGCTGCGCGCCGATCACGTTCGCGATCGCGAGCGCGATTGCCAGCGACCAGTCCACGTAGCCCCCGGCGATGAACACTCCGAGCGCGCCGATGTTCGTCGCGGTGTTGACCACCTTCGCCATCGCCGCGGACTCGAGGAAGGTTTGAGAGAACACAGCTGTAAACGCCATGATGAGGAACATGCCGGTGCCGGGGCCGAAGACGCCGTCGTACCCACCGACGAGCAGGGCCACCGCGACGCCGAGCGCCACCCGGCGCGGCGTGATGATGCGGTTGCCCTCCGACCCAAACGAGGGCTTACACACCACGAAGATGCCCACTGCCAGCAGTAACACAATGATGAGTGGGCGTATCACGGAGTCGCTGACGAGCGCGACGGCCAGCGCACCGCCCGCGGAGGCGCACATCGCGGCGAGCGCGAAGCCCCACGTGCAGCGCGGAACCCCAACCTTGCGCACCATGGTGACCGCGGCGGAGGAGGTGCCGGTGAACGCCGCGAACTTATTCGTCGCCAGGACGGCGGCGGCAGGCATGCCGGTGGTGGACATCAGCACAGGGATGAGCACCAGGCCACCGCCGCCGATGACGGCGTCAATCCAGCCGGCGGTCAGTGATGCAATCAGCAGGGCGACAATCATGCACTAAAGAGTAATATCAACAGCCATGCTTCGTTGGTGTGTGGTCGTCCCGGTGTCAATCGCGCTCGGTTGGGCCTTCAGCGCGCTGCACCTTCCGGCCGCGTGGATCCTGGGGGCGATCGTCGCATCGGGCGCGGTGGCGCTGCGCAGCGGGCGCGACCTTCCCATCAACGAGCTCCTGTTCACGTGCACCCGCGGCGTGATCGGCGTACTGGCGGCGCTGCCACTGGTGGGCATCCCCCCGAAGACGCTGTTGCCGTTCCTGCTGCCCGGCCTGCTGGCCGCGGCGAGCATGATCGGGTTGGCCTACGTGGGCGGCGCGGTGCTCGCGCGCAAGGGAATCTCGCAGGAAACCGGGGTGTTGTCGCTGCTCGCGGGCGGTGCGTCGCTCATGCCGGTCATCGCGAAGGAGATTGGTGCCGACGTCCGCTACGTCGCTCTGACGCAGTACCTGCGCCTGCTCGTCGTGTCGATGACGCTGCCGGTGGTGGCGGGGCTGCTCACTACCAAGCACGCCTCCGCCACGGAGCATCTGGAGCCCTACTGGTGGATGTGGTTGCTGGTGCCGGCGCTGGTGGCGGTTGGGCAGCCGATCGCGAAGGTGCTGCACATCCCGAACCCGTCGATTTTCGGCCCGATGATCGTCACCGCAGTGGTCGGCTCCTTCATGGACGTGGTCATCGTTCCGCCGGAGCCGCTGAACATCGCGGCGTTCTTGTGCATTGGCTGGGCGTGCGGCGGCGGCCTATCCGTACCTGCCCTGAAGCAGTTCTCCCGCCTGCTGCCCATCACGATCGTCTACATCGCCGCCCTCATGGCAGCCTGCGCCGGACTGGGCTGGCTGCTGGCGCTGTGGCTGAATATCAGCTTCTACGAGGGGTACCTGGCCACCACGCCAGGCGCACTCGAGACGGTGCTGGCACTCACCGCGGAGGGCGGGGTGGGCCCGGCGGTCGTGGCGGTCCAGCTGATCCGCCTGATCTGCATCCTGCTGTTCGCGGGTTACCTGCCGAAGTTGGTCAACTGGCAGAATCGCAAACGCAACGGCTAGCAGGCTAGTCGTGGTGGTTGAGCACCTCGTGGGCCAGCATGTCCATCGGCATCGACCCGAACTTGAGCGCCTTGTCGTGGAACTGGCGCAGCGTCATGCCCTGCTCCAGGGCGCTGTCGCGCAGTGAGCACCAGTCGCGGTAGCCGATGGCGTAGCTCGGCGCCTGGCCCGGCCAGCCCAGGTAGCGGTCCAGTTCGAAGGCGATGTGGGACTCTGGCATGGCGGAGTTGTCGCGCAGGAACGCCTTGGCGTAGGCGGCGTCCCACACGCCGGTGCCGTCCGGGGTGGCCTTCTTGAGGTGGACGCCGATGTCGATCATGACGCGGGCGAGGCGGAGCCGGCGGGCGTCGAGAAGCCCCATGCGGAAGCCTGGGTCGTCGAAGTGGCCGTGCTCCCCCATGAGCTCCTCGGCGTAGAGCGCCCAGCCCTCGCCGTGTGCGGAGTTCCAGCACGCGGTGCGACGCCACAGGTTGAGGTCGTTGCGCTGCATGAGCGCGGTGCCGATCTGCAGGTGGTGGCCCGGGATACCCTCGTGGAAGACGGTGGTGAGCTCCTGCCAGGTGTGGAACACTTCCTGGCCCTCCGGCACTGACCACCACATGGTGCCGGGGCGGATCAGGTCGTCGGACGGCGGGGTGTAGAAGATGCCGCCGGAACCGGCGTGGTCAATCGCGCACTCTACCTTGTGCAGGCCCTCCGGGATGGTGACGTCAACGCCGTCGAGGTCCCGCATGACCTGCTCGTTGACGGAGTTCATCCACTCCAGCAGGGCGTCGGTGCCGCGCAGGGTGTAGCGCTCCTCCTCGTTGAGACGCTTGTACGCACCCAGGATGGTGGCGTCCGGGCCGTAGAGCTTCTGCGCGAGCGCGCGCTGCTCAGCGACGGTTTCCTTCAGCTGCTCCTTGGCCCAGGTGTAGGCCTCGTCGAGGTTGATGCCGCGGCCCAAGAAGAACTCGGAGAAGAGTTCGTAGCGGTCGCGGCCGACGGCGTCGTCGTGGCGGCCGTGTGGCGCGAGCTCGGTGGACAGCCAGGTGGCCATCTCGTCGAATGCAGCCTTCGCCTTTTCGACGACGGCCGAGTCCTCCGGCAGACCCAGCTGGTCGAAGACGCTGTCGTCGTCGGTGAGGTCGCCGCACTGCTTGATCACGGCTTCGATCTGGCGGTACGCAGGCACATTGCCTGCCGACGCCGCCTCCGAAAGCGACGCGCGATAGCCCGCGAGCGCCGCCGGCACCTTGGACAGGCGCGCCTCAATGTGTTCGAAGTCCTCCTTGCTCACCTTCGGCATCAGCGCGAAGGAGTCGCGGATGGTCTGCACCGGCGAATCGATGTTGTTGAGCTGGCGCAGGTCCTCGCCCTGGTGGTGCAGCTCCAACTTGAATGCCATCCGGTCGCGCAGCAGCGAAGCGGTGAGATTGTCGACGTCGTCGAAGTCGTCTTCGTCGTCGGAGGCGTCCGTGGAGTCGTTGAGCGCGTCGACGTCGGCGACGACGTCACGGATGCGGTCGGCGACTTCGCCGTAGTACTCGGGGCTGAAGTCCTGCAGGTCGCAGTCGTGGCCTTCGAGGCCGATCTCCGTTGCCAGGGTAGGGATCAGCTCGGCGAGGTCGTAGAGAAAGTCTTCGCAGGTGGCGTCGAGTAGCGAAGGCTCGCGTTCTGACTGGGATGCGTGCTCCTCAAGCAAAGGATTGGTCATGGGTAGGCAGTGTAACCGAGGGACACGCTGAATGTGCACCTCTACACCCCATACAAACCGCATTGTCTACCGAGACGGCCCACTCTAGCTCGATAACTGGACAAAGCGGTCTACTACCGGTACATATATTCACATGCCTGCGACACGGACAGCGTTCCATCACCCAACAACCCCCGCCGCCAAGTGCCTGCACCTCATTCGCCTGCAGGAACAGTGCGTGCGACGAGACCTGATCGCAGCCACCGGCCTCTCGCAGCCCACCATCACCCGCGCCGTCACCGCGCTGGCAAACTCCGGCTACATCGTGGAACGCGGCGACCTGTCCGAGTCCACCGGCCGGGGCAGGCCCACCATGCCGCTCGAGCTCGGGGAACCGAACTCGCTGTACGCCGGGGTGGCCGTCGGCACCTTGAGCACCTACATCGCGCTGTTCGACCTCAAGGGGCGCACCCTGCGCAGCATCGATGTGGACATCCCCGTCGCACACATGAGTCCGGATGACTTCGTGCAGCACATCATGGCCGGGCTACACCGCCTCAGCGCCGGGATGGGCCGCCCGCTCGCAACCGTCGGCGTGACTACCTCGGGCACCGTCAACGAGGACGGCGAGGTCACCGCGGCAAACCTCGGCTGGCACGGGGTGCCGATCCGCCAGCAGATGCGGGAGCAGTTCGGCGTGCCCGTCGAGGTCGTCTCCATCAGCCAGGCGATCGTCGGCTCGGAGATGCAGTCGAGCCTGGACATCGACACCCCGCCGGTGATGGCGCTGTTCGCCGATGACTCGCTGGCCTGCGCAATGTCCACCCCGACCGGCGTGATGGCCATCGACGTCGCCAGCGATCACCTGACCACGCAGGGGCTCCTCAACGCCATCGGACAGTCGGCAGTACAGTCACTGCAGGAGGTCGTCGCGCTCGCGGAGCAGCAGTCGGCCACGCGCCAGGCGCTCGACCAGCGCGCACGCGGCCTCGGCTCACTCGTGGCCACGCTTGCCGACGCCCACACCCCCAGCACCGTCGTCGTCGCCGGCAGCGCCTTCATCGACGACCCGCAGGCGCCCGCCACGTTCGCGCGCACGGTGGTCAGCGAGGCCGAGCGCGCCCCGAAGCTGCGCATGATCCCTTCGCACCGCGAGATCGTGCGGGACATCGCGCGCGCGGTTGCACTGGATAAAGTGCTACGTGAACCGCTCTGTCTAGTTTAGATTTGACGCGTTTCTAGAGGATAGGTGTAGAATTTAGCTTCGTTTAATACCGATTAGTCTATAAATCTACACCTGGAGAACTTCATGCACCTTCCAAAGTGGATGACCGGGTTCGGCGCCCAAGTGATCGCCGGCCTGATCATCGGCCTCATCCTCGGGCTCATCGCCGCGGCCAACGACATCACCTGGCTCAGCGAGACGCTCAGCTGGGTCGGCAGCGCCTATGTGCAGCTGCTGAAGCTACTCATCCCGCCACTCGTGTTCACCGCGGTGGTCACCTCTATCGCGAACCTGCGCAAGGTCACCAACGCCGCGCGCCTTGCCTGGCAGACCCTGCTGTGGTTCGCCATCACCGCGTTCTTCTCGGTGATCATCGGCATCATCGTCGGCACCGTCATGCAGCCCGGCGCGAACTCGTCTGTCGACGCCTCCTCCGCCGCCGAACCAAGCGGCTCCGGCTCCTGGCTCGGCTTCCTGAACACCGTCATCCCGTCGAACTTCTTCGGGCTTGGTGTCAAGGTCTCGGAGACGAGCGCCTCGGTGAACTTCAACGTGCTGCAGATCCTGGTGATCTCTCTGCTCATCGGCGTGGCCGCCATCAAGGCGGGCAAGGCCGCGGAGCCGTTCCTGCAGTTCTCCGCCTCTTTCCTGGAGGTCATCCAGGTGGTGCTGTGGTGGATCATCCGCCTTGCCCCAATCGGTTCGGCGGCGCTCATCGGTAAGGCCGTGGCCACCTACGGTTGGGAGGCTCTGGGCAATCTCGGCCAGTTCGTGCTGGCGATCTACGTGGGCCTCGCGCTCGTGATCTTCGTGCTGTACCCGGCGGTACTGGCCGTCAATAAGGTGCCGGTCGGTGGCTTCTTCCGCCGCGTGTGGCCGGTGACCACCCTCGGCTTCGTCACCCGCTCCTCCATGGGCGTGATGCCGGTGAACCAGCGCACCGTCGAGGAGTCGATGGGCGTGCCGCGCGAGTACGCGGCCTTCGCCATGCCGCTCGGCGCGACCACAAAGATGGACGGCTGCGCCTCCATCTACCCGGCGATCGCGGCCCTGTTCGTCGCGCAGTTCTACGGCCTCGACCTGGGCGCGACGGACTACCTGCTCATCGTGATCGTGGCCGTGCTCGGCTCCGCGGCGACCGCGGGCACCACCGGCGCGACCGTCATGCTCACGCTGACGCTGTCCACCCTGGGCCTTCCGCTGGCTGGCGTGGGCCTGCTGCTGGCCATCGAGCCGATCATCGACATGGGACGTACCGCCGTCAACGTCACCGGCCAGGCCGTCGTCGCCGCCATCGTGGCGAAGCGCGAAGGCATCCTGGACGAAAAAATTTGGGACGCCGCAGAAGACGGCGCCCCAGCTCCCCAGCGAGGATAGCGATGCTACTGCTCGTCCGCTGCCCCACCACTGGTGGCGCGCAGCGCGCCGATCACGAGATCTAATGCCGCGCGAACGTTTTCTACGCGTTGCGCGGTTTCTTCATGCTCGCGGTCGCGCAGCATGCCGTCGATCAGGATGTCCTGTGTTCCGGCAGCCATGAAGCGGGCCGTGTCGCGCAGCGTTTCCTCCGTCAGAGCAATTTCTTCGCCTGACTCGATCTGGGTGTAGATCTTCTTCAGGTAGGCGTCCGCCAGAATGTTGCAGATCTTGTCGTTGAGATGGCCGTGCACCGAGGAGTTGATCAGATGCTTGACCGCCTTGTCGTAGC
The DNA here is from genome assembly GCF_001767255.1 of Corynebacterium sp. NML98-0116. Lineage (GTDB taxonomy): Bacteria > Actinomycetota > Actinomycetes > Mycobacteriales > Mycobacteriaceae > Corynebacterium > Corynebacterium pseudogenitalium. Next base: position 2,244,324 of record NZ_CP017639.1, read on the forward strand.
GCTCGAGGTGCTTCACCAGCCGCGCCACCTGGTCCGGGTACGTTTCGTCGATCACGATGTCATTGACGAAAGACTCGTAGGCAGGGAGGCAAATGTCGCACCCCGCAGCCAGGATGAGCGCGTCCTTGTCGTGAAAGTGCTCGTAGCAGGCCTGGCGGCTGACCTGCGCGTACTTCACAATCTGGGACAACGAAAGCTCATCCACCCGGTAATGGAGCAGCAGTTCCTTCGTTGCGTTCAGTAACGCCGTGCGCGTACGAACCGCGCGCGGGTCCATACTAAGTTCACGTGGTGTCATGAATGCAGGATACCTCACTGAGGCAAGCTCATTGCCCTACCGAACACTCCGAACACGCTCATTGCGCGTTTGACGGCTTCCTCGTAATTCTCGGACTCAGTCGCCGACTTCATAAAGATCGAAAACGCGCCGGAGCACAGGTAAGAAGCCACGTCGGCAGCTTCCTCGTCGGTCATCGGGACGACCTCGGCGCGCATCGCCGTCACCATGTCGTGCAGCATTGGCATCTCGGGCGTTGTAAAGCAAGCCATCAGCGTGGCGTGGGCCGGGCCGTTAATCACGTGGCTCAAGAGGCAACGAACCTCGGCGAGCTGCGAGAACAGCGCCTCCAGCGCAGGAGGCATCTCGCCGGTCTTCTTATACGTCTCGATGTAATCGTTCACCGCCGGGGCCAGCGCGCGCTGGATTGCTGCCTTGACGGCGGCGTCGCGGTCCTTGAAGTGCTCGTAGAAAACCTGGCGGCTCATCCCTGCCGCGTTCACAATCTGGGACACCGTGATGTCCTCAACCCGGTGCTCATTCAACAACTCGGTAGTTGTCTTGATGATCGCGTTCCGCGTTTTCACAGCGCGGGGGTCCTGGCTGAGTTCTCTTCGAGCCATACGACACCAACTCCTCTCTGGATGCCCACAAAAGCACCTAATATGCCAGACATGAACCTACATAGCGCAACAGTGGATCTCTTACGAACCCTTATCCAAAATACGTGTGTCAACGACCTTACCCCAACTTCGGGGGGAGAATACCGCAACGCGGCCACGCTCGAATCGTTTTTCGACGGCGCTCCCGTGCGCATCCAAAAGTATGAACCCACAGATGGGAGGGTGTCTATCGCGTTTACCATCGAGGGTACCGACCCCTCCGCGGAGCCCCTCACGCTGCTCGGCCACACGGACGTAGTGCCCGTCGATAAGGAGCAGTGGACGCACGACCCCTTCGGCGCCGAAATTATCGACGGCCGACTCTACGGCCGCGGCGCCACCGACATGCTGTACATCACCGCCGCGATGGCCGCCGCCACCCGCGACGTGGCCCTGAGCGGCAAACGCCCGCGCGGCACACTGACTTTCGTGGGCGTGGCGGACGAGGAGGCGCGCGGCGGGCTCGGCGCCGGCTACCTCTCGCAGCTCGACCCGGAGCCGTTCAGCTGGAAGAACTGCCTCTCCGAGGAGGGCGGCTCCCACCTGCCGGTGCGCGACGGCTCGGACGCGATCGTCGTGGTGATTGGTGAGAAGGGCGCGGCCCAGCGCCGCCTCGTGGTGCGCGGGGACGCCGGCCACGGCTCCGCCCCGCACGACCGCGACATGGCCGTCACCAAGATTGGTGAGGTTGCTCGCCGTATCGCGTCGGTGCAGCCCTCCGTGACCACCGAGCAGCCGTGGCCGGACTACATCCGCGCCTGGAAATTCGACCCCGAGACCGAGGCCGCCCTGCTGCGCGGCGAAGGCTACGAGGCGCTCGGCGACCTGGCGCGCTACTCGCACGCCATGAGCCACCTGAGCATCGCACCGACGGTGCTGCGCGCGGGCGAGGCCATCAACGTACTGCCGTCCATGGCCTACATGGAGCTGGACATCCGCCCGCTGCCCGGCCAGAGCCAGGAGTGGATCGACGAGCAGCTGCGCACGGCGCTCGGCGACCTGGCCAGCGAGGTGGAGATCCAGCACCTCATCACCGAGGACGCCACCATCTCCCCCACCGACTCGCCGCTCTATCAGGCGATCTGCGAGACCTACGCCGAGTTCTTCCCCGACGCCGTGGTGGTCCCAACTATCGCCGCCGGCGGCTCGGACCTGCGCTTCGCGCGCCGCAAGGGCGGGGTGGGCTACGGATTTGCGATGCACGCCCGTGAGCGTCACCTGGGTCAGGTGCTGGATTTGCTGCATGGCCACGACGAATACGTGGATATCGAGGACGTTCACCTCACCGTGGACGCCTACCGCAGCCTGATTCGGCGCTTCCTCGACGCCTAACCGGGTGTGACAGATGGGGCTGATGTGACATACTGGCGGCTATGAAAATTCGCACAGCTGCACTCACCGCACTCATGGCCGCCACCGTTTCTACCGGCGTGGCCTCCGCTGACGCCATCGACGACGCCCTGGCAAAGCTTCCCGCAGGCCAGATCTCCTGCGATCAGGCATCCCGCTACTGGACCAACGACGCCGACTTCAACGCCAAGAAGCGCCAGGCCCAGACCATCGCAGCCTTCGACCGCCGCGGCCCGCAGATCCAGGCCGCGCTCGGCCGCGTGGAGGAAGCCGCCAACCGCTGCGGCCTGCGCGGCACCACGGGCGCGCCTGCAAATAAGCAGCAGCCTGCCCAGCAGAACGCGCAGCCAGCGCAGCCTGCCCAGCAGAATGCCCAGCCGGCCCCCGCACCCGCACCGCAGGGCACACCTGTGATCACGCTGGCACCCGCCAACGTGCCCACCTTCGACATGCCGGTCGCGGGCGCGGTCACGCTGCGCCTGCCGGACCTGTCCGTCATTGCCCGGGAGCTGCTGGCCAAGTACGCACCGGGTTCCTCCCTGCCGTTCTAGGCCGTTCTAGCGGTTAGACAGCAGACCACTCGTAGCAGGTCTCGCCCCCGGACGTGATGCGCACGCCCGGCGCGGGGTCGAGCCAGGCGGTCACCGTCGCGCGCTCCGAACCGGATTCGAGCGCCACGGTGATCGCCTCATTTGTTTTGTCGGTCACCTCGAGGGTGGCGGTTTCGAGCCAGCGGTGGCGGCGTCGAAAAGCGATGAGCTTCTTGTGCTCCTCGAAGATCCACTGCCCCAGACTCGAAAGCTCCGCGGGGCTGGCTGGCAGCGGCGGGCGCACGGGGTCGTCGGCGGCGAACCCCTCCCCGCGCAGGCCCTCGAAGCCCTGCTCATCGCCGTAGTAGATGCTGGGCATGCCGGGCAGCGCCATGAGCAGCGCCGTGGCCACAAGCGCGCCGTCCTGCCCCACCTTCGAAGCAATCCGGTCCACGTCGTGGTTGCCGACGAACGTGTTGGGCACCATGTGCTCGCACAGGTCGCGGTGGCGGCCCAGCGCGTGGTCAAGCTCCCAGAAGTTCACGTCCTTGATGGAGGACCACAGGGCCTTCCACAGCTCGTATTGAGTGACGGTGTCCAGGGTGCCCGCCGCGGCGATCTCGGCGTAGTCGCCGTGGATGACCTCGCCCAGGAAGAGCGCGTCCGGGAAGCGCTCGCGCACGCGCGCCAGCACGGTGCGCCAGAACTCCGGCGGCACCGAGTACGCCACGTCCAGGCGCCAGCCCGTGATGCCGCGTTCGAGCCAGTAGCACATGACGTCGGTGACCAGGTCCGCCACGCGCGGGTCCTCGTGGTGGAGGGTGGCCAGCTCGCCGTGGCCTTCCCAGTCCGTGTCGCCGGCCAGGCCCTGCGCCACCAGCGGGTGGGTGCGCGCGACGTGGTTGAACACGCCATCGAGCATCACGTGGATGCCGCGCTCGCGGCAGGCGGCCATCAGGTGGTCGAAGTCCTCGTTGGTGCCCAGGCGGGGGTCGATCTGGAAGTGGTCCAGCGTGTCATAGCCGTGGGACACCGATTTGAAAATCGGGCCGAGCAGCAGCCCGTTGCAGCCGAGCTCGATCAGGTAGTCCAACCAGGGCTCGAGCTGCCGCAGGCGCGGCGCTTCGTCGTGCTCCTCGCGGATCGGTGCGCCCGTGGCGCCCAGCGGGTAGACGTGCCACCAGATAATGTCTGACGTGGACAAGTTCCTCACACTTTCTATTGAGCAAAGCTCAGTACTGTAGGGTGGTGTCCATGACACAACCACGACGGAGGCTCAGCGTCGAGCAACGCCAGGAAGAAATCCTCGCCGCTGCCACGGACATCTTCTCCACCACACCTTACGTGGAAGTCTCCACCCAGGACATCGCCGACGCCTGCGGTGTGTCCCAAGGCCTCCTCTTCCACTACTTCGAATCCAAGGCAGGGCTCTACACCGCTTTCCTCAAGGCACACACCCAGCCGCTTTTCGACGACCACCTCGACCCCAACACCGACACCCACGAGGCTCTGCGCAGCACCCTGGAGCGCTACCTCAACCACGTCGCCGAGCACCCGTTCGTGTGGCTGGCCGGTCGCCGCGGCGGCGCCGAACCCACCGAGGCAATCAACCTGCGCATTGAGATGCGCGACGCCTCCGTCGAAACGCTGTGCTCCCTGCTGGGCCGCGACGACGAGCACGCCGCACGCGCCGCATCCGGGATGCTCGGCTTCCTCGACGCCGTCTGCATCGACTGGGTCGACGAAAGCTGCCCCGCCCCCGAACGCGACGACATCATCGACACCGCCATCGGCGCACTCACGGGGGCACTCGCCGCTACACAGAATTAGCACTTCGAGAGGTCTATCCCCTAAACTTTGCGCATGCACAAGTTGACCTCCGGCGCCCTCGTTGTCGCCCTGACCGGCACCGCCGTCACCGTCCCCGCCACCATCAACCCCACCGCCCACTACGCCGAAGCGCAAGGCCTCCTCGGCCTCGGCGGGCAGGCGTTGCAGGGGCTCGTCGAAAAGGGCGAAGCCAAAGTCGCCGAACTCGAATCCCAGCTATGGAAAGCCGACCTGGCGCTCAAGGGCGCGCAGGCTGTCCTCGAGATGAAGCGCTGGGGCGTCGTCCTCGCCATCGGCGAGGAGAACAAGAAGGCCAAGCAAGCCGAGTACGACCAGCAGAAACTGCTCGTCGACTCCGCCGAACTCCTCGTCCGCACCACCAAGACCTCCCTCGACGCCGCACGCAAAACACTCGCCGTGACCAAGAAGCAGCTCGAGGACTTCAACGGCAAAGACCCATCCGCCTACGAAGACGCCCCCGAACCCGACATCAAACCCGTCGCCCTGCCCACCAACCTGCGCGAAGCCCTTGAGAGCATCACCGCGCAGCAGGAGGCAGTGGCCAAGCGCCAAGCACTTTTCGACGAAGCCGACTCCGCCTACACCAAACGCAAAAAAGAAGTCGACTCCAGCTGGTTCAGCTGGCTCGCCCCCTCCAACACCAAGGAGCTCGAGGGCCTGAAGAACCGTCGCGACGCCCGCAAAGCCAAACTCGACCTCGAACAAGCCCGCCTGGACAACATCACCCGCTCCATCGAACTCTTCGAAACCGTCGAAGCAGCAACGCCTTCGCACGAGGGCCACGGCGCCGACCGCTACGACGCCACCACCCCCACCAACATCGACGACGCTTCTCGACAGCTCGAGTTCGCCAACAGCACCCTCGAAGCCGCCACCCACCGCAAGGCCAACATCGAAGCCAACCTCGCCGCACTCACCGGATGGCAAGAGCGCAACCCATTCACCGGCTTCTGGCACAACGCCGACAAGTGGACCCTCGAACGCGCCCTCCGCGCCGTGGACAACGAAATCACCGACGCCACCAAACGCATCGCCGACAAAGCCGCCGCGCTGGAGGAACTGAAGAACGCGCCCGCGGAGACAGAGGCTTCTGAGACCGAGGCTGCCGAGCCTTCTGCAACGGTAGAGCCTTCTGCGGCTGCCGAGCCGACCGAGGAGTCCGCCCCGCGGACACCGGAACCGTCGGAATCTGAAGCAGCTCCGGAACCGTCGGAATCCGAAGCTCATGCTGAGCCCGAATCCCCCGAGACTTCTTCGGAGGAGTCCGCGGCAACCTCAACACCAGCGACAACGTCTACTTCAGCTCCGGAAGAGTCCGCCCCGCGGACACCCGAAGCTTCCGAAAGCGTTGAACCTGCAGACACTTCCGCCGAACCCGAAGATCAAATCGATATCGACGAGCTCACCCACAACCTCGACGAGGCAAAGAAACTCGAGCAGGACATGCTCGATCTGCAGAAGCTGCTGCAGCAGTACATCAACAAGCCTGAAGCCGAGACAACCAAGCCGTCCGAGTCGCCCCAGGATGAGGCATCCGAGGCTGAAGCACCCGAGGCTGAGGTCTCACCAACGACCGTGACCGAGGTGTCCGCGGCAACCACAGCACCAGCAACAACGGCTGCCCCAACCTCGGAGGTGTCCGCCGCGCGAACAACGCAAACGACTGAACCGAGCGCTGAGGATTCCGCCGCGCGGACAACCGAGGAGACAGCACCCACTGCTGACAGTTCCGCCGCGCGGACAACCCCGACCGAAATTCCTTCGAGTGAGCAGTCCGCCGCGCGGACAACTACTTCGGCAAAGCTGTCCACGGTAGCCGTGGCCCCTGCAACCTCGTCCGAGGTGTCCGCCGCGCGGACAACTGAAGCCGCAGAGCCAACGATCGAAGTGTCCGCGGCAACCTCAACACCAGCGACAACGTCTGTTCCAACTTCGGAAGTGTCCGCCGCGCGGACAACCGAAACGACAGAACCGGCTACCGAGGATTTCGCCGCGCGGACAACCACTTCGGCAAAGCTGTCCACGGTAGCCGTGGCCCCTACAACTTCGTCGGAGGTGTCCGCCGCGCGGACAACCGAAGCCGCAAAGCCAACCACCGAGGTGTCCGCGGCAGCTTCGGCACCAGCGACAACGGCTGCCCCGACCTCATCGGAAGTGTCCGCCGCGCGGACAACGGAGAGGCCAGAACCCACTGCTGAAAGTTCCGCCGCGCGGACAACCGAAACGACAGAACCGGCTACCGAGGATTTCGCCGCGCGGACAACCACTTCGGCAAAGCTGTCCACGATAGCCGTGGCCCCTACAACTTCGTCGGAGGTGTCCGCCGCGCGGACAACCGAAGCCGCAAAGCCAACCACCAAGGTGTCCGCGGCAACCTCAACACCAGCGACAACGTCCACCCCAACCTCGGAGGTGTCCGCCGCGCGGACAACCGAGGAGACAGAACCGACCGCTGAGGATTCCGCCCCGCGGACAACCGAAGCCGCAAAGCCAACCACCGAGGTGTCCGCGGCAACCTCAACACCTGCGACGAGGCCGGGAAGTTCCGCGCCGCGGACAACTAGCCAGGCGCCGGAAACTACGCAGCAGGCCAAACCAACGCAGCAGACGGAAGGGGCTGCGAGTGGGGCGGAGGGGTCGTCGGCAAGTAGTTGGCTGTGGCTGATCCTGCCGCTGCTGCTGGCGCTTGGGTTCGGCGGTGCGGCGTACGCGGACCTGATTCCGGGCGTGCGGCTGCCGAGGATGTAGCGCGCGCACCAGATTCCTTGTTTTTCGCGGGGCGGATTTGGAAAAGCCCTGGTCGCGGGAAGCACGTGAGGGAATTTGGTGTGCGTAGAGTAAGGTCTGAGTGCCAATGGACGCAACCTCTTTTGGGCTAGCTATTCATACTAGCTGGTAATAAAAGTGCTGGATGTTTAGGCTTGCGTCTTTTGGCACTGGCCCCCGGGAAGAGTCGGGAAGACTATCCTAGGCTGAACTTTGAGCCCCGAGGCCCCTCCTTTTATGCCCGCCGGGGCTGTTCCATTGACTGGAACGTGGGTTTTAGCCAATTATTCTTCCGTTTAAAGTCACTCCCACAGATGACACAGATCACAGAGGGGAAGTGGCTATGAGTAAGATCGCAGAACTCATTGATCCGGTCGGAGGATACGTTTCCGGCAAGATTTTCGCCGACGAGGACATCTACCGCCAGGAGTTGGAGACCGTCTGGCAGCGCACTTGGGTGTTCCTTGCGCACGAGTCGATGCTGCCGAAGCGCGGGTCCTACATCCAGACCTACATTGGTGAGGACCCGGTCATTGTTGTGCGCCAGAAGTCCGGCGAGGTCAAGGCGTTCCTGAACCAGTGTCGCCACCGCGGTATGCGTATCTGCCGCGCTGACCGCGGTCAGGCGAAGTCCTTCATGTGTTCCTTCCACGGCTGGTCTTACGACCTTGAGGGCAACTTGACCAACATCCCGCATGAGAACAATGCGTACCCGGAGGGCATCGATAAGTCGAAGTTGTCGGCGATCAAGGTGCCGCGCATCGAGAACTACAAGGGCTTCATCTTCGGCTCCTGGGATGAGACGATCCCGCCGCTGGAGGAGTACCTGGGCAACGCGAAGTACTACCTGGATGGCTACATGGACCGCTACGAGGGCGGCATGGAAGCCATCGCTGTACACAAGTGGGTCCTGCCAGCGAACTGGAAGTTCAACGTTGAGCAGCCGACGTCCGACATGCAGCACTCGGAGATCTCCCACGTCTCCGCGGTGGAGGCGCTCAGCTCCGGTTCGGACACCTTCGACCGCAAGACCGGCCGCAAGAAGGTCCCGGAGGGCCGCCAGTTCCTCAGCCCGTACGGTCACGGCGGTGCGTTCTTCGGCAAGCGTGACGCGGAGATCCCCAACACTGGCCCTGCGCTGATCGAGTGGGAGAACACCATCCGTGACTCCATCGTGGAGCGCCTCGGTGAGTTCCGCGAGGTCCGCGGCCACATGAACGTCTTCCCCAACTTCATGCTGCTGGGCAACTACACCTTCCGCGTCACCCACCCGCGTGGCCCGAACGAGATGGAGATCTGGTCCTGGGCGTTCGTGCCAAAGGACGCGCCGGAAGAGGTCAAGGAAGCCATCCGTGTCGACGTCATGCGCACCTTCTCCCCTGGCGGCATGTTCGAGCAGGACGACGCCGAGAACTGGGAGGAGATGCAGCACATCCTCCGCGGCGCGAAGTCCCGCGAGACCGGCTTTACCTACAACATGCGCCGCGTCCCCGTCAGCTACGACGATGACGGCTACCCAGGCGCATCCACGGCACATGTCTACTCGGACAACGCCGCGCTGAACATGTACGGCTTCTACCGCGACCTGATGGAAGACAAGTCTTGGGAACAGCTCAAGGCCGAACGAGGGGGCGTTCCGGAGGTTGACCAGCGAGACTTCACCAAGGTGATGGATCCGGAAGCAGCAGCGGCAGCTGCAGCCTCTGACGGTGCTTACGAAGGCAACGTCGATTAGTCCCTAGCTTTTACACGACCTTTGAAGGAGAAACCCATGGCGAGCAACAACACGCAAGCGTCAGAGGCAGTGACCCAGGCCCCTGCGGGTGCGGAAGATGAGCGCCTCATCGCGCGCTTCCTGTACGACGAAGCTGAAATGATGGACAACATGCAGTGGGAAGACTGGCTCGACTGCATGCACGACGACGTCGACTACTGGGCGCCGGTCCGCGAAAACCGTGTGGCCCGTGAGCGTAAGGAAGAGTTCTACCCGAAAGGGACGTCGGTCTACTTCGAGGAATCCAAGGCGTTTCTGCGCCAGCGCGTCGTCCGTCTTCAAACGAACATGGCGTGGGCCGAGGAACCGCCGTCACGTTCGCGCCACATGCTCACCAACCTGCGCATTGACGAGCGTAACGACGGCGCCTTCGCCGTCCGCTCGAACTTCCTCATCTACCGTTCCCGCGGGGAGCGCTACGAGGACACCATCGCAGGTGAGCGTCGCGACGTCATCGTACGGGCACCGGAGTCGCGCTACGGCTTCCTGGTGCTGGAGCGCGAGATCCGCTTCGATATGGCAACCATCCTCGTCAAGAACTTGTCTCTGTTCTACTAAAGAAAGGAAACGCTCTTGAGTACACAGATTGAAACCACGAACCTCCTGCGCATCGGCGTCGTTGTCTATGATCTCGACGCCAAGATCAAGGAGTACTCCCGCATCTACGGCATCACCGACTGGGACACCGCCGAGCACGCACCGACCGACGCGGTCGCGCACGGCCGACGCTTGGCGACGACCCCAGGAACCTGGCGGAGCGCCGTCGGCACCACCCCGGCCGTGAACGGCGAGAAGGGCCCAGGCGGGCGCCCGGCGTCGAGCCTTACTTTCGAGCTCATCGAACCAACCGGCGGCGAGAGCCCCTTCAACGAGTTCCTACGCACGAAGCGCGAAGGCATCGCGTTCCTGCAGGTCTGCTCCACCGCGGCCAACGACGAGGCGGTCGCTGAGCACTTCAAGGCGCTCGGCTACGACGTCGCCTACACGGCAACTGTCGACGGCGCCACGCGCACCTTCTACGACACGCGTGAGAACCTGGGCGGCTTCCTCGTCGAGATGCTTCCGGCAACTGCTGCCGACCCAGCCCAGGTGAGCACCGACACCCGCCCGCTCCAGCCGGTGCAGGGCATGTACCACTTCGGTGTCCTCGTGCACGACGTCATGGCGGCGCTGCCGCACTACCGCGACGTCTTCGGCATCCAGCGCTACGAGATGAAGACGTGGGAGACCGGCTTCGGCCGCCTGGACAAGCCGTACTACCGTGGCAAGGACGGCGACACCGGCTACTTCACCGCCCAGGGCACCGCCGGTGACTTCGGCTTCGAGATCATCTCCGTCAACCACGGCGACTGCCACTACAACCGCGAATTCTTCGATGAGCGCGGCCCGGGCATCCACCACTACTTCGCGTGGATGACCACGGAGGACTCCGAGTGGGACGAGGTCGTCGCCTCCATGACCGAGGCTGGCCACCCACTGTGCATGGGCTCTAACCTGCGCGGCGGCGCCGCCGAGTTCGGCTACTTCGACACCTTCGACGCGCTCGGCGGCTACCTCATCGAGATCGTCGCGCGCCGCGAGCCACCGAAGCCGGAGTTCGCCGCACCCGACTGGATCGTCGACTTCGAGGAGCTCGTATGATCCGCATCGTTCATCGCGGAGCCACCGACGCTCCAGAAAAGCTTCTTCACGACGTCGCATCCCTCCGCCAGCGCGACGGAATCAAGGAAGCCGAGGCCTATCAAACCCTGGCGGTCGAGGACGAGGACTACGCCGTCGCGATTCTCGCGGCGAACGTGTCCGACTACGCAGAGATCGTCGAGAAGCTGCCGGAACTCCCGAACCTGCACACATTCGTGCAGGACGGCACGACGGAGATCTACGAGCAGTCCAAGTACGTCCTCGCCGACGGCGTGTGGGCCCCAGAAGCGGGCTACGACGCCCGCATCATGTGGCCGGCGCGCGGGCCAGTCAGCATTGTCATCCAGAACGCTTTCGTCGAAAACCCTGAGATGCGCGCGCTGACCGCCCAGGAAATCACCGAGACCCGCCGTGAGCCGGGCTGCCTCTACTACGCGTGGATGGAGAACCTGGAACTGCCCAATCACCTCATGCTGCTTGAGGTGTGGGCGGACCAGACAATCTACGACCATCACTGGTTCGGGCGCATGGCCACGGGCGAGTACCGCGGCAACTCCGGACGCGAGGCCGCCACGCCGCAGCGCGGAGAACTTACCCGCGAGTTCTACCGCCAGCAGCCCTTCGAGTACCACTACGGACGCCTCCTCCCTGAGGCAACCGAAAACTATTCCCACTCCGTTGCGTGGTCCGCGCGCTAGCTGACCACCCCATCCCTTTCAGGAGACCCACATGACTAACATCACCCATGCCCCGCCGGTAGACCTCGCGAAGCATGAGCGCACGCCGAAAGAGCGGCGCCTCGCCCTTGGTTCGTCCTTCCTCGGCTCCACCGTGGAGTACTACGACTTCCTGCTCTACGCAGCCGCAGCTGGCCTGGTGTTCCCGCAGCTCTTCTTCGCGAACATCGACCCGAAGCTGGGCACGATGCTCTCCTTCGTCATCTTGCTCACCGGCTACCTCTCCCGCCCGATTGGTTCGATGGCGTTCGGCCACTTCGGCGACAAGTACGGCCGTAAAAACGTGCTGGTCATCACGCTCATGACGATGGGTCTGGTGTCCATTTCGATCGGTTTGATGCCGTCCTCGCAGATGATTGGGCCGGCCGCTCCGATTCTGCTGGTCATCCTGCGCATCATCCAGGGCATGGCGATCGGCGGCGAATGGGCCGGCGCCACCCTGATGGCCATGGAGAACTCCACCGCCAAGAACAAGGGCTTCGGCGCCTCCGTCGCTATCGCTGGCGGCCCAGCAGGCGCCATCTTGTCGACGCTGGTCCTCGCGATCTTCGCGAAGGCTTCCGGCGACAACTTCGCCAACCCCGAGCAGTACTTCATCACCGACTGGGGCTGGCGCGTTCCGTTCCTGTTCTCCGCAGCCATCGTCATCGTCGGCCTGTTCATGCGCGCCAACGTGAAAGAGTCCCCAGAGTTCGAAGCCGCCCGGCGCGCCGGCAAGGTGCATACCGGTGTGCCGCTGGTCCGCATGCTGAAGGAGGCTCCGCGCGAGCTGGTCCTCGGTGCGCTCGCCGGCACCGCCGCACTGTTCGTGCAAGGTCTGCAGGGCTCGTTTATGGTGCCGTACATCGTGAACGCGACCGCTGAAACTGAAACGCCAGTCGGCCGCTCGACTGCGCTGATGATGGTTACCGTTGGTTCCGCCATCGCGATCTTCGTCATGCCGGGCCTCGCCGCCCTGTCTGACCGCCTCGGACGACGCCGCGTCATGCTGGCCGGTGGTTTGGTCTCCATCATCGGCATCTGGATCGTTTTCAACATGATCGACTCCGGTGACCCAACCAAGATCTGGATCGGCATGGTCCTGCTCGTATGCGTGGTCCAGCCCGCACAGTACGGCCCGATCGGCGCATTCATCTCCGAGAAGTTCGTCCCCGAGCTGCGCTACACCGGCTCCGGTATCACCTACCAGGCGGCGTCCATCCTCGGCGCTGGTACCGCACCGCTGGTCGCGACCCGCTTCGTCTCCCCGGAGACCGGCCTGACCCCGCTGGCCATCATCATCTCGGTCCTCTTCGTGATTTCCTCGCTGGCGATTTACTTCTCCAAGGAAACCGCTCAGAGCATGGGCCACGCGGAGCGCTTCACCAAGACGAATATGTTCAAGGGCTAGGTCAAGGGCTCACACAGCACGAAAAAAATACCCCGGAGCTACTCTGGGGTATTTTCTTATTGCCTTAGTCGACCGGCTTCACCAGCCGCCGGGCAACCGGGGTGAACGCCCCCACGATAAACCCGAGAGTCAGCGCCGAGACGATCGTCGCCTCACGGGCAGCTTCAAAATGGCCGACCCACACGACGGAAAGCACCAACGCCAGCAACACACACACGATGTCGAAGACTAGCTTGACCTTGTAGAACGGTTTTCGACGCAGCGTCGCAACGGTAGCGACGAAGCCCTCGCCCGGCAGGAAGACGGCGTTGGCAGTAGCCAGAATCGCCACGCCAAAGCCGAGCACCACCAACCCGACCGCGACGAGTGCAACCTGCGCCGCGTAATTCGTCGACGCCAAAGGGCGGCACACATACATCCACCCGTCCAAACTCACGCTGCCGACAAGCAGCGCGGGCAGCTGCAGCCAGTACCGGCCCGGGAAGTCCTGGCGCAGCATCACCCACTGCGCCGCAATGAGGAACAGGTTCAGCGCAAACGTCCACCCGCCAAAGCTCAACCCGCCGATCAGCGTCATCGCATACACCGGCGACGAGACCGGCGGCGTGCCGAGCTGGCTCGTCGTCACAAGGGCGGTACCGGCCATCATCACCACAATGGCGAACACTGAATATGCGTAGTCTCTCGGCCGCGCCGAGTGTTTCGAGTCGCTCACTTGCGATACCTCCTTGATAAAGACTTGTTAAACACCAGGGACACCCAAACATTCCTGTCTGAGTGCCCCTGAAGTAGTCAGTATGTAATTACTGCACGCGCATGCTTGCAGCCTGCTTGTACGCCTCCCACGCCTGGCCTGCCTGGGCGTTGAGCGTTGCCACCGCAACGAACCTGTCCGGGCGGACAAGCACCGTACCAACCGCGCGGGTATCAAAGAAGCCCTTCAGCGCACCCGTGATATCCGAGACAACCTCGGTGTCCGCCGACACGTACTCCTTCGCCCACTCGACCTGCGTCGGGCTGACCGCACACACCAGTTTGACGTTCGCCTTTGCCATCTCAGCGAGCTGCTCCGGCGTGAACAGGCGGGCCGGGTCCACGCCCCAGGTCACCACGGCGTGGTTGAGGCCCAGGGCGTCGTCGAGAAGCACCTCAGCGCCGTTGTACTCGACCTTCGGCTGGATGATCTGCAAGCCCACCGGCGACAACTTGTTCACCGCAACGCGCGACGTGACGATGCGCGGGCGATGCGACGGATCATTCGAGCGATCCGCAACACCAGGCTGCAGCGTCGCCTGATCCACCACCGCGCCACGGCCGTAGCGCGGCACCGGCTTGAACTTCATGTCCGCGAAGTACTCCTTGACACGCGGCGAAAGGTTCATCAGCTTCGCCGCCGTGTCGCGCACGAACGCCACCTTCTTATCCGTCGGCTTAATCACCGTGCCGAACGTCATCGACAAATCGATCATGGCCTTGGCGTGGTCGCGGCGCTCGACATCATAGGTATCCAGCAGCTCCGGGCTGAAGTTGCCCTGCAGCACGCCGGCGAGCTTCCACGACAGGTTCGTCACGTCGCGGATACCCGAGTTGTACCCCTGGCCCATCCACACCGGCATCAAGTGCGCCGCGTCACCGGCAATGAGCACATTGCCCTTCCGGAACGTCCGCGCCATACGGCCATGGTGCGTGAACACGCGGCGGCGGATCACGTCCAGCTTCGTGCCCTCCGGGATGTGCTCCGACAGCAGCTCCTCGATGAAGGCGTCCTCCTCGACCTTCTCGGTCGGCTCGTCGTCGAACAGCATGAACTCCCAACGACGCACCCCGCGCGGCAGACCAATGGACACGTACGGGCGGTTCGGGTCCGCGCCCAAGTACACATTCGGGGCGCCCAGCGGATCGTTGTTGACGTCAACAACAACCCACCTTGTCGACGGCGACTTCCCCTCAAACTCAGTCCCCATCCACTTCCGCGTAAACGAACGGCCGCCTTCACAACCAACGAGGTACCTCGCGGTGATCTGCTCCTGCTCGCCCGTGCGCTCCTCCCCCTCTTCACCACGCACGACCTCAAAGGTCGCGCGGACGCCACCCTCGACCTCCTCGATCTTCACCAGCTCACGGCCAAACGTGGTGGTGACGTGCGGGAACCTCGCCAACCCATCGAAGGAAGCCTTATCCGCCAGCGGCTGCAGGAACCCAAACTTACGAGGCCAACCATACGGCTCACCCTGCGGGTTGTTCGTCAGGATGACGTTGCCGGCACCATCGACCAAGCGCATGATGTGGTGCAGAATCGTGTACGGCTCGAACTCCTCCGCCAGGCCCATCGCCTGGATGGTGCGCATGGACTCGTCGTCGAGACCCACCCCGCGCGGGTAGTCAATCAGCTGGTCACGCTTCTCCATGACCGCGACCGAAACACCACGGATGCCAAGCAGGTTCGCCAGCGCTAGGCCAACCGGTCCCGTACCGATGACCAGCACATCAACGTCTGCATTCGACTCTCCCATGGTGTTCGCTCCTTGACTTTCGACAATAGATCCAGCGCAGTGAGTCACCTCACTTTCGCAGGTGTTTCTAGTTCTAATCACAGGAGTAAGTTGACGCATCTCCAATTCCGTCTTTCGGAACATGTGAGAGTGGGTGCGCGCACCAGATTCCTTGACTTTCTCGGGGCGCTCGACGTTTTAGCAGGTCGCGGGAAGCGCGCGAGGGAATTTGGTGTCATAGCGCCCCGGCTTTGCACCAAATTCCGGAATTTTGGGGAGTCGGGTTTGCAAAAGCCCAGGCCACCTAGGGTACGTGAGGGAATTTGGTGCGCAGTCTACTCAGACTTGCTCTCGCGCTTGATCAGCGGCTCCAACTTGTCGCGGAGACGCGCCTTCCAGTCGGCGGCGGCCTCCTCGTAGCCTTCCTCGTGCGAGTGCATGCCGCGGTGGGTGAATTTGACGCGGGTGTCGCCGTCGGGGGCGTCTTCAAGTTCGAAGATGATGTCGGTGTCGTCCCACTCGGGGTCCTCGAGCAGGTTGCCGGTGGGCTCGACGCGCCAGACGAGGCGGTCGCCCTGCTCGGCTTCGGAGACGTAGAGCTCGGCGAATTGGTCGTCGTTTTGGAAGTGGAACTCGCCGCCGGCGGTGTCGGCGGAGCCCTCGATGGTTTCGTCCCACCACTCCTGTGGCCTGGTGATGGCGCGGAAGACTTCGGTGCGGCTCGCCGGGACCTCGAAGGAGGTGGAGAAGTCTTTGACGGCGCGGAATTTGGTGCCGTCGGAGAACTCGTAGTCGGGCATGGCGCCGTCGGGGTCGTAGATGGAGACGTCGAAACCTTGGTCGCGGATCTGCTTGATGCCTTCTTTAATCAGCAGGCGCCCGGCCTTGTTGAAGGAGGTCACGTGGGAGACGTCGAGCACCAGGCGGTTGCCGGCGAGGCGGTATTCGCCGAGGTCGTGGAGGATTTTCTCGGCAGCGGTGAAGTTGATCATGCCCTGGAGTTGCACGACGGTCTTCGCTTCTCGACGATCCACCGTCCGGATCCCCGGCGCCGCGTAGTAGTCGGCGCTCATCAGGTTGAGGCCGAGGGATTCGGAAAGCTCGCGGAAGATCTTCACGCCGCGGACCGAGTTGCCCTGCTTGTCCAGGCGCGGGCTGAGTGACGCGATGCCGAGCTGCCCCGGCATCGTGCCGATCAGCCCACCGGCCACGCCCGACTTGGCGGGGATGCCCACGTTGACCATCCAGCGGCCGGAGCCGTCGTACATGCCGGCGGACGTCATCACGGCCTGTGTCACCCGGCTAGCCGCAGCGGACATGATGCGCTCGCCGGTGATCGGCTGGACGCCGCCGTTGGCCAAGGTGGCGGCCATCACGGCGAGGTCGCGGACGGTGACCAGGATGGAGCACTGCTGCGTATACGAGTTCACGGCGTCGTGGGCTTGGTCTTGGACCATGCCGAACTCCCGAAGGAGGTGCGCGATGGATAGGTTGCGGTGTGCGGTAGCGAGCTCGTCCTCGAGGATATGTTGGTCGATGCGCAGCTCGCGGCCCGCAAGGCGGGAAAAGAACGACCGAATCTTCTCGACGCGGTCTTCGACACTCGAATCCGCCCCGTTGATGAGCTGGTTCACGGCGATGGCGCCCGCATTGATCATGGGGTTTGAGGGCCGGTTGGTGGCGTCGTCAAGTGAGATGGCGTTGAAGGCCTCCCCCGAGGGCTCAACCCCCACGACCTTGTGCACCTCCTGCGCGCCGAGTTCCTCGAGTGCGAGGGCGTACACGAACGGCTTCGAGATCGACTGGATGGAGAACTCGTAGCTGTCGTCGCCGACGGAGTAGAGGTGGCCGGACGTGGTGCACACGGCGAGGCCGAGCTTGTTTGGGTCGGCGGTGCGCAGCGACTCGATGTAGTTGGCGGGCTCGCCGGCGTCGTCGTCGCGGACGAGGTCGAGGATCTTATCGAGGTACGCAGGCACTGGGGTTGGCATGCCGACCAGCTTACTTCCCACATAACATCCCACATAACATCCCACATGTGGGATGTTGAGTGGTATGTTGAGTCTATGCAGGTAGAAGAAGTATCGAAGATCATCGCAGATCTTCGGTTAGTCGGTGAAACCCCGCGAGTTGAGGTGAAATCGAACGTCGGGAAGAGCATTCTGGAGACGCTCTCGGCGTTTGCGAATACGCGAGGTGGGGTGATTCTCATTGGATTGAGCGAGGACGCATCCTTCGCCCCGCTCGATAGGTTCGATGCGCAGCGCGCCCAGGATGCGGTCGCGTCACGCTGTGACCAGCTCTCACCAGTACTTCGTCCGCTTGTGACGCCAGTTCCGTTCGAAGGGTCCGTGATTGTAGTCGTCGAGGTGCCCGCCCTTCCCCCGCGCGAGCAGCCCTGCTACGTCAAGGAACGAGGGATGTACAAGGGCAGCTTTACTCGTACCGGGGAAGGCGAGCGGCGCCTCGAGCCCTACGAAATTGACCGCCTGCTCGAGGAACGCACCCAACCCACGTGGGATGAGGAGCCAGTGACAGACGCCTCCCCGGACGACCTGGATACCGACCTGCTCACCCCCTACCTCTCCCATCAGAAATCACTGCGGCCGCGCACCTTCAAGCAGGGTGATGTAACAGCAATGCAGCGCCTACGCATCCTCGATGGCGAACACCCCACACTCGCTGCACTTCTCACTATGGGTGAGTACCCGCAGCAGTTCTTCCCGCGTCTGACCATTACGTTTACTCTCTTGCCAGGCACTGAGATCGGGGAGGTCGCGGAAGGAATTCGGTTCCTGGACAACGCGACGCTCACCGGCACGATTCCCGAAATGGTCGAAGCGGGCGTCGAACTTGTGAAGAAGAACATGCGCACCGCGAGCGTCATCGGCGATGTGTACAGGAAAGACATGCCGGACTACCCGGTGGAGGCAGTACGCGAGGCGCTGGTCAATGCCGTCATGCACCGCGATTACTCCCCTGCCGCGCGTGGGGGCCAGGTACAAATCATGATGTTTGCCGACCGTCTGGAGATCACGAATCCTGGGGGCCTCTACGGCGGAGTCACCACGGAAAACCTTGGCGACGCCGGGGTCAGCAACTCACGCAACCAGCGGCTTTCTACGTTCCTGGAGGAACTGCGCTTCGACGACGGCGGGCCCGTCGCGGAAAACCGTGGCTCTGGAATCGCCGTGATCGAACAAGCGCTTGCCAAAGCGCTCATGCCCCCACCGACGTATGCAAACTCGCTCACGCACTTCACGATCACCTTTCACAAACGCAGAATCATCGCAGCAGAGCGGCACGGGACGGCCATCGACCAAGTGAAAGATCTCCTTGCCACGAAGGAGTCCTGGTCCACGACCGAGCTCGTAACGGAGACGCAGCTGAGCCGAACAGCGGTCCAAAACGCACTCAATCGCCTGGTAGACGCCGGAGAGGCGGAGCGAACAGAGCCGCATAAGAGCCCCCGCCAGCGCTACCGCGCAACATAACATCCCACATAACATCCCACATGTGGGATGTTGGGTGGTATGGCGGACGAGGTCAAGGATCTTATCGAGGTACGCAGGCACTGGCGTAGGCATGCACGACAGTCCAGAGCTTTGCGCCTATCGACGCCTACTCTTACCTTTTTGTCCACTTTCCTTTACATAGTGGGGTGTTTAGTTTATTGTTTGTCGTAGGTGCTTACAAAGCAGAAAGGAGCGCTGATGCCAGACACACACGAAAACATGGTCCGCAAGTGGCGACGGTGGCAGGAACTCTCCCAGGCCGAGCTCGCCGCACAGGTGGGAGTGTCCCGCCAGACCATCGCCAACATCGAAAAAGGCAACTACTCCCCCTCCGTCCACCTCGCACTCGACATCGCACACACCCTCGGCAAGACCGTTGAAGCCCTCTTCGGCGACGAACAGGAAGGATAACCCCATGTTGAAGCAGTACGGCGACAAGAAGATCGCCCTGGCAAACCAGGGCACCGACGACGAATACCAGCAGCAGATCCTCCACCAGTCCAGCACCGTGACCTCGGAGACGCTGATGTACACCACCACGTTCATCATGGCGATCCTCGCCTGGGTCCTGCCAAGTGGTGTGGCCATCTACTCACTGCTCGCGCTGTTGCCCGGCACGCTCGCACAAACCGCCGGCGCGCTGTGGATGCAGAACTACGCCCCGCGGCCCCGCCCGCCCAAGATTTT
The DNA here is from genome assembly GCF_001767255.1 of Corynebacterium sp. NML98-0116. Classification (GTDB taxonomy): domain Bacteria; phylum Actinomycetota; class Actinomycetes; order Mycobacteriales; family Mycobacteriaceae; genus Corynebacterium; species Corynebacterium pseudogenitalium. The sequence goes on from NZ_CP017639.1 coordinate 2,263,996, forward strand.
CACGCTGTCCACCCTGCCCATCTGGATCTTCCTCGCGATCGCCTTAGCCGGAATCGCTTTTAACGACTTCGACAGTGACCCGAGCGGCAGTATCGGCATGGTCATCGGCGTGATCGTCGGCGGTGCCGCAGCCGCAATCTTCGCCCCGCGCTGGCAGCGCTCGCGGCGCCGCAGCGACGAAGAGCGACTGGACCAAAATCTCGAAGATTAATAAACACGGGTATATTCGTGTTTATGTTCATTGACGAGAAACCAAACCCGAAACAGGCATACCTGAGCGACGAGCACGCCGAGATCATCAAGGCGACGCTCCCGCCGGTAGGCGCGAATATCCAGACGATCACGAAGACCTTCTACAACAAGATGTTCACCGCCCACCCCGAGCTCATCGCCGACACGTTCAACCGCGGCAACCAGAAGCAGGGCGCGCAGCAGAAGGCGCTAGCGGCGTCGGTGGCGACGTTCGCCACGCAGCTGGTGGACCCAGACGCTCCAGACCCAGTGATGATGCTGGATCGCATCGCGCACAAGCACGTCTCGCTGGGCATCACGGCGGACCAGTACCAGATCGTGCACGACAACCTGATGGCCGCCATCGTCGAGGTGCTTGGTGACGCCGTCACCCCAGAAGTCGCCGAGGCTTGGGACAAGGTGTACTGGCTGATGGCCGACGTCCTGATCAAGCACGAAGGCAAGCTCTACGAATCGGACGGCGTGGAGGCGGGCGACGTGTTCCGCACCGCCACCGTCACGGAGAAAACCCAGCTCAGCGACACCGTCTACGCCTACACCCTGGAGGGTGACTTCACCGCGCCGCGCCCGGGCCAGTACACGTCGGTCGGCGTGAAGCTGCCGGACGGCGCGCGCCAGCTGCGCCAGTACTCCATCATCGAAGGCGACGCCTCCCACTACCGCATCGCCGTGGAAACCGAGGGCGAGGTGTCCACGTTCCTGCGCGACCACGTCAACGTCGGCGACACTGTCGACGCCACACTCGCCGCCGGCGACTTGGTGCTGCAGCCCGGCACAAACCCGGTGGTGCTCATCTCCTCCGGTATCGGGTCCACGCCGATGACTGGCATTCTCGGGCATCTCGCAGCGGAGGGCTCGCCGCGCAAGGTCACCGTCGCGCACGTCGACGAATCGCAGCAGTCGTGGGCGCAGGCGGATGAGATGCGGATGCTCGTCGAGAAGCTTGACGACGCCTCCCTGCACCCCTACTTCCGTGCCGAAGGCCAGCGCCTCAACGTCGCTGACCTGGACGTTTCCGGCGCAGACGTGTATCTGTGCGGCGGCGAGGGCTTCCTGCAGTCCATCCGCGACGACCTGGCACAGCTCGACCCGGCGAACGTGTACTTCGAGCTGTTTAGTCCGAACGACTGGCTGATCGGTTAACCAGCCGGGCCCCGCACTGCCCCGACGCGTCGAACGGCATGAAGTCGAGGTGGTGGGGGCCGATGGTGGCGTCGATAAACCCCTGGTGTAGTGCGCAAATCGTGGCTGCGGGCGGGGTGCCGTCGGCGGCGACGAACGGGCAGGCCTGCAGGCCGACTTCCACCGAGGCGTCGCCGTCAGCCTCGCGGACGAGCGGGTCGAAGCCCATCTCGCGCAGGGAGCGCAGCACCGCGGCGGCGAGCTCCTCGAAGTCCTTTGGCGGCTCGCCGAAGCGGTCCGCGTTGCGCCGCGCCCACGCGCGCCCGAAGTCGCGGGCAGCGTCCAGATCGAAGCCGGCGAGCGACTCAATCAGCGACTCGACGAGCGCGACGTACTCGTGCATCACAGCGTGATGCTGTGGGGTGCGCACGTGGTACACGTGCGAGGGGCGGCCGCGGGTAGTGCGGCTGGCCACGCGCCAGCCCACCAAACCGCGCTCCGCCAGCTCATCGACGTGGCCGCGCACAGTATTGACGTGGATGCCAAGCTCCTTGCTCAGCTCGCTGAGCAAGGCACCCTCCGGGAAAGAATCGAGCGCATCGAGGACCTCACGCTGCTTCGGGCTGAGCTCTGCCGCGCGGCGCATCAGCTCCGCGGTGGGCAGGGGGGCGGCGGCGTCGTCGATAGTCATAGTTCGATCTCGCACTGCGACGGGCGACTATACGGCAGCAGCTTGTGCACGATGCCGCCGCTGAGTTCATCCAGGTAGCCGGCGTGCAGGGCACAGATGACCGAACTTGGCGCGCTGACGCCCACCGTCGTGAACGGGCAAGCGTTGAGGCCAATGTTGCCGGACTGGTTTGGGTAGGAGGGGTCGAAGCCGAGGTCCCGCAGAATCGCGATCAGGGCGCTGAGCTGGGACGCCCCGGAGGCGTCCGACTGCACCTCGCGGCCGTTGTGGGTCTGGCGCGCCCACTGACGGCCGATCTCGCGCGCCTTCTCCGTATCGCCCTCGGTGAGGCACTCCGCCATCGTCCTGACCAGGCCGATGTACTCGCGAGTCACGGTCGAGTGGTGCGGGGTGCGCGTGTGGAAAATGTTGCTCGGGCGGCCGCGGCCCTCGCTCGGAGCCGTGGTGACCTGCACCAAATCCCGCGCCAACAACTCATCCAAATGCCCGCGGATCGTGTTGGGGTGCATCCCCATCTCCTTGGCAAGGTCGCCGACCTGCGCCCCATGCGGGTGCAAAGCTAGGCGATCAAGCACCTCGCGCTGCTTCACGCTCAACTCGGCGGCGCGGTCCATCAGGTCCGTCGTCGGTTGAGGCGGGGTCGCCGAATTCACGTGTCCTCCTTCGGTCAGAGCTCTTTACCAGCTTAAACCGAAATCGCCGATTTTCCCTATTCCAGGCCGTATTTATTGAAAGAACGTGACGAAGAGGTTATTTCGCACTTTCTCGCCATAACACCTGGTACTTCACTATTGGCCACCAACCACGTAGCCAGGTCAGTGTCAATCATGCGGGCGAGGGACAAGATTTGCGCGAATGCCTCCTCAACTGTTCTCCTTCTTTTTTCATTTCGATGCGTTTGTCCACGAAGTGGGACACCATTCAGTAACGGTTCATGATGCGCAACACGGTTTCGAAGTTCATTAATCTCTTGGCACAACTGATGAACCCACACACGAGAAAAAGTTATCGCTCTCGCCTTTTCAGGATGCTCATCCCGCTGACGTGCAGCTTCTCGCCTGCCGCCGGGGAATGCTTTTGCTAGAACTGGCCAGTTCCGCTCATTGTCAACCTTTCTGCGCCAAGGACCTCGGCCGGTATAACCGCCTTTATCAAACAGATTCGTCCAGAAGCCAAACATGCAGTTGGCCACTAGTCTCCCTGGTAAATCCCCACGTTCCGAGTTCAATCTCACGTGAGCAGGCAGACGTTCCCAAGCACTAGCCAAAGCCGTTCGCGACCGGTCGTCCAAAGGCATTTCCTGATACCACTGCACGCCCCATTTCTCGGTCAGAACAGCATGAATAGCCTCACGTAACGCAACTTCGAGGACCGCTAAATCGGCCATAAAGGCCATGGACAAATCGCGATTCCATACATAAAGTTCAAGCGCCTCATCGGCGCAATGATGAGACGTGTGTGATAGAAATGTCGCCATCCGAGCAGGTGGAATAGACCCCCATAACAGGTGGTGGCGCCCTGTAGGCGGCTGCACTGGATACGTCATTGTGCTATTGTAGCCAACGTAGTCCCTCGGATCTGGGTCACAGACATAGACTCTGTGTTCCCCCGAGGGTTTTTCTATGGGTGCCGAGCTTTCCCTATTTCGAACCATATTTATTACGATCGAGACCGTGAATAAAAAAGGGCAGACCTCCGACGGCCTGGCGTGGGGCATCATCACCGTATTCGTGGCGCTCGTGGTGGCGTTCAGCGCGCTGAGCTCGACCGCAGGCGACGATCGCGGCCCGGAACCACTCGACACCAGCGGCGCCACCACGCTCGACGTCGACATCCAAGGCATGACCTTCACGCCGAATCGTATCGACGTCCCCTCCGGTACCCGCCTCATCCTCACCATCACCAACTCCGACGACCAGCAGCACGACCTCAAGCTGGGCAACGAGTACACAGGCCGCATCGATCCCGGCGACACCGTCGTCCACGACTTCGGCGTCTTCACCGAGTCCACGCAAGGCTGGTGCACGATCGCCGGACACAAGGCGATGGGCATGGTGTTCGATGTCGTGGTCGGATCGGCGAGCCCGAGCACTTCGCCGAGCGCCGCGCCCAGACCGGTAGTTGCCGCGGACGGGCCCGACTCCGGCCTGGTCTACCGCGACCCGGCGCTGCCTCCCGCGCCCGATGCTCCCGAAAGAACAGTGCACGAACACACCTGGCACGTTGCCGAAAGCGAGCGCCAGGTTGCGCCCGGCGTCACCCAACCCGTCTGGACCTTCGACGGAGAAATGCCAGGTCCCGTACTGCGTGGGCGCGTCGGTGACCTGTTCCGCATCACCATCGTCAACGACGGCACGATGGAGCACTCCATCGACTTCCACGCGGGTGAGGTCAACCCCGATACGAACATGGCCCAGATCGCCCCGGGCGAATCGCTCACGTACGAGTTCGAAGCCCGCCGCTACGGGATCTGGATGTACCACTGCGCCACCATGCCGATGAGTCTGCACATCGCCAACGGCATGTTCGGCGCCGTCGTCATCGACCCACCGGACCTCACGCCTGTCGACGCCGAATACGTCCTCCTCTCACACGAGGTCTTCCTCGGCGAGGACGGCGCCGACCCCGAGCGAGTCGCCGCCGGGCTCTACGATCTCACCGCGTTCAACGGCTACCCCAACCAGTACCAGCAGCGGCCGATTCCGGCCCGCGTCGGCGATACCGTCCGTGTGTGGATCTTCAACGTCGGCCCCGACAATCCGCTGAGCTTCCACGTGGTCGGCGAAATCTTCGACACCGTATTCAAGGAAGGCCAGTACCAGGTCCGAAACGCCACAGATACCGGATCACAGGCGCTCGGGCTCCTCGCCGCCCAAGGCGGGTTTGTTGAGATGACCTTCGACGAGCCCGGGACGTACACTTTCGTGAACCACCAGATGACCGACGCCGAAAAGGGACAGCGCGGCCAGTTCGTGGTCACGCCCTAAGCGACCCGGCTCAGGCAATCCCGCCAAAGGACGCGACAATCGCGGCCACCAGCGCCAGCGCCAGGGCGGACTGCCCGGCGGGGCGCTCCACGTGGGCGCCCGCCACCGGGGCCTCGCGCTGCCCCCGCAGCACCGCCACCTGGGCCTTCACCGCCCTGCGCAGCAGTGGCAGGTACGCCACCAGCACGGCGAACACGAGCAGGCTCATCACCACCCGCAGCCAGGACTGCTCCGTCAGCAGCCACACCGCCAGCGCGAGGTTGTACAGCACGACCCGGAAGTAGGTGCCCCGGGACAGTTCGAGCAGCCCGGCGCGCACCGCCTTCGGCCCGCCGCCCATCGTGGTGGGCAGCAGGTAACTCATGGTGCCGATCAGCAGGGGCGCCACGAAGCCGAGGAGGAGCGCCAGCGTGGGGATCTCCGGGACCGTCCGCACCAGGCCCACGGCGTACCAGAGCATCGTGCCGATCAGCCAGAACATCGCCACGAAGACGGAAAGTCCCGGGTAGGTGATGCGGTCGCGTGGGTCGCGCAACACGTCGATCACGTTGACCAGGAACCCCTGGAAGAGCCACAGCCACGCGCCGACGTAGACGAACGCACCAACCGCGACCACCTGCGAGATTCCCAGCAGCGCGCCGACGACGGCGCAGACAATCCCGGCCACCGCGCCCCAAATGGCCACGCGGGTGCGGTCCCGCATGCCGTTGATCCGCCACATCGTCGGGAACAGCACGCTCAGGCTCGACATCGCGGCCAAGCCCACAAAGCCGCCAACGTTGGTAAACAGGTGCGCCTGGCGAATCTGCTCCTGCCAGGTGCCCGGCAGGCCCATCGACAGGGCCGCGCCGAAGCACACCCCTACCAGCAGGCAGGCAGCCGACGCCACGTACCCAATCGCCGCGGGTCGGTGCCGCTTCTCCGGGCCGGCATCACGCACCAGCCGGGCGAGCACCACCGCGTGCCACAGCACCGCACCAGCCACCAGGCACCCACCGACCCAGGTGACCAGCCAGTGCTGCTCCCACCAGCTGGCCAGGACCTGGCCCACAAGCACCAACACGACGCCGACGTTCAGGACCCAGGTGCGCCGCAATTGGGCCGGGCGCGCCTCCTCGGGAAGGCGCTGCTGCAGGAAACGCTCGGTCAGGTTCACGCTCCACAGCACGATCGAGTTCGCCACGATTCCGAGCGTGAAAATGTGAATCAGCAGCCACGCCGGTTCGGGGAACAGCGTGTGGGTGAGCCCGATCAAGATGAACACCCACATCCAGATGCTCACCGGCTTGGACGCCTTCCGGTGCCAGCTGCGTGCGCTCATTTACGCCGCCACCTTCGCGTCGCCGGACTTCGGGTTATCGCGGAAGCACCACCAGGTCACCGCACCAAAGACCAGGGCCGAGCAGGCGATCATCACGAGGACGTTGTGGTACGCCCCAGCGTAGGCCGGGGCGGCAAGGGCGTTGGTGGAGGCGTCGTAAATTGCATCCATGCCGAGGGGCTGCAGCTCGGCGGGCAGGTTGCGCACCATCCACATCGGCAGCAACGAGCCGGTCAGCGCGACGGTGACCAGGGTGCCGAACTCGTAGGAGACCTCCTCCACCCCGGCGGCCATGCCGGAGCGGTGCAGCGGCGCCGCGCCGATAATCGCGATGGAGGACACGCTCATCACCGAGCCCGCCGAGAAGCCCATCACGGCCAGCGCCGCAATCTCGATGCCGAGGCTGCCCGCGTCCGAACCCCAAATCAGGGCCGCGGCACCCGCGGCGGCGCCCAGGAAACCGCCGCCAATCAGAGGCAGGAAGCCAATCTTGTGCAGGTAGGCGCCCCCAAGTGTCGACGCCGGAATCGCCGCCGCCGCCATCGCAATAATTGTCGCGCCGGCGTGGAGGGGGGAGAAGCCGTCGACAAGCTGGAGCTTCTGCGTGGTCATCAGCTCGGCGCCGGCCATGAAGAACATGCCGCCGGCTGCTGCGACGACGCCGCCGGTGAACATCCGCGACTTGAAAATGTCGAAGGTGAGCAGCGGGTCCGCCAGCTTCCCCTGGCGGCGCACGAACAACACCGCGCCGACGACGCACAGCACCACCGCCACCACGAACAGGGACCAGCCGGAATTCGGGTTCGCCAATTCTTTGATAGCCATGGTCAGGCCCGACAGCGCGAACAGTGCGTACACCGAGGAGATAAGGTCCCAGTGCTTCGCCGGGTTCGGCATGTTCTCCGGGGCCAGCCAGAACGTCAGGGCCAGCGCGATGAGCACGATCGGCACGTTAATCAGGAAGACGGAGCCCCACCAGAACGCCTCCAGCAGCGCGCCGCCGACCAGCGGACCCAGCGCCGCACCCACCACGGCCACCGACCCCCAAATGCCGATCGCGGTGTTGCGCTCCCGCTCGTCCGGGAACGTAAGGCGAATCAGCGCGAGCGTCGCCGGCATCATCACCGCGGCACCCATGCCGAGCAGCCCGCGCGCACCCACAAGCAGCCACGCCGACGGCGCAAACGCCGCCGCCAGCGACGCCACCCCGAACACCACCAGCCCAACGATGAACATCAGGCGGTGGCCCAGCTTGTCCCCCAGCGTGCCCGTGCCCAGCAGCAGCCCCGCCAGCACCAGCGGGTAGGCGTTAATAATCCACAAGCCCTGGGTCGGGGTGGTGTGCAGCTGCTCGTTGAGCTCCGGCAACGCCGTATACAGAATTGAATTGTCCAGCCCGATCATCAGCAGACCGAGCGAAATCACTACAAAGAAGGTCCAACGTTGACCCGGCGTCGAATCAGTCATAGGGACAAACTACACTCTAGGAAAACTAATCGACGCCTCTCCCCCCTCCACCGAAACATCCACACGCCCGCCGACCGGGAACGTCAACAACGGGTTCGTGTGTCCAAACGATGCGTTCGCCACCACCGGCTTCCCCCTCAACTCAGGTATCGACGCCACCATCTCCTCCACCATCACCCTCGTGACACGGCTCGCGGTCTGGAAACGCCCAATCACCAAGCCCTCAATCCCGTGACCATCCGGGGCCTGCAACAACGACACCAGCTCACGCCGGAAATCCATCACGGTGTACTTCCCCGTCACCTCCGCAAACAACACCGCATCGTTCAGGGACGGCATGAACTCCGTGCCCGACAACAACCCCAACGTGCCCAAATTCGACCCAAGCGCAATCCCCTCCGCGCGGCCCTCCTGGATCACCCACCAGCCATCATCCGGCTCCTGCACACGACCATCCTGGTTAATAAACCAGTCATCGTCCGTGAACCAGTCCCCCGGCTGCCACACGATCGGCCCATCAGTAAACGCCGCCTGCACAAACGCGTCACGGGTCACCTCACCGAAATCGCGCATCCCCAACGTCGACCAATGCGGGCCCACGTAGACCACCTGGCCCGTCTTCGCATACACCGCATTCGCCAACGCCGACACATCCGAATTCCCACACAGGAACTTCGGGTGCTCCGCAATCACATCAAAGTCCAGGTGAGGCAGAATCTCGTTACTGGTAAAGCCGCCGATCACGCTCATGATGCCGTCGACAGAAGGGTCGGAGTAGGCGTCGATAAGATCCTCAGCCCGCAACTTGCCCGGCGCAGACCAAAACATGTCCGACACCCGCACATTCGCCCCAAAACTCACCGACAGGCCAAGCTGCTCCAGGCGCCGCGTGGCCAACTCAGCCACAAAACGACCCGCCGGGCCCTGCTCCACATACGCCAACGAACGCGCCGGAGCCACCACACGAACATGATCGCCCACCGACAACGGGCGAGGATACAACGCCATTAGTACAAATACACCGACGCGTTATTACCGCCCTGGCACCGGGCTCCCCCACCCGCAGGCCAGCACGACATCGTGTACGTCTGCCCCGTCACCGGGCTATACACACTCAACGACCCCGGGAACTCACCCGTGGCTGCAGCCCGCTCATTAAACACAGCCAACACATTGCCCGCGAACTCCGACGACGTATTCCCGGTCTCCGCCGTCGCGTTCGAGAACCCCGCACTCGACCCCATCGGCTCACGCCGGTTCACATTAGGCTTGTTGCCCTGGTTGTTCTGGCTGCCGTTGTTGCCGGCTTCCGGCGCGACCGTCTCAATCTCCGTCACGATCACCGGATCCTGCTGCCCGCCATTCGACCCATCGGAACGCACGAACAAAAACGCCACCGCTCCAGCCAGCGCCAACAACACCAGCGTCCCCAACACCGACAACGCAACCACCAGGCCAGTGTTGCTCTTCTGCTGCTGCGGCTGGTACGGGGGCTGTGGCTGGTATGGCTGTTGGTAGTACGGCTGCTGGTACTGCTGTTGCTGAGACGTCCACTCGTCAGTGCCGGGGTGGGTGTCGTCGGGCTGGTACGGGTTCGTCATGAGGGGCTTCCTTCAGGGATATGCAACAATACTGCAGCTCACCTTACTAGGTGCGCGCTGCTCATATAGGCGGGCGGCCCCATATTTCTATAGCGCCGGCATCTGCCATGCAGTCACCGACTGCACCTGGCGCTGACTCACTGAATCCGGCACGCGCCCAAGCACCCAATTACGTATCGACGCCACCTTCCTTCCTCCGGCGTGAATAACCCGCCCAACGAGCCGGGACTGACGCGCAATCGTTTGGCTCCTCCGAAGGCGGTACTCATCGTAGGTGCGAATGTCCTGGGTGCCGTTGAGAAGGAGAGCGGAAAGGACAGCGACGTCCTCAAGTCCCTGGCACGCCCCCTGCCCAAGATTCGGAGTCATGGCGTGTGCCGCATCCCCGACGAGCACCACTTTGCCGTTGCAATAAGTGGGTAGCGGTGACGCCAACTCTTGGATCGGCAAAAGCTGGATCGACTCGTCAGGTGTTGCGCGCAGCAGGTCCGGGATGGGGTCATGCCAGGAGGCAAAGGTGCTTTTGAGCAGGTCAAGGCGAGCCTCGCCCGGTGTGGCCTCTGCCCCGGAAAGAACGGCGAACCAATAGACGCGGCCGTCGTGAAGTGGGACGGCGCCGAAGCGAGCGCGCTCGCCCCAGGTCTCGAAGACGGCGTCGTAAAGCGGGCCATCGCTGACGCCGCGCCAGGCGTTGTAGCCGGCGTAGGCGATACCAGGATCATGAAAGCAACTACGCCGAACCGCGCTGCGGATCCCATCCGCGCCGACCACGACGTCGAAACGCTCGACTTTGCCATCGGCGAAAGTGACCGTTCCGGTCTGCGCCTCAACGTCCACGGCCTCGGCGGACGTGTGGACGAGCGTTTCGGGCAGGTGCTTGAGCAGCAGCGTGTGGAGCTCCGCGCGATCAATGCCGAGCCCATCCGCTGGAATACACGACAACCACTCCCCCTCCGGGCACCGAATCCCACCCCGCACAAGGGTCTGCCCCCACTGGCGATGACGGAACGCAGCCCCAATCCCTAACGCATCAAGTGCCGTAAGTCCGTTTTCGGCCAACGTGATCCCTGCACCCGTACCGCGGATGTGTCCGTGGCGCTCATACAACTGCACGTCCACCCCACCACGATGCAGGGTCGCACCCAGCGCGAGACCCGAAATACCAGCACCGATAATGCCAACTCTCATGGTTTTCGAGGATAGCGAGTGTAGCTGGCGCCTGTGAGGAACTTTGCACCACATTCCGGGTTTGCATTTTCGCGACCTGGGGATACGCCGCTCGGGTTGCTCGAAAACGGGGATTGTGGTGCACAGGAAACTCGCAGGAGTGCCAAATCTGACCCTTCTTAACATCTAGTACTTTTCTGACCTGGCACTTTAAATGGCCGGGCCAAATCGGGTTGCGTCTTTTGGCACTCGCTCCCCTCTGCTAGAGACCAAACACAAAAAGAACCGGCCCTCCCGAAGGAGAGCCGGTCCGGTTGTGCCCGGGGGGGGACTTGAACCCCCACGTTCTTGCGAACACTGGCACCTGAAGCCAGCGCGTCTGCCAATTCCGCCACCCGGGCGGGCACTGGAACAATATAACACCCTTACATAGAGAAGTGCCAAATCCGCATGTCATGGGGCATAAAGGTGTTTCACGCTAGGTTGTGTCGGAATGCGCACCTATACTAACGGGGTTAAAGAAAGGAGGTGCATGCGGATGGGAGTCATGGATCGATTGGCAAAGCTAGACAGTTCGTTGCAGCGTGGCCTGGATAATTCGATGGCGGCGCTGTTTGGCGGCAAGGTGGTTCCGGCTGAGATCGAGGAGCTGCTGAAGCAGGAGGCGCAAGACTCTGTTGTGGTGACTGACCATGATGAGTTTGTGGTGCCGAATGTGTTCGCGGTGGGTGTTTCTTCGAAAGATTTGGAGAACTTGTCGCAGGAGCGTGACCTGCCGGTGCACCTCGCGGAACAACTGACGCGGTATGTGCGCAACCAGGGCTGGTTCTTTGATGGGCCGGCGGTTGTGCGGATCGCGGAGGAGTCAGGACTGCGTACGGGCCAGTTGCGGGTCAGTTCTTATATTGATCCGCAGCCGGAGGTCGCGAGTGGGTTTGATGCCATTGTGGCGGAGCCTACGAAGCGGTCGAAGGGTGGTAGGCACCGTCATGCGGCAAACCGGGATCAGGAGGATCACATGCATGAGCCAAATACGATGACGCCGGTTGAGGGCGGCGAAGCGACTGTGAGCCTGCTGTTGCAGGACGGGTCGTCGCGCACTTACTTGGTGCATGAAGGCTCGAATATTTTGGGCCGTTCGAATGATGCGGATTTCCGCCTGCCGGACACGGGTGTGTCGAGGCAGCATGCGGAGATTACGTGGGATGGCCAGGTTGCGGTGTTGGTCGATTTGCAGTCGACAAACGGCACGACGGTCAATGATGAGCCGGTGGAGAACTGGATGCTTGCCGACGGCGACGTGATCACCCTCGGACACTCCCACATCGAGGTGCGCATTGTGGAGCCGAGGGCGTCGAGCCCCGCGGCGCCGGACCCAGAGGAGGGCGCGCCGCGCTACACGGATGCGGCGTCGCACCCGCAGACAGAATTTTTCCAGGCCTAACAAGCCCTGACTTGAAGGAGCTCCTTTGTTGGATTCCGCGGTGATCCTGAGCGCACGCTTTGGCCTGCTCGCGCTGCTCTGGCTGTTCATTCTGCTGGTGTTGTGGGTGCAGCGGAAGAATGTGCGTGAGGTGGGTGGAGCTGGGCGTCGACAAGTGAAGCAGGCGGGGAAACCGCTGCAGTCGCGTGAGAAGGTCCGGCAGATTGCGGTCGTTGAGGGGCCGCTGCAGGGCTCCCACATGGAGATTGCGAGTGTGGAGCATGTGACGCTGGGCCGCTCGCCGGACAATGATTTCCAGCTTGGGGACGATTTTGCGTCCTCGCGGCACGCGCGGCTGTTCCGCCGCGGCAGCGACTGGTTCGTTGAGGACCTGGACTCCCGCAATGGCACCTTTGTGCAGGGCATGCGCATTGACCAGCCGGAGCGGGTGTCGGTGGGGACGAATATCAAGATGGGGCGCACGATTGTGAGGTTGATGCCATGACGCTGCGGTTGAATTATGTGGCGGCATCGGACAAGGGTCTGGTGCGTGGAAACAATGAGGACTCCGCCTACGCGGGCCCGCACCTGCTGCTGCTTGCGGACGGGATGGGTGGCCACGCGGCGGGCGAGGTTGCCTCGCAGTTGATGGTCAGCCACATGGAGCACCTCGACCGGGACCCGGGGGACGCCGACATGTTGGCGCTGCTCGGGGCGGCTGCGGATGATGCGAACGCGACGATTGAGCGTTCGGTGGCGCAGCACCCGGAGCAGGAGGGCATGGGCACGACGCTGACGGCGTTGATGTTCAACGGCGCGGAGTTCGGCCTCATTCACGTGGGCGATTCCCGCGGGTATTTGCTTCGCGACGGCCAGCTTCGCCAGATCACCGAGGACGACACGTTCGTGCAGTCCCTGGTCAACGAGGGGAAGCTGGACCCGGAGGACGTGTCGAGTCACCCGCAGAAGTCGTTGATTTTGAAGGCGTACACGGGCAACCCGGTGGAGCCGCACCTGGAGATGGTTCAGGTTCGCGCGGGGGATCGTGTGTTGTTGTGCTCGGATGGCTTGTCGGACCCGGTGACGGCGTCGACGATTGGGGAGGCGCTTGGTCAGGGCACCCCGTCGGTGGCGGCGCAGCGGCTGATTGAGTTGGCGCTGCGTTCGGGTGGGCCGGACAACATCACGGTGGTCATCGCTGATGTTGTGGAGGTCAAAGACGGCGAGGAGCACCCCGACTTGCCGACGTCCCCTGCGATGGCGGGCGCGTTGGCGCCGGAGTTCGAGTCGACGCATCCGGACTCTTCCGCTTCGAGGGCGGCGGCGTTGATGCGCAAGTCGGAGACGATTCCGCCGAACCATAATCGTGAGGGCGGCCGTGATGGGTCGCAGCCCGGCGCGAGTGACGCGTCGGCGGACGAGGAGGATGACCAGCGGTTTCGCCGCAAAGTGAACATTTGGCCGTGGGTGCTGTCCGCGTTGGTGATTGTGCTGATGTTGTCGCTGGCGGCGGTGTTGTGGACGAACGATAGGCTCAACGACCGCTATTTTTTAGGCACCGACGGCAACGACGGCCACTTCGCGATTGAGCGGGCCGTCGGGACGTCGTTGTTTTCGGAGCCGCGCCGCGAGGTGATTCAGCGGGCGTGCATTAATGAGCAGAACAAGTTGCAGATTGTGTCGTCGAACTCGGTGCCGCAGGACTGCGTGATCTTCGGTATCAATGACCTGCCGGAGAGCCAGCTGAACACCGTGGAGAACTTCAAGGGCGGCACGTATGACGATGTGCTGGGGATTCTGAACCGGTTGGCTGGTGAGGCGTTGCCGGTGTGCGTCGATAATGATGCGGCGAAGGACGCCCCGCAGGGTGCGTGCCGGGAGGTGAAGTAGCGATGTCTCATGTGTTTCGGCGTGCGAAGGAGCTGTTCCTGCTGCTGTGCTCGGCGGGGTTGCTGCTGCTGATGCTGTTTGGCCTGGAGCTGAGCCAGGGCCGCACGATGTCGACGGAGATGTTCTACCTGGTCGGCGGGTTCGTGGGCGTCTATGCGATTGCCCACGTGGCGATTTCGCTGGCGGCGCCGCACGCGGACCAGTTGCTGCTGCCGCTGGTCTCGCTGCTCAACGCGATCGGCCTGGTGGTGATTTACCGCCTGGACCTGGCGGAACGCGCTGGCTACCCGCCGCTCGCGGAGCGGCAGGTGATGTGGTCGCTGGCTGGTGTGGTGCTGATGGTGTGCACGCTTGTGATTGTGCGCGACCATAAGGCGCTGGCCCGCTACTCCTACCTGCTGGGCCTGCTTGGCCTGGTGCTATTGGCGTTGCCGCTGGTGTGGCCGCAGCCGCCTGGGTTCGCGGATGCGCGGATCTGGATCTGGCTGGGACCGTTCTCGATTCAGCCGGGTGAGTTTTCGAAGATCCTGCTGCTGGTGTTCTTCGCCCAGCTGTTGGCGCAGAAGCGCGCCCTGTTTACGGTGGCGGGCAAGACGCTGCTGGGGATGAGCTTCCCGCGCCTGCGCGACCTGGCGCCGATTTTGGCGGTGTGGGCGATCGCGATTGCGATCATGGCGGTGTCGAACGACTTCGGCCCGGCCCTCCTCCTCTTCGCCACGGTGCTGGGCATGGTGTACTTCGCCACGGGGCGTACGTCATGGCTGGTCATCGGTGCAGGCCTGGTGGCTGTTGGCGGGTACACGGTGTACCAGGTCAGTGAGAAGATCCAGGACCGCGTCGCCAACTTCATGGACCCGCTGGCCAACTTTGACACCACGGGCTACCAGCCGTCGCAGGCGCTGTTCGGCCTGTCCTGGGGTGGGCTGACCGGCACCGGGTTGGGCTACGGCCACCCGGAGATGGTGCCGGTGGCGCACTCGGACTACATCCTGGCGGCGATTGGTGAGGAGCTCGGGCTCGTGGGCGTGGCCAGCGTGCTGTGCCTGTTCGCCATCTTCATTACCCGCGGCTACTCGGCGGCGCTGCAGGTCAGTGACACGTTCGGCAAGTTGTTGGCCGCAGGCTTAGCGACGACCATCGCTATCCAAATCTTCGTGGTCGCCGGAGGGATCTCCGCGATGCTGCCCATGACGGGCCTGACCACGCCGTTTATGTCCGCTGGTGGCTCGTCGATCATGGCGAACTACGTACTGCTGGCGCTGCTGCTGCGGATCTCGAACGCGGCGAACAAGCCAGCGGAGTTTGATGCTTCGGCGATGGGTGCCCAGGCACCGGAGGCGGTGAGCGCACGATGAACAAATCCATTCGCTTAGGCGCGGGCATTGCCCTGCTGCTGATTGTGGCGCTGCTGGTGAACTTCACCGTGGTGCAGGGCTTCCGCGAGGAGAAGTACGCGCAGAGCCCACTGAACTCGCGCACTGTGGTGGAGCTGCGCCAGATCAATCGCGGCCAGATCAGTGCCGGCGGGCAGGTGCTGGCGGAGTCCCACCCGCTCGAGGACGGCTCCTACCAGCGCACGTACCCGAACATGCCGTGGTCCTTTGCGCCGGTGCTCGGCTATGTGTCGGACCAGTACGGCACCTCCCAGATCGAGGCCGGCTACAACGGGCAACTGACCGGGGCGGGCTCCGGCAAGTCCTCCCGCTTCCTGCGCACCGGTCTGGAGCAGGACGTGGTGGGCAACTCGGTCGAGCTGAGTATCGACCCGCACCTGCAGGCCCTGGCCTACGAGCAGCTTTCGAACCGCAACTACGAGGGCGCGATTGTGGCGCTGCGCCCGTCGACAGGCCAGGTGCTGGCGATGGCATCGACGCCGTCGTACGACCCGAACGCGATCTCCAACCCGGACACCGCCGAGGGCGCCTGGGCCGAGGTGAACAACAACCCCGGCAAGCCGCTGCTCAACCACGCGACGCAGGACCAGCTGCCGCCGGGGTCGATCTTCAAGATCGTCACCACTGCCGCCGGGCTGCGCAACGGCTACACGCCGGATTCCCCGCTGACGGGCGCGCCGTCCATCACCCTGCCGGGCACGACCGTGCCCCTGACCAACTACGCGGGCCAGGCCTGCGCCGGCGGCGGCCAGGTGCCGCTGCGCACCGCGTTCGCACTGTCCTGCAACACGGCGTTCGTGCAGATGGGTATGGCCGTCGGCGCCGACGCGCTACGTGAGGCCGCCCACGGATTCGGCATCGGCGAGCAGTACGACCTCGGCATGCCCAACGCCACCGGTTCGCTCGGCGACCTGCCCGGCGACGCCGAACTTGGGCAGTCCGCGATCGGGCAGCGCGACGTCACCATGACCGCGCTGCAGGCCGCCGTCATGGCGGGCACCGTCGCCAACGAGGGCCGCCGTATGGCGCCGTACGTGGTCAACCGCGTACTCAGCCCGGACCTGCGCGAAATCGAAACCACCAAACCCCGCATGCTTTCCGACTCCATCAAACCCGAGGAAGCAAACACCATCAAGGACCTCATGTTCGGCTCCGAACGCGACACCTGGGGCTACGACGGCAACGGCTTCGCCTCCAAGACCGGCACCGCCGAACACGCCGAAGGCGCAGCACCGCACACCTGGTACGTCGCCTTCGACCCGGTGAAGGATGTGGCGGTGGGGGTCGTCGTCAAGAATGGTGGCGGCCTGGGCACCGGGGCGACCGGCGGGCAAGTCTCCGCACCACTCGGGCGCGCGGTGCTCTACGCGGCACCCGCAGCGCCAGCTGATGAGGAAGGAACCAACGCGCGATGAACTACGAAAACAAAGACGAACTCCAGAAGCTCATCGGGCCCGACTACCAGCTGCAATGGATCATCGGGCACGGCGGCATGTCCACCGTCTGGCTTGCCGACGACGTCCGCCACGAACGCGAAGTAGCCCTCAAAGTACTGCGGCCCGAATTTACCGCCAACCAGGAGTTCCTCACCCGCTTCCGCAACGAGGCCAACTCGGCGGAGGGGATCAACTCCCCCAACGTGGTCGCCACGTATGACTACCGCGAGGTGAAGACCGACGGCGGGTTCCCCATGTGCTTCATCGCCATGGAATACATCCGCGGCGAATCCCTCGCCGACCTCATCGCGCGCGAAGGCCAGCTCAAGGAAGACATGGCCCTTGACGTGCTGGAACAGGCCGCGCACGGCCTCGCCGTCATCCACCGCATGGGGCTGGTGCACCGCGACATCAAGCCCGGCAACCTCATGATCACCCAGAACGGGCAGATCAAGATTACGGACTTCGGCATCGCGAAAGCGGCGGCGGCCGTGCCGCTGACGCGAACAGGGATGGTCGTGGGCACCGCCCAGTACGTCTCCCCCGAGCAGGCCCAAGGCAAGAAGGTCACGGCGGCGTCCGACGTGTACTCGCTCGGCGTGGTCGGCTACGAGATGCTCGCCGGGAAACGCCCGTTCACCGGGGACTCCTCGGTTTCCGTGGCGCTGGCGCACGTCTCCGCCGAGCCGCCCGCACTGCCGATTAGCGTGAGCGCCCCGGCGCGCGAACTCATCGAGATCGCCCTGCGCAAAACGCCAACCCAGCGCTTCCGGGACGGCAACGAGATGCAGCTGGCCGTCGAACAGGTCCGCCAGGGGATGCGCCCGACGCAGCCCGGCGGCGACACGGCCGTCATCGCCATCGAGCCCTCCCCGACCGCGTCCACCCAGATGCTCGCCGACATGTCCCGGCCGACCACGGCCCGGCCCGCCGCGCCGCGGCGCCGCCCGCCCGTGCCACCGCAGGCCCCGGCGCGCGCAGCGATGCCTGTGCGCCCGGCGCCCGCTGACGTTGCTGCTCCTGGGAAACGACGCGGGACAGCCGGCTACTGGGTCGGCATCGTGCTCGGCGTGATCACCCTCGCCGTCATCGGCGGCGTGGCCTGGGCATTCAACAACGGCACTCTCGGCGGCAGCACCCCGAGCAGCACCGCCCCGCGCCAAAGCGTGGTCACCCAAACCACCACCGTGGAAACCGAACCGACCTACGAGGAACCCGTCGAGGAGCCGACCACGCACGCCCCCGACACGCCCACTGAGCACAGCAAGCCCAGTAGGCACAGCAGCGCCCCGGCCACGCTGACCATCGAGGACGAAACGCCAACGCAGCCAACCCACACCCGCTCTTCGGTGCCGGAGCAGCGGCCGACGGAGGGGACGTCGATAAATAATGAGGCGCCCACGACGCAGGCACCCAGCGAAAGCCCGGTTGGTGGGGAAATCGGCAATGGTGAACTAGACTTGCACAATCTGCCAAACATCCTCGGAGGAAATGCGTAAATGACAACGATCGCTAACCGATACGAACTCGGCGCCGTCATCGGCACCGGGGGCATGAGCGACGTCTACGCAGCCACCGATACCGTGCTTGGCCGCGACGTCGCCGTCAAAATGCTCAAAATCGACATGGCGCGCGACGAAAATTTCCGCGAACGCTTCCGCAAAGAAGCCCAAAACTCGGCGCGGCTCAACCACACCAATATCGTCGCCGTCTACGACACCGGCACCGAAGAAGTCTCAGGTGTCGACGTCCCCTTCATCGTCATGGAACGCGTCACCGGGCAAAACCTGCGGGACCTCGTACGCGCCGAAGGGCCCTTAAGCCCCCAAAAAGCGGCCGCGTTCCTGCTGCCCGTCACCCACGCGCTCCAAGCCAGCCACGACGCCGGCATCATCCACCGCGACATCAAACCAGCCAACATCATGATCACCAACACCGGCGAGGTGAAAGTGATGGACTTCGGCATCGCCCGCGCGCTGGATGACTCCACCTCGGCCATGACGCAAACCTCCGCCGTCATCGGCACCGCGCAATACCTCTCCCCCGAGCAGGCCCGCGGCAAAGCTGCCGACGCCCGCTCCGACATCTATGCCCTCGGCTGCGTCATGTACGAAGCCATCACCGGCAAGCCGCCATTCGAAGGCGAATCGCCCTTCGCCGTGGCCTACCAGCACGTCCAAGAAGACCCCATCCCGCCGAGCGAACGCGTCCCCGCTGACCGCGAACTGACCCCCAACGAGGCCGTCAACCTGGACAGCGTCATCCTCACCGCCATGGCGAAACACCCGGCGGACCGCTACCAAACCGCCACCGAAATGGGCGAAGACCTGGCGCTCCTCAAGCGCGGCGCAGTGACCAACGCCGCCCGCAGCCACCTCGCCTCCCCCGGCGGCGACCACGCCGACCCTACGGATGATGCCACCATGGTCTCCGAGACCATGGTCTCCGAGACCGTCCAGGGCAATGCGCCACGCCGCGCGCCACGCCCCGAGCGGCCCGTCGGGCAACTGCCGGAGAAGGCAGCCGCCGGTGCGGTCGGTGCTGGCGCTGGTGCCGGGGCGGCCGGGCGCTACGCAGCACACCGCCGCGAACACGAAACCACCACCCCAACCTGGATGAAATGGCTCGCCATCGGGCTCGGCGCCGCCATCATCGGCGCCTCCGGCTGGCTCGCCTACTCCTACTTCTCCCCCAACAACGAAGAAACCAACAAGACCTCCCAGATGGTGATCATCCCGGACCTCGCCGACAAACCGCGCGCGGAAGCCGTCGCCGAACTCGAAAACCTCGGCTTCCAGGTCGCCGTCTCCGACGAGCCCAGCCCCGACATCAAGCGCGGCAACGTCATCGACACCAACCCGATCGCCGGGTCCGAACTCCAGCGCGGCACACTCGTCACCGTCAACGTCTCCTCGGGGCGCGAGCTTACCGACGTCCCCGACGTCACCAACATGGACGCCCAAGAAGCCGCAAAGGTCCTCGAAGATGCCGACCTGGAACTGAATGCGGAGCTGCGTCGAGAAGCCAGCGAAGACGTGCCGAAGGGCGAGATCATCAGCCAGCACCCCGCAGCCGGCACCCAGATCTCCAAGGGATCCAAGGTGACCGTCACGGTGTCCGACGGCCCCGAAATGGTCCAGGTACCGTCGCTGTCCGGCGTCAACGTCAACCAAGCGTCCGCCACCCTCGGCTCCATGGGGCTCCAAGTCACCGTGAACAAGGTCGACTCCGAACGCCCAGACGGCGAAGTCATCGCAGTCGCCGGCGAAAACACCGAAGTAGCCAAGGGCACCACTGTCGAAGTGCGCGTCTCCAACGGCATGCTCATGGTCATGCCGAACATCACCCGCATGAAACCCGCCGACGCCGACAAAGCGCTACGCGACGCCGGCTGGAGCGGACGCCTCGTCGAAGGTCCAACCGTCCCGACCGGCGCCCTCGTGGACAACGGCCTCATCGGACACCAAGAAGTCAACGCGGGCGACACCGTCCGACGCGACGCCGCCATCGGCTACAACCTCTGGCAGTTCACCGCCGAACGCCTGATAAGGTAAAAACCCTGATAGCTGGAAAAGCCACCGCACTTGCTTGTAAAGGACTGACACAATGCCAAAGGCAAAAATCACCAAGGACCACCGCCCCGTATCAACCCCAACTGGCGTGTCCCGCACCCCGGTCAAGATCAACACCGGCGGCACCCCAATCTGGTACAAGACCATCATGTTTGGCCTGATGCTGCTTGGCCTCGGCTGGATTATCTTCTACTACATCGCCGGCGACCAGCTGACGTTCCTCGCCGAGCTCGGCCCGTGGAACTACGGCATCGGATTCGCAGGCATGATCCTCGGCCTGCTCATGACCATGGGGTGGCGCTAGTCGCATCCCGGCGGATTTTTCGGCGGATTTTCGTAGATGGTAGTAACAGGATTGTAGTAATCCCGATTTTGGGCCCGATTTCGGGGATTACTACATTCCTGTTACTACCATTTGCGTTTTGACGTGCGGTTTAGCGAGCCGCGCGGGCCTTTGCGCGGGCCCGTTCCAGCTCGATTCGGGCGAGGATCTCGTCCATGCGGTGGAGCACGTCCGTGAAGCCGTACCGCAGGACGGTGTAGCCCTGGTTGGTTAGCTCGCGTTCGCGTTTGCGCTCTTGCAGGAGGCTGCGGCGGGGGTCGGAGGCGTGCTTGGTGTCGCCGTCGAGTTCGAGGATGACGGAGTCGTCGAAAAGGAAGTCGACGCGGTAGCGCTGCACCTGTGCCTGGAACTTCCAGCCGGTGACGCCGCGGAGGAGGAACTCGGCGCGGGCGAGGGACTCCATGGGGGAATCGGCGTTGTAGACCGCGGCGCGGGCGGCGTCGCGCGCCACGCCGCAGTTGCGGACGCGGCCCATGCGCTCGATGTGCAGCAGGATGTCGCTGCGCTCCACGTGCGCGATGGACAGCAGCCAGTCCATGGCGATGAGGCCTTCCTGAAACCCGTGGTAGCGGGCGATATCGATCGCTGTGCGAATACGTGTGGAAAGGCGGATGCCGTACGCGGTAGTGACCTCGGCGGCGGTGAGGGCGGAGGTGCGGTAGCGGACATCGGGCTCGATGAGGTGTTTCGCGGGGCCGCGGCGGCTGGGCGTCGTTACTTCTTGGATCTCTTCGGTGAGGCTGATGACCCACATGCCGTGGATGCGGGCGGCGGTCCTGCCTACGAGGCAGCCTTTGGTCATGGCGCGGGCGGTGGCATAAGCGCGGACGAGGTGCCGCTGCCAGGCATTGAGTTGCCCCCAGGTGCGCGACGGGATGCATTGCGTTCGGTTGAGGCGGCGGTACTCGGGGCTGTGCAGACGGTGACGGAGCGTGCGCGTGTCCACGATGGATGCGAAAAGTTCAGTGTTTTCCAACATGAGGTTTAGACGCACAGGAAAGCCGCCAGGTTCCCCACAGGTGTTCGGTAGCGGGGTGGCACGGGGGTGGATTGTTGAACAATCCTGACCGAGAAGGTGTACATATTAAACCAGGGTCTGAACGGCCCTGACCTGCTATTTTACTATTGTCACCTTATGAAAGGTATAGTCATGCGGTTTATTCGTTCCATGACGGGCGTTGTAGCGGCCTTGGCATTAGCTGCCGGCACGCTGACCCCAGCCACGGCTCAGACGCTTGAGGAGTCGTACCCCGAAACCCCAGCGACCAATGATGCGCTGCCGATCATCCACACCTACAGGGGATCGGACCACTTGAAGGCGAACGTGCTCAACCCGCGCCCAGTGTGCAACTCCACTGAGGACTACCGCACCATCGTGTACAAGGTGAAGGACAACTTCCTGCCGGTCGGCACGATTTCGACGACCAACCTGACCAAGAACACCATCCCGCTGACGCAGGACCTGGCGCGCACGCAGACGATTTCGGCGTCGGTCAACGGGTCGAAGACTGAGACGATCAACATTGGTGGGTCGGGCTCGAAGGATGGGCTGCAGGGCAACATCGGCTACTCGCTGGCGAAGATGCTGGGCTGGTCGGTGTCCGGAAGCTTGAGCTGGAACGTCGGCCAGAAGATCGGGCCGTACGAGGTTCCGGCGGGCAACACGGGCGAAGCGACGTACGGCTTCCGCACCGTCACCATGACGGGCACGCAGCAGCGCTGCCGCCCGAACGGCACGTGGGCGACGCCGACGGCGTGGGTCGCAAACATGCCGATCAAGAACGAGGTTCGCGTGAAGAACTACTCCACACCTGCAGGTTCGTGGGCACCGAACCGCGGCGCGCAGGTCACTGACACGGTGGAGAACCCGAACCCGGCGTACAACGAGGATGTTCAGAAGATCACCGAGGGTGAGAATCTTGACGACGTCACCACCATCGACGACAACGACGAAGCCAATGTGACCAACGTCGAAATCGACGGCGAGACCGCCGCGGTCATCACCGATGAGGAGTCGGATGAGGCGACCTCGGAGGAGAACACTGAGGTCGAAGAGGTCGTCGATAATGCGGAGGCACCTGCGCTCGACCTGGTGCCATACTTCACGACGAGCTCCTGGAAAGCTTCCGGCTTTGCTGGGTCCGTGGCGCTGCGCGTGAAGAACGTGGGCACCGAGCGCTACTGGGCGGAGTTCCCGGCGCTGACGTTCCGCGTTGAGGTGCGTACCGAGTCCGGCCCGAAGGGTGTGGACCGCCTGATCACCACCACCGGCGCGAACGGCTCGCACATCCGTGACCTCGGCTACAACGCCAAGAAGGGCGCGCGCATCTTCGAGGTGACGCTGTCCAACCCGGTCAACGCCGGTGACGACATGCTGCTCGGCGCGTTCAGCTTCGGCGACGGCAAGACCAAGGAAGGCCGCCTGCACAACTACATGACGGTCACCCAGACCAGCCGCCTGGCCGGCGACGTTTCCCAGTGGAACGACCAGAACGTCGACTCTCGCGACGTGACCGTGTCCGACTTCGGCCGCTGGCTGAAGGGCACCTTCTAGGGAGCATTTTGTGTAATTCGTAGTGCCAAGTTATCCACAGGTTGTGGATGGTTCTGTGGAGAGGACCGTTATCCACACCTGTGGATAACTCTGTGCACAACCTATTCGCACATCGAACGCCTGGCGTAATGAGCTGCAATGATGCCCATTCGCCAGGCGTTTTTTAGTGTGAATCGCTGACATGTTCTAGCGATGTTCTAGAAATTACACGGTTGTGTTTATCCACAATGTGGACAAGTCTGTGGAGTTCTCCACCGGTGTACAAACTTGGGGATAACGTGTGAAAAACTAGGCAACACCAATCACAAACGCCACAGCAGCCACAGCCACTACGACCGCGAGGGCGGACGCGAGCCACCTGACGCGCTTCTTCACCGACGTCACCGGCCAGCCCGCCAACAGGCCCACCACCAAACCGCCAAGGTGCCCCCACAGACTGATACCCGGGGACAGCACCGAGTAAGCAAGATTCGCGCCGACCAGCGCCAACGGCGCCCGCACGTTGACCTTCTGGCGCATCGACAACGCGAGCAACACGCCCATCAGCATGTAGAGGGCGCCGGACGCGCCGGCTGTCGGCACGTCGTAGTTCCACTCCAACACCGACGCCGACGACCCCAACACACCCGCCGCGTACAGCAACGAATACGGCCCAGTCCCCAGGCGGCGCTCCAGCTGAGGGCCCAACAACGCCAACGTGATCATGTTCACGGCCACGTGGGAGATATCCACATGCAGAAAGCCGGCCAGGAGGGTGCGGAGGGTGGCGGAGGGGGCGTCGATAAATGGGCCGAAGAGCACCATGTTCTCGGCGAGGCTGGAGCCCCACACCACGTTGCTGATCGAGTGTGACTGGAGCGCCGTAATCACGAAAACGCCCAGGCAGACGACGGTGATCAGCGCGGTTGCGGGCGCGCCGCGGAAGAGAGAGCGAACGAATTGCATACGGCTACGGTACGGGGCGGCCTGGGCGTATTGCGAAATTGTGTGAAAGATGTGCCCGTATCTGATTTTTCGCATCTGGGCACATCTTTGTGGATATTTCAGGATAGGCGCTTGATATAGTCCGCCATTCCAGGGACCGTGAACTGCACAACACCGTGGTCAGGGGCAAAAATGAGACCCTTCTCAATCAGGTGCTTCCGGTTACTACTCAACGAATTCACCGAAACGTCAAGCGAATCCGCGATGTCCTTCGTGGGAACCTGCTTCGCAGAATGCGCAGCCATCGCCTGCAAATAGCGCTTCTCACCAGGCGTCGCACGCTCCCAACGGCTCGGGAAGAACCCGGCGTCAAGGGCCGCATTGCCTTCCGTCACCGCAAGCTGCGCATCACTTTCGGTAAACGGCGAAGCAGGAGCAACGTTCCAGATCGCCTTCCCGTACTCCTGAAGGAAATAGGGGTAATTCAGAGCGGCGTCCACAAGATTCCGCAACGCTGCTGTTGTAAACAGCACCCCTTGCCTGGTAGCCGGATCCTCAAGTGCGGCCGCCGCCGCGCTATCTGACAATGGACCAATCTTGCGGTACTCGAACAGACGCTCCGCGTACGACTGAGATTCCGCCAGCTTCTGAGGCAACGTAGGTAGGCCCGCCCCGAACACATAAAACGGCAAACCACGCTGGCCCGCCTGGTGCTGCGCGGTAATCACCGCCGACATCAATTCCGCATCAAGGTCCTGCATCTCGTCAATAAAAAACGCAATCGCCTTCCCGTCCTTCTGCGCGGACTCTGCGACACTCAGCACAAGTTCCTCGAGATCCATCCCGATATCCCCCGAATCAGAAATGCCCGCCTGAGCAGGTACTTCCAGTGCGACGTCAATACCGCCGACATGCCATGCAAACGAAGCAATCGCGGGCAGTGCATCCTTGAAGTGCTTCCACCGCTTACGCAACGACACCTTCCGCGCACTCAACGCCAGTTCACGGGCCAACCGCTTCCGGACCCGCTGCGCACCAGCACGATCAGCGCTTGCCTCAAGCTGCACCGTCAACCAATCTGCATTCTCGGCACGCGACGCGAGTTCATTCAGCAACACCGTTTTGCCCACCCCACGCAAACCACTCAGGATAACGCCGCGATTGTGCAATCCGCTGCGGGTCCTTGTGATGATCGCCTCGACAAGCTCGAGCTCCGCTTCGCGCCCTGTCAGCGCAGGTGGTCGCAGTCCCGCACCTGGCGAATACGGGTTCAGTGTTTGGTCCATGGGTTCACAATAATCGAAAATGTGTGAAATATCCGGCTAGATGTGCCCAGATGTCCCCGTATCTGATTTTTCGCATCTGGGCACATCTTTATGGATATTTCAGGATAGACGGGTGTGCTGGGGCTGGGGGTTGGGGGCTGGGGCCGTGCTGCTTGCTGAAATCCGTTCCGGTCGAGGTGTTCAAGGAGTGCGACGCTGGTCGCCGGAAATCGCCCGGGGTGGGTCGAAATGCGCGACCTGCATCGCACGCTTCGAAGCGCACGCTACGAGCAGATTTGAGGGCCGGAGGCGGCAGAGAGCCGGGGCAGCCGCCTACCAGGTCGGGCCGGGCAGGTGGGCGCGCCAGCCCAGGACCACGTTGATCAGGCAGCACAGGGCGAGGATGGTGCCGATGACGAACAGGGTGGTGAAGCCGACGACGGGCGCGGCGGCACTGAAGACCATCGGGATGAAGAAGCCGGTGTAGGACACCGAGTAGTAGACGGCGGTCAGGCCGGCGAGTTCGTCGGCGTTGGCGATGCGTTGGACCTCGGAAAGTCCGGCGACCAGGGCCAGGCCGTAGCCGGCGCCCATGATGGCGGCAGCCGCAACGCCGATTGGCAGCGACAGCGACCGGGACGCCTCGGCGGCAAGGATGCAGCCGACGGTGATCACGGCCATCGCGACGGCGGACGCGCGGGCGGACCTACTCGTATCGATGACACGGCCGAGCATCTGGACGCCGACGCCGCAGCCGAGGGTCACGACCGTCATGAAGCCGGAGAACGCGATGGGCATATCGTGCGCTGAGCTGGACAGCAGCTGCGGCAGCAGGGCGTACGCGGCGCCGGCGCAGCCGAACACCCACGGCGCGACCGGCACGACGATGCGCACGAAGCGGCGGTGCGCGGCGGATGGGATGTGCAGCATCTCGAGCATGTCGCGAACTCGCAGTTCAAGGAAGGTTTCCTTCACGGTGCCCCGGCGCGGCGGGCGGGTCTCCGGGGTGTCGAGCAGCCAGTAGGCGGTGCCGAGTGTGAGCAGGATGTGCAGCACGTACGCGGTGTGCGTGGGCCACGGGCCCCACTGCGCCAGCACGGAGGCGAGCGCAGCGCCGATCAGGAAGCCGACGGTCAGGCACATCGACGCCTTGCGCGGCCCCGACGCCGGGTCCCCGCCCGCTTTAATAATCAGCTCCGAGACCCACGTGGACCCCACCGCCATCACGATGCCCAGGGCGAGCCCGCACAGGATGCGGCCCGTCGCGATCACCAGCGGCTCGTTCGGGGCGATGGACAGCAGGAAGGACCCCACGAGCGAAAGTGGTGCGGCTGGGAGCATGGTGGGGCGTCGTCCAATGTGGTCGGACAGCGGACCGCTGATCAGCAGCGCCGGGATGATGCCCAGGACGTAGGCGGCGAGCAGCCCATTGACGGTGACCTGCGAAAAGTGCGAGGTTTCGCGGTACATCACGAGCAGCGGGGTGAATTCGTTGCCGCCCCACGCGACAGCAACCATGCTGCCTGCGACGGGGAACCATGCGCGCGGATGAAATTGTTGAGTCATAATCAGTTCTTCACGTTGTCCGATTGGTAGCACGAATATATTGCTCCTCGGATGAGGTATGACCAAATCGCGCCCCGCTAGGGGTCCAACTTTTCGACGACGGCTCTGCCCTATCTTCTGAAAATCTGGAAAAGCAGAACTTAGGCGCTGCTCGATACGCACCTATCTTATAGAAATCGCGGTTTTTAAAAGATAGCTCCGTGCACGAGCCGTTCTATCTTCTGTCCCGCACGGTTGTTAGAATGACGCCATGATTACAGGCGCACTAAAGTCCCAGGTAGACCGCATTTGGGACGCTTTTTGGTCCGGCGGCATCTCAAACCCGATCACCGTGATCGAACAGTTCACCTACCTGCTGTTCATGCGCCAGCTCGACGAGCGCCAAGCACAAACCGAGTTCCTCGCCAACACACTGGGCGGCAAGCCCGATGACACCCAACTATTTTACGACGCCACCCACGACCACCTGCGCTTTTCCAAGTTGTTAGCCGTCGATTCGCCGGAGGCACGCTTTACCGCGTTCCGCGAAGGGTTCGACTACATCAAACAGCTCGGCGCCGCGCGTGACAGCGGGTTTGTTACGCATATGAAGGATGCGGCGTTTCTGATTCCGAACCCGGCAACACTGACAACAGTGGCGACGATGATCGCAAAGCTGGAGTTCTCCAATAAGGACATGACGGGCGACTTGTACGAGTACATGTTGTCCAAACTGGCCACCGCCGGCACGAACGGACAGTTCAGAACACCAAGCCACATCATCGAACTGATCGTGGCACTGACCGAACCAAAGATCACCGACCGGCTCATCGACCCAGCCTGCGGCACCGCAGGCTTCCTCGCCGCCACCAGCGAATACCTGCGCGATGATTTCAAAAACGCCACCAAACAACAGCGCGAACAGTACCTCGCCCACGGCCTGACCGGCTTCGACTTCGACTCCACCATGGTGCGCATCGCCGCAATGAACATGGTGATGCACGGCTTCGCGGACCCGAACATCTCCTACCTCGACTCCCTGCAGGAACTGGCCCCCGAACAGCTTGAAGCCTTCGACGTGTTGCTAGCCAACCCACCGTTTGCGGGCTCGATTAATCAGGACATTTTGGATCCGGAGTTGGCGTCGATAAAGACGAAGAAGACCGAGCTGCTGTTCATCGCGAGGTTTTTGACCTTGCTGAAGCTGGGCGGCAGGGCGGCTGTCGTTGTGCCGGAGGGGGTGCTGTTCGGCTCGACGCGCGCGCACAAGACGCTGCGCAAAGAGCTTGTGGACAACCAGAAAATCGACGGCATCATCAAACTGCCGTCCGGCGCGTTTAAGCCGTACACCGGTGTGTCGACTGCCATCGTGTGCTTTACCCGCACCGACTCGCCGGGCCAAAATGACAACATCTGGTTCTACGACATCACCGCCGACGGGCGCTCCCTCGACGACAAACGCACCCCACTGCTCGCCGAGGAACTACTCGGCCCCTGGCCCGCCACTCCACTTGACGACGCCCAGCTCCGCCTGAATAACCTCCCCGACGTCGTAGCTCGCTTCCACAACCAGACCGCCGAACGCGACCGCGCCCGCACCGAAGCATCCTTCACCGTCCCCGTCGACGAGATCCGCGAGGCGGACTACGACTTGTCGATGAACCGGTACAAAGAAATCGTCTTCGAAACCGAGGAAACCCGCGACCCGCAGGACATCCTCGCCGACATCGACGCCCTCGACGCCCAAATCGCCACCGCCATGAGCACGCTCAAGGGGCTGATCTAGATGGGGTGGGAGATGGTGAAGCTGGGGGATGTTGCCGAGGTTGTTACCAAGAAAGTGCCGGGAGAAAACCTCGACCCTGCGACACCATACTTTGGATTGGAACACCTCAAAACCGGTGGCGGAATTCTAGGAAACAGTCGTGCCGATGCGTTTTCGCTTAAAGGCGGAAAGCCCGTATTCGAGTCCGGTGACATTCTGTTTGGACGTCTCCGGCCCAATCTCCGCAAAGCTGCTATTGCATCTGCGCCGGGCACGTGCTCAGGTGACATCACTATCCTCCGCATGATTAACGGCGACGATACCCACTACCTGTTGCATTTCTTACTTAGCGGTTTCGCATTTGCTCAAATCAAAAGGCATCTTAACGGGATCAACCTTCCCAGGATCAACAACCGCGACCTCTTGGAGATCAAGGTCCCTCTGCCTCCTCTGGAGGAGCAGCAGCGCATCGCGACAATTCTGGAAACGGTAGAGGAGGCGATCCGCGCTGAAGAGCAGTCCATTTCAAAGCTAGAAACACTGATCAAAAATCTGGCACCAGAAACGAACCGAACTGTCCCGATTGGAGAATACGTAGAGAGAATTGTCTCCGGGAAAAGCCTCAAAGAGCATTCAACGCCTGGAGGGCCACGTGTCCTCAAAATTAGCTCGACCACTAGCGGGTACTTCAAACCAGAAGAGTCGAAACCCTTGGACCCGAGCTACGAACCCCCTGAGCATCACCGAGTACAAGAAGGGGACCTACTCGTTTCTCGAGCCAACACCACCGAACTGGTGGGGGCGTCTGCAATCGTGGATCAACCCTATGAGAATTTGCTGTTGCCGGATAAGTTGTGGCGTTTGGTCACGAAGGACTCGGTCGACCCTTTCTTCCTATGGGCATGTCTGCAGCACCCACTTACACGGAATGCGATTAGTAAGGCATCTTCCGGTAGCGGCGGAAGCATGAAGAACATTTCGCAAACTAATTTTTTGTCCGTTGAAATTCCAGATGTCGACGCAGCTCTGCAAACAACAGTTGGAAATCAAGTCCGGACGGCTTTTCACCAGCGAGCACTTCGCAGCAGTAAATTGACACTGCTCCGAGAGCTCTACACCTCCCTTTCCTCTCGGGCTTTCTCGAGAGAGCTTTAGAGCTGACAGATAAAAGGACTCGTTAAAGACCACTTGGCAATCTACTCGAAACGGTTTCGAGTAGATTGTTTTGCGCTTTTCACGACTTGAAAGTTCGTTTCGAGTACGTTTCGAGCCATACGCAGAATTACATTTGGACTATCTTCCACCCGGTCGCATCTCGGACAATGTTGTAGGTCTCTTTTACAAACGCCTCGGGTCTATTCCGCGGGCGGACAATCCTCAAGGTTCCACTGTCCGCGGCACAGCCACTACCTGCGACTTTCCTGGCGTAAACCCGTCGAGGTGTCCGCCGCGCGGACAGGCAACCACACCGGCTTTCCGCGGGGCGGACAGGTTCCCATCGGTGCATGCGGCTTCGCAGTTGGTGCAAGGGTCCGCGGGGCGGACAGCTCACGCGTTCCGAATGTCCGCGCGGCGGACAAGTCGTCACTGGATTCCGCCGCGTGGACAGATCTTCACCGCTCACCCGGAAGCCGGGTCATGTTGTTGGTGGTTAGCGTGGTGGGACGGAGAGGGCGTCAATAAGAAAGTAATCGCTGCTTCCACTGTCCGCGGCACCTCATCTACCAGCAACTTTCCCGGCGTGAAGCCGTCAAGGTGTCCGCCGCGCGGACAGGCAACCACACCGACTTTCCGCGGGGCGGACAGGTTGCCACCGGTGAATGTGGCTTCGGGGTTGCGGCAGAGTTCCGCGCCGCGGACACTCTGCAAAACCTCGGCTTCCAAGTCGAACTGTCCGCGGGGCGGACAGTGGGATCGTATTCGGGTGTCCGCGGGGCGGACAGGTAGTCGCTGGATTCCGCGGCGCGGACAAATAATCACAGTTCACCTGGAAACTGGATCATGAGTGTTAAAGGTAAGCGTGGTTGATCGAAGAGGCGTCGATAAGAACCATCGCGCCTCCGCTGTCCGCGGCACCATCGCGACCAGCGAGTTTCGTTGCAGCAACCCGTCAAGGTGTCCGCCGCGCGGACGAAATAGCCGCGAACATCCTGCAGCTCATGGGATGAGGAGGCGGCAACCCGACTGATAGTTTCGCAGGAGTTATGAAATCTCCGTGCTGCAAAACTATCCTATATGGTAATTTTTGAAGTATGGATGCCGCCGAATCGTTGGAGATCATCGGGGAGATCGCTTCCCAACAGTGGGGACTGTGCACGGCAAAACAAGCACGCGCAGAAGGAGTAACGCCCTTGACTCTCTCCCGACTAGAGATGAGGGGTGGACTCATCCGAGTTCGACATGGGGTTTATGCGACCGTCGGCACCATGATGAGTCCAGCGTTAGACGTCAAAGCACAATGGCTTGCACTCCGACCCGAGATGATGGCCGCTGACCGGGTCCACGACCCTACATTGGCGTCCGAATCCGTCATCTCCCACACCACCGCTGCTGAACTCTGGGGCATCGGTGACCTCTGGCCCGATGGAATCCACTTCACCGTCAACCGTCGACGCCAAAGCAGGCAACCAGAAGTCCAGTTTCATCGAAACAAACTCGACGACCACGAATGGACCCTGCACCCCGAACACAACCTCCCCATCACAACTGCAGCTCGCACCATCGTGGACCTCGCACTAGACGGACATGAACCCCAACATCTCCTTGATCTCATCGCAGATGCGAGCGAAAAGCAATTACTGCAAGAACCTGAGCTACTCAGCGCTTTTGCTGGAAACGAAACAGCTTTCGGCCTGCCAAAAGGTGATCAGGAGGGGCTACGTATGCTTTGGAAAGAATGCTTTCCACCTGTTCCCGCGGCAATCTCGGAAGAGCAAATCCAAAGAGCTGTCGCCAAGGCGCTCGAGCCATTTGCTGAAGAGTTAAAGGCGCTCGCCGCAAAGATGCCACTTCAAACCGACTTTCACAGCAGCAATGTAGAAGAGGCACTCCAGAACATGCTCGCTGGCAGAGCAGCTACTGCCCATGCGCTCGAAGCAACACATAAACAATTAGCCGAAACGATCGTGCACAGTGAAGGTTTGAAGACCCTCTGGCTGTCCACCCCTCTTCCCCCATCCCACACAGCAAAACCTCAAGGAGAATCCTGTGCCACAACCTCAAAAACAAAGGGAGCGCCACGGTCAGATCGTTTCAGCACTGAAGAAGGAAGCAAGCCACGCCGGAAAGAAGCCAAACGACGTATATAACCAGTTTTTCCGTGAGGTGTTCCTTCATGAACTCATGCGCCTAAACGACGGTTGGGTGCTCAAAGGGGGCACCAACATTTACTGCCGAATACCAGGCGCCCGGCAGACAAAAGACCTCGACCTATTTCGGCAATATGCCCCTACCTCAGCCTTAAAAGCCGCTGACAGCCTCATCGCGACAATGAACAAGCACCGAGTAGGCC
Organism: Corynebacterium sp. NML98-0116; assembly: GCF_001767255.1. GTDB lineage: Bacteria > Actinomycetota > Actinomycetes > Mycobacteriales > Mycobacteriaceae > Corynebacterium > Corynebacterium pseudogenitalium. The sequence continues at coordinate 2,296,226 of NZ_CP017639.1, forward strand.
CTTATACATTTCAAGTGGAAAAGAGCAATGGCAAGGCGGAACGAATCGGCACGATAGACAGCAAACGCCTCAAAGTTACAGTCACTTACGGCTTAGGTAGCAGCAACCGCTTCATTGAGTTTTCCATCGACGTCAGTGGTGACCTTGAGGTCACTAGTGAAGTGGAATCAGTCACCGTAGCTTCAAGTTACGACGTCCAGACACCTTATCTTCCAGAACATTTCCAAGTCACGTCGTACCCCATCGCAAACCAGATCGCAGATAAAGTCTGCGCAATGTATGAGATACACGGCGACACACCTCCGGGCAAAGCGTCGACACGCTATCACGATCTCTACGACATTGCGCTATTAGCTTCAGAGCTTCCGCCAACAACACAGCTCAATGCTGCTGAACTCCGCGACGCTCTCAACTCACAGCAACAAATCCGAGGCGTTACTCTCCCAACAAATCTCAATATCCCTGATGCAACGTGGGCAGATCGGTACCCGAAAGCCGCAAAGAAATTTGGCAACGAAATACGAAAAGAATTCTTGATTCTAGATGAAGCCCTTCGGGTTGCTGCACTCCTCATTGACCCCATTCTGAACAATGAACTCCATACGTTGACCACAACCTGGAACAGCGCAACACTTTCCTGGACACAATAGCCAGCGCCGGATATCCGCTTGAGGGTGTTCACTCTTCCTCAACCAACTGCACCAAACGCACATTGCCAAAGTGCAAAACCAAAGTGTGAAAGTGCAAAACTTTTTGCGTGCTTGAACATATGGCGATGAAAACTAGACTTCAAGTAGTTGAACTTTTGGTATGGAGATGCCTATGCGTAAGACCTTAATCAGCCTCACCGGCCCCGCCTTCGTTGCTGCAGTGGCTTACGTCGACCCCGGCAACGTAGCCGCCAACATCAGCGCCGGCTCCCACTACGGCTACCTCCTGGTGTGGGTACTCGTCGTGGCCAACCTCATGGCCATGTTCATCCAGTACCACTCCGCCAAACTGGGCCTAGTCACCCACCGCTCCCTGCCGGAAATCATGGGCGAGCGTCTCTCCCGCCGCGCGCGCCTAGGCATGTGGGCCCAGGCCGAGCTCATCGCCGCGGCCACCGACCTCGCCGAAGTCATCGGCGGCGCCATTGCCCTGCAACTCCTCTTCAACCTCCCCCTGTTCGCGGGCGCGCTCATCATCGGCACGGTCTCCATCATTCTCCTCATCTTCCAGAAGAAGAACCAGTGGTTCGAGGGGCTTGTCATCGGCCTGCTCCTGGTCATCTGCATCGGCTTCCTTGCCGGCCTCGCCATCGCCCCGCCCGACCCCGCCGACGTGGCCGGCGGCCTCATCCCCCGCCTAGAGGGCAAGGACAGCATCCTGCTGGCCGCCTCCATGTTGGGCGCCACCGTCATGCCGCACGCCATTTACCTACACTCCTCCCTGACCAAGCAGCGCTACCCCGACCTGGAAATCCCCCACGTGCTGGCCGGCACCCGCGCGGACATCGCCGTGGCGCTGTCCATCGCCGGGCTCGTCAACGTGGGCCTGCTGGTCCTGGCGGGCTCGGCCCTCTACGGCGTGGACGGCACAGAGACCATCTCCGGGGCCCACACGGCGATTGCCAGCCACCTCGGCCCGCTGGCCGGCGTTCTCTTCGCCATCGGCCTGCTGGCCAGCGGCCTCGCCTCGACGTCAGTGGGCGCCTACGCCGGCTCCGAAATCATGGACGGCCTGCTTCACATCAAGGTCCCCCTACTAGTCCGCCGCCTGGTCACGCTCATCCCGGCGCTGGTCATCATCGGCTGCGGGGTCGACCCCACTATGGCACTGGTGGTCAGCCAGGCACTTCTTTCCCTGGGCATCCCCTTCGCCATCATCCCGCTTTTCCGCTATGCCGGCTCCCGGGACGTCATGGGTGAGTTCGCCGCGAAACCCTGGTCTATGGCCGTGGGCTGGACGCTTGCCGCGCTGGTCATCGCACTCAATCTCGCCCTCGTGCTCCTGCCGCTGCTCTAGGCCGCCTACAATCAGCAGCCATGATTGAAGTAGCAGCCGTCGTCATCCGCAACCCACAAGGCCACGTGCTTACCGTGCGCAAGAAGTCCTCCACCAAGTACCAACTGCCCGGCGGCAAGCCCGAGGCGGGCGAGGCGCTTGTCGACGCCGCCCTGCGCGAAGTTGCCGAAGAAGTAGGCCTCACCCTCGACGCCGAGAGCCTCAACAAACTCGGCACCTTCGACGCTCCCGCCGCCAACGAACCGGGCGAGGTCGTCGTCGGCACCATCTTCACCTACACCCGCACCGTCACCGCCGACGAACCCCATGCCGCCGCCGAAATCGGCGACACCGCCTGGGTCAACCCAGCAGCCCCCGACCGCGAGCTTGCACACCTGCTGCGCGACCGCGTCTTCCCCACGCTGGCCTAGCGCCAACTGTCAACACTTCGGCGTCATTGACCTCGAAACCATCAAGAGCTACCCTTTTGAACATGTTCACTGAACACGTTCACTCATCGCGCTCGGCCGCCAAAGCTGGCACCGTCAGCAAGGTCCTAGCCACCGCCTACGAACTCTTCCTCACTCAGGGCTACGCCACCACCAGCATCCGGACTATCGCATCCGAAGCTGGCGTTAGCGTGGGAACCGTCATGGGAGTCGGCGACAAACAAACGCTGCTCATCCGCACCATTGGCCAACACATTTCAGAACTCCACGATGACATCCGGGGACAATCCGATAGCCTTCTCGATGTCCTGAGACCTTTCCTCCAGATGTTTACCGGCCACGAAGAGCTCTCCCGCGCCTTTGGCGCAGCACTCATCCAACAAGGCAATCAAGGCGAAGCGCTCACCGCACTCAAAACGCTCCTGACCGATGAAATCACCCTGCGACTCGGCACCAGGCTCAGCAGCGCCGATGCGGCCGAGTACGCCGACCTGCTGTACAACGTCTACCTCGGCTTACTCATCGGCTGGGCCGCCGGAATCTACGACACCGAGCACCTCACATCCCAAGCCGCCTCATCGATCGAACGCCTCAACACCGCATTCGGAGTAACCCAATGATCCTAGAATCTTCCCCAGCCTGGCCCTCCCTTCTACTAGCAGCCATTCTGCTTGGCGACGCCGCCCTCTCCCTCAAACCAGTCCCCTTCATCGAAGCCTGCCTCAGCGGCGTCAAACTCCCCAAGGACTGGTGGTGGGCGCTCATTGTCATCAAGTGCCTCGCCGCCGTAGGACTCATTGCCGGCCTCTGGTTCCCCGGCGTAGGAATCACAGCCATGATTGGAGTCATCGCCTATTTCTGCGCGGCCGCAGCAGCCCATGTCCGCGCCCACTTCCTCGGTAGCGCATTCTGGATCAACTGCTTAGGCATGCTCGCATTCTCCATCGGAGTACTGATCCTGACGCTCGCACTGAATTAAGACACCAGTCAACCTTTCACGGCTTCCTGAAGGCAGATACATCATTGCACCTCTTGAATGATGACTTGATGCTTTCTACCCTAAAGGTATGCGCACGACGATAAACCTCCCGCCGAAACTCCTTGAAGAAACGAAGGTCCAAGCCAAAGCCAACAATGTCACTTTGAGCTCATACGTCGAAGAGGCGGTCCGCGCTGCCCTCAAGAAGGAAGCCCGCATCAGTACCGAAGACACCCCCGTTAACCTGCCCTCCTTCGATTGCGGCGGACCGGCTCTAGTTGATCTCAGCAACAAAGAAGCTGTGTGGGCGGTACTCGATGATCATTCCTGATGTCAACATTCTCGTTTATGCCTTCCACTCCGCTGCACCGCAACATAAACCCGCTCAACAATGGCTAAGTAGTGCTCTAAATCGGCATGAAACAATTGGACTCCTGGATGTTGTGGCAACGGGCTTGCACTGAGGAGGGCTTCCCACTATTCAAACTGCTAAACATGCAGGTCATCAAAGTGTGAAACTTCAAAAACCATACTGTTAAAGTGTAAAACTGTTGCTTGCTCCCAGACCAGTTATGTTTCACATGAAACGGAGTGTCGGGTTGTCACAAAGTTCCGCGGACGGCGGGGCGGACACCCCGGGCGGCCTCTGCCTACAGGTCGAACTGTCCGCGGGGCGCACAAGCTGTCGCGGGGTTCCGCCGCGCGGACAACCACGCTGACGAAGGCGGCGGCACCCGCGAAGCGATCACCTCCTGCCGCGAATCACGCGTAGCGACGCCCCGCTTCATCAACACCAGCGTCCAATTCACCGTACTGTTCCCACGAGGCTCCCGCTCCAGCGCAGAACACGATGCCCGGCTGGAAGACATAGGCTCCAATACCCGACTCTCCCCGACCGAGGAAGACCTACTGGTCAACCTCCAAGCCTTGGGCAAGAACGTACCCCGGATCTACCAGGCACTCTCCGCGACAGGTAGCGGTATCACCGTGAACGTACTGGCAGCCAATACCGGACTTTCCACAGGCCAAGTGCGCTACGGACTCGCGCCACTGCTTCGCGAGGGCATCGTCACCATGGAAGGTGGCCAAGGCGACCGAGCAACGGTGTACAGGATTGTGCAATCGGTGAGTTAGTAAAACCGCATCATTTTCTTTATTAAGCCTTTCTGGGGAAATTTTTTCCCGTAATGAGCTTTTCTCACCTAAACTTACTTCCATGAGACTGCTTAGCTTTATTGCGGAGAATCACCGTAGCTTCCGTGATGAGTTTGCGCTGGAAATGACGCGCAGCTCCTGGCGCACCGCAGTTCCTCGTCAAGGTGAGAGTTGGGCCGATGCCGTTCTACCGGTTGCAGCCATCTTTGGACCCAACGCGTCAGGAAAGACGGCGGTACTCGACGCAATGCGCTATGCAATGGAGGCAATCCAATGCTCTGCAAGCAGATGGCTTGAATTTCAGAAAAATCGTCGATCTCCATTCAAGCTAGATGAGGACTCTGTACGTTCCCCCAGCTTCTTTGCACTCGATTTCACGTTAACCGGTGGCATTGGCGGCCCGGAGCTTGCGGCCCGAGAAATTCGATATCACTACGAATTCTCCATTTCCGCGAACCGCATTGAACACGAGCTGCTGCTTGGTTATTTCTCCTCCCGCCCAACACGACTTCTGGAAAGAGACGCCGAACAAGGCATAACCAGCTGGCATAAGTATCTGGGACCACGTATATCTCCAGCCCCGCGAGAACTTGTGCTCTCCCGTGGCTACGTTGCAGGTCACGACAAACTGCAGTCGTTTGTGGGAAGCATTATCGCTGGCGTCGATTTCTACGACATCAGCGACAGTGCCCGGCGGCAACGCCTCGACCGAATTGCGGCGGATATCGCCGATGAACGAATTCCGTTGAACGTACTCACCACACTCGCAGCAGTAGCGGATATCGGAATCACGCGAATTGATGTAGATGAACGAGAGTTACCCCCGGAAATACGCAAGATTCTCGAGCGATCTGCGGCACGGGGCCTGAAGGCGACCGGGAAAGCTCTATCAGGCCAAAGTCTGATCGACCACGACTTCGTAAACAGAACACTGCGGTTTTATCACCATGGCAACGAATCCGCCGACGCCGGCTTTCTCATGCGCGATGAATCATCCGGAACGTTGGCATGGCTCGCCATGGCCGTTCCCATCTTAGAAGCGCTCCGCGACGGCACAATTTTTTGCGTCGACGAGCTGGATACCAGCCTCCACCCCATTCTCGCCGAAGCAATCGTCGCACTGTTCCAAGATCAAGATACAAACCCACACGGGGCCCAACTGATCTTCACGTCACATGACGTAACCCTGCTCCAGCCGCAGTCTTCTGCGAACCTGACGAAAGAGCAAGTCTGGTTCACCGAAAAAGACAGCTCTGGTGCAAGTACGCTCTATAACTTGCAGGACTTCCGCGATTTGAAACCGGCATCAAATCTTGCAAAGCAATACCTGGAAGGCCGATTCGGCGCGCTACCGTATCTATTACCAGGTTTAATGCGAAGTGCTGTTGAAGAACTATCACCTACACGACGGGGGCAAGAAAATGGGGAACGTGGCAGCGCGTAAAGGTACACCCAGAAAGCCCAAGAGCAGGGCAAAGCGGAAGCTGAAAAGTCGGCTTCTGATTGTTGTAGAAGGCGACAAAGGAAAGTCTGAGCAAGTTTACTTCCAAAGGCTCGCACAAATTCTGCGTTCCAACGACGTGGCCACGGACATCAAGGTTGTACCTAGTAAGGGAGAACCCAAGCGAGTTCTTGATACATGCGAGAACCATCTGAAGTCCGACAACTTTGACCGCGCGTTCCTAGTCGTCGATTGTGACCAACACACCACCCTGGGTGATGTTCTTCAGCTCGCACAAAAGAGCAATATCTCAGTCGCAGTAACGAACCCTCAATTTGAGCAGTGGCTGTATTGGCACCTCTACGACGGCGGGAGCGACGCGAAGAAAATGACCGATGTACTGCAAAAGGAACGCTATCTCACAGGCCGCAATGCGAAAGAACTCGGGGTAACGTTCCCAGTCGAGAGATACCCTGAGGCAACGGCACGCGCAAAACGCCACTGGACCGAAATGCGCCCCAATGCACCAATGCAAAAGGGCCATGCCCGTCATCTTCAATCCCGTACCTTATAGAAGCGATGCAAAAGTAATGACTAACTAGAGGGCCACACAAACCTCCCCACGCACCCGTGGGGAACTTTTGTTCGTTGGTCATGTATCAGTAACGCAGCGGGCTGACCGCTGACCATGTTGCGCGAGGATCCCTCAAACCGCTTCCGTTCCACTGCACGAGTCCAGCGTCCCGGAGTGCTTGCAGAGCACGGCGGACGGGAGGGTTCGAGAGGTGAAGGGCGTTGGCCACTTGGCCCGTCGATAAGGGATGTGGGCTTGCCTGCAAGGCTGCAAGCACCTCTGTTGAGTAGCGCGGCAAGTCCGCACGAAGCGACTCGTCGAGGCGTTGCACTGCCTTCAATGTCAAGACAACACTGCCACTTGTCTGCCGGTACACTGGGTCTGCAAAACTCGCCTTTCGCATACCAGCGATCATTCGTCGAATCCCTTCCCCCAACTCCTGCCCAATCCGCAACTCAGCAGTCCCACGCGCAATCAACGGGTTTCTTGCAAACCTCGCAATTGCTTCGGGTTTCGACGGGTCCACCAAGCCAGGGAACCTGCCAGGGCTAGACACCTCAACCCGATCAGGATAGATCTCGAACCTGACGTGATCCCCAGCCATACTGTAAGACCTGTGGATCACCGCATTCACCAAACCCTCTAGCCACACATCCGGCGGGATCAAATCCTCCTCTTCAAAAAGCCCACTGCCCACAAGACGGCGCACTTTTGGAAGAATCTTGCTAATCGCAGTTCTGGCCTGCTGAATCTGTTCTGGCAGGGTGCCGTCGAAGCGTTCGTCGTAAAGAATTTGCTGACCATGACCCGGCAACCGATCTATGTCATTGAACTGGACCACACGAACATGAGCGTTTGGAAAGAACTCCTGCGGATGTTTTCCGAAAAGCAACAATGCTGCTGTCCGCGGGTTGCCGACCCTATCTACCAAGTTTCGCGCCCTCAACGCATCTTGGGCCGAGGCCGAACCAATCGCCTCCGCATACCGCTCGACCTGCGCCATATCGAGGTCTCCAGGCTCAGCACGTGGTGGAACAATTGCATCAAACTGCTGCTCCCCCTTCAAATACCGCAACTCTAAAATGCCGTCGGGGCCCAGCTGCTTCGTTTCATCCCCGATGCGCAGGAAGCACTCCCCCGAATTGGAATAATGTACACGCTCACTAGGCAAAATATGGAATAGGTATACAGAAGTGGCGTCATCAATGCGAAGGCTCTCGATCTCGACTCGAACCGTTGGATCGGTGTGATCAAACGCCGATTGTCGTAAGTCGTTGTCCTGCCGTGCGCTAGGCAACCCATCGAATTGTCGATCAGTGATACCGACAGCGATGACCCCGCCCTCGGCGTTGGCAAACGCGATAATCGCCTTCGCAAGATCCTTCGGTTTAATACGAAACGATTTCCGCTCAAACCACTGATCTTCGGGGCGCGTAAGTAACTCATCAACCTTTACCGCAGTATTCATGTGGATCACTCTACTCGAAACGATTTCGAGTAGAGTGATATACCCAGGTCAAAACATGTAAATCCGTTTCGAGCATGTTTCGAGTAGGTTTCGAGCCACAACGCAACGGTATAGAATAACGCGCAGGCGAACGAGCGCACCGGGAAGAAAGGCGATCAGGTGAGCATCACTCCACGTCCGTCCAACTTTGGCTTCGTTGGGCAAGCATGGCCCCAGCTCATTATTGAGTGTCGCAATGCGGAGGATGCCGCGCTGACCAACCCGCGCGCGTCGATGTTCCAATCCCGGTTCGTGTTAGAGCAGGTCATTGGGCATATCGCGGCGCTGAATGGGCTGGAGAAACAGTCCAACATCTTCGATACACTGACCAACCCGGACTTCTCGCGCCTGCTGTCGGAGACGATCCGTTCCAAGATGCACATCCTGCGCAAGGCCGGCAACACCGCGGTGCACAGCGAAGCGCACATCACCAGCGATGAGGCGCTGCAGGCGCTGAAGCACCTGTATGACGTGATGGTGTTCGCAACTACGCACTTCTCGGGGAAGACGATTCGGGGGATTGCGCCGTTTGACGTCGAGATCTTGAAGCAGGCACCGCGGCAGGCGGCGTTGAACCAGCGGCAGATGATGGCGCTGGCGGCGAAGGAGAAGTCCGCGAGGGAGCAGGCTGACCTGTACAAACTGCAGCTGGATGAGGCGCAGCAGCGGGAGCTGGAAAAGGCTGCGGGGTATGAGGAGGAGATTGCGAAGCTGCGGGAGCAGATCCGCAAGCAGCAGGAGAAGCTAACGCCGCCGGCGCCGCAGTTGGCGGTGGATGAGGCGCAGACGCGCCGTGACATCATCACGCCGATGCTGGAGGAGGCCGGCTTTGTCCGCGGCCGCACGCTCATCGAGGAGTACCCGGTGGCGGGCATGAAGGTGGACTATGTGCTGCTGGATACACAGGGTGTGCCGATCGCCGTTGTGGAGGCGAAGAAGGCCAGCCGCAGCATTAACGACGGCCGCCAGCAGGCCGCGATCTACGCCGACGCCATCGGCAACGCGACGGGACGTGTGCCGCTGATCTTCTACACCACCGGGTACGAGGTGCGCTTTTGGGACAGGGACGCCGACCTGCCGGGCGGTGTCGGCTACGAAACCCGCACTATTGAGTCCTACCCAACAGTGCGCGCGATGGAGGCGCTCATCGCCCGGCGCGACAAGCGCCAACCGCTCAGCGCACACAGCGCCACCATCACCGAGATCGCCGGTAGGCCCTATCAGCTGGAGATGATCCAGTCCGTGGCGGAGGCGTTCGGCAAGGGCAAGCGCCGCGCGCTGTTGGTCATGGCGACGGGGACGGGCAAGACGCGCGTCTCCATCGCTACCGTGTCCATGCTGTTGGAGGCCGGCTGGATCCGCAACGTGCTCTTCCTCGCCGACCGAAAAGCGCTGGTCACGCAGGCGCACGCGGCGTTCAATGAGCACCTCGCCGAGGCCGTGCCCGTCAACCTGACCACCAATCCCGCCGGCGAGGGCCAGGTGTACGTGAACACGTACCAGACGATGATCGGCATGATCGGCGAAGGCCAGCGCTTCAACTCCTTCGACTTCGACCTCATCATCGTCGACGAGGCCCACCGGTCCATCTACCAGCGTTATCGGCGCATCTTCGACTACCTGGACGCCCTCGTCGTCGGGCTGACCGCCACCCCGCGCAGCAACCTCTCCCACGACACCTACACCTTCTTCGGCTGCGAGCCCGACACCCCGACCGGCTACTACAGCCTGAGCCGCGCCATCGAGGAGGGCAACCTTGTGCCCTACGAGGTGTTCTCCGGCAGCACCACCTTCATGCGCCGCGGCATCTCCTACGGCGAACTCACCCCCGAGCAGCAGCTGGAGTGGGAAAACGCCGAATGGGGTGTCGACGAACACGGCGACCCACTTTCCGCACCCCAGGAAGTCAACGCCGCCGAGATCAACGCGAAGCTGCTCAACCGGGACACGATCCGGAAGGTGTTGCGCCAAGTCATCGACAAGGGGTTGAAGGTCGACGGTGCGGACCGGCTGGGCAAGACCATCATCTTCGCCCGCAACCAGGCCCACGCCGACCTCATCGCCGACGAATACCGGGCCATCTTCCCCACCACCGCCACCCGCGCCGAGGTGATCACCCACGGCGTGTACAACGCGGAAGCACTCATCGCCGAGTTCAAACAGCCCGACTCCGGCCTGGACATCGCCATCAGCGTGGACATGCTCGACACAGGTATCGACGTCCCCGAGGTCGTCAACCTCGTCTTCTTCAAACCCGTCTACTCCCCCACCAAGTTCTGGCAGATGGTCGGCCGCGGGACCCGCCTGCGCCCCAACCTGTTCGGCCCCGGCGTCGACAAGACCTGCTTCTACATCTTCGATTACTGCGACAACGTGCGCCAATTCAGCGGCACCACCAACACCACGGAAGGCTCGCACCAGATCTCGCTGTCGCAGCGCAGCTTCACCACCCGCGCGCGCCTACTGCTGACGGCCACGGATGAAGTGCGAGGGGACGTCGCAAAGCATCTTTCGGACGCCGTGCGCAGCGTGCCCCACCGCAGCATCCTCGTGCCTACCGAAGCACGCGCCTACCTCGAACGATTTAGCGACGCCACCCCCTGGCTCACCGCCGACGCCGACACCCACCAACAAGCCGTCACCGCACTCGCGCCACTACCCTTCGCCGCAACCGGCGACAAAGAACAAGCCCGGCGCTTCGACTACCTCATGTACCAGCTCGAACTCGGACTGTTCGAAGAGCGCGGCGACTGGGACGTGCTCGCAGAGAAAGTCGTCGGCATCGCCGAGGCGCTGCTGCAGAAAACCAACATCCCCACCGTTGCCAACAACGCGGCGCTCCTCGAAGCGCTCGCCGGCCCGCAATGGTGGGACGGCGTGACCTACAGCGACCTCGAACTGGTCCGCAAAACCGTGCGCGGGCTGACCGTCTTCCTCGACAAAGCGCAGCGCGTCGTAGTGATCACCGACTTCGAAGACGAACTCGGCGAACTCGAACACAGCACGCTCCAGGCTACCGGCGGCACCCAGCGCGAAAGCTCCGTCGTCGAAGAAGAACTCCGCCGCGCACTCGAAGGCAACACCACCAGCCTGGCGCTGCGCAAACTCCGCAACGCGCAACAACTCAGCACGCATGACCTCGACGAACTACGCCAGCTGCTGCTCAACGCCCACGTCGACGGCGCCGCCGAACTCGCCGACACCCACCAGGCCAAACTCGGCCTCTTCCTGCGCGAAGTCGTCGGGATGGACGCAGCCGCCGTCGAAGCGCACTTCGAGGAACTGCTGCACTCCACCGACCTCAACTCCGTGCAGCGCACGTTCCTCAACACCGTCGTCAGCGAGGTGATCCGCAACGGCGTCGTCGAAGCCCACGAGCTCACCCAACCGCCTTTCGACGAAAACGGCTCCATCATGGACATCTTCCACGAGAACGTCGGCGTAGTCCTGCAACTTCGCGACAGCCTCGAGCAGCTCAACAACACCGCCATGCCGACCGCCGGGTAGCTTCGATAAAATCGCGACCATGAGCACATGGTCACAAGTTTTGAGCATTGGAGCGACGGCACTGCTGATCGGCGGAGGCGTCGGCGCGGGCACCTACGCAGCCATCGACGAGCCGGACCCGGCGCAGTACGCCATCGCCACCACCGCCGAGGCGCCACACCTCCAGCTGACCAACCCCGACGGCCTACTCACCCAGCTGACCAGGCGCAACTCGAGCAGAACCTCCAGCGCATCGACCACCCAGAAGTCGTGCGCACCATCCACATCCTCGCGTTCAACAACGCCGAAAACACGCGCGACAACATCAACGACACCATCGAGGAATACTTCCGCGCCCACTACCCCGACGACATCCTGGACAAACACGGCTTCCGCGACGGCACCCTCGTCCTCGCCGTGGACATGGCGCACCGCCACCACTCCATCTTCGCCGCCGACGACGTCGCCGACGTCCTCGACCTCCACAGCGAATCATCGCGCGTCTCCTCAGTTATCGACGCCATGGTCCCCGGACTACAAAGCAACAACGTCCCCGCCGCCCTGTTCGCCGGCGCGAGCCTGGCCATGGACACCGCCGGCCTGCAGCAGGAGCGTTACGAGTCCGCAGTCGACGACCGGATTGGGGGCGGCATCGGCGCCGGTGTGGGATCCGGCGTGTTGGCAGGCGTTGTTGGCGGCACAGGCGTCGCGCTGCGCAACCGGCGCCGCCGATTGATCGAGCAGGCGCGGGCGGACTACTCGCTCGTGACCAAGGAATACGCCGACCTCGCCGGGCGCCTCGACGGCATCGACGTCCGCGCCAACTCCTTGACCAGCGCGTTTGCCGATGCGGAGCTGCGTCGTCAATGGGGCGACGTCCGCGACCGCTTCCTCAAACTCCACGACACCGTCTCCGGCGCAGGCGGCATCAGCAGCATCCCCATCTCCGACGACGCCGCTGCCTACCGCGCCCGCAAACAACTCGCCGACGCCGCCGAAACCCTCACCCACACCAGCCACGCCGAAGACAACATCAACCGCCTCTTCAACATCGAACAAGGCGACGCCACCGCCCGCCGCACCGACCTCGCGCGCCTCAGCAGGGACATCACCAAAGCCCGCACCTCAATTAACGACGCCACCCTCCGCCAAGAACTCGTCTCCTTGGAGGAGCGCGTCCGGCAGCTGGATGCGGACCCTGCCAGCCCCACCTTCCTCGACGACTACCTCCGCCTCCTCTCCGACTACCGAATCGTCCTCGACGCCGTCAAAGACAAAGAGTTCAGCGACGTCAAAGACCGTCACAAACTCACCACCCCAGCCATCTACGACAAGGACTACTGGTACCCCACCTACATCCCATTCGTTGCGATGCAATCCTGGCACAACACCAACGTCGCCGCCGCGAACTCGGCTGCTTCTTCCTCCTCTTCGGGTGTGAACACGACGTTCAGCTCCGGGTTCACGGCCGCTGGCGGGTCGGGGAGTTTCTAAGAGTTGGTCCTGCACCAAATTCCCTCATACGCCCTAGCCGACCTGGGCTTTTGCAGATTGGGCTGCTGAAAAGCGGGAATGTGGTGCAGGCCCCGGCTATAAAAACATCAGAACGCAGATTGATGCTAAATTGGCGTTGCAGACCTCCACCGCACATGCGGAATTTGGGGGTCTAGCCGTTTTCCAGGGCTATTGGCCGTATCTTCGGGGAGTTCCACCCCAGTCTCACCTCTCAACCGGTCCGGGACAGATCTTGAAATCTTGTAAATGTGAGGACTGTGGAATCCATCTGAGCAGGAGGAATCTGAGTGATAGCCTTATTCTCGTGCGAAAAATGAACATTAATTTCAGGGCCGAATGGAATAACGCGCAAGTCATTGCCGCTCTGCTCGTTGCTTTCGTGTTATTCCTTGCCATGGTGCACTGGGGGTTGGTGCTCTTCTGGGAAAAGCCCTGGCAGGAATCGCTTGCGACGATATTTTCATATCGAGGAGCGATACCTGCTGCCGCAGCCGCCGTACTTACGCTAGGTATCGCCACCAAGTCACTGTCGCAGAAATCAAATGCTAATGACCGCTCTGCGTACTACGAACGTGTTCAGTGGGCAATCGATATGACACTTGCAGAAAATCCCGCTCAGCAGAATGCAGGTTGGCATTTTTTGACCCCAATGCTGGAGTCAGGGTTGAAGTCTTCAGAAGATATCGGGTTTACTCGGGCTATTCTTGAATACGACAATAAATTTAACCCGAAGAATTCAACCTTTTCGCCGGGTACTACTTCGAAGAACTGGGTTTCAGACCTAGAGATTTTGTTACTATTATCCGTACTAGGTCATAACAGGGATAGGAAGGAGTCTGCTGATGACTAATCAGGCAATGGCAGAGCGGAAGTATCCACTGACCGAGTCCCATAAACGAATGATCGAGCAGTTGCCAATGACACAGGCGAAAGCTAGCCGTGATTTGCAAGAGTATGCCAAGAAACTCGAAGCACGTCAGAACCGGCCCTTATGGCAGCGGATTCTAGGCATTTATCCGATATAGATGGTGTTGCCCGGAGGGCTCCACACATAGGTTAAAAGACCGAGTGTGATCCATGCGACCATCAAACACAGCCACAAGCAGCGGTTCTAAAACGTTTCACGGGGCTTCTCCTAGTATGAGTAGTGTTTCCTTGCAGGATAAATGCAAATATTTTTGCACACAATTGTTTGCTCTGCCCGAACACATTCACTCCAGCTGGCTGACTAGCCGTCACCGATCTAGGCTTTTACAACTTGGCCAACTCAAAGCGAGGGAATGTGGTGCAGGCACCTCTTCCCTGCGCACCAAATTCCTGGTTTTCGCGGGGCGCTCGGCGTTTTCCCAGGTCGCGATTCGGCAAGATGGGAATGTGGTGCGCGTCCCGGGCACTTGAGTGCCAAAGGACGCAATTCCGAAAAGTAGCACCGACATAGTGCCTGGTCAGCAATGGGCTGGATGTTTAGGGGTGCGTCCTTTGGCACTCACGGCACTCGAGACCTAAGAACGCCAAAGGCCCCACCAAAAAGGCGGGGCCTAAGACAAAAAATAAAGCTACTCCACGGTGACGGAGTTGATCACAACGTCCTCGACGGGGCGGTCCATGCGGCCGGTCGGGACGTTGGCAAGCTCGTCGACGACCTTGCGGGAAGCCTCATCGGTGACCTCGCCGAAGATGGTGTGGCGGTTGTTCAGCCACGGCGTCTCGGCGACGGTGATGAAGAACTGGGAACCGTTGGTGCCTGGGCCGGCGTTTGCCATGGCCAGCAGGTATGGGCGGTCAAACTGGAGTTCTGGGTGGAACTCGTCGGCGAACTGGAAGCCTGGGCCGCCGGTGCCGGTGCCGGTTGGGTCGCCGCCCTGGATCATGAAGTCGGGGATGATGCGGTGGAAGATGGCGCCGTCGTAGAAGGGGCCTTCGGTGGTGCCGGAGGCGTTCTTGGTGGAGTAGTCGAGGGTGCCCTTCGCCAGGCCGGTGATGGTGTCAACGGTGTGTGGGGCGTGGTTGCCAAACAGGTCGACTTTGATGTCGCCGTGGTTGGTATGGAACGTCATTGTCTGCGTCTTTTGAGTCATGGTGTACAGCGTACACGACCCTCCACGCCCCTCGTCCGGTGTTAGCGCTGGGCGAGCACCGCGTCGCGTGCGGCTACCAGGTTGCGTAGCGAGGGCTCCACTTCCTCATACTTGCGCGTCTTCAGGCCGCAGTCGGGGTTGACCCAGAGGTGTTCGGCTGGGACGTGACGCAGTGCTGCTTGGAGCAGTTCGACGATTTCCTCGACGGAAGGGACGCGTGGTGAGTGGATGTCCCAGACGCCGGGACCGATTTCGGAGTGGAAGGTCTCGTCGATGTCGGCAAGCAGTTCCATGCGAGAGCGGGCGGCTTCGATGGAGGTGACGTCGGCGTCGAGGCCGGCGACTGCGTCGATGATCTGGCCGAACTCTGAGTAGCAGAGGTGGGTGTGGATCTGGGTGGTCGGCTTGGCGTCGACGGCGACGAGTCGGAAGGAGCGGACGGCCCAGTTGAGGTAGGACGGGCGGTCCTTGGCTCGGAGTGGGAGGAGTTCGCGCAGGGCCGGCTCGTCGATTTGGATGATGCTGATGCCGGCTTCCTCGAGGTCGCGGACTTCGTCGGCGAGGGCGGCGCCGATTTGGTCGGCGGAGACGGACAGGGGGACGTCGTCGCGTTTGAAGGACCAGGCCAGGATGGTGACTGGGCCGGTGAGCATGCCCTTGACCGGCTTGTTGGAGAGGGATTGGGCGTAGGTGGCCCATTCGACGGTCATTGGGGCTGGTCGGGAGACGTCGCCGTAGACGATTGGTGGGCGGGTGCAGCGGGAGCCGTAGGACTGGACCCAGCCGTTTTCGGTGACGACGAAGCCGTCGAGGAGTTCGGCGAAGTATTGGACCATGTCGTTGCGTTCGGCTTCGCCGTGGACGAGGACGTCGATGCCGATTTCTTCTTGCAGTTCGATGACCTGCTTGATTTCTTGCTGCAGCGCTTCCTTGTATTGAGCGTCGCTCAGCGTGCCGTTGCGGTGTGCGGCGCGGGCTTGGCGGATCTCGGGGGTTTGTGGGAAGGAGCCGATGGTGGTCGTCGGCAAGCTGGGGAGGTTGAGCGACTCGCGCTGGGCCTGCTGGCGCTCGGCGAACAGCGGCTGGCGCTGCACCTGACCTGCAGGAAGAGTGCCAAGACGCTTGGCGACGACCTCGTCGTGGCGCAGCGGGGATTCCGCGCGGGTGCGCGCCACACGGGCGGATGCGGCGAACGCGACCTCCGCGGCCTGCGGGCCGGCGCTCAGGGCGAGGGCTTCGGCGATCTTCTCGTCGGCGAAAGCGAGCCAGGTGGCGACGTCCACGGGCAGGTTGCGCTCGGCCTTGAGGGTGTGCGGCACGTGCTGCAGCGAGGTGGACGTGGTCACCGATGTGGCGCCGAGGGTGGTGAGGATTTCGGTGCGTTCGGCGAGGTCGGCGGCCCAGACGTTGCGGCCGTCGATAAGTCCGGCGACGAGGAGTGTCTCGGGCGCGACGTGGGTGCGGACCTGCTCGACGTAGTCAGGGGTGGCCTGCAGGGTCCATGGGGACAGGTCCACATGGAGGGCTTCGGGCTTCAGTTCGCCGAGGACGGGCAGGGCGGCGTCGGCGGCGCCGTATGGGGTGGTCAGGTAGACGTTCGGGCGGGCGTCGGCGCCGAGGAGCGTCGACCATGCCTCACCCAGGTAGCGCGCGATATCGGTATCCGGGGTGTCAACGTCAGCGACGACGATCGGCTCGGCGACCTGGACCCACTCCACACCGGCCTGGCGCAGCGCCGCGAAGACCTGGGCGTATGCCTCGACGAGGACCGGGAGCAGGGACCACTCCACCGGCTTCGACAGCGCGAGGAGCGTGACCGGGCCGACGAGGTACGGGCGAACCTGGTGGCCGGCCTCGCGGGCCTCCTCCACGATGCGCACGATGCGGTCCGGCACCGGCGTGATCTCCTGACCAGCGGCGACCTCGGGCACGAGGTAGTGGTAGTTGGTGTCGAACCACTTGGTCATCTCCAGCGGCACGCGGGTGGCGGTGCCGCGAGCAAGCGCGAACTCCTCGTCAAGGTCGGTGCCGCCGGCGACGAGGCCGACGGTCAGCGCGGTCTCCAGGACGTGGTCGTAGAGGGCGACGTCCGCCGGGATGGCGTAGGGCTCGGAGAGACCGAGGTCACGCAGGTGGTTGTACGTATCGATGCGCAGGGCGCGCGTCGTGGAGCGGAACGTGTCCGCGTCGATCTGCCCGGACCAGTAGGACTCCAGGGCGCGCTTCAGTTCGCGTTGCGCGCCGATCCTCGGGTAGCCCTCGATGGTCGTGGTGGGGAATGCTACGGTGCTCACAGGTTGAGTCCTTTCAATAGTTCACGTGTTACTGCTAAGTCGTTATGTGTGTAAACATGCAGGCCACCGGCGCCGGCCTGCAGAATCGTGCGCGCTAATGCAACGGTGAGTCGCATGCCAATCTGGTGCTCTTCCTCCGGTGTCCGCGCCGCTTCAAGCTGCTTGATGACGTCCACCGGGGGTGCCACACCGGACAACTCACCCATCCTGCGCACCCGGTTCACGCTGGTCATCGGCATGATGCCGGGGATCAGCGGGATGCGCACCCCGGCGAGCCGGGCACGCTCCGCGAAGCTGAGATAGTCCTGCGCGTCGAAGAACAGCTGCGTGATGGCGAAGTCGGCACCGAGGCGCTGCTTCGCCAGCAACACGTCCAGGTCTTGGTCGTCGCTGGTGCTCTCCGCGTGTCCCCGCGGGTAGCAGGCCACCGACAGCGCGAGCTTGCCCGCCGCGAGGCGGTAGGCCTGGGCGTCG
Source organism: Corynebacterium sp. NML98-0116 (assembly GCF_001767255.1). GTDB lineage: Bacteria > Actinomycetota > Actinomycetes > Mycobacteriales > Mycobacteriaceae > Corynebacterium > Corynebacterium pseudogenitalium. Next base: position 2,314,164 of record NZ_CP017639.1, read on the forward strand.
GCAACGTCCTGGATCAGGTTGAGCAGGTCCGTTGCGTGCTGCAGGTGTGTGTCGGGCAGGCGGTCGAGTCCGGCCGGGATGTCGCCGCGAAGGGCGAGGAATCCGCGGACGCCGGCGTCGATAAGCTGGGTGATCCACTGCCGCAGCTCGTCGGGCGTGCCGGCGGTGCAGGCGAGGTGCGCGATGGGGCGCATGCTCGTGGTCTGCGCGATGCGCTCGATGAGGCGGGCGGTGCCTTCCAACCAGTCGCTGCGGTGCGAGCTGGTGACCGACACGTAGTCGGGCTGGTAGGCGGCGAGCCCTTGGATGAGGGCGTCGAGCTTGGCGGAGTCGACGCTGTGACGCGGTGGGATCACCTCGAAGCTGAGTGCCGTGCGTGCCCGCTGCGTGCGTGGCGCGAGCTCCTCCTCGATGCTGTCCAACGGTGCCGACGCGGAGATCCGCGTTTCCAACGTTGCCTGCCGCACCTGACTCACCTGCCTTCTGTTGCTTCCTGTTGATGGGGTGCAATGAAATTTAAGACTGGCCGCAAGGGTGCACAACTACTTTTGCGTATCGCGATGCATTGTCACAGGTCAGCGACCTGCGAAATGTGAATAATATTTCCCAAAACTGAACCGCTTGGTCTACTTCGCGCGGACTGTGGGGGCACATGTCGGTGCAGCCCGCTAGGGTGGTTGAGAGAGAACACAACGAAGGAGCACACATGAACCTCACCACTGCACGACTCGCACTGCGCGGCATCAGCGGCGCCTGGAACTACTTCCGCGAACTCAACAGCAAGCAGCAGCGCGACGTCTACGAAGCACTCACCGAAGCCATCAAGGACGACAACATCGACGACCTCAACGACCTCGCCGACGTCCCACAGCTCGAGGGGATCTACGACGCCGCGCGCCAGCAGGCCGGCAAAGTCACCCGCGCCAGCCACGCGCGTATCGACGCCCGCCGCGCCCTCCACGCCGCAACCGCCCCTGACCGCAAGGCCCGCCAGATCGCGCTGAAGAAGGAAGCGCGCAAGCGTGGGGCCGGCTCGAAGGTCCTGCTCGCCTCCCTCGGTGCGGGCGCGCTCGCGGCCGGCGGCTGGGCGCTGTGGGAGTTCTACCTGCGCGAAAAGCTTGAGGAGCGCAACCACGAGCCCAAGCACGCACTGCGGGAAGACGCGACTGAAGGCGGGGCTGAGGGAACGGCGACGCTGGTGTACTCCACCGATTCCGCCGACGACCAGTTCAGCACCCTCGACGCCCTCGACGACGAGCAGCGCCGCGCTACGAAGTAGACGCTAGTTGGCGTCCACCCGCCACGCCAGCAACAGGTGGTTGACCAGGCGGGTCTTCACGTCTGGGAAAAGGTTGCGCAGATTCGCACTCATGGGGCGGGTCACCACGATGAGCTCGGCGGCGATCTCGGAGGGAGTCAGCGCTGGGTCCACCAGGCCGTGAGCGGCGGCGAGGTCCAGCAGCTCTTGGGCGTGCGCGAAGAACTCGTCGCGGCGCTGCCGCACCGTGGGCTCCAGGGCGTGCGGCGGCTCGTCCGCCGGGGCCGCCACCAGCATGCCGATACCCGAGTCGGCGCACGCCCAAATGAAGGCGCGCCACTGCTCCTCCGGGGCGCTGTCAAACTTGGCCAGCGTGTCCCCCAGCTTCGCGTCGAGCACGTCAATGAACTCGAGGGCGCACGCCTGGCGCAGGTCGGCGCGCGTCGGAAAGTGCCTGTACAGCGTGGCGATGCCCACCCCAGCGTGCTCCGCGATCTCGCCAAGCGTGACCTCCGAGTTCGGGCGGGTGCGGAAGTTCTCCACCGCCGCCCGGATCAGCTGTTCGCGCTTCTGTCTCGCATCGGCTCGCATGGTGCTTCCTTTCCGCTTGACATTAACTGATAGTCAATCCTACGCTTAGCACCATTCTGCAACGAAAATCAACCAAAGTAGGTGTTCAATGGACTGCATCCTACGAGCCGTCGACGTCGTCGTGCGCCCAGGGAACAACCCGGTCAACCTCGAGGTTGGCGAAGGGTTCACGCTGGTCACATCGCCTCGCGAGTCCGGCGCGTCCACACTGAGTATGGCGCTCGCCGGCCGCTACGAACCACACAGCGGCACCATCGAGCTTTTCGACGAGCCCACCACCGCCCGCCAACGCTTCCCCGAGATCGCCCTGGCGGGCATCTCGCTCATCGACTCCGTCGAGCGCTCCGTGCCCACCAAGGAAATCATCCGGGAGCAAATCTCCTGGGAGCTGCCGTTCTTCCGCCTCATCCCGCGTGACCTGCTCGGCCACGAACTTGTCGAACCCTGGCTGGAACCCCTCCAATTCGACCTGGACGAGGACAAACTCAAGCTCGGCATCGGCGACCTCAGCATCGTCGACCGGATGCGGTTGCGTGTACTGCTCGCGCTCATCGCGCGACCAGACGCGCCGCTCATCATCGTCGACGACCCAGACCAGCTGCGTAACTTTGAGCTGCGCAAAGAATTCATCGACAACCTGCGCGACGTCGCAAAACTCAAACCTGTGCTGGTCAACAGCGTGAACAAGGAGGACCTATGATCGCAGGGCTGCACATCGGCAGCAACTTCCGAAAGTTCGGTCACGGCAAACTGCCGCCGCTCGCCATCATCGCCATCACGCTCATCCCGCTGCTCTTCGGCGGACTGTTCGTCTGGTCCTACTACGACCCGCTGGGCAACCTGCACAAGATGCCCGTCGCCCTGGTCAACTCGGACGAGGGTGAGCACGGCCTTACCGTGGTGGAAGAACTCATGGACGAGCAACCCATGGACTTCCGCCTGGTCAGCGCGGAGGAAGCCCAAAAGGGCGTCGCCGACGGCACCTATTACCTTGGCGTGGAGATCCCCAGCGACTTCTCCGAAGCCGCCGAATCCGTCAACTCCGACAACCCCCACCAGGCGAAACTCAACATCTCCCTTAATGAGACCAACGGGTTCATCCCCACCATGCTGGGCAACCAGGTCACCATGATCATGAGCTCCGTCATCTCGGAGAGCGTGAGTAAAGAGGTGGTCAACCAGCTCTTCGTCGGCTTCAACACCATCCACGACGGCATGGTGCAGGCCGCCGACGGCGCGGGCAAACTCGATGACGGCGCGCACAAAGCCAAGGACGGCAGCGGCAAACTGAAGGACGGCGCCGGCAAGCTCAACGGCGGCGTCGGGGAGCTCGACAACGGCATCAAGAAGCTCGCCGACGGCGCGCAGCAACTCGACTCCGGCATCGGCGAACTCCAGCAGGGCGCCAACACGCTCAACGAGAAGCTCGGCGAAGCCTCCCAAGGCGCCAACAAGCTTGCCAACGGCCTCACCGCCCTCCAAGACGGCACCGCCCAGCTCGGCGCCGGAGCAGCCGCCATCGCCGGCGGTGTAGGCAAGCTGACCTCCATCACGGACCAGCTCAACGTGGCCCAGAACACCTTCAACAGCATCAACGCCACCCTGGACCAGGCCATCCGTCAGCTCGACGCCACCCCAGTTCCCGGCGCCTCCGACCTGGCCAATCAGGCCCGCGGCCTGAAAGCTCAGCTCAATGCCGACCAGTTCGTCGCCATGAACCCGCAGATGATCAACGACCTGACCAGGCTGCGCAACGGCGCCCACGAACTGTCCACCCAGCTCAACGACCCCACCGCCAAGTACCGCTCCGGCATGGACCAAGCCGCCGCCGGTGCGCAGACGCTGGCGCAGGGCCTGCGGATGCTGCAGGACGGCTCCGGCACGCTCGTGGTGGGCGTCGGCAAGCTGAAGGACGGCTCCTCCCGCCTCGTCGTGGGAGCGAACTCCGCAGCCGAAGGCACCTCCAAACTCGCGGGTGGCTCCAACCAGCTCGTCGTCGGCCTCAACGACCTGAACGACGGCCTGGTCACCCTCAGCGACGGCACCGGCGAACTCAGCCTCAAACTCAACGAAGGCGCCGACAAAGCCCCAACCTGGGAAGGCGACCGCCTCGAGAAAGCCACCGAGGCCGCCGGTAACCCCGTCGTACACAACAACACCGGCGACGAACTCACCTTCTTCGGCAAGGGCCTCTCCCCCTTCTTCCTGTCCCTCTCCCTGTGGATCGGCGGCCTGGTGCTCTACATGATCCTCGCGCCGTTCTCACGCCGCGTCATCGACTCCGGCACCAACCCCTTCCGCATGGTCGCCCACACCCTGCTGCCGTCCCTGATCGTCGGCTTCGTGCAGGCCGTGCTGCTGTGGCTCGTGCAGGTCGTCGCGATCGGCGTCGAGCCGAAGCACCCACTCGGCCTGTTCGGCGTGCTGTGGTTCGGCTCCTGGGTGTTCATGTCCCTCATCCTGGCCATCAACATGGTCTTCGGCCCCGCCACCGGCAGACTGGTCACCATGGCGCTCATGTCCCTCCAGCTGGTGGCCTCCAACGGCCTCTACCCGCCCGAAGTGCAGCCAGGGTTCATCCAGTGGGTCCACGCCTGGGACCCGATGCGCTTTACCGTGGATATGATCCGCGTCGCCTTCTTCGGCAACCACGCCGAAGACCCGCGCCTGCTGCGCGCCATCGTGGTCCTCACACTGCTCGCAGTGGCCGCGTGGTTGATCAGCGCGTGGGGCATGTGGAAGCGCCGCATCCTCAACGACAAGGACATCCACCCAGAGCTGTCGCTGTAAGGGTTTGTGGTTGCTGGGGGCCGGTCCCTGGCACCACATTACTATTTGGGGGTTCGGTGAGCTGGGGAAACGCTGTGGCGCATTTTCGAGATTCGGGAATTTGGTGTCTGGGCAGGGGATGCGCGCACCAAATTCCTGGATTTTGGCAGCCGGGTTTGGAAAAGCCCAGGTCGATGGGGGTCGGGGAGGGAATGTGGTGTCCCATCGGGAGATGCCAGTGCCAAAAGACGCAATTCTTGTTGGGGGAAGGGGTAAAAACCCAGCTCGTGAAGAGAGAGTTGCGTGCTTTGGCACTGAGGTGAGGGGGAGTGCACCAAATTCCTCCTCGTGGAGTTGACGACCTGGGGAAACGTCGCGTCGCCTTTTCGAGATTCGGGAATGTGGTGTCGTGATGCTTGGCCTGCGCACCAAATTCCCTCACTGGCCCTAGGTGCGTTTAGTGACCTGGGAAAACACGTGTGCGACCTTCGGAAAATCACGAATTTGGTGCGCTCCCCCTTCTGCAGGTGACTTCTACGACTGGTAGACTCGCAACATTGTTGATGCGTCAACACGCATTGCGATCTACCAATAACGAAGGAGCACACTATGTCTACATCCGCAAAGCTTGCATCCGTTGCCCTGCGCGTCCCGACGGGGCTTTTCATTTTGAACTCTGCCCTGGGCAAGTTCGGCCTCAACCGCGAGGCCGCCGAGGGCCTCCAAGGCATGGCTGCCACGGGCATCCCTGCGCTTGGCAAGTTGGATCCGGAGCAGTTCGGCAAGGGTCTCGCTGTCTCTGAGGCAGCGGTGGCCGGCGCGCTGCTCGCCCCCTTTGTGAGCAACCGTCTCGCCGGTGCGGCCCTTGGCTCGTTTGGCGCTGGCATGTTGACGATGTACTTCAACAACGACGCCATGACCGAGGACGACGGCATCCGTCCTTCCCACGATGGCCTTTCCCTGGCGAAGGATTCGTGGCTGGTTTCGATGGGTGCGGCGCTGATGGCGTTGCCGAAGAAGCGGAAGTAGCCGATTCCCTTTACTGCAAGAGAAAACCCGGCCCGCGCACCGTGTGGTGTGCGGGCCGGGTTTTGTTATGCCCTGACCTCAGCCTGAGACGGAGTCAACGTTAGTTGTTCTCCGCTGGCTTGTCCTCGGCAGGCTTTGCTTCCTCGGTGCCCTGATCGTCCTTCTTGGAGGAACCGTCAATCAGGGTCTGGTTGCCGGTTGCCTTGCCCAGCTGGTAGGAGGACGTTGCTTCGTCCACACCACAGCTACGCAGGACAACGTCCATGATGATCAGGCCGGCGGTGATGGCACCGAGGGCGCCACCTGCGAGGCCGATCATCTGTGGGTTCGCTACCTGGAACGCACCCTGCAGGCCGGCTGCGCGCTCTGCGCGGTCGCGGTCGTAGATACCCAGGCCACGCTGGATGTCATCGTTAGCGCGCTTGATGGCTGCGTTGACCTCTGCGCGCAGGCTCTCGAGGCCCGGAATGCGGACCTGGGAGAGGATGCCCAGCGGGATCAACAGCAGCAGTGGCGACGCCATGCCGACCAGACCAGCGATGCACTTCGGGTCCTTGAAGTTCGCGTTCGAGGAACCCTTGGTTTCCTTCGTAACGGTGATATTTACCTCAACATCGACTGGAGCACCCTGAGCAGAGTTCGGGAAGATCGGCACGATGGTGAGGTTGCCATTCTTCTCCGGGGTGATGATCCACTTGCCGTCCTTGAACTCCTTCGTCGCCTTACCGCCGACAATGTCGAAGTCGACCTTGCTCAGGTCAAGCTTCACGCCAGAGTCAGGGTTGAGCTGGATGGTGATGACGCCGGTCTTCTCGTTCTTCTTAATGATGAAGAGCTTGTTCGGGTCGGCAATGTTTGCACCCTCGGAGGTGGACCAGCCCTTTGGCAGGACGGAGATGGTGTATCGAGTCACCAGGTCACCGTTGGCGTTGTACTCCTCAACAACCACAGACTGGTTTGCAGCCTTGTCCGTCGGAGTGAAGACGGAGTTATCAGCGCTGATGTCAGTGAGAAGATCGCGGCCCTTGACGATGGCCAAGGTGTTGTCCTTGTCCTTCTTCTCGATGGTCTGCGTCTCACCAACAAGAGCGCCCTTCTGAACCTCATCGAACTTACGGACCTTCGGCGCCGTGATGTTCAGCGTGTAACGGTTGACAACGTTGCCGTCTGGGTCAACCTCCTGCACGATGCCCGACTTGCCAGCCGAATCCTTCACAGGCTTTGCAACCCACTCAGAGATCTTGTTGCTCTTGCCGTCGACAGAACCGCTGTCCTGAACGTTAGTCGTGAAGTTCTCGGAACCACTAACCCACACCATGGTGTTCGGGTTGATCTGCAGCACGCGGAACTCAGACGATTCTGGGATCTCGAAGGTGCGGTTGCTCTTGTTCTCGCCAGTGCCGACGGTGAACTCGTAGTTCGCGTACACGCCACGGTCGTCAGCGATCTGGAAGGTGAAGACCTTGCCGATTGCTGCCTCGAGCGGCACGAGCTGGAACTCGTTCGTCTCCTCGGAGTACTTGAAGTACTTCTTGAACTCGCTGGTGATGTCCTTACCATCTGCCAGGGTACCCTCGAGGACCTTGAAGACCTTATCGTTCTCGTAGCGGGCCAACTTCGCGGTGCTATCCGTCGTGATCACGCGCTTGATGACCTTGTTCAAGTCACGACCAGGCTTGAAGTTGATGGTGTAGCGCTCGAAGACGTAGCCGTCGTTCGTGCGGTTCTCGACGACAACGGTGCCTTCTGCCTCACGCTTCGGCTCCAGCTTCATGATGGAACCTTCTTCAGGCTTCGACTTCAGCAGCTCCTCGCCCTTGATGAGCTTGAGGTCGGTGCCCTGAATCGTCAGGTCGTTGTCAGTGGTGAACTCGTGGTTCAGCTCCTGGACGTGACCCGGCTCGACATCAACAACCCACTCGGTGATGACAAGGTCAACGTACCGCTTGCCGTCCTTGTTCTTCGGAGCCTTATCAACAATGATCTTCGGCTTCTTCGGGTTATCATTGTTCGGGTCGAGCAGGCTCTCGTCAGCGACGGTGGAACCCTCAGGAATATCCTCTACGTCGAGCCAACGCATGGTCTCCTGGATCTTGACCTGGCCCTTCGTGCCCGGCTTGAAGCGGAAGCGCAAATCGGTAGTGTCACCGTTGTCGTTGGTCTTCGTATTCTTCTCATCCTTGACGACCAAGTCCTCACCCTCAGTGATGGTGAGGTTGTTGTTCGTGGCGTTGCCAGCGTTAATCGTCATGTAGGAACGATCAACCGCCTCACGCTGCAGCACGCGCTTTTCGAAGGTGTCCTGGTTGAGAGCAGGGTTAATCTGAATGTTCCAGATGTTGCGCAGCTCACCCTTGTCGTCGTTCACCTGAACGACGACCTGGCTGCCCTGAAGGTTATTGGCAGCTGCGTCGGTCGGCTTCACGACCCACTTGCCATTCTCTTCAATGATCTTCGCGTAGTCTTCACCGCTGACAATCTTGATGGTGTAGTTGTCGCGGCGCTCGATCTCGACCTTGCCATCGTGGTTGATGAGAACGTCACGGATGTCCGGGCCAGCATTCACGTCCTTCTTGACGATGAACGTGAATTCGTAGGTGCGGCCGTCCTTGTCGGTGAAGGTGACGGTTGCTTCGCCTTCAGCGCCTTCGTTCGGAACGATCTTCCAGTTGTCGCCGTCCTCGACGATCTCCTTGATGACCTTGTTCTCGTCGGAGGTGATCTCGAACTTGGTACCACCACGACGCTCAACGAAGCCCACGGAGGTGTTGAGGATCTCGCGGGTCACCTTGTAGGTGGAGTTGATGTTCTCAATGGTGATAATGTTCTGCTTCTCTTCACCGTTCTTCGACGTGATCTTGACGATCACCTCACCGTGAACATCCTTGTCCTTCGGGGTGATGACGAGCTTGCCAGCACCATCGTCCTTCACGGTCGCGATGTCGCCACCCTCGAGAACCTCTACCTTGTCACCCTTGTCCAGCGTGATGATCTTGGTGCGATCAGAGCCACCCTGGTTGATGTTGTAGAAGTAGTTGTTCACGATCTTGTTGAGGTGCTCGACCTCACCAGTGCGATCGTTGATCTGCAGCTCGTAGATGTACTCGTTGCCGTTCTCATCGGTAACGACGATCTCAACAACACCGGATCCCTTGAAGTCATCCTTCGGCTTGATGATCAGGTTGTTGTCCTTATCGCGATCCACGATCACGAGGTCCTCGCCCTTCGTGATGCGCCAGGAGTAGCCCTGCTTCTTCAGATCGCCCATGTCAAGGATCTTCTTCTCGTCCTTGTGACGGATGTCGATCGTGTTGTGGATCTCGTAGACTTCCTTCTCGATCCGGGTGTAGTACTCCTTGATGATCTCCTGAACGTTGACGTTCGTGGAAGTCGTCGTGACCGTGGACTGCTCGGTCTTCGTCTCGGTGACGTCAGACGGGGTGACCTCAACCGTCGTTGGGACGGTCGTGTAGTGGGTCTCCGTCGTCGGGGTGACGTGCTCCTTGACCGTGGTCACGACTGGGCGCTCAGTAACGGTCGTCGTGTTGGTGACTGTCGAGCCTGGAACAACCGTCTCAACGATCGACGGCTCCGGCGTGATGGTCTTCGTGACCGTGACGTCCTTGCCGTTTTCACGCTTGGTCGTCGTCACCGTCGACGGCTCGTGAGTAACCGTAGTGGTCTTCGTCTCCGCCGGCTTCGTTACAGTCGTTACCTTCGTGGTCGGCGGGATTTGCTCCCAGCGGGTCTCGGTCGCCTCTGGGACTGTCACGACGGTGGTAACCGTGCTCTTCGGCAGCGTCACTGTCGTGTTCGTGTAGTGAGGCTCCTGCGGCTTTGGCTGCTTCGGCTTCTCCAGACCTGGCTGGTACGGCGTGATCAGACGCTGGGAAGTGTATTCACGCCTCCAGCTGAAATTCAGGTTGTAGTTGTTTGGCATCAAGACAACGATGTATTCGCCTTTGTTGTAGCTCTTGCGAACCTTTTCCATCGCTCCCTCGTTAACGACGAGGTAGTAGTTCGGCCCCGGGTTTGCCCTATCAACACGCTTGTAGCGAATCTCGAAACCGGTCAGCTCGGTGAACATCGCGTCACCCATCAGGTTCGGGCGAACCTCGTTGAGGTATGCAAGGTTGTTGGAAACCAACGCCTGCATGTACATCATCTTGCGCTTAACGCCCTCGATGTCGCCTTTCTCCTGGTCCTCGAGAACGGCCTTCATCAGGTTGATGGCGCCCTTCTCAACATCCGGGTTGATGCGGTTACCAACGCCGTAGCGGCCGGACTGGCCGGTCAGCTTACGGAAGGAGTAACCCTTCGGGTTGTTCCACGGGTTATCGACGCCCCAGTCGATGCACCAGCCCGGGCCGTACTGGGTAGCCAGCAGACCGAGAGCGTTCTGGCCCTTCGGGATCTTCTCTTTCCAGATCTGCTGGCCTTCAAAGACCTTCTGCAGCTCCTCCTGGGAGAGCTGATCGTACTGGCTTGTAACAGCAATGTCTGCGCTTGCGTTCGGCGCAGCAACGTGCACGGTGCTAACGGCCATGACGCCTGTAATCAGGCCGGCCATGATTCGCTTCTTAAGATGTGCGTTTTGCAACGGCTCAATCCTTAAAAATCGTAGGAGATATTCGAAGCAGCCTGAAGACCATCTGAACACGGATCCACAAACTGACAGACATTTATTCAATCACAAAAATCTCCCTGAAAGTAGTCCACTACGCCCCCACCACCACAAAAACACCACCACAACCCACAAAACCACACCCCACAACCCTCAAAAACCCCCTGACCAGCAGCTTCACAAAACCTGTCAAAGTATGCAACAAGAACGTGATCTATCACACTCAAAACACCACTGCCACCAAACAGGGGGGACACGTGTCATCGTGCTCACCTCGATGAACGCCAAAAGGCCCCTTCCGAAAGTGGAAGGGGCCTTCTGCTAGGCGAAATTACTTCTCAGGCTGCGCCGGAGCATTTGCCTCAGTAGTAGGGACCGGGGTTGCGGTCCTGATTACGTCGTTCTTCTTCGAAGAACCGTAAATGAGGGTGTCGTTACCCGTTGCCTTACCAATCTGGTAGGACGAGGTCTTGTCGCCCTGGCCACAGGAGCGGAGCACAGCGTCCGCGATGAGCAGACCCACAGTAATCGTTCCGAGAGCACCGGCTGCGAGGCCGACCATCTCTGGGTTGGCTACGTTGAATGAGGCCTGGAGGCCCGCAGCGCGCTCTGCGCGGTCGGGGTCGTAGATGCCCAGGCCACGCTGGATGCGGTCGTTTGCCTCGCGGACAGCGGCGTTCAGCTTGCCCTGGACGCCTTCAAGGCCCGGAACGCGAACCTGGGACAGGATACCCAGCGGGATCAGGAGCAGCAGCGGCGAAGCGATGCCCACGAGGGATGCGATGCACTTGCCGTCGGAAGAAGTAGCCACATCCTTACTCGTGAGCTCGACATTGATTCGAACTCGCTTCTGCGGCTGACCGTTCACCTGAGGGATGAACGTGATGTGGGTCGTGCCCTTCTCGATGCCGCCCTTACCAGGCTTGATCGTGATGGACCCGTCCGGGTTCGGAACAACCATGTCCGGATCCACCGGCTTGCAGTTCGAACCAGAGCAAATCTCAATGTCGGTCGCGCCACCGCCAGGAACGACAATCTTCCAGGAACCATCTGGGTTCGGGCTGACATCGTGGTTGCCTGGCTTGCCGATGATGTTGCCCTCGGACGTAGCCGGGACGTCGATCTCAATGATGCGAACCGGGTTGCCAGCACCGTCAACTTCCTCGATGAGGACGCGACCAGACTTCTGTGGCAAAGGCTTCACGTTGAAGCTGCCTGGGTGCGTCGGGATCTCCTCGATGAGGTCCTTACCACGAAGGACGCGGAAGGTGTTGCCTTCGCCCGTGGTGATCTTGTCGGTCAGCTTCGGCTGGTAGACACGACGCTCCTCGACGAACTTCAGCACACCACCGCTCTTGGTGATGGTGATGTTGTGCGTCTTCACAACCTTGCCGTTGTTCTTCTCAACGACAACAACCTTCTTGCCCTCGGTGTTCTCGTTGATGCGGAGCTCGAAGCGCTTGTCGGTGTCGTTGACGACGGTGACGTATTCCTTGCCCTCAACAACCTCGTACTTGTTGTTGTTGACAATGGTGACGTCGAAGGTGCCCTGCTCCGTGATCTTGTGCTCAACAACGGAGTTGTTGGAGGAGTCGGAGCCGCTACCGGTTCCCTTGGTGATATCCAAGATGAACTGCTTGTAGACCTTGCCGTCCTTGTCGGTGACGTCGAGGACGACCGTGCCCTCAGCGCCATCCTTCGGCGTGACAGTCCACTCGTCACCGTTCTGGGTCACTTCAACGAGGTTCTCGCCTTCGACGACGGTGAGCTTGTCACCAGGGTTGAGCTCGGTGGTGAACTTGTCATCCGAGGTGATCTTGAACTCGGACTTGTTCGGCTTCGTCAGCTCAACATTGTAGGTGTAGCGGGAAACCGGCAGGCCACGGGAGTTCTGGACCTCGAGGACGATCTTTCCGGAAACGCCTTCCTTGATCTTGATCTTGCCGCCGCCAGCTTCGTTGACGTCGCCGTCGATCAGGTCCTTACCAGACACCACGACGAGCTTCTGCTTGTCAGGCTGGGACAGCACAGGCGCAGGCTGCTCCGAGTTGTCTGGAACCGTGACGGCGTCGAACTCGTGAACCTTAGCAGGCTTGACGTGGATCGTGTACTCGATCAGCGCATGGCCACCCTTGGACTGCTCGACGACCTTGATGTCACCCTCGAAGTCAGGGTTCGGCATCAGGTAGTACTTGTCAGGATTGTCCTGATCCTGAACCCAGCTGAAGTTATCTTCACCCTCTGGGAATACGAAGTCGTTGGAGGTCACACCCTTCGTCAGGACCGCCGTGTTGCGGTTCGAAATCGTGTAGTCGACTGGCTGTGTCGCAGGCTTCGCCTCTTGTGGCGTCACGATGATCGTGTAAACCGCGACCAGGTTGCCCTCGGCATCCTTGACGTGTGCAACGATCAGGCCGTCCTTGCTCGGCTTCAGGGTCCACTCGCCGGTGCCCTCAAGCTGAGCTGGGTCGACGAGATCCTTACCGCGGGCGATCTCGAGCTTGTCGCCTTCCTCACCCGTGATCTTAACCTCGCCGCCAACGGTAATGAGCTCCGTCTCGGAGTCGATCAGGACGTTACGGCCGTCGCGAACCTCGAGGGTGAACATGAAGGTTTCGCCCTTGTCGTTCTTGGCGCGGACAATCACGGTGCCGGTCTGGCCAGCCTTCGGGGTCAGTACCCAGTGGTCACCCTTCTTCTCCAGGGACTCAACAATGTCCTTGCCCTTGAGAATCTCAGGCTCGCCGACGATGTTGTCTACCTCGATCTTGTACGAGGAGATGTTACCGATCACGCGGGACTGGTTGTACTTGTTCGGCTTGGTATCGATGTTGAACTCGTAGTTCTGCTCGTTACCGGTTGGCTTGCCGTCCTTGTCAACCTCGTAGACCTTGACCTTCACCTTGCCAGTGATCACGCCGGCATTGACGTTCACGTTCAGGGTGTTGCCATCCTGGGTGGTGGTGATCAGGTCCTTGCCCTCGGTGACCTCGTACTTCCAGCCCTCTGGGATCGTGATGGACTGGTCAAGGCCAGTAACCCCGACGTTGAAGAAGTGGTTGTCCACGCGAACAGTCTTCTCGGTGGTCTTCTCGGAATCCTTGTTCACCACGTGGATGCGGTACTCGTGGCGGTTGCCGTTACCATCCTTGATGATGATGCGGACGTCGCCCTCACCCTGCTTCTTCGGGGTGATAACGAGGCGGTTGTTTTCCTTGGTGACCTCGACCAGGCCGTTGGAGTCGTCGACAAACTCGATGGTCCAGTTACCCAGGTTCTTCGGCTCAATAACCTTCGACTCGCTCGTGTTGGAGAAGTCGTAGAAGTAGTTGAACTGGGAATAACGACGCTCGATCGTGGTGGTCTCGTGCTTCTCGGAAACACGGGTGACGGTCGTGTCAACGACCTTCGTCTCGGTCTTCGGCGCAGCGGTGACCGTCTTCGTCTCGGTCTTCGGCGCGACATTCTTCGTCTCGGTGACGTAGACAGGCTCAGTAACCGTGACCTTCGGCTGGACCTTGTCGGTCTCGGTGATCGTCGGCTTCGCCGTTGCAGTTTCGGTGACGGTTACCGGGTCACGCTTCTCCACGACGATGACGCGCGGATCTTCCGTGACGGTCTCAGTGGCGGTGGACGTTGGTCCGCCCTGCTCGAACTCGGTGACGGTAACAGCAGGCTTCACTACCTCATGCGTCACGGTCTCCGTTTCCGGAGCGACCTCAACCGTCTTGTAGTGAACTTCCTGCCGCTCGTTGGTCTTCGTCACCGTCGGACGAACGGTCACCGTCTCCCGCTCGACACCGCCATCCTTGTACACAGTGTGCGTGATGGTCGGGCGGCCGGTCTCGGTCACGGTGGAGGTGACACCAGCTTCACCAGGAACCGTCACGGTGGTGGTCACAGTGCCGCCGCCGTTGCCGCCGCCTGGGCGTGGGTAGAAGCCGTCCAGGCCCGGCTGGGTCGGAGGGATCAGACGCTGGAAGGTTGCCTCGCGGCCATCCTGGTAGATGTTGTAATCCTTCGGCAGCAGGATGGTGACGTACTCGCCAGCACGGACGGTGCTGGAGACGCGGCTGAACGCAGCCTCATCCTTGATCAGTGCGAAGTTCGGCTGGAACTCCTGGGTGCCGCCGAAGACAGCGCTGATGCGGAAACCGGTCCACTGGGTGAACTCCTGGTTGGTGACGCGAACGCCGTTCTGGGTCTGGCCGTTCATGATGTAGGAACGCTGGCCGTCCAGAACGCTCTTGTTGTTCGACAGCAGGGCCTGCAGCGCGACGTTCTTCTTCTTGACGTCCTCAAAGTTGCGCTCGTACCAGGATTTCAGCATCGACTTCGTCAGCGAGATCGCTGCCGTCTCGATGTCTGCGTTAATACCAAGGTCGCCGTTAAAGCCGTTGAAGCCGTACAGGCCGGACATGCCGTCCAGCTTGCGCAGCTCGTAGCCCTGGGTCTGCAGGTTTGGCTGCGGCTTCTCAAGATCAATGCACCAGCCCGGGCCCATCGGGGTGACCTGCATCCAGGTCTTCAGCATGGCCTGGTAATCATTCTGATTCGTGAGCATCTTGATCTGCTCAGTGTTAAAGCGCAGCGCCTCATCGTACTTGTCGCTCGGCAGTGCGGAGTACGTACCCGTAATGCGATCGTCTGCGCTTGCGTCCGGGGCGACGACAACAGCGCCACCTGCAATCATTGCGCCTGAAATCAGGCCGGCCATGATTCGCTTCTTAAGATGTGCGTTTTGCAACGGCTCAATCCTTAAAAATCGTAGGAGATATTCGAAGCAGCCTGAAGACCATCTGAACACGGATCCACAAACTGACAGACATTTATTCAATCACAAAAATCTCCCTGAAAGTAGTCCACTACACCCCCACCACCACAAAACCACCACCACAACCCACAAAACCACACCCCACAACCCCCAAAAACCCCCTGACCAGCAGCTTCACAAAACCTGTCAAAGTATGCAACAAGAACGTGATCTATCACACTCAAAACACCACTGCCACCAAACAGGGGGGACACATGTCAACGCATGAAGAACCATACGAAAAAACCCTGGCCTCCGAACCGGAGACCAGGGTGAACCTGTGGAGCATAGGAGAATCGAACTCCTGACATCCTGCTTGCAAAGCAGGTGCTCTACCAACTGAGCTAATGCCCCTTTTGTTCCTGTGGGCCTAGCAAGAATCGAACTTGCGACCTCATCGTTATCAGCGATGCGCTCTAACCGACTGAGCTATAGGCCCTGGGAACGAGAAGTAAGATTACCTACCACTATAACCTTTGACAAATCGCCAGTACAAGCGGTGTTTTTATAGTTGTTATAGCGGTAGGTATCTCACGGCTATCGCGCCCTGTTGGACATCACCAGGGTGACGCCGCCGACCAGGTCCGCGATGGCGTTGTAGAGCAACGCCGTCAGCGGGGCCATCACCGCGACGAACACCACGCCGATGAGCCCGAAGAGGCCTGCCGCGGACATGACCAGGGTGGCGTCGATAACTTGGTCGCCGCCGACGCCACTGACCAGCGAGTTCAAGGAGTCAATGACCCCAGTCTGCGCGAGGCCGTAGTAGACGATGGCCGCGCCCAGCATCCACGCGACGAAGCCGACGAGGGCGAGGATCGTCGCCACCTTAAACACGGAGGCGACACCCACGCGCCGCACCACTATCTTGCGGGCGGCCATGGTTTACTCCCCATCCTTCGGCGACGCGGAGATGGACGAGGAGGTCTGCTCCTTGGCTTCCTCAATCGTCTTCTCGCCCTTGGCAACCGCGGTTGCCTCCTCTTCGCCCTGCTCCTCGACGTTCTTGTCGATGGCCAGCAGCTCAACGTCATCCGCGAGGTCGACGAGGCGGACGCCCATCGTGGCGCGGGAGGACGGACGGATCTGGTTGACCTCGGTGCGGATCACGCCGCCGGCGGAGGTGATGGCGAAGATCTGGTCTTCCTCATCGACCGCCAGGGCGCCGATCAGCTTGCCACGCTTCGGGGTGTACTTGAACGTCATCACGCCCATGCCGCCGCGGCCCTGGGTGTTGTACTCCTCAATCGCGGTGCGCTTGCCGTAGCCGCCAGCGGTAGCGACGAGCAGGAACTCGCCGTCCTGGACCACGGTCATTGCGAGCAGCTTGTCGTCGCCGCGGAAGCGCATGCCCTTCACGCCGGCGGTCGCGCGACCCATTGGGCGCAGCTGGTCGTCGTCAGCGGTGAAGCGGATGGCCTGTCCCTGCTCAGAGACGAGCAGCAGGTCGTCTTCCTCGCCTGCCAGCGCGGCGCCGATCAGGGCGTCGCCTTCGTTGAGGTTGATCGCGATGAGGCCCGCGGAACGCGCCGACTCGTAGTCGGTCAGGCGGGACTTCTTCACGCGGCCGTCGCGGGTGGCCAGGACCAGGTACGGGGCGTCCTCGTAGGACTGGATCTGGATGACCTGCGCGATGCGCTCCTCCGGCTGGAACTCCAGCAGGTTCGCCACGTGCTGGCCGCGAGCGGTGCGGCCCGCCTCCGGCAGCTCGTAAGCCTTGAGGCGGTACACGCGGCCGAAGTTGGTGAAGAACAGGATCCAGTCGTGGGTGGAGCAGATGAAGAAGTGCTTTACCACGTCGTCCTGCTTCAGTTCCGCCCCGCGGACACCCTTGCCGCCGCGCTTCTGCGACTTGTACGCATCCACCTTCGTGCGCTTCGCGTAGCCGGTAGAGGTGATGGTGACCACGACGTTCTCGCGCGCGATGAGGTCTTCCTCGGTCACATCGCCGGTTGCGGCCACGATCTGGGTGCGGCGCTCGTCGCCATACTTTTCGACGATCTCACGCAACTCGTTGCCAACGATCTCCCGCTGGCGCTCCGGGCGGGCCAAGATGTCCTTGTAATCGGCGATCTTGCGCTCGATCTCGGCCAAATCGTCGATGATCTTCTGGCGCTCCAGCGCTGCCAGGCGGCGCAGCTGCATTGCCAGGATTTCGTTGGCCTGGATCTCGTCGACGTCGAGAAGCTTGATCAGGCCCTGGCGGGCGTCGTCAACGGTCGGCGAGCGACGGATCAGGGCGATGACCTCGTCCAACGCATCGAGCGCCTTGACCAGGCCGCGCAGGATGTGGGCGCGCTTCTCGGCCTCATCCAGGCGGAACTTGGTGCGGCGAACGATGACGTCGATCTGGTGCTTGACGTAGTAGCGCAGCATCTGGTCGAGGCGCAGCGTGCGCGGCACGCCGTCGACGATGGAGAGCATGTTCGCGGAGAAGTTCGTCTCCAGCTGCGAGTGCTTGTACAGGTTATTGAGCACCACCCGAGGAACCGCGTCGCGCTTCAGCGTGACCACGATGCGCATGCCCACGCGGTCGGAGGACTCGTCCTCAATCTTGGAGATGCCCACCATCTTGCCCGCGGTAACCTGCTCCGCGATGTTGTGGATGAAGTTATCCGGGTTGACCTGGTACGGCAGCTCCGTAATCGTGATGACCTGGCGGTTGCCGATCTCCTCGATCTCGGTCACACCACGCATGCGGATCGAACCGCGGCCCGTGGTGTAGGCATCCTTGATGCCCTGATCGCCGACGATGAGGCCGGCCGTCGGAAAGTCCGGGCCCTTCACTCGCTCCATTACCGCGTCGAGCGCCGCCTGCTCATCCGCGTCATAGTTGTCGAGCATCCAGTAGATGGCCTCCGCCAGCTCGTTCAAGTTGTGCGGCGGGATGTTGGTGGCCATACCGACGGCGATACCGTTCGAGCCGTTCATCAGCAGGTTCGGCACACGCGATGGCAGCACGTCCGGCTCGCGGGTCTTGCCGTCGTAGTTCGGGGAGAACTCCACGGCGTCCTCGCGGATGTCGCGGACCATCTCCATCGCCAGCGGCGTCATCTTGCACTCGGTGTAACGCATGGCCGCTGGGCCGTCATTACCAGGGGAACCGAAGTTACCCTGGCCGTCCACCAGCGGGTAGCGCATCGCCCACGGCTGGGCCATGCGCACCAGCGTGTCATAAATCGCGCTGTCGCCGTGCGGGTGGAAGTTACCCATCGTGTCGGCGACAGGCTTGGCACTCTTCACGTACGAGCGCTCGGGGCGGTAGCCGTGGTCGTACATCGCGTAAATGATGCGGCGGTGCACCGGCTTCATGCCATCGCGGACATCCGGGAGCGCACGGCCGACGATCACGCTCATCGCGTAATCGATGTAGCTCGTCTGCATCTCCTCATTGATGTCAATGGGCTGGATGGCGTCGGAGCCGCCGCCACCTAGAGTGTCATCACTCATTGCTCACCTTTCGTCAAACATTGGTTCCTACCGATTCTAGCGCCTTGTGCACCGAATCACCCCTGCGCCGTGGTATCACTCTGATACCATCGCGGCATGGCCATGACGCTACGACTCAGCACAGACGAAGACACAGCACTCATCATGCTCGCCTCCGCATGGGGCTGCTCCAAGCAAGAGGCCGCCCGCCGCGCCATCGTCACCGCTGCCTCCCGCCTTCTTGACGACGCCACCATTACCAACCTCGCCCGCACCACCCTGCAGGAATACGCCCACACCGAACGCCGCATCCGGCAGGCCCGCGATGCGTAGCTTAAGCAGTGAGCAGCTGCTGGCCATCGCCGACGAATGCGCGCATATATATAAGGTGCGAATACGTTCCTTCGCCGCACTATGCGCCTGCGCCGCCGTCCCCGGCGCCCACCTCCACGGCGTGCCCGTCTACGACACCGCACACGCCGCCGCCCGCGGCCTCGCCGACACGATCCGGGCCCTGTGCCCCCTGACCGGAGCCAACGACGCCTTCGCTGACGTCGCCGGCACCACCTATTTGCGGTGGGTCGAGGAAGCGTAATCGCGTACTTTCTCCTACACTGGCAACTATTTACACGGACCATTAGAGAACACTTGGTGGAGGAACAATGAACGCTACAAAGTACACCGCTGTACTGGCAACCACCGCAGCGCTGATCGGCGCCGGCCTGGCCGCGCCGCAGCTGCGCGCGGAAGAGACGACTTCTGAGACGACCGCAGCGTCAGATTCGGCGTCGAACGCCCAGGATTCGCGCGAGTGGCGCGACGCCGAAATCACCGCCGGCGGCACCATCACCGTCGAGCCGAGCGTCCCACTCCCAGAGGGCGCCAAGGCAGTCGGCCCGACCAGCATCGACGGCTGGAAGCTGACCACCGACGAAAAGACGGGTGCCGTTACCATCGAGGCCGCACCGAAGCTGCGCCCCGGCCAGGGACTGCGCTACCGTGTCTTCGTCCTCTTTGCAGACAAATCCACGGCCACCTATGACACCGAGGTCACCGTCGTTCCTGGTGGCAACAACAACGCCAACACCTCCACCATCGAGTACAAGGACTCGCTGGTCCAGCCGAAGCAGAGCGTCACCGTCACGCCTACCGGCAAGTTCCCGCAGGGTACGAAGTTCTACCTCAACAGCGACAAAATTGAGAAGTGGGACGTGAGCGTCGAGGAGGCCACCGGCGCCGTCACCGTCAAACCAGGGGACATCGGCTACGGTTCCTGGCTCTCCATCCCAGTTCGCGCAGAGTTCCCCGACGGCTCCTCCGACGTCAAGCACGCCAAAGTATCCGTCGCCGACAAGCACGGCAACACCACCCCGTCATCCGACCGCCTCGCCGCGAAGCACACCCCGTCCTACCCAACGGAGCAGATCGCGGGCAACGAAACAGCCACCGTCAAGCAGACGGCTGAGCTGCCGGAAGGCACCACGTTCAAGATCGTCGGCGAGTCCAAGCTATGGGACCTGTCTATCGACGCCACCAACGGCACCATCACCGCGAAGCCAAAGGAGCCGCTCGCTGCCGGTGCAGTCGTGAATGTGCCTGTCATCGTCACCTACTCCGACGACTCCCAAGACTTCGTACAAGCCAAGGTCGAGGTGACCAAGGACCCCGTCTGGCAGTCCAGCAAGGCCAACGTCGATTATCCAGTGACCAATACGCCCGCTGATGAGACCGCCACCATCACTCCTGCACTCAAAGATGTGCCGGACGGCACCAAGTTCGCCATGAACGCAACGCCACCAACGGGATGGGAGATCAGCATTGAGCCATCGACCGGTGTGGTGACCGTCAAAACCCCAGAGGGCACCCGCGCAGGCACCCAGATCAACGTGCCTATCCGCGTCGAGTTCCCCGACGGTTCCCGCACCGTCACCAGCGCCGTCGTCCTCTTCGAGGCGCCAACCAATCCCGAGTCCGAAAAGTTCAAGGTGACCTACAAGGACGTGACCATCAAGGCCGGCGAGAACCACGTGTTCAAACCAGCTGAATCCCTGCCGACCGGTGCCATCGTCAACGGCCCGAAGAACCAGAGCGTCAACGGTGTGAAGGTCAATACCGACAAGGACGGCGCTGTCTCCGTTGAAGTACCAAGCCACGCCCGTGACTTCGACTTCACGGTTCCCCTCGAGATCTACTTCCGCGACGGCTCCAAGCAGGAGACGAAATTCCACGTCACCGTGAAGGCAAAGGAGACGACTACTCCGACGACCTCCACCAAGGAGTCCACGCCGACTTCGGAGGAGTCCGCGCCGCGGACAACCGACCCGGCGACTTCGGAAAAAACCACGGAACCGTCCACGCCACGGACAAGCGAAGAGGCTACGACGACGAAACCGACGACTTCGGACAAGACGACAGAGCCATCCACGTCTGAGGAGTCCACGCCGACTTCGGAGGAGTCCGCCCCGCGGACAACCGACCCGTCAACGACTACGCCGACGACTTCGGACAAGACGACAGAGCCGACCACGTCCGCGCCGCGGACAACCGAGAAGTCCACCACCCCGGAGACGACCACCCCGGCCACGTCGACTACCAAGGCAACGCCAACAACCAAGGCAACGACGACCACGAAGGAGTCCGCGCCGCGGACAAGCGAAGAGGCGTCGACAAGTGAGACGACTCCAACTACCTCGACGAAGCCTTCGAGGCCGCAGAATGAGACGACCAAGATTGAGTACGCGCGCACGCCGGTGCACGCGGGTGAGTCTGTGACGCTGAAGCCGAAGGGCGAATTCCCTACGGGGACGAAGTTCAACGGGCCGAGCGGGTCGCAGCAAGGATGGTCCGCCACCACGAACAGCCAGACTGGTGAGATTCGGATTACTGCACCAGCGAACGCGACGGTTGGTACCACTGTGAGCTTCCCTGTCACCGTGGTCTTCCCAGACAAGTCGAGGCAGATTCACGAAGTCACCGTCTACGTGGAGCGCACCACCACGGCGCCGTCCACCAGCGAGCAGCCGACCAGCGAGCAGCCGACGAGCACCACGACGCCAGCAAAGCCGAAGGAGTCCCAGGCGGACAAGTCGGACGTCGACTTTGAAAACCAGAAGGTGAACGCTGGCGGCACGATCGTGCAGCGCCCGAGCGGCGACGTTCCCGCAGGCACCAAGTTCACGGGCCCGAACGGTACGTACGACGGTTGGAAGTTCGCCACTGACCCGAGCACAGGTGAGGTCACCATCACTCCTCCGGCGGACGCGAAGCCTGGCGCTTCCATCGACTACACCGTCACCGCGACGTTCCCCGACTGGTCGACGAAGGACTACAAGCTGAAGGCCACGGTTGAGGGCGGAGTGGACGTCGATAAGGGTGGTGACACGGGCTCGAGCTCAGGCTCCAGCAGCTCCTCCTCGAACGAGGAGGGCTCGAGCACGGGTGCGACCATCGGCATCGTGGTTGGCGTGCTCGCGCTGCTCGGTCTGCTGGCCGGCGCGGCGAACTATGTGCTGCAGTACGTCGACATCAACGCGCTGCTTCGCTAACACCGTTCGCGCGGGGACGATATTCTAAGCACTATGAAGAAAATGAGTGCTCTCGTCCTCGCTGGCGGGCTTGCGGCGTCGCTGATCGTCGCGCCGCAAGCCACCACCGCTCCATCGGGGTCCTCCGGATCCTCCAAACCGACGCCGGTGATCACGCCGACCGTCACCCCACCAAAGCAGCCACCGCTCGGCAGCGCATACACGGGCTCGGCGCCGGTCTCGCTGACCATCGCTGCGCTGCTCACGCTGCTGGTTGGCCAAGTCATTGTCGACGCCGTCCCCCCACTGCGCGCAGCCGTCGACGACCTCGCGCGCCAGGCAGGACTCTCGGGCGTGATGGGATCCTCGCAGGGTAACCGCATTTTCGATTTCTCCAAGATCGACCTCAACGAGCTGCAGAAGATGCTGCCCAAGGTCTAAACCCCACCCCAAATATGTAACCGCTGTGACTCATGATAAGTTTGTTCCTGTTGTGGTTACAGTGTCCTGTGTGACTGCTGTGGCGGAAGAGCCGCAACGCTCAACGTAACAATGCGACCTGCCGGGGGGCAGGTCGCATTTGTCATACAATCAACGGCATGGAAACACCACAAGGACTCAACGCACTGCTGCACAATGGGCGCCGCCCAGGAATCGTCGACGCGCTCGCCGGAGTGGTCGACCAGACCGTCGCAGACCAAAGCGGACTCACCGGCATGGCGCTGCGCTCCGCAATCGCGGGCGTAAAGAAAGTCGACGCCCGGATCCTGCACAAAGGCATCAACACCGTACTCCCCCAGCTGCTCGAGCAGCTCAACCCCCGCTGGGAAGACTACAAAAACAGCGACCACGCCGCCTTTGGCGAATACCTCGCACAACACGAAGACGACGTGGTCACAGAACTCGTCTCACTCGGCGACAACCTCCGCGACTCCATGCCAGCCGGCGTACAGAAGATCTACGCCACCTTCCGCAGCAAGGCCGCCAAAATTGTGGGGCCTGCGCTGCCGCGGATCGGAGAGGTCGTCGAAAAGCAGATGGAAAGCTAGACGTCCAGGAAGCGGACGTCCTTCGCCTTGCGGGTGATGAAGGAACGGCGAGCCGCGACATCATCACCCATCAGGATGCTAAACAGCTCATCAGCGCGCTGGGCATCCTCCACATCAACGCGACGCAGAATACGGTGATCCCGGTCAAGCGTGGTCTCCCACAGCTCGCTCGGGTTCATCTCACCCAGACCCTTGTAACGCTGGATGCCGTCATCCGTGTTGATCTTACGGCCGGCCTCCAGGCCCTCCGCGAGCAACTGGTCACGCTCCGCGTCGGAGAAGGCGTAGCCAGGCTCGCCCTTCGCCCACTTCAGCTTGTACAGCGGCGGGTTCGCCAAGTAGACGTGGCCCTCCTCGATGAGCTCCGGCATGAAGCGGAACAGCAGGGTAAGCAGCAGCGTCGCGATGTGCTGGCCGTCGACGTCAGCATCCGCCATCAGCACAATCTTGTGGTAGCGCAGCTTCGAAATGTCGAACTCTTCGTGAATACCCGTACCCAGCGCGGTGATGATCGCCTGGACCTCCGCGTTCTTCAACACGCGGTCCATGCGGGCCTTCTCCACGTTCAGGATCTTGCCGCGCAGCGGGAGAATCGCCTGGTACATCGAGTCGCGGCCCTGCTTCGCCGAACCACCTGCTGAGTCGCCCTCAACAATGAACAGCTCGGACAGCTTCGGGTCCTTCGAACGGCAGTCCGCCAACTTACCCGGCAGGCCACCCAAGTCCGTCGCCGACTTACGACGCACCAAGTCACGCGCCTTGCGCGCCGCCTGACGCGCCTGCGACGACGACACAGCCTTCGAAATAATGGCCTTCGCCTCCGCCGGGTTGGCATCAAACCAATCCGACAGATTCTCGTTCACGGCGCGCTGCACGAAGCCCTTCACCTCGGTATTGCCGAGCTTCGTCTTCGTCTGGCCCTCAAACTGCGGGTCCGCCACGCGGACAGACACCACGGCCGCGAGTCCCTCACGGCAGTCATCACCAGTGAGGTTCGGCTCCTTGTCCTTCAGCAGCTTATGTTCACGCGCGTAGCGGTTCATCAGCGTGGTCAACGCCGCGCGGAAACCCTCCTCGTGCGTACCGCCCTCATGCGTATTAATGGTGTTCGCGAACGTGTGTACAGACTCCTTGAAGGAGCTGTTCCACTGCATCGCCACCTCAGCCTCAAGGCCGTCACCCTTCTGGTCAAAGCCCACGATCGTCGGGTGGATCGCCGTCTTCGACTTATTCAGGTAGTTGACGTAATCAATCAGGCCGTCCGGGTAGTGGTACGTGACCTTCTTCTCGCGCTTCTTCGGGGTTGCAGATGTGTCACCCTCGGTGGCGTCGTCAAACGAGTCCGAGCCAACCGCAGCGGCCGTCTCACCCTCCTCCGCGATCGCCTCGAGCTCAAGCTCCTCCTCGGAGACGCGCTCATCCTTCAACGTGATGGTCAGGCCCTTGTTCAGGAACGCCATCTCCTGCAGACGACGCGCGATCGTGTCCCACTTGAACTCCGTGGTCTCAAAAATCTCCGGGTCCGGCCAGAAACGAATCGCCGTACCCGTGCCGCGGGCATTGCCGCCCTCCTCCAGAGGCTCCGGCTGCGCGTTCACAAACCGCTGGTACCAGTGCTTGCCATCGCGCTTAATGTCCGCCTCAACACGCGTGGACAGCGCGTTCACCACGGAAATACCCACACCGTGCAGGCCACCCGACACCGCGTACGACTCCGAGTCGAACTTACCGCCCGCGTGCAGCTGCGTCATCACGACCTGCACCGTCGGCGCACCAGACGGGTGCATCTCCACCGGAATACCACGACCATTATCGACGACCTCTACGCCGCCATCCGCGAGCAGAGTCACATCGACGCGATCGGCATAGCCCGCCATCGCCTCATCGACCGAGTTATCCACGACCTCCCACACCAAGTGGTGCAGGCCACGCTCGCCGGTCGACCCAATGTACATACCTGGGCGCTTCCGGACGGCCTCAAGGCCCTCGAGGATAGTAATCGACGACGCGTCATAATGAGGTTGTTGATCAGCCACTGGAAAAGACGCTCCTCCTGAAAAATGTCATTAACCCGTCCTATCTTACACGTAAAACAGGACACCAAACCCCACGACTACCCGTACGTGTCCCTCGGACCCCGCCCCTTCACGTGCAGCGGACCATAGCGCCAACTCTTCACCCGCGGCCCATAAATGTGCAGCTTCCGGATCACATCCGGACCCACCTTCTCCGCGATCGCGCGCAGCACCGTCGACTGCATGTACTTCAGCTGCGTCGCCCACGCCGTCGTCGTGCAGGTGATGAAGACCTCGCCATCCTTAATCATCTCCACCTTCGTATGCTCCGCGATCGTGGCGCCGACCAGGCCCTCCCAGTTGCCCATCACCCAGCCGTACGCCATGTTCTCCGTCCAATCGCGCTTCCGGATCTCCTTACCCAGCAGCGACGAAAACGACTTCACCTTGTAACTCCGCGGCAACGCCCGGCCATCCTTGCCCGTCGGGCGGCCCCGCTCCAGCCACGGCCTGCGCTCCTCCTGCTCAAAGTGCAGCCCCGGCACCGTAATATCCTTCACCGGACGGCCCTTGCCCTGGCTGCGGCGCGGCACCACGCTCGTTCCCTGCTTCGACAAATCCGGCAACCTCCCGCCGCGCCGCTTCGCCGTGCGCCGCAACTGGTCAAAGGTAGTGCCCACCAAGTCACGCTCGCTCAATGTGCGACACCCCCTCCTCCATCCGCACGTGATACCGCGCCGTCACCGCCCCATCCAAGTTCCCCGGCAAGTCATCCCCGACCGCCGCCGTAATCAACACCTGCTCCGCCGACTCCGCCACGTGCACCAACCGCTCACGGCGCTTCGCGTCCAACTCCGCAAACACATCATCCAAAATCAGCACCGGATCCGTGCCCTCGCCAGCCAACAACCGGTACTCCGCCAAGTGCATACTCAGCGCAAACGACCACGTCTCCCCATGCGACGCATACCCCTTCGCCGGCTGCTGACCCAACATCAACACCAGGTCATCCCTATGCGGACCAACCAGCGTTGAGCGACGCTCAATCTCCTCTTTTCGACGCCTCCCCAACTCCGACAACATCGCCGCCTCCAACACCTGCGGATCCCGCGACGCCTCCCCCGTCAACTCCAACACCGCCCTATCCAACGTCGACGTATACTCCACCGACGCCGCACGCGACTCCGGCGCCACCGACGCATACGACTCCGTGATGGGCTCGGAGAGGGCGTCGACAAGCAAAAGCCTGCCCGCCAGCACCTGCGCACCATAGCGCGCCAACTGCGCATCCCACGCATCCAACGTGCTCAACGCACCCGCGCCCGCCGCATCCCCATAACCGCGGCGCAGCGCCATATTCTGCGAACGCAACAACGCATTACGCTGGCGCAACACCTTGTCATAATCCGCCTTCACCCCACCATGGCGTGGCGTACGCACCGCCGCCAACGCATCCAAAAACCGGCGACGATCCCCCGGCTCCCCATTCACCAAACGCAAATCCTCCGGCGAAAACATCACCGTCCGCAACACACCCAGCAACTCACGCGCCGACTTCAACCTCGTCCTATTAATCTGCGCCTGATTCGCCCCACTCGCCTTAATCAACAGATGCGTCGTCAGCGCGCGCCCCTCATTCACCGTCGTCGCCGACACGCGCGCATCACTCGCCCCCGAATGGATCAGCGGAGCGTCCGTCGCCACCCGGTGACTCCCGAGCATCGACGTATACCGCACCGCCTCCACAATGTTCGTCTTCCCGTGCCCATTGCGGCCCGAAAACACCGTGACGCCCGGCTCCAAATCCACATGCAACTCCCGCCACGAACGGAAATCACGCAGGTCAAGCTCCGAAACGTACATCGCGGCAAACTAGCCCGGCAGGCGAACCGGCATCAACAAATACGTGAAATTCGTCTCCGGCGTCGGGAACAACCCATCATCACCCTTCTCCGGCAACGACTCCGGCTCCGGAATCATAATCGCCGGACGCGACGACTCCGTAAACCCAAACACCGCACGATCCGTCCCAATCACCGACAAACCATCACGCAAATAACCAGCATTAAACGCAATCAGCAGCTCATCCTCCCCCACAAACTGCGCAGGAATCGACTCCGACGCCTCACCCGAATCAGCCCCCGACGCAAACAACGTCACCTGACCCTCCGAAAAATGCAACCTCAACTGCGCATTCCGATCCGCCACCAACGACACACGGCGAATCGCCTCCAACAACGGAGCCACCTCCACCGACGCCATCGACGTATGCGCCTTCGGCAACAACGGCTGCACATTCGGGAAATCCGCATCCAACATGCGCGTCGTCGTCTCACGATTGCCCGCATGCAAACCAAACAAGCCGTCCGCGCCCACATTATCGACGCCACCAACGGCAATCTGCACCGGCTCCTCCAACTGCGTATCCAACGTCCGCGCGTTATCCAACAACGTCTTCGCCGGCACCAACAGCTTCGCCTGCACCCCCTCACCAGCAGGCGACCACTCCAACGAACGCAACGCCAACCGGAAACGGTCCGTCGCCGTCAAGTGCAACGTCGAACCCTCCACCTCAATGTGGATACCGGTCAGCATCGGCAACGTGTCATCCTTACCCGCCGCGGCAGCCACCTGCATCACCGCACCACTCAGGTCCTCCGAACCGATCGTGCCCGTCACCTCAGGCAACTGCGGCAACTGCGGATAATCGTCCAACGGCATCAAAGGCAGCTCGAAGTGGGCGGAGCCGCCGTCGAGAAGCAACTTTGTGTCACTCGTAGAAACCTCAACCGGCTGATTCGGCATATTCGCAACAATGTCAGACAACAACTTGCCCGCCACCGCCACGCGACCAGGCGTATCCACCTCAGCCGCAATCCGCACCCGCGACGACACCTCATAATCGAAGCCCGCGAACTCCAAACCCTCATCCGACGCCGTAATCAACACCGCGCGAAGAATCGGCTGCGTGTTCTTCGTAGGCAACATCCGAGCAACCCACGCCACCGCGTCCGACAGGTCCTCCTTGTGCACGCGGAAGGAAACGTTGGAATTCAAGTTGTCTTGGATGTCCGCCATAGTGACACGGGCTCCTTGCAGTACGTAGAGATTCTTGTAATTACGTTCTCACTTTAGGCGGGGACGGGCTTTTTGTCATTCGAGTTTTCACACGCCTGGCTCATGGCTTTTTGGGGCGTTGGTCGTTTGTGCGCCGTTCTGCACAGCTCCCCTTTCTACTCTAGGAATTACAAGTAAAAACCTTGGGAACAACAATAAGTCCTGTGCAATCTGTGGAATTACATGAATTCGCCGTGGTCGGAGCGCGAAAACAGGGTGTGCAATTGCCTGTGGAAGAAATGTGGATAACTCTGAGCGCTTGTGGATAGATTTTCTGTCATTTGATCTGTGCACAACTCAGGAAGGGTTGTCCACTGGGGATTCACACGTTATCCACAAGGCCTGTGGTGTGTGATGTGGGTCTCTTTGTGGTGGGGGTCACTTAGGTGTTTTGCCCCTAAATGTGAATTACAGCGGTGTAATTACACAGGTGTGGATAAGTCTGTGGATGGATTTTTAGGGTGCGGGAGGTGGGAGTGCCAAATGTCGCAATCTGATATGGACTAGGTGTTCAAAGTGCCTGGCAGAAAAAGGGCTAGGCAAAAGTGGGTGCGTCTTTTGGCACTGAGAGACCAGGTGGGGCACCAAATTCCGGGATTTGGGGAGTCGGGCTTGTGTTTCCCCAGGTCGCTGGGGGTGCGTGAGGGAATTTGGTGCGGGCGACGCCGAGAGCGACGAAAGTTAGCGCAGGGTGCGGGCGCGGGCCTTGATGATTTGGGTCAGTTCCTGGATTTCGTCGTAGGTGCCGCGGTTCTCCGTCATCTCCTTGCGGATCTTGCGGTCCGCGTACATCACGGTGGTGTGGTCCTTGCCGCCGAACTCGTCGCCGATCTTGGGGAGGGAGAGTTCGGTGAGTTCGCGGCACAGGTACATCGCGATCTGGCGGGCGTGCGCCACCTGGCGGGTTTTACCTGCGCCGATGAGCTGGTCCATCGTGACGTTGAAGTATTCGGCGGCGTACTCCTTGATGGTGGAGGCGTTGATGTTGATGTCGCCTTCGTCGGGGAGGATGTCGCGAAGGGCGACTTGGGCGACGTCGAGGGTGATGGGCTCGTCGATAAGGGAAGAGTAGGCCGAGACCCTGATGAGGGCGCCCTCGAGCTCGCGGATCGACGACTCGAATTGTGAGGCGATGAGCTCGAGCACCTGGTGGTCGACCTGCGTGCCGTCGGCGGCCGCCTTCTTCATCAAGATGGCGATGCGGGTCTCCAGGTCTGGTGGCTGGACGTCGGTGATGAGGCCGCCTTCGAAGCGGGTGCGGAGGCGGTCCTCGAGGGTGGTGAGCTGCTTCGGCGGGCGGTCAGACGACAGGATGATCTGCTTATTCGCCTGGTGCAGCGCGTTGAAGGTGTGGAAGAACTCCTCCTGGGTACCTTCCTTGCCCTCGAGGAACTGGATGTCGTCGACCATCAGGATGTCGAGGTTGCGGTAGCGGCGCTTGAAGCTTTCTTGGCGGTCGTCGCGTACGGAGTTGATGTAGTCGTTCGTGAACTCCTCGGAGGAGACGTACTTGATGCGGAGGTTCGGCTGCAGGACCTGCGCGTAGTTGCCGGCGGCGTGCAGCAGGTGCGTCTTGCCGAGGCCCGAGCCACCCCAGATGAAC
Organism: Corynebacterium sp. NML98-0116; assembly: GCF_001767255.1. Classification (GTDB taxonomy): domain Bacteria; phylum Actinomycetota; class Actinomycetes; order Mycobacteriales; family Mycobacteriaceae; genus Corynebacterium; species Corynebacterium pseudogenitalium. Next base: position 2,343,985 of record NZ_CP017639.1, read on the forward strand.
AGGGGGTTGTAGGCGCGGGCCGGGTTCTCGGCGACGGCGACGGCGGCGCCGTTGGCGAAGCGGTTCGAGGAGCCGATGACGAAGTTCTCAAAGGTGTACTTCGGGTTCAGGCTGGTCTCGCGCTCAGGGTCGTGGGCAGGCTTTTCGCGGGGGATTCGCTTAGGGACGGTCGGGTGCGCCGGCGCCTGGTGTTGTTGCTGTTGGCGGGCGTGCATCTCGGCGAGTTCATCGAGGCCCATTGGGATTTGCTCGCCGGGGGTCATGTGGGCCGGGTCGACGGCCTCGGGGGCAGGCGGAGCTGAAGGCGCTGCCGGGGCTTCTGGCGCCTGGATCGAGACGGCGAGCGTGCAGTGTTTGCCCAGGTGGGACGCCAGCAGCGCAGTGATGTGCGGTGCCAGGGACTGCTCCACGACCGTTTTTGCGGCGGCGTGGGGGGCGGAGAGGATGGCGTAGCCGTCGACAAGCATGACGGGGCGGACGAGCTGGAGGTAGGCGCGCTCTTGTGGGGTGAGCGACGGGACCTGCGAGCTGGGCTGCGCCGACAGCGCCAGCAGGTCAGCGACGATGGTGCGCCATAGCGTTTCGATGTCTTGCTCTGCCAACGTCCCGCTTTCCTCCTAATCCGACATGTCATTTAGTGACGTTCGTCACAACTGTGGAATTTCACGTACATTCCACCGCTGTTTCACAGATTTTGTAATTCCAAAACCTGCGTCTCACCAGTATCTTCCACAGACTTGTCCACACCTGTGGATAACTTCGGTGAGTAAGTTGTTCACAGCCTTCCCCCTCCCCTGTGGATAACTTTTCACGGAACTTTTACCGGCTGTGACCTGCTGTAATTACAAATTACGCCGCAAAGTCTCAACCTGTTGTTCACAGTTATCCACAGCGATGTGGAGAAAGAACGTGTGTAATTGTGGTGCTTTATCATTGTTACCCGGTGTGAGCTTGCAATGTCTAACAGCCCGCATGCCACAACCCTGTGGATAACTCGTTTCACGGATGTGATTCACAGGAAATCTCGAACATTGCGTACGCGTGTTGGGAAGTAATCGCGCGTCAGGCCGGTGATAGCGCGGCCCCCGGTGTTCGAAAATATGCAACCACCTGCGCGAAAGTACACCCTTGTAATTACGGGGGTAAACGAATGGACCTGCGCCCCACCCGGCTCAAAAGACAGTGTGTCGATTTGAACAACCAGCGGTTTTTCGCGTAGTCTGGCGTAGTCTGTCACACTACGGGCGCGAAGCAACATGCCCACGGTGTGCTTGAGAGCACCATCTACGCAGTGCACCGGGCCGCCCACCCAGGGCGAGTCAGCGAAGGTGATGCATGCAGGTCAACGCGCACAACGCGCCGCGGCCGGGCAATCTCAACCTGAACATTGCAATTCCGGGACGGCTACTACCCCGGGAGGGAATGCGTCGCGCACCGCGGCGGGTTCCCGCTGGCCGTCGTGACCTCTTATAAGGAGTCCACCGTGTCTAAGCGGACTTACCAGCCAAACAACCGCCGTCGTTCACGCAAGCACGGCTTCCGTGCCCGCATGCGCACCCGCGCCGGCCGCGCAATCGTTTCCGCGCGCCGCAAGAAGGGCCGCGCAAGCCTGACGGCATAAACGCCCGAAGCGCAGCGACATCGTGTTACCCCGCCCGCACAAACTCTCCTCCTCTGCCGACTTCCGGCAGACCATGAGGAAAGGAGTGCGCGCGGGGTCTCGCACTTTAATCGTCCACGTCCGCTCGCGGGCCGAGGACACCATCGCGCTGCACGGCGGGCCGCGCTTCGGACTGATCGTGTCCAAGCAGGTCGGCAACGCGGTGACCAGGCACGCGGTGTCTCGGAAACTGCGGCATGTGCTGCGAGGGGGCGTCGATAAGCTGGAGCTGCACCACGGCGTCGTGGTGAGAGCCCTGCCCGCCTCAGCCACCGCCACGAGCGCGCAACTCGCGCACGACTACGACGCCGCGCTGCGCAAAGCCCTGGACAAATGGCGTACTACAACTTCCTAGGCCAACGCATCCCCGCACCACCAACCGCGGCCGCGCGGGCACTCGTGAAGGCCGTACGCTGCTACCAAAAGTACCTCTCACCCCTTAAGATGGGTGCGACGTGTCGTTTCATGCCAGTGTGCAGCGCCTACGCACTCGAAGCGGTCGCGCGACACGGTGCCATCAAAGGCACCCTGCTCAGCGTGGCCCGCGTCTGCAAATGTGGGCCCTGGCACCCCGGCGGGTTCGACCCAGTACCCGGCAGCGGTACGGACGCGTCCACAGGAACGACCACCAAGTAACCAACGAGGAGTAACACCCCAAAGTGCTGAATTTCATCTACTGGCCGATTTCTTGGGTGCTGTGGTTCTGGCACAAAGTATTCGGCTTCATCCTCTCGCCAGACTCGGCGTTGTCATGGATCCTGTCCATCGTCTTCCTCACCTTCACCCTGCGAACCCTGCTGGTCAAGCCCATGGTCAACCAAATGCGGTCCATGCGCAAGATGCAGGAAATGCAGCCGAAGATGCAGGAAATCCGCCAAAAGTACAAGAACGACCAGCAGAAAATGGCGGAAGAGACGCAGAAGCTGTACAAGGAGATGGGCACCAACCCGCTCGCCTCGTGCATCGTCCCGCTGGCACAGATGCCCGTGTTCATCGGCCTGTTCCACGTGCTGCGCTCCTTCAACCGCACCGGCACCGGCCCCAACCAGCTGGGCCTCAGCGTTGAAGAGAACCGCAACCTGGCCAACTACGCGTTCTCCCCAGAAGACGTCCGCTCCTTCCTGGACGCCGACTTCTTCGGTGTGCCGCTCTCCGCGTACATGTCCATGCCAGAAGACGCCTTCGCGGCGTTCACCGGCCTGGACTTCACCCGCGCCAACATCATCATGGTGTGCCTGCCGCTCGTGCTGATCTCCGCGACGTTCACCCACCTCAACGCCCGGATGTCCATGAACCGTCAGGCCGCACGCCGCGCCGCCGGCAAGGTCAACTCCCCGTCCGGTGACAACGCCGCCATGATGGAACAGCAGATGCAGATGATGAACAAGATGATGCTCTGGGTCTTCCCGGTCATGATCATCGCGTCCGGCTTCCTGTGGCACATCGGCCTGCTGTTCTACATGCTGGCCAACAACGTGTGGACCTTCTTCCAGACCCGCATCGTCTTTGCCAAGATGGACGCCGAGGAAGAGGCCGAGGAACGCGCCAAGGCGGAAGCCAAGCGCGCCTCCGCTCCCGTTGTCGGTGCCCGCAAGGTGGACAAGCGCAGCAAGAAGCAGCGCAAGCAGCAAGGCAAGTAACCGGTAGCCCCCAGCCCCCAGCAAGTGTTTGCTGGGGGCGTTACTTTTACTAGAGTCGATGCCAGACTAAAAATTCAAAGGAGTACACAGCCGTGTCAGAACAGCCCACAGCAGCCGCCACCATCTTTGGCGATCGCCTGCCGCTCGCCGAGGCCTACCACGAATCGCTCGCCACAACCGCCGCCGAGCGCGGCTTCATCGGCCCCAAAGAAGTCAGCCGCCTGTGGGAACGGCACATCCTCAACTGTGCGGTGGTCTCCGAAGCACTTGACGACGCCACCACCGTCGCCGACATCGGCTCCGGCGCAGGGCTGCCCGGCATCCCACTGGCCATCGCCCGCCCCGACGTCTCCTTTACCCTCATCGAGCCGCTGCTGAAGCGCTCCACGTACCTCGCCGAGGTCAAAAACGAGTTGGGACTGGACAACGTTACCGTCGTCCGCGGCCGCGCCGAGGAACAGCCCGGCGGGCAGTTCGACGTGGTCACCTCTCGCGCCGTCGCACCCCTGGGCAAGCTCGCCGGCTGGAGCCTTCCACTGGTGCGCCGCGGGGGCTCGATGTTGGCGCTGAAAGGCGCTAGTGTTGCAGAAGAACTAGAACGCGACGCGCGGGCGATTGCGAAAGCCGGGGGGATCACGCCGAACATTTTCCAGGTTGGCGCCGACGTCCTCGACCAGCCGACCACCCTCATCCGAATCGTGCGGAAATAGCGGAAAGGAACACCACCAGCATGGACAACGCCACGCTGCAACGCCCCGCGCACACCCGCGTGTTCACCGTTGCGAACCAGAAGGGCGGCGTCGGCAAGACGACGACATCGGTGAATATGGCGTCGGCACTGAGCCGCCAAGGCATGCGCGTCCTCGTCATCGACCTGGACCCGCAGGGCAACGCCTCCACCGCGCTCGGTGCCGAGCACACCTCCGGCACCACCTCCAGCTACGAAGTCCTCATCGGCGAAGCAACGCCCGAGGAAGCACTGCAGGCGCACGCCAACAACGAGAACCTCTACTGCATCCCCGCCACCATCGACCTCGCCGGCGCCGAAATCGAGCTGGTGTCCATGGTGCGCCGCGAATACCGGCTGCACGACGCCATCCGGCGCGGCTTCCTCGAGGAGCACAACTTCGACTACGTCTTCATCGACTGCCCACCATCGCTCGGGCTGCTCACCATCAACGCCATGACCGCCGTCGACGAAGTCATGATCCCCATCCAGTGCGAGTACTACGCGCTTGAGGGCGTCGGCCAGCTGCTCGGCAACATCGGCATGATCCGCGAGCACCTCAACCACAACCTGCACATCTCCGCGATCGTGCTCACCATGTACGACGCCCGCACGCGCCTCGCGGCGGACGTCGCCGGCGAAGTGCGCAACCAGTTCGGCGAAGTGGTGCTGCGCAACGTCATCCCGCGCTCCGTGAAGGTCTCCGAGGCGCCCGGCTACGGCCAAACCGTCATCGACTACGACCCACTCTCCAGCGGAGCGCTGGCCTACTACGACGCCGCCCGCGAACTGGCAACACGCGGCGACTACCAACCACACGCCACCACGGGGCCCATTGGAGTCAGCCCCCAGGTGGCCCAACAACTTGACGAGGGCGAGGAATAACCATGGCACAAGAGCGTAAAGGCGGCCTCGGCCGCGGACTAGCAGCACTCATCCCGCAGGCACCAGCCGCGACCGACAAAACCGGCAAGACCGGCGGCATCGGCGGCAAAGCCTCCGACGTGATCTTCGGCGCAGCCGGCGCCGCCGGGGCTTCGGGAGCTTCAGGGGCTTCCGGTGGCGGCGACAAGCTTCCGCCCCGCGGAAAGCGCCCCAAGGTCGCGGGCGCGCCCACCGTCGGCGCCACGCCAGAGAACGTCATCCAGCCGGTGCCGGTCGGCGCGCGCTACCAAGAAATCGCGGTCGGGCAAATCATCCCGAACCCGAAGCAGCCACGCCAGGTCTTCGACGAAGACGACCTCAACGAGCTGGTCCACTCCATCCGCGAGTTCGGCCTGCTGCAACCCATCGTCGTCCGCGACACGCCCGAGGGTTTCGAACTCATCATGGGCGAGCGCCGCTGGCGCGCCGCCTCCAAAGCCGGCCTGAAGCACATCCCGGCCATCGTCCGCGAAACGTCCGACCAGGACATGCTTCGCGACGCCCTCCTGGAAAACATCCACCGCGTCCAACTCAACCCACTCGAAGAAGCCGCCGCCTACCAGCAGCTCCTCGAAGAGTTCGGCGTCACCCAGGAGCAACTCGCCGACAAACTCGGCCGCTCCCGCCCGGTGATCACCAACGCGATCCGCCTCCTGCGCCTCCCGGTGCCGGTGCAGCGCCGCGTCGCCGCCGGCGTACTCTCCGCGGGCCACGCCCGTGCGCTGCTCGGCCTCAAGCTCGGCAGCGACGCCCTGACCTCCAACGGCCAGACCCTGCTCGCCGAACGCATCGTCTCCGAGGGCTTAAGCGTCCGCGCCACCGAAGAAGCCGTCACGCTCATGAATAACGAAGGCGGCGTCCCACAGAAGAAACGCCGCGAACCCGTCCCCCAGCCCGAATACCTCACCCGGGCCGCCGACCAACTCGCCGACGAATGGGACACCAAAGTCTCCGTCACCATGGGCAAACGGAAAGGTAAAATCGTCGTCGAATTCGGCGACCGTCAGGACTTCGAACGCATCATGGGCCTCATCCAGGGCACCGACTGATTACAGGTGCTCCTGGCGGAGCAAATCCTGGAAAGAGTAGGTGCCTGTCGGCTGGTCATCAGAATCCAGCAAGTACAGGCGCTTCACCGCCACCACAATCGCCTCCGCGATCGCGTCACGCTGCTGCGGATCCGTCACCACCTCAACATCGTGCGGATTCGTGACATAGCCAGCCACGATCTCCACCGACGGCATCCGCGTCATCCGCAGCATCTCCCACGTCCGGGCATGATTCCAGCAGTTACGTAGCGACGTCCTCGCCGCAATCTCACGCTGAATATAGCCCGACAGCGTCTCCCCCGTCATCGACGACGTCCCGTTCTCCGAACCGAAGTAGAACGTCGCCACACCATTCGCCTTCTCATTGGCATAACGGTCCAACTGCAGGGAAATCACCAAGTCGGCGTCGAAGCCGTTCGCCAGATCAGCGCGCTCCTTACACGACGGATTATCACCACGCGGACGCGAAATAATCGTCTCCACACCAGCCGCAATCATGCGGCCCTCCACGCGCTGCGCCAAATCCCACAGGATCTCCTCCTCCGTGATCTGGCCAAAGGGGCCGTCGACAAGCGCGCCCTTATCTGCACCACCAAGATGCGGATCAATCACCACGCGCTTGCCCGCCAACTGCGGGCCAGCCGCGCGCACATGCTCACGCTCGCGAATCGCGTGCGCCGAACCGCCCGTAATCCGGCGGCCCAACAGACTCAACGCGTGCAACGTATCCGGGCCACACACCCCATCGTCTTCCAAGCCCGAATTCAGCTGGTAATTCATCACGGCCTCGTGCGTGCGCGGACCGAACCGCCCATCCACACGATCCGAATAAAAGCCCAGCTCATGCAGCTGCGTCTGCAACTGCCCCACGTCGTCGCCCACCAACTCCTGATTCGGCTGGTACTGCAACACACGCGCCCCCAACGTATACGACGCCTCACGCAGCTCACGCAACGTCAAGTCATCGATAGCGCCAGTCGGCATAATTCCCCGCGACTGCTGAAATGCTCTCACGGACTCCGCCAAAGGGGCGTCGAAAAGCATCTCGTCGGGAGTGAACTGCCGCGAGTTGAAGTCCTCGATATCCCCATCGAAGTCCTCCAACATGCCCAAACGCGCAAGCGTCGCACGCGCCTCGGCCACGCGAGCACTCGAATCACCTACGCGGAGAATGTCACCCACTGGGCACCTTTCTACAAAACCAACAATGCAGTCCATCCTACGACGGACAGCCTACAGATTCGACTCAACCTTCTGGACGATCTGCGCCTTCGGGAGCGCCCCCACAAACTCATCCACCTTCTGGCCATCCTTGAAGATCAACACAGTCGGAATCGACATGACCTGGAACATCATCCCCAGCTCACGCTCCTCATCCACATTCACCTTCGCGACCTTCACCTTGCCATCCAGCTCAGACGCAATCTCATCCAACGTCGGCGACAACTTCCGGCACGGAGCACACCACTCAGCCCAAAAATCCACCAACACCGGCGTCGAAGCCTCAACGACCTCAGCCTTAAACGTATTCTTCGTCACATCAACAGGTGCACTCATCGTTCCTCCTTGAACACAGTTCATTCTATTCTAAAGCGCCGCAAGGAAATGCTGCGCATCCAACGCCGCCCGGCACCCCGAACCAGCCGCCGTAATCGCCTGACGATAGTGGTTATCCACCAAATCGCCACACGCAAACACGCCCGGCACGTTCGTGCGGGTCGAAGGAGCGTCGACAAGGACGTACCCGCCCTCGTCCGTGGCCACCTGGCCCTCCAGGAACGCCGAACGCGGATCATGCCCGATCGCCACGAACAACGCCGTCGCGTCCAGCACCGACTCCTCGCCCGACTGCACGTTGCGCACCTTCAGGCCGCCAACCTTGCCATCCTTTTCGACGACCTCTTCGACCACCGAATGCGTAATAAACTCAATCTTCTCATTTGCCCGGGCGCGCTCCAACATAATCTGCGACGCGCGGAAGTTCTCCGAACGGTGAATAATGGAGACCTTCGACCCAAACTTGGTCAAAAACGTCGCTTCCTCCATCGCCGAATCCCCACCACCGACAACGGCAATGTGCTGATCCTTGAAGAAGAAGCCGTCACAGGTCGCGCACGTGGACACACCGCGACCCGTCAGCTCAGCCTCACCCGGAATGCCCAGGTGACGCGGTGCCGCACCAGTAGCGAGAATGGCCGCGCGGGCCTGGTAGACGTCATCCCCCACGAACACCTTCTTCACGTCACCGCTGAGATCAACCTTGTCCACCAGCTCCGACTCCAGGCGCGCGCCGAACTTCTCCGCCTGATCGCGCATCTGCATCATCAGATCCGGGCCCATCACTCCATCTTTGAAGCCAGGGAAGTTCTCGACCTCAGTGGTGTTCATCAGCTCGCCGCCGTACTCGTAACCCTCAAACACCAACGGGTTCAGCTCCGCACGCGCCGCGTACAGCGCTGCCGTGTACCCCGCCGGGCCCGAGCCGACAATAATCACGTCATGAATTTGTTCTGTTTGTTCGCTGGCCTCGTTGGTCATGGAAACTCCTCGTAGATTTGCTCTGTCAGGGGTGTAAACGTAGCCAGTCTACTGTTTGTTCCAGACGTGTGCTTTTGGCCTAGCAGGCGCCTTCCATGTGCTCGAGCATCATGGCGCGTGCCCGGGCGCGGCGGGACTTCATGGTGCCGGGCTGGACGCCGCAGGTGTCGGCGGCGGACTGGAGGGACATGCCCATGATATCGATGAGGAAGACAGCCTTCCGGTGCGCCTCCGGTACGACGCGCAGCGCGTCCTTGACGGCGATGAGGCGGTCGAGGTGAGCGGTCGGGTCGTGGGCCAGGCGGGGATCCTTGTCCTGGGAGAGCTCATCGTTGTCGTCGAGGGACACGGTGTACTCGGCCTTGCGTCGGCGCTGGTGGTCCAAGCTTGCGTTGGCGACTAGCCGGTACAGCCAGGTAGACACCTTCGACTCGAAGCGGAAGCCATACAGGTGGCGGGACGCCTTGAGCAGGGCGTCCTGGACGATGTCTTCGGCGTCGCACTCATTGCGTGAGTAGCGAAGGGCGACGCCGAGCATGTTGCGTTCGTGGCGCCGGACGATGAGGTTGAAGGCGTGGATGTCGCCTGCGATGTATTCGTGGACGAGTTGGTGGTCCGTTTTTCTGCGCATGATGCACCCTCCCATTGCTGATGCATCCAGTGTGATGCATCAGCGCCGGAAGAGGAAGCGTTTCTTGTCCACCATGGTGGACATCATCGGAGGCTAGTGCGCCCGATGAGGGTGACGTCCCGGAGGATGATGTCCTGGCCGGAAACGTTGAGGACCAAGCCGGTGAGTTCCGGTGAGTCCTCCACGTCGATGCCGTTTTCGCCGTTGAGGAACGTGCCCTCCTTAAGCAGCGGCAGGTCGGCGACGTCGCCGTTCCACGAGGCGCCGGCAGGCAGGCCGTAGATCCGGAAGCTGTCGCCGTTGGACGGAGTATCGACGATCACGTGCTCCAGGGTGAACCCTTTGCGGGCGGTCGCGCCCTTGGCGGGTCGGAGCTCGACGCTCACGTTGTCTGAGCCGGTCCAGGTGGTGGAGCGGTCGGCGTCGACAAGCTCGGGCGCGGAAGCACCTTCGATGGTCGCGCGCATCGGGGTGAGCAACACGGGCAGGCCCGTGACCTCCTCCTCGACCTCCTCTACCCCGGTCTGGACCGAGTCCACCGTGACGGGTGCGTTCGTGTCGTCGCCGGAGAGGAAGCCGACCAGGTACGCGGTGAGCGCCGCGATGATGATCACCGCGCCAACCGCGAGCGACAGCAACACCGCGAGTGTGACCGGACCGTAACGGCGAGATCCGAAACCGCCGCGCAGGTCCTTCGGCTCCTCAGACTGCTCCTCGACCGGCTCGACGGGATCGATAGCTTCGGCGGGGGCGTCCTCGGCTTCGTCGCGGGTGAGTTGGCGCTCGAGCTCGCGGAAGTCGTGGGACTCGATGGCGTCGGCGTCGACGAGGGCGCGGGTGGTGCTGGCGACATCCGCGAGGTCATCGGAGTCGACGTTGGTGGTCAGCAGCTGCAGCGCGGAGGCGAAGGCGTCGGCGTCGTCGGCTGCGGAGGCGTCCGGCAGGACGGCCGGGAACGCGAGGCGCACGTGGCCCTCGCGGTCGATGCGCAGGCGCTGGCGGTTATCCAACCCGAGCGGCACCCCAGCCTCGTGCGCCGCGGCGATCGCGCCCGCCAACGGGGCAAGCGCGTTCGCCACCGCATCCGTGTGCAACGTCTGGCCCGACTCGGCGACGGCGCGGACCGAGGAGCCCTCCACCCAGTCCGCAACCACGAGGGCGCCCGTGCGATACGACACGATCTCGATGTTCTCCGGCAGCGCCGGGTGGCGCAGCATCGCGAGCTTGCGCGTGCGACGCGACACACCCGCGGCGTCGATAGCGGCCTGGCGCGGCGTCGCCGGAGCCATCGGGGCCATGCCCGTCGTATCGACGAACGTCAGCGCCACGGAGCGGCCCGTCGACACCTCGCGGGCCTGCCAGAACTGCGCGCCCGTCGTGGAGCCGTGATCGCGGATGAGGCGGAAACGGCCATCCGACACCGACGCACCCGGTACCAAACGCGGACCACGCACGACACCAGCCGACATCGGCGGCGGCACCGGCGACGCATTGAACGTATCGGCGGCCAGGAACTGCTGCGACACATCCCGCAGATCCACCTCGCCGACCTCGATCGCGGCGTCCTCGTCCGGGCGGATAAAGCGACCCATGCCCGGGATGCGCGCCAGCGCGCGGCCCAGGTTCTGCACCTCCGGCAGACCAGAGCGCGACAGCACCAGGCCCGTCGCCACCACGAACAGCACGCCGAGGACCATCACCTCAAGCAGGAAGCCCAGCGACGGCAGGCCGATGAGCCCGCCGAGGAAGGACGGGGCGTCGATACCCGCGACATCACGCACGAGCCAGCGCACCAGGAACATCACCGCGATACCGACCAGCGCCGAAGCCGCCGCCCACAGCGACGTGTGCAGCACCGAACGCGCCTCCAGCGTGCCCAACTTCCGACGCAGCAACAGCGCGCCGATCACCGCGCCGGCGACGAAACCGAAGCCGTTCGCAGCACCCAACAGCACCACGACGGACTGCGTCGAATCCGCAACCAGCGGCGCTAGGTACGACAGCACCACCTTCGTAATCGTGATGCCGGCGATAATGAACGTCGGCGTCCATGCCTCCTCCCGCGCGTAGAACACGCGCAGGTGCAGCATCACCAGGGCGTACGGGATCAGCGTAAACGCGGAGAAACTCACCGTCAGGCCCAGCGTGCGGGCCGTGCCGCCGTCGAAGTTGCCGTAGGCGAACAGCGCGTGCCCGATGTCCGGGCCGAGCGCCGTCATAAAGACAATGATCGGGATCAGGGCGATGAACGTCAGCTTCGTGCCCAGCGTCAAGTCCCGGACCACCGCGGCGTCGTCACCGTCGGCGGCGTTGCGGGACAGGCGCGGCATGATCGCCGTCAGCAAGGTGACGCCAATGATGCCGTAGGGCACCTGCAGCAGCATCCAGTGCTGCTGGTAAATAATCGGGGCGGCGTCGCTCGCCATCGACGCGATACGCGTGGTCACGATGTAGCCGACCTGGCTAATCCCCACATAGGTCACGATCGCCAGGGCCATCCCGCCGAACACCTTGAGGCGGTCGTCGATACCCCACAGCGGCCGCAGGTTAATGCCGAGCTTGCGCAGCGCCGGCAGCATAATCAGGCACTGCACCGCCACACCCAACGTCGTGCCGACGCCCAGCAGCAGCACATGCGGATTCGCTATCGACGCCGGCGCCGCGGGATTCAAACTGCCCGGCAACATCATGTACCCCAGCAGCACCGCAATCGACACCACGTTGTTCGCCACCGGCGCCCACGCACCCGGCCGGAAATGCTCCTTCGTATTCAGCACCGCCATGAACAGCGAGAACATGCCGTAGAAGAAAATCTGCGGCAATACCAAATACGCAAACGACGTCGACTGCGCGACGTTCACCTGGCCCTCATCGTCGAGGAAGACGCGAGTCAGCAGCGGCGCGGCGGCCACCGCGATGATGGTCACCACCGTCAGGAGCGTCAGCGTCAGCGTGAACAGCTGGCGGATAAAGCGCTCCCCGTGGTCCGGGTCCTCCTTCTCCGCGCGCACCAACACCGGCACCACCAGGGCCGTCAACACGGACCCCAGCACGATCTCCGTAATAATGTTCGGCAGCGTATTCGCCGTATTAAATGCCGACGCCACCGCCGGGCCCAACGCGGCGCCAATCAGCACCGTGCGGATGAACCCCGTGATGCGCGAAATCAGCGTCGCGATCGCCATCGACCCCGTTGCCCGCACCACGGAATTGCTCTCCGGGGCGGGATCCGGCACCGCCGCCGAAGGGTCCGCGGTCAGCGTCGAACGGTCCGGGGCCTCGGCCTCGGTGGCGTCGATAAGCTCTGGGTTCTCTCGCGGGGTGGGCACCGGCGCCGGCGGTGCAGGGGGCACGATTCGGCCACGCGTACCAGCCCGAGGTTGCTCAACCACGTCAGTCTCCAATCAAAGGTGGGTGTTCATTGTCCAAACGTTGCTGTGTTGTTGGGCTGCGTGGCGCAGCCCGCGCCCGGCGCCGACGGCCCACCGAATACATCAGCATCAGCACCACCAGCACGCCAAGCCCGGTGACCAGCGCCCAGCCCTCCACGGCGGCGCCCGCCGTGCGCACAGAAATGTTCACCGGCTGCGAGATCGGACTGCCGTCGGTACCCGCCAGGTACAGCTGCAGGTCAATACTGCGCTGGTCCTCCGGGTAGTCCGCCGTCATCTGTACCGTCTGCGAGCCGCGGGCCGGGATCCGCATCGTGGTTGGCACGTGCAGCGTGATCGGGCCGCTCGCCGCCTGGAACCGGATGGTCGTCTGTACCGGCAGCGGCATCCCGTTCTGCGCCACGATCAGCAGTGGGCTCGACGGGGAGGTCCGCGTGTACACGTTGCCCGGCGGGATCAGCGTCACCGACGCCCGCAGCGCCTGCAGTACGTCGCGGCTGCCCCGCAACCGCTCGGCCGTGGTGCGCACGGCGGCGTCGTACCGCGACAGCGACTGCCGCTCCTGCATACTCAGGGCCGCCAGCACATCGCGGCGCAGCGGCAGCGTGAACCCATAACGCGTCAGCGCCACCTGTGGGTCGTTCGCGAGCAACTGCGTCAAGTCATCTGTGAACTCGGCCTGCTGGGAGGCCGTCAGCACCTCCGCGTCCGAGACCACCGTCGGATCCGGAAACAGCGTGCCCACGCGCGTCGCCGCCGGCACCTCCGCCGGGTCGGGCGTGTTCAGGAAGTCGCCGAAACTCATCGGCGTCGCCTTGCCATCCCGGACCAGCTCGGCGACCGTCCCCAGCAGCAGCGCCGCCGAGTCCGCGTCCCAGCCCGCCGGCGGGTTCACGAACACTGGCTCCTCCGGCGTCGCTTCTTGCGCCGCCAGCCTGAGCGCGGAGGCCGCATTGATCGCGCGCGCCCGCTGGGAGTCCATCTCGTAGCGGTACCGTAGCGCGTCATTCGAGTAGCCGACGGTCGCGGGGGCGGAGCCGACCGTCGCTAAGACCGAGGCCAGCGAGTCCTGGAACTGCACCGCCATCACCCCCGGCGCCACCCAGGCGGCGTTGCCGGGGCCCGGGTGGTCGACGCTGCTTCGCGCCGCCAGCACGTGCACCGGGTGCGCAGGCGCCGCCGGGAACACGTCCGCGGGGTCCGGCAGTTCGTTGCGGTCGAGCGCCGCCTGCCCGTCCCCACTTGTCGACGCCCGCTCCGCCCGAGCCGCCTCCCACTCCCCCTGCAGCCCGTGCTCCGGGATCGCGGAGTCGATGTGGTTGGCCCAGCCGAAGGCGGGGGCCGCGTCCGGCGTGATGTAGCCGGCGCCCGGGATGACGGCGTTGAGCGTGCCCGGCGTGCCGAGCTCCCGCTCGAGCACGAACGGGCCTCGCTCCAACGCCTCACGCATCAGCCACTCGTCCCCGGTGCGGGCCAGGGTGTTGACGTCCACGTTCTGCCACGGCAGCGCCACCGTGCACCCCTTCGCGGCGACGCTGCGCAGCTGCTCCAGCCACGCCTGCGCGTCCGCTTGTCCCTTGCCTACCTCGCCCTGGGCGGTGGTGTCGTCGGTGGTCCAGCTGTCGCGGAGTCGCTTGGGCTCCTCAGCAACCGGCGGGCGCGTGGTGGTGACGCGGTAGCCCTCCGCCATCCGCGCCACCGTGTCCACGAGCGCCGGGTCCAGCCCCACGCACGTGGCGAAGCCAACGCCAGGTTCTTCCACCGCGTCCTCGTACTGGCTGAGCAGCCGCTCAAGGCGCCCGCCGGGCGCGAGTTGGTTCGCCAACGTCTCCGACTTCAGCAGCAGCGGGGAGCGCTCCGGCGCCTCCCCTGTTTCCCCGGGCACGATGTCAATAGGTGCGGTAATCGGGTACAGGGCGGTCATAGCCGGCGCCGGGTCCTCCGACGGCTCGCCGCGCACCGAGATGTGGAAGCGCTCAGTGTCCAGCGAGGTCAGGTTCTGTTTGAGTTCGAAGAGCAGCGGGTACGTCCCCGCGCCCGGCAGCTCAACATCCAGCTCGACCTCTGCCGACTCCCCCGCGCCCAACTCCTTATCGACGTCCACTCCGCGCCCCACCGGGCCGTACTCGCTCACCGAGGCGACCGCCGCCGCGCGCTGGTCCAGCACGGAACCCGTGGCCGGGCCACGCCGTGGGACCACGCGCAGGTTCGCCAGCGGCGCGTCCGTGTTGTTGTGGATGCGAAGTTTCACGTGAAACATTTCGCCGGCGTTGAGGGCCGAGGGGGCGTCGACAAGCGTGATGGACGCGCGGGTGCCCTCCCCCGGACGCACTGCCGGGTTCACCCACTGCGACGTCACCGCCGGGTCCTCGGGCGACGTTGGCGCTGGTAGGGCGCCCGCCGTGACCGGAAGCAGGCCCAGCGCCGCCACCGCAATCGCCGCGGCTCCGCTACGCACGCTGCTCATCGCGGTGTCAACCTTCCGGCCGCGGCTTCCTTGCGCGCCAAGTCCGGCATCCTGTTCACCGCGATCCGCGCGAGCTTGCGCTCGTCCGCGTACGCCAGGCGCTCGATCAGCTGGTTCATCGGCACCCACGCGACTTCCGTGACCTCCGGGTCTTCGTCGTTAAACACTCCATCGACGTAGCGCAACAAGTTATGGTGCACCGTCTTATGAATGCGGACGCCCTCAGAAATGAACCAATAATCAATCACACCGAGCGTGTTGAAGGCCTCTCCGGTAATCCCGGTCTCCTCCCACACCTCACGCTCCGCGGTGCGCCACTGCTCCTCGCCTTCCTCCACGTGGCCCTTCGGCATCGACCACAACAGACGACCCCGACGGTCCAGCCGCCCAATCAGCGCGACGTAAATCTTCGACAGGTCCACCTTGTCGTGCCGGTCCACAGCCTCCGCCATGCCCGACACCACCAGGCCGCCCGCACTCGTCTCGTTCCGGGTCTCCAGCGACGAATCAACCGGCCGCTGCTGCCTCTTCCGCGCCGACGCGCCCCGCCCCCGCCGGTTCGACCCGCGGCGACGCTGCTGCTGCGACCCCCGCTTTTTGGCGTGCGAACCACGCCGACGGCCACGCCGCCGCTTCGGGGAGTCACCCCCCGCCTTCGAGTTAGCGCCGTCCCCGCGCCCCTTCCCGCCAGAGTTCGAAGACTTCCGCTCCGACGGAGGAACCGGCTTCGGCCGAGTGTTCTCAGTCATTCAATTCATGGTATCCGCACTGGCCACCTTTGTGGTACTTAACAGCACCAGGGAAGCAAAGTATCGTGTGAGAGGTGACAAAGACTGAAGAAACACACCGGTGCCCGTTCGACCTCCCCGACCCCTCCGACCCGAACGCCGTCGCGGCGTTGCAGGTTCGGGCCGAAGAGGGCGTCGAGAAGCTGAGTGGCTTGCTGACGCCCCTCGCCCAGCGCTTCGTGGAGCGCGGCGAGCACCTTTATCTTGTTGGCGGGCCCGTGCGCGACGCGATGCTGGGCAAGCTCGGGCACGACCTCGACTTCACGACGTCCGCCCTGCCCCCCACCGTGCAGGAAATTCTCGACGAGTGGGGCGAGACGACCTGGGACACCGGCATTGAGTTCGGTACCGTGGCCGCCGTGCGCGAAGGCCAGCAGGTCGAGATTACGACGTTCCGCTCCGACCTCTACGACGGCGTGACGCGCAACCCCGAGGTGACGTTCGGCGACACCCTCGAGGGTGACCTCATTCGGCGCGACTTTGCCTGCAACGCAATGGCCATCGAGCTTGACGTGGTCGACGGCGCACTCCGACCAATCTTCCACGACCCGGTGGACGGAATCAGTGACCTGCTGCAACGCCGCCTTGACACCCCGCAGGCGCCCGAGATTTCCTTCCGCGACGACCCGCTTCGCATGCTTCGCGCGGCCCGCTTCGCCTCCCAACTCGGCTTTGACGTTGCCCCGCGCGTCTTCGACGCGATGCGCGACATGGCAGGTGAGATTCAACGCATCACCGTCGAGCGGATCCAAGCCGAGCTGGACAAGCTCATGTGTGGCATCGCCCCCTGGGAGGGCATTGACCTGCTGGTCCGTACCGGCCTCGCCGAGTTCGTGCTGCCTGAGGTGCCGGCGCTGCAGCTCGAGCAGGACGAGCACATGCAGCACAAGGACGTCTATGCGCACTCACTGACAGTGCTTCGACAGGCCACCGAGCTCGAGGACGACGGCCCCGACCTCAAGTTGCGGCTCGCTGCGCTGCTTCACGACGTCGGCAAGCCCGCCACCCGCGCCCTCAAGGAAGGCGGTGGCGTGAGCTTCCACCACCACGAGGTCGTGGGTGCGAAGCTGGTGCGCAAGCGCCTCCGCGCGCTGAAGTACCCGAAGCACGTGATCAGCGACGTTGGTCAACTGGTGTTCCTGCACATGCGCTTCTATGGCTTCGGCGAAGGCAAGTGGACCGATTCGGCGGTGCGTCGCTACGTCACCGACGCCGGCGACCTCCTCGGGCGCTTGAACAAACTCGTCCGCGCCGATTGCACCACGCGAAACCCACGCAAGGCGCGCCGCCTGCAGCGTGCGTACCAGAACCTCGAGGAGCGAATCGCAACGCTCGCCGAGCAGGAGGACCTCGCGCGAATCCGCCCTGACCTGGACGGCAACGAAATCATGCAGATCTTGGACCTCAAACCTGGTCCGGAGGTCGGCGAGGCCTGGAAGTATATGAAGGAACTACGTCTGGAGCGCGGCGAGCTCGAGCACGACGAGGCCGTCGCTGCGCTGAAGTCTTGGTGGGAGGAACGTAATGCCTGAGTATTTCTTCGGTGACCGTTTGTTTACGTCACTCGAGCGCACCGAGCCCGACAGTGGCATGCTGCTCGTCGCTGCACCCGGAATGTATTCGCCTGAGTTCGCCCGCACGGTTGTGCTTGTGATTGAGCACGGCGAGCAGGGCACGCTCGGCGTCATCCTGAACCGGCGTTCCGATGCCGCCGTTGTAAACGTGCTGCCCGAGTGGGAGGCACTCGCCAGCGAGCCACCGGTGATGTACTACGGCGGCCCCGTCAGCCCGAACGCAGCTGTGGGCCTGGGCGTGACGCACAACGACGTAGATATCGCCGAGCACCCGATGCTGACCAGGCTGGCGAACAAGCTGGTCCACGTGAACATGCATGAGCCGGCTGATTCCTTCTCTGAGTTGCTGGAGGGCTTCCGCCTCTTCGCCGGGTTCTCTTCGTGGGACGCCGGGCAGCTCGACGAGGAGATCGAACGCGGCGACTGGTACGTCGCCCCGGCCCTCCCCTCCGACGTCATCACACCCGCGGGTGTCGATTTGTGGGCCGACGTCCTACGCCGCCAGCCCATGCCACTGCCCCTGTTCGCCACCTTCCCATCCGCCATCGAGGACAACTAGATGAATGTTTCACGTGAAACATTGCGAGAACTCGGCCTCGGAGTGCGCGACATGTGGCTCGTCGGCCTAGGCGTTGTGCCACTCGGTCTGGCGTTCGGCCTGCTCATGGTGCAGTCCGGTTTCGCCTGGTGGTGGACACCGGTCTTCTCGATGCTTATCTACGCCGGTTCCACCGAATTCCTCGCAATCCCGATGGTGCTCGGCGGCGTCGGCCCCGCCTCCGCCGCGATGACCGGTTTCATGGTGAACTTCCGACACCTCTTTTACGGCCTCACCTACCCGCGGAACGCGATCCGCTCGACGTTCGGCCGCCTCTATTCGATGTATTCACTAACCGACGAAGCCTACGCCGTCATCAGCGCCCGACAGCAGACCACGCGCATCACCGGCCCGCGCCTCATTGCCATCCACGTGATGTGTCAAGCGCTCTGGGTCGTGTCCGGGCTCGTCGGGGCGCTTGCCGGCGAACGCCTTCCAGGCACAATCGAGGGCATGGACTTCGCCCTCACCGCACTGTTCATCGTCCTCGCCTACGAAGCGTTCCAGGCTTCGCGAGACATGAGCGCCGTGCTCATCGCCGCTGGGATCGCGCTCGTTGCTGCCTTCGTCGTCCCCGGGCAGATGCTGATGGTGGCGCTCATCGCGTACTTCCTGGTCCTGCTGGTTCGATTTTGGGTACCTGGCGTCGATAAGCGATTGGAGTGGAAGCGATGAACGGACTTCCCGCCGGCGTTGATCTGCCCATGGTGTGGGCCGTCATCCTGCCGATCGCCGTGGTCACCGTGCTGCTCCGAGCGCTGCCATTCGCCTTTCGTGGCTGGCTGGACGGCAGCCCACTTCTCGACTTCCTCCGCCTCTACATGCCCGTCGGTGTCATGGTCGTCCTCGTGCTGTACACCTTCACCAGCTCCGATCAGCCAGTGTGGGCCGGGGTGCTCGTCGGCTTCGTGACGCTCGCCCTCCACGCCTGGCGACGCTCCCCCGCCCTCTCCATCCTGGCCGGCACTGGGCTGTATGTGGCGCTCGTCAACCTTGTCTTGTGAATAGAAGTGTTGCTGAGTTAGAAACTGCCTGATACATTGGCGGTTGTTGTCAAAACCCTGGCAATATCGCCCTCTGTATTCAGGAGATTTCCATGAAGCGTTTCGCTACCGCTGCCATCGCAGCCGCCACTGCCCTTTCGCTCGCTGTTGTTCCGGCGGGGGCTGTTAACGCAGGTGATAAGACCCCTCCGGGTTTTGGATATGACTCTTCTTCGAAGGTTTCTGAAGATGAGGCAGTCGGTTACGCAGTTTTGCTGGCTGTAGCTGAGTTTGCTAAGCCGGGCATCGGCATGTCAGCGCCATTCAAGGGCTCCTCCGAAGCAGGCGTATTCAAGACCAAGGCTGGGGAGAACAATAAAAAGTCCGATGCCATTATCTTGTCGTCCTATAAGAATGACGCGAACAACGGCTACAAGCTCGGGACTACCTACGACATCCTAGTCGGTACCGGTATTGCTGCCGCCATTCTTGCCTTGGTGGGCGGCATCGCTGCTCAGCAAGGCCTCATTCAGCTTCCGTTCTAACATTTATTCAGGAGATTCCCATGAAGCGTTTCGCTACCGCTGCCATCGCAGCCACCACTGCCTTCTCGCTCGCCGTTGTACCGGCACAGGCTGGGGAGACTTCGAGCGGAGACGAGGTCACTTCGTCTGTCGCAGCGTTGACCCTTCTGCAGATTGGTAAGATTGGCGCTGCCGAGAACGAAGCTGACGCCAAGAAGGCAATCGCCGAGGCTGAGTTCGGTCTCGCTGCACTGCAAAGCTCTTTCGACAATGACCGTGAAAGGGATTGGCCTATCGGCCGCACCTTCGACATCATCTGGGGTTCCTTGCTCGGTGTTGCGGCTCTTGGTGGTCTTGCGTTTCTGGCACTGAACGCAAAGTAGATTTCAAGATTTTGCGCTCGGCTCGGGTTTCGGGCCGGGCGCTTTCGCGTATATGCCACAGGGTTTAATAACGTCACATACGTTAGACTGGTCCATAGTCTTGGTAGGGGCGAAGCTTCAATTTCTGCCACTTACTTGCCAGGTCTGAAGCGTCCCCAGGGGATGTTGTGCCTATATTTATAGTCACTCAACAGTGTGGTGTGGGGCTGAGATGATCCACGAGCGGGTTGATGGGGCCGAGCTATTGACTGGGGATTAATAGGCGCCAATCAAATTGAAAAACCCAGCCTTATACGAGAGGCTGGGTCAGAATGTGGCGTCGATAAGTGAATTAGAACGGCAGCGCTGGAAGCTGAATGCCCGGAATGACGCCGGAGACTGCAGCAACGACACCAAGAAGTGCAACGAGCGCAGCCGGAACGCCGATCAGGAGACCGAGGATGCCAGCTTTGTAATCCTTGTCGTTGATAAGCTCCTTGACACAATCCAGCTCGTCGGAAGACGAGGTCAGCTCCTCGCGGATCTCCTGACGAGTCTGATCAGCCTTGTTCTTAGCGAGATCACCAGCGGTCTGTGCCTCAGCTGCTTTCTTCTTTGCCTTAGCCTCCTTTTCCTTCTCTGCGGCCTCAGCCTTGGCCTTGCACTGCGCGTAGGCAATCGAGGAGCCAACCTTGGCATCCTTGTCGGAAGGCTGAGCCTCAGCCGCGAATGCAGGGCCAGCGACCAGGGACAGGGACAGAGTTGCAGCAGCTGCTACGGAGGTAAAACGCTTCATGGGTAGCTCCTTTGTGGGATCGGTTAAAGTTAGGGACTCGCCAAAGTTTTGGCATGTCTGCAACTAACATCGATCGGAACGTCCTGTGCGTTACTTCGGAGATCAAATGATTCCGAGAGGTGATTTGGGAACAGCGCTCCCCTGCCCTGCGCGGGCTCGGACCAATAGGTCAGAGTGGGTTGAGAACTTGCTACTCCCATGGGGCCGTCGAACGGCTCCGATTGTCCGCGGGGGGGACAGGTGATTGTGTGTTTCGATATTCCGCGGGGCGGACAACTCGCCGTTGTTGCAACCCAGTATTGTTCACTTTCCGCGGGGCGGACACCACTTCGCGAATTGCATCGGCGAAGCACGCATTCCGCGGCGCGGACAGAGCGAGTTCAGCTCAAGACCCCAACGATTGCATCAAGGTGTCCGCCGCGCGGACACCCACCCACACACCCGTGCTCGAAAGTGGCGTCGCAAAGCACCCCGCGCACTGTCCGCCGCGCGGACACCCACCAACAAATATTTGAATAAACCTCTTGACACCACCATTCGAACACGTATACTAAACAACAACCAAAACACCAGGGGGAACCATGCACACCACCATCGACGCCGACACCATCATCAACGCCATCGTTGAAAGCGCACGCCTGTTCGCATACTCACACGCGGAAATACTGACCGCGATCGCCGAATTCGACACCCACAACCTTGCCGAAGCCTACGGGTGTGCCTCAACCGGGGCATGGCTTGCCAGAGTGTTAAAAATGAAACGCACCCGCGCCTACGAATACGCCGCCGTCGCACGCAAACTCACAAGCTTT